>NZ_CP085243.1:0-2935000 GCF_044811015.1 Pelagibacterium halotolerans
GGAGGGGGAGGAGAGGCCCGACGATGACGGCGGAGCAGGGTGCGAGAAACCGAAGTCACCCCGCCCTTCCCTCTCCCACCGTCATCCTCTCCGCCTCCCTCCACCGTCATCCCGGCCTTGAGCCGGGACCCGCAAGGTTTCAACGCCCCGCGCAAGGGCTGGGGGCATAGGGGTTTGCCGCCGGGTGTGGTTCGTTCCACTTCTGATGAGGATGCGACAGAGCAGCAGGTCCTCGCGTCAAGCGCGAGGATGACGGCGGAGGGGGAGATGACGGAGTTCGCGAGGATGACGGTGGGGTATGGGAAGGCGCGATGCATCATGCGCCTTGCCGGACAAGAAAAATCCGGCACGATCCGACGCAGTTATGCTTGAGAGTGTCCTAAGCCGCTGTGTCTGGCTTCGAACGCAAGCCGGCGGCGATCTGGCGGTTGATGTTGATCAACGCATCGAGCTTTTCAGGGGTCGGAGCACCCATGATTTCCATGGTCTGGCCCATGACGAAAATACCGAGATTGGCAATGTTCTCGCGGATCGGAGCGGGCAAGGGGCTGGCGTCGTCCGTCACTGCGGCGATGAAAATACTCCAGACCTTGCGGTTGCGGGTCAGCGCTTCGTCGAGTTCGGAAGGGGAAACCGGCCAGTTGTCGCGGATCTGCTGGAGGCGGCCGGCGAGCTTGGCGAGCAGGTTGGCTTCGAGATCGCGGGGGTTAGCCGTTTGACGGGCCGTCTGTTGATACGCCAGAGCTCCGTGTTGATACATTGGAAAGCAGTCCCCCTTCGTAGTCGATCAACTTGCGCGCGATCCTTAGAGCTTTGTACAAATCGCCAGTTAATATCTCGTTATTGATCTGGTCGATGTAGGGCAGGGTCGAAGGGGCCGCCTTGACGATATCGTTGACCAGTTCGAAATAGCTTTTTTGCAGCTTTTCGACGTTCTGTTCGACATACATGATCTGGATGGCGAGGTAGAGCGATTTGGCGGGCGTATCCGCAGTCTTGGGCGTCAGGATGTCCTTCTCGCGAAGGATCGGCGCGGAGCCTTCGATATAGAGGCGTGTGCGCTGGTCGGAATTGGTGATCACGCTATTGCCGATCAGCATTTTCTCGCCGGGCTTGAGTTCGACTTTCAACGCCATGATTCGCTCTCCGGATTTGGGGGGAACTATGCGGTTTAGGCGAGGAAAAGGGAAGGGCGGGGTGTGTGGCACCAGGGCAATCGCTTGAAGCCAACCTCTCCCCCCTCGCTGCCCCCGACTTGATCGGGGGGCCATCAGCGCTTTGGCGAGCCGGGATCGTCGTGCGATACACGCTAGCGCCACCGCGCCTTGCCGTGCCGAATGGTGAGGGCATCGGGTGCATTGGGCCGACAACGCGCCCCTCGCGGTCTCACCATTCGGCACGCCCCCGGTTTCAGGCCGCGCTTTGCATCGCACGTCCAATTCGGGCGCGCAAACGCTGATGGGCCCCCGATCAAGTCGGGGGCGGCGAGGGGGAGGTGGAGGTGGAGGCGCCAGACCTAGAGTTCGCCTCCATCCGGGCAGATAGCACGTCCCTTCAAGCGATTGCCCCGGGGCGTGGCACGGGCGCTCTACCAAAAAAGAAAGGGCGGGCCTTCTGGCCCGCCCAATCCTCTAAACGATCTGCTCTTCTTATTCTTAGAAGAGACGGAGAACAGCCTGGTCGGCCTGCGAAGCCATCGACAGAGCGGTCGAGGACAGCTGCTGGCGGGTCTGCAGGGCGAGGAGGTTGGCGGCTTCCTCGTTGGCATCGGCCAGGGTGAGGTTGGACGCGCCGGTCTCCAGCGTGTTGACCATGTTCTTGGTGAAGTCCTGACGGTTCTGCACGATCGAGAGGTTCGAACCGAAGGTCGAGGACTGCGACCGCACCTCGTTGAGGGCCGATTTGACGTCGCCAAGGATCTTGTCGATGTTGGCGTCGCTGTCGAGGTCCTTGGCTTCCATCGTGGTCGGAACGCCCAGATTGCCCGAGTTGATGGTTTCGCCATTCTCGGTCTGGATGTTGATTTCCGACGTGCCGGTCTCGTTGAACGTGATCTGCAGGTTGTCGCCGCGCAGCAGGTTGATGCCGTTGAACGAGGCGTCGTCGGCGAGTTTGTCGAGCTGGTCGCGCAGTTCGTTGAACTGGTCGGCCAAGCCAGCACGGACGGAGTTGCCTTCGATCGTGCTGGTGCCCGCTTCGCCGTCGATTTCACCGTCAGCGTCAACGCCGGTCACGGTCAGATCCTGTGTCGACTGGTTTTCGATCCGGAGCTTGCCGTTGTCGTTGGACGCACGGATTTTGCCGTCGAGATTGGCATTATTGTTAATCGCGGTGACCAGAGCGTCAACGGTTTTGGCTTCCGTGTTCTCCAGGCTTGCCGTACCAGCGGAACCGTCGGCGCCAAACCCGAGGTCAGTCGCTGCCAACCCTGTTGCCGTACCAGCACCGGGCGCCACGGCAAGATTGCTAACCGTAACGGAAGCATCGCCACTCGTCACTGCAGTGTCGTCAGTAAACGCGAGGTTACCGCCTTCGTTGCTGGCCGTGAGGCTGACAGGAGTCGAAGCGGCATCAAATGCAGCGTTCAAGCCGGTTACGAGTTCGTCAAGCGAAACAGCGTTAGCGTCGGCTACGGTCGACGTGGTTGCAGCACCACCATCAATCGAGACGCTGAGCGTCGTGTTGTCAGTGGCGGTAACCACGACGGAACGTGTGGCACCATCGCTGCCGGTGACATCGAACGAGATGCTATCGTCGAAGTTAGCTTCAGCGTCTTCAAGGTCAAGCGCGGTGAAGGCGTTGTCAGCCGTGATCCGGCCTTGCGAATTGGTCATTTCGACCGAAACAGCCGTATCGCCAACGGCTCCACCGCTGAACGCGACGGTTTCAGTGCCGTCGAGGTCTGCGCCGTCAATGGCATAGGAAGCAGTCTCGAACGACTTGTCCTGACGGGCCTGACGCAGGGTGGACTGCATCGATTCGAGCGTCTTGGTGATCGAGGAGAGGCCGTTATCAGCGGCTTCAAGTGTCTGGATACCATTAGCCATGGAGTCCAAGAGCGAGTTCATGTCGCTGGCACGAGCGTTGAGGCCCGAGGACGTGAAGAAGTTGGTCGGGTTGTCCAGAGCCGAGTTGACCTTCTTGCCGGTCGCCAGTTTGGTCTGGGTCGCGGACATCATGTCGGCGGTGTTCTGGAGGGAGAGCAGGTTCGAGCGAACCGCTTTGGAAAGCGTTACTTCAGACATTGGTATCCCCTTCTAGGATATATGTATCGCGTATAAGCGCCTCTTCCTGAGACGACCGGCCCGACACTGCGGCGGGAGGTTCTAAGGAATGGTTAATGTCGGTGGAGCAATTGACGGGGTGCGGGGCGGCGGTGGGGAAGGGTTAATGAAGGGTGATCGGGGTGTTGCGGGGCTTCGCGGATAATGATGAGCGGTTAATGACGCGCGATCCCCTCCCCCCACCGTCATCCTCGCGTCAAGCGCGAGGATGACGGTGGGGGGAGGAGAGGACACGGTGGGGACGAGGAGAGACCGGCGGGAGAAGGAGAGGATGGTGGGGGGAGGAGAGGACCGCGCGCCGCTATAACGGATCACCGGCGATTTCCGCCCACAGATCGTCCCAGTGGGGATTTTCGTTCTCGATCAGGTCCCACTTCCATCGCTGGCGCCACTTTTTGAGCGTCTTTTCACGCGCAATGGCGTCTGGCACCGTCGGGTACATCTCGAAGAAAACCAGCCGCGTGATGTTGTATTTGCGCGTGTGACCGGCGAACGCTTTTTTCGCGGTGCTCATAAACGCGCCGGGTCAGATCGTTGGTGACTCCGATATAGGTCGCGCCGCGCCGGCGGTTGGCGAGAATGTAGACGTAGCCCGCCATGCCGCCAGATGTGGCCCTACCCAAACAGCCGGAGCACCGCCTGGTCGGCCTGGCTGGCTAGGGAGAGGGCGGTTTGGGAGAGTTGCTGGCGGGTCTGGAGCGCAAGCATGTTGGCGGATTCTTCGTTGGTATCGGCAAGCGTCAAGTTGGCGGCGCCGGTTTCCAGCGTGTTGATCATCTCCTTGGTGAAATCCTCGCGGTTCTGGACGACCGAAAGGGTGGAGCCCAGATCGGATGCTTGTGCGCGCACTTCGTTGAGCGACACCTGGAGATTGGCCAAGAGCGTGTCGATGTCCTCGTCCGCGTCCAGATCCTCAGGATCGACCTGGAGGATATTGAGGTTGGAAACGTTGATGGCGCGGGCCTCGCCCTTGGCGTTCTTGGCCTCGATCACAAGGGTCGACGTGCCGGATTCATTGAAGACGATCTTGAGCTCGTCGCCCCGCAGGAGGTTGACGCCGTTATAGGAGGCGTCGTCGGCGATGCGGTCGAGTTCGGTGCGCAACTCGTTGAACTGGCGCGCGAGGCTGGCACGGATGTCGTTGCCGTCGATTTCGCTGGTGCCGGTGCTCGCGTCAATTGTGCCGTTGTCGACGCCGGTGACGGTGAGCGCGCTCGTCGACTGGTTCTCGATCCGGAGCTTGCCGTTGTCGTTGGCAGCGCGGATCTTGTCATCGAGATCGGGGTCCGCGTTGATGGCGGTGACCAGTTGGTCGACCGTGCGGTCGGTGACGTTTGTGGTCGACGCGGTGCCGCCGCCATCGAAGCCGAAGCTGCCAGTGAGAACCGGGGCGCCGGATGCGGCGACGTTGGTGACAGAAACGGCTGCGTCGCTGCTGCCAACCGCGTTATCCGCCGTAAACACGATGGCGCCGCCGACAAAGCTCGTCGTCGCACCGACGTCCTCGCCGGTGAACGCAGCGTTAAGTGCGGTGGCCAATTCGGTTCCGGTCACGCCATTCGTGTCCGTAACGTCGGTATCGTAGTCGTTGCCGTTAATGCTGACCCGGATGGTGTCGGCGTCGACGGCTTCAACGGAAACGCTCGTGGCGGTACCGCCATTGGTTGCGATGTCGAATGTCAGCGTTTCACCGAAGGCGCCGCCATTGTCGAAGTCGAGGTTGGTATAGGCCGCGCCGGTCAGTACGCCCTGCGCGGTCGTCAAATCCACGCCAACCGGCGTCGCGCCGACAGCTCCGTCGGAGAATGAGAGCTGGTCCGCGGCGGCGAAGCCCGTGCCGAGTGCGTAACTCGCCGTTTGGAACGACTTGTCCTGGCGCGCCTGGCGGAGCGTGGACTGCATCGATTCGAGGGTCTTGGTGATCGCCGACAGGCCATTGTCCGCCGCTTCAATGGTGCGGATGCCGTTCGACATGGCATCGAGCAGGGTGCCGATATCGGCAGCGCGACCCTTCAGGGATGCGGCGGTGAAGAAGTTGGTGGGATTATCCAGCGCCGAATTGACCTTGAGGCCGGTGGCCAGACGCTCCTGGGTGCGATCCATCATTTTGGCCGTGTTCTGCAGGTGCAGAAGGTTGGAGCGGACGGCTTTCGACAGGGATACGTCGGAGGACATGGCGTTTCTCTTCCTGGTTCGGCGTATGCAGAATCAGCCCGGTTAGCGAGCTGTTAACCATAGTGTGTAGCGCGAGATGCTACTGAAAGGTTAACAAAGTGTGATTGTATAGGTCCGAATTAACTCTTGACCGTCAGGCGCGGCGGTCGCGCAGGGCGAGGCTGGATTGGGGTGGCGTCCAGGGTTCGTCGCGAGATACGGGTCCTGCGTGAGGTTGGGTATCGGCAGGGAGCATGGCAGCTGCGAGGAGGCTGGCTTCGAACAGGGTCGCAGATTCAACGGATCCTGTAACCTCCTGATTGTACTCAAGATTTTCGATTTCGGGTGGCGGTACTTCGGTCTTTTGCCGGGCTGCCGGGTCAAGGCGCGCGCCAACGCCTGCCGCTACCGGCGCAACGCCGGGTGCCCCGGGTTTGGGGGCGGGGCGTCGCGTTGTGGCGGCAATACCGAAGGGGCCTTGCAGCAGTGAAATCGAACCAGCCATTTGTTAACCACTTTGCGCCGTATGCGGCAAAAGTTGCCGGGCAGTATCTGCCTGAGGTAATGAGTGGCCGGTTATGAAATTGGCTCGACTTGTCTTAAAATGAGACGGGTTAAAGGGCAGGGCGATCGGGTGAAGGATATATCTGCGGTATGCGGTGTTGCTGGATGCACCATGTCTGCTCCGCACGCCCCGTCATCCTCGCGCTTGACGCACTTCCGTCCGGTTCAGGGCAAAGCTGCGCCTCCCCCGCCATCGTGTCACCCCGGGCCCTGATTACCGGTTCGTTTGAACGCACAGACGAGTCCTTTCACGCGCTGGACAGCGCGTGGCTGGATTCCGGGGACTAGCCCCGGAATGACAGCGTGGGGGGAGGCAGGTATGGTGCCAACCTGTCATAACCACCGTGCAGGGCTCCTGGGTTAAAGGGCCTTGTTTATCGACAGGCCGCTAACGGAGGGTGTGGCCTTTTGGGGGTTCGGGCCGGGGGCGCCGTAGGTCTTGGGCGTGTTTTGCTGCTGCATCTTTTGCGCCACCTCGCCCAGGAGGCTCTCGGTGACGGATTTGGCGGTTGCGAGGACACGGAGATTTTCCGCCATTTGGGTCGCCAGCGCCTCGTGACCGCGCCTGAGGGTTTCGACGCGCTCGGGGGCTTCGGCCTTGAGGCGGTCGGAGGCGCGTTGCACGGCGCGGGCGATGGTCACGTAATCCTGCGCGAGCTGGGTCTTCTCGGCAGTCAGGGCCGAGGCCTGCTTCATGTGGCCGGCGCGCAGGAAAGTTGTTTCGCGGTTCATCACCTCGACGAGCGCGGCGAGGGCGGTTTCGGCCCGTTCGCACAGAATTGCCGCATCGAGGGTTTCCAGGGCGGCAAGGCGGTCGGCTGCGGTCATCGTTGGTAGGCTCCGATTGCGTGGGTGAGAGGCACGTTGGGTGCTTGTTGGCTTTGTACGAGCGAGGCGAGGATCTGATCGGCGACGCCGATACCGCCGGCCTTGGCCATTTCGGCGGCGTATTGTTCGGAAAGCATGCCGCGCCAGGTTTCCTCGGCATGCCCACCGCCGAAGCCGCTTGCGTCGGTCGAGAGGCCCTTGAACATTTCGGAGACGAGCGTGTTGAGGAATACGCCCTCAAGCTCCTCGGCCTTCTCGCGGAGGCGATCGACTGCCGGCAGGTTGGTCGTGCCGAGCGTGAGGGGAGCGGCGGCGTCCATCAGATCACCTCGATTTCCGCCTGGAGGGCACCAGAGGCCTTGATGGCTTGAAGGATGGCGATGAGGTCGCGGGGGCTGATGCCGAGCGCGTTGAGACCATCGACAAGCTCCTGCAGCGAGATCGATTCCGGGACGACGGCAAGCTGGCGCTCGTCGGACAGGACGTCGATCTGCGTGTTGGGCTCGACGGCGGTCTCGCCGAGGCTGAAGGGTTCGGGCTGCACGACCTGCGGGTTTTCCGCAATCGTGATCGTGAGATTGGCGTGGGCGATGGCGACAGCGGAGACTCGGACGTCGCGGCCAATGACGATGATGCCGGAATTTTCGTTGATGACGATGCGGGCGGCCTGGTCGGTCTGGACGACGAGTTGTTCGACGTCGGTCAAGAGGTCGACGATGTTGCCGTTGAAATTGTGCGGCAGGGTCAGCCGGACATTGGCCGGATCGGCTGGGATGGCGGCGGGCATGCCGATCAGGTCGTTGATCGCGAGCGCGATGCGCCGGGCGGTGGTGAGGTCGGGGTTCTTGAGCGAGAGTCTCAGGGAGTCCTGTGCGGCGAGGGAGAAGTTGATCTCGCGCTCGACAAGGGCGCCGGAGGAAACCCTGCCTGTGGTCGGGACACCGGATACCACCGAGGCGGCGTCGCCTTCGGCGGAAAAGCCGTTGGCGATGACTTGGCCCTGGGCGATGGCGTAAACTTCGCCGTCGGCGCCGAGCAGCGGCGTGACAAGCAGTGTGCCGCCCTGGAGGCTGGAGGCATCGCCGAGGGCCGAGACGTTGACATCGACCCGCGTGCCCTGGGTGGCAAAGGGGGGCAGGTTGGTGGTGACCATGACGGCTGCGACGTTGGCGGTGCGCATATCTTCGCCACGGGTGTTGACGCCCATGCGCTCGAGCATGGCGACAAGGCTCTGACGCGTGAAGGGCGAGTTGTTGAGCCCGTCACCCGTGCCGTTGAGGCCGACGACGAGGCCGTAACCGACAAGCTGGTTATCGCGGATACCCTCGATATCGACGATGTCCTTGATGCGCGCGGGCGCGGCATGTGCCGCTGCCAGTGGCGTCAGCGCGGAGGACAGGGCGACAAGCCCTGCCAGTGCGATGCGAATGAGCGGTTGCAGCATTTCGTTCTTCCCGATTCCGTCTTTGCGAACGCCTTCCCCAAGGGTTCGCGTGTTCCGTTGACCGGGTAGCGAAAAGCGTGCCAGTTCTGCCGATGTTTGTTAGTGCGCTGAAATATATGGAAAATATATTGGCGGCGAAATACCTTTTGCGCGCGCATCGGCAAGGGTTGCCGGGTGGTTAAGGTAAAATTAACATCTCTGGGCAGATTCTGCCGGTCAGGATTTGTTAACCGATGGGCACGGCATGCGGATCGAGAGGGCAGGACGGACAGTTTCCACTTCCGGCAGGGCCGGTTCTGGCCGGACGGAGGACGGTGCGCGGTTTACGATCGACGAAAATCAACCACGTCCACGTACGGCACCGACCGCCGCGCCACAGGCCGCCGGCGGCATCGATGCGCTCCTGGCGCTGCAGGCGGTCGACGATGCGACCACGGGGCGCCGCAAGGCGGTCAAGCGGGCCAACAGCCTGCTCGATACGCTTGAGGAAATTCGTGCCGATCTCCTCACCGGACATGTGAGCGAAGGCAAGCTCAATCGGGCGATGGCCTTTTTAGGGCAGGCCAAAGGGTATTCGGATCCCGAACTCGACCAATTGGTGGCCGATATCGAGTTGCGAGTGCGGGTGGAACTGGCCAAGCTGGGGAAGTATCCGGCGCTTTAGGTATTCCTCAGGGCGATCGGGTGAAGCAACGCTGTCACGAATCGTGCGGCAGTCCCTGACGCACGCGCCTCTCCCTCCCTCCCTCCGCTGTCATCCTCGCGCTTGACGCGGATCTGTTCCGGGCTCGATCCTACGACGTTCACACATCTCCGTTTGAGGCCGCAGGGCTTGCCATCCGCACGGCTCCCCTTCTCCCCTTGAGGAAGAAGGGGAGCCGCGCGTGTGGCAAGGTTTGGCGTCTCAAACGGAGATGTGTGAACGTCGTAGGATCGAGTCCGGGGCGGGCTCGCGTCAAGCGCAAGGATGACGGCGGTGCGGGGGGCGCGCAAGTTTCCGGCACCAAGTGTAAAAGCCACCAAGTAGGCCTGCTACAGGGCAGCTTCACTTTATCCGATTGCCGTAAGGCATTCCTCTGCCCCCTGTGTGGCTAGCCCCTCAAATCCGACTGTAACAGTTGTGTGACTTTCACCAGTAAATGCCGCTCATCCGGAAAAGCCGGTTGCCCTTGATTGCGCATAAATTTATATAGGCGCCGACCTATGGTCTTACCGGGAGTGAGTCTATCGATGTCGGTTGATGCCCTAGCTGACGCTTACCGTCCTTCCGAGGACGAGGAGTTCATGAACCCCCGTCAGCGCGAATATTTCCGCAATAAGCTCGAGGCCTGGAAGGACGAAATCCTTCGCGAGAGCCGCGAGACCCTCGAAAATCTCCAGGAAGAAAGTACAAATCATCCCGACATGGCCGACAGGGCTTCGTCGGAAAGCGACAGGGCCCTTGAGTTGAGGACCCGCGACCGTCAGCGCAAGCTGATTGCCAAGATCGATGCCGCGATCAAGCGGCTCGACGACGGCACTTACGGCTATTGCGAAGAGACCGGCGAGCCGATCGGGCTCGCGCGGCTCGATGCCCGGCCGATCGCGACACTGAGCCTCGAAGCGCAGGAAATGCACGAGCGCCGCGAGAAGGTCTATCGGGACGACTGAGCCGGACTGCCGGAGCTGCCTCCGGGCAGGGGGAAACGATAAGAAATGGCCTGCCGGCTTCGCGCCGGGAGGCCATTTTTGTGCCCTGCGCCGGTCCAAAATGGCGAGAGGGCAGGAAGAGAGACAGGCATCACGCCGATAACGCAACCTCACGCTCGATCCCGATGGCTTCGAGGAAAGGGCGGTCGTGGCTGACGACGAGGAGGGCGCCGTCATAGGCCTTAAGACCGGACTCTATGGCGTCGATGGCGTCGAGGTCGAGGTGGTTGGTGGGTTCGTCGAGGATGAGGAATTGCGGCGGGGTCGGGCCGCCGAGCGTGCAGGCTAGGCCGGCACGGAGCATTTGGCCGCCCGAGAGGCTGCCGACGGTCCGGAGGGCAGCGTCGGCACGGAAGCGGAACCGGGCGAGGGCGGCGCGGCAGGCGTTTTCGGTGCTGTCGGGGTTGAGGCGGCGGAAATTGTCGCGGATGGTTTCGGTGCGGTCGAGGAGGGCGACCTGCTGGTCGAGGAAGGCGAGCGGGACGTTGAGGCGGACGGCGCCTGCGAAGGGGTCGAGATCGCCGGTGATGAGCTTCAAGAGCGTGGTTTTGCCCGAGCCGTTGGGGCCGGTGAGCGCTATGCGTTCGGGGCCGGTGATGTCGAGAGAGAGGTTTTGGACGACGGGCCTGTCCGGGTCGTAGCCGGCGGTGACGGCTTCGAGCCCAAGGACGGCCCTGCCGCGGGGGAGGTTGGTGGCCGGGAGCGAGACGGCGAGCGGATCGAGGATCTCGATCTTTTCGCGGGCTTCGGCAGCCTGTTTGGCGGCCTCTTCGCGCTGGCGGACGGCGAGGCGGGCGTTTTCGCCACTGGTGTTCTCGGCTTTGTTGCGCATGGCGTTGAGGAGGATTTTGGGGGTGTCGCCCTTTGCCCTTTTTCGATTGCCGGCGCTGTCTTTGCGGGCCTTGCGTTCGCGGGTTTCCTGGACCTTGCGGTCGACTTCGGCAACACGGCGTTCGGCGGTGACGAGGTCGTGTCTGGCTGCGGCGAGCTCGATGGCCTTGCGCTCGCGGTAGTGGCTCCAATTGCCGCCATAGACGGTGGCGCCGAGGGTTGTGAGCTCGACGAGTGTGTCCATGGTTTCGAGCAGCTCGCGGTCGTGGCTGATGACGATGGCGCCGCCGCGCCAGGACGCGAGCATGGCGATGACGGCGTTTCGGCCATCGCGGTCGAGATTGTTGGTGGGCTCGTCGAGGAGGATGAAATCGGGTTCGGCGAAAACGAGCGCGGCGAGCATGGCGCGGGTGTGCTGGCCACCCGAGAGCGTGGCGAGCGGCGTTTGGGGCGATGCGAGAAGGCCGAGCTTTTCGAGGGCGACGGCCATGCGGGCTTCGAGCGTCCAATCGGCGGTGGCGAGTTCGTCGACGGTGGCGGTGCCGGCTTCGGCGCGTTCGAGGAGCGCGAGGGCGTCGGTGACGTCAAAGAGCGAGGCGATGGTTTCGCCGGGTTCGGGACGGACGCTCTGGCGGAGCGTGCCGATTGTGCCGTCGCGGGTGATGGTGCCCGATTGCGGTGTCAGTGTGCCGGCGATGAGGCGCAAAAGCGTGGTCTTGCCGACACCGTTGCGGCCGATGAGGCCGGTGCGGTGGGGGCCGAAGGCGAGATCGAGAGGCTCGAAAAGCGTCTGGCCGTCAGGCGTGGACCAGGAGAGGTTCGAAACGGTGATGGAAGGCATGCTTGCGGATTTCCCCGATGACAGAGCGAAGGCGGCTGGCTGTCTGATGGAAATCCATTGCGGCACACATCCTGTTGGTGTTTCGGACGGGGTGAAAGATAGGGGGCGGGGCGCGGAAGTCAAGGGCGCCCCGCCCCGCAGGTTTTAGAACGCCTGCTTGAAGGTTGCACCAAGGGCGGCGGCTTGCTCTCCGGCGATGTGACCGGCGTCGAGGCTGTAGACGAAGCCGAGTTCGAATGCGCCCAAGGGGTTGGGCTCGAAGGCGTAGGAGATGCCGAGGTCGAGCTGGCGGCCCGAGGGGGCGAGGTTGGCGGTGACCGTGTCGTAGAGGATTTCGCCCGTGGGCGTGCGCCCGACGGGGACGTCCATGCTCATGGTGCCGGTTTCGACCCTCAAGGGCTGGGATGCGGTGAGGGTGAGGCGGTCCTCGTTCAGCCAGAGCCCGGTCGCGCGGGCGCCGATCTGGAAGCCCGAGAAGGTGGCGGTGTCGAGGCTCGACATATAGCCCGAACCTTCCGCTCCCGCGGCGATGCCGTATTCGATGCCGCCGAAAAGGGCGAGGTTTTCACCGATATCCGTCGAGGCGGCGAGGTTCAGGGCGCTGATCGCGGTTTGCTGGCTGTCGGTGAAAACATCGGAGGCCGTCATACCGAGATAGCCGCCCTGCTCGGACATCTGCGATGCGCCGATGGTCAATTCCAGCGCTTCGAAATCGAACGCGATGGCGCCGCCAACGCCGGCAAGAGCGCCGTCGGTGGTGTTGTCGTGGGTGCCGATGAAGCCGTAGTGCTCGAAATCGGCGAAGCCCATGTCGTAGCGGCCATAGATGGCGGTTGTGTCGTTGGCGAGCGAAAGGACCGAGGCGTTGGCGACGTTCTCGCTCGAAAGACCCAGCGCATCCTGGAGGTATTCCGCGCCGCCGACGGCGGTGAAGCCGAAGGCATAGCCCAGATCCTCGAAGGCGATCTCGTCGCTGGCGGCGAGGCCCCAGGCGCCGAGGCCGAGCTTATCGGTCGTGGTGGCGTCGAGGCGGGGGATGGCGGCGGACTCGGCGGTACCAGCGGTGGCGTCGCGGGTGAGGAGGGCGCCGTCGATGTAGAAATCGCCGTTGAGGGCGTCGAAGACGGCGATGTCGGTGCCGGTGAGCGCACGTTCGACGCTGTCGCCGAAGGCGCCGCCTGAGCCGAGATAGGAGGAGGAGAGGGTGTGGCGGGAGCCCGACTGAAGGTCGCGGCCGTTGACGAGGGATACGGTGCCGATGGGGCTTAGGGCGGCTTCGAGGTCGAGGACGCCCTGGCCCCAGGTTTCAGAGTAGTATTTTTCGACGCCATTGCCGAAATCGGTGATGCCGTCATTGGTGAATTCAGCGAAATCGTTGTAGGCGGATGCAAGGAGGCGCTTTGCCCATTCCTCAGGGGAAAGTGAGGGGAACGCTTCGGCAATGAGGGCGATGGAGCCGGTGACGATGGGGGCGGCGTATGAGGTGCCGGTGCCCATGGAATAGCTGGTGTTCGAGGAGCTTGAGGCCCCAACCGTGCTTCCGCTGGCGGTGATGCAGAATTGGGCGGTTTGGCCGCAAGGCGCTGAAATCAGTGCCGCGTCGGTGATGTCGAGGTTGCCATCGAGATCGAATAGGCCATTTGCGACGGTAATCCAAGCGCCTTGAAGGTCCGGCTCGAGAATGGGCAGCCCAGCCGTTGCGTCGGCGTCGTTCAGCGTGTCATCGTTCGATAGAGCCCATACGAGGACGCCGGTATTTTGGAAATTTTCAAGCGCGTCGAAATACGCCTGCCAGTCGCTGTTCGAAGAGCCGATCAGCGATGTGAGAGCGGTCGCAGCGGATGTGATGTTATTGTCCGCCATATATTCTTGGACGTCCTGCAGGAGTAGCTCATTGCCGTCGGCATCGGTGTAACCCCAGCTGTTGTTCTGCGCGACAGCGTTAAGGCTCGCTGCCTCCGCTGTGGCTTGGGCTAGAGTTCCCGGACCAACGCCGACGAGATCAGTCGACGTCAGGTGCAGGTTTGCGCCATAAGCAACGCCAACCATATCGGACGTATTGGGGTTGGCGCTGATCAGAGATGCTACATGAGTGCCGTGATCCGCGACAGCAACCGAGCCGCCATAGGCAAAGCCTGTTATCCCATCGAACGCTTCGTGGGTGGTGCGAAAACCATTGTCGACAATGGCAATGTACAGACCTGCCCCAGAAAGCCCGGCGCCATGAGCGACGTGGAGGCGAATGACCTTGTAAGCGTTTCCGTTATAGGGGCCATCCGCAAGCTCGTTGCCCACATATTCGCTCGCGGTTGGTGAGCCACCATCGTTGTTTATGAATGCATATTGGGAAGAGTTGAACCAGTTCTGCGCTTCCACGGCATCGAAGTTAGTCGCATAGGTTGAAGTAACCCAGGCGTCGGTGGCCGAATTCGAAAATGGATTGACCGGATCGGGTGCCGTAAATCCGCCGTCCCCGCCGGTACTGCCACCGCCGCCGCATGCCGCCAGTGCTAAAGCTGCGAGCGGACAGGCTACAGCCAGTCGGACCCGATGCGTATCCGGTATACGCGCGGACAAAGTCATCATGTTATCAAAGTTCCCCTGCTGTCTTTCGACCGTCACCGTGCCGGTATTGCGGAGCAGGGTGACAGTCTGGCATACGCACAAAACCGTATTAAATTTCGGTGACTTCCACGCAAGTCGGATCTTTCAAATTGGTGAATTTGTTTTTGGACCTGATTCAGGTTTGACGGAATTGAGAGGGCAAGAATGGGTATAGAAAGTCTTTTGATCTTCCTGATCGTCGGTGTGATTGCGGGCTGGATTGCCGGAAAGCTCGTGCATGGCAGCGGGTTCGGGCTCGTGGGGAACATGGTGGTCGGTGTCGTGGGGGCGGTGATCGCAGGGTGGCTGTTTCCGTTTCTGGGGGTGAGCCTGGGGACCGGATTTCTCGCCGCCGTGGTGCATTCGACCATCGGGGCGGTGATACTCCTCGTTCTGTTGCGGCTGGTGAAGGGCTGAGGCGCGCGGCAGCGCCCGACGGTTTTTCAACCTCGGTCCATGGCAATGTGAGCGGTATGCGGCGAGACGCGCCTCATACTGATTATATAGATGCGAGACGAGTCTCGCCGCGCCGTCGCGCATAGCGCTTTGGGCGTCCGCGCGCTTGAAAAGCTCCACCGGAGCTTTTCATTCGGCTACGCCGAACCGCTTCGGACTCCGGGATTTTTGGCTTGGCGTCCGCTCGGGCTGGGGCCAATCCCCGCCAGGTTTCCCCGGTGACCACAGGATCGCTGTGGCTGGCCACGGTGACGTTTGGGCCTCCGCTGGGACGACTCCCATCGGACCCGGACCGGTCCCGCCCAAACGTTCGTTGCGCCTGCGCCCATCAAAAGCGGGTCCGTGGAAAGCATCATACTTGACGTTTCGGGGGCGGGGATAAGTTTCCCGGTTTTGCTGTTTTTCCAATGTGGTGCGGTGAACATAGCAGCCCGACGGTATGCTCTCGTCTCCCTATCGCCCACAGGGCAATCGCTTGAAACCAACTTCTCCACCACCCCCTCGCCGCCCCCGACTTGATCGGGGGGCTATCAGCGCCTTGCCGACCCGGGATCGTCGTGCGATGCACGGCAGCGCCACCGACCCTTGCCGTGCCGAATGGAGAGGGCGTCGGGTGCATTGGGCGGGCAACGGGATCCTCGCGGTCTCACCATTCGATAAGCACCCGGTTCCGGGCAACGCTTTGCATCGCACTGCCAATTCGGGCGCGCAAACGCTGATGGGCCCCCGATCAAGTCGGGGGCGGCGAGGGGGTGGTGGAGGCGCCAGAGCCAGAGCCCGCCTCCATTCGGGAAGATCGCACGTCCCTTCAAGTGATAGCCCTGAAGTTGGTGCCTATGGCGCGTGACCCGAGGAGCCCTGCCGAAGGGGGCTGATGCGAAGGTCGAGCACGCCGTGCATACCTTGGTGCGCCGACGGCCCTAAAGATACCGCCGCTTCAAGTGTGCGATGAAGATCTGTGGGTCCAGAGGGCCGCCCGTGGCCTTTTCAAGGAGTTCGGGGGTCGAGAAGCGGGAGGCGTTTTGCCAGATGTTTTTGCGGCGCCAAGCGTTGAGCGTTTCGAAATGGCCCTCGGCGATCTCGTCGAGAACCGCCGGGTGGGCCTTTTCGATTGCTGCCCATTGCTGCGCCGCGATCATGGCGCCCAGCGTGTAGGAAGGGAAATAGCCGAAGGCGCCGACGGGCCAGTGGACGTCCTGCATGGGGCCGTCGGCGGGGTTATCGAGGGTTCGAAGGCCGAGATATCCGGTCATCTTGGCGTCCCAGGCCTCGGGGATATCGGCGACGTCGATCTCGCCGGTGATGAGCGCCTGTTCGAGCTCGTAGCGCAGGATGACGTGGAGGGGGTAGGTGACCTCGTCGGCGTCGACGCGGATCAGGCCCTTTTCGATCCTATTGACCGAGGCGACGACGTCCTCGATTTCCCAGCCGTCGAGCGCGGCGTCGCCCAGGTGTTTTGAGACCTGCGGCATGGCCCAGACCCAGAATTGCGGGGCGTGGGCGAGCTGGCATTCGATAAAGAGCGACTGGCTCTCGTGGATCGCCATGCCGCGCGCCTTGCCCAAGGGGAGGTGGCTCCATTGTTTGGGTAGGCCCTGCTCGTAGAGCGCGTGACCGGTTTCGTGGAGGACGCCCATCAGCGCGGAGAGGAATTCGTCGGTGCGGTAGCGGGTCGTCATGCGCACGTCGGTTGGAACGCCGCCGCAGAAGGGATGATGGGAGACGTCGAGGCGGCCATGGGTGAAATCGAAGCCGAGCGCGGACATCATCGATAGGCCGAGTTCGCGCTGATGCTCGATGGGGAAGGGGCCGGTGACGGTTTTGAGGGGGCGTTCGGCATGGCGCGCTTCCTGCGCGGCGAGGGCTTCGGGGACGAAATCGACGAGAAAATCCTTGAGCGTCTGGAAGACCGGGTCGATCTGGGCCGTGCGGTTGCCCGGGTCGTATTGCTCCATCAGAGCATCGTAAGGGGCGAGGCCGAGCGCGTCGGCGCGCATGGCGGCTTCCTCGCGGGCGAGTGCGACAACGTTTTCGAGCGCCGGGGCGAAACCCGTCCAGTCGTTCTTGGCGCGGAGATCGCGCCAGAGCTGTTCGGAGCGGATGTTGGTTTCGGTCTGGCGGCGGACGAAATCGGAGGGCAGGCAGGTGGCGTTGGTGTAAACGCGGCGGAATTCGGCGACGGCTGCGCGATGGTCGGGCTCGAGGTCTTCGGCTTCGGCGGCGGCAATGAGGTCGCCGACTTCCCGGGCGGTCGCGGTTTCGTGCATCAGGCCGGAGAGGAAAGCGAGCGCCTCGGCTCGCTTTTCACCCCCGCCCACGGGCATGTTCGTCGCCTCGTCGGCCGAGAGGATGGCGACGGCGTGGCCGATGGATTCGAGCCGTTTACCGAGGGCTTCGAGTTTGGCGAAAGACATGGGGGAGGACTCCGGGCGGGTCAGTTGCTCCGATTTAGAGCATATTTGCGGTCGAATGAAGACGGGATTTTGGTGGCGGTGGCGCATGAAATCTGCAATTTGCATGGCATTCTATTTAACTCAGTGTTCAGAATTTAAATGCCGGGCGCTTAGATCCGGGTGCAGGCTTCAGGCAACAGGGGGGCAATAATGACCAGGTTTACATTCACGATCATCGCAGCGGGGTGCGCCCTGGCGGTTTCGACACCGGCGTTTGCGGACGATTGCCGTCCGAAGACGGTGGCGCAGTTGCTCGGGCTCGAGGAGATCGAGGGGTGCTCGAGCGGGAGCGGCAATACCGAGGGGGCGGTTTCAGGGTTGCAAACCGCGCACGAGTCGTCCGGTGGGCAGTCGACATCGGCTCTTGAACACGCAAACACCGTGAGCGGCGGTGCTGTCGTGACAGCGCTTTCGGGCAATGGCGGCAGCAACGACGATGACAACTCCGGGCATGGGCACGGTGGCGACGACGAGGACGATGATCGCAGCGGGCACGGACATGGTGGCGATGACGATGATGATCGCAGCGGCCATGGCCATGGTGGTGGCAACGATGACGATGATGACGACGACCGCAGAGGTCATGGCAATGGCGACGACGATGACGACGATCGCAGAGATCATGGCAGTGGCGACGACGACGACGATGACGACGATGAAGATGACGATGAAGACGAAGACGAAGATGAGGATGAAGATGAAGACGAAGACGAAGACGACTGAGTCTGCCTTTGCGGGCTCGATCGTTTAGGACCTCATCAAAACCGAAAAGGGGCGCGGCCGGGAAAACGCCGCGCCCCTTCTCTTTTTCGGTCCGGCGGGGAAGCCGGGCCGGGAGATCCGTCGCCGCGAATTGGGGGATCGGCGGCGGATCTGGGGAAGGAAAACCTAGAGGGTCAGAATGGCAGGATCGCGTCGAGGACCTGCTGGCCGTAGCGGGGCTGCTGGACGTCGGTGATCTGGCCACGGCCGCCATAGGCGATGCGGGCCTCGGCGATCTTCGAGGAGTCGATGGTGTTGTTCGAGGCGATGTCCTCGGGGCGCACGATGCCGGCGACGATCAGGTCGCGGACCTCGAAATTGACGCGGACTTCCTGGCGGCCTTCGATCACGAGGTTGCCGTTGGGCAGAATCTGGGTGACGACGGCGGCGACCTGGGTGGTGATGCGTTCCGAGCGGTTGACCGAGCCGTTGCCGGTGTTCGAGACGCCCGACGTGGTGCCGATGGCGGCGTCGGCTTCGACTTCGGGCGCGACGCTGTTGAAGACCGAGCCGAGCACGCCGCCAACGCCCATGTCGTTGCTCGAGGACCGGGTGGATGTGGTCTGGTTGCCGATGCGGGCGCTGTCGTCGATGGTGACGTTGACGGTGAGGATATCGCCGATCCTGCGGGCGCGCTGATCAGGAAAAAAGCCGGTGGCGTCGGAGCGGAAGAGTGAGTTGGGCTGGTAGCGCGCGGGCTCGGCGGCGGGCATGGGCATGGTCACCGGCCGGTAACCGGCCTGGACCGTAGGATCGGTGATCGGGGTCAGAGGCGGCTCCTGGCCGATGCGCGCGAGACGGTCGGATGTGGCGCAGGCGGCGAGCGACGTGACGAGCAGAAGGCCTGTCGCGAGTTTGAAAAAGCGGTTCATTTTCAAGTTTCCCGTTTAGTGGACCGCGCTTCCCCAAGCGCAGTGCGATTAAGACTCAAAGGCCCGCAAGCTGCGGATTGCCGCCGGTGACAATGACCGTGCCGTTGGCGGAGGCCGTGCCCTGCAGGACTTTGTTGGTCATGGTATTGAGGACGGTGACCGGTTCGTCGAGGCTTGCGGCGTTGAGCGCCTGGCCACGCGTGGTGAGGGTCAGTGCACCCTCCTGGTAGAGGACGGTCACGTTCTGGTTGCGGCTGATCAGTTCGGGCGCGGAGATATCGTTGGGGCGCAGGACGACGCCGGCGCGGATCTGGCGCTGGAGCTGCTTGCCCACGATCTCGTCGAGCGAGACGAGGCCGGCGGTTTCGGCATAGGCCAGCGGCACCATGCGCAGTTCGACGTCGTCGGGGCCAAGGATGGTGCCTTGAGGCAGGCTGCGCTTCAAATGCGGAGCCTCGATCATGAGCTGGATCTGACCTTCGATGTCGAGCGGCCGGGAGAGGCCGGAAACGTTGATGCGAGCCGAAAAGGTCGAGGAACCGGGCATATAGCGCAGCATGGTGAGGCTCGCGGGGCGCTCCATATCGGCAGCCGTAAGGTTTGGAAGCGGGCGGTCGAGGGCGATGTCCATCGTCATATCGGAGCTCAGGATGCCCCGGTTCGAAAGGTCGGCGGCGATCAGGTCCGAAATGAGTGGCAGATCGACCGGAACGCCGGCGCGGGTGACCTTGATGGCAGTGAGGCCAGCGTTGTCGAACTCGGTGATGCCGATGCTTTCAATGGCAGCGGCTATATCGTCGATACCAAGCGTGCCGGTGGTGCCGGGCGCCGGGGCGCGGAAGATCGCGGTTTCGGCTTTGAGCCCGGCGCCCGCGAAGAGGTCGCCGACGGTAACGAGGTCGGAGGCGACCGTGACATTGCCACGCAGGACCGGGCCAGCCTGTGCGACGGTCGCGGTGACGGCGAGCGCGGCGGCGAGGGCGAGGCGTTTGAGGATAAAAGCGAGCATTTGCTGGTCCTCCTTTATTCCTAGCGGAGCTGGGCTGTGGCCTGGAGCATCTGATCGGCGCCCGAGATCACGCGCGCGTTCATCTCGTAGGCGCGCTGGGCGGCGATGAGGTCGGCCATTTCGGTGACGGCGTTGACGTTGGCGCTTTCGAGATAGCCCTGGAGAAGGTGGCCCATGCCCTCGGTGTCCGCGACGCCGATCTGGGCTTCGCCGCTGGCGGGCGTTTCGCGGAAGAGATTGTCGCCCAGCGATTCAAGGCCGGCCTTGTTGGCAAAGCGCGCGAGCTGGATCTGGCCGAGCTGAACCGGTGCTGTGCCGTCGTTGATGTAGGCCTCGACGAGGCCGTCGCGGCTGATCGAAACGGACGTCGCGTCCTGTGGGATGACGATGCCGGGCTGAACCGCATAGCCGTCCACGGTGACGAGCTGGCCGTTGGCGT
This sequence comes from Pelagibacterium halotolerans, assembly GCF_044811015.1. Taxonomy (GTDB): domain Bacteria; phylum Pseudomonadota; class Alphaproteobacteria; order Rhizobiales; family Devosiaceae; genus Pelagibacterium; species Pelagibacterium halotolerans_A. The sequence goes on from NZ_CP085243.1 coordinate 20,231, forward strand.
CGCGCTCGAAGGTGCCGTCACGGGTGTAGGCCGTGGAGCCGTCGGGCATTTCGATCATGAAAAAGCCTTCGCCGGAGATGGCGAGGTCGAGGCTCTTTTCCGTGGGCGCTACATTGCCCTGGCTCATGATGCGCGCGGTGGCGGCGACCTTGACGCCCGAACCGACCTCGATGCCGACGGGAACCTGGGTTCCGGTATCGGAGGTCGCGGCGCCGGCGCGGCGGTAGGACTGGTAGAGAAGGTCCTGGAACTCGGCGCGCTGGCGCTTGAAGCCCGTGGTGCGCATGTTGGCAATGTTGTTGGAGAGGACTTCGACGTTGCGCTCCTGCGCGGCCATGCCCGTCGATGCGATATAGAGAGCCTGCATGTGGGTCGCTCCTTTGAAGCTTAAGCTTGTAAGTCACCCAAGCGCTGAATTGCGCTGCGGCGGAGTTCGTCCTGGCGCTGCATGAGATCGGCCAGGGAGGTATAGGCGCGGGTGACGCGGATCATTTCGGTCATCTCGGCAACGCCGGTGACGTTCGAGCGCTCGGTGGTGCCTTGCAGGACGGTCGTTGCCTGAGCCTGGGCCGGTGTGCCGCCAGCAAAGAGCGTGTCGCCCTCCCGGGTCAGTTCCTGCGGGTTGGCGAATTCGACGACGCGCAGTTGGCCCTTGAGGCCTGCGCTCGAGGAGATGGTGCCGTCTTCGGTGATCGTGATGTCGGTCTCATCGGCGGCAAAGAGGAACTGGCCGCCGCCCTGGGCCTGAACCGGGTAGCCGTTCTGGTTGACGAGGACGCCCTGGGCATTGATCTGGAGGACGCCGTTACGGGTCCAGCGTTCGCCCTCGGGCGTCTCGAGCGCGAGGAAGCCTTCGCCGGCGAGCGCCACGTCGAGCGGGTTGCCCGTCTGGACCAGCGCGCCGGGGGCGAAGTCGTGCATCGTCGCCCAGTCGTGGACGTAGCTCAATTCCTGGCTGCCGTCGGGAAAGGTCCGGTCGGAGGCAACTGGCATCACATACTCTTCAAAGAGAATGTTTTCGGCCTTGAAGCCCGTCGAATTGATGTTGGCCATGTTGTTGGCCACGACATCGAGCTGGCGCTGAAGCGCCATTTGGCGTGAAAGCCCGATCAGTTGCGCGTTCTGTAGCATTGCGCGTTTCCCCGTTTTTCATCGAGCGTCCGACTTCCCCAAGACGGGGCGCTCGACGAAAACAATGCACGCACCGTGCCAAAACAATAAATTTAATAAAATCAGGTAGTTGACTTGAATCGGATAGGAAGGGCGGGTGGGGCATAGCTGGCGCTACGGCAAAAGCTGCCGGGTAAAACCTGCCGGGTAAATGCAAATGGTAACCATTCGTTAACCACGCGAGATTTAGCTGGGACGCAAGGAAAACCCCTTATGCTCACGGGATTCGGGCCGCATTTATGACCGACGTTACCGAAAATGACGAAGACGGCGTCCAGGAAGAGGCGGCGCCCAAGAAGGGGAGAGGGCGTCTGCTGCTCATCGGAGGGGCGGTCGCCGGGCTGTTGCTTGCCGCGGGTGTGGGTGCCTTTTTCCTTATGGGAACGGGCGGTGGCCAGTCAACGTCGGTTGCGGCCTCGACCCAACAGGCTTCGGTTTTCTACGATCTGCCCGAGATCACGGTCAATCTGAATACGAATGGGCAGGCCGCCGAATTCCTAAAGGTTTCAATCGCGCTCGAGATTCAGGATGAGTCGATGATCGAGGTGATCGAGCCGCGCTTGCCGCGCGTCATGGACGCGTTTCAGGTCTATTTGCGCGAGTTGCGCCGGTCCGACCTCGAAGGCTCCGCTGGTATCTACCGGCTCAAGGAAGAATTGCAGCGGCGGATCAACCTCGCGGTCTATCCGGCGACGGTCGAGAACATCCTGTTCAAAGAAATCCTGGTGCAATAGGAGGCGGCATGTCGGACCCCGATGGCAACAGCGGATTGAGTGAAGATTGGGCCGCAATGCTTGAGGCGGAGGCCGGAGGCGGTCCGGATTCCGACGATCGGGTGCTCAATCAGGACGAAATCGACTCTCTTTTGGGTTTCGATTCGTCTGCGAGCGCGAATGTCGAGCTGTCGGGCGTTCGTGCGCTGATCAACTCGGCGCTGGTGAGCTATGAACGCCTGCCCATGCTCGAAATCGCGTTCGACCGGCTGGTACGGCTGTCGACGACGACCTTGCGCAATTTCACCTCGGACAATGTCGAGGTGTCTCTGGATTCGATCTCCTCGGTGCGGTTCGGGGACTATCTCAATTCCATCCCGTTGCCGGCGATCCTTTCGGTCATCAAGGCAGAGGAATGGGACAATTTCGGGCTTTTGACCGTCGATAGTGCGCTCATCTATTCGATGATCGACGTGCTTTTGGGGGGACGGCGCGGGCAAAGCGTGATCCGGGTCGAGGGGCGGCCCTATACGACCATCGAGATGGCGCTGGCGCGGCGGATGATCGAGCACGTGCTCGATGACATGCACAGGGCGTTCGAGCCCCTGGGGCAAGTCAATTTCAAGCTCGACCGCATGGAGACCAATCCGCGCTTCGCGGCGATTTCGCGCCCCGGGAATGCGGCGATCCTCGTCGAACTCCGGATCGATATGGACGACCGTGGCGGGAAGATCGAAATCCTTCTGCCCTACGCGACCATCGAGCCCATCCGCGAGCAATTGCTCCAGATGTATATGGGCGAGAAATTCGGGCGCGATCCCATCTGGGAAGGGCATCTGGCGACCGAGATCTATTCGGCCGACACCGAGATCGAAGCGGTTCTGCACGAACTCGACCTGCCGCTCTCGCGGGTGCTGAACCTTACCGAGGGCGAAACAATCCTTTTCGATATGAAGCCGACCGATCCTGTGACGCTCCGGTGCGGGAACATTGAACTCACCAAGGCGGTCATGGGGCATATCCACAATAACGTTTCGGTGCGCGTTACGCGGCCGCTCAACCCGCCCAAGGTCACGATGGCCGCATTCGAGGCGATGGAAGAACAGGGGGAGAAGTAGCAATGACGGGATTGCCTATGGGGCTGATCATCGAGGGGGCGGTTGCCGTTCTTCTTGCTACAACAATCGGATATTGCGTTCTGCTCAACCGGCGACTCAAGAAGCTGCATTCCGACCGGGAAGCGTTGCAACAGATGATCGGCGATCTCGTTCAGGCGACCAACATGGCCAATGGCGCGATCAAGGGGCTCAAGCAGACCGCTATCGAGACCGACGAGATGCTCAACCAGAAGCTCAACCATGCCGAGCGGTTCGCGATCGAGCTGGCCAATCACGTCAATTCGGGCCAGGCGGTGATGGATCGGATTTCCAAGATCACCGAAGCGGCTCGGGGCCGTGAACCGCAGCGGGGCGAAGGCAACCGCGCCAGGTCCGCGCTCGAAACGCTCGCCGAGCATCAGCGCCGCCGGGAGACCGCCGCGTGACATCGATCCGCCTTCTGCCCATCGTCGTTCTGGCCGCGTCGGCTCTGCTCGTTCTCAAGACAGTGGGGCTGGTGACGGGCGGTGGCTATACGCTCTCGGGCGTTCAGGTCGCCAGTGCGCAGGATGCGGCTGAGGAGGACGAAGGCGGGGATGCGGAAGGGCAGGATGCCTATAGCGCCGAGGACCTAGCTGCGGCCGAAGCCGCCGCGGCGGCCTTGTTCGAATCCACACCGGAGAGCGGTGGGGGTGAGGATATTTCGATCATGGAGAGCACCGGCGGCGGTGGCGCCGAACCGCTCGAGAACAGGGAAGAGGATACCGAGGCACTGATTCTGCAACGGCTGGCCGAGCGCCGTGCCGCGCTCGATGCGCTTGCTGCGGAGCTCGATGAACGACTGGCGGTGGTCGAAGCTGCCGAGATGCGTGTCGAGGAGCGGATGAGCGAGCTTGCGGAGGTCGAGGCGCGGATCAATGCGATGGTCGACGCGCAGGAGGCTGCGGAAGACGCACAGTTCGCCGCCGTAGTCGCCATGTACGAGGCGATGCGCCCCAAGGATGCCGCGCGGATTTTTAACGACATCGACATGAGCGTTCTGGTGGATGTCGGCCGGGCGATGAACCCGCGCAAGCTTGGCCCGATCATGGCCGAAATGATGTCCGACCGCGCGCAGGAATTGACTGTCCGGCTTGCCGGGCCGGAGGACGCGTCCGAGGCTCAGGTGGCGGAAACCGGGTTTGAGAACCTGCCCCAGATCGTGGGGGAATAATCGCGCCGCCGGAGAAGAAAAATCCCGCGCGATCCAACGCAGTTATTCTTGAGAGTATACTAAATGGCTTTAAACGATCCGGTAAGGGCATTTTAAGCGCTCGTCCTTAAGGTCTGCACTCGGGTCGCGCCGGATCGAACATGCCGGGGCGATGCAGGTTCATCAGCGCATCCGGGGCGCGAAAGCAGAAACGCTTTCGCCGGATCGGCGCCAGCGCGGCAGGGCAGAACGCTTTTGACGACGTTTATCAAGGGCATTAAAGCGTTTACGCGCGTCCGGGCGACGGCGTGTGCCGTTGTTGCTTGCCTTGCGCTTTTCCTCGTATTTTCCACCGGTCCCGCGTGGGCGCAGGAGGACGTGACCATCGAAGCGCAGCGCTTCGAGAATTACGGCCGGATCATCATCACCTTTCCCGACCGGTTCACGCTGCCCGAGCACAATGTCACGAGCGAGAACGGGGTTCTGGTTGTCGAATTCGACGCGGCGATGGATGCCGTTGTGCCCGATTTCGGGACGGTGCTCGGCGAATACGTCGCCATTGCGCGGGTGGATCCGGACAAAAGAGCATTCCGCATGGGGCTGCGTGGCCCCTTGCAGATCAATACGATCGTTGCAGGTGAGCAGCTTTATGTCGATCTTCTGCCCGAGAATTGGGTAGGGCTGCCCCCGAGCCTGCCCGAGGACGTCGTCGCGCGGTTGGCAGAACGTGCGGAACGGGCCGAGGAACTCGCGGCGCAGCGGCAGCGGGCGCAGCTCGTGGCGGAATACAACCCGACCGCGACAGTCCGCGTGGGCCGGCATCCGACCTTTACGCGGATCGTTTTCGACTGGAATGTCGGTACGAGCGCGGAATTTGCGCGCGATGAAGCGGGCAATGGAAAAATCGTGTTCGATTGGCCCGTACCGATCGACCTTTATGAAATCCTCGCCGACATGCCTTCCGAACTTGCCGGGGTCGAGAACGCGGTGAGCCCGGCGGGGAGCGCTGTTTCGTTCGAACTGGCTGAGGAAACCGGAATGCGGTTTTACTCCGAAAGTCCGACGGTTTTCGTTCTGGATATCGACCATCCAGACATTCCGCCCGCCGGGATCGATCTTGCGAGTCTCGATCTTGCAGCCGAGGACGAACATGTCAGTGGCACGACCGATGCGCAAACCCCGGATGTCGAGGACGAGGTCGCAGGCAATGTCGAGACGGTGGACGAGATTACGCCTTTCGTGACCCAGGTGGGGACGACCGAGCGGATCGTCTTCCCGTTTCCCTCGGACGTGCCGGCGGCTGTTTTCAAGCGCGGATACACGGTCTGGCTGATTTTCGACACGGAGGTGCGGATCAATGCGCCGGAAGACCGGACCGCGGCGCAATCGGGGGCGCTGGTCGATGCGTTTTCCGTCCAGGCTGCCGGCAATGCGCAGGTCGTCAGGCTTGCGCTCGACGAGGACAGGCTGGCAACCATCGGGTCGGAGGGGCGATCATGGGTACTTTCGTTGGGCGACGTTTTGCTCAACGCGACTGAAGCATTGACGCTCGAGCGGCGGATGACCGACACCGGGCTTTACGAAATCACGGCCGATCTGGGCAAGCCGGCGCATGTGCATGAGTTGCGCGATCCGGATGTGGGGGACGTCCTGGAGGTCGTGACGGCGTATCCGCCCGCCAGGGGCATCGTGCGTAATCTCGATTATGTCGATTTCTCCGCGCCACGGACAGTCCATGGGCTGGTGGTGCGGCCTTTGCACGAGCAGGTCGAGGTTCGGATCGAGAACAATCTGGCCGTCGTTTCGGCGGTCGACGGGCTGATGGTATCGCCTGCAGACGAGCTGCGCTACCGCACGCCGGCGGAAAACCGGAGGGCGGCGCTCGATCTTATCGAACTGGTTGCGGAGACACCGGACCAGTTTTTTGCCCGGCGCGACGACATCATGAACATTGTCGTCGAGGCCGAGGGCAACGCGCTCGATCGGGCGCGGCTCGAACTGGCACAGTTCTACTTGGCCAACGGTCTGGCGTACGAAGCCCTCGGCGTCCTGTCGGTGCTGAACGGCGATCTGCGCCTTCGGGATATCGAGCCGGTGGCGATGATGGCCGAAGCGGCGGCCAACGTCGCCGCACACAGGCCCGAGGCGGCAATGGATATCCTCGATGCGAGTATTCTGTCGGATCAGGCCGATGCCATGGTCTGGCGTGCGATCGCGCGCGCCGAATTGGGCGATTATGCCGGTGCGCGGCTCGATGCGCTGGGGGCGAAATCGGTCATCGGGCTTTATCCACGCTGGGTGCGGACGCGGTTCCATCTCGCCGCGGCGCGGGCGGCGATCGAGCGTGAGGACGAGGACAACGCCGCGGCTTTCCTGGGGAATATCGAAATGGGCATGCTCGCGCGGCCGCAGCTTGCGGAATATGAGCTGCTGGGCGGGATGCTGGACGAGCTCGGCGGGCTTCATACCGAGGCGCTGGAAAGCTACGGGCGCGTCCTCAATATCGACAACCGGCCGACGACCGCGGAGGCGGTGCTGCGGACGATCAGGCTGCTCGACGAAATGGAGCGGCTGGACGTCGCACGGGCTGTCGATACGCTTTCAGTACAGGCGACGCTCTGGCGGGGCGACCGGGTCGAACTGGCGATCATCGAAACGCTCACGGATTTGCAGTACCGCAACGGCGATTATCGCGAGGCGCTGGACGCGACGCGTCAGGCGGCGGGGATTTTCGACGATACCACGGCGGTTTCGGGACTTGTCGAGCGGGCGCGAACTGCGTTTGCCGGGCTGTTCCTGAATGGGGAGGCGGACCGGCTCGATCCCGTTTCGGCGCTGAGCATCTATTACGATTTCCGCCATCTCACGCCGCCGGGCAGCGAAGGGGACCTCATGATCCGCAACCTGGCGCAGCGGCTCATCAAGGTGGATCTGCTCGATCAGGCATCGGAGCTTTTGCAATATCAGATCGATCATCGGCTCGAAGGCGCGGCGCGGGCTCAGGTCGCTGCGGATCTGGCGGTGGTTTACGTTGCCAATCGCCAGCCGGGCGCGGCGCTTCAGGTCCTGGGCGAGACGCGGATCGCAGGACTTCCACCGACCCTCGAACGGCAACGCAGGGTGCTCGAAGCGCGCGCACTCATCGATGCGAACCGGAACGATCTGGCGCTGGACCTGCTTTCGGGCGTGACAGGGCGGGACACAGAACTCCTGCGCATCGAAGCGCTATGGAACAGCGAGCACTACAGCCAGGCGTCGGAGTTGATCGAACTGCTCTATGCGCCCGATCTCGAAGACGGTCAGTTGAGCCCGGTGGCGCGAACGCAGATCGTCAAGGCGGCGGTGGGCTACGTGCTCGCGCGCGATCAGCTTAGCCTTTCGCGGCTGCGCGGGCGGTATTCGGAGGCGATGTCGCGGGCGCCCGAATGGGCGATGTTCGACTATGTCACCTCGACGGTGGAGCCGGCCGGCAGTGAATTCCGCGAAGTTGCCCGGGAGGTTGCGGGGGTGGATTCGCTCAACGCGTTCCTCAATGCCTATCGGCAGACTTATGCGGTGCAGGACGCGATTACGCCGTTGAAGGCGGCGCAGGCAGGGGTTTAGGCAATCGGATGAAGCGATTGCCTGGCGACGAGCCTGCTTTACGCTTTTGCGCCAGAGGCTTGCGCGCCAATAGCTCCCCCACTCCGTCATCCTCGCGCTTGACGCGAGGATCTGCAAGCTCTCTACGTCCCGAGCAGGGGCTGGGGGCAGGGAATTTGCGGTTGCGCGGTGTGCGCCCGACTTCTGCTGGGGAGCGGGCTGCGCTGCGGGTCCTCGCGTCAAGCGCGAGGATGACGGTGTGGGGGGCAGGGGTGGTACATCCAGCAATACCGCACACCGTAGGCAAACGCTTCACCCGATCGCCCTGAGGCGGGGGGTAGTGGCATTGAATTCAGGACCACTTCGTGCCTAATTTGTGCCGAAGGATGGTGTGGCGATGCGAACAACCCTTGCTATAGACGACGACCTTCTGGCCAAAGCGCGCGATTTGACGGGGCTCAACGAGAAGTCGGCGCTGGTTCGTGAAGGACTGAAGGCGTTGATCGCACGAGAGAGCGCGAGGCGTCTGGCGCGTCTTGGGGCACCGAGCCGCAGTTGACCGGCCCTCTTCGTTCACCTTCCTGCGCTTCCCTCCTCAACCGCTAAAACTCCTGATCAGCGAGCCCGCGACGAGGTGCCAGCCGTCCACGAGGACGAAGAAGATCAGCTTGAAGGGCAAAGAGATGATGACCGGGGGGAGCATCATCATGCCCATGCTCATCAGGACCGAAGCGACGACCATGTCGATGACGACGAAGGGCAGGAAGAGCAAAAAGCCGATCTCGAAGGCGCGGCGGAGTTCGGAGATCATGAAGGCCGGGATGAGGATGCGCAGTTCGAGCTCTTCTGGCGCTTCAGGGGGCTCGGTGCCGGTCAGGTCCATAAAGAGCATGACGTCGCGCTCGCGCACATGGGCACGCATGAATTCGTGCAGCGGGACGGCCCCGCGCTCGATGGCCTCGTTGATCTCGATGTCTCCGGCAATGAGCGGTGCGATGCCCTGGTCGTAGCTCTGCTGCAGGGTAGGGGCCATGATGAAGGCGGTCAGGAACAGCGCCAGCGAGATCATGACCGAGTTCGGCGGGGCCGTCTGCAGACCGATGGCCGTGCGCAGAAGCGAGAGGACGACGACGATCCGCGTGAAGCTCGTGACCATCACGAGGATCGACGGGGCGAGCGACAATAGGGTGATGAGCGCGATGAGCTGAACCGCGCGCTCGGTCAGTGTGGTCTCGTCGCCGAAATCTATGGAGATGTCCTGCGCGAACCCGGCGGCGGGGATGAGGACGAGTAGCCCCAGTGCGAACGCCGGGAGGATGAAACGGCGCAGCGCCGCGGCAGGCCGGAAGGTTCGGCCGTTCGACGTGTTACCGGTTCTTGGCGCCGTCCTCGGCGAATTCCCCATGTGCAGGCTCAGCTTCCTTGTGCAGCCGGTCGTCTTCGGTGACGGTCGGCTCTGATCCGGTTTTAGCTGAGTCGGGAGCGGCAGGGACCGCATTGTCCGGGTTTCCACTGTCCAGTTGTGGCTCGTCGGTCTCGCGGACACGCAGAAGGCCCGTATGGCGAAGGGAACGCGACGGCATTCTGCCGCCGATGGCGCGCAGTTGCGCGACGGTCTTGCCCGCCGTCTCGCTGGCTCCAGCGGGGATTTCGGACTCTGTGTTGCCGTTGCGCTGGAGGCGCGGAGGGCGCTGCATGGCGGGTTGCGCCGGTGGCTCGATACCGGTTTCGACGACGAGGTCGTTGGGTCCGCCCGTGATGATCAGATGCTCGACATTGTCGCGGCGGATCAGCATGGCCTGGCGTTTCTGGTCGAGCGTGATCGTATCGACCAGCATCAGGCGGCGGTTGCGGTTGCGCCCAACCGAACGGGAGGCGTCGCCAAGAAGCTTGATGAGCCACACGCCCAGAACGATCAGAACGATCACAATCCCCAACGCGAGGATCGCGGTAAGGTAATTGTTCTCGAAGCCAAGCAAATTGGCCAGGGTGTCCAAGAGCGTTCTCCTCGGCGTCGTTAAGAATTGTGCCAGTTTCTGCCGGTCCGGTCCGCGGAATCATGCGGCAAGTCTTGCCTAGCATAATCGCTACTGCGGCCAAAATGCGAATGCGCACTCCATATGGTTAACTCCTTGTTAACCACCAGGCAGGCAGGATTTGCCTAGTAGATTCACGTATAGGCGCTTCCCGGAGCACGATCACCATGGCCATGGGCGACCTGCCGATCTTTGCCGCACTCAAGGACCGGATGCAATGGCATCAAACCCGCCAGACGCTTCTGGCGGAGAACGTCGCCAATGCCGAGACGCCTGGATATCGCGGGCGGGACCTGGCGCCTTACACGTTCGATCAGGAACTTGAGGGGGCGCGGGTTTCCGTTGCAACGCAGACGACCAGCCCGCGGCATATTTCGGTCGGCGGTTCACGCGCCGACGCGTTCGGGGCGCGAGAGCTCAACAACTTCGAGGTCATGCCCCGAGGCAACGGTGTAACGCTCGAAGAAGAAATGATGAAAGTCACCACCAACCAGATGGATTACCAGGCCGCGACGACGCTCTATTCGCGTTCAATGCGGCTGTTGCGTATCGCGCTGGGCAAGTCCGCTTAAAGGTAGGGCGCAATGAACGATTTTATGGATTCAATAAAGGTCGCCGCGAGCGGGCTTTCGGCGCAGACGGCTCGTATGCGGGTGATCGCCGAGAACATGGCGAACGCCGACTCGGCGGGGAATACGCCGGGGGAAGACCCGTATCGGCGCAAGATTCCCACCTTTCACGCCATGCTTAACGACGACCTCGACGCTTATGAAGTGCGCGTGGGGCGCCTTTCCTATGATATGAGCGATTTTTCAACACGGTACGAGCCCGGCCATCCGGCAGCTGACGAGAACGGGTATGTGAAGTACCCGAACGTCAACCCGCTGATTGAAACCATGGATATGCGCGAGGCACAGCGCACCTATGAAGCCAATCTCAACGTCGTTTCCGTTTCCCGGCAGATGCTGGGGCGGACGCTCGATATTCTGCGCGGGTAAGGGATAAGAAGAAGATGTCTACACCATTTTCCGCAGCAACGAATGCGTATGGGAATATCTCGCGGCTTGTTTCCGATCAGGCTTCGGGCAAGGCGCCGTTGCAGCAGACCGAAGCCCCCGGTGCCGATTTCGGGCAGCTTCTGGCCGATCAACTCCAGAACGTGGTCGAAGCGGGCAAGGCGTCCGATCAGGCGAGCATGGATATGGTCAACGGCAAGTCCAGCGTGGTCGACGTGGTGACCGCACTCGCGGAGACCGAATCCACGATGGAGACCATGGTGACCGTGCGCGACCGGGTGATCTCGGCGTACGAAGAAATCATGCGGATGCCGATTTAGCGTGTTCTTCGGCCCGACTGAAACATTGCACCCTTCTCCTCCGTCATCACCCGGCTTGTCCGGGTGATCCAGAGCAGCCCCGGCACTGGGTACAAACGGGGCAGGGTCTCCCGCGCGCTGGATAGCGCGCTGCTGGATCACCCGAATAAATCGGGTGATGACGGGGGTGGGTGTGGTGGGTAGCGATCCAATATGAACGGATTGCACTCCAGGGTGTAAACTTGTCTAAACGATTCGCAACCGAACGGCAGGAGTCGGCGCCATGAGCGGAGCAGAAGTGCTCGACATTGCCCGGGAGGGGATCTGGGTGCTGATTATCATCTCGGCCCCGATGATGATTGTGGGGCTGGTCGTCGGCGTCATCATCGCGCTCTTTCAGGCGCTGACGCAAATTCAGGAAATGACGCTGGTGTTCGTGCCCAAGATCCTTGCGATCTTCGTCACGCTGCTGATCGCCCTGCCGTTCATGGGGGCAACCATGGCCGGGTACATGAACCGGATCGCCGATATGATCATTTTCGGCGGGTAAGGGCGGTCATGACGATCACGTGGGGCCCCGAGGTCGCTTACTACTTCTTTCTGCTCTTTGCGCGGTTGGGTACGATTTTGATGCTGTTGCCCGCGCTCGGCGAACAGACGATCCCGGCGCGGATGCGGTTGACCTTCGCGTTGGTGTTCACCTTCGTGCTCTATCCGCTCGTGGTGCCTTCTATTGGCCCGATGCCGGGAAATCTTGCAGGTCTTGCAGTGGCTTACGGGCACGAATTGGCAGTTGGATTCATTATCGGCGGGTTGATTCGACTGCTTTTGACCGCCGCGCAGGTGGCCGGTGCCGTGATCGCCTATCAGATGGGTCTGTCGATGGCGCAGACGGCGGATCCGACGCAGGGCGGAGTGCAGGGGGCGATCGTGGGTAATTTCCTCGCCTTTACCGGCGTTACGCTGATCTTTGCGACCGACATGCACCATATGCTGCTCGCGGGGGTTTATGAGAGCTATGCCTATTTTCCACCCGATGCGCCGCTGATGCTGGGCGATGCGGCGGATATGGCCGTGCGGTTCATCTCCGGCGCCTTCGTCGTGGGGGTGCAGATGGCTGCGCCGCTTCTCGTGTTCGGGCTGGTTTTCTATCTGGGGCTTGGGATTCTGGGGCGGCTGATGCCGCAGATCCAGGTGTTCTTCATGGCCATGCCAGCCAATATCATCGTGGGACTCGTGCTGTTCGCCGTGCTTCTGGGGCTCATCATGGGCTGGTACATGACCTATCTCGAAGCCAATTTCGCTTTGTTCAGAGGCTAGGGATGAGCGACCAGCCTGAACAAAGCGAAAAGACAGAAGACCCTTCCCAGAAACGGCTTGAGGACGCGCATAAGAAGGGCGACGTGGCCAAGAGCCAGGAGGTGACGACCTGGTTCATGATCATGGGCTCGGCGCTGGTTTTCGCCTTCGTTGCGCCGATAACCGCCGCTTCGGTAACCGAAGGTCTCAAGGGGATCATGGAGCATTCCGACCAACTGGACGTTGGCGGGCCGGGGTTCGGGCAGGTGATGCAGACGATCACCGTGGTGATCCTCGGGGCGCTGCTGATCCCCATGGCGCTGATGGCAGTGTTCGGGATCGCGGGGAACATGGTGCAGCACCGGATGGTGTTCTCGGTCGATCCGATCAAGCCCAAATTTTCGAAGGTTTCACCGGTTTCGGGCTTCAAGCGGCTGTTTTCGACCGAGGCCCTCGTCAATTTCGCCAAGGGGCTGTTCAAGCTCGTCGTCTTTTCGACGGTGATGTTTCTCGTCGTCTGGCCGCACCGGGACAATCTCGAGACCATGGTGCGGGCGGACCCCGTCGTTATCCTCGAATTTTTCCAGGAGATCGGCATCCAGCTTTTCATCGCGACGTTGATCACGATCACCATCGTGGCGCTTCTGGACTACATGTATATGCGTCACAAATGGTGGAAGCGGCAGATGATGACGCTCAAGGAGGTCAAGGACGAATACAAGCAGATGGAGGGCGACCCGCACGTCAAGGGCCGCATCCGGCAGGTCCGGCTGGAGCGCTCACGCAAGCGGATGATGGCGGCGGTGCCCGACTCCACGGTGGTGGTGACCAACCCGACGCACTTCGCCGTGGCGCTCAAATACGACCGGTCCATGCCGGCACCCGAGGTGGTAGCCAAGGGCGTCGATGCGATCGCGCTGCGGATCCGGGGGCTGGCGAAGGACCATGACGTTCCTATCGTCGAAAACCCGCCGTTGGCCCGCGCGCTCTATGCCGGCGCGGAGGTGGGCGAGCAGATCCCGGCGGAGCACTTCAAGGCGGTGGCGCAGATCATCGGGTATGTTATGCGCCTGAAATCGCGGAAGGGGTGGCAGCGTTCGTAGTGCCAAATGCGTGGCGCGGGTACGCGTTGGCTGTTAACTTGCGCTTAATCTGCACTACCCAAGCCAAAGCCGCTTTTGCTAGGTAGAAAGAGCGGCGATTCGTCCCGGAATGCACCGGGCAGGTGGAAGGTTCAAATGACGGTGGCTCCAATCGACGAGGATAACTATCCCGAGCCGGTGGTCGCGCGGCCCTCGTCCAACGGGGCGCTGTGGCGCGTCGTTGCGCTTTCGCTGGTTTTCGTCGCCATTGCCGTGGGCTTTTCCATGATGGGGGACACGGTTCCCTCCGACATGATCCTGCTCTTTCTGGGGCTTCTGGCTGTTGTAGGGGTGTTCTGCCTCTTTGCGCTTGCGGCCGGGTTGTTCCGGTTTGCGGGCGGGGACGAAAAGCGGACGCTGTCGCGCGCGATCGTCGATTCCATGCCTGCCGGAGCGCTGGTGACCGACAGGGAAGGCAAGATCCTTTACGCCAATGCGCGCTATGCGGAGATGACCAAATCCATCTCGAGCACGATGCCGGTCGGCGTGCCGCGACTGTTCGCAAGCCAGCCGGAGGCCTCCGAAGCGGTATACCGGCTGTCACGAGCCGCGCGCGAAGGACGGAGCATCATCGAGGATATCCGTATTCCCGGCGCTTCCGGCGCGCGCTGGCACCGGGTGAGCGTCAGGAGCCTGCCCGATTTCGATGGCGCACCGGGCAAGGCCGTGATGTGGACGGTCGAGGACATCACCCGCGACCGGGAGAGCCAGGAGAATTTCTACGTCGAACTGCAAAAGGCGATCGACTATCTCGACCACGCGCCGGCGGGGTTCTTTTCGGCCAATGCGCGCGGGCGCATACAATATATCAACTCGACGCTTGCCGATTGGCTGGGCTATGACCTCGCGGCCTTCGAGGCCGGGGACCTCGACCTGGGCGAAATCGTCCATGGCGACGGCGCGGGCTTGTTGATGGGTGGCGGGCAGGATGGGACCGTCAAGACCGAGATCATCGACCTCGACCTCGTGCGCCGGGATGGGACGAATTTGCCCGTACGGCTCCTGCATCGCGCGGCGCGGCTGGCCGAGGGCGAATTGGGCGAGACGCGGACGCTCGTGCTCGACCGTTCGCGCGGGGTGGATACCGAGGAGGCGCTTCGGGCCGCAGAGGTGCGATTCTCGCGGTTCTTCAACAATACGCCGATTGCCATTGCCGCGCTCGACAGCGCGGGGCGCGTGGTACGGACCAATGCGCCGTTTACGCGGATTTTCGGGCTGACCTCGGGCGAGCGGGGAATTGAAGGGCTCGATATGGCGAGCCTTGTGGACGAAGAGAGCCGGCGGCGGTTGGGGATCGCGCTCGAAGAGGCGCGGGCGCGCAAGTCGGAGATCGATCCGGTGGATGCGACGGTGCCGGGGGAAAAGCCCTTGAGCGTGCGGATGTATATTTCGGGGGTCGAAAAGGGCGGGGACAGCGACGAGGCGGCGATCCTTTACGCACTCGATATGACCGAGCAGCGCATGCTCGAAGAGCAGTTCGCGCAGGGTCAGAAGATGCAGGCGGTCGGCCAGCTCGCAGGTGGGGTGGCGCACGACTTCAACAACGTTCTGACCGCGATCATTGGGTTTTCGGATCTTCTTTTGATCAAGCACAAGCCGTCCGACCCATCCTTCGGCGACATCATGTCGATCAAGCAGAGCGCCAACCGTGCGGCAGGGCTGGTGCGGCAACTGCTCGCCTTCTCGCGGCGGCAGACGCTGCGGCCGCAGGTGCTCGATGTGCCCCAGCATATCGACGACCTGACGGTGCTTTTGAAGCGGCTCATCGGCGAACATGTCTCGCTCGATGTCGAACATGGCCGGGATGTGTGGCCCGTGCGGGCGGACCTCGTGCAGCTCGAGCAGGTGATCATCAACCTCGCCGTCAATGCGCGCGACGCGATGCCCGAGGGCGGGCAGATCACCTTGCGTACGCGCAATGTCGAGGAGGGCGAGGCGGCAACCTACGACTATCGCGGAATGGTGCCGGCGGATTATGTGCTGATCGAGGTCAAGGATACGGGCACGGGCATGCCGCCCGACGTGATGGAGAAAATCTTCGAGCCGTTCTTTTCGACCAAGGAACTGGGCAAGGGAACGGGGCTCGGGCTTTCGATGGTCTACGGGATCATCAAGCAGACGGGCGGGTTCATCTATCCTGAATCCGAAGTGGGCAAGGGCACGACCTTCCGGATTTTCCTGCCTCGCCACATTCCCGTGGAGACACAGAGAAAAGAAAAGGCCGCGACGCCGGTCAAGGATCTGACGGGGAACGAACGTATCCTCATCGTCGAGGACGAGGAGAGCGTGCGGATGTTCTCGGCGCGGGCGCTTTCGACGACGGGCTATGAGGTGTTCGAGGCCGAATCGGGCGAGGAGGCGCTCGAGGTGCTCGAGGAGACCGGCGAGGTCGACCTCATCATCTCGGACGTGGTAATGCCCGAGATGGACGGGCCGACGCTTTTGACCGAGGTGCGCAAGATCTACCCGGACATCAAGGTGATCTTCGTTTCCGGCTACGCCGAAGAGAGCGTGCGGCAAGGGCTCGAGGACGACCGCAGCGTCGAATTCCTGCCCAAGCCGTATTCGCTCGATCAGATCAATTCCAAGGTCAAGGAAGTGCTCTCGGGAGCGCAGGCGGAGCAGGCCGAGGACGAGTAGGGCAGACTATTCGTCTTTCTCGTCTTCATCGGACATGGCCGTGTTGTAGGCCATGCCGATGGCGGCGCCGATCGCAATGCCGACGCCCATCCCCATCGCGAGGTCGTCAAGAAGGACACCGAGCCCGGCGCCAAGGGCGATACCGATGGCCAAGCCCGGTGCAAGTCCGTTCTTTGGCATTCTGCTCCAACGCAGTGAGCCTGCAACGGTTCCGGCGGATAAATGTTCTCATTTTGTACTTGACGCGTGGAAGTGATTTGTGAGAACAAAACAAATACAAAATGAAATTCTGTTGAGGACACACCGGCGCGTTGCCTGCACCGGCCATAGGTGAAATAAGGAGAGAAGTTATGTCGGTTTCACAGCTTCGCGTGGTGGAAGGTTCCATGGATAAGAACAAGGCGCTCGAGGCCGCTCTGGGCCAGATCGAGCGTAATTTCGGTAAGGGCTCGATCATGCGGCTGGGGGAAAACACCGCCGTCAATGTCGAATCCGTCTCCACCGGATCGTTGGGTCTCGATATCGCTCTGGGGATCGGCGGGCTGCCGCGGGGGCGTATTGTCGAAATTTTCGGGCCGGAAAGCTCGGGCAAGACGACGCTGGCGCTGCATGTGGTCGCCGAGGCGCAGAAGGCGGGCGGAATTTGCGCGTTCGTCGATGCCGAACACGCGCTCGATCCCGGTTATGCGCGCAAGCTGGGGGTCAATGTCGACGATCTTCTGATTTCGCAGCCCGACGCGGGCGAGCAGGCGCTGGAAATCGCAGACACGCTGGTGCGGTCGGGGGCGATCGATATTCTCGTGGTCGACTCGGTGGCTGCCTTGACGCCGCGGGCCGAACTCGAGGGCGAGATGGGCGATTCGCTACCAGGTCTGCAGGCACGGCTGATGAGCCAGGCGATGCGCAAGCTGACGGCTTCGATCTCGCGTTCGAAGGCGATGGTGATCTTCATCAACCAGATTCGTATGAAGATCGGCGTGATGTTCGGCTCGCCGGAAACCACGACCGGCGGCAACGCGCTCAAGTTCTATTCTTCGGTGCGGCTCGATATCCGCCGCATCGGTTCGATCAAGGACCGTGACGAGGTTGTGGGCAACCAAACCCGTGTGAAGGTCGTCAAGAACAAGATGGCGCCGCCGTTCCGTCAGGTCGAATTCGACATCATGTATGGCGAGGGGATTTCCAAGACCGGTGAGTTGCTCGACCTGGGCGTAAAATCGGGGATCGTCGAGAAGTCGGGCTCCTGGTTCTCCTACGATAGTCAGCGGCTGGGGCAGGGGCGCGAAAATGCGCGGCAGTTCCTGAAAGACAATCCCGACATTTCCCAGCAGATCGAAGCCGGGGTGCGCGAGAGCGCGGGGCTCTTGGCACAAGACTTGATTGAAGCTGGCGACGACGCCGGCGCGAGTGCGGATGAGGATTGAGCTTTCCGCCGTCTTCAAGGCCGCAGGAAACGATATCGGGCGCCGGGAAGCCGGCGCCTTTTTGTTACGCCGGGCTGAACCTTCGCATTACGGGCGGCGGGCGGCTTTGCACGCATTGCGCTTGAGCCGTGATGACGATAGAAGGCTTTTCCAGCGTCTCTGGCGGGTTTCGCCACATTCACCTTCTCGGATCCGATAATGACCAGCGTAAACGACATCCGTTCGACATTTCTGGACTATTTCGCGCGCAACGGACACGAAGTCGTTGCATCGAGCCCGCTCGTGCCGCGTAACGATCCGACGCTGATGTTCACCAATGCGGGGATGGTGCAGTTCAAGAACGTTTTCACCGGCCTTGAAAAGCGCCCCTATAACCGCGCGGCGACAAGTCAGAAATGCGTGCGCGCGGGGGGCAAGCATAATGACCTCGATAATGTCGGGTTCACCGCGCGGCACCATACGTTCTTTGAGATGCTGGGGAATTTCTCGTTCGGGGATTATTTCAAGGACGAAGCCATTCCGTTCGCGTGGAATCTGATCACCAAGGAATTCGGGCTGCCCAAGGACCGGCTGCTGGTCACCGTCTATTCCGAAGACGACGAGGCATTCGACCTCTGGAAGAAGGTGGCGGGGTTTCCCGATGATCGGATCATTCGCATTTCGACGTCGGACAATTTCTGGTCGATGGGCGATACCGGACCGTGTGGACCCTGCTCCGAAATCTTCTACGACCACGGTGAGGAGATTTGGGGCGGCCCTCCTGGCAGCGCGGAAGAGGACGGGGACCGGTTCATCGAGATCTGGAATCTCGTTTTCATGCAGTACGAGCAGCATGCGAATGGTGAACGGACCGACTTGCCACGGCCATCGATCGATACGGGCATGGGGCTCGAACGCATCGCGGCCGTCCTGCAGGGCGTGCACGACAATTACGATATCGACCTTTTCAAAGCGCTGATTGGCGCTGCCGCGCAGGCGACGGGTACCGAACCGGACGGCAGGGGCAAGGTCAGCCAGCGCGTGATCGCCGACCATCTGCGCTCGATGGCATTTTTGATCGCCGAGGGCGTATTGCCGGCCAATGAAGGGCGCGGCTACGTGTTGCGGCGCATCATGCGCCGCGCGATGCGGCACGCGACGCTTTTGGGGACCAACGCGCCGACGATCTTCAAGCTCGTGCCAACGCTGGTGCGCGAGATGGGGCAGGCTTACCCCGAGCTTGCGCATGGCGAAGCGATGATTTCGGAAACCATCCGGCTTGAAGAGGAGCGCTTCCTCAAGACGCTGAGCCGTGGGCTGCAGATCCTCGAAGAGGAAACCGCCGGGCTTTCCGAGGGCGACACGCTGGCAGGCGAAACCGCTTTCAAGCTCTATGACACCTACGGCTTTCCGCTCGATCTGACGCAGGATGCGCTGCGGACGCGGGGGATCACTGTCGATCAGGGCGGTTTCGATACGGCGATGGCAGCGCAGAAGGCCGAGGCGCGCAAGAATTGGGCGGGTTCGGGGGAAGCTGCGACCGGTGCCCACTGGTTCGAGATCGCCGACAAGGTGGGGGCCACGGAATTTCTCGGCTATGAAACCGAGGACAGCGATGGCGCTATCGTCGCGCTTGTTAAAGATGGACAGGCGGTCGATGCCCTTTCCCAGGGTGAAGAGGGTTTCGTCGTTGTCAACCAGACCCCGTTCTATGGCGAAAGCGGCGGCCAGGTCGGGGATACCGGCACCATGGCGGGCGAGCGCGCGCGCGCGGATGTGCTCGACACAACCAAGCAGGCCGGCGGCGTCTTTGCGCACCGCGTGAAGGTCGCCGAAGGGTCGCTCGCGGTCGGTGATACGCTGACGCTCTGTGTCGATCATGCACGGCGCACGGCGATCCGCGCGAACCATTCGGCGACGCACCTCATTCACGAGGCGTTGCGCGAGGTGCTGGGCCCGCATGTGGCGCAGAAGGGCTCGCTCGTGGCGCCGGACCGGCTGCGGTTCGACTTTTCGCACACAAAGCCGATGAGCGAAGCCGAACTCAAGGAGGTCGAGCGCATGGCCAACGCGATCGTCCTGCAGAACGAGACCGTGGAAACACGGCTGATGGCCGTCGACGACGCCATAGAAGCCGGCGCCATGGCGCTTTTCGGCGAAAAATATGGTGACGAGGTGCGGGTCGTTTCCATGGGGACCGCGCTCGAAGGGAACAAGGCTGGCAGGACCTATTCGATGGAACTGTGCGGCGGCACACACGTCAAGCGCACCGGGGAGATCGGGCTGATCACAATCGTCCAGGAAACCTCGGTGGCAGCCGGTGTGCGCCGCGTCGAGGCGCTGACGGCGGACGGCGCGCGAACCTATCTTGAAGAACAGGATGCACAGCTTCGGGCTGTTGCTGCCGCGCTTAAGGCAACCCCGCGCGAGGCGCTGTCCCGCGTCGAAGCGCTGATGGAGGAGCGCCGCCAACTCGAGCGGCAGCTTGCCGAGGCGCGGCAGAAACTCGCCATGGGCGGTAGCGGTGCCGCGGGCGGTTCGGCCGCTGAGGAGATCAACGGCCTTACCTTCCTCGGCCGGGTCGTCGAGGGGCTTCAGCCGAAAGACCTGCGTGGGCTTGTCGATCAGGGCAAAAAGCAGGTCGGTTCCGGGATTGTCGCGATCGTCGGGGTCACCGAAGACGGCAAGGCCGGCATCGCGGTCGGCGTGAGTGAGGATTTGACGAGCAAGGTCAGCGCTGTCGATCTGGTACGGCTGGGATCTGGCACGTTAGGCGGCAAGGGCGGTGGCGGGCGTCCCGACATGGCGCAGGCCGGCGGCCCGGACGGCAGCAAGGCGGCGGACGCGATCGCCGCGATCAGGGCACAGCTTGCCAACGCATAAACCGGGACAGGGCGGCATGTGGTACGCCCCCCGATCCGGCACAAAACGGCGATCAGGGCAGAAAGAGAGCGCGGCACGTATTGGATATTCGTGCATGCTCTGCCAACGCAATGCGCTCTAGCGGACCTCCGGCAGGCATATGCTCTCCAGCTTGGGCGCGTAATCGAATACGAGTGCGCCCTTTTCGGCGAGCAACGGCCCGACGAACTGCTTGAACGCATGGTGGTCGGGGTCGTAATAGGCTGAATCCGTCACAACGGGCGTGCCGACATAGTAATTGCGGTCCCCTTGCGATTTGAAGGTCAATAGGAAAGCGTCTTCAAATCCGAAATCGGCTCCTTCGCCGCTCGATTGCCGGCCAGATTCGAGTGCAACGATGTATGGCTTTCCATCCCGCCGCGAGAGGGATTTCAATGCGTGAAAGCGCTGGCGGACTTCTGCGCGCGTCTCGGCATCGACATCCTGCCGATACCGGAAGAGCACGATGTGGCGGACGGTGCCCGGCTTATAGTCCGTGTGCGTGAAGGCTGCTGCGCCAATCCGGAGCAATTCGGCGGTCATGCTTTCCATTTTGCAATCCTTCGGCAGGGAGAACGAAGTGAGGGGAACGGGCCGGGCTCTAACGGCCTTGAATTGTTACTACAATCTAGAGTTTTTTTTGACCTGACGGAGGAGGAGTGCACAGCAATCCAATACGAATGCGTTGCGTTTCAATTGACCCTTACGTCACCGCCGAAGGATTCTTCGGTTTCAACGTCGGCCGGATTTCCCGAGACATTGATCTGTGCGCCGCTCGATGCATCGGCTTTGAGTGTGTCCGTGGCCTTAAGGTCGATGGTGGCCCCACTGCCCGCATCGGCAAAACCGCCGGCGCATGCCAGGGTAGCGGCTTCGATATTTGCCCCAGAGCTGGCATCGGCTTCCACGGTCTCACAGCTTCCCGACGCTCTTATAGATGCGCCGCTTGAGGCGTTTAGCTCTACCCTTTCGGCTTTTAGATCCGAAAGGACGATACGCGAGCCGCTGGATGCATCGGCGGCGAAGCTGTCGGCGTTTGGAATGGCGCCGACAGTGACCGTTGCGCCGGAGGACGCCGTGGTTGCGTCGAGTTGAGGCATGCCGATCTGCAGGCTGACGCCGTCGTCGGTCCCGAGAAATTCCCCAAGCAAACCGCCTTCGACGAGGAATTGCATGAAATTCCAGTCGATATAGGCGTGGAGCACACCGTCGCGGACTTCGAGCTTGAGATCGTCGAGAGTGTTTTGAGCGCCGGTTGCAGCAACGGATTGCCCGGTGGCTTCGGTTATGTCGGCCTTTATGCCGGTGGCGATGTCGACGGCGGTGAAGGGTGGCAGATCGTAGCTTTGGTCCTGCGCGGCGGTAGGAAGCGCGAGGGCTGCGAGCGGCAAGGCGGCGAGCATCGCGCGGGCAAGAGCGGGCATGAGGTCCTCCTCAAGTTGGATGTCCGGCCCGGATGTGGGAAGAGCTGGCGGCGCAGGCAAGTGGACCGATTTGCGGTTTTGACCTGGCATGGCGGATAAAAGGGCCGCCCCGAAGGACGACCCTCTTGCCCCGGGGAGGAAGCCAGGCGCGGTTTAGCGGTTTAGAAGGTCCCTTTGAAACCGCCGCTGACAGCGATGACGTAGCCGCGATCCCAGCTTTCGCCCGCGGCGTTGGAGCCGCCGGCCAGCGTACTTAACGAAACGCCGCCGGAGAATTGTACTCCTTCTGCCGCATCATAGGCCGCGCCTAGGGCGAGGCCCCAGCGATCGGTTTGGGAGCCCGCAACCAGAACGCCTCCGGCGCCGGGCGTGGACGTGCCGCGATCCCAGGTCACGCGGCCAAGCACTGTGAGGTCCGGGGTGAGCTGGTGGCCGACGCCGGCGGATACGGTCCAACCGTCGCGGTAGGAGTAGTCCGAGGAAAGGGGCGCGCCGACTGTGGTAACGTCCAGGGATTGAATAGTGGACCAGTCGATCCATTTGACCGACGCCATGGCGAGCCAGCCCGGGGCAATGCCGGTTTGCGCCTTGACCTCGAAGGTTTGGGGAGCCGTCACGTCGGCGCTCGCTGCGCCTCCGAATGCCGTACCTTCGAGATTATAGTCGACAGCGGCGTTGTAAATTGCGCTCACGCGCAGCGCGTATTCCTCGATCTCATAGGCGACACCGGCGCGCCAGCCGGTCCCCCATCCATCGATGGAGAGCGGGGTTGAGGTCGAAACCGAGGTCGGGATGTCAGCTTCATAGCGCAACTGCTGGGCCGAGACGCCACCAATGACGCTGACGACGCCCGCGCCGAGTTCGACGCCGACCGCGCAAGTGAGACCGAGATCGACAGAATGGAGTTGCTCGCGTACCGCCTGCCCGGTCTGAGCGGCATAAAGGTTGGTACGCTCTGTGCCCGAGCCCCAGGGGTTCTGGCCCGAGACAAGGCAGGATGCGTTATCGAAGAGATCGCCCTTTGCCCCGACATTGAAATAGACGCGGTCGAGCGAACTGGCGACCGTACTGCCGCTCGGGTCGAGCGTGGTGTTGCCGAGGTCGTGGTTCACGTGCACGTAGCTTGTCGAGGCTTTGGCTGCATAGGTGCCGGAATCGAAGAGCAGATCCCAGTCGTAGCCGTTGGCTTCAAGCCCGCCGGCATGAGCAGCTCCGGCGCTCAAAACGCCAAGCGCAACTGCCGAGATCGCGCCTGTCAAACGATACTGAAAGGTCATCAAGTCCTCCTGCGGCCACTGATCTTGTGTCCGTCCCCAGCAAAAGTCGATCCGGCAACCATTCCTCCATAGGTTCCCGCATTGACGCTTACGTCAAAGATTGGGCCGATTTGGAAGTAAGGTCAATATGGCATTTTGTGGAATGGGGAAAAGACGGAGCCATCCGATCGGGCGCGTGGCGTTACGTTCGCGTATGGTGCGGCTTTGGGGGAAAACCAATATGTTTCCAAGGTGCTGCTTGCAGGCGGACGGTGCAAACCGCTAATGTTCGGTCACATTGGCGCGTAATCGGGAGGAGCGCGTTTTGGGGGAATGGCTGACATACATCCGTGCCGTGCGACGGCTCGCGGCGGGGGTAATTCTCGCCTGCGGGCTTGCCGGTGGGGCAAGCAGTGCACTGGCGGGGCCTGCGGCGCAGGATGTGCTCATCACATGGAACCGCATGGTGCTCGAACTGGTGCGGCACACGCCGACCTATTCGCCGCCCGTTGCAAGCCGCGCCTTCGCCTATCTGGGGGTCACGGCGTTCGAAGCGACGGTGGGCGGAAGCGAGACACTCACTTCGCTCGCGGGCCAGCTTAACGCGTTGGAACCGGTCCCCGGGCGGGAGACCGGGGAAGGTTATGACGAGGCCGTCGTCATGCATACGGCCATGGCGCATGCCGTGCGGCACTTTTTCAGCAATACCGGTCCCACGGGGCAGAGGGCGATGACCATGCTCGAGACCCGGATGGGCGCGCAGGTTGCCGCCGGTGTGCCCGAGGAGGTCGTTGCGCGCAGCACGGCTTATGGCCGTGCGGTGGCCACGCACATCATCGCATGGTCGGTGGATGATGGTGGCGCGGTCGTCGAGAACCTCGGTTTTCCGGCTGCGTTTGCGCTGGGTGAAGGCCGGGACCGCTGGGTGCCGACGAGTTCGATTCCGCTTCAGCAGACGCCGCTTCTGCCCGAGTGGGGTAAGAATCGCACCTTTGCGATGCCGGCGGGATCGTCGTGCCCATTGCCGCCACCGCCCGAATACAGCGAGGCGCCGGGTTCGGATTTTTATGCCGAGGCGCTGGAAGTTTATAATGTTGCGAACAGCCTCGATGCCGAACAGGAAGCGATTGCGCGGTTCTGGTCGGACGACCCGATGCTGTCGCCGACTCCGCCGGGCCATTGGCTGTCCATCGCGATCCAGATTCTCGAGCATGAAAACGCGACACTGGACGAGAGTGTCGATCTTCTCGCCCGGCTCGGCGTAGTGCTCGCGGACGCGTTTATCGGTTGCTGGGACGCGAAGTATGAATTCGATCTGGTCCGGCCCGTTACCTATATCGGCCGGCTCATCGATGCGGACTGGAAGCCGATTCTCATCACGCCGCCATTTCCCGAATATCCGAGCGGGCACAGTACCCAGTCGGGGGCCGCGGCGGCGGTGCTCGAGGCGCATTTCGGGGCGGACTTTGCTTTTACCGACGCCACGCATGAAGGGGACGGCCTTCCCGCGCGCACGTACGCAAGCTTTTGGGAGGCCGCCGAGGAGGCTGCGATATCGCGGCTTTATGGAGGCATTCATTATCGGGCGGCGATCGAGAGGGGACTCGATCAGGGCCTTTGCATCGCGGACTTCACCGCCGCGCTGGAAACACGGAGGTGAGGGCGATGAATTCCAAGCTGGTGTTTGCGATCCTTTTGCTGACCATGCCGGGCGCGGCTCTGGCGCAGGATGCCGATACGCCCGCCGTGCCGCACTTTGTGGAGGTGACCGAAAGTGCGGGGATCGACAGCGTTTACGAGGGCGAGTGGGAATATATGGTAGGCGGCGGCGTCGCGGTTTTCGACTGTGACGGGGATGGTCTGTCCGAAATGTTGCTTGCCGGAGGCAGTGCGCCTGCCAGTTTCTACCGCAATGTGGGAGAGCCGGGGGGAGCGCTGCGCTTTGCGCGGCAGGAGAGCGGGCTGGAGGTCGACGCGGTTTCGGGCGCTTATCCGATCGATATCGACAGCGACGGCATCATGGACGTCGTGCTGCTGCGAGTGGGGGAGAACCGCGTGATGCAGGGCATCGGTGAATGCCGGTTCGAGCCCGCGAACGATGCATGGGGATTTGACGGCGGCGATGCGTGGTCCACGGCGTTTGCCGCGACATGGGAGCCGGGTTCGGACTGGCCGACGCTTGCGGTTGGAAACTATATCGACCGCAACGAGCCGCTTTTCCCCTGGGGATCGTGCACGGACAACTGGCTGCACAGGCCGGATGGCGAGAGGTTCGCCGCACCCGTGCCGCTGACGCCAAGCTATTGCGCGCTTTCGATGATGTTCACCGATTGGGACCGGTCGGGAACGCCCGATCTGCGGGTTTCGAACGACCGCGAATACTATCGCGGTGGGCAGGAGCAGCTCTGGCGGATCGAGGCGGGGCAAGCACCGGTGCTTTACGGCGAGGCGGATGGCTGGCAGCAATTGCGGATCTGGGGCATGGGGATCGCAAGCTATGATCTCGATTTCAATGGCTTTCCCGAATATTTCCTCACGAGCATGTCGGACAACAAGCTCCAGACGCTCGCCGATGCGGGGGACCCGGGGAAGCCCGACTTTATCGACGTTGCGTTTGCGCGTGGGGTGACGGCGCATCGGCCTTATACCGGGGACGAGATCAAGCCGAGCACGGCCTGGCATACCCAGTTCGAGGACGTGAACAATGATGGGCTGGCCGATCTTTTCATTGCCAAGGGCAATGTGTGGGAGATGCCTGACTTCGCCTTGCACGATCCCAATAATCTCCTGCTGCAGCGGCCGGACGGGACGTTTTTCGAGGCCGGCGAGGCGGCGGGTGTCGCATCGATGTTGACGGCGCGGGGTGGCGCGTTGGCTGATTTCAATCTTGATGGGCTTGTGGACCTTGTCGTCGTCAACCGGCATGCGGGCGCGCAGCTTTGGCAGAATATGGGCGGCGAGACGGGGCATTGGCTCGCTGTGCGGCTGAGGCAGGATGGAGCCAACCGCGACGGCGTGGGTGCCTGGATCGAGGTGCGGCGCGGCGATGTGGTGATGCGGCGGGAAGTCACCGTGGGCGGCGGGCACGCGAGCGGACAGGCCGGGTGGTGGCATTTTGGGCTCGGCGAGACGGACGATGCGGATATCCGCATGATCTGGCCGGACGGGACAGCGGGTGACTGGCAGACGGTTGAGGCGGACGCGTTCTATACCTATCGGCGTGACGCAACGCTCGAGCGTTGGATGCCGGGAAGGTAAGGGGCGGCGCATGGCCGCCCCCTTTTGCGTGCCCGTCAACGATCGGCGTTCTGGCGTTCGATCATCCAGCCGGGATATTCGGGCGGCAGGGCGCTGACCGTGTTCAGGCGGTCGCGTTCTTCGGCGGTCAGTTCGATCTCGGTGGCGCCGAGATTGTCTTCGAGCTGTTCGACGGTCTTGGCGCCGACGATCACCGAAGTGACGACGTCCTGGTGCAGGAGCCAGGCAAGCGCGATGCGGGCGACGGAGACGCCGCGCGCGTCGGCGATGTCGCGCATGACGTCGACACAATCGAAGGCGCGATCCTTGTCGACCGGCGGGAAATCGAAGCTGGCGCGGCGGGCGCCGTCGGGGCCCTTGCCGTCACGGTCGAATTTGCCGCTCAGAAGGCCGCCCGCGAGTGGGCTCCAAACCATGAGGCCGACCTTTTCTTCGCGCAGGAGTGGCGCGATTTCGCGTTCGAGGTCGCGGCCGGCGATGGTGTAGTAGGCCTGGAGCGAGGAGAAGCGGCTCCAGCCGTTGGCGTCGGCGATCCCGAGCGCCTTCATGATGCGCCATGCGGCCCAGTTCGAGCAGCCGACATACCGGACGTAGCCCTGACGCACGAGGTCTTCGAGCGCGCGGACGGTTTCTTCGACCGGAGTTTTGAGGTCCGTGGCGTGGATCTGGTAGAGGTCGATATAGTCGGTGCCCAAGCGCTTGAGGCTGGCCTTGACCCCGTCCATGATGTGCTTGCGCGAAGCGCCGCGATCGTTCGGGCCTTTGCCCGTTGCGCCATAGACCTTGGTCGCGAGGACGAAATCGGAACGGGGACGGCCTGAATTGACCATGGCCTTGCCGGTGATCTCTTCGGAAAGCCCTTCGGAATAGACGTCGGCGGTGTCGATGAAATTGACGCCGGCCTCGAGCGCGCGGTTGACGATCGCGTCCGCCGTGGCCTGGTCGAGCTGGCCGATCGCGGTCCAGAAACCGGCGCCGCCGAAGGTCATGGTGCCGAGGCAGATTTCGGAAACGAGCAGGCCCGTTCCCCCGAGGGAATTGTAATGCATAGTGAAATGTCCTTTGCGATACGCGCAGCAGTAAGCGCGAAAAGCGGCGGGGCCGAATTCCGTTGGATTACTTGAATGATGCACGAAGAAAGCCGCAACCGATCACGTCTCGCGCGAGGGGACCCGGCTCGATTTGACTGTTATGCGACCTAGTTGGTGAGAACACTCAAACGTTAGCACCGGCACGGTGCCCGCGTCAAAGGGGGCGCATAAAAAAAGCCGCCCGGGAGGGGCGGCTTTCGCGTTCGCTATCGCAATGGCCTTACGCCATGGCCTTCTGCAGGTTGGCGTCGACGGCGTCGAGGAAGCCCATGGTGGTGAGCCAGGGCTGGTCAGGGCCGACCAGGAGCGCCAAGTCCTTGGTCATCTGGCCGCCTTCGATGGTGTCCACGACGACCTTTTCGAGCGTATCGGCGAACTTGGCGAGTTCGGCGTTGTCATCGAGCTTGGCACGGTGGGCGAGGCCACGGGTCCAGGCGAAGATCGAGGCGGTGGAGTTGGTCGAGGTTTCCTTGCCCTGCTGGTGCTGGCGGTAGTGACGGGTCACGGTGCCGTGGGCAGCTTCGGCCTCGACGGTCTTCCCATCTGGGGTCATCAGCACAGAGGTCATCAGGCCCAGCGAGCCGAAGCCCTGAGCGACGGTGTCGGACTGGACGTCGCCGTCGTAGTTCTTGCAGGCCCAGACATAGCCGCCTGACCACTTGAGCGCAGCGGCGACCATGTCGTCGATAAGGCGGTGCTCGTACCAGATCTTCTTGGCTTCGAACTTATCTTTGAACTCGGCTTCATAGACTTCCTGGAAGATGTCCTTGAAGCGGCCGTCATAGACCTTGAGGATGGTGTTCTTGGTCGAGAGGTAGCAGGGTACGCCGCGGCCCAGCGCGTAGTTCATCGAGGCGCGGGCGAAGTCGCGGATGGAGTCATCGAGGTTGTACATGCCCATCGCAACACCGGCGGCGGGGGCGTCGAACACTTCGTGCTCGATCTCGGTGCCGTCCTCGCCGACGAACTTCATCGTCAATTTGCCCTTGCCGGGGAATTTGAAATCGGTGGCGCGGTACTGGTCGCCGAAGGCGTGACGGCCGACGATGATCGGCTGGGTCCAGCCCGGCACGAGGCGCGGGACGTTCTTGCAGATGATGGGCTCGCGGAAGATCACGCCGCCAAGGATGTTGCGGATGGTGCCGTTGGGCGAGCGCCACATCTTTTTAAGGGCGAATTCCTCGACGCGCGCTTCGTCGGGCGTGATGGTGGCGCATTTGACGCCGACGCCGTGCTTTTTGATGGCATTGGCGCTGTCGACGGTCACCTGGTCGTCTGTGGCGTCGCGGTTTTCGACGCTGAGGTCGTAATATTCAAGATCGATGTCGAGATAGGGGTGGATCAGCTTATCCTTGATGGCCTGCCAGATGATGCGGGTCATCTCGTCGCCGTCGAGCTCGACGACGGGGTTGGCGACTTTGATCTTGCTCATAAATGTGCTCCTCGGCGCGCAAAGTGTCCCAGGGCGCTTCGTTCGGGCTAAGAGCGAAGCGCCCCACTGTTGGAGATGGCGGCTGACGGGAGATCAGCCAAAATCTGCGCCCCTATAGCAGAGCAATGATAAGGCGCAAAGTCTTCCGCCGCGATGGGGGCCTTGCCGAGCGGCGGTGGAGTGATGCGGCTTCTATAGTGTATTTACACATGTGCAATTACACTATAGTGCTGCGATATGACCTATGCCTTTTTCGATTGCCTCGTGCTCAACACCGTGATGGCGGCCCGTGCTTTAACGCGGCGCTACGACAAGGTGCTTCGACCGTTCGGGATTTCGGTCGTTCAGTTCACCGTGTTGATGACCGTGCGGAACTCGCCGCGTATGTCCGTCAATGCGATGGCAGCCCGGATTTCGATGGATCGCACGACGCTTCTGCGCAATCTCGATCCGCTGCGACAGCGGGGGTTTGTCGTGGTCGGGCGACCGGAGAAGGGGAATGTGCGGCACTATGAGCTGACCGGGAAAGGTGCGGATCTGCTCGAAGAGATTTTGCCGCTTTGGCGGGAATCGCAGGTCGAATTGCGGGCACTGGTAGCCGATACCGGGCCGGAGGACTTTCTGGGCGGGCTGCGCGCGCTGACCGCGGGCGAACGCATGGACGCCTGACCGTGGAGCTTTTGTTATGTTGCGCTTTCGAACCGCAAAAGTGGTTTCCACTTTTGCTGAAGGCGCTCCAGATCAATCCATAACCATTGATGGAGACTTTCGATGCAAAGCGATGATCCGGTTGTCATAACCGGTATGGGTGCCGTGAGCCCGCTCGGGGTGGGCGTTGCCACCAATTGGGAACGGCTGCTCGCTGGCAAGAGCGGGATCGTCCGCAATGACCGGTTCGACGTGAGCGCGTTCGCTTCACAGATCGCGGGCCTCGTGCCGCCCAAATCGCGGGACGAGAACGGGTTCGATCCGACCGATTTCATCGATCCCAAGGACATCAAGAAGATGGATGTCTTCATCCAGTATGGCCTCGGGGCCGCGCAGGAGGCGCTTGCGCAGGCCGGGTGGATGCCCGAGAGCGACGAGGACAAGGCCGCGACCGCGACGATTATCGCTTCGGGCGTGGGCGGATCACCGATCATGGCACAGACCGCGCAAACGATTGCCGAGAAGGGGCCGCGCAGGCTGTCGCCGTTCACCGTCCCCGCGTTTCTCGCCAATCTCGCGGCGGGGTGGATTTCGATCCGCTATGGGTTCACGGGTCCCATCGGGACGCCGGTGACCGCGTGCGCGGCCTCGGCGCAGGCGATCGGGGATGGGTTGCGGCTTATCCATACGGGGGAAGCCGAGGTTGTTGTGTGCGGCGGAGCGGAAGGATCGGTCGATCCGATCTCGATTGGCGGGTTCGCCGCGGCGCGGGCCCTGTGCACGAGCTTCAACGATGCGCCGGAACAAGCATCGCGGCCATTCGATACGAAACGGGCCGGGTTCGTTTTATCCGAGGGCGCGGGGGTGATCGTGATCGAGAAACTGAGCCATGCGCAAAAGCGCGGGGCAACGCCGCTGGCGGTGCTTTCAGGGTATGGCACCTCGGCGGATGCGTATCATCTCACGTCGGGGCATCCCGAGGGGCTCGGGGCGCAGGTGGCGATGCGGCATGCGCTCAAGATGGCGGGGATTTCGCCGGATGAAGTGGACTATATCAACGCACACAGCACCTCGACCGAGGTGGGCGACGCGGCGGAGATCGCGGCGATTTCGGGCGTGTTCGGGGATCGGGGGAAGTCGCTTGCGGTGACGTCGACCAAGTCCTCAACGGGACATTTGCTTGGCGCGGCTGGCGGTCTCGAAGCGATCTTTTCAGCAATGTCGCTACGGGACCAGACCGTGCCGCCGGCGCTCAACCTCGAGGAGCCGGACCCCGTTGCGGGCACATTCGATCTCGTGCCGAAAGTGGCCAAGAAGAAGGTGCTCAGGCATGTGCTGTCGAACTCGTTCGGGTTCGGCGGGGTGAATGCGTCGCTGATCTTGAGCGCGGTCTGATCACTTCGGCGGCAGCGTCTTTACGAAGGCCCACGCGCGGGCGATCCAGTCCGCGAGGGTGTCGTCGTCTTCGATGACGTCGCCGTCGACCTCGACGAAGCCGGACATGGTCTTTTCGCCCATGGTCATGGGGTTGCAACCGGGTTGGGCAAGGGCGTCGTCGTAGCCGTCCTTGCCCACACGCACCAGAAGGCTGCCGTCTTTCATTGGGCCGACGAGCATGTTGCCGTCAACCATGAAGGCGATACCGCCGAACATCTTCTTTTCTACGATGCCGGGACGGTTCCCGATCTGGGTACGGATGCGTTCGGCGAGTTCTTCGGATGCGAGGCTCATGGACTACATTTCCGCGTGAGATTCGATCTCGGGATCGACGATATCCCAGTCCGGGCGCTGGCTGGCGTAGAGATTGACCATCGGCTTGAACCAGCTCGAATCGTCGAAGGCACCAGCGGCGATGCCGATGACGGCGGGGTTCTTGGAGTTTTCGGCGAAGAGCCGCGAGCCGCAATTGGGGCAAAAATGCCGGGTGCGTTCGGAGCCGGAATCGGCGATGGATTTGTAGGTGGCCGTCTTGCCCTCGATGGCGACGTCCTCGCGCTTGAAAAAGGCCTGGACGATATGACCGGTGCCGGTCGAGCGGCGGCACTGCTCGCAATGGCACTGGGCCATGCGCACGGGCGGGTTTGCAACGGTGAAGGTGATGGCGCCGCACAGGCACCGTCCGGATGCGAACATGGGTTATAGACCCTCCCTATAGGTCTCGTAGCGGGGAATCGTATCGGGGAGTGTATCCCAATCGGCGTGGCTGCGTGCGAAGATCACCTGATTGGGAACGAACCAGTCGCCGCCCAGAAGCCCGGCGGGGATGAGCATGGTTTGCTCGGCGCGGGAGGATTGGGCGTAGAGCGTGACGCCGCATTGGGGGCAGAAATGGCGGGTCGTCGTCGCGCCAGAGGCGGCGGGGCGGGCAAAGGCCGAGAGCGTGCCGGATACCTCGACGTCTGCGGCTTTGACGAGCGCGACGGCGGAATGACCGGTGCCGGTTTCCTTCTGGCAGTCGAGGCATGTGCACAAGAGCATCGAGAGCACGGGGCCGTTGACGGTCAGGGTCGCGGCGCCGCACGAGCAGGTCGCCTGGGTGTCGAGCAAGGGGCGGTGAGGTGTTGTCATGGCGGCAGGCTGGCATGGTGGAACGGGGCTGGCAATCTTGATTTGCGGCGTCGCGCGGCGTAAGCGGGGCGCGAAAAAGGAGATACGCCTCACAATGGCCGGTACCGACACGAGCAAGGATTTCGTTTTCCGCCCCACGCCGGCGGTCATTCTGTGCGAGCCGCAGCTTGGCGAGAATATCGGCGCGGCGGCGCGGGCGATGGCGAATTTCGGGCTTTGGGACCTGCGGCTCGTCACGCCGCGCGATGGGTGGCCGAACGAAAAAGCCACGGCGGCTGCGGCGAAGGCCGACCATGTGATCGAGCGGGTACAGGTGTTCGATACGCTCGCCGACGCGATTGCCGATCTTAACCTCGTTTACGCGACGACGGCGCGCAGCCGCGAGATGTTCAAGCCGGTGATCGGGCCGGATGAGGCGGCGGACCGGATGACGGCGCATATTGGGGCAGGGCACAATGCGGGCATTTTGTTCGGACGCGAACGGTGGGGGCTCAACAATGAGGAAGTCGCGCTGGCCGATGCCATCGTGACGTTACCGGTCGAGCCGGCGTTCGCTTCGCTCAATATCGCACAGGCGGTGCTGGTGTTGGCGTATGAATGGCGGCGGGCGGCGCTCAAGGACGCACCGCTGCCGATTAGCGGGGATACGGGCACCCCAGCGCCGCGCGAGCAGCTTGTGGGGCTGATCGAGCAGTTGGGCGAAGCGCTCGACAGGGCCAATTACTTCAAGGCCGCCGACAAGCGGCCGGGGATGATGAACAACATCCGCTCGATGTTCGCGCGCGCCGGGTTCAACGACCAGGAAGTGCGGACGCTGCGCGGAATGATCGCCTCTCTCGACAGGCGGCACGAGCGGCCCAATCCACGTCGGCAGCGCACGGGGACGGCGATGCCCAAAGATTGAGCGGCTGGCGGCAACATGTTAGTGGGTTGAGTCCATCTGTTTGCATTCAGGTCTGCTATGTCGACGCCATCTTCGGCCTCCGCTCCGGAAAAGGTCCATTCGCCGGAGAGCGGCATGGCCTTCATGATTGCTGCAGTGCTGCTGGTGCCGATTGGCGATGCGTTGTCCAAAAGCCTGACCGGTGTCCTCGGCCCGTTCGAGATCGCGTTCTGGCGGTTCGGGTTCCAGATGCTGGTTCTGGGGCTGTTCATCGCGGTTATGCGCCGGCGGCTGGCGCGGGGGCCGTGGCACCTGATGATCATGGGCGGGTTGACTGCCGCGACGGTGCTGTCCGCTCTTATCGGGGCGTTCGTCACCATGCCGATTGCGACGGCGATTGCGATCTTCTTTGTCGAGCCGCTGGTCCTGACGGTGCTCTCGAGCCTGCTTCTGGGGGAGCGAACAGGCTGGCGGCGCTATGCGGCGGTGGGCGTGGGGCTCATAGGGGCCGTGATCGTGATCCGGCCGAGCTGGGATATTTTCGGATGGGCTTCGCTCCTGCCGTTGGTCGCGGCAACGGCATTTGCGCTCAATGCCATTGTCATCCGTAAGCTCTCCGGGGCGATGGACGCGGTTTCGATCCAGTTCTGGTTCGCGTTGGTCGCGGCGGTGGCCCTCGGGACGGGGTTGATGACGTTCGGCCGCTTCGATCTTTTCAGCTTCGGTGGCGGCTTCTCCGCGCACGGGCCGTGGGGACAGTTGCTGTTCATGGGCGCGCTTTCGGGGTTCACGTTTTTCCTTTTTGCCGAAGCGTTCCGGCGTACGCCGACTTCGACGCTGGCGCCGTTTCAGTATATCGAGATCATCGGGGCGACGATTGTCGGGTATATCGGTTTCGGCGACTTCCCCGATTTCTGGACCTGGGTTGGCACGGCGATCATATTCGCTTCCGGGCTCTATGTGTTCCAGCGTGAGCGCAAGCTGGGCCGGATCGACAGGGTGGAGGTCAGCGGACGTGCCGAATAGGGCCGGTCCTGCTTGACTTTCCAGCGATTGCCCCATAGAAACCGCCCATCCTGATTGGCTCGTTCCGTCAGGAAGCACCCGAGACCGTCGGTTTGCCGTTTCCAGTCAGGCATTCGAACCTGGCCGCACGACGTTTTTTCGCACGGTCTGTCAGCCGCGTCTTCGGGCGCGGCAGAGGAGGGCGCTGTCTTTGATCTAACACTTTAAAAGGACACGCGATGTCAAAGCGTCATACGCAGAAATATAAAATCGACCGCCGCATGGGCGAGAACGTATGGGGCCGTCCCAAGAGCCCGCTCAACGCGCGCGCCTATGGCCCCGGCCAGCACGGCCAGCGCCGCAAGGGCAAGCTTTCAGACTTCGGTGTGCAGCTCCGCGCCAAGCAGAAGCTCAAGGGCTATTACGGCTCAATCACCGAGAAGGCCTTTAAGCGCGTTTACGCCGAGGCTGCCCGCCGCAAGGGCGATACCGGTGAGAACCTCATCGGCATTCTCGAAAGCCGTCTCGACGCGATCGTTTATCGCGCGAAGTTCGTGCCAACCGTTTTCGCGGCGCGGCAGTTCGTCAATCACGGCCATGTGCTCGTCAATGGCAAGCGGGTCAACATCCCATCCTACAACTGCCAGCCGGGCGACGTGATCGAACTGCGCGAAAAGTCCAAGCAGCTCGCCATCGTGCTCGAAGCCACCCAGCTCGCCGAGCGTGACGTGCCGGACTATGTGGACGCCGACCACAACAAGATGACCGCGACCTATGTGCGCGTTCCCGCGCTGTCGGACGTTCCCTATCCGGTCCAGATGGAACCGAACCTCGTCGTCGAGTTCTATTCGCGCTAAGCGAAGCGAACAGCGTTTTGGAAAAGGCCGCCCGATTGGGCGGCCTTTTTGTTTGGTCAGGTCATGTAGGCGGCGACGAGGTTTTCGTCGGGCTCTTCATCCTGCGGGATGAAGCTTTCGAACCGCTTGAGCCGGGCGCGAACCGACATCAGCTCGATAACAACGGTCCAGGCTCTGGCAAGGAACTGGAACGAGGTCGCGACCTGCCCGAAGGCCTGCTGCACTTGCTGGTAGGCGCCCAACGTCAAAGTGCCTGCAAGAATTGCCGGTGACAGGGTCATCAGCGGAATATAGCCGGCAAGCTGCAGATAGCCGTAGCGCGCGAAATTGAAGTAGGTGTAGTGCCAGTAAATGCGGAAATAGTTGCGCTGCACATTGGCGAAAAGCTCGCGGACCGATGGGGGCGTTGCCCGGTCGGCGCTGTCTTCACCATAAACGAGTTCCTTACGGTACGCAGCTTCGACTTTCTGGTTCTCGAACTGCAGGCCGGGCAGTTTTATGCCAACTGCCGCAAGCAGCACGGTACCAAATGCCGACGCGACCAGCGCGACCCAAACAAGGCTGCCGGGTATGTCACCCAAAAAGGGAACATCGGCGACGTGCTGGGAGAGCGTCCACAGGATGGGCACGAAGACGGCGAGGGTGATGAGTGCATCGAAAAAGGCCGTGCCGAGATCTTCCATGATCTGGGCAAACCGCATCGTGTCTTCCTGAACGCGCTGGGCGGCGCCCTCCGTGGTCCGTATTGCGGGCCAATAGCCCATATAGTAGGCGTTCATCGCCTTGCGCCACCGGAACACATAGTGCGACGTGAAAAACGCCAGAAGCACGAGAACGAGGATGCGTGGCGTCAGTACAATGAACAGCAAGAATATGCCGCCGTAAAACTCTTCCGGGCTCACTGAGCCAGGTTGGGATAGCGCCTGTTGTACCGTATTGAAGAATGCCCCCTGCCAATCGTTTACGAAGGCATCAACCTGGACGTTGAAGTAGATGACGATCAGGATGGTCGTCGTGCCGACCACGGACCACCAGTACCAGCGGTTGCGCTTATAGACATACCAGAACGCGCAGAAGGCGAGTGCGACGATGAGCACGTATTGGTAGAGCCAGACGCGTTCGGCGTTGAAGAAGGTGCCTTCGGGCAGGCATAAAAGTTCGGCGACGATGCCATCTTCCTGAACCTCACCGGGGGGTGCTACATCCGGTGCAGTCTGGCCTTGAGGCAGGTCCTCGGTCGGCGAAACGGCCTCGCAGGTCGGGAGAATCACAAACCGGTCGATGCTTAAATACGTCTGTAGCGTGCTGCCGACTGTCATCCATATGACGGTCGCCAGCATCAGCCACGCGAGCGCGGAGCCGAAAAACAACCGGGGTGCGGGAAAGAAGGATCGAAACACTTCTGCGTCCTCTTTATGGTCAATTGGTGGACGGCGCCGAACCGGCGCATCGTCCGTTGAAATAGCTAAGAGTTCGGGAGAAATTAAAGCAAGCGTTTCATTTTCCCGTAAACGGGAATGTGACGCCGACGTGAGAGCGATTTCATTGCTTTAGACGCAAATTTCCGTGCGGAGATTTAATCGCCAACAAGGCGGCTGCCATAGGGTGCGGCGCGTGCCGTACCGCGCGCCGCAACGGGGGCGCGGTGGCATTAGGCAGAGGTTCTCTCTGGCTTCAAATGCGTCACCCAATGGATGGCTGCGTTCTCCATAGCGCCCCCGGAGGGCGCATCCATCCTGCGGGGCTTTCCTCCCACGCCGATAGCCTATATCAAGCCTCGGGGCGTCGATGCCCGGAGCTTTTTGTGTTGCAGGCGCTTAGGGAGTGCGGACCATGAGCAGTGCCGAACCTCTGATTCTCGATCACGACGATACGGGCGGGCACAGCCTCTATCGCAATGCGCCGGGCGGGGTGGAATTCAACAAGCTTCGGAAGCGGTTGATCCGACTTACGCGCGAAGCACTCGAGGCCTACGGCATGGTTCGGCCGGGTGAGAAGTGGCTCGTCGCGCTCTCGGGCGGCAAGGACAGTTACGGGTTGCTGGCGATCCTGATGGACCTCAAATGGCGCGGGCTCCTGCCCGTCGAGATTCTGGCGTGCAATCTCGATCAGGGGCAGCCGGGGTTCCCCAAGCATATTCTGCCCGAGTTCCTTGACCGGCACGGCATTCCGCACCGGATCGAATATCAGGACACCTATTCGATCGTCACCGACAAGCTGTCCGAGGGAAGCACGTATTGCTCGCTATGTTCGCGGTTGCGGCGGGGGCATCTTTACCGGATTGCGCGGGAGGAGGGGTGCTCGGCGCTGGTTCTCGGGCATCACCGCGAGGACATTCTTGAGACCTTTTTCATGAACCTCTTTCACGGCGGCAAGCTTGCGGCAATGCCGCCCAAACTCTTGAACGACGAGGGCGACCTTGAAGTCCTCCGGCCATTGGCGTTCTGTGCCGAGGCCGACCTGGCGCGGTTCGCCGAAGCGTTGGCGTTTCCGATCATCCCTTGCGACCTGTGCGGCAGCCAGGACGGGCTTCAGCGCAATGCGATGAAGGCGATGCTCGACGATTTCGAGCGCAAGATGCCGGGGCGTAAGGACGTTATGATCCGGGCGCTCGGCAACATAAACCCCAGTCACATGCTCGATACGCGGCTGTTTGATTTTGCCGGACTGGCCGCGGAGGTTGCGCAATGAGTATCGACGTTGCGGCGCTCGCCAATATCCTGCGCGATGCGGCGAAGGCCGAGATCCTGCCCCGCTTTCGCAAGCTCGATGCTGGCGAGGTGACCGAAAAAACCGATGCGGTCGATCTCGTGACGGTGGCCGACGCGGCAGCGGAGCGGTTCATCGGCAAGGCGGTGGGCGTGCTTGCGCCGGGGGCGGCATTTGTCGGCGAAGAGTCGGTGGCTGCGGACCCGTCCCTGCTTTTAGAGGTCGGCAAGGCCGATCTGGCCATTGTCGTCGATCCTATCGACGGGACGGCGAACTATGCTGCGGGGTTACCTCTGTTCGGCGTGATGGCGTCGGTGGTTTCGAAAGGCGAAACCGTTGCCGGGATCATCTACGATCCGATGGGGGACGACTGGCTTATCGCCGAAAAGGGTGCAGGGGCGCATTTGGTTCGTCCCACGGGCGAGGCGATCCCGATTTCCGTGAGCGCGCCGGTGGCGCTTGGCGATATGGTGGGGCATGCATCGCTGGGGCTTACACCGATGGATGCCCGTAAGCGGTTCTTCGCGAACCTCGCCAAGCCGCGTATCGTCGCCAACTACCGTTGCGCGGCGCATGACTATCGGACCTTTGCGACCGGGCACTGTCACTTTCTGATGTTCAACAAACTCATGCCCTGGGATCATCTGGCGGGTGCACTGATTGTGCAGGAGGCCGGCGGGTATCTGGCGAAATTCGATGGTTCGCCCTACGCGCCGTCGGATACGGCGGGCGGGCTGATTGTGACGCCCGACGCAGAGAGCTGGAATGTTCTGCGCCAGGCGGTTTTCACGGTTTAAGCGCTGCCTCAGCGTTCGAGCTTCAAGCCTGCTTCGGACCAGTCCTTTTTGCCGCCGGTGTAGACGGCGATGTTGGAATAGCCCAGACCGGCAAGCTCACCGGCAGCTTCGTGCGAGTTCGCGCAAGTATCGGACGCGCAATAGATCACGACCGGGGCATCCTTGCGGGCCACGTGCGATTGCGCCGTTGCTGCGACTTCCGCCGGCGGCATCATGATGGCGCCTGGCAGGTGCCCGTGATCGAAATATTTCTTGTCCAGCGCTTCGAACACGATTGGCGGTTCCTTGCTCAGCATGGCCTGAGCGAGGTCCGAACGCGACACTTCTTTGGTCATTATGGTCTCCTTTCGTTGCAATTACGATAATTGCATATGCATATATATAGCGATGGACATTGATTGCAAGTGCAATTAAATGTGATTGCGAGAGGTGAACCATGACGGACAATGAACGCCAGCATCTGGCCTGGAGCCAGTGGTTGAATACCCATGCGATGGCGCTGCGGGCAATTGAGGGGCAGCTCAAGGCTGCGGGGCAGCCGCCATTAGCCTGGTACGACCTGTTGCTCGAGCTTGAGCGGGTGGGGGGCGAAATGCGGATCGGCGATCTTGCGGAGCGCTTGGTCGTCGAGCGCTATAACATGACACGGTTGCTCGACCGGATGGCGGGTGAGGGGCTCATCGAGCGCCGGGCGGATCCGGTCGACCGCAGAGCGGCGCTTGCGGTTATCACGCCGGCGGGCAAAGCCACACGCGCCAAAATGTGGCCGCACTATCGGGCAGCCATCGATTCGGTGTTTTCAGACGCATTGACGCCCGCAGATGCGGCGGCTCTGACGGCCGCCCTGCGTAAGGTAAAGGCGCGTTTGAAGCAGGACTAGCCGCTTCAAACGTCTATGTGGTGGTCTTGTAAGCCTCGCCCACTCCGAAGAGCCGGCCCTTTTCCGCAATGAGCACGAGGACAAGGGTCGAGAGGCCGAGGACGAAATAGCCAGTTGCGACGGGCACAAGCGTGCCGTCGAAGTTCTGGCCGATATAGGTGCCTAAAAGGGCGCCGCCGGCGGTCTGGATGAAGCCGAAAACCGACGAGGCCGTGCCCGCGACATTCCCCAACGGCTCCATGGCGAGCGCGTTCATGTTGGGCGCCGTCCAGCCGAACATGAACATCGCGGCGGAGACGAGGGTGAAAAACAGCCATAGCGGCACGTCGATCGTTATCGCCAGGACAAGCCACAACAGGCTGAAGGTGATGAAGCAGAGCAGAGCGCCATGCGCCAGCCGGCGCATGCCGAT
This sequence comes from Pelagibacterium halotolerans, assembly GCF_044811015.1. Classification (GTDB taxonomy): domain Bacteria; phylum Pseudomonadota; class Alphaproteobacteria; order Rhizobiales; family Devosiaceae; genus Pelagibacterium; species Pelagibacterium halotolerans_A. Next base: position 59,941 of record NZ_CP085243.1, read on the forward strand.
TTTACGCACCATGATCGAATTGGTGTAGGACGAAACCGACATTATGCCCGCCCCGGCGGCGAAGTAGATCGGGAACATTGCGCCGGTTTCGTAGATTCCGACATAGATCTGCTGAGAGGTCGAAATGAAGCCGAAGAGCGCGCCGAAGATGAAGGCCCCCGCGAGACCGTAGCTCATAGCCGGGATGTTGGAAAAGACGATACGGAAACCCTCGACGACGATTCCAAGGCGTAGTTCGCGGCGGTTCTCGGGCATGAGGGTTTCTGGCAGGCGCACGAAGACCCAGACGAAGACGATTACGGCGAGGCCGGCCATGAAGAGGAATATCCATTGCCAGTGACCGGCGGTTAGAAGTAGCTGGCCGACCGAAGGTGCGACGACTGGCACGATCATGAAGACCATGAAGACAAGCGACATGACCTCCGCCATCGCGCGTCCGCCGAACCTGTCGCGCACAGTGGAGACCGCGATCACCCGCGTGCTCGCAGCGCCCAGGCCCTGCACAAAGCGCAGTGCGAGCAACGTAGCGAAATTGGGTGCTACTACCGCAAGGGCGGCGGCAGCGATGTAGATCAGCATGCCGACCAGAAGCGGCGGGCGGCGTCCGAAGCGGTCCGAGAGCGGACCGAAGAGGAGTTGAGCGGCCCCGAAGCCGAGCATGTAGGTCCCAAGGACGAGCTGTGCCTCGTTTTCACTGGCGACGTTGAGCGCCTCGGCCATGTTGGGCAGGGCGGGCAGCATGACGTCGATGGCGAGCGCGTTGAGCGCCATCAGCGATGCGATCAGCGCAATGAATTCGGGGCGGGAAACCTCCCGCTTGGCTACGGCTGAAGTGGTCATTGGATGTCTCAAACGGTTTTGGCCGGGTTGGTATCCCGGCCATTGAGCGTAAACTTTGAACCCGCATTCGGTCGATGGCAACCCAAAAACCGTGCTCAGAGCATAGAATCTATTCGGCTGCCACCGGTGCAGGCGCAAGGAAAAGCGGGGCCGGTTTTTCCTTGATCGGCAGGTGCACGAGCGCGGAGCCTAGACCGATCATGATGCCGAGATACCAGACGAGGTCATAATTGCCGGTGGTATCGAACACCACGCCGCCGAGCCAGACACCGAGGAACGAACCGATCTGGTGCGAGAGGAAGGCGACGCCGTACAGCATGCCCATATAGCGCGGACCGAAGAACAGGCTCACAAGCCCGGCGGTGGGCGGGACGGTGGCGAGCCAGAGAATGCCGAGCGTAGCCGCGTAGATATAGGTTGAGGCTTCGGTGATCGGTAGGAACAGGAAGGCCATGGTGCCGACAGCGCGGAGGAAATAGATGGCCGACAAGAGGTAGTGCTTGGGCATACGGTCGCCCAGCCAACCGGCCAGGAGCGAGCCTGCGACGTTGAAGAGCCCGATCAGCGCCAGCGCCCAGGAGCCGACCGCCGGGGAAAGCCCGCATTGGAGGAGGAAGGTCGGGAAGTGGACGGTGATAAAGGCCAGGTGGAAGCCGCAGACGAAGAAGCCGATGACCAGGAGACGATAGGAGCCGTGGCCGAGCGCTTTGGCGAGGGCCTGCATGAAGGGCAAATCGGCGCTGCCCGGTGCGCTTTCGGTGCGGCCGCGCAGGGTGATCGAAAGGGGCACGACGAGGAGCAGGATCGCACCGAGATAGACGAGCGCCATCTGCCAGCCGAACTGACTGATGAAGGCCTGGCCGAGCGGTGCGAAGACGAATTGGCCCATAGAGGATGCGGCCGTGGCGACACCGAAGACTGTTGAACGCTTTTCCGGCGGCACGGCGCGGCCGAAGGCGGCCATGACGATGCCGAACGAGGTCGCCGCAATGCCGACACCCATGATGACGCCGGCGGAGAGGGTGAACATTTCGACGCCTGGGCTATAGGCGGCCATAACCGCGCCTGCGGCGTAGATCAGTCCACCGATCGCCAGCGTGCGCCCGGTGCCATACCGGTCGGCAAAGCCGCCGGCGAAAGGCTGTGCTATACCCCAGATGAGGTTCTGGACAGCAAACGCCATGGAAAAACCGGTGCTCGACCAGCCCAGATCGGCGGTCATGGGGGCCTGGAACAGGCCGGACGAGGAGCGCACGCCAAAGGTGATCATCGCGATGACACAACCGGCCACGATGAGGATCGGCAGGGGAATGCGCAGTGGAGGCCGGGTGACAGACAGGGTGGTCATCGGGGCAGGTCTCATTTTTATCGTCGGGTGACGATAAAGGGCTTGGGGCGGGGCACCAAACGAAAATGACGAATGGCAGCTATCAGCTTGGCTGATGTGAGCCCGAAGCGTGGGTGGATTGCTCCGGTGTTTCCGCAAAGACGGCGCCCAGAAACGCCAGAATACGGCTTAGCGCGGCCTCGCCGTCCGGGATGTCGAGGTTGAACTGGTACTCGTGAGGCAACGAAGGTGAATGGTTCTTTGGGTAGAACAGCGAATCGACCTCGATACCGACCGATTCGAGCTTCCGGGCGAAGGCTACGGATTGGGGTTCGAGCGGATCGCCATTGCCGGCGGTGATAAAGGTGGGCGGGAAGGCCGGCGTGACGTAGTCGATGACCGAAGCTTCGCGGACGACGCCGTCGCTCATGAAATCCTTCTTCCCCGAATAAGCCCAGAGGACCGAGTGGACGAACCAGGCGAAGGCGCCTTTCTGGTCGGCCATGTCGAGGTCGTAGGCGCCGCAGAAGAGCAGGAGGCCGGCGATCTGGTTCGCGTCAATGGCCGGGGCGATACCAATTTCTTCGGCATAGTCCGGCGCAGTGGCGAGATTGGCGATCTGTGCCGTGATCTGGGCACCTGCCGAATCGCCGGCGAGGACGATGCGGTTGGGGTCGATGTTGTAGTCTTCGGCGTTGGCGATGAGGTGCGCGAGGGCGGCGGTGACCTGTTTGACGGGCGTAGGATAGGTTGCTTCGGGCGCGATGGTGTAGTCGAGGCTCACCGCCGTGTAGCCGTGGCTGGCGAGGATGCGGACATAGTTGTCAACGCCCTCCTTGCTGCCTGCTACCCAACCGCCACCATGCGTCCAGACTATGGTGGGCAGCGGGCCGTCCGTGCCTTGAGGATAAAAGAGATCGAAAATCTCGTTAGGGCCGTCGCCATAAGCGAGGTTAAGGCGCTCGGTGATGTTGGACGGGAGATGCTTTTCGAGCTTTCCCATCGCCATCTTGTCGCCCATCGTGAACATCTGCCGGATGATCAGGGCCGAAGGCCAGGGACTGAGCTGGAAGGCGAGATAGACGACAACCGCGATACCAGCGACGCCGCCGAGGGCAGAAAGAAGAAACATTTTCATCACGACCGGTTCCCCAAACTTGAGCAGAGCCTAGTGGGGAAAACGGCGCAACGGCAATAAAAAAGGCGCAGCCGAAACTCCGCCTTCTTCGCATTCATCTGTCGGCCTGATCAGGCGGTCTGCTTGACCGGGACGCCGGCGTTCTGGAAGTGCGTCTGCAATTCACCAGCCTGGAACATTTCGCGGATGATGTCACACCCGCCGACGAACTCGCCCTTTACGTAGAGCTGGGGAATGGTCGGCCAGTTCGAATAGTCCTTGATGCCCTGGCGCAGCTCGTCGCTTTCGAGCACGTTGGCCGAATCGTATTCGACGCCGAGATAGTTGAGAATCTGCACCACCTGGCCGGAGAACCCGCATTGGGGGAAATCTGGGGTGCCCTTCATGAACAGGAAGACGTCGTTGGACTTGACCTTCTCGTCGATGAAGTTGTTGATATCACTCATGAAATTCTAACCTTTCTCACCCGGAGAGGAGACGGGGTTCATCGGTGTTTCCCGATAGATAGGGGATTGGGACCCCGATGTCGAGGGGAGGCTAACTCAAACGCTCGGTGATGAACGGATGGCCAATGCAGTCTTTATGGGTTTCGTAGAGAACCGCTTCCCAGCCATACGCATTGGCGGCTTCTATGACCTTGGGACTATCGTCGAAAAACAGCGGTGGCGTGTCTTGCGGGCCGATACGCTCCATTACGCGGTCGAAGAATGCTGCGTCCGGTTTCGAAACGCCCATGCGGGACGCGTAGAACATGTCCTTGAAGAGATCCCCGTAGCCGAGTTCCTGCCAGATGTAGAAGGCGCGCAAGTGATCCTGGTTGGTGGCCATGTAGAGGTCCACGCCCGGTTGGCGCGCGAGTTTCTTGACCGTTTCGAACATGGCCACGTCGATATTGCTGTCGTGCCGCAGCCAATAGTCTACCAGCGTCAGCGACGAGCCCTTATAGCCAAGGCGCGGCAGAACGTCGTCCAGCGCTGCAACAAGGGACAGCTTTCCGGGGAGCACTTCGTTGATAAAGGTGCCGTAAATGAACTCGGTTTTGAAATCCTCAGGGCGAATGCCGAGGTCTTCTAGGAGGTTTTCATCCCAGCGTTGCTGCAGCTCCGGCTTGGCGTGATAGCCATGAACGAGCACGCCGTCGACGTCGAAAAAGACCGCCCGCGCCATTACCGCCGCACCACGCCCAACCCGTTGAGCACTTCGCGGGTGATGTTGAACGCCGCGATGACGTCCTGATGACGCTTGAACCCGACGAGTTCGCGCTGGACGAAATAGGCCCACACCGCTTCGCGGGCGTCCGCAAGGAGCGTGGGGCGGTCGCCGTCCTCGGCGTGAAGCGCGGCCATGGTCTTTTCGACACGCGCTTCGGCGGCGTTGAGCGAGGAGGCGCGCTCGGCGAGGATTTCGTGTTCGAGAACCGCCTGACCGCCTTCGGGGTTGACGGCTTTGATGAGGTCGAGGGAGTCCCTTAGGGTCATTGGCGGTCCTCCTCTTAGGGCTTTAGTCCGGCGCGCTCGTTTGGAGCGCCAGGGCGTGCAGCTTGCCGCCCATGTCGCCCTTCAAGGCTGCATAGACGAGCTGGTGCTGCTGCACCCGGGATTTGCCACGGAAGGCTTCGGATACGACCGTTGCGGCGTAGTGATCGCCGTCGCCGGCCAGATCGCGGATGTCAACCTTGGCATCGGGCAGCGCCTTTTTGATGAGGCCCTCGATTTCGGCTGCATCCATTGGCATGTAAGGCTCCTAAACTTGATCAAACACATCGCTGCGCTCGGCAGACTGTAGGTGGTTGCGCACGCTCCTCTCAATCGTCATCGCCGGGCTTGACCCGGCGACCTCGCCGCCTATTTTCCCCACCAGATTCGTGGAGGCCCCGCAAGGTCCGCGGGCCAAGCCCGCGGATGACGGATGGAGGGGAGGGTGCATTCCGCACAATCCCTTTGCACCGCCTCTAGTTAATTGTAGCGCCCATAAAGGCGGGGAACCAGCCCTCGTAGGCGGCCACAAGGTCTGCCACCGATATGGCGCGTGCGGCGCCGAGCTTCAAGGAATCCCCGCCCGTCGTGCCGATCCGGATGGCCGAGACGGGAGCCGGGGCGATCACCTTTTCGGCATCTTCGGGCTTGACCGTGACGAGGTAGCGGTTCTGGTCTTCGCCGAAGAACGCGGCGACGGGATTGCCCGCGGGTGCGTCGATCGTCGCGCCGATATTTCCGGCAATCGCCATCTCGGCGAGGCCGAGGCCGAGGCCGCCGTCCGAGAGGTCGTGGACGGCGGTGGCCAGCCCATCGTGGATCAGCGAGAGGACGAATTGGCCGGCGGCTTTTTCGGCATCGAGATCGACATGCGGTGCGGTGCCTTCGCGGCGGCCGTGCAGGTCGCGCAGATAGGCGGACTGGCCCAAATGGGAACCCCAGCCTTCGGGGGCGCCGACGAGGAGGATGACGTCGCCTTCTTCGGCGAAACCCTTGCGGGCCATCTTGGAGCTGTCGGGGATCAACCCCACCCCGGCGATGGTGGGCGTTGGAAGGATGCCGCGGCCATTGGTTTCGTTGTAAAGCGAGACATTGCCCGAAACGATGGGGAATTCGAGCACGGTACAGGCTTCGCCGATGCCTTTGATGGCATGAACGATCTGGCCCATGATTTCGGGGCGCTCGGGATTGCCGAAATTAAGGTTGTCGGTGGCCGCGAGCGGCTCGGCGCCGGTGGCGATGAGGTTGCGCCAGCATTCGGCCACCGCCTGCTTACCGCCTTCATAAGGGTCGGCTTCGCAATAGCGCGGGTTGACGTCCGAGGAGAAGGCGAGGGCTTTTTCCGGGTGCCCGTCTACGCGCACAACACCGGCATCACCGCCCGGCGTCTGCAGCGAATTGCCGCCGATGAGCGTATCGTATTGCTCATAGACCCAGCGGCGCGAAGAGTGGTTGGCGGAGTTCAGAAGGCCGAGGACAGCGTCCGCGACGTCCATCTGCGGGACGGCGTCCGGTGCGATGGGCGCAGGCAGAGTGGGAGCGACCCAGGGGCGGTCGTATTCGGGGGCCTCGTCGCCCAATTCCTTGATGGGAAGGTTGGCGACTTCCGTGCCCTGCCAGAGCACGCGGAAGCGGAGGTCATCGGTGGTCTTGCCGACGGTGGCGAAGTCGAGTTCCCACTTTTCGAAGACGGCGCGGGCTTCGGCTTCCTTTTCGGGGTGGAGGACCATGAGCATGCGCTCTTGGGATTCCGAGAGCATCATCTCGTAGGCGGTCATGTTCTCTTCGCGGACGGGCACCGCGTCGAGGTCGAGCTCCACGCCGAGGTCGCCCTTGGCGCCCATTTCAACCGCCGAGCAGGTGAGGCCCGCCGCGCCCATGTCCTGGATGGCGATCACCGCGCCAGTGGCCATCAACTCGAGGCACGCTTCCAAGAGCCGCTTTTCGGTGAACGGATCGCCGACCTGGACGGTGGGGCGCTTTTCCTCGATGTCGTCGCCGAATTCGGCAGAGGCCATTGTCGCGCCGCCGACGCCGTCGCGGCCGGTCTTGGCGCCGAGATAGACGACGGGCAGGCCAACGCCCTTGGCTTCCGAGAGGAAAATCTTGTCGGCGTCCGCGAGCCCTGCCGCGAAGGCGTTAACGAGGATGTTGCCGTTGTAGCGCGCGTCGAACTGAACCTCGCCGCCGACCGTCGGCACGCCGAAGGAATTGCCATAGCCGCCGACACCGGCGACGACGCCGGAGACGAGGTGTTTGGTCTTTTCGTGATCGGGTTCACCGAAGCGGAGCGCGTTCATCGCGGCGATGGGGCGCGCACCCATGGTGAAGACATCGCGCAATATGCCCCCGACGCCAGTTGCGGCGCCCTGATAGGGCTCGATATAGCTGGGGTGGTTGTGGCTCTCCATCTTGAAGACGACCGCCTGGCCGTCGCCGATATCGACCACACCGGCGTTCTCGCCCGGCCCCTGGAGCACGCGCGGGCCCTTGGTGGGCAGGGTCTTGAGCCACTTTTTCGAGCTTTTATACGAGCAGTGCTCGTTCCACATGGCCGAGAAGATGCCCAATTCGGTGAAGCTCGGCTCTCGGCCGATCAGGTCGAGGATCTTTTGGTATTCGTCGGGCTTAAGGCCGTGATCGGCGACGAGTTGGGGCGTGATCTGGGGTTCGTTGGGGATGGTCATGGAGCGAGCCAAGGTTTAACGACGGCGCCAATGCACGAGGCCGTGAACCTGCGTGCCTTCCGCATCGAATCTGGAGGATAGAAGGTTATAGTTTTCGCTATCGGATTTTTCGAAGTGACGAAAGATCGAATAGGACATGAGGTCTGCGAGTTGGATAAGCCGGGATGCGCGGGAATCTACGAACATTGGAACCTCAGCGACATTTCTTAGCGTACCCCAACGGTGTCCTGTCGAGGAAAAATCGCGCGCTAATCCCTGGAAACGCCGCTCATAGCCGGTTTTGTCCATGATGAGCAAGCCGCGCTGCGTATCACCTTCCCGGTGCAGGCGCGTAAGGTATCGGTCGAAACGGTTGCACAATTGCTCGAACGCGAATTCGACCGGGTCGTCGCCTTCGACCGAGCCTTTTTCCATCACGACTGAGAAAATCTTGTTTTTCGGGTGCGTGCGTTTGAACGCAGAGATCGCATCGGAAATCGCAAGGTTTCTGTCCGCTCGCGGAAATCTCTTCCAGCCCCGATTACCCTGAACCATCGGATTGCCATGCAATTCAATGCTGTGAGGGTCAGCTGCATCGAACCTTTCGGCAATGGCGTCCAGTTCTTTGGAGAGCCAATATGTTTGTCGCTCGAAGATGGCGAAGCCCCCAAGGACGAAATGCGTCAGGTTGGGGTCGTCGATATCACCTGAGTCATCCACGTAGAGAAGGTACATTGGTTTCCAAAAATAAGGCTAGCCAAGGAGCTCATATGAACTCACGGCCCGCATGGGCGGACCTCTCGGCTAGCTCTAGCGAATATAGTTCACCATGCGGCTGCGTTCAATCCAAAAGCCCGGCGAAGATGCCGCGGCCGTCTTCGCCGCCATGGGCGGGCTCGATGAGGTTTTCCGGATGAGGCATCATGCCCAGGACGTTGCCGCGGGCGTTGACGATGCCGGCGATGTCGTTGAGCGAGCCGTTGGGATTGGTGTCTTCGGCGTAGCGGAAGACGACCTGGCCGTTATCCTCAAGCGTTTGGAGCGTTTGGGCGTCGGCGAAATAGTTGCCGTCGTGGTGCGCGATGGGACAGCGGAAGACTTGGCCGGCTGCGTATTCGCGCGAGAAGGGCGTGTTGGCGTTGGCAACCTGGAGCTTGACTTCCTTGCACACGAATTTGAGCGACGCGTTGCGCATGAGGACGCCGGGGAGAAGGCCTGCCTCAGTGAGAATCTGGAAGCCGTTGCAGACGCCGAGGACGTGGACGCCCTTTTCGACGCGCTCGCGGATGACGTTCATTATGGGCGAACGGGCCGCGATGGCGCCGGCGCGGAGATAGTCGCCATAGGAAAAGCCGCCGGGGATGACAATCAGGTCGACGTCGGGGAGTTCGGCATCTTTGTGCCAGACCACGGCGGGCGGGGTGCCGCCGATTTTTTCGAGCGCCGCGATCATGTCGCGGTCGCGGTTCAAGCCGGGAAAGACGACGACGGCGGACTTCATCGCGCGGGCCCTTCATGTACAGGATGATGGCGGATGCGGGCCTTTTCGGGATTTTGCGCGCAAAAGGCAAGGGGGTTGTTGGGCTTTCGCACCAACAACCCCCTTTATTGCCGACAAATCGGTGTTATTGAGCCGGAGTCTGCGCGGGGCGCAGGCCCCAGCGGCTGCCGGGTGCGCCCGGAATGTGCGCCCAGGCGGGACGCTCGAAGAGGAATTTTCCGAAGCCGGTCTTGCCGATGATCCAGTAGAGGACGAGGGGGCTTGTAACGGCGACGATCAGGACGGCCAAGCTTGCAATGCCGGTGTCAATGTTCGGCATCACCTTGAGCAGGAGCGTCCGGAAAACGCCCATGGGGATGACGAAGCTCAGGTAAATGACGATTGAATTTGCGCCGATCCAGCGCAACCAGGCGAAGCCCGGCGCTTTGGCGAGCAGCACGGCGGTGGTGCAGACTGCGAGTGCGCCGGCGACTGCGAGGACGAAGGTGGCGCCCGGGATGCCGGCGACGCCGAGCGTCACAAAGCCCGGGGCGACCACATGGCCGGGTGCGAAGACGAGGGCGGCGTTGGCGACAGCCCAGAGGGCCAGGCTTCCGAGGGCCAGAACGGGGCGTTTGCCGATCTCTTCCGCCAGTCGCATGATCCAGGGGGCGCCGGCATAGCCGAGGTAGAAGTAGACGAAGTAGTGCGCGGTGTAGTTGAGGATTGCCAGCGGGGTTTCGACCGGGGCGATCGAGAGCGCGGCTGCGGCGATCACAGTGGCCCAGTGGGGAATCTTCAGTTGCCATAAGACCTTGGCGATCAGGCCGAAGACCGCCAGCGCGTAGATGAACCAGAGGACGGAGTAGGGGTCATAAACCGCGGTGCCCAGGGTGGCGAGGGTGCCTGCCGGGTCACGGTCGACCAGCAAGTGCTTGAAAAGGATAATGATTACGGCCCAGAGCGCGTAGAAATAGAGGTAATGCACGATGCGCCGGTCGGCGAAATGGCGCCAGGGACGGGCAATGACCGCGCCCAGGAAAAGCCCGGAAATCAGGAAGAATTCGGGCATGCGGAAAGGCGTCGCGAAGGCGAGGATGTAGTGCATGAAACCGGTCTGGCCGGTGTCGTTGCCCACGCCATAGGTCGAGTGCATCATCACCACGAGGATGATCGAGAGGCCCTTGGCGAGGTCTACCCAATTGAGGCGGGGCTTTTGTGCGGCTGTCATTTTCGCGTCCCTTACGCGTTCAATTTGCGGCAAAGCGTGCGCGCGGTTTTAACATTGCATGACACAATTGGGCGGTTTGTACGCGGTTATGGTGAACAGGAACCGTTAACCGGCCAGGGAAAAGCAAAAAGCCGGAAGCGTCACTTCCGGCTTTTACGTGGGGTATTAAGTGCCCCTAAAATTCCACTCGTGCCCGTCAGGCCGGCACGGTCCCATAAGCGGCGACCATGATCCCCAAGGCTGCGAAGAACAGAAGGGACAGGGTGGCGGTTTTCAGCATTTAGTCACAACTCCTTGGCCGCGCCGAACAGAGTTGGCGCGGGCATTTAGTTTAAGTTTTAGAGGTTAACCGATAATCTCTATGTCGAAATTTTCGATGACAGTGTTGGCGAGCAGCTTTTCGCACATGCGGCGGATTTCCGTCTCGGCGGAAACCGCGTCCGCGGCGTCGAGTTCGAGGTCGAAGACCTTACCCTGGCGGACGGACTGGACGCCCTCGAAGCCCTGCCCTACGAGCGAGCCTTCAATGGCCTGACCCTGAGGGTCGAGCACGCCGTTCTTCAAGGTGACGATGACACGGGCTTTCATGGTTCCGGTTTCTTCCCTTGATTGCGGTTTGTTATTGGACCAGCCGGGGGCCGGTCGTGAGCGCGTTATCGGCCTCGACGAGAATACCCAGGCGCTGGGCGACCTCGCGGTAGGCGTCGACGAGCCCGCCGAGATCCTCGCGGAAGCGATCCTTGTCGAGCTTGTTCCGGGTTTTGACGTCCCAAAGCCGGCAATTGTCGGGCGAAATCTCGTCAGCGAGCACGATGCGCATCAGATCGCCCTCATAAAGGCGGCCGCACTCGATCTTGAAGTCGACGAGCTGGATACCGACGCCCATGAACAGGCCGGTGAGGAAATCGTTGACGCGCACGGCAAGCGCCATGATGTCGTCGAGCTCCTGCGGGGTGGCCCAGCCGAAGGCGGTGATATGCTCTTCGGAAACCATGGGATCGTTGAGCGCGTCGTCCTTATAGCAGAATTCGATGATCGAGCGGGGGAGCTGGGTACCGGGCTCGAGCCCGAGGCGCTTGCACAGCGAACCCGCCGCGACGTTACGGACGATGATCTCGAGCGGGATGATCTCGACTTCACGGATCAACTGCTCGCGCATGTTAACGCGGCGGACGAAGTGGGTGGGGATGCCGAGCTGGTTGAGCTTGGTGAAAATGAACTCGGAAATCCGGTTGTTGAGGACGCCCTTGCCGTCGATGATTTCGTGCTTGGCGCCGTTACCGGCGGTGGCATCGTCCTTGAAATGCTGAATCAGGGTTCCGGGTTCGGGGCCCTCATAAAGGACCTTGGCCTTGCCTTCATAAATCTTGCGACGACGGTTCATTTCACCTGTCCGTTGATGATCCGGTTATGGATCGGGGCGATTTTCGGAATTGCGCGCACTCATGCGCCTTTTTGCCCCCAAAAAGCAAGCCCCATGATAACGGGGACGATGTTTTCGGCGGCATTCATAACGCGATTCCACCCGCTATTGCGCAAAAACGCGACCATTCGGTCAGCACGGTTAATCGGTGCGGCATTACCGGCGTTGATTTGCGCGAGAGAACCGCATATTGCACACTCATAGTCCAACGACCGCACATAGGCGGTTCGACATCGGGAGCAATTGTCATGTCCACCTTTGAAGAACGCGAAAGAGGCGAGGAAGCCAAGTTCGCCCATGACGCCAATCTGCGGTTCAAGGCCGAGGCACGCCGCAACAAGCATCTCGCATATTGGGCGTGCACACATATGGGCATCGAGGACGCCGATGCGCGCGCGAACTATGTCGCCGAGATCATCGCCGTGGATATGACCGAGGCCGGTCCCGAGGACGTGGTGCGCAAGGTTCTGGCCGACTTCGAGGCTAAAGGGGTCGATATTTCCGACGCCGAGATTCGCACCAAGGTGGCCGAATTCGACATGCAGGCGAAAAAGGAAATTCTTTCCGAGGCGTAGTCGGGGCGAAGATTAAGTGTATTGCCCTCGCATCGGCCGGTGCGGGGGCTTTTTTGTGGGTTGGAGTACGCGTGTGCGGGGTCGGTATTTCTCCATTCCGTCATCACCCGGTTTATCCGGGTGGTCAGAGCAGCGGTTGCGCTAATCGCGGCGTCGATAGAGTCTCCCGCGCGCCGGACGGCGCGCTGCTGGATCATCCGGATAAACCGGGTGATGACGGGAGGGGGGCTGGTGATTCAGTCAGACAGAGAAACCCCCCTATATCCGGCTCATCAGCCGCGTGAACATCAACAGGCCCTCGGGCCAGGGGCCGTGGCCGGAGTCGGTGTTGATATGTCCGATGTCGCCTGCCACGTGAAAGTCCGAGCCCCAGCAGCTTGCGAATTCTGCCGCGCGTTCGACGGTGCAGTACGGATCATTGCTCGAGGCAACGAGCATTGAGGGGAAGCGGAGTGGATCGCGGGGGAGGTTTTTGAACGGGGCGGCCGCCTTGGGGACGTTGGGGTGCTCATCGACGTCGGGCGGGGCGACGAGGAAGGCGGCCTTCACTTTGGTGTCGGCGAGGCGCTGGCTGGCCGCGACGATGGCGGGGACGCCGAGGGAATGGCCGACAAGCACTACCGGGCGCGTGGCCATCATGATGTCTTTATGGAGCGTATCCACCCAGCCTTCGAGCGTTGGGGTGTCCCATTCGTCCTGCTCGACGAAACGCGCCGTGCGGATTTTTTCCACCCAGCGGCGCTGCCAGTGGCCGGGGCCCGAATGGCCGAGGCCGGGGACGATGAGGATGTCGACGTCTGCGGTTTTCATGGTACGATCAATTCATGCGAAGGGCGTTGGGATTTCTGCTTTTGTATTGCGCGACAAGCTGGGCGGCAATCGCGGTTGGCCAGGAATGGCGCTGTGACCGGAAACCGGCCTGCACGCAGATAAGAAGTTGCGCGGAAGCGGACTTTTACTTCCGCCAGTGTGGGCATGCGCAGCGAGACGGTGACAACGACGGAATTCCTTGCGAAGCGCTTTGCGGCGACGCCATGGAGTTGTACCTCTTGCGCAGAGGTCAGCCTTCTGCTTTGTCAACGGTCAATCCCGATATCGCAGGGCAATTCGCTTCATAAAGGGAGGCGGATGGTTCAGGACTCTTTGTAGTCGAGGCCGCTGGCCGCCAGTGCATCGCCGAGAATGGCGACTGCCTTGGGCCCCACACCATGGATTGCCAATAGTTCCTTTTTCGAGTGCGCAGCGACCTGCTCCAGGCTGGTGATGCCGTTGTGGGAGAGTTCACGGGCGGCGGTTTTGCCGATTTCGTTCGGGAGATCGCCGACCGGGCGTATGTCGGGTGTCGGAGGCATAGCGTCACCGTCTGTTATACTGCTGGAAACGCAAGGTTAGGATGGGCGTGGGCTCCGGGCAATCGAACGGCGGTTTACCCGTCGGAACCCACGCGCGGGGTGGGGGCTATGTCCCAAACACCCGTTTGAAAATCGTATCCACATGCTTCAAATGATACGCATCGTCAAAGCTCGCTTCGATCTGTTCGTCGCTGAGTTTTGCCGAGACTTCCGGATCGGCCTTGAGGAAATCCGGGAACTTGCCTTCGCCGCGCCAGACTTTCATGGCGTTGCGCTGGACGGCTGCGTAGCTTTCCTCGCGGCTCATGCCCGCTTGGGTAAGGGCGAGCAGGAAGCGCTGGGAATTGTGGAGACCGCCGAGCTTGTCCATGTTGGCTTTCATGTTCTCGGGGTAGACGACGAGATTTTCGATAACGTTGGTCAGGCGTGCCAGCGCGAAATCGAGGGTGACGGTGGCGTCCGGGCCGATCATGCGCTCGACCGAGGAATGTGAGATGTCGCGCTCGTGCCAGAGCGCGACGTTTTCGAGTGCGGGGGTCACCATGCCCCGCACGATGCGGGCGAGGCCGGTGAGGTTTTCGGTCAAAACCGGATTGCGCTTGTGTGGCATGGCCGAGGAGCCCTTCTGGCCCTTGGAGAAGAACTCTTCGGCTTCGAGGACTTCGGTCCGCTGGAGGTGGCGGATTTCGGTGGCCAGCCGCTCGACGGACGAGGCGATGACGCCGAGAGTGGCGAAATACATCGCGTGCCGGTCGCGCGGGATGACCTGGGTCGAGACGGGCTCGATCTCTAGGCCCATCTGCTCGGCGACGTATTCTTCCACGGACGGATCGATATTGGCGAAAGTGCCGACGGCGCCGGAGATAGCGCAGGTCGCGATCTCCTTGCGGGCAGCTAGCAGCCGCTCGCGGCAGCGGGCGAATTCGGCATAGGCCTGTGCGAGCTTGACACCGAAGGTGGTCGGCTCGGCATGGATGCCGTGGCTGCGGCCGATGGTGATGGTATCCTTGTGCTCAAAGGCTCGTTTTTTGAGCGCGGCGAGGAGCGCATCAAGGTCCGCGAGGAGCAGGTCCGAGGCGCGGGCGAGCTGGACCGAAAGGGTGGTGTCGAGCACGTCGGACGAGGTCATGCCCTGGTGGACGAAGCGGGCTTCGGGGCCGACGATTTCGGAAAGGTGCGTGAGGAATGCGATGACGTCGTGCTTCACCTCACGCTCGATCTCGTCGATCCGCTCGACATTGAAGGTCGCGTCCCTGCCTTTGGCCCAGACCGTTTCGGCGGCGTCGGCGGGGATGACGCCGAGCTTGGCCTGCGCGGTGGCGGCGTGGGCCTCGATCTCGAACCAGATCCGGAACTTGGTTTCGGGCGACCAGATGTCGACCATTTCTTTGCGGGAATAGCGCGGGATCATGGGGTTAGCGGACCTCGTTAAGAGTGTGATTCATGGACTTAGGGTGTGTTGAGAATTAGACCATGGCGGCCTGCAAATGGCAGTTTTCTGCGCTTCCGGTGCTCACGTACATGAAGTACGCTCCGCTCCGGTTCTCGAAAACCCCCATTTTCGGCTCACCCTGATCCAATTCTCAACCCACCCTAGCGCAGCGCCTTCATTGCGGCTTCGCGGATGGCGGCGATGCGGGGAGCGTAGGTGGCGGGATCGTTGCCTTTATAGACCGACGAGCCGGCGACGAAAGCGGTGACGCCGGCGGCGGCGAGGGCGCCAGCGTTGGAGGGATCGACGCCGCCATCGACTTCGATCTCGATATCGCGGCTGCCGATCAGGTCGCGGGCCTGCGCGGCTTTGGTGATCGCTTCGGGGATGAAGGCTTGGCCGCCGAAGCCGGGGTTGACGCTCATGATGAGGACGATGTCGATGCGGTCGAGGACGTGCTGGATGGCCGAGACGGGGGTCGCGGGGTTGAGTGCGACGCCGGCCTTTTTGCCGTGGGCCTTGATGGCCTGAAGCGTGCGGTCGAGGTGCGGGCCGGCTTCGGCGTGGACCGTGATCAGGTCGGCGCCGGCTTTGGCGAAGGCTTCGATATAGGGATCGGCGGGGGCGATCATCAGGTGGACGTCGAGGAGCTTTTGCGTCACCGGGCGGATGGCTTCGACGATCAACGGGCCGATGGTGATGTTGGGGACGAAATGCCCGTCCATCACATCGACATGGATCCAGTCGCAGCCGCCGGTGTCGGCGGCGCGGACCTCGTCGCCGAGGCGCGCGAAGTCGGCGGAGAGGATGGAGGGTGCAATCTTGATGGATGTGTCCGTCATTGGGTGCCCCGGATCGGTTTCGAGGGTGTCTTATTATGATGGCGGCGCGAATCCCAGCCCCAAATCGCCTTTGGCTCTCGTTCCTTGGTCGATATTCCCCGCCGGTCACATCCCTGCGATGCGCCGATTGCGCGCATTGCGCGGAGGGGCAAACCGGGTAAAACGGAGCGAACGCATTCGGAGATCCTATGTTCGGTTTTGAACTGCCCGTCATTTTCGGCGCCGGAATCCTGAGCTTTCTCAGCCCGTGCGTGCTGCCGCTGGTGCCGCCTTATCTCAGCTATATGAGCGGGGCGACGTTCGAGCGGATGCAGACCGACGGGACCGTGGGCGGGGCGCTTTACGGGCGGACGGTGGTCACCGCGCTTGCCTTTATTATAGGGTTTTCGCTGGTCTTCATCGCGTTCGGGGCGACGGCGACGGTGTTCGGGCAGATTTTGCGGCGGGCGCTGCCGGTTTTGATGCCGCTGGCGGGAATCGTCATCATCGTGATGGGGCTGCATTTCCTCGGCGTCTTCCGGATTTCGGCGCTTTACCGGCAGTTCCGGATGGAAGGGCCGAAAATCGCGAGCGGACCGCTAGGCGGATTTTTGCTCGGGCTGGCTTTCGCCATCGGGTGGACGCCCTGCATCGGGCCGGTGCTCGCGGCGATCCTCACCGTGGCGGCAAGCCGGGAGACGGCTTGGGAAGGCGCGGCGCTTCTTGGGGTCTATTCGGCGGGGCTCGGCGTGCCGTTCCTGCTCGCGGCGCTCGCGATCGGGCCGTTCCTGTCGTTCTTCGAAGGGTTCCGCAAGCATCTGGGGACGGTCGAGAAGGTGATGGGGGCGTTCCTCGTTGTCGTGGGGCTCCTATTCCTCACCGGGAACTTCACCCGGATTTCATTCTGGTTCCTCGAGACCTTCCCGGCGCTCAGCCAATTCGGCTGATTGCTCACCGGCGATGGCGCGGTCTATTGCGGCCATGATCGTATCGATCTGACCTTTCAGCGTTTCGGGATTGAGGTATTGCGGGCCCGGCCCCCGGACGGCAAGCGCGTCGCCGGCGTTGCGCAGGGGGCAGATTTCGGTCGAAAGGCAGCCGCAGCCGATGCAGCCGGACAGCATTTCGCGCAAGAGCAGCAGCCTCGCGATTCGGTCGTCGAGCTCAGCGCGCCAATGGGAGGTCATGCGCTCCCAATCGGCGCTTGTTGGCGCACGATCCACTGGGAGGACCGAGAGCGCATCGCCGATCAGATCAAGCGAGAGGCCCAGCGCCTGGGCAGCCTTGATGACACTCACCCGGCGGAGCATGGCCCGTGGATAGCGCCGCTGGTTGCCGGGGGTGCGGAAGCTGGCGATCAATCCCTTGCGTTCGTAAAAGTGCAGGGCGGATACCGCGACGCCGGCGCGCTCGGCGAGTTCGCCGACGGTGAGCGGCGCGGGAGGCGCCGGAGATACCGCACGTGCCTTTGGCATTGTTCTCAAACCCTCAATTCAAACCTTGACCTAAACTTAGGTTGAGATTGTACGGTCCGAGTCGTGGCTGCGCAAGACGCGTGTCCCGCTCATCCGAAGTGGCAGGCGGCAGCCCGTGCTTTGGACGAAGATAACGGGGGCACGCAGGCAGAAACCGCGTGAATTTGAAAGGCGCGACTGCCCATGGGACGAAGCCGAATTTTTTGGCTTGGCCCTTTGTTTCCATGTGCACCGGGCGAATGGACAGGAGAGAGATGTGTTTGAGCTTTTTCAGTATCTGCATGTTGTTTCGGCCGTGATCTGGGCCGGTTCGGCGCTAGCGGGGACGTTGATCTGGCTACCGGCGCTGGTGGTGCTCGAGCCGGAGACGATTGCCAAATATTGGGGTGCGTTGGGCAAGCGCGCCCGTACAGTCGTGATGTGGTCGGCGATTGCGACCATCCTTACAGGGCTCGCCCGGGCGTATCTGAGCGGGCGCTTCCGGTCGGTTGAAGACCTGTGGACGCCCTACGGGCTGACCGTCACCGCATCGTTCGCGGTGTTTTTCGGCATGCGCGCCTATGGGCGGAATAGCGGCAAGCCGGTGATGGCGGCGCTGCGGGCGGGCGCGGATCCGCGTCCGGCGATGCGCAAGGCATTGCCGATGGATACGGTGGTGCATGTCGGGGGGATATTGGTTTTGCTGGGGTTCATGACCGCGATGGGCGTGGGGAGGGTGTAGGGGGCGGGCGGTGGATTGGGAACGGCGGGGATGGAGTGGGAAGCTGCCATTAGCGTCCCCCAACGGGAACGGCCGCTATGCGGACAAAGTGACCTTTCGATCAATTGGCTTCTGGTTGCATTGGTTAAGTGAAGCATATTGCACTAAACCTCTTTTGGCCCGAAGTGATCAGGCTTGATCGCTCCACCTTTTCGGGTGGTTGCATAACGGGCCAGAGTGTCATGAACCTCAAACCAAGATAGTTTTTCGCTCTCAAAAACATGACATGTGGGTTCGAGAATATTTGGATCGTCCAAACTTGCCAGGTAAAGATGGATTTCCCCTGGCATTTTTTCGCTTTCATAGCTGAGAGGGCTACCACAATCAGAACAAAACTTGCGCAAGACTCCCTTCGAAGAGGAATACTTGCATGGTACACCTTTCACGAATTTGAAATTCTCATTTGGAACCGAAACCCAAGTCGTCATTGGGGACGAGGTGGAGCGGCGGCAAGTTTCGCAATGGCAGTTCAAAACCCAATTCACGTCGCCAGAAAATTCAAACTCAATTTTTCGGCAGAGGCATCTCCCGGTAATCGTATCATTCATAACACTTTTCCTTTAATAATTTTCTGCAGGTGGTCGGCTAAATGCTGTACTTTGTAAGTTTTTCGTCCAACATGTTTAAACAATCGTCCAGATGCTTTCGCTTCGCGAGCAGCCTTGTACGATGTGCCTCAAGCAAAGATTTCCGCTTCGCCTCTGACATGACACTTGGAGAACAGAGTGCGAGGAAAGTCCGCATTTCTTCCGTCGGCATTCCGGTCTCTCGAAGGACAGCCAGAACCTGAAAGCACTTAAGATCTTTGGCACTGAACCGGCGTTGCCCGTCTAAGCCGCGGGCAATCGGATCGCATAATTGGGATTTTTCATAGTATCTTATCGTCGATTCGCTGAGACCTGTATTCTTGACAATTTCTGAGATCTTCATGCCAATATGCCCTCCTGAAGCGTAGATACGTACTTCAAGCCACTTCAGGTCAAGTGAAATTTCAAAGCCGAAGTGGTTTGAAAGATTGACACCGGGTCCCATTTTTTCCACCGCACAACCCAACACCGAATAGGTATCAGAGATAGCTACTGCTTGGGTTCGGTAGATGAATAGACGAACGACACTATGGGCTCGACGCAGACATTCATGGTGAGGAGCCTGAACGGCCGCGACGGCGTCGGAACCAGCCTGTCGCTCGCTCACAAGGCAGCGCCCCACCCCTAAAACAGCTTCATCCCCCGCAACGATGCGTGGCCGGACCGCCCGATAATGATGTGGTCGTGCAGCGAGATGCCTAGCGGTTGAGCGATTTCGGCGATCTGGCGGGTCATCTGGATGTCCGCCGAGGAGGGGGCCGGATCGCCCGAGGGGTGGTTGTGCACGAGGACGAGCGCGGTGGCGGAGAGTTCGAGCGAGCGCTTGATGACTTCGCGGGGGTAGACCGGGGTGTGGTCGACCGTACCCGTCTGTTGCACCTCGTCGGCGATCAGGCGGTTTTTCTTGTCGAGGAACAGGATGCGGAACTGCTCCTTGGCTTCGTACGCCATCTGGGCCTTGCAATAGTCGATCACCTCGCTCCAGGAGGAGAGGATCGGCTTGTTCTTAATCGCATCGCGTCCGATGCGCTGGGCCGCGGCGAGGATGACCTTTAAATCCGTGATGGCGGTGGGGCCGAGGCCATCGATCTCTTCGAGCAGGTGCGGCGGGGCGCCGAGGGCTTCGGAAAACGAGCCGAACTTGTCCAGCATCGCCTTCGCGATGGGTTTGGTGTCACGGCGCGGCAGAAGGCGAAACAGGAGGAGTTCGAGCAGTTCGTAGTCCTGCAGGCCCGCGCCGCCGACCGTCGCGAAGCGCTCGCGCAGGCGGTCGCGGTGGCCGTGATAATGCGGCTGGGATGGTGCGCTTTCTTCTAGGCCGTCGTTTTTGGTCATGAGGTGCGGGCAGCCAGAGGGTTGAAGAGACCGCGTGGGGAGGCGGTGAAAATTTCGGCGCCGGTCTCGGTGATGCCCAGGGAGTGCTCGCACTGGGCCGAGAGCGTGCGGTCGCGGGTGACGGCAGTCCAGCCGTCGTTGAGGATTTTGACTTGCGGACGGCCCAGATTGATCATCGGCTCGATGGTGAAGATCATGCCGGGCTTCAGTTCGACCCCGGTGCCGGGATTGCCGAAATGCAGGATGTTGGGCTCGTCGTGAAAGAGCCGCCCGAGCCCATGGCCGACGAAATCGCGCACGACGGAGGTGCGTTCGGCCTCCGCATGGCGCTGGATGGCGGCGCCGATATCGCCGGTGGTGTTGCCGGGCCTGGCGGCGGCGATGCCGCGCTCGAGGCATTCATAGGTGACTTTAATGAGGCGTTCGGCTTTGCGCGAGATGGCGCCGACCGGGTACATGCGGCTCGAATCGCCGTGCCAGCCGTCGACGATGAGAGTGACGTCGATGTTGACAATGTCACCTTCGCGTAAGCTGCGATCCGACGGCATGCCATGACAGACGACGTGGTTGATCGACGTGCAAATCGAATAGCGGTAGCCGCGATAGTTGAGCGTTGCCGGGATCGCACCGTTGTCGCGTGCGAATTCGAGAACAAATGCGTCAAGCTTCGAGGTGGGCACGCCGGGCTCGACCATGGGGACCAGAAGGTCCAGAACCTCGGCGGTCAGCGCCCCCGCCTTGCGCATGCCGGCAAAGCCTTCCTCGCCGTGCAGCGGGATGACACCGGGCATGCGTTTTCTCTTTGCGGTGGCATCGACATAGGTGGTCATCGAGAAACTCCGGGTACGTTGGGCCTGTCAATACCTATGGATAGGGGTTTGACGGGTCATGGTCCGCGCACCTTTCGTGGAAAATGCCGCACCGTGGCCCGATGTCCGCAAGCGGGATTTTTCACGACAAGGGGCCGGACTATGTCTCGCCCGGAGGGGGGTGCATAAATTGTCCACTGCCGGCGCGGTTCCCCTTGCGAAGGGGTGTTCCTTCGCTGCGGGAAACCACTTGGCATTGAACGATTTATGCAAAATCAAACCCCTATCCATAGGTATTGACAGGCCTTCAACGTTAGCTTTCCCGACCGGCGAAGGGAAGAGGTGCGGCGAGCGTAATCGTGTGTCGGGTGATCACAGTTGTGTAGCACAGGGCCTCGACGCCGGCCGCGCGCGCTGCGTCGAAGGCAGCGGAATAGGCGGGGTCGAGATCGTGGGCGAGATCGAATGCGGTGCAATCGGTGCGCTGAACGAGGTAGAGCATTACCGCGCGGTGGCCTTCAGCGACCATTTTGGCCAGATCGGCGAGGTGGCGGGCGCCGCGGGCGGTCACGGCGTCGGGGAATTCGGCCAACCCGGGCGTGCGGACCAAGTGCACGTTCTTGACCTCGAGGTAGCAGTCAGGGAGGCCGTCTCCGGTTAAAAGGAAATCGACGCGGCTTTTTTCGGCGTATTTAACCTCTGGCCGGACGGATTCGTAATGCGCGAGCGGGGCGACGGCCTTGTTCCCGAGCGCTTCGGCGACGATGCGGTTGGGGTGTGCGGTGTTGATGCCGACGGGGCCGGTGGGAAGATCGACGAGTTCGAGAGAGTAGGCGAGCTTGCGCTTGGGGTCGTCGGATTTCGAGAGCCAGACGGGCAGGCCGGGCATATTGAGCCCGATCATGCCACCGGGATTGGCGCAGTGGGCTGTTACGATCTCGCCGGATTCGAGCTTAATATCGGCAAGGAAGCGCTTGTAGCGCTTTAGAAGCGTGCCGGGGACGAGGGGGCTTGAAAAGTGCATATCCGGTGAGTGTCGCTTGATTTTTCGAGGCAGGCCGGGCATCCATGGCGTCCTCTTAAAGCGGCTTCGTTCTGGCTTCGCCAGATCGGGCAGCTTAAATCTGTTTGTCGCGTTTTCGAATCGAAAGAGTGGGAGCCACTTTTTCTGAAAACGCTCCGGAATGGTCAACCCGATGAGCGAAAAGACAGTCACGGCAGCGCTTCTGGTGATCGGCGACGAAATTCTTTCGGGCCGCACCAAGGACGTCAACATCAACACAACGGCGGTATTCTGCACCGATCTGGGGATCGAACTCGCCGAGGTGCGGGTGGTGCCGGATGTGATCGAGACGATCGCCGAGGCGATCAATGCGCTGCGGGCTCGGTATACCTACGTGTTCACGACCGGTGGGATCGGGCCGACGCATGACGATATTACCGCAGATGCTGTCGCGCATGCGTTCGATGTCGACTTGTCCGTCAACGACGAGGCGCGGGCGATGCTCGAGGCGCGGTGGAAGGAAACCGGAACGGAGGTAACCGCTGCGCGGCTGCGGATGGCACGTATCCCCGAGGGCGCGGATTTGATCGTCAACGCGGTGTCGGCGGCGCCGGGATTTCGGATTGGCAATGTGCATGTGATGGCCGGGGTGCCGGTCATTATGAAGGCGATGCTCGAAGCCATCGCGCCGACGCTCAAGGGCGGGCGCAAGGTGGAGAGCCGGTCGGTGCCCGCGGGCGTCGGTGAGGGCGCGCTGGGCGATCCGCTGGGGAAGATCCAGGAGCGCTATCCGGAGGTGAAGATCGGATCCTATCCGCAGATGGGGCAGACCCCGATCATGACCTATCTGGTGCTCAGAAGCCACGATATTGCGCGGCTCGACGAGGCGACTGCGGAGGTGCAGGCGCTGGTCGACCGCATTCACGCTGAAAAGAACATTATCCTGTCAGAGGAAAGAACAGCATGAACCCACCGCCCAACAAGTCGTTCCCGGTTTCCTGGGACCAGTTTCACCGCGATTCCCGCGCGCTCGCGTGGCGGCTGACGAGCGAGGGGCCGTTCCATGCCATCGTCGCGATCACGCGCGGCGGGCTGGTGCCTGCGGCGATCATCGCGCGCGAGCTCAATATCCGGGTGATCGAGTGCGTTTCGGTCAAATCCTACGATCACCAGAACCAGGGCAATATCGAGGTTCTGAAGGCGATAAATACCGATCTTCTGGCGGCTGACGCGCAGGAAAAGAAAATTCTGATCATCGACGATCTCGTGGATACCGGCGCGACGGCGCGGGCGGTGCGCGAGATGATCCCGCACGCACATTTCGCAACCGTCTATGCCAAGCCCAAGGGGCGGGAGATGGTGGATACGTTCATCACCGAGGTGAGCCAGGATACGTGGATTTTCTTCCCGTGGGATCTGGACTTCACCTATGCCGCGCCGATTGCGGGCGGGACGGATTGAGGCGCGTTATTCGTCCTCGGCAATAAAGCGCGCTGGATTGGCCAGGAACGCCTTCATGAATGCGACGTTGGGGACGTCTTCGTAGCGGACGTGCGCGATGTCGCTTTCGCCGATGTGATAGATGGTTGCACCGGGCAAGGCGAGCAGGAGGGGCGAATGGGTCGCGATGATGAATTGGCCGCCCGCCGCGACGCTGTCGCGAATGATGCCCAGGAGCGCGAGTTGCCGGGCGGGCGATAGTGGGGATTCGGGCTCGTCGAGGAAATACAGCCCACCACCATGCAGGCGTCGACCGAGAATCTTGACGAAGGTTTCGCCGTGCGAACGGCCATCGGGGTCGCTCTCGCGGATGCTGCGGGCCATGCCTTCGAGCATGCCGATTGTCACCCGGCTGGGGCGCTCGGACGCGCGGGCCAGGGCCGCTTCCGCTTCGAGGTCTTCGATTTCGGCCAGTTCCGCCTTGACGTGCCCGTAGACGTCCTCGGCGCGGAGAAACATTTTGATTTTCGCGCGGCGTTTGCGCGCGAAATAAAACGCCTGGGCGAAAATTTTCGCGTGCTGCAAGAGCGGATCGCGCACGACAGCGCCGACCGACCCAACGGCATAAGCCTGCATACCGCAGGCCAGCCCTTCGAGGAGGGTCGACTTTCCCGAGCCGTTATCGCCGACGAGGAAGGTGACGGGGGTGGGGAAGGCGAGTTCTTCGAGGCGCCGGAGGGAAGGGATGGACCAGGGGAAAGACCCGGATGCCTTGCTATCTTCTCGCCGGCGGATGCTGTCGAGGTAGAGAGACGGTCCCATCAGGCTTCGTCTTTTCCCATTCTTTTTCTTACGTTTTTTTCGATGAAAAATTCTATGTCGTCTGTGCTATAGCCAAGGAGGTGGCCTTCCATTCTCACGAGGTCCGCTTCGGAAAATGTCGCTCTGAAAGCTTTATCGTAAATTTGTTCATCAACAAGCATAATTAATTTTGCTCTCCATTCCTCTTTAGGAAGACAATAACATCGCAATTCGTACGGTCGATCCGGAATTCTTCTAGAGTATTTAATTATTTTTCCATTTGAAACATATTTTTCAAAATCTTTATCCCCAACAGCATCGGATGACATGCCGTCTTTGGCATGAAAAACTGCGAGTGCTTTCTTGTCCTCTAGCATGAGTTCTAACTCGCAGAAATTGTGGGGCCCTATAGATCCTTTTTTATTTTCTATCATTTTCCTTCTATCTATGTCTGTTTTTAATCTTTATTTTTGTAAATATAAATCAATGCGATAGAATTTTCTTCTGCCGAATTGATGGTTTGGCGTCTAGTTTTCTAGTATTATATTTAATTATTTCTTCTATCTCGGCCTAGCTATTTTTCTTGTAGAAGTCGTAGCATGTATCTTTTGAGACGACGCCTCCATGTGGTGCGCCGCAAGTTTTGCAAATATATATTGGTGCCTGCGCGGTATATGAGGGCGCTTGGATACTCAGCGTCGCAACAAGAACAAAGGTAATTGCTATCAGGATTCGCGTCAATTTTTTGACTGTCTAATACAGGGAGCAGGCGTGCTCCTTGCCGCCAACCTGTGCGGACTTTGCGTCCTGATTGGCAAATAAGCGTTTCAGCTCGCTCATCAACACTGCATGAGAGACGTCTTCTATTTTAACGCTATAGAGCTGCTTTTCGCAGTTGAAGCACACTTTGTTCCCGTACGCGTCTCCGTTCGGCGCCTAGCATGCGCTGCAATTGAGTGTCGGCGATTGTATTGCGAAAGCGGGCGTTTGGATCGTCAGCGCCATGGCAAGTGCAAACATAGCTGCGATCAGGGCGCGCATCGATTTCCGTCTCCATTTGTCTACCCAAGCCGATCGGTGGCCGTGCTCAATGCAGCCGATCTATGAGGACGGGGAGGCTTATTGGCAAATAAGCCGCTCAAGGCCTGTTGGCCTGTTTTGACCGTTACTGGCGTTAGGTCAGCGGATATCCGCGGGAGGGACGCAGATGCCCCTCTTTTCGTTTTGCCCGGGAGAAAAGGCTGGTGCGGACGACGGGACTCGAACCCGTAAGCCCTTACGGGCGACAGATTTTAAGTCTGTTGTGTATACCAGTTCCACCACGTCCGCATGCCGGACCGTTATTGTCACATGACACACGGTGTGACAATTGGGAGGTTACGTTTATCGTCCGTTTGGTCGGGCAAGGTGAGGGGATGCGCTGATGAAGGCTGTTGTGTGCGAGCGGTACGGGCCACCCGAGGTGCTCAAATTCACCGATGTGCCCAAGCCCGAGCCGAAGGCCGACGAAATCCTCGTCAAGATCCGCGCGGCGACGGTGACGCTGGGGGATTGCGAGGTGCGGGCGTTCAAGGTTGCCGGATGGGTGTGGCTGCCGCTGCGGATCGCGTTAGGGATCACAAGGCCCCGCCAACCGATCCTCGGGACGGAAATGGCTGGCGATGTGGTCGCGGTCGGGGCCGACGTGCGCAACTTTTCAGTGGGCGACAGGGTTTTCGGCAGTACCAGTTTTGCCATGGGTACCTACGCGCAGTTCAAGGCAGTCTCCAAGGCGGCGCCGATCACGAAAATCCCCGATGGCGTGGATTATGTGACAGTGGCCGGCATTCCGACCGGCGGACTCAACGGGCTGCATTTCGTGCGCAAGTGCGAGGTGAAGCCGGGGGAGACGGTGCTGGTTAACGGCGCGGGCGGGAGTATTGGCAGCTTTGCGGTGCAGCTTGCCAAGCAGCGCGGGGCGGAGGTGACGGCAGTCGACCGTGGCGACAAGCTCGAGATGCTCAAAGAGCTCGGCGCGGATCATGTCATCGACTATCAGGCTGAGGATTTTACAGCGTCGGGCAGGCGGTACGACGTCATCATCGATGTTGTGGGCAAAATCCGGTTCGACGCGACATTCAGGACGCTCAATGAGGGTGGGCGGTTGTTTCTGGGCAACCCTTATGTGCCGCACATGATCAAAGGCCTCATGGCCAGGCGGCATCCGACCAAGAAGGTACTTTTCGCGCTGGCCGGGGAACCCATCGACGATCTCGATTATCTCAAGAACCTGATCGCGTCCGGCACGATCACCATGCCCATAGACCGCCATTTCCCGCTCTCGGAGATCGTTGCGGCACATCGTTATGTCGAGGCGGGGCACAAGAAGGGGATTGTCGTCATCGATATCCCGCAGGAGGACTGACGGGCATGCGCGCTGTCACGTATCGGCGCTATGGCGGGCCGGACCGTTTGATGGTCTCCGAGATCGCCAAGCCGGTGCCGAAGGATGACGAAGTGCTGGTCCGGGTGCGCGCTTGTGCCTTGAACTCATGGGATTGGGATCAGCTCGTTGGCAATGCGCTGGGGCGCATCGGCGGTTTGTTCCGGCCCAGACATACGATCCTGGGTGCCGATATTGCCGGTGTCGTCGAGGCCGTTGGGGCGAGTGTCACGCGGTTTGTGCCAGGCGACGCGGTGATGGGCGATCTTTCCGAAACCGGCTGGGGTGGGCTGGCCGAATATACATGCGCACGTGAAGGCTTTCTGACGCGCAAACCCGAGGGGCTGAGCTTTGAGGCGGCTGCGGCGATTCCGCAGGCGGGGTCCCTGGCGCTGCAGGGGCTTTGGGGCAAGCCGGAAGCCGGTGCCGGCAAGCGTGTGCTCGTTGTTGGCGCGGGCGGTGGTATGGGGTCGTTCGCCGTGCAACTCGCCAAGCTCCAGGGGGCCGAGGTGACCGGCGTCGATAGTGGGGGAAAAGCCGAGTTCATGCTCTCGCTGGGGGCCGATCACGTCATCGACTATCGGCGCGAAGACTTTGGCCGGGCGCGCGCGCGGTACGATTTCATCCTCGACGCCGTGGCGCAGCGTTCGATCTTTGCCTATGCGCGCGTGCTCAATCCAGGCGGCGGATTTTCGATGGTTGGTGGCACGATACCCGCGCTGTTGCAGGGGGCATTCCTGGGGCCGATCATTTCGAGGCGCAGCGGGAAGACGCTCGGCATTCTGATGTGGCGACCGCGTGCGGAGGATTTCGCGGCGCTTGCGGAGATGGCGGCGCGTGGGGAGATTGCGCCAGCGGTGGAGCAGGTTTATGCGCTCGAGGAAACCGCCGAAGCGTTCGGCCATCTGGGCGCTGGACAGGCAAAAGGCAAGCTCGTTATCCGGATCTGCGCGACATGAAAGCCGCCCCGCATACGCGCGGGACGGCCGTGCGTAACCCTTACTGGGTCGATGTCATTGCGTCGCTCCCGTCGGTGGACGGGGGCGTCATCAGCGTGGCGAATTCCTCCTCGGACAGCCCGCCGCTGCCGTCCGCGTCGAGGATCGTGAAGTCATCCTCCACGATGTTGGGCAAGGCCGCCTGAAGCTCTTCGAAGGCGATTTCGCCGTTCATATCCGCGTCGAGCGAGGCAAAATCGATGCCCTGGGCGACGGCGCTGCCGGCGAATGCGAGGCCGAGCAGGGTGGTTGCAGAAAGAAGGGTGGCCTTCATGGGAGTGGCTCCATGTTTTCCGTTTTCAAGTCGGCACATGATCGTGCCGGCGGCCCGCTGATCGCGAAACCGTGAGCGGACCGTGATCGGGTGAGATGGCGTGGAAGGGACGGCCAAGGGGCGAGGAGAAGGAGATTTAAGGGAAATTACGTGGCAGCGGGGGCGATTCGGGCTGCATAATGACGTCTACAAAGCCGCAGCGCTCCCCCGGGTGGGGGCAGCGCAGGACACCTCGCTGTCAGGCGGCAGAGGCTGTCGACGAGGCTTCAGTCTTTGTGCCGCGGGTGAACATTTCGAGTTCGCACATGGGCTGCTGGAGCATGTCGCACAAAAGGCTCAGTCCCCGTGTCCACAATGCGAGCTGGACGGGGTCTTCGGGCGCCGCTCCGGCGCGGGCGTGGGTGACGATGGCCACGGCCTCAGGCACCGGCAGTGCCATGACGTTGAAATAGAGCGTGAGTGCATCGACATGCGGGTTGGCGGCGGTCTCGACCTCCTGCTCGTTGAACGCCCAGGTCAAAAGCATCGACAATTCGCTCCGGCTCAACGCCCTCATTGCACTTTCCTCCTCTGCAACAATCCAACCCTAAGGAGGCGTCCCGGAACGTCGGGTAAATACGGATACGTTCGCCCAAACAATCCGGATTCAACCCCAACACATTGTTTGCGGAGCGCATAAAATTTTATCTATCGGCCACGCTTGACCCTCACGCAGCGTAAGGGACTATTCCAGTGTCCTTGCGGATGCGCGGACAAGGAGATGGCGATGTATACGGTCAAGCAGGTGGCGCAGATGGCGGGCGTATCGATCCGCACGCTGCACCACTATGACGCGATCGGCCTGCTCCGGCCCGCGCATGTCGGCACGAACGGTTATCGCTACTACGGGCGGGAAGAGCTCCTGCGGCTGCAGCAGATCCTGATTCATCGCGAACTCGGGATACCCCTGGCCGAGATCGGCGCCATTCTCGACGATCCGGGATTCGACCGGCTCGATGCGCTTGCCAACCAGCGGGCGCGCATCGCCGAACAGGCGGACCGTTATGCCGAAATGCTCAGGACGATCGACCGCACGATCGCCGAACTCAAAGGAGATCGCGCCATGAAAGATGCAGAGCTATATTCCGGGATTGTCGATCCCAAAAAGCAGGCCGAATACGAAGACTGGCTCATCGAACGCTACGGTCCGGAAATGGCCAGGCAGATCGAGGAGTCCAAGGTCCGGATTGCGACGTGGCCGGAAGGCGAGATGGCTGCCGCCATGGAGGACCTCAAGCCCATAGAACAGGGGCTTGCCCGCGCCATGAGGGATGGTGTGCTGCCCGAAGACACGGCGAATGACACGTTATTGGACCGGCACCGCGCCTGGGTTGCCGGGATGTGGAACAAGCCGTGCCCGCCCGATGCCTATGCCGGACTTGCGGACATGTATCTGTCCCATCCGGATTTCATTGCCCGGTACGAGACAATCGCCCAGGGCTTTGCCGATTATCTCGCCCAGGCGATGAAGGCCTATGCCAAGCGGATCGACGTATAAACACTCCTGACAGAATGCTGTCAGTTGGGTAGGGTTAGAACGCTCCTCGTCAACAGCAATGAGGAGCGTTCTTTCATGAATGTGGAAGTTCTTGAAGTGGTCACTTTCACGCTTAAGCCTGGCGCCGACGAGGCCAAGTTTCTCGCCGACAACAACGCTATCGAGCGTTTCTGTAAAGCGCAGCCCGGCTTTGTTTCGCGTACGCTTTCGCGCGACGAAAACAACGCATGGGTCGACGTCGTGAAGTGGACCGACATGGCTTGTGCGGAAGCTGCCGCAGCGGCCCTATCCACCGCCGAAGGTGTCGGCCCCTGGCTCGAAGCGCTCGACATGGATTCTGTTGTCATGCGGCACCTGTCCGTAAAGGCGCAACTCTAGCCATGCGCCGGGCCGACCGCCTTTTCGAGCTCTTGCAGCTTTTAAGAGGCGGTCGGCTGCGCACGGCTGAGCAGTTGGCCAGGGCGTTGGAGGTTTCACCGCGCACGGTATACCGGGATATCGCGGATTTGCAGGCGCAGGGCGTCCCGATCGATGGCGAGCGGGGCGTCGGTTATCTGCTGCGTGATGAATATTTCCTGCCGCCTCTGGCGCTGACGCCGCTCGAATTCGAGGCCCTCGATCTGGGCGTACGGATGGTGCGGGCCAATGCGGATGCGGCGCTCGCAGGGGCGGCGGACGAGCTTCTGGTCAAGATTGGCGCCGTGGTCAAAGGGGCTATGGCGCGAGGCGGTACGAGCGTATTTGCGACCGCGAACAGCCGGCAAGCGCGCGACGTTCTGGCCCGGCTGCGGGATGCCGTTGCGGGCCGGTGCAGGCTTAATATTGCCTACGAGGACGCGGCCGGGGCCAGGACACGCCGGGTCGTTCGGCCGTTGGGGCTCGAATTCTGGGGGCATGTCTGGACGCTGACGGCGTGGTGCGAGTTGCGTGAGGATTTCCGGGTCTTCCGGTGCGACCGGATCACCGAGGCGGCGGAGGGTGCGCCGTTCCGCGAGGAGAAGGGAAAGACGCTTGCGGATTTCGTGGCACAGATGGAGGCAATAAAGCATGGCGCAGGCGCTCTCTGAACTGCGCAATCTCGGCCCGGTCACCCAGGCGATGCTGATCGAGGCGGGTATTGCCGATGCCGACGCGCTGCGGGCGGTGGGTGCCGCGGTTGCCTATCGGCGGCTCAAATTCGTTTTTGGCAGGCGCGTTTCGCTCAACGCGCTCTATGCGATGGATGCAGCGCTTGCAGGCTGCGATTGGCGGAACGTTCCGGCTGAACGCAAGGCGGCATTGCGAGCCGAGGCCGGCTGTTGATTGGCGCGGTTCAATCCGTCTTCACCGTCATGGACCCATCACGCTTGCGTGCCACCTACGGGGTACCCCTTTCGTGATGCGGCGGATTGCTCCAGTATCGGGGCAACAGGAGTGCGGTAATGTCGAATAAATTCCCAATTCTGACGCGCATCGTGGCGTCGGCCACTTTATTGGCGGCAGGTCCTGTCGCCGCGGCCCCGCCGATCTGGATGGTCGAGGATGCCGATTCGACCGTTTACATGATGGGCACGATTCATCTGATGCGTGAGGATGGCGCGTGGCGCACCAAGGCCTTTGAGGAGGCGTTTGCGCAGGCGGACGAAGTGTGGCTCGAAATTCTCGGCGCCGGTAATGCCGCGGAATTGGGCCCGTTGGTCTTGCGGCACGGAATGTCGCCGGACGAACCGCTATCCGAGATCCTCCCGGATGAGGATCTCGCGCTGCTCGAAGCCGCGCTCGAGCCTTACGGCATTCCGCTCGAAAGCATGGATGGCATGCGGCCTTGGTTCGCGGCGATACAATTGGCAACCTTGCCGCTCCTGGAGGCGGGTTTCGATCCCGCGATGAGCCTCGACCTCATGATCGAGGGCGAGGCGCAGGAGGCGGGCAAGCGGTTGCAGGCGTTCGAGACGGCCGAGGAGCAGATATCCATGCTCGCCGGGTTGAGCGAAGACGAGCAGATCGAGATGCTACGTCAGACCCTGATCGAATTCGAAGCCGCCGGAGATACGCTCGTCACCCAGGTCGAAGCGTGGATCGATGGGGACCTTGCGGCGCTCGAAGAGGCGATTGCTGAGGCCTATGCGGTCGCACCTGAATTCCACGAAGCGCTTTTCATCGAGCGCAATATCGCTTTTGTCGATGACATCGAAGAGATTCTTACAGGCAAGGGGACGACGCTGATCGCGGTGGGCCTGGGGCATTTCGTCGGAGAAGGGTCGATCCCGGACGTGCTCGAGGAGCGGGGATTTACCGTCGAAGTGCTGGACTAGCCGATCGCGGCGGCGATTTCCTTGACGATATCGGCAACATCCATTGTCACATCTATCGTCAGCGCGCATTCGTCTTTTTCGAAAGGTTCAAGCGTTGCGAACTGGCTCTCAAGCAGGGCGGCGGGCATGAAATGGCCGGGGCGGTTGGCTTGGCGCCGTGCGATCACTGTTTTGTCTCCGGCGAGCAGCACGAAGCAGATGGGCTCCCCCGATGTCTGGCGCAGGACCTCGCGATAGGCGTGTTTGAGCGCGGAACAGGCGCAGACGACGCGGCCATTCCGGTCGGCGGCGTCGACCATGGCGCGGGAGACGATTTCGAGCCAGGGCCAGCGGTCGGCGTCGGCGAGCGGCTCACCGCCGCGCATCTTCTGGACGTTGGCCTTGGGATGAAGATGATCGGCGTCGATAAACGGAACGGCTATGCGCCTGGCAAGCGCTTCGCCTACAGTCGATTTGCCCGCACCCGAAACGCCCATCACGACGATCAGACGGACGGCCTTGGAGGCCGAATCGGTTGCGAGCATGGCGCCGTCCTCCTACATGGATGTATTCGATTACATGAGGCGCTTGTCTGCCATGGTGGCGGCAGGCGCGCAATGGTCCGGGCGTGCTTTCTGCATTGGTGATGATTCTGGGTTCAAGCCACTTTTCGCTTTATCGCGCCAGGACTTTATGGTGCCATGCGTCAGCTTCGGTTGGGCGCGACCGGCACGCTTGGGACAATCAATCGCTGTATTTCTCGGAGACATAAACGATGGCAGAAGCTGACATCGGCCTGATCGGGCTGGGTGTGATGGGCGAAAATCTCGCGCTCAATATCGCCGACAACGGCTACAAGGTGGCCGTTTACAACCGGACGGCCTCAAAGGTCGATGAGTTCCTCGCCAATGCCGGGGATCTTGCGTCCAACGTGATGGGCGATGGCGATCTCGCCAAATTCGTCTCCATGCTCAAGGCGCCGCGTTCGGTGATCATTATGGTGAAAGCCGGAGATCCGGTCGATCAGGTGATCGCGGAGCTGCTGCCGCTGCTTGAGAAGGGCGACGTGATCATCGACGCCGGCAACGCCAATTATCACGATACGGTCCGGCGCTTCGGCGAGCTCGACGGAACCGGTATCGGCTATCTCGGGATTGGCGTTTCGGGCGGCGAGGAAGGCGCGCGGCACGGGCCTTCGATCATGGTCGGCGGTTCGCCAAAGGAATGGCAGAACGCTGAAGAGGTCCTCAAGGCCATCTCCGCGAAGTTCAATGGTGAGCCGTGTTGCGATTATCTCGGCACCGGAGGGGCGGGGCATTTCGTCAAGACGATCCACAACGGTATCGAATATGCCGATATGCAGATGATCGCCGAGGTTTATGGCGTGATGCGCGACGGGCTCGGAATGAGTCCGGCTGAATGCGCACAAGTGTTCCGCGAGTGGAACAACGGTCCGCTCGACAGTTATCTTATTGAGATCACTGGCTATGTGCTCGATGCGATCGACGAGAAGACCGGCAAGCCGCTGGTCGAAGTGATCGTCGATCAGGCGGGGCAGAAGGGCACGGGCCGGTGGTCGGCCATCGAGGCTCTGAGCCTCGGCGTGTCAGCGACGACGATTGAGGGGGCGGTTGCCGCGCGGTCGATTTCGGCGATGCGCGAAGAGCGGATCGCGGGCGAGAAGCTTTATGGCGCGGCCCCCCATGGCAAGGCCAAAATTGACCTTAAGACGCTCGAAAAGGCGCTTCTGGCGGGCAAGATTGCGGCCTATGCACAGGGTTTTGCCGTTATGGCCAAGGCGTCGGAGGAACACGGGTGGAACCTGCCGCTCGACCGAATCGCCAAAATCTGGCGCGCGGGCTGCATCATCCGTTCGCGCTTCCTCGATCAGATGTCGCAAGCCTTCTCGCACGGAAGCGCGGAAAACCTGCTCACTCAGCCGGTTTTCGTCGAGATGATGAAGGATAGCCATGGAGCGCTGCGCGAAGTTGTCGCCGGTTGCGCGATGTCCGAATTGCCGGCGCCGTGCCTGGGCTCGGCGCTCGCCTATTTCGATGCCTACCGGCAGGGACGTGGGACGACGAACTTGACGCAGGGCCAGCGCGACTTCTTTGGCGCACATGGGTTTAAGCGGTTCGATGCCGAGGGCGATTTCCACCACGAGTGGCCGAGCCTTTTGGGCAAGTAGACGCCGATACCAAAACGCCATGGCGCTAGGGTTCGTACTCAATTGGGGATTCCGTTGAGAGGATAGTCGTGCTTCAAGACTTCCGGATATTCGGAGGTTTTGATGAAGAGGCAGCTGTTCTGGTTGAGCCAAGAGGAGTGGGATCGGATTGAGCCCTATTTGCCGCAGGGACGGCGAGGTGCGCGCCGGGTCGACGACCGGCGGGTGATTTCCGGGATCATTCACATGCTCAAGACCGGGGCGCGCTGGCGCGATTGCCCACCGGAATACGGCCCCTACACCACGATCTACAACCGCTTCAACCGCTGGAGCAAACAGGGTGTGTGGGAGGATGTCTTCTATGCCCTGAGTGGCTCCAGCGGCGTGATCTCGACCACGGCCGTCGATTCCACTCACGTCAAGGCACACCGGTCGGCAGCCGGGGCAAAAGGGGGGACTTCGAGCACGCCATCGGCCGATCGCGCGGCGGACGGACGACCAAAGTTCATGCCCTGAGCGACGCTTCGGGCCGGCCCATCGCCTTCACTTTGACAGCCGGCCAAGCCCATGACCTGGTTGGGGTAGCCCCGCTTCTGGCGCGCGTTCCCACGCCCCGTCAGCTCATAGCCGACCGCGCCTATGACGCTAAAAAGCTCAGAGACTGGCTGGCCGAACGCGGCTGCCAAGCCGTCATCCCGCCAAATCCGACCCGCAAGCATCCACATGCATGGGACCGGACCGCCTACAAAAGCCGAAACCTCATCGAGCGCATGTTCTGCCGCCTCAAGGACTTCCGCCGCATCGCAACTCGCTACGACAAACGCGCCGACACCTTCCTGTCCGCCGTCTACATCGCCGCCACTATCATCTGGTGGCTCAATTGAGTCCCGACCCTAGAGCCCGATTTTGATGGAATCAAAATCGGGCTCTAAGTCTTTGTTTTATCGCGTTTCCGAACCGGAAAAGTCTGTCAACTTTTCCTGGAAACGCTCCAAAGCGCCATGGCTCCACGCGGAATCACCCGCGGCCGCTTGCCGACTGTTCGGTTTCCGGATCGGCGTCGGCCGGGCTCCCTTCGCCATTCTGCTCGTCGTCGGGCAAGTCCTCCGTGCCCGGACGGTTGACCGCCTGACCGCTGGGCGGGGTCATCGAGGGCTTGTCGCGGGCGGCGTCGAAGGGCCTGTGGGAGAGGTCGAAGCGAAGCGCAGCGTAGATGAAGAGCCCCGCCGCGAGGAGCACCAGCATGCCGGCGGCAAAGAACGGAGCGCCGGGGAAAAGGACCGGTGCAGCGGGCGAGGTGAAGAAGGAAAAAAGCTGTGTGGCGGCGACCGGCGCGATGATGGCGGTCAAGGAATTGGTTGCGTTGACCGCGCCCTGGAGCTCGCCTTGCTGATTGGATTTCACATTATTGGCCAAAAGCCCGGTGAGCGATGGAATTGCCGCGCCAGAAAAGGCGCCGATGACCAGATAGGTCCAAAGCCCCAGCTCGGTGTGAATGAGCGAGACGCCGATGAAGGCGGTCGTCGCGAGGAAAAAGCCGATAAGCACGGTGGCGGTGACGCCTAGATGCTTGATCGACGGGCCGACCAGCACGGCCTGGCTGAACGCGAACAATACGCCGAAAATCCCCAGCGAACGGCCAACCTGCGACGAGGTCCAGTCGAACTGGTGAATGGTGAAGAAGTTCCAGACGTTGGGGTAGCTTTGGGCAGCCAGCGCGAAGAGAAACAGCGAGCCTAGGAGCACCATCACGATCGGCGTCTTTTTAAAGGCAAGGATGGCGCCCATGGGATTGGCGCGGCGCCAGTCGAAGCGGCGGCGGCGGAATTTCGATAGCGATTCGGGTAGGACGAAGAAACCGAAGATCGCATTGGCCAGGGCCAGGCACGCGGCGACGAAGAATGGCGCGCGGGTGCCGAATTCACCCAACTCGCCGCCGACCACCGGGCCGATGATGAAGCCCAGCCCAAAGGCGGCGCCGATGAGGCCGAAGCGTTCGGAGCGTTTTTCGTGGGGCGTGATGTCGGCGACATAAGCGGTCGCGGTGCCCATCGCGGCGCCGCAAATGCCCGATAGCGTGCGGCCGAAAAAGAGCCAGATGAGGGTCGGTGCCCAGGCCATCACCATGTAGTCGGCGGCCAGTCCGACCAGCGAGAGCAACAGGATAGGCCGCCGCCCCCAGCGGTCCGACAGATTACCCAGTATGGGCGAAAAGAAGAACTGCATGGAGGCATAAACAAAAACCAGAAAGCCACCGGTGACCGCAGCGTTGGTGACGGTCTCGCCGGTGACTTCGACGATAAGGTCAGGCAAGACCGGAAGGATGATGCCCAGTCCGACGATGTCGAGGAACACGGTCAGAAGGATAAAGACGAGTGTCAGCCGCGACTGGGGATTAACACGCATGGGGGCTCATTGAGCTGATAAGGGCTGGCATCAACTGCCATATAGGGAGCGAGGATGGCAAGAACAAAGGGTTAGCAGGTGATCCGGATGACCGGCGGAGGGCACAGTGAGTGTGAGAAATGCAAGCTAGGATGCTGGCTCGGAGCGCGTGCGATAGCCGTATAGCCAGTCGAGCCTGCGGAAATGTCCCATCGGCCCCTGTGCGCGGATGACTGCGTTTCGGGCAAGTGTCGCGGGCCAGCGCATGTGGAAGATGCGGCCATTGGCCTCCGAGAGCGCCTGAACTTTGTCCACCCGTTCATGGCGCAGGGCTGTAAAGCGTGTGAAGGCGTGCTCGGCGCTGGGCGATGATGCCAGCAGCGGTGCCAGAACGGCCGCGTCCTCGATTCCCATAGCAGCGCCCTGGGCCTGAAACGGTAGCATGGCGTGGGCAGCGTCGCCGATGATGCCGACCGGGCCTTTGTGCCAGAGCGGCGTTTTGACGGTGGAAAGCACCCATGGCGTCCAGGTTTCGCCTGCGCGTTCGAGAATCGCTGCGAGTCGTTTGTCGGATCCCGGCTTGAGCCCCGGCGTCCGGCGCAGCATCGCTGCGTCGAGATCGCGCTCGCGGGCGTCCGTGAAGAGCGCAAGGTTGACTGCATCGCGGTGGGGCAGGGGGTAGATGACGAGGTGATGGCGCGCACCCATCAGGACGCTTGTGCGGTTGAGATCGACGACGTCCGAGAGTGCGGAAAAGGCGACGAGCGTGCGCCACGCGAGCTTGCCCGAATAGGCCGGAGTGGGGCCTCCAAGACTCTTCGTCCGGGTTTCCGATCTAACGCCATCGGCGCCAACGAAGGCGAATCCCGCGCCCTTGCGGTCGATGCGGCCTGCTTCAGTGAAGCGGACTTCGACACCCTTGTCCTTCGCAGCGACCGAAAAATCCTCAACGCCGAAGACGATCTCGATATTGGCGAATCGCCGTGTTGCAGCGGCAAGGACTTCGACGAGATCGGCGCGATGCATGACGGCGTAGGGGGCGCCGTAGCGGGTTCTGGCAGCCTCGCCAAGCGTCAGCGTCTGCAGCGGCGCCTCGTGGCCGTCGGGATAGATATCGATGCCTTCGGGTTCGAAGCTCTTTTCAGCGATCGCGTCCGAAAGGGCCAACGCGTCGAGGGCGTGGCGGGCGTTGGGGCTAATCTGGAGACCGGCGCCGAATTCGCTGATTTCGGCATTACGCTCGATGACGACGACGTGCGTGCCGAATTTGGCAAGCGCAAGCGCCAGCGTTAAGCCGGCAATGCCGGCACCGGCGATATAAACTGTGCGTTGGGTGCCCATCCGAGGGCGACTCGCTACGCGTCTTCGAGGTGGAAGATCGCGGATTCGGGGTTGGCAGATCCCGCAGGAAGCTTGGGATCGTAGACATAGAGCGTCGAGCAATAGGGGCAGACGACTTCGTTGTCGGCACCCATGTCGAGGAAGACATGCGGATGGTCGAAAGGCGGCTTGGCGCCGACGCACTGGAATTCCTTGGCGCCGATGTCGATGCGGGCGAGCCCTTCGGTGTTGTGGAAGTGCGGAATTGCGTGCTGTGCCATTTTGCGTTCGATCCTCGGGGAAAAGTCGGGCGGACCATACCCAAGAGGGTGGGCGATGAGAAGGGGGCATATTGGCTCAGCGTTGGCCACTTAAACCGATACTGCTAAGAGGTGCGAAAACGAGAGTCGCGAGAATCCCTTATGCCCGTCTTTGAATCCGAAGGTTTCGATATCGCTTATGAAGTGTACGGCGAGGGGCCGCCGATCGTTGCGGTGCATGGGTTCGGGTCGAACGGGCAGGTCAACTGGGTTGCGACGGGTTGGGTCGAGACGCTGAACCAGGCGGGCTATCAGGTCATCGCCATCGACAATCGTGGGCATGGGAAGTCCGAAAAGATTTATGATCCTTCTGTCTATGGCGCGCAGGATATGGCGCGGGACGTTGCCAATCTCATCGATCATTTGGGGCATGAAAAGGTTGCGCTCATCGGGTATTCGATGGGTGCGCGGATTTCAGCCTTCGTCTGCTTGCAGAGCCCTGAAAAAGTCGCCTGCGCGATTTTCGGCGGGCTGGGAGCGAACATGGTGCGGCCGATGCTCGATAGCGACGAGATCATCGCCGCGCTCGAAGCGCCTGCACTATCGCAGGTGACTCATCCGACCGGGCGGCAGTTCCGCATCTTTGCCGAGCATACAAAAAGCGACCTCAAGGCGCTTGCTGCCTGCATGGCAGGCTCGCGCACGCGGATCGCGGAGGAGGACTTAAAAAAGATCTCCGTGCCGGTGCTTGTGGCTGTGGGGAGTGAGGACGAAACCGGCGGCAACCCTCAGGTTCTTGCCGATCTGATCGAAAAGGGCGAGGCGCTCGTTATCGAGCGGCGGGACCACATGCGGGCGACTGGAGACCCGCAATTCAAGCGCGGGGCGGTGGATTTCCTCTCGCGGGTCTATCCTGTAGGATAAGGCAAATGTGAACCAATCTGGCCGCAAAGGTTTTGTTTGGGCGACACAATTGTCATATAGAGAGCTTTCTTTGGAAAACCCTCGCGAGGAGGAGCCCATGAGCACGAGCGCAAAATCGCAACAGGCATTGGCCGCAGTCGATCCGGTATGGGAGGCGGTTCGGACCGGTGCCGAGGCGATCTGCGACAATGAACCCTCGCTCACGCAGCTCGTGGTTTCCGCGGTTCTCAATCAGGATAATTTTGAGGCGGCGCTTGCCCACAGGCTCGCGGCGCGGCTTGACAGCAATGATATGCCGGCGGACCTCATTCGTCAGGGGTTCGCAGAAACGCTCGAAGATCATCCGGAAATCGGACAGGGCGCGCGTGCCGACCTCGCTGCGACGCTCGAGCGCGACCCGGCCTGCCACCGGGCCATCGAGCCGTTCCTGTTCTTCAAGGGCTACCAAGCCATCCAGACGCACCGGTTCGCCCATGCCATGTGGCAGGATGGGCGGAAGGACTTCGCCTATTTTCTCCAGAGCCGCGCGAGTGTGGTCTTCCAGGCTGACATCAACCCGGCGGTCCCGATTGGGCGTGGCATTATGCTCGACCACGGCACCGGCCTCGTCATCGGCGAGACCGCGGTGGTGGGCGATAATGTCTCGATCCTGCAGAACGTGACGCTGGGGGGGACGGGTAAAGCCGAAGAGGACCGGCACCCGAAAATCGGCAACGGCGTTCTGATTGGGGCCGGCGCCAAGGTTCTTGGCAATATCCGCATCGGCGATTGCTCGCGGATCGGCGCGGGGTCGGTGGTTTTGAAGGAAGTGCCGCCGCGCAAGACGGTGGCGGGCGTTCCGGCCAAGGTCATCGGTGAAGCCGGGTGCGCGCAGCCAGCGCTGGTCATGGACCAGATGATCACCGTTCCGGCCAAGGACTGACTACCTAATCTCCAGGTGTGGGGAAATTTTCTCCCCGGCATTGAAACGGTGCCGTGCGGCGGGTAAGTCTCGCGGCACTTATCGGGATTTGTTGCGTTATCGGTACGAACGGGGCGATAGTGCCTCCGTCACCGGCGCGCCCAGCGGAGAAAATTTGTGAAGCACGAAGAAATTATCCTCCTGCAGAAATACCTGCAGAAGAAGTTTGGCAATCGATCCATCGATGTGCGCCCACGCGCCAAACAGGACGATTCGGTCGAACTTTATCTGGGCGACGAGTTCATCGGCCTGATCTATGTCGATGAGGACGAGGGTGAGAAATCCTATATGGTGCAGATCTCGATCCTCGATATCGACCTGGACGAAGTCAGCTAGCGCGCCGTCCGCTTTCGTTGCACCCTTGGTCAGGGAGACGCTCGTTCTCCCTGTTGTTGTCGTCCAGGCGCTCTATCAGGGCCTGGTCTGATATCGGTTCCGCGTTTCGTGGCTCAGGGCGCTTCCTGGGCCGCTTCCCCTGATGTGACCACCACAAGGGCCGATGCGCCCTTGCTGCCGTGTCCACAATAGCTGTGTGGCACGCTGGAATCGAAGTAGACCGCATCACCCTCGCCAAGCGTCACGGTCTCCTCTGCCATCTCGAGCACCAACTGTCCGCGCGTGACGTAGAGCACTTCGGCGCCAGGATGCGTGTGTGGGGCGGACGCGGGGGCGCCGGCTGGGAAGTCGGCATGATACGCTTCCATCTGCCGGTTCGGGGCTGAGAAATCCAGACTTTCGAAGATATAGGCGGGCGATTCCACGCCAGGGCGTTCGGGCAGGCGAATGCGGTCCTTCTGGCGCACGATGGCAAGCGTCGGGCGTTCCGCCGGTTCGGCGAAGAAGTGCTCGAGCCCGACGCCGAAAACCAGCGCTATACGTAGAAGTGTGGGCAAGGTTGGGAAGACCTGCCCGCGCTCGATCTTGGAAAGCATGGCCGGGGACAGCCCTGTGTGCTCCCCAAGCCGGACCAGCCCCAGCTTTTTTCTCAGCCTGAGTGCCCGGATCTTTGCGCCGATTCCATACTCCGCAAGCCCCTTGTTCAGCGTATCCGAGAGCATAGTCGCTACCTCGTTTTCAGCTCATTCAATTTTTGCATTCTGATTTTATTATTATGAAAAATCAATGACTTATCACAGTAATGTTACTGTTGGTAAAATTAGTTTTACTATAATGAAAATTCATCCGCAATCATTGTGAATGCGGCGGTAGACCAGGAGCCGGCCGGGAGGCCGTCCTCAATCCCATGCAAGGAAAAACGGTTATGAACACACTGAGAAGTCTGGCGGCCACCGGTGCCGTCGTTGCGGGCCTCTTCGCCGGTACAGCCGGCGCGCAGGCCTCCGATATGGATATCGTCGATACTGCCGTTGCGGCGGGGCAGTTTGAAACGCTGGCTGCGGCGCTCACTGCCGCGGGTTTGGTCGAAGCGCTGAAGGGGCCTGGACCGTTCACCGTGTTCGCGCCCACCGATGCGGCCTTCGGTAAACTGCCCGAGGGCACGCTCGACACATTGTTGATGCCGGAGAACAGGGATCAGCTGACGGCGATCCT
Organism: Pelagibacterium halotolerans; assembly: GCF_044811015.1. Classification (GTDB taxonomy): domain Bacteria; phylum Pseudomonadota; class Alphaproteobacteria; order Rhizobiales; family Devosiaceae; genus Pelagibacterium; species Pelagibacterium halotolerans_A. The sequence continues at coordinate 100,983 of NZ_CP085243.1, forward strand.
CACCTATCACGTTGTGCCGGGCAAGGTCACGGCAGCTGATGTGGTGAGCCTGAACGCGGCGGAAACCCTCAACGGACAGTCCATTCGGATTTCGGTTGACGGCGACACCGTCATGATCGACGGCGCCTCGGTCGAAATGGCCGATGTCGAGGCAACCAACGGCGTCATTCACGTCATCGATACTGTCCTGATCCCGCCGAGCGAATAACGCTGTAGGGCGGACTTGACCTCGAACCAAGGTAAACTGTCATGAAATATCTCAATCTCGTCACCCTGGCCCTCGTTATCGTCGGCGGCCTCAACTGGGGGCTGGTGGGCTTATTCGGCTTTGATCTTGTTGCCGCGATTTTCGGCGCCGGATCGGTCCTCGCGCGAGCAGCGTATATTCTCGTTGGCGCGTCCGCGGCTTGGCAGGTCATGCCCCTTATGGCAGCCTTCAGGAGCAGTGACGCGTCGACCGCTTTGGGCGGTCGCTGACACGCTTTTCTGGATACGCTTGCCGGATCCTTGAAAGTGCGACGAGGAAAAGCCTGGCGGCGCCGGAAGGGACGCTCTGGAACGCCGCGGGCACGACTACTATGAAATTGAGCTGCTCGCGCCGGTCGGCGCGGGCAGCATGCTTCTGGAGACCCAATATGGATATCGCGTCCATTCTGGTCCTGTTCGCGTTTCTTGGCGCTTGCTTTCTCGCCGCCGCCACAGGCGCACTCTTTACACCCGGAGTCTGGTACGAGGCGCTGGCAAAGCCGGACTGGCGCCCGCCTAACTGGCTTTTCGGCCCGGTTTGGACCGCGCTATATATCGCTATCGGGGTTTCGGGCTGGCTCGTTTGGCGCGAGGCGGGTTTCGCCGGCGCCTCTGTGGCGCTTCTCGTTTACGCGGTGCAGCTCGTCCTCAACGCCTCCTGGACCGTGATTTTCTTTGGTCTGCACCGGCCCGACCTCGCATTCTTTGAGATCCTTGCGCTCTGGCTGGCGATTGTGCTTTCGATCGTGCTGTTCTGGCCCATCAACGTGCTCGCCGCGCTTCTGCTGGTGCCTTACGCTCTGTGGGTCGGCTTTGCCGCGGTGCTCAATTACGCCATTTGGCGGCTCAACCCGGCGGGATGATGGCAAATGCCAGAGGCTGTGCCGCGCTCAAAGGCGCTATTGTTATTTGAGCGGGTGAACACATCTTTCGGGCGGCATTCCTTATGCCGGCACGCGCCTTGGCCGTTATTGCCGCAGCGTATTGAGCCAAGCTTCGATCACGGCGTCGAACTGCCGCCAATTCTCCAGTGCGGCCGGGTCGAAGCTGATGATCGCGGTGTTGCGGTCGGATAGTTGCAGGGTGCGCAGGCAGGTGCCGGTGGTCGCCGCTGGGTCGACCGGCGTCATACACTTGGCGACGAACGGACGCGGGCTCAGTGGGTCGTACCAGACCGTTTCTCCCGAAAACCCGGCGCCGCCCTCGAGCGGCTTGCCCACGAGGCCGGGCACGCCCTGGGTCTGTGTGGCGCCGAACTGGTGCACATAGACCGTGTCGAGCAAAGCGGCGCTTGTGCGCACGCGACCACGGGGCTGGATGACCACCACCACATCGCTCAGCGCGCCGTCAGGACCGAGCGGCAGGGCCAGCGTCATGTCGATGCGGTCGGCGAAGCCGTCTGTGTGCTGGGCCGCGTTGGGCATCAGCGCGGCGGGTACGACGTAAGGCTGGGCGCCAACGGTTTTGATGTGCGTGGAGGTCGGAACGTCCATCGCTTTTTCACGCAGGGCATCGTCGATCCAGCGTGTCGCGCCATAGGCGACTGCGAGTCCCACAATCAGCACGACAAGTGTCGTCATCGCGAGCGGGTAGAAAAGCCCGCCGCTGGCGTTCGTGCGCGTCTCGTTCAGCGCCATGGAAGAAGCCGCATTGTTCAAATTAACCATTTTTGCCACGCCGGCATGACAGCGAGTTTGGGGCGACATATGCTTAATAAAGCATTAACATCTGCGGCGATTGTGCTGCTGACGGGGAAACGAGGGGCGTTATGTCAGAACTGGTGCTTGCGCTTTACATCATTGGCATCGGGCTTTCCGTTGCGGGCATGAGCACGCACCTCTACCAAGGGCTTGCGCGACAGCCGGCAGGGTTCCGCCTGGAGGGCGGATCGATCGCCGGGGGGATCTTCAACCTGTTCGTGGGCTTTATATGCGGTCCTTACATCATCCTGCGCATGGGATGGCGGCCCTCCGGGAGCGGGCAGGTTTCCACGGTCAACGTGCTGCTGGCCTCATTCATCGCTTTCGGCTGGAGCTTTTTCACCGGGCTCATGGTGCTCGGGAGCTATGTCGCCATGCTCAGGGCGGGTTAACCCGCATAAAAAAGGGACCGGCCCTTGCTCGTGACCGGTCCCAGGTGATCGCCACGGGGAGGGCGATCTGAGGCTTCTGCCGTATCTTTTCTAGTGACCTGCAGTCACGGTGACGTCGTCGAAGCGGTCGTCGAGGATGTTGACCCACTGGCCGGCATGGGCCTGGCTCTGGCGCTTGAGGTAGGTGTAGGGCGTATCGGTCCAGATCTTGATCAGCGCGTCCTGGTTGTCGAGGATCAGGTCGCCGCGGTCGGTGCGAACCATGAGGACAGCGTGACCTTCGCTGTTGGGCTGGCGAACAACCGTGATCAGGAGCGTCGAAGGGTTCCAGCCGCTCTCGATCAGGGCGGCACGCTTGGCGAGGACGAAGTCCTCGCAATCGCCATAGCCGTTCGAGGGGTAGGTCCAGAATTCGGACGTGCCGTAAAGGTCGTCGTCGCTGGTGGGGGTGACCGACAGGTTGAAGCGGTTGTTGACCTCTTGAAGTTCGGTCCACAGGGCTTCGGTCAGCGTGACGTTCTCGACGGGGTTGGCGAAAGGCTGGCACTCGGCAGCGCGGCGGGCGCAGAATTCGGCATGGCCGACGGGGATCGTGGTCACGTCGGTTGGCTTGGCGAAGGCCGGGTGTAACGGGCCCTGATCGGCCGAAACAGGCATGACCGCCCCAAAGATCGTCAGCGCAGCGATAAGGCTTGTAACCAGAACGTTTTTCGTTTTCATCATCGTAATCTCCCCGATGGAGACCACGATAGGCGGGGCGAATTTCGTCGATCCGAAAACTGCAATGCAGTTTTGAATCGAGTTTTATCGTCTGGATTTACAAGCTGTTAGTCATAAGGCCGGAAGCGATGATTCCGGTAGCGTCGGAACGGCACGGTCTCGCAATATGCCTGTCACCTCCAGCCTGCTACTCTGTCTGTGAGCAGCCAGAGAGAGGGCACGGCATGCGGCTGATGAACTGGAATATCGAGCACATGAATTCCTGGTGGGAAGGGGGCAATGCCAACCCGCCGGTGATGCGCGACACGTTTGTGGGGAACGCGTTTTCGCCAGCGATAACGGATGTTCCCGCCCTGGCGACGCGGGCGGGCGAAGTCGTCAAGGCGGTCGACCCGGATGTCATTGCGATCCAAGAAGGTCCCGGCATTCCCGAAATGCGGCATTTTCTGACCGGTTTCGTGGGCGGTACGTGGGAGGTTCTGCGTGGTGCCGGCGGCGCACAGGCATTACTCGTGGCCGTGCGCCAGGGGAGGGGCGTGACCGATTTTACCCCCAGTGCAACGTCGGTCGGCGACATCGACATCGCGGGGCCATTTACCGCTGACGTGGACGCTGATCTGCAGCTCGACGAAGTCGATTTCGCGCGCATACCGCAGGTGGTCGGCTTCAAGGCGCATGGGCAGCCTTTTGTTCTGATCAACAACCACCTCAAGTCGAAATTCGTCAATCAGGGTGAGGCTTTGTTCAATGCTGGCGGCGAGGACCGGCTTTTGTTCTTCGCAGAAGCGCTCAAGGCGCGGCGGCGCATCAGTGGCGAAGCATATCGGCTGCGCGCTTTTATGGACGCGATGCTGGCAAACGATCCTGCGGCCAACATCGTCGTTTGCGGCGACCTCAATGACGGGCCGGGCAGCGATTTCTTCGAGGCGAACTTTTTGACCCATTCGGTGGTGGATCGGGTGTTCGGCTCGATCTTTCATGTCGAACGGCAGCTCACGCACGTGCTTTTGCACGGAGATTCCACCGATTACACGGCGAAGTTCTTCGACTTCATCGACAAGCGGCTCAACGAACTGGTGATCGACCATATCGGGCTCAGCCGCGGCATCACGGGCCGGTTTTCCTGGCAGGGGCGCGTGCCGGTGGCGGAATACGAGGCGCAGGTGGTCGATGACCTCAGCCTCAACGAACGCGACCGCGCGCCGTCCGATCACCGGCCGGTCGTGGTGGAGCTGACGCCGCTCGATTAAAGCATGCCCAGGAACTGCTTGAGTTCGGGCGTTTGTGGGTTCGAAAAGACCGTATCGGGCGCGCCGATCTCATGCACACGGCCTTCGTGCATGAAGACCACGCGGTCGCAGACATCGCGGGCGAAGCGCATTTCGTGGGTGACCATCAAAAGCGTCATGCCTTCGGAGGCCAGCTCCTTGACCACGGCGAGCACCTCGTTGACCAGTTCGGGGTCGAGCGCCGAGGTGATTTCGTCGCACAGGAGGCCCAGCGGCTCCATCGCCAGCGCACGGGCGATGGCGACGCGCTGCTGCTGGCCACCCGAGAGTTCGTCGGGATAGGCGTCGAACTTGTGCGCGAGGCCAACGCGGTCGAGCATCTTGCGGGCCATCGTCTCAGCCTCGGGTTTGGCGGTCTTCTTGACCACCATTTGCGAAAGCATGACGTTCCGGCCGGCGGTCAGATGCGGGAAGAGATTGAAGGACTGGAAGATCATGCCGATCTTCAGCCGCAGCGCCTTGAGCGCGGCTTCGCCGGAGAGCAGTTGCGCGCCGGCGACCGAGATCGAACCTTCGTCGATCGTCTCCAGCCCGTTTACGCAGCGCAGCAGCGTCGATTTCCCCGAGCCGGACTTACCGATGATGGCGATCACCTCGCCCTTATCGACGTCGAGATTGATGCCCTTCAGGACCTCGTTGTCCCCGAAGCGCTTCTTCACTTCAGTGATTGTGATGAGCGACATTGAGCTTCCTTTCGAGGACCTGGCTGGTTTTCGAGAGCGGCCAGCACAGGGCAAAATAGATGAGCGCGACGAGGCCATAGACCGTGAAGGGCTGGAAGGTTGCGTTGGTCACGGCGGTTCCGGCCTTGGTGAGTTCGACAAAGCCGATGATCGATGTCAGCGCCGTGCCCTTCACGACCTGAACCGAGAAGCCGACGGTGGGCGGGATGGCGATGCGAAGGGCTTGGGGCAGGATGACGTAGCGCAATTGCTGGATGCGTCCCATACCGAGGCTGGCTGACGCTTCCCACTGGCCTTTGGCAATCGCCTCGACGCAGCCGCGCCAGATTTCGGCGAGGAAGGACGCCGTCCAGAGGATGAGCGCAAGGCCGGCCGCGAGCCAGGCGGGTACGGTCATGCCCATGAGCGCGAGGCCGAAAAAGGCGAGGAAGAGCTGCATCAGGAGCGGGGTGCCCTGGAAGAGCTCGATATAGGCGCGTGCCGCCGTCGCGACGGCCCTGTTGGCGCTGATGCGCATGAACATGACGATGAGCCCGACAATGCCGCCGCCGATGAAGGAGACGAGCGAAAGCAGGATCGTCCAGCGGGTCGCGAGCAGGAGGTTGCGCAAGATGTCCCAGAGGGTGAACTCGATCATCGTACGGCCTTTCGTTTGGGAAAGAGCGTCCAGCCGACTCCGGCAAGCACCTGCCGGAGCAGGATCGAGAGCACGAGATAGATCAGCGTCGAAACGATATACGTTTCGAAGGCGCGGAAATTGCGCGACTGGATGAAATTGGCCGCGTAGCTCAGATCTTGCGCCGCAATCTGCGAGACGACTGCCGAGCCGAGCATGACGATGACGATCTGCGAGGAGAGCGCGGGCCAGATGCGCTGGAGCGCGGGGATCAGCACGACATGGTAGAAGGTCTCGAACGGCGTCATGGCGAGGCTGGCTCCGGCCTCGAACTGGCCGCGCGGGGTCGCCTGGATGCCGGCGCGGATGATTTCGCAGCTATAGGCGCCCAGATTGACGATCATCGCGAGGGTCGCGGCTTCCAGTTCGCCCATCTGCACGCCCAGGGAGGGCAAGCCGAAAAAGATGAAGAAGAGCTGGATCATGAACGGCGTGTTGCGGATCAGCTCGACATACGCGACGACGACGGGACGCGCCCATTGGGGGCCGAGCGCTCGTGTCCAGGCGCAGATCGTGCCTAAAAGGCACCCGAGGACAGCGCCAACGGCGATGAGATAGATCGTGACACCGATGCCATCGATGAGCACAGGCAAGTATTGCGGCAGCCAGCCGAAATTCAGTTGATAGCCCATGATAGGAAAATGCCCCCGGACGTGGTGAAAGGGCGCCGGCGGTAAAGCGCCGGCGCCGGTTCGGGGTTAGAGGTCGGCAGGCAGGGGCTGCTCGAGCCATTCCATCGAGATCGTTTCAAGCGCACCGTCGGTCTTGGCCTCGGCGATGATCGCGTTGACCGCAGCCATCAGTTCGGGCTCGCCTTTGTTCATCCCGATATAGCAGGGCGAGTTCTTGACGAGGAATTTGAGCTCGGGGCGGATCGGTGGGTTGCGTTCGAGGATGGCGGCGGCGACCACGTTGCCGGTGGCGATCAGGTCGACCTGGCCGGAGAGGAACGAGGAAATCGTGCCGTTATTGTCCTCGTAGCGCTGGATGGTGACGTCGTTGCCGACCAGTTCGGTCAGTTCGAGGTCTTCGACCGAGCCACGGGTGACGCCAAGCGTGTAGCCGCCCAGATCCTCGATTGCCGCAACGGTGATCGTGTCGGGGCCGAACACGCCGTTGAAGAACGGTGCGTAAGCATCGGAGAAGTCGATTACCGCTTCGCGCTCGGCGTTCTTGCCGAGGCTCGATATGACCAGATCGACCATGCCGGTCTGGAGGTACGGAATGCGGTTGGCGCTGGTGACCGGCACCAGCTCGAGTTCGACGCCGAGCTTGTCGGCGATCAGGTTGGCCATGTCGATGTCGTAGCCGACCGGCTGCAGGTCGGTGCCGACGCTGCCGAAGGGCGGAAAGTCTTGCGGCACCGCGATCTTGATCGTGCCGCGCGCCTCGATGTCAGCCAGGGCATCGGCCTGGGCCGGGGCAGTGAAGCCGATGGTTGCGGCAACAAGCGTTGCGAGGGTGATGAATGAGCGTCTGTGCATATGCGGAAGTCCCTGTTTGCGCCTTATGATGGGCTTTGAACAGCAACTTCCGTGCCAGGGCGGTCAGGGCCCGGTTCCTAAGGAAAATACCAAATTGTATACTATGATTTCGGCAGATTGTGTCCAACAATTGAACGAAGTACATGCCGGTTGCATAAAAAATAAGCGTTGCCGCAATTCTCGGTCCGACCGAATTCATTCACGCGGGTGTCGGTAGCACACCGGTCGGGTCACAAGCACGATTTCCCTTCTCCCCTTGAGGGAGAAGGTGGCCGCGAAGCGGTCGGATGAGGGGTGCCTGCGGCACCTCGAACCGCACAAAAGCCGCGCTTTGCCGCAACGCGCACCCCTCATCCGACCCTCGCTTCCGCGAGGCCCACCTTTTCCCTCAAGGGGAGAAGGGAAGCCGTGCGAACGGAAAAGCCATGCCTCAAACAACAGGTGCGCCAACTTGTCAAAATCTCTGTGCAGCACCACTAGCGTCGCTCGTAGAACGCGTTCCCGCCCGCAACCAGCACGTAGTACATGTTTCTATAGGGGAAGCTCAGGCCCGCCGTGTGGAAGTATTTGGCGCTGCGCACGCCGGGATGGCGTTCTCCCCGCAAGACCCGTTGGGCTACGGCAGCGGCGAGTTGGACGCTGCGCGGCTCGGTCATCGGGCGGGCAAGCACGCCCGAGGCAAACTGGTTTTTCTGGGCGACGACCGCGCAGACGTCGTTCGGGAATTGCGGGGATGCGACCCGGTTCATGACCACTGTGCCGACCGCCAGCATGCCTTCGGCGCTGGAGCGGTTGGATTCGAAATACATTACGCGCGTCATGCATTCATGCGCAGATTTTGTCTGGAACCAGCCTCCGAGAGTGAGGCAGCCGGAAAGCGGCAGGACGAGAGCCAGCGTGGTGGCGGCCAACAGAACGTTTTTGAGAAGACGCATCGCACAACCGTTCCGATGAGCAGAAACGCACGGAAGCAGCCGGAAAGCCGGACGCCCCAGTTAGTGAAACTTGCCATAATGGGGTTAACACCACGTTCACCCTCTGCGCGGGGGGAGACGGCTGGCGGTCCCGTCCTCGCTATGGGCGCACCGTCAGTTTCGTGCGCCGGTGATAGATCAGAGCCGCGCGCAGGCAGAACCGGAGCGGCTTGCGGGGCAGAGCGCCCGTGGTGGGCACAAGCAGCGCGCGGTTGCCTTCGAATGCGAAATCGTCGGAAAAATGGCTTCGGAAGGTGGCGACAAGCGTCGTCTTGCAATTGAACAGCACGGCGCATGCTTCCGGCACCGATCTGGTTGTGCCCAATCTGATCGTGCTTCCGCTCCTGCTCGCCTCGGTCAGGTAAGCCGGTTCACCCCATTTGAGCGTTTCAGTCAGCACTCCCACGCCGTCGGTTTCCGCAGCGACGGCGAAGATCAGCGCGCGAATCTCCAACAAGCGCGTGCGCACCGGTTGTGGGTAGCGTGAAAGCGCTTCGGCGACGGGGGCTGGGATCGGCGGGCTCGTCATGACGCGCTCTTCAGGGGCAGATGGATATCCGTACGCAGCGCGTTCTGCGGTACCTCGCGCGGGTCGTTGAGATAGGCTTCAAAGATCGGAGCGTCATCGGGTTCGTAGCCGGATGCAGGCAACCAGGCGCCCAGGAACCAGCGATAGGCTGCACGCATGTTGGCATAGGGCCCGGTATAGCTCAGCCTCGCATAGAGCCCGCCACGGAGTGTGGTTTCGACAAGCGGTGCCTCGATTGCGACGGCATCCGCCACCGGCAGGCAAGCTCGGGACCACAAATCCTGCTCGGGTCCGAGGTCGGGATCGTCGAAAAATACTCCGATCATGGCGGGCTGGGCCGGCAGAGCGTTGCGGGTGGCAAGTTCGGCAAAAAGCCGGCCCATTGCGTGGTCGATTTCCATATAAGAGCCGGTGTGATCGATCCCGGCGCAGCGCCGTTCGGGCACATTTTCCACGGCAACCGGAAAGCCGTTGGCATCGCCAGCGGCGTTAGCAGCCCTGAAGACGGCGTGCGTGCCTTTCTCGCGGTAGGCGGCAGGACTTGTGCCGAAGCTGTCCTTGAAGGCTCGGCGGAAGGTGTCGGTCGAACTGTAGCCGGCCCGCGCGGCGATGGCCTCGATGTCGAGATCGGAGTTGGCCAGCCGGTCGGCGGCGCGCTGGAGCCTCAGCCTGCGGATTGTTGCAGCGATCGTTTCCCCGCGCATGGCCGAATAGATCCGGCTCCAGTGATAGGGGGAAAGGCAGGCAATGTCTGCCAGCATGTCGAAGGAAAGGTCGTCTTCGAGATGCGCATAGACGTAATCGAGGACCCTGTTGAGCCGTTCGTTATAGCTTTCCCGCGTCTGTCCTTTGTGCATGGGAAACCTCTATCGTGCTTGGAACGCTAACGATCCTCGCACGATATGGACAGGCAAATCCTGCGGAAGTGGCCCACGCTTGTCGAAAGGCGATGCTTGCCAGCCTGTCGGCGGGCTAGTTCATCCGCAAGTTCTGCTGCACCACCGTCAGCATTTCCTGGACCGATGCGAATTCGACGGCGATGCCGTCGTGATAGTGCCGCACCACGCGGGCGCGCATGCGGCCCAGTGTGACCGGTGTGCCGAGTGCGGGGCGGACGTCGAGTTCGACCGCCGCGCCTGAAAGCGAGATATCGGTGATTTTGCAGTTATAGCGCCGGCCGTCCTCGAGGAGGATCGAGGAGTGGCGGATGTCGGGGACGATGCGCTCGTGGCGGCGGTCCTCGGGGAGATTGAGCACGTCCTTGTTGGTCAGCCAGGTCAATTGCGCGGCCATCTTGTCGCGCTTGCGGGCGGATGCGATCAGGTTGAGGCGGAAACCGCCGTCCACGACCTCGCGAATGACGCCTTCGATACGTCCGACATGATCGAGATAGATAACGATCCGCTCGCCGGCGCCACCGGCAACCGGCGCGACGACAAGCGCATCGCCGGGGGACATTTCAATGACCTGGCAGGGGAATTCACGACGGTCGGCGAGCATGTAGCGACCCAGGACGGAAACCGCAACACTCTGGAAACGGCCCGGATCTTCGTCGCCGCTGCCTTGCGCCCTGTAGATGTCGTGGGCTGTATTTCCGTCGAGCATGAGCCGCGTCCCGCTGCAATCATTCCAGAGCATGTCCAGAAAAAGTGGTTACCACTCTTTCGGTCTGGACACGCAACAAAACAAAGACTTGAGGGTGCCGGCCGAACACAATTCAGCGCGACACGCTCTGTGAAACAGCGCCACCATACGGCGGTTTGCGTTAATGCTTGGTAAGGAGTCTAGTCAAGTTTTGGCGCGCATTTCGCTTTTGCAACGATCCGGCCCTAATTCTTGCCGCCGTCGATTACCGCCAGATGCGCGTAGCGGCGGGCGGAAAGTCCCGCGATGGTGGCCTGAAGCGGCGCGTGCGCGGCTTCGGTCTCGGTCCGGGCGTGGCGCACCGTAGCGGCCATTTCGCCGAAAGCGGCGCCCGAATAGGGCGTGCTTGCGCGCGTATCGCGGTCGTCGGGCCAAATGAGGCGCAGCGCGGTGACGCGCTGGCTGGTGATGGGGTGAATACCGAGCCAATAGGGGGTATCGAGCGCTGTCAGACCGCCCAGGACGCGGGCAGTGGTCACGCCGTTGTGGCGCAGCGGGAAGAGCGCAAGCTCGAAGCTGATCGTTTCGCCGCGGTCGGATTGTCCCTCGAACGTGACGAGCGCCACGGCGTGGTCCTCGGTCACTGCGCGCATGAGCGTATCGATGGCATCGCGATCCTTGATGCCCCAGAGCGCGGAGAAGGGGCGGGCCTTGAGTTCACGGCAATAGCTGGCGCACAGATGTGAGCCGGCGAGACGGAAATCGAACTCGACTCCGTCGGAGGATTCGAGAATGAAGGTGTAGGCCAATGCGTCACGGATGCGGGTCGGATCGATATCGCGGCGTTCGGGCGCGCTGCGGGCGCCCCGGATCTCGTTCCAGTAGCTGTATAGCGTCCGTGTGCTGGCTTGCTGCATTTGACCAAATTCCTTTGCGGCAGGGCTCGGCGCCGCTTGCGACTGCCCGTTAAATCGACTAGCCACAGGGTCTCAAATCTGGCGCCGGAAATCGCCCTTAATCAATCATTAAGGTTAATTTCCACGCTGGCAATGTGGATATCGTGACGAGGCGCCTGTAAACAGCGCCGGCAAAAGGGATTTTTCCGATGGACGAGGGGGAAACAGAAGGGGCGGGGCCTGCCCGTCAGCCGGTGTTTCTCGTGCCGGGGGTCATTACCGCGCTTGTCGGGTTGATGTGGGCGATCCACCTCGGCGCGAGCTTGGTTCTTGATTCCGAAGGTCTCGCTAACCTGCGGATTTGGTTCGGTTTTATCCCGTTCCGGTTCACCGCGGCCGATCTGTTGCCAGGCGGCGCGTGGCCGCTTTTGTGGACCGGGTTCACGCACGCCTTCCTGCATGTCGATTTCATGCATCTTCTGATCAATTCCGCGTGGCTTGCCGTATTCGGAACCCCGGTTGCGCGGCGCTATGGAAATGGCGCGACGCTGGCTGTTTTTCTCCTTGGTGCATTGGCCGGAGCGCTGCTTAACGCCCTTCATCAGCTCCTCGACGTTAACCAATTCGTGGTGCTGATCGGAGCTTCGGGCGGGGTCTCCGCGCTCACCGGTGCGGCGCTGCGATTCATTTTTCAGCCGGTGATTGTGAAGCGCGATCCGGAGACGGGCGAACCGGTGGTTCTTGGGCGGCGCACGGCGACGTTCGCCGAACTGTTCCAGAATATCCGCAGCCGGGTGTTCATTATTTTCTGGCTGGGCGGAAACCTCGTCGTCGGCTTCGCGCCGCTCATAATGGGAGTCGACGTGCCGATCGCGTGGGATGCGCATATTGGCGGGTTCGTCGCGGGCCTATTGCTGCCGACGGTGTTCGACCGCCAGTTGCGGATGCGGGCCGAGAGGCGCTAGCCCCTATAAACGTCCTCGGGATCGAACAGCTTGGGCGTACCGGCATCAGCCAGCTTCGCGTCGCCGCCGTCGCGTTCGACGGTGCGGAAGAAGCACGATTTGCGGCCGGTATGGCAGGCGGCGCCGTGGCCGGTCTGGTTGACGACCAGGATGATCGCATCCTGATCGCAATCGGTGCGCATTTCGACGACTTGCTGGAGTTCGCCCGAGGTTGCGCCCTTTTTCCAGAGTTCTCCGCGCGAGCGCGACCAGTAGTGCGCGTGGCCGGTTTCCAGCGTTGCGGCGATCGCCTCGGCGTTCATATGGGCGACCATCAGCACATCTCGCGATTCGGCGTCCACGGTGACCGCCGTAACAAGACCTGCCGCGTCGAAGCGGGGGGCGAAGACGGAACCGGATTCGAGCTCCGCCTTGGTCAGCGTTTTAGGATCGGCAAACTGCATAGGAGGTTCGCCGCTACCGGCGTGCGACCATGGCGAAGAAGCGGTCCTGCTCCTGCCGGTCCTCGGCAAAAACGCCGGTAAACCGATGAGTGATGGTCGAGGAGCCGTGCTTTTTAACCCCGCGCATGGACATGCACATGTGCTCGGATTCGAGCATCACGGCAGCGCCACGCGGGTTGATGGCCTCGTTGATCGCGTCGATGATCTGGATGGTGAGGTGTTCCTGGGTCTGCAGGCGCCGCGCGAAGACGTCCGTGACGCGCGCGAGCTTGGAGAGACCCACAACCCCGTCATGGGGCAGGTAGGCGATATGCGCCTTGCCCACGAAGGGCACCATGTGGTGCTCGCAGTGCGAATAAAACGGGATGTCGCGGACGAGCACGATATCGTCATAGCCGCCTACGTCCGAGAAAGTCGTATCGAGAATCGCAGCGGCATCCTGCTCGTAGCCCGAGAAGAATTCGCCATAGGCCTCGACCACGCGGCGGGGGGTGTCGATCAATCCTTCGCGTAGCGGATTGTCGCCGGCCCACGCAATGAGGGTGCGCACGGCGGCCTCGGCCTCCTCGCGGGAAGGGCGGGGGACGACGGTTTCCGCGTCATTGGCGGAAACGATCTTGGGCTTGGCAGTCATGTCCATATTCTGGCGCATCCCTCTCGTACCGGCAGGCCGTTCATCGGCCATGTGCCGTGGGGTATCGGGCGGACTTTGGGTCTGGACCCTAATTACTTTTGCAGGTCCGGGCGACGCCCCTTATATAGGGCGGGAGTGGCCTCCGACAAGAAAACACATTGGCCGTAAACAGCGAACGAAGACATATTGTGCCCTAGAAGGGACGCATGGACAATGGACTTTTCCGACCTCTACAGCGCACGAATTCTTGAGATCGCCGGGAACGCCAGGCCGATGCCGCGTCTCGCCGCTCCGCAGGGAAGCGCGCGCAAGGTCTCGCGCGTTTGCGGCTCGGTGGTCGAAGTCGATCTTGCGCTCGAAAACGGCGCGGTTTCGGCCTACGGGGCGGATGTCAACGCCTGCGCACTCGGTCAGACCAGCGCGGCCATTGTCGCATCTCATATCCTGGGCTCGACACCGGACGAGTTGCGTGCCCTGCGCGAGCGGATGACCGCAATGCTCAAGACCGGCGGCGCGCCGCCCGAGGGAAAATGGGACGACCTCAAATATCTTGAACCGGTGCGCGGTTATCCCGCCCGGCACGCCTCGACGCTTCTGGTTTTCGAGGCGGTGGCCGAGGCGCTCGAGAAGGCCGGCGCATGATGACCCGGTTTTGGGCCGTCGTCGATTTCCCGTTCAAATGGGCGGCCTATCTTCTCATTCAGGCTTACCGCTATACGCTTTCGGCTCTGGTGGGCCGCGATTGCCGGCATTTGCCGACATGCTCGGAATTCACCCGCGATGCAATTTTGCGGCACGGCTTCTGGCCCGGCGGCTGGATGGGCGCGGCGCGCATCTGGCGGTGCCGGCCCGGCGGTACGCATGGTTACGATCCGGTGCCTGAGGCACTGCCGGGAAAAGCGCGGTGGTATTTGCCGTGGAGCTACGGACGCTGGCGGTAAAGGGGCTGGAAATCTTGCCCGTTCGTGCTAATCAACCCGCCTTGCGCGATCTGCGCAGCAACCCGCTCATTTCCGAGCAAACAGGAGATATGACGATGATTAAGGTGACGTTCCCCGACGGTGCAGTGCGTGAATACGCCAAAGGCACCACCGGGACCACCGTCGTCGAGGGTATCTCCAAGTCGCTGGCCAAGAAGACGGTCGCAATGCGCTGGAACGGTGTGCTCTCGGACCTGTCCGACCCGCTCGACCATGACGGCGCGCTCCAGTTTGTGCTGCGTGACGACGAGGCTGCGCTGGAACTGATCCGGCACGATGCCGCGCACGTTCTCGCCGAAGCTGTGCAGGAGCTCTGGCCCGGCACGCAAGTGACCATCGGCCCGGTTATCGAGAACGGGTTCTATTACGACTTCCACCGTGAAAGCCCGTTCACGGAAGACGAACTCCGCCAGATCGAAAAGAAGATGGAGGAGATTGTCGACCGGGGTGCGGCGTTCACCAAGGAGGTTTGGGACCGCGAGGACGCCAAGAAGGTCTTTGCCTCCAGGGGCGAGCACTTCAAGGTCGAGCTGATCGACGCCATCCCCGACGGAGAGGACGTCAAGATCTACAAGCAGGGCCAGTGGTTCGACCTCTGCCGCGGGCCGCATATGCGCTCGACCAAGGATGTCGGCAAGGCGTTCAAGCTCACCAAGGTGGCCGGCGCCTATTGGCGCGGGGATTCGAACAATCCCGTGCTCTCGCGCATCTATGGCACGGCATGGGCGACCAAGGAGCAACTCGATCAGTACCTCCACATGATCGAGGAGGCCGAAAAGCGCGATCACCGCAAGATCGGGCGCGAAATGGACCTCTTCCACTTCCAGGAAGAGGCCATGGGTTCCGTCTTCTGGCATCCGAAGGGCTTCCGCATGTGGCGCGAGCTCGAAGCCTATATCCGGCGTCAGCTCGATGCCGACGGCTATCAGGAAGTCAAGACGCCACAACTGCTGGACAACAAGCTCTGGGAGAAGTCGGGGCACTGGGGCAAGTTCCGCGAGAACATGTTCGTCGTGCCTGACGAAATCCCTTCGACGGACGACGACGAACCGGTCATCACCGGCGAAGCCAACCTGATGGCGCTCAAGCCAATGAACTGTCCGGCGCATGTCCAGATCTTCAAGCAAGGGATCAAGTCTTACCGCGATCTTCCTCTACGCATGGCGGAATTTGGCTGTTGTCATCGGAACGAGGCGCATGGTGCGCTGCACGGTCTGATGCGGGTGCGCCAGATGACGCAGGACGATGCCCACATCTTCTGCCGGGACGACCAGGTCACCGATGAAACCCGGAAGTTTCTCGCCTTGTTCTCTCGGGTCTATGCCGATATGGGCATGACGCAGATCGCCTATAAGCTCGCCACACGCCCCGATCAGCGGGCGGGGGACGATGTGACATGGGACCGTGCAGAAAAGGCTTTGGCCGATGCGCTCACGGCAGCGGGCCTTTCGTTCGATCTCGCCGAAGGCGAGGGGGCATTCTACGGGCCCAAGCTCGAATTCCATCTCACCGACGCGATCGGGCGGACGTGGCAGGCCGGGACCTTCCAGCTCGATTATGTGCTGCCCGAGCGGCTCGATGCGAGCTATGTCGGTGAGGATGGGGCTCGTCACCGTCCGGTCATGCTGCACCGCGCGGTATTCGGCACGTTCGAGCGGTTCCTCGGTCTTCTGATCGAGCACTACGCGGGCAAGGTGCCGCATTGGCTTGCGCCGACGCAGGTGGTGGTTGCGACCATCGTTTCGGATGCGGACGATTATGCGCGTGATCTGGTGCACCAACTCGAAGCGCGTGGCATCCGGGCGGAGCTCGATACCCGCAACGAATCGATCAGCTACAAGGTGCGCGAGCACTCGGTGGGCCGGGTGCCGTACATCTATGTGGTGGGGCGTCGCGAAGCCGAAGAAAAGACGGTGGCCATCCGCCAGCTTGGCAGCCAGGGCCAGACCGTCAAACCGCTGCACGAGGCTATCGAGACACTTGCCGACGAAGTGACCCCACCGGATGTGAAGCGCAAAGCCGCGGCTGCGGCCTGACGAATGGACCCGGTGATAAAATAAAGACCTGAGGGTGTCGCGCTGAATGCAATGTAGCGCGACACCCTCTATTGCCACGGATCGATGACATCGATTTCCGCTGCCATGAATGGGGCGGTGTCGCGCGTTGCGACGGCGTATTGGCGGTCGGCGGCGATGGCTGCGATTTGCCCATCGGCAAGGCCGATTGCCTTACCCTGAGCTTCTGCCCGTGCGGTAATCCGGGCGGACATTTCGGCTGCTGCGCGGTCAAATGGCAGGATGCGCGTGTCGAACAGCTTGCCCATCGTGAAGTCAAGAATCTGCCATAGCGCAGCTTTACGCTTGCCGTCCGGCAGGCGCTCAATTCTGTAACGCAGTTCGGCAACGCTTGTGGTGGTGATGAACAGCGATTGCGCGGTTTGCGCGTTGAGCCAGTCCCTGACGCTCGGATGCGGCTCAGCCCGCATGGCTTCCGAAATCACATTGGTGTCAAGAATAATCATTCAAACGTCGCCGGACGCAAGGTGTCGGGCTTGCGCTCGACCTTTGGAAAATCCTCACCCGTGCGCCGGGCAAACGCCGCAACAGCATCGCCCAGCTTCATGGAAGGCCTGGTGGCGTCTGCGATCATTTCCCGGACAACCGCTTCCGCGCTCGTTCCGCGCTCCGCGGCAAGAATCTTGAGGCGGCGGTGGACGTCGTCGGGGATGTTTCTGACGATCATGTTCGCCATAAGGGGCACTCCATATGATATCGAAATAAGTATATGATATCTATGCTATCATTCAAGGCTTCTGATATCGGCGTGCTTTGGCGCCTGTGACATAAAAGTAATCCCCGCCCTCAAAACCTCGCTTATTATGCTTCTCACGGACCCGCTTGATGGGCGCAGGCGCAACGCACGTTTGGGCGGGACCGGTCCGGGTCCGATGGGAGTCGTCCCAGCGGAGGTCCGAACGTCACCAGAGCCAGTCGCGGCAGCACCGCGGCATACCGGGGAAACCCGGAGGGGATTGGCCCTAGCCTGTTGCGGACGCCAAGCCAAAAATCCCGGGCGTATGCGGCGAGGCTCGCCTCGCATTTATATAATCAGTATGAGGCGCGTCTCGCCGCATACCGCTCACGCTGGAAAAAACCGGAACCGGGAGGTTGTCGGGTGTTTTGCCGCGCCTCAATAAACGGAAGTAAGAATTTCCACCTCGCGGGGGCCACCGGGGGTAACTTCGAATTCGCGGTTGTAGACGTTGTCGCCGAGCTTGGCGAAAGCCAGGTAGTCGCCTTCAGCCAGAACGGTTGCCGGAAACGCGCCGATGTCGGTGAAGATCGTATCGCCGTCTTGCGATTTGATCGTCCATTCGACGTCAGCAATCGCCTCGCCACCCTCTTCGGAGACAAGCTTGAGCGAGACCTGGGCGGCGTGATGATAGAGTGTCGCTTCGGTGATCTGGCCAGGTTCGACACGGATTTCCGTGCGGATAACGGCGTTCACCCCGCCGAAATGCGATTCGATGGTATAGATGCCGGCATTGAGGCGGACGAGCTCCCCCGGCGCGACGTTTTGCGCAACCTCGACGCGTCCGTTGGGGCCGGTCGAATAGATGTCGAAGCGCAAAAGCGCGTCGGGGATATCGACATCTCCGGAAATCATGGCGTCGAGCTGGAGTCCGCCGACCTCGAAGGTCATCGTGTGATTGTTGGGGCCGGGCTCGACGAACAGGGTGTCACTCGCCTGCGCGCGGCCATAGGCAAGGTGCAGCACGTATTCGCCAGGGGGCAGGGTGAAGCTTGCCGTTGCCTCCTCGGATTTAGCCACCATCGCCAACTCGCCGCTCGCATCGACACGGCTGTCGAAAACGCGCCAGACGAGACCATCGGGGATCAGCGGGCCGTCGTCCGATATCCGTGCCGAAAGCGTCACCGGCTGGGGTTCGGTGATATTCGCAATCGCTTGCGAGAACGGGCCGGTTTCCTCGGTCCCGAGTTCGGAAAGCGGCGGCTGGTAGGCGTCGGGGCCGCCTTCTCCGGTCAAAGGCTCGCCGCCGAACTCGGGTGGGCGCGGCGGCGGGACCGGCGCGGCCGTATCCCCGTCCGATTGCGCTATCGCCGGGCCGGCGAAGAGGGCTGCAAGGACCGGGACAATAAGCAGGGTAGGCCGCATCGGCAGGTCGAGCTCGCTTTCATTTCGGGGCGCGTCGGGCGCGATTCCTAATCTTGGATTGCGGAAAAGCTGTGTCATAAGGGGACGAATTGAGCAAGCAGCAAAGGATTCTAGATCAATGAGCGTTAATGCGGCCCTGCGCGAATATCTTTTGTCCCGCCGAACGGTAACGGCGCCGTTTCTGGCCGAGCCGGGGCCGAATGCGGACGAGCTTACAGAGATGCTCACCATTGCGAGCCGGATACCCGACCATGGCAAACTCGCGCCATGGCGGTTCATCGTGTTCGAGGGTGAGGCACGGCGGAAAGTTGGTGAAAAGCTCGCGCAAATCGCACGCAAGAACAATCCGGAGATTTCCGAGGGGCAACTTGAACTCGAACGTGGCCAATTTCTGCCTGCACCATTGACCGTCGGTGTTGTCAGCACGGCCGCGCCGCATGTCAAAATTCCTCAATTCGAGCAATTGCTGGCTGCGGGCAATGCCTGCTTCAACCTCTGCCATGCCGCCAATGCGCTCGGTTTCGGCGCACATTGGGTGACGCGCTGGTTCGCCTATGACGCCGAGGCGTCGGCAATGCTTGGCGCGAGGGAAGGTGAGCGCTTTGTCGGCTTCGTCCATATCGGGACGCCGCAGGCGCGGCTCGAAGAGCGCGACCGGCCCGATGTCGCCGCAATCACCTCGATATGGGAAGGTTAACCGCGAATTAACCCTGGTAGGATTTCATTAACTATAGATTTTGCACCGACTCGTTTGGGCCATGCCGTCATCCGTTGCCTCTATCCCGCCGCAGCTCGCCTACGCCATCGACAGGGCGGGGCAGCGTAATGGTGTGGATTTCGATTATCTGGTGCAGACCGCGATCCGCGAGAGCAGCCTCAATCCGAACGCAGAGGCTTCAACTTCATCGGCGACCGGGCTTTTCCAGTTTATCGAGAGCACCTGGCTCGAGGTGATGAAATATGAGGGGCCGCGGCTGGGTTATGCGGACCTTGCCGGTCATATCGAGGGCAAGGAAGGGGAGCTGTTCGTGCGTGACCCGGATATCCGCCGGCAGATCCTCGACCTGCGTCGCAACCCTGAGGTCGCCGCGGACATGGCTGCGGCATTCACCCGGCGGAACGGCGAATATCTGCAGCAGACATTCGGTCGGATGCCAAGCCCCGGGGAACTCTATATTGCCCATTTTCTCGGCGCACGGGGCGCCGAGCGGTTCTTCGAGGCCGGGCTTACGCAGCCCGATGCCATCGCGGCGGAGCTTTTCCCGCGTCCGGCTGCGGCGAACCGGGCGATCTTTTACGATAACGGCCGGCCACGCACGGTACGGGAGGTCTATCAGGCGCTTGTTGCGCGGCATAATGGGACCAACCTGCCCAGTGCGCAGTTCGCGGCTCAGCAATTGGCCAGTGTCGAGCCAATACCCTCGCGGTTCGAACGCGTGGGACCTGTGATGCCCGAGGGTGTTTCGTTCACCTCGCTGTTCAGCACGCAGGTCGACGGCGCCACCGGATCGCCGCTCAACACAGATACCCCCGACAGGGCCGGCCGGCCGCTCTTTTCGGGGCTCTATTCGGAAGAGTAATCTCCGTCCTCCCGTTCGCGTTTATAGTGAACCAATCCTTAAATCTTGAGGGTTAGTACTGATCCTATCAGTACCGGGGATGAGTATGGTCGCCTATCAGCGTTATGTTCAGTTGAGTCAGTCTTCCGACAGCGAGGAGCGGGGGCAGGCTGCGCATATTGCGGCCATGGCCTATCTGGGGCATCGTGGACCTGCCGACGAGCAGGCGGCGCTCTATGCGGCGTTGATGAATTTCCTCGACGACAGTTCAGTCAAGGTGCGGGCTGCTCTGGCCTACGGGCTTTTGCATTCCGAACATGCGCCGCGTCCGATCATGCTGGCGCTGGCGCAGGACGCGCCGGTGATTTCCCGCGCCGTCGTTCAATTCTCGCCGGTTCTCCTCGATGCCGATCTCATCGGTATCGTCCGCTCGGGCGATCCCGATATGCTCGCGGTGATGACGTTGCGCCCGGCCTTGAGCACCCGGGTGGCCCTCGCGCTGCTGCGGATCGATGACCCCGACCTGTGCATCCGCGTTCTGGCGCGAGAGGACATCGCCTTGCCCGAGGACGATCTGATGGTTCTCTCCGAGCGTTGGGGGGATGATGCGCCGACGCGGGGTGCGCTTTTGAAGCGTAAGGATTTACCCGGTCTCGCCCGGCATTATCTCGTGGGGCGCGTACGCGATGCCCTGATGGGGACCCGAATCGTCAAGGGTGCCATTCAGCCGCGCCGGCTCGAGCGATTGATGCGGGACGCCTGCGACACCGCGACGACCGCCATCGGCGAGCGAGAGGCCGGGCGGGGCAGGGTGCACTACACCAAGACGCTGATCGAGGCCGATCAGGTCAACGCGCGGCTGATGCTGCACGCGTTGGTTCACGGCCAAGTGCTGTTTTTCGCCGATTGCCTCGCTGAGCTTGCCGAGACGCCGCGTGCCAAGGTCTTCACGCTTCTCGACGGCGGCAGCCGCGCAGCGCTCAATGCGCTTTTTGCCCGCTGCGGGTTTTCAGCGCCGGTGCGAAACCTTTTGGCGCGCATGGTCTCGCATGCCCGGACGGCGGATCTCGCCGACGATCTGGCGGCGCGTCATTTCATCGTGTCGCTGTTGATCGAAGAACTGATCACCGAGCACGAGGGCGATATTCCGCATACGCTCCACGAGGCTTTTACTTATCTCAACGAGCAGAACATTGCACTCGCCCGTTCCGCCGCGCGTGGCGTGATGCCGGCTTTTGCGGCCGAAGTGCCCGACGCAGTGATGGTGCCGGACGACCAGCCGAACCGCCTCGCCCTGCCGGCCGCCTAGAGCATGTTTTGTCGCGTTTTCGAACCGGAAAAGTCTGTCAACTTTTCCTGAAAACGCTCTAATAGCGGAACTGCTCGACCAGTATCCGCTCGTCGAGGCTGTGGCCGGGGTCGAAAAGGAGCGCCACGGAATGCCGGCGGTCTTCGTAGACGTGGACGTCGCGGACATCTGCAAATTCCACATTGTCGGCCACCGCGCTCACCGGGCGCTTCTCGGCTTCGAGGGTGCGGAAGCGGATATTGGCGCGATTGGACAGAATCGCGCCGCGCCAACGCCGGGGGCGGAAGGGCGAGATGGGCGTCAGCGCGAGCAGGGGCGCCGTGATGGGCAGTATGGGGCCGTGGGCGGAGAGGTTGTAGGCCGTCGATCCCGCGGGGGTCGCGACGATGATGCCGTCACAGGTCAATTCGTCGAGCCGCACTTCGCCGTCGATCTTGATCTCGATCTTGGCGGCTTGGTAGGTCGAGCGGAACAGAGAGACTTCGTTGAGCGCGAGTGCAGTGGCCGTAGTTCCATCGGCCCTTGTGACCTCCATCTTGAGCGGGTGGATGGTGGTCGGCAGGGCTGCGCGCAGGCGAACATCGAGCGCGTCGGTCCTGAACTCGTTCATCAGGAAGCCAACTGAGCCGAAATTCATGCCGTAAACCGGGATACCCTTGTCCATCACGCGGTGGAGCGTTTCGAGCATCAGCCCGTCGCCGCCGAGTGCGACGATGATGCTCGCATCGCTGAGCGGTGCGTCGCCATGGCGTTCGGCGAGCGCATTGCGCGCTTCCTGGGCCTCGGGAGTGTTGGACGCAACGAAGGCGACCTTGCCATCGGTATAAAGTGCCAAGGCTTTTGCGCCTCCCGCCCAGCTATTCGTCGTCAAAGCCCGTTTAGCACGTGCGGCGCGGGCGCGCCAACGTGGAGTTTTCCAAACGGTACCGTACGCGTCGCCAAACCCGTGTGGCCGGCCGAAAGATATATGATATCTTCTAGGGATGAGCGCGTACGTCGATGGTGGCGGCGGTTGAGGGTGGTGCGGACTATTGGGCGAAGCTCGCCACCCAGACTGCCGGGCGCAATATGCCCGATATCGTCCAGACGGATTGCCGTTATCTCGATGAGTATGTCAGCCGTGGCGCGCAGGCCGCGACGCGCTGACCGAGCAAGAACCGTGTCCAAAAACGCCGCCGTATCTTTAATCCCCGCCGATCCGCCGCATTTTACCGGTGGGCGGGTGATGGATGTGGATCAGCTCAAGCGGCGGCCCCGGCGCGATGCCGAGAGGACCACTAACGATATTCTTCTGGCGGCGATGCACGAATTTTCCGAATATAGCGATACCGTTGCGCGCATCGACCGGATCGCACACAGGGCCAACGCGAACAAGGCGTTGATCTATTCGTATTTCGGCAACAAAGAGGGGCTTTACGAGCAGGCGCTGCGCGAAGCGTATGTGCAGATACGCTCGGGCGGGCGCGAACTCGATCTCGAAGCGTTGCCGCCGCCGAGTAGCCGGCATACCCCTTGCAAGCGTGCGGGCCCGGTGGTAGCTAGCGCTGTGCTGCCGGTATAGCTCAGTTGGTAGAGCATCTGATTTGTAATCAGAGGGTCGCGGGTTCAAGTCCTGCTGCCGGCACCAAAAATCCACTTTTATGCTGGCGAATTATTACGAGCGGCACTCCTCGGCGTCCGCGCGCGCGGTGGTTGCCGTCATCGGTGCGAAGTGATCGCGGTCGAGGGCGGTTAGAGCCTTCATCATCAGCCCCCGGTAAATCGGTTCGCCGGCATCGGCGGTCAGGATGATTTGCGGTACGCCATTGATTCTGCCCGTGAGCGAGGCCAGCGTTGCCTCCTCGAAGGCGGGGCGCATGAGGTCGAATGCCGCTGTGCCCGGACCTAGCAGGACGATGTGGGAAATCTCGACAACCGACATGAGTCTGTTGATCCCGAAGCCCAGTGCACTGCCTGCGTTGTTGAAAGCGTAGATGGCGCTCCGGTCGCCGGCGCGGGCTCTGGCGATGATCTGCTGGTAATCGCTGGGCGGCACGGCGCTGGCCGGCGTGGTATGCTCGGGTACCGAATAGGCGGAGCGCAACACCCCGTAGTCGGCAGCGTAGGCCTCGATGCAGCCGCGTGCGCCGCACCGGCACAATGCACCGTCGGGCATATGGTTCATGTGGCCGAATTCGGTGCCGATATCGGCGGGCAGGGGGCCCTCGCTGGGAAACGAGAGCCCCATCCCGATCGTCGCACCGATGAAGATGGTTGCGTATGTCGCGTGCACCAGTGCGGGATGCAGCCAGCGCGTGCCGTCCGCCATCAGATGGCCACGCTTGTAAAGATGAGCGGGGACCCCGTAGGATTCAGTGATGGGACCGAGCAGGTCGACGCCAGCAAGGGCCGGGATCGGTGACCATTTGAGTCCGCGCCGCATCGGGTCGAGCATCCCCTGAACGGAAATTGCAACGATACCGAGCCTCTCCATCGCAATCCCATTGCGCCGGCCCATGGCCGCTATTTTCTCAAGCAGATAGGCATCCGGTTGCTGGAGATGGAACTGGTCGGGCACGAGCGGTGTTTCGAGGCGATCGACGAGTACACCGCCATAATCAAGCATCGAGAGACGGCATCGATTGACGTCGAGCTCGATCAGGATGGCGTAGGCGGCACCGCGGTTGTGCCCAAGGCCGATGGCCGGGCGGCCGCGTCCCTTGGATTCCTGTTGGGCGTCTTCGATTTCGCTCAATATGCCCTGCGCGACGAGGTCGGAGCCGATGGCCGAGAGGGACGCGTTGGACAGTCCGGTCAAGGTGGCGATATGGCTACGGGACATCGGCCCCTCGCGCCGGATGACATCAAGCACCCGCTCACGATTGGTCCGCCGGATCATTTCGGTGTCCGCAACGCCTCGCGCCACGGGCGCTCCTCCCATCTTTTCTGCCGGCCCTCGGCAGTCAAAGCACGTATTTGTTCAAGTGTCAGAAAAATCAACGTTGACACAGTGGGAGCTACGTGCCAATTATTTTTTCGGGTATTGAAATAAATGCCCGGCGAGCGAATGGTTCCCTGGGAGCGTTCGCTCTTGGAGGCTAATTTCCAACAGTGAGCTATATGCGGGCACCATTCGCGTGCTCGCGGGAGGAGAAACATGAAAAATCTGGCTGCGGTCCTGCTCGGCACGACCGTTCTGTTCAGTGCAGGGGGGGTTGCCTTTGCGCAGGATGACATCACTGTCGGTGTGTCCTGGTCGAACTTCCAGGAAGAACGCTGGAAGACGGACGAGGCGGCTATTAAGGCCCGGCTTGAAGAGCTTGGAGCCAGCTATATCTCGGCCGACGCCCAGTCTTCGCCGGCCAAGCAGCTGACCGACATTGAGAGCCTGATCGCCCAGGGGGCGGACGCGCTGATCGTGCTCGCGCAGGATTCCGATGCAATCGGTCCGGCCGTTTCTGCTGCAGTTGCCGAGGGGATTCCGGTGGTCGGATACGACCGTCTCATTGAGAACCCTGACGTCTTCTACCTGACGTTCGACAACAAGGGCGTTGGCCGGCTTCAGGCGCAAGCGATCTACGAGGTCCAGCCGACTGGCAACTACGTCTTCATCAAGGGTTCCGCCGCCGATCCGAACGCGGATTTCCTTTTTGAAGGTCAGATGGAGGTGCTCCAGTCCGCAATCGAATCCGGCGACATCGTCAATGTTGGCGAGGCCTATACCGATGGCTGGCTTCCCTCCAATGCTCAGGCGAATATGGAGCAGTTCCTGACCGCCAACAACAACGAGGTCGATGCTGTCGTGGCGTCGAATGACGGTACTGCGGGCGGCGTTGTCGCCGCTTTGGCCGCGCAGGGGCTCGATGGTTCGGTGCCGGTTTCCGGCCAGGATGGCGATCACGCTGCGCTCAACCGTATCGCACTCGGAACGCAGACGGTTTCGGTCTGGAAGGACGCACGCGATCTCGGCTCGACGGCTGCATCGATTGCTGTTGAATTGGCAAAGGGTGCCGAGCTTTCCGACATTGCCGGCTCGGAAACCTTCTCGGATGGTCCGAACGGCGTTGAGATGACGTCGCTTCTGCTTGATCCCGTTCCGATCACGCAGGACAACCTCGACGTCGTCATTGACGCGGGCTGGGTCAGCAAGGACGTGGTATGCCAAGGCGTTGAAGCTGGCACCGTTGCGGCCTGCGATTAATCCGTTACCATTGAAAAAATAGGGGATGCCGCGGCTGTGACCGCGGCATCTGCCTTATGTCCGCCGGCGTATCCGGCTGACATCAACTCCTCGGGGGAGGTTTCAGAATGGCCGAGAACGACGCCATTTCCGCTACGCGCAACACCGTCGGGGTGTCCGGCGGCAATCCAATTGCACGCTTTGTGCAGGCAACCGAGCTCGATACGCGTCTCCTGGGCATGGTGGGCGCGCTCGTTCTGATCTGGGTCGGCTTTCACGTCTTGTCCGGCGGGCTGTTCATTACGCCACGCAATCTCTGGAACCTTTCGGTACAGACGGCCTCGATTGCGGTTATGGCGACCGGCATGGTGCTGGTGATCGTTACGCGCAATATCGACTTGTCGGTCGGGTCCATGCTCGGCTTCGTTGGCATGATCATGGGTGTCACCCAGGTGGAAATTCTACCGGACATTCTGGGTCTCGGTCATCCCTTGACATGGGTGATCACGCTCGCCGTCGGTATCGCCCTCGGCGTGTTGATCGGCGGCGTTCAAGGTACGATCATCGCCTACTTGCGAGTGCCCGCTTTCATCGTGACACTTGGCGGCATGCTGATCTGGCGCGGTGCGGCGTGGTGGGTGACGTCGGGCCGTACCGTGGCGCCCCTCGATCGGACGTTCCAGCTTATAGGGGGCGGCCCCAGCGGCGCCGTCGGCGCATTTGCGAGCTGGGCCATCGCGGCGGTCGCGTGCGTTGGGATCATCGTCTACCTCTATTATGCGCGCAGACAACGGCACCGCTTCAACTTCCCACTGCGGCCCGTCTGGGCGGAGATTACGCTTGCGGTGCTCGGGTGCGGCTTGGCAATTGCCACCGTAGCAGTCTTCAACGCCTATCCCTGGCCGGTCAGAATTGCCGAGCGCTATGCTGAAGCGAACAATCTTCCGGTTCCCGACGGCGGGCTGTTCATCTCCCACGGTATCGCGATACCGGTTCTGATCGCGGTGGGGATCGGGATCGTCATGACCTTCGTGTCCACCAGAACCCGGTTCGGCCGATACGTTTTCGCAATGGGCGGCAACCCGGAAGCGGCGGAACTCGCGGGCATCAACACTAGGTGGGTGACGGTCAAAATCTTCATGATCATGGGGGCGCTTGTTGCCATATCCGCGTCGATCGCGACTGCGCGCCTCAACGCATCCACCAATGCATTGGGGCAACTCGACGAGCTCTACGTGATTGCCGCGGCAGTGATCGGCGGCACGTCGCTGGGTGGCGGCGTTGGAACGATCGTTGGAGCCATGCTGGGCGCGCTCGTCATGCAGTCGCTGCAGTCGGGCATGGTGTTGATGGGGCTCGACAGCCCGCTACAGGCGATTGTCGTGGGGCTCGTGCTCGTCTTTGCCGTTTGGCTCGACACCCTCTATCGCAACCGGGCGCAGTAAAGGTTTGCCGAATATGACACAAGCAGCAGCAGTAGCAGAAACGGCGGCGGAAACCCCGCTCGTCGAACTTCGCGACATCTCGATTGCGTTCGGTGGTATCCATGCGGTGGAGCAGGCCTCGATCGACCTTTACCCTGGTGAGGTCGTGGGGCTCCTGGGACACAACGGTGCCGGCAAGTCGACGCTCATCAAGATCCTCTCGGGCGCCTATAAGCGCGATTCCGGAACGATTTTGATCGACGGCGAAGAAGCGACCATCAACAACCCGCGTGACGCCAAGGCCTACGGCATCGAGACGATCTATCAGACCCTCGCGGTCGCCGATAACGTCGATGCCGCGGCCAATCTGTTCCTCGGGCGCGAGCTGACAACCTCCATCGGCACACTCGACGACGTCGCGATGGAAGCCAAGGCGCGCGAAGTGATGGGGCGGCTCAACCCCAATTTCCGGCGCTTCAAGGAGCCCGTAAAGGCGCTCTCGGGCGGGCAAAGGCAATCGGTTGCCATTGCGCGGGCGATCCTGTTCAATGCCCGTATCCTCATCATGGACGAGCCGACGGCAGCGCTTGGGCCTCAGGAAACCAAGCAGGTGGGTGATCTCATCACGCAGCTCAAATCCGAGGGCATCGGTATCTTCCTTATCAGCCACGACATTCACGACGTGTTCGATCTCGCCGACCGCGTGTGCGTCATGAAGAACGGCCAGGTTGTCGGCACGGCAAAGACGAGCGACGTCACCAAGGATGAAGTGCTCGGCATGATCATCCTGGGCAAGTGCCCGCCGGGTGCCGTACCCGGGCCTGGAGCGATGCGGGAGTAGCACCGCGGGCGTCTCGCGATTGGTGAGGATTGCGGCGCAAGCCGCAAGGCGGGCGCGCACGGCACAAGCTGCGCGCGTCCAGCATTTGGTCCGCCATTTCCTTCCCATTCGTGAGGTTTATCGCCATGCAAAAGGCCAATGCCACACCGCCAAAAGGCGGTGTTCCGGGCGCGTATGCGGCGTCCGACATGCTCTTCGTCATCACAGGCGGTCCCGGCGCCGGCAAGACGACGCTGCTCGACGCGGCGGCCAATATGGGGATTGCCACAGTTCCCGAGACCGGCCGTGCCGTCACGCAATTGCAGGTGGAGATCGGCGGGCGGGCCGTCCATTGGGACGACCGGGCCACTTATGCCGAACTCATGCTCGACCGGGATATCCAGAACCACCAGAAGTATGCGGGCAGGGGCGCAACAACGCTGTTCGACCGCGGTGTTCCCGATCTGATCGGATATGCGCGCCTTTGTGAACTGGAAACGACTGACCATATCTTCAAGGCAGCGAGGCTGTTCCGCTACAATGCGAATGTTTTTGCGGCACCACCCTGGCGGGAGATTTACATCAATGATGCCGAGCGCAAGCAGAACTGGGCCGAGGCTGTGAAAACCTATGAGGTCATTGCGCGCGCCTATGAAGATTTGGGATATAGACTGATCGAGTTGCCCCGAGCGCCGGTTGCAGACCGGCTGGCGTTCATATGCGAGGTCATGACCGTTGAGCGATAGCAAAGCGCCACAAATTCTCGTCGATGCCGATGCCTGTCCTGTGAAGGCAGAGATCGCGCGTGTCGCCGAGCGGCATCAGCTTTCGGTGGTTTATGTCGCCAATTTCGGACTGCGGCCTTCGCGTGATCCGATGGTCACCAACGTCATGGTGCCCCAAGGGGCGGATGCGGCGGACGACTGGATCGTCGACCATGTTCGGGACAATGACGTGGTCGTCACCGCCGATATCCCGCTCGCGAGCCGTGTGCTGGAAAAGGGCGCGCATGTTCTGGGGCCGACCGGAGAGCCGTTCACCGATCATTCAATCGGCGTCGCGCTGGCCATGCGCGAACTCAAGCAGCACCTGCGCGAGGTGGGCGAGCATAATGGGCACAATCCCGCCTTCACCCAGAAGGACCGCGCGAACTTCCTGCAGAAATTCGATGAGACGGTTTTCCGGGCCAAGCGGCTGGTCAACCGCGCGAGCGCCAGCCGATCCAGGTAACGGATCGTTAAGTATAAATTCGGACCGGCAAAACACGTTGTTAACCATAATCGTCAACATTGAGCAGATCTTTTATTTGGTTTGTTCGATGAGGGTGATGTGCGCAAGCTCTGGGTTGTTCTTCTCGTTCCGGCGCTTGCCGCGGGGTGCGCCAAGGCCCCTCCGACCGGGCCGCAATTGACCGCCTATGCCCAGAATGCCGATCCATTGATCACCTCCGCCATTACGGTAGACCTTGTTGAGGAGGTCGCGGACGTGCCGCAGTCCATGCCGCCACATATCCCGTCAGGTCCGCTCGCTGGCCGGGTTTTGAGCGTGGCCAGCAATGCCGAGCTCGAGTTGGAGCCTGGGGAGGTCGTTTTGACATTCGACGACGGCCCACGGCCGGGAAAGACCGAGGTCATTCTCGATACACTCGATGCGTTCGGGGTGCGCGCGACTTTTCTCATGCTTGGTGAAGCGGTGGAGCGGCATCCCGATCTGGTTCGGGCCGTTGCGCAGCGTGGGCATACCATCGGTACGCATACGTTCAGCCATACGGATCTCGCGACGTTGAGCCTGAGCGCCGCGATGGGCGAAATGCAGTCCGGCTACGACGCCGTTGCTGCCGCGCTGGATGATATCGGCCAAATGCCGTCACGATTTTTCCGGTTTCCTTATCTTTCCCAGACCGGGCTCATACGGGCCAGCGCCATCGAGAGCGATTTCATCGTTTTAGACGTGGATGTCGATTCCAAGGACTACTACAAGGATACCTCGGACGACGTCCTCGAACGCACTCTGTCGCGGCTCGATGTGCAGGGGCAGGGGATTGTTCTGTTCCACGATATTCATGCACGCACGGTCGCGATGCTCCCGGCGTTTCTCAATGCGCTCAGCGCGCGTGGGTATTCGGTGGTGACGCTGCGCTCGGCGCCTTCGAGCGTCTTCGACAACGAACTTGTTACAGCCGGACTGCCGGGCGATATTGAACCGCTATAGCCGCCCGGCCGTTGCGGCGAACAGGGCGATTGCGGCTGCGTTGGAGACGTTGAGCGACTTGATTGGACCCGGCATATCGAGCCGGACCATTTCATCGCAGAGTGAACGGGTTTTTTGACGAAGCCCCTTGCCTTCGGCTCCCAGCACGATGGCAAGTTTCTGTCCGGCAGGCCGTGACTTCAAAAGGCCTTCGGCTTCCGAATCGAAACCGAGGCATAAGAGGCCCTTTTCCTTCAGGGTTTCGAGCGTTTCGCCGAGGTTGCGCACTTCGACGAGCGGGATGAGGTCCAGCGCGCCGGAGG
Source organism: Pelagibacterium halotolerans (assembly GCF_044811015.1). GTDB lineage: Bacteria > Pseudomonadota > Alphaproteobacteria > Rhizobiales > Devosiaceae > Pelagibacterium > Pelagibacterium halotolerans_A. Next base: position 131,138 of record NZ_CP085243.1, read on the forward strand.
CGGATTTCGCGAGCACGCCGGTTTCGCGGGGCGCGTAGCGAGCGGTGGTGATCACAGCGTCAGCGCCGAAAGCGCAAGCGGTCCTGAGGATCGCGCCGACATTGTGGGGGTCCGTGACCTGGTCGAGCGCGATCACGAGATCGAGCTTTTCAACATCCGTAAGCCGGAGACGATCCACCGGGTCGACCTCGAGCGCGACACCCTGATGCACGGCATCGGTGCCAAGCAGCGCATCGAGTTCGCGCGGCGTTTTCTCCTCGATCGGAAGACTGGGTATCGGGCCGTTCTCGCGCAGGCGGTTTAGCGCGTTGGGCGTTGCCAGGAGTGTACGCTTTTTTCGACGTGCGTTGTCGAGGGCCGCGCGCACGGTGTGCAGGCCGTAGAGGTAGACGGGGCCGGAATCGAGATCTGCCGTTGGACGCTTTTTGGGCGGAAACTTGTTTTTGCTCATCGCTCTTTTTGCTGGTCGCGCTTTTGAACGTAAAAGTGGTCCTCACTTTTACTGGAAGCCCTTCAACCGGTAGCGGTTTCATCCGATTGCGGCAAGCGTGAACCGCTTTTGAGAAAAGCGTCAAAATTCCTTGCCGATAGCAGTTGACACAAACGATCCGGGCCAGCATAAACCGGGCCGTGATGCGCGCCGGGAACGGAGCGGATCATCACATCGCTTCGCCGATTTGACGATTGGGGAGGGGTGGGAGAGTGGTTAAATCCATCAGACTGTAAATCTGACGCCTTAGGCTACGCTGGTTCGAATCCAGCCCCCTCCACCACCAATCGTCCTTGCCGTCCGGGCCGATCCGGGGCAATGTCTCAAACGAACGGCGATTCACCCTCGGGCGGGTGTAGCTCAATGGTAGAGCAGAAGCCTTCCAAGCTTAAGACGAGGGTTCGATTCCCTTCACCCGCTCCATTTTCTTCTCCGTATACTCAGCTCTAGGCACCTGATAATACTCGTATAAATGCTGTTCATGGCCTTGCGGCCGCGCATGCTGCACCCTAAGTTGTGCAACAAGATGTGCAATTTTTGTGATATTTGAGGCTTGGGCATGCCCCGTAAACGGCATCATGACCGCTTTCTGCAAAGGCGGGGCGACCGCTGGCAATATGTCCGTCGCGTGCCGGGATCGGTGGCTGACCTGGATAGCCGCTCACCGCTGATCCGCAAGTCCCTCAAGACGCATGATCTGGCTGTCGCCCGTGTGATGCGGAACGCGCTGGAGCGTGCCGATGATGAGTTGTGGGCGTCGCTTTTGCTCGAAGAGAACCTCGATGCCGCTCAGGCCCGCTATCGCAGGGCGGTGAAGCGGGCTGAGGCGCTCGGCTTTCGCTACCGCACCGTGCACGACCTCGCCGCGAACGGGAGCTGGGACGAGATTTCCGAACGCATGGAGGCGATCTCGCAACCCGGAGTCGGGAAAGCCGAAGCCGATGCCGTTCTGGGCGTTGTGGAGGAGCCCGCGGTTCTCCTGAGCAAGGCGCTCGAGGTGTGCACGACGACGGTCTGGGCCAAGGACCTCAAGACGAAGAGCGCGCAGCAGCTACGCAAGTGGAAGGCAATTCCCAGCCGGGCGGTAGCGCGGTTCAAATCGGTGGTGGGCGACAAGCCCATCGCCGAGATCACCCGTGAGGATGCCCAGACGTTCTACAAATATTGGCTCGAGCGGATTGCCCCGCCGGAGCAGGGGAAGGCGCCGACCCATACGCCCAATTCCGGCAATCGCGAGATCGGGGAGTTGCGCAAGATCTATCGCGACTACTTTGCCTGGATGAACCAGCCTGACCGCCTTAATCCCTTCGCCGGGTTGCATTTCTCCGATACTGGATCGAAGAAACGTCCCTCATTCGAGACCAGATGGATCACGGAAAAACTGTTGAAGGTCGATGCGCTGGCGGGAATGAACGCCGAAGCGCGGGGCATCATGCTCGCTGTGGCCGAGACAGGAGCGCGGCCCTCGGAAATCTGCAATCTGTTGCCCGAGCACATCCTTGTCGATGCCGAAGTCCCGCACATCGTGATCGATATGCGGGACGATCCCGAGATGCCGAGAGAGTTGAAGACAGCGCACTCGCGCAGGGAGATTCCGCTGGTGGGGATGGCGCTCGACGTTTTCAAGCACTTTCCGAAAGGATTTCCCCGCTATTTCGAGCGAGAGGAAGCGGCCAGCGCGGCGATCAATAAGTTCCTGCGCGAGAACGGCTTGCTGCCGACGGAAAAGCACACCTTCTACAGTCTGCGTCACAGTTTTGAAGACCGGCTCAAGGAGGCCAACATCGATCTGGAGATGCGCCAGATCCTGATGGGGCACCGGCGCAGCCGCACCGAATATGGGATGGGCGGTTCGCTTGCGTGGCGGCGCACACTTATGGAACGCGTTGCCCTCGCTTATGACAAGGGCATTATTTGACGAAGGCAAGCGACTTGCCGCTGTTCTGGCAGCTCTGCACAATCCTGCTGTTGCGGCAGACGATCATCAGGAAGCGCTTGTCAGCGGCATCGAGGGCGGCGTTGTCGGGTGCGGCGAGTTGCCAGAGCTGCGCCAGTGTCAATGCGGCGGGGTGTTCGGGGGCGACCAAGCGGAGTCTCCGCGGAAGGGGAGAGGTGAACTGGACCGCCGGCAGGCGAGCGTTGCGCTCCAGCATCCGCTTGCGCATGGCGAGGGCTTCCCGCGCTTGCAGGCTCTCCTTTTCCAGACGTTCGATCAGCGGCTGATAGACCATCCAGTTTTCATCCGCCTGGGCCATCAGCTCGGCGAGCCTGTCGAGATAGGCTTCGCAGCGGTCCACGGTCCGGGGCTTTGGGGAACGGCGTTTTGTCACGGCGTTGAGGAAGATATCCGATAGGATTTCGCGTTTGAAAAATGGTCGTTCAGATTGTCGAAAAGCACAAACGTATTCTTGTAGAAGAAATCGGCGAGGAGGCGTGGAGCGGGCCAATTGTTCGCACAGCGTTTGGTTTGCTTGCGTGGTTTGTGTGGGGTCTACAGTTGGAATGGATATCCAACCCCCAGAGTGCCGTCGCTATCCGCGATCCGTCGGTTGCACTTGCTGCAGATTTTCGACGGTTTCGTCCACCCAGCTCAGGGTTTTATAGGCAGCCACATTGGTCAGGTAATCGTCTTCGATCTCGGCGAGTTCGGCGGCCTTGGCGCGAACGCCGGCCAGCATTTTTAGGGTCGTCCGAAAGTGTTTCTGCGCTTCGTCAAGGAGCAGTTGCCGCTTCCGCGCCTCTGCCTGCAGACGATGTGCCGCGGCTGTTAGATCGCTGCGCTGCGCCTCGTTCTGTGCCCGGATTGCGCGGGCGTGCTTGAGTTCTTGCTGCAGTGCGATTTCCCGCTGCTTTTGACGCTCAGCATACTCCTGATGCGTGAGGTGTTCGCGCTGGGTTTGGGCCTTTGGTCGGCCTCTTTTAAGTCCCCAGTTCGACATCGCGTCGGCGAACCAGTCCTGGAGTTCGGCAAGTCGCGTTTGGGCTTCGTACTTGTCATCGCCTGCAAAAACCTGTCGATACGACACCGTGAGCACGCATGTATACTTGGTCTTTTTGGCGTAGACGGGAACTACAACAACGTCCATGTGCGGTGAACTCTCATCCAGATCCAGCCGCGCCAGTGCGATCTGGTCGGGGTAGCGCTCCTGAAACGCGCGTAGAACGTCTTCGGCCCAAGCATGTGCCTTTTTGATGTCGAGCCCGCCGCCGTCATCGGCAAAGAATTCGGGAGTTGCCGAGACCAGGAAATGTGCCGCGAGAGTGGCGCCCTTTCTCCGCCGTGCCCCCAGCCGCGCTACGGTGGCGTCTATGGCGGCATTCCAATCGGGCGGTGCATCGACCGGATCGGGCGTCCAATGCCGGTTCAAATGCGTCCTGTTGCGGTCATAGTGAGTCCCTCGATCCGCGCGTTTGCCATGCATCGTCATGCAGACCGCGTCCGCGCGTGATTTGATCTTTTGGACTCTCAGGATGGCGAACACGACCCATCTCCCCGTCAACTGAACCTGGGCGGAGTTTCGGGGATATTCATGCAAGGAACAAACATGACTGAAGGGCGAGCGCAAGAATCGGGAACCCATTTCCCGATTTTTGCATATGCGGATGTATCATATTGTCGTGTGCCAGACCGATATGTGCGATCGCCTGGCCGATGCGCTGGAAAACAAAAAAGCGCGCCCCGGAGGACGCGCCTTATTTGGTGCTGTCTTAGCTTGTTAACAGCCAGACCGCGTTTTCTGAACTGCTAGGCAGTGGCAGATTATTTGCACCCACCCACAGGAAACGCAAGAGAAAATTCGTTTACCTTGGTTGTTGGCGCATCCAAACTGTTGTTTGACAACCATGCGAAGTTAAAGTGAAGATCAGCGTCTCGTAACGACGAGTATGACTGGGGGCGTTGTGGAGAATTTTGGACTCGCATTCGATCTCGGCACGAATTCCGTCGGCTGGGCCGCTTTTCATCTCAACAGCGATATGGAACCCAACCGGCTCATCGACGCCGGTGTCCGCATCTTTTCCGATGGCCGGGAACCGAAATCCGGCAATTCGCTTGCCGAAGGGCGCCGCGTGGCGCGTGGTATGGCGCGGCGCAGGGAACGCTACAAGCGGCGCCGGCGTGCCGTGATCCGGACGCTTGCGGAATATGGGCTCATGCCGGATACACCCGAAGCACGCAAGACCCTGGTTGCCGAGACCAATGACAGGACGACGGGTGGCATCCCCTCGGATGTCTATGCGCTCCGGGCGCGGGCGCTGGATGAAAAGCTGCCGCTCCACCTTGTGGGGCGGGCGTTGTTTCACCTCAACCAGAGGCGCGGGTTTAAATCCAATCGCAAGACCGACAGACGCGACAACGAGCAGGGCAAGATCGCCACAGGTATTGCCGAGCTGCAAAAGGCGATGGACGCCGACGGTGCGCGGACGCTTGGAGAATATCTGTTCAAGCGCCGTGGTGGCGATCCGCGAGACCGGAAATGGGTACGTGTTCGCTCGCAGATCGCGCGCAACGAGAAAGACAAGGACGTCGACGCCTACGGCTTTTATCCCCAGCGCGCCATGCTCGAGGAAGAGTTCAAGCGCATCTGGGAAGCGCAGGCCGCATACTATCCTGACGTCTTCACCGAAGAGCGGCAGGCGCATCTGTTCCGTGTCATCTTCCACCAGCGCCCGCTGAAGCCGCCGAAGGTCGGCAAGTGCAGCTTCAACCCGGCCGAAGAGCGGATTGCAAAAGCGCATCCGTTGTTCCAGCGGTTTCGGCTTTATAAGGAAGTGAACGAACTCGAGATCGTTCTGCCCGATCTATCCAAGCGCAAACTTACGCTCGAAGAGCGCGACGCTCTGGTCAATCAGCTCAGATCGACGCGCGAGGCGACGTTTGCGACGCTGCGCAAGACGCTGAAACTGCCGCACGGCACGAAGTTCAACAAGGAAACCGAGAACCGATCCAAGATGAAGGGCGACGAAGTCGCCGCCGAGCTTTCCCACAAGTCACGGTTCGGGCAGGGATGGTTCGACAAGACCTTGGACGAACAGTGGGAGATTATCGGCAAGCTGCGCACCGAAGACGATCCATTGGCGCTCAATGCCTGGCTTGAGGAACGGTTCGGGTTCGATCCCGCGCGACGGGATGCGGTGGCCGGGGCTCGGCTACCCGACGGATACGGCCGGCTGGGGCCTACGGCGATGGAGACCATGCTCGACGCGCTTCAGACCGAAGTCATCTCTGAAGCCAAGGCCGCCGAGACCGTGGGATATGACCATGCATTGGCAAGAACCGGCGATGGACTCGATGATCTTCCCAAATATCAGGAGGTGCTCGAGCGCCGTATCCCGCCCGGAAGCGGCGAAGCCGACGACCCCTATGACATCCGCATGGGGCGGATTACCAATCCGACCGTGCACATCGCGCTCAACCAACTGCGGCGCGTCGTGAATGCGTTGATCCGCAAATATGGCAAGCCCGAGCGTATCGCTATTGAACTGGCACGCGACCTCAAGCTCAGCGAGAGGGAAAAGGGCCGCGTCAATGCGGAAATTCGGAAGAATACGCGCGAAGCGGAGCGGCGTTCGCACGAGCTGCGCGAAGACTTTCGTGTTGAAGACAACGGGTATAACCGCGCAATCCTCCGGTTCTGGGAGGAACTCGGTGGCGACGTGGCAAACAGGGTTTGCGTCTATTGCGGTGAAGGCATCGGCGCGGCGCGGTTGTTTTCGGGCGACGTCGATATCGATCACATCCTGCCCTGGTCGCAGACGCTCGATGACAGCCGGGCCAACCGAATTCTGTGTCACAGGCATTGCAACCGCATCAAGGGCAACCGCGCGCCTGCCGACGTGCCCGAATGGGCCGACCGCTACGATGCGATCGTCGAGCGTGCCAACAAGCTGCCGCCCAACAAGCGCTGGCGGTTTGCGCGTGATGCAATGGAGCGGTTCGCGGGTGACCGCGACTTCCTTGCCCGGCAGTTGACTGACACGCAATACCTTTCACGCATGGCCCAAGAGTACCTCGCGGCGCTCTATCCCGATGAGGAACCGGATCAGTGGGGCGTTTTCAAGCGCCGGAACCATGTGCGCATCGTGCCGGGGCGTTTGACCGAAATGCTGCGCCGGACGTGGGGGCTCAACTCCGTTTTGCCCGGTCACAACGCCAAGAATCGCAACGACCATCGGCACCACGCCATCGATGCCATCGTTGTGGGCGTGACCAATAGCGGGATGCTCAACCGGATTTCCCGCGAGGCAGCGCGCGGGGCAGACGTTGGGGCTGAGGATGCGTTGCGGCGCTTCGAGCCGCCTTGGGAGAATTTCCGGGAGGACGTCAAAGCCGTCGTCGAGCGGATCGTGGTGAGCCACAAGCCCGATCACGGCAGGTTGCCGACACGGGACAACCCAGGCAGCACCGCCGGGCAATTGCACAACGACACGGCCTACGGCTTTACCGGCGAAGAACGGAACGGCGTTCCCGTTGTCGTGCGGCGCAAGCCGTTCCTCTCGCTCGAACCCAAGGACATCGCCAGCATCCGCGACGATCAGCTTCGGCGCCACCTCGAAACCGAAACATACGGCTTGTCGGGTAAGGCATTCTCCGATGCGCTGCGGCGCATTCAGGAGAACGATCGGCGCTACAAAGGTATCCGGCGCGCGCGCGTGACCGAGGTTGTAAGCGTCATTCCGATCAAGGACAAAAATGGCAAACCCTATAAAGGATATGCCGCGGGCGGCAATTTCCGCTGCGATATCTGGGAGTTGCCGGATGGAAAATGGGATGCGGAAGTGGTTTCCGTGTTCGATGCGCACCGGTCGGACTACCGCTCGCCCATGACCGAACTCTTTCACAACCCGCGCAAGGTGATGAGCCTCCGGCAGGGCGATATGGTCGCTTATACCCACCCGGAGAACGGTGGCCGGATCATCGCACGGGTGCGCAAGTTCGATCAGCGCAACAAGCAGATCTATCTCGATGCGCACAACGAGGCCGGGGAACTCGACAAACGCCACAAGGACGAGGACGATCCGTTCCGGAATTTCTCCAAGACGCCGAATGCGCTGCGTGCCATCGAAGTCCGGCAGGTTCGCGTCGACGAAATCGGACGCGTGCTCGACCCGGGTCCCCAGGACAGAGAGAGCAGGAACGCAAGAAAGTCTAATTATTAAGGTAAACGGAGAACTAAACTTGGGGTAAGTCTGTGAATAGACCTATCCTTTGTTTATGAACCGGATTGTCGACATTGAGAGCGAGAATTTGTTTCTCTCCGTGCATCGGGGATTTCTTCTGGTGCAAGAGGAAGGCGTGGAGCGTGGACGTATCGCGCTTGACGATATCGGCGGACTTATCACCCATGCTCACGGGTTGATCTGGTCCAACACTGTTTTTACCCGTTTGGCCGAGCGCGGCATTCCCGTCGTGCTGTGCGGTACCAACCATGCTCCCGTTTCCATCGTGTGGCCGCTTGAAGGGCACCATCTCCAGGGCGCACGCATGCGAGCACAGGTTGCTGCGGGCCGGCCTTTGCAAAAGCAGCTTTGGCGGCAACTTGTCTCGGCGAAGATCAGGATGCAAGGTCAGGTACTTGCGCGAAACGGACAGGAAGCCGGGGCGTTTGCAATGCTTGCGCGCAAGGTGCGCTCCGGCGATCCGGATAATGTGGAGGCGCAGGCTGCCCGCCGGTATTGGCGGTTGCTCTTCGGCCCTGAGTTCTCCCGCGATCGTCAGGCTGGCGGCGTGAACGGGCTGCTCAACTATGGTTACACGGTCCTGCGCGCGATCGCGTCACGCGCCATATGTGGGGCGGGGCTGCACCCGACGCTCGGGATATTCCATGCCAATCGTGCAAACGCTTTTGCTCTGGCGGATGACCTGATGGAGCCGTATCGGCCCTTGGTCGATCACGTCGTCAAAGCGCTTGTTGCCGAAGGTATCAAAGAAGTTACGTCCGAAAGCAAGCGCCGGTTGGCTGCGCTTTCCACGGTGGATTTGGTTCAGAGCGAACAGGTCTCTCCGCTCGGCGTCCAGATGCAGCGCCTCGTGCATACCCTCGCGACCAGCTATGAGGGCGGCGTCGCGGAACTGGAGTTGCCGGGCAGGCTTGCGGAGGCGTCGCGGGAGCCCGGAGAGTTGGAGCAGGCGTGATGTCCCGCAACGGTGAGAATGCTGGTCTGAAACATTTAAGCGGGTATCGATTCATGTGGATGCTGGTGACGTTCGATCTGCCTGTGGAAACCAAGGCACAGCGCGCCGCGGCCACAAAATTCCGCAATGTCTTGCTTGATCTTGGCTTTGAAATGAGTCAATTTTCCAATTACTTAAGGTTTTGCAACGGCAAGGAGCAGTTCGATGCCTACGTCCGCAAAATCGAGCGGCAGTTGCCCGAATTCGGCGACGTCTTCATTTTTCAGTTCACGGACCGGCAATATGAAAACATCGTTCGATTTTCGAATCAGGGGCGCCGGGAACGACAGAAAAATCCCGAACAAATCGCGCTGTTTTAGCCTTTGGAGTCAGTTCCGCACGCGCAATGCCGCCGATTTCTCTTTTGATTTCAGAGAGATCGGCGAGCATCGAGCTTAGCAGTTCAGAAAACGCGGTCCAGCGGCAACTGGAGGTCTATGCCGGCCCCGGTCCCGATCAGCTTAGCAGTTCAGAAAACGCGGTCCAGCGGCAACGTTATAACACCGTCGAACTTCCCGCCCTCGAGCTTAGCAGTTCAGAAAACGCGGTCCAGCGGCAACCGGCTCGAGCCGATCTCGTTGCACTTGTCGAGCTTAGCAGTTCAGAAAACGCGGTCCAGCGGCAACAAAACCATCCGTTCGTTGAGTTTGCGGCTGAGCTTAGCAGTTCAGAAAACGCGGTCCAGCGGCAACGCGCGGTTCAACGCGGACATTGAGCGCATAAGCTTAGCAGTTCAGAAAACGCGGTCCAGCGGCAACACGCTCGTTGCTTTTAACTTCGTGGGGTTTAGCTTAGCAGTTCAGAAAACGCGGTCCAGCGGCAACACCGGACAGCAATTCCATGGCGCGTTCGGTAGCTTAGCAGTTCAGAAAACGCGGTCCAGCGGCAACTGTCCGAAGCCGCACTTGATAGCGAAGGGAAGCTTAGCAGTTCAGAAAACGCGGTCCAGCGGCAACGAAGGGGACCGGGATCACCTGACGTGGTGGAGCTTAGCAGTTCAGAAAACGCGGTCCAGCGGCAACACCTTTTCGCGGTCAAAGCCCATCTCGACCAGCTTAGCAGTTCAGAAAACGCGGTCCAGCGGCAACAGATCGACGGCGTGTCGCACTATATCCCCGAGCTTAGCAGTTCAGAAAACGCGGTCCAGCGGCAACGGGATGATGGTGCAGGATCGTGGACGAAACAGCTTAGCAGTTCAGAAAACGCGGTCCAGCGGCAACCGATAAGAAGTTCGGCCACAAAATGAGATTAGCTTAGCAGTTCAGAAAACGCGGTCCAGCGGCAACTCAGACCATGCTTTATAGGCGGCTCGACTTAGCTTAGCAGTTCAGAAAACGCGGTCCAGCGGCAACCCGCCGCACTCGCGGCATGTCCCGGTTTTCAGCTTAGCAGTTCAGAAAACGCGGTCCAGCGGCAACCGCTCCGGCAACTTCCTGACACGGTGAGCTAGCTTAGCAGTTCAGAAAACGCGGTCCAGCGGCAACCCAGGAGCGAAGCCATGTCTGATGTAGCGGAGCTTAGCAGTTCAGAAAACGCGGTCCAGCGGCAATCCCGCAGCATGCCCAGTGCCGTTCGCCCCGAACTACAACCCGTCATTCCGATCGTCGTCCGGCGTTTTGTTGGTGCTGCTGCGGCGCGTGCGCGTTTTGCCGGTCCTGCGCTGCACGGTGTCGATGAGGGTCCGGACATGGCTGGCGAGGGTGTTGGAGAGGCGGGTGTTGCCCGGGCCGTGGGCCTGGGTGGCGTTTCCGCGCCACAGGAGCGCGGTCGCCAGCGAGGCGCCGGTGGCGTCGCGGAGGGAATAGAGCCCGTCATATTCGCCGCGGGTGCGGTATCCGGGGACGTGGTCGTAGTGCCCGTCCGCGAGGCAATTGTGCATGGCGGCGCCCTCGGCGCGGATGGCGGCGACGGTGTCGAGGCGGTGCCAGGTGAGGGGGCCGATGGTGAGGATAGCGGTGGTACCGTCGGAGCCGGCCAGGACGGGGTGGCGGCGCTGGACGCGTTCGTGCCAGCGGCGCGCGTGGTCCACCGCCTGGGGCCAGGGGATCCGGTCGAGTTTGCGCAGGAGACGCGGGTCGTCCTCGGGGAGGGCGGCGAGCCAGCGGTGGATGGCGCGCGAGGCACGCTCGTCGGCGAACCACACGGCCTCATGGAGAGGCAGATTGCGCCGCCGCGCCATCGCGACGGCGTTGCGGCACGCGGCAATTTGCGGGGCGTAGAGCGCGTCCCAGATCTCCTCGGTGCCGGCGGGCGGCGCGATGTCCTCGGCGATCGCCCGCGCGATCCGGCCGGGGTCGGTGATGCGGATAGAGGTGAAGAGGGCATAGGCGCCGATGGCACGCCGGGCCCACCAGGTGCGTGTGCGCGGATCGGTGAGCCCGGCGCCGTCGGCGGCGATGGCGCGGAACAGAAAAGCGCGGTTGATGTAGATCATCTTTTTTTGGACTCGGCTTGGCTGCGCCGGTGCCGTTCCCCGGGGTGGTCAGGGTGCGGCATGGCGGGGGATCGACAGGGGTGGAGCGGACAGGAACCGCAAGCGGTCCCTTCCGCGTGTGTCAGTGGCGGGTCGGAGCGGTCCGGTCCGGCGGGGTGGACACGGTCACGCCGCGGCGTTCGGCCGCGGCGATGATCTCGACGATGGCCTGCCGATGGAGCACCTTGCGCTCCGCGAGCTGCGCCGCCAGCGCCGCGATGACATGACGATCCGCGATCACCATGGCCCGGACCGCGTCCATGAGCCGCCCAAGCTGCGCTTCGACCCAGGCGTAGAGGGGAAGCCCGCCGTCGTGCGGCAGCATGGCGACCGCTTGCGGCGTGACCGCAAGCTGATCGTAGAGCCCCCATCGGGTCCGCGCCTTGACCAGAAGCTCGGTCGCCGTGGCCAGGTCGCTGGCCGCGCCGGCGGTCGGGCCGTCGCCGAGCAGGGCGTCGGTGGCGCGGCCGGCAAGCGCGATTTTGACCATGGTCTCGACGGTCTCGACCGCCAGGCCGCCTTCGGGCAGTTCGGTCTGGGTGGTGCCGGCGCTCATGCCCTCGGCGATCACCGAGACCGCGGTCACGGGCGTTCCCAGCCGATGCGCGACGACGGCGTGGCCGGCCTCGTGCAGGGCGACGGTCCTGAGGCTGGGGGTGTCCTGGGCCGGGTCCGGCGCCAGCGCGGCGGCGAGATCGCCGGCCGCGAGGGCGCGCCCGGCCTTGCGGGCCCGGGCCTCTGCCGAGCGCACCGCGGCCTCGATCGCGGCGGGCGATTTGCCGATGGCCAACGCCGCGATGGCAGTGATCGCGTCCCCGGAGAGGCGGGCGCCGAGATAATAGCGCAGCACCGCACTTGCGTCTTCGGCGGTCGCGGGTGGCAGGACGGAGATACGGGTTTCCAGCCGGCCGGGGCGGACGAGGGCGGCGTCGAGCAGAGAAAAATGGTTGCATGCGCCCAGCAGCAGGATGGGTTTGCCCGAACGCCTGACGCGGTCGATCTGCATCAGCACGCCGTCGACCACGGGGATCCACCATTCGCGGGCCCGCTGGGACAGGGTGGCGCGGTCGGGCAGCGACTGCAGCTCGTCGATGAAGCCGATGGCGCGGTCCTCGGCCAGGAGGCCGTCGAAGAACTGCACGCAGGCCTGGGTGACATCGCCGAGATGGCCCTCGCGGCTGGCAAGCCAGTCGGCCATGGAGGTGCGGACAAGACGCCAGCCTGTGGTTCTGGCGAGCGAGGAGGCGAGCAGGGTTTTCCCGGTCCCCGGCGGGCCTTCGAGGACGGCGAAGCGCAGGGCGGAGGCGGCAATCGTACCGGCATCGCAGCGGGCGATCTCGGCGGCAAGATCGTCGGCCCATGCCCGCACCGGGCCGGTCAGGGGCAGGGTATCGAGGGGCGGGATATCTGCGAGGTCCACTGGAACGGCCTGCCGGTTCTCCTGCAGGCGGCGGATGCGCATTACGCAATCTGGGCCCGACGATTTTTTGCGGATGGCGGCCATGACCTCAGGCAGGCCGAGACCCACGAGATGGGTCTGCGCCAGCCCGCGCGCGCGATCCCCGGTGACCGCGGCGATGGTGTCGCGCACCAGCTTGACGTCCAGTTCCTCAATGGTGATGCGATGATCGGCCGCCGCGCGAAAACTTTCCCCCACCAGCGCGTCCGGATCGGCGGAAATGGCGATGGCCGGACTGCCCTTTGCAAGACCATCGAGCAAAATGGCGCTCTTGTCCCGGATCTTGCGGGTGGAGCCGCTTTCGGGTGCAAAGCTCTCGGCCATCACATGCCGAAAGTCCTGTTCGAGCGCCTGCTCGAGGATTGCGCACCACGAAGGGGCGGGGACCTGGATGAGTACGGCAATGGCCGGGGCGGCGGGATCGGACAGCTGTGCCATCACATCCTTGCCGAGCGCGGTCTTGACGATGAGCTTGGGCAGCACGGCGGCGGCATGCGGACGCTCGGGGGCGGCGTCTGTATCGGCGGGGGGAACCAGAAGTTCGGACATAGAGAATCTCCTCGCTGCCCGGTGCAGGAGCAGCGCTTGAACTGGCAAAAAGGAAAATGAGCCGGGTGCCGGGGCACCCGGGGGCTTCAGCGCAGGGGCAGACGGGCCGGCGGGCTCGAGGCGGCCTCGAGGTCGTCGCACACCAGGCGGTCGAGCCAGGCGAGCACCATGGCGCAGGCGGGCTCGCCGGCATCGGCGTGGCGGCGCAACCCATCGCGGACGGGCGCCGGAACGCCCTCGCGGCGGACGCGGCCCATGACCCCGAAGCGGATCGCGAGCGCGATCAGCGGCGCGGGGTCGGCAAGAAGTGCATCCTCGGGATACTGGGCGGGATTGTCGGCCTGCGCGGGGCGGGAAACCCCGGCATGGATGGCAAAAGGCGTCGTGCTGATGTCCATTGTCATCGCCTCCCGCCTATGCCCGCGCCGCGCGCTGCGCGGTCTTGCGCGCGAACCGGATCGCCACCGGTGCATCCATCGGGACCGCGTCGGGCGGCGTGCGTTTCGCCTCAGCCTCCGCTTCAAATGCGTCCGGCCCGCACGGCTTCCGTTCGTCCTGTCCGCCGGGCCTGTGACCGGCCTCGACCAGACCGGCGAAGGCGGCCTGCACGTGCGCGGAAAAGCGGTGCCGCAGATACGCCATGCCCTGCGCGGCGCCCGCGCAGCCGAGCAGGCCGTCGATCTCGCCAAGGCCGATGACGAGATCGCGGGTGTCGGAGCCGTCGCAATCGACGAGCGCGACATTGACCGCCCGGACCAGCACTTGCCGGCGGTCGGCGTGGAGCACATCGCGCAGGACCAGGCCGGCGGCAACGAGCTTGTCCTCGACCCGGCCCAGCAGCGCCTTGCCGTAGCTCAGGGTCGTGCGCTTGAGTTCGAGCACATAGGCGGTTCCGGAGTCGTGCACCGCGATGATGTCGGGCTTGTAGTGCTCGGGCGCATAGGCGCGCGGATCGATGCGGATGGCGGAGAGGCGGTCGCGGTTGTTGCTGCGCGCGGCGGCAAGCGCCGCTTCGACCAGCGGCAGGCGGAAGTCCGCCGGCATCAGCGTGAAGGCGCCGTCGGCTGCGAGCACGGCGCGCAGGCCCGCTTCGAGCAGCGCGCCTTCGACCGTGACCGCGGCGCGGGCGAACCCGGCGAGCGCGCCGAAGCGCCCGAAGGTGGGGTCGATCCGGGCGGGATCCACCGTGATCCCGGCAACGGCCTTGCGGGCGAGGGTATCGAGCGTGCCGCCGAGACCGGCAAAGCGCTCGGGCAGGGACGGACATGAAGACATAGTCAAAACGTTGGACATGCGGAATGCCTTTCAAAAAAAGCGGCATGCCAGGGAAGGGGGCAACGATCCGGAACGGACGTGACCGATCCGATCCTGCGGCGCCGGAGCGCCACGGCGGGAGAAAGACCGCAAGTCTGCGGGCCGTCACCGCCGGTGGGACCGGACGGCACGGCGGACTCGTCCCGTGTGACCGTTCGCTTTCCCTGGCGAAACCTGAAGGAAAAAGACGGTCAGAAGCGGCGCGATGCCACCGGAACGGCGCGTGCAAAACCGCCGCCCGTCACGGCGTGACGGTTGGGGATAGGCAGGGCGCATGTCGTAAAGGGGGATTCCCGCAAGGCGCGGGGCTTGGTAAGGCTGTTCATAGCCGTAGTCCTCTCATCCAGGAGTACGGTCAGGTCCTCGTCGGTGTTCCACCACCTTCGGGGACCGCCCCAAAAACATCTCGGGACGGCTTTGACCGGCCCGCGGGTGATTCCGCGGCGCCGACTGGAGGTAGGGCCGGACCCCGCCGCCGGCAAGGGCGGGGATAGCGCAAACGCTGCAAATGGTTAATGGGGTGCTGTGGCGGGAGGCGGGCACTCTTGCGCCAGGCGCCAGTGCCGACTATGTTATAACGCACGTTAGAACGCACGGGGCAAATCATGGTCGCTCTCAAAATCCGCAAGGTGGGCAACTCCCTCGGGGCCACGATCCCGCAGGACGTGGCGGCGCGTCTCAATATCAAGGAGGGTGACAGTTTGTTTCTGACCGAGGCGCCCGGCGGTTACCTCATCACCCCTTACGATCCGCAGTTCGAACGCCAGATGGATGCCGCACGTGCGATCATGAAGCGCCGGCGCAACGTTCTGCGCGAGCTTGCGAAGTAGTGCGTCCAGTCTGGCTCCTGAAGCCCGTCATGCTGGCCGTTCATGCCGAGCAACTCGCCGAACATGGCGGCTTGGCAGGCATTCGCGACGAAGCCAGGCGCGATGCGGCGCTCGACAGGCCGCGGAACCTCCTGTCCTGTGGCGAGCCGGACATCTTCGATCTTGCCGCGGCCTATGCCTTCGGGTTCGCCAAAGGACATGCTTTCGTCGACGGCAACAAGCGGATGTCGTTTGTGGCGGCCGAAGTGTTCCTGATGCTCAATGGGTATGCGTTGCGGGCAAGCGATGCTGACTGCGTGGTGACGTGGCTGGGCTTGGCTGACGGCTCGCTTTCCGAAGCGCGGCTTGCCGACTGGATGCGCGTAAATACCGAATCCGTCTCGTGAGTGGCTGAAAGCATCGCTATCCTTGGAGACTCTTCTTCAACTGCCTGGAAATCTCACCGCACTTCGCCGAATTTTGCATGTTCCAGGCTACTTTACGCGGGCTGCCCGACGCCACCAGCGGTACCTATGTCGATGCGATCGATCCGAAGTGCAATGGAATATCAAGGAACTGAATTCCACCCGTCATCGCGTATGTAACAATGTGCCGGCAGGATCTGCAGCAAAAAGAGCTGGACTTCGAGGCAATTGCGTTCAGTCGAGCAATCCGAACGCTTTGAGATCGTCGTACAGCGCGGCATAGACCCGATCCGCGTGAACGTCGCGGCGACTGTAGAACTTGCGCAAATGCGGCTGTCGCCCCAAAGCCGCAGCAATCGCTTTCCGGTCGGCGCTGTCCGGAATGTCTCCATCCAGTAGAGGGGCGATCCAGGGTGACGCCTCGATATTGCCCATGACGGTCACGTAGTCACCGACGACATTCCTGACCAGTCGATCCCGTTCGGCGCTTTGTGGAAGGGGGGCGCTGTCATCGTCCTGCAATGTGCGCAGGAATAGCCCAAGCATGAACCTCTCGGCAGGGTCCGAAAACACATACCGGCTCGGCGCATCCGTACTCTCGGTGCCGTATATGCCGCCACTTTGATCCATCCATTCTCCCAACTCGAGCAGATCGATGTCCGTCAAGGGCAGCATCGCGCAGATGCGGGGGCCAGCATCCTGCTCTCTGCATTGGCGGGTTATGTAGTTCTCGGGCGATCCGTCCAAATCCTGCGGCCAGCCGATCGCAATTTGGAGGGGGAGGGGGCCATATGCGGCATTGCTCAGATCCTCCTCCGTCAACGCCGTTGACCTATTACGAAGCGGATGAAAAGGCATAGCGCCCAAAGACCAGTGAAAAAACCCATTCATGGAGCAGTCGGCGAGCGGAATGCCGCTATAGCCGGAACACGAGATTCTGCCTTGAGATCGGTAGCCGGGCGCGATGCGCGCGGCGATTTGGCCGTACTGCTCCTCAATCACCAGGATGGGGCGGACCAAAAGTGCGGATTGCGTGGAGAACCGCTCTGTCTCATTGCCACTCTTCCACTGCACCTCATGCATACGTCGAATGGATGTGGTCAAGGAAAGACGGCAGTGATTTTGCGCATTTGGTATTCGGAAGCAGTACAACTCCTGCTGCAACCGCTCAGGTCGCTCCAAGTCGTCAATGGTGCTACCGAGCGCCGATAAAATACGGCTGTAATAGAAATGAGCCTCAGGGTCGTGCGGGCTGAAGCCATCGCTATTTGTCGCGTAAAACAAATCGATGAGCGCAGCGACATCCAGGACCGTGTGATCCACCGAGTCATAGGCAAGATGGAAGCGTGGAAGCGGATACGTGTTTTCCTCCGCGTCCTCGCCTTCGATTGAGGAGACACTGGCCGGGTCAGGCTCCCGTGATAAGAATCCTTGAAAAATCAAATCATACTTGTTCACCTGGGCCTGGACGTCGGCGCGCCAGATGCGCGGCGTCGGACCGAATGACCCGAAGTGCCAGATGGCATAGGACACCGTCATCCCGAGCATAACCAGCGATGGCAGTACATGCGAGCGCCTGTAGCCCCAGAGCGGGCCGTGCAGCCACGCTCTGGCCTTCCAGAACGGGGGCATCTTGCCGCGGCGGACATAGGCATCGTCAAGCAGTTGCACCGGTTTACGCAATACCCAGGTGAGCAGTCCGATGACAATAAAACTAAGAAACGTCAGGCCAAAGATCATAGGGCTTCAATACACAAATGTCCCGGCCAGCCCCTGGGCGAGCAGCAGGATGATCGTGAGGAAATGCCATCGCAATATCAACGGCAGAGGCTTGGCTACCGTACCGCGTCGCGGGGCAGGTGATCGTTTCGCTCCCAACAGCATGGCAACCCGGTTGAGCAGGTCGTGCCTGCCCGGAAACCGTTTGAGAAAACCCACCCCATCGCGTTGCCACTCGAAATGCCCGGCGATGAGCCGCAGCCACATCCGGTCCGGAATGCGCTGCTCGGCGGCGGTCTTGTCCAGCGCGGTCACGATAGCACGCTCGAGAATAGCCGATGCTCCCGGGGTTTCGGTAATCTCGGGATCGATCAGGCCCGCTTCCCATGTCGCCAAGTCTAAATCCCCCGCTTCGAGGCAATCAAGCAAGCGCAGAAGCGTTTCGCGTTCACCAACCTCGATGGATTGCACTGGCATGGGCATTGGGGCGCGGCGTGCCGGAGCGTCACCGCCCGGCGCATGTGCGGAGCCTGCATCCGTGTCGGGCACGGGAGGGGCTGGTTCGGGCGCGACGATCGGGGGGACGGGGGACGGTATCTGACGGCTCCCGTGTCCGCCGGGCGCTCGCGCCTCGCCTGCTTGTCGCAGTGCGGCCTGATAGGCGGATCGAAGCGCCTGAAATGCAGAAACATCGCGTTCGGAATCGATCTGTTTGAGCCGTTGCGCATAAGCGCGCCGCACGACGCGCGGATCGCTCGCGGGTTCGTCGATCCCCAGGGCCGACCACGGCCAGTCAACGGACAAGAATTGCCTCCAGACGGTTCAACTGCGCGGCAATGTCGGCCCGTTCGCTCGCGATGAATTTGCGATCCTGGCTCTCAAGCGCGAGTTCGAAACGCAAGAGCAGGTCGCGCACATACACGCGATCGTCGCCCAGGACCATCTCGTGGAGGCTGCCGATAGCCGCCACCAGGGCGACATTCTCGGCCTCCTCGCGCGGATTGATCTTGAGCGCCTCCATTTCGCGCAAGCGCTTGGCCTTTTCGGCGGGCGAAAGGGCTTGCGCCAGATTGTCGATGACGCTGGAGACCTTCATGCCCGAGGACAGTGATGTCACATCGACCGCGAGCAGGCCGCTGACATCGTAGGTGAGACGCACCTCGATGCTTTGGCTTCCGGCCGGCCCCGGCGGGACGGGGATTTCAACGCTGCCCAAATGGACGTTTTCCGATGCTCTGGCCGATTCTCCTTGAAGCACCTGGGCGACTATTTGCCGTTGGTTGGCTTGAAGCGTTGAAAAATGTGCGCTTCGGCTGGCCGGGAGAGGCGTATTGCGTTCGATGATCGGCGCGAACAGATCGTTGACCATGTGGCCCGGCCGTTGCATTGCGGAGGTTTCAATGCCCAGCGTGAACGGGCAGACATCCGTCATAACCAGATCGTCGAGATCTTCGCTGCGCGAGGCGAGGGCCGCCTGCACGGCGGCGCCTTGCGCGATCGCGAGATCGGGGTCGAGCACCTGCTCGGGAAGACGCCGGAAAACGCGCGAAGCCAGAGACCGTACGACGGGCATACGTGTCGCGCCGCCGACCAGTATGACGCGCTCTATGTCCCCGACCTCAAGGCCCGAATCGTAGAGCACCCGCTCGATTGGGCGGCGCATACGGTTGATGAGGTCGCTGGTGATGAATTCGAATGTGGTGCGGTCGAATTCGAATGTGTGATCCTTGCCGCCGACCTGCACGGTGATGGTGGTCGCCGTCTGGCTCGAGAGTGCCTGTTTCACGCGCTCGGCCGCTGCCAGAAAGCGTTCGCGCTGATCGGTCTTTGCTTTCACCCAATCAATGCCGAGCTCCTTGGCGAAATGCTCCCCGATACGCCCGGTGAAGTCCTCGCCGCCTAATTGCGCGTCGCCCGCGCTTGCGCGCACCTCCATGACGCCGTCGAACATCTCGAGAATGGTGACATCG
Organism: Pelagibacterium halotolerans; assembly: GCF_044811015.1. Classification (GTDB taxonomy): domain Bacteria; phylum Pseudomonadota; class Alphaproteobacteria; order Rhizobiales; family Devosiaceae; genus Pelagibacterium; species Pelagibacterium halotolerans_A. Next base: position 150,519 of record NZ_CP085243.1, read on the forward strand.
AACGTGCCGCCGCCAAGATCGAGGACGACGAAGCGGCTTTCGCCCGCGCGGTCGAGCACGCCGGCAGCCAGCGCCGCTGCGGTCGGTTCGTTGATAAGGCGGATGACATTGAGGCCCGCGATCTCGGCGGCATCCTTGGTTGCCTGGCGCTGAACGGCGTTGAAATAGGCCGGCACTGAAATAACGGCATCGGAAACCGGTCTGCCCAGTGCAGCTTCTGCATCCGACTTGAGCGCCGCCAGAACGATGGCCGAAAGCTGTGTTGCCCCGTAGGTTTTCTTGCCGAGGCGAACCAGCTTGTTCGTGCCCATTATGCGCTTGAACCGGGCCGCTGTGAGGTCGGCGTGGCTTATGAGCCTTGCGCGAGCGGCCTCGCCAACCAGCACGGTCTTGCGATCGTCGGCCAATCCGACCACCGAGGGTGTGCTCGATTTGCCCTGCACACTGGGCAAAATACGCGGTTGGCCAGATTCATATATCGCTACGACCGAATTGGTCGTGCCGAGATCAATTCCTAAATAGCTCATAAGTTAAACTTTAGTAAATGAGTGAATGACTATTATAATTTCTGCTTGCAGTATAGGTTTTTGACCGTGAAATCATCCCTTTAGTAGGTTTGTCCTTCGTTGTCTATTGGGGTGGGTGCGAAATACCGAATCGCTGAGGCAATTTTCTAAACAGGTCGGAATCGTTGGTCGAGGCCAGCTTTGCGCGTGAAACGGAAGACAGCTTGCGGCCAGCATCGCTCACACTGGCCGAGCGGCCGCAGGTGCGGACCACTTCCGCCAGTTGCACTCGGTCGAACCGGTCGATTTCGTGCCCACGGGGATCGAAAATATCTTCCAGCAGACGAATGCAGGCATCGGCTCCCTGACATGTCCGGCGCAGGCAGCGGCCATCTTCTGGGATATCGCGCAATCCCTGCAGCAACCGCGCAACTCAATCGCCCATGGCGCTCCGTCGGGACCGCGACCTGGCTAATTGCTGGACGATGGAGGTGCCGACGCCTGACGTCCCGGTTCTCGATGTGTAACTCTACCACGAGCCTATCGGCACGCTGACCCATTTGAAGGGCGCTCGGAGGTTCTTTGCCTTTAACCAAGAATACGTCGAGAACCCGGATCAACCGCCCCTCAGCCTGTCGTTCTGGGACGACCTGGGCCGCCTCGTCACCGCCGGAACTCTTCCGATTTTAAGGGAATCAAAATCGGGCTCTAAGTCTTTGTTTTATCGCGTTTCCGGTTCGGAAACGGATGGGATTGACCGGGCCGAGGAAACAGCGGTTTCTGCGCGCGCCATGCGAAGCTTCACTTGACACAACTCGATGCGGAGCATCCCCACCCGTGGTCCCGTGGTCCCGTGGTCCCGTGGTCCCGTGGTCCCGTGGTCCCGTGGACCCGTGGACCCGTGGACCCGTAGGTCAAGCGGAGGAATCCGCCCCCTGATCCTTCAAAAGTGTCCACGCCGGGACGCCGAGGGCCTTGGCCAATCGCGAGATGTTGTCGATCGAGACGTTCCGCACCCCGCGCTCGATATCGCTCACATAGGTCCGGTTGAGCCCGGATTCGAAGGCGAGCGTTTCCTGGCTCATGGAGTTCTGCGCCCGCAACAGCCGGATGTTGCGGGCCAGGATGTCTCTCAATGCGTCGGGATGATTGCGCTTCACGCGGCGCATTGAGCCGCATGGCTCTGTGGACGGCCAAGAGATATCCTGCGGACGGAATTGCTGTTGCGATAGCGTCCGATTGGGGTCGATGCGCCGCTTACGACATAACGTACCGACCCTAAACCGCGATGCCCGGCCACGCCTTTTCGGAAGGCAACACTTGCGTCTTTGGCTCTCAGCCGCGATTATCCGAAATGCGTAACATGCTGGCCGAAAAGCGCAAAATTCGACAGGCGGCGGTTTACACAAGTTTGATTGCGCCTTCACCATGATTCCAAAGGGCTGATTCAGTGAAATCGGCGGAGGCACCGGGGTGGTTTCTCTGGCGTCGGGAGTTCGGTTTGGGGGATAGGCATGATCATGACACTGAAGGCTGTTCTCCGAGAGTGTCGATATGCCTGGATTGCCCTAGGTTTTGCGACTGCGTCGATTACGCTGGAGCCTGGACATGTGGCGTCCGCCGATACCGAGATGGCGTAGCAATGCCTGATACAAAGACATTTTGGGTGAGTTCTTTGATGGCAAGGGTTGGAAAGTGGCGCGCTTGGATTTCTATACCCCTTGTTGTTTTTCTGCTGGGGTGCTCGACTCCAGTTCTAGAGCGCGAGGTACGGAGCAACATATCTCGGATATTTGATATCGGGGATGTTATATTTTTTCACGCCACAGACACGTGTTACTTTGGAGAGTACTCTGTCTATGCCAAGTCGACCGTTGAGCCGATGCGCCCTCTAATATCAGCGGAAGAGGTGCGTACAATTGCATTCGGCGATCTCGTGCATTTCGACGAAAAGTCATTTTCCGAAGTTGTGAGATTGATAGGCGCCCCTCTAAACGAGGTGTTACTGGAAGTTCTATCCGACGCTCGAAGTTGCATGACAACGAATCTCCACGACCATGATTTTGCTCCAACATATAGGAATGGAGAATATATAGTAAGTTGGCGCGATTTATACATGGATGTGCTCAATGATACCGCGTTCAGTGTTTCTATTGGGCGTACACTGCGTGGTTCGTTATACGTGATAACGCATAGTGCTGACAAACTTTACATTTTCGGGCGCAATTTTTGAAATATGGAGTGAAAATATGGGGGCGATTATAAATATAACTGACCCGTTTACGGGCCCGCGCAGAGCTCGCCCGGATCGCAAGGCTCTGCGGACGGCCAAGAGATATCCAGAGGGCGGAATTGCTGGTGCGATAGCGTCCGATTGGGAACGATATGCCACTCATGACATAACGTACGAATCCTGAACCGCGATGCCCGGCCACGCCTTTCCGGAAGGCAACACCTGCGTTTTTGGCGCACGGACGCAACTATCCGAAATGCGTAACATGCTGGCCGAAAAGCGCAAAATTCGACAGGCGGCGGTTTACGCAAGTTTGATTGTGCCTTAACCATGATTCCAAAGGGCTGATTCAGTGAAATCGGCCGGAGGCACCGGGGTGGTTTCTCTGGCGTCGGGCGTTCGTTTTTTGGGGGGGCAAGCATGACACGCAAGGCTATTCTCCGAGAGCGTCGATACGCGTGGATTGCCCTAGGCTTTGCTACCGCTTCGATGGTGCTGGGGCTTGGGTATCCGATATTCACAAATACCTCGGCGGAACATCTAAGCGAACAGTCCCATAGCTAAAGGATGGATTCCTTTGAAATTGCTTAGGCAGAGTAGGCATGCAGGACAGAGGGGGCGCGGGCTAGCCGGCTGGGGACACTTAGTGCGTTCATTAGCGTTGTTGGTTGCTGCAATCATTCTGATTATCGTTGGTGCAAACACGCTTGCCAGATCACGTTCTTTGCTCTCAGGAGGCGAACAGTATAACACTTCATCAATAAGTGATGGTGAGGTAACCGATATAGCTATGATTTATGTCGATGAAGGGGCATCCGTGATCTGTAATGTGCTTCTGGAAGTAATTCAAGAAATTGACGATGGTGAGAAGAGTGCGGCGGTGTTGTCTGAAATTGCCAATAAAATGAACGGATATTTAGAGAACTATCATGCCGACATCGCGAATTGCGCGGAAGTTTTGGGTTCTGACATTGCGACGATAGAGAACGGAAAGTATCTGGTCTCCGTGCTCGACCATGGTGGGTTTCAGATAGGGTTTTCTTATGACACCGAAATTAACTATATTAAAAGTGCGTACGTAAAAGTTAAGAAACATCTGTAAGCGGGAGGGGTATTGTTGTCTGAGAAGATTTACGTTAGTTATTCTGTTGCAGTCGGGATTCCGTATACTGGGCGCGAGGTTGCCCATCATGTTGTTCTTAATTATATTGATGATGAAGGAAGTCATCATGTTGTCGAGGCCGGGCCGGAAATAAAATATAATCATACGTTTCCAAAGTTTCTTGCGTTATTGGGAACTGAAGGTATAAATGCCCATATTGATAACCAAGATTCTAAATTTGGGCAAATAGAAGTCTACATCCGTGAGGCGGGTCCGAATGACTTGGATAATCCTGTCGAAGATATCGCGCAGGGTGCGGACCTGAGCAGTCAATGGGAGGCAATAGTCAACTATGCGTACCAAGTTTCTAGGCTCAGGACCTATTAATTTCGTTTGAGATGTGATTCACGGCTTCCAACAGGAGGCCTTGATGGGTGATTTGTTTTTGCTGAGCGAGCGCCAGATGGCGCGGATATCTCCGTTCTTTCCGCTGTCGCATGGGGTGCCGCGGGTCGATGACCGACGGGTTGTGAGCGGCATCGTCTATGTGATCCGCAACGGTTTGCAGTGGAAGGATGCGCCGGCCGGCTACGGGCCGCACAAGACGCTCTACAACCGTTTCATCCGCTGGAGCCGGATGGGTGTCTTCGACCGCATCTTCGCCGGGCTCGCCGGCAAAGGGCCAAAACCCGAGCGCATCATGATCGACGCGACGCATCTCAAGGCTCACCGCACCGCGGCGAGCCTGCTCAAAAAGGGGCTGTTCCCCGTCGCATCGGGCGAACAAAGGGCGGACTGAACTCGAAGCTCCACACCGTTTGCGACGGTGAAGGTCGGCCGATCATCCTGCTCCTGTCGGAAGGCCAGATGAGCGATCACACGGGCGCCCGCCTCGTGCTCGACGCCTTGCCGCCGGCCTCCCATCTGATCGCCGATCGCGGCTACGACAGCGCCTGGTTCCGCCAGGAACTTCAAGCACGAGGCATCGAGCCCTGTATTCCCTCGAGCCGCAACCGCAAGGTCCCGTATGACTACAACAAGGCGCTCTACCGTCAGCGCCACAAGGTCGAGAACCTTTTCGCAAAGCTCAAGGACTGGAGGCGCATCGCAACCCGCTACGACCGATGCGCCCACACCTTCTTCTCGGCCATCTGCATCGCAGCAGCCGTCATCTTCTGGCTCTGATCAATGAGTCCTGAGCCTAGAGCGGGGTATGAATACCGTCCCCTGAGCCAGAATAGCAATAGTTTTGGAGCAGCCGCACTTGCAGCGGCCGGGTTGTCGGCGCCAACAGGACAGGCAGTGGCGATCGACGGATCCTTGCTGGGTTTGTGGCTACCTGGAAACGGAAATGGGTTAAATAACCCTATATCATCAGACGATGAGCCACGCGAAGATTGGGGTATTCATGATGAAAATTATGACATTGATGATACTTTAGCACACGCTGGTGTCGATGCGCTTCCCGATTTCGATGAAATTTATGTCAATGAAACAAGTTATGCATTTTCATCGCCTGTCTTTGACAATACATCTTACGTTGATCAAATAGACGATTTTTACTACTCCGTTGACGAGGAAGTTGTTCCGACGATCGAGGAAGTTATTGACGGTGGCTATTCCGCTGACGAATTGAGTCCGACGCCGTCCGATTCGGGTAGCGGGTCTGGTAGTAGTGGAGGTGACGACGATGATGACGATGCATCGTCGGGTGGCGGCGGCACCGAGGGCGGCACGGGAAGCGGCGATGGCGGAAGTACGGGAGGTGGCTCAAGTGGCGGTGATACGGGCGGGAGCACCGGCGGTGATTCCGGTGGAGACAGTGGCGGTGGAGATAGCGGAAGCGGAACCGGCGGTGTCACCGAAGACGGGGGGACTTGGGGCGATGGACCCGGAGCAGGGTGCTTCGTTGCAGGAACTGCTATCCTTATGGGGGGCGGATCGAGGAAACCGATCGAAGCGGTAGTTTTGGGCGATGTCGTGATGGCGTTCGACGGGGTGGGGGAGCTAGAACCGTCGACCGTCATTGATGTTTTTGTTCATCACGGTCACGAGGTGTTGGATATTGATGGCGTCAAAACGACAAGAGAGCATCCGTTTCTTGGGGCCGATGGTGAATTCAAAGCGGCAGGTTTGCTAAAGCCTGGCGATGTGATTATTCGGGAAGATGGCGCGCATCATATGATCGCCGCGATTTCGGCGGTGCCAGGGCGCCATACTGTCTACAATTTTACGGTGGAGCGCCTGCATACCTACGTGGCCGGTGGGTTCCGGGTTCACAATGCCAAGGTGGATCCGATCATCTTCGATCTGGACGGCGACGGGTTTGCATTCACCGGGACGGACAGCCCCAATGCAGTGATGTTCGACATTGTCGGCGACGGCTTCATGCATGCCGTGAGTTGGATGGAAGCCGGAGACGGTGTGCTCGCCTACGACGCCAATCTCGACGGCGTGGTCAATGACGGCACCGAGATTTCCTTCACGCAGTATGTTGATGGTGCACAGACCGACCTGGAGGGCCTGGTTGCGTTCGACAGCAATGGTGATGGCATGCTGACGAGCGCCGACGCCGAATGGAGCAAGTTCGGCGTCTGGCAAGACATCAATCAGGACGGCGTGACGGATGACGGAGAATTCCTCAGCCTTGACGATATGGGCATTACGTCCATCGTGCTCTCCAGCGATGGCGTTGAGCGGGATCTGGGGAATGGGGCCATGAGCCATGGCACTGGAACCTTTACGAATGCTGATGGCCAAGCTGGCTCTTTTGCCGACGCAAGCTTGGAGATTTCTGCGTCCAGCGTACGGCTGGCCGATGGCGGGGCCACGATTCGTGCGGAAAACGTGCCAGATGCCTACCTTGTCATCGATACTACCGGCGTAACAGTCTCGTTTTCACATGGCACCAAAGCCACTGGTGCGGATGCGGCGGACGCTTTCAGTGGTGCCGGTGCTTCAGAAAGCATGTATTTCTACGGTTTCGGCGGCGACGACGTTTTGACCGGCGGCTCGGCCAACGACCTTCTCGAAGGCGGCGATGGCAACGACACCATCTCGGGCAATGCCGGGCACGACCTGATCGTCGGCGGCGCGGGCGCGGATACGCTCGACGGCGGCGCCGGCGTTGATACGGTGTCTTACAAGGACTCCGCCGCCGGTGTTTCGGTCGATCTGGCAACCAACACCGTTTCCGGCGGCTCGGCCGAGGGCGACCAGATCTCCGGGTTTGAGAACGCTGTCGGGTCGGAGTTCGCCGATACGCTGGCGGGCGACGGTGGGGCCAATGCCCTGCAGGGCCTCGACGGCGACGACGAACTGCGCGGCGAAGGCGGAGACGATATCCTGTCGGGCGGCCAGGGCAACGACACGCTGCTCGGCGGCGGTGGCAACGACACCTATGTCATCGCCTTCGGCGACGCGGGCGCGGTCATCTACGACTACGATATCGAGACCACCGTCACCGAAGAGCGGTACCTCGCCGGCTATGACGGCGCGACCGCCGTCTACGGCACGCGCACCACGACGACACGCGCGCTTGTCGATGGCGGCAGCGATGACGTGATCCGCTTCGCCGGCACCGTCACCGCCGACGAGGTCAGCGCGCGGGCTCGCGGCGACGATCTCATCGTTACGCTGCACGACGATTTCGACGGCGACGGCACCGAAACGGCCAACGCCGTGGCGGTCGCGCAGAACGGCCTCCTGGCTAACCATCGCATCGAACGGCTGACCTTCGCCGACGGCACGAGCATCGCGCTCGCCGCGGCGCTCCTGGGCACGGAGGCGGCAGAGGCCATGGCCGGAACCGTCGGCGACGACACCATCCTTTCGGGCGCGGGGGACGACACCATCACCGGTGGCGACGGCAATGACGATATCCTTGCCGGTACGGGCAATGACATCATTGATGGCGGAGTGGGCAACGACCGCATCTGGGCCGGGTTCGGCGACGATACGCTCGATGGTGGCGCCGGTGACGATCTGCTCTCGGGCGGCGGCGGCAACGATTGGTTCGTCGGCGGCGCGGGCGCGGATACGCTCGACGGCGGCGATGGCGTCGATACGGTGGACTATTCGGCATCCGCGGCGGCCATCACGGTCGATCTCGCCGCCGGCACCGGCGCGGGCGGCGACGCCGGGGGCGATACGCTGAGCGATGTCGAGAATGTCATCGGGACCGCGTTTGACGACACCCTCACCGGGTCGGATGCCGCCAACACGCTCGATGGCGGCGCCGGCAACGACGTTCTCAACGGCGGCGCGGGTGACGACGTGCTCATCGGCGGTTCGGGCGCGGATACGCTCGACGGCGGCGCGGGCGTCGACATGGCGTCCTATGAGACCGCTGCATCGGGCGTGCGTGTCCATACCGGCGACATGGCGAGCAATACCGGTGATGCCGCTGGCGATACCTATACCGGTATCGAGGGCGTGCGCGGCTCTGCCCATGACGACGAACTGATCATGGTCGAGGACAACGCCATTCTCGATGGCGGTGCCGGAGACGATCTGCTCACCGCGAAGGGCGTCGACGTCGAGATCCACGGCGGCGACGGCAATGACAGCCTCTGGGCCGATTGTGGTGACGACCTGCTCGACGGCGGCGCGGGCGACGATTCCGTGTTCGGGTACGAGGGCAACGATACGCTGCTGCTGGGCGCCGGGAACGATTACGCCAAGGCAGGCGACGGCAACGACGTGATCGATGGTGGCGCCGGGATCGATGAGATCGACGCCGGTGCCGGGGATGACGTGCTGATCGGCGGTGCGGGGGCGGATACGCTCGACGGCGGCTGGGGCTTCGACATCGCCTCCTACGAAACCGCGGCAGCCGGTGTGTTGATCGACACGCGCGATCTCTCGCTGAGCACGGGCGACGCCGAGGGCGACTGCTACGTGGACATCGAAGCGTTGCGCGGCTCGGCCCATGCCGACACCTTCATCGCCCATCTCGACTGGGCCGTGCTCTTCGGCGGCGCGGGGGACGATGCGCTCACACTCCTGGGGTGGGGCGGCGACCTTCATGGCGATGAGGGCAACGACACGCTCACGGCAGCTGGCGGCGACAATTTGCTCGACGGCGGCGCGGGAGCGGACACCATGGCCGGTGGCGACGGCGACGATACCTACCGGGTCGACGACGCCGGCGATGTCATCGTCGAAGCAGCGGGCGCGGGCGACGATCTCGTCGAAGCCACAGTGTCCTATACGCTCGCGGACAATGTCGAGCGCCTGACGTTGACCGGCACCGACGCGATCGATGGAACCGGCAATGCGCTTGATAACGTTCTGATCGGCAACAGCGCGGCCAATGTGCTCGACGGTGGCGCCGGCGCCGACCAGATGTCGGGCGGCGCGGGCGACGATACCTATGTCGTCGATGATGCCGGTGACGTCGTCTGCGAGAACGCGGACGAAGGCGTCGATACCGTGGTATCCAGCCTCGACTACGCGCTCGGGGCCAATGTCGAGAACCTGACCCTGGCCGGTGGAGCGCTGAACGGCACCGGGAACGATCTGGACAATTTGATCGTCGGCAACGCATGCGAAAACGCGCTTTCCGGCGGTGTCGGCGCGGATCGTCTGGAAGGCGGAGCTGGCGACGATATTCTCGCGGGTGGAGCCGGAAACGACACTTATAATTATTACCGTGGCGACGGCGACGATATCATCATCGATGGCGCATCCGACGGCAACGGCGATGTGCTCAAGGTTCACGGCGTAAATGGAATCACCCAGACCTGTTTTCACGCCCAGGGCCATGACCTGTTGATCGAAATCTATGAGACATCGTCTGGCGCGGGCGACGGAGGTTCGATCCTGATCAAGGACTACCTCAATATGGCTGGCGACTACGGCGTGGAGACGATCATCGATGGTGATAACAACGTCTGGACAAAGAGTGACGTTTTCCAGCAGTTGTACGGCAACAGCCAGGGCGGATTGGACATGTGGGGCACGTGGGACGACGACACGTTCGTCGGCACCGCCCAAGCCGATTCCTACCATGGCGGCGATGGCAATGACCTCCTTATTGGCGGCGGCGGCAACGATGATCTCATCGCCGAGGGTGGCTGTGACGTGGTTGAAGGCGGCGACGGCGATGACTGGCTGGTCGGCGGCGATGGCGACGACTGGCTGACCGGTGGTGCCGGTGACGACACCTTCGTTTACAACCGAGGAGACGGTCATGATGTCATCGTCGATGGGGCCAGCGATGGTGATGCTGATACCCTCCGTGTGGAAGGTGTAAACGGCTACACCCAAACGGTCATAACCGCATCGGGCAAAGACCTTCTGATCCAGATTGATCCGTCCACCCCTGGTGGGAGCGATGGTGGGTCGGTTCTGGTCAAGGATTTTCTGAATATGTCTGGAGACTACGGTGTCGAGACATTGGTTGATGGCGACGGCAATGCCTGGAGCAAAGCCGACATCTTCCAGCTTCTCTATGGGAACAGTGAAGGCGGCCTGACCATCTGGGGTACGTGGGAACACGAGGTCTTCGTTGGAACAGCACAGAATGATGTGTTCCATAGCGGCGACGGCGACGACGTGTTGGTCGGCAACGGGGGCAACGACACGCTCGTCGGCGATGATGGCGATGACACCATCGACGGTGGCGCGGGCGATGACTGGCTGGTCGGTGGCAATGGCAACGACACCTTCGTTTTTGCGCCGGGCTCGGGCGAAGACGGGATCGGCGACTTCGAAGCCCATGGCGGAAGCGCTGATGGCGACGTCATCGAGCTACACGGCCAGAGCGTCTCGACTTTCGAGGCGTTGATGGCCAACGCCGAGGAATGGGGCGGCAACAGCTGGCTCCACCTCGACGATGGCGGGCTCATCATCGTCCACGACGTCGGGCTCTCACAGCTCTCGGCCGACGACTTCCGGTTCGCCGCGTAACCGCGCGCAGACAGGATGACGTCGGGGGCGACATCGATACGAAGCGCCAAAGCGCCGCCGCAATCCGAACTTGCGGCGGCGCTCGGCGCGTGCCGCGGCGCGTTGGTGGGCGTGGGCATGATCTCGGGCGTGGTCAACATCCTGATGCTGACCGGCTCGTTCTTCATGCTGCAGGTCTATGATCGCGTGCTCGCGAGCGGCAGCCTGCCCACGCTCGTCGGTCTCGCGATCCTGGCCGGTTCGCTCTATGTCTTCCAGGGCGTGCTCGACGGCATCAGGTTGCGCTTGCTCACCCGTATCGGCGGCGCGCTGGACGAGCCGCTCAGCCCACGCGTGCATGAGATCATCCTGCAATTGCCGTTGCGCGCCAAGGCCAACGGCGACAGCCTGCAGGTGCTGCGGGATCTCGATCAGGTGCGCAGCTATATCGGCGGTATGGGGCCGACGGCGTTTTTCGATTTGCCGTGGATGCCGCTCTATCTTGCGATCTGTTTTGTCTTCCATCCGGTGATCGGCCTCGTGGCGCTGGGCGGGGCGGCGATCCTCGCGGCGCTCACCGTTCTGACTGAATTTCTCGGCCGCGCGCCGTCCAAGGATGCGTCCAAGGCCTTGGCCGCGCGCAACACGGTCGCCGAGACCGGACGGCGCAACGCCGAGGTGATCCGGGCGATGGGGCTTTCGGCTCGCCTCGACATGCGGTTCCAGAAGGCCAATGGCGACTATCTGGCGGCGCAGCGGCGCGCGAGCGATGTCACCGGCGGCATGGGGGCGGCCTCGCGCGTGATGCGCATGGTGCTGCAGTCCACCATTCTGGCGGCGGGCGCGTGGCTCGCCATCCTGCAGGAGGTGTCGCCCGGCGTCATGATCGCGGCCTCGATCATGATGTCGCGCGCGCTGGCGCCGGTGGAACTGGCGATCGCGCACTCGAAGGCGTTCGCGTCGGCCCGCCAGAGTTGGGCGCGGCTCAAGACGCTGCTGGCGGAGTTTCCCGCTGCTGCCCCGCCGATGAGCCTGCCGGAGCCCAAGGCGTCGCTTGCCGTCGAAAGCGTCAGCGTGGTGCCGCCGGGAAGCAAGGCGATGGCGGTGCGGGAGGTAACCTTCTCGCTCAAGGCGGGGCAGGCGTTGGGAATCATCGGGCCCAGCGCGTCGGGCAAATCCTCCCTGGCCCGGGCCATTGTCGGTGTGTGGCCGTCCGCGCGTGGCAAGGTGCGCCTGGATGGCGCGGCCTTGGACCAGTGGGATGCGTTGGCGTTGGGTCCGCATATCGGCTATCTGCCGCAGGCCGTCGAGTTGTTCTCAGGCACCATCGCGGACAATATCGCCCGCCTTGAGGATGCACCCGACGCCAAGGCCGTCATCGCGGCGGCAAAAGCGGCCGACATCCACGAGATGATCCTGCGCCTCCCCGAGGGGTACGAGACCCAGATCGGCGATGGCGGCTCGGCGCTCTCGGCGGGGCAGCGCCAACGGCTGGGGCTCGCGCGTGCGCTCTATCGCGATCCGTTCCTGGTGGTGCTCGACGAACCCAACTCCAATCTCGACAGCCAGGGCGAAGCGGCGCTGTCGCGCGCTATTGCCGCGGTGCGCGAACGCGAGGGGATCGCCATCGTCATCGCCCATCGCCCATCGCCCAAGCGCGATCCAAAGCGTCGACCAGGTGCTGATGCTGCAGGACGGTGCCGTGAGGGCGTTCGGGCCACGGGACGAGGTGCTCAAGTCCGTCCTCCAGCAACCGCAACCCAACAGTTCTTCGCCCGCTGCCCGTCCCAAGATCGTGGCGGAAACCTGATGGCGGAAACCTCTCCCGTTCGCCGTTCAATGCGCCGTCACTTATTGGTCGGTTTGGCGGTTGTGGCCGTCCTCGTGCTCGGCGTCGGCGGCTGGGCGGCAACAGCGCCGCTTTCGGGCGCCGTGGTGGCGCCGGGCACGATTGTCGTCGATACTGACGTCAAACCGGTGCAGCACGTGGCGGGTGGGATCGTTGCCGAGATTGCCGTCGAGAACGGCGATCATGTCGAAGCCGGCGATGTTCTGGTCCGGCTCGACGACACGGAAACCCGATCGAACCTTGCGATCGTCACCAAAAGGCTCGATGAGTTGGCCGTGCGGCACGCGCGCCTGATCGCAGAGCAGACCGGTGCCGGGACCGTGTCGCTGCCCGAGGGCTTCACAGAGGCAGGCGAGGCCGACATCGCACCGCTCCTCGCCATCGAGCGGAGTCTCTTTGATGCGCGCAGGGCAATCCGGGACGGCGAAGCGAACCTGCTCGAACAGCGCATTGCCCAGTACGAACTGGAGATTGAAGGTCTCCAATTGCAGGTCGACAGCAAGCTCCAGGACGTAGCGCTTGTCGAAACCGAACTCGAGGGCCTGCGCAATCTCTACGCCAACAATCTCGTATCGCTCTCGCGCGTCAATGCGCTCGAGCGCGAACTGGTCGGGCTCAACGAGCAGCACGGCGTGCTGCTCGCGCAGATCGCTGGCATCGAGGGACAGATCGCCGAAGCGCGGCTGCAAATCCTGCAGATCACCAGCACGCTGCAAGGCGAGGTGGCCAACGAGATTGCCGAGGTCCAGTCGCAGATCGCCGAACTTTCCGAAGAACGCGTGGCGGCGGAAGAACAGCTACGGCGCATCGCGATCACCGCGCCGCAAACCGGCATCGTCCACGAACTCGCCATCCACGCCCCCGGGGCCGTCGTCGCGGCCGGTGAGCCGCTGATGGTCATTGTCCCGCTCAACGACGACCTCGTGGTCGACGCGCGAATCCAACCGCAAGACATCGATCAGGTGCAGGTGGGGCAGACGGCGAAACTGCGGCTCTCCGCGCTCAACCAACGCACGACGCCCGAAATCGGTGGGCTAGTCGTCCGCGTCGGGGCAGATCTTTCGGCCGACGCGCAGACGGGTATGAGCTTCTATGCCGTGCGGATCGCGATCCCTTCCGATGAGATCGCCCGCCTCGACGGTGTATCGCTCCTGCCGGGCATGCCGGCCGAGGCGTTCATCGAAACCGGCGAACGCACAGCGCTGACTTACCTCACCAAACCGCTGACCGACCAAATCGCCCGGGCGTTCCGGGAGGAGTGAGGTGCTGACGCCGCTAATTTATTGGGTGCGGCTCGTTCTCGCGATCTGCATCCCGCCGCATTGTCCGAAATGCGTAACATGTTGGCCGAAAAGCGCGAAATTCGACAAACGATACTTACGCAAGTTTGATTGAGCCTTAACCATATCTCTCAAGTGGTGCTTTAGTGAGATCGGCAGAGGCACCGGGACCGGTTTTCTGGCGTTGGACGTTCGGTTTGATGCAAGCATGACATTAAAGGCTGTTCTCCTGGATTGCTCTGAGCTTTGCAACCCGCTGCGATTGTCGTGGGTATCCGATAGTCAGAAATGGCTCGTCGGATCATCTGGGCGAACAGTCCATAGGCGAGGATGGATTCCGTTGAAGGTGCTTATGCAGAGCAGACATAGGCACCGCCGCTTGCCGTAACTATGGTGTTGTACAGTTTCATGTCCATATTACAAATAAAATGGGGGCTACCATTTCACTGCTTGTTCGGATTCTGATCGGGTTAAATATGGCGGCGTTTCTTCTCACGAGCGCGGCCTTGTTCTACTTCAGTAGAAAAATCGCTAACGAGGCGGATGGTTTTCGCAAGGGGTTTGCGTGGTCCGTCGGGACGTTCATGATGGCGACAGTGATCGACGTCAATCATCCTCTCTGCCCAAGATGGGCGGCTGTCAGATACTGGCGGATAAAGATTGTCGCCTATTCCGCGCTCGCGGTCGAGCTGGCGTTGTTTGCGGTGATAAAATATAATTTTCTATAGAAAAATCAAAAGCTAAAGGTGAATCTGAATGGGTGATCCCGTTTACTGCGATGGAAATAGAAAGCCGACGCAGGGAGAGCTTGAGGAACTTGTTGCGCCGCTTATTGATGGCGTTGCAGAAGAAATATTTCAGGATGGCGCCGGGTCATCTCGTGCATTGAATTTTTCAATTCGGAATATTGGTGGCGCTGAAACGATACAGCTTGCGTTCAACATTTCTTTTGACGGTGATGATTGGTGGGTGAACGGCGCAAAATTCGTCTTTGACCACGCAGGAGGGCAAGGCATGGCGGACGTGATAGCCTGGGCGGCCACCTTAGTTGCGAGCGCAGTACTTGGCGCGGCGACTGCACCCGCCTGGCTGGGGGTTGTGATTAACGTCGGGGCCGCTGTCGCAGGTGCGCTTGTTTGGGATGCGATAGACGACGCAGTTGGCATCAGTGAAGCCGTTGAAGCGTTCTTTGGGCAACAGGATGTAGATGTTCAGATATCCAGGGACGGCACCATCATTGCCGGCGCGCTATACGACAATCTGTCCGAAGCGAACTACGAGGCGGCACTGAAGGGTTTGGTGGACTATGCTTCTGCGGTTCCAGGCGACACGATCGAGATCGTCAGCGGCGCCACGGGGGGCACAACCTATCGTGTTCTGGAGGGCAATCTGATGCTCCGCATGGCGCAAGCGATGGGTACAACCGAAAGTGAATTTAAGAGCTGGGTGCCCGATCCAGCCAAGCCCGACGTGACAAATGGCTCCCAGATTATCGACCATCAGGCCAAAGATGTTCTGATAGCGATGGAAGACAGCACACTTCGCCTGAAGATTTTTGACTATGACGGCAACCTGGAAGACATAAACGTTGCCTTCAAGCAACTCGGGATTGGTGGTGCCCCGTCCGAGGCCAATGCGAATGGCCTGGAGATTATCATCGGCACGAGTGACGGAATTGAGCAGCTTTCAAGCAGCAGTGGAAACGGCGCATGTATCATCGGCGGTGTCGGCAGTGACGACATTATAGGTACCGGCGCCGATGATCGCCTTTTTGGCGACGACGTCTATGGCAAGGACCAGAACGGCGGCTTCGACTGGATCTATGCAGGTGCTGGAAACGACTATGTCAGTGGAGGGTGGGGAGACGACACGATTCTCGGTCAGGATGGGGACGACAAGCTGATCGGCGGCACCGGTGCAGACACAATCGACGGTGGGGATGGTGACGACATAATCTATGGCGACACGCAAATTGGCTCGCCAAACTCCGAAGGGGCCGGGTTCTTGATGGGTGGTACGGGTGCCGACAAGATCAATGGTGGAGTGGAAGACGACCTCATCATTGGCGGCAGCCTTAAGGATGGTACTGATCATCGTATGATCGACAAGGCGTCCTTTCTTGACAATCTTGATCTTGCGCAAAATCATAGCGAATGGGACGATGGCTCTCGCGACGAACTTAGGGGCGGGGCCGGTCATGATGTTTATCTTTCCTCGAGTTCGTCCCGGTTTGCCTATACATGGTCAAAGGAGGCACTATCGTCCGTCGATTTCGTCTACGATAGTGACAATGACTTTACAGCCCACTTCCAGATTACGAGGAATGATACGCTTTGCGATACCCTTACCATCACCGCTGAGGACCTCGCCGAGGCACCGATTGTCGACGGTTGTTACGAACTTGGAACTGTCAATGTCATAACCTTTGGTGGCGAGCGGTCAGATGTTTCGGTTCGAGGTGAACTGGTGACATCGCAGGACTATGGCAAAATGCTCCTGATGACAGCCACGCACGGGGCTTATGATGTGTTTGTCATAGGCGCGTTCTCCGCCCTCAATCTAGACCCGGACAAGTCGCTTGACCTCAATGATCGGATGTATGGCTCGGATGATGCCGACGTCCTCTATGCCGGGAATGGCAATGACGCGGTCTACGCTTATGGTGGCGGCGACACGATCGTCGCGGGTCACGGGCAGGGTGCGGATTACTATGATGGCGGCGATGGCTCAGACACGGTGACTTTCACCAGTACCAGCGCCGGGATTACTGTTGACCTAGCTCGCGGAGTCGCGTCGGGCGTTGAGATCGACAATGACATTCTTGTTAGTATTGAAAATGCTATTGGTGGTGCCGGCAACGATATGCTGATCGGCAGTCTTGACGACAATGCGCTTGCCGGCGGGGGCGGAAACGACGTCTACGTCTACAACAGGGGCGGCGGTCACGACGTGCTTGTGGAGGGAGCGGGTCAGGGAGCCGCCGATGAGCTCGTAGTCAACGGCGTCAACGGAACCACAGAGACCCATATTACCGCCATCGGTGCGGATCTTCTCATCGAGATTTACGAGAGTGCGCCGGGGGCAGGGGACGGAGGGTCCATTGTCATCAAGGACCAATTGCGCTCCGATGGTGATTTCGGTGTCGAAACTATAGAGGACGGGTTTGGCAACACCTGGACCAAGCAAGACATTATCGACTTCCTCTATCCGGATGGCGAAGGGATAACCGTGGATGGTTCATCGGGCGACGACGACATCCTGGGCAGCGTCAAGGACGACAGCCTCTATGGGGGGGCCGGGAATGATACGATCCGAGGGCTGGATGGCGCAGACACGCTTTCCGGCGATTCTGGAAACGACCTTCTTGAGGGTGGCGCCGGCGACGATTGGCTCCTCGGCGGCGAGGGTAACGACACCTTCGTCTTCGGATCAGGCACGGGCGAAGATGGTATCGGAGACTTCGAAGCCCACGGCGGAACCGCCGACGGCGACGTCATCGAGCTACACGGCCAGAGCGCATCGACGTTCGAGTATCTGATGGCCAATGCAGAGGAGTGGGGCGGCAACAGCTGGCTCCACCTCGACGATGGCGATCTCGTCATTCTCTACGGCGTCGGGTTGTCACAATTGTCGGCCGACGACTTCCGATTTGTCGCCTGACTCACTTAGCACTTTCTGCAGGGGCGTCACTACGAGCGCCCTTGCAGTCCACGCGTTGCTATGAAACAGGCATTTTCCGGGCGTCTTTTAGCGTGGTGAAAGTCAATCGTCTCTTGCTTGCGAACTGTGATACAGAACGCGTATCAATTTGCCATTTCTCGTTGCATGTAGACGAGAAAACCTCGTAAATACAATGTATTATCATTGGGCCCGATTCCCTTCACCCGCTCCATTTTCCGCTCTGTGTAGTTCGCTCTATGCGCGGGATGCCGAAAGCCTTGCAGGCTGTCATTCGGTGCCGTCTGACGCACAGGCGGACGGTGCCAGCGGAGTAGCGCAGAACCCTTGCCTCGCTATTGGGCCGCACGAAGCCAGTTCGATGCGGTAGATATCCGAGGCCGTGGCGTGGCCACGGGCGTACCTGCCGCAGGATCGGGGTAGACCCGATATAAGAGGATGGGCTATGGAGGAAAAGGGCGTCGGCGTTGGCGACGCCGAACTGTGCCGAAAGCGCCTCGGCTCCGCCCATCTGGCCGACCAAGTCAGCCATGGTGGCTTCGTGTTCGGCAATGCGCGCAGTCATTTCTTCGGACTTGCCGAGGGCTTCGCCGATAACCGCGACCGATTCCAGTCCATCGAAATAGTCACCGGTGATGCTGTCGAGTACGATTGTGGGGCGATCTCGGACATGGCCTCGTAGACTTCGGCATGTCGGGAGGTGTCGGCAATAATCAGATCCGGCTGCAGGGAAGCCATAACTTCGAAGTTCGGCGCTTTGCGCGCGCCAACCGAAACCCATTCGTCCCCGATGGCATCGGTATAGGCGGGGATAACGTTCTCCTGGTTGTTATCGTCGGCAATGCCCACCGGTGCGACGCCCATTGCGGCAAGCGCGTCGATAAAGCTGTATTCAAGCACGGTCACGCGCTGGGGATTGTCGGGAACCTCGGTCGTGCCGAGCTTGTGGGTGACTTCTGCCGCCTGGCTTGCCGTGCTCGCAAGAGCCACCGCCGCGACGGAGAGCAGATGCTTCAGGGACATGTTTCAATGGTCAGTCGGACGGGCATGAGATTGGCACATTCCAGTGCCAATCATCCTTCAAAAGCGCCATTCTCCGGCCAATTCCCTATGGCTACGCCTTCGCGGGCAAGAAGATCTTTCGCCGTTTGGGGCATCTCGAACACCGGCGGTTCCGCGGACGGGTCCGGCGCCGCAAAGACCGCGGTTGCGATCCATGTGGTGCCTTCCGGCACTGCGCCAAGAAGGCGCGGGAAGAATGTGCGGGGGAACAGCAAGT
Source organism: Pelagibacterium halotolerans (assembly GCF_044811015.1). Taxonomy (GTDB): domain Bacteria; phylum Pseudomonadota; class Alphaproteobacteria; order Rhizobiales; family Devosiaceae; genus Pelagibacterium; species Pelagibacterium halotolerans_A. The sequence continues at coordinate 169,337 of NZ_CP085243.1, forward strand.
TCGTGTTGGGCGCAGCGCGCACGATCGTTCCGTTCCGCGTTCCAGACAGATCGTGGATGGCCGATACCGCCGAAAGCGTCCGAACACGGGCATGTCCTGCCGACTCGTTGATCCAGTCTGGCGGCGTGATGTGTCCGTCTCCCGTGCGATCGACCGAGAACCCGCCTTCGGCAACCTTCAGGGGACGATCGGTGACGATCCGGTGCAAGCGCACGTGCCATCCCGGCGGGCCGACATCGAGCCAGCTGTCTACTGTCAGGCCCGCATCCGGCGCCCACCGACCCCAGGCCATGTCGCCGTCGATACCCGCCTCGGTGATTGTGGCGCGGGAAAGCCACGAGAGGCCGTCGCGCGAGATGGCCAGGCCGCAATCGACCGCCGCGCGCTCCGGCCGGTCGCCCCAGGCGTCCGAGGCGACGGAAACGGCGAAGGATGTGGAATAGGCGAAACGGCCGTATTTCGCGTCATGGCAACGATGTTCTCGGCCGTCCTGGCCGCCGGTCAGCATCAGGGCGTCCTCGGCGCTGCGTCGCGCGATGTAGCCACCGGGCCGGCACACGTGACGCGTTTTCGGCAGGGCCTCGGGCGGTTCTTCCTCGGCGGTCCAGAAGGGGTGATCGTCGGGGAGGGCCAGAACGAGGAAGGATTTGAGCGCCCAGTAGGGAGACCCCGGCGCATTGTAGGCCTCCGACATCAGCAGATTCGGATAGGCGTAGCCGATGGAGAGCACGCCATCCCGGTCGGTGATCGGCCGCTCGGCCCACCACCGCAGGTTTCGTAGCAGCAGGCCTTTCACCCGCCCCCATGGGAGCACTTCTTCGCCGGCGAAAGCACATGCGGCCCAGAATGCGCTCTGCGCGAAGCGGTAGGTCATCGACCGGCCGAACGGCACCGCCCCGCCATCGTCCGCAAACCAGTGCTGGAAACCCTGCGCAAAGGCACCGGCACGTTCGCGGTAACGGGCGGCCTGCTCGGGGAACAGGTCCGGTGCGAGCGTGGCGACCATCAGCCCGTAGAAATGCATCCCCATGGGCGTGTAGTAGTCGAGCTGATACCACTTGCCGTCCCGGTAGTGCCCGTCAGCGATGTGAAACGTCTCGATCCGGTCGAGCGCCGCGCGCGTCAGCTCTTCGGACCAGTCTTCGCCGACATGCCGCAGCGCGAGGTTGGTCAGCACGCGGAAGAACAGCCAGTTGTTGTCGGCTGGCGGAAACGCGTTAATGCGTTGAAGCCAGGCGGCGAGCCGGGTTTGCGCTTCCCGTCCCAACGGCGTCCAGAAGGTTGCGGGCGCGAGCAGCAGACCCAGCGACAACCCCGCCATTTCGACCATGCGTTGGTCGTGTTGGGCGACATCGCCCCAATATTCCCGGTGATCGGGATTCGTTCCGTTCGCAAGACCGGTGACCCAATCCGCAGCCAGTTGATTTTCGAAGCCGCCGGCAACCAGTGGCGCCAGGCCCCAAAACGGGCGCGCAAAAGCCTCCATTTCGGCCGCCGCCGCGCCATAGTGAGCTCCCCCCACACCTAGGCGGATGCGAGCGCGTCCTTCGGATACGTAAGGCAGAAGGGGGGAAAGCAGGGCGTGTACCGCCCGGGCGAGGTCCTCGCGGGTTGCCAAGGGGTTTCCATGCAGTGGATTGCGTCCGACAAGCATGCGCACCGCATCTTCAGCCAACCAGGCTGGCGTTGGAGGCGTGGGGGTCATTCGAGGCTTCCTGATCGAGAGGGTGATGCCGTGAGAGGCTTCAAGTTTATTGCGGCGCCATCGAACCCTACATCGGGTGAGATTTGCCGGCCGGTGCGAGGCGATGACTGTGCAACAGGGTGCGATGCCTGTCCTGGCTGCCGACCAGGTGATTGTGCATTGCCTTTTCGGCGCCGTCCCGGTCGCCATTGGAGATCGCGCGCACGATGGCGTCATGTTCGCTCATGACAAGGTCGCGATAGCCGCGGCGCGTTGCATCGTCGGATATAGGGCTAAGGTGGGATTGGGGTACGAGGTTCACGCCGATCCTGGAGATCACGTCGGTGAACTGCGCATTATTCGTCGCTTCGGCGATCGCGAGGTGCAGGCGGAAGTCGGCTTCCCGGAAGCTGTCGCCGCCCTCTTCGACAAGGTTAAACATGTCGGCATGGCAATTCAGGATACGCTCTTCCTGCGACGGTGACCGGCGTAATGCCGCAAGGCCTGCCGCCGCGACCTCGAGCGGGGTTCTGACTTCGAGAATCTCGAGAGTGGAAGCAAGTCTTGCCGTCTCGGTCGGCATTGTCGCCGCACGGTCAAGCACGAAGACGCCGGCGCCTTGATACGCCTCGACCAGTCCATCGAGCCGTAGTTGCGCAATCGCCTCGCGCACTACGGTTCGGCTGACGTTATGCGCTTCGGTCAACTGAGCCTCGCTGGGCAGCTTGTCGCCGGGTCTGTATTTGCCCGCGAGGATAGCCTGCCTCAGTTCGTCTCCGATTCGCTTTGACAGGGTTTCGACGCGGCGAGGCGCTCCATTGCTCAATTTTCGATTCCCATCCTCTCGTCCAGCCCGTCCAAAAATTCACTTATCTTGCTGGAGGGCGCGTATTCGACCCCCATTGCTTCGATCCGCGTCAGGGCGGGAAACGGCGACGGATCGTCTGCCGCTACGAGATCTTGTAGCACAAGTTGTACAACTTGTCGCTGCTTAATTGGAAAGGCCTGCCGCCGCCCCGTCTTGGCGAGCGCAAGGCTCTCCGTGTCGCCGTTGCCAAAGTTGATCGTGGCTGAGCGCCACCACGAATCGTGGGGGAAGTCTGCGCGCAGGGTCAGGGCGATCTCATCGATGATCACAGGCCGCCCGAATGTGACCGTGAGTGCCGCCCGTGGGTTCTGGGCGATTCCCCAAGAGGTGTATGGCCAGTGGCCATGCCCGTCGTTCGCGATCTCACCGTCGATGGCGGTGCGGGCGGCGAAGCAGGCCTCGCCCCTGGTTGCGGCATTGGCGCTGGCGTGCGGGAACGCAGTGCTTTGCGCGTGGTCGTAGGGGTTGAGTGCCAGATCGCGCCGCGCCGCGATCTCCTCGTGCCGTGCGAGCCGCACAATGGATCGCCGCCTTGTCCCCGTGAAGGCGCAGGGGGAATACCCTTCCGCTGCAGGACCGAACGGGATCGGGAAGGCGAAATGGCCATCGCGAAGGAAAATCAGAGCCGGTGCCATAGCGTCGTCGAGTGCGACAACCAGGAAGGAACCGTCCGGCGCATTCAGGTTCAGCACAGTTCCCTCTTCGTGCGACCGGTCGTGGACTAGGTAGAGTTCATCCTGGCCTTGGGCCCGGGCCACAACCGCGCCCGCCGCGTCCGTTACGGTGAGTTCCAGCATGTTTGCCTCATTCAATGATCATTCGCAGCCAGTTTCCTGGCACGTTCAGGCGTACCCGCCAGATGCCGTCCGGCCAGGATTCGGCGAGCCTCGGGTCGGTGACCTGCACATGTTCCACCCGGCTCGCCGCGCTGCCTTCGATGCTGATCCGGGCGCGGCCCGGCATGTGCAGTTCATTGTCTGAAATTCTCGGGGGCATGGGGAGGATGAGGGACAGTTCCGCCGACAGATCGCCGTCGTAACTGTCCTCGATCACGACCCCGCGTCCCTTCTGCAACTCGACCCGGCGCATCGCTCTCCGGATTCGCGCCGTTTCGGGCCAGGCGCCGGCCATGTCCAGGGACATGGAAGCCGTCGTGGCCTCGAGCCGCGTCTGAACATCGCGAGCGCCATGTTCCGCTCCCGCCGCCTGCATCACGCCACCGAAGGTGGGGAGATTGTGCCAGGCCGATTGCATCGTCCAGATCTGGTAGCGATCGGGCGAGAAGGTTTTGGCAGTGTAGGTCTCCACCCCGAGGTCGATCAGCACCGGCAGACCGTCGCTATAGAGAATCACGCTGCCGACATCGTTGTGATTGTGGCTGTCGCCATTGGTCCCGGCCTTGACCGCGAGGGTGAACCGCTCGTCCCGCGCCACCATGAGCCCGATGCTGGGATACCAGACGTCGCGCGGTTCGGGGGCGGCCTGCGGCTCGCTTATTTCGCTGGCGTGAAGCGCCTGCAGCAGCCGGTACCACAAGTTGATTTCATCGGGCAGGTCGGACCAGCCTTCGGTTGCGGCGTCCGCTTTGGCGAAGGCCTCCAGCCGGGCCGAACCGACAGCGCGGCCGAACAGGACCTCGCGTAGCGAACAGCGGGTGGCGACTGCGGGGCAGTCGGCAAAGTTGATGTAATGCCGGTCAGCAACGTGAACCGCTTCTACATACTCGGCGATATTGCGGACTTTTTCGTCACTCCAAACCGGAGCGAACACTTGTGGCATGGCGCGCGAGAGCAGATCCAGCGCACCCCACAGGCACAGCCCCGCATGCCGGTAGTACAGTACGCCTTCCTCGCAGGCGCCGTCTTCGCCATAATCCGCGAGAAAGGCGTCGAGGCTCTGGACCGCACGGGCGACGAGCGCCCCGCGACGGTGTGGCGCCATGGGCTGTGTCAGGCCGGTTAACAGGATATTCTGGGTGATCCACGCCGTCCAATTGTTGGTCGGCCCCTCGACGCCACCCATCCACCACCACTCCCGTGAGAGATAGGGGGTCAGTATTCTCGCCTCGATCTCGGATTGGGCCCGATCCCTGAGGCCGGGCAGTCGCGCGTCGAGAGCGTCGCCCAGAACTGCAAGCAGTATCGCGATCTGGGCTCCAGTCTCGGCGGCGAAAAGATCGAGTACCGGGGTGCCCGGGTCCGGCAGCGGTGAGCGCGCTGCGCCGCGCCGCTGTGCGTTGTGGGCGGGCAATTGCCAGCCGCTTTCCTCGCAGATCAGCCAGAGGCCGTCGGCGATATCGTCGAGGAAGCGTCCGCGCGCCTCCACCAACTCGCCCATGACCAGTGCATTCAGCTTGCGCCGCCGCGCGAAATAGTCGGCCTCGAAACGCGCCCGGTTCCCGTCGCGCACGAAGGCAGAATAAGCGCTGGCGGTAAGCATCGGCCAGGGCAGGGCGCGTGCTGCTTCGGCCCGGGAAAGTAACGTGCCGGTCACGGTAGCCGGCAGCCGCTCCCAGACGGTTCGCTCTGCCAAGGGCGGTACGGGTGAAATGGCAGCGATTTCGTCCGGCAATGCGAGAGGCACGCCCGCCAGGATAAGCTTCGAAGTCATTTTGTCCGCGTCTTCGACATCGTCCGGCCTGACCGTTTCACATATATCTTGTCTAACTTGTTATAGTATGTCATACAGAAACGCAACAAGTTGGTTCAGCCGCAAATCGGGACGTCGGCGAGCTGGCGGGAGGAATGACGATGAGCTCCAGCACTGATTTTGAAAGCGCCGTGGCGCACGCCGACCGTCCGCTCTTGACGAAGCGGCAGAGACAGCGGCGTTCGACGCTCGTCGCCCTCTCCTTTATTGCGCCCAATTTTCTCGGCTTTCTGATCTTCACGCTCGGGCCAGTTTGTTTTGCCTTTGCGCTGGCCTTTACGCATTGGGACGGGTCCAACCCGATCACCTTCGCCGGGCTCGACAACTTCTGGGAGCTGTTCGAAGACAAAGCCTTTCAGGCAGCGCTTTGGAACACCATTGTCTATACGGTGTTTTCTGTGCCTCTGACGCTGGCTGCAGCGCTCGGTGTGGCCGTGTTGCTCAATGAAAAGATCGTTGGCCGCGACTTTTTCCGAACCGCTATGTTCTTTCCCTATGTGGCCAGCCTCGTTGCCGTCGCCGTGGTATGGAACATGCTGTTCAACCCGGCGATGGGGCCGGTGAACATGGTGCTTTATACCTTGGGTATCGACCCGCAGCAGCTGCCTGGTTGGGCTGCCGACCGGCACTGGGCGATGGCTACCGTCATCCTGTTCGGGGTTTGGAAGGATCTGGGGTATTTCATGGTGATCTACCTCGCTGGTTTGCAGGGTATTCCGCGCGAACTCTACGAGGCCGCCGAAATCGATGGCGCCAATGCCTGGCAGAAGTTCTGGAAGATCACGGTTCCGCAGCTAGCGCCCACGACTTTTTTTGTATCGGTGATCCTGACGATCCAGTCGTTCAAGGTGTTCGATCAGATATTCATGATCACCCAAGGCGGGCCCGGCACGTCGACGCTCGTGCTTGTCTACCACATCTATAACGAAGCCTTCATCTCCTGGGACCTGGGCTATGCCAGCATGGTCGCGATGGTGCTTTTCCTGATCGTGCTGATCGTCACGATCGTCCAGTTCCGCGTCACCCGCGACATCGACTGAGGGGGAACATGACTGCTGCATCGACCAATATGACCCGCGCCGTCCAGCGCCGCGGCCGGTCCCGGGTCAAGTGGACTCGCGTTGCGCTTTACGCGGCGGTTATCGCGATCACCGCCATTATGGTGCTGCCGTTCTTCTGGATGTTGTCGGCTTCTCTGAAGCTCGACCGGGAAGTCTTCGCCTTCCCGATCCAGTGGATTCCGGAAAGCCCGCGCTGGCAGAACTATGTGGACATCTGGAAGATGATCCCCCTGGCGACCTTCGTTTTCAACACGGCCAAAATCACCGTCATCGTTACCATCCTGCAGCTTTTGACCTCCAGCTTTGCCGCCTATGCCTTTGCGAAGCTGCGTTTTCCGTACAAGAATGTCCTTTTTCTTGGATATATCGCGACAATCGCGGTGCCGTGGCACGTCTACATGGTGCCGCAATTTATAATGATGCGCGGGTTCGGGCTTAACAACACGCATCTGGCGTTGATCTTTTTGCAGACCTTTACCGCGTTCGGCGTATTCCTGATGCGGCAGTTCTACATGTCGATACCGGATGAGTTGTGCGAGGCGGCGCGGATCGACGGCATGAACGAGTACCAGATCTGGTACCGGATCATGCTGCCCTTGTCGAAGCCGGCTCTGTCGACCCTTACCATTTTCACCTTCGTGGCGACCTGGAACGACTTCCTCGGGCCCATGATCTACCTGACCGAGACGCGGCTGAAGACGATCCAGATCGGCTTAAGGATGTTTATCTCGCAGTATTCCAGCGAATACGGGCTGATCATGGCGGCCTCTGTCGTGGCGCTGATCCCGGTCCTTGTGGTCTTCCTCTCGCTCCAACGGTTTTTCGTCGAAGGCATCGCTTCGACCGGATTGAAAGGCTGATCTCCGATGAGCTTTCAGACAATAATCGAGGCCGTCGCGCCGCTCACGGATACCGAGCACGCTGCCGCGATCGATGTCGCGTGTGCCCAGGTTGAGCGGAATCTGCCCGCGTTCACCTACCAGGCGCAGAACCATTCATCGGTGAACAATGTCTATCCTGCGGTTGCGAACAATCAGTGGACTGCCGGATTCTGGCCCGGTCAGATCTGGTTGGCCTTCGAGCACACCGCAGATCCTGTATTTCGCCATGCCGCACAGATCCAGGTGCAGAGCTTTCTCCATAGGATCGAGAACCGGATCGAGACCGACCACCACGACATGGGGTTTCTCTATTCGCCCAGTTGTGTCGCGGCGTGGAAGCTTGTCGGCGACGAGGACGCCCGCCGCGCCGCGATCCTCGCGGCCGACCAACTGATCGAACGTTACCAGCCGGTCGGGCAGTTCATTCAGGCCTGGGGCCGCAAGGGTGTTGCCTCTGAATACCGCTACATCATCGACTGTCTCTTGAACCTGCCGCTGCTTTACTGGGCCAGCGATGAGACAAAAGATCCGAAATACCGCGATATCGCCCTGATTCATGCTCGCACGACGCTGGCGAATTCGATCCGGCCGGATAATTCGACCTACCACACATTCTACATGGATCCTGAAACCGGTGCGCCTTCGCACGGGGCGACGAAGCAAGGGTACAGCGACGACAGTTCCTGGGCGCGCGGTCAGGCTTGGGGAATTTACGGCATGGCGCTGAGCTACCGCTACGAGCGCCTTCCTGAGTATCTCGATACGTTCGAACGACTCCTCGACTACTACCTAACCCGACTACCGAGCGATCTCGTGCCCTACTGGGACATGATCTTCGTGGACGGCGACGAGCCGCGCGACAGCTCCTCTGCCGCGATTACGGCCTGTGGGCTTCTCGAAATGAGCGACCTCGTCGGCGGCGACCGTGCCGAAGGCTGGCGCGATCTCGCCCGGCGGATGACCGGCAGCCTTGTGCGCGGCTATTCGGTGACGGATCCGGCGGTTTCGAACGGGCAGCTCCTGCACGGCACCTATTCGAAAAAGAGCCCATTCAACACCTGCCGTGGTGAGGGCGTCGACGAGTGCGTGTCCTGGGGAGACTACTATTACATGGAGGCGCTTATGCGCCTCAAGGGAGACTGGTCCACCTATTGGTGAGACCGATGGAGACGATATGGCACAGATTTCCTTCAGGAAACTGAACAAGACCTACGGCAGTGCCACGGTCATCCACGATATCGACCTCGATATTGCGGACAAGGAGTTCATCGCGCTGGTCGGTCCGTCCGGCTGCGGCAAGTCCACGACACTGCGCATGATCGCAGGGCTCGAGGAGGTTTCGGATGGCGAGCTCTGGATCGGCGAGCATATGGTCAATGACGTGCCGTCGAAGGACCGGGACATCGCGATGGTGTTCCAGAACTATGCGCTTTATCCGCATATGAGCGTTTATAAAAATATGGCCTTCGGCCTGGCCCTACGAAAGGCGCCCGAAGCCGAGATCGATATCAAGGTGCGCGAGGCGGCGCAGATCCTCGACATTACGCATCTGCTGAACCGCAAGCCCAAGGCGCTGTCGGGCGGACAGCGGCAGCGCGTCGCCCTCGGCCGGGCGATGGTCCGCAACCCGGAAGTCTTCCTCCTCGACGAACCCCTGTCGAACCTCGACGCCAAGTTGCGCGGTACGATGCGGGCCGAAATCACCAAACTTCACAAACGGCTGAACGCGACCTTCGTATACGTCACCCACGACCAGATCGAGGCGATGACGATGGCCGACCGGATCGTGGTTATGAAGGACGGGCACATCCTGCAGGTCGACACGCCGCAGAATCTCTATGACCGTCCCGTAAACATTTTTGTCGCGGGCTTTATCGGTGCGCCGCAGATGAACATGCTGCCGGTTACGATCAAGCCGGTGAATGGCGGCTTCGTCGCGGACTTCGCCGGCACCACGCTGCCGCTGCCCGACACGATGGATCGCGACAAGATCGCGCCCTATGCCGGTCAGTCTGTCGTGCTCGGCGTACGGCCGGAGGACTTCCACGAAGCGCCACCTCCGGGCGTGGCGGACGCGCGCATTGCGCGGTTGGCGGCGACGGTGGACCTTGCCGAGCCGTTGGGGTCGGAAAAGCACCTCAACCTCAGTGCAGGAGATACCTCCATGATTGCGCGCGTCTCTGCTCGCTGTCCAGCTCAAGATGGTCAAGCCATTGAGCTGATCGTGGATATGTCGCACGTGCATCTGTTCGATCCGGAGACCGAGCTGTCGATCCTTCATACAGGCGTCAAGTGAATGAACCTGCTCTCCCGCATCTGGTCCCGTGAGGGACCCGGCGTGCCCAAGCACGAGGCTCCGAAGACGGGCCTTGCGCTGCTCGGTGCCACGATCCGACGCGAGGCGGGAGACTTGCTCGGGCTTAATCTCATGATCGTCGTCGCCTCTCTGCCATTGATTACTTTGCCAGCCGCTCTTGCCGCCGGTGCGCACGTTGCCATCGAGATGCTGGAAGACCGGCCGATCTATCTCTGGCGCCAGTACTGGCGCGCCTTTGCCGATTGTTTCGTCCGGGCAACAGGCTATGGGCTTGCACTCATGTTCCTGATTACTGGTGCGCTGTGGACGACCTGGATCTACGGCCAACTCGCCAGCCATCACCTTGTTTTCGTTCCGCTCCTTGTTATCGGGGCCTGCGTAGCGCTCGCGCTCACTGTATTGGCGCTTCATGTGATCTTGCGGATCGCAGAGGAGAAGCGGGGCCGTCCCGGTCTCCTGCGCCGCGCCGCGCTCGGCGCGTTGACCCGCCCTCTTGCGACATTGGTCGGGCTTGGAGCTGCAGCATTGCTGTGGGGCTCGGTACTCGTGTTTTACCCCGTCACGGTGCTCCTGGCCGCGACGTATCTGTTTTCGTTCAGCATCCTCGTAGTGACCTTCGCGGCGAGGCCTGGCGGAATTCCCAGAGTGGTAAAGGACCACTCGTCAACTTTGGAGGAGACCAAGTGAAAACTCTTATGACTTCAACATTCCTCGTCGGGCTGCTCGCGCCCGCCGTGGCTTTCGCACAGGACGAGCCTGTCAGCTTGAACTGGGCGCTGTGGGACTGGAACTCGGTCGCATACTATCAGCCGCTGATCGATGCCTACGAGGCGGAGCACCCCAATGTTACCATCGAGTACACGGACCTTGGCGCCGCCGACTTCCCCCAGATGCTCATGACGCAGCTTACGGGAGGTGCTGACGACATCGACATCGTGTCGATCAAAGATATCCCGAGCTATGCGCAGCTTATCAGCACCGACCGCCTCGTGGACCTCACTGGAGCCTATGACGAGCCTGTCGATCCCGCTCCCTATGGTGGCTTGCTTGAGGAACTGACCGTGGATGGTGGCCTTTACGGTCTTCCGTTCCGTGCCGATTTCTGGCTCGTCTACTACAATAAGGACCTCTTCGATGCGGCCGGTGTCGACTACCCGACCAACGATTGGACTTGGGATGAATTCTACGAAAAGGCCCGTGCGCTGACCTCGGGCTTCGGTGCGGACAAGGTCTATGGCGCGCATTTCCATACCTGGCGTTCGACCGTCGAATTGCCGGCGATCATGGACGGCGAGAACACGTTGATCGCCGAGGACTATTCCTTCCTCGCGCCATGGTATGAAAGCGTTCTAGCGTTGCAGGAAGAGGGCGCGGTCCAGTCTTACGGCGCGCTCAAGACGTCCCAGACCCACTATTCCGGCCCGTTCTACAACGAGCAGATTGCAATGTTGCCGATGGGCAGCTGGTTTATCGGCACCCAGATCAACAAGGTCGACTCGGGCGAGAGCCTGTCCGAGAACTGGGGCATTGCGAGCTATCCGCATCCTGAAGGGGTCGCGCCTGGCACCACCGCCGCCACGATCACGTCGCTCGGGGTGAACGCGAACTCAGCCCACCAGGAAGCCGCGCTCGACTTCATCCGCTGGGTGGCCAGCCCTGAGGGGGCCGCTATCATCGCCAAGACCGGAACGCTGCCCGCGATCCGCGACGATGCCGTGATCGAGACTATCGCCTCGAATCCGGGCTTCCCCCAGGACGAGAACAGCCGTGATGCTCTGCGCACGACGCAGACCTACCTCGAATTGCCGGTCGATTTGCAGGCTGCTGAAATCGAGCTCGTGCTGAACCGTGCGCATGATAACATCATGACTGGCAACGTCTCGGTCGAGGACGGCATTGCCGAAATGAACGCTGGCGTGCAGGATATCCTGGACTGACCATCTTTGCGGACGCGGGCGGCATGTCGCCCGCGTCCGTTCTCGGATCCGAAAGGAGCCGGATTGGCCCGTGGCGAGACGCCACCAATCATTGCGCCCATGTCAGGGCGACTCAGGCACCCATCAGAACAACCAGTGCCCGCGCTTTGTTGCCCGGGCAAAGTCGAAGAAAAGGAAGCACCCCATGCTGTCCGTCAAAACCATGCATGCGGTTCACCAGAGCCAGGCACGAACTTTCGATACCGCGACACTGCGTGAGCACTTCCTCGTTGAAGACGCCTTCCGTCCCGGCGAAATTCGCCTCACCTACACACACTATGACCGGTTCATCCTGGGCGGCGCGGTACCGAATGGCGGCAGCCTTACGCTTGGAGAGGTCAGCGAAGCCGGTACGCCGTCGATCCTTGACAGGCGCGAGATGGGAATCGTCAACATCGGCGAAACCGGCGAAGTTGCTGCCGGTGGAGAGAGCTGGACTCTCAACCGTGGTGACGTGCTGTATCTGGGTATGGGCGCTGGCGAGGTAACGTTTTCAGGCAGCGGCCGTTTTTACATCACTTCCGCGCCGGCGCATCGGGCTTGTCCCAACCGGCTTGTCGCTATTGGCGACGCGAAGGAGGTGAAGCTGGGCGAGGTCGCAAGCTCCAACAAGCGTACTATTCGCCAGTTCATTCACCCCGATGTCATGGAAAGCTGCCAGCTAACCCTCGGCTATACCACGCTCGAGGACGGATCGGTCTGGAACACGATTCCGAGCCATACGCATGATCGCCGTATGGAGGCCTATCTCTACTGGGGCATGGACCCTGAGGCTCGGGTCGTCCACCTGATGGGTGAGCCACAGGAAACGCGGCATCTGATGGTCGCCGACGAACAGGCGGTGATATCGCCTTCCTGGTCGATCCATTCCGGCGCGGGGATCGGCGGTTACACCTTCATTTGGGCAATGGCGGGCGACAATCAGTCCTTCACCGACATGGACTTCATCGCGCCCAAGGACCTGCTATGAGCGACGCCTTCTCTCTTGACGGCCGCAAGGCTCTAGTCACTGGCGCGAATACCGGGATCGGCCAAGCCATTGCGATGAGCCTCGCCGGACAGGGGGCCGATGTCATTTGCGCCGGTCGCAGCGCGTGTGCCGAGACGGTTGGCAATATCGAGGCCGCCGGTGGCACCGCCTCGGATCTGCGGCTCGATTTTTCCGACCCGATGGCTGCGCGCGAGATCTTCGAAGACGAGAGCATCGACATCCTCGTGAACAATGCCGGGATTATCCGGCGCGCGGACAGCGTTGACTTCACCGAGGCCGATTGGGACGACGTCATCGATGTGAACCTCAAGGCCGTATTCTTTTCCTGCCAGAGCTTTGCCCGCAGTTTGATGCGGCGCGGCGCCGACGGTGCTATCGTGAACATAGCCTCGCTCTTGAGCTTTCAGGGCGGAATCAGGGTCCCCTCTTACACGGCATCCAAGCACGGCGTGGCCGGGTTGACCAAAGTGTTAGCGAACGAATGGGCGCCGCACGGCATCACTGTCAATGCGATCGCCCCAGGGTATATCGCCACCAACAACACTGCGGCGCTGCGCGAGGATCCCGAGCGGTCGAAGGCGATCCTAGACCGCATTCCGGCGGGACGGTGGGGGGCGCCAGCGGATATCGGTGGCGCTGCAGCATTCCTCTGCGGTCCGGCCGCCCGCTATATCACCGGGGCCGTCCTGAACGTTGACGGCGGGTGGCTGGCACGTTGAGGCGCCCGTCCGAGCGGCGGTGACCGACCAAGTCTGCCCAAGGCTCTGCTGGGCTTACCGGCAATCGCCAGCCAGTGAATCGATTGACCTCGTTATGGCAGGTGTTGGTGTGCTGGCAATAATCGCGCGGCCTTATGCGACGCAGCACGGACATATCGGTCTATTCCCCGATCGCTACCCGTTACACGGGCCCGGCGCGCTGTGGCGGAATGACCGGTTAGCACTCTAAAATGTGTTTTCGGTCGCGGTGGGCCAGGGCGGCGCGCTTCTCTAGGTGTCGAGATGCTCTTCATTCACCTTATGGGTTGACTTATCGCGTCGTGTAGAGTAATTCACCTATATGGTTGAACGAAAAGATGACGCGCGACTAAGCGAGATCTTGAAGGCTGCCAGCGATCCGACGCGGCGTGCGGTGCTGACGATGCTCGCGCAGCAAGGCCCGACCCGGGTTACCGATTTGGCCAAGTGCTTCGACATGAGCCTCAATTCGGTGTCCAAGCATATCAAGGTTCTCGAAAGGGCCGGACTCGTCAGCCGCAAGACCGAATGGCGTGAGCACCTGATCGCTGTCGATATGAACCCGCTTTCGGAAATCGATCGCTGGTTCCGTGAACTCCGGTCGATCTGGGATATGCGCCTGGAAGCTCTGGACGACCTCCTAACGAAGGAAACCGACCATGACTGACACAATGAACGATATGAGCCTGACCGTTTCACGCACCATCAAGGCCCCCGTGGAGAAGGTTTTCGACGCTTGGCTCGATCCTAAAATGCTGGCGCGCTTCATGACGCCCGGCGAGGGCATGAGCGTGCCGTCGGCCAAAACCGACCCGGTGGAGGGGGGACGGTTCGAAATCATCATGAAGGCCGGCGACGACGAGATGCCGCACGCGGGCACCTACAAGACCATCAAGCGCAACAGCCAGCTCGTTTTTAGCTGGGAAAGCCCCTATTCGACAGACGGTAGTATCGTGACGCTCGATTTCGCGCCAGTGGCCGGTGGCACCGAGGTGACGCTGACCCACGTCAAGTTCGTGTCCGAAGAAAGCCGCGACAATCACAAGGCAGGTTGGGCCGCTATCCTCGCCGTGCTCGGCTCGGAGCTCGAAGCCGCCTGAGGGCTTTGGGCGCATAACATGGAGAGTGTCGAGGGGCGGTCGTTTGGCCGCCCCTTGCTTGGGCTATTCGTCGATGGTTTCCACGTCGACGATCTGCGTGCCGCGTTCCAGCGTGTTGCCAACCGTGCACAGGTCGTGAGCCTCGGCGATCAGCGCTTTACGTTCCGATTCATCAAAATCGCCTTCGATCCTGAAGGCGCTGCGGAATTTGGTGACGCGAGACGGTCCATCGGCGGCCTTTTCGTGCTGTACGTCGACATCGACGGAAACCAGCCGGTCCTGCCAGCCCCTCTTGCGTGCGGCGATGCGGACAGAGAGCACGAGGCAGCCGGCGAGCGCTGCGTCCAGCATTTCGACCGGGGTCATGCCGGACTCGCTTGCGCCGCCGGCAATCGTGAGTTCGGCACCCGAACGGGCCTTTACCGCACCCTGGCCCCGGCCGGGAAGGGAGGCGCCGACAGTGGTGGAGCGGGTTACGATCTTGACCATTTCGAAAAATCCTTTGCTGAAAACCGGGCTCCGGGTGGCCGCAACGGTCATGTCGGAACGGGGCGGATGCCGTGCAACAGGTGGCGTCGGTCTTTGGAAGGACATTGTAAGCATTTGCCAAACCAGCAAAAGCCATTCCGCGCCAGGGTTCAAAAAAGCAATCGAACTGACATGCTAGTGATGTTTCCGGACCGTTTCCGGCGCTAAGGTGGATGCAATGGACCCGCCGGTGCCCCCGGAAAGGGTCGGAGCCGCGAGGCGGGGTGCCGCGTTTGGATAGCGGGACTCACCGAAGCGGACATTTATAAGGAGCAAGATGACATGACACATCTTTCTAAGGGTGTAGTCCTCGCGGTTGCCGCGGTGCTGGCGCTGGGGCCGGCCGTGGCTTCGGGGCAGGACGCCGATCCTGACGCAATCATCCGTATCGGTTCGCTTTACGAGCCGCAGAATCTCGACAATACCGCTGGCGCCGGGCAGGGGATCAACGAAGCCTTCAACGGCAATGTCTATGAGGCGCTTTTCCAGCTTCAGGACGAGGGTGAGGTGACCGAGCAACTCGTTGCCGATTACGACATCAGCGAGGATGGGCTCACCTACACGTTCACGCTGCAGCCGGATGTCACCTTCCATTCGGGGGATCCGCTGACAGCGGAGGACGTGGTCTACAGCATCGAACGGGTGACGGCGGAAGAGTCGCAAAGCTCGCGCAAGTCGAGCCTTGCGACGATCGAGTCGGTCGAAGCCGTTGACGATCTGACCGTCGCGGTGACGCTGTCCGAGCGCTCGATCTCGCTGCCCTACAACCTCAGCTACGTCTGGATCGTCAACGACGCGGCGGGTGAAATCACGTCGAGCGAGGACGGCACCGGGCCCTATCGATTGGACGCATGGCGGCGCGGTTCGAGCCTGAGCCTCGTTCCTTACGAGAACTACTGGGGCGAGGCGCCCAGCAATGGTGGGGTGGTATTCAACTACTTCACCGAGGCGACCGCGCTCAACAATGCGCTGCTGACCGGCGCGGTGGATATCATTACCTCGGTGCAGAGCCCGGATTCGCTGGCGCAGTTTACCGGCAATCCGAGCTTTACGGTGACCGAGGGGGCCTCCACCACCAAGGAGTTGATGGCGTATAATGACCGGATCGAACCATTCAACAACGTGAAGGTGCGTCAAGCTATCGCCCGGGCAATCGACGACGAGCAGCTGCTGCAAGCGATCTGGGGCGACTATGGAACGCTGATCGGTTCGTTCGTGCCGCCCACGGACCCATGGTATGTCGATCTCACCGATGTCAATGCGTACGATCCCGAAAGTGCGCGCGAATTGCTGGAGGAGGCCGGGTATCCGGATGGGTTCAGCTTTACCCTCGACACACCGAATTACGACCCGCACCCGATCGTGGCACAGTTCGTCCAGAACGAATTGGCCGAGATCGGGATCGATGTTGAAATCAACATCATCACGGCCAATGAGTGGTACACCAAGATCTACCAGGCGCACGATTTCGAGGCGACGTTGCAAGAGCACGTCAACCACCGCGATATCGTCTTTTACGGCAATCCCGACTTCTACTGGGGTTACAACAATGCCGAGGTGATCGAGCTGATTTCATCTGCCGAAGCCAGCGAGACGGTAGAGGAGCGTAACGAAAAGCTGCGGCAGGCGAACATCATCATCGCCGAGGAAGCGGCGAGCGACTGGCTTTATCTCTACCCGCAGATCGTGGTATCGGCGGCTAATGTCAGCGGGTACCCGGTCAACGGGCTGAACTCGCAGTTCTACGCCTACGATATCGTCAAGACGAACTGATAGTGTCAGCCGGCGGAAAGGAGAGGGGCCATTCTCGCTTACATTTTCCGCCGGCTCGCCATCCTCGTCATTTCGCTCTTTGTCGCGGTGGTCGTTCTGTTCATCCTCCTGCGGCTCTTGCCCGGCGATCCCGCAAGTTCGCTCATATCCGTCGGCGCCGATCCCGATCAGATCGCCGCCGCGCGGCGGCAGGTGGGATCGGACCTGCCGCTTTTCGAGCAGTTCATCCATTTCCTCTCCAGCCTCGTCCGGCTCGATCTCGGCACTTCGTTTGTCAGCCGGGCACCGGTGCTCGATGAAGTGCTGGCGCGATTGACGCTCACCATTCCCTTGACGCTGCTCTCGTTTTCGCTGGCGATTGTCGTCGCGGTTCCCTTGGGGATCGTTGCCGCGGTCAAGGCCGACAAATGGTACGGAGCGGCGATTTCCCTTGTCTCCCAGCTCGGCATCGCCATCCCCGTCTTCTGGGTCGGAATCCTGCTCGTGACGCTTTTCGCGGTGAATTTGCGGCTGCTGCCTTCGGGCGGGTTTCCACCGCGGGGGTGGGGCGAGCCGCTGGCGGCGCTTCGGGCGCTCATTCTGCCGATCGTGACCATCGCCATTGTCATGGCGGCCTCGCTTCTGCGCTATGTGCGTTCGGCGACGCTGGACGTTTTGGGCAGCGACTATTTGCGGACGGCGCGAGCGCTGGGGGCAGGGTTTTCCGAATCGCTGGTGCGGCACGGGATCCGCAACGGCGCGGTCCCCGTCGTTTCGATCCTCGGGATCGAACTGGCGACGGCGCTTCTGGGCGCGGTCGTGATCGAGCGCGTGTTCGCACTGCCCGGGCTCGGGTCGATGCTGCTCCTGGCCATAGAGCAGCGGGATTATCCGAACGTCCAGGGCGTGCTCTTTATTTCGACCTTGCTGGTGCTGCTGATCGGCTTTTTCGCCGATCTGGCGCAGCGGTTCATCGACCCACGGCTTCGCGATCCGCATGGGAGTGTGCAGAGATGACGGCTGTCGCCGCAATCGCGCCGCGCCGGACGCGCACATCGCTGACGCTGAGCGTAGGGATCGCGCTCGTCGGGCTGCATGTCGTCGTGGCGCTTCTGACGCTGTTTTGGACACCTTATGACCCCACGGGCATGGCTGGCGGACGGCTCGAAGGACCGTCCTTTGCCCATTGGGCGGGAACGGACCGGCTGGGGCGCGATTCGTTAACACAGATCATGATCGGGTCGCGGATCGCGCTGACGGTCGGGGCGGGCGCCGTGGGCATCGGCGCGCTGATCGGGGTGACGCTCGGTGTGCTCGCTGCGTTTGCGACGCGGTTTCTCGACGACGTGCTCGCCGCCGCGTTCGATATCCTGATCGCGTTTCCGACGCTGCTGCTCGCGATGCTGGTGGTCGCCGCAACCGACAGCGCGAGCTTGTTTTCGGCGATTTTGGCGTTGGGAGTGGCGATTTCCGCTATCGTCGGGCGTCTGACGCGCATTCTCGCCAAGCGGGTGCTGGAGATGGACTATATCACCGCCGCGCGGACGGCAGGGACATCCTGGGCGGGGATCGTCTTCATCCACCTTCTGCCCAATATCTGGCCGACGCTATTGGTCAATTTCGCGCTGCAGTTCGGGCTCGCGGTCATTGCGGAGGCCTCGCTCTCCTATCTCGGGCTTGGCGCGCCGCCGCCCAACGCTTCGTGGGGGCGGCTGCTGCAGGAGGCGCAGGGGACGGTTTATACCGCGCCGTTCGGGGCGATTGCGCCAGGCCTTGCACTCGTTTCGCTGGTGATCGGGATGAATATGCTCGCGGACGGGCTGCGCGATATCGGCGATCCGACGCGGAGGCGGTCGCGATGAGCGCAGTGCTGGACATAGAAAAGCTGACCGTTCGGGCCGGGGAGACCGTACTGGTATCCGGCCTCGATCTGACCATTGGCGAAAACGCCCGGGTCGGGCTCATTGGTGAGTCTGGTTCGGGGAAATCGCTGACGGCGCTTGCGGTGATCGGGCTGTTGCCCCCGGGGTTATCGGCGGAAGGCTCGGTCGTGCTCAACGGGACGCAGGTTATCGGCGCGCGGGACGGCGATCTCGTGCTGCAACGCGGGCGCACCGTCGCGACGGTGTTTCAGGAGCCGCTGACGGCGCTCGATCCGCTCATGAAAATGGGCAGGCAGATCGCCCAGCCTGTTACGCGGCGGCGCCGCCGCGCGGGCGAGACCACCGCGCGGGCCGATGTCGAGGCGGATGTGCGGCGGCTGCTGATGCGCGTGGCGCTGCCCGATCCGGACCGGATTGCCAATGCGTATCCCTTCGAGGTCTCGGGCGGGCAGCGGCAACGTGTCGCCATCGCTATGGCGCTCGCGTGCCAGCCCAAGCTGCTCATTGCGGACGAACCGACGACGGCGCTCGACGTGACGACGCAGGCGGAGGTTCTCGACCTTTTGGCAGGGCTTGTGCGCGAGGAGGGGATGGCGTTGCTTTTTATCGGGCACGATCTGCCGGTCGTCGCGCAGATCGTCGACGATGTCACGGTGATGCGCCGGGGCGAAGTGGTGGAGCGCGGGCCGGTGGGGCAGGTGCTGGCCGAACCTGAACACGACTACACGAGGACGCTTGTCGCGGCGGCGGATGCGTTCGACAGGGCCCTGGGGGATGCGCGATGGGTTTGATTTCGGTCGAGAACATCGAATTTTCCTACGCACGCGATCAACGGGTTCTCGACGGCGTATCGTTTTCTGTTCGGCCCGGCGCCAATATCGGGCTCGTGGGCGAGTCGGGCTCGGGCAAGTCGACGATTTTGAAGCTGCTTTTGGGGCTCGCACGACCTTCCGGGGGTACGATCCGGTTCGAAGGCGATACATTCGATGCCCGTGATCGCGGGTTCATGCGGCGGTATCGGCAGGCAGTGCAGGCGGTCTTTCAGGACCCCTATTCCTCACTCGATCCCAGGCAGAGGGTAGAGGATATCGTTGGTGAGCCGTTGAGGTCGCTTCGCATTCCGGGCGACCGCACAGCGGCGATCCGGGCCGCACTTACCGATGTGGGATTGTCCGAGGATGCGGTGTCGCGCTATCCGCACGAATTCTCCGGCGGGCAGCGCCAGCGTATCGCCATCGCCCGGGCGATTGTGGCGAGGCCGAAGTTGATCCTTGCGGATGAGGCGGTGAGCGCGCTCGACCTTTCGACACGCATCAGGATCGTGGAGCTTTTGAAAACGCTCTCGGACGCGATGACGATCCTCCTGGTCTCGCACGATCTCGGGGTCGTTGCCGCGCTCTGCGAGGAGATCATCATCCTTGAGCGCGGGAAGATCGTCGAGAGCGGGAAGACACGGGATATTCTCTCCGCCCCACAGCATCCCTATACGCGGAAACTGCTGGCGAGCGTGCCGCGGATGCCGGGATAGGCGCTCCTATTGCGGTGGCGCTACAGAGCCACTGTTGTTTTGGCTTGATCTTCGGCCATGAACGCGGCCAACGCCTCCTGATCGATTTCCGCGCCCGCAAGCCCGCGTTTGGTGCGGCGCCAGAGGACGTCTTCCGGGGTATGCGCCCATTCGTTTTCCATCAGGTAGCGCACTTCGGCGGCGTACAACCCTGCGCCGAAATGTTGGCCGAGATCGCCGGTCGATTTGGCACCATCAAGAATTGTCCAGGCCCGTGTACCATAGCGGCGGATGAAGCGTTTGGCTTCGGGGCCGGAGAGGAACGGATAGTCTGTGCCAAGTTTCTCGACCTCGTGGGCAAACGCGCCAACGGGAAAGTCGCCGCCCGGAAGATGCGCATCGGCTGTCCATTTTTCTCCGCGTTTTCCGAGTACTGCCTCGATATGTTCAAGCGCTGATTCCGCCAATCGCCGGTAGGTCGTGAGCTTGCCGCCGATGACGTTGAGCAAGGCCGCCTCACTATTGCCTCCCGAGCGTTTGAGGACGTAGTCGCGGGTCGCTTCCTGGGCCTTGGAGGCGCCATCGTCGTAAAGCGGGCGGACGCCGGAATAGCTCCAGACGATCTGGTCGCGGGTGATCGGGGTGGCAAAATACTCGCTCGCTGCGGCGCACAGGTAGTCGGTCTCGCTTTCCGAAATCGCCACGTCGCGCGGGTCGCCGAAATAATCCTCATCGGTGGTGCCGATGAGGGTGAAATCGTCTTCGTAGGGGATGGCGAAGAAGATGCGGCCGTCATTGTTCTGGAAGAAGAAGCAGCGAGGGTCGTCATAGAGTTTCTTGACGACGATGTGGCTGCCCTTCACCAGGCGGACAGCGTGCTTTTCGTGCGCGTGGACCGACTGGTCGAGGACGGTATCGACCCAGGGACCAGCCGCGTTGACGAGCATTTTCGCCGCGATGGTTTCGGTTCGGCCGGTTTCGGTATTCTCGGTTTCAATGTCCCAGTGACTGCCGACGCGTTTCGCGGAGATGACCTTGGTGCGTGTATGGATGCGTGCGCCCTTGTCCACCGCGTCTCGGGCATTGAGCGCAACGAGGCGCGCATCGTCCACCCAGCAGTCGGAATATTCGAACGCTTTGCCGTAGCCGGGCTTAAGCGTTCTGCCGATTGGGTCGGTTTGAAGGTCGAGGTCTTTGGTGGCGGGCAGCAGTTTGCGTCCGCCGATGTTGTCGTAGAGGAACAGACCCAACCGTAGGAGCCAGGAGGGGCGGAGACCCTTATGGTGAGGAAGGACGAAGCGCAGCGGCCAGATGATGTGTGGCGCCGCCGCCCAGAGCACTTCACGCTCCTTGAGAGCTTCGCGGACGAGACGAAATTCGTAATGTTCGAGATAGCGCAGTCCGCCATGGATGAGCTTTGTGGCCCGCGAGGAGGTGCCGCTCGCGAGGTCGTCCATTTCGGCAAGGAATACCGAAAAGCCGCGGCCTACAGCATCACGCGCGATGCCGCAGCCATTAATGCCGCCGCCGATAACGAAGATGTCGTAGATGGTTTCGCTCAAGGCGCGACTCCGTAAATCCGAAACTGAATCGAAAGTGATGCGAAAATCGATGGGTGTCAATCGAAGGCGGCTGGGGCATTCGGGCGCATCCCTCCGAGGCTATCGCACTGGACATATGCTTCCGCCGAATACCCCTCGTCATCCCTCCCCTTGGTATGCATGCCAAAAACGTTACGAATCGTATCCTCGTGCATCAGCGCTTCGGGTGTTCCGGCAGCTTCCACCTTGCCGTCCTTGATGAAGACGAGGTTCAGGCAGTCGATCTGGTGGGCCATGTCGAGGTGGTTGACCGGCTCATCGAGGCAGATGATATCGCTTTCCTACGCGAGCTCCATGGCGATCCAGACCCGCTGGAGCTGCCCCCTGAAAGAGAGCCGAGCCGCCGTTCGCGCAGAGCGCACGCCCGTGCCGACCATGGCCTTGTCGATGGCGCGGCGATCCTCGGGCGCCGACCGGCTCTGGGTCAGAAGCCCGATCTGGCGGGGCATATCCTTGTGACCGAGTTTTGCGATGTCGATTTCTTCGAGCAGGATGCATCGGCCTCGCTCTGGAACAGCCTCAACGTCGTCCAGACAGGCGACGTCCGGCCCGTCAACAATGCGATCTGGAACACCGCCGGCGGCGACATCGCGGCCAATCTGAGGCTCGACGATATCATCGAGATCTATGGGCTGGACGTTGAATAGATATCTAGCCCTCCTTTCGCCATCCAATGCAAAGGGCCTCGTTCGTGTGGCCCTTTTTTGTCAGTAGACTTATCGGCTCGTATTCCGGCTACCCAAGGGCTCAGCCGTCCAGCCAGGCTGCGAGGCTGTCCATCGTTTGCAGCCCGTATTCCACCGCGCCGAAGCCGATGACCACCTGACGCCGCTCGCGGCTGGGGTGGAGTTGGCGCATGGTCAGTACCGTCTTGCCGTCGGTCTGCTCATCGAAGGTTACCGTGACGCGGAAACGGTCTGGATCGTCGGGCTCGGGCGTGCCGTAGTCCATCACGATCCGTTCGTTGGGCACGATCTCCAGAAAGTGCATGAGGTTGGGGAAGCGCCGTTCCTGACCCTCGAACACGCCCACCATGTCGAAGCGCCAGACACCGCCCTCGCGGATATCGGCCTCGTGCGTCTCGATGCTAAGGCCCGCCGGGCCGTACCATTGGGCCAGGGCCTTGGGATCCATCCAGGCGGCGAAGACCTTTTCGCGTGGGTGGTTCAGAAGCTTGACCAGTACGATTTCGCGATCGGGCGACCACGTCTCAAACGGGTTTGCCATGTCCTTGATCATCCTCTTCGATCTTGTCCAGATAGCCTTCCAGCCGGTCCAGCCGCTCGGTCCAGCGCCGGCGTTCCGCTTCCATCCAGTCCGCCGCCTCGTTGAAGCGCGCTGGCGCCAGCCGGCACCAGCGGCTGCGTCCGCGCTTTTCGCTGGTGATCAGCCCGCAATCTTCCAGGACCTTGAGATGCTGGGCGAAGGATGGCAGCGCCATGTCGAAAGGCTCGGCGAGGGCGCTGACCGGCAACTCGCCCTCGACCAGCCGCGACACCACGGCGCGACGGGTCGGATCGCTGAGAGCGTGAAAGGCGAGATCGAGAGGAGACGAATGGTAAGGCATGTGTGACAGTAAATTGGTCGGATATAACGGTCAAGGATAAAAAGGTACTTGCCTAAGTGTTGTGGTTTGATATGAAGGCATATGCCTTAGCATTAAGCCTTCGCCGGCTGGCGTCGGTTGCAACCACTTCATGAAGGATTCCAGTGGCAGTTCGTGTCGATCTCAACATTTCCCTCGATGGTTTCGCGACAACGACGGACCAGACGCCCGAAAACTCGTTCGGCGAAGATTGGTCGCGTCTCGTCAGCGCATATGCAGCAACGCGAACGGTTCGAGAGCGCGTTTTCAAAGAGACCACGGGGGCCGGGACCACGGGTGTCGATGACGAATACGCGAAGGCGTACTTCGTCAATGTGGGGGCCGAAATCATGGGTGCGGGTATGTTTGGCCTCCACACCTTTCCCGACAATCCGGACTGGCGCGGCTGGTGGGGCGACGAACCTCCGTTCGGTTTTCCGGTCTTTGTGCTAACCCACAATCCGCGCCCCCCTATGGAGATGGCGGGCGGTACAACGTTTCACTTTCTCAACACCACTCTTAAGGACGCACTTCGACAGGCTCAGAGGGTCGCGAACGGCAAGGATGTTCGGGTTAGCGGTGGTGCAACCGTCGTCCGCGATTTCCTTAAGGCTGGTCTTGTCGATCGTCTGCACGTCGCGATCACGCCAATCCTGCTTGGGCGCGGCATCCGCCTCTGGGACGATCTGCGCGGCCTCGAATCCGGCTACACGGTAACGGCGGAAACGGCCGAAAGCGGCATCGTCCACCTCACCTTCCAACGAAATGCGGGCTAGCGATAACCTGTGATTTGCGTGATCGTGGACCGCCCGCGGGTGGTCTATGGTGTCGGCGTGCGCGGTGCCCCCGGCGCGCCGAACCTTTGTCCGCCTTTCGGTGTGGCGTCCTGAAAGCTGAAAGACGGTTTCCACCCCAAAGGCGAGATAGGGCAGATCATTCGGGTGCGATGGGAAACGACGTGAAGTCGGCCGCCATCCTCGCCCATTGGGATCAATCGAAAGCGGACATACCCCAATCTTTTGGACGAAGATCGTCTGCAAGGCCCCGGTAATCCGGGACCCTGCAACGTTTGTAGATCAGTTCGTCAGGCGCTGCGTTTCTCGCTGCGCAGCCAGGCGTTGCGTTTCTCGTTGCGCAACCCTTGCAGGATGGCCCAGCACATCAGCAGCAGGATCACCGTGAACGGCATCCCGATCGAGATCACCATGGCCTGAAGCGAAACGAGACCGCCACCAAGAAGCAGCGCGATGGCCACCAGCCCCTCGAAGGTGGCCCAGAATACACGCTGTGGCACCGGCGCGTTGACCTTGCCACCCGATGTGATCGTGTCAATCACCAACGAGCCGGAATCCGAGGAGGTAACGAAGAACACGATCACCAGGATGATTCCGATCGTTGACGTGATCGCCGCCATCGGCAGGCTTTCGAGCAGCGCAAAGAGCGAGATTTCCGGATGATAACTGTCGATCACATTGGCCTTGACGGCACTTCCGATCGGATCGCTGAGCACCTGCTCGATCGCGGCGCCACCGAAAACAGCCATCCAGAGGACGCAGACCAATGAGGGAACGATCAGCACGCATATCAGGAATTCGCGCACCGTACGGCCGCGGCTGATGCGGGCGATGAACATGCCCACAAAGGGCGACCAGGAAATCCACCAGGCCCAGTAAAAGGACGTCCAGCCCTGCACGTAACCGGTATCCTCACGGCCGAACGGGATCGACAGCGGTACGATTTCGCGCACATAAGAGCCAAGGCCGACAAAGAATTCGACCAGGATCGTACCTGCGCCCGCCGCGAACAGCACAAACAGCAGCAGCACGGCGGCGATCACCATATTGATCTCCGAAAGCACCTTCACGCCGCCCTCGAGACCGCGCACCACCGAAATCAGCGCCACCGAGGTAATCCCGATGATCAACAGCACCTGAACGTTGACCGAGTTGGGCACGCCATAGACGAATTCAAGCCCCGCATTGGCCTGCTGCGCGCCGATACCCAGCGAGGTGGCCAGGCCAAACAGCGTAGCGAGCACGGCTATGATGTCGATGACATGACCCCACCAGCCCCAGACGCGTTCGCCCAGAAGCGGGTAGAAGGCTGAACGGATCGAAAGGGGTAGGCCCTTGTTGTAGGTGAACAGTGCCAGCGCCAGCGCCACCACACCATAAATCGCCCAGGGATGCAGCGCCCAGTGATAGGAGGTTGCGGCCAGCGCCATGCGCCGGGCTTCCTCGATGTTGGCGGCGATCAAAGTGCCGTCCTCAGCGAAGGGCCGGACCGCCCCCAGCGGCTCGTCGCCCCAGGGTGTACCAAAATAATAGACCGGTTCCAGCACGCCAAAAAACATCAACCCGATGCCCATGCCTGCCGCGAACAGCATCGAAAACCATCCAAGATAGCCGAAATCCGGCCGCGCATCGGAACCGCCCAGCCGGACCGAACCCCAGGGGCTGACGATCAGAAACAAGCAGAAGAGCACGAAGATATTGGCCGACGACAGGAAGAACCAGTCGAAGTTCGATGTCAGCGTGGGCCGTAGCCAACCGAAAAACTCCGCCGCCTGTCCTGGCGCGATCAACGCATATGCCACGAAGATGATAGCGGAAAGACCCGAAATCAGAAAAACCGGGTTGTGAATATCGAGCCCGAAAGGCCCCAACTTAGCCTGGATATTGTCCTGACCGATCTCGTAATCGGTTTCGATAATTTCTGCCGCGCCTTCCGGCGTGGGAATGCCTTGATCTTCTACATCTTCGGCCATGAAATTCGACCTCCTGTCCTGATTGTTTCCTTATTGAAGTTTCAGTAAGGTTCCGTCGGTCCCCCCAGCAGATAAGTTACAATCAAGCGGCCTATTCTGATAGCTGAAAAGACAACTTTTCCCCTTATCTGAGCAAAAGCGTACCCCGGCCTATTCAACTTTCGTAGGCCCTTTTTGTTCGTGCTGGCAAAGTTTTCGAGTTGTTCTGCACAGTGATTTTGACAGGCTGCACGGCCTTGCCTCCCACGCTGTCATACCGGGGCTAGTCCCCGGAATCCCTTTCACGCGCTGTCCAGCGCGTGAAAGGACTCGTCTTTGCGTTCAAACGAACCGGGTAATCAGCGCCCGGTTCGCACGCACAAGGTCCTGTGCACCTGGCACTGGACCCCGGGAACACGTTCCGGAGTGACACGAAGGTAGGGGAGGCACGGCTTTGCCCTGAACCGGACAGCAGTACGTTTGACGCGAGGATGACGGCGGAGTGAAGGAGAGATCGTGCAACCTGTCAAAGTCACTGTGCGGAACAACTAGCCGCTTTCGTATGACTGCGAGGTTGAGGGAACCACTGGCGGTATGAAGCGGCGACGCTGAAAACGGACGTTACAGCTTGCATTGAGCGAATGGGATGAACTGCCGTTCCACCAATATGCGCAACAATAGCTGCTCTCGGTGGGAAGGCAGCTCATCCCAAATCCGAAAGGCAGCGCATTCTTCATTGGGATAGAGGACGACAACCGAGCATTTGAAACTCTTTTTGATAGCGACAAAACAAGAGCTCCAAGTCTTTGCCTTCTGGAAACGTTGTGGCCGGCGCAACGCCCGTCCCAAGCGCTGCTCCGCGCCTATCGCCTCATCGCGTCGCTTTCCCCCTCCACCAGGTCCATCGGCCACAGTTTGTGCACCGGGCCGGGGCGGTCGGTATCGGCGAAGGCAGGCATGGTGGCGAGGAGGCCCTCGGCCAGCCCGATGCCGAGATCGCGCAGGGACATGCGGAAGCAGGTCAGAGCAGGGGACAGGAAGCGGGCCAGCGGGCCCTCGCGAAAGCCAATGACGGCGAGGTCGCGTCCCGGCATGAGGCCCGCTTCGTTGAGGCGGCGATAGAGGCCGATGGCCATCATCTCGTAGACGAGCACAACGGCTGTCGGGCGGTTGTTCATGGCCAGCAGTGCGTCGCCGACGGCGTAGCCGCCGTGTTCGCTCGATCTGGCACGGATGATGTAAGAAGGATCGACAGACAGGCCATGCCGCTCCATGGCATCCACGAAGGCGTCGCGGAAGACATGGCCGAGGTTGATGTCGGTATCGGGGACGGCCACGGCGATCTGTTTGTGCCCGCGCGCGGCAAGGCGCGCCACGGCTTGGTGGGCGACGCCTTCGAAGTCCAGGTCGATCCAGGCGTGTTCGTCCGCTCCGCCGGTCCGGCCCAGGGCAATGAAGGGAATGTTGGCCGCTTTGAGAAGCGCGATGCGCCGGTCGTTCCTTTGCGTGGCCGAGATGATGACCGCATCGACGAGGCGCCGTACCACGATGCGCTGGAGATAGTCGTGTGGGTCTTCGTTGACCGAGCACGGCAGAACGACGAGATCGAGGTTATGCTGCGCGAGCGCCCCCGTCAGCCCGCCTATGACGCCGAGGAAGAAGTTGTCGCTATTGGTTTCGTTTTCGTCGTTGGATTCGATCATGAAGCCCACGGCGCTCGTCGCACCGCGCCGCAGGGAGCGCCCAGCCTGGTTCGGCGCGTAACCGAGCTCGGCGGCCGCCGCGAGGACGCGCTTGCGCGTTTCCTCATTGACGTCGGGGCGTCCGTTGAGAGCACGCGAGACCGTGCCGATCGAAATATCGAGATACTGCGCTAAGCGCCTGATTCCAACCATACAATATGCTGCGTCGACGCGGGGCCGTCCACAATCTCCGTAATCGTTTACGAAAACCTATTGACACGTTTCCGGTTTCAATCCTAGTCTCGTAAACGTTTACGGGCCAGTGCAAAGTGAAGCACTCGTAAGAGCCCGAGAGGAGAGAGTACCGTGACATATACGGCCATTCTGGCCGGGTGCGGAGCTATGTCGAAAGGCTGGCTCGATGCGATCGCGCACGCCCCGCTGCTGGACAATCGCATTGAGATCGTGGGGCTCGTCGATCTGGACGGGGGGCTGGCGGCAGACCGGGCGCGCGAGTTCGGTCTCGACGTCCCGTGCGGGATCGACCTCACCGATGCGCTTTCAACGCTCAAACCCGATCTTCTGTTCGATGTGGTGCCGCCGGCGGCGCGGAAGTCCGTGGTGCTCACGGGCTTCGATTATGGCTGCCACGTTCTGAGCGAAAAGCCGATGGCCACCTCGCTCGCCGATGCGCGGGAGATGATCGCGGCGGCTGAGCGGGCAGGGCGGGTTCACGCCATCGTCCAGAACCGTAGGTTCATTGAAGGCGTACGTCGCATCGAGGCCTTCTTGGCATCCGGCGCTATCGGCGAGTTGACGAGCGTGCACTGCGATTTTTTCCTCGCGCCGCATTTCGGCGGGTTTCGCGAGGAGATGGAGCACGTCCTGCTCCTCGATATGGCGATCCACACCTTCGACGCCGCGCGCTTCATGGCGGGCAAGGTGCCGCAGGCCGTCTACGCGCAGGAGAGCAACCCGAAGGGGTCGTGGTATGCGCATGGCGCTTCGGCTAACGCGATCTTCGAATTCTCCGACGGGGTGA
This sequence comes from Pelagibacterium halotolerans, assembly GCF_044811015.1. Classification (GTDB taxonomy): domain Bacteria; phylum Pseudomonadota; class Alphaproteobacteria; order Rhizobiales; family Devosiaceae; genus Pelagibacterium; species Pelagibacterium halotolerans_A. The sequence continues at coordinate 197,927 of NZ_CP085243.1, forward strand.
CCTTCACCTATCGCGGCTCATGGTGCGCCGATGGCGCGCCGACGAGCTGGGAGGCCGCGTGGCGGTTCGTGGGGACGAAGGGATCGCTGATCTGGGACGGTGCAGAGGCGTTCGACGCGCGGGTTCTGGCGGGCGAGGGGAAGTTTCTCAATGACCTGAAACCGGTCGCCGTCCCCCCTATGGAGGCCCCCGACCGGGCGCTCGGCCATGCCAGTGTCATCTTCGAATTCATCGACGCCATCGAGGGTCATCGTCGCCCCGAAACGGTATCGAGCGACAACTTCAAAAGCCTCGCCATGGTGCTCGCCGCCATCGAGAGCGCGCGGACGCAAGCCCGTGTAAACATTGAACTTTAGGGAAGAGTATCGTGAGCGATCCAGCCAAAGCCATCCGTATCGGCACCATGGTCAAAGCCAATGGCGGAACCCTCGATGGTTCCATTGCGGCCATCGTAGACAAGGGGTTCGAGAGCTTCGAGCCGTTCTTCTGGCAGACCACGGAAGGCCAGGATCTCGCTGAATTGGGCAAGCGCGCCCGCGACGCAATCGGGGATCGCGACATCACGATCTCCACCATCGGCATGTTCGGCAACCCGCTCGAAGACCAGCCGCTCGACCGCGAGACGCTGGAAGGCTGGAAGCAATGCATTGATAATGCTCATCATTTCGGCGCCGACTGCGTCGCCGGCTTCACCGGCCGCGTGCGGGGCAAGCCGATCGAGGAGAGCCTGCCGCAGTATAAGACAGTCTGGTCCGAACTCGCCAAACGCGCCGCGGACAAGGGCGTAAAGATCGCCTTCGAGAACTGCGCCATGGACGGCAACTGGCAGACCGGCGATTGGAACATCGCCCACACCCCCGACGCCTGGGAGCTCATCTTCAACGAGACGCCGGACGACAATATCGGGCTCGAATGGGAACCCTGTCACCAGATGGTCTATCTCATTGATCCGCTTCCACAAATTCGCAAGTGGGCGGACAAGATTTTTCACGTTCACGGCAAGGATGCGACCATCCGCTGGGACGTGATCAAGGAGCACGGCATCTTCGGGAAAGAGCCCTTCGTCTTCATGCGCACGCCGGGATTCGGCGACAGCAATTGGACCGACATCATCTCGGAATTGCGCTTGGCCGGCTGGACCGGATCCATCGACATCGAAGGCTGGCACGACCCGGTTTACCGCGATGCACTGGAGATGACCGGGCAGGTGCACGCGCTCAACTATCTCAAACATTGCCGGGGCGGCGATTTCGTCGCCGACGCAGCGTAATTTTCCGGCCGGGACGGGAGCCCGGCCATTTAACCAGAGAGCCCATAGAGGAGGAGTGGACTATGTTGAAATTCAAGAGCTTAGCGGGAAGCCTCGCGCTTGCGGGTGTTTCCGTTCTGGCGCTTACGAGCGCTAGCGCGGCGCAGACCACGATCACGGTCTGGTCGCTCGACGACGAGAACCAGCCAGCGCTCAATCTGGCGCGGGAATTTTCGGAAATGGATAACGGGATCACGGTCGAATATCGGCAGATCCAGTTCGACGACGTGGTGAGCGAATCCATGCGCGCCTTCGCGACCGGGCAGGCGCCGGACATCATCGCTGTGGACAATCCCGAGCACGCGCTGTTCGCCTCGCGCGGGGCGTTTCTCGACATTACGGATATGGTGGCCGAGTCCGATGTGATCGATCCGGACAATTATTTCCCCGGTCCGCTGGCGTCCGTGACGTGGGACGGCAAGCTCTACGGCGTGCCCAAGGCGACCAATACCATCGCGCTTTACTACAACAAGGACATGTTCGAAGCGGCGGGGCTCGACCCCAACGATCCGCCCGAGACCTGGGATGAGCTAGTTGAAGCCGCGCGGGCGCTCAACGACCCGGAAAACAACGTCTATGGCCTTGCGTTCTCGGCCAAGGCGAACGAGGAGGGCACCTTCCAGTTCCTGCCCTGGGCGCAGATGGCCGGTGGCGGGTACGACAACCTCAACGCGCCGGGTGTCGTCGAGGCACTCGAAGTCTGGAAGACCATTCTCGACGAGAAGCTTGCTTCGCCCGATACGCTGACGCGCGGGCAGTGGGATTCGACCGGGACGTTCAACGCCGGTAACGCGGCGATGGTGATTTCCGGGCCGTGGGAACTTAACCGCATGTTGGAAGAGGCCGAGTTCGATTGGGGCGTGGCGCTTCTGCCGGTGCCCGAGGAAGGCGCGGAGCGGTCCTCGGCCATGGGTGATTTCAACTGGGCGATCTTCTCGACCTCCGAGCATCCCGAAGAGGCATTCCAGGCGATTGAGTACTTTGCGAGTCAGGATGACCGGCTGTTCCCCGAATTCGGCCAGCTTCCGGCGCGCTCGGATATCGAATTGCCGGCGACCGGTGAACCTCTCAAGGATGCGGCTTTGCAGGTGTTCCTTGAGCAACTCCAGTATGCCAAGCCGCGCGGCCCGCACCCTGAATGGCCGCAGATTTCGCGCGCTATTCAGGACGCGATCCAGTCCACGCTGACGGGGCAGATGAGTGCCCAGGATGCGCTCGATCAGGCTCAGGCTACGGTTGACGGGATTCTTAAATAAGAGGCCCCGACCCTTCCGGGCCTGGCCTGGGAGTCTCCCGAGGGGCGGGATGGGCGATCTTCGGCCATCCCGTTCGGGAGCGCGTTACGAATATCGGAGCGTTTTCATGAACCGCGTTATATCCAGCTTCCGCGACGGGAAAGGGTTCGACATAGCGCTTGTCGGTGCCGCCCTGCTTTTCCTGGGCGTCTTCGCCGGGCTGCCGCTCGCCTACAACGTCGTGATGAGCTTTCAGGCCGTCGACATGTTCAGCCTGGGGACTTTCGCGCGGCCATTCGTCGGGTTCGATAACTATGTTGCTGTCTTCTCCGAGCCCATCTTCTGGCCAGTTATGCGCAACACCGTTGTGTTCGTCGTGGCCTCGATTGGCGGACAGTTCCTTATCGGATTCTCCCTGGCGCTGTTCTTTACGCTCAAGTTTCCCGGATCGAGCTACATCCGGGGGCTGTTTCTCGTGTCGTGGGTGATGCCGGGGCTCGTCGTCGGTGCGATCTGGAACTGGATTCTCGCGGGAGATTTCGGTGTCCTCAACTTTGCGCTGACCGGGCTGGGGATTATTGAGGACAATATTTTCTGGCGTTCGGATACCGCCTTTTCGCTCTGGGCGGTGATTATCGCCAATATCTGGCTGGGAACGTCGTTCAACATGATTTTGCTGTCGGTTGGGCTGGCTTCGATCCCGCGCGATCTCTATGAAGCGGCGTCGCTCGATGGTGCGAACGGGTGGCAGCGTTTCTGGACGATTACACTGCCGATGATGCGGGCGACGATCGGGGCGGTGATTTCGCTGGGGCTTATCTTCACCCTGCAACAGTTCGATCTTTTTGCAGCGATCACCTCGGGCGGACCGGCGAACTCCTCAAACGTTGCGCAATACTGGGCGTGGGACTTCTCGTTCCGGCAGTACGATTTCGCCAAGGGCGCGACGATCTCGGTGCTGATGATCGCGCTGGTGATGATCGCGTCGGTCATCTATGTGCGCTCGACGCGCCACGAAGTGCGGGGGTAGAGCGATGAATGCAAGCTTGCGCAACTGGTCTCTGCTGGTCGTCGCCCTCGGGTTAGCAGCGCTCTATCTCTTCCCGCTCTACTGGATGTACGTGACGAGTCTCAAGACCGGCTCGGAAGTTTTTGCGACGCCGCCAGGCTTTGTGCCGCGCGACGCACAGTGGGACAATTTCCCTTATGTCTGGTCCGTACGCGACATGGGCAGCTATATCTGGAACTCGCTCGTCATCGCCTCGGGTACGACGTTTCTGACCGCTGCCCTGGGGACCGGATGCGCCTATGTGCTGGCGCGGTATCGCAATATGTGGATCGATATCGGGCTCTTTCTGATCCTGATGCTGCAGGTGCTGCCGGCGTCGCTGATGATCACGCCGATTTTCGTGGGCTTCTCTCAGGTCGGGCTTTTGGAAACGCCCCGGTTTGCGGTGATCCTGGCATTGACGGCGAAGACCATGCCGTTCTTCGTGGTGCTGGTGCGTGCGACGTTCATGAGCGTGCCAAGCGAGCTTGAAGAGGCGGCGCTGGTCGACGGCAATTCGCGGATCGGTGCGTTCTTTGCCATCGCGCTGCCACTGGCGCGCAACGGCATCCTCGTTTCGGCCATCCTCATTTTCATGCAGGCGTTTGGCGAATATGTCTATTCGAAGTCGATCATCCAGTCGCCAAGCCTGCAACCGGCGAGCGTTGGGCTCAACGCCTTCATGGGCCCCAACACCAACGAGTGGAACAACATCATGGCCTATGCCTCGATCTATGTGACACCGATCCTCGCCGCCTTCGTTCTCCTTCAGCGCCGCATTGTTGCCGGCCTTACCTCGGGAGCGCTCAAATGACCGCACAGCCCCAGATCGAACTATCGAATATCGATAAGCACTATGGCGCTTTTCATGCGCTCAGGGACATCAATCTGACGATTGAGAACGGGCAGTTCGTTGCACTGGTCGGGCCTTCGGGCTGCGGGAAATCGACACTGTTGCGGTCGCTTGCGGGACTGGAGAGCATCTCGGGCGGGACGATGAAGATCGCCGGGGAGGTTATGAACGGAGTGCCGCCGCGCAAGCGCGATGTAGCAATGGTGTTCCAGTCCTATGCGCTCTACCCGCATATGAGTGTTTTGGACAATCTCACATACTCATTGCGGTTGAAGCGAAGGCCAAAGGTAGAGGCCGAAGTGGCGGCGAACGAGGTTGCGGCGACGACTGGACTTCAGAAGCTCTTGAAACGCCTGCCGCGCGAACTTTCGGGTGGGCAGCGACAACGCGTGGCGATGGGGCGGGCGATCATCCGGCATCCCAAGGCATTCTTGTTCGATGAGCCATTGTCTAATCTCGATGCAGCGCTACGGGTGCATATGCGTAAGGAGATTCGCGCGCTGCACGACCGGCTCAAGGCGACGTCGGTTTATGTCACGCACGACCAGATCGAGGCGATGACGATGGCGGATCATGTTGTCGTCATGCGCGAAGGGGTGATCGAGCAGCAGGGCGCGCCGCTTGAGCTTTATGACCGGCCTGCCAACATGTTTGTCGCCGGTTTCATCGGTTCGCCGGCGATGAATTTCGTCGAAGGCACTGTTGACGACAGTGGGGCACACGTGACGCTGACGCTGCCTGATGCACCTTCGATCGGCATCGGCCGGGCGCTCGGCCCCGGGCGCAAGGTCACGCTCGGGCTACGCCCCGAGTTTCTCAGGCTTGCCACCGGCGATAAGGCCGGCCTGCGGCTTTCGGTGACCACGGTCGAGTCGACCGGCGCGACAACCTACATTTCGTCACTGGGTGAGCCTGAGATCGTGGTTGTGGTCAATGGGCGAACCGATGTTGCTGCCGGGGATACCATCGCGCTTACCATCGCGCCTGAGAATGTGCATGTGTTCGATCCGGAAACGGGTATGGCGATCTGACCTCCATGCCCATGCAGGGCGCCGATCCATCGTCATGCAATCGTCGTAAATTCTTGAACCACCCGTCATAGATGGGCACTAGCGTGCGCCTCCATTGGAACCCCATGGAGGCACCAAATGTTTCAACGTACTATTGTAACGTCGATGGCGCTGGCGCTTTGCGCGTCGACCGCCATTGCCCAGGACTTACCGCAGGCCGGCACAGATTATTACACTGCCGCCGAGGAACGGCTCGAGTCGTTTATCAATATGCAGCCGAACACCAACCGGGCGAAGAACGTCATCCTGTTCGTCGCAGACGGGATGGGTGTCGGTACCAATTATGGTATCCGTCTCTTCCAGGGACAGCAGATGGGACTTCTGGGCGAAGAGCACAACCTGCCCTACGATCTCTATCCGCATACGGCGATTGTGAAGACCTACAATATCAACGCCCAGACGCCGGACTCCGCGCCGACGGCCGGCGCGATGAATACCGGCACCAAGCAGATTTTCAACACGATCAATATGGCCGATACCGTGGTCCATAACGACTGCGCGACCGAAGCACCGCTGACTGTTTTTTCGGAAATCGTATCGGATGCCGGGAAGTCGGTCGGCATCGTTTCGACGGCGCGTATCACGCACGCAACTCCTGCTGCCGTTTATGCCAAAACCGCTAACCGTAACTGGGAAAATGAAGCGCCTGAAGGTTGCACGGACATCGCCACGCAGCTCATTGACGCCATGGAAGCCGGCACTGTCGACGTCGTGCTCGGTGGCGGCGCGCGATCGTTTGCGCCCGAGGGGATCGAGATCGACGGTACGCTCGTGGGCAACCGTCCCGACGACGTTAACCTGATCGAACGCGCCCGCGAACTCGGCGCCCAGTGGGCCTATGATCGTACTTCGGCTGAAGCTTTGGATCTGACCGCAGGTTCGCCAATCCTGGCGCTATTTAGCGACAGCCATATGCAGTACGAAGCCGACCGCGACGTGGAAACCCAGCCTTCGCTCGCCGAAATGACCGAAATGGCCATCGAAGCGCTCTCGGGCAACGAAAACGGCTTCTATCTCGAAATCGAAGCCGGCCGCGTCGATCACGCCAGCCACGGGGGGAATGCCTACCGGACCTTTACCGACGGCATCGCCTTCGCCGAAGCCGTCGCGCTGGCCGATGAGTTAACCGACGACGAGGATACCCTCATTATCGTGACTGCCGACCATGAGCATGCGATCACCTTCAACGGCTATTGTGGCCGCGGCACGCCGATCCTTGGCCTGTGCATGGGTGTTCAGGCCGGTCAGATCGCGCATTCGGGTGAGCCGAACCTCGCTGCCGATGGCAAGCCCTATACGGTCGTCGTCTTCGGTGATGGTCCCGGTTCGTCTTTCGTCGAGCAGGAAGATGGTACCTATTCGGGTACCCGTCCGGAACTGACGCAGGAACAGGTCCTCGACGTCGATTATCTTCAGGAAGCCGTCGTTCCGATGAACTCGGAGACCCATTCGGGCGTCGACGTCGCTCTTTGGGCCAAAGGGCCCTGGGCGCACCTGTTCGGTGGCACGATGGATCAAGAATATATCTTCCATGTGATGAACCACGCTGCGCTTGGCGTCGAATAAACGTCTCGCGGATACGAGGATGCCAAGGGCCTGGAGTGATCCGGGCCCTTCGTCCTAGTGTCATATGTCCAGTGTAGAGGGACCTGTCGGATGGAATGGAGGCCAGTCATGAACCGTCGCGCGTTTTTTGCCACGGCCACCGGCGCCGCGATTTGTGCGCCGTTTATCGCAACCGAAGCCCGCGCTGCATATGAACAGGTGCGGCTCCGTGAGCTTTATAACACCGACATGAGCTTTACCGACTATGCCCTTGAGAAAGAAGGCCAACGGGTAAGCATTGTCGGTTATATGGCGCCACCGCTCAAGGCTGAATCGACATTTTATGTTTTGACCAACAGGCCGATGGCCGTTTGCCCGTTTTGCGAGAGTGAGGCCGAATGGCCGGATGACATCCTTGCGGTCTATGCGCGTAGGGTGATCGACGTGGTTCCGTTCAACGTCATGATCGCAACGACGGGGACGTTGGAACTGGGGACCTACAAGGATCCTGAATTGGGCTTCGTGAGCCGCGTGCGGCTTACCGATGCGTTTCAGGAACGGGTCTAGTGGGGCTTGGTCTTGCCATTTCGGCGCTTGCGGTGACCGGACAGGGCAGCCGCACACTTCTTGCGGTTGAAGAGTTGCAGATTGCGCCAGGCAGTTGTGTGGCCGTCAAGGGTCCATCCGGGGCGGGTAAGTCGACTTTTCTTTTCGCGTGCGCGGGGCTGATAGAACACGCCCTGGGCCGAGTCGTATGGGGTGATACCGACATCCTCGCAATGGGCCCCGAAGGGTGTGCAGCGTTCCGGCGGCGCGCGATCGGGCTGGTGTTTCAGGATTTTTTGTTGTTCGAAGAACTCTCCGCCCTCGCCAACGCGGCGTTACCGGGGGCCTACGGGCCCGCGAGTATACAAAGGTCGATACGGTTGCGCGCCGCCACGGTCCTCGAACGGTTGGGGATTGCACCGACAGGTGCGCGGACAGTCGAAAGCTTTTCGGGCGGGGAGCGCCAGCGCGTAGCGATTGCGCGGGCGCTGGCCGGTAATCCGCAGGTCATTCTTGCCGACGAGCCAACCGCCAGCCTTGATCGCAAGACGGCAGACGCGCTGGTCGATGATCTTGTTCGGCTCGCGCGCGAAGACGGCAAGACGATGATCGCTGTCAGCCACGATCCGGCAGTGCATGAGCGTGCCGACCGCGTTATCGAAATCATTGACGGCCAGATAGCGAGCGATACCGTCCATGCTTGATCCCTTTTTTATGGCCTGGGACGGTCTGCCCGTGGCAGCTCAGGATGCGCTGCAGTTCGTTTTTTTGCTGCTGCCGGCCGTTGCGATCGGCGCTCTCGTCGTCTTCGGATACCGGCCGTGGTCGTTGGTGCAAGCGATGATGTGGCGGTTCAAATGGACGAACCTGCTGTTTATCACGCTGATCGCGGTTTCGGTCGGGATCGGGGTCGGGCTGATCGCCCAGGAACGCGGATTGCGACAGGGCACGGCGCGGGCAGCGGACAAGTTCGACCTGGTCGTTTCGGCTCCGGGCAGCGAGATCACCATGCTGTTCGCGGCGGTCTATCTGCAGCCCTCCGATGTGCCGCTTCTCACCGGCACCCAATATAATGCCATTGCGAACGCCGAGAACGTTTCCCTCGCCGCGCCGATCGCGTTCGGGGATAGCTATCGATCCGCGCCGGTGGTCGGGACGACGGGGGATTTTGTCACGCATATGACGGAAGCGCTTGCGGACGGACGGATGTTCGAGACCCGCGCCGATGCCGTTATTGGTGCCAATGTCGATCTTGCTCTGGGCGAAAGGTTTTCACCCGCGCATGGGATTGGCGATGCCGCCGAGGAGGACGCGCACGGGCATTTCGAATATGAGGTGGTCGGGCGTATGCAACCGACCGGCAGCCCTTGGGACAAGGCGATCCTCGTGCCGGTCGAAGCCGTTTGGGAAGTGCACGGGTTGCCCAATGGTCATCCGCCCGATGACGCCAATACAATCGGACCGCCTTTCATTGCCGAGCAATTCCCGGGAACGCCGGCGGTGTTGGTGCGGGCGGAGGAGCTGTGGGCCAATTATGCATTGCGTTCTCAGTTCACGACGAACGAGACCATGGCGTTCTTTCCCGGCGCGGTCCTTGCGAGTCTGCACGGGCTTATGGGCGACGTGCGCGAGGTGATGAGCGTCATGGCGGTGGTCACGCAAGTTCTGGTGACCGCCGGGGTACTCGCAGGGCTTGCGATCCTTACGCGGCTGTTCGCAAGGCGGTTGGCGTTATTGCGTGCGCTCGGGGCTCCGCGACGGTTCGCTTTCTCGGTTATCTGGAGCTATGCAAGCATCCTGATCGGCCTAGGCGCGATCCTGGGGATTGTGGTAGGGCTCGGCGCTGCCGAGGTCATTTCGCGGATCGTTACAGCGCGTACCGATATCCTGGTGCGGTCGAGCCTCGGCTGGCCGGAGCTTCATCTGGTTGCTGCTTTTGTGAGTGTTACCGTCGCACTTGCTCTGGTACCGGCCTTCATCGCTTTGTCACGCCCAGTCGTTACTGATCTGCGCGGTTAGAGTGTGTTGGAGCCCGATCATGATCCGTGCCGTCCTTTTGTCGCTTGCCCTCGTCGCGACTCCGTCCTTCGCGAAGGACGAACCTAGCAAAGAGCATCATACAGCGCACGAGGAGGACGACGATCATGTTTCGGAGGGGCATGGGGTTCGGGCAGTTCATGCCTGGACTCATGCGACACGAGACCATCATGCCTTGGTCTTCGTCGAGATCGAGAACAATTCTAATACCGAAGTGACGCTTGTCGGCGGCGAGGCCGGCAACGCGAACAGTGCTGCGCTTGTGGGCTTTGCGCTTGTCGATGGCGAGCCGGACTTTGTTGAACTGCCGGGCATGCCGATACCAGCTGGTGGCGAGGTCGTGCTGGCCCCAAACGGGCTGGCGATCAAACTTGATGGGCTCTCTGGGGACCTGCACGAGGACGAAAGCTTCGAGATGGAGCTCGCGTTCGATTTCGGCCATCTCGATATCGTCGTTGCGGTCGAAACCGCTGACGCAAGCCAGCACAGTCATGCCGGACATCAGCATTGATGTGCTCTCCTCTCTGGTACGAAGGCACGTGAAATGCTAGGACCCTTTCCGAACTGTTTCGGGGAGGGCAGGCATGGCTGAAGCGTTACGTTGGGGTATTCTCGGGGCGGCGAATATCGCCCGGACGGCTCTGGCACCGGCAATTGCGAGGGCTTGGGACGCCGACCTCGTCGCGTTGGCGACGACAAGCGGCGAGAAGGCGGCGCCGTTTCTCGCGCGGTATCCCGGCTTGCGAGTGATCGGGGACTATCAGGCGTTGCTCGATGACCCTGAGGTGGACGCGGTCTATATTCCGCTCCCCAATCACCTGCATGTCGAGTGGACGCTCAAGGCGCTGGAGGCCGGCAAGCACGTGCTGTGCGAGAAGCCGTTGGCGCTTGAGGCCGAGCAGATCAAATCCTTGATCGCGGCACGCGACAGATCGGGCAAGCTTGCGGCGGAAGGTTTCATGGTGGTGCACCATCCGCAGTGGCAGGACGCAAAGGCGCTTGTCGCGGAGGGGGCGATCGGGAAGCTTCGTCATATCGATGGCGCGTTCACCTACCGTAACCTCGACCCAGCCAATATCCGCAACCAGGCCGCGACCGGCGGAGGCGGGCTATACGATATCGGGGTTTATCCCTCGATTACGGCGCGATTCGTGACCGGAGCCGAGCCGACACGGTTGCGCGCCGACATCGATCGTGAAAACGGCGTCGATACCTTCGCTCGGGTATGGGCGGATTTCCCCGACTTCACCATGAGTTTTTACGTCGGCATGCGTCATGCACCGCGCCAGGAGATGGTGTTCCATGGGGAGGAGGGCTGGCTGCGGCTCAGCGCGCCCTTCAATACGCACCTATACGGCGATGTGCGGCTCGATATCCGGCTCGGCGACGGTACGACGCGGTCGCAGAGCTATAATGCGGTGGACCAGTACCAGCTGATGGTCGAGGCATTCATCCGGTCGGCGCGAACGGGTGAGCCTTTTGCCTGCCCTCTGGAATTCTCCTACGGCAACCAGAAAATGATCGATGCGATCCTGGCTGCGGACCCGGCGTGAGGTCTACCGGAACAGCATCACGGGAATCGTCACCGAGCGGATCATTTCGGTCGTTGTCGAACCGATGATGAAGGTTCGGATGCGCGAGTGGCCATAAGCGCCCATGACGAGGAACTGGACCGCATTGTCGATGACGTAGTCGGCGATGAGCGCTTCGGGTTCGAGGTCGGCGAGTTTGGTCGAAACCTTGTATCCTGCGTTTACGAGTTGCGTACGCGCTGTGTCGAGTTTGCCACGGTTTTCCTCGGTGTCCTTGCCGGCCATCACGACGTGACATTCGAGCCCCGGGAAGAGCTTGCCCTGCGCGATGTGCGCGATGGCTTTGGTGGCGCTGACGCCGCCGTCGAAAGCGACCATGAATCGTTCAGGCCGGGTAAAGGCGCGGGCGGCCACGATGACGGGCTTGGAGCTCTCGCGAACGACGCGCTCAAGGTTGGAGCCCAAGTGAAGTTTGGCAAAGTCCGCTGCCTCCCCGCGCTTGCCGATGACGATCAGGTCGGCGTCGGGTTCGAGATCCTGTACCGCGTCGAGGATATCGCCCTTGCGCAGTTTGGCGTGGGCCTCCTTGACACCGGCCTCCTGGAGCCGCGCGACCGCGCCATCCACCAGGACCCGGCCGCGCTCCATGGCGAGGCGGGCCTTTTGTGCGTCGAGTTCGGCGAGTTCGTTGAGGAGGTTTGTCCGCGCGCCGAGCATGAGGCTGCCTGAAAGGTCGAATGTGGTCGTCGAGATATCCCGCCGGCCGATAACGTGAACGACATCAACGCTGGCGTCGAGCCTTTGGGCGGCCCAGGCAGCGTGGTCGAGCACGCTGTCGGAATAGACCGAGCCGTCGATAAAGGCGATGATCCTAGACATTACTACCTCCCTTAGTGCCCCATGAGGCTGTCGAGCGCGCCGGGCTTGTCGTGGATCGCAAGCTTGTCGACGAGCGTCTCGCTGGCTGCGTTCATTCCAAGCACCTCGACGTCCGCACCTTCGCGGCGGAATTTGAGGATGACCATGTCGAGCGCCTGAACGCTCGAAATATCCCAGATATGCGCGCGGCTTACGTCGATTATGACCTTATCGAGCGCTTCCTTGAAGTCAAAAGCAGCCGTGAATTCGTCCGCGGAGGCAAAAAAGAGCTGGCCTTCAACGATATAGGTGCGTTGGCGACCGTCGTCGGTGGCTTCGGACGTGATCCGGAAAAGCTGGGCGATTTTCCAGGCAAAGAAAATGCCCGAGAGAAGAACGCCGATCAGGACACCGATGGCGAGGTTGTGGGTGTAGACCACGGTAACCACCGTTGCAAGCATTACGATAGACGAACTCTTCGGGTGGGTTCCGAGGTTCTTGATCGAGCTCCATGAGAAGGTGCCGATCGAAACCATGATCATAATGGCGACGAGCGCTGGCATGGGGATCGCACTCACCAAGTCACTCAGAACGAGAATCATGAACAGCAGATACACACCGGCAAGGAAGGTTGAGAGTCGTCCCCGCCCGCCGGATTTCACGTTGATCATGGACTGGCCGATCATGGCGCAGCCGGCCATGCCGCCGATGAACCCGGTCGCCGTGTTGGCGACGCCCTGGCCGATGCATTCGCGGTTCTTGTCCGATCCTGTATCGGTCAGATCGTCGACGATCTGGGCGGTCATCAGGGATTCCAGGAGACCTACGACGGCCACGGCTGCCGAATAAGGCAGGATGATCATCAGTGTCTCGAAGGTGAGGGGGATCTGCGGGATGAGGAAGACCGGCAAGGTGTCGGGCAAGTCGCCCATGTCGCCAACGGTTCTCACGTCGAGGCCAAGCGCGATCGAAAGGGCTGTAAGCACGACGATGCAAACCAGCGGGGACGGGATCGCCTTGGTCAGGTACGGGAAGAGATAGATGATGGCGAGGCCGCCGATGACAAGGGCGTAGGTGACCCAGGTCACGTTTGTCAATTCGGGCAATTGCGCCATGAAAATCAGGATTGCCAGCGCATTGACGAAGCCGGTCATGACCGATTTCGAAACGAAGCGCATCACATAGCCGAGCTTGAGAAAGCCCGCACCGATTTGCAGTAGACCGGCAAGGACCGTCGCGGCGAGGAGGTATTGCAGGCCATGATCATGCACGAGATGAATCATGAGCACCGCGGTCGCCGCGGTTGCCGCGGAAATCATGCCGGGACGACCGCCAACGAAGGCGATAAGGACTGCGATTGAGAAGGAAGCGTATAACCCGACCTTGGGATCGACGCCGGCTATGATGGAAAAGGCGATGGCTTCTGGGATGAGGGCCAGAGCGACGACGAGGCCAGACAGGATATCGGCGCGGACGTTACCGAACCATTCGGTGCGATATCGGGTAAGGAATTCCATGCTGTTTTGTTTGTTCTTGCGGTCAGCACAAGCGTTCGGCGTTCGACGTCGAGATGATAATCGCGAATGCTGAAGGTGACCGGGGGATGGGCGCCCGGAGAAGCCACTCGGCGGAGCGGGCCGAGTCCGTTTGGGTATGCTCTTAAAGGGTACTGGCTTGATTGCAAGTCATGTCTGCAATGCGCTGGGTGCATGGCGGGTGAGACTTCGCGGGCTTCCGTGCATGGGAGGTATACGAGAGTCGGGCTTTCATCGGCCACGCGCCTAGTTTATGACAGCCACAACAAAAGGGGCGTAAAAACGTCCTTGTCGCGGAGCGAGCCATGAGCCATTCCAAGCCGGTCAAGGTGCTGACGCCGCCGGATATTCGCGCACGTAAGGGCAAGACGCCGCTTGTCTGTCTTACGGCCTATACGACGCCAATCGCCAAGCTTGTCGATGAACATTGCGACATCGTGCTCGTTGGAGACAGCGTCGGCATGGTTATGCATGGGCTGGCATCTACGCTTGAAGTCACCATGGACATGATGGTGATGCACGGAAAGGCGGTGCGGCGGGGGCTTTCGAAGGCGTTGATGGTCGTCGATATGCCGTTCGGGTCCTATGAGGAAAGCCCGGAGCAGGCGTTTCGCAATGCCGCGGCGCTGATGCGGGAAACAGGGTGCGCAGCGGTCAAGCTCGAGGGCGGTGGCGCGATCGCCGAAACCATCCGGTACCTGACCGCGCGGGCGATACCGGTCATGGGGCATGTCGGGCTCACGCCGCAATCGGTGAATACCTTTGGTGGGTACAAGGTGCAGGGCCGGGGCGCCGATGCCGACGCGGTGCTGGCCGACGCGCGGGCCGTGGCGGAGGCCGGAGCCTTCTCGGTGGTTATCGAGAAGGTGCCCGATATCCTCGCGCGGCGGATCACCGGTGCGGTCGATATTCCAACCATAGGAATCGGCGCTTCAGCGCAGTGCGACGGGCAAATTCTCGTAGTCGACGACATGCTGGGCGTGTTCACCGACTTTCACCCAAAGTTCGTCAAGCGTTATGCGGAACTCGGCAAAATGGCTGAAGAGGCCATTGCGGCTTATGCCGAGGACGTTCGGTCGCGGCGGTTTCCCGGACCGGAGCATGTGTTCGGGGATTCGCCCAAGGCTTTGCCGAGCGGGACCGAAGGATGAGCGTTTCGATCGTCCGAACGGTTGCCGAGCTGCGCGCGCGGATCGAGCAGTGGCGGCATGCGGGCTATCGCGTGGGGCTCGTGCCGACCATGGGCGCGCTGCATGATGGGCATCTGAGCCTTGTGCGGCTGGCGAAGACCCGCGCAGACCGTGTCGTCGTGACGCTTTTTGTCAATCCCAAACAGTTCAATAATGCCGACGATCTCGCCGCCTATCCGCGCAGCGAGGCTGAGGACGCCGGGAAGCTTGGCGCGGTGGGTGCCGATCTATTGTTCGCGCCAGGGCTCGATGAAATGTATCCGCAAGGGTTTTCGACGACGGTTTCGGTCGCTGGTGTGAGCGAGGGGCTTTGCGGCGCGTTCCGGCCAGGGCATTTCGACGGTGTCGCGACGGTTGTGACCAAACTGCTCTTGCAGAGCCAGCCCGACGTCGCCGTGTTCGGCGAGAAGGACTTTCAGCAGCTTGCGGTGATCCGGCGGCTGGTGGCCGATCTTAATATGCCAGTCACGATTGTCGGCGGGCCAATCGTGCGCGAGGATGGCGGATTGGCGATGTCTTCGCGCAATCTGCGGCTGACGCGGGGGGGGCGGGCGGCTGCACCGCGGTTGAGCGCAGCGCTGTTCGACGCCGCAAAGCGGATTGCGGCCGGGGAAGACGTTGACTCTGTGATCGCGCAGACAAAGGCGGATATTCTGGCGGCTGGATTTACAGAGGTCGAATACCTCGAACTGCGGGATGCCGAGACGCTGGCGCCGGTAGCAAAGCCGGGACAGGCGGCGCGATTACTTGTGGCGGCATGGCTCGACGGTGTGCGGTTGATCGACAATGTGCCGGTCAGCGCGCAGATTTATGCTTGAGTATTGCGATTCTCGCTGCTGAATTGGAGTGAGATTTATGGATTCCGAGGGTGATCTTGTTACAATTGTGCGCGGGTACGGTGCCTCGGAAACCCAGGTGATCGTGGCTTATCTGAGTGCCTACGGCATTTCCGCGGTTCCTTTTCATGCGCATACGGCGGCTGTTGCCTGGCACTTGATGCATGCGATTGGTGGTGTCGAGATCAAGGTACCCGCTGCGCAGGTCGAAGAAGCGATGGCGCTTCTTGCCGAAATGGGAACCGGCTCCGGGGAAACCGAAGCGCCAGCGTTGATCGATTGGTGGCGCGGGCTGTGGGCAACGCTGGTTTTCCTCCTCTTCGGCGTTCCGCCTCCAGCGCGCGGATCGATCCGCAACGATGACCAGCGGTCTTCACGGTGATTTTTGCAAAATCTTCGTGGGTGTCGGCAGCGGTGCCTTAAGAGTGCGTGATACGGTCTCATTTGGGGACGATCGGCAGGGACACGCGGAAGCATGCCCCTTCGAGCCAGCCCGGGATCAGTTCGAGCGTGCCGTTCATGCGCGAGATGATCTCCCGGGAAATCGGAAGTCCGAGACCGGCTCCTGAATAGGGGCCGGTTTCGCCTAGGCGACCGCGATAGAATTTGTCGAAGATGCGGGCGCGTTCTTCTTCGGCGATCCCCAGACCATTGTCGCAGATCTCCACGACATAACGGCTGTTTTCGATACGCGAGCGTACTTCGACCTCGGGCTGAATGGCGCCGTTGTACTTGACCGCGTTCGAGATGAGGTTGATGAGCACCTGGCTCAGCCGGTCGGGTTCGGCGAGGACGGTGACGTCAGCCGCGCGCTCCAAGGCATTGAGTTTGGTGTTGTTCTGCCGGGCGAGGGCGTCGCAGACGCGCAGGGCCTGATCGAGGGCGTCTTCGGCAGAAACGGGCCGGTTTTCCCAAGACCGTTCGCCACGCTCGAGGGCGGAAAGATCGAGGATTTCATCGAGCAGCGAGGTGAGCCGGAGGCTTTCCTTGTGGATGGTCTGGACGAATTTTTGGCGCGATTTCTCCTCGAGATCCTTTTCGTGCAGGAGGATTTCGGAAAAGGCACGGATCGCGGTCATTGGCGTACGGACTTCGTGGCTGACCTGGCTGAGGAATTCGTCTTTTTGCAGGTCGACCTTGCGCAATTGCTGGTTCGCGATCTCGAGCTTATCGGCGGTGGCGCGCAACTCGTTGGAGGTTTTTTCCAGTTCCTGGGAATATTCGATGGCCTGCTGGGTTTCGTCGGCCATCTGCATGACTTCCTCGAGTGAGATGGCATCGCCCGAGACCACTTTCGAGAGCATGACATGGGCCGAGGCGGCTCCGATCGAGCCGGCAAGCTCGCGTTCGAGCTTGCGGATGAAGGCGGGGCTGGGCTCGAGGCTCGACCAGGGCATGCGGGCCTGTTTGGCCTCTTCGGAAAAGAGCGCGACGGCGCGGCCATGGCCAAGGACGCGGCGGGCGACGAGGAAGAGGTCGTCAGCGGCGGCCGAGCCGCGCAACGGGCCGGCATTTTGAGGGCGGTTGCGGAAGACGTTCAGGAAGAGTGCGGCCTGGACGTGCTCGAGCGCTGACTGGCTGGTCATGAGCGAGCCGACGATCAACACTGAGGTGTTGAGAAACAAGCTCCAGAAGACCGCGTGGGCAAGGGGGTCGAGGCTTTCGAGGCCGAAAAGGGCCTGAGGACGCAACCAGGTGATGCCTGCAGGACCCTGGGTCATGATCTGCGCGACCAGCGGCGAGGAGGAGGCGAAACTTGGCATGAAGCTCGACCAGAGCCAGACGATGAACCCCAGGATGATCCCTGCAGTCGCCGCTTTTGCCGACGCATCGCGCCAGAAAAGGCTCGCGAGGATCGCGGGGAGGAATTGGGCCACCCCAGTAAACGAGATCAGTCCGATTGGGGCGAGGGCATCCGAGCCGCGGGTCAGGTAGAAATAGCCGAAGCCCAGAAAGAGGATGAGGATGATCGAGAAGCGGCGGGCGTTGAGGATGATTGCGCGTACGCCCTGGCCGTCATCGATCCCGTTATTGGCAGTCATCCTCAGCATGACGGGCACCACGATATGGTTGGAGATCATAATCGAGAGTGCGATGGATTCGAGGATAATCATCGAGGTTGCAGAGGAAAATCCGCCGATGAAGGCGAAAAGCGCCAGCCCGTCCTGACCGGCGGCGAGCGGCAAGGTCAGGGTGAACATGTCGGGGTTCGAGCCCGGGGGCATCGAGGTGAGCCCGAAAAGCGCGATAGGCAAGATGAAGAGACTCATGGCGAGCATGTAGCCGGGGAAGACCCAGCTTGCGGTACGCAGGTGACTTTCATCGGAATTTTCGACGACAGTGACCTGGAACTGGCGCGGCAGGCAGATGACGGCGCTTGCGGCCAGAAGCGTCATAGCAACCCAGCGATCGCCGAACGAATTGCGCGCGTTGATCTCGATACCGGCTTCGGCGGCGTTGGCGAAGATCGGGTCGATACCACCGCCGATATAGAGCACGAAGATGCCCACCGAAATGAGCGCGGTCAGCTTGACCACGGCCTCGAAGGCGATGGCCGCGACGACGCCGTGGTGCTGCTCTTTCGCGTCGACATTGCGGGTGCCGAAAAGGATGGTGAACATCGCCATGCCCGCCGCAACGCCCAGGGCAAGGCCGACGTCGTCGAGCCCGGCGAGGCTGCCGCGGCCGAATTCGGATGAGCCGGCGATGGCCTCAATCGAGGAGGTAATGGCCTTGAGTTGCAGCGCAATATAGGGCGCGATGGCGATGACGGCGAGGATGGTGATGAGGACGGCGAGCCGGCTCGACTTGCCGAAGCGCGACGAGACGAGGTCGGCAATCGAGGTGATGCGCTGGTCGTGGCTGATGCGGACGAGGCGCCTCAGGATGAACCACCAGCCGACAAAAACGAGGGTGGGGCCCAGATAGATCGTGACGAATTCGAGCCCCGAACGCGCGGCTGTGCCGACGGCGCCGTAGAAGGTCCAGCTCGTGCAATAGACCGAGATCGAGAGCGTATAGACGAAGGGCGAGCGCAGGAATCCGCCGTCGCGGCGCTGGGTGTGGCTGTCGCCGATATAGGCGATCAGGAACAGGAGCCCGACATAGGCGATGGCCGTGGCGATGACCAAATCGGCGGTGAGCGTCATTGGTCCTTGTCCCAGTTCTCGAGGGCCGAGGGTTCATCGGGGGGCAGCATGGTGGCGAAGCGCAACGCGCCGATGACGAGCGCGATCCAAAGCCCGAAGATATAAAGAACTTCAAGCGGCACACCGAAAACCGGACTGTCGGCCTGGAACAGCCAGATCACGGGCGGAAAGATCGCAATGGCGCCGAACAGAGTGAAAAACAACGAGGCACCGACGATTTTACGACGGGTCATCGGGATGGCACCGCTATGACGTGTTCCGGGGGGCCGGATTGCCAATCATCCGGCGGACGGTGTCGACGACCTCGGCGTTGGCATATGGCTTGGTGACGAAGACGTCGGCACCCAGTTCCTCCGCAATCCGGCGGTCCTGTTGCTGGCCCCTGGCCGTGAGTACGAGGACAGGCAGGTCACGGGTGATGCGGTCCCCGCGGATCTGCTTGAGCACCTCAAAGCCGCTGCGCTTGGGGAGCATGATATCGAGTACCAGAATGCGTGGCTGCATGCGATGCACGGCGTCCATGACGGCCTCTCCGTCCATAACCGAAGCGATCGACCATCCTGCGCGCTGCAGGACGAAATCAAGGGCTTCGAGGATGGATGGTTCATCTTCTGCGATCAGAATATCGATTGCCAAATTTCCCCCTCCAGTTCCCTCCTCCAAAGGAACGCAATGGTTCACTTAAACGGAAAGGTGCGGTTTCGCCAAGTGTTCGTTTGGATAAGAAGGTGGTGGGCACGGCTTGTCGTCCGACGGCGCGTGCGCCTCGGATGCTGAATGACGTGAGCGGTATGCGGCGAGACGCGCCTCATACTGATTATATAGATGCGAGACGAGCCTCGCCGCATACGCCCGGGATTTTTGGCTTGGCGTCCGCTCGGGCTGGGGCCAATCCCCGCCAGGTTTCCCCGGTGACCACAGGATCGCTGTGGCTGGCCACGGTGACGTTTGGGCCTCCGCTGGGACGACTCCCATCGGACCCGGACCGGTCCCGCCCAAACGTTCGTTGCGCCTGCGCCCATCAAAAGCGGGTCCGTATGCATAAGAATAAGCGAGGTTTTGAAGGCGGGGATAAGTTTCCCGGTTTTGCTGTTTTTCCAATGTGGTGCGGCGAACATAGCAGCCTGCCGGTACGCCTCTCGCTTCCCATCTTTCTCCAGGGCAATCGGATGAAGCCTACCTCTCCACTACCCCTCACTGCCCCCGACTTGATCGGGGGCCCATCAGCGCTTTGGCGACCCGGGATCGTCGTGCGATGCACGGCAGCGCCACCGACCTCTGCGGTGCCGAATGGTGAGGGCATCGGGTGCATTGGGCCGACAACGCGCCCCTCGCGGTCTCACCATTCGGTAAGCACCCGGTTCCGGGCAACGCTTTGCATCGCACTGCCAATTCGGGCGCGCAAACGCTGATGGGCCCCCGATCAAGTCGGGGGCAGCGAGGGGGTGGTGGAGGCGCCAGAGCCCGCCTCCATCCGGGCAGATCGCACGTCCCTTCAAGCGATCGCTCTGAAGTTGGTGCCTATGGCGCTTGTGCCAGCACATGCGAAACAAAACCGACCTCTTGACGGGGAGGAGGCGGTGGGGCTCGTCCAGGCTCACCTGGCATTGTCGGACGCTATCGTCGCCAGAGAATGTGCGGGCAGGTCGGCTCCGCCCGGGGCCCAGGCGTCTTCCTGGCGGGAGGCGCAGTCCGCGCGGGTGCAGAGGCGGCAGGTGGGGCCAACGGGAATGTCGGCCTGAGCGTCGGTCAGGTCGAGGCCATCGGCGTAGACGGTTTCGTCGGCATGGAGGATGTCGGTGACCATGAGGATGGAGTGGGGCAGGGCCTGATCGGCGAAACCCGAACTGCGCCGGGTGACGGCCTTGGCCACGAACAGGAAACGCGAACCGTCGGAAAAGCGCGCGATCTGCCTGACGACCGCGCCGGGGGTGCGGAAGGCCGAATAGATGGCCCAGAGCGGGCAGGCATGGCCGGTATGGGGCAGCAAGAGGCCGGGAATGGGGAAATGTTTTGTCAGGCGCCCTGCAGGATCCGCGCGCAAAAAGCCGAAGGGGATGCCTTGGTCGTCTTCGCGCCGGAGCGTGACGAGGCGGTGGGCGATCTGTTCAAAACTGGCGTTGTAGCGTTCGGCCAGCGCGTCGATGTCGTAACGTTGGGCCCGGGCGTCTGCGAGAAAGGTATCGTAGGGGAACACGATTGCTCCGGCGAGGTAGGAGCCGAGATAGCGACGGGCCATGCGACGCGCCGCATCGCTCGTGAGCGTGGGGCCGGTGGCGATCTCATCGAGGATCTGGTGAGCGCGCAGCTGGGCGAAAAGACGGGCCATCTGGAATTGCCGGGTCGATTGGGGCACCGTGTTGCGGAACCAGAGTGTCCGGGTTTCTCCGTCATAACCGAAGGCGCGGCCGGTTTCGTGCAGATCGTCGGGCAGGCGCGCGGCACGGCGTACAGTTATGGCGTTTTCGGTTTCCAGCGCCGCTTGAAGCGTCGTTTCGTTGAAGGGGCCATGCCAGTCGATCCGGGCGCGAAGGTCTTCGGCGTGGCTTTCGAGTTGCGGGAAATAATTCTGCGCTGCGAAGATCATATCGTCGACCTCGCGCCGGATCGATGCGCTGCGGCGGGCACTGCTGGCCTGGTCGAACTGGCCGATGAGGTTGCGCGCGACTGCTGAGAGCCCCTTGGTCTCACGGGTGATCGAGCCGACGAAACGCTGGCGCTCCTCAACGCTCAAATCGTCGATGTCTTCGAGAATTTCCGCGCCGGCGCGCACTGCCGTGATGCCCGAGAGCACACGATGGAGCAATTGGCTCAGAAGCGGGTCGGCATGCAGGCGGTTGGCATAGGCATCGGCATTGGCGTTCGCTGTGCCGTAGGCGCGGTAGAGGCGGGCGATGAGTTCCGCAATTCGGGGCGCCGTCGCGACGAGCGTGCGCGCTTCGTCTAGGCCCATATTCGCGCTCACGAGAACCGGGTCTGCGAAGGCCTCGACGAGTTCGTGCATCAGCCGATGCTCGGCCTCGCCGGTCAGGGCATCGAGCTCGACATCAAGAGCGCTGGCGATGCGCGCGAGAAGGGTGCCACCGACCTGACGCTTATTGGCCTCGATGAGATTGAGATAGCTCGGAGAGATCTCGACCTGGCGCGCGAGCGCGGCCTGGGAGATGCCCAAGGCCTTGCGGCGCGTAGAGATTTTCAGCCCGATCGGCGCGCGCATGGGCTCCCCCAATTTCTGACGTCATGTCAACGAATTTACAACACACTTTGGTTGTGAGTGCAATAATTTACAAAATTTATGTGGAATTACAATGAGATATTGCGAAGCTGTTAATGGCGGTCGATAGTACGTGTCCAGCGGTGAGCATCGGCATCAAGATTCGAGCCTCCGCAACACAGGAGGAGATTTAATGAGCTTTATGAAACGCGGTATCAGCCGCCGGAACGTCATGAAGACCGGCCTGGCCGGTGTTCTTGCGACCGGCGTTTCGCCCCTGGTGTTCTCGAAAGGGGCGTGGGCGCAGGAGTTCTGCAACGCACCGACGGGCGATACGGTGACGCTGGGGTTCAACGTACCCCTGACGGGGCCATATGCCGACGAAGGCGCCGACGAATTGCGGGCTTATGAGCTCGCTGTCGAGCATCTCAATGGCGAAGGCGACGGAGGCATGATCCCGACCTTCTCGTCGGATGCGCTTACGGGCAACGGGATTTTGGGCAAGCGCGTCGCATATGTGACGGGCGATACGCAGACTGCGTCGGACGCCGCACGCGATTCGGCGCGGCGCATGATTGAACGCGACGGCGCGGTGATGGTCACTGGCGGGTCGTCCTCGGGCGTGGCGATTGCCGTGCAGGGGTTGTGCCAGGAGATGGGGATCATCTTTATGGCGGCGCTGACCCACTCCAACGACACGACCGGCAAGGACAAGAGGCGCTATGGCTTCCGGCATTTCTTCAACGCCTATCAGTCGGGTGTTGGGCTGGGGCCGCAATTGGGCGCAGCCTATGGTAACGACCGCCGCGCGTATCACCTGACTGCCGACTACACCTGGGGCTGGACGCAGGAAGAGTCCATGATCGGGGCTACCGAAGCTCTCGGCTGGGAGACAGTCGAGACGGTGCGGACGCCGGTGGGCGCGGGGGATTTCTCCCAATATATCACGCCGGTCCTCAATTCGGGTGCGGACGTCTTGATCCTCAACCACTACGGGTTTGACGGGATCAATTCGCTGACCCAGGCCGTGCAGTTCGGGCTCAAGGAACGGCAGGCGAACGGGAAAGACTTCAAGATCGTCCTGCCGCTGGTTTCCGACCTGATGGCCGCCGGTGCCGGCGATGCCATGCAGGGCGTTTACGGAACCTCGAACTGGTATTGGAGCCTGCAGGACGAGGGATCCAAGGCCTTCACGGCGTCCTTCGGCGCGAAATACGGTCAGCCGCCCAGTCAGGCGGCGCATACGGCCTATGTGCAGACGCTGCTTTATGCGGATGCCGTCGAGCGGGCAGGCACGTTCTATCCGCCCGAGGTCATCAAGGCACTCGAGGATTACGAGTTCGACGGGCTGGGCAACGGTGCTACGCTCTATCGTGGCTCGGACCACCAGTGCTTTAAGGATGTCTATGTGGTTCAGGGCAAGGAAGAGCCATCCAACCAGTTCGACCTGCTCGAAGTGGTCAACACAGCCTCGCGCGAGGATGTCACCTACGACCCGTCGATCTTCGGCGGCGAGCTCGGTCCTTACGAACCGAACATGTGCTGAGGCCTTAGGGCTGAACCGCATTTCTGCCCGGCCGCCAAGGCGGCCGGGCAAGACCATCGTTCCGGAGCCAAATTAATGGATGCCATTCTCGCGCAATTGCTCAACGGGCTGGACAAGGGCGGAGCCTACGCCCTGATCGCCCTGGGGCTGACCCTGGTTTTCGGCACTTTGGGCGTCGTCAATTTCGCCCATGGTGCCTTGTTCATGCTCGGCGCTTTCTGCGCTGTCACGTTCCGGGCCTTGATAAGCTGGGAAGTCGTGACGGTCGACGAAACGCAACTCTCCCCATGGGGGACCCCGCTCGAGGTCCGGACGCCGATCGTCGAGCAGTGGTTCGGCGAGTGGGGGGCGGTGATGGTCGACTATTCGGTGCCGCTTTCGATCATCATGGCCATTCCGGTGATGCTGGTAATCGGCATCGTCATGGAGCGGGGGCTGATCAAGCATTTCTACAAGCGCCCGCATGCCGAACAGATCCTCGTGACGTTCGGGCTCGCGATTGTGCTCCAGGAATTGATCAAGGCGTTCTTCGGGCCAAACCCCTGGCCGCAGCCGGTACCGCCCGATCTGCGCGGCGCGGCCGATGTCGGAGCGTGGTTCGGGCTGCAGGCGGGGGCGGTGACCTATCCGCTCTGGCGGCTGGTTTATCTGCTCTTTTCCGTGGTGGTTCTCGGAGCGGTGTTCGCGTTCCTGCGATTTACAACCTTCGGGATGGTCGTGCGCGCGGGTATGGCGGATCGAGAGACGGTCGGGCTTCTAGGGATCAATATCGACAAACGGTTCACCATTATGTTCGGCATCGCCGCGGTGGTCGCGGGGCTGGCGGGCGTGATGTACACGCCGCTTCTCCCGCCCAATTATCACTTGGGAATGGACTTCCTCGTCTTGTCATTCGTCGTCGTGGTGGTTGGCGGCATGGGCTCGCTGCCCGGCGCCGTTGCAGCCGGGTTCCTTCTTGGCATCCTGCAATCCTTCGCCTCGATGACGCAAATAAAGGCACTCATTCCGGGGATAGATCAGATCATCGTCTATCTGGTCGCCGTGATCATTCTTCTCGTGATGCCTCGCGGCCTGCTGGGCCGGCGCGGCGTGATGGAGGGCTAAGGCTATGGATTTTCTTCGCCTTCCAAGACGGGACCTCGTCACCTTCGCGCTCTTCTCGCTTGTGGTGCTCACCATGCCGATCTGGCTGCAGCCGTTCGGTGCGGCCTATCCGGGGCTGATGCAGAAATTCGCGATCTTCGCGATCCTCGCGGTGGGGTTCAACATCCTGTTCGGGCTTACCGGGTATCTGAGCTTCGGGCACGCGGCCTTCCTGGGCGTCGGGTCGTACACCGCGGTGTGGTCGTTCAAGCTTTTCACCATGGACGTTATCCCCGCAATGATCTTTGCGGTGGCCATGGGCGGGCTCTTTGCGCTGGCGATCGGCTATGTGAGTCTCAAACGCTCAGGCATCTACTTTTCAATCCTGACGCTCGCCTTCGCGCAGATGAGCTACAATCTCGCCTATTCGGTTCTGACACCGATCACCAATGGCGAGACGGCGCTTCAGCTCACGCGCAACGATCCGCGTGTCATCGATAGCCTCTTCGGCGAAAGCAGCATCGGATTGCCGCCGCCGAGCCTTTTGGGGGCAAGCCTCAACGGGTTTGAGGCGTTCTATCTGTGCGCGGTGGTTCTGCTGGTATCGTTCTTCATAGCCCAGAAAATCTTCGTCTCGCCCTTCGGGATGATGCTGCGGGCGATCAAATCGAACCAGACGCGGATGAGCTATACCGGGTTCAATACACGACCCTATGCGCTAGCAGCTTTCGTCATCTCCGGGATGTATGCCGGGCTCGCGGGTGGGCTTCTGGCAATCACCGATCCGCTGGCGGGTGCGGAGCGCATGCAATGGACGGCTTCGGGCGAAATTGTGTTGATGACGATCCTCGGTGGGGTCGGCACGATGATCGGGCCGGTTATCGGGGCGTGGCTGATCAAATACCTTGAAAATATCTTCTCGGCGTTCAACGAGGCGACGCTGCACCGGGTCTTCTCCTTCCTGCCCGAGGGGGTCGAGGACTGGGTGGTGCTGGTCGCTTCGAAATTCGTCGGTGAAGGCTGGCATCTGACGCTCGGTCTGGTCTTCGTGCTGGTCGTTGTTTTCCTGCCGGGAGGCATCATGGAAGGTGTGCGGCGCTTGCGTGCCGCGTTTCCCTCCGGGCCTTCGCGGCGGCAAAACGGTCGCACCGAACTCAACCCCTCGGCAGCAGAGTAGTTGGCGATGAACATGCAAGAAAATGTCGTCCTGCACGTTGCGGACGTTCACAAGAACTTCGGCGGGCTGCATGCGCTGGCCGACATCGACCTGGCGGTCGAAGAAGGCAAGACGCATGCGATCATCGGACCCAACGGCGCGGGCAAGTCGACGCTGCTCAATGTTATTATTGGGCGCATTCCGCCCACGAGCGGTGCAGTGGTGTTCGATGGCGAGGTGCTCACGGGCAAGAAGCCGCATGAGATCAACCAGCTCGGGGTGAGCCGGGTGTTTCAGACCCCGGAGATCTTTCCTGAGCTCTCGGTGCTGCACAACGTCATGACCCCGGCCTTTGCCAAGCGGGACGGTGCCTTCCGAATCAAGATGACAAAGCCTCTCGAAGGGGAGTCCGCGATCCGGGAAGAGGCCGAGGCGATGCTTGAGGACGTGGGGCTGATCGAACGGGTCGGCGAGCACGCCGGGGCGCTCTCGCGCGGGGACAAGCGGCGTCTGGAACTGGCAATGTGCCTCATGCAGAAGCCCCGGCTGCTGTTGCTCGACGAGCCGACGGCAGGGATGAGCCGGCACGATACCAACACGACGATCGAGCTTTTGAAAAAGATCAAGAGCCGGGGGATGACCAAGGTCATCATCGAGCACGATATGCATGTGGTCTTTTCGCTCGCGGACAAGATTTCGGTGCTTGCGGGCGGGCGGATCATCGCGGAGGGGCTGCCCAATGAGGTCCGGGGTGATCCGCGCGTGCAGGAAGCATATCTCGGAGGAGCGCACTGATGAGCGCACTTGAACAGGCGAGCGAACGTCAGGGTGCCGCCATCGAAACCGAGGCCGCGCCGTTCTTCGCGGTCAACGATATCCACGCTTATTACGGAGAAAGCTACATCGTGCAGGGTGTTTCCTTTGACATCCAGCACGGCGAAATCCTCGCACTCTTGGGCCGCAACGGGGCTGGCAAGACGTCAACGCTGCGGGCGCTTGCGCGGCTGGACAATCCCAGTTTGCAAAAGGGCGAAATCTGGCTCGATGGCTTGCCGGTGCATCGGATGCGGGCATTCGAGGCCTCGCGGGCGGGCATTCAGCTCGTGCCTGAGGACCGGCGCATCATCCAGGGGCTGACGGTCGAGGAAAACCTCACGCTGGCGCAGGTAGCGCCAGGCGGCGGCTGGGATCTCGACCGGATCTACGGGCATTTTCCGCGCCTTGCCGAGCGGCGCAAGCAGGAAGGCACGACGCTTTCGGGCGGCGAGCAGCAGATGCTGGCGATTGCCCGGGCGCTGGCTCGGGACATCAAGCTTTTGCTGCTTGATGAACCCTATGAGGGTCTGGCGCCCGTGATCGTGCAGGAAATCGAGGGGATTTTGAAGGAGATCAAGCAATTGGGGATCACCACCGTGATCGTCGAGCAGAACGCTGTGGCCGCGCTCAAGCTCGCCGATCGGGCGGTGATCCTCGATACAGGGGAGGTCGCCTATTCGGGCAGCGCACAGGAAGTGCTCGAGAACGCCGAGTTGCGGCACGAGTATCTGGCGATCTGAGGACGAAATGCTTGTGTGATTGCTCGTTGCAGGTGCTGCAGGCACCCCTCACCCCAACCCCTCTCCCTTAAGGGGAGAGGGGCTCACTGGGGCGTACAAGCGCACCGTGTCCCTTCTCCCCTTAAGGGAGAAGGTGGCCGCGAAGCGGTCGGATGAGGGGTGAGCGGCGTTGCGTAAGGCTCCGCACGCTCTGTGAGACCGGTCGTTGCAGCGCCGTTATTGTCAAAATCCAGGAGGTTGAACATGAACGTTCATGCCATTCCGCCCAAGACCACGCACTCGCGGCTGACGCCGGCGGGGTTCGAAGAAAAATGCAGGACGGCGCTCGCCGACCCGGATGCCTTCTGGGGCGAAGAGGGCAAGCGGTTGGACTGGATCACGCCCTACACGAAGGTGAAGAATACCAACTACGCCTATCCCGACGTCTCGATCAAATGGTTCGAGGACGGGGTTCTGAACGTCTCGGCCAACTGCATCGATCGGCATCTTGAGAAGAATGGCGACAAGGCGGCGATCATTTGGGAGCCGGATGATCCGAAGGCCGAGGCGCAGGTGATCACCTATCGGCATCTGCATGAGGAAGTGTGCCGGTTCGCCAATGTGCTCAAGAGTTTTGGCGTCAAAAAGGGCGAGCGGGTTACAATCTATCTGCCGATGATCCCTGCTGCGGCTTATGCAATGCTCGCCTGCGCGCGGATTGGCGCGATCCATTCGGTCGTTTTCGGTGGATTTTCGCCCGACGCGCTCGCGGGACGGATCAACGACTGCGATGCGCGGGTGGTGATTACCGCCGATGAGGGCCGGCGCGGCGGCAAGACCGTGCCCTTGAAAGCCAATGTCGACACGGCGCTCGAGGATTGTCCGGGCGTCGAGAAGGTGCTCGTGGTCGAGAATACCGGCAATCCCGTGACGATGAAGGGCGCGCGGGATGTCTGGTGGCATGAGGCGGCGACAGGAGTCGAACCGTTCTGCGATCCTGAGCCGATGAATGCGGAGGATCCGTTATTCATTCTGTATACGTCGGGGTCGACGGGGAAGCCCAAGGGCGTGTTGCACACTTCGGGTGGATACCTCGTCTGGGCGTCCTTAACCCATGAGATGATCTTTGATCCGCAACCTAATGATATTTATTGGTGTGCGGCGGATGTCGGATGGGTGACCGGCCACACCTATATCGTTTACGGACCGCTGGCCAATGGTGTGACGACACTGATGTTCGAGGGCGTCCCGAACTGGCCGGATGCGTCGCGGCTGTGGCAGGCTGTGGACCGGCACAAGGTCAACATTCTTTATACGGCGCCGACGGCGATCCGGGCGCTGATGGGGGCGGGGACCGAGTTTGTCGAAGGGGCCGACCTTTCGAGCCTGCGGCTGTTGGGCACGGTTGGGGAGCCGATCAATCCCGAAGCCTGGCAATGGTACCACGCCAATGTTGGCCGGGGGCGGTGCGAGATCGTGGATACGTGGTGGCAGACCGAGACCGGTGGGGCGATGATCACGCCGCTGCCAGGTGTGATTGCGACCAAGCCGGGTTCGGCGACCAAGCCGTTCTTTGGCATCGACGCACGCGTCCTGACGCCCGAAGGGCAGGAGATCGTCGAGACGGAGGCCGAGGGCGTCCTTGTCATTGCTGATAGCTGGCCTGGGCAGATGCGGACCGTCTGGGGCGATCATCAGCGGTTCGTCGAGACGTATTTCTCGACCTACAAGGGCTTCTATTTCACCGGTGACGGCGTGCGGCGTGATCCGGATGGGTATTACTGGATCACCGGGCGCGTGGACGACGTGCTCAACGTTTCGGGCCACCGGCTGGGAACGGCGGAGATCGAAAGCGCGCTGGTAGCGCATCCGAAGGTCTCGGAGGCGGCGGTCGTTGGGTATCCGCATGCGCTCAAAGGGCAGGGAATCTATTGCTATGTGACGCTGATGGCCGGGGAGGCCGAAAGCGACGATCTGGCGCTGGAACTCCGCAATTGGGTGCGCAAGGAAATCGGGCCGATCGCCTCGCCGGATCTTCTCCAGTTCGCGCCGGGACTGCCCAAGACGCGCTCGGGCAAGATCATGCGGCGCATCCTGCGCAAGATTGCCGAGAACGAGTTTTCCGCGCTGGGCGACACCTCAACGCTGGCGGATCCGGCGGTGGTGGATAATCTGATCGAGAACCGGAAGAACCGGTAAGGCGAAATCATTGCGGCGGATGGACCCTAGAGCATGTTAGCGCTTCGTTGAATCGCCAACATGCTCTAGGTCTTTGTTTTGACGCGTTTTCAGGAAAAGTCTGTCAACTTTTCCTGAAAACGCTTTAGCGGAAGCGCTCGCCGGGGTCTTTGCGTTGAATTGGACTTTTGTCGTTCTGGACAGGGCATTGTTAGGCTGGCGATAAGGGAGGTTCATGCCAAGACAAGAGGACCCGGCCTTGCCCCGCACAACGCTTGAAGACTGGATGAACGCCCAATCGGTGCCCGCGCCGCTGGCGCGGATTTTCGCGATGACAGCCGATTGCGGGATCGAAATATCGGTGGCTTTGCGAACGGCCTCGGCATGCGGGCAGACCGGCAAGGTCGGAAGCGTCAATGTGCAGGGGGAAGAGCAAAAAGCGCTCGATATCGTCGCCAACGACATTTTCCTGCGACGGGGGGCGGCGAGCGGCGTGCTCGCGGTGATGGTTTCCGAGGAGCTCGACGACATCTGGCCGGTGGTCGAGGCCGGGCCAGAGGCGCAGTATGCGTTGGTGTTCGATCCGCTGGACGGGTCGTCGAACCTCGAGGTCAATGGCGCTGTCGGGTCGATCTTTTCGGTGCTCGATGTCGGCAAGAGTGCCGGGGTGACGGAAGCAGACGTCTTGCAGCCAGGGGTCAGGCAGGTTGCGGCGGGATATATCCTCTATGGACCGGCGACGATGCTGGTGCTTACGACAGGCGACAGCGTCGCGATGTTCGGGCTCGATGAGGCCGCGGCGGAATTCGTGCTGGTCGAAGACGGGGTGCAGATTCCTGCCGAGGCGGGGGAATTTGCGATCAACATGTCGCGCTATCATCAGTGGTACGCGCCCACGCGCGGATTTATTGAAGATTGCCTCCGCGGCAAAGAGGGGCCCTTGGGCAAGGCTTACAATATGCGCTGGTGTGCGGCGATGGTGGCCGATCTGCACCGGATTTTGTGCCGGGGGGGCGTTTTCCTCTATCCCGAGGACGAGTCTACAAAACTGCGCGGTGGACGGTTGCGGCTGATGTATGAGGCCAATCCGATGAGTTTGATCGCGGAGGCCGCCGGCGGCGCGGCTTTGACGGGAACAACACGCATTCTCTCGATCAACCCCACCGATTTGCACCAGCGGGTCGGAATCATCATCGGGTCGCGCCGGGAGGTGGAAACCGCCTGCAAATATTATGCGGCCGAAACGGCAGCATATCCTTAACGGATTGTTAGCTGGGGTGGCCCAATTGGCCATAGCCGTGTAAATTTACCGAAAATACATGCCGATATAGTGTGTTGTACTTAGGCAGGGGCCGATAAAGCCGGACTTATGGCAGTCCGGCTGTTTTTCGGTTGCCCCAGGACAGCATACGGAACGCAGAAATGGCGAATTTTCGGACCGATGAGCGGGGCGTCGTTGCCATCATCTTCGCCCTCATGGCCGTACCCTTTATCGCATTGGCGGGATGGGCTGTGGATTATGTGCGGATCAAGCACGTGCAGGACTTTCTGCAGGCGCAGGTGGATGCGGCGGCGCTGAATGCGCTTGTGGGGGCGACGGAAGACCCTGACTGCCTTGTGCCCAACGATCTGTGGGAGGCCGTTTTTTACGAGGAGCTCGCTATGCAGTATAGCAGCAGCTGGGCCTCCGACGTCGTCGTCGAAGGAAACTGCCTCAATGGAAACGACTTTCACGTTGAGGCCGTTGCCGATGTTCCCCTGGCGTTCATCAAGTTGATGCCGGGGATACCGGACACGCAAGAGGTATGGGTCGAGGCGACGTCGCGCCTTAACGATGTCGTGAAGGAATACAAAATCGAGGTTGCGGACCTCGATTACAACGCGGGCGACTACAACCGTGTCTGGGCTTATTGCTATTGGCGGGACCGGCCGGAAAACGATCCCGATCTCCCCAAGCGGACCCAGATGGTGCCAATTGCCGATAACGGCGGGCCGAACAAGAATCAGAGAAACGTATACGAGCGTGATCCTGGGGTGCCGAGGCCTTACGGCGACAAGCAGCATATCGAAGATTCGATTCTGAAAGCGGAACTCGCGGAGATCAACGAGGAGTACGAAGCGGGGATCGATGGCCGGGAGCGGGGACTTTGGCGGCAAACCGCGGGCGGCGAGTCCAACTGGCGCGAATATGTTTATGTTGCACCGCAATGCCCTGACGGATCAGAGCTTAGTTTCCGCCTCGAAAACGTGCGGTTCTCACGCGGGCAAGCCTACTATTGGGAAGACGAATACAACGAAGATATGGGGTGGGATGGACACAGCCGTGTCGATTTTGCTCCCGGCGGCCATGGGCACAAGGGGCGGTTCAACTACTATACGGACACGTACTATGAGGATGGAGTTGATGGTGAGCAATATGACGGGCTCACGCTTCCCGATGTGAATAATCCTTATGTGCAGCCGGGTGCACCCGCCAAGGTGCTCGAGACAATTTTGTGCGACACTAAGGAGGAGTGCGAGACGACCGCCGATGGGGGCATCATTCCCCACGAACAAACCGATCGAGAGCCTTTGCGTGCTTCGGAATCCTGTCAGGAAGGTAAGTATATGTATTACGGATGGGAAGACCGCCCTCCCGGATTAAGCGGTCCCGATGATACCTGGGAAGATGTTGCCTGGACAGACTCGGACTATGATGACATTCGCGTCGTGATCCAATGTCCCGTCGAAAAGAGTATAGGCGACCGAAATGCGCGCCTGATCCACTAAGTTATTATACTTACGGAAAAGGGAGCGGATTGCCGCTCCTTTTTTCGTTCTGCACCTTCGCTGCCCTGTGTGCCCAAAAAGCACTTGTTTATCCGGCCTCAAGCGGTTAAAGGCCCCTCCAGTTTCAACTCCTACTGGTTGTGAGCGATGGGCAAGGAAAAGTTTTCTCGTAGCAAGCCGCACTGCAACATTGGCACGATTGGTCACGTTGACCATGGCAAGACGACGTTGACGGCTGCGATCACGAAGGTTCTGGCGGAGACGGGGGGCGCGACGTTCTCGGCGTATGACCAGATCGACAAGGCGCCTGAAGAGAAGGCGCGCGGGATCACGATCTCGACGGCGCACGTTGAGTATGAGACGGCGAACCGTCACTATGCGCACGTGGACTGCCCGGGGCACGCGGACTATGTGAAGAACATGATCACGGGCGCGGCGCAGATGGACGGGGCGATTCTTGTGGTTTCGGCGGCCGATGGGCCGATGCCGCAGACGCGCGAGCACATTCTTCTGGCGCGCCAGGTTGGCGTTCCTGCGCTTGTTGTGTTCCTGAACAAGGTCGACCAGGTTGACGACGAGGAGCTTTTGGAGCTGGTTGAGCTTGAAGTGCGCGAGCTTCTTTCCTCGTACGAATTCCCCGGCGACGACATTCCGATCGTGAAGGGTTCGGCGCTTGCGGCGCTTGAGGACAAGACGCCTGAGATCGGTCACGACGCGATCCTGGAATTGATGCGGAACGTGGACGACTACATCCCGCAGCCTGAGCGTCCGAAGGACCAGCCGTTCCTGATGCCGGTCGAGGACGTGTTCTCGATCTCGGGCCGTGGCACGGTTGTGACGGGTCGCGTTGAGCGCGGTGTGATCAAGGTCGGCGAGGAAGTCGAGATTGTCGGCATCAAGCCGACGCAGAAGACGACGGTGACGGGCGTCGAGATGTTCCGCAAGCTCCTGGATTCGGGTGAGGCGGGCGACAACATCGGTGCGCTGATCCGGGGCATCGACCGCAGCCAGGTTGAGCGTGGGCAGGTTCTGTGCAAGCCCGGTTCTGTGACCCCGCACACCAAGTTCGTTGCCGAAGCGTACATCCTGACCAAGGACGAGGGCGGTCGTCATACGCCGTTCTTCACGAACTACCGTCCGCAGTTCTACTTCCGGACGACGGACGTGACGGGTGTCGTGACGCTGAAGGAAGGCGTCGAGATGGTGATGCCGGGCGACAATGTGGAGATGAACGTGGAGCTGATCGTTCCGATCGCGATGGAAGAAAAGCTCCGCTTCGCCATCCGCGAAGGCGGCCGTACCGTCGGTGCTGGCGTCGTCTCCAAGATTGTCGAGTAGTCGGCGGTCATATCCAATTCGTTTGAAGGGCGGCTTTCGGGCCGCCCTTTCTTTTTGTGCGCCGGGCACATTCGCCCCTTGCGTCAACGGGGCAACTCGACTAGATCATCCCTCGGCTCGCATAGCGGGTTCATATTCGCGCTTTCGAACCGAAAAAGTGGTCCCCACTTTTTCGCTCTCGCGACCCTACGGGTTTGAAAGCGCTGCAGGGGTGTAGCTCAGTTGGTAGAGCATCGGTCTCCAAAACCGAGGGCCGGGGGTTCGAGTCCCTCCGCCCCTGCCAGTTTCCAGAAGGGTTCAAGTCTGCTCAGCTCCCGGGCAGTTCGCAGGCGACCCGTTCCGGGCTCACGGTAACCAAGCTGTTCGCCTGGACATCGAGACGGATCGCCCAAACGGTCTGACCGGTTTCGATCCAGCCTCCAGCATCGCGGTAGGTTACAACGCCGATTGTTCCGCTGTCGGGAGCGCCGTCGAAATAGCAGAATTCCATCGCCCAGGTCTGACCGTCTTCGAGCAGAGGCGGTTTTTGAACATCGATCGTTTCCCAAAATGGAGCGCCGTCGGGATCACGATGGG
This sequence comes from Pelagibacterium halotolerans, assembly GCF_044811015.1. Lineage (GTDB taxonomy): Bacteria > Pseudomonadota > Alphaproteobacteria > Rhizobiales > Devosiaceae > Pelagibacterium > Pelagibacterium halotolerans_A. Next base: position 232,065 of record NZ_CP085243.1, read on the forward strand.
AGAGCCGAGAGGCGACGACCGCAACCACATCGCCTTCCGAATCGTTGAGCGTCGAGATGGAGAAGGCACAGACATCCGTGCCAGCAAGGTCGGGAACGCAGGCGCCCATGCCGCTTGTGAGGCCTTCGGGGTAGGGCGGCATGATGGTGCCGACCAGATCGGAGGCAGCCACCGATGCGGCCAATTGCGCGAACACAGCTGCGACAAAAAACGGCTTCATGGACGTCCCCTTCGCCAAGCGACACATATTCGCTCAAGAAACTGCTCTCGGCAATATGATCGGAGTAGGCGGGCCCGACGCGGAAAATCGTTCGGTAAGGTCTTGCTTTAAGCGCTTGCAGGCGCTAGATAGGGCCTCTCTCAGCCGTGCGAAGCGACTCGCGCGGCGATTGCTTATGGACCTAACTCCCTGAAAACAAGCCAGGTATCGAGCATTTTATGGCCCGGACTAACCCGTTTACGTTTTTTCAGCAGGTGCGCTCGGAGGTTGCCAAGGTTGTTTGGCCGACCCGCAACGAGACCCTCATCTCCACGGTGATGGTTCTGGTCATGGTGACGCTTGCGAGCCTCTTTTTCCTGGCGGCCGATCAGGTCATCGCCTTTTTCGTCGGGCTGATCCTGTCGATCGGCTGAGTGGGCCGGCATAAACGCGGAGCGGAAAGTATAATATGGCCAAGCGTTGGTACATCGTGCAGGCATACTCGAATTTCGAGCGGAAGGTTGCGGAGTCCATAAAGGAGAAGGTCGCCTCGGGTGGGCTCGAGCATTTGTTCGAGGACGTTCTGGTGCCGACCGAGAAGGTGACCGAAGTGCGGCGCGGCCGGAAGGTCGATGCCGAGCGCAAGTTCTTTCCCGGCTATGTGCTGGTCAAGATGGAGCTGACCGACGAGACGTTCCACCTGATCAAGAACACGCCGAAAGTTACGGGGTTTCTGGGCGCGGACAACAAGCCGCAGCCGATCTCCGAACGTGAAGCCATGGCCATCCTGCAGCAGGTGCAGGAAGGCGTCGACCGGCCCAAGCCCTCGGTGAGCTTTGAGGTGGGCGAGAGTGTACGGGTGTCCGATGGCCCGTTCGCGAGCTTTTCGGGCGTCGTCGAGGAAGTCGACGAAGAACGCGCGCGGCTCAAGGTCGAGGTTTCGATTTTCGGCAGGCCGACGCCGGTCGAATTGGAATACGGTCAGGTCGAAAAGGTCTGACCGGAAAGTCCCCGGTTTTGGCCGGGGCGTTTCGATGTGGGAGAGGGCGGCGGTTGCCATCCGCCGATAACACCCTCGGACCACAACGTCACCAAATGGCCGCTTCGGCGGTCTATTGAAAGGAACGGAAATGGCAAAGAAAATTGCTGGTTATATCAAGCTGCAAGTGCCTGCCGGCTCGGCGACCCCGTCGCCCCCGATCGGTCCGGCACTCGGTCAGCGTGGCCTCAACATCATGGAATTCTGCAAGGCGTTCAATGCCGCCACGCAGGAAATGGAGAAGGGTGCCCCGATCCCGGTCGTGATTACCGCGTTCGCCGACAAGAGCTTCTCATTCGAGATGAAGCTGCCGCCGGTGACCTATTTCATCAAGAAGGCGATCAACCTGAAATCCGGCTCCAAGAAGCCTGGGCATGACAGCGCCGGCAAGCTGACCGAGGCTCAGCTGCGCGATATCGCCGAAAAGAAGATGAAGGACCTCAACGCGGATTCCGTTGAAGCCGCCATGAGCATGGTTGCGGGCTCCGCCCGGTCCATGGGTCTGCAGATCGAAGGTTGATTGCCATGACGAAGATTGCAAAGCGTACCAAGCAGATCCGCGAAGGCATTGACCGCAAGAAGGCCTACGCCATCGATGAGGCGATCAAGCTCGTCAAGGAGCGTGCGACTGCCAAGTTCGACGAAACCATCGAAGTTGCGATGAACCTCGGCGTCGATCCGCGTCACGCCGACCAGATGGTCCGCGGCGTCGTCAACCTGCCCAAGGGCACGGGCAAGACCGTCCGCGTCGCCGTGTTCGCCAAGGATGCCAAGGCTGAGGAAGCCAAGGCCGCCGGTGCGGATATCGTGGGTGCCGACGATCTCGCCGAAGAGATCCAGAAGGGCAACATCAATTTCGACCGCTGCATTGCGACCCCGGATATGATGCCGCTGGTTGGCCGCCTGGGCAAGATTCTCGGCCCGCGCAACCTGATGCCGAACCCGAAGGTCGGCACCGTTACCCCGGACGTTACCGGCGCGGTCAAGGCAGCGAAGGGCGGTGCCGTCGAGTTCCGTGTCGAGAAGGCCGGCATCATTCACGCCGGCGTCGGCAAGGCTTCCTTTACGGAAGCCGATCTTGTGGAGAACATCAAGGCGCTGGCCGATGCGGTTAACAAGGCGAAGCCTTCGGGTGCCAAGGGTACTTATGTCAAGCGCGTCGCTGTGTCCTCGACCATGGGCGCGGGCGTGCATGTCGATCCGTCTTCGGTTCTGAACTAGCGCCGTTTGACGAAATGAGTTTCGGGCGGTTCCGGCCGCCCGGAATACCGGAAAGCGGGTTTCCCGGTTTCCGGTAAAGTCCTGTCCGAGACTGCGTGGTGAAAGCCGGCTGGCTTTCCTAATCGCCGGGTGCTCCCGGAGGCCACCAATAGATGGGGTTTAATCCGGACGAGATTTTTTGGCAGACGCCGAGGCTCGTTTTGGTTTGAACCGGACTGACTGAGATGGGGGTTCCCAATTCAAGTCGGTTTACAGGCATTGCACCGCCGAAATGCCCCTGGGCAAATCGGCTTTACGCAAACGGTCCGGTCCATGGAGGGCTGGGCTAAACGTGGAGAGTAGCAGTGGATAGAGCGGAAAAAGTAGAGGCCGTCGCCGCGCTCCAGCAGGCTTTCGCCAGCTCGGGTGCTGTCGTCGTCGCTCACTATGCCGGTCTGTCGGTCGCCGAATTCGAAGGTCTGCGCAAGCAGATGAAGTCGGCCGGTGGACAGGTTAAGGTCGCCAAGAACCGCCTCGCCAAGCTCGCTCTTAAAGACTCCGAAATTGCGGATATCTCGGCCTATCTGACGGGCCCGACGGTTCTCGCCTATTCGGAAGATCCCATCACGGCCCCGAAAGTGGCCAAGACGTTCGCGGACAAGAACGACAAGTTCAAGATCCTCGGCGGCGCGATGGGTTCGACCGAACTGGACGCCGATGGCGTCAAGGCGCTGGCCGAACTCCCGTCTCTGGACGAACTGCGCGCCAAGATCGCCGGCCTGCTCACGCAGCCTGCGGCCAAGATCGCGTCCGTCCTGCAGGCGCCCGGCGGCCAGGTCGCCCGGGTTATCTCCGCTTATTCGGAAAAGGGCAACGCCGCGTAAGACGCGTTCCTTGTGACCTATTCCACGGTTCAAACTGAAACCTAGACTTTAGAAAAGGCTGATCAAATGGCTGATCTTGAAAAGCTCGTTGACGAGCTGTCTGCACTGACCGTCCTGGAGGCTTCCGAGCTCTCCAAGATGCTCGAAGAGAAGTGGGGCGTTTCCGCCGCCGCTCCTGTTGCCGTTGCTGCTGCCGGTGGCGCTGCCGCCGCCGCTGCTCCGGCTGAAGAAAAGGACGAATTCGACGTGATCCTCGCCGATGCCGGCGCTCAGAAGATCAACGTCATCAAGGAAGTCCGTGGCATCACCGGCCTGGGTCTGAAGGAAGCCAAAGACCTCGTCGAAGGCGCTCCGAAGCCCATCAAGGAAGGCGTTGCCAAGGCCGAAGCCGAAGAGCTCAAGGCGAAGCTCGAAGCTGCCGGCGCAAAGGTCGAACTCAAGTAGGTTCGCTCTTTTACGGTTTGCGGGGTGGCCGGTTCCGGCCATCCCGTTCCTGTCCGGGCGTTATCACCAGGCAGACGTCACCCCCGAAAAAGGGGGCAGGGCGGAAGTTGCGGAATACGCATAGAGGTTGCGTTCTCATTCCGGAGAACGTTCCAAATGGACGGGCACTTGTTCCGAAGGCCGACGGCTGATTGTCGGTCTTTCGAACAGTTGCCCGAAAGACATTGAAGGAAAGAGGTACGGGTATGGCTACCACGTTCAACGGCCGCCGCAAGGTGCGCAAGTCTTTCGGGTCCATTCGGGAAGTGACGGAGATGCCGAACCTCATCGAGGTTCAAAAGGCGTCTTACGACCAGTTCCTGATGGTTCATGAGCCCGAAGGCGGGCGCGGCGACGAGGGCCTGCAGTCGGTCTTCAAGTCGGTTTTCCCGATCACGGATTTCTCAAACACCGCTTCGCTCGAATTCGTGCGTTACGAGTTCGAACAGCCCAAATATGACGTCGAAGAGTGCCGCCAGCGCGACATGACGTTCGCCGCGCCCTTGAAGGTGACGCTGCGGCTGATCGTTTTCGAGGTCGACGAAGATACCGGCGCCCGCTCGGTCAAGGACATCAAGGAGCAGGACGTCTATATGGGCGACATGCCCTTTATGACGTCGAACGGCACGTTCATCGTCAATGGCACCGAGCGCGTGATCGTCTCGCAGATGCATCGCTCTCCGGGCGTCTTTTTCGACCACGACAAGGGCAAGACCCATTCCTCGGGCAAGCTGCTGTTTGCCGCGCGCATCATTCCTTATCGCGGCAGCTGGCTCGATATCGAATTCGATGCCAAGGACATCGTCTATGCGCGCATCGACCGCCGCCGCAAGATTCCGGTCACGTCGCTCTTGAAGGCGCTGGGACTCGATGCCGAAGAAATCCTAGCGACCTATTATGGTACGCAGACCTACATCAAGGGCGACAAGGGGTGGCGCAAGCCGTTTGACGCTGAATCGATGAAGGGCACCAAGCCCGTCTTCGACCTGATCGACGCCGATACCGGCGATGTGGTCCACCAGGGTGGTACCCGCCTGACGGCGCGCGCTGCCAAGAAAATCGTCGAGAAGGGCGTGACGCATCTTTTGGCGACCGACGAGGACCTTTATGGCGCGTATCTTGCGCAGGATATCGTCGATCTGACCAATGGCGAGATTTTCGCAGAGGCCGGTGACGAGATTGACGAGAAGCTGCTTACGACGCTCGTCGAGAAGGGTTTCACCGAACTGCCTCTGCTCGATATCGATCACGTCAATGTCGGTGCCTATATCCGCAACACGCTGGCGGTCGACAAGAACGAGACACGCGAAGACGCGCTTTTCGACATATACCGCGTGATGCGTCCGGGCGAGCCGCCCACCATCGAAACCGCCGAAGCGATGTTCAACTCGCTGTTCTTCGATAGCGAACGCTATGACCTTTCTTCAGTCGGCCGCGTGAAGATGAACATGCGCCTGGACCTCGATGTCGAGGATACCGTGCGCATCCTGCGCAAGGAAGACATCGTCGAGGTCGTGCGCACGCTCGTCGAACTGCGTGACGGCAAGGGCGATATCGACGACATCGACAATCTCGGCAACCGCCGCGTGCGGTCGGTCGGCGAACTGATGGAGAACCATTACCGCCTCGGCCTTCTGCGCATGGAGCGCGCCATCAAGGAGCGCATGAGCTCGGTCGAGATCGACACGGTGATGCCGCAGGACCTCATCAACGCAAAGCCGGCTGCCGCCGCGGTGCGTGAGTTCTTCGGATCCTCGCAGCTTTCCCAGTTCATGGACCAGACCAACCCGCTTTCGGAAATCACCCATAAGCGGCGCCTTTCGGCGCTTGGGCCGGGCGGTCTTACCCGCGAGCGCGCGGGTTTCGAGGTTCGCGACGTCCACGTGACCCACTATGGCCGTATCTGCCCGATTGAGACGCCCGAAGGGCCGAATATCGGTCTGATCAATTCGCTGGCGACATTTGCGCGGGTCAACAAGTACGGCTTCATCGAAGCGCCGTACCGGAAGGTCGTGGACGGGAAGGTGACTGACGAGGTCGTCTATCTGTCGGCGATGGAAGAGGCCAAGCACTACGTTGCGCAGGCCAATGCCAACGTCAACGAGAAGGGCGAGTTCGTCAACGAAATGGTCGTTGCCCGTCACGCGGGCGAGCCGTCGCTAACCCCGCGCGAGCAGGTTGACCTGATGGACGTTTCGCCCAAGCAGGTGGTCTCGGTCGCCGCGGCGCTCATTCCGTTCCTTGAAAATGACGACGCCAACCGCGCTCTTATGGGCTCGAACATGCAGCGTCAGGCCGTGCCGCTCCTGCGAGCCGAAGCTCCGTTCGTGGGTACCGGCATGGAGTCGGTGGTTGCGCGTGACTCGGGTGCCGCGATTGCGGCGCGCCGGACGGGTATCGTCGACCAGGTGGACGCAACCCGCGTGGTTATCCGTGCTACGGAAGAAACCGACTCCTCGAAGTCGGGCGTCGACATCTACAACCTCATGAAGTTCCAGCGGTCGAACCAGTCGACCTGCATCAATCAGCGCCCGCTGGTGAATGTTGGCGACCATGTGCAGGCCGGCGATATTATCGCCGACGGCCCGTCGACCGACCTGGGTGATCTCGCGCTTGGCCGGAACGTGCTCGTCGCGTTCATGCCCTGGAACGGGTACAACTTCGAAGACTCCATCCTGCTGTCCGAACGGATCGTTCAGGACGACGTCTTCACCTCGATCCATATCGAGGAATATGAGGTGATGGCCCGCGATACCAAGCTCGGTCCGGAAGAAATCACCCGTGATATTCCGAACGTTTCGGAAGAAGCGCTCAAGAACCTCGACGAAGCCGGTATCGTGCATATCGGTGCCGAGGTGCAGGCGGGCGATATTCTGGTGGGTAAGATTACGCCCAAGGGCGAGAGCCCGATGACGCCGGAAGAAAAGCTGCTGCGCGCCATCTTCGGCGAGAAGGCGTCCGACGTTCGCGATACATCGCTGCGGATTCCGCCGGGCGATGCCGGTATCGTTGTCGAGGTGCGGGTGTTCAACCGCCACGGCATCGACAAGGACGAGCGCGCGATGGCCATCGAGCGCGAGGAAATCGAGCGTCTGGCCAAGGACCGGGACGACGAGCAGTCGATCCTCGACCGGAACGTCTATGCGCGTTTGAAGGAAATGTTGTTCGGCAAGGCCGCGACGTCTGGCCCGAAGGGCTATGTCGCCGGGACCAAGCTCAACGACTCCATCTTCGATGCGCATCCGCGGTCGAAGTGGTGGCAGTTTGCCGTCGACGACGACAAGCTGATGACCGAGATCGAGGCCCTGCAGGCGCAGTATGACGAGAGCCGCAAGCTTCTCGAGCAGCGCTTCATCGACAAGGTCGACAAGCTCCAGCGCGGCGACGAACTGCCTCCGGGCGTGATGAAGATGGTCAAGGTCTTTGTCGCGACCAAGCGTAAGATGCAGTCGGGCGACAAGATGGCCGGCCGTCACGGCAACAAGGGTGTGGTTTCACGCATCATGCCGGTCGAGGACATGCCGTTCCTCGAAGATGGCACGCCTGTCGATATCGTTCTCAACCCGCTCGGCGTGCCCTCGCGCATGAATGTCGGGCAGATCCTCGAGACGCATCTGGGCTGGGCCGCGCGCGGCATGGGCCACAAGATCGACAAGATGATGGATGCCTACCGCCAGTCCAAGGACATCACGCCGCTCAAGAAGGAAATCTCCGCGCTTTATGACGGCGACGAATTCGTGGGTGATCTCGACGACGACGGGATCGTGCGGCTTGGTGAGCAGATTTCCAAGGGTGTTTCGATCGCCACGCCGGTGTTCGATGGCGCCAAGGAACATGACATTGTCGAAATGCTCGAAGCGGCGGGCCTCGATGGCTCCGGCCAGTCCACACTCTTTGACGGACGGACCGGCGAAGCCTTCGACCGCAAGGTGACGGTTGGGTACATCTATATGCTCAAGCTGCACCATCTTGTGGACGACAAGATCCACGCCCGTTCGATCGGTCCCTACAGCCTGGTTACCCAGCAGCCGCTGGGCGGCAAGGCGCAGTTCGGCGGTCAGCGGTTCGGTGAAATGGAGGTGTGGGCGCTCGAAGCCTATGGCGCCGCCTACACCTTGCAGGAAATGCTCACGGTCAAGTCGGACGACGTTGCCGGCCGGACCAAAGTCTACGAAGCGATCGTTCGTGGCGACGACACCTTCGAGGCAGGCATTCCCGAGAGCTTCAACGTTCTGGTCAAGGAAATCCGGTCGCTGGGCCTCAATGTCGAGCTTACGGATATTGAAGCCGACAATGACGAACCCGGTGGCGATCCGGAACTCGCGCCTCCTGCGGACGCGGCGGAATAATCCGCCGCGTTTGAGCCGAACTGACTTTTTTGCCCAAGCGGTGCGCTGACACGGTTCAGCAGCACCGCGAGGGCACCAAGGAGAGACATAAGATGAATCATCATCAACACGTCATGGATCCGTTCAACTCGCAGGCGAGCGCACCGACTTTCGATCAGATCAAGATCAACATCGCGAGCCCCGAGAAAATCCTGTCGTGGTCTTACGGCGAAATCAAAAAGCCCGAGACCATCAACTACCGTACGTTCAAGCCCGAGCGTGACGGCCTGTTCTGCGCGCGCATCTTCGGTCCCGTGAAGGACTACGAGTGCCTTTGCGGCAAATATAAGCGCATGAAGTTCAAAGGCGTCATCTGCGAGAAGTGTGGCGTGGAAGTCACCCTTTCACGCGTACGCCGCGAGCGCATGGGCCACATCGAGCTGGCCGCACCGGTTGCACACATCTGGTTCCTGAAGTCGCTGCCGAGCCGCATTTCGCAGCTGCTCGACATGACCTTGAAGGATGTCGAGCGCATCCTTTATTTCGAGAACTATGTGGTGATCGAGCCGGGCCTAACCCCGTTTACGCAGCATCAGCTCATCACGGAAGAAGAGTATATGGACGCGCAGGACCAGTATGGTCCGGATGCGTTCACCGCGATGATCGGTGCCGAAGCGGTGCGCGAGATGCTCGCCGCGCTCGACCTCGAAAAGCTCGCTGCCGACCTGCGGGTGGAAATTGCCGAGTCGACGACGGAACTTAAGCCCAAAAAGCTCGCAAAGCGCTTGAAGATCGTCGAGCAGTTCATCGTTTCGGGCAACAAGCCCGAATGGATGATCATGACGGTCATTCCGGTCATTCCGCCCGAACTGCGTCCGCTGGTGCCGCTCGACGGCGGCCGGTTTGCGACGTCGGATTTGAACGACCTCTACCGCCGCGTCATCAACCGTAACAACCGTCTGAAGCGGCTTATCGAACTGCGTGCGCCGGATATCATCATCCGCAACGAAAAGCGCATGCTTCAGGAAGCCGTCGACGCTCTGTTCGACAACGGCCGGCGTGGCCGTACCATTACCGGTGCGAACAAGCGGCCCTTGAAGTCGCTTTCGGACATGCTCAAGGGCAAGCAGGGCCGGTTCCGTCAGAACCTCCTGGGCAAGCGCGTCGACTATTCTGGTCGTTCGGTGATCACCGTGGGGCCGGAACTGAAGCTCCACCAGTGCGGCCTGCCCAAGAAGATGGCACTCGAACTGTTCAAGCCGTTCATCTATTCGCGGCTTGACGCGAAGGGGCTCTCTTCGACCGTCAAGCAGGCGAAAAAGCTGGTTGAAAAGGAAAAGCCGGAAGTCTGGGATATCCTCGATGAGGTGATCCGCGAGCATCCGGTGCTCCTGAACCGTGCGCCGACACTGCACCGTCTGGGCATCCAGGCGTTCGAGCCGATGCTGATCGAGGGTAAGGCGATCCAGCTTCACCCGCTGGTCTGTGCCGCGTTCAACGCCGACTTCGATGGCGACCAGATGGCCGTGCACGTTCCGCTGAGCCTCGAGGCCCAGCTCGAAGCGCGCGTTCTGATGATGTCGACCAACAACATCCTGCACCCGGCCAATGGTCAGCCGATTATCGTGCCCAGCCAGGACATCGTGCTTGGTCTTTATTATCTCTCGATCATGGCCGAGGGTGAACCCGGAGAGGGCATGGCGTTCGGATCGATGAACGAGATCGAGCACGCGCTCGAGAGCAAGGTCATCACGCTGCACTCCAAGATCAAGGGGCGCGTGCGCGCGCTCGATGCGGATGGCAACAAGACGACCCAGATCGTGGAAACGACTCCAGGCCGCATGATGCTGGGCCGGGTTCTGCCGGACAATGTGCCGTTCGAGACGGTCAACCAGCTCATGACCAAGAAGATGATCTCCAAGGTCATCGATACGGTCTATCGCGCCTGCGGCCAGAAGGAGACCGTGATCTTCTGCGACAAGGTCATGGATCTGGGCTTCAAGCAGGCCTGCCGGGCTGGCATCTCGTTCGGCAAGGACGACATGGTCATCCCGGATTCCAAAGCCAAGATCGTGGGCGATACCCGCAAGCAGGTCGAAGAATTCGAGCAGCAGTACAATGACGGCCTGATCACCCATGGTGAGAAGTACAACAAGGTCGTCGACGCTTGGGCCAAGTGCGGCGACAAGGTCGCCGACGAGATGATGAAGCGCATCTCGGCGGTCGAGAAGGATGAGACCGGCCGGACCAAGCAGATCAACTCGGTCTATATGATGAGCCATTCGGGCGCTCGCGGTTCGATCGCCCAGATGAAGCAACTCGCCGGTATGCGTGGCCTTATGGCCAAGCCGTCGGGCGAAATCATCGAGACCCCGGTGATCTCGAACTTCAAGGAAGGTCTTACCGTTCTCGAGTACTTCAACTCGACCCACGGTGCCCGTAAGGGGCTGGCCGACACGGCGCTCAAGACAGCGAACTCGGGTTATCTGACCCGTCGTCTCGTCGACGTGGCGCAGGACGCCATCATCACCGAGGACGATTGCGGCACCGAAAACGGCCTGACCATGGAAGCGATCATCGATTCCGGTCAGGTGGTGGCTTCGCTCGGGCAGCGTATCCTGGGCCGCGTGGCCGCGGACGACGTGCTTGTGCCTGGTTCGGACGAGATTATCGTCAAGAAGGGCACGCTCATGGACGAGCGTGACGTCGAGGCGATCGAGGCTGCCAAGGTGCAGTCGGTGCGCATCCGCTCGCCGCTCACCTGTGAGGTGCGTCAAGGGACGTGCGCCAAGTGCTACGGCCGCGACCTTGCACGCGGCACGCCGGTCAATATGGGCGAATCCGTGGGCGTTATCGCCGCACAGTCCATCGGCGAGCCGGGCACGCAGCTCACCATGCGCACGTTCCACATCGGCGGTACTGCGCAGGTGGTCGACAACTCGTATCTCGAGGCCGGGGCCGAGGGTAAGATCGCGTTCCGCAACAAGTCGATCGCGACCAACTCGGACGGGCATGTCGTGGTCATGGGCCGCAACGTTGCCATCGTCATCGAGGACGCCGACGGCAAGGAGCGGTCCGTCCACAAGATCGCCTACGGCGCGCGTCTGCTGGCCAAGGAAGGCGAGCAGGTCAAGCGTGGTCAGCGTATCGCCGAATGGGATCCCTATACCCGTCCCGTGCTCTCGGAAGTCGAGGGCGAGGTCATCTTCGAAGACCTCGTGGACGGTGCATCGGTTGCCGAAACCACGGACGAGACCACAGGCTTCACCAAGCGTCTGGTCATCGACTGGCGCTCGAGCCAGCGTGGTGAAGGGTTGCGTCCGGCGATTGCCATCGGTGCGGCAGGGCAGGTGCTCAAGTCCGACCGTGGCACGGATGCGCGGTATTTGATGAGCGTGGATGCGGTCATCGCCGTCGAGCCGGGGACCCGCGTGGCCCAGGGCGACGTTCTGGCCCGTATCCCGCTCGAGAGCGCCAAGACCAAGGACATCACCGGCGGTCTGCCGCGCGTTGCGGAACTGTTCGAGGCGCGCCGGCCCAAGGATCACGCCATCATCGCGGAGATCGACGGCACGATCCGGTTCGGCCGCGATTACAAGAACAAGCGCCGTATCGTGATCGAGCCCAATGACGAGAGTCTCGAGCCGGTTGAATACCTGATCCCGAAGGGAAAGCCCTTCCACCTTCAGGAAGGCGACCAGATCGAGCGTGGCGAATATATCCTCGATGGCAACCCGGCACCGCACGACATCCTAGCGATCAAGGGGGTCGAGGAACTGGCCAAGTACCTCGTCAACGAGATCCAGGAAGTCTACCGGCTGCAGGGCGTGTTGATCAACGACAAGCACATCGAGGTGATCGTTCGCCAGATGCTGCAGAAGGTCGAGATCACCGATCCGGGCGAAAGCGGGCTCCTGAAGGAAGAGCAGATCGACAGGATCGACCTCGACGAGCTCAACGAGCAGCTCGTGGCCGACGGCAAGAAGCCCGCGGAGGCCGTTCCGGTTCTCCTTGGGATCACCAAGGCCTCGTTGCAGACCCGTTCGTTCATCTCGGCGGCATCGTTCCAGGAGACCACACGTGTGCTCACCGAGGCTGCGGTTTCGGGCAAGGCGGACGTGCTAGAAGGCCTTAAGGAAAACGTCATCGTCGGCCGGCTGATCCCGGCGGGTACGGGCGCGCGGATCTCGTCGATCCGCCAGATCTCGACCAAGCGCGACGATTTGATCCTCGAGGAACGCCGCCGCCAGGCGGAAACCGTCGCCATTCCGGCACCGGAGGCGATGACTCCGACGGAAACGGCGGATACGCCTTCCGAGTAGGATCGGATAAAGTTGAAACGATCAGGGAAGGGGGCCGATCGGCCCCCTTCTTTTTTTTGAACTGGGACCGCTCTCGCGTACGCCGTGATGACGGTGCGAACCCGTCCAAGTGCCTTTTTCCGGCGCGGGGCTTGACGACTCCGAATCCGGGCTGTATGACCCGCCCTACCTAAGCGGTCGGTCGTGGCTTGCCAGCGGAATTTGAAGCGTCCAAGGCTTCTCATTCGAGGCGGTCAAACACACTGTCGGGTAGTTAGACGCAACAAGTCTTGGGCGCATGATTGCTTCCGGTTGAGGGGGCGATCCTCTGCATTCTTGGCGCCGCCGGTTCCTTAAATCTGGAGCACGGACGGGCGCCGCTCGCTTGTTTGTGTTGAGAACGATTTGTTTGGTACGGATGAAAGAGGGTTCGAGCGATATGCCGACCATTAATCAGTTGATCCGCAAGCCCCGGCAGGCGAAGCCGAAGCGGAACAAGGTTCCGGCGATGGAGGCGAACCCGCAAAAGCGTGGCGTTTGCACCCGCGTCTATACGACGACCCCGAAGAAGCCGAACTCCGCGCTTCGCCGTGTCGCCAAGGTGCGCCTGGTCAACCAGCGTGAAGTCATCACCTATATTCCGGGTGAGGGTCACAATCTGCAGGAACACTCCGTTGTTCTCATTCGCGGCGGTCGTGTGCGCGACCTTCCCGGCGTGCGCTATCACGTGCTGCGCGGCGTGCTGGACACCCAGAGCGTGAAGGATCGCAAGCAGCGCCGGTCCAAGTACGGCGCAAAGCGGCCGAAGTAAGGAGAAGCTGATCTATGTCCCGTCGGCATCGTGCAGAGAAGCGTGAGATTCACCCCGACCCCAAATTCGGGGATCTCGTCGTTTCCAAATTTATGAATTCGCTCATGAAGGACGGCAAGAAGTCTGCCGCCGAGAGCATTGTCTATGGCGCGTTCGACGTCATCGAAGAGCGTACCAAGCAAGACCCGATCCAGGTCTTCCACGGCGCACTGGACAATATCCGTCCGGCTGTCGAAGTGCGTTCGCGTCGCGTTGGCGGTGCCACCTATCAGGTGCCTGTCGAGGTGCGCTCCGAGCGTCAGCAGGCGCTCGCGATCCGCTGGCTGATCGATGCCGCCCGCAAGCGTGGCGAAACGACTATGGTTGGCCGTCTGTCCGGCGAGCTGATGGATGCGCTCAACGGGCGCGGCCAGGCCGTCAAAAAGCGCGAAGACACGCACCGTATGGCTGATGCCAACCGCGCGTTCTCGCATTACCGCTGGTAAGGACGAACGAACATGGCCCGCGAATACAAGCTCGAAGACTACCGCAATTTCGGCATCATGGCTCACATCGATGCCGGCAAGACCACCACGACCGAGCGCATCCTGTTCTATACCGGCAAGAGCCACAAGATCGGCGAAGTCCATGACGGCGCTGCGACCATGGACTGGATGGAGCAGGAGCAGGAGCGCGGCATTACGATCACGTCCGCTGCTACGACCACGTTCTGGCAGGGCCGTGACGGCAAGAAGCGCCGCTTCAACATCATCGACACCCCGGGCCACGTGGACTTCACCATCGAAGTCGAGCGTTCGCTGCGCGTGCTCGACGGTGCGGTCGCTCTGCTCGATGCCAATGCCGGCGTGGAGCCCCAGACGGAAACCGTCTGGCGCCAGGCCGACAAGTACAACGTTCCGCGTCTGATCTTTGTCAACAAGATGGACAAGATCGGCGCCGACTTCTACCGCTCGGTGGAAATGGTCGGAACCCGTCTGGGAGCCAAGGCGGTCGTTCTGCAATTGCCGATCGGCGCAGAGAGCGATTTTGCCGGCGTCGTCGATCTCATCGAGATGAAGGCCTATATCTGGAACGGCGAGCAGCTTGGTGCGTCCTGGGATGTTGTGGACATTCCCGATGACCTCAAAGCCAAGGCTGAAGAATACCGTGAGCAAATGATCGAAGCTGCCGTCGAAGTCGACGAAGCTGCGATGGAAGCCTATCTTGAAGGCGAGATGCCGGATAATGACACGATCCGGAAGCTGCTGCGCAAAGGTATCATCCGTAACGACTTCTTTGGCGTTCTTTGCGGTTCGGCCTTTAAGAACAAGGGGGTGCAGCCACTTCTCGACGCTGTCGTCGACTTCCTGCCTGCGCCCAACGACATTGAGGCCATCAAGGGTATCGATGCCAAGACCGAAGAGCCCATCGAGCGTCATGCCGATGATGGCGAGCCGCTCTCGATGCTGGCGTTCAAGATCGCCAACGACCCGCATATGGGTTCTCTAACCTTCTGCCGTATCTATTCGGGCGTGCTGGAAGCCGGTGCGCAGTTGCAGAACACGGTGAAGGACAAGCGTGAGCGTGTCGGCCGTATGTTCCAGATGCACTCCAACTCCCGCGAGCAGATCACCGAGGCTTATGCCGGCGACATCGTGGCGATTGTCGGTCTCAAGGACACGACGACCGGTGACACGCTTTGCGTTCCATCCTCGCCGGTGATCCTCGAGCGTATGATTTTCCCCGAGCCGGTCATCGACATTGCTGTCGAGCCGAAATCCAAGGCCGACCAGGAAAAGATGGGTCTGGCTTTGCAGCGGCTCGCTGCCGAGGATCCGTCCTTCCGCGTGAAGTCGGACGAGGAAAGCGGTCAGACCATTATTTCGGGTATGGGTGAACTGCATCTCGACATCATCGTCGACCGCATGAAGCGCGAATTCAAGGTCGAGGCCAATATCGGTCAGCCGCAAGTGGCTTATCGTGAGACCATCACCAAGCAGGCCGAAATCGACTACACCCACAAGAAACAGTCTGGTGGCTCGGGTCAGTTTGCGCGCGTCAAGCTCGTCATCGAGCCGAACGAGGCGGGCGCCGGATTCACCTTCGAAAGCAAGATTGTCGGTGGTGCGGTCCCGAAGGAATATATCCCGGGTGTTCAGAAGGGTCTCGAATCCGTCATGGGCGCCGGTATTCTCGCCGGGTTCCCGATCGTGGACGTTAAGGCGACCCTCATTGATGGTGCTTACCACGACGTCGACTCGTCGGTTCTGGCGTTCGAGATTGCCGGGCGTGCGGCCTTCCGGGAAGGCTTGCAGAAGGCCGGTGCGAAGCTGCTCGAGCCGATGATGAAGGTCGAAGTCACGACTCCCGAAGAGTATATGGGCGACGTGATTGGCGACCTCAATTCCCGCCGCGGGCAGATCCAGGGCACCGAAGCCCGGGGTATTGTTCAGGTCGTCAATGCTTATGTGCCGCTCGCGAACATGTTCGGCTATGTAAATGCTCTGCGCTCGATGAGCCAGGGCCGCGCACAGTACACCATGTTCTTCGACCACTATGAGCAGGTGCCGCAGGCGGTTGCTGACGAAGTCCAGGCCAAATACGCCTGAGTTTGAAACACGGAAATACCAGCAGCCGCTGAGCTGACTGAATACGGAGATATGCGATGGGCAAGGAAAAGTTTTCTCGTAGCAAGCCGCACTGCAACATTGGCACGATTGGTCACGTTGACCATGGCAAGACGACGTTGACGGCTGCGATCACGAAGGTTCTGGCGGAGACGGGGGGCGCGACGTTCTCGGCGTATGACCAGATCGACAAGGCGCCTGAAGAGAAGGCGCGCGGGATCACGATCTCGACGGCGCACGTTGAGTATGAGACGGCGAACCGTCACTATGCGCACGTGGACTGCCCGGGGCACGCGGACTATGTGAAGAACATGATCACGGGCGCGGCGCAGATGGACGGGGCGATTCTTGTGGTTTCGGCGGCCGATGGGCCGATGCCGCAGACGCGCGAGCACATTCTTCTGGCGCGCCAGGTTGGCGTTCCTGCGCTTGTTGTGTTCCTGAACAAGGTCGACCAGGTTGACGACGAGGAGCTTTTGGAGCTGGTTGAGCTTGAAGTGCGCGAGCTTCTTTCCTCGTACGAATTCCCCGGCGACGACATTCCGATCGTGAAGGGTTCGGCGCTTGCGGCGCTTGAGGACAAGACGCCTGAGATCGGTCACGACGCGATCCTGGAATTGATGCGGAACGTGGACGACTACATCCCGCAGCCTGAGCGTCCGAAGGACCAGCCGTTCCTGATGCCGGTCGAGGACGTGTTCTCGATCTCGGGCCGTGGCACGGTTGTGACGGGTCGCGTTGAGCGCGGTGTGATCAAGGTCGGCGAGGAAGTCGAGATTGTCGGCATCAAGCCGACGCAGAAGACGACGGTGACGGGCGTCGAGATGTTCCGCAAGCTCCTGGATTCGGGTGAGGCGGGCGACAACATCGGTGCGCTGATCCGGGGCATCGACCGCAGCCAGGTTGAGCGTGGGCAGGTTCTGTGCAAGCCCGGTTCTGTGACCCCGCACACCAAGTTCGTTGCCGAAGCGTACATCCTGACCAAGGACGAGGGCGGTCGTCATACGCCGTTCTTCACGAACTACCGTCCGCAGTTCTACTTCCGGACGACGGACGTGACGGGTGTCGTGACGCTGAAGGAAGGCGTCGAGATGGTGATGCCGGGCGACAATGTGGAGATGAACGTGGAGCTGATCGTTCCGATCGCGATGGAAGAAAAGCTCCGCTTCGCCATCCGCGAAGGCGGCCGTACCGTCGGTGCTGGCGTCGTCTCCAAGATTGTCGAGTAAGTTCAAGCCAATAGCGAGTGCGGTGCACTTTTTAAATTCACGTGCACCGCGCTCCTTTTTTCGGGATAGAACAAAATGAACGGTCAGAACATTCGCATTCGGCTCAAGGCGTTCGACCACCGGGTTCTGGACAACTCGACGCGCGAGATCGTCAACACGGCAAAGCGCACCGGTGCCCAGGTCCGTGGCCCGATCCCGCTGCCGACGCGAATTGACAAGTACACCGTCAACCGGTCGCCCCACGTCGACAAGAAGAGCCGCGAGCAGTTCGAAATCCGGACTCACAAGCGTCTTCTGGACATCGTGGATCCGACCCCCCAGACGGTGGACGCCCTGATGAAGCTCGATCTGGCGGCCGGTGTGGACGTCGAGATCAAGCTCTAAAGATCAGAGTAAGGTTTTCGCGTATTCCGCTTAATTCGGGTCCTCTTGGACAAAACAATGACCCGGGAATGCGCCTAAGAGAAAAGGTAACAACCGATGCGTTCTGGAGTGATCGCACAGAAGCTGGGAATGACCCGCATCTTCACCGATGACGGCGCGCATGTCCCCGTCACGGTTCTGGCGCTGCAAGGCTGCCAGGTGGTGGGCCAGCGGACGCAGGAAAAAGACGGCTATGTCGCGCTGCAGCTTGGCGCCGGCTCGGTCAAGGTCAAGAATGTCAACAAGGCTCAGCGCGGCCAGTTCGCCGCTGCGAAGGTCGAACCCAAGCGCAAGGTCGTTGAGTTCCGCGTGAGCGAAGACAACCTCATCGAGGTCGGCGCAGAACTGCTCGCCGACCACTTCGCTGAAGGCCAGCTTGTCGACGTGACCGGAACCTCGATCGGTAAGGGCTTTGCCGGTGCGATGAAGCGGCACAATTTCGGTGGTCTGCGGGCATCGCACGGTGTGTCGATTTCGCACCGCTCGCACGGTTCGACCGGTAACAGCCAGGACCCCGGCAAGGTGTTCAAGGGCAAGAAGATGGCTGGCCACATGGGCGATGCCCGTGTCACCACGCAGAACGTCAAAGTCGTTAAGACCGACGTCGAGCGCGGCCTGATCATGGTTCAGGGTTCGGTTCCGGGCGCCAAGGGCGGCTGGATCCAGATCCGCGACGCCGTCAAGAAGCCCGCACCGGAAGGCGTTGTGCGCCCCGGTTCGTTCAAGGTTGCTGCCGCCGCGAATGGGGAGAGTGCATAATGGAACTCCAGGTCACAACCCTCGAGGGTAAGTCGGCCGGCAAGGTGACGCTCGATGACGCCGTATTCGGCCTCGAGCCGCGCGCGGATATCATTCAGCGCATGGTGCGTTACCAGCAGCTCAAGAAGATGGCCGGCACGCATGCGGTCAAGAACCGCGCCGACGTTTCGATGACGGGCAAGAAATTCGTACGTCAGAAAGGTTCGGGCGGCGCCCGTCATGGTTCGCGCCGCACCAACATCTTCCGTGGCGGCGGCCGGGCCTTCGGTCCTACCCCACGCAGCCATGCGATTGAGCTGCCCAAGAAGGTTCGCGCGCTTGCGTTGAAGCATGCACTTTCCGCCAAGGCCAAGGCCGGCGAACTTGTCATTCTCGACAAGGCCGTTGCCGATGCACCCAAGACCGGCGCGCTGCGCGAGGTTTTCGGCAAGCTGGGGCTTTCGAACGCGCTGATCATCGGCGGCGCCGAGCTGGACACGAACTTCGCGCTTGCTGCGCGGAACATTCCCCAGATCGATGTGCTGCCGGCTCAGGGTATCAATGTTTACGACATTCTGCGTCGCGAAAAGCTGGTCCTGACCAAGGACGCACTCGCTGCGCTGGAGGGCCGGTTCCAATGAGCGCTGTCAAACACTACGACATCATCCGCAACCCGGTCGTCACCGAAAAGTCGACGCTGGCTTCGGAAAACAGCCAGGTCGTGTTCGACGTGGCGATCGATGCCACCAAGCCCGAGATCAAGGCCGCCGTCGAGGCGCTGTTCGAGGTGAAGGTCAAGGCGGTCAACACCAATGTGCGCAAGGGCAAGACCAAGCGGTTCCGCGGGTTCTCCGGCAAGCGCAAGGACGTCAAGAAGGCCGTTGTGACCCTCGTTGACGGCCAGACCATCGATATTTCGACCGGTCTGTAAGAAGGCGAAGGAAGAGAGAAATGGCTCTTAAGAACTACAATCCGACCTCGCCGGGCCGCCGTCAGCTTGTCGGTGTCAACCGCAGCGAGCTTTGGAGCGGCGCACCGGTCAAAAAGCTGACCGAGGGCCTGACGAAGTCGGGCGGCCGTAACAACAATGGCCGGGTGACCTCGTTCCACCGTGGTGGTGGGCATAAGCGCCGCTATCGCCTGGTCGATTTCAAGCGCACCAAATTCGACGTTGTGGGCACTGTCGAGCGGCTCGAGTACGATCCGAACCGGACGGCGTTCATCGCCCTGATCAACTATGACGATGGCGAGCAGGCCTACATTCTAGCTCCGCAGCGTCTTGCTGCCGGCGACAAGGTTGTCTCCTCGCTTTCGTCGGTCGACGTCAAGCCGGGTAACACGATGCCGCTCGAGCGGATGCCGGTTGGCACCATCGTGCACAACATCGAACTGAAGCCCAAGAAGGGTGGTCAGATCGCGCGTTCCGCCGGTGCTTACGCACAGTATGTGGGCCGTGACGCCGGTTGGGCGATCCTGCGGCTCAACTCCGGTGAGCAGCGTCTTGTGCACGGTTCGTGCCTGGCGACGGTCGGTTCGGTGTCGAACCCCGACCACTCGAACACGAGCCTCGGAAAAGCTGGCCGCAGCCGTTGGTTGGGCAAGCGTCCGAACGTTCGCGGTGTCGCGATGAACCCGGTCGATCACCCGCACGGTGGTGGTGAAGGCCGTACCTCGGGTGGCCGTAACCCGGTCACGCCC
Source organism: Pelagibacterium halotolerans (assembly GCF_044811015.1). Taxonomy (GTDB): domain Bacteria; phylum Pseudomonadota; class Alphaproteobacteria; order Rhizobiales; family Devosiaceae; genus Pelagibacterium; species Pelagibacterium halotolerans_A. The sequence continues at coordinate 252,004 of NZ_CP085243.1, forward strand.
TGGGGCAAGCCGACCAAGGGCAAGCGCACCCGTACCAATAAGGCGACGGACAAGTTCATCGTTCGCTCGCGCCACAATAGGAAGGGCAAGTAAGAGCCATGGCACGTTCCGTCTGGAAAGGGCCGTTTGTTGACGGTTACCTCTTGAAGAAGGCCGATAAGGTTCGCGAGTCCGGCCGCAATGAGGTCATCAAGATCTGGAGCCGCCGCTCCACGATCCTGCCGCAGTTCGTCGGGCTGACCTTCGGCGTCTATAACGGTCAGAAGCATGTCCCGGTCAACGTCACCGAGGACATGATCGGCCACAAGTTCGGTGAGTTTTCGCCCACGCGCACCTATTACGGGCACGCGGCCGACAAGAAGGCGAAGAGGAAGTAACAATGGGCAAGCTTAAGCGTGAGCGCGTGCTCAAGGACAATGAGGCGAGAGCCGTCCTGCGCATGGTGCGGACCAGCCCCCAGAAGCTGAACCTGGTTGCCGCACTGATCCGTGGCAAGAAGGTCGAGAAAGCTCTTGCCGACCTGCAGTTCTCGCACAAGCGGATTGCCGGACCGGTCAAGAAGACGCTCGAGAGCGCGATTGCGAATGCCGAGAACAATCATGGTCTCGACACTGACGCGCTGGTCGTCTCGGAAGCTTTCGTGGGCAAGGCTCTGGTGATGAAGCGTTTCCATGCCCGTGCACGTGGCCGGGGCGCGCGGATCCAAAAGCCGTTCTCGCACCTGACCATTGTCGTCCGTGAAGTCGAGGAGGCCGTCTAATGGGCCAGAAAGTCAATCCGATCGGGCTTAGGCTCGGTATCAACCGGACCTGGGATTCGCGTTGGTTCGCCAATAAGGGCGAGTACGGCTCGCTCCTTCAGGAGGACCTCAAGATCCGCGAAATGCTCGAAAAAGAGCTCAAGCAGGCCGCGGTTTCCAAGATCGTCATCGAGCGCCCGCACCGCAAGTGCCGGATTTCGATCCATTCGGCCCGCCCGGGGATCGTGATCGGCAAGAAGGGGGCGGATATCGAGAAGATCCGCAACAAGGTGAAGAAGTTCACCGACAGCGAAGTGCACATCAACATCGTTGAAGTGCGTAAGCCGGAAACCGATGCGACGCTGGTTGCCCAGGGCATCGCCCAGCAGCTCGAACGCCGCGTGGCGTTCCGCCGGGCTATGAAGCGCGCGGTGCAGACCGCGATGCGGATGGGCGCCCAGGGTATCCGGGTGAACGTTGCCGGCCGTCTTGGCGGCGCGGACATCGCGCGGACCGAATGGTACCGCGAGGGCCGTGTTTCGTTGCACACGCTGCGCGCCGATATCGATTACGGCGTTGCGGAGGCCGCAACCACCTACGGCATCATCGGGATCAAGGTGTGGATCTTCAAGGGCGAGATCATGGAGCATGATCCGATGGCCCATGAGCGCCGCGCAACCGAAGGCGGTGACGCCGGCGGGCAGGGCCGTCGCGCTCCGGCTGCAAGCTGATAGGAATTAGGCAAAATGCTGCAACCGAAACGTACAAAGTTCCGCAAGGCCCACAAGGGCCGGATCCACGGCGTTGCCAAGGGCGGTACGAACCTCAATTTTGGCGAATATGGCTTGAAGGCTCAGGAACCTGAGCGTATAACCGCCCGCCAGATCGAGGCCGCACGCCGCGCCATGACTCGCTATATGAAGCGTGCCGGCCGTGTGTGGATCCGGGTTTTTCCGGATGTGCCTGTGTCGTCCAAGCCGACTGAAGTTCGTATGGGTAAGGGCAAGGGTGCGCCTGAATATTGGGCCGCCCGTGTCAAGCCCGGCCGGATCATGTTCGAGATCGACGGCGTAAGTGAAGAAGTTGCGCGCGAAGCGCTGCGTCTAGCGGCCATGAAGCTGCCGATCAAGACGCGGTTCGTTTCCCGTATTGCAGACTAAGGACGAGTGAAGCGATGAAGCCGAGCGACGTTAGGGCCAAGACGGTCGACGAACTCAACGACGAGCTCGTCAACCTTAAAAAAGAGCAGTTCAATCTGCGTTTCCAGCGCGCTACGCAGCAGCTGGAGAACACCGCGCAGGTGCGCAAGGTCCGCCGCGACATCGCGCGTGTTCAGACCGTGCTGCGCGAAAAGCGCGTGGAAGCGAAGTAAGGAGACTTAGATGCCCAAGCGTATTCTGCAGGGGACTGTGGTCTCCGACAAAACAGAGAAGACGGTTGTGGTCAGCGTCGAGCGGCGCTTCACCCACCCGATTCTGAAAAAGACGGTGCGCCGTTCCAAGAAATATCACGCCCATGACGAGGCCGGTTCGGCCAAGATCGGGGATGTGGTGCAGATCCAGGAATGCGCCCCGATCTCCAAGACCAAGCGCTGGACAGTCGTAACGACCGCTTAGCGCCACGCACAATCAAGACGTCTGGGTCGGGCCGGCATGACGGTGGACCCTAAGATAGAAGAAGGCAACCAGTCATGATTCAGATGCAAACAAATCTCGACGTCGCCGATAATTCCGGCGCCCGTCGTGTTATGTGCATCAAGGTGCTGGGCGGTTCGCATCGCAAGTATGCGTCGGTTGGCGACATCATCGTGGTGTCGGTCAAGGACGCAATCCCGCGCGGCCGCGTCAAGAAGGGCCAGGTGATGAAGGCCGTGGTGGTTCGCACCGCGTCCGATATCCGCCGCCCCGATGGCACCGTGATCCGTTTCGACCGTAATGCTGCGGTGATCATCAACAACAACAAGGAACCCGTCGGGACCCGTATCTTCGGCCCGGTTCCGCGTGAGTTGCGCGCCAAGAACCACATGAAGATCATCTCGCTCGCCCCGGAGGTGCTGTAATGGCTGCCAAGATCAAAAAGGGTGACAAGGTCATCGTGTTGACCGGCAAGGACAAGGGCAAGACCGGCGAAGTGCTGCAGGTCATCCCGTCCAAGACCCGGGCGGTCGTTTCGGGCATCAATCTCGTCAAACGCCACCAGCGTCAGACGCAGACCCAGGATGCCGGGATCATCACCAAGGAAGCACCGATCCATCTGAGCAATATTGCTCTTTTGGACGCCAAGGAAAACAAGCCGACTCGCGTCGGTTTCAAGATCGAAGACGGCGTCAAGAAGCGCGTCGCTAAGCGTTCTGGAGAAGTGATCGATGGCTGAGACTTACATTCCGCGCTTGCGCACACATTATGAAGATGTGGTGCGCGCCGGTCTCACCGAGACCTTCAACTATACGAATCCCATGCAGGTGCCCAAGCTTGAGAAGGTCGTTCTCAACATGGGTGTCGGCGAGGCTGTCGGCGACAGCAAGAAGGTGAAGGCTGCGCTGGCCGACCTTGAGAAGATTGCCGGGCAGAAGCCTGTTATCACCTATGCCCGCAAGTCGATTGCCGGCTTCAAGGTCCGTGAAGGCATGCCGCTGGGTGTCAAGGTCACGCTGCGTCGCGCGCAGATGTACGAATTCATCGACCGCCTGGTGAACGTGGCGCTGCCGCGTGTCCGCGACTTTCGCGGGCTTAACCCCAAGAGCTTCGATGGCCGCGGCAACTACGCCATGGGTATCAAGGAACATATCGTGTTCCCCGAGATCAACTACGACCAGATCGAGCAGGTCTGGGGCATGGATGTGATCATCACAACCACGGCGAAGACCGACGACGAAGCGCGTGCGCTTCTCAGGGCTTTCAATTTCCCGTTCCGGCAGTAGTCCGGGGCAGGGAAGAGAGACGAAAGAGAGACTTAAATGGCTAAAGTAAGCGCCGTCGAGAAGAACAAGCGCCGCGCCAAGCTCGCCAAGCAGTACGCCAACAAGCGTGCGGCTTTGAAGGCCAAGGCCAAGGACGAGACGCTGTCGTTCGAAGAGCGTTTTGCTGCGCAGCTCAAGCTCGCCGAACTGCCGCGCAACGCGTCGCCCGTGCGAGTGCGCAACCGCTGCGAAGTATCGGGCCGTCCGCGTGGGTATTACCGCAAGCTCAAGCTCAGCCGCGTTGCGCTGCGTGAGCTCGGGAACATGGGTAAGATCCCCGGCCTGGTCAAGTCGAGCTGGTAAGGAAGAAAGAACATGACACTTATCGATCCGCTTGGCGATATGCTGACCCGCATCCGCAATGCGCAGATGCGCCGTCGCGACGTTGTGCGCACTCCGGCTTCCAAGCTGCGGGCCCACGTCCTGGACGTCCTCAAGTCCGAGGGCTTCATTCGCGGCTATACCGAAGAGACCAGCGCTAACGGTTTGCCTGAGTTCAGCATCGAGCTGAAGTACTCGGAAAACCAGCCGGTCATCCGTGAGCTGCAGAGGGTGTCCAAACCCGGTCGCCGGGTTTACGCATCCGTCAAGAATATTCCCGTTGTCGGCAATGGTCTGGGTGTTTCGATCCTCAGCACTCCCAAGGGCGTGCTGGCCGATCATCAAGCGCGGGCTGAAAATGTTGGCGGTGAGGTGCTCTGCCGCGTCTTCTAAAGACGGCAGGGCGGCACCACACAGCAAAGAGAAGACGAAAAGGCGAAGAAAATGTCGCGTATTGGCAAAAAGCCGATTGCTCCGGTCAGCGGCGTGACGGTCACGGTGGATGGCCAGACGGTCAGCGCCAAGGGCCCGAAGGGCGAGCTGAGCGTCGAGCTCATCGATTGGGTCAAGCCCGAAATGTCCGATGACGGCGTTGTGGTGACGCCCTATGACGATAGCCGCGAGGCCCGGTCGGCCTGGGGGATGTCGCGCACTATGGTGCAAAACATCGTCGATGGCGTGTCCAAGGGCTTCGAGCGCAAGCTCGTGATCAATGGCGTGGGTTATCGTGCTCAGATGCAGGGTTCGGATCTCAAGCTCTCACTCGGGTTTTCCCATGAAGTGATCTTCAAGGCGCCCGATGGCATTCAGCTTGCTGCGCCGACCCAGACGGAAATCGTTGTTTCGGGCATCGACAAACAGCAGGTCGGCCAGGTCGCGGCCAATATCCGCGAGTTCCGGCCACCGGAGCCCTATAAGGGTAAGGGTGTTCGTTATGAGGACGAGCACATTTACCGCAAGGAAGGCAAGAAGAAGTAAGGATTGGTCACAATGGCTAAGATTTCGGGTGTCGACCGCCGCAAGGCGCGGGTCCGCAAGGCCATCAAGGCGCGTGCCAATGGCCGTCCGCGTCTTTCGGTCTTCCGGTCGGAGAAGAACATTTACGCGCAGATCATCGACGATGCGGCCGGGCGCACGCTGGCGTCCGCCTCTTCGCTCGAGAAGGATCTCAAGATCGATAATGGCGCCAACCAGGCCGCTGCCGCTCAGGTCGGCAAGGTCTTGGCCGAGCGCGCCACCAAGGCCGGTGTGGGCGAAGTCGTTTTCGACCGCGGCGGCTATATTTTCCATGGCCGGGTGAAAGCTCTGGCCGATGCCGCCCGCGAGGGCGGGTTGCGCTTCTAAGAAGCCAACTTGAACGCAAAACATAAGAGCTGGTTGAGACGATGAGAGACATTCAAGAGCGCGACAGCGAGTTTGTAGATCGCCTGGTGCATATCAATCGCGTCGCCAAAGTGGTGAAGGGCGGCCGGCGGTTCGGTTTTGCCGCGCTCGTGGTCGTTGGCGATCAGAAGGGCCGCGTCGGTTTCGGTCACGGCAAGGCGCGTGAAGTGCCTGAAGCCATCCGCAAAGCGACCGAACAGGCCAAGCGTCAGATGATCCGCGTGCCGCTACGTGAAGCCCGTACGCTGCATCACGACGTTACCGGCCGTCACGGCGCGGGTAAGGTGATCCTGCGTGCGGCTCCGGCCGGTACCGGTATCATTGCCGGTGGTCCGATGCGCGCCGTTTTCGAAACGTTGGGCATCAACGACATCGTCGCCAAGTCGCAGGGTTCGCAGAATCCTTACAACATGGTGCGGGCGACTTTCGAAGCGCTCAAGAATGTCGACAGCCCGCGCTCGGTCGCTGCGCGCCGGGGTCTCAAGGTTTCCGAACTGCAGGCTCGCCGCGGCGAAGCTGCCGTCGAAGCCTAAGCTGGCGTGAGGACGGAGAAGAACAATGGCTAAGAAGACGCTCATCGTCGAGCAGATCGGCAGCCCGATCCGCCGCAAGGAAGATCAGCGCGCGACGCTTGTGGGGTTGGGGCTCAACAAGATGCATCGCCGCCGGGAACTCGAAGATACTCCTTCGGTCCGTGGCATGATCGCGAAAGTTGCCCACCTCGTCCGCGTCGTGGACGAGCAGTAAGAGGGATTTGCAATCATGAAACTCAACGAGATTGCCGATAAGCCCGGTGCAAACAAGGCGCGTGTCCGCGTTGGCCGTGGTATCGGTTCGGGCCTCGGCAAAACCGGCGGCCGTGGCGTCAAGGGGCAGAAGTCCCGTTCGGGCGTTGCGATCAACGGCTTCGAAGGCGGGCAAATGCCGCTCCATATGCGGATGCCCAAGCGCGGCTTCAACAACGCGTTCGCCAAGAAGTGGAATGCTGTGCGTCTTGACCGGATCCAGGCCTATATCGACAGCGGCAAGCTCGACGCCAAGGGTGTCGTGGATGCCGAAGCGCTGGTTAAGGCCGGTGTGATCCGTCGCGCCAAGGATGGCGTGCGGTTGATCAACGGAAACACCGAATTCTCCGCCAAGAAGGTGACCTTTAAAGTCGCGCACGCATCGGCCGGCGCCATCGCCGCGATCGAAGCCGCCGGCGGCAAGGTCGAGGTGGTCGGCAAGGCCGCCCAGGGCGAATAATTCGTAGCGACCAAGGAGCGCGCTCTCGAGATTCCCGTTTCAATGGGATTGCACGGGGGCGCGCTCTGACTATATCAGAGCATTGTCTTTTCTTTGGGGCCGATCATGGCCCTTTGATTTGCTCTTTTTTGGAGTAGGGGAGCCGTCATGGCGTCTGCAGCCGAGCAACTGGCCCGCAATATGAGCTTTTCGACGTTCTCGAAAGCCAAGGACCTGCAAAAGCGAATCCTTTTCACCCTGGGCGCTCTGCTCGTTTACCGCCTCGGCACCTATATCCCGATCCCCGGCATCGACCCCGATGCGTTCGCCGCCACCTTCCAACAGGCTCAGGGCGGCATTTTTGGCTTGTTCAACATGTTCGCCGGTGGCGCCGTGGAGCGGCTGGCCATCTTTGCGCTGAACCTCATTCCCTATATTACGGCCTCGATCGTGGTGCAGGTGCTCTCGACGGCATCGCCCAAACTCGAACAGCTCAAGAAGGAAGGCGAGAGCGGGCGTCGCAAGCTCAACCAATACACGCGGTATCTCACTGTCGTCTTCTGCGCCGTTCAGGCCTACGGCATTGCCATTGGGCTTGAGGCGAGCGAGGGCGTGGTTGCGGATCCAGGCTGGTTCTTCCGCATTTCGACGATCATCACGCTCGTGGGCGGCACCATGTTCCTTATGTGGCTTGGCGAGCAGGTGACTTCGCGCGGCGTCGGTAACGGCATTTCGCTGATCATTTTCGCCGGTATTGTTGCGTCCCTGCCGACCACCATCGCACAGACGCTCGAATTGAGCCGGACCGGTGCGCTGCCGACTATCGCGGTTGTCGGCATTCTTCTCGCCGGGATCGCGGTGATTGCCATCATCGTCTTTTTCGAACGCGCCCAGCGGCGGCTTCTGATCCAGTATCCGAAGCGTCAGGTGGGCAACAAGATGTATCAGGGCGACACTTCGCACCTGCCGCTGAAGCTCAATACGGCTGGTGTCATTCCGGTGATCTTCTCGTCCTCGCTGCTTCTTCTGCCCGCGACGATCGCGACATTTACCGCGCAGGCCGACGCGCCGCAGTGGCTGCAGGTGATCTCGGCGGTGCTCGGGCGCGGCCAGCCGCTCTATCTCGGGCTGTTCGCCGCGATGATCATCTTCTTCTCGTTCTTTTATACCTCGATCGTCTTCAACCCGACCGAGACCGCCGATAACCTCAAGCGGTCTGGCGGGTTCATTCCCGGCATCCGGCCCGGTGAGCGGACGGCGCAGCATATCGACTATGTGCTGACACGCATCACGGTCGTCGGCGCGCTCTATCTCACTTTCGTTGCCCTTCTTCCGGAAATTTTCCTGAGCCAGCTCAATATTTCCGCGTTCCTCGGGGGCACTTCGCTGCTCATCATGGTGACGGTGACGCTCGATACGGTCAGCCAGATCCAGAGCCACCTCATTGCGCAGCAGTACGAAGGTATGATCAAGAAATCTCGCTTGGGAGGACGTCGTAGATGAGGCTTGTACTGTTGGGGCCCCCGGGTGCGGGGAAGGGGACGCAGGCGCAGATCCTCGTCGAAACATATGACATTCCGCAGCTTTCAACGGGCGACATGCTGCGGGCGGCGATCAAGGCCGAAACGCCTCTGGGACTTGAGGCTAAGGCGATTGTGGACCGGGGTGACCTTGTGTCCGACACGATCGTATCGGGTATCATTTCTGAGCGCATGGACGAACCGGATTGCGCGAATGGCTTCATTCTCGACGGCTTTCCGCGCACCATCGCGCAAGCAGAGTCGCTGGACGATATGCTCGATGCCAAAGGCCTAAAGCTTGATGCCGTCGTTGAGATCAAGGCCGATCCCGAGATTCTGATCGAGCGCATTATCAACCGGGCCAGGGAAACCGGCGGTGCGCGGGCGGATGACAATGAGGACGTGTTGCGCAAGCGGCTCGTGGTTTACAACGAACAAACCGCGCCGCTGGTCAGCTTTTATGCCAAACAGGGCCTGTTGCGCTCGGTCGACGGCATGAAGCCGATCGATGAAGTGACCGCCTCGATAAAGGCGGCGATCGAATAGTTGAATTGGGGCTTGACTCGGAGTTGACTTTCTTCCGTCGAGCCCTTAGAACCGCGCCCAGTCTCAGGAATTCTCGAGGGCTGGATTCGGTTCCTTCCACTGGTGAGGGGGATCGGATGCCGGTCCCTTGTTGTTGAACGAAGTGGGGCGGTAAGCCCTCAGGTTAGATTAGGAGATCCGGCGTGGCTCGTATTGCTGGCGTCAATATCCCGACGAACAAGCGCGTTGTTATCGCGCTTCAGTACATTCACGGGATTGGGCCAAAGATGGCCTCTGAAATCTGCGAAAAAGTCAGCATTCCGGCGGAACGCCGCGTCAATGATCTGACTGACGCCGAAGTAATCCAGATCCGTGAAACCATTGACCGCGATTATGTGGTCGAGGGTGATTTGCGGCGGAACACGGCCATGAACATCAAGCGTTTGATGGATCTTGGCAATTATCGCGGATTGCGGCATCGCCGCGGTCTGCCGGTGCGCGGTCAGCGTACCCACACGAATGCCCGTACCCGCAAGGGTCCGGCCAAGCCGATCGCCGGCAAGAAGAAATAAGCCTCCGGACCCCCGGAGTCTTCGGTGGAGCTGCCCGTACCGGAAGCCGGTCAGGGCAGCGTTGAGATCGAATAGAGGAAGTAAATGGCAAGAACTGACACCACCCGCGTTCGCCGTCGCGAGCGCAAGAATATCAGTGCTGGCGTTGCACATGTAAACGCCTCGTTCAACAACACGATGGTTACCATCACCGACGTTCAGGGAAATACGATTTCCTGGTCGTCTGCGGGTACGATGGGCTTCAAGGGTTCGCGTAAGTCGACCCCTTATGCCGCCCAGATGGCTGCCGAAGACGCTGCCCGCAAGGCGCAGGAACACGGCATGAAGACCCTCGAAGTCGAGGTTCGTGGGCCGGGTTCAGGGCGTGAGTCCGCTCTGCGTGCTCTTCAGGCCGCTGGTTTTACCGTCACTTCGATCCGGGACGTTACATCCATCCCTCACAACGGATGCCGGCCGCGCAAGCGGCGTCGCGTCTGATGTGACCGGGCCCTCGCTTTTGAAGAAGCGGGGGTTCGTTTCGGTTTGCGGCATGGCGGCCGGGGCAGGGCCGCACTTTTGAAAGGATGTTCAACGTGATGATCCAGAAAAACTGGCAAGAACTCATCAAGCCGACCAAGCTGGACGTTATTCCGGGCAGCGATGCCGCGCGCGTAGCTTCCGTGGTCGCCGAGCCGCTTGAACGCGGCTATGGCTTGACCCTGGGCAATACGCTGCGCCGCGTTCTGCTGTCTTCGCTGCAGGGCGCGGCGATCACCGCGATCCAGATCGACGGTGTGCTGCACGAATTCTCGTCGATCCCGGGCGTGCGTGAAGACGTGACGGACCTTGTCCTCAACGTCAAGGAAATTGCCGTCAAGATGGCTGATGAGGGTCCGAAGCGTCTGACGCTTTCCAAGCAGGGCCCCGGCGCCGTGACCGCCGGCGATATCAAGACGACCGGCGATATTGAAATCCTGAATCCCGAGCTGGTTATTTGCCATCTCGATGACGGTGCCGAGATCAATATCGAATTCACGGTCAATACCGGCAAGGGTTATGTACCTGCCGACCGCAATCGCCCCGAAGATGCGCCGATTGGCTATATCGCAGTCGATGCGCTGTTTTCTCCGGTCAAGCGCGTCAGCTACAAGGTCGAAAAGACCCGCGAGGGCCAGAATCTCGACTTCGACAAGCTAACCGTTCAGATCGAGACCAACGGTTCGGTGACCCCGGAAGATGCGCTCGCTTTTGCAGCCCGCATCGTTCAGGACCAGCTTTCGGTCTTCGTCAATTTCGAAGAGCCAACCAAAGAGAAGACCGAAGAATCCACCCCCGAGCTTGCCTTCAACCCGGCGCTGCTCAAGAAGGTGGACGAACTCGAGCTTTCGGTGCGTTCGGCCAACTGCCTCAAGAACGACAATATCGTGTACATCGGCGATCTCATTCAGAAGACGGAAGCGGAGATGCTTCGCACGCCGAACTTCGGGCGCAAGTCGTTGAATGAGATCAAGGAAGTCTTGGCCCAGATGGGGCTCCATCTCGGGATGGATGTCGCCAACTGGCCGCCTGAAAACATTGAAGACCTCGCCAAGCGTTACGAAGATCATTACTGATCTTCCGCTCGGATCAGATACTAGGAGAGTACCATGCGTCACGGTAAATCCGGCCGCAAACTGAACCGGACCTCTTCGCATCGCAAGGCGATGTTCAAGAACATGTCCGCGGCCCTTATCAAGCACGAACAGATCGTCACGACCCTTCCCAAGGCGAAGGATCTGCGTCCGATCGTTGAAAAGCTCATCACGCTGGGTAAGCGCGGCGACCTGCATGCGCGCCGTCAGGCGGCCGCCCAGATCGGTGACGAAGCGATGGCCAAGAAGCTCTTTGAGGTTCTTGGTCCGCGCTACAAGGACCGCAACGGCGGTTATACCCGCGTCCTCAAAGCTGGCTTCCGCCACGGCGACAATGCGCCGATGGCCGTGATCGAGTTCGTAGACCGCGACGTCAGTGCACGCGGCCAGGATTCGGGCCCGACCGCCGAGCAGGGCGGCGAGGAGAGCGAAGCGGCGTAAGCCTGCACGTTCGATCCAGATTATTGGAAAGGCCCGGATTGCTCCGGGCCTTTTTTGTTCGGGGATCAGACGAGGATGTCGTCCACGCGATAGAGATCGCGGCGGTCGAAGCCATTGAACGGGGTTAACGAGGCCTGGGTATAGGCGCCCATCAGACCAAACTCGATGTAATCGTCCTCGGTGATGGATTCTGGCAGAACGAATTTCTGGGGCATCATGTCCCAGCTGTCGCAGGTCGGGCCGAAGATGGTGAAGGTCCAGCTCTCGCCGGTGAGGATGCGGTCGCCGCGCCAAACCCTGAGCGGGGGCATGAATTCGAGGATCATAGCCTCCATGAGCGAGCCGTAGACGCCATCGTTGAGATAGACCGATTGCTCGCCGCGCTGGTGTTTGACACGCAGGAGCAGGGAGGTTGAGGCCGTGACGAGGCCACGGCCGGGTTCGGCGATCAACTGGGGTACACTCGAGCCGAAGGTATCTGCCACAGCGGTTTTGATCGTTTCGAAGTAAACCTCGAGCGGGGGCGCTGAGCTCGACGGGTAGGTGGCCGGGAAGCCTCCGCCGACATTGAGCCGCTTGAGCTCAATCCCCGCTTGCTGAGCGATTCGGCCGGCGGCGGCGATGTGGCGTTCATAGGCGTAGGCTTCTTCACACTGGCTGCCGACATGGAAACACAGCGAGGTGGAATATCCCATTGCCTTGGCGAGTGTGCAGATGGCGACCGCACCTTCTTCCATGACGCCGAACTTGGTGCCGAAGTCGTAGGACTTGAGCGCCTTGCCCGCCTTGAACCGGATGGTGACCTCGACATCTTCACTGGGCGGGATCACCGCGGCGAGCTGGTCGAGTTGGGCGACATGGTCGATGGTGAAGGAGCGCACGCCGTGGTCTTCATAGGCGCGCTGAATCTCGCGGCGCGATTTGATCGGGTTGTTGTAGTGAAGGGCGGCGCCGGGCGCTGTTTCCTCGATCATTGCCATTTCGCGGTTCGAGGCGACGTCGAAGGCCTTGAGCCCCTCGCGATGCATGATCTCAAGAATGTGGCGGGAAGGATTAGCCTTCACCGCGTAGGTCAGGAGGCCGTCGAAATTGGACTGAAACGTTTTGATCGTGTTGACCAGAATGCGTTCGGAGAACAGGAAGGCCGGATAATCCGGTTCCTCAGCTGTGATCAATTCGGCGGTAGTGGCGTAGGCGCGCTGAGCGGCGATGTCCATTCACGGGACCCTCATGAGAGAAGTTGAAAGCGCGGGCTTATAGGGCGCATTGCGCCCCTTCGCAATGACCATTTTTCATTAGGGGAGCTTGATGACGATTCTGTGCTCGTGCATGTCCCAATCCCGTCAAATCGTGGATGCAGATGCAAAGGTTTGCAGGTTCATTTTATGGAGGCAAGGTTATGTCCCGCGTAGCTGTTTTTCTGATCGCGCTTCTTGTTTCGGTAGCACCGGCACAAGCGCAGATCGCGCGCGAGGTTCCGCAGTCTCAAGCAGAGGTTAGGCTGAGCTATGCACCGGTCGTTGAGACCGTGGCGCCAGCGGTCGTCAACGTCTTTGCCACCAAGGTCACCGAACAGCGTCTGAGCTTCGGCGATCCGTTTTTCGAGCGGTTTTTCGGAGGGGCTCCGTTTTTCCGGCAGCGCCCGCAGGCTTCGCAATCGCTGGGGTCGGGGGTTATCGTTGCCGAAGACGGCTTGATCCTTACCAACAACCATGTGGTCGAAGGCGCGACCGATATTCGTGTCGTGACTGTCGAGGGCCGCGAGTATCCGGTGGACCTGGTGCTAGCCGATGCGGCGACCGACCTCGCTGTGCTCAAGGTCCGCAATGCCGACCGGACGTTCCCAATCGTTGAGTTTGCCAATTCCGACGCGTTAGCGGTCGGTGATCTCGTCTTGGCGATCGGCAATCCGTTCGGTGTCGGCCAGTCGGTCTCCAGCGGCATCGTTTCGGCGCTGGCGCGTACGGGGATGGGCATTACGGATTATCAATTTTTTATCCAGACCGATGCAGCGATCAATCCGGGCAATTCCGGTGGCGCGCTTGTCGATATGACCGGTAGGCTTGTGGGCATCAACACCGCGATCTTCACAAGGTCTGGTGGCTCGCAGGGGATTGGGTTCGCGATTCCGTCCAATATGGCTGCCGTGATCAGGGACGCGGCGGCGCGCGGGGGCGAAATTGTCCGCCCCTGGCTGGGCGCGCAATTGCAGGCGCTCGACAGCGCACTTGCCGATAGCCTGGGGATTGACGTGCCGCGCGGTGCGCTCGTGACCGAAGTCGCGCCGGAAAGCCCGGCGGGCCAAGCAGGCCTTATGTCCGGCGACGTTGTTACGGCGATTGATGGATTTCCTGTACAGGACCCCGAAAGTTTGGATTACCGCGTTGCGACGCACCCGGTTGGGATGGAAGCCGAATTCACCATATTTCGCGATGGCCAGGAAATGCGCGTACCGATTACTTTAAACGCTCCGTCAGAGGGCGAGGAGCGGCAGGTCACGATTTCGGGCAATACGCGCTTTGCGGGTACGAAGGCGGTCGAACTTACACCGTACCGGGCGCAGTCGATGGGGTTGAGCTTTTCGGCGGAGGGCGTGGTTATCGTCGATGTCGAGCCGGGCAGTCCGGCGCACCGTCTGGGCCTGAGGCCCGATGATATCGTGTTGGCGCTGAATGGGATCGAAATCCGTGATATTGAGATCTTCGAATCCCTGGCCAGCCAGCGCCCGCAAAGCTGGCATATTATATTGCAGCGGGACGGACAGGTGATCCGTTCCTTCGTGAGTGGCTGATGACTGACCTTTTTCCAGATGATATCCCGTCGTCCCGGCCCGAGGAGATCGACGGCGAGCGTCCACTTGCCGACAAGCTGCGGCCCAAATCGCTCGATGAGGTGATCGGGCAGACGCATATCCTGGGCGAGGACGGCACCCTGCGCCGGATGCTTGCGTCCGGCCGGTTGGGTTCGCTCATCCTCTGGGGGCCACCGGGAACCGGAAAGACGACGGTCGCACGGCTCCTCGCCGATGCGGCGGGATATCGGTTCGAGCAGATTTCGGCGATTTTTTCCGGAGTCGCGGACCTTAAGAAGGTTTTCGAGACCGCGCGGACGGCGCGGCGGGCGGGGCAGCGTACGCTGTTGTTCGTCGACGAAATCCATCGGTTCAACCGGGCGCAGCAGGACAGCTTTCTGCCCGTGATGGAGGATGGGACGGTCGTCCTCGTTGGCGCGACGACGGAGAACCCGAGCTTCGAATTGAATGCGGCGCTGATGTCGCGCGCGCAGGTGCTGCGTTTCGAGAGCCTCAACCGCGACGATCTATTCGCGCTGATCGAACGGGCGGAGGCCGAGATGGAGCGGCCCCTCCCGGTCGACGAGACGGCCCGGGAAACGCTGATGTCGCTGGCCGATGGGGACGGGCGGGCGCTTTTGGGGTTGGTCGAGGAAATTTATGCCGCAACGGGCTCCGATGATATTCTCGACCATGAGGGGCTGACGAAACTCGTGCAGCGCCGGGCTCCGATTTACGACAAATCGCAGGACGGGCACTACAACCTGATTTCGGCACTGCACAAGACCGTGCGGGGATCGGATCCGGACGCGGCGCTTTACTATTTCGCGCGCATGATCGACGCGGGCGAGGATCCGATGTATCTGGCGCGGCGGTTGATCCGCATGGCATCTGAGGATATCGGCATGGCCGACCCGCAGGCGCTCCCATTGGCGGTCGCGGCCAAGGATGCCTATCACATGCTCGGTTCGCCCGAGGGGGAGTTGGCACTCGCCGAGGTGGTCGTTTATCTCGCAACGGCGCCGAAATCGAACGCCATCGAGGTCGCGTACAACACGGCTCTGGCGCTCGCCAAACAAACCGGCTCGCCCACACCGCCGATGACCATTCTGAATGCGCCCACCAAGATGATGAAGTCGCAAGGGTATGGCGAGGGCTATATATACGATCACGACACGCCGGAGGGCTTTTCGGGGCAGGAATATTTCCCCGAAAAGATAGGGCGGCAGAATTTTTACCAGCCAGTCGAGCGGGGGTTCGAGCGGGAAATCCGCAAGCGGATGGATTACTTCTCCAAGCTGCGCGCAACCAAACGCGAGAGCGGAAAATCCTGAACGGTTTATGTGACGCGGCGTGTGTTTCGCGCTAGAAGGGCGCCATCAGGCGCGCATGGCACTAAAGGAATACCTATGAGCGGCGTACAATTGCGCGAAGTGGCGCGCGACGAAGATGGCATGCGGCTGGACCGATGGTTTTCGGTTCATTTTTCGGGGCTCGGCTTTGGCCGGCTGCAGAAGCTCTTGCGTAGCGGACAGGTGCGGGTCGATAGCGGGCGGGTGCAGACCAGTACGCGGCTTTCGGCGGGGCAGATCGTGCGCGTGCCGCCGCTGGGTGATCTCGACATGCCCAAGCCCAAGGGGTCTAAGATCAATCCCAAGGACGCGGAATTCCTGCGCAGCCTGATCCTTTATGAGGATGATGAGGTTTACGTTTTCAACAAGCCACACGGGCTTGCCGTGCAGGGCGGGTCCGGGACCAAGCGGCATATCGATGGGATGCTGCGGAGCCTGCCCAACAAGAAGGGCGAGGCGCCACGACTTGTCCATCGGCTGGACCGCGATACGTCCGGCTGCCTGCTGGTCGCCAAGACGCGGGCGGCGGCGAGCCATTTCGGGAGCGTTTTTCGCTCGCGGTCGGCACGGAAGATTTATTGGGCGGTTGTTGTGGGGGCGCCGACGCCGCGGCAGGGGCGGATTTCGTGCTTTCTCGCCAAGCAGGCGACGCGAGACGGCGAGCAGATGATCGTGGTTGAGAACGGGACCGAAGGTGCGCAGCATTCGACGAGCTATTATTC
This sequence comes from Pelagibacterium halotolerans, assembly GCF_044811015.1. Lineage (GTDB taxonomy): Bacteria > Pseudomonadota > Alphaproteobacteria > Rhizobiales > Devosiaceae > Pelagibacterium > Pelagibacterium halotolerans_A. Next base: position 268,163 of record NZ_CP085243.1, read on the forward strand.
TGTGACCGATAGCGCAGCGAACCGGTTTTCCTGGGTGACGCTCAAACCGGTGACCGGGCGGACGCACCAGTTGCGCGTGCACATGATGGAGTTGGGGACGCCGATCCTCGACGATCCGCGCTATTTCAACCTCGAGAACTGGAACTGGGAGCGGCCCGAGGATCTGGGGGAGGGGCTGCATCTACATGCGCGGCGGCTGTCGCTTCCCTTACGCAGCGGCAAGCGGCTCGATGTGACGGCGCCGTTGCCCGAGCATATGAAAAAGACCTTTGATCTCTTGGGCTTCGATGCCGAGCGGTACGATGCGCAGAGTGCCGATCCGGAGGACGCGTGATGAGTGAACCACGGCTCATCATGTTCGATATGGATGGGACTTTGATCGATTCCGGGTCGATCATCGCCGAGCATATGGCGTCGACGTTCCTCTCGCATGGGCTTGAGGCGCCTACACGGGAAATGAGCAATTCCGTCATAGGGTTATCGCTCGAAGTTGCGATGATGAATCTGGCCAAATGCGATGCCGAGACCGGTGCGGCGATGGCGGAGACGTATCGCGGGCATTACCGGGCGATGCTGGCGGAAGGCGAGCGGCACGAGCCGCTTTATGCCGGGGCCATGGAGGCTGTTTTGCGGCTCAAGGCGCACGAGGCGTCGCTCTTGGGGATCGCGACAGGTAAGGGATTATATGGGGTTAGCCGGATTTTAGCGCTGCACGGGATGACGGATCATTTCGTCACGCTGCAGACGCCGGACCATAATCCGTCCAAGCCGCATCCGGGAATGATCCTGCGTGCGTGCGAGGAAACGGGCATTCATCCCGGGCGAACGGTGATGATTGGCGATACGACCTTCGATATCGGGCTCGGGCGTGCGGCGGGGGCGAAAACGATCGGTGTGACTTGGGGTTACCACCACCGGGTTGCGCTGGAGGAGGCTGGCGCCGATATGATCGTTACGAATTACGATGACCTCAATGAAACAATCGATGAAGTGCTTGGCTGATGCGCGAATTTCTCGAAGACGCACTTGAACATCGCGATGACGGGTATGGCCGTGCGCAGAAGCACCTGCGGCGGGAGTTACCCAAGCGGTTCTACAAGGACGTCGGCGTCGCTCCAGTGGAGGGCGGCTATGCGGTTACGCTCGACGGGCGGCAGACGCGGACGCCGACCAAGGTTCCGGTCGTGGTGCCGCATCTCGAACTCGCGCAGAGGATGGCGAGCGAGTGGCACGGGCAGGGGGATTTCATTGATCCGGATTTGATGCCGCATGTGCGGCTGATCAATTCAGGCATTGAGGGCGGGGAGGCGGCACGGGATCCGCTTGTGGCCGAAGTTGTCAAATTCTGCGGCAGCGACCTGCTCTTTTATCGCGCGGATAGCCCGCGTGAACTGGTGGCTCGGCAGGAAGAGATTTGGGACGATGCGCTGGTGCGGGTTGCCAGGTATTTTTCGGTCACCTTCGAGCCGACTGTCGGAATCCTGCACAAGGAGCAGGCACCTGAAACGATCGATCGGCTTCGAAATGCGATTGCCGAGGTGGACCATCTGACGGCGACAGCGCTTGTGTCGGTTACCGGGATCATGGGATCCGGTGTGCTGGCGATTGCGCTCTATGAGGGGCTCGTCGACCCGGAAGAGGCGTGGATTGCCGCGCATGTGGATGAGGACTACCAGATATCGAACTGGGGCGAAGACTACGAGGCGTCCGAGCGGCGGAAGAAGCGGCGGATAGAGTTCGATGCCGGGGTCAATGTGATCAGGTGGCTCAAGGCTTAGTCTGCCCCCTCTCCACCAGCCACTGCGCCACGTCCGGCGCGATCTCGCGGACCGGGACGAGGACGAAATCGCGTTCGTGGGCATAGGGGTGGGGGATCGTCAGCGTCTCGGTTTCGAGCTCGAGGTGGTTGTAGGCGATCAGGTCGATATCGATCAGGCGCGGGCCCCATTTTTCGACGCGGATGCGGCCCAGGGATTCCTCGATGGTGAGACACGCTTCGAGCAGCGCTTCCGGGGTGAGGCTGGTTTCTATGGACACCGCCGCGTTGTGGAAGTCGTTCTGATCGGTTTTGCCCCAGGGTGGGGTAACGATCACCGTCGAGGCCTTTACGAGCTTGATGGCTGGGTGCGCCGCGATGGCGGTGATGGCGTCGGTGATCTGGCGGGTGGGGTCTCCGATATTGGCGCCCAGCGCCAGAATGGCTTGTGCCATCAGATATCGCTCCGTCGACGGAGGATCTCGATCGCCGCCTCTCCGGCAACGATGGGCAGCGGCGCTTCGGGCTTGCGGACGCGGATGCGGACCCATTCGATCCGCTTGAAGGTTCCAAACAGCCGTACGATCACGTGATAGCCAAGGGCTTCGATGAGCTTGAAACGCTTTTCGCGAAAGGCCGTTTCCACAAGATCGTAGATGTCGGCGTATGAAACCGTGGCGTCGACCTCGTCGGTCCGCCCTGCCTCGGTCATGTCGAAACCGATCTCGAGATCGACACGGAAGCGTTGGCCGAGCTTGCTCTCCTCGGGCATAATCCCGTGATAGCCGTAGAATGCCAGTCCGGCGAGAACGATGCGGTCCCGATCCGCGAAAGAATCTGTCATTTGCGCTTAGCCCTCCACACCGGCAGGCGGACCATAGAGCGTTGCCTGGGCGACGCGCAAGCCATCACGGTTTTCCCTTACGTCATGCACACGGAAAATGTGCCCGCCCTGCTGATAGGCGATGACGGAGGTCGCGACCGTGGCGGCAACGCGCTCTTTGGGCGGTACATCAAGGAGCTTGCCGAGCATGGATTTGCGTGAGGTTCCGATGAGCAGCGGGAAACCCAGCGCGTGCAATTCGTGGAGTCGATTCAGGAGGATATAGTTTTCTCTGAATGTCTTGCCGAAACCGAATCCGGGGTCGAGGACGATCTTGTTTTGCGGGATGCCCGCGCCCAGCGCGATCTCGATGGTGCGCGTGAGCCAGCGGGTCATCTCGGAGATGATGTCGAGATCGCGGTCGCGCTCGGCGTCCCAGTGCATGGCGACAACGGGGACGCCATGCTGGGCTACGACGTCGGCGATCTCGGGGTCGCGCTGGAGGCCCCAGACGTCGTTGACCATGGCCGCGCCGGCCTGAATGGCCTGATCAGCGACCAGCGCTTTATACGTGTCGATGGAGACCGGTTTGCCGATGGGCGCCGCCGCCAGCGCGTCGAGGACGGGCATCACCCGGTCGAGCTCGTCCTGAACAGAGACCTCTTCCGATCCGGGGCGGGTGCTTTCGCCGCCGACGTCGATGATATCGGCGCCTTCGGCAATGTGGTGTTTTGCCTGGCGCACGGCGGCATCCACATCGACGAAATCACCGCCATCGGAGAAGCTGTCGGGCGTGACGTTCAAGATGCCCATGATGAGGGGGCTTGGCCCCAACCGGAGCGTGTCGGACCCCATCGGCACTTCGAACGGCTTGTGGATCATTGCAAGGCGTCCGCGGGTACGGCGTAGAGATCGTATTCGTCGGACTCGACGACTTTCACTGAGACCATGTCGCCGGGCTTGATGCCGGTGGCATCATCGACAATCACATTGCCGTCGATCTCGGGCGCATCCCATTGGCTGCGGGCGATGGCACGGTTGTCTTCGGGTTCAACGTCATCGACCAGCACGTCGATGGTACGGCCGATCTTTTGGGCGAGCCGCTCGGTCGAAACCTCCTGGAGGGCCTCCATCAGGCGGCCGTAACGCTCGGCTTTCACTTCTTCGGGTACAATGTCGAGGCCGAGATCGTTGGCCTTGGCGCCAGTGACCGGCTCATAGGGGAAGGCGCCAGCGCGGTCGATTTTGGTCTCGTGGACCCAATCGAGCAGCATTTCGAAATCTTCCTCGGTCTCGCCAGGGAAGCCGACGATGAAGGTCGAGCGGATGGCGAGGTCGGGGCAGGTTTCGCGCCATTTGCGGATGCGGTCGGCGGTCTTTTCCTGGTTGGCGGGGCGGCGCATGGTCTTGAGGACCTGCGGGCTCGCGTGCTGGAAGGGGATGTCGAGATAGGGCAGGATCTTGCCCTCCGCCATCAGCGGAATGACATTGTCGACATGAGGATAGGGGTAGACGTAGTGCATGCGCGTCCAAACCCCGAGATTACCGAGTTCTTCGGCGAGTGTCTGGAAGCGGGCTTCGACCTGGCGTCCACGATAGGGGGACGTCGCGTACTTCAAATCGACGCCATAGGCGCTCGTATCCTGGGAGATGACCATGATCTCCTTGACCCCGGCCTTGACCAGCCGTTCAGCCTCGTAGAGCACCGAGGCGATAGGGCGCGAGACGAGGTCGCCGCGGATCGAGGGGATGATGCAGAACGAGCAGCGGTTGTTGCAGCCTTCGGAAATCTTCAAGTAAGCGTAGTGGCGCGGCGTGAGCCGCAGGCCCTGCTCGGGGACGAGATCCACGAAGGCGTTGGGGACGGGGGGCACGTGCTCATGGACGGCGCCGACGACGGCTTCATATTGATGCGGGCCGGAGACCGCAAGGACGCCGGGGTGGGTCTGGCGGATCAGTTCTTCCTCGCCGCCCAGACAGCCCGTGACGATGACCTTGCCGTTCTCGCTGATCGCTTCGCCGATGGCGTCAAGGCTTTCGGCCTTGGCGCTGTCGAGGAAGCCGCAGGTGTTGACGATGACGACATCCGCGCCCTCATAGGAGGGGGAGAAGGTATAACCCTGCGCGCGCAGGGTGGTGAGGATGCGTTCGGAATCGACGAGGGCCTTGGGACAGCCAAGGCTGACAAGGCCGATTTTTGGGGCGTTTTGTTCGGTCGGCGCGCTCATGATGGCGTCTATGCAACCTTGTGTCTGCAAATGCGGCACCGCTGTCCGCATAGTGCGGGCACGGCCAGTGGCATTTTTGGAATTACGGCAGCGGTATCGGGGCTTTTGGCATTCGCTGGCCCCGATCCGTCGCATTTTGCCGCTTCAATAGCGCATTACGAGCCAAGGTCAATCCTTGCGCATGCGGGGCGGTTGCGCGCCATGTGCAACGCTATTGTGTCTTTTGCGTGGACGCCTTTGTCGTCGTGGTGCTTCGTTTTTTCGGCGCGGTTGTCTTTTTCGTGCCGGCAGAGGCTGTTGAAGCACGTTTGGCCGGGGCTTTTTTGGCAGGAGCAGGCGCGGCTGCGGACGCTGTCGCCTGAGATGCGGCGGCCGGTTGCGGGGGCGAGCCGGTTTCTTCTTCCTCGTCAGCCAATTCCTCTATGGCACCGCGGACGTCATCGATGAGTGAGGTCGCAGCGCGAGGCTGCGTCGCCCGCGCGGCTTCTGTCTCATGGGCGCGGAAGAAGACTATGACCGCCTCACAGACGATCCGCAGGATGACAAGGCCCAAGAGGCCGAACACGGCGATTTCGATAAGGCCCCAAAGCCCGTTCCCGAAGCCGAAGCGGAAGCTATAGAAGAAGTGATCGACTGCCCAAAGGACGATCCCGGCGAGGCCGAGAAGGTAGAGGATGGTGATCAGCCGCGGGGCGATGATCCGGTTGAGGTTAAAGAGGACCGTACCGGTCGCGAGTTTCTTGACGTCTTCGAACTGCATGGTCTTCGTCCTTGCACCGTGTTGAGAAGCCGGATTCGTCAACCGCCAGATTGCGTCTCAAAGCGTCCGGAAACAAGCCCGACGGGTCGTAACTTCAAAAAAGACGATACAGCCCGCTCGGTTTTTCGGGTGTGGCCTTGTTATTCTCACCTGAAATGAACGGCTGCCGCCGCTCATTTCAGGTGAGGCAAGGCATTGGTGGGACCAAAATGGTCCTCAAATCGGGCTCTTAGCACAGAATCGACCTCCGCAAGACTTACAATCTGGCCCAGATCCTCGAAACTGGTAACGCCGCGATCGGAAATTCCGCACGGGACAATGCCGTCATAGTGGGTCAGGTCGGGGGCGACGTTGAGCGCGATGCCGTGGAAGCTGACCCAGCGCGAGACGCGCACGCCGATAGCGGCGATCTTGTCCTCGGCGAGCGGGCCTTTTTCCGGACGGCGTACCCAAACGCCGATGCGGCCCTCCCGACGCTCACCTTTTATGTTGAAGTCCGCAAGTGTGTCGATGATCCATTGCTCGAGGCCGTTGACGAGTGCGCGGATATCGCGGCCGCGCTGACGCAAATCGAGCATGACATAGGCGACGCGCTGACCGGGGCCATGATAGGTATATTGTCCGCCGCGCCCGGCCTCGAAGACCGGAAAGCGGTCGGGGGCGAGCAGGTCGTCAGGACGGGCTGAGGTGCCGGCGGTATAAAGGGGCGGGTGTTCGAGCAGCCAGACAGCTTCGTCGGCTTCGTCCCGCGCGATCGCGGCGGCTTGTGAGCGCATGGTTTCGAGGGCGAAGGGGTAGGGCACGTAGCCTTCCGAGATCGTCCAGCCGGCAGGATGTGCGTCGGGGCGGAGCAGGCGCGACGCGGGAGGGTTCCCGGTTGCAGCGTCAATTGTTAACGGTTCACTAACCATGGTCATTCAAAGCTCGTTGCATGCGCCCGGGGGTGACTCTGATTCTCGTCGGTGCGCTCGTTCACAAAGGTCGGGTATGAATACGCTCAACTCCATCGAAATTGACGTCTCCGTCGAACTCGGCGCTGCCACGCTGCCGATTCATCATCTGCTACGTCTCGGTCGCGGCGCGGTGATCGAACTCGACGCCTTCGAGAACGACCCGATGCGCATTTATGCCAATAATACGCTTGTCGCAAAGGGCGAGGTGCAGGTGGACGACGGGCATCTCAATGTGGTGGTGACCGAAAAGGTGGTCAAGCCCGCCTGAGCGCCCAGCCGAAAAATCCCTCGCCAGCTCCCAATCACCGAATTGTCGGGTGGGCTCTGATTTCGGGGCATTGCAGAACGGGTGCAAAAGAATATCTCCAAAGGCGAAATTGGCCCTTGAGCCTTGATGTCGGTTTTGCTACATGCAGGCTCGCTTCGCCGGACGGCAAGCGTTTCCATGACAGTGCGGTCGTGGCGGAATTGGTAGACGCGCAGCGTTGAGGTCGCTGTGGGGTAACTCCCGTGGAAGTTCGAGTCTTCTCGACCGCACCATCATCCTCAGGCGAGGATCGGCTCTCCCAAAATCATAGGCATGTTTTCGCGCGGTACCTCCGCGCGTTCCCCACGCAATCGTGACCCCAAAAAAGCCTTTGGGAGGCGCGGAATATGCTTTTGCGGGCGTTTATGGTGAGAATTCATTTAAATTTTAGGGTTAATACTTAGTCTCATTGTTGACGATTTCACGCTTGGGTAGCATTCATGAGTCTTACGCGCCGCAGTTTTCTTATCGGCCTTCCCCTCCTTGTCGGGGCGTGCACCTCGACACGGAGCACGAACACTTACGTCAATGCCTACGCGCCGGTCCGTGACGAGCCGTTCCCGTTGCCGGCGATGAGCCTCAGCCGGATCGATCCGGAATTGCGGCGGCAGGAAGTGCACTTCGAGACCGATCAGCCCGAAGGCACCATCGTCGTCGATACTGCGAACAAGTTCCTCTACTGGACGCTCGGCAACGACCGGGCGATCCGGTACGGCGTCGGTGTCGGCCGGCAGGGGCTGGCGTTCCGGGGACGCGGGTATATTGGACGCAAGGCGGAATGGCCAAGCTGGACGCCGACGGCAAACATGTTGCGGACCAACCCCGAAGCGAACATGCCCTATCGCAATGGGGTGCCGGGAGGGCCGAACAATCCGCTCGGTGCGCGTGCGCTTTATCTCTACCGTAACGGCAGCGATACGATGTTCCGCATCCATGGCACAAATCAGCCGCGCTCGATCGGGTTGGCGATGTCGAGCGGGTGTATCCGCATGCTCAATCACGATGTCATCGATCTTTACGAACGCGTGCCGACGGGGACGCGCGTGATCGTCGTCCAAGCTTAACCCGGCCTTCTCACACTGGCTACGCGCTGCGTCGGATCTCACGCTGCTTGCGCCCTTCGGTTTTTCCGGAGGGCGTTTTAGTTCATGCGGCGGCTGAGGAATCGTGAGCCTTTGAGGGCGAAACGCCATGGCGTTTCGACGGCCCGGGTGATGCCGATTCTCGTTCCGGTTTCGATTTCGATGGAGTGTTCCGCGAGAGTGAGCCGGAAAGGGGCCGCGTAAAGCGGTGTGCCGTTGTGGCCTATGTCAATGCCGAGGGCCTGGGTGAGGCATCCGGGACCGGCGCAGAGGCGTTTCAGATCCGATGTGCCGCGGCGGGTGGCCATCAGGTCGATGCCCTCGACCGGTTCGAGGGCGCGGAACAGAACGGCGCTTCCGGTTCGGCAGACCGCGTTGACACACCAATGGATGCCGTAGGAGCGGTAGACATAGGCCATGCCGGGCGGGCCGAACATTGCCGCGTTGCGATTTGTAGGGCCCGAATAGCTGTGCGAGGCGGGATCGTAGCGGTCATAGGCTTCGGTCTCGACGATAATACCAGCCACGCCGTTGATCTCGAGCCGCGCGCCGATGAGGCGTTTCGCGACGGCGACCACGTCATCGTCGAAGACGTCCGGCGTGTCGAGCGGGGTATGAGCGGCGAGAATGGTCATATGGCCGGTATAAGTTACGCCTTATGGTGGAGCAAGGGCGCTGGCGTGGCAGGCATTCGGACAACAAAGAGCTATGGCAAACTCGCCGGGATTAGGGTAGGGCACGGGCTACGAGCGAGAAAAGAGTCGCGCATGGCGCGATTATAGAACCGGGAAAGGAGCACCGCATGAGCGAGAATGCCGATCTGACTCCTGAACCCGAAGAGACCGCTCCCGAATTCGAGCTGCGCGACGAGGATGGCCGGCTCAATCCCGAGTGGATGAGCGAGTTGCAGGCCGCGCTCGATGCAGAAGATGCGGATGGCCTCATCGCGCTGATGTCGCCGCTCCATGAATCGGAAACCGGCGATGTGATCGAGTCCTTGCCGCATGACGAGCGGGTGAAGCTCGTGCGGCTGATGGGGGAGACGTTCGATTATTCGGCCCTGACCGAGGTCGACGATTCGGTGCGCATCGATCTGATGGAGGCGTTGCCGAATTCGGATATCGCCAAGGGCATGGCCGATCTCGACAGCGACGATGCGGTCTACATTCTCGAGGATATCGAGGAGGAGGACCGTAACGAGATCCTGGCGCAGATGCCGGTCTTCGAGCGGCTTTCCCTAAAGCGCAGCCTCGATTTTCCCGAGGAGTCCGCCGGGCGGCGGATGCAAACCGAGTTCATCGCCATCCCGCCGTTCTGGACCGTGGGGCAAACGATCGACTACCTGCGGACAAACGACGATCTGCCGGACGATTTTTATCAGATCTATGTGGTCGATCCCGCCTTCTCGCTTTTGGGCACGATCCCGCTCGACCGCATCCTGCGCGTGCAGCGCGCGACGCGAATCTCGGACATCATGAACACCCAGGTCCGCGAGATCGACGCCAATGAGGACCAGGAAGAGGCCGCGCGCGTTTTCGAGCGTTACGACCAGGTCGAAGTGGCGGTGGTCGACGAAAGCAAGCGGCTCGTGGGTGTTCTCACCATCGACGACATGGTCGACGTCATTCACGAGGAGGCGGGTGAGGATATCCATCGTATGGTGGGTATCGGCGACGAAGATATATCCGATAGCGTCTGGGACGCCGTCAAATCGCGCGTGACCTGGCTGGCGGTCAACCTTGCGACGGCGATCCTCGCATCGGTTGTTATCGGCCTTTTCGATGCGACGATCGAACAGATGGTGGCTCTGGCCGTGCTCATGCCTATCGTCGCGTCGATGGGTGGGAATGCCGGGACGCAAACGATGACGGTGACCGTACGTGCAATCGCGATGCGGGAACTCGACAGCTATCGCGTGCGGCGGCTTATCTTGCGCGAGCTTTTGGTCGGGGTGGCCAACGGGGTGATTTTTGCGGCGCTCATCGGGGTCGTGACCTGGGTCTGGTTTTCCAATCCGCTTTTGGGAGCCGTGATCGGGGCGGCGATGATCATCAACATGGTCGCCGCGGGAACATCGGGCATCCTGATCCCGCTTGCGCTGGACAAGATGGGCGCCGATCCCGCTGTCGCCTCATCGGCGTTCGTGACGACGGTAACCGACGTGGTGGGGTTCTTTGCGTTTCTCGGACTTGCGGGGCTCTGGTTCGGTCTTTATTAGGGCGTCGTCGTGGCGCCATTCGGGCAGCGCAGGCAAGCTATGCGTGAATATGGCAACATTGCGGTTGCATTCGCGCCAAGCCTTGGTTAACTAGCACTTAACTGCGCGTCGGCGAGAGCCGGGGCGCATGGGGTACAACAGAACACAGGAGCTTGCATGCGTAGCCAATCCAAGGCCGTATGCTGGCGGGCTGCAAGCTGGACTTTCGTTGGCTTGATCTCGCTTGGTTTCATTGTCTCTGTGATCGCCGGGGCGTAAGCGCAACACGCGTATTTTCGCTTTTGACGATAACCAGAGCAGGTTTTAGACAAAGGGGTGACCGTACGGCGGCGCCCCTTTTTCATTTCCGGCAGTCGGGATTTTCCATGCATATCATCAAGCTTTGTGTCGGTGTGTCCTCTGTGGACGAACTCGTGGCCTGGCGTGAGCACAGACGGGCCCAAGGTCTGGGCCGTCCGGATGGCCTCAACCGGCACCGCACGCGGATGATGCCCAAGCGCGCAGACGAGATCGTGGGGCAGGGATCGCTCTATTGGGTGATAGCGGGTGCGGTCCGGTGCCGGCAGAGGATCGTTGCATTGGAGGCGGCGGTCGATGAGGAAGGCCGGTCGTGCTGCGATATCCTCATGGACTCCGAACTCATCCGTACGGTGCCCCAGCCACGCCGGCCGTTCCAGGGGTGGCGTTATCTCGATCCCAAGGACGCGCCGGCAGACCTTTCGACCGGTACCGGCGAAGACCTTCCGCCCGAGGGGATGGCTGAAGAATTAGCCAAATTTGGGCTTCTTTAGCCCAGGTAAATCCACGATTGGGAAAACCCCTCCGCGTTGGCAAATGCTGGGACCTCGCCCACAATAGGCGTGCCGAATCATGATCTGTTCATGATTGGGCGCTATTTTTATGGTTTGTCCGGAACGTGCGGGGACTGACCGCAGCAACTGCCGGTACCGTTGGAGAGAGGGGCGTTTGCCGTATGGGCGCGCATGTGATCGTGCTTGGCAATGAGAAGGGGGGCTCGGGCAAGTCCACGACCGCTTTTCACCTTGCCGTCTATCTGCTCAGCGAAGGGTTTCGCGTCGCCACCATCGACGCCGACAGCCGGCAACAGACCCTGACCGCCTATATCCGCAACCGGCGTGCATGGGCCAAGGAAAAGGCGCTCAGCGTTCTGCATCCGACGCATTTTCATCTGCCGCAATCACGCGGCGATTCCGTCTCTAAGAACAAGATGATGGAGTTCGAAATGCTCCGGCAGGCGGTGACCGAAGTCGAGAACGATATCGACTTTCTGGTCATCGACACCCCAGGCTTCGATACGCATCTCACGCGGCTGGCACATTCGCTCGCGGACACGCTGATTACTCCGCTCAATGACAGTCTGATCGATCTCGACGTTATCGCGCGGCTCAATCCCGATACCGCGGAGATTATCGAACTGAGCCATTATACCCGGCTCGTTCAGCGGGCACGCAAGGAGCGGTTGGCGATCGACGGGCGAAGTATAGATTGGGTGCTGGTGCGTAACCGGCTTTCGACGCTTAGCTCGCGCAATATGCGGCTGGTGCAGGCCGGGGTTGAGAACATCTCGGCGAGGCTCGGATGCCGGATCGCCGACGGCATCGCCGAGCGGGTGATCTTCCGCTCGCTGTTTCCCATTGGGATGACGGTATTCGATTCGCTGGACGAAGATTGGCTGGGGGGTATTCCGACCATGAGTTTCGTCAGCGCGCGACAGGAATATCGCCGGTTGGTCGACGCCCTGGCGCTGCCGCATGATTCACAGAGCGGTGGAGGGCGTCGTGCGTCTTTGAGCGCGACTGGAGGACAGCTCGAGCATCATTTGGCTTGAGAGCTTGACCCAAAAGTCCGACGGGTCGGCTTGGCGGGTCTTTGTTGGCCGGAATCGAAGAGGAATTTTAGCCAATATGTGCAATATATCGCCCAAAATTCCTCCTCGATTCCGACCAAAAATCCCTCGCCAATCCTCCGCTGCGGACTTTTGGGGCAGGCTCTGAGCCGTTAACGACCGGATCTTCAGGCTTCAGGTGGAAAGTGGAGTCGGACGGCGCGGCGGCCGCCGGGGGCGAACACATCGACATCGATCATGACACGGGGCATGACCATGCGGCGGGTGCGCGCTGAAAGCGCCATAACGACCCCAAGCAGATCGGTGACCCGGCGATGGACCGGACGCGGCGCCTCCAGCCCCTTGAGCATCGCTCGCAGGGCCGAGTCGCGCACGCCCTTATCTTCCGAGGCAAGCGGCGAGCCGGGCTCGAAATGGGCAAGTTGGGTCAGCGGGGTCGTGTCGCTCATTGGGGCTACTCCGTTACATCTGCACCAAGATTGGCGATAGGGCGGCGGCGTTATCCTTGTACGGCGAGGCAGCTCAGCTGTTGCCGGGTGAGCTGATCGCACGTCGCGCTCGCCTGATTGCGGTCGGCGAAGCCGGCGAACCGGGCGCGGTAGAAGGTCTGGCCGTTGCGATTGAAGGTTTCGACGTAGCTCCGTAGGTCAGCGAGCTGGGCGTAGGTGCTCGTGGCTTCGGCGATGAGCGCATTAGCACCGTCCTCACTGTTTGCCGCGCCAACCTGGACGATCCAGCCGCCGGTGGGGACCGCGTTGGCGGAGTTGGTGACCACGGGATCGATCGTAAGACCTTCTGGACGCGCTACCGGCGACGGTGCCACGATCTCACCCGCCGCATTGGTCGTCGGGCCCAGTTTGAGTGTCTCGGCGATCCAAGCGCCGATAGGATCGTTGGCCGGGTAGGAGGGCTGTTCGGTGGGCGGTACGCCTGTGGCGACATAGGTGGCCTGTTCGAGCGCGCTATCGCCCGGACGTGTTGGGATATCCTCGGCGGAGACGACCTGGAACGGGATGTCCCGGGGTTCGGGCGGAACAGGCTGTGTCGCGTGATCGATCGATGCAACCTGAATGGGTGCGCCAAGATCGATGGGTGAAGACGGCACAAGGTGCGGCGGGCGCGCCGGTGGCAGGCCGTCGAGCGGCGCCGAAGCCGCGGCGACGCGGACGCTGGAGCCGGTGCCCAGAAGCGTCGGACGCGCGATCATCGCTTCGCGCCAATAGTCGCCCGAGCGCGCCTTGGGCATATAGGTGCGCACGAGGTCGGCGACGCGGGCGTTGCGGGATGCGCCGGTGTTGAAGCCCAGGCCGATGACCACGATGTGGCGGTTGTTGGCCCGCGCTGCCGTCATGAGGTTGTAGCCCGAGGCATTGATATAGCCGGTCTTGATGCCGTCGACGCCGTTCTGGCCCAGGAGCCGGTTGTGGTTGCCGTAGGTATTGCCGTTATATGTGAAGCTGCGCGTCTGGAAATATTCGTAATAACTGGGGAAGTGCAGGTAAATGGCACGTGCAAGCGTGGCCTGGTCGGCGGCGGTTGTTACCTGGCCGCTATCGGGCAGGCCAGAAGCGTTCTTATAGGTCGTCCGGCTCATGCCAAGCGCGCGCGCGGTCTGGGTCATGCGGACGGCGAATTCACTCTCGGTGCCGGAGATGTTCTCTCCGATCACGCGGGCAACGTCGTTGGCCGAAAGCGTCACGAGCGCCTTGATCGCGTCCGCGACCTTTATCGTCGAGCCGGCGCGAACATAGAGCTTGGTTGGAACGGCGGCGGCGGCGTGGGCGGAGACGCTCAAGCGGGAGTCGAGTGAAAGCCGGCCCGCTTCGAGTTCCTGGAAAAGGATATAGAGCGTCATCACCTTGGTAAGCGACGCGGGGTAGCGCAGGTCGTTGGCGTGGTCCTGATAGAGGACCTGCCCCGTCTTGGCGTCAACAACAATGCCGGCATAGGCGCGCGGAACATTGCCAGCGCTCGCGGGCGCGGTGACAAAGGTCACTGCGAAGAGAGTTAAGATCACTGAGAGGACAAGACGCGCAATCGAACTGCGCGCAGAAAAACGACGCTCTAGGGCCTGCACCCGGAACTCCAACTCTTTACTTATCGGCGCAAAACGCAGCGCCGTTACTCAACTCGTGCGAGCAGGCCACCTTGTCCCCCAAATGACCTGTTGCCCGCAGATACCAGAGAGGAAATTAGTCCCCGCGCGGTTACAAATCGGTAAAGCACTTAAAATTTGTGCCAAATTCGCGTGTCAGGCATTCACGTGCGATTGATGTGACGAGGCCCCTTAACATGCGCCAAGATTTCCCTACATAATGGGGCCCATCTAAACGCTAGTGGACGACTCGCCGTGACCATCTTCGCTTCGGTAGCCGCACCCAGAACGCCCGATCGCCTGGCCGCTTCGATGCTGCCGGCCACAGGGTCGGATTTGTGCATGGGACCGGGCGGGAAACAGGACGATGACGGAGAGGGGCAGACCGGGCTCGTTACGAAAACCCGGCCGAAAACCAAACGTCCCAGCCTTTACCGCGTTCTGCTTTTGAACGACGACTACACGCCGATGGAGTTCGTGGTCCTTATATTGATGGAAGTGTTCAACAAGTCGCAGGACGATGCGACGCAGATCATGTGGCAGGTTCACAATCAAGGTGTGGGGGAATGCGGGGTCTTTCCATATGAGGTGGCCGAAACCAAGGTCACTCGTGTGATGGACGCCGCACGGCGCAACCAGCATCCGCTGCAATGCGTGATGGAAAAGCAATAGGAAGCGAACAGATATGCCTTCATTCTCCCGCGGCCTCGAAAAGGCACTGCACCAGGCAATGAACCTCGCGCGCGAACGCGCCCACGAGTTCGCGACACTCGAGCACCTGTTGCTGGCCTTGACCGAAGACCGCGATACGATCGCCGTTCTGACGGGCTGCGATGTCGATATCGAGGCCCTACGAGCCGATCTTGAAGAATTCATCGACGAGGAACTCGACAGCCTCGTCGTGCCCAATGGGCAGGATGCGCGGCCGACCGCCGCGTTCCAGCGCGTGATCCAGCGCGCGGTTATCCATGTGCAATCCTCCGGCCGCGAAGAGGTGACCGGGGCTAATGTGCTCGTGGCGATTTTCGCCGAACGCGAGAGCCATGCAGCCTATTTCCTCGAGCAGCAGGACATGAGCCGGCTCGACGCCGTCAACTTCATCTCGCATGGGATTGCTAAATCCGGCCGCAATGCGGACCGGCCCGTGCGCGGCGCGGAGGAAGGCGGGCCGGGGTTCTCCGAGGACACCGAGCGTGGCGGTTCAGGCGGCGCGCAGCAGAGTTCGGCGCTGGCCGATTTCTGCATCAACCTCAACGAGAAGGCCAGGAAGGGCAAGATTGATCCGCTGATCGGGCGTGGACCCGAGCTCGAGCGGACGATCCAGGTTCTGTGCCGGCGGTCCAAGAACAACCCGCTCTATGTGGGCGATCCCGGTGTGGGCAAGACGGCGATTGCCGAAGGGCTCGCACGGCGGATCGTCGAGGGCGAGGTGCCTGAAGTTCTCGAGGACGCCACGATCTATGCGCTCGACATGGGCGCATTGCTCGCGGGTACGCGCTATCGCGGCGATTTCGAGGAACGCCTCAAGGCGATCATGAAGGAACTCGAGAAGAAGGAGAATGTCATTCTCTTCATCGACGAGATCCATACGGTGATCGGTGCGGGGGCGACCTCGGGCGGGGCGCTCGACGCGTCGAACCTTTTGAAGCCCGCGCTGGCTTCGGGGGCGATCCGGTGCATCGGGTCGACGACCTACAAGGAATACCGGCAGTTCTTCGAAAAGGACCGGGCGCTGGTGCGGCGGTTCCAGAAGATCGACGTCAACGAGCCGACGATCCCTGACGCCATCGAGATCATGAAGGGGTTGCGGCCCTATTTCGAGGACTACCACAAGCTCAAATACACCGACGATGCCCTCAAGGCGGCGGTGGAACTTTCGGCGCGGTACATTAACGACCGCAAGCTGCCCGATAAGGCCATCGACGTTGTCGACGAGACGGGTGCGCGGCAGATGCTCGTCATCGAGAGCCAGCGCAAGAAGACGATCAATGTCGAGGATATCGAGGCGACGGTGGCGACGATTGCGCGGATACCGCCCAAATCGGTGTCCAAGTCCGATACCGAAGTTCTGGCCAATCTCGAAACCAACCTCAAGCGGGTTGTGTTCGGGCAGGACAAGGCCATCGAGGCGCTCAGTTCGGCGATCAAGTTGGCCCGTGCCGGGCTACGGGAGCCCGAAAAGCCGATTGGGTCGTATATGTTCACGGGCCCGACCGGCGTCGGCAAAACAGAGGTGGCGCGGCAGCTTGCCGATACGCTCGGCGTCGAGCTTTTGCGGTTCGACATGTCCGAATATATGGAACGCCACACCGTCTCGCGGCTGATCGGCGCGCCTCCGGGCTATGTCGGGTTCGACCAAGGCGGCCTGATGACCGATGGGGTCGACCAGCATCCGCATTGCGTGCTCTTGCTCGACGAGATCGAAAAGGCGCATCCGGATCTGTTCAATATCCTTCTTCAGGTGATGGATCACGGCAAGCTGACCGATCATTCGGGCAAGCAGGTCGATTTCCGCAATGTCATCTTGATCATGACGTCGAATGTCGGCGCGACCGAGTTGGCCAAGGCGCCGATCGGGTTCGGGCGCGTGCGTCAGGAAGGCGACGACGAGGAAGCGATCAACCGGATGTTCACGCCGGAATTCCGCAATCGGCTCGATGCCATCATCTCGTTCGCGCCGCTGCCGCCTGCGACGGTGCAGCGGGTTGTCGAGAAGTTCGTGCTGCAGCTTGAAGGGCAGCTTGCCGAACGGGGTATCACCATCGAGCTGACGCCGGAGGCCGCGGACTGGCTTGCGGTCCGGGGCTACGACGAACGCATGGGCGCGCGGCCGCTGGGCCGCGTGATCCAGGAGCACGTCAAGAAGCCGCTGGCCGAGGAGGTGCTGTTCGGGCTGTTGCAGAAGGGCGGTTCGGTCAAGGTCACCGTTGTCGGCGAGGGCGATGAGGCGCGGCTCGAACTGGTGTCCGTGCCGCCGCGTCCGGCGCGGCCCAAAGCCATTACCGGCCCCAAGGGCGGCAAGAAGCCCGCGAGCAGCCGTGCCAAGTCGACGGCTTCGAAGGCGAAATCCGGTGGCTCCGGCCGGTCGAAAAAGACCAAGGACGCCGAGCAGGACACCTGAACGGCACCGGGTATCTGAAATGCGAAAGGCCGGCAGGGATGCCGGCCTTTTTGCATGGCGTTGTTGGCAGAGCCTACAACGCGGCGCGGATCATTTCGGCGAGCGCGGTCAACTCGCCGGTGTCGGCCATGTCCCCGCTATGGGGGCGGAGTGGTACTCCTTCATAAATCGGGATGATATGGAAGTGCAGGTGGAAGACCGTCTGGCCGGCGGCAGGCTCGTTGAACTGGATGACCCGGAGACCGTCGGCCTCCATGGCGGTGGCGACGGCCTTGGCGACGATCTGGGTCTTCTTGACGAGATTTGCGAGGACCTCCGGATCGGCGTCCAGGAGGTTACGCGAGCCAGTCTTGGGGATCACCAGCGTATGACCCTTGGACTGGGGCATGACGTCCATGAAAGCGAGAGTTTCGTCGTCCTCGTAGACTTTGACCGATGGAATTTCGCCCCTGAGGATCTTGGCAAAGATGTTGTCCGGATCGTACGCGCTCATGATGCCCTCGCTGCTCTGAGTATTGCCCAGCTATAACGCAACGCGCGTCCTGCTCAAACGGTTCGGTCAGCTCTTGTGGAAGGGCGTATGCTCGGACAGCACGATATTTTGGTGGTCGATGGCGCGGCGTTCGCCGGCGAGGTAGTCGGCGACGGCACGGCGCAGGCCGGGATGGACGATGTGGTGGATCGAGCGGGTGACGACCGGCGCGTAGCCGCGTGACAGCTTGTGTTCGCCCTGGGCGCCGGCTTCGATGCGCTTGAGGCCGTGGCGAATCGCGAAATCGATGGCCTGGTAGTAGCAGAGCTCGAAATGGAGGAAGGGCACGTCGCGTACACAGCCCCAGTTGCGCCCATAAAGCGTGTCCGAGCCGATGAAGTTGAGCGCGCCCGCGATGTAGTCATCACCGTCTTTTGCGAGGATCAAGACGATGCGATCGGCCAACGCTTCGGAAACCCGTGAGAAGAATTCGCGGTTGAGATAGGGGCGCCCCCATTTCCGGCTGCCTGTGTCCATATAGAAGGCGTAGAACGCGTCCCAATGGGATTCAGTCAGATCGCCGCCGGTGACCCATTCCACTTCCAGCCCGTCAATGAGTGCGTCGCGGCGTTCGCGACGGAGTGCCTTGCGTTTGCGGGATTGCAGGGTGGCGAGGAAATCGTCGAAACTTTCATAGCCGTCATTGCTCCAGTGGAACTGTGTGTCGTGGCGTATGAGCCAATCGGCTTTTTGGGCGACGGTCTCTTCTTCCGCAGGGACGAACGTCGCGTGAACCGAGGACGCCCCGAGCCGTTCGGCGAGAGTTTCGGCAGCGCGCAGGAGGGTGGTGCGGGTTTCGAGGCTGCAGTCGCGTGTTAGCAGCTTGGATGCTGTGGCGGGCGTGAAGGGGACCGCGCTTTGCAGCTTGGGGTAGTAATGCCCGCCCGCGCGCTCGATGGCGTCTGCCCATGCGTGGTCGAAGACGTATTCGCCCATCGAATGGGATTTGAGAAAAAGCGGCATCAGGCCGACGGGCGTCTGCCCGCGCGAAACGAGGATATGCTGGGGCTGCCAGCCGGTCTGCGCCGTGGCACAACCTGACTCTTCGAGCGCGAGGAAGAAATCGTGCTCTAAAAAGGGGTTGTCAGGCTTTCCTCGACCATTGGATGCAAGTGCGTTCCATTGGTCTTTGGGTATCGAAGCTGTCGATGGGTGAACTGAGATTGTAAGCTCAGAGGTAGGGTCTGTCATCAATTGTAAATAGGGGTTTGACGGGCCATATCCGGAGGGTTTTGCATAAATCGTCCACTCCCGGCGGCTTTTCGCGCGCGAAGGGGACAACCCTGCGCGGCGCAAAAAGCCTTGGCATTGAACGATTTATGCAAAATCAAACCCCTATTTACAATTGATGACAGACCCTAGTAGTCACGAACCGGGGTCGAACCCTTCAAAGACGATTTGATCGGCGTGGCGTAGCACCTCGGGCACATGCGCCTTATCCTTGACCGTCCAGCTCATCACCTTGGTGCCAAGAGCGCGGCAGAACCGGATCGCGGGGAGCGCGAGTGCAGTGCGTTCGCACGAGACAAATGTGAAGCGCGAGACCGGCCAGTGCAAGAGGTGACGCAGCACAAATCTTTGTAACGGGCTGTATTGCCCGTCCCATTCGGGATTGCGGTAGGCGTAGGTGACGATGCCGAGCGGGCCTTTGTAGCCTGCGTCCCGAAGCGCCTTGAGCGTATGCGGATCGAAGGATTTGAAGACCAGTGGGCCTTGATAGGATTTTGCGGCCTCGACGGCGCGCTTTGTGAGAGCGTCGCGGGCAGCGGGATTGGCCTGGTGCTTGATCTCGACGACGAGCGGCGTGCGGTTGGCGATCTGGTCGAGGAACGCGGCGAAGGTTTGTGGGCGGTCACCGGCTTTACTTAAAAGGAGTGGCGTGTTGCAGATGTCGTCGGCGGTCACGTCGTGGATGGAGCCGCTGCGGCCGGTCAGCCGTTCAAGGTCATGATCGTGGAAAACCACGGCCTCGCCGTCCCCGGTGAGCTGCAAATCGCACTCGATGGCGAAGCCGCGGGCGATCGCGGCCTCGAAGGCGGAGGCGGAATTCTCGATAACCCCTTCGTCCCGATTGTGCAGACCACGATGGGCAATGGGTTGATCGAAGGGGGAGGAATTCATCAGGTGTCCAGCTCGATCACGGCGTCGATTTCAACGGCGGCGCCAAGGGGTAGGGAAGCCACGCCGAACGCAGCGCGGGCGTGCTTACCGGCGTCATCCAACAGTTTTATGAACAGATCGGAGGCGCCGTTCGCGACGAGGTGCTGCTCGTGAAAATCCGGGGCGGAGGCCACGAGGACCGTCAACTTGACGATGGATTTGATGTTGGAAAGAGCGGTATTGGCGTTGACTTGGGCGAGAATATTGATCGCACAGCGCTCGGCGGCTTTCTGGCCGGCGGCGGTGTCCATATCCTTGCCGAGCTGCCCTTTGATGACGGCTCCGTTGTCGTCGGTCGAGATCTGCCCGGAGACGTAAAGCAGATTACCCGAACGCCTCACCGGTACGTAGCTTGCGGCAGGGGCGGAAGGGGTGGGCAGGGTGTAGCCGAAATCGTTGAGGCGCTGGTCAATCGTCATTACCGGACTCCTTTGGTGTCTCTTTGTGCTCGGGCTTACGATAAAGCCTCCCGCTGACGAGGGCATCTCTGCCGAAGCGGGAACGGACCTTGTCCACAGCCCTTTCGGCAGCCGCCTTGCGGGCGACCTGCGGCTCAATCAGGTCGACCGGATCGATGCCGCTTGCCGGTTCGAGCCCGGTGACGCCGATTCCGAGCAGACGGAAAGCGGTGCCGTCGATTTCGCGCGCAAGCAGCTTTTCACCGGTTTCATAGAGCGTATGGGCCAATTGGGTTGGTATCGTCAAATGCTGGGCGCGGGTGCGGGATTTGAAGCCAGCGGTCTTGAGTTTCAGCGTAACCGTATCCCCGACATAGTTCTGCTTTTTGAGGCGTTCGGAAAGGCGCTCGCAAAGCGAGAAAAGCCGCTTTGACAGCGTTTCGAAGTCTGAATGGTCCTGGTTGAAGGTGGTTTCGGTGCTGATGGATTTCGTTTCACGCGCGGTCGTGACCACCCGAGCGTCCTCCCCGCGAGAAAGCCGGGCGAGGCGCGCTCCGATTTCGCCATAGCGGCGCATCAGGTCTTCGGGCGGTTGAGTCTGGAGCTGTCCGATTGTGGTGAGGCCGTCCTTGCGCAGGGTTTCGGCCATGGCGTTGCCGACGCCGTAAATCATGGTGATGGGCTTTGAGGCGAGGAATTCGACGGTTTCTGCCTTGCCGATGACGGCGAAGCCGCGGGGCTTGTCGAGGTCGGATGCCATCTTGGCGAGGAATTTGTTATGGCTCAGGCCAATTGAAACAGTGACGCCGATTTCATCTTCGATGCGCCTGGCAAAACGGGCGAGGATGACGGCGGGAGCTGCCTTGTGGACCCGCTGGGTGCCGGTCAGGTCGATGAAGGCTTCGTCGATGGAGATGGGTTGGACGAGCGGGCTGAGGCTATCCATAGCCGCGCGAATATCCCGGCTGACGGCGACGTATTTCGCCATGTCGGGCTTGATGACAATGGCGTCCGGACAGAGTCGCCTGGCCTTGAACATGGGCATGGCCGAGCGCACGCCGGACATGCGAGCAATGTAGCAGGCGGTGGAGACGACACCGCGCACACCGCCGCCGACGATGACGGGCTTGTCGATGAGTGAGGGGTCGTCGCGTTTTTCGACCGAGGCGTAGAAGGCGTCGCAGTCGACGTGGGCGATCGAAAGGTCGAAGAGTTCATCATGGTCGATGAGTCGGGGCGAGCCGCAGCGCGGGCAGCGCTCGGGGAGGGTAGGAGCGGTGCCTTCCCTAAAACAGTCACGGCATAGATATGGCGCGGTGGCCATGGTGGTGCTCAGCTTTGTGGATTGAACCGATACCAAGCGCGCATGACGCGCTCTGCCGGCAAGTTGGCGTTGGCGCACATGGCGAGCAGCAGCGGCTCGTTACGGGCGAAATAGTCAATGAGGCCGTGCTGAAGGCCTTCGGTGCCGACCGCGGCGCGCAGGCTTTGGGGCGAATAGCCGCAAAGCGACATGAAGCGTTCCAGCTCCGTCACATCGGCTGCGAGCCAGGTGAGGCATGCGTCGGCGATTTCGCTGATTTCAGTTGCCTGCTCGCGCATTGGTAAAGACTCGCCTATTTCTTGTTTCGTAACGGTTTGATGGTACCGGAACAATATAGCAACAGGAAGCATCGGCGCGAATCCGATTGCAGAGAGGCCCTATGCCCAAGACGGTAATGATCGTGGAAGACAATGAGCTCAATATGAAGCTTTTTCACGATCTGCTCGAATCGCGCGGATATGGCACGATCCAGACCCGGAACGGTATGGAAGCGCTTGAGCTTGCGCGCGAGCACAAGCCGGATCTGATTCTGATGGACATCCAGCTTCCAGAAGTCTCGGGACTGGTTGTCACCAAATGGCTCAAGGAAGACGAAGACCTCGCGCCCATTCCGGTCATTGCGGTCACGGCTTTTGCGATGAAGGGTGACGAAGAGCGTATCCGTCAAGGCGGGTGCGAGGGCTATATCTCCAAGCCGATTTCGGTGCCTCACTTTTTGGAAACGATTGAAAGCTACATTGGGAAAGCGGATTAGGTGCTAACCCTTATCCCCTGCCAAAGAGTTTCCCTGTAGCCGCGAGGACTGCCCGGTGACCGCCCGTGTCCTGATCGTTGATGATATCCCGACCAACGTCAAACTGCTCGAGGCACGCCTTCTGGCCGAGTATTTCGACGTCGCGGTCGCCTATTCGGGCAAAGACGCGATCGAGATCTGCCGGACGCAGGAGATCGATATCGTCCTTCTGGACGTGATGATGCCGGAAATGGACGGTTTCGAGTGCTGCCGGATCCTGAAGGCTGATCCGCGGACATCCCATATTCCAGTGGTTATGATCACGGCGCTCGACCAACCTTCGGACCGGGTCGAAGGGCTCAACTCGGGAGCAGACGACTTCCTCACCAAGCCCGTCGACGACGTGCAGCTTATGGCGCGGGTCAAGAGCCTCGTGCGGCTCAAGGTCCTGACCGATGAACTGCGCGCGCGGGCGATCACCAGCCAGGAGCTGGCGCTCGAGGACGCAGCGCGTACGATCAACGGCATTAAAACCGGCGACGGGCGAATCCTGATTATCGATACCGATACCGCGCGTGCCGAACGCTTGCGCGATTACCTGTCCAATTCTCATTCGGTGAGCCTTTTGGCCAATCCCGCGGATGCGGTCTTTCAGACCTCGGGCGGCGATTATGAACTGGCTATCGTGAGTATGGGGCTTGAGGGATTCGATCCGTTACGCGTGTGTTCGCAACTGCGGACGGTCGAGCAGACGCGGTCGTTGCCCATCATTCTGGTCGCTGACGAGCAGGATCGGCCACAGGTCATTCGTGCGCTTGATCTGGGCGTCAACGATTTCATCATGCGTCCGGTCGAACGCAACGAGCTCGCTGCGCGGGTCCGAACACAGATCCGGCGCCAGCGCTATACGGTCGAGTTGCGCGAGAGCCTCAACAACACCATGGCCATGGCCGTGATCGACGAGCTCACCGGGCTCTATAACCGCCGCTATTTCGACCGGCACATGGCCATGCTTTTGAGCAAATCTCAAGAGCAGGATCGCGATATGGCGCTAATGCTGCTCGACATCGACTACTTCAAGGCGGTCAACGATACCCACGGACACGACGTCGGCGACAAGATCCTCAAGGAATTCGCGTTGCGCCTGCAGCGCAATATCCGTGGCGTCGATCTGGCGTGCCGGTTCGGTGGCGAGGAGTTTGTGGTCGTGATGCCCGATACTGACGCACGACAAGCCGAACACGTAGCCGAGCGCGTGCGGGGCTCCATGGCGGATGAAGCGTTCCGTACCGGCCTCGATTTGCCGCTCAGCATCACCGTGAGTGCCGGACTTGCCTTCAACCAATTCGCTGACGATACGCCGGAATCCATCATAAAACGCGCCGACATCGCGCTTTACCGCGCCAAGCGGGGCGGGCGGAACCGGGTGGTTTCGGATGCCGCTTAGCTCGCGCGATAGTTCGCTAAAACTTTAGCGATTAGGGTTAACCTTTCATTATTAATGTCGAAACCGGGCTCTGAAAGCCCCGGTATGCTTGGCGTTTGCCGACGCGCAGATTATGTTTGAGGTGCTGCAGCGGCAACGCCATTGGCGCCCGCTACAGCAAATCTCCCTACGGCTTTCAGGTCCGCCGCAACTCCTGGTACCGTAGGGCGGCTGGTCCGGTGACGGAAAGAGTGGCCTCTTCGAAAACCGCCCCGGGCCAGCCACTTCTTAACTCCCCAACAGGTTTTGCGTTCCAGACGCGATTTGATAAAATTTGATCAAATCGTTTTGGCGCATTTGCATCGGCCACATCCGAGGACATAGCCGGGGTGTTTTGCCGGGTGCACGCTGCCTGTCAGCGTTTGGTCGCCGCCTTCTTCTCTTTGGTCTTATTGTATTCGATCGCGGCGCGAACGAGGCTCTGGAGAGCGCTTTCGTCGATCGTGTCGCCTTCGAAGATATCGATCGCGCGCCATACGTTGCCGTTAAAGCCTGCATTGAATAGGCCGTCGGGATCGGGGAGGCTCGCGCCTTGGGCGAAGGTCAGTTTCACCTTCTCCTTGTGGGCATTGCCGACGACGATGTTGCCGTTTTGGCACCATACCGGGCTGCCCATCCATTTCCATTCCTCGGTGATCTCCGGGGCGGCTTCAAGGATGGCCTTGCGGACGTTGGCAAGGGTCGCGCCGCGCCAATCGGGAATGTCTTCGATATACTGGTCAATGCGTTCGGACGGATTCAAGTTGGCTCTCCTTTACGCTTTTACAAACGTTCCCCAGGCAATTGGCTGGCTTGTTTGACCCAATCGGCAAACTGGTCTTCGTCGATCTCCTCGCCCTCGTGGATGTGGAAATACCGGACCTGCGGGTACTTGGATTTCACCGGGGGTTCAGGGTCCAAGGATGCGCCGTCGAAGAAGGTTACTTTGATGTATCTGTCGAAGCAGTGGAAGCTGAGGAACCAGACTGGCCGCGCGACGCCATAGAATGGCGAATTCCATTTGATTGCCTTATCCACGCCGGGAATTGTGCGCTCGACGATCTCGTCGATGCGGCGCCCGACGTCCTGCTTCCAGCCGGGCATGGCGGAGATGTATTCCTGGACGGGGCCGTCGCCATAGCCCTTGGCGATCTGCGGGTTGCCGCCTGAAAGCAGGACGGGTTTCTTTCCAGCAGCTTTATCCGCCATCGGACTTGCTCCTATATGTTGGTGCGCCGTGTGCTCCGCCACTTTGTCGCATAGGGCTGTATGTACATGTAAAGCCCTGTGAACATGAGAAAGGCAAGCGGGGCCAGAGGTAGGTAATAAGCCCACATTGGCGGTTCGCTTCCCATGCCGAGGGTGACAAAGATGCCAGCGACGACCAGCGTGAAGACGACGGCCATCCAGCGGTGAAATTGCCGAATCCATGAACTCCAATTCATGATGAGCTCCTTTCGATGGGGGGAGGTGCGCCCGAGATAAGCCGTCCGGGCGCTTCCAGGGACTATTCGAGCCGTTCGAGCAGGCCTTCGAGGTTGGCGAAGAATTCTTTCCAACCGGCATGTGCGCCGCCATAGGCCTGTTTCTGTTCGGGCCGGAAGCCGGATTGCTCGACGCGCAGTTGTGTGCCGTTCGCCGTTGGGGTCAGGGTGAAGACGACTACGCTGTGTAACCTGTAGGCTGGATCTTCATGCTCGAAATTCCAGGTGTAGGACAGTGTCTTGTGCGGCTCGACTTCGAGAACCTCGCAATCGAGAACGCCGCCCCAGGTTCCGGTCAATTGGAACTTGTGGCCCACATCCGGCTTGAAGTCGTTCTTCATCAGCCAGTCCTCGATCAAATGCGGTTGGGTAAGCGCGCGCCAGAGTTTTTCGGGCGGATGTGGAAATTCCCGTTCAACGACGGCTGTGCGTGTTTCGGTGGCGGTCTCGTTCATTGGTCCATCCTTTTGAGTAAGTCCTCAAGATCGTCGAACCGGCTTTGCCAGAAGCCCGCCATCTGACGGGTCCAGTCCACGAGGGGCGATAGTGCGTCGAGTTGCGCGCTGTAGTGGGTGTGGCGGCCTTCGTGGCGGTCGCGCACCAGTCCAGCCTGCTTGAGGACGCCAAGGTGTTTGGAGACGACCGGCTGGGACACTCCGGCCTGTTCGGTCAGAGCGCCGACGGTTTTTTCGCCTTCACGGCACAGGCGCTCGAAGATCGCTCTGCGGGTCGGATCGGCAAGCGTTCTAAAAAGGACATCGGGAGCGTTCGACATTTTGATATATACCTGTATAGCTATGGATCAATGTATAGCTGACGGGGTATATGTGTGTCAACGGATTGTTTATCTGCTTTCCTATGCGAGATTTTAGTCCAAATACCATATCTCTTTAGCTATGGATTTTTCTGTTCCGCAGAGGAGGCGCCGAAAACGCGCAATAAAAAACCCCGCCGGAGCGGGGTCTTTTCGTCTGGAGCGAAAGCGCCGATCTTATTTGATCTTGGCTTCCTTGAACTCGACGTGCTTGCGTACGACCGGATCGTACTTCCGGAAGGAAAGCTTTTCGGTTGCCGTGCGGGTGTTCTTCTTGGTCACGTAGTAGAAACCGGTGTCCGCGGTCGAAACCAGCTTCACTTTGATGGTGTTGGACTTTGCCATTGCGGTCGCCTTTGAAAAAATCGGCCGCGCGGCGATTTTGGCGCGCGGCAGGAAATCAGGTTGGGCGCAAACTATGCATTTTGCGCCGGAAGTCAAGTGCTCAGCTTGGCTCTCCGAATGTGTCCGGGACAGCCCGTGCATCGAAGCCGTGCATGCGTTTGGCCCATTGCAGGCCGACGACGGCGCCTTTGACAAGCGGCAGCAGCCAAAGGCACAGGAGCGTTGCGAGCGGCAGCATGGTCCAAAGGTAGAAGGTTGGATGCACCCGATAGACCATCTCGATGTGGAGCATGAGTCCGACGATGATGTGGCCGACAATGAAGATCACCAAATAGGGTGGGGCGTCGTCGGCGCGGTGGTGGAAGAGTTCTTCCCCGCAGTTGGGGCAGGTGTCGGCGACTTTGAGATAGGCGCGGAACATCTTGCCTTCGCCGCAGGCAGGGCATTTGCAAGCAAGGCCCCGCATCATGGCCCGCCCGATATCGCGATGTTCCGGTTCAGCGGGTAGATCTTGGGCGGTCGTATCGATGATGGGCATCGGTGCTATCTCCTCGCGCGCCGTCCGCGCGGGTTCGGTTTCGCCCTACGTTGCGGGCGGCCGCGTCCGGGAGGCCTGACACGTTCCCCTTCAGATAGAATCTCAAAGCGCAATGCGCCAGCCATCGGCGCTGCTTCAAGCAGTCGCACCTCGACCCTGTCGCCGATGCGGAAGCGCTCGCCGGTGCGTTCGCCGATCAGGGCCTGCTGATCCTCGAAATAGCGGAAATAGTCGGTGCCGAGCGAGGAGGCGGGGACGAAGCCGTCTGCCCCTGTCTCATCGAGCCGGACGAAGAGACCTGCCGTGGTGACCCCGGCGATCTTGCCCTTGAAACGCGCACCGATCTTGCCCGCGAGGAAATGAGCGAGCAACCGGTCGGCGGTCTCGCGCTCGGCGGCCATGGCGCGGCGTTCGGTTGCGGAGATATGCTGGCCGATCTGGTCGAGCCGGGCTTCTTCGGCTTCGGTGAGGCCATCATCGCCCAGATCGAGGGCGCGGATGAGGGCCCGGTGAACGATGAGGTCGGCATAGCGGCGGATGGGCGAGGTGAAATGCGCGTACCGGTCGAGGCTGAGGCCATAATGGCCGTAATTACCCGGTGCGTATTCGGCCTGAGCCTGGCTGCGCAGGACCATTTCGTTGACCTGCTCGGATTTGCCCGCCTTTTCGGCACGGTAAAGGATCTGGTTGAAATCGCTCGGACGTATCGCCTTGGAGCGCGGGGTGGGCAGTTCGAGCGATTTGAGGAATTCACCCAGCGCAATGACCTTCTCCTCGCTCGGGGCGTCGTGGACACGGTAGAGCAGGGAGAGATTGTGCTTTTCCAGCGTTTCGGCTGCACAGACATTGGAGAGGATCATCATCTCTTCGATCAATCGGTGCGCTTCGAGACGTTCGGGGACGTAGATGTCGGCGACCATGCCGTTTTCGTCGAGCTTGATGCGGCGCTCGGGCAGGTCGAGCGCGAGCGGACCGCGCTTGTCGCGGGCTTTCGAGAGGGCGGCATAGGCGGCCCAGAGGGGCTTGAGGATGGGATCGAGCAGGGGGCCGGTCACATCGTCGGGGCGCCCATCGATGGCGGCTTGGGCCTGGCTGTAGCTGAGCTTGGCGGCGGAGCGCAGCATGACGCGGTGGAAGCTGTGGCGCTTCTTGTTGCCGTTGGCGTCGATGACGATGCGCAACGCCATAGAAGCGCGGTTCTCGCCTTCGCGCAGGGAACAGAGGTTATTGGAAATCCGCTCGGGCAGCATGGGGACGACGCGGTCGGGGAAATAGACCGAATTGCCCCGGAGGAAGGCTTCCCGGTCCATATCCGAGCCGGCGCGGACATAGTGCGATACGTCGGCGATGCCGACATGGATGATGAAGCCGCCGGGGTTGTTGGGATCGGTGTCGGGCTCGGCGTGGACGGCGTCGTCGTGGTCCTTGGCGTCAGCCGGGTCGATGGTGACGAACGGGATCTCGCGCCAGTCCTCGCGCCCCTTCATGCCGGCTTCCTTGGCGGCGAGGGCCTCTTTTTCGACCGAGGCGGGGAAGCGGTAAGGGATTTCGAGCGCATGGAGCGCGATGAGGCTCACCGCGCCTTCGGAATGCGGGTTGCCGATGACATTGATCACCTTGGCGCGCGGGATCATCATCCTGCCGCGCACGGTGACTTCGACCTCGACAAGGTCGCCGTCGCGGGCCTTGCCCAGATCGTCGCCCTCGATGCGCATTTCGCGCGCCTTGCGTTCGACCGGGACGAGGCGCGCGCCGCCCTCATCGATCCGGACGATACCGATATCGGCCTTGCGGGGCTTGTCGAGCACCTTCATTGCGCGGCCGGTATAGACCGGCACGGCGCCCTCACCGCGCTCGATGCGGGCAAGGATGCGGTCGCCGGGGGCCGGGACGACGCGAGCGGATTTGGGGACGTGGATACGAACGACGGGCTTTTCGCCTTCGTCCTCGTTCCATTTTGCAGGGAAGGCGTAAAGATCGTCGGGATCGGCATCGGCGGGAATGTCGAGGACCGTGACGGCGGGCAGTTCGCTCGTCACGCGGATCGCCTTGCGCGAACGGGCGAGGAGGCCTTCGGCTTCCATGTCCTTGAGGAGCACCTTCAGTGCGACGCGATCGTCGCCCTTGATGCCGAAATGGCGCGCGATTTCGCGTTTGGAGTTGATCTCGGGGAATTCCGAGACCGCTTCCATGATCTCTTCACGCGTCGGGATAACGCCCGGTCCGTAGCGGGCGGGGGTTTTGGATTTTGTTGTCGTTGGGCGCTTGGCCATGAATCAGTCCTTATGACCGGCCTGCATCCCGGAAATGTGCGCTGCGCTCCTGTTTGGCACAAGAGCGCGCAAGCACGATTTGAGGGGCTAGGCCTCGGTCTTTTTCTTCGCCGCCGCCTTCTTTTTGGGCGCGGCCTTGGTTTTCGTTTTGCCCTTGGTGCCCGCCTTTGCGGCGACCAGTTCGAGGGCTTGTTCTTTGGTTACGGCTTCGGGCTCGATCCCCTTCGGGAGTGTCGCATTGATTTTGCCGTGATTGACGTATGGGCCGTAGCGGCCTTTGCGCACAGTGATTGCGCCGCCGTCCGGGTGATCGCCCAATTCCTTGATGACGCTTGCGGCACCGCGCGTGCCATTGCCGCCATTGGCTTTTTTTTCGGCGATCAAATCAACCGCGCGATTGAGGCCGACGGTGAAGACTTCCTCCACATCGGGAAGGTTGGCATAGGTGCCGTCATGCAGGACGAACGGACCGTAGCGCCCAATGCCCGCGGTGATCGGTTTACCGGTTTCGGGATGTGTGCCCACTTCTCGGGGAAGCGAAAGGAGCTTGAGCGCCTTTTCGAGGTCCAGCGACGCGGCGTCCCAGCCGCGCGGGATCGAGGAGCGCTTGGCCTCCTTGCCGTCCCCGAGCTGTACATATGGGCCGAAGCGGCCGGTTTTCAAGAAGACCTCTTCGCCGGTTTCCGGATCGACGCCCAAGACACCGTCGCCCGGAGTGGCTTCCGCCGCCTGGCCGGTGGCGCTTTCTGCGAGCTGTTGGGTGTGGCGGCACTCGGGGTAGTTCGAGCAGCCGATGAAGGCGCCGTATTTGCCGAGCTTCAATGAGAGCTGGCCGGTGCCGCAGGTCGGGCACAGGCGCGGATCTGAGCCGTCCTCGCGCGGCGGGAAGATATGGTCGCCCAGAAGGTCGTTGAGCGCGTCGAGGACTTCGGAGACGCGGAGATCCTTGATCTCGCCCGTGTGCTTGGAAAAATCATCCCAGAAGTTGCGGAGCACTTCCTTATAGTCGATGCCACCAGCCGAAATCTCGTCGAGCTGCTCTTCGAGACCGGCGGTGAAGCCGTATTCGACATATTTGGTGAAGAAGCTCTGGAGGAAGGCTATGACGAGGCGGCCCCGGTCCTCGGGGACGAGCGCACGCTTTTCAAGGCGGATATAGTCGCGGTCCTTGAGTGTGCCCAAGGTCGAGGCATAGGTCGAGGGCCGGCCGATACCGAGCTCTTCCATCTTCTTGATGAGGCTCGCTTCAGTGTAGCGGGCAGGCGGCTGGGTGAAGTGCTGTTCAATGTCGACCTTTTCGAGCGCGGGCGTATCGCCGACCGCGAGCGCAGGGAGTTCACGGCTGTCCTCGTCATCCTCGGAGGTCTTTTCGATGCCATAAACACCGAGGAAGCCGGGGAATGTGACAACCGAACCGGTGGCGCGCAGGGTGATGGCGCGACCTTGCGCAGCGACGTCGATGTCGGCTGTGGTGCGTTCGATTTCGGCCGAGCGCATCTGGCTGGCGAGCGCCCGGCGCCAGATGAGTTGATAAAGCTTATGCTGATCGGGATCGAGATTTCGCAGGGTATCGGGATGCCGGCCAAGATCGGTGGGGCGGATGGCCTCGTGGGCTTCCTGCGCATTCTTGGCCTTGGTGCTATAGAATCTCGGCTTTTCGGGTACGTATTCGCCGCCGAATTCTTTCGCGATGGTGCGGCGCGCGGCTTCTATGGCTTCGGGGGCCATCTGGACGGCGTCGGTTCGCATATAGGTGATGTGGCCGTCCTCATAGAGCCGCTGGGCGATCTGCATGGTGCGTGAGGGCGAGAGCGACAAGCGCGAAGAGGCGTCCTGTTGCAGCGTCGAAGTGGTGAACGGGGCGTACGGATTGCGCTTGGTCGGCTTCTTCTCGACGTTGGCAACGCGGAAGCTGCCGGCCTCGATGGCCTTCTTGAGCGCTTCGGCGTCCTCGCCAGTCTTGACCGTCAGCTTGTCGGTTTTCTCACCGTCGACCGAATAAAGGCGGGTCTGGAAGCTCTTGCCGGACTGGTTGAGCGTCGGGGTGACGCTCCAGTATTCCTGCGGCTTGAAGCGTTCGATTTCCTCTTCGCGCTCGCAGACGAGCCGCAGCGCCACCGATTGCACGCGGCCCGCCGAACGCGAACCGGGGAGCTTGCGCCAAAGGATCGGTGAGAGGGTGAAGCCCACGAGATAGTCGAGCGCGCGGCGCGCGAGGTAGGCGTCGACCAGCGGCGCGTCGATCTCGCGCGGGTTCTGCATCGCGCTGGTGACGGCGTCCTTGGTGATGGCGTTGAAGACGACGCGCTTGACCGGCACGTCCTTTTTGAGCGCCTTTTTCTCCTTGAGGACGTCGAGGACGTGCCAGGAGATCGCCTCGCCTTCGCGATCCGGGTCGGTTGCGAGAATCAGTTCGTCGGCGCCCTTGACGGCCTTAGCGATGTCCGAGAGGCGTTTTTTCGATGCCGTGTCGACGGTCCAGCTCATGGCGAAGTCTTCGTCGGGGCGCACCGAGCCGTCCTTGGCGGGGAGATCGCGGACATGACCAAAGCTGGCGAGAACCTCATAGTCCTTGCCCAGATATTTGTTGATGGTCTTGGCCTTGGCCGGGCTCTCGACGATAACGACTTTCATGCCTGAAAACGGCTCCGCAATAGGGTCTTGTACGTGTCGCAAAATCGGATGGAAAACGGGTATCCACTCTTCCCGATTTTGCTTTTCATGCCTTGAAACTTGGGAAATGGGGTTGATTTTCGCACCCCTCAAGGTCGGCGCAAGATGGTGAATGGCCGAGGCGCTGTCAATGTCCGGTGATAAACTTGATGTGCGCAGCCTCGTCCATACGCCGCTGATTCTCAGCCCTTGAGGGCGACCAGTTGGCCGCCCGAACGCTCCAGCCGTCCAGCCAGTTCGAGCTCCAGGAGCAGCATCTGCATTGCCGGAGCGGGGATGCCGGTGTCCTGGATCAGCGTATCGATCGCGATCGGGGTGAAGCCCAGCGCTTCGACAAGGCGGGTTCGGTCATCGCTGGAAGCCTGCATGTCGGCGGCGGGGAGTTCGATGTCGTCGGTTTCGAACAGACCGGCTTGATCGGGCCTGGCGTGTGCGAGTTCGGAGACAATGTCGTGGGCGCCAGTGATGAGCTTCGCGCCCTGTTGGATTAGCGCGTTGCCGCCTTCAGCGCGTGGGTCGAGCGGAGAGCCAGGGACCGCGAAGACTTCGCGGTTCTGTTCGAGCGCAAGGCGGGCCGTGATCAACGAGCCTGAGCGCTTGGCGGCTTCGACGATGACGACGCCTAGTGAGAGGCCGGCGACCAGCCGGTTGCGGCGGGGGAAATCGCGAGCACGGGGTTCCCAACCCATGGGCATTTCCGAGAGCAACACGCCGCCTTGCTCGACGATGGCTTGAGCGAGCGGGATGTTGGCTTCGGGATAGAGTTTGTCGAGACCACCGGCCATGACGGCGATGGTTCCGGTTGCCAGCGCGGCTTCGTGAGCTGCGGCGTCAACCCCACGGGCGAGGCCGGAGACAGCAATGTATCCGGCAGCGGCGAGGTCGCGGGCAAGCATCTGCGCCATGCGGCGGCCTGCGGTCGAAGCGTTGCGGGCGCCGACAATGCCGACGGTCCTTTCGTGGGTGGCAAGATCGCCGCCCAACACCGTTACGAGCGGAGGCGGCCCCGCTATATGCCGCAAATGCGGTGGGTACCCGGGCTCGGAAATGGCGATGAGGCGTGCGCCGATCTTTTCGGCGGCGGCGATTTCGTCTTCGGCCTGCGATTGTGACGGGACCGAAATGTAGCGCCCGCCGCCGCGTCTCGCGAGGTCGGGAAGGGCATCAAGCGCGGCTCCTGCTGACCCGAAGCGGTTGATAAGCGTGCGGAAGGTGGCGGGGCCGACGTTTTCGGTGCGGATCAGGCGGAGCCAGGCGACACGCTGATCGGGAGAAAGCCGGGAGCGCGTCGCGTCCATATCAGTTCACCGCCTCTTTCTTGCCGCCGATCTTGGTCTCGCTGCCGTCGCGCAGGCGGGCGATGTTGGTTCGGTGAGTGTAATAAAGCACTGTCGTCAAGGCCAGGGAAGCGACAGCGAGCGGCCAACCGGAGAAGATCAGGGCGAGGACGGGCGCGATTGCGGCCGCAGTCAGTGCTGAAAGCGAGGAATAGCGGCTCAGGAACGCGACCAGCAGCCAGACGGCGCAGAAGCTCAGTCCGACCGGCCATGACAGGGCGAGGAGAATGCCGATATAGGTCGCGACGCCCTTACCGCCCTTGAAGCCGAGCCAAACGGGGAAGACGTGGCCGAAAAAGGCCGCGACGCCGGCGAGCATGGCAGGTTCGTAACCCCAGATCCAGAGTGCGATCAGCACGGCGACCGCGCCTTTGCCGGAATCGCCGATCACCGTTAGCGCCGCGAGGTCCTTACGACCGGTACGCAGCACATTGGTGGCGCCGATATTGCCCGAGCCGATGGCGCGCACGTCACCGAGCCCCGCGAGCCGGGTGGCGAGCAGGCCGAAGGGAATCGAACCGAGCAGATATCCTAATATAAGCGCAAGTGCATATTCGATCATTGCGCTGCGTCCTCCCGGTAAACGATCTTTCCTCCAACGATTGTCGCCATAACCTTACCCATCATACGTGCGTTCTCGAAGGTCGTGTTGCGCGACTTCGAGCGGATAGTAGCCTCCGCGACAATCCAGGGGTAGTCTGGATCGAACAGACAGATGTCGGCGGGGGCGCCCCTGGCGAGCGTGCCGGTTTCCAGTCCGAGGATTTGCGCCGGGCGCGCGGTCAGGGCGCGCAAGAGCGTCATGAGGTCGACGTCACCCGAGTGGTAGAGGCGAAGGGTGCCCGCGAGCAGGGTTTCAAGCCCAATCGCGCCTTCGGCTGCGTCCGCGAAGGGCTGGCGTTTGACCTCAGTGTCCTGGGGGTCGTGACCCGAGCAGATGATGTCGATAGCACCGGATTTCAGCGCTTCGACCATGGCGAGGCGGTCGTCTTCGTGCCGTAGGGGCGGGGAGAGCTTGAAGAAGGTGCGGTAGGAGCCGACGTCGTTTTCGTTGAGACAGAGGTGGTTGATGGAGATGCCTGCCGAAATCGCAGGGCTACGCTTTTTGTAATGGGCTAGCAGTTCGGTCGAACGCGCGGTTGAGACTTGCGCGGCATGGTAGCGAGCACCGGTCATCAGCGCGAGCTGTAGGTCGCGGTCGAGCGGGATGGTCTCGGCTTGGGTGGGGATGCCCCTGAGGCCGCGGAAGGTCGCAAGCGGACCGGCGTTCATCACACCTTCGCCCGCGAGCGATGTGTCGAGCGGCTGGTGGACGATAGGGACGCCGAAATTTGTGGCGTAGGTCATGGCCGCGCGCATGACGGCGGCGCTCTGCAGCGACTTGCGGCCTTCGGTGAAGCAGACGGCGCCGGCTTCCCTCAAGAGCCCGAATTCGGTCAGGTCCTGGCCCTCGAGGCCTTTGGTTATTGCAGCGCTGGGGAGGACTCGGATGCAGGTGGTCGCGCTGGCGCGGCGGAGGAGGTAGTCGACGAGTGCGCCGTCGTCAATAGCGGGAGCCGTGTCGGGCATGGTGAGGATGCTCGTGACGCCGCCAGCCGCCGCAGCGTGGCCCGCGCTTTCGAGAGTTTCGCGGTATTCGTGGCCGGGCTCGCCGGTGAAGACGCGCATGTCGATGAGACCGGGACAGGCGATCATTCCCCGCGCGTCGATGCGCTCGGCGTCGGCAGGCACGCCAGGAATGGTGCCTTCGGCGGTGTCGGCTATGACGCCGTTTTCGATGAGCAGCGCACCTTTGAAATCGCGGTCCGAGGCCGGATCGATGATGCGTGTGTTTTCTATAAGGAGCGGCTTATTCATTGTGCGCCCTCCCGGTTCAAGAGCGCATCGAGGACGGCCATGCGAACAGCCACACCCATCTCGACCTGTTCGGTGATGACCGACTGCGGGCCGTCGGCGATGGCGGGGTCGATTTCGACGCCGCGGTTCATCGGACCAGGGTGCATCACGAGTGCTTCGGGTTTGGCATAAGACAGCTTTTCGGCGTCGAGGCCGTAGAAGCGGTAGAATTCGCGGGTGGAGGGGACGAGTTTGCCAGAGGCGCGCTCGTTCTGGAGCCGCAGCATCATCACAACGTCGACGTCCCTCAGGCCTTCGCGCATGTCGGTGAAGACTTCGGAGGCCATCTGGTCGACGCCGCTGGGTAGCAGGGATTTGGGTGCAATGACGCGCGTGCGGGCCTGCATGGCGCCCAAAAGGATGAGATTGGACCGTGCGACGCGGGAATTGGCGATGTCGCCGCAGATCGCGACGGTAAGTCCGTTCAACCGGCCTAAGTGCCGCCGGATGGTAAGCGCATCGAGCAGAGCTTGGGTGGGATGCTCGTGGGCGCCGTCGCCGGCGTTGAGCACTGCACATTCGACCTTCTGGCTCAGCAATTCCACCGCGCCGGAGGAGCCGTGCCGGACGACGATGGCGTCCGGCTGCATGGCGTTGAGCGTCGCGGCGGTGTCGATCAGCGTTTCGCCCTTGGCGACGGACGAAGTGCGGACGGCCATATTCATGACGGTTGCGCCGAGGCGCTTGCCAGCGATTTCAAAGCTCGCCTGGGTGCGGGTCGAGTTTTCGAAAAAGAGATTGATCTGAGTCTTTCCGGCGAGGTTCGGCAACGTCCTGCGCTGGCGCGAAACCGGGATCATCGCCTCGGCGCGATCAAGCAGGTCGATGATTTCGACCGGGGTGAGCTGGGCGATTCCGAGAAGATGCCGATGACGGAAGGGGCCGGAAGGCGTGTTCGAGGTGTCGGGTGCTGGACGTGCCATTGAGGTTCCCACTGCGACTAGCGGTGCGTACCCCAAGGCCCGTCCAACGGCAAGACCGTATTTGCCTTTTATCCCCGCCGCAGCCGCTCAAGTGCGCCCTGGAGAATGTAGCTCGCGGCGAGTTTGTCGACCACCTCTGCCTGCCTGGCGCGGGAGAGGTCGGCATCGAGCATTGTGCGCGTCACGGCCATGGTAGAGAGGCGTTCATCCCAGAAGGCGATGGGGAGGTCAGTTTTTTGCCCTAAATTGCGGGCGAAGGCGCGGGCGGATTGGGCGCGGGACCCTTCCGACCCATCCATATTGAGCGGCAGGCCGATAACGATGCCGGTGATATTGTTCTGCGCTATCAGTTCGAGAAGGCGTTCGGCGTCGACTGTGAACTTCTTGCGTTTGATGGTTTCGACGGGTGAGGCCGAATAGCGCATAGCGTCGGAGATCGCCACGCCTATGGTCTTGGTGCCGAGGTCGAGGCCCATGAGTTTGCCCGATGGGGGCAGGGCGGTGAGCGGGTTTGGGTTGTCCTCGTCGGTCATTGTTGGGCTTTCTTGCGGGAGCGCATTTATGGGCTTATCAGCGTCATGGAGCATAAAAGCAAGCATGGAGCGGTGGTGCATGAAGCTGACTTGGTTCGCCGGTATGACCTTTCGGCTTCACATTGGCGGAGAAATTGTCGTTACCGATCCGGACGGAGCCCCGGAAGCGGTCGATGCCGCGGAGCTGACGAGTGGGGCCGGTAGGGTGGTTCATAGGCGCGATGCCGGCATTGCCGCGTTCGATCCAGTCTCGTGGCGGCCTCGCAGACCCAAGCGGATGATCGATGCGGCTGCGGGGACTGCCCGGCCCGAGGTGTTTCGGCTCGAGGGCGGGTTTGCGTTCGAGGCCCCCGAGGAGGGACTGGTCGTTCTGTTGGACTGTGACGTGACTGCCGATGCCGGTTGGGACCGGTGGGCCGACAATGCGGTCGTGATTCTCGAGGGAACCGCCCAAGCCGCCAGTGCCGCCGGGATGACCCTTCTCAAAGGCGCGCGGCCGAGGCTCATTGCGCTCGGGGTTGCCGATGCTGTTGCGGATGCTGCATTCGATGCGCTGGCACCGCGTCTTGACGGGGCTGGGCTGATCGTTCTTGAACCCGGCCTCGCGGTAGAAATCTGATCGGGCCGATAAAAGGTCCTTATCCATTGCCTGAATCGTCACTTGGCAATTGCCAGCGGCGCGGAGCCGTTGCTAAAAGGCGGCGATACCACTTCGCAATTCCCGCTCAAGCGCAGGAGATTATTCATGTCGGTCGATGCCGATACCGTGCGGCGCATTGGACATTTGGCCCGCATCCGCATTTCCGAGGACGAGGTTGCAGCCTATGAGGGCGAACTGAACGCGATCCTGGGGTTTGTCGAGCAATTGGGTGAGGTCGATGTTGCCGGCGTCGAGCCTATGACCTCGGTGACTCCGATGGTGTTGCGCCGGCGCGAGGACGGGGTGACCGATGGCGGCTATCCCGAAAAGATCGTCGCCAACGCACCGCTTTCGGAAGACAATTTCTTCATGGTGCCCAAGGTCGTGGAGTAAGGCCCCCCATGGCCGTCGCAGTCGCCGTCGAAACGCCATTGCAAGACGAGGTGCGCGCGCTGATCGCGGCCCTCAATGCGCATCTTCAGCCGCTCTCACCGCCCGAATTCCAGTTTCAAATGACGGTCGAACAGATGTCGGATGCCGATACGACCGTCTTTGTCGCTCGCGATGAGGCGGGCCGTGCGATCGGCTGCGGCGCGCTTCGCATGCATGGAGATGGGCTTGCGGAGGTGAAGCGCATGTACACGCTACCTCAAGTCCGCGGGAAACGGGTGGGGGTGGCATTGCTCGAGGCGATCACAGCTTTGGCGCGAGAGAAGGGCGTTAGGACGCTTAAACTCGAAACCGGCAATACGTCGGGTTTTGAGCCAGCCTGGCGCCTTTATGAACGTGCGGGATTTACGCGCTGCGCCGCGTTTCTCGATTATCCCGACAGTGAATATTCTGCTTTCTACGAAAAAGCGCTTTAGCGCTCGAAAAGGATTTGTCCGTGACCGATCTTACCCATTTAAGCCTCAAGGATTTGCGCGACGGCATCGCGACGAAGGATTTTACTTCGCTCGAAGCGACTGACGCTTATATCGCGGCAATCGAAGCCGGGAACGAAAAACTCAATGCTTATGTCGCAGTGACTGCCGATCAGGCGCGCGAAATGGCGAAGGCGAGCGATGAAAAGATCGCGAAGGGCGAGGGCGGCGCGCTCGAGGGGGTACCGCTGGGGATCAAGGATCTGTTCGCGACGAAGGGCGTGCATACCCAGGCGGCGAGCCACATCCTCGATGGGTTCAAGCCCGAGTACGAATCGACCGTGACCTCCAATCTCTGGCGCGATGGCGCAGTGATGCTGGGCAAGCTCAACATGGACGAGTTTGCCATGGGGTCGTCGAACGAGACGTCGTACTACGGCCCGGTCGTCAATCCTTGGCGGGGTACGGGCGGCAACAAGGATCTTGTGCCGGGCGGATCGTCCGGCGGCTCGGCGGCGGCTGTGTCCGCGTGGCTCTGTGCCGGGGCGACCGCGACCGATACAGGCGGATCCATCCGCCAGCCGGCAGCGTTCACGGGCACTGTGGGGATCAAGCCGACTTACGGGCGCTGCTCGCGCTGGGGGATTGTGGCGTTCGCCTCCTCGCTCGATCAGGCCGGACCGATTGCCCGGACAGTCGAGGACAGCGCGATCCTGCTGCAGTCGATGGCCGGGTTCGATCCCAAGGATTCGACGAGCGCGGAACTCGCTGTTCCGGATTTTGCCGCCGCGGTGGAACGTGGTGTGAAGGGGCTGACGATCGGGGTTCCGAAGGAATACCGGATGGACGGGATGCCCGAGGAAATCGAAACGCTCTGGCATCAGGGGCTCGAATGGCTCAAGGCCGAGGGAGCGACGGTCAAGGATATCTCCTTGCCGAATACCAAATACGCGCTGCCCGCCTATTACATTGTGGCGCCGGCGGAGGCGTCGTCGAACCTAGCGCGGTATGATGGGGTGAAATACGGCCTCAGGGTTTCGGGCAAGGACATCACGGACATGTACGAGCTTTCCCGCGCCGAAGGGTTTGGGCGTGAGGTCAAGCGGCGGGTGATGATCGGGACCTATGTGCTTTCGGCGGGCTATTACGATGCCTATTACGTCCGTGCACAGAAGGTGCGCACACTCATCAAGAAGGATTTCGAGGATGCGTTTGCTGCCGGTGTCGATGCGATTCTGACGCCGGCGACGCCTTCGGCGGCGTTCGGGATCGCGGATCAGGACCTCCACGCCGATCCGGTCAAGATGTATCTCAACGACATCTTCACGGTGACCGTCAACATGGCCGGTTTGCCGGGCATCGCCGTGCCGGCAGGCAAGGATGGGCAGGGACTGCCCCTGGGGCTGCAGCTCATCGGCAAGCCGTTCGACGAGGAAACGCTTTTCGCCGCCGGCCGGGTGATCGAAAAGAGTGCGGGGCAAGACTTCTCGCCCGAAAAGTGGTGGTGATCGGACAGGCCCAATTCGAGGATCTGATTGCGGCCGGGCAACCGGTTGAAGGTTCGGACCTGTCGGAGATCGACTGGTCCGATTTGCCGGCCGGCGCAATTATTCTGCGCGATTGCACATTATCGAATGCGCGCGTTATCGACGCCGATCTCTCCGGTACACAGTTCGAGAGATGCCGGTTCACGAAGGTAGGGTTTCCCGGCGCAAATCTCACCGATGCCGTCTTCCGCGACTGCGCGTTCTTTGACGCCGAAAGCGGCGAAGGCTGCGATTTCGGGCGCGCCAATCTCGAAGGCGCGATCTTCGAGGGTGGCAATCTCGCCGTGAGCCGGTTCCCTCATGCGCGGCTCTACGATGCCGCGTTCCGCCGGTGCAAGGCGCAGGGGACGGATTTCGAGAACGCGGATTTTTCCAAGTCAATCGGTGGCCGAACGGCGATTTCGCGCGTGGTTTTCGAGATGGCGATCCTCGATATGGTATCGTTTCGTGATGCCAAGCTGGACGATTGCGTCTTTGCCGAGTGCAGTCTGAGGCAGTCCGACTTCAGCGGAAGCACGCTCGCGAGCGCCGACATGCGTGACTGCGATCTTTCCGAAGGCAATTTTGCCAATGCCGTTCTGGACAATGCCGACCTGCGCGGGGCGACGGTTTTCGGGCTGGACGTGACCCGGCTGGTGAGTTTTGAGGGACTCAAGCTGACGCCTGAGCAATTGTCCGATGTGGTCAAGCCGCTCGGCATACGCGTCTTTCCGCAGTAGGGGACGGATATTGCGCTAACGGTTCCAAGCGTCTAACTGGGAGCGAAACGAAGCGTTTTTGAGATAGATATGGCTGCCAATATCTTCACCACCCTCGAATGGTCCGAACCGCCCAAGGATTTGAGCCTCCCCCTACAGGCGCTCTGGTGGGTCAAGAAGGGCGAATTCCGCATGGGCCCCGAATGGGAGGAGGCGCATCGGATTGTTCAGCAGATGGAGGGTGTGCAGGCGTTTGACTGGGTGCACGCGCTGTTGCATTGGATCGAGGCGGATATGGGCAATGCCGATTACTGGTATCGCCGCGCCGGCAAGAAGCGTTCTACCCCTTCCGTGGCCAAGGAATGGGAACATATGGCGCTGACGCTGAGCGAGGGTGCCCAATAGGAGCGCGGCCGAAACCGCGCCCCAAGAATTTCTAGCGATTGTCCGGCTGGCTACGGACCAATTCAATGCCCCGGCGCGTGATGCGGTATGGGCCGCCGTTATGTGAGGCGATCGTTTTGCGGCGCCTGAGTTTTTTGAAAAGGTGCATGCCGCACTGGGTCATAAGCCATCCGTCGCGGTTGTAGCACTCGATATCGATGATTTTGCCGCGTTCGTCCTTGAGCGGCACGATACGACCGCCCTGTGCGAGTGCGTGGAGCACCCGCTGTTCGTCTTTGGAGATATCCATTTTCGAAAGTCTGTCTGCTGATGGGCAGCGCTTAATTTGCGCCGCCACTGGCCAAACGACCTCATTCCGCCCGCGAAGCGCGGGAGGACGAGGGGTTCGAAATATCAGCCCCACCCTTGCGGGCGAGGCCTCATCAGAGCTCAGACAGTGTAAACATAGGCCAGTAGGATATCCGGCGCGTCGCGTTTTGGGAAGAAACCTCGCACGGTGTGGTTGTTTTTCGGAGCGTGGCGATGCACACCTGCATCAGTTTTGATCCGGAACTGGAATGAAAAAAGATGACCGCCAGCAAATTACCCGCCGAATGCGAAACCAAGGAAGACGTCCGCGCCGAGATCGACCGGATCGATCAGGCGCTTCTTGCGCTTTTTGCTGAGCGGCATGGTTATGTGACACGCATGGCGGAGATCAAGACGGACCCGCACGAAGCCTACGATCCGGTGCGGATCGAGGCGATGATCGCGAGGGTGCGGGAGCGGGCGGTTGGGCTTGATCTGGACGAGGATCAGGCGGAGCTGATCTGGCGAACATTAATTGATTGGAATATCAATTACGAAAAGGGCATCATTATCGGGCGAACCCGGAACCGGTAGAGACCAGAATGCTCGACCACCTCACATTGCGGCGTGCTTCGATTGCAGAGGCCGACAAGCTCGGCAAGCTGGCATTCGCCGCTTGGGATTCGAGCATGCGCCATATCCTTGCCGCCGATTCCGAAAGGGGAATTGAGGCGGATCGGCAAGCGTTGCTGCTGGCGTTTCAGCTTTTCTGCATCAATGCCTCGCCCGCGATTACGGTTGCCGAGGACGAAGGTGCGCTGATCGGCTGGGGCGCGCGCGATCCGATGAGCGCTTATATCTCGGACCTCTGGGTTGGCCCGGCCTATCAACGGCACGGGGTTGGCCGTTCGCTTCTGCATGCGGTCGAGCACGATATTTTCAAGGCCGGGCACGATGTCGCCGTCCTTGAGACCCACGCTGAAAATGGCGGCGCGATTCGGTTTTATGCCCGAGAGGGCTATGAGATCGTCTGGCGCGGCGTCAAATTCTCCCGGCTGCTGGGCCAGCGCATCGAAAAAGTGCGCATGGAAAAGCAACTGGTGGTCACGACCCACTAGTTTCCCTTCCTCATTTCCGCTATCCCCGTTTCTATCATTTCCGCGCAATCCGCGCAGCGCTTGTTTCAATCTCAATAGGCCAAGTTCCGCATGAGCATTGTCGATACCCGCACGCCCAACCCGAAATATTTCATTGCCGGAGCAACCGGCGATTGGGAGATGGTCATCGGGATGGAGGTGCACGCTCAAGTCACCTCCGAAGCGAAGTTGTTTTCCGGCTCCTCGACTGAATTTGGCCGGCCGCCTAACTCGAACGTCAGCTTTGTCGACGCGGCGATGCCAGGCATGCTGCCGGTCATCAACGATGAGTGCGTCCGTCAGGCTGTGAGGACAGGCCTTGGGTTGAAGGCCCAGATCAACAAACGTTCGGTTTTCGACCGGAAGAACTATTTCTATCCGGATTTGCCGCAGGGCTATCAGATCTCGCAGTACAAGGACCCGATCGTCGGGGAGGGCAAGGTATTGCTCGACCTTGGCGAGGATGGCGAAGTCGAGATCGGGATCGAGCGATTGCATCTGGAGCAGGATGCCGGCAAGTCGATTCACGACCAGCATCCCAATATGAGCTTCGTCGATCTCAACCGGTCCGGCGTGGCGCTGATGGAGATCGTCTCCAAGCCCGATCTCCGGTCTTCCGATGAGGCGAAAGCCTATCTTTCCAAGCTGCGGACGATCCTGCGGTATCTGGGAACCTGCGACGGGAATATGGAGCAGGGCTCCATGCGCGCAGATATCAACGTGTCGGTGCGGCGTCCGGGGGGTGAGTTCGGCACGCGGTGCGAGATCAAGAACGTCAACTCGGTGCGGTTTGCCGGGCAGGCGATCGAATACGAGGCGCGGCGGCAGATTGATATTCTTGAAGACGGCGGCATCATCGATCAGGAAACCCGGCTGTTCGACCCCAAGAGCGGGCAGACCCGGTCGATGCGCTCCAAGGAAGAGGCGCACGATTATCGCTACTTCCCCGATCCGGACCTCTTGCCGCTCGAATTCGATGATACGTTTATCCAGGATCTGGCGGCTCATCTGCCGGAGTTACCCGACGAAAAGAGGGCGCGGTTTATCGAGAGCTTCGGTATTTCGCATTATGATGCGAGCGTGCTCGTCGCCGACCGTGATTCCGCGGATTTCTTCGAAGCTGTGGCCAAGGGGCGGGACGGCAAGCTGGCTGCGAACTGGGTTATCAACGAACTCTTCGGCCGGCTTAACAAGGACGGCACGGCTGTGACCGACAGCCCCGTCAGTGCGGAACAGCTTGGCGGGAT
Source organism: Pelagibacterium halotolerans (assembly GCF_044811015.1). Lineage (GTDB taxonomy): Bacteria > Pseudomonadota > Alphaproteobacteria > Rhizobiales > Devosiaceae > Pelagibacterium > Pelagibacterium halotolerans_A. The sequence goes on from NZ_CP085243.1 coordinate 311,625, forward strand.
CGTCGATCTCATCTCCAACGGCGAGATTTCGGGCAAAATCGCCAAGGACCTTTTCGAGATTGTCTGGTCCGAAGGTGGCGACCCGGCGAAAATCGTCGAAGAGCGTGGCATGAAGCAGGTCTCGGATACCGGCGCTATCGAGAAGATCGTTGACGAGATCATTTCGGGGAACCCTGGCCAGGTCGAGAAGGTCAAGGACAAGCCGGGTCTTCTGGGCTGGTTCGTTGGGCAGGTCATGAAACAGACTGGCGGCAAGGCGAACCCCCAGGCTGTGAACGAAATCTTGAAGGCAAAACTCGGGCTGGATTAGGAACGGGATCAGGTGCCGGGCCGTTCATCGTGCAATCACCGAATGGAGGTTTGCGATGAACAGGCCAGCGCCAGAACCCAATCCGGTTCCACCGCAGCCCGGGCCCGACCCCGTGCCGCCGCGTCCGGATAGCCCGGTTCCCAACCCGCACGATCCGCAGCCGCAGCCGGAGCCAGGACAGCCCAGCGAGCCCTATCCGGAAATTCCGCCCGAACCGACGCCTACGCCGCCACAACCGGAAACCTGGCCGGAGCGCTCATAGCGCGCGGGCGCGCTTGAGGCCGAGCCATTGGGGCAGGCGGCCATCGATCAGCAATAGGCCGGTGAAGATTACCAGCATGCCCAGAATGTGTGTGGGCAGAATCACTTCGCCCAAAAGGCTCACGCCGAGGATGATCGCGGAGATTGGGGCAACGAGTGTGGTCGTGGCGAAGTTGGTGGCACCGACGCGGGGCAGGATGCGGTACATGATCTGGAAGGTGAAGGCCGTCGAGACGAGGCCGATGGCGAGCGCGGAGAACCATGTTTCCGCAAGCGTCGGCGTGGGGACGCCTTCGCCGATCAGTGCGACTGGGATGGCCGCGAGGCTTGCGCCGGTGAAGGCGAGGGTTGCGAAGGTTGTCGGTTCGACGTGCTTAAAGCTGCGGGTGATGTTGAGGGCAACCGCGTAGCAAAGCGTCGGGATGAAGCACACGCCCATGGCCCAGAGGCTGGAATGGCCTCCGGCGGCCAGGGCTGGCGAGGCAAGGATCGCCGCGCCGGTGAAGCCGAAGACGACACCAAGGCTCTTCCAGCGGGTCGCCTTTTCGCCGCCGATCCAGAAATGCGAAACGATAACCGTGGTGACGGGTGTCAGGGCGTTGATGATCGCGGCAACGCCGCTGGCAAGGTGTTCCTGCGCGAGGGGGAACAGGGCAAAGGGGAGGGCGTAAGTGAGCGCGCCGAGGAGACCGAGCTGTACCCACAGCTTACCGTCCCGTGGCAAAGGCTTGCGCAGCACGAACTGAATGCCCCAGCAGCCGATGGCAGCGATACCGACGCGGAAGCCCGAGACCCACAATGGGCCGAGTTCCCGGATCAGCACGGCGTTGAAAATGAAGGAGCAGCCCCAGATGGCGCCCAGGGCGATGATCCAGAGCCAGTCGCGAATCGCCATCGGAATATCCCTGCCGGTAAAAAGCGAACGCTATCCGCAGCGTTCGATGAAGTCGAAGCACAATTGGCGATGACAGATATCAATCTTGCTGATGGTAGTCCGCATTTCTCACACTCATTGCGCCCTGCGTCGGATTTTCTCGCGCCGCACCCGTATGCGACTCGCCAAAATCCGACCCGAAGGGCCGCTTGAAAATGGCGACAGGGTGCGTCAGAAAGCTTGCACGATGTCCCGCATCGCACTGCGCTTCCTTCCTGCCCTCTCGCCATTTTGAAGCGGCGCAGGGCGCAAGGAGTGTGAGAAATGCGGGCTAGCGACCCGGTTTTTACGCCGGGAGCGAACGGACCACATTCTGGTCCACGTCGAGCGCGACTTCGCCGGACGCAAGCATGCGGAGGGCTTCGGGATAAAGCTTGTGCTCTTCGATCAACACACGGGCCGCAAGGGTATCGGGCGTATCGCCCGGTGCGACCGGGACGCGAGCCTGCGCGATGACCGGGCCTTCATCGAGCCCCGGCGTGACGAAATGGACCGAGCAGCCATGTTCAGTCTCGCCGGAGGCAATGGCGCGGGCGTGGGTGTCTAGCCCACGGTATTTGGGCAGGAGCGAGGGGTGGATGTTGATCGCCTTGCCCTGCCAATGGGTTGTGAACTCGGGGGTGAGGATGCGCATGAAACCCGCAAGGCAGATGAAATCGGCGTGCCAATCTTCGAGGATGCCTGTGAGTGCGCTTTCGAAGTCGAGGCGTGTTTCGAACTTGCTTTGCGCGAGCGTTGCCGTGGGAATACCTTCGGTACGTGCGTATTCCAGGCCTGGCGCGGCAGCGCGGTTGGAGAAAACGCCAACAATTTTCGCTGGATAGTCTGGGTTCTTCGCGGCCTGGATCAATGCGGTCATGTTCGAACCGCGCCCCGAAATCAGGATTGCGACGCGCTTTTTCTCGCTCATAGGTCGAGTGTGCCCGAGAATTCGACCGCGTCGCCGGTGCGCTCAACGAGGTCGCCGATCACGGCTGCGGTTTCGCCTTCACCGCCCAGCAGGTTGACCAGCGTGTCGGCGTCTTTGGCGCCCACAGCGACGAGCATGCCGACGCCGCAGTTGAAGGTGCGCAACATTTCGCGCTCGGCGATACCGCCGGATTTGGCGAGCCAGCCGAACACCGCAGGCGTCGTCACGGCGCTGAGCTCCACGCGCGCGGCGAGATGCTCGGGCAGGACGCGGGGAATATTTTCCTGAAAGCCGCCACCGGTGATGTGCGCCAGCGCCTTGATGCTGAGGCCGGCCTTGAGCGCCGCAAGGATAGGTTTGACATAGATTTTTGTAGGCGTGAGCAGGGCTTCGCCAAGGCTCTGTTCCGGCGCGAAGGGCGCGGCGTCGGACCAGGCGAGGCCGGACATTTCGACGATCTTGCGCACGAGTGAGAAACCGTTCGAATGCAGGCCCGACGACGCAATGGCGACGAGCTTGTCGCCCGCTGCGATATCGGCGCGCGGCAGGAGCGTGTTACGCTCAGCGGCGCCGACGGCGAACCCTGCGAGATCGTAGTCGTCGCCCGCGTACATGCCCGGCATTTCGGCGGTCTCTCCGCCGAGGAGGGCGCACCCCGCCTGTCGGCAGCCTTCCGCGACGCCTTCGACGATGGCGGTACCGTGTTCGACATTGAGCGCGCCGGTGGCGAAATAGTCGAGGAAGAAGAGCGGTTCGGCGCCCTGGACGACGATATCGTTGACGCACATTGCGACAAGGTCGATGCCAACGGTGTTATGTACCCCAGCGGCGATAGCGATGCGCAGCTTGGTGCCCACCCCATCGTTAGCCGCCACGAGAACGGGATCGGTAAAGCCAGCGGCTTTTAAATCGAACAGTCCGCCGAACCCGCCGATCTCACCGTCCGCGCCTGGCCTGCGAGTGGATTTGACCGCCGGCTTGATCGCCTCGACAAGTGCGTTGCCGGCGTCGATATCGACCCCCGCCTGCTTGTAGGAGAGACCGTTTGATGGCACGAAAGGGGTGTCGGACATGGGGTAGGACCATTTCCACTGTGCTGCCCACAGCTTTTGCCCAGGGCAACAGATTGACGTTGATCGCCTCGTATGGGGGCTATAATCGAAGGCTGATAGCGGCTCGCCGCGCATCGCGCAAGGACAGTCCCCGCATGACACTGCAGAATCAGATCAAAGCCTGGATCGCACTCATGGCGGTCACCGGTGTGCTGCTGTGGGTATTCCGGGGCATTCTTTTGCCTTTTGTGATCGGGATCGCGCTCGCTTACCTGCTCAACCCGATTGTGGAGTGGTTGGAAAAGCATCACGTTAGGCGGAGCATCGGGACGCTTCTCGTTATGCTTATCGTCCTGTTTCTGGTGGTTGCTGCAGTGCTGCTCATTGTGCCGCTGATCTTGCAGCAGGTATTCGGGTTGCTGCAGAATCTGCCGAACTATGTCGTGCAGTTGCAGGGGTTTATTGAAACACAGGCACCCCGGCTCGAACAATGGATCGGCGCCGACCGCATGGCCGAGCTCGAGAGCGGGCTCGAGCAGATGTTTTCCGACAGCATCGGCATGCTTACCAACATCACCGGGCAGATCGTCCAGTCGGGCGCCAGCATCGTCAATACACTCGGCATCATGATCGTCACCCCGGTCGTGGCATTCTATGTGCTCGTGGACTGGCACAAGATGGTCGAGAGCGTCGACAATCTGTTTCCGCCCAAGCACAAGACAGAGATTCGCGCATTGTTCGCCGATATGGACGTGGCGCTGGCGGGCTTCGTTCGCGGGCAGGGGGCAGTGGTTCTGGTTCTCGCGATTTATTACGGGGCGGCGCTATCGCTTGCAGGGCTGAGTTTTGGGCTTGCCATTGGCATAATTGCCGGACTTTTCAGCTTCATTCCCTATGTCGGGGCGCTTATCGGATTCGTCTTGTCGATCGGGGTCGCGCTCGTGCAGTTCTGGCCGGACTGGATTTCGATTTCGGTCATTCTCGCGATCTATCTGTTCGGCCAGTTCCTGGAGGGCAACATCCTTTATCCCAAGCTCGTCGGATCGAGCATCGGGGTGCATCCGGTCTGGCTGATGTTTGCGCTTTTCGCCTTTGCCGTGCTGTTCGGTGCGGTCGGTGTTATCGTGGCTGTGCCCCTCGCGGCGATTTCCGGGGTGCTGATGCGCTGGGCGGTGACCAAATACAAGGCTAGCCCGCTTTACGACCCGGATTACAAGGTTTTGCCGTCCGGGCAGGTCGTGGAGAAGGACGATGCAGGCAAAAGCGGTTAAACCGATGGTTGCCGAGGATAGCGACCCCGGCGTCTGGCCCGAGGGCAAGACGCAGCTCGTGCTCAATCTGGGGCACGTTGCCGCGCAGACGGCGGACGATTTCATGGTGTGCGAGGGCAATCATCTTGCCTTCGAGCATATCTGTGCCTTTCCCAATTGGTCGGCGCCGCTTGCGCTAGTCGAGGGCGCGGCGAAATCGGGCAAATCGCACCTTGCGCGGATCTGGGTCGCGCAGAGCGATGCCGTCATTGCGGCTCCGGATACCGTCGAGAGCCTTGCCGCAGTGGGTGGAACGCGGCCAGTGCTCGTTGAGGATGCCGACCGGGCTGGCTATGACGAGGTGGGACTTTTTCATTTGCTCAACCAATCGATGCGGGACGAAAGGCCTCTGCTGATGACGGCGCGCATACCGATTGCCGAATGGCCTTACGTCACCAATGACGTCAAGTCCCGCGCGCGGCTCGCGGCCTGGTTCCCCCTGACAGCGCCCGATGACATCTTGTTGTCGCAGATGATGGTGAAACTGTTTGCCGACAGGCAGTTGTCGGTCGATCCGAAGGTGATTTCCTATCTTGCAGCGCGCATGGAACGCTCAAGTGAAGAGGTTGTTGCCCTGGTTTCGATCGCAGACAGGCTTGCGCTCTCGCGCGGCCGTGCGGTTACGCGGGCGATTGCCGCCGAGGCGCTGGCTCTGCGCGCCGCTGCTCGTCGAGACAAATCCGACACGGAAGGCTGAGGGCCGATACAATGGCTGATATGGTGCAGAACGAACATCTGGTCGAGGACACCACACCCGATATCTCCGCGTTGCGTGAGAGCCCGGCGCGGTTCGTCAACCGCGAGGTGTCCTGGCTACAATTCAATATGCGTGTCCTCGAGGAGGCGCAGAACGAGAGCCATCCGCTGCTTGAGCGGCTGCGTTTCGTCTCGATTTCGGCGAACAATCTCGATGAGTTCTTCATGGTTCGCGTCGCGGGGCTCAAGGGCCAGTTGCGGGCGGGGCTGCCGCGCGAGAGTGCTGATGGCATGACGCCAACCGAACAACTCGAGGAGATCGCGACGCTTGCCCAGCATTTGCATCTTGAACAACAGGATCAGTGGCAATCGATCCGGGAAGAGTTGGGCGAGCACAATATCGTCCTCCACGAGGAGGAGGATCTGACCTCCGAGCAGGTGGATTTCCTGCAGACGATTTTCCGCGAGGAAATCTTTCCGGTCCTCACGCCGATTGCCATCGATCCGGCGCACCCGTTCCCGTTCATCCCCAATCTGGGCTTTTCGCTCGCCTTCCAGCTCGACCGCGTTTCCGACAACTCGCGGCTCAACGCGCTTGTGCGCATTCCGGCCAATCTCGACCGCTTCATCAAGCTGCCGACCGATGCGATTTCCGACCGGCGCGTCGAGATGGTCACCGTCGAGACCATGGTCAAGGTCTTCTTTCACAAGATTTTCCCCGGCTACACAGTTGTCGGGTCGGGCGGGTTCCGTGTCGTGCGTGACAGCGAAATCGAGATCGATGACGAAGCTGCCGATCTGGTGGTGGAGTTCGAATCGGCGCTGCGTCAGCGCCGGCGCGGGCAGGTGATCCGGCTTGAGATCGACCGGTCCATGCCGCGTTCCTTGAAACGGTTGATTGCCGAAGAATTGCACATCACGGCCGAGGATACGTTCGAGGTCGACGGCTTCCTGGGACTCGCGGACGCGGGCAAGATTTGTGATCTCGACCGGCCCGAACTCAAGTTCCCACGCTATCACGCCCGCTTTCCCGAACGCATCCGGGACCATCACGGCGATTGCTTCGCTGCGATCCGGGAAAAGGATATTGTGGTTCACCATCCCTATGAGAGCTTCGACGTGGTCGCGCAGTTCATCGCGCAGGCGGCGCGGGATCCGGATGTTGTCGCGGTCAAACAGACGCTTTATCGGACGAGCAAGGACTCTCCGGTCGTCAAGGCGCTGATCGCGGCGGCGGAATCGGGGAAATCGGTGACCGCGCTGGTCGAGCTCAAGGCACGGTTCGACGAGGAGGCCAACATCCGCTGGGCGCGCGACCTCGAACGCGCGGGCGTGCAGGTCGTTTTCGGGTTCATCGAACTCAAAACCCACGCCAAGCTATCTCAGGTGGTCCGGCGCGAGCAGGGGCGGCTGGTGTCCTATTGCCATGTAGGCACGGGCAACTACCATCCCGTCACGGCCAAGATTTATACCGACTTGAGTTACTTCACCGCCGATCCAGCCATTACACGCGATGTCGCTCGGGTTTTCAATTTCATCACGGGCTATGCACGCCCAAGCGAACTTGAGGCGATCGCGATTTCGCCGATCTCACTGCGTACGCGGCTGCTTGAGCACATTGCGACGGAGACGGAATTGGCGAGCCGCGGCGAGCCGGCTACGATCTGGTTCAAGTGCAATTCGCTGGTTGATCCCGAGATCATCGACGCGCTCTACAATGCCAGCCAGGCGGGCGTGAAGATCGATTTGGTCATTCGCGGCATCTGTTGCCTGCGGCCCGGCATCCCCGGTTTTTCGGATAATATCCGGGTCAAATCGATTGTCGGACGGTTCCTCGAGCACTCGCGCATCTTCTGCTTCGGCAATGGCCGCGAGATGCCTTCGCGGGAGGCTGCGGTCTATATCTCTTCTGCCGATCTCATGCCACGTAACCTTGACTGGCGCGTCGAAACGCTCGTGCCGATCAAGAACAAGACTGTGCATAAGCAGATTCTCGATAGAATTATGGTCGCCAATTTGCGAGACAATCAGCAAAGCTGGGAGGTGCTGCCCGATGGCACCGCTCAGCGCATACATCCGGCCGAGGGCGAGGACGTATTCAACGCCCACGACTATTTTATGACGAATCCGTCGCTGTCAGGGCGCGGTAGTGCTTTGCACGGGGACCAAGATGACGACGAAGAGGATGCAGGTTGATCCGCTTCTGGAGCGTTGAATCCGATCCTGCTGCTCAGGGCCGGATCTCGGGGGCCAAGCCTGTTGCGGTCCTCGATATTGGATCGAATTCGGTTCGTCTGGTGGTTTATGAGCGTCCCGCGCGGGCGCTCACCGTCCTATACAACGAAAAGTCGGCCAGCGGGCTGGGCCGTGGCGTTGCCGCCACGGGCAAGCTCTCGCAGGCCAGTATGGCGCGGGCACTCAAGGCAGTTCGGCGTTTTGCCATGGTCTGCAAACTCACCGAGGTCGGCGATATTTATGTGATCGCGACGTCTGCGACGCGCGAAGCGGCGAACGGTCCGGAGTTCGTTCGCATCGTCGAAGAGGTGATCGGCGTTCCTGTTCGCGTGCTCTCAGGTGCCGAAGAGGCTCACTACGCCGCACTTGGTCTGGTTTCCGGCATGCCGGGGTTTGATGGTGTCATTGGCGATCTGGGCGGGGGCAGCCTCGAACTGGCCGCTGTCGCCGGGCGCGAAGATCGCGCAGGCGAGACACATGAGCTGGGCGCCATTCGCCTTCAGGACGACAGTGGTATGACGCCGGCGCGGGCCGTAGAAATCGCGCGTGAGCGGTTGGCGCGGTCCAAGGTACTTAAGGCCGGTCACTACAAGGCCTTCGGCGCTGTTGGCGGCACGTGGCGCGCACTTGCGAAACTGCATCAGGCGCGAACGAAATATCCGCTGCATATGGTGCAGGATTACACAGTGCCAGCCAAGGATATGCTTGAGTTGTGCGACTTGCTGGTTAAGGGCGACAAGAAGCCGCTTTCGGGCATGGACGCGGTCTCGCGGTCGCGCAAGGGACTGTTGCCGTATGGCGCTGCCGTGCTTGCTGAGGTGTTGCGGGCGGGGGATTTCGAGGAGGTCGTCTTCTCCGCTCTTGGTGTGCGTGAGGGATATCTTTTCGACCAGCTCGACCCGAATGAGAAATCCGCCGATCCACTCTTGCAGGCGACAGCGGAGATTTCCGCGCTGCGGTCGCGGGCGCCTGATTTTTCATCCGATCTGATCGAGGGCAGTAAGGCTCTTTTCGATATGATCGGGATCGCGGAAACCAGGGACGAAGAACGGCTGCGTATCGCGTCCTGCTATATCTCGGATATCGGATGGCGCGCCCATCCGGATTACAGGGGCGAGCAGAGTGTCGATATGGTGGCGTTTTCCGACATCATCGGCATCGGTCACCCCGGCCGGGCTTTTCTCGCGCAGACGCTGGCCTACCGCTATATGGGCTTCAAACAGAAAAGCGCGTCCGAGCGCCTTCTGGCACTAGCGGGCGAGGCGCTCAATGCTCGTGCGCGACTGCTTGGCGCTTTCTTCCGTGTCGCATATCCACTGACGGCGGCGATGCCGGGCATCCTGCCGCAGACGTCCTTCGCGGTGCGGGGCGAGACGCTCGTGTTGCGTCTGCCGGGTGATCTGGCCTTCCTCGATGGCGAGCGGCTCTATGGCCGGCACAAACAACTTGCCCAGGAGGCCGGGTTTAAAACTGGCGAGATCGAGGTCGGCTAGTAGCCAGCGTCATTGAAAATGACGGGCTACTAGATTTTTCTTTGATGTGGCCTTGTTGTCCTCACCTTGAATGACGGGTTCAACCCGTCATTCAAGGTGAGGCAAGGCACTTGAAGGCTTACTCGGGTTCGATTTCAATTTCCACGACCCCCTTGCGGGTAGCTGCCAGTGCCAAGCGGCCATGTTTGATCGCAAGCGCCTTTTCGCCAAACAGCTTGCGGCGCCAGCCCTTGAGGGCGGGGACGTCGGCATCGTCATCGAGCACGATGGCGTCAATGTCTTCTGAATTGGCGATGATTCGCGTGGCGACGCCGTTCTTGTCGGCGACCGCCTTCAAAAGCACGCGCAAAAGGTCGCCGATCGCGCCCTTGGGAGAGGGGCCGCGCGGGCGGTGGGGGACGACCGGCAACTGCGATTTATCGCGTGCCTCGACTTCCTTGATGACGGCGATCAGCTCACTTCCCGCCGAAGACTTGCCGAATCCGCGCGGTACAGCGCGCAGCTTATCGAAGGCTTCGGGTGATGTCGGGCGCTGTTGAGCGAGCTCGTAGATCGCATCGTCCTTGAGGACTCGGCTGCGGGGCTGGTCGTTATTCTGCGCACGCTGCTCACGCCAGGCGGCAATGGCCTGCATCGCCGCGAGGTCGCGGGGTTTGGAGACCTTAAGCTTGAGACGCTTCCAAGCATCCGCGGGTTCGACGATATAGGTCGAGAGGCTTTCGAGGACGGCCATTTCGTCTTCGACCCAGCTTCCCCGGCGCGTCTTTTTGATCTCGCTGCGCAACTGAGCGTAGATATCGCGCAAATGCGTGACATCGGCGAGCGCATAAGTAAGTTGTTTTTCGGTGAGCGGGCGGGCGCCCCAGTCTGTAAAACGCGAGCTCTTGTCGATCTGCGTGCCGACGACGGCGCGCACGAGATTGTCGTAGGAGATCGAGTCGCCGTGGCCACAGACGCTGGCGGCGATCTGCGTATCAAAGATCGGGTGCGGCACCGTGCCGAATAACTTGACGAAGATTTCAATGTCCTGCCGAGCCGCATGGAAAACCTTGGTGATGTGCGCATCGGCCAGCAGGTCGGCGAAGGGTGCAAGGTCGATCCCGTCAGCGAGCGGGTCAATGATGACCGCCCGATCCGGTGTCGCCGCCTGGATGAGGCAGAGCTTGGGCCAGTAGGTGGTTTCGCGGAGGAATTCGGTGTCTACGGTGACGAAATCGTATCCGGCAGCATCCTTGCAGAACGCCTCTAGCGCCCGCGTCGATGTGATGACCTGCATTACAAAACTAAATCCAATTCAAAATGTGTTGTAACGGTGTTATCAGGTTGGGCGCGTCACGCCTAGTTGCCAGCGATCAGTATGCTTGACATTTTGGGCGTGCCATGCGCTTTTCGCCCGCGAATTTCCCACTCCGTTCTGGAAAGACTCCGATGACGCATCGCTATCGTTCGCATACTTGCGCCCAACTCAGACAAGCCGATGTAGGCAGCAATGCGCGCCTGTCGGGCTGGGTGCATCGTATCCGAGACCACGGCGGATTGTTGTTCATCGATCTGCGCGATCATTACGGGATTACCCAGTGCGTTGTGGACCCCGATTCTCCTGCCTTCGCGCTCGCGGAGTCCGTGCGTGCGGAATGGGTGATCCGGGTCGACGGTGAGGTCAAGGCACGAACGCCCGATACGGTGAACCCGAACCTGCCGACCGGGGCGGTCGAAGTGTTCATCCGCGAGATCGAGATTCTCGGCGCGTCGGGCGAATTGCCTATGCCGGTTTTCGGCGATCAGGAATATCCCGAAGAGACACGGCTCAAATACCGCTTTCTCGATCTGCGCCGCGAACGGCTGCATCGCAATATCGTGGTGCGCTCGCAGGTGATTTCGTCGCTGCGCCGGCGCATGGTGGAGCAGGGCTTCACCGAATACCAGACGCCGATCCTGACCGCGTCGAGCCCAGAAGGTGCGCGCGACTTTCTCGTGCCCTCGCGGTTGCATCCGGGCAAGTTCTATGCCCTGCCGCAGGCGCCGCAGCAGTTCAAGCAGATGATGATGGTGGCCGGGTTCGACAGGTACTTCCAGATCGCGCAGTGTTTCCGCGATGAGGACGCCCGGCACGACAGGGCCGGAGAGTTCACCCAGCTCGATATCGAGATGAGCTTCGTGACGCAGGAAGATGTTTTCCAGGCGGTCGAGCCGGTTCTGCGCGGGGTTTTCGAAGAGTTTGCCAATGGCTGGCGGGTGACCCAGGAGTTCCCGCGCATTCCTTATGCCGAGGCCATCCGGAAATACGGCTCGGACAAGCCTGACCTGCGCAACCCTATCGAAATGCAGGACGTGACCGAACACTTCCGCGATTCCGGGTTCAAGGTCTTCGCCAACCAGATCGCCAACGATCCCAAGGTCGAAGTTTGGGCGATCCCGGCGCCGACCGGCGGTTCGCGGGCATTCTGCGACCGGATGAACGCCTGGGCGCAGGGCGAGGGACAACCGGGGCTGGGCTATATCTTTTTCAAGGAAGGGCAGGGTTCCGGTCCGATCGCCAAGAATATCGGCGAGGAGCGGACGGCCGCGATCCGGGATCAGCTTGGACTTGAGGACGGCGATGCGGTGTTTTTCGTCTGCGGTGTTCCTGCGAAATTCTTTACCTTTGCCGGTGCCGCGCGATCGCGGCTTGGGACGGAGCTGGATCTGCTCGACATCGAACAGTTCGCTTTCTGCTGGATTGTCGACTTCCCGATGTTTGAGTGGAACGAAGAGGAGAAGCGGGTCGATTTCTCGCACAATCCGTTCTCGATGCCGCAGGGCGAACTCGAGGCGCTTGAGAATGAGGATCCGCTCACGATCAAGGCATTCCAGTACGACGTGGTCTGCAACGGCTATGAGCTGTCTTCGGGCGCTATTCGTAACCACCGGCCCGATATCATGCGCAAGGCGTTCGGTATCGCGGGGTATGGCGAGAACATCCTCAAGGAACAGTTCGGCGGCATGTATCGCGCGCTTCAATACGGCGCTCCGCCGCATGGCGGCATCGCACCAGGTGTCGACCGGATCGTGATGCTGCTGTGCCACGAGCACAACCTGCGCGAGGTGACGGCGTTCCCGATGAACCAGCAGGGCGAAGACCTGTTGTTGGGCGCGCCGAGCGCAGCGTCGCCGCGACAGTTGCGCGAGTTGCATCTGCGGGTCAACCTGCCGGCGGACGCGAAAAAAGAAGCATAGAGACGGTCGCCTCGCGGTCATCGTTAAAGAGCGGTAAAGGCTTGCCGGTTAGCATCGGGGCAAAAGATGTTAACCGGGGCAGGCTGTTTTTTGCGCTTTCATATGCCCACGATATTGCTGGTGCTTGCCGCGTTCGCGGCTTTCATTCCCGTGCTTGTGGTGGACGGGATGCTGGACAGCTATGTCCGCTCGCGCGAGACGAGTGCACTACAGGCGCGGGTCGATGCGATCGCCCAGGATAGTCAGGCAGCGGTTCACGATGCGATCCAGTCGTTGCGCCGTATCCTTGCGGCCAGCCCGTCGTTGTGCACGCCGACGTTTTTCGAGAACGTCAACGCCGAACTCTTGGGCAATCTCTACCTAAAACAGGTGATCGTCGAGAACCGCGACGGCGTTCAGTACTGCGCAGCTTATGACACGGCTGTCGCGTATCGCGTCCTTTCGGAAAGCCTTACCATTCCTGGGCACACCGAGATGCTGAGTGTGGTGCAGCTTGCCGATTCGACCCAGCCTATGCTCAAGATCACCCAGTCTTTCGGTCCCGAGCGCATGGTATCTGCGCTCGTGGTCGCATCGCCGCTTCTGGCGCACAAGACCGGCACGTTGTTTGAGGGGCTGAATTACCTTCAGCTTTCATTGACCAGCGGCACGACGATCCTGTCGCGCGGCGAGGCCGGTACGCCCGCTTCCAATAGTCAGCAGGACTATCTGCTCGCCAGATCGTTCGCGGGGGAGGTGCCGATCAAGGCGGAGGCCGCGTCGTCGTTCGAGGTGATGCGGTCGGGTTACGCACAGCTCGATATAGCGTTCACGATCGTTGCGTGTCTTATCGGCGCGATGATCCTGATTTTAGCGCTATACGTCATGCGGCGGTCGAGCGTGCCGGTATTCGATCTCGAACGGGCCATCCTGGCGGGCGAAATGAAGCCCTATTACCAGCCGGTGATCAATCTAAGGACCGGGAGGCTCGCTGGGTGTGAGGTTCTTATTCGCTGGGTCAAGCGCAGTGGCGAAGTCGTGCCGCCGGGCGCTTTCATCGACTACGCCGAAATGTCCGGGCTCGCAATTCCCATGACGCTGAGTCTTATGGAACAGGTGCGCGCCGACCTTGAGAATTTGTGCCGGGAAGTCAAAGACTTCAAGGTTTCCATCAATCTCTTCGAGGGACATTTCCGGGACGGTTCCATTGTCGAGGATATTCATTCCATTTTTGAAGGTAGTGGGATTGAGTACCGGCAACTGGTTTTCGAGATTACCGAACGTCGGCCCCTCGACGATCGCGCGGCCGCCAGCCGAATCATCTCGGCCATGCACAAACTCGGGGTGCGCATTGCGATGGACGATGCGGGGACCGGGCATTCCAACCTTGCTTACCTGCAGCCCCTGGGTATCGATATCATCAAGATCGATAAGATCTTCGTTGACATGATCAAGGACGCCGATACGCCCGTACCGGTTATCGACGGGCTGATTGCGATGGCCCGGGATATGGATATCGAGATTATTGCCGAGGGCGTCGAAACGCAGGAGCAGGCGCTTTACCTGCGCGCCAAGGACGTCAGCCTCGCCCAGGGATACCTCTTCGCACCTCCAATGAAGCTTTCGGCGTTTCGTACGCTCGCGGAGGGGTTAAGGTCCGAGGGAAAGACCTCGAATCTCGATAAGGACATCGCTGCGTAACCCAGTAGCAGGTCCTTCGTCCATTGGACGAAAAGTTAGGGCAAACAGCCTTCCCTTTTTCCCCGTTTGGTGGCACCTAAGTCTCCGGTTTTCCGAGGAGACGGCATGACTGACGAACCGCGTGATGCGCAAAAGGCGCTGAGAGACGCCGCGCTGCATTTCCACAATTACCCTAAACCGGGCAAGCTCGAGATTACGCCAACTAAGCCACTGGCGAACCAGCGCGACCTCGCGCTCGCGTATTCGCCAGGCGTCGCGGCGCCGTGCGAGGAAATCGCCGAGGATCCGGAAGCGGCGGCGCGTTACACGTCGCGGGCCAATCTCGTAGCGGTCATCTCCAACGGAACGGCGGTACTCGGGCTGGGCAATATCGGGGCCTTGGCGTCCAAGCCAGTGATGGAAGGCAAGTCGGTCCTTTTCAAGAAGTTCGCCGGTATCGATTCCATCGATATCGAAATCGACGAGCAGAATCCCAAGAAGTTTATTGAAACCGTTGCGCCGATGTGGCCGTCTTTCGGCGGGATTAATCTCGAGGACATCAAGGCGCCCGATTGCTTCGAGATCGAGGAGGCGCTCAAGGAGCGGATGCCGATCCCGGTCTTTCATGACGATCAGCACGGCACCGCGATTATCGTCGCAGCAGCGGTTCTCAACGGGCTCAAGATCGCCAGGAAGGACATTTCCAAGGCCAAGATCTGCACCTCCGGTGCCGGGGCCGCGGCGATCGCGTGCCTCAACATGCTAATGGCCGTCGGGGCCAAGCGCGAAAATATCTGGGTGGCCGACCGGGAAGGCCTGGTGACCAAGAACCGTGACAACAGCATCGACCGCTGGCGCGGCGCGTTCGCGCAGGAAAGCGACAAAACCTCGCTTGCGGAAGTCATGGACGGCGCCGATATTTTCTTGGGCCTTTCAGCCGCCGGCGCGCTCAAGCCCGAAATGCTCAAGGATATGGCGAAAAACCCCTTGATCCTGGCGCTTTCGAACCCGGTGCCTGAGATCATGCCGGAAGTCGCTATCGCGGCACGGCCAGATGCGATGATCTGCACGGGGCGGTCTGACTATCCGAACCAGGTCAACAACGTCCTGTGCTTTCCGTTCATGTTCCGCGGGGCCCTCGATGTCGGGGCGACCGAGATTAACGAGGAGATGAAAGCGGCTGCCGCACATGCGATCGCGCAGCTTGCCCATGAGCCGGTGCTCGAGGCGACGCCGAGCGGGGCGTCGACCTTCGGGCGGGATTATCTCATTCCCAATCCCTTCGATCAGCGCCTGATTTTGAGGATTGCACCGGCTGTCGCCAAGGCAGCGATGGATTCGGGGGTTGCGCAGCGACCAATCGCCGATTTCGACGCCTATAAGGACAGCCTCAACCAGTTTGTCTTCCGCTCGGGCATGGTGATGAAACCCATGATCGAGCGTGCAAAGGGCGCAGGCAAGCGCATTGCCTTCGCGGACGGCGAGGACGAACGCGTGCTGCGGGCGACGCAGGTCATTCTCGAAGAGGGTATCGCTTCTCCGATCCTGATCGGGCGGCCGTACGTGATTGAACAGCGCATCGAGCGGTTCGGGCTCTCTCTGACACCCGGCAAGGATTTCGAGGTGATCAACCCCGAGGACGATCCGCGTTACCGGGAATATGTCTCGCTGTTCCATTCGCTTGTCGGGCGCAGCGGCGTAACGCCGGATACCGCCCGTACCATCGTGCGTACCAATACCACGGTCATCGGCGCGCTGGCGGTCAAGCGTGGGGAGGCGGATGGGCTCATCTGCGGGCTTGAGGGCCGGTACATCAAGCATGTGCGCGACATCAAATCGGTGATCGGCCTGGCGGAAGGAGCTAACGACGTTTCGGCGCTCTCCATGCTGATCATGCCGCGCGGCGTGTTCTTCCTTTCGGATACCTATGTGAATGTGAACCCGACCGCCGAGGAGATCGTGGCGACTGCCCTGCAAGCCCGTGATCACCTCAAGCGCTTCAATCTCGAAGCCCGTACGGCTCTTTTGAGCTATTCGAACTTCGGTTCGCGTGAGGGCGAGACGGCCGACAAGATGAAGCAAGCCTATCAGATGCTGAAGGCTGCCGCTCCGGACATGATGGTCGAGGGCGAGATGCAAGGAGATCTTGCGCTCAACCAGATGCTGCGTGAGCGGTACATTCCGGATTCGGTTCTTAAGGGCGAAGCCAACCTTCTGCTATTTCCGAACCTCGAAAGTGCCAATCTTTCCATGACGTTGCTCAAGGAAATGAACAATGCGCTTGCGGTTGGGCCGATCCTGATGGGCACTGCGAGTCCCGCGCATATCCTCGCGCCATCGGTGACGAGCCGTGGTATCGTCAACATGACCGCGATCACCGTCAATGAGGCGCTCGACTACGCCGTTTGAACTTGACGGCCAGACAAAGAAAAAGGGCGCCGGTTTGGCGCCCTTTTTGTTACTGGAACGCCGTCTCGGCGAAGGAGCGCAGTTTGCGCGAATGGAGCCGTTCAACCGGTTGGTTGCGGAGGATTTCCATGGCCTTCAATCCGATCAGGAGATGCCGGTTGACCTGGGTGCGGTAAAAGTCCGAGGCCATGCCGGGGAGCTTGAGTTCGCCGTGCAGGGGCTTGTCCGAAACGCACAGAAGCGTCCCGTAGGGCACGCGGAAGCGGAAGCCATTGGCGGCGATGGTCGCGCTTTCCATATCGAGCGCAATGGCGCGGGACTGGGACAGCCGGCGCGCGATCTCGGACTGGTCGCGCAACTCCCAGTTGCGATTGTCGATGGTGAAGACCGTACCGGTGCGCATGATCGACTTGGTCTCGAGCCCTTCAAGATGGGTGATTTCAGCGACTGCATCCTGGAGCGCGAGCTGGACTTCGGCGAGTGCCGGAATGGGGACCGTGACCGGCAGGTCGTCGTCGAGGACGTGGTCTTCGCGGACGTAGGCGTGAGCGAGCACGTAATCGCCAAGCGACTGAGAATTGCGCAGGCCCGCGCAATGGCCGAGCATCAGCCAGGCGTGCGGGCGGAGGACCGCGATATGGTCTGTCGCTGTCTTGGCGTTGGAGGGGCCGACGCCGATGTTGATCATCGTAATGCCGCGTCCGTTGGAGGCGGTGAGATGATAGGCCGGCATCTGAGACTGCCGGGTCGGGTGCGCGCCTGTCGTGCCGCCGCCCAGGCGCTTGTTGAGAGTTATCACGTTGCCCGGCTCGACGAAGGAATCGTAGCCCTCGTGGCCTTCTTCCATCCACTGGTGGGCGAGGCGCGTGAATTCCTCGATATAGAACTGGTAGTTCGTAAAAATCACGAAGTTCTGGAAGTGCTCGGGCTTTGAGGCCATGTAATGGCTCAGCCTCTGCAGCGAATAGTCGACGCGGGGGGCCGTGAAAGCCGCGAGCGGATAGGGGCCGCCGGCGGGCGGAATTAGGGTCCCGTTGGCGATCTCGTCGTCCATATGAGTGAGGTCGGGAGCATCGAAGAGGTCACGCAACGGCACGCCGAGATCGATCAGCACATCACCTTCGACGCGCTCGGTTGGATCCACGGCGAAATGCAGCGCGATTGGGGTTTCGGATTCGCCGACCTCGATTTCAACCGAGTGATTTTTCAGGATCAGCTCGAAATTTTCGATGAGGTATTTCTTGAAGAGGTGCGGCTGGGTCAGCGTGGTCTGGTAGAGACCCGGGCTATGCAGAAAGCCGTAGGCCGCGCGCGAGGAGGCTTGCTGGAGGTAACTCGTTGAGGTGACCTGCACCTTCGGGTAATGCGCGCGCACCTTGCCTGGGGGGACGATGCCCTTGGTTAGATTGCGGAGATGGTCCTGGATGAAGCTCGTGTTGCGATCGTAAATTTCGCAGACATAGTCCCAGGCTTGGACAGGATCTGTAAAGGCCTTGAGGGGCAGGGCGGGCGGCGTAACGAGCTTCATGCAAATTTCCTTATTCTTGCTTTTGGTTTAACCCCTAGCCATGACAGTTTATCGGTGAGCGTGCAAGGATGGCGGCTACCAGGGAGATGAATCACAGTTCGGTGATGGGACTTTATGTCGCCGCATTGGCTTCCGATATCTAGTCTTGTCTGCTGGCACGGCAAACGAGCCCATGCACCGGCAGACTTACGGCTCTCGTTGTTGTCCCCCAAGCCCTCAACAGCGCAGCGGGAGCCCGAAGTAGGGGAGGCCGCAGTTGTCCGCCCGGCACTGCGGTCTCTTTTTTTGGCCCTCAATGGGTTTGGTATTTTTCCCGCATATAGGCGACGGACTGCGCGACAAGGTCTTCGAGAACATCGAGATCGATGTCCGAGAGGCGCGTGACGTAAAGGCAGGATTTGCCGATCGAGTGTTTGCCTAGCCGCGCCATAAGGCCGTCATAAGCCGAGAAGCCAGCCATGATGTAGAGGACAAGGCTGGTCTTGCGTGGCGAGAAGCCAACCAGGGGCCATTCGGCAGGCTTTTTGGTGCTATTGACATAGGTATAGCTGCCGAAGCCAATGATTGAATGCCCCCACATTCGGGCCTTTTCGCCGGTAAGGCGTTCCATCATTTCAAGAACGGTCCAGCTGTCCTTGCGCTTCTGCTCGGGCTCGACGGCGTTGAGGATGTCCGCGACGCTTTGGTCGGTGGGACGTGTCTTGGGTTCTGCCATTCCTCCGCCCTATTCGAAATCGACAAGCCTTTCGGGGTTGACCTCGCCATCATAGCTTGGGTCGACCTCATAGGAGATAAGCCGGAAGCGCCCCTCGTCGAATATCCACGTTCCGCTCGACGAGGCATCACCGATACCGCGCCACAGCGCGTGACTCGTTATGGTTTCCGTTTCAGGGTCGAATTCGGAATTGGTGAGCATGAGCTGGGTGCCGTAACCGGTCATCGGAACGTCGAGGACGGCAGCCTCGAAGTCGTCGTTTTCGTAGACCACGTCGAATTCGGGAACCGCGAAGGCGACGGGGAGGGCGCCGTCATACTCATCGACGAGATAATAAACGTGGTTCACATTATATGCGCCGGAGCCGCAAAAGAACTGATACAGCGTCGCGGTGCTGTCGGTGTCGGCATATTCGTCGCGCCAGGTCAGCTCCCATGACCGTGTTTCCGCGAAGTCGCCGAAATCCTCGCCGATGCCGAAGCAGGCCGTTTCGAAGCTTGTCTGGAAAAGCTTTGTAACGGCCTTGGTATCCTGTGCACCCGCAGGCGTTGCAATCAGCGTGGCGGCGAGGGCAATGGCAATGGTTCTGGTCATATCAAGGTGTTCCACAGCGTTGCGACCGCCGTAAGTGTGCCTTGAAAACGGCCTTGGACAAACCTCTTTTTAACGTGCGGCCCACGACCGGAGGACTCAGGGCGCGGGCCGCAGGGACGTTACTCGGATTCCGGTGCCGGAGCGGAGGGCCGAGCGGTACGGTTGCCGCCTGGACCGTGGGGGTGCTGCTGGGCGAGAAGCGCGATCTGTTCACCTTCAAGGGTTTCGACGAACGCTTCGAAGGCGGGCTGAACCGCTTCGAGAGCCTCGGCGCGCGCTGTGGTCATGGCAACCATGTCCGCGTATCGCGCGGTGATATCCTCGGCGGTGGGATCATTCTCGAGCGGCATAATGGCTTCGCGGGCTTCATCGAGACCATCGCGGGCGTTGAGGACGGCCGCCTTGAGGGCATCAAGCGCGGCGATCTGGTCGTCCGTGAGCTCAAGCCGATGGGTGAGGCGGACCGCGGCGATATCGACCGCTTCGGCGGTGGGGGCGCTTACGAGCATGGTGAGAATACCGCCCCGCATGCGCGGGCCGGCGTGCATGCGCGGACCGCCCGTATTGCCGGGACGGAAGGCGCGAGCCTCGCCGCCTTCGATACGCTCGGCCTGCCAGTCGTTGGCGGGCGTTTGCGCGTAGACCGAGGGGGCAAGCGCGCCGAGGGTCAGGGCGCCGGTGGCGAGAACGAGAAGGGCCGATTTGTTGAGCGTGGTCATTGGTTAAGTCCTTTTGTTGGCGCCGGCGGGTGTTGATGCCGACACTCGGGACTTTACGAAAGACAACCTCTCACCAGTATTTCCGGCGCATGAAATCCCGGAAAGGATTGTAAGGCCTGTCATCGATTGTAGATATGGCCTGTCAAACCCCTATCTACAATCGATGACAGGCCCTAACCCAGGGTGAAGAGGACGGAGATAACTCTGTCCTTATATTGGCGAGCGCTTATTGCGCCCATTCGCCCTTGCGGAAGACAGCCACGCGCTCGCCGTCTTTGGTGATGCCGTCGACGTCGATCTCGTTCGAGCCGATCATCCAGTCGATGTGGATCAGGCTGGCATTGCCGCCGGCAGCGGCGATCTCGTCTTCGCTCATCTTGCCACCGCCCTCGATGCATTCGGCATAGCACTGGCCCATGGCGATGTGACAGGCGGCATTCTCGTCAAAAAGTGTGTTGTAGAACAGGATGCCGGACTGCGAGATCGGCGAGGAATGCGGCACGAGCGCGACTTCGCCCAAGCGCCGACCGCCCTCATCGGTATCGAGCACCTTGTTCCAGATATCCTCGCCCTTTTTGGCGCGCACCTCGACGGCCTTGCCGTCTTTAAAGACCATCTCGATGTCTTCGATAAGCGTGCCTTGATAGGAAAGCGGCTTGGTGGCGCGAACGTGGCCATCGACGCGGTCCTTGTGCGGCGTGGTGAAGACTTCTTCGGTCGGGATGTTGGGATTGCAGGTGATTCCATTCTTCGCCTGGGATGCACCGCCGGCCCATTTATGGCCATCCGCCAGCCCGACCGTCAGATCGGTACCCGGGCCGGTAAAGTGCAGCGCGGAGAAGCTCATTTTGTTGAGCCAGTCGCGGCGGGCGTGGATATTCGCATTGTGTTCGGCCCAAGCGGCGACGGGGTCATCGTTGTCGACGCGGGAGGCCGCGAAGATCGCATCGGCGAGTTCTTTTACGGCCTCGTCCTCGCCGAGGTCGGGAAAGACGAGCTTCGCCCATTTGGTATTGGGATAGGAGACGATGTTCCAGTTGATGTCGAAGCCCGAAATCTTCCTAAGCGCCGGCTTATATGCCTTGGAGGTGGCGCGGTTTGCGCGGGAGACCTTTTCAGGATCTTCGTCGGCCAGCATCATCGGGTTGTCGCCCGCGATGGCGAGGCGGGCGGTGTTGTTGTCGAAGGCTTTGGCCATACCCTCGTAGAGCCAGTCGGTTGCCTTGTCGAAGCTTTCGTCATTGCCGTAGCGATAGCGGGCAAGGGTTGCTTGCTCGTCCGAATAGAACGTCGTGACCAGCCCGGCGCCAGCCTTGTAGGCGTGCTCGGTGATCTTACGCACAAGTGGAGCGGCGGTCATCGGCGCGGTGATGAGAAGGTCCTGGCCCTTCTGGAGGCCCAGCCCTGTGTGGACGGCGACTTGGGCAAGCTTGTCGAGCTTTTCCTCGGAGATCGCGGCGTTGGACAAGATTTGTTCATTCATGATGGCTCTTCCTCGAGACTCTTTTGTAGCGCGACCCTAGCCGGTCGAGCGAAGGGGGGAAAGGGGCTTGCGTGTGCCGAGTGTCTGGGCCAAAGGAGGCGCGGATTTGGCGAGGACATCAGGGCGCATGGCGAATATCGCGATTGTAGGCGGCGGACCTGCGGGGCTGGTGGCGGCGGAGGTGCTTTCTGGCGCCGGGCATGCCGTTTCGGTATTCGAGGCGATGCCGACCGTGGCCCGGAAATTCCTGATGGCCGGGAAGTCCGGTCTCAATATCACGCATGCGGAAGACCATGAGGCGTTCGCTATGCGCTTTGGTACGGCAGCCGAGCGCATGCGGCCGATGCTTGACGCGTTTACCGGCGCGGACGTGCGGGCTTGGGCCGAAGGGCTGGGCAGCGAGACGTTTATGGGATCGTCGGGGCGCGTCTTTCCCAAGGCGATGAAGGCGTCGCCACTCTTGCGGGCGTGGCTCAGGCGGCTCGAGGCCCAGGGCGTAGAGGTTTTCACACGGCATCGCTGGGAGGGGTTCGATAAGAATTCCCTTATATTCGCAACGCCTGATGGACGGCGGGTACTCGCGTTCGACGCGGTGATCCTGGCGCTTGGGGGCGCGAGCTGGCCGCGGCTCGGGTCGGACGCGGCTTGGGTGCCGTGGCTTGCCGAGCGTGGCGTTGCCGTGGCGCCGTTTGTGCCCGCCAATTGCGGGTTCGACGTGGGCTGGAGCGATATTTTCCGGGAGAGGTTTGCCGGCACGCCTGTCAAATCGGTCATGGCGACATCCGATGCCGGGGCGGTGCCCGGGGAGTTCGTGATTTCGCGGCATGGCATCGAAGGGGCGCTCGTATACATGCATGCGGCGGCGTTGCGTGATGCGCTGTGCACACGCGGTTCGGCGATGCTGAGGCTCGATCTGGCGCCGGGGCGGAGCGTGGAACGGATTGCGCAAGATCTCGCGCGGCAGCCGCGCAAGGCGAGCTTTTCCAATCGGTTGCGCAAGGGTGCGCGGCTCGATGCGGTCAAAGTGGCGCTGGTGCGGGAGTTGACACCAGATGCAGCCGGGGTGCCGCCAGAAGCGCTGGCGGCCCGGATCAAGGCGCTGCCGCTGCCTGTTTTGCGCTCGCGGCCGACTGCCGAGGCGATCTCCTCGGCGGGCGGCGTGGCATGGGACAGCGTCGATGCGGGGCTGATGCTCAAGGACGTGCCGGGCGTATTCGTTTGCGGCGAGATGCTCGATTGGGAGGCTCCGACAGGCGGATACCTCATCTCGGGGTGCCTTGCGACGGGACGGGTGGCAGCGCGGGGCGTGATGGCCTGGATCTGACGCTTAGCCATGAAAAAACGTCCGACAGTCCCTCGGCCTCGGTTGAAACGACGTGGACGGTATGCGGCGAGACGCGCCTCATACTGAAATAGAAATGCGAAGCGAGCCTTGCCGCGCCGTCGCGCATAGCGCTTTGGGCGTCCGCGCGCTTGAAAAGCTCCACCGGAGCTTTTCATTCGGCTATGCCGAACCGCTTCGGACTCCGGGATTTTTGGCTTGGCGTCCGCTCGGGGCTGGGGCCACCCCCGCCAGGTTTCCCCGGTGACCACAAGATCGCTGTAGCTGGCCACGGTGACGTTTGGGCCTCCGCTGGGACGACTCCCATCGGACCCGGACCGGTCCCGCCCAAACGTTCGTTGCGCCTGCGCCCATCAAGCGGGTCCGTAACAAGCATCATAAATGCGATTTCAGTGGCGGGGATAAATTGGTCCGTTACGGGTGCTGCTGCCGACGATCGCTTGGGTTCGACGACGACACGCTCGGCCTGGGTACGGCCCTCGTGAGCAGATCCTGTTCGCCCGGGATGGCCGCAATATCGCAATTGGCACTCCGGCTCAGACCGCGATCCCAGTCAATGCTCCGAAAAAGTCTTTCATGCCCGGCGCCGTTGCAAGGATTTCGTGACCCTTATGGATATCGTCGCCGGCGAAAAAGTCGCTGACGATACCGCCGGCTTCCTGGACGAGGGTGAGCCCTGCCGCGACGTCCCAGGGGTAGATGATCGCTTCCCAAAAACCATCCATGCGACCGGCGGCGACCTGAGCCAGCGCAAGGGCCCCCGCGCCGTGCATGCGGTACATGGCACCGGCTGAAAAGAGGCCATCGATTACAGCGTGGTGCCTCGTGGCTGGGGATTTGAAGCTGTAGCCGATCGAGAGGAGGGCCTGCTTGGGAGCGGATGTCGTGCTGACTCGTATGGGCTTGCCGTTGAGCATGGCGCCGCCACCCTTGTGGGCGGAGAACATTTCATCCCGGCACGGGTCGTAGATGACGCCCACGGTGGGTTCGCCGTCGACCACGAAGCCCGCGGACAGGCACCAGAAGGGGATGCCACGGACGAAATTCGTGGTTCCGTCTATCGGATCGACGATCCAGGAGCTGGCCGCGATCTCGCCGCCGCCTTCCTCGCCGAGGAACGTATCGTCGGGGAAGAGTGCGGCGAGGCTTTCACGGATGAAAATTTCTGTTTGCCTGTCGACCTCGCTGACGAAATCCTGGACGCCTTTTTCCTCAACGGAAAACGAGCGGGCTTCGAAGTGTTCTAGTGCGCGCTTGCCAGCCTCGCGCAGGATGGCTTCGGCGGCAGTGCGGCGGTGGGCGAGGGACATGGGAACTCCTTATTGGAAATAGGTGTATTTGAGGGGCAGTAGCGCGGCGCCGGTTGCTGCCGGATCGCCCGGAGCCTCGCCGATTACGAGCTTGGGGCGGGGCATCCCGACGCCGTAGCGGTGCTCGCTTTCAAAACGCGTGCGGGCGATGAGCATCTCGCCCAGGGCTGTGGGTAACTCGCCGCCGAAGACAATCGCTTCCGGATCGAGAACTGCCGAGAGGGTATTGATCATGCGGTCGAGTTGCGGCGTGACGACTTCGATCCAGTTGGCGACGCCGGGCCATCCTGGATCGAACCGCTCGCGTAGATCGGCCACACCATCGAGGGGAACGCCGTTTTCCGCGAGTGTGTCGAGCAGGGAGCGCAGGGCAGGGCGGCGTGGCGATTCGTCGGGTGTATAGATGCCCGAGAACTCGCCAGCGTTGCCGTGTCGCCCGAGATAGGGTTTACCATCGATGATGATGCCGCCGCCGAAACCGTAGTTGAACGAGAGGTAGGCGAACGTGCCGCACCAGCGGCCGGCACCCGCGAGGCTCTCGCCGATAGCGCCGGCGGTCGCGTTGTTTTCGATGAAGACCGGCAGCTCGAAAGCCTCTTTCAACTCCGGTTCGAGAGGGACGAGGGACCAATCCCGCAGCGGTTCGGGCGCATTCATGGCGCGGTCGCCATCGACGAAAAAACCCGCCATCGCATAGCCGAGGCCACAGATCGTTTCGGGCTTGATGCCGGCTTGCGCGACCATCTCGTCGAGCGTGCTGCGCAATGTGGCGATTCCCGCCTTGCGGTCGGAAAGCGGGCCGCGCAGCCGGCGCTCGAGAATCGTGTCGCAGTTGAAGTCCACCAGCGAGATGGTCATCGAGTCGGTGTTGATCGAGATGCCGACGGCGTGGACGGCGTTTTTATCCAAGAGGAGGTTCGGGCTGGGCTTGCCGCGTCCGGAGGGCGGGGCTTTTTCCGAGAGCACGAATCCGTCCTCGATCAGCCCTTCGAGCAGGCGGTGAACGGATTGCTGGGTGAGGTCCGTGAGGTCGGTGACCGCCGAGCGGGCGATTGGTTGGCGCGTCCGGACGATATCGAGCAGTAGCCGTTCGTTGTTCGAAAAGGTCAGTCGTTTCTGTGTGTTAGCCGGCATTTTGTTCTCTTCCTCAGCGTCGCACCGATCGGTCCTCACTGTCGCCTTATACAGCTTGCTGCCTTTTTTGCATTGCCTGTCACAAATATTACATGATAAGTGTAATAATTAAGATCGCGACGCAACCTTTCAATCCGTCGCATGAGAAAGGGAGGACAGATGCCAAGACTGGTGGCAGAGGACATTGCCGTTCGGTTCGGTAATTTCGACGCGCTCAAGGGGGTAAACCTTGTCGCGGAGACCGGATCGTTCATCACGCTTTTGGGGCCGTCCGGCTGCGGCAAGACCACGCTTTTGAACGTCATCGCCGGATTTCTTCAGCCCAGCCGGGGGCGGCTGTTCGTCGATGGTGCCGAGATCACGCGCCAATCACCCGAGGTCCGGGATTCGGCGATGTGCTTCCAGTCCTATGCGCTGTTCCCGCACTTAAGTGTCGCCGATAACATCGCCTTCGGGCCGCGGCAGAAGCGGATCGGTAAGGACGAAACGGTCCGCCGGGTCGAGAACCTCGTGCGGCAATTGGGGCTCGAGGATCACGCCACGAAGCTGCCTAATGCGCTCTCGGGCGGTCAGCAGCAGCGCGTTGCGCTGGCGCGCGCGCTGGCTGTGGCGCCGGGGTTGGTGCTGTTCGACGAACCGCTCTCCAATCTCGACGCCAAGCTGCGCGACCAGGTCCGGACCGAGATCCGTGCGCTGCAGCGGGAAGTCGGGTTTACCGCTATCTATGTCACGCACGACCAGGCCGAGGCGCTGGCGCTGTCCGATACGGTCTTTCTTCTGAATAAGGGCGTGGTCGAACAGCAGGGCGCGCCGCGCGAGATTTACTTCAAGCCGCGCACGCGGTTTGTCGCCGACTTCATCGGGGCGGCCAATCTGCACAAGGGGGAACTTACGGGCGGCAAGATGGTGACGCCGTTCGGGCTGTTGGCTTGCGCGCAAGCTGACACGGGTTGTGCCGAAGTGTGCTGGAGGCCTGAAGCAGCAAGGATCGGGGGCAATCTGTCGGGCACGGTCAGCGCGGTCGCGTTTCAGGGCGCATACGTCGACGTTTTTGTCACCGCTGGTGGTGAAACGGTCCGGCTGCAGCTTCCGGGGCACCTCGATATCGCGATCGGCGACACGCTCGCGTTCGACGTGCCGGCGGAGGGCATCGTGCGGCTGGAGGACGGCCCCGATGCGTAATGCGATCCGGATCACCCTGTTGCTCACGCCGACAGTCGGTGTGGTGTTGTTCTTCATGGGCTCGGTGCTTTACCGGGCCATCGTCCAGTCGTTCGGGCTTTACGATTTTTCCGGGACGAGCGAGGGGCTCTCGCTGGTCCATTGGCAAGAGGTTTTAGCGGCCAGGCGGTTCTGGCGAGCCTTTCAATGGTCGGCCTATATCGCGACAGCGTCGGCGCTGATCGCAGTCGCACTCGCCTATCCGATCGCGCTGTGGCTGAGAAAACCCTTTGCCGGGTCCATGACGCTTTCGGCGATCCTCAAGGCGCCCTTGCTGGTGCCGGGGCTCGTGGCGGCGTTCCTGCTCGTCAACGTCATTTCCTACCACGGCTTTGTCAACGAGTTCCTCGTGTGGACGGGGCTTTGGGACGCGCCGGCGCGGATGCAGAACGACGCGAATGGCTTTGCGGTGATCGGATTGCAGGTCTGGAAGCAGATGCCCTTTGCCTTCCTGCTGCTTTCGGGTGCGGTGCAGTCCATTCCCGATCAGGTGCTCAACGCGGCGCAGGATCTCGGGGCAGGGACAGTTGCCCGGTTCCGTAAGGTGATCCTGCCGCTTTCGACCAAAGCCATGCAGGCGGCGCTCGTGCTGATCTTCATTGGTGCGGCGGGGGATTTCAGCTTCCAGGCCGTTGCGGGACCGTCCTCGATCAACTCCATGGCGACCTATATGGCCTCGCTGCAGGGTGCCGAGGGCGACTGGAACGGCGCCGCCGTGGTCGCTGTCATGCTGATGGCACTCTCGCTCTTTGGAGCGCTCGGGCTCACGGCTCTCGTCCAGCTCGCGACGCGCGCGATGGGGAGGGTGGCATGAGGCGGTCTCATCTCAACACCATCCTTTCGGGCCTGCTCATCGCGGCGATGATCCTGTGGCTGGTCGTGCCCTTTGGCATGGCGCTCCTGTGGTCGCTGGTCGACCCGAGCCAGGCCTGGAGCTATCCCGATATCCTGCCGCCCAAGCTCTCCTTCGAGCGCTGGCGCCTGATGTGGGAAACCACCTCGCTTTCGACCGCCATGCTCAATTCCTATTCGCTCGCGCCGATGGCGGGACTGGGAGCGGTGCTGCTGGCGATGCCGACGGCCTATGCTTTCGGGCGGCTGGACTTTCCAGGCAAGACGGTCTGGCAGACGGTTACGCTTCTGCCGCTCATCATGCCGGGCTTCGTGACTGCGATCTTCTTTGCCTCGCTCCTGATCTCGATGGGCTTTTTCGCACGCTATCCGGCGATCCTTGTCGGTCATATCGTGATGCTGTTGCCCTTTGCGGTGCGTATCCTGTCGGTGTCGTTCTCGCTGGTGCGACAGGACGTCATCAACGCGGCGCGAGACCTTGGTGCGTCGCCGGTTGCCGTCTTCCGGGCGGCCTATCTGCCGGTCCTCAAACCCGGCATCTTTGCGGCCTTCCTCATCGTCTTCATTCTCTCGCTCGAGGAATTCGCACTCGCTTTCGTCGTCGGCTCGCCTGATTTCACGACGATCCCGACCATTCTCTATTCCTATCTCGGCTACAACTTCATCCGCCCCAACGCGGCCGTTGTCGCCCTGATCCTGGTCGTTCCCAACGTCATCCTAATGCTCGTGCTGGAGCGGCTCCTGCAGTCGGCCAACCCGGCGGGCGTTTCCGGGAAAGGCTAACCCCTTGCGCAACACATGGAGGAGCAAAAACATGCTGCGTAAACTTCTAACCGCAACCCTTGCCGGCGCCCTCGTCGCCAGTCCGGCGCTGTCTTATGAGCTTTCGGAGATGAGCTGGGACGAAATCGTCGAGCAGGCCAAGGCCGAGGGCGAGGTGACCTGGTATGTCTGGTATTTCCAGCCCGAATTCCGCGATGCTGTCCGGCAGTTCGAAGGAGAATACGGCATCACCGTCAACATTCCCGACGTCAGCGGCGGTGACGACGCGCTCAACAAGGTGCTCGCCGAAGCCGGGCGCGAGGTTGGCGATGTGGACGTTCTCGCGCAGGGCGGGCAGGCTGGCAACAGGATTGCCGTCGAGGAGATCTTCCTCGGGCCCATCCTTCCGCTTCTGCCCGAAGGCGCGAATCTCACCGATCAGGCTGAAGGTGCCGACTGGCAGGGCTATGGCGTCAAATACTGGGGCAACCAGACTGGTATGGCCTATGACAGCAACCGGGTCGATCCCGAGACGCTGCCGCAGACCCTGGCCGATCTTGAGGCCTGGATCGATGCCAATCCCTATCAGCTCGGCTTCAACTATGAGAATGGCGGCTCCGGCCCGTCCTTCATCCACAACATCGCGCGCAATATTCTCGGCATCACGCCGGACAGCGTTATCGATGAGGTTCCCGACCTGACCCCGGTCTATGACTGGTTCAACGCCCGCGAAGACAAGTACGTCATCACAGGGTCGAACGCGGACAGTCTTACGCGCCTGAATTCCGGCGAGTTTCTTCTCGCCCCGGCTTGGGAGGATCATCTTTACGGGCTGGTCAACCGGAACGAGGTGGGTAGCCATATCGGGTTCTACATCCCCGAATGGGGCATGAACGGGGGCGGCAACGTCGTCGCGATCCCCAAGAACGCCCCGCACAAGGCCGCCGCGCTGGTCTTCGCGCACTGGCTGACCTCGGCTGACACGCAGACCGAGTTCAACCGAATTTTCGGCTCCGCACCGGCCAATACCGCGGCTGACGACAGCTTCGCGATCGTGCCGAACGCGCAGCGCATCAACAGCCGCGTCTGGGCCGCGCCGCTTTCGGACCGGGATGTGGTTCCCGGCTTCATCGAAAACGTCGTCCAGGACTAACCGGGTCTAACCGGACCGGGTCCTCCCACCGGTCCCGCTTGCGGGGGAGCGTCACGCTTCCCCGCATTCCGGTATCTGCTCTTCAACACGCCCGGCGCCCATGAGCGCGGGGCTTTCACGCAAAGCAAAACGAAATGCACCAGACTTCACCCTTATCCGTTTCCGCCACGCTCTCGCGCGGCCTTCCGCTGATCGTCGCGCATCGCGGGGAATGGGCGGAGAGCCCGGAGAATTCCCTTGCCGCGTTCGCTGACGCCCGTGCTGCCGGCGCCCATATCGTCGAGTTCGATACGCAAACGGTTGCAGATGGCACACTCGTGGTGATCCATGATGAGACCGTCGACCGCACGACCGATGGCAGCGGTGCCGTGGCGGATTTGGCACTCGCTGAAATCCGCGCGCTGCGACTGCGGGCCGGTGGCGGCGGTGACGAGGCGCCCCTAACGCCCTTGTGGGTGCCCACGCTTGCCGAAGCGCTTGAAGCGGTGCGCGGGCGCGTGCTGGTCAATATCGATACCAAATATATGCGCGACCTCGATACGGTTGCCGCGACGGTGCTGGCGATGGATATGGCCGATCAGGTGGTGCTCAAGGGGCCCGTCGACCTCGATGGCGACAATGCGCGATTCCTCAACGCGCCCTGGTTCGGACAGATCCCGTTCATGCCGATCCTGCCGGCACGGGAGGGGCGGTTCGCTGAGGATGCGGCGCGGATTATTGCGGATTTCCGGCCGTCCATGCTGGAGATCGGGTTTTCACGACTTGAGGATGTGCTTGAAGCGCGCCCGGTGCTGGATCACCATAATGTGCGGCTCTGGACCAACACGCTCGATCCCGTCCATTCGCTCGATTTTAACGACACACGCGCAAAGTCGGATCCGGATGCCGTGTGGGGCAGGTTGATCGACGCGGGGATTACCGTGTTGCAGACGGACCTCAGCCCGCAGCTTGCGCGTTATCTTACCGAGCGGTACGAATCGTTCTTTTGAGCAAGAGAATCGAACGCTTGTTCCAATTGTGTCTGGAGACCAAGAGGTGAACCTTTATTCCGTCGCGTTTCATCTGGCCGGTGCGGTGATGCTGCTCCTGTGGGCCGTGCGCATGGTGCGCACCGGCGTCGAGAGGAGCCACGCGCCGGCGCTGCGGTCGCTTTTGCGCGAGAGCCGTGGCGGCAGGATGCGCGCGGCGGGGATCGGCGCCGGGATTGCCGTGTTCCTGCAAAGTTCGACGGCGGTCGCGCTTCTGGCGGCGGGGTTTGCCGGGAGCGGGGTGTTGAGCCTCGCGACCGGGCTGACGCTGATGCTGGGGGCGGATCTTGGATCGTCGCTGGTGGTGCAGATCCTGTCGCTCGACTTGCAATGGCTGGTGCCGCTGCTGTTGATTGCGGGTGGCACGGCGTTCTTCAAGGGGCAGACGCGGACCTGGCGGCAGGGCGGGCGCATTCTGATCGGTATCGCGCTCATTCTGGTCGCGCTGCAGATGATCGGGGTGGCGACGGCACCCCTGCGGGAGACGGGGACGGTTCTTTCCGGTGTTCTGGGCTATCTCGCGAGTGATTTCGTGACGGCGTTCCTGATCGGCGCGGCGTTTACGTGGCTGGTGCATTCCTCGGTCGCCTCTATCTTGATGATCGCCGCGTTCGCGGCGCAGGGCATCCTGCCGCTTGAAGTCGGTGTTTCGCTGGTGCTCGGGGCGAATCTCGGAGGCGGGATGATTGCCTTGACGCTGACGCGTAACAGCGTCGTCGAGGCGCGCCGGATCGCCGCGGGCAATCTCCTTTTCCGGGGGGCTGGCGCGGTCGCCGTGCTCATCGCCTTCCAGCTTCTCCAGCCGTCGCTTGGCTGGCTGGGCGCGGGCGACGCGGCCCGGCTGATCAATTTGCACCTGGGATTCAATATCGCGCTGCTCATCGTGTGCCTGCCGCTTACGGGGCTGGTGGCCAAGCTGATGGAGCGGATCGTGCCTTCGGCGGATACCGCGCCCGAACCGCTCGACGAACCGGGCACGCGGCTCGATCCTTCGGTCATCGGCCAGCCGCCGCTGGCCCTGGCAAGCGCCAAACGTGAGCTTTTGCGCATGGCGGAGATCATCGAGCGGATGCTGGCGCCGCTGATGGAGCTTTACGAGACCGGCGATCCGGAAAAGATCAAGCAGGTCAAACGGCTCGAACAGGCGGTGGATACAGCGCAATCGGAGATCAAGCTCTATCTGGCCAAGATCCAATACCCGGACGATCTCGACGACGACGCGCGGCGCGGGCAGGAGCTGGCCAATTTTGCGATCAACCTCGAATATGTCGGGGACGCGATTGCCAAGACGCTGATGAAGCTGGCCGAGACCCGGCGCGACCAGAACCTCAAATTCTCCCCCGCCGGCTGGCGCGAACTCAACGAATTGCATCACCGCGTGATGCAGAACATGCAGCTTGCGCTCAACGTCCTGATGTCGGAAGACCGCGAATCCGCGCGGCAACTGCTCGCGGAAAAGGAAGAGATGGGCCGGGCCGAGCGCGCCAGCGCCACCGGCCATCTCCAGCGCCTGCGCGAAGGCGCGCACCACAGCATCGAAACGAGCAACATCCACCTCGAAACGGTACGGGCGCTCAAGACGATCAACTCGCTGTTCGCGAGCGTGGCCTATCCGATTCTGGCGGAGAGCGGGGAGCTGCGGGATACGCGGCTGGCGTAGGGGCGCGCCGAAGCGCCCTCCGGCGGTTGCCTCGGGTTCAATCAGAATGGGCGGTATGCGGCGAGACGTGGCCTCATACTGTGTAGATATATAAATGCGAGGCACGCCTCGCCGCATACATCCGGGATTTTCGGCTTATGGGTACCCCGCCGGGGACGATCCCCTCCCTCTTTCGAGGGTATGGCGCGCTGAACTGACCGGGCGTCCCGGGGTCGTGTCGCCTTGGCGCGAGTGAGCACCCTTTGGGCCTCCGCTGGAGCGACCTCCATCGGACCCGAACCGGCCTACGGACACACCCGGAGCGCCGCGGGACCAAATGAGACCTCGGCCCGGCCTCACGCTTCCCGTCTCTCCAGCTCTGCCCTCACCGGAAGCTCGTATGCATCCTCGCCCTTGGTGCGGCCGTGAGAGGAAGTATGGCACGGGTTTTGGGGGGCGGGGATAAGATTGGGGTAAGGAGAGAATCGAAAGTCTACCGAGGAGACAAGCTCAAACCAAAGGAAGCCATTTGTAGGTCGTCAAAAACCTTTGATATTTGAGCAGGTTGGGGGCGGGGATAGAACTGGTGTAGAGAGCTGTCGTTCAGCGAAAGATTCATCGCGTTTCGGTTTAAGTCATGCCAGCCAAATCCCAAAAACACTTTTCGGATCGACAATATGAATACGAAGGAATCCTTGAGAGGGTCGAACGACGCTAGGTCTGAACGCGATAATACAGTTGATGCTAAGTTCGATTGAATCCACCTGATCGATTTAGATTCTGCAACATTTCCGCCGAAAACCCTCACTCTTCCTGGAATTGCTTGCCCTCTTGATAAGGATATCGGGAACGTTTCCGGCAAAATGCGCCTGTAGTTCGAGCTAAGATGAGCAATAATACCAGTTTTAACTATCCATTTAGCTATTGTAGCGCGTTCAGTTTTGCTGAAACGTCTGGGGTTTATATCCATCTCAAGGCGAGGAAGAATTGCGCTGAAGGCAACTTCCAGTCGTGACATCCAGCCATTGTTACATTCGCCGCACACAACCTTCAGTGTATGGGAATTGGGGCTGGCCTTCCGCTCGTCCAGTGGCATCCCGAAGAAATTTGCTCGAGTGCCACGAAATTCCCCTGGTTCATCTCCACCGACGTACTCCTGCAACCAAACAGGCAGGACATGTTCTCGCGTGAGGGCGTGTGGAGTTCCGCAGAATATGCACTTACGACCTGCCATCTAGATCATCGGCCATCAAAACACACCACCACAGCTGTACTATTGTCTTAACTACACCCAGTCGTCGACCCACACGTATCACACTTCAAGCACGTCCCGTTCCGCACCAGCGTGAAGTTCTGGCACTCCGGGCAGGCTTCCCCAACATAGCCCTTCATCTGAGCTTCCGCACGCAGCGCGTTCGTGTCCTTCGCCTTGGGCATAGGCGCTGCCTCGGCCTCGGCCTCCGGGGCCACCTGCGGGTCCGTCTTCAAGGCCGTGCCGGATTTGAGCGCCGTCATCGTCGAGGTTTGCAGCGCCTGGACCGGGTTGGGGAGGTTCAGATCCTGGCTGGAGACCAGCATCAGGTTCTTGTCCTTGACCCGGCCGCGGGTCATGCCGCGGGAGACGAAGCGGTCTGCCGAGACGGGTGAGGGGGCGTTGCCGCGGTCCTTGACCTGCTTGTCTTCCGAAACGCCCTGGCCGATGGAGGTCGATCCGGCGTCGGGGGTGACGTGGGCGAGGTCGGTGCGGTCGAGATAGGAGATCGCCAGTTCGCGGAACACGTAGTCGAGGATCGAGGTC
Organism: Pelagibacterium halotolerans; assembly: GCF_044811015.1. Classification (GTDB taxonomy): domain Bacteria; phylum Pseudomonadota; class Alphaproteobacteria; order Rhizobiales; family Devosiaceae; genus Pelagibacterium; species Pelagibacterium halotolerans_A. Next base: position 345,388 of record NZ_CP085243.1, read on the forward strand.
GCGTTCTTGATCTGGTCGTTGCCCATGACGAGGCCGGCCGGCTCGAAGCGGGTGAAGGTGAAGGCCTCGACGAATTCGTCGAGCGGCACGCCGTATTGCAGGCCGAGCGAAATCGCGATGGCGAAATTGTTCATCATGGCGCGGAAGGCGGCGCCTTCCTTGTGCATGTCGATGAAGATCTCGCCCAGGCGCCCGTCATCGTATTCGCCGGTGCGCAGGTAGACTTTGTGGCCGCCCACAATCGCCTTCTGGGTGTAGCCCTTGCGGCGGTCGGGCATTTTTTCGCGCTCGCGGATGGTCTTTTCGATGATCTTTTCGACGATTCTCTCGGTGACCGCAGGCGTGCGCTCGGCGGCGGGGAGGGTGGCGAGCTCTTCGATGGCGTCCTCATCCTCGTCCTCATCGGCCAGAAGCGAGGCGTTCAAGGGCTGGGAGAGCTTGGAGCCGTCGCGGTAGAGCGCGTTGGCTTTCAGCGCCAGCTTCCAGGAGAGCATGTAGGCTTGTTTGCAGTCCTCGACCGTCGCATCGTTGGGCATGTTGATCGTTTTGGAGATCGCGCCCGAGATGAACGGCTGGGCGGCGGCCATCATGCGGATGTGGCTTTCGACCGAAAGGTAGCGCTTGCCGATCTTGCCGCAGGGGTTGGCGCAATCGAAGACGGGCAGGTGCTCGTCCTTCAAGAATGGCGCGCCCTCAAGCGTCATCGCGCCACAGACGTGGATGTTGGCCGCTTCGATGTCCTTTTTGGAGAAGCCCAGGAAGGGCAGGAGTTCGAAGGTGGGGTCGGCGAGCTGCTCGTCGGTGACGCCCAGCGCCTTGAGCGTATCGGCGCCCAGGGTCCACTGATTGAAGACGAATTTGATGTCGAAGGCCGACTTCATCCCCGCATTGAGCTTTTCGATGTGTGCGTCGGTCAGCCCCTTGGCCTTGAGCGAAGTCGGGTTGATGGCCGGGGCCTGGTTGAGATTGCCGTGGCCGACGGCATAGGCCTCGATCTCGGCGATCTGGTCTTCGGAATAGCCCAGCGTCCGCAGCGCTTCGGGGACGGCGCGGTTGATGATCTTGAAATAGCCGCCGCCGGCGAGCTTTTTGAATTTGACGAGCGCGAAATCGGGCTCGATACCGGTGGTGTCGCAGTCCATCACCAGCCCGATGGTGCCCGTCGGCGCGATCACCGAGACCTGCGCGTTGCGGTAGCCGTGCTTTTCACCCAGTTCGAGCGCCGCGTCCCAGGCCGCCTTGGCGCGGTCGACGAGGTTCCGATCCGGGCAGGCCGCGTGGTCGAGCGGGACCGGGGCGATGGACAGGCCCTCATAGCCATTGGTGTTGCCGTAAGCGGCATTGCGATGATTGCGGATGACGCGCAGCATATGCTTGGCGTTGCGCTTGTAATCCTTGAACGCGCCGAGTTCGGAGGCAATCTCCGCCGAGGTCGCGTAGGCCACGCCGGTGAGGATCGCGGTCAGCGCACCGGCGATGGCGCGGCCTTCCTCGCTGTCGTAGGGGATGCCCGAGGTCATCAGCAGCCCGCCGATATTGGCGTAGCCCAGGCCGAGGGTGCGGTAGAGATAGGAGCGTTCGGCGATGGCGCGCGAGGGAAACTGGGCCATCATCACCGAGACTTCGAGGACCAGTGTCCAGAGCCGGACGGCGTGCTCGTAATCGGCGGTGTTGAAGGTTCCATCCTTGTCGCGGAAGGGCAGGAGGTTGATGGAGGCCAGGTTACACGCCGTGTCGTCGAGGAACATATATTCCGAGCACGGATTGGACGCGTTGATCGGGCCAGCCTCGGGGGAGGTGTGCCACTCGTTGATGGTGGTGTGGTACTGGATGCCGGGATCGGCGGAGGCCCAGGCGGCGTAGCCGATGGTGTCCCAGAGCTCGCGGGCTTTCAGGGTCCTGGTGGGCTTGCCGGTCTGGCGCGAGATGAGGTTCCACTCGCCATCGGCCTCGACGGCGTTGAGGAACGCGTCGGTGACGCGGACCGAGTTGTTCGAGTTCTGGCCCGAGACGGTCAAATAGGCTTCGGAATCCCAGTCGGTGTCGTAGACGGGGAATTCGATGTCGGTATAGCCCTGCTTGGCGAATTGGATGACGCGGAAGATGTAGTTTTCCGGCACCAGCGCCTTTTTCGCAGCTTTGATTTCGCGCTTCAGAGCGGGGTTCTTGTTGGGGTCGAAGCAATCATCGCCATTGCCGTCGCAATTGACGGCGGCTTTCATGACGAGCTTCAAGTGTTTGGAGACGATCTTCGACCCGGTCACCAACGCGGCGACCTTCTGCTCTTCCTTCACCTTCCAGTTGATGTAGTCCTCGATATCGGGGTGGTCGATATCGACGACGACCATCTTGGCGGCGCGGCGGGTGGTGCCGCCGGACTTGATCGCGCCCGCGGCGCGGTCGCCGATCTTCAAAAAGGACATAAGACCCGAGGACTTGCCGCCGCCCGAAAGCCGCTCGCCTTCGCCCCGCAGGGCGGAGAAGTTCGAGCCGGTGCCCGAGCCGTATTTAAAAAGGCGCGCTTCGCGGACCCACAGGTCCATGATCCCGTTCTCGTTGACCAGATCGTCATCGACCGATTGAATGAAGCAGGCGTGGGGCTGGGGATGCTCGTAGGCGGATTTCGACTGGGTCAGCTTGCCGGTGAACGGATCGACATAGAAGTGGCCCTGGCCGGGACCATCGATGCCATAGGCCCAGAAGAGGCCCGTGTTGAACCATTGCGGGGAGTTGGGGGCGACCCGCTGGGTGGCGAGCATGTAGCAGAGTTCATCGTAATAGGCGCGGGCGTCTTCCTCCGAGGAGAAATAGCCGCCCTTCCAGCCCCAATAGGTCCAGGTGCCGGCGAGGCGATCGAAAACCTGCCGGCTATCCATTTCCGAGCCATAGCGCTCGTCCTCGGGGAGCTTGGCGAGCGCCTTTTCATCGGGCACCGAGCGCCAGAGCCAGGAGGGAACGTCGTTTTCCTCTATCCTTTTGAGGACCTTGGCGACACCGGCCTTGCGGAAATATTTCTGCGCGATGATGTCGGCGGCCACCTGGCTCCAGGCTGCCGGCACGGCGATGTCCTCGAGCTTGAAGACCACAGACCCGTCCGGGTTGCGGATCTCGCTCGTCGCGCTCTTGAATTCGATCCCCGCATAGGCGGACTCGCCTGCCTTGGTGAAACGCCGTTCGATATGCATGTCTATGGTTCCCCAAACTAAGCCGGTTCGCTTGTTTTGGTGCCCCGCAAGCGATTGGAGGTCCGGCCCGAAAGTGTCGATCTGGAATGGGACTCGTTGGTCCCGGAGATCGAAACCTTTTTCGATTCTGGACGGCGCCGTCAATCGCACCAATCGACTACAAATTGTGTCGCCCAAAATGGCTGAAGCTAAATATAGTGTATTTCACTGTGGATAGCGAGGAAAACGTCATCCTCGGTTCATGAGGTTAACGCATGCGCTTCCGGACCGGTTTCGGGGTCGGTTAATAAAGTCTTGTTTAGGGAAACGGGGCTAAGTGCGCGGTACGGCTATGCTCTTTGAATCGGAGCGACTCGGGGTCGGTGCGCCGAATCGCTGTCAAGCAGCTTTTTTTCGACGAAATTTCGCTTTTCCACGATTGTCACAATCACGAAGGGGAAAAGACGTATCGACGCGGTGGCGGTTCGGGGTAGGCGCGGGGATTTCCCCGTGCTAAACGCGAGGCAGATTAAGAGGCGCTTTAAGCGCCGAATCCTTCGACACGGACGAACAGTGCCATGAAGCAATTCATCTTCGAACTCTTTGGCTGGTGGAACAAGCAAACGCTCTCGACCCGCATCTTTACCGCCTTGCGCGGGATCAAGGTGGGCGAGGACGAGTTCGGCAATGTCTATTATAAAGGCAAGAAGGATGGGCGGCGCTGGGTGATCTACAACGGGCCGGCCGAGGCCTCGGCGATACCCCCGGGCTGGCACGGCTGGATGCATTACCGCACCGACGTGGCGCCGAGCGAGGCCGACTATAAGCCGCGCGACTGGCAAAAACCGCACCAGGCGAATCTGACGGGCACGTCGGCGGCCTATCGGCCTGACGGGTCCATCCTGACGCCGACCGAGCGGCCTCGGGTGACGGGCGATTATGAGGCGTGGTCGCCGGAATAGGGCTTTTTCATTCGTGATCGCGAGCGGCAGGACACATCGGCCATTGAGCTGGCTCTTAGGAGTTGCTCTGGCTTTTGGTCCCGCGACCCTTCTTGCTCAACCAATCGCCAATCCGGTCGCTGTCTTTCGGGGGCTCGACAAGATCACCGGGCGGATTACCACGTTCGACGTCTATATCGATGAGACGGTGCAGTTCGGTTCTCTACAACTGACCCCCCGCGTGTGCTATTCGCGTCCGGCCAGCGAGGCGCAGAAGATCACCGCGTTTGTCGAGGTCGATGAAGTTTCATTAAGGGCGTCGATCCAGCGGATTTTTACCGGCTGGATGTTTGCGGAAAGCCCGGCGCTCCATGCGATCGACGACGCGGTCTACGATATCTGGCTCGTCGCCTGCAAGCAGAGCTCGGATATCCCTCCGCCGGATCAGCGTTAATCCGCATTTTGTCGGCACTCCCCCCACCGTCGTCATCCACGGGTTTGCCCCGTGGACCTCGCGGCACCACCACAAGCACTGCGCGAAAAGAGAGGTCGCCGGGTCAAGCCCGGCGATGACGAAGGGAGAGGAAAGCGCCATGCTTACCGGTCCCAAGCATAAAAATCCGCCTGCAGAGCCAGTGCGCCGGCGAGGCGGACCTCGTAGATGGCGCGGGGGATTTCGATCGCGCCCAGGGAAGCAAGGTGAGGGGTGATGAACTGGGTGTCCAGTAGGGCGTAGCCGCCGGCGTTAAGGCGATCGACAAGGTGGGCGAGCGCGATTTTCGAGGCATCGGTGACCCGGTGGAACATCGACTCGCCGAAAAAGGCGCCTCCGATGGCGAGGCCGTATAGGCCGCCGACAAGGCGTTCGCCATCATAGATCTCCACTGTGTGGCAATAGCCCATTTCGAAAAGCTGGCCGTAGAGGTCTATGATGGTGGTGTTGATCCATGTGGATTCGCGCTCGCTGCCAGCGGTCGCGCAGCCTTCGATCGTGCCGAGGAAATCCTGGTCGACACGAATGGAAAATGTGTGTCTACGCAGGGTTTTGGCGAGACTTTTTGAGATCCGGAATCCGTTGAGCGGAATGACCCCGCGCATTTGCGGGGAGACCCAGAAGATGTCCGGGTCGTCCGCAGATTCGGACATGGGGAAGATGCCCGCCTGATAGGCGCGCAGGATCAGTTCCGGCGTCAGCTCGATGTCGAAGGGATCGTCGCTTTTACGGGTCATTCCTGCTCCATCGGTCCGGTTGGCGCGAGGAGCGAGGCCCCTTACGCCTTGTTGTTTTCCAGATAGTGTTCGAGCCAGTGAATGTCGTAATTCCCCGCCTGGATGTCCGGTTCCTTGATCAGGCGGCGGAAGAGCGGCAGGGTCGTCTTGACGCCGTCGACGATGAACTCGTCGAGCGCGCGATTGAGCCGCTGCAGGCATTCGGGGCGCGTACGCCCGTGCACGATCAGCTTGCCGATGAGGCTGTCGTAATAGGGCGGGATGGCGTAACCTTGGTAGACTGCTGCATCCACGCGCACGCCGACACCACCGGCCGGATGATAATATGTAATCTTTCCGGGCGAGGGTGCAAAGGTCTGCGGGTCCTCCGCGTTGATGCGTACTTCGATGGCGTGGCCGAAATATTCGACGTCTTCCTGCTTGAGCGAGAGTTTTTCGCCGGCGGCGACGCGGATTTGCTCGTAGACGATATCGAAATTGGTGATGCGTTCGCTGACCGGATGCTCGACCTGCAGGCGCGTGTTCATTTCAATGAAATAGAAATTGCCGTCCTCATAGAGGAACTCGACGGTGCCTGCACCCGAGTATTTGAGCTTGCGCATAGCGGCGGCGCAGATTTCGCCGATTTCCTGCTGCTGCTCCATTGGCACGGTCGGTGCCAGAGCCTCTTCCCAGACCTTCTGGTGACGGCGCTGAAGCGAGCAATCGCGGGTTCCCAAATGCACGGCATTGCCCTGGCCGTCCCCGATCACCTGGACCTCGATATGGCGCGGCTTTCCGAGGTACTTTTCCATATAGACCGCATCGTCGCCGAAGGCGGCCTTGGCCTCCGAGCGGGCCGTCGAATAGGCGACCGAGAGGTCAGCTTCGGTCTTGGCGACTTTCATGCCGCGCCCGCCGCCGCCTGAGGCGGCCTTGATGAGGACGGGATAACCGATCTCTGCGGCGACCTTCTTGGCGTCGGCCTCGCTCGTGATCGCGCCGGCGGAGCCGGGGACGCATGGGATACCGAGTTCGAGGGCCGTGTTCTTGGCCTCGATCTTGTCGCCCATGATTTCGATATGACGCGCCGACGGGCCGATGAAGCTGATCTTGTGCTCTTCGAGAATGCGCGCGAAACGCGCGTTTTCAGAGAGAAAACCGTAACCGGGATGCACCGCCTCGGCGCCGGTAATCTCACAGGCGGCCAGGATGGAGGGGATGTTGAGATAGCTGTCCTTGGCCGGGTTGGGCCCGACACAGACGCTTTCGTCCGCGAGCCGCACATGCATGGCGTTGGCGTCGGCCTGGGAGTGTATGGCGACGGTCTGGATACCGAGCTCTTTACACGCGCGCAGGATGCGCAGGGCGATCTCGCCGCGATTGGCTATGAGAACCTTGGAAAACATGGCGCTGCCTTACTCGATAACAACGAGCGGTTCGCCGTATTCGACCGGCGTCGCATCGTCGACGAGGATGCGGGTGATGGTGCCGGATTTGTGCGCCGGGATCTGGTTCATGGTCTTCATCGCCTCGACGATCAGGACCGTCTGGCCCTCCGCGACCTTGGAGCCAACTTCGACGAAGGCCTTGGCGCCGGGCTCGGGCGCAAGATATGCAGTGCCAACCATGGGCGATGTGAGCGTGTTGGGGCTCGCGGCCAGGTCTTCGGGCGCGGCGGGCGCAGCCGGCGTCGGCGCTGCGGCAGGCTGGGGCACTGGCGTAGGAGCCGGCGCCGCAGGAGCGGACGCATAGCCCGGTGCCGACACCTGGACGACTTCTTTTGCCGGAAGCGTGCGGGTCACGCGGATACGAAAATCGTCCTGCTCGAGTTCGATCTCGGCGAGATTGGCCTCGTTGACCAGCTCTGCAATGGTGCGGATGAGGTCCTGATCGACCTGTGAAATTTTTGCCATTTCTTCGTTCTCCACAGGCCCTCGAAAAGCGGAGGGCGCTCTCTCACGGTTTACTCGTCGGCCAGCGCTTGGATGGCCAATGTATAGCCTTTGGCCCCCAGCCCGCAAATAACTCCGGTGGCGACTGTCGACACATAGGAATGATGGCGGAACGCTTCGCGCTGGTGAATGTTGGACAGATGGACCTCGATGATCGGCATCTCGAGCGTTCTGAGCGCATCGTGGATGGCGACGGAGGTGTGCGAATAGGCGGCCGGATTGATGATCACCGCGTCGGCCGTTTTGCGCGCGGACTGGATCCAGTCGACCAGCTCGCCCTCATGATTGGACTGCCGGAAATCGCAGACAAAGCCCAGATCGGCGCACGTTTTCTTGCAGGTGGCCTCGATCTCGGCGAACGACTTGCTGCCATAGACGGATTTTTCCCTGGTCCCCAGCAGATTGAGGTTTGGGCCGTTCAGAATGAGGACACGCTTTGCCATGGATTAAGCTTGTTTCCTACCGGATGTGCTTATGCAAGTTCGCGTTATAGGAAATGCACCAAAAAGGCAAAGGACAACGGCCTATTGGGTTAAATGCACTCCGTCGATCCGCATTCGCGCATGTTGGCAATGCGGCGGGTGAGTTCGGACTTGTCGACGGCGCCGGGGATGATCTCGTCCCCGATGATGAAGGTCGGCGTGCCTGAAATACCAAGGCCCCGCGCGATCTGGTAGCTTCGCTGGAGGGCGGCGGTGACGTCGTCCGCGTTCATTTCCGCTTCGATGGCGCCAGCATCAAGGCCGATATTTCCGGCTGCCGCGAGCGCCGCATCGGCGTTAACCGATCCGCGTTCGGAAAAGAGCGCGGCGTGGAATGCTCCGTAATCCCCGCCTTCGCGGTTGACCAGAATGCCGACGCGCGCGGCCTCGACGGAGCCTTCGGAGAGGATCGGGAACTCCTTGAGGATGACGCGGAGGTTCGGATCCTCTTCGACCAGCGAGAAGACGTCCGCGACGACCCGGCGACAATAGCCGCAATTGTAGTCGAACAACTCCACGAGGGTCACGTCGCCCTCGGGGTTGCCCAGGACGATATTGGCGGGGTCGTTATAGATCTGGTCCTCGAATTGCGCGAGGGCGATGCGGGACTCCTGGGCCTGTTCGGCGCGACGCTCGGTTTCGAGTGCCAGCGACATCTCTTCGAGAATGCCGGGATTGTCCAGAAGGTAGGATTCGATCTCGGCGCCGAGGGAGGCGGTATCGAGCCTTTCGGTGTCACGCAGATCAATGGCGGTGATCCGGGTTTCGATCGTCTGGGCGACAAGCGCGCGGATGTCGTCCTCGCTCGGGCCTGGGGCAGGGCGCGTGACGAACAGGCCAACAACGCAGGCTGCAAGGATCACGACGGCGCCCGCTAAGACCAAATTGACGCTTTTCTGCATGGGGAAATCCCGAATCGTCCTGTTTCGTCGTCAGTTCATGGCGAGAATATCGCCCGCACGCAACCATTCGGGCGTGCCCTGAGGCAGTTGGCCCTGCGCCTGACGGGCGAGCCCGCGCGCCGTTGGCTCGTCGCCGCGCCACAATGCGGCTTCGGCGGCAGAGAGCGAGGCGTGCCCCGCCATGCCCAGCCCACCATAGGCTTGAGAGAGGAGGAGGTGGATGCGGACATTGCGCGGCTCGGCGACCGCCGAACGCTTGAGCTGCAGGACGGCCTCGTTGAGATTGGCCGCGCCACCGGCACCGACGAGCGCCTGGCCATAAAGAATGCGGATGAGCGTTGCGTCCGGTGCGAGGTCCACCGCACGCCGCAGGGGGGCGAGCGCTTCGCCAGGCCGTCCGAGCTCGTAGAGCATCTGGCCGTGGAGCTCGCGCAGATAGGGGTTCGAGGGGGCCGACGAGATCAGCGACGGCATGATCTGCAGTGCACTGATCCCGCCACCGGCCTTGTAGGCGGCGATAACGCGGGCATAGCGGGCAGCGAGCGAGCCGTCGGAATTGGGATAGCGGTTGGCGACGGTGGCGGTGCCTTCGAGGAAGCCGGCGAGTTTGGCCTTGGCCATGTCGAGCGCCTGGATATCGGCACGCGAATCCCCGCGCGACCAGTAAGGGCTTTGCCGGGCTGCTGCTTCGACTTGTTGCAGGCGATCCTGGGCAAGTGGGTGGCTGGAGAGATAGCCCGAGGCGCCGGCGCGCTGGACCTGATTCTGCAGAAGGATGGTAAGGGTGTCCACGAGCCCGCGTGGCGTCTGCCCTGCCGCCTGGAGGATGCGCAGCGCGGCAGCGTCCGCCGCGCTTTCCTCGCCCTGGCGGTAGGCCATCAGCGAATTCATGGACGCGGATTGGGACGCCATGATCATGGCGGTCGCCATGTGCGAGACATCGCTGGAACCCGACCCCGAGGCCGCGGCGATGGCACCGATGCCCATAAACATGGTTATGGCCTGGACGCGGGCGCGGATGTCCATCTGCTCGCGCAGGCGCGCGACGTGGCCACCCGCGAGGTGGCCGATCTCATGGGCGAGTACGGCCTTGAGCGCCGCCGGGGTTGGCGATTCCAGAACGGTGCCGTAATTGACATAGATGTCGCCCTCTTCGGTGACGAAGGCGTTGAAGCGGCGCTCGTTGACGATGACGATCCGCGGCGTACGCGGCATGCCGGCGGCGCGCAGAAGCGGTGCCGCGAAGTCGGCCACCATGGCTTCGATTTCCGCGTCCCGGATAATCGCGAGTTGCGCTTGAGCCGGAGCGGTGGCGGAGAGGAGGACGAATACGAGGAAGACGGGAGCAAGGCGCGCGGCGAGAGAACGGAAGAGTGGCGGCATTGCGAACGCGTTCCTTGTCATTCAGTGATTTTCTAAATTTTACTCTAGAATTAGAATATTATTCTTCTTAAGTTCTTATTTACAGTGCAAATTTTCGTATTTTTCGGGATTAGTGGAATGTACTAGGTTCCCTTGCCTTCCCGGGCAGTGTAACGTCTCAGTGATGTGGCGCAAGTAGGACGATTTGATGACGTTGGAGACGATCCGCCCTTTTTATGCAATGGAAATCCTCGGTCGCGCGCAGGCGCGTGAGGCTGACGGGCACTCGGTTTGCCATTTGGAGATTGGCGAGCCGGGCGGCGCGCCATCGCCGGCCGTACGGGCGGCCGTCAAGGCGTGTATCGATCGTCCGATGGGCTACACCTCCGCCAAGGGCATGCGGCCGCTGCGTGAGCGGCTCGCGCGCTACTATGACGAGCGGCACGGGGTTGCCGTCGATCCTGAGCGCATCATGATCACGATGGGGTCCTCGAGCGGTTTCATCCTTTCCTTCCTCGGCGCGTTCCCGCCGGGCGCGCGGATCGCGGTAACGCGGCCAGGGTATCCGGCCTATCTCAACATCCTTTCGAGCCTCCACATGCAGGTCGCCGAAATTCCGGTGCGGTCCGAGACGGGCTGGAAGCCGACGGTTGAAGATATCGAGACTGCCTACGCCCAGGCGCCGTTCGATGGCTTTCTGCTTGCTAGTCCGGCCAATCCCACAGGTGCGGTGCTCGATGCGGACGAACTCGCGCAGATCGTTGCGTGCTGCGAGCGGCTCGGGGTGCGGTTCATTTCCGACGAGATTTATCACGGGCTCAACTATGTCGGCCGGGACGTGAGTGCGCTCGAGACGAGTTCAGCGCCGATCGTCGTGAACAGCTTTTCGAAATATTACTGCATGACGGGTTGGAGGATCGGATGGCTGGTTCTGCCCGAGGATCTGGTGCGGCGCGTCGAGATGATGGCGCAGAGCCTTTTTATCTCCGCATCCAGCGTATCGCAGATGGCGGCACTGGCCGCGCTCGATGAGCGGACGTTCTACGATGCGCGGCGCGATGCTTATGCACAGAACCGGCTGCTGCTTGCGCGGGGATTGGAGCGTCTCGGCTTTAAAGGGGCCCGGCCGTCGGATGGCGCGTTTTATGTCTATGTGGACGCTTCGCCCTTTACCAACGACACCATGGATTTCTGTATCCGGCTGTTGGAAGACACCGGTGTCGCCACGACACCAGGTGCGGACTTCGACAGGACAGACGGACATCAGTATGTGCGCTTTTCCTATGCGGGCACGCGGGAAACGATTGAAGAGGCGATCGAGAGGACTGAAAGGTTCCTGAGGCCTGTTGGACGCTATGGATAGAGGGACCGGCGCACCGATACAAGCAAACACCCCGCCGATGGCGGGGTGTCTGTTATCTGGTATATTTCGGCCTTAACCCAGTCCGAGCCGGCGCTGCCACCAGCCGACCTTTTTGGGTTTGCTTTCGCCTTCCTCGGGGGTCGATGAGGATACTACGATCTCGTCCGAAGAGACCTTGCGCTTGGGTTCGGCCTCAGCCTCTGCCGGTTGCGCGGCCGGTTCGCCGGCGGGCGCGCTTTCAGCCTCCCCGGGTTTCGGTTCCTCGGTCTTTTTCGCTCGTGAGGGCCGTTTGCGCGGCTTTTTAGCCGGCTTTTCTTCGACGGTGGCTTCGGGCACCTCGCTGGCCGATGTCGCTTCGGAGACGGTCTCTGTTTCCGTCGTTTCGGCGGCCTTGGCCGTCTTGCGGCTGCGGCGGGCCCGTTTGGGCTTTTCGGCGGTGGTTTCAGCCGCCTCGACAGCTTCGGTACTCGCGCCCTCAAGATCCTTGGCGGCTGCGGTTTCCTCGGGTTCCGGCGTCGCCGTTTCGGAGGTCATTGCCTCGCGCTCTTCGACCGCCTGCATCGCGTCAGCATCGCTGGCCGCCTCCATAGATTCGTTAGAATCTTCGGCGCCCGTCTGCTGATCGTCACCCTCCTGGCCACGCTTGTTCCGGCGGCCGCCGCGACGGCCGCGGCGGCGGCGTTTGCGGGGCTGATCGTCATCCTCGGACACGGCTTCGGGCCGCGCCTCGTCTTCGGTATCGCCGTCCTCGGCGTCGGGCGTCGCGATTTCCGTCGCACTGACAACGGCCTGTCCACCGCTGCTGCCGCGCCGACGGCGGCGGCGGCGCTTGCCGCGCGCCGGCTGTTCGTCCGCCTGACCGGCGTCTTCCCTTTCCTCGGCGGCTTCGGCAGCATCGGCTTCTTCATAGTCTTCCATCGAGGCGGCGTCGGCACGGATGTGCTGGACCTGCGCCGCGTTGGGCAGCGGGCCGCGTGACTCGCCGCGCTCGATCGTGAACTGATTGCCGACCATGGCGTCGGATGCCGAGATCGTGATCGAGAGGCCGTATTTCTCTTCGAGCATCGACAGTGTATGGCGCTTGGTGTTGAGGATATAAAGCGCGACTTCGGCGGGCATGTTGACATTGATCGACTGGCCGGGCTTGCGCAGCACGTGGTCCTCGATGGCGCGCATGATCATCAGCGCGAGAGAGGACACAGAGCGTACCAATCCAGTTCCCGCGCAGGTCGGGCAGCTGTGCGTCGAGCTTTCCAGAACGCCGAATCGGATGCGCTGTCGGCTCATCTCCAAGAGGCCGAAATGGCTGATATGGCCGACCTGGATGCGCGCGCGGTCGTTCTTGAGGCAGTCCTTGAGCTTGCGCTCGACAGCCCGGTTGTTGCGCTTTTCCTCCATGTCGATGAAGTCGATCACGATCAGCCCGGCAAGGTCGCGCAGGCGGAGCTGGCGTGAGATTTCCTCGGCGGCTTCGAGGTTCGTCTGGAGTGCGGTGTCCTCGATATTGTGTTCCTTGGTCGCGCGGCCCGAGTTGACGTCGATCGATACGAGCGCCTCGGTCGGGTTGATCACGATATAGCCGCCCGAGGGCAGGGTGACCTGCGGGTGGAACATGGAATCGAGCTGCGCCTCGATATTGTATTTCGAGAAGATCGGCGCATCGTCCTTGTAAGCCTGCACATTTTTGGAATGGCTCGGCATGATCATGCGCATGAAATCCTTGGCCTCGCGGTACGCCGCGTCGCCCGCTACGAGGACCTCGGTGATGTCCTTGTTGTAAAGGTCGCGGATCGTGCGCTTGATCAGGCTCCCTTCCTCGTAAACAAGGCACGGCGCCGAGGATTCGAGCGTCAGGGTGCGTACGTTCTCCCAAAGCCGCATAAGGTATTCGAAGTCGCGCTTGACTTCCGCCTTGGTCCGCGAGGCGCCGGCGGTTCTTAAAATCACGCCCATGCCCTGGGGTACGTCGAGATCGGAGGCGATTTCCTTGAGGCGTTTGCGGTCCGCCGCGCTCGTGATCTTGCGCGAAATGCCGCCGCCACGGGCGGTGTTGGGCATCAACACAGAGTAGCGCCCCGCTAGTGAAAGATAGGTCGTCAGCGCAGCACCCTTGTTGCCGCGCTCTTCCTTGACGACCTGAACGAGCAGCACCTGGCGGCGCTTGATCACTTCCTGAATCTTGTACCGCTTGAGGTTGCGGCGCGGACGCTCCTGGAGGTCCTCCAAGGCATCGCCTTCGCCGATCTGCTCGACCTTCTTGCGCGAGCCGCCGTTTTCGGCTTCGAGGGCCTCGTCGCCGTCTTCAGCATCGGTTTCCGTCTCGTCGTCGATGGGTTCGGCGCCGTCCTCATCGTCCTCGGACGCTTCGGCTTCTTGCGCTTCCTCTTCGGCGCGCATCAGAGCTTCGCGGTCGGCGACGGGGATCTGATAGTAGTCGGGATGGATTTCGGAAAAAGCGAGGAAACCATGGCGGTTGCCGCCATATTCAACGAATGCCGCCTGGAGGGACGGTTCGACCCGCGTTACCTTGGCAAGATAGATATTGCCCCGCAATTGCCGCCGTTCGGCGGATTCAAAGTCGAATTCCTCAAGTCTGTTACCGCTGGTAACGACGATCCGTGTTTCTTCCGGGTGGGTGGCATCCACCAGCATTCTTTTTGTAGCCATATAGAAAAACTCCGCGCGCTCGCGCGCCCTGCCGCATTCCCATTGAAGGGGGCGTGCAGGCGTCATGCGAGGCGAATGTTATGGGGGTTGTAGCGCTGGAACATTTCGGCGCTTCGTCGAATCGCCATAATGTTCCGGATTTTTGCCTTGTCGCGTTTCCGAACTGGAAAAGTCTGTCAACTTTTCCTGGAAACGCTCCATCCGTGCTCGGGGCTTTGGAAGCGAGGGGCGTCGTTGAACCGGGCAGCACGCTGCGGCACACATTTTCTTTTGCGTTGCCGATAGCCAGCGCTCTACCCATACGACCTCGTTCCAGGGGGGACGGCGATAGGGCGATGCCGATTACCGCGGTCCTCCAACTCTTCAAATGCGCGGCACACAAGGGATGCTGCCGCTTCCGGTCCCCGGCCGATACGTCGTGGGGGCCGACTGTTCGTTTTCGGGGTGTCATTGTTCCTGTCGCGCGTCCTGTTCCCAATCCGGCCAAGTGAGCCGGCGGGCCCGCCGCAGACAGGTATGCACCGCACCTACAGTCCTTACGAGTGTTCCCAAAAATTGGCAATAGGGAATGTTTTTGGAAGCACTAGGAGCCATATGGTGCGCCAGTTGCGCAGGTGCAAGCCGCAGATGACACGCCCCGGCCCGCAGGGCACAAGGAGTGTGAGACTCGAAGGGCCGTGCCAACGAAATGCGGGCCAGGCAACAAGCGTCCGATTTTTGCCCGAGAATCACTTATGGTGCGCGCGAAAATGGAGACTACATGATGGATCTGGCCGGGCGCGTATTCCGCGCTTTGTGTGTTTTGCTCGTAGCCGGGCTCGCCAGTGCTGGCGCGTTCGCCCAAGAGGCGGAAGAGGCCGCTCAGGCTGACGGGCAGGTCGCGCCCGCGCTGCTCGATTCGCGTGTTACCACGACGCCCGAACGTGCGCGTCTCGTGCTCGACCTTACGCAGCCCACTGAATTCGCCGTCTATACGCTCGCGGCGCCCAACCGCGTCGTTGTCGAGGTTCGCGCGCAGAGCGGGCCGGACGAGGACGATGCTCCCGCGATTGGCGGGGAGGGGCTGGTGACGGCCTATTCGATCCAAAACACCGGTCCGGAGCGCGTGCGCGCCAGTCTGACGCTTGCCGCGCCGGCGCAGGTCCAGCAATCCTATGTGCTCGAGGCGTTCGAGGGGCAGCCGGCGCGGCTCGTCATCGATCTTATTCCCGATACCGAAGCCAATTTTCTCGCCAATGTGCGCACGGATCTCGAAGGCGATCCAGAGGCAGCGGAGAGCGCTGAACTCGACGGCGAGCAGATGGCGCCGGGGGAAACCGCGACGGCGCACTCGCAATCCCGTCCGCTCATCGTCATCGATCCCGGCCATGGCGGCGCCGATAGCGGTGCGCGGTCGGACAGTGGTATTGCCGAAAAGAACATCGTGCTCGCCTTCGCGCTCAAGCTGCAGAATCTTCTGGCGGCCACGGGGCGGTTTGAAGTGGCGCTCACGCGCGACACCGACGTGTTCCTGGGGCTAGGGGAGCGCATCGGTCTTGCGCGCGCCAACCAGGCCGATCTGTTCATTTCTTTGCACGCGGACTCCTTCGATCAAGAGGATGTGCGCGGAGCGAGCATCTACGTACGCGGTGAACTTGCGACGAGCGAACTCGACCGCGTGCTCGCCGAAGAGGAGAACCGCGCGCAGCTTGTTGCCGGATACGGCCCGCCCGACGATTCGGCGGTCGTCGACATCCTTGTCGATCTCCTCGGGCGCGAGACACGCAGGGAATCCTATCTTGCCGGACAGGCGTTGATCGAACAGCTCGAACCCTCGATCCAATTACGGCGTTTTCCGTTGCGGCGGGCCGATTTTTACGTCTTGCAGGCGCCGGACGTACCGTCCGTGCTCATCGAACTGGGCTTCCTCTCCAACAGCGACGATACGCAGAACCTAACCACGGATACCTGGCTCGACCGCGTTGCGGCGGCGCTGGCCCGGGGCGTCGCTATCTATTTCGACGGACGGGAGTAGGCCTCGTCTTGGCGATCGTCATCCACAAACCCCCATCATTTAAGATGAATGGGGGCTTGTTTCTGGCCGCGTGGTTCCGTCGCCTTCGTTCAAATCGTCAGGCTGCCGCCTGGCAATTTGAACGAAGGGGGACACTAAGGTATCCAATTCTGATAGTTTGCGGATTCGTGGAGCCATGGGAGCGGCTCCGCTGCGCCGTATCCAACGGGAACGCATAAAAATGGTACGCTTGGTGAGCTGGCTCTTTGGGATGGCGGCCTTTTTCGGGCTGATCGCATTGGGCGGCGTTGCGTTTTTTATCTGGACCCTGACTCAAGACCTTCCCGACTACACCGTCCTCCTGGACTACCAGCCGCCCGTTACGACGCGCGTTCATGCCGCCGACGGTACGCTTCTGGCCGAATTCGCACGCGAACGGAGGCTGTTCCAGCCCATCGAGACCATCCCGCCGCATGTGATCGAGGCATTTCTTTCGTCCGAGGATAAGGACTTCTACAGCCATTTCGGCATCGATGTCGGCGGCGTTTTGCGGGCGGCACGCGATAATATCGAACGGCTCGCCGGCGGTGGGGGCGGGCCTCTCGTGGGGGCGTCGACGATCACCCAACAGGTCGCCAAGAATTTTCTTCTGACGTCGGACCAGACATGGGAGCGCAAGATCAAGGAAGCGCTGCTTGCGCTGCGGATCGAGAATACGTTCTCCAAGGACAAGATCCTGGAACTCTATCTCAATGAGATCTATCTGGGCTTCAATTCCTACGGTGTTGCCGCCGCCGCGCTCAATTATTTCGACAAGGCGCTATACGAACTCACCTATGCCGAGGCGGCCTATCTCGCAGCGCTGCCCAAGGGACCGGCCAACTATCATCCCTTCCGCCAACCGCAGGCGGCTATAGAAAGGCGCAACTGGGTGCTCGACCGGATGGCGGAGAATGGCTACATCACCTTCGCCGAGGCCGAGGACTACAAGGCGCAGAACCTTGATGTCGTTCCGCGGATCGGTGGGTCACAGCTTTATTCGGCGGAATATTTCACCGAAGAGGTCCGGCGGCAGCTCGGCTCAATCTATGGCGAGGATCAGCTCTATGGCGGTGGGCTTTCGGTGCGCACCACGCTCGACCCACAGATGCAGAACTATGCCCGGCGCGCCCTGATGGACGGGCTCATCCGGTTCGACCAGGCGCGCGGCTTCCATGGCGTGGTTGCGACAATCGAGCTGGGGGAGGACTGGGGACGGGCGCTTGCCGCGATCGAGCCCTTGAGCGACGTGCCCGAATGGCAGCTCGCTGTCGTGCTCGAAATGGAGAGCAATCGGGCGCATATAGGGTTGCGGCCGGATATCGATGTCGACGGGCGGATCAGCAATGCGCGGATCGAGGCGGAAATCCCCGGCAGTGCCGTAAGCTGGGTGAGTGAGCCGTTAAGCGCGCTTCTGAGCGTCGGTGACGTCGTCTATGTCGAACCGGTAGAGGGCGATGAAGGCGTTTATACGCTGCGGCAAACGCCGGAGGTGCAGGGCGGGATCGTCGCGATGGATCCGCGCACGGGACGGGTGCTCGCTATGGTGGGCGGGTTTTCGTTCGACGAATCCGAGTTCAATCGCGCAACGCAGGCGATGCGGCAGCCAGGCTCCTCGTTCAAGCCGTTCGTTTATGCCGCCGCGCTCGACAATGGCTATACGCCCGCTTCAGTGATCCTCGATGCGCCGCTCGAAATCGTCAACGACGACGGCTCTGTCTGGCGACCGGAAAACTACGCTCAGCAGTTTTACGGGCCGCAGACCTTGCGGCGCGGGATCGAGCGGTCGCGCAACGTGATGACGGTGCGGCTCGCCAAGGATCTCGGAATGCCGCTGGTTGTGGAATATGCCCGTATGTTCGGGGTGTCCGACGATCTGCCGCCTTATCTCTCTTCGGCGCTCGGTGCGGGCGAGACGACGGTGCTGCGCATGACCGCGGCTTATGCGACGATCGCCAATGGCGGGCGCAAGATCACCCCGACGCTGATCGACCGGGTTCAGGACCGGTACGGCGAAACGATCTATGTCCACGACCAGCGCATCTGTGACGGGTGCGAAGCCACCGAATGGGTGGGCCAGAGCGAGCCGCTCGTCGTCGACAATCGCGAGCAGGTGCTCGATCCGATGACCGCGTATCAGATCACTTCGATGCTCGAAGGTGTGGTGCAGCGCGGGACTGGCACGGCTGTCCGCCGCGTCGGGAGACCGGTCGCGGGCAAGACGGGAACGACGAACGACTATAAGGATGCCTGGTTCGTCGGGTTTACGCCGGAACTCGCGGTGGGGGTTTATGTCGGCTACGATATCCCGCGCTCGATGGGCCGGTCCTCGACAGGCGGCGAACTCGCGGCACCGATCTTTGCCGATTTCCTTGTCGCAGCGCTCGAAGGCCAGCCCGCAACACCCTTTGCGGTGCCACCAGGCATGCACCGGGAATGGATCGATCCGTCCTCGGGCGTCGAGATCGTCGCCGGCGGCGGGGGCATCCAGGAGGCCTTCAAGCCCGGTACCGGGCCGAACCTCGTCACGTCGGTGATTGGCGTGAATTCGGAGGCGTTCACGAATATTCAGAGCGGAGAAGTGGGCCAGAACCTCGATGTGGGGCGGGGTGGGCTGTTTTAAGGGCGGTTGGCGATGGTACAGGGAGGTAACCACACCATTCCAGCGGAGCGACGTGAAGCGCGAACGCCCGGAACGTCAGCGCAGGATCGGGAGATCGCTTGAAGGGACGTTCAATTTGCCCGGATGGAGGTATGCTTTTGCACCTCCATCCTCCTCGCGGCCTCCAACTTGATCCTACGAGATTCACACATCTTCTTGCGGCTGCGTGCGTGCCGCGGGGTGGGGATGAGTTTGGCGGAAAATCGTTTCGGTTGGGGCCCCAGGGGCGCCGGGTGCTCGGTGATGCGCGCGAAGAGACTTTCCTGCACACGAGTTGAGCTGGCGCAAGGGTAATTGCCGCGCGCGGCTTGATCGCAGGGAAGGGCTCGTTTAGATCATCGCTCCGAAGACGGAAGGAAAGACCACGGTATGCGTGCTGAAGTTCAAAAGACGGTCGACGAAATCAAGCAGGCTCTAAGCCTGCTGAGGAGGCATCTTTGACTGGGATACAGCCCAGAGACGTCTCGATGAACTGAATGCGCGTACCGAATCCGGCGACCTGTGGAACGATCCGGAGGCCGCGCAGGCGGTGATGCGCGAGCGCCAGGCGCTCGAAACCGCGATTGCGGAGGTCACACGTCTCGATACGGCGCTGAGCGACAATATCGAGCTGATTGAACTCGGCGAGGCCGAGGGCGATGATGAGGTCGTCGCCGAAGCGGAAGCCGCCATCAAGGCGCTCGAGGGGACGGCGGCGCGTATGCGTGTCGAATCGCTCCTGTCGGGCGAGGCGGATTCGAACGATTGCTATCTCGAAGTCCATTCCGGCGCCGGTGGCACCGAGAGCCAGGACTGGGCGCAGATGCTTTTCCGCATGTACACCCGCTGGGCGGAGGCGCGGAAGTTCAAGGTCGAGACGATCGAATATCACGCCGGTGAAGAAGCGGGCATCAAATCCGCGACGATCCAGATCAAGGGCCACAACGCCTATGGCTGGCTCAAGACCGAATCCGGCGTGCACCGGCTGGTGCGGATTTCGCCCTATGACAGCCAGGCACGGCGGCATACGAGCTTTTCGAGCGTATGGGTTTATCCGGTGATCGACGATTCGATCGATATCGAGGTCAACGAATCCGACTGCCGCATCGATACCTATCGCGCATCAGGTGCGGGCGGGCAGCACGTCAATACGACCGATTCGGCGGTGCGTATTACGCATATTCCGACCGGTATCGTCGTGCAGTGCCAGAACGAGCGCAGCCAACACAAGAACCGGGCGCAGGCATGGGACATGCTGCGGGCGCGGCTCTACGAGCTCGAACTGCAAAAACGCGAGGATGCGGCGAGCGCCGAGGCGGCATCGAAAACCGATATTGGCTGGGGACACCAGATCCGATCCTACGTCTTGCAGCCCTATCAGCTTGTCAAAGACCTCCGGACAGGCGTTGAGAACACCGCGCCGCAGGACGTGCTGGACGGTGATCTCGACGCATTCATGGAAGCCTCGCTGGCCCAACGGGTTGGCGCGGACAAGGCCGAGGACGAGTAACACCGCTGTGCCCTCTGTCCGGACGGGAGTCGGAAGCCTATCTTGGGGCCGGCGTTGTCCGATCGAGAGGAGCCATCATGACCTGGTTGCCGGATTACGATCCCGTTCAGGGGGATCCCAAGAGCTGCGATGCGCTCGAGCTGGTCGTTGTGCCGCGTACACGCGACCTTGGCGAAGGTTTCGCCGTCCGTCGCGCCCTGCCGCACGGCAAGCGGCAGATGGTGGGGCCGTTCATCTTTTTCGATCAATTCGGCCCGGCGCAGTTTATCCCCGGGCAGGGGATGGACGTGCGGCCGCATCCGCATATTGGTCTCTCGACGGTCACATATCTCTTCGATGGCAAGGTGATGCATCGTGACAGCGAAGGGAATATCCAAGAGATCGTGCCCGGAGCGATGAACCTGATGACCGCCGGCCGCGGCATCACCCATTCGGAGCGCACGCCTGAGGTCGAGCGCGCGGCCGGTCAGAAGATGCTGGGGCTCCAGAGCTGGATTGCGCTGCCAACCGACAAGGAAGATATCGCCCCGACGTTTCAGCACTTTTCCTCCGGCGACCTGCCGACGGTCCGCGACAACGGGTTTTCAGCCCGTGTGATTGCGGGAAAGGCGTTCGGCAAGCGTTCGCGCGTGCAAACGATCACGGACTGGTTCTATGCCGAAGTGAGTCTTGCGGAAGGCCAGTCGGCGCCGCTGGATACCGACTATGAGGAGCGCGCGATCTATCTGATCGACGGAGAGGTCGAGATCGCCGGTGACAGGTTTGAAGGGCCGAGGCTTCTGGTATTCCGTCCAGGTGATGCGATCACTGTCAAGGCAACGCGGCCAAGCCGGATGATGTATCTGGGCGGCACGGCGCTCGAGGGGCCGCGCTACATTTGGTGGAATTTCGTGTCCTCAAGCAAGGAACGGATCGAGCAGGCGAAGGAAGATTGGAAGCAGGCGCGTTTCGGTATCGTGCCGGACGAAACGGAATTTGTTCCACTTCCGGATAGTTCGTATTGAACTACAGGAATTTGGCGAGGTTTCTTCCAGCGGTGAGGAAGCGTGACGGGTCGACTGCATTGCCATTGCGGCGGACTTCGAAATGCAGGTGAGGCCCGGTGCTGCGGCCCGTCGATCCAGCCTTTCCAACACGCTGGCCGGCGGTGACGGTCTGGCCGTTCGAGACCGTGATTGCGCTTAAGTGCGCGTAACGGGTGACGATGCCGTTGCCATGATCGACTTCGACCATGTTCCCGTAGCCCCCATTGCGTCCCGCGTGGATGACCGTGCCGGACGCCGCGGCGAGGACCGGGGTTCCGGTTGCGGCGCGGAAGTCGATGCCGGCATGAAAGGCGGCACGGTTGAGAAACGGATCATTGCGGCTACCAAAGTTCGAACTGATGCTGAGATTGCCGGCGATTGGGCGGCGTACGGGGGCTGAGGTCAGTGCGTTGCGGGCAGCGTTGAAGCGGGCGAGGGCGGCCGCGACAGCATTGGCTTCGTCAATGATAGAGAGTTCCGCGGTGCTTTCGGCGGGAATGAATGGGCCGCCAACTCCGGTTGTGTCATCCAGATCGGGTTCGAGGCCAACGCTTTGAAGGCCGGAGACGATCTCCCGGGTGGATAGCGTCGCCGCGTCGGAGAGTGCTACGAGCGCCATGCGCGTTTCCTGCTGCATGGTATCGAGGGATTCGACAATTCCCGGAATGTCGGAGGGCGGCTGCGCCGGGTCCAGGGCGCCGGTGGTCATCACGTCCTCGGGGGCGGTTCCGTCCATTGCGATACCCATCTGGCGAGCCATGTCGGTGAGGGCACGGACGTATTCGTGCTGTTCGAACAGAACTTCCTGCTGCTCGACCAGTTCGTGCATCTGCAGGTTCATATCGCCCATCTGGGCGTATTGGCGCGAGTGGAGCCGGTCGACTTCGAGCCGCAATTCGGTGATGCGCTGCTCGTAGGCATGGATCTGGGCGGAGTTGTCTTCGCGGAAAAGCGCGTTGATATCAGGCGCGAGATAGAGCCCAAGCCCCGTAAGGATATTGGTCAAAAGCAGGAGAGCGAAAAGGCCGTAGAAAAACGCGTAGGACCGGCGTGGCCCCTCGGGTTTCGGGGCCCTGCCCAACTCCATCTTCGCGTTTTTCTTCGCCACTGGCCCACCCCGCCACTCACGACCAACTCAATGACCGCCATATTGCGGGGTTATGGTTAACGAAGGTTCAAAGTGCGCTTAACCGAGAGCCTTGAGAACCCGTTCGACGTGGCCTTTGGCGCGGATATTAGGCCAGATCTGCGCGATCTTGCCGTCTGCACCGACCAACACGGTGGTGCGGATCAAGCCGGTATAGGTCCGCCCATAATTCTTCTTTTCACCCCATGCGCCATAGGCGTCGATCGCGATGCGGTCAGGGTCGGAGACGAGGATTGGCGAAAGGCTGTATTTTTCGCGAAAGGCGGCGAGCTGTTTCGGGGTATCCGGCGAGATGCCGACGAGCACGATGCCTTTTTGATCAAAAGTGCCTTGATGCGCCGTGAAGGCGATGTTTTGGTCGGTGCAGGCGGGGGTGTCGGCCTGAGGATAGAAATAGAGCAGCACGGCCTTTCCGGCGTAGGCGGAAAGCCTGAAGCGCTCACCGGTGTCGGTGGGCAGGTCGAAATCCGGGGCAGACATGTCCTCTTTCAGGTGCGGCATGAAGGGTCTCCCAATGGCCGGTTTAGCAACAAATGTATGGTTTGCCTTATTGCAGCCGATTTGCTTGTCAAAGACACTCAACGGCAATTAGCCGATTCTTCCCGGTATTTTTTCATCGCGAGCTTAGGGCCTGCCATCAATTATGGATAGGGGTTTGATTTTGCATAAATCTTTCAATGCCAAGCGTTTCTCGCGGCTCGGGGTTGTCCCCCGTGCCACGAGAAACGCGCCGGCAGTGGGCGATTTATGCAAAACCCTTCGGGCGGACCATAGTCCGGCTCGTTTCGCGAAAAGTTCCGTTTGTGGACATCAGTCCACGGCACGGCACTTTCCACGAAACGCGCGCGGACTATGGTCCGTCAAACCCCTATCCATAATTGATGACAGGTCCTAGACATACGGCCGTCATTGACCGAATTTCCGCGCGTTTCCACTCAAAGCAAATGGCGTGGTCTTCGCAGGGTGCTCGCGGGACTGCGTTGGGGAGTTTTCGGGCTCGCAGTTGTGCTCGCACTCGTCTACGTCCGGCTGCTGTTCGGACCGATATCACTCGATTTTTTGTCCGACCGTGTACAGTCTGCCGTTGCCGGCCTGGTCGAGGACGACTTCGAAGTCTCCTGGGATGAATTCGGATTGTCTTTGGACGGGCCGCTCAATCCCGTTTTCCGTCTCGCTTCGGTCGAACTGCGGGACGTTGCGAGCGATGCAGTCATCGGCATGGATGCGCTCGAGATCGGCGTGTCGCCGATTGGCGCTCTCATGGGACGGCCTAATGCGCGAATTACGCTCGATAGCCCGCATTTCCAGCTCGTGCAGGATCTTTTGGGGCCGCG
Source organism: Pelagibacterium halotolerans (assembly GCF_044811015.1). Taxonomy (GTDB): domain Bacteria; phylum Pseudomonadota; class Alphaproteobacteria; order Rhizobiales; family Devosiaceae; genus Pelagibacterium; species Pelagibacterium halotolerans_A. Next base: position 369,122 of record NZ_CP085243.1, read on the forward strand.
CACATCGAATTTCGAGGTGAGCGAAGACCCGGACACCGGAGAGATGACCGTTGCCGTTCACGAGGGTGAACAGGCGACGCCGGTCGTCCGGATCGAAAGCGACGGGCTCGAAGTGAGCACCGGGGAAGGAGCCCGTTCGGCGGCGTTGCGGTCGGACAACGCAATGATGGTTGCGACCGTCGAAGCGATCAATGCCGGTCTGGCGGATCTGGCCAATCAGGCCCAAAACGGGCAGGTCTCGCGGATCAGCGTGCGAAACGGGTCGGTGGCCATGCTCGATACGGTTTTTGGCCTTTACCGCGAATTCCATGCCGTTGAATTCGATATGCGGGCGGGGCAGCGCGTGAATGGTGTATCGGCGCGGTTTTCGGCCAGTATTGCGGGCCGCGAGACCAGCGGAACGATCACACGCGTCCGGGACGGCGCCGTCGCGACTGTCAATTTCGCACTGACGGGCCTCGATTTTTCGACGCTGCTGCCATTCCTCGACGATCCAGTGGGGATTGCCGCCTTGCGGGGGCAGGGTGGGCTTTCGGGTACGCTGCGATTTGCGGCATCCCAGGGGCGGCTTACCGAGGGACGGTTTACGATCGATGTTGACGGCACCTATCTGAGGCTGGCCAACGATATGTTCGCTGTCGATGCAGAGCCGTTCCCTGTGAGCTGGTTTCCCGGCGAGGCACGGTTTCATTTTTCGGACGCCCATGTGTCTGTCGGGCAAAGCCATGGCACGATATCGGGTGACATCCTTTTGGGATTCGACCGGCAATTCGGACCGACGCTGGCGATGAGCATCTCGGGGAGCGATGTCTATCTTCACCCCGACGACATGGAGGCGCCCGCAAGGCCGATTGATTCCATTCGCTTTGAAGGGTGGTCCGCACCGCTCTATGGGGCGGTGGGAATCGATCGCCTGACTGCATCGGAAGGTGAGGCCAGCCTAGCTCTGAGCGGGCGGCTGGATAGCCTAAGGGCGGGGATCGGGCTCAAGCTTTCACTTACCGGTCAGGGTTTCTCGGCCGATACGGTCAAGCGGCTCTGGCCCTATATTTTTGCGCCCGAGGGGCGGGCATGGTTGGTGGACTACGTCAAATCGGGGCGTGTCGCGAGCGCAAACATGGTGTTCGATTTTCCCGTCGGGTCGATTGCAATCGACGGTTCGCCCAAGCCCATGCCCGAAGGCGCAATACGGGTCGAGATGGCGGCAGACGGCGTTGAGCTCCTGCCCTTTGCTGGCATGCCACAGCTCGACATCGCCGGGGACACGCGGGTTCTCGTGCGCGACGAACAGGTCACGGTGGGTGTGGACCGAGCCACAATAGCGGGCGCCGCAGGCCCGATCCTTGTCGAGAATGCGGCGTTTCTGAACCAGGATACCACTGCGCGGCGGCCGATCTTCGAGATTTCGGGGGATATTTCCGGTGCCGTTCCGGACCTGCTCGCGCTCGCGGACGATCCGGCCTTCGGAACTCCGGATACCGCCACGTCGCCCCTCGATATCGCGGAACTCAAATCGAAGCTGAGCGGCACTGCGCATGCCACTGTCATCGCGACGTTGGGCCTCGACGACATCGGGCAGGTCGAACGGGTCGACTATACGCTCAACGGGACCGTCACCGGTCTCTCGACGCGGGAGCCGGTCGGCGGGTACGAGGTATCGGACGCCAGTCTCTCCTTCACTGCGTCCCAGGCCGGGTTCAATGCGAACGGCAATGGCAGGTTAGGCTCGATCCCGTTCGATTTCGAGGCGAGCCAGAACGGAGACGAGGCACCCGATATTCGTGTTGCATCGACGTTCCGTGCAGAGGATGCAGCGGCGTTCGGTGTGGACTTGAGCGAATATATCGAGGGCGACGTGCGAGTGGTCGCTGAACCGCTGGGAGAGGATCGGTATCGGATTTCAGCCGATCTGACCAATGCTGCGCTGACGCTTGCGGACGTCGGAATTCAGAAGGCGCAAGGCGTTGCCGGTGGCGCAAATGCCGTTGTTGAGATCGGTACCGATGGGATCTCAGTGTCGGAGGCGGGGCTGGGATTTGGCGAGGTCAGGCTGGCCGGATCGTTTGCGGTAACCTCCGAAGGCAAGCTGGAAGAGGCCCGCTTTTCCACGTTCCAGATCAGCCCCGGCGACCGTGCGCAGGCGGTGATCACTGCGGATGGTGGTGGGTACGCGGTTTCAGTATCGGGTGCGCAGCTCGATCTGCGACCGATGCTGAGGCGGTTCATCAGTCTGGACACGCAAAATGCGGCGGGTGCCAGTGAGAATTTAGGTGACGAACGGTTCTCGGTGAACCTCGCGCTGGATCGCGCGATTGGCTATTACGGTGCCGTCGCCCTTGGCGTCGAGCTCGACTTGCAGGTGCGCGGCGATACGCTTGAGCATATCGCGCTTTCCGCCGGCCTCGGCGGTGGGCGTTCGGTCTCTGCGACGACCAATCGCGGGGATGGCGATCGCGTTATGAGCTTTGCGTCGAACGATATCGGCGGGCTGCTGCGCTTTGTGGGGCTCTATCCGCGTCTCGTTGGCGGCGAGGGGAGCCTGGTCATCCGGCACGACATAGCAAGCGATGCCGATTCCGGTGCGTTCGAGATGCGGAATTTCTCGATTGTCGATGAAGCCAACATTGCGCAACTCCTGCAATCCAGCCAGGGGGCGGAAGCTTATACGGCGCACGGGAATTCGCTCGATTTCACGCGTGGGCGGGCGGAATTTGTGAGGGTCGGCAAACGGATCGAGGTGCGCGATGCGGCGCTCTATGGCGACAGCGTCGGTGGCACGGCGCGGGGCAATATTCTGCTCGACGAGGGCCGGTATGATCTTACAGGAACCTATGTGCCGCTTTTCGGGATCAACAATGCGTTCCAGCAAATTCCGCTGATTGGGCCGATCTTCGGCGGCCGCGAAGGTGAAGGGTTGATTGGGGTGACGTTTGCCGTGCGCGGGCCGCTCGCGGAGCCTGAATTGCTGGTCAATCCCGTGTCGATCCTCGCGCCGGGGGTCTTCCGGTCGCTATTCGAATACCGGGCGCAGGGCGAGGCGGCGGCGCAATAAAAGGCCGCCCCCAAGGGCGGCCCGTTTTCGTCAGATCGGCTTGAGCAGGATGTGACGCTTCTTGCCCACCGAAAGCTTGATCACGCCTTCAGGCAGAACGTGCTCTTTGCCCAGCGACAGCTTTTCGTCATCCACGGAGGTGTCGTTGACCTTTAACGCACGCGCCTGAATGTGCCGACGGGCTTCGCCGTTCGACCCCGCAAGGCCAGCGGTCACGGCCGCCGCGAGAATGCCGAGACCACCTTCGAGTGCTGTCCATCCGATCTGGATCGTCGGTAGCGACAGGTCGAGTTGCCCAGCCTCGAAGACGGCAGTTGCCGTTGCCGCGGCTTCCTTTGCGGCCTCTCGGTTGTGGACGAGGGCAGTAACCTCGGTGGCGAGGATTTTTTTGGCTTCGTTGATGTCGGTCGCGTCACCGTTGACGATCCGTGCAATCTCGTCGAGGGGCAGGGTGGTGAAAAGCTTCAGGAACCGCTCGACGTCAGCATCCTCGGTATTGCGCCAGTATTGCCAGAAATCGTATGGAGAAAGCATGTCCGCGTTGAGCCAGACCGCGCCATTCGCGGTCTTGCCCATCTTCTGGCCCGAGGCGGTTGTCAGAAGCGGCGAGGTCAAGGCGTAGAACTGGGTGTCGAGCATGCGATGCCCAAGATCCAGGCCGTTGACGATGTTGCCCCATTGGTCCGAGCCGCCCATCTGGAGCGTGCAGCCATAACGGCGGTTGAGCTCCACGAAGTCGTAGGCCTGTAGGATCATGTAGTTGAATTCGAGGAAGGACAGCGACTGTTCGCGGTCCAGACGGAGCTTGACCGAATCGAAGCTGAGCATCCGGTTGACCGAGAAGTGCTGGCCGACGTCGCGCAGGAATTCGACGTAGCCAAGGCCCATCAGCCAATCGGCGTTGTTTGCCATGATCGCGTCCGTCGGACCGTCGCCGAAGATGAGGAAGTTTTCGAACTTCTCTTTGATGCCTTCGATGTTCGACGCGATGTCTTCGACCGTCAGGAGCTTGCGCGCCTCATCCTTGAACGAGGGGTCGCCGATCATGCCTGTGCCGCCACCCATGAGCGCGATGGGGCGGTGGCCGGTCTTTTGCAGCCAATGGAGCATCATGATCTGCATCAAATGCCCGACATGCAGGCTCGAGGCAGTCGGATCGTACCCGATATAGCCGGTTACGGTTTCGCTCGCGAATTTCTCGTCGAGCGCTTCTGCATCCGAGATCTGGTGGATGAAGCCACGCTCATCGAGCGTGCGCAGGAAGTCGGATTTGAAGTCCGTCATGGCGTAATCGGCCTCGGCTTTCGTTCTTCGGGTTTGCAGTGACGCCTAGCGCCCGCCGCCCGCGGCAATCTCGGCGCGGCGCTTGTCGAGATAGTCGCCGCAATTTTCGAGCAGTTCGTCGATCTTGCCTTCGTAGAAATGGTTGGCGCCTTCGATTATGCGCTGCTCGATGGTGATGCCCTTTTGAGTCTTAAGCTTGTCCACAAGCTTCTGGACGGACTCGGGGGGCGCGACACGATCCTTGTCGCCGTGAATGATGAGCCCCGAAGACGGGCAGGGTGCCAGGAACGAGAAATCGTAGAGATTCTCTGGAGGCGACACAGAGATGAAGCCTTCGACCTCTGGCCGCCGCATCAAAAGCTGCATGCCGATCCAGGCGCCGAAGGAAAAGCCCGCAATCCAGCAGCCACGGCTTTCGCGGTTGATGGCCTGAAGCCAGTCGAGCGCGGCTGCGGCATCGGACAATTCGCCCACGCCATGGTCGAACATGCCCTGGGAGCGGCCAACACCACGGGAATTGAAGCGCAGAACGGCGAAGCCGCGCTCCACGAACATATAAAAGAGGTTGTAGACGATCTGGTTGTTCATCGTCCCCCCGAACTGGGGGTGCGGATGCAATATGATCGCCACAGGCGCGTTAGGCTCCTTGCCTGGCTGATACCGGCCCTCGATACGGCCTTCGGGACCATTGAAAATCACTTCAGGCATAATACGCTACCCTTGTCGCCTGCCCGGAATTCGAATGGACGCCAGCAAAGCGTGGCGCCCGGCTTGACGAACGCGCCGGGGCTTCATAAAACTGACTGCAAATACCAGTTTAGAATTATTCCAAACGTGGGATTTGGCCGGTCACCCGGCCTTTGTGAGCGCTCCTTTTACTTAAGGTGCGAGTCGAATTTCAAGGATTGTTTGCTGGTGCCGGAAATGCCGGCTGCAACGCGATGGACCGGATGCGCCATTATCTCGACCATAACGCTTCCGCGCCGCTTCTGCCCGAGGCGCGCGAGGCAGTTATTGCCGCGCTGGAATTGACCGGGAATCCGTCGTCCGTGCATGGCGCGGGACGGGCGTTGCGCAAGGTGATCGACGATGCGCGCGATTCTGTCGCGAAATTAGCCGGCGCGGAAGCCAAGCAGGTGGTCTTCACCGGGTCGGCGACCGAGGCGATCACGCAGGCCATTGTCGGTGGGGTCAAGGTGTTCAATGTCGACCGGGTCGTGGTCGGTGCCACAGACCACGCAGCGGTGCTCAAGGCGGCGGAGGCGAGTGGCGTTTCGGTGCGGGTTCTAGGCGTCGATAAGGATGGGCTTATCGACCTCGATGCGCTTCGGCGGACGCTGGAAGCCGCTGAAGTGGCGGGGGAAACGCTGCTTGTAGCAGTTGGCTGGGTGAACAACGAGACGGGCGTCGTGCAGCCGCGTGCGCGGATCGAGGCCACGGTCGGGCCGACACGTCATGTGCTTTTGCTCGATGCGGTGCAGGGATTTGGCAAGCTAGACCTAGATTTTTCCGCTTCAGCTACCGATATGGTGGCCATATCGGGTCATAAGATCGGCGCGCCGGCGGGCATTGGTGCTTTGCTGGTGAAAAGCCATGCGGATACGGTTCGGCTGGTGCCCGGCGGCGGGCAGGAGCAGGGCCGGCGGGGGGGCACGGAAGCGGCGGCGTTGATCGCCGGGTTCGGAGCTGCCTGCGACGCATTTGCGGTACGGTTTGATCGCGAGGCAGTCGGTCAGCTTGTCGCGGAGGTTGAGCACAGGTTGCGTGACGTTGCACCGGAAACCGTTGTGTTTGGTTCGGACGTGGAACGGATCGGAACGACGATCAATTTCGCGGTCCCGGGACTTAAGAATACGGTCGCGATGATGGCGCTGGATTTGGCTGGCGTCGCGGTTTCGTCGGGCTCGGCGTGTTCGTCCGGCAAAGTTGGACGCAGCCATGTGTTGAGCGCCATGGGGGTCGACCCGGCGCTATCGGAATGCGGCCTTCGGGCCAGTCTCGGATGGAATTCGACGCAAGCAGACGTCGATGCCTTTTTCGAGGCGTTTGAGATCGTGCTGGCCCGGCATAATAGCCGGAGCGGCGCAGCGGCGTAGAAGCGCTACGCTTTAGAGTTAGGAGACGTTCATGTCGGATTTTGACATCCCCACCCTCAAGGAGAACATCGACCGGGAAACCGTCGAGAGCGTTCTCGCTTTGGATGTCGACAAGTACAAGTACGGGTTCGAGACGGTTATCGAATCCGACAAGGCACCCAAAGGGTTGAGCGAGGATACGATCCGGTTCATCTCGGCCAAGAAGAACGAGCCCGAATGGATGCTCGAATGGCGGCTAGAGGCGTTCCGCCGCTGGCAAACCATGAGTGAGCCGACCTGGGCGCGCGTCTCTTATCCCGAGATCCCCTATCAGGACACGTATTACTATTCGGCGCCCAAGGGGGCGACGGGGCCGAAGAGCCTCGACGAGGTCGATCCGGAGCTGTTGAAAACGTATGAGAAGCTCGGCATTCCGCTATCCGAGCAGAAGATACTGGCGGGCGTTCTCGAAGACGGCGAAGGTGCGGAGCAGCACGTTTCGCCTTATAGCGGCAATGTGGCTGTCGATGCGGTGTTCGACTCGGTTTCGGTTGTCACGACGTTCCGAGAGGAGTTGGCCAAGCACGGGATCATCTTCTGTGCGATCTCCGAGGCGATCCGGGAGTATCCGGAACTGGTCAAGAAATATCTCGGCTCGGTCGTGCCGGTCTCCGACAACTTCTTTGCAACGCTCAATTCAGCGGTCTTCACCGACGGGTCGTTCGTCTACATCCCCAAGGGCGTGCGGTGCCCGATGGAACTCTCGACCTATTTCCGGATCAACGAGAAGAATACCGGACAGTTCGAGCGCACGCTGATCATCGCCGAGGAAGGCTCGTATGTGAGCTACCTCGAGGGCTGCACTGCGCCGATGCGCGACGAGCATCAGCTTCACGCGGCCGTCGTCGAACTCGTTGCGCTCGATGAAGCGGAGATCAAATATTCGACCGTGCAGAACTGGTATCCCGGCGACAAGAACGGTAAGGGCGGAGTTTATAACTTCGTGACCAAGCGCGGCGATTGCCGGGGCAAGAATTCCAAGATCTCCTGGACGCAGGTCGAGACCGGTTCGGCGATCACCTGGAAGTATCCGAGTTGCGTCCTCAAGGGCGACGGGTCGCGGGGCGAGTTCTACTCGATCGCGATCTCGAATGGTCACCAGCAGATCGACAGCGGCACCAAGATGCTGCATCTGGGCAAGAACACATCCTCGCGCATCATCTCCAAGGGGATTGCCGCCGGGTTCTCGGACAATACCTATCGCGGCCGCGTCTTCGCGCATCCCAAGGCGACGAACGCACGGAATTTCACGCAGTGCGACAGCCTTCTGATCGGCGACACGTGCGGTGCGCATACAGTGCCCTATATCGAGAGCCGGAATGCGACGGCGGTTTTCGAGCACGAGGCGACGACGTCCAAGATCTCGGACGATCAGATGTTCTACTGCCTGCAGCGCGGGCTTTCCGAAGAAGAGGCCGTGGCGCTGATCGTCAACGGGTTCGTGCGGGACGTGCTGCAGCACCTGCCGATGGAGTTCATGGTCGAAACCCAGAAGCTCATTGGGATTTCTCTCGAAGGCAGCGTCGGCTGATCGCTTCGCTGCTCTTTTGAATTTGCATTGCGCCCCAGAGGGGCAAACTGAATGGGACGGCGGAACGCGCCGAAAATGACATGACCACACCGATGCTTGAAATCAAGAACCTGCATGTGCGCGTCGAGGATCAGGCGATCCTCAAGGGTGTCGACCTGACGCTCAACCGCGGGGAGCTGCATGCGATCATGGGCCGGAACGGCTCGGGAAAATCGACGCTCTCCTATGTGCTGGCGGGCAAGGAAGACTATGAGGTGACCGAAGGGGAAATCCTCTTTGAGGGTGAGAACCTTCTGGAGATGGAGCCGGACGAGCGCGCCGCCGCCGGGGTGTTCCTTGCGTTCCAGTACCCGATTGAAATCCCGGGTGTCTCAACGATGACGTTCCTCAAGGCCGCGATGAACGCACAGCGTAAGGCGCGTGGGGAAAGCGAACTTTCGACGCCGGAATTCATGAAGGCGGTCAAGGAGGCTTCGGGGCTTCTGGAATTCAAGCAGGATATGCTCAAGCGCGCGCTCAATGTCGGGTTCTCCGGTGGCGAGAAGAAGCGCGCTGAAATTCTGCAGATGGCGCTTCTGGCGCCCAAGCTGTGTATCCTCGACGAGACGGATTCCGGGCTCGATATCGACGCGCTCAAGGTTGTCGCCGAGGGCGTCAACAAGCTGCACGGCCCCGAGCGGACGATGCTGATTATCACTCACTATCAGCGCCTTCTGAACTACATCGTGCCCGATATCGTGCATGTGTTCTCGGATGGCCGTGTGGTCGAGACGGGCGACAAATCGCTGGCGCTTGAGCTTGAGGCCAAGGGCTATGCCGAATTCGAAACCACCGACGCGGCCTGAGGACGGTACCGATGAACGTGCAAACGCCAATCCGCCTGACTGCGGCGGAAGAAAGCCTTGCCGCCCAGCTTGAGAGCGTCGGAGCGGGCGATGCCGCGATGCGGTTTCGTGCGGCCGGCCTGCCGACACGCCGGGTCGAGGCCTATCACTACACCGATCTCAAAGTCCTGCTTTCGGACATTCCGCCGCTGGCCGGTGCCGTGACGGGGACCGGCGCTCCATCGTTCGATATTCCGGGTGCGTATAGGGTCGTCGTTACCAATGGCGCGGTACAGAACGCGGGCACTGCGCCGGCGGGCGTTATCGTGGGGAAAGTCGCTGGATCGACGCTCGGCCTGCGTGACGACACCGTCGTCCGACTCAATTCCGCGCTGGTCAAGGAAGCGGTGACTATCGAATTGGCCGGTTCGGTCGATCCGGTGATTCATGTCGACCGCCGCACCGATGGTGATGCGGCGCATGTGGCGACGGGCTCGAAAATCACGGTTGCTCCGGGTGCCAGCGCGACCATTATCGAGACGGTTTCGACCTCGGATGCCGGGCATATGGGCAATCTTGGAACGTATGTTGCGGTCGGCGAGGGGGCGAATGTCACCCATATCGTTGTCGATCTGTCAGCCAATCAGGCGACCCAGTTTTCGACGCTCGAATATCGAATCGACGCTGAAGCCAGCCTCAAGTCCATCGTGATCCAGGCCGGTGCGAACCTCGCTCGGGCGCAGGTTTTTGCCGATTTCGTAGGCGAGGGCGCGCATAGCGACTTCTTCGGGCTCAACCTTGTCGATACCAACCAGCATCGCGACATCACGCTCGATGTGACGCATAGCGTGCCAAATACGACCTCGACCGAGCTCTTCAAGCAGATCGGGCGCGGGCGTGGCAAGGGCGTATTCCAGGGCAAGATCACCGTGGCCAAAGATGCGCAGAAGACCGACGCGAAGATGATGAGCCAGGGGCTGATGCTATCAGAAGGCGCGGAAATCCTGACCAAGCCCGAACTCGTCATCTATGCGGACGACGTGGTGTGCGGGCATGGCGCGACCTGCGGCGATCTCGATGAGACGTGGATGTTCTATCTCATGAGCCGCGGCATCCCGAAGGCGGTGGCCGAGACGATGCTGATCCGGGCGTTCCTGGAGGAAATCGTCGATGCGGTCGAGGATGAGGCTCTCGCCGAGGCGTTGAGCGGGATCGTGGATGGCTGGCTGGCCAAGGGCGCGTAATGGATTTCGATCTCGAAAAGGCACGCGCGGACTTTCCGATTCTCGAGGAGAAAATCCACGGGAAGCGGCTGGTCTATCTCGACAGCGGCGCGTCGGCGCAAAAGCCGGTGCAGGTGCTAGACCGGATGGATCACGCCTTCCGGCACGAATACGCCAATGTGCACCGGGGATTACACACGCTCGCCAACCGGGCGACGGAAGCCTATGAGGGCGCGCGAGAGACCGTGCGGAAATTCCTCAATGCGGGGCGCGTCGAAGAGATCGTTTTCACCCGCTCGACGACAGAGGCGGTCAATCTGGTTGCCAATGCCTTTGCCGACCCGAAGGTCGGGGAGGGCGACGAGATCGTTATCTCGATCATGGAACACCACTCCAATATCGTGCCCTGGCATTTCCTGCGTGAGCGCAAGGGGGCGGTGATCAAGTGGGTGGACGTGACGGATGACGGTGAGCTCGATCTCGATGCCTTCGCCGCGGCACTGAGCGACAGGACGCGGCTGGTCGCGATCACGCATATGTCGAACGTGCTGGGTACGATCACGCCGGCCAAGCAGATCGTCGAGATTGCGCATGCGCGGGGTATCCCCGTGCTGCTCGACGGAAGCCAGGCTGCGGTGCACGAAAAGGTGGACGTGCGCGATATCGACGCCGATTTCTACGTCATGACGGGACATAAGCTTTACGGCCCGACCGGGATCGGTGTTCTTTATGGCAAGTACGACCTTTTAGCCGAGATGCGGCCCTATATGGGTGGGGGAGAGATGATCGAGGAGGTGACCAAGGATATGGTCACCTATAACGCTCCTCCACACAAGTTCGAGGCGGGGACGCCGCCGATCGTTCAGGCGATCGGGCTGGGGGCCGCGCTCGATTATATGGAGAGCATCGGGCGCGAAGCGATCTCGGCGCATGAGCATGACGTCGCTGAATATGCGCGGGAGCGGTTATCGCGGATCAATGCCTTGCGGGTGATCGGCGACGCGCCGGGTAAGGGCGGTATTTTCGCCTTTACCATGGACACCGCGCACGCACACGACGTCGCGACGCTGCTGGACCGGTACGGTATCGCCGTGCGCGCCGGAACCCATTGCGCCATGCCGCTTCTTGAAAGATTCGGCGCGACCTCTACATGCCGGGCCTCTTTTGCCCTATATAACGGCAAGGACGATGTCGATGCGCTTGTCGAAGGCATCGAGAAGGCGCAGACTTTTTTCTAGAGCTATTCCGATTTTGATAGCATCAAAATCGGGCTCTAAGTGTTTGTTTTGTCACGTGTCCGAACCGAAAAAGTGGTGTCCACTTTTTCTGGACACGCTCCAGCTATTCGGGAGTGACCATGAGCCAAAGTGCAGCGCCTGAAAAAGAAACGACTGCCGAGACGGACGATCACCTGATTTCCACTTCGGGCTCGTCGTTGCCTCCTGAAGAGGTGGAGCGGATCACGGCCGATCTGATCAGCGCGCTCAAGACGGTGTACGATCCGGAAATCCCGGTCGACATCTATGAGCTGGGGTTGATCTACAAGGTCGATATCGACGATGATCGTCGATTGACGATCGATATGACACTAACAGCGCCGGGATGTCCGGTCGCCGGAGAGATGCCGGGCTGGGTCGAGCATGCGGCGCGCAGCGTCGAAGGCATCCAGGATGTCGAAGTCAACATGGTCTTCGATCCCCCTTGGGGACCGGACCGGATGAGCGAAGAAGCGCAGGTTGCGCTCAATTGGTGGTAATATGCCCTTTGCAATCATGAGCCTCACGGAGCGGGCTGCGGACCGCATCAAGGAGATCATCGAAGATAGCGACAAGCCCGTTGCGGGCGTCCGGGTCGGCGTTAAGAATGCTGGCTGTGCGGGCATGGCCTACACGCTGGATTACGTCGAAGCGCCGGTCGACGGGGACGATCACATCAGCGACAAGGGCGTCGATGTCTGGGTTGAGCCCAAGGCGACGCTGTTCCTTCTTGGCACGGTGATGGATTTCACTGAAGACAAGCTCAAGTCGGGGTTCACCTTCAACAATCCCAACCAGGATGGCGCTTGCGGGTGTGGGGAGAGCGTGCAGCTCAAGCCCGCCGACCTTGCCGAGTTGGCAAAGGCGCGTGCTGCGGCGGAAGCCACTCACTGAAGTTTTCGACACAGCTGGAAGGAAGGCGCCGCAAGGCGCCTTTTTCACGCGACGTCGATGCTGCCGGGCGCGTCGGGCAGTTCACGCTCGGAGACAACCTGATTGCGACCACCGGATTTGGCTGCGTAGAGGCATTTGTCGGCGCGTTCAATCAGCTGGGCGGGCTTTTCTGCCGGGCGCCATTGGGCAACGCCGACCGATAAGGTGATGCGACCGAGCTTTTCGTTTGTCGAGCGCTTGAGCAGTTCCTTGGACTGTACGGCGCTGCGGATCGTATTGGCTATGGTGATGGCGCCATTGAGTTCGGTCTCGGGCAGGACGGCGACGAACTCCTCACCGCCGAAGCGTGCCGGCATGTCGCGGCCCTTGAGGTTGGCCTTGAGGACCTGGGCGACGAGGCGAAGGACCTGATCGCCGGTCAGGTGACCGTACGTATCATTAAAGGCTTTGAACCTATCGATATCGAGCAACAGCAGGCAAAGCCGCTTTCCGTTGCGCTCCGCGCTTTCAAGCTCTAGCTCGAGTTGCTCGTCGAAGCACTTGCGGTTGGGGATTTTGGTGAGCGGATCAAGCATAGATTCGCGACGGACCTCATCGAGGTCGCGCTGGAGGAGCGAAATATCGTCGCGCGAGTTCTCGAGTTGGGCTTCAAGACGGCGATTCATGTCCTGCATGCGCCGCGTCTCCTTCAAGAGGCGGCTCGAGAGCATCTTGAGCGCATCGTCATCGATGCCGCTTTCAAGATCGCCGGATGCTTGCTGGAGCGAACCGGAGTAAGAGTTCGCCGTCGCCATGGCAAACTCGATAGCTTCGTTGATGTCGGAAATCTTGCGGCTCATAGCCTTGGACATGGCCCTGAGCTTTTCGTCCATATTGTTGATATCGAGAAATTGTTCACACAACGCCGATGCGTCTTCCGCGGTCAGCGTGCTGTTCTGGGTGAAAAGCTGATTGATCCGGGCGTTGAGTTCGGCGTTGGCGCCGGTGGTGTAGGTATAAAAGAGCTCGTAGTAGACAGGGAATGCAGGAAGATGACAGCGCTTGAGCAGCGCCATTGCCGCATTGGCAAACCCCGACGCGCGCTCAAAGTCAAACTCTGTCAGGTGCTTATTAACCACCGCCGGAAATACTTCCTACGTTTCTGATCCTGGCCAGTTCGTTGGTCTGTAAACTCGTAATGCCGGGCAATCTAACGCCGCGTGCATTCCTTTCGCGCACGCAATGTTGGGCAATGAAATATACGTACGCGACTTGGCGCGCAAGATGCTCAATTTGTGCCGTGCGTTTCAAGACAAAAATGCAAAATTGTTCGCATTTTTTGCCATCAACTAAGGAAATTTGAAGTTAACCAACTGGTTCGGCTATGCGTGGCGCCGAACTGGCCGAAGCAGAAAGGCCGGAATATGGCCTTCAGTTTCGAACGTCGCAGGCGAATCATCGTTGCTTGCCTTGCGCGCCGTATCGCGGCGTTTCTTTTTGGGCTCGGCACTTTTCTGCTTTGCCATGTCCGCGGAAGCAACGTCGCGTTTGGGCGCTTCGGGCCGTCTGCTGGAACGGCTGCGGCGGGCTGGCTTGGCGTCCGGCGTATCCACAGCCGGCGCTTCGCCATCGATCCATGCAATATCGCGCTGGATGAGCTTGGTTATTGCGTCGACATACTTGCCTTCGGAAGGCGTCACCAGCGTGATGGCGGAGCCCGACCGTCCCGCGCGTCCCGTGCGGCCGATGCGATGGACATAGTCTTCGGCGTGGGTGGGGACGTCGAAATTGAAAACGTGGCTCACCGCCGGAATATCGAGTCCGCGCGCCGCGACGTCGGACGCAACCAGAATGGGGAGGTCACCTGTGCGGAAGCGGTCCAGGGTCTCCATACGACTTTTCTGGTCCATATCGCCATGCAGCGCGCCAGCCGAAAAGCCGTGGCGTTCGAGCGAGCGGGCAACCGTCGCCACGTCGCGCTTACGGTTGCAGAAAATGATCGCGTTCTTGAGATCCTGGGCAGAGCGAATCTGGTCGCGCAGCGCGGCGCGCTTTTCCTTGGGCGTGGCACCGACTTTCAGAAGCTTCTGATCGATGGTCTCGGCGGTTGAATTCTGCCGCGCGACTTCGACTTTTACAGGATCGTTGAGGAAGCGTTCGGTGAGTTTCTGGATTTCCGGTGGCATGGTGGCCGAGAAAAACAGTGTCTGCCGACGAGGCGGCAGAAGACCGCAGATGCGCTCGATATCGGGGATGAAGCCCATGTCGAGCATGCGATCGGCTTCATCGATGACCAAGATGTCGACGCCGGTCAGAAGCAACCGGCCGCGCTCGAAATGGTCGAGCAGACGGCCAGGGGTCGCTATCAAGACGTCGGCACCACGGTCGAGTTTCTTGTTTTGATCTTCGAACGATACGCCGCCAATCAGGAGCGCCACCGTGAGGCGATGGTTCTTGCCGTATTTTTCAAAGTTCTCGTGGACCTGTGCCGCGAGTTCGCGCGTGGGCTCAAGGATCAGCGTGCGCGGCATGCGCGCCCGGGCGCGGCCTTTTTCCAGGAGCGATAGCATGGGCAGGACAAAGGACGCGGTTTTGCCCGTTCCGGTCTGGGCAATGCCGATCAAATCCTTCTTTTCCAGAACGTGCGGGATCGCTTGCGCCTGGATGTCCGTGGGCTTGGTATAGCCTGCAGCGGTAACGGCGTCTGTCACCTTGTCGCCAAGTCCGAGCTCAGAAAATTGCACTGTCAAATCGGGTGTCCATCTGTGTCAGCCATGAGCGGTGCCGGCAGCAATCCGCTCAATGCGATAACTGTACGTGCCGAATGCAAAGCGCATGAGAACGTGCCAGCATATGCAAACAGTCCAGAGCCTTCTGCCTCGGCTGAAACGAGGCGTTTGCTCACTAAAGTGATTGTCGCACGCTTCGGTCCTGCGGACGGGAGATGTCCGGTGTACCGAAATGCGCTCCACCCGGCTTAATGCCGATGCCGGTGAACGGGAGAGGCCTCTGACGGGCGCGACCATAACGCACAAAGTGGGCGAGTCAACGTAGATATCGTTGGAAACCTTAACGCAGAGCGGTTTTTAGCCGAAACAGACGCATTTCGACCCGCCGTCAGACGTCGATTTCGGTCACGAAGGCCGCGTGTTCCTGGATGAATTCGAACCGCGCCTCGGGCTTATTACCCATCAACCGGTCGACAGCGCCTTTGGTTTCCGTACGGTCGTCGACAAGCCGGACCTGCAACAGCGTGCGGGTCTTGGGGTTCATCGTGGTTTCCTTCAAATGAGCGTGAGGCATCTCGCCGAGACCTTTGAAGCGTGTGACCTCGACCTTGCCGCGTCCGGTAAATTCGGACTGCATAAGCTGATCCTTATGCTTGTCGTCCATCGCATAGGCCGTCTTGGGGCCCTGGGCAATGCGGTAGAGCGGGGGCAGGGCGAGGTAGAGGTGCCCTTCATCGATCAGCTGCGGCATTTCCTGGAAGAAGAACGTCATCAGGAGCGATGCGATGTGTGCGCCATCGACGTCGGCGTCGGTCATGATGATGATCTTGTCGTAGCGCAGGTCGTCTTCGCGATAGCGGTCGCGGGTGCCGCAGCCCAAAGCCTGCAAAAGATCGGCGATCTGCTGGTTGGCGGCGAGTTTATCGCGGCTGGCACCGGCAACGTTGAGGACCTTGCCGCGCAGGGGCAGAACCGCCTGGCTGGCGCGGTCGCGCGCCTGTTTGGCCGAACCGCCCGCGCTGTCGCCCTCAACGATGAAGAGTTCGGCACCTTGGGCCGCTGACTGGCTGCAGTCGGCGAGCTTGCCCGGCAGGCGCAGTTTGCGGGTCGCCGACTTGCGGTCGATTTCCTTTTCCTTGCGCCGGCGCAGACGCTCCTCGGCTCGGTCGATGGTCCATTCGAGGAGCTTGTTGGCCTGATTGGGCGCGGCCGTCAGCCAGTGATCGAAGGCATCGCGGATGGCGTTGTCGACGATGCGCGTGGCTTCGTTGGAAGCAAGCTTGTCCTTGGTCTGCCCCACGAATTCCGGCTCGCGGATAAAGACCGAGAGCATGGCGCCGCAATGGGCGAGAACGTCCTCGGAGGTGATGATCGACGCACGTTTGTTGCCGGTCATCTCGGCGTAATTTTTAATGCCGCGCAACAGGGCAGTGCGCAGGCCCGCTTCGTGGGTGCCACCATCCTGTGTGGGTACGGTATTGCAGTAAGATTGGGTGAAGCTATCGCCCAGATACCAAGTGATTGCCCATTCGACCGAGCCGTGCCCCCCGGGCTTGCCGGCCTTGCCGGAAAAGATGTCGTCGACGATCCGGGTTTCACCTTCGATGCGCCGCTCGACAAAGTCACGCAGGCCGCCAGGGAAATGGAACGTCGCTTTAGCGGGTACGGTGTCGGTTGCCAGGGGCTCATCGCAGGACCAGCGGATTTCGACGCCGCCGAAAAGATATGCCTTGGCGCGCGTCATGCGGAAGACGCGATCCTGGCTGAAACGGGCGTGGGCGCCAAAGATTTGTGGATCGGGGTGGAATTTGATCGTCGTGCCGCGCCGGTTGTTGACCCGGCCCGCATTTTCCAACCCGCTCATTGCTTTGCCGCGGGAATAAGTCTGACGGTAGAGTGCCTGATCGCGGGCGACCTCGACAATGAGATCGTCCGAGAGCGCGTTGACCACGGAAACGCCGACACCGTGCAGGCCGCCAGAGGTTTCGTAAGCCTTGGAGTCGAATTTTCCGCCCGCATGCAGCGTGGTCATGATGACCTCGAGCGCGGAAAGATGCGGTTGCTTTGGGTGCGCGTCGACGGGAATGCCGCGGCCGTTGTCGGTGACACTGAGATAACCGTTGGCATCGAGATGAACCTCGATACGGGTCGCGTGGCCGCCGATTGCTTCGTCCATCGCATTGTCGATGACTTCGGCAAAAAGGTGATGGAGAGCGTTGGTGTCAGTGCCCCCGATATACATGCCTGGGCGCCTGCGAACCGGTTCAAGACCCTCGAGGACCTCGATATCTGCGGCGGAGTAGCTGCCGCTCGCAACATTGCTGCCCGCCTGCTTTTCGGGTTTTGGCGCCGAAGGGGCAGGTGGGGGGGCGTTTGCAAACAGGTCGTTGTCGTCGGTCATGAATGCCTTTGGGTCGTTACGGCGCGCCAAAATGCGAATCAGGTACTTTCTGGCTTAACACATGGTGAGCGTCTGCGCCGCAAACACCACAGTTTTCAGGTCTCTTCAACAGTTATGGTCGCTTTGGCGCGCACTTGTGGACTGTGCGACAACGGCGTTGCCGTGTTCCCAAACTGGGACAGTGTCGCGGGTAAATTTGTGCACCCGATTTACCATCGGTTTGCACCTCATCAGCACTTTCTTAAATCCGTGTGCGTATAAATTTCGTCATACGGTTCATGTGTTTGGAGTTGCCGTATGCGAACGGATCTGGTGGCTGCGTTGCGTATCCTGGCCCTTGGTAGTCCGTTTTTCGAGTCCCGGTGGGAGCAGGCCGGATGAATGGTATTGCGTACCGGCTTGCCCACCTTCATCTCCCGCGCCCGGTGGTGCTGGGACTTCTGTTTGTAAGCTTTTTCCTTTTATAGCTGCAACTCCCGGTTGCACGTATTAGAGTGTACGGGTAGAGCTTTGCGCATCTTTCCTGGGGAGATGCGTGTGTCCGAGCCGCAAGCCAAAACAGTGCGTCCGCTTTATTTCATCGCGTCCTATCCGCGATCGGGCAGCCATTGGGTGCGTTCCGTCGTCTTTTTGCTCGCGGCAATGCGGTCCGCTCCCAAAGGGGGAACGATCGATCTGCGGAACATCGACAATATCATCCCTTGGGACGTACATGGCGCGCTCTACGAGAAGGCAACCGGGCAAAAACCGGGGCAGATGAGTGAGGTCGAGATTGCGGCGGCGCGCGCGGATGTGCATCGGTTGCTCGCGACGGAGTTCAAGGGGCTGCCGGTGGTCCGGACCCACGCCGTCCGGGGTACGTTCCATGGCCATCCGACCATCAATCCGCAGGTGACGCGCGGAGCGGCCTATATTGTGCGCAATCCGCTCGATGTTGCCTCTGCCCTGATCGATGAGACCGGCACGCCGCCGATGAAAATCATCGAGATGATGATGAAGGCGGACCGGCGGGTGCGTCCGCATAAGGTCGCCGTAACCGAACCGCAAGGCTCCTGGAGCCAGAACGTGGCGAGTTGGACGGGACGGGAAGAGAAAGCCATCCTGGTTCTCAAGTTCGAGGATATCGCCAAGAACCCAACGCACCAGTTTCGCAAGCTGGCTGAACATATGCGTCTGCCGATCACCGAGGAGGCCCTGATCCAGGCGGTCAAGCTGATCGACGCGCAGCGTAAGAAAGCGGGGCGCCAAGGGCTGGCTCGAGACTACCGCAAGACGCTGCAGCCCATTCACGCGCGGGCGGTTATCGAAGGCCACGCAGTCGAGATGAACCGGCACGGCTATCTTACGCCATCGGTTCTCGACTATGTCGGGTTGACCAAGGAGCAGGCGCTCGAAATTGGCGCCCGGCACGCGCCGAGAGCGGTACAATAGGATGCAGTGATTGCAGCCGTACCATCGTCGCACTATAAGATTTTTATCTTGTCTCTAACGCTAATGGAGGGCTGCGTGATTACGTTCTTTCGTCACCATCGTCAGCGTGGCCCTGTTTGTGCCCTGCAGCAGACGTTGCAGGGCTGACCGGCACAGAGACACCTTTCAGTTTCGTCTCATAGAAACGGTCCGCCTTGTTCATGGCGCTCGGAGTTTAATTCCTGGCGCTTTTGATGAACGCGCGCCCGAGCTTGGCGCATTGTCGGCGAGACGATCCAATGACAGTCCTGATTTTGAAAGACGCGACCTACGTCGCCAATGTTCCCCTTTTTCGTAATGTGAACCTTACGCTTGGCCCTGGAGACCGGCTGGGGCTGGTAGCCGCCAACGGTGCGGGCAAAACCACGCTGCTTAAGTGCATTGCCGGAGACCTCGACCTCACAGCCGGTGAGATCACGCGCTCGCGCGGCACCCGGATCGGCTATGTCGAACAGCATGTGGCGTCGGATATTCTTGGCTGGAGTTTCTATCGGGCGGTTCAGGATATGCTGCCCGAGGACACGCGAGAGAGCGAGAGCTGGCGGGTGGATGTCGTACTCGACACGCTTGGCGCACCGGACGATATCCGGCATCTGCCGGTCGCCGAACTCAGCGGTGGTTGGCAGCGGCTAATGCTGTTGGCGCGAGTGTGGGTGACGGATCCTGACGTCCTGTTGCTCGACGAGCCGACGAACCATCTGGACCTCGAGAAAATCCTGCTTCTTGAAGACTGGCTCAGAACCGGGATTGGCGATGTTCCGGTCGTTATCGCAAGCCATGACCGCAGCTTTCTCGACGGCGCGACGAACCGGACGCTGTTTTTGCGGCCGGAAACTTCCCGCTACTTCAGCTTGCCTTATAGCCGTGCACGAACGTCGCTTGAGGGGGAGGATGCCGCGGACGCCGCGCAGCGGGAGCGTGACCTCAGGGAAGCTCAGCAGCTGCGGCGGCAGTCGGCCAAGCTCAAGAATATCGGCATCAATTCGGGGAGCGACCTTTTGCAAAAGAAGCAAAGGCAGCTTCGGGAGCGAGCCGAAAAGATCGAGGATGGCGTCAAGGCGCTGCACAAGGAACGGCCTGGCGATATTCGGCTGGCGAACCGGGGGACGCACGCCAAGGTTCTGGTTGCGATCGAGGACTTTACCGTTTGCAAGTCCGACGGAGGAACGCTGTTCAATATCCCGAAACTTCATATCTTTCAGGGCGACAGGATTGTGCTTTTGGGGCGCAACGGGACGGGTAAATCGACGTTCGTCGGGGTGCTGCGGCAGGTTCTGGAAGATGCAGCGGATGTCTCCGGTATCCGGGCAACACCGAGCCTTGTCACGGGCTATATGGACCAGGGCCTCTCGAACGTGCCCGACAAAGCCTCGCCGTTCGATTTCATTGCGGCGTTCGGACAAGGGGACAAACGCACGCGGGCGTTGCTTGCCGGGGCCGGTATTGCAGCCGAAAAGCAAGGGCGACCGATCGCGGCGCTGTCATTCGGTCAGAAGGCGCGGCTGGGACTTATGGCGCTGCGGCTCCGGGAGCCGAACTTTTATCTGCTCGATGAACCAACCAATCATATCGATATCGCGGGGCAGGAAGCGCTGGCGGCGGAGATCGCGGAACATCAGGCCAATTGCGTTCTTATTTCGCACGACAGGGCGTTTGTCCGCGACGTCGGGACCCGCTTCTTCATGATCGAGACGGGCAGGTTCACCGAGATCGACGATCCGAACCGCTTCTTTGATGGCATGAGGGATGGTTAGCCGAGCCGTCGGGCGGCACCCGGCGGTATTCCATACTGTGCCTTGAAGCGGCGGTGGAAATGGGCCGCATCGCGAAAGCCACAGGCGAAGGCTATGTTTTCGACACTGCGCATACAAAACGCGGGGTTTAAGAGCATGTGCCGGGCCCGATCGAGCCTTTCGGCGATCAGCCAGCTCGAGAAGGTCTCGTCGTTACGGGCAAACTGTTTCTGGATCGTACGTGTCGTGCAGCCGAGGGCCCGCGCAAGGTGGACGATGCTGAAATCGGGTTCGGTCAGGTACGGCCGCGCGCAGGCCTTGATGGTTTCGAGTGGCAGGGCATGGGGTGGTTCGGCGGCAGCTTCGGGTGCATCTTCGAGGAGGCGCGCGATGAGCCGGACGACCGAACGGCTCATCGGACCGGCGGCGTTCGGGTCGCCCAGCCGGAAGGCATCACATAGCAGGCGCAGTTGCGTGCCGGCCATCCGGCCCAACGGCGTCTGCGAGAACGCGGCGTTGGCGTTCCGGATGCGCGCCGGGGAGAGGTCGATGCTGAGCGCCGTTCTTGAAATTCTCAGCGTGTGCAGGCTCATCTGAGCGGGACCTTCGAAGTGGACTTCGAAGGGGTGGGTATTGTCCAACAGCAGCGGAATGCCAGGCTGGACGGCGATGTCGTCCCCCAGATGGGAGGCTTTGTACGGCGCGTGTTCGGATATGTTGAGAAAGAGGCTGTCGTCGGGTTGCCGGCGTAGGGCGGCCGCGTCACGGCGGGCGAGGTGCCCGGGCGCGGTGATGTGGGCGAATATGCCTGCATCGACCGGCGCGGCAGCGAAGCTTGCGTCGAACGGCGCTTCGGGTGCTCGCTGAGGCCTTATACCCGTATAGGTGTCGCAGATGGCTTCGCAGAAGAAGGCGAAGCGCTCGCGTTCGCGGACGGCGCCTGTCCAGCGGTGAGTAATCCAGCCTTCGTGTTCGCCCAGGGTCATGAGTGTTCGTCCTCGGCACCTTTGTCCGGACCTATCCTCGGATAATTTTGGAAAAGAGCAAGACCGTAAACCGGAGGAGGGTTTTGGCGATGAGCGATGTCGGGTTGGTGCTGGTGCATGGAGCGTGGCACGGGGCGGCGACGTGGGATCAGGTGATCCCGTTGCTGGAAGCGCAGGGCGTTCGGGCGAAGGCGCTCGATCTACCGGGCGCCGGAGGCAATGCGCGTATGCCGCGGGCCTTTTTCGAGCGTCCGCTTGATCTCGGGGCGTTTGCGACGGAGAT
The DNA here is from genome assembly GCF_044811015.1 of Pelagibacterium halotolerans. Classification (GTDB taxonomy): domain Bacteria; phylum Pseudomonadota; class Alphaproteobacteria; order Rhizobiales; family Devosiaceae; genus Pelagibacterium; species Pelagibacterium halotolerans_A. Next base: position 390,902 of record NZ_CP085243.1, read on the forward strand.
TTCGCCGAACGCGGGCGTGACGCAGAAGGAACGGACGGATGCTGTGATCGCCGCTATCGACGAGACGGCGGAAGACGTGGATAAGGTCATCCTTGTGGGGCACTCGCTGGGCGGGTTGACCGTTTCCAGCGTCGCCGAGGCCGTTCCTGGCAAGTTGTCGGCTGTCGTCTATCTTACTGCATTCATGTTGCCGCCAGGCATGCCGGCGATTGCGATGATCCAGCATGAAAAGATGGCGGGCGAACTTGTGGCGCGGCATTTCCTTTCGGACCCGCAGGCGACTGGAGCGCTGCGGCTCGATACGGCGCCGGAGGATCCGGACTACCGGGCCGGGCTCAAAGCGGCGTTTTATGCAGACCTCACTGAGGCTCAGTACGCGGCAGCACTAGAAACGCTTCACTGCGACGAACCGGCGGGCGTTGCCGTCGAGCCTTCACCGATCACGGTGGGCCAGTTTGGAGCGGTCCCGCGGCACTATATCCGGTGCACGGCAGATAACGCCATTCCGATTGCGGGGCAGGACTTCATGGTCGCATCGGTCGATGCGGCAATGGGGAATACAACGCGTTGCCATACGATGGAGACGAGCCATTCGCCGTTCTATTCGCAGCCGGCGGCGCTGGCGGATATCCTTGTGGGTATCGCGCGAGCATAGCCGGAGTTTGGCATGAACAAAAAGGGGCCCGCCGCCGGGCCCCTTCGCGTTTACTGCCGTGCCGCTTAGGCGGAATAGTACATTTCGTACTCGACCGGGTGCGGGGTGTGCTCGAACTTGATGACTTCTTCCATCTTGAGCTCGATGTAAGCGTCGATGAAGTCGTCGTCCATCACGCCGCCGGCCTTAAGGAACTCGCGGTCCGCATCCAGAGCCTCGAGCGCTTCACGCAGCGAGCCGGAGACGGTCGGAATGCCCTGGAGCTCTTCCTTGGGGAGTTCGTAGAGGTCCTTGTCCATCGGGTCGCCCGGATGGATCTTGTTCTTGATACCATCGAGGCCTGCCATCAGGAGTGCGGCGAAGGCGAGGTAGGGGTTCGCCATCGGATCGGGGAAGCGGACTTCCACACGCTTGGACTTGGGGCTCTGGCCGAACGGAATACGGCAGGAGGCCGAACGGTTGCGGGCCGAGTAGGCCAGCAGAACGGGGGCTTCGAAGCCCGGAACCAGGCGCTTGTAGGAGTTGGTCGTCGGGTTGGTGAAGGCGTTGATTGCCTTGGCGTGCTTGATCACACCGCCGATGTAATAGAGGCACTCGGTCGAAAGACCGGCATACTCGTCCCCGGCGAAGAGCGGCTTGCCGTCCTTCCAGATCGACTGGTGGCAGTGCATGCCCGATCCATTGTCTCCATAGACAGGCTTGGGCATGAAGGTTGCGGTCTTGCCGTAAGCCTGGGCGACCTGCTGAGCGGCGTACTTGTAGAGCAGGACGTGGTCGGCGGCACCGATGATCGGCTGGAACTTGATACCAAGTTCGTGCTGTGCCGAACCCACTTCGTGGTGGTGCTTTTCAACGACGACACCCATTGCGGCCATAGCTTCAAGCATTTCGCCGCGGATGTCCTGAGCGCTGTCGAGCGGCGGGACGGGGAAGTAGCCTTTTTTCAGGCCGACGTGATGGCCGGAGTTGCCGCCTTCATAATCGGCGTCGGAGTTAACCGGAAGTTCGCCGGCATCGACCTGGAAACCGACCTTGTAGGTGGTGTTGGAATACTTCACGTCATCGAACAGGAAGAATTCGGGTTCGGGGCCGAACACGACGGCGTCGCCGATGCCCGAGGTGCCGACATAAGCTTCGGCCTTCTTGGCGATCGAGCGGGGGTCGCGGTTATAGGGCTGATAGGTGGCCGGCTCGAGGATGTCGCAGTTAACGACGAGGGTCGGGGCCGAGAAGAACGGATCGACGTAGCTGGTGGCGGTGTCGGGCATCAGCACCATGTCGGATTCGTTGATGGCCTTCCAGCCGGCGATCGAGGAACCGTCGAACATCACGCCTTCTTCGAACATGTCGGCGTCGGCGACACTGGCGTCCATGGTGACATGCTGCAGCTTGCCGCGAATGTCGGTGAAACGCAGGTCGACGTATTTGATGCCCTCGTCCTTGATCTTCTGGATAAGGTCGTTTGCTGAGCTCATAGTGTGATCCCCAGTATGTGTTTGACTTTTTTGGGTTGTTTGCCCGCCGGTCCGGGAAGAGGGTGCCGGCGCGTCCAGGTTTAGGCGAAGCGTACGGCTTTAGAGCGCGTCATCGCCGCTTTCACCGGTGCGGATTCGAATGGCCTGTTCGACCGTGGAGACGAAAATCTTGCCGTCGCCGATCCGCCCGGTCTGAGCGGCGCTGCGGATGGCTTCGATCGCTTTGTCGGCCAAATGATCGGGCACGACAACTTCGACCTTTACCTTGGGCAGGAAGTCGACGACATATTCGGCACCACGATACAGTTCGGTGTGCCCCTTCTGCCGGCCGAACCCTTTGGCTTCCGTAACCGTGATGCCCTGGAGGCCGACGTCCTGCAAGGCTTCCTTGACCTCGTCGAGCTTGAACGGTTTGACGATAGCCTCGATCTTTTTCATGTCCACGTCTCCTCTTGTTCGGGACCGGTTATCCTCGCAAATGCACGCGCTATGCCAATCGCGTTTCCGTTTGCATTTATCCAAGAATTACAATTTGTTATGTTAATATGTTCAACGTACTGATGCGTTTTGAACTGCATTGATTGTCTATAAATTGTGCATTGTGATTATGTTTTGTGCAGTTTGAGTTGAGTGCGTTTGCGCGGCTTCGGCTGTCGTCGTTTGCCGATGGGCCTGGCGCGCAATGAGGCTTTGACTGGTCCTTAAACTTGGGATAGACCGCGTGCCAACTCGCGCCGGACGGCAAGAGATGCGGGTGTGGCGGAACTGGCAGACGCACTGGATTTAGGTTCCAGCGCCGCAAGGCGTGGAGGTTCGACTCCTCTCACCCGCACCATTTCCCTCCGCGGCACATTATAGAGACAAAGCTGAACGTAAAGACGGGATCGACCAAATGAACGTAACTGAAACTCTGAACGAAGGGCTGCGCCGCAAGCTCGATGTGACTGTCCCTGCGACGGTCCTTTCGTCGCGGCTCGACGAAAAGCTCGACGAGGTTCGGGGCAAGGTGCAGCTGAAGGGCTTCCGGCCTGGCAAGGTGCCTATGGCACACCTCAAAAAAGTCTATGGCCGCTCGGTCATGAGCGAAGTCATGCAGGACACGATCAACGAGACCGTCTCCAAGACGCTCGAGGACCGCTCGGAAAAGGCCGCAACGCAGCCTGAGATTGATCTTTCGGATGATCAGGCCGTTATCAATCGCGTCCTCGACGGTGAAGCCGATCTCGCGTTTACGGTGAGCTATGAGGTGCTGCCGCCGGTCGACCTTATGGACTTTTCGAAGATCAAGCTTGAAAAGCCCGTCGTTGAAGTCACCGATGAAGAGGTGGACCAGGAGGTCGAAAAGTTCTTCAAGGCTAATCGCGGCTATGAGGACAAGGGCGACGGCGCGGTCGTTGAAGACGGCGACAAAGTTGGAATTTCCTTTGTTGGCAAGATCGACGGGGAGCCATTCGAGGGCGGCAGCGCCGACCATACCCATCTCGTGATCGGTTCGGGCCAGTTCATTCCTGGCTTCGAAGAGCAGCTCGTCGGGATCAAGAAGGGTGAGGAAAAGACCATCGAGGTCACGTTCCCGGAGGATTACCAGAACGAAGAGCTCGCCGGTAAGAAGGCAACTTTCGACGTTAATGTGCTTCACGTCGATGGACCCCAAAAGGATGTCGAGCTTAATGACGAGTTTGCCAAGACTTTGGGGCTTGAAGACCTGGCGGCGCTCAAGAAGGCCATTCGCGACCAGATCGAGGGGCAGAACGAGTCGCTGTCCAAGCAGCGTGTGAAGCGGCTTGTGCTTGATGCGCTCGATGAAGGCCATAAGTTCGATGTGCCCGAAAAACTCGTCAATGCCGAGTTCGATGCCATCTGGAACCGCGTCAAGCACGAGGTCGAACATCACGGCAAGACCTTCGAGAGCGAGGGCACGACCGAGGAGAAGGCTCGTGAAGACTACCAGAAGATCGCCGAGCGCCGCGTGCGCCTGGGGCTGGTTGTCGCCGAGATCGGAAACAAGAACGAGATCGAGGTGACCGACGAAGAGCACCAGCAGGCACTCATCGGCGAAGTACGCCGCTTCCCGGGCCAGGAGCAGCAGGTCTACGACTACTACCGGCAAAACCCGCAAGCGCTCGCCAGCCTGCGTGCTCCGATCTTCGAGAACAAGGTGATCGACTTCGTGACCGAACTTGCGTCGGTCAAGGACAAGAAGGTGAGCCGCGAAGAACTGGTCAAACTGGTCCGCGAGGGCGAAGACAGCTTCGACATCGACAGCGATCACGCGCACTAAGGTGCGTCGCGCTGAATTGCATTCAGCATGACACCCTCAGGTCCTTGTTTGCCGCGTGTCCGAACCGACTCCAAGGGCCGCGCAAGCGAAAAAGTCGCAACCATCCCCGGATCACGTTCGAGGAGACGCTTTTTCTGGACACGCTCTAAGGTGTGAGCCGGCGTTCGGCCGGCCACACATTCGTCATAGTTTGACTCAGTATTGCGCTAAACCCGACCTGAAATATGGTCGGGTTCAGTCGTTTCAGGGGGAAACTGGCGCGTTCGGGTATCGAAAATCCGAATTGTCGCCGGGTTTTTGGCTTGGCGTATTGCGGAGAGGCGGGCGGCTCCCCACTTCCCCAAAAAACGTCAAAAATGTGCTCTCAGCGAGGTTGTTGCGTGCAAGAGCTTCTTACCCCCTCCCAAATGGCGCAGGCCGATCGGCTTGCCGTCGACTCCGGTGTTTCATCCTTGACATTGATGGAAAATGCGGGTCAGGCGATCGCATATGAGGTCACCCAGCATTTTGCGGTTCAGCCGGTCCTGGTTCTCTGCGGCCCGGGGAATAACGGCGGCGACGGTTTTGTGGTGGCCAGGCTTCTGGCGGAACGGGGTTGGCCGGTGCGCGTCGGTCTTTTCGGTGAGAAGGCCGATCTTAAGGGCGATGCGGCGATAATGGCGCGCAAGTGGAACGGCGCTGCCATCGAACCGGCGCTGGAGTGCCTTGAGGACGACTTCGGCGTCGTGATCGATGCTCTGCTCGGCGCCGGGTTATCACGGGACATCGATGGGGAATTGGCCGAAATCATCGAAAAGATCAATGCCAGCGGCGCCGACGTGGTTGCCGTCGACGTGCCGAGCGGGGTCGACGGGGCAACGGGTGAAGAGCGCGGCATCGCGGTAAAGGCGAAATTCACGGTGACGTTTTTCCGATGCAAGCCGGGTCACCTGCTGTACCCGGGTGGGGGGCTCTGCGGAGAGGTGCTGCTTGCCGACATCGGAATCCCCGATCACGTCCTTACCGATATCATGCCGACGGTGTTCGAAAATGATCCGCATCTGTGGCATCTCCCCCGGCGCGATCCGGCGGGACACAAATATAGCGCCGGGCATTGCCTTGTCGTTTCGGGCGATGCGCTGCGCACGGGCGCCGCGCGCCTTGCGGCCAATGGGGCGGCGCGTGTCGGTGCAGGGCTGGTGACGCTGGCCGGAGACCGTGCGGCATTGTCTGTGCACGCAAACCATGTCACCTCCATCATGCTTGCCGAGGCCGACGATCACGAGGCGCTTGCGGAAATCTTGCGCGATCGCAGGAAGAACGCGGTTGTCCTGGGCCCCGCCCTCGGTATTGGCGGGCAGACGCGCGACATGGTTCTTGCGGCGCTTCGGAGCGAAGCAGGCGTTGTCCTGGACGCCGACGCGATCACCAGTTTTCAGGAAGATCCCGAAACGCTGTTTGCTGCGATCAACGACCGTGGACGGGGCGGAGTTGTTCTGACGCCGCACCAAGGTGAATTCGTGCGTCTGTTCGGTACGTTGGCAGGTTGCAAAACCGATCGCGCCCGCCGAGCGGCGCAACTGGCTGGCACGGTCGTTCTCTATAAGGGGCCAGACACCGTGATCGCGCGTCCCGACGGTCGCGTGGTCATTAATGGCGTGACGTCGCCGCTGCTTGCGACGGCGGGGGCTGGCGACGTTCTGGCCGGGGCAATCGCGGGACTTATGGCGCAGGGAATGTCTGACTTCGATGCTGCGTGCGCGGCCGTTTTCCTTCATGGGCTGGGCACGCGCATTTATGGCAAGCCCGGTCTCACGGCCGACGATCTGCCCGGACTGATTCGCGACATCCTCATACGCGTTCTGGAATAGGAGCCTGGGCATCGCGCATTTTAGACATTAAGCATGTGCCTTATTTGAGCCACTCTCGGACTTGCTATTGAACGCGAATACCGCCAAGCCTATGTGACGGTTTAGACGTCCCTAGGCCGGTATCGCCAGCATAGGCGAGAGGCCCTTCTGAATTCATTTCCCCGGGGGAGATAAAGATAAATGAAAGATCCCGTCGATCTTTACATGAACACGCTCGTGCCGATGGTGGTCGAGCAATCCAATCGCGGCGAGCGCGCGTTCGATATCTATTCGCGGCTTTTGCGCGAGCGCATCATTTTTGTGACGGGTGTCGTCGAGGACAATATGGCCTCGGTCATCGTTGCTCAGCTTCTGTTCCTTGAATCGGAGAATCCGAAAAAGGAAATCGCGATGTACATCAATTCGCCTGGCGGCGTGGTGACCGCGGGGCTGTCGATTTACGACACCATGCAGTTCATCCGGCCCAAGGTGCAGACGCTGTGCATCGGACAGGCGGCCTCGATGGGGTCGTTGCTGCTAACGGCTGGCGAGAAGGATATGCGGGGGTGTCTGCCCAATGCCCGCGTGATGGTACATCAGCCATCCGGCGGTTATCAGGGGCAGGTCACCGATATCATGATTCACGCCCGTGAGGCCGAGAGCCTCAAGCGCCGGCTTAACGAAATCTACGTCAGGCACTCGGGCCGTACGTATCAAGAGATCGAAGACCTTTTGGAACGCGATCGGTTCCTGAGCCCGGATGAGGCCCGGGATCTGGGGCTTATCGACCACGTTCACCAGAAGCGGGACGTGCCGGAGGCGGGGGCTTAGGCCTCGCCTTTTTCACAAGTGATTGACAGAGGCGCTGCTGAGCCTCTGTCATGATTGCACCGCAAGCCAGGGACCTTTAAGGTCGAAGTGAATTACATTTTGTTCATTCGTCGTCGGCTAGCGTTGTAAACGGCGGGGTGGAACCAAGCGCAAACTGGCGCTTTTGGAGTTGCTATATGTCGAAGGAAAATTCGAGCGGAGAATCCTCAAAGAACACGCTCTACTGCTCGTTCTGCGGGAAGTCCCAACACGAAGTCCGCAAGCTGATTGCCGGGCCGACCGTATTCATCTGCGATGAATGCGTCGAATTGTGCATGGACATAATCCGTGAGGAATCCAAGACCTCAATGGTCAAATCCTCCGATGGCGTGCCGAGCCCGGCGGAAATCTGCAAGGTGCTCGACGATTACGTGATCGGCCAGGGCCGCGCCAAGCGCGTGCTCTCGGTGGCGGTCCACAATCACTATAAGCGCCTGCATCACGCGGCCAAGAATCAGGATGTGGAGCTTTCGAAATCCAATATCCTGCTGATTGGACCGACCGGCTGTGGCAAGACGCTGCTCGCGCAAACATTGGCGCGGATTCTCGATGTGCCGTTCACCATGGCCGATGCCACGACGCTTACCGAAGCGGGGTATGTCGGCGAGGATGTCGAGAACATCATTCTCAAGCTCCTGCAGTCGGCCGACTACAACGTCGACAAGGCCCAGCGCGGTATCGTCTATATCGATGAGGTCGACAAGATTTCGCGCAAGGCGGACAATCCGTCCATAACCCGGGACGTCTCGGGGGAGGGCGTGCAGCAGGCGCTTTTGAAGATTATGGAAGGCACGGTCGCTTCAGTGCCGCCGCAAGGTGGGCGCAAGCATCCGCAGCAGGAATTCCTGCAGGTGGATACGACTAATATCCTGTTCATCTGTGGTGGCGCGTTTGCGGGGCTTGAGAAGGTCATCGCGGCGCGCGGGGAGAATACCTCGATCGGGTTCACTGCGCAGGTCAAGGATCCCGAGGATCGGCGCGTGGGTGATATTCTCGCGGAAGTCGAGCCCGAGGATATGGTCCGGTTCGGGCTGATTCCGGAATTCATCGGCCGTCTGCCGGTGATCGCGACTCTGGAAGATCTCGATGAGGATGCTCTGGTGCAAATCCTCACCGAGCCCAAGAACGCGCTTGTGCGGCAATATCAGCGGCTCTTCGAAATGGAGAGCGTCGAACTCACTTTCCACGAAGATGCCCTCAAAGCCATTGCCCGGCTCGCGATCGCGCGCAAGACCGGCGCGCGCGGACTGCGCTCGATCATGGAAGGCATTCTGCTCGATACGATGTATGACCTACCTTCGCTCGAAGGGGTCGAAGAAGTCGTCATCAGCCAGGAAGTGGTGGAAAGCAAGGATGTCCGGCCGCTCTACATTTACGCCGAGCGGGCCAAGGAGGACGTCAAGCCCAGCGCTTGATACGGTCCAGTCATAAATGATTTGAAGGGCCCGGGTTTCCGGGCCCTTTTTGTTTGTCCGAGCAGTATCGTGTTAGGCATTGGCGGGTTTAAGCCTGTCAACCCGAGCGACGAATTGCTAGAATTTGCGTGAGGCCGAGTGCATCTCCAGGGGGGACAGAGGATTATGAAAACAAACCAATGGCTTGCCGGAATACTTCTCGCGATCTCCGTGGGGGTGCCTTTGGGCGCCTTGGCCCAGCCTGCCACCAAACTCGTTGACGGTCTCGATGACGATGCCATCGGTATCATGTGGTGCAGCGCGGTGCTTTTCGAGGAATCGTACTGGTATGAGGAAGGCGATGCCTGGAGCGTCTACTATGACGAGGTGAGCTACGCGCTCGAATTGATGGCGCGTGACATCATGGAGGCCGAGGGCTGGTCTCAGGAGCGGCAGGATGCGCTCTGGGAAACATACGATGGAGCGGCCTTCGACCTTGCAGAGACGGAGGATGGAACCTTCCTCGATCTGGTTGGGGTCTGCGAGGATGATTTCGGTCACCTCGCCGCGCGGCCAAAAAAATAGGCACTTCCACGTACGCACACATAGCGGGTTGCAAGCGCACCCACAGAAATTGAACCAACGCAACTTGTGGATGGGGTTTTATGCCCTATCTTAGGGGGCGAAGAGTCGCCGCCGCCCGAGCGAGTCCATATTGGTCTCACGGGCGGCGCGGCGCCATAGGAATGCCGCCGACACTCCTCCCTTTGCCGGCGGCGGTGAAAGGATAGTTCATGTCCGACAACAAAACGCCCGAAACCCAATTCGACCGGGACAAGGTCTACCCGGTTTTGCCGCTGCGCGACATCGTGGTGTTTCCCTCGATGATCGTGCCGCTGTTCGTGGGCCGGGAAAAGTCCGTGCGGGCGCTTGAGGAGGTTATGCGCGAAGATAAGCATATCCTCGTCGTAACCCAGAAGAATGCCCAAGAAGACGATCCGGCTCCCGATGCCATTTATGAGATCGGTACGATTGCCTCTGTCCTGCAACTCTTGAAGCTGCCCGACGGAACGGTGAAGGTTCTGGTTGAAGGCCTGCACCGTGCGCGGATCGCGAATTACGTCCAGACCGAAGATTATTTCGAGGCGCAGGCCGAGCAGCTTGACGTCGTCGACCACGATGCCGTCGAGGCCGAGGCGCTCGCGCGCTCTGCGGTCAGCGAGTTCGAGAACTACGTCAAGCTCAACAAAAAGATCTCTTCCGAAGTGGTGGCCGCGGTCACCCAGATCGAGGACCATTCCAAGCTCGCCGATACGATTGCGAGTCATCTGGCCGTCAAGATCCAGGACAAGCAGGACATTCTTGGCACCCCGTCGGTGACAGAGCGGCTTGAGCGCGTTCTGGGCCTGATGGAAGGCGAGATCGGTGTGCTGCAGGTCGAAAAGCGTATCCGTAGCCGCGTCAAGCGCCAGATGGAAAAAACCCAACGTGAGTATTATCTCAACGAGCAGATGAAGGCGATCCAGCGTGAGCTGGGCGACAATGAGGACGGGACCAACGAGCTTCAGGAGCTCGAAGACCGTATCGCCAAGACCAAGCTCTCCAAAGAGGCCCGGCAGAAGGCCGAGCAGGAGATGAAAAAGCTCAAGCAGATGAGCCCGATGTCGGCGGAAGCGACCGTCGTGCGGAATTATCTTGACTGGATGCTCAACCTGCCTTGGGGCAAGAAGTCCAAGATCAAGAAGGATCTTAAGTTCGCGGAAACCGTGCTCGACAATGACCACTATGGCCTTGAGAAGGTCAAGGAGCGGATTGTCGAGTATCTAGCGGTGCAGAGCCGGACGGGCAAGCTTAAGGGCCCCATCCTATGCCTTGTCGGCCCTCCCGGCGTCGGCAAAACCTCGCTGGCGCGTTCGATCGCCAAGGCGACCGGGCGCGAATATGTCCGCATGTCGCTCGGCGGTGTGCGGGACGAAGCGGAAATTCGCGGCCACAGGCGGACCTATATCGGGTCGATGCCCGGCAAGGTGATCCAGTCGCTCAAGAAAGCAGGAAAGGCGAACCCGCTGTTTCTGCTCGATGAGATCGACAAGATGGGGCAGGACTTCCGCGGCGATCCGTCCTCGGCGTTGCTCGAGGTCCTCGACCCCGAACAGAACAACACGTTCAACGATCACTATCTGGAAGTCGATTTCGATCTCTCGGATGTGATGTTCGTTACGACGGCCAATACGCTCAACATCCCCGAGCCACTGATGGATCGTATGGAGATCATCAGGCTCTCGGGGTACACGGACGAGGAAAAGTGGGAAATTTCCCGTCGGCACCTCATCCCCGAAAACCTCAAGGAGCACGGGCTCAAGGACGACGAGTTCATCCTTCCGGACGAAAGCCTTCAGCTTCTGACGCGCCGTTATACGCGCGAAGCAGGCGTGCGTAACCTCAAGCGTGAGATTGCGAACCTGATGCGCAAGGCGGTCAAGGATATCCTGATCTCGGGCAAGAAGAAGATCGATGTAACGCCCGAGCTGGTTGAGGAATATCTCGGTCCTCCGCGCTTCCGTTATGGCGAGATCGATCTTGAGCCGCAGATTGGTGTCGTCACCGGGTTGGCTTGGACCTCTGTGGGTGGCGAATTGCTCACCATTGAGGGCATCATGAGCCCGGGCAAGGGCAAGATGACCGTCACGGGCAATTTGAAGGACGTGATGAAGGAGTCGATCTCCGCAGCCGCGACCTATGTGAAGGCGCGGGCCGTCGAATACGGGATCGAGCCGCCGCTTTTTGACAAGCGGGACATCCACGTCCACGTGCCGGAAGGCGCAACGCCCAAGGACGGGCCTTCGGCGGGCATCGCCATGGCCACGGCCATCGTTTCGGTGATGACCGGAATTCCGGTGCGTCACGAGGTGGCGATGACCGGCGAGATCACCTTGCGGGGCCGTGTGCTGCCCATCGGCGGGCTCAAGGAGAAACTTCTGGCCGCGCTTCGGGGCGGGATCAAGAAGGTCCTCATTCCCGAGGAGAACGTGCGCGATCTCAAGGAGATTCCGGATAACGTCAAGCAGGGCCTCGAGATCGTTCCAGTTTCGCGCATGGGTGAGGTTCTGGAGCATGCTCTGGTCGAACAGCCTCAGCCTATTGAGTGGAATTACGATGAGGCCGCCAGTACTGTTGCCGACAAGAACGAAGGCGACGATGCGGGAACTGTACTGCCGCACTGACGTGCGTGGCGACTGTATGCATGAAGATGAGACGGCGCTCCTTTCCGGGGCGCCGTTTTTCTTTGTCCGGAGTTTGACACCGTATACCCGATTGCCGAATAACAGTTCTAAGGAGATCACCTGATAAGGGGACGACGATGCGACCATTTGGATGGGTGAGCGTGCTCGTTTGTGCGTCGATGGCGGAGCCAGCTCTGGCGCAGGAACGCTGGGAGACGTATTCGTTCCCGGAAACCGGCACCGATGCAGCGATTGTTGTCCACGACAGCGATGCCGCACTGGCGGTTCGGTGTCAGGACGACGTTCTCGATATTCTCTACCAAATCCGGCGCGAAGATCTCGATAAGGTATTCAAGGGACATCTGAACGATGCATATCTGGTCCTTTACGCCGACGATGCCGACGCGGGTTATCTCTGGGCCGAGGTGTCAATTGAGGTCGATGATCAGGATGCCTGGGCGATCTTCGTGCATGAGAATGTAACCGAATGGGCGCAGGAAGTCGCATCGGCCCGGCAGACGGTGACGGCTGCGTTTTCGCTGGACGCACTGGCCGACCGGCTGGAGCTTTACAACGAAACCGAATTTACCGCGCGCGGCTCGACCGCCACCAGCAATGAGATCGTTGCCGGCTGCGGGCGCTGAGTCGCCCGGATTGTGGGATGTCCCGCGATTTTGGGTTAATGGACGTTTATAAGTCTGCCACATTTTGACCGAGGGGTGGAAAACTCGGGTATTTTCATCCCAGAAGGCTCCGAAACCCGCAGTTTTCCTTGCTTTTGCCCCGGAATCGTAAAAGGGTGATGCCGCTTCCGCTCATCGGATCACGTGATGAGCAATTCATTGTGAGGAAACGCTATGAACAAAAACGATCTGAGCGCGGCAGTTGCCGAGAAGGCCGATCTTACCAAGGCTCAGGCCGGTGCAGCTGTGGATGCCGTCTTCGACGCGATCACTGCAGCCCTCAAGGGCGGCGACGAAGTTCGTCTCGTTGGCTTCGGTACGTTTGCTGCCGCACAGCGCAAGGCCACCAAGGGCCGCAATCCGGCAACCGGCGCGGAAATCGACATTCCGGCTTCGGTTCAGCCCAAGTTCAAGGCCGGTAAAGGCCTCAAGGACGCGCTGAACTAAGCCATCGGGCATTAGCGCACCCTTCGGTTTGGCCTCGGCATTGTCCCGGGGCCTTTCCTTTTTTTGCGGTGATGAATGTCAAAGGCCGCCCGCGGTCTATTGACGGGGCAGGGCATTGCGCATAATCAAATCCCGCGCCGAACGGGTTTCCTGCATTCGGCTTTCTCAGCACGATGCACGTGCGGGGCGATTAGCTCAGTTGGTAGAGCGCCTCGTTTACACCGAGGATGTCGGCAGTTCGAGTCTGTCATCGCCCACCATTTCCCCTGGGAATTGTTGCGGCTACCTCTCCAGCGTCACGGCCGTCCCATACGCCAAAATCTCGGCGGCGCCCTGCGTGACCATTGAAGTGGTAAAGCGCATGGCGATGATGGCGTCGGCGCCCATCTGTCGCGCGTCGGCAACCATGCGGTCATAGGCCTGTTCTCGGGCCTCGGCCATGAGTTTGGTGTATTCTCCCACTTCGCCGCCCACCAGATTGCGCAGGCTCGCTATGATGTCCGTGCCCACATGACGGGCACGGATGGTGTTGCCGCGCGCGATACCGAGCGTATCGGAGATGGCGCGGCCGGGAATGGCTTCGGCGGTCGTTACGATCATGGCAGGAGCTCCGTTGGCGGCTATTTGTCGACGTTCTTGTCGTAGTAGTTGTCTTCGGCGTTGGTGACGCGCTGATAGATGACCACGGCCAGAAGGCCAAGGACGATCGCTATGGGGATGAGGCCCAGAAGGCCGAAAGGCACGGCTGCGATCAAGCCGGTCATCGTGACGATCAGCCAAAGCGCGCCGAAAGCAACGACGATGGCCAGTGCGAGCGTATCGAGGCGCATTTTTCCGCAGCCCTTTTCGATTTTCGGCGCATACTAACAGGGATTCGCGGAAGGCCCTATCGCTTTGTGGCCAGGAAAACAGTTTCTTTTCCAATGCCTTACGTCAAGATCGCAATTGCCACGGTGACGTACGCGTCCCAGTATACCGGCGCTGGTTGCGCTATTTTAAATTTCTTTCACAAACCGCGTTCGATGGCGCTTGACTTGGGGCAAGGCGACGGCTAAACGATGCCCACCTTGCCGGGGACGACGCGTTCCCGAGGCGCAAGGGGGTGTAGCTCAGTTGGTTAGAGCGCTGGCCTGTCACGCCAGAGGTCGCGGGTTCGAGTCCCGTCACTCCCGCCACCTTTTGGTTGGCGATGTTTTTCTTCATTCCCCACAATCTTTTCAGGAATCGATAGGTGCCGGGGCGCTATGTGTCCGGGCCAAGCGAAAAAAGGCACCTTGGGGTGCCCGTTTTCGTTCCGAGGACGCTATCTGGAGATTTGGAAGCGGTCTTAGCCGCCGCGCCGTGAACCTATTTTGCGCAAAGCCCAACGCACGGACCGCTTGATATCTGAGAACCCGTCCGCCAGATCGCCGCGCAAATCCTGATAAATACCTGAAAGCATGTCGCCGATGTCGCGCAGTGAATCACGCCATTGGGACTCAGCGAAGGCCGACTGCGCGCGCTTTCCCCGGCGGCGGGAAAAGAGCTGTATCTGATTGCCGGACATGCGTCCCTCCTTGTCGTCATCGAACAAGCGTTGCCAATATAATCATGGCATCTTTTAGAACAATGCTGAAATTAAACGCAAAGTTCCGCGTGTGATTCCCCAACTCTTTGCCATTTGGCACAGGGCCGCGCAAAGGTTGCATCGCAAATGGACGATTGTTCGGTTAGGGTTGCCTTGCCGGAATTGGCATGGCGAAAGACGGAGGTGCTGAGGTTGATGAGAATCCTGGCTAGAGCGTTGATCGCGGTATGCATAGGGTTTGCACTTGGGGTGCCAGCGCAAGCGCAACGGACGGACATAACCGTAGGGCTGGTGCTCGAACCCCCGCATCTAGACCCCACCGCAGGCGCAGCGGCGGCAATCGACGAGGTCGTCTATGCCAATGTTTTCGAGGGGCTGACGCGTTTTGCGCCGGATGGCGATATCGTGCCGGGACTGGCCGAAAGCTGGGATATTTCCGAGGACGGGGTGACTTATACCTTCCGCTTGCATGACGGCGTCCGTTTTCACGATGGGACGGCGATGACTGCGAAGGACGTTGTGTTCGCCATTGAACGCGCTCAGGCCGCGGATTCGGTTAACGCGCAAAAGGCGCTGTTCGCCGATATTGCCGAGGTTACCGCGTTGGATGATCTCACGGTGGAAATGACGCTTTCGAAACCCAACGGCAATTTCCTGTTCAACCTCGCCTGGGGTGATGCCGTGATCGTGGCGCCGGAAAGTGCGGACACCAATACGACCGAACCGGTAGGGACCGGACCGTTCCGATTCGTCGATTGGGTGCAGGGGGATCGCGTGATTCTGGAAAGGAATGACGACTATTGGGGCGATTCGGCGCATCTTGAGCGGGCAATTTTCCGGTTCATCTCAGATCCTTCCGCTGCGTTCGCGGCGATGATGGCTGAGGATGTCGACGTGTTCCCGAATTTCCCGGCCCCCGAAACGCTCCCGGTGCTCGATGCCGATCCTCGGTTTGAGGCTGTGGTGGGGACGACCGAAGGCGAGACCATTCTGGCGATGAATAACGCGCGGGCGCCTCTCGACGATGTGCGGGTGCGCGAGGCGATCGCGCGTGCGATCGACCGGCAGGCGATTATCGATGGCGCGATGTTCGGTTATGGCACGCCGATCGGGACACATTTTGCGCCGCATCACCCGGCTTATGTCGATCTGACGGCACTGTCGGCATACGACCCGGAGCGCTCGCGGGAGTTGCTCGCGGAGGCCGGTGTTTCGAACCTCAAGCTCTCACTGGCGTTGCCGCCTCCGACCTATGCACGAAGGGGCGGGGAGATCGTCGCAGCACAGCTGCGCGCCGTCGGGATCGAGACCGAAATTACCAATATGGAATGGGCGCAATGGCTTGAACAGGTCTTTGGGGCAGGGGATTTCGATCTCACTATAGTCTCGCATACGGAGCCCATGGATATCGGGATTTACGGCCGCGAAGACTACTATTTCGCTTATGGCGACCCGGGCTTCCAGGAGCTCATGGCGGAGCTCGACGTCACGACCGACCCGGACGCACGCATCGCGCTTCTGGGCGAAGCGCAACGCAAGATTGCCGAGGATTATGTCAACGTCTATTTGTTCCAACTCGCCTATACGGGAATCAAGAACGTCGATATCGAGGGGATGTGGGTCAACGCACCAACCCAGGCGACGGACCTGACGGCGGTCTATTGGGCGCAATGAGCCTGCAACGGGGCGGGCGCATGTAGAGGCTCCGGCATGATTGCCTTCCTGCTCCAGCGCGCGCTTTCATTTGGCATCAGCCTCGTTGTGGCGAGCGCCGCTATATTCGTTGTGCTTGAAGTCGTTCCCGGCGATCCGGCAGCGTTCATGCTGGGCCTCAATGCGGCGCCGGATACGGTCGCGGCGTTGCGCGAGCAACTCGGGCTCGATGCGCCGGTCTGGGCGCGGTATCTGAGCTGGATCGGGGGGCTTTTCACGGGCGATCTGGGGATCAGCTATACATACCGTGTGCCGGTAGCAGAGCTGATCGGAGCGCGGCTCGGGGTATCGGTTCCGCTTGCCGTTTATGCGCTGACGCTATCGACACTGATCGCCTTTCCGGTCGGCGTTCTGGCTGCCGCGAGGCGGGGCTCGCTGATTGATGCAGGGGTAATGGGCGGCACGCAATTGGGGATCGCGGTACCCAATTTCTGGTTCGCGATGCTGCTCGTTCTGGTGTTTTCGGTTACGCTGCGCTGGTTTTCCGCTGGCGGATTTCCCGGATGGGACGCGGGGGGCTTCACCGCTATGCGCGCGCTGACACTTCCGGCGGTTGCGTTGGCATTGCCACAGGCGGCGATCCTGGCGCGTGTTATGCGCTCTGCTCTGCTCGATACGCTTGACGAGGACTATATCCGGACGGCCCGTGCGAAGGGATTGACCCGGGGCCAGACGCTCTGGCGCCACGCGGTACGCAACGCGCTCATTCCGGTCCTGACTATTCTGGGGCTGCAGTTCTCTTTTCTGCTGGCCGGGGCGATTATTATCGAGAACGTTTTTTTTCTGCCTGGGCTGGGACGGCTGGTTTTCCAAGCGATCAGCGCGCGGGATCTCATCGTCGTGCGCTCGGTGGTGATGTTGCTCGTCGTTGCAGTCATTGGGGTGAATTTCCTCGTAGAGATCGCCTATGGTCTCGTCGATCCACGGTTGAGGCGCCGGGCATGAGAGCATTTTCTGCCCAATCCCGGAGGTTTTGGCGTTCCGCATTACGGTCACCGGCGATCGTCGTTGGGACAGCCTTGAGTCTTGCCATAGTTGTCCTAGCGGCAGTTTCATTGATCTGGACACCCTATCCGGTCGACAGTGTATCGATCGGCGCCAGGCTCGCGCCTCCTTCATGGGGGCATTGGCTGGGCACCGATCATTTCGGTCGTGACATCGTCTCAATGATCATGGTGGGCGCACGGACTTCGATTGCCGTCGCCCTTGTTGCGGTCGGGGTCGGTGTGGCGCTTGGCGTGCCGCTTGGGCTGGCCGCTGCCGCGCTTCGCGGATCGGCGGTCGATGAGATCATCATGCGGGGCAATGATCTGGTCTTCGCATTTCCGGCGCTGGTCATTGCCATCCTGATTACAGCCGTATTCGGGCCGGGCGCGATCAATGCCATCATCGCTATCGGAGTGTTCAATATTCCCGTCTTCGCACGTTTGGCGCGGGGGGCAGCATTGAGCCTCTGGATGCGCGAATTCGTGATGGCTGCGCGGCTTTCGGGCAAAGGACGGGTGTCGATATCGCTCGAACACATCCTGCCCAATATCGCCAATACACTTATGGTGCAGGCGACCATCCAGTTTTCGCTCGGTATTCTTGCCGATGCCGGGCTTTCGTATGTGGGGCTGGGGGCGCAGCCTCCTGTGCCGAGTTGGGGCCGGATGCTTGCGGAAGCTCAGACGATGATCGCCTTGGCGCCGCACGTGGCTATCGTGCCTGGACTAGCGATCGTGCTGACGGTCCTGGGGCTCAATCTCTTGGGGGACGGGCTGAGGGATTTGTTCGATCCGCGGCTGCGCGGCGTGCGCCGATGAGTCTGCTGCGCGTAGAAGGGCTTGAGCTCTCGATCGGCAAGACGCCGATCCTCGAAAATATTGCCTTGTCGCTGGATGCAGGAAAGATTCTCGGCGTTGTTGGAGAGTCCGGTTCGGGCAAATCGCTCACGGCGCTGTCTATCATCGGGCTGTTGCCAGACGGCGCGAGGCTTTCAGGGCGTATCGCAATTGACGGGCGGGAGATGGTCGGCGCATCCGAAGCGGTGCTCACGGACTTGCGCGGCGACACGGTTGGGATGATCTTCCAGGAGCCGATGACCGCGCTGAATCCGCTGATGACAATCGGCGATCAGGTGGCGGAAACCATAGTCGTCCACGGACGTGCAAAGTGGAGGCGGGCCCGCGAAATGGCAGCGGAGGTGCTTGCGCGCGTTGGGTTGCCTGAGAACAGCGTGTCGCAGGGCCGGTATCCGCACGAACTTTCCGGCGGACAGCGTCAGCGTGTCGGAATCGCCATGGCCATTGCGCTCAAGCCACGGCTTCTCATCGCAGACGAGCCAACTACGGCGCTCGATGTAACGACGCAGGCACAAATCCTCAAGCTTCTGCGTGATCTGGTGCGCGAGGATGGTATGGGCTTGATTCTCATTACCCATGATCTCGCGGTCGTTGCGCAAATGGCCGACGCCATCGCCGTTATGCACGACGGGAGGATCGTCGAGCAGGGTGAGGCGGGCGCGGTTCTGAGTACACTCAAGCATCCCTATTCTCGCGCGCTTTTCGAAGCCTCGACGCACACGCCTGTCCGGCGTGCGCATGAGCGCGGAGCAACACTTCTGTCCGTGTCCGGCGTGGTGCGTGAGTATACGTTGCCACGGCGGGCGTTTTGGGAGGCAAGGCGTGTCTTCAGGGCCGTGGACGGTGTCAGTCTGGAGATCGCCCGGGGCGAGAATGTCGGGCTGGTTGGCGAGAGCGGATCCGGGAAATCGACGCTTGCGCGAGCGATTGTCGGGCTTGAAACGGTGCAGGGCGGCTCGATTGCGCTTGCGGAACGACCGGTTTCCGGTCCACACGACACCGCGTTTGTTACGCGGCGAGACATGCAGATGGTGTTCCAGGACCCGTACGGATCCTTCAATCCACGGCACAGGGTCGACAGGCTTGTTGCGGAACCTCTGCATTTGATGGGACGTGATGCGCCGAAGGGGGAAGGGCGCAAGCGCGCGGTTTCCGACGCCCTCGAACAGGTAGGGCTGCAAGCGCGGGACGCGGACAAATTCATTCACGAGTTCTCGGGGGGGCAGCGGCAGCGTATCGCTCTGGCGCGGGCATTGATCACTGCGCCAGCTCTGGTAGTGCTCGATGAGGCCGTTTCGGCGCTGGATGTTTCGATCCGCGCGCAAATCCTTGATCTTCTCGCCGAGCTGTCCGAGCGCCTGGGGCTTTCGTATCTGTTTATTTCCCATGATCTCCATGTCGTGCGCGCAATCACGGATCGTGTTCTGGTCATGCGTGCGGGCCAGATTGTCGAGGCCGGAGAGACCGAGGCCGTTTTCGCCGCGCCGCAACACACCTATACGCGCGCGCTTGTCGCCGCGGCACCGACGTTGAATCGCTGAATGACGCACCGGTGCACTGCTCCCTTGCACAAGGGGGCGGGCGAGGGTAAGACCCAAACAGGTCGGGCCTCATTTCGATGAAAAGGTGACAGTAAATGATGGATTTCGCGCACGCACGCCGGACGATGGTGGACAATCAGCTGCGGACGAGCGGGATCACCAATTGGCACATTCTCGATGTGATGAACCGTGTTCCGCGTGAGAGGTTCGTTTCCGAGGCGCGCAGTGCACTTGCCTATAGCGACGAGGAAATAGCGCTTTCGGAGACCCGGACGATGCCAGCACCGGCAACGTTCGGAAAGCTTGTCCAACTTGCCGAAGTGGGCCCCGACGATGTCGTCCTCGATATCGCGTGCGGTACGGGGTACTCCACCGCAGTCCTTGCGGGGCTCGCGAATGCGGTTGTTGCTCTCGATGACGAAGAGGCACTGGTCGTCCAGGCCAACGATATTCTGGCCGATCTCGATATCGGCAATGCGGCAGCGGTATGCGGGCCTCTGGAGGCTGGCGTCGCCAAAGAAGCGCCGTTTGATGTTATTCTCATCGAGGGTGCCGTCGATGAGGTGCCAGAAACCCTGTTCTCGCAATTGCGGGACGGCGGGCGGCTGGTTGCGGTAATCGGCTCAGGCAACGCTGCTGTTACACACCTCTATGTCAAATCTGGCAAGAGCGTGGTTTCGCGCGCGGCCTTCAATGCGAGTCTACCGGTGCTCGCCGCTTTCAAACGCGCACCGTCTTTCGCGTTCTAGCCCGGGCTTCCCACCAGCCAGTCGATCGCCTTTATGGCGTAAACAGGGCATTTTTGCGTTTCAAAACCGTTTAGTCGAGTCAGTAAGCGACAGGAGTGTTGCCAAGTCGTCACGCCTCGCGACTTGAGGTATTAAAAATTGCCTAAGAGCGATCTTGAGCGTTGAAAGCGGCCCAGCGGCACCTTACGTTAGCGGCGCGCTGGAGGCGGTTGTTATGTCTATTTCTCGTGTTTTTCGTGTGGGCGCAGTCGCGCTTCTGGTTTCCGCTACATCCTTGGCTGTAAAAGCGGAATCACTGTCGGAGGCGCTTGCCTATGCTTATTCCAATAATCCCCAAATCGCGTCCGCGTTCCTTTCGGTTCGTTCGGCGCGGCAGTCTATACGGTCGGCTGAAGGTTCACTGCTTCCGACCATTGGTGCGTCGGGCAGCTATCAAGCGAGTTGGACCGATACGCCGCAAATTCCCGGGCAGAATTTCAACGACTCGGTTTCTCTGGGCCTGAGTTACAATCAGACGCTCTTCGATAATGGCGCCAGCCAACTGGGTATCGAGGTCGCCAAGGCCAATTACGAGGCTGCAACGCATGCGGCTTCGAACACTGAGCAGAACGTGCTGCTCAACGTGGTCATGGCCTATTACAACGTCATTTCCAATCGGCGGATTGTCGGTATCCGGCAGGAAAATCTATCATTCGTTAGGGCCCAACTCCAGGCAGCAAGGGATCGGTTGGAACTCGGCGAGGGCACAAGGCTCGACGTTGCTCAGGCCGAAAGTGCCTTGGCCCAGGCGAGCGCAAACTATCAGGCGGCGGTCAATAATCTGCGGACCAGCGAAGCGACATATGAGCGCTATGTCGGTCGTGCTCCGAGCAACCTTTCGGGAGGAATGGGGGTATCGCATCTTCTACCGTCATCCATGGATGCGGCACTTGCGGTTGCAACAAGCGAGCATCCCGGTCTTCTTGCTTCCCAAGCGCAAATCCGGTCGGCACAGCTCGAGGCGGAACAGACGCGGGCGGGCTTCGGGCCGAATGTATCGGTGCAGGGGCAGGCGGGGGTTAGCGGGTTCACCTCCGGTTCGGCGGCGAGTTCGGCCAGCGTCACGCTTAGCCTTACTATTCCGATTTATACCCCGACACGTGACCCCTCGATCCAGCTTGCGAACATCGGGCGTATGCAGAGCGAGCTCGATGCATTCGTAACCCGTGATCAGATTGTCGAGGCGGTGCGGCAGGCCTGGGCTGGCATGCAGACAGCGGGCGCGCAGATCGAATCGGCGACCGCCGCCGTGGCCGCGAGCCGTTTGGCGGTACAGGCTGTTGTCGATCAGAGCGAAGTCGGGCAGGCGACGACGCTGGATGTTCTTGATGCGCAAAGCGGTCTTCTGACGGCTGAGGAAACCCTGGTTTCTGCACAGGCGCAGCGCAATATCGCGACGTTCTCTCTGGTTTCGGCGATGGGCAAACTGACCGCGGCTGACCTGGGTCTCGCCGTGCAACCGCGTAATGCCGAAGGCACGCCGGTTGCGGAAAGTCAGGCCCCGGAGGATAGCTGGGCCGGCCTGCGGTAACCCGCATTTCGTAAAAACTGACAGTTTTTCGTGGAAGAACGCCGCTTGCACTGCAAAGCGGCGTTTTTTGCGCGCTGGTGCTACGTTAATGTATTGTAAAGCGAATCAATGGCGAGCACCTCGCCTTTGGGCGCTTCAGTTATAGAGTACCGGTCCAGCGCTAGGCGGGCCATATTCCGAGCGGGGCAATGATGAATCAGCCGGCATCCAAAGAACCGACAATGGATGAAATCCTGTCGTCCATACGGCAGATCATCGCCGATGATGACGAAGCCGCAGCGAAGGCACCTGCCGCAAGTGCGGCACCGGCCAAGCCGGTTGCAGTCAATCCCACGCCGAAAGCGGAACCGGAAGAGGTGGAGCCGATACCGGAAACCAAGGCGGAAGAACCCCTGATCGACCCCTTCAGCGACGATGATGACGACGCGGCGGTTACGCCCTTGGAGCTTTCGCCGGAGCAGATCGTGTCTGGCGAGGCGGATTCGGATGCGACCGACGAGAGTGCCGAGGATGCGCTTGAAGCGGAAATGCCATCCGCCGAAAGTCTCGAGGCGGCGGCGGGGTTGGTCGTGCCGGACGATATCGCCTTTGAACAGGATGCGGATCTCGAGCCCGAGCCCAAGGCACAATCACGCGTTTCCGAAGGCGCGCCAATGCCCGATGAAAGCTTGAGCAGTGATCTTGCGGATGAACTGCTTGAACCGGCAACGCAGGCAGCGGTCCGCAGCGCATTTTCGAAGCTCAACACTCCGAAATTGACGCCTGACATGGCGCTTGGGGCGAGCGGATTGACGATCGAGGCGATGATCCGCGAGATGCTTCGACCGATGCTCAAGGAATGGCTCGACGAGAATTTGCCGTCTATGGTCGAGAGGATCGTTGCGCAGGAAATCGAGCGGGTTTCGCGCGGCGGGAATTGATTTCGCGATAGACCGGCCCGTTGCGGTTGACTCTTGCGCGCGGCTTGGCTTTACAACGTAAATCGTACATTTCGCCCGTCCCAGAATTTGGGGCGGGCTGTTCTTGTGACAGGTATTTCATTCATGATCGAGAAGACCTACGAGCCGGCGACGGTTGAAGGGCGCATTTACGAGGAATGGGAGGCTGCGGGGGCCTTTGCCGCGGGCGCAGGAGCAAAGCTGGGCGCCGAGAGCTTCACGATCGTCATCCCGCCGCCGAACGTCACGGGATCGCTTCATATCGGGCACGCGCTTAACAACACGATCCAAGATGTGCTGGTGCGCTTCGAGCGCATGCGTGGCAAGGACGTGCTCTGGCAGCCGGGTATGGACCACGCGGGCATCGCCACGCAGATGATCGTCGAGCGGCGCTTGATGGAAGCCCAGCAGCCATCGCGGCGTGAACTCGGGCGCGAAAAGTTTCTCGAAAAGGTCTGGGAATGGAAGGCCGAGAGTGGCGGGAACATTCTCAACCAATTGAAGCGCCTCGGGGCGTCATGCGATTGGTCGCGCGAGCGGTTCACCATGGACGAGGGGCTCTCGAAAGCCGTTCTAAAGGTCTTCGTCCAGCTCCATAAGGAAGGGCTTATCTATCGCGACAAGCGGCTGGTGAACTGGCATCCGGGGCTGCAGACGGCGATTTCGGACCTCGAGGTCGAGAACATCGACGTCAAGGGACATATGTGGCACCTGCGCTACCCTCTGGCGGATGGCGTGACGTTCGAATTCCCGGTCGAATTCGATGAGGACGGCAAGCCGACGGCTTATGAAACGCGCGACTATGTCGTTGTCGCCACGACTCGGCCCGAGACGATGCTGGGCGACGTGGCCGTGGCTGTCCACCCCGAGGATGAGCGCTACGCGCCGCTTGTGGGCAAGTTCGTCGACCTGCCAATCGTGGGACGCCGTATTCCTATCGTTGCGGACGAATATTCCGACCCCGAGAAGGGTACGGGCGCTGTCAAGATCACGCCTGCGCACGATTTCAACGACTTCGAGGTCGGCAAGCGGCAGGGGCTCGAGCCGATCAATATTTTTACTCCCGAGGCGACGATCAACGAAAACGCACCGGCGGACTATCAGGGTCTCGACCGCTTCGAGGCGCGCAAGAAGGTGGTCGAACATTTCGAGACTGCCGGATTGCTGGTCGAGATCGAAAGCAAGGTGATCTCGGTGCCGCACGACGAGAAGTCCAAGCAGGTCGTGATCGAGCCCTATCTGACCGATCAGTGGTTCGTGAATGCGGGCGAACTGGCCAAGCCGGCTCTGGCTTCGGTCAGGGAAGGGCGCACCGGGTTTGTACCGAAGAATTGGGAGAATACGTACTTCTCCTGGCTGGAGAACATTCAGCCCTGGTGCGTGTCACGGCAGCTTTGGTGGGGGCATCAGATTCCGGCGTGGTATGGGCCTGACGGGCATTTCTTCGTTGAAACCAGCGAAGAAGAGGCTCGCGCCGCAGCGAAGGTTCACTACGGTGAGGAGGTCGAGCTGACGCGCGATCCGGATGTGCTCGACACGTGGTTTTCGTCTGCGCTCTGGCCGTTCTCGACGCTGGGATGGCCCGATCAGACGCCCGAACTCGAACGTTATTACCCGACCAGTGTCCTGGTGACTGGGTTCGACATCATCTTCTTCTGGGTCGCCCGCATGATGATGTTCGGTATGCATTTCATGAAAACCGAGCCATTCTCGACGGTTTATGTGCACGCGCTCGTACGCGACGAGCACGGCCAGAAGATGAGCAAGACCAAGGGCAACGTCATCGATCCGCTCGAATTGATCGAGACTTACGGTGCCGATGCGACGCGCTTTACGCTTGCGGCAATGGCGGCGCAGGGGCGCGACATCAAGTTGGCGATCAGCCGGGTTGAGGGGTACCGTAATTTTGTCACCAAGCTTTGGAACGCCGCCCGTTTCCTTGAGATGAATGCGTGCGTTCGGGTCGAAGGGTTCGACCCGAGGACCGTCAAAACGTCGCTCAACCGGTGGATCGTGGGGGCCACGGCAAATGCTGTCGCCGACGTGACGCGGTCCATCGAGGATTATAAGTTCAACGAGGCAGCCAATTACGCCTACGATTTCGTTTGGGGTACGTTCTGCGACTGGTTCGTGGAACTGGCTAAGCCTGTCTTTTCGGGCGAGGATGACGACGCAAAGGCGGAAACTCGCGCGACGGCGGCTTGGACGCTCGATCAGATCCTCAAGATGTTGCATCCGTTCATGCCGTTCGTGACCGAGGAACTCTGGGCCGAAACCGGCAAAACTGGCCCAGCCCGGAATGGGCATCTGATGCTTTCCGAATGGCCTCAGCTCGATGGACTGACTTTCCCCGAGGCGAGCGCGGAGTTGGAGTGGCTTCTGGAGGTCATTTCCGCAATCCGTTCGGTGCGTACCGAAATGAATGTGCCGGCCGGTGCCAAGGTGCCGCTGGTCGTGGTTGGCGGTAACGCGACAACGGCGGAGCGCATCGGTGTTCACGAGTCGGCCATCGCGCGGCTGGCGCGTGTCGCAGGGATTTCGCGTGCCGACACACCGCCCGAGAGTTCGGCGCTGTTCGTTGTCGGGGAAGCGACATGGGCGCTTCCGCTTGCGGATCTGATCGACATCGACGCGGAAAAGAACCGGTTGGCCAAAGACATCAAGAAGCTTGCCGGCGAAATAACCGGGCTTGAGAAGAAGCTCGGTAATGAGCAGTTCCTCGCCAAGGCGCCCGAGGAGGTCGTCGAGGAGCAGCGCAGCCGACTGGCGGATGCTGCGGCGCGTCGTGAGAAGCTCGAAAGCGCGCTTGAGCGGTTGAATTGATGTGTCGCTATACACGCAGCGGATAACACCGTTGAGCTCAAACTATTTGTGGCAAATTTACTACAGTTGCCGATGACTCGTGCCGGGCAAGGTGCGAGTCACCTTTCGGTAACCTGCGCTGCCACAATCTGACCCTAAACGGGCCGGACAACGTCGGCTGAGCGGGGTGTGCTGTCTTGCGGGTATGGCTGCAAGGACTGGCTTCCCGTGTACTAAACGTTTGCTCAAGCCCCGGTGGCAAGGGGCGAATGGCGGGGAGAAACGGTTGACTGCGGTGACGGCGAACGCGAACTTTGAACCCGTTCAATTGCGGCAAGGCAAGCCCAATACCGCCGCACGCGGGCCTGTAGTTCGCTTTAATCCCGACACAAAAGCCGATTATTCTGTTTTGAAAGCATGGCACGCGCAGCATGCGGCCAGCAAAATAGTCCGGGCGGCCAAATGGCGGATTTTTATCGCGGAATTAGCCCGGCGAATGAACAAAAACAAAATCGACAGGTGGGCGGCAGGCATCGAACTTGCCGACCGGAAAAAGACGGTTGAGTACCTTGGTAAATTGGGCGACGCGCGCAGGCGTGTATCGCTTATGCCGGGGATGAGAAGGTGTGTGATGCCAATAATAAGAAGTGTTGCGATTGCGGTTGCGGCATTTTCGGGAACCTGGATAGCCAGCGTTGGCACGCCGGTTTATGCGCAGAGCGCAGCCGATGCAGCCCATGAGCTGGCCATGATGCTCGACAGCGCGACAATGGATTTGAGCGGGGACAATCTCGTTTCCGCGCTTGAGAATGCCGCTGCGGCCGGCCAGCCGATTGCGCTTTGGCAGTTGGGCTTAATGTATGAGTCCGGCGTCGGCGTGGAAAAGGACCAGGCTAGGGCATTCCAGTATTTTTCCCAGATCGCCAACGAAAACGCAGATGCGCCGCCGCGGTCGCTCGATGCGGATATCGTAGCGCAGTCCTTCGTGAAGATGGGTGAATATTATCTCAATGGCGTGCCCGATGCGGGCATTGCTGCCGACCAACGTCACGCGCAGAACCTGATTTTGCATGCCGCATCCTATTTCGGAGATGCGGACGCACAGTATCGCGCGGGCCTGCTATATCTCGACCCGGATCAACTCGGGGTCAATCCGCTTCAAGGCGCACGCTGGCTGTCGCTTGCCGCGCGCAAGGGGCATCCGGGCGCGCAAGCGCGTCTGGGAGATCTGCTCTTTCGAGGCGACGGGATCGAACGGCAGCCGGTCGAGGGGCTGATGTGGCTCATTCTGGCGCAGCACAACGCCGCCGGCACAGGCGATGAAGGCTGGATCTCTGACATGACGGAAGCTGCTAAAGCCAACGTGTCCGAACAGAACCTGACCGCCGCACAAGGTGCGGCCGACATGCTCGGTTCTCAGTTCGCCGGATACTGATGGTCTGTTCAGGCGGCGGCGCTAACCGCCGTCATGGCGAAATCGCCCTCGACCGGAACGTGGTCGGATGGTTTGTCCCAGCCGCGAACGTCCTTGTGGATTTTGACCGCTTTCAGCCGGTCCGCGGCCTGGGCCGAAAGCATCAAATGGTCGATGCGGATGCCATTGTTGCGCCTCCATGCACCGCCCTGGAAATCCCAGAACGTATAGGCGGCATCGTCAGTCGTTGCGCGCAGCGCGTCCGTCAGGCCGAGATTTGAAAGTGCGCGAAATTTTTCGAGACTTTCAGGCCTGAACAGCGCATCGCCCCACCACACCTTGGGGTCGTGGCAATCGTGCCTGGTGGGGATAAGGTTAAAATCGCCCATCAGCACGAAAGGTTCTTCGAAGGCCAGCCGGGTTTGCGTGAATGCATGCAGACGCTCCATCCAGGCGAGCTTATATGGAAATTTTTCGCTTTCGACGGGATTGCCGTTTGGCAGGTAGATATTGCACACGCGCACGACGCCGCCCTCAGTCGAGAAGACACCCTCGATCAAGCGGGCCTGTTCGTCACCATCGTCTCCAGGCAGACCGCGATGGACCTCGTCGAATGGAATGCGGGAAAGCAGCGCAACGCCGTTGAAGCTTTTCTGGCCATGGGTTTCGACGTTGTAGCCGCGCGATTCGAATTCGGCGCGGGGAAAGTTCTCATCGATACACTTGATTTCCTGCAACCCGACGATGTCGGGTTTGACTTCGTCGAGCCAGGTTAAGACGGCATGAAGCCGTGCGTTGATGCCGTTGATGTTCCACGTCGCGATACGCATCGAGTGTCCTGCCTTTAGGTGTCGGTAAGTGCGAGGCGCAGGCCCAGAAAGCCGAAGATTCCAGCGAATCCGCGCTTAAGCCACGATACGACCCGGGGGCGGGCGATGACATAGTCCCGCGCCAGTGCCGCACAGGCACCATAGCCTATGAATCCCACAAAGGTGATCGCCATGAAGACGAGCGCATGGCCAAGCATCAGCGCAGTCGCGTTGGCGCTCTCGATCGAAACAAATTGGGGCAGGAAGGCCAAGAAAAACAGCGAGAGTTTCGGATTGAGGATGTTGAGCAGCATGCCGCTGACTGCAACGCGACCGAGGCTAACGGGCTCGCGCTCTGCGTTGACGGTGAGCGCGCTTTTGTCCCGCAAAATGCTCCAGGCCATGTAGAGTAGATAGACCGCACCGGCATATTTGATGAGCGTGAAGGCCACGGCGCTCGTATGGAAGATCGCCGCTAGCCCGACAATGCTCGCGAGTGCCGCAGGCACAATACCCATCGTACAGCCGAACGCTGCGGCGATACTGGCCCGGAAGCCACGGCCGAGGCCGATTGCGAGCGTATAGATGACACCAGTCCCCGGAAGCAGGACCACGACGAGGGATGTCAGCAGGAATTCGATACTCATGAAGTCCTCCTTGTCTCAAGGAGGAACCGTAACGCAGCCTCACATCCTTCGGCCAGTGCTATTTCAGGGTTTGCAGAGCAAAGACAGATAAATGGGTTTGAATGCTAGACTGAGAAGCTGGTGCCGCAGCCGCAGGACGCTACGGCGTTCGGGTTCTTGATCTGGAACGACTGGCCGATGAGGTCATCGACGAAATCGATCTCGGCGCCGCCCATGAATTCGAGGCTAAGCGAATCGATATAAACCGTGGCATCGTCCCGGGTCAGTACAAGATCGTCTTCGTTCGGCGCGTCCTTGACCAGATCGTATTCGTACTGAAAGCCCGAACAGCCCCCGCCCGATACGGAAATGCGCAACGCAGTCCCTGCCTCCTCTTTGGAAAGAATGCGGCGGATGCGTTTCGCAGCACGTTCTGTTAGAACGACTTCATGAGAAGGGAGTTGGACGTCGGACATTGCTTTGGTAACCCGGTTGCTGTCACACGCAGTTGCGTGTGTCTCTGTAACATAAGAACATCGGCGCGCGCTGAAAAGGGGGTGGGGCCTAATGGTTCAATCTGGAATTGGTCTCGCGCCATATGCTTCGGATCCGGCAAAGACGCGCGGGCGCCTTGTTGCGCCCAGCGCAAGTCCGACGCGTTCGGATTTTCAGCGCGATCGCGACCGTATCATCCATTCAGCGGCGTTCCGACGCCTGCAGCATAAAACGCAGGTCTTTCTGCACCACGAAGGCCATCACTATCGTACCCGGCTGACCCATACGCTGGAAGTCAGCCAGATCGCGCGGTCGATTGCGCGGGCATTGCAGCTTAACGAGGACCTTGCCGAGGCAGTTGCGCTGGCGCACGACCTTGGGCATACCCCTTTCGGGCACGCTGGCGAGCGCGTGTTGGCCGATTGCATGGCGCCTTGGGGCGGGTTCGACCACAATGTGCAGGCGCTTCGCGTCGTCACTGTGCTCGAAAACCGCTATGCGGGCCATGACGGGCTCAACCTTACTTGGGAAACGCTCGAAGGAATATTGAAGCATAACGGCCCGCTTGTGGACCGCGCCGGCAATCCGGTGGGGCGCTACGAACGCGAAGGGATACCGGCGGGCATCGATGCGATCCCGGCTCGTGAAGACCTGATGCTTTGGAGCCATGCAGGCCTTGAGGCGCAGGCGGCGGCAATCGCCGACGATATCGCCTATAATGCACATGATATCGATGATGCCGCACGGGCGGGATTGTTGCTGATCGAGGATCTCGTGGATGTTCCCATGGTTGGTCCGATCGCCACGGAGGTGCTTCGCGAATGGCCGGATCTCGAACGGGGGAGGCAGATTCACGAGGTGCAGCGCCGCTTAATCACGCGGACGATCGAGGACGTTATCACCGAAAGCGAGGCGCGCATCGCACGTGCTGCGCCACAGAGCGCAGACGCGGTGCGTACTTGCGGCAGGACGCTGATTGGATTCTCCGCTGCCATCGCGGGTGAGGAGCGCGCGTTCAAGGCATTTATGTTCTCGCGCGTTTACCGTAGCGAGGATGTGATGCGGCCCGTTCTGACAAGCGAGGCGGTCGTTGCGCGGCTGTTCGACGCTTATCTCAAGTCCGGCGACATGCCTGGCCGGTGGGGGCGCGGCTATGCCATGGCGGAAAACGACAAGGATAAAGCTCGCATCGTTTGCGATTTCGTTGCCGGAATGACCGATCCCTTTGCGCTCGACGAGCACCAGCGTTTGTTTGACGACCGTCCGGAATTCCGTTAACCCGCTCGCGGACGACCGACTGCATATTAACAGGCCCTAGATCCGACATGGATATTTATGCCCTTTTTGAAGGGCGCGTCTCCGATGCGCTGATTGCCAGTTTTCCAGAGCTCAAGGACAACGCGGACCTTACGTCCCGCGTCGTGGTCGAACCACCCCGCGATCCGGCACATGGCGACCTTTCGACCAATGCCGCACTTGTCGTCGCCAAGCCGCTGGGCAAAAACCCGCGCGAGGTGGCAGCGGCGCTCGCTGCGCATTTCGAAACGGACGAGGATGTCGCGTCGGTGGAGATCGCCGGGCCGGGCTTTCTCAATTTCCGTCTCAAGGTTGCCGTATGGCATCAGGTGCTGGCGTCGATCGCGCGGCTTGAAGGGGATTATGGCAGATCCGATGTGGGGCAAGGCGAGAAGGTCAACGTCGAATATGTGTCCGCCAACCCCACCGGCCCGATGCACGTGGGTCATACACGAGGTGCTGTCTTCGGTGACGCGCTGGCATCGCTCCTGAGCTATACAGGTTACGACGTCACCAAAGAATATTATATCAACGACGCCGGCGTGCAGGTCGATACGCTCGCACGGTCTGCCTATCTGCGTTACCGCGAGGCGCTGGGCGAGGCGATCGAAATCCCCTCCGGGTTTTATCCGGGCGACTATCTGATCCCCGTAGGTAGGGCGCTCGTCGAAGAATTCGGCAATACTCTGCTCGATCAACCCGAGAGTGCGTGGCTTGCGCCGGTCAAGCAGTACGTTCTTGCCGCCATGATGGAGCTGATCAAGGCGGACCTTCAAAAACTTAACATCGAGCATGAAGTGTTCTTTTCGGAAAAGACGCTGCATGGACCGGGCGGGGAGATCGAAAAGACCTTGGCGTGGCTGCGGGACGAGGGGCTTGTCTATGAAGGCCGCCTCGAGCCACCAAAGGGCAAGACGCCCGAGGATTGGGAGGATCGCGAGCAGACCCTGTTTCGGGCCAGCCAGTTCGGCGATGACGTCGACAGGCCGCTGATCAAGTCAGATGGCAGCTATACCTATTTCGCCGCCGATATTGCCTATCACCGGAGCAAGGTGTTGCGGGGCTTTACGACGCTGATTGACGTGCTCGGCGCGGATCACTCGGGCTATGCCTCGCGGATCGCCGCAGCGGTGAAGGCCGTTTCGGGCGGCAAGGCGAAGGTCGATGTGCGGTTCTGTCAACTCGTCAAACTTCTGCGCAATGGCGAGCCGGTCAAGATGAGCAAGCGCAGCGGCGATCTTGTGACGCTCGCGGATGTCGTCGACGAGGTGGGGCCGGACGCTACGCGGTTTATGTTGCTGTTCCGGCGGAACGATGCGCCGCTCGATTTCGACTTCGCACTGGTCAAGGAGCAGACGCGCGACAATCCGGTCTTTTACGTTCAATACGCGCATGCGCGGTGCTGGTCCGTGTTCCGCAATGCTAACAAAGATATGCCGGACCTCGACGTGTCGTCCGAGGCGCTGCTCAAGGCGGATTTCAGTCTTCTGTCGAGCCAGGACGAAATCGAGTTGATGCGCATGATCGGCTCCTGGCCACGGCAGGTTGCGGCGGCCGCGCGGGCGCACGAACCGCATAGACTTGCGTTCTATTTGCATGAACTCTCTGCGATTCTGCATGCCTTTTGGGCCAAGGGGAAGGAAAATCCAGGTTTAAGGTTTGTTAACCAAGACAATCCAACACTGACAATTGCACGACTCGCACTTGTGGATGGTGTGCGTCAGGTCCTTGCCAATGGTCTTGGTTTGCTTGGCGTGAGTGCGCCGCAAGAACTTTCATAATTAAGGCGCATTGCTGTGGACAAGTGCCCGATTAAGCTCTCACTATTGCGCGGCTTTGGGCAAAGACGAACCGGGGCGATGCTCTTATGGACACTTCCAAGCAACGGCAAACATCGACGGACACGGACACCTCCGACGACCTGATTGCAGAATTGGCGCGGCTGGTCGCTCAGGACGCAAGACCGGAGAACACTGGCGCGCCGCAGCGACGGGTTGAGCCAGGCTTCGCTACTGAACGCTCCGAGTCGGCTGTCGAGGCCGAACCTGGACCGCATGGGGATATTGTCGCCGGAAGCGGGGAGCCAGAAGTCGCGGCCCAAGCCGAGCTTGAGGAACAGGGTGCTGATAACGCTGTTGCGCCCGTCTTTGATTTTGGTTTTGGCACCGCTCATAAGGTCGCCCAAGCCAAACGCGAAACGGACCGGCCCGCACAACAGCCCAAGCACGATCCGATTGCTGACCTCATTGCCGGTGCCGAGGCCGAGCAGCCTGGTGCTGAACGCGGCGAGGATGACGGCGACCTGTTCGAGGCGCCGCCGGTTGCCACAACCAACACAGCTCCCCGCGCCAATCCGGACATGGCTGCGACGAGATATAACGCCGGTCAGCGCGACCGCGATCCCTTGAGCGAGATCGAGGCTCTGATTGGCGAGGCGGCTCGGGTAAGCGCTGCAGGGGTGGGCGGACGTCGGGTGCGCTCCGCGTTTCTTGACGAGGATCAAGATCCGCAGACCGTCGAGCGGGCGGTGGATATGGCTGAAGAGTCGATGCGGGTGGCCAACGAGGCTCGCAACCGGAACGATGATGACCGGAAGCAGGTCGAGCTGCCCATACCGGATATGACCCAGGTGGAATTTTCCGCCGGTCGGTCCAGAGAAACGAATCCGGGTAAGCGGGACGATAGTGAGCATGTCGAGGCCGCGGCTATCGCGCCGGCGCGCGAGCGGCGGCGGTCTGGCGGTTTCCTTATCCCGGCGCTGGGGGGCGCCGCCATCTTCGTGCTGCTCGCCGGTACGTATGTCCTGTTTTTTCCGCCGCACCCGGAAACCGGCGAACCGCCGGTCCTGACGGCGGATTCGGGGCCACTGAAGGAAGAGCCCGAGCAGCCGGCGTCCGGGTCGACAGCGAGCGATTCGGTGGTCTTCAACGAAATGTCTGGAACAGCCAATAGCGACGGTGAAGCACTGGTTTCGCGTGACGAAACGGGGGGTGTGACCGGCAATGCGGTCTCCAGTCTCATTACGAACGAGGATGGTGTCGGTGAACTTGTGAACCGATCGGTTCGCACGGTGACCGTGCGCCCGGACGGCACCATTGTGAGCTCTGATGATGGGGTCGCCGGCGGTACGGTACTGCCCGTCGATCGCCCGGACGTACCGGCGCTTTCGGACGATACGGCGGGTGAAGATCCGATTGGCGATGCGATTGTGGCGGCGATCGGTGATGACGTGGCGGCCGGTTCGCCGTCAACAAACGCCGATGCTGCTGAAACGCCCGCCGAAAACGAAGCTACGACTGCGGGCGTCGATGATCCCAATGCGCCTCAGCCCATACCGCGGCCCGAGGGCCTTGTCGCGTCCAACGTCACTGCGCCGAATGTTGCCGACCTGACAGGCAGTGGGCAAACTACGACGGCGCCGCAAGCGGCGACTGCCGGTGCAGCCGCAGCACAATCGGCCACCAGTACGACGGCGACCAATGCTGGCAGCGCGCCAGCGGCGTGGGTTCAACTCGCCTCGCAACGGAGCGAGGAGGTTGCCCGGGCCGGGGTTAGCGATCTGCAAGCCCGATACGGGCCGTTGTTCAACGGTGCTGTACCTGAGGTCAGCCGTGTCGATCTCGGCGACCGCGGGATTTATTACCGCGTAAGGCTGCCGCAACCGACCCTGGCAGATGCCAACGCGGTCTGCGATGCGATCAAGGGGCAGGGCGGGGACTGTTTCGTACTGAACAACTAGTCGGCCACGGCCTGGAAGGCTTGACGTGCTTGAGGGGAGTGGCAATGCTCGCGCAAAGCGTGTTTCTCCCGTTGTGAGCCCTTGATGGCCGATCCCTTGCATAGCTGGTTCGATGAAAACCCCGATCCGAAGCCGGATGCGGTAATGTATGTCGATGTGGGCGGCTATGAAGGTCCGCTCGATCTGTTGCTGGACCTTGCGCGCAAGCAGAAGGTCGATCTTTCGCGCATTTCCGTGTTGGCGCTTGCGGAGCAATATCTTGCATTCATTGAGACGATCCGGAAGCAGCGGATCGAGATTGCCGCCGATTATCTGGTGATGGCTGCGTGGCTCGCTTATCTTAAAAGCCGTCTCATGGTCCCCCAACAGGTCGATGACGAGGAGCCGAGCGGCGAGGAAATGGCTGCGATGCTGCAGTTCCGGCTCGCACGGCTGGAAGCGATGCGGGAGGCCTCCGAGAGGCTGATGAACCGGCCGCGTCTCGGCCGCGAGGTCTTCGCGCGCGGCATGCCCGAGCCGGTCTCGATCACGAAGCACAGTCTTTGGGAGGCCGATCTTTATCAGCTTCTGAGGGCTTATGCCGCCCAACGGGAACGGAATATCCCAGCCGATTATGCCCCTAAGCAGCGCACCGTTTGGGCGTTGCAGGAGGCGCGCGAAATTCTGGAGCGACTGATCGGACAAAGTTTCGAATGGGTTTCGCTCGATTCCTACCTCACGGAATATCTTGCAAAACCCGAAGAGCGGACGACGGCACTGGCCTCGACCTTTACAGCTTCACTTGAGCTCGTGCGGCTGGGCCAGGTCGAACTGCGCCAAAGCCAGGCATTCGCGCCTTTGATGCTGCGGCGGCGGAGCGAACAAGCCTGATATGGACCACGAGGAAAAGACTGAAGAACGGATGGAACTCCATGCCCGCAATCTGCGGATCATGGAGGCGCTGCTATTTGCTTCCGCCGAGCCCCTGGCGCTCTCGGAGATCCAGCCCTATCTCAGTGACGGCGCGGACCCCGAGGTGCTCGCGCGCGAATTGCAGGAGATTTACGCTCCACGTGGAATCGATCTTGTGCGCCGAGGCAGCAAATGGGCGTTTCGCACTGCCGAAGATCTAAACTTTCTGCTGCGTCGGGAGGAAACCGAGAACAAGCCGCTTTCACGCGCCGCGCTCGAAACGCTCTCTATTATCGCCTATCACCAACCAGTGACCCGGGCAGAGATAGAGGAGGTGCGCGGGGTTTCGATTTCCAAAGGCACTCTCGATGTTTTGATGGAAGCGGGATGGGTGCGCATGCGGGGGCGGCGGCGGACGCCGGGGCGGCCTGTGACCTACGGCACGACCGAAGCGTTCCTCGATCATTTCGGGCTTGAGACGCTGGGTGACCTGCCTGGGCTCGAAGACCTCAAAGGGGCCGGCTTGCTCTCGAGCCGCATTCCACCGAGTTTTCAGGTGCCACTGCCGCATGATGGCGGCCTGCGGGAAGACGAGGATCCGCTCGACCCCGATGACGCCGGCGATGAAGACATTTCTGCCGAGGACGACGATCGGACACGCGAATAACGGCCCTGCGGCAAACCGAGCGGCGCTTTTGGATCAACTCGTCCTTGTTTTCGGCGCCAATTGACAATATCTCTCAAAGAAAATCCGTTGGCCGAACAGTGCGGCCGACCACAGGAGGTGCAGTTACATGAATCCAGGACCCTGGGGCATTCTTATCATCGCAGTCGTCGTACTGCTGCTTTTTGGCCGTGGCCGGATTTCAAGCCTGATGGGCGAGGTTGCCGGCGGCATCAAGGCTTTCCGCAAAGGCATGGCTGATGAAGAAAAGCCTGTAGCCGAAATCGATCAGTCGAAGTCCGAAGCTCCGATGTCCGAAGCCAAGGACGCCGAACGCAGCAAGGATGCCTGAGTTCGGCGCTGTTGCCGGCAGACAAGGATAACTAATCGATGCTTGGCCTAGGCTGGAGCGAAATGCTCGTGCTTGCCGCGGTTGTGCTCATTGTGGTGGGCCCGAAAGACCTGCCTGTGATGCTGCGCAATCTGGGGCGGATGATGGGAACCGTCCGGCGTATGAGTAACGAGTTCCGTCGCGAGATCGACAAAGCCATTGCGCTTGACGAGGTCAAGGAGGCTAAGCGGTCGATTACCGAACCCTTGCGGCAGACTTCGCAGGACATCAATCGCGAGTTCAATGCCATCAGGGACGGCAAGGTCGAGCCGACCGGCAAGCTTAAGCCGTCCGAACCGGGCAAGGAAAGCGTTGCCGACGAAATCCGCGCACGCGCGGGTATGACGCCGGTCGAGCAGGAGGCGAATGGGGCTGATGGTGGCGAATCATCGATCAAAACCAAGGCCGCAACACCATCCGCGCGCGTAACGGCTGCCGCGAGGGCCGAAGCCAAGGCGAATGAATCGGCGTCCGCAAGCGGATCCAAACCCGCCAAGTCGACCGGAAAAGCGAAACCGTCCGCGGCTGGCGCCACGAATACCAAGGCATCCGCAACGAAATCGGGCAAAGCGAAATCCAAGCCGACCGCATCCGGCGGCGACGGTCCGCCTAAGTCCGGTACCAAGGCGACCCGCGCCACGCCCAAGCGCACGGCGTCGCCGCGCAGGGCGACGCGTGCGAAAAAGGCCGAAACGGGCGCGGCAGCGGATTCGGGGGAAAACTAAGCCATGGCCTCAACCGAATCCGAGCAGAAAGCCATCGGTTCCGACTCGCATCCAGGCTCTGACGACGAACTCAAGGGCAGCGAGGCGCCGCTTATCGAGCATTTGGCGGAATTGCGGACGCGGCTGATCTATTCCGTCGTTGCGCTCGCGATCCTATTCGTTGCGTGCTTTTTCGTCGCGGATCAGATCTACAACTTCCTCCTCGGTCCGTTCATTTCGGCAGCGGGGAGTCCTGAAGATGTGCGGTTGATCTACACCGCTCCGCAGGAATTCTTCTTCACCAAGCTTTCGGTCGCGCTGTTCGCGGCGATATTCCTCGCGTTCCCGGTCATTGCGAGTCAGATTTACCTGTTCGTCGCGCCGGGACTCTACAAAAATGAGCGCTTGGCGTTTCTGCCGTATCTCATTGCAACGCCGGTGTGTTTCATAGCTGGCGCGGCCCTCGTCTATTACGGTGTGATGCCGCTTGCGCTGCGGTTCTTCCTCGGGATGCAGCAGACCGATACTGGCGGCGTGACGATTGAAATGGTGACGCGGGTTTCCGAATACCTGTCGCTCACAATGACATTGCTGCTCGCATTCGGCGTTTGTTTTCAGCTTCCGGTTATTCTGACGCTGCTGGCGCAGGTGGGATTGATCGGGGTCGAGGACCTTAAGCGCTGGCGCAAATATGCCGTCGTTGTCGTCATCACGCTTGCTGCTTTCCTTACACCGCCGGATCCGATTTCCCAGATCGGATTGGCAATCCCGTTGCTGCTTCTCTATGAGCTTTCGATCATAGCCGTGCGGTTCATCGAAAAACGGCGGCTGGCCAGGGAAGCGAAGTTGGCCAAGGATCTGGAAAGCTAAGCCTCGTAGTCGGCTTGTCTTTCCCCCCGGGCTCGGTTAGGCACGAGCGGTTGCAAGTTGTGCAACCGACATCAATTCATGCCAACCGGACCTATGAGACATGTTCGACATCAAATGGATCAGCGCCAACCCTGAGGCTTTCGATGCCGCGCTCAAAAAGCGCGGGATGGAGCCGCAGGCGTCGTCCCTCATCGCCATCGACGATGAGCGCCGGTCCGTGGTGACCGAACTCAATACCATCCAGGAAAAGCGCAACGCCGCCTCCAAGCAGATCGGGCAGGCCAAGGCGCAGAAGGACGAGGCGAAAGCCGAAGCGCTCATGGCCGAGGTCAAGGCGCTCAAGGATACGCTCGGAGACCTTGAAGTTCGCGAACGTGAGTTGACCGAACAGTTGCGTGAGGCGCTCTCGGTCATTCCCAACCTGCCGCTCGATGAGGTTCCGGAAGGTGCGGACGAGAGCGATAATGTTCCCTATTTCCGCGCGAACGAAGGTGAGACGACGCGGCCTGCCAAACCGGAATTCGCGTTCAAGCCCAAAGAGCACTACGAGCTTGGCGAGGCGTGGGGCACGATGGATTTCGAAACCGCGGCCAAGCTTTCGGGCAGCCGGTTCGTGGTGCTCAAGGGGCAGTTGGCGCGGCTCGAGCGGGCGCTGGGGCAGTTCATGCTCGACGTGCAGACGCTTGAGCACGGATATTTGGAAGTCCAGCCGCCGCTTCTGGTACGGGACGAAGCCATGTATGGCACGGGCCAATTGCCCAAGTTCGACGGCGATTTCTTCTTTGCCGGCCACGGCGATGGACGGCTCGCACTGATCCCGACCGCCGAAGTGCCGCTCACCAACACGGTGCGTGAATCGATCCTTCCCGAATCCGACCTCCCCCTGCGCCTCACCGCGCTTACCCCGTGCTTCCGCTCCGAAGCCGGCTCCGCCGGTCGCGATACGCGCGGCATGATCCGTCAGCACCAGTTCACCAAGGTCGAGATGGTCTCGATCACGACGCCGGAGACCTCACGCGAAGAGCTCGAACGTATGCTCGGCTGCGCGGAAGAAATCCTCAAGCGGCTCGGGCTTCACTATCGTGTCGTGACGTTGTGTACGGGCGATATGGGGTTCGGCGCGCAGAAGACCTACGATATCGAGGTCTGGCTGCCGGGACAGAATGCTTATCGCGAAATTTCCTCGGTCTCGCTGTGCGGGGATTTCCAGGCACGGCGCATGGATGCACGCTACCGGGACGGCGAGGGCAAGCCACGTTACGTCCATACGCTCAACGGGTCCGGACTTGCCGTCGGCCGGACGCTGGTCGCAGTGCTGGAGAACTACCAGAACGAAGATGGCTCCGTCACAATCCCGCCAGCGCTGCGGCCCTATATGGGGGGCATCGAGACCATCGGTGGATAGGAGATCCTCGTGCGCATCCTTTTGACCAATGACGATGGCGTGGATGCGCCGGGGCTGGCTCTCCTGCGCGAAATCGCGCTGACGCTGTCCGACGATGTCTGGGTGGTCGCGCCTGCGCATAACCAGAGCGGGACCGGGCATCGGTTCACCTTCGGCTATGAAATCGAGCTCGAAGAGCGCGGAGACCGCATTTTCGCGCTCGACGGGACGCCTGCGGACTGTGTTGTCGCGGGGGTGACGCATCTGCTCAAGGACAAAAAGCCCGATATTGTCCTTTCGGGCGTCAATCGTGGCCAGAACCTGGGCGATATCCTGCATTGCTCTGGCACTGCGGCGGGCGCGCGCGAAGGGGCGTTGCACGGGGCTGTCGGAATCGCGCTGAGCCAAGGCATGGACTATTCGGACGGGCGCGACGAGATCAGCTGGGATTGCGCGCGGGCCTTCGGAGCTGAAACGATCGAATCCGTTTTGGCGCTACCTCGAGGTGGCGATAGCTATTTCAATGTCAATTTCCCGCTTTGCCCACCAGAGGCGGTCAGTGGCATCCGGCTCGTACCGCATCAGCGGTTTTCGCATTCGCCGTTCGAGCTTTATCCCAGCGACAACGCCGGAAAGCATTTCGTTGCTATCCTGCAGACGCCTAAACCTCTGGACCCCGGCGCAGATTTCCATATCCTGCACGAAGACAACGCGATCACGGTGACGCCTTTGCTCTTGCAGCAGACCGATATGACGCTGATCGAGCGGTATGACGGACGGTTACCGTTTTCCGGACGCATGCGCAGGTGAGCATGAGCGACCAGGATGGGCCAGCCGAACTCTTTGAAGCGCGGGCCAGCCTGATCCTGCATCTTCGCCAACTCGGCATCACCGATGCCGACATCCTTCGCGCCTTCGAGACAGTGCCGCACGAAGCGTTCGTGCCCGAGCAGTTCGAACAATACGCCTATCGCGAGGGCTCCTTGCCGATCGCGTGTGGGCAGTCGATCACCTCACCGACGATTCTCGGGGGGTTGATTGCCGGGCTTGAGCCACAGGGCGCCAACAAGGTGCTCGAGGTGGGGACGGGGTCGGGTTATTCGGCTGCGCTCCTCTCGCGCATGGCGCGGCGGGTCTTTAGCCTAGAGAAATACCGTGTGCTGGCAATCGACGCCCTCGAGCGCTGGCGAGGGATCGGGTATAACAACATCGTTGGGTTGCACGAGGACGGATTCAACGGACTGCCGCAGCAGGCACCGTTCGACCGCATCCTCTTTACCGGTTCGGTCACGGATGTGCCCGAGGAGGTGGTTGAGCAACTCGCCGATGGGGGGATTGCGATCCTGGCGCTTGGGCCCGCAAGTGAAAAACAGGCAATCCTCCGAATCGAAAGAGCGGAGGACGATTTCATCGAGACCGAGATCGGCAGTGTGCGTTTGCCCCCTCTAACACCGGGGCGGTCACGAACGCTTTAATATCGTTGGCTTTTTGCTCCTTAAGCTCGTCTTTACCTTAACAAGTTTATTCTAAATGCATCGAGTAGACGAGTTGATGAGTAGCCCCATGAGTTTCCGCGTATATGGATCTCTTTCCCGAACCGCTGCATCCGGGCTGGTTTTTGCGGCCGCATCTCTGGCTCTTGCCGGATGCGCCAGTTTGGGACCTCAGGGCAGCGATCCCACGGTGACGAGTTCGACGAGCCGCGTGGGTGGGGCGCAGATCGGTCAGATCATGCCAAGCTTCCTGCCGCCAGCCAATGTCGGTAACGGGACGCAGGTTACTGCCGGTCAGCCCGGGCTTATCGATCGTACGACGGGGCAGCCAGTCGGTGTGCAGCAGTCGGGCGTCGTCTCCTCGGATCTTCCTGCTCTTTCCTCATCGCCAGTAACGAGTACCCAAACCATGCCAGCG
This sequence comes from Pelagibacterium halotolerans, assembly GCF_044811015.1. Classification (GTDB taxonomy): domain Bacteria; phylum Pseudomonadota; class Alphaproteobacteria; order Rhizobiales; family Devosiaceae; genus Pelagibacterium; species Pelagibacterium halotolerans_A. The sequence continues at coordinate 431,678 of NZ_CP085243.1, forward strand.
CAGACCGCAGTTGCTTCCGCGTCCCCGAGTCCCGTAATACCCCAGCAGCCCGCTGCGACGCAGACGCCGCAGCTTGCCGTGGTGTCCGGGGATACATACCGCCATACCATCGTCTCCGGTGAATCGCTCTATACGATCGCGCGCCGCTACGATGTGAGCGCGACCGACATCATTGCGGCAAACAATATCGCCGCGCCGGATCAGATCCGCGTCGGCCAGCAGCTTATCATCCCGGGGCGGCCCGATCTTCTTGCCGAACGTGGGCAGGAGCCACAGCAGGTTGCATCCGCCAACGGTACCCAGACTCTCACCGCGCCGAATGGGTCGCAGGCTGCGAACACTGTGACACAGACCGCTGCGGCGCCGGCCGCGGCAACGCCCACAGCAGCAGCGGAAACCCAACAGCCAGCCCAGACCGCCTCCGTTGCACCTCAGCAGAACGCTCCTGCGGCAGCGGATTCCGGTGACACGTTCCGTTGGCCGCTTTCGGGCCGGGTTATTACGGATTTCGCCGCGTCCAAAGGTACCGGCATCAATATCGAAGCGCCGGAAGGCACAACGGTCCGAGCCGCGGAGACCGGCGAGGTCATCTATGTCGGCAATGCTGTTGAGGGCTACGGCAATCTTGTTCTGGTCAAGCATGCGAACGGCTTCGTTTCGGCCTATGCACATCTTCAGAACATCAGTGTCGTCAAGGGTGATTCCATTTCTCGCGGCGACACCATCGGCACCGTAGGGATGACGGGCTCGGTCAACCGCCCGCAGCTACACTTCGAGCTGCGCCGCGGCGCCACACCTGTCGATCCGGTCCCGCACTTGGCCGGCTAGATCCAACCCAACGGAATAATTCTAGAAAATGAGGCCGTGCGGCTAAACCGCATGGCCTTTTTCGCCCGCCAGATGCCGCACGAACTGGATGGCGACACGGCCCGAGCGCGCACCGCGCGTAGCGGACCATTCGATCGCCTTCGCGCGTAACTCGTCCTCGTCAATTTCGATACCGTAGTAGCGCACGTAGTTGCGCACCATGTCGAGATAGGTGTCCTGGTCGCATTTATGGAAGCCGAGCCAGAGACCAAAGCGGTCCGACAGCGATACCTTCTCCTCGACCGCTTCACTGGGATTGATCGCCGTCGAGCGCTCGTTTTCGATCATGTCGCGCGGCATGAGGTGCCGCCGGTTCGATGTCGCGTAAAAGAGCGTATTGGCCGGACGGCCTTCAAGGCCACCGTCGAGAACCGTCTTTAACGCCTTGTAGGTCGTTTCGTCGCGGTCAAAACTCAAATCGTCGCAATAGAGGATAAAGCGCTCAGATCGCGTCACGAGAAAGCGCAGCAGGACCGGTAGCGAACCGATATCCTCGCGGTTGATCTCAATGAGAATAAGCTTTGCAACCGCCGGGTCGGCGAGCGCGTTGATATGGGCGTGCACCGCCTTGACCATCGAAGACTTTCCCATGCCGCGCGCGCCCCATAGCAGGGCGTTGTTGGCGCCATAGCCGCGCGCGAAAGCCAGGGTGTTTTCAACGAGTTGATCGCGCAGATGCGCGACTCCTGCGAGCAGTTCGAGTGGAACGCGGTTCACCTTGGCGACCGGCGAGAGTCTCTGCCGTCCGGCGTCCCAGGTATAGGCGTCGGTCTCTGCAATGAGTTCAGGCGCCGTGGTGGACAGTCCAGCCATACTACCGAGCGCAGTGGCGATTTGCTCCAGCGCTGATGAAATGCGGGAGAGATTTTCGGAATCGGTCACGAGGGGAAAGGCTCCTTGTTTGGGCCGATAGGCTTTGCCTTTCAACGGGCCCAATTGTATAGTCCGCGCGATTTTTTGGGCGGCGGGGGCTGCCCAAACCCGCACGCGGCCCTTATATGGGCCAATCAGCCATGCTTTGACAAGCAGACCGCAAGGAGTCCTTATTTATGTTCATTTCGCCCGCTTATGCGCAAGGCGCCGGTGGTGCATCGGGAGCGGATTTCATCACCAGCTTCGTTCCAATCATTCTGCTCATCGTGATCTTCTGGTTCCTCATCTTCCGGCCCCAACAGAAGCGGATGAAGGCGCATCAGGCGATGCTCGGCGCGATCAAGCGCGGTGATACTGTCATCACGAGCGGCGGCATCGTGGGCAAGGTCACCAAAGTGACCGAAGGCGATGACCTTGAAGTCGAGATTGCTTCGGGCACCAAGGTTAAGGTCGTGCGTTCCATGATTTCCGACGTGAGGACCAAATCTGAACCGGTCAACGACAATACGCCAGACGAGGCGAAGGTCGAAAGCACTCCGGCCAAGAAGTCGCCCGCGCGACGTGCGACACGCAAGAGCAATCCAAAGCAGACGGCAGCGAATGAAAGTTCGGATACCGCTGATGATGCTTCGGGAAGCGATAGCGATGAAAGCAAGTCGTAAAGCCGCATAGGATAAGTGGCCCAGCATAATTTGGCCACATCAACGGCATTACACGCAGTGCGGGCCGCACATTTGGATGGCCCGCCAGTTATTCTCGACCCGTCAGGATGGTCACACTATGAAATTCTCGCCGATCCGGTCCGCAATCATCATTTTCGTTGCGGTGCTGAGCCTTGCTATGGTGATCCCGAACTTCCTCGATGAGGATACGGTTGCCGGATGGCCGGATATTCTGAAAGAGCGCATCGTGCTCGGGCTCGACCTGCAGGGCGGCTCGCATCTTCTGTTGCAGGTCAATCGCGAAGAGATTGTCGAGAACCGGCTGAGCGAAATTCGCCGTGACGCGCGCTCCATCCTGATTGCGGCGGGAATTGGCTCCATCATTACCACTCAGGGCGATACGCTCAATATCGAACTGACCGATCCGAGCCAGGTCGATACGGCGCGTCAGGCGCTGGAGCCGCTGGAAACCACGATTGGTGGAACTGCTTTTTCCGCCGGCACGACGCCGGAGACCGAGATCACGGTAACGCCGGACAACCGGATTCGGATCGCGCTCACGGAGGAGGGCATTGCGAGCCGGATGTCGTCTTTGGTGACCCAGTCCGTCGAGGTCATCCGTAGCCGTATCGACGAGGTCGGAACCACCGAGCCAGTGATTGCGCGGCAAGGCGACGATCGTATTCTCGTGCAAGTGCCGGGCTTTGACGATTCGGAACGGCTCAAGGACCTCATTTCGCAAACTGCCCGGCTGACCTTCCATCTGGTCTATCCCAACATGTCCGTGGCACAGGCCCGGCAACAGGGACTTCCGGTAGGCACCGAGATCGTGCCGACCCGCGAGGGCGGCGAAGAGCTTATTTATGAAGATGTCGCGCTTGGTGGCGAGCAACTGGTGGATGCACAGCCTGCCTTCGACCAGAGCAACCGGCCTGTCGTTTCGTTCCGGTTCAATACCCAGGGTGCGATAACGTTCGGCGAGATAACGAGCGAAAACGTCAATCGGCGCTTTGCCGTCGTGCTCGATGGCGAGGTGATCACAGCACCCGTTATCCAGCAACCGATCACGGGAGGGCAGGGCCAGATCTCGGGCAATTTCACGTCCGAAAGCGCCAGCGACCTCGCAGTTCTGCTTCGCGCAGGCGCGCTGCCCGCGACGCTCGATGTGATCGAAGAGCGCACGGTCGGACCGAGCCTCGGTGCGGACTCGATCAGCGCCGGTGTCACGGCGGGTGTGATCGGAACGCTCGGTGTCGCGCTCTTCATGCTCGCGGCCTATGGACTGTTCGGGTTGTTTGCGAATATCGCGCTCGTCATCAACGTCGGCATGATCCTTGCGGCGCTTTCTACTTTAGGGGCGACGCTTACCTTGCCGGGTATTGCGGGTATCGTTCTGACCATCGGCATGGCGGTCGACTCCAACGTTCTGATCTTCGAACGCATCCGGGAGGAATTCGGGGCGGGGCGAACCGCGTATCAAGCGATCGAGACCGGCTTTAAGCGCGCGATGACGACGATCGTTGACGCCAACGTGACGACGCTGATCGCGGCGGGGGTTCTCTTCTTTCTGGGCTCAGGGCCGGTCCAGGGCTTTGCGGTGACGCTCGCGATCGGTGTCCTGACCACAATGTTCACGGCCTATCTCGTGACTCAGTTGCTCGTGGGGTACTGGTTTTCCTGGAAGCGGCCCAAGACCCTTAGGGTCAATATCCTCGAGCGTTTCCTGCCGACCGAACCGAAAATTCCGTTCATCGGTTGGCGTAAGATCGGCTTCGCTTTCACGATCGTTTTGATTCTCGGTACCGTCGGGCTGGAAGCGACGCGGGGGCTCAACCTGGGCATCGACTTCACCGGAGGCAGCTCTATCGAGCTTCAGGCGAAGGAAGGCGAGGCCGATATCGGTGCGCTGCGTGCTGAGCTCGGCGCACTTGGACTCGGTGAAGTGCAGGTTCAGGAATTCGGAGCGCCTCAGGACGTTCTGGTACGAATCGGAACGCAAGAGGGTGGTGACACCGCTCAGCAAGAGGCCATGACCCTGGTGGCCGACACGGTCTCGGATCAGTACGACGTGCGCCGCACCGAGGTTGTCGGGCCAACGGTTTCAGGAGAATTGGCCTTCAATGGTATCGTCGGCATCCTTGTGGCGATGGTCGGTATCGTCATCTATGTCTGGCTGCGGTTCGAGTGGCAATTCAGTATCGGCGCTATCCTGGCGCTTGTGCATGACGTGATCCTCACCGTGGGGCTTTTTGCGCTCCTGCAGCTTGAATTCAATCTATCGAGTATCGCGGCAGTGCTGACGGTCATCGGTTATTCGCTCAACGATACGGTGGTGATTTACGATCGCATTCGCGAAAACCTTGCCAAATACAAGAGCATACCGCTTGGCGACATCATCAACATGTCGCTCAACCAGACCCTTACCCGCACGATCCTCACAGGGGGCACGACTGCGCTTGCTCTTTTGGCGCTGGTGTTCTTCGGCGGCGAAGTGATCCGCAGCTTTACCATAGCTATGGCTTGGGGCGTTCTGGTCGGGACGTACTCGTCGCTTTTCGTCTCCGCGCCCATTCTTTTGTACTTGGGCGTCAAGACGCGGAGCGAGGCCGAGGCAGGGCCAGCTAAACCGGAAAAGCGGGCTGACGGCGCCGCCGTATAGGAGCCATTCTTGAGTTGGGAACCAGGGCAAGGCCACTATCCCTATCAGGCCGCGATTGAGGCCTATGGCAATCTTGGGTTCCGGTTCGCGGGCATGTCGCACCGCGGCTCGGTTCTCTGTCTGCCCTCAGGCATGTTTGCCTGGGAGGTTGAACGGGCGGAAGATGTGACACTCGCTGCACTCGAACGCGTGCTCGCGCATGAGGACCTCGACGTTCTGCTGATCGGGCTCGGGTCCGATATCGCGGCGATCGACCCGGCAATCCGGGCGGCATTTCGCGAGAAAGGTATCATCATCGAGGCTGTTGCTACCGGTAGTGCTGTGCGGACGTACAACGTCCTGCTCAGTGAAGACCGGGCTGTTGGCGCCGCGCTGATTGCCGTTGAACAGGCCCGCTGATGGCGGAACATCGTCACTCTGAAAGCTTCCGGCACGCGACCGACGCATTGCGCGAGGCCGATCCGGACCGCTATGCGGCAACGCTGATCATCCCACCGGCGTACAGGGCCAACGTTCAGGCGCTTTACGCCTTTGCCGCCGAGGTCGCCGGCATCCGCGAGCGCGTATCCGAACCAACGCCGGGGGAAATTCGCCTGCAATGGTGGGTTGATGCGCTGGAGGGCAAGGGGCACGGCGAGGTGACGCAGAACCCTGTTGCCGATGCGCTTTTCGTAACGCTCAAGGAATATGAGCTACCGGCAGGACCGCTCGTGCGGCTCCTCGCCGCGCGCCGGTTCGATCTCTATGACGACCCGATGACCGATATGGGGCAATTCGAGGGTTATGCTGGCGAGACAACGTCGATCCTCTACCAGTACGCAGCGATGATTCTTTCGGGTGGTCCCGCAGAGACCGCAGCCGATGCAGCAGGCCATCTCGGTGTCGCGCAGGCGCTTACCGGTCACATGAAGGCGTTCGGCTTCAACGCGGCGCGGGCACAAATATTCCTGCCTTTGCAGGTTTTTACCGCACACGGGGTCACCGAGCGAGACATCTATGCCGGCAGAGCGACGGACCGCATGACTGCGGCGCTTGGACAAATCGTCGACATGGCGCAAGAGCATGCCGAAAAGGCACGGCGCGCGATTTCAGAACTGCCCAAGCCCATGCGTCCGGCGTTTGCGGCTCTTGCTCTGGTTGAGGCCGATCTGGCATGGCTCACGCGCGACCCGATATCGGTTCTAAAAGCCCCGCCGCGCCCGGCACCGCTCCGGCGGTTACTGCGGCTGATCTGGTGGGGCCTGAGGAACGGCTAGCGCCTTGCCTCGCCTTGAATGACGGATTGAGCCTGTCATCCAAGGCGAGGATACAATCCACTAGAGCATATTGGCGCTTCGTTGAATCGCCAACATGCTCTAAGTCTTTGTTTTGTCGCGTTTTCGAACCGGAAAAGTCTGCCAACTTTTCCTGAAAACGCTCTAGGCCGACTTCAGCCAATCCTCGAGATCGGCCAGCGCGCGGGAGGTGATCGCCTTTTTCTTGGCCTTAGCCTTTTCCGGTCCGCGCCAACGTTTGGTGCCCTCGGGCTTTTGCAGCGTGATTTCGGGAAACAGCCCGAAATTGACGTTCATGGGCTGGAAGCTTCGGGCGCCCGAATAGGATTCGGCTTCGAGGTGTCCGCCGGTGATATGGCGGATGAGCGCGCCGAAGGCGGTCGTTGCGGGTGGAATGCCGGCCTTGCCGCCTTTCGCTTCGGCGGCGGCGAAGCGGCCCGAAATGAGTCCCATGGCGGCGCTTTCGACATAGCCCTCGACCCCAGTGATCTGACCCGCAAAACGTAGGCGCGGGTCGGCCTTGAGCCGGAGATCGGGTCCGAGCACTTTTGGCGAATTGAGGAAAGTATTGCGGTGCAGTCCGCCGAGCCGGGCGAACTGGGCGTTTTCGAGGCCGGGAATCATGCGGAACACTTCGGTTTGGATACCGTAGCGCATCTTGGTCTGGAAGCCGACCATGTTCCAGAGCGTGCCGAGCGCATTGTCCTGCCGCAATTGCACGACGGCATAGGGACGGTTATCGGGATCGCGTGGGTTGGTGAGGCCGACTGGCTTCATCGGTCCGTGTCTTAGCGTTTCTCGACCGCGCTCGGCCATCACTTCGATCGGCAGGCAGCCGTCGAAATAGGGCACGATCTCCCAGTCCTTGAATTCATGCAGCGGTGCGTCGAGCAGTGCGTCGATGAAGGCGTTGTACTGAACTTCGTTCATCGGGCAATTGAGGTAATCCGCACCGGTTCCTGCCGGGCCAGGCTTGTCGTAGCGTGACTGAGCCCACACGATGTCCATGTCGATGGAATCGTAGTGAACGATCGGCGCGATAGCGTCGAAAAAGGCGAGCGAATCTTCGCCGGTAAGCGTTTGGATCGCACTGGCAAGGGCTGGCGACGTCAGCGGCCCGGTGGCGACGATGACGTTGTCCCACTCCGCAGGCGGCAGGCCCGCGATCTCCTCGCGCGCGATTGTGATCTTCGCGTGTCCTTCAATTGCCTCGGAGACAGCCTGTGAAAACCCCTCACGATCGACGGCCAGCGCGCCACCGGCAGGCAGGGCGTGGGCGTCTGCGCATTTCATGATCAGCGAGCCGGCGCGACGCATTTCTTCGTGCAAGAGGCCAACGGCGTTATGCTCGTGGTCGTCCGAGCGGAAGCTGTTCGAGCAGACGAGTTCGGCCAGGCCATCGGTCTGATGCGCGTCGGTTTTCCGTACCGGCCGCATTTCGTGCAGCACGACATCGACGCCGGCTTGCGCCGCCTGCCAGGCCGCTTCGGATCCGGCCAGACCACCGCCGATCACATGGAGTACGCTCATAGGTTCACCGCATTGGATTCATGTGCGGCAAGCCTATATCGGCTCCCGCCCGTCGAACCAAGCCCGGTGTGCGCGATCTGATGAACTTGTGAGGATAGGCGAAGAGAAGCGCCTGCATAGCCAGGCTAAAAGAAGAAAGGCACCCTTGGAACAGGGTGCCTTTCAGAATTCGTGTCCCGCAGTCTTTGAGCAATCAGATGCTGTTGGCATGGTCGCGGGCGATACGCTGAATGTCGCTACGGGCGATACCGAGGTCGTTCAACTCACGGTTGCCGAGTGCGTTCAGCTCACGAACGGTCTGCTGGTAGGCCGACCACTTCTTGAAGGTCTTGCGAATATCCATTTGATGTCTCCTTTCGTTTGACGCCCAATACGTAAGCGGAATCGGCGACGCTTTGCAGACCGGATTTGCTCAAGCCCGCCTTGCAGTTTCTGCATGCCTGCGAGGCAGTGCCGATAACCGACTATTAACTGTGCATGAGAGGCGAGAGATGAATGCCGGAAATTTGACGCTGTGGGGGCGGGCGAGCTCGGCCAATGTGCAAAAAGCCGTATGGGCGCTCGAGGAATTGGGCCTTGCTTACGATCGCAAGGATGTTGGTGGACGGTTCGGCGGGCTCGATACGCCGGAATTTGGCGCCATGAATCCCAACCGCCGCGTGCCGGTGCTTCAGCACGCGGACCTGACGCTCTGGGAAAGCCATGCGATCGTGCGCTATCTCTGTGCGACATTTGGCGGGGAAACTTTCTGGCCTGGCGATCCGGCAAAGCGCGCGCTCATCGACCAATGGACCGATTGGACAGCCACCACGTTCCAGCCGGCCTGGATCGCTCTGTTCTGGCTGGTGGTCCGCACGCCCGAGCCCGAACGGCAAGCCGACGCGATCATGGACGCGCATAACCAGACGATCGCAGCGTTCCGTATTCTGGAGGCGCAGCTTCAAAAGCATAGCTTCGTGGCTGGCGATGGGCTCAGTTATGCCGATTTTGTTGCCGGTGCGTCGCTATACCGGTGGTTCACCATGGAAATCGAGCGCCCGGCGATGCCTGCCGTCGAGGCCTGGTATCAGAGACTCCTCGCGCGGCCTGCGTTCGAAAGGGCAGTGTGTGTTTCTTACGAGGAATTGCGGGCGCGCAAGACGTACTAAAATTGATAGCGCAGTCCGATCGTTGTCGCGTTTGCCGTGCCGCCCCCAAGGGTATTCCAGGCAGGCGAGCGATGATGAAGCCGCCAGAACACCTCGACCTCGGGGTGATCCGTATGCGCGATACTTATTTCGGGACTGAGATAGAAGACGAGGTCGCCGGACAATTCATCCGCAGCTTCGCGCTTGGCCTCGACGCCCATGGTGTCCGTTACGGTGCTCAACCCGAAAGTGAGGGAGGGAGCGACGCGGAAATCGCCCAGGACGAAGCCGTCGTAGCGCCCGACGATACCCGCCCAAAGCTCGCCAGTTGTCTCCTCCTCACCAAGGCGAATAACGGCGCCTAGTTCGTCGCCGATTTTGAAATTCTCGGGGACTTCGAGAACGAACTGCTGATATCCGCCGCCGATCACCGCTGCACTTTCGTAGTCCGCGGTGATTGGAAACAGCATTTCGCCCATCGTTGACTCGCCCATTGGGCCGGCGAGAATAAACACCTTACGCTCGTCGATTGAGTATGAAGGCAGCAATTGATCGCGCGATTGGGCAAGCACGGGCATCGCCGCCACGCATAGCGCAGCAGCCAGAATCGGCAAGAGCTTCATTTTTTGCCTATTGTTATTTAGTTATAACAACGTTCTGGAGCGATGTTTTTATCGTCTAGTTTAATTGAAAAACGTTGTTGGACCGACTTCGTTCCCATGGTCGTGGCGATGTTGACGATCGGGCCGCGACGCTTACACAATCGTTGGCGGCGGCATCGGGTTCCACGACATGAAACGAGAGCAGAATGATGAATAAAGAACGCTTCGCTGAAAAGACCGGCAGGAGTTGGGAGCAGTGGCTTGCGTTTCTTGGCGAGATCGGGGCTGCGGATTTGCCGCACCGGAAGATCGCCGGGCGCATCGTCGCAACAGGGGATGCCAACGGCTGGTGGGCGCAGTCCGTGACCGTCGCATTCGAGCAGCATATCGGCCGGCGAGTGCCTGGTCAGCGTAGCGATGGCGCATTTGAGGTTTCAGTGACGCGTGCCGTGCCAGGCACGATGGATGCCGTGCTGAACCAATGGAAGCAGGCGATGAACGGACGGACCGCATTCGGCGGGGTCGGTATTACTGAAGGCCCAAATCTCAGCGCGAGCGAGAAATGGCGCTATTGGAGGTGCGCGCTTGAGGATGGCACGCGGGTGTCTGTGACGATCAACCAGAAGACACCGGACAAGGCTGGCCTTGCCGTTACGCATGAGAAACTCGCCAGCGAGGTGGAAAAGGAACGTTGGCGCGCATTCTGGAAGGATGTTGTGATCTCGCTCTGAGGTCAGTTATCCCAGATTGAGCAACAGCAAGGGGCCAGCCAGCAGCAATACAATCGCACTGAGCAGCCGCACGAAGATGTTTGCGCGGAGGCGATGGGGTGGGATCAGGCTCAGCACGAAGACCACGAGCGCGCAAATACCGATTGTGCGCAGGGCAGTGAAATCGAAAGCGTTCATCGATCCCAGAAGCCGGAGCATGACCCAATATCCCGCTGCAAATCCGACCGCTGCAGCAATTGCCATCAAGAGTACGTCTGCGAAGATTGCAAGCATGCGGTCGCAATATTGCGTATCGATCGCGACAACGATTGCGCCGGCGACAAGATAGGCTGCGCTAAGTGCGACGAAGACGGGCGCCTGCGTGATACCTGCCAGTGTCGCACCGGGCGCGTAGTCTGCAAGCGCTCCGAATCCGGGCAGTGTTAAGGGCAGGGTGTCGAGGCTCCAAATAGCGCCTAGCAATACCAAGCCGCTCGCTGCAAAGAACAGCGCTGTAACAGCAATGGCGCGAAGTCGGCTCCCGGTCGAATTCACGGAGCGTCAGTTTCCCGAATGAAGACCGAATAGGCGACGTAGCAATAATTGGCTTCGCAGACCTTGAGATCGAGTTCGATATCGACCCGGGTGATCTCGTCGGAATTGAAATCCACGATTGGGTAATAGTCGTCCGCGCGATCCTCAGCAAGGAGTTTGCCTTGCGCGGAATACACCGCAATATCGAGATCCATGCAATCTTCGTCGCAATCGCCCATGATCGTGACGGGCGTGCCGGCAGGCAGATCGAGCGTGACGTGGGTCGTCTCGCCGGCATTCATGCGGTTTATGCCATAAGAATCGAGGCGATAGCCGTCGCCGGCGATCTCGATATTCTCAAGCACCTGCTCGTGAAGCGTCGAAATATGGACGTTTTGTCCCAGAGCGGGAAGCGTTATCGCAAGGCCGGAAACGATGGCCACAACGGCTTTGAGCGGTGACATCGGAGAGCGTCCCCCAGTGCTTGATCTTGTTGCTGGCAAACCTACGAGAGCCGGATGGTGCGGCGCAAGGAGAAACCGCGCGGACCGATATCAATTGACCCAGATATTACGGGATCGTCAGGAATTTTCCGGACGAGGAAGTGGCACTGTATTGTCGAGTGAATGGAGAGGTATCCAAGCGGCCTAGTACGTCGCCTATGGGCCAGCCATGGACGCTCCGGGCGACTTGTAGTGGTAGGCTCGCCGGGATTCGAACCCGGGACAACTCGATTAAAAGTCGAGTGCTCTACCAGCTGAGCTACGAGCCCCTACCAATATGCCGCGATTGCTGGCTGGCGACGCGCGGAACATAGTGGCTCGGCTCTGCCTGTCAACCGCTTTTGTCGGGGCACCAGATTCCGTCTTGAAACACGTCGGCCGGGTCGGACCGAAAGTCAGAGCGGGTGAAACCAACATCGGGCGTTTCAAGGCAGGCTTTAGCGTGGCGGCAGCGATGCGCCATCGAAGGGGGCAGGTACACAGGTCAATCCAGCGCGCTCAATCCGGTCGCACAATGTTTCGGCAGCTGAGAGGTCGGGAAGTGGCCCGGCCACGATTTGGCTACCGGTTTCATCGTTTGCAGCGACGCGGGGCTCAAGTCCAAGAACCAGCGGTCCCACCGCAACCAGAATTTCCTGCCACGCCGTTTCGATCGTATCGAGGGGGTGAGGCTGACCGATCGCGATGCCTTGGGGCAACGTGCCAGGGATATCGGTCGATGTGGCGACGGTCTCAGCATCAGCCAGTTGCGCTTCAGTAACCTCTGGCGGCATGGGTTGGTCCGAGGGTGGGGCCTGGGGTCCATTCGCATCGTCCGGATTGCCGGGGAAAAGCTCGGTTTGCTGGACGCGCATCTCGCCGCCATCGACGTCGGTGAGTTCGTCTTCTCCTGACGAGATTGAGGCCGTGAGCAGTCCGCGGTCGATGTCGCTGTCGAGCGGCAAAGCCTCGATCAATAGCGGCAGACTGTTTTCTACTGCGGCGAGACGCCGGATCGCGTCGCCGCTGTTGTCGTCAAGGAGATTGAACCGAGTGAGCAAGGTCGCATATTCACGATTCATCTGGAGGGTTTCCTCAGCGACCTCCGCGAGTTGTGAGCGCAACTGATTGAAGCTGCCGCCCTGGATGCGCGTGGCATGGAGCCCCGCCAGTAGATTCGGCGGCACGAAGGCGGCCAGATTGGCGCTCAAAACGGCGAGGGCGCCGCAGATCATGGCAGCGATGCCCCAGCCCGCGACATCGAGCTGACGTATTTGATTGCTGATGCGCCCCAAGCTAACGGTCCCGTAGTTAGCGAATCACAGTAGGAAACAGTCTATCATCCGCGCAGCGTGTTATAACTTTTCCAACACCTTACTGCCACAAAGATGCGCGATGTCCGCGCCAAACACCAACCGGGGGCTTTGATCATGCCGAACCTCTTGTCGATCATCCTTGCTGCTGGCGAAGGCACGCGCATGAAGTCGGATCGGCCCAAGGTTCTTCACGAAGTCGGCCATCTGCCCATTGTCGGTCACGTACTCAACGCGGCAACGGCAGCGGGATCGACAGATATAGCGGTGGTCACCGGCCCAGGCCATGAGGCCGTGCATGCGGCTGTCGCGGCACTTAATCCCAGGGTGCGGTTCTTCGAACAGGTCGAACGGCGCGGTACCGCGCATGCCGCGATGATGGCCGAACCGGCCTATCGAGCCGCCGAAGGCTATGTTGCCGTCGTTTACGGCGATCATCCCCTCCTTCGGGCCGAGAACTTTTCTCAAATCGCCGAGCGCCTGGAGCAAGGATTGGATGCGGTTATTTTGGGTTTCGAGCCTGAGGATCCGACGGGTTACGGACGGTTTATTACCGACGGTGAGAAGCTTCTGGCCATTCGGGAGCATAAGGACGCGAGTGCGGCCGAGCTGGCCATCGGACTTTGCAATGCGTGCGTCCTGGGGTTCAAGGCGGAGGTCTTCCGCACGCTGATCGGGCGGGTTTCCGACGATAACGCGCAGGGCGAATATTATCTCACCGACCTTGTCGAACTCGCAAATGCGGCCGGATATTCGGTAGGCTATACGATTGCGCCCGAAGCCGACGTCATGGGTGTGAACGACCGGGTGCAGCTCGCGCGGGCCGAGGCGATCTTCCAGGCACGGCGGCGGATGGAGATGATGCGCGGCGGGGTTACGCTGGTCGATCCGGCGAGCACCTATTTCGCTTTCGATACGCAAATCGCGCCGGATGTCACTGTCGAGCCGCACGTCGTGTTCGGTTCGGGCGTAACGGTACAAACCGGCGCGACCATTTATGCTTTCTCTCACATCGAAGGCGCGCATATAGGCGCGAATGCCAGCGTTGGTCCGTTTGCGCGTCTGCGCCCGGCGGCGGTTCTTTCCCAAGGCGCCAAGGTGGGCAATTTCGTCGAGATCAAGAAGGCCAATGTCGGGATCGGCGCAAAGGTCAATCACCTGACCTATATTGGGGATGCCGATATCGGCGCGGGCTCGAATATCGGCGCGGGGACGGTGACTTGCAATTATGACGGCTACAACAAATCGCGTACCGTGATCGGGGAAAACGCTTTTGTCGGGTCCAATTCAGCGCTTGTTGCGCCGGTGGAGATCGGCGAAGGCGCCTATATCGCTTCCGGCTCGGTGATCACCGAGCCGGTTGCAGCGGATGCGCTCGGGATCGGGCGGGCGCGGCAGACAAACAAGCCGGGATATGGCAAGGCGCTCAGGGAGCGCTTTTCGGCACACAAAATGAAAAATTAGGGGTAGGGCGCATGTGCGGAATTGTCGGCATTATTGGAAACCAGCCGGTCGCCGAGCGGTTGGTCGATGCCCTCAGAAGGCTCGAATATCGTGGCTATGACAGCGCTGGCGTGGCGACGCTTTCGGATACGGGGATCGGGCGCCGCCGCGCCGAAGGCAAGCTCAACAATCTCGCCGCGAGGCTCGCCGAAGCGCCGCTTTCGGGAATGACCGGCATCGGTCACACCCGTTGGGCGACACATGGCGGGGCCACCGAAGGTAACGCGCATCCCCATGTGACCGACAAGGTTGCTGTCGTCCATAATGGGATCATTGAGAATTTCCGGGAGCTTCTCGAAGATCTCGAGCGGGATGGCTACCGTCCCCAAAGCCAGACCGATACCGAATCCGTGGCCCTGTGGGCAACCCGCGAACTCGACCGGGGGGCGAGCCCTGAAGAGGCCGTGGCGCGCACGCTGCCCAAGCTGAATGGCACCTTTGGACTCGTGTTTCTGTTTCTCGGGCATGACGACCTCCTGATTGCCGCGCGGCAAGGATCGCCGCTGGCCATCGGGCATGGAACAGAGGAGATGTATCTGGGCTCCGATGCCTATGCGCTCGCGCCGTTCACCAACCGCATCACCTATCTCGAAGAGGGGGACTGGGCGGTCTTGCGCCCCGGTTCGATTGTCATCCGAGATTTCGACGGCAACCCCGTCGAGCGCGTGCAACAGATTTCCACGGCCTCGGCGGCGCTGGCCGATAAGGGCAACCACAAGCACTTCATGGCCAAGGAGATCTATGAGCAGCCCGAGACAGTTTCCCATACGCTGGCGCATTACGTAGACCTGTCGTCCGAAAAAATCGCGCTGCACGAAACGCTGCCGTTCGATTTCGCCAAGCTGTCGCGGCTGACGGTGACGGCGTGCGGTACGGCCTATTACGCCGGGCTCGTCGCCAAATACTGGTTCGAGAAATACGCGCGGCTGCCAGTAGATGTCGATGTCGCCTCCGAATTCCGCTACCGCGAGCCGCCGCTTGCCGAAGACGGGCTGATGCTCGTTATTTCACAGTCCGGAGAGACGGCGGATACCTTGGCGGCGCTGCGTTACGCGGCGCAATGCGGGCAGCATATCGCGGCGCTCGTCAACGTGCGCGAATCGACGATTGCACGGGAAGCCGAAGTCGTGTTCCCTATACTGTGCGGGCCGGAAATTGGCGTGGCTTCGACCAAAGCCTTCACCGCGCAGCTGACTGCGCTCGCCGGACTTGCCATAGCGGCAGGCCAGGCACGGGGAGTACTGAGCGCATCGGAGGCCCATACGCTGGTGCGGGCGCTGATCGAACTCCCAAGCGCAGTATCCGAAGCGCTGCGGCACGAGAACCGGATCGAAGCCATTGCGCGGCAGCTCGCCAAGGCCCAGGACGTGCTCTATCTTGGGCGCGGGCAAATGTTCCCGCTAGCGCTTGAAGGTGCGCTCAAGCTCAAGGAAATTTCTTATATCCACGCCGAGGGCTATGCGGCTGGCGAACTCAAGCATGGGCCAATTGCGCTGGTGAACGAGGAGATGCCGGTCGTCGTTGTGGCGCCGTCGGACCCGCTGATGGAAAAGACGCTCTCGAACATGCACGAGGTTGCCGCGCGCGGCGGCAAGATCGTGTTGATCACGGACAATGCGGGGGAAACCGAGGCGGGCAATGGGATCGGGGATATTATCGTGATGCCGCAGGTGCATCCTTTCGTCGCGCCGATCGTCGCGGCGGTGCCTGTGCAGTTGCTAGCATATCACACCGCGGTTTTCATGGGCACGGACGTCGACCAGCCGCGTAATCTTGCGAAGTCGGTCACGGTGGAATAACTCAATTGCGCGCCCCAAAGACGCAGTTACTACCTTGCACCGGTGCGGTCCGTGCCACATCTAAATCAAATGAAACACCCGGAGCGGCCCCCGCGTGAAGGACCAGAACAAGCACGACGATAATCCGATGGACGTCATTCTGCCCGCAACCCGGCCATCGCTGGGGCGGCGGATCGTCAATTATTTCCTCGCAGGGCTGGTTCTTGCGGGGCCGATCGCTATTACGCTTTATCTTTCGTGGACGGTGATCGGGTGGATCGACGGCCTCGTGATGCCGTTCCTTCCCAGAGAGCTCGACCCAAGGACCTATCTGCCGTTCGAAGTGCCCGGAATCGGGCTCATTGTGGCGCTCGTCGCGATCACGCTGATCGGGTTCTTCGCGGCCAATTTTGTCGGCCGGCGGCTCTTTACCTTCGGCGAGCGGATCGTTTCACGTCTTCCGGTAATTTCCTCTGTTTATCATGCGCTTAAGCAGATTTTTGATACACTGATTACCCAGCGTGGCACGAGCTTCAAAAGCGTAGGACTGATCGAATATCCGCGTCCGGGTGTATGGGCGGTCGTGCTCATTGCTTCGGAAGCTCGAGGCGAGGTGGGGCACAAGATTCCGGGCGATGAGGTGATGGGCGTATTCATGCCCACGACCCCGAATCCCACGACAGGTTTTCTGATGTTTCTGCCGCGCGAGGACATCATTTTCCTCGATATGACCGTGGAAGATGGCGCCAAACTGATCATTTCGGCTGGGCTCGTAACGCCGGTCTATCATCCCGATGTTGAGAAGCTCGCTGCAGAGGCAATTGCCAAACGGAATGCCGAGTCCTCAGCCGGCCTTGATGAGCGGGATCGCGAGGTCCTTTCGGAAAAGGTAGAGTAACGTGCGGATGGCCTCGCCTTCAGGGCCGGTCAGGCCTGGATTGCGATCGAGGAGGGCTCGGGCGTCTTCGTGCGCGAATTCCAGAAGGTGCTTGTGGACATCGGGCACAGCGAGGCGATAGCCGGGCATGCCGGATTGCCGGGTACCTAGAAGGTCGCCTTGGCCGCGAAGTTCCAGGTCCTTTTCGGCAATGAGAAAACCGTCTTCGGTGTTTTTGATGGTCTCGAGGCGGGCCTTGGCGGTTTCGCTCAAGGGCTCGTTATAGAGCAGCAGGCATGCCGAGCGAGCCGAGCCGCGGCCGACGCGCCCCCGGAGCTGGTGGAGCTGGGCGAGACCGAAGCGTTCGGCATGCTCGATGATCATGATCGTGGCGTTGGGAACGTCGACACCTACTTCGATAACGGTCGTGGCGACCAGGATTTGGGTATCGCCCGCCTGAAAGCCTTCCATCACCTCCTGTTTTTGTGTGGCGCTCATGCGGCCATGGACGAGGGCGACCTTGTCGCCGAAGGCGTCCTTGAGCGCGGCAAAACGGTCTTCTGCCGAAACGACGTCCAGAGTTTCGCTTTCTTCAACGAGGGGGCAAACCCAATAGGCTTGAGCGCCCTCCTCAAGGCGTGCTGCTAACCGGTTGATAACGCGATCGTATTCAGACGAGGACAGGACCGCCGTATCGACAGGTTGGCGGCCAGCGGGCTTTTCCCTGAGGACCGAGACGTCCATATCGCCGAAATGCGTCAGGACGAGCGTGCGGGGGATCGGCGTTGCGGTCATGACCAGCAGTTCCGTGCGGTTGCCCTTGTCAGAGAGCGCAAGGCGCTGGTGAACGCCGAAGCGGTGCTGCTCGTCGACGACCGTGAGGCCGAGGTTTTTGAAGGCTACACTGGATTGAAAGAGGGCGTGCGTGCCTACCGCGATCTGGATTGTGCCGTTCTCCAAACCCGCGATGGCCTTCCGTCGTTCTGCGGCTGGCATTTTTCCGGTCATCAAGATGCAGTTGAGCCCGGCTTTTTCACAGAGCGGTTGGATCGTCCGGTAGTGTTGGGCGGCCAGAAGTTCGGTTGGAGCCATAAGCGCCGATTGGGCACCGCTTTCGGCTATCGTCGCCATGGCGAGCAGCGCGACCACGGTTTTCCCCGATCCCACATCGCCCTGCAGGAGGCGCGACATACGGTGAGGGGAAGCGATATCGGTCTTGATATCCTCGAAAGCCTGGCGCTGACCATCGGTGAGGGCAAATGGCAGCGCTTCTTCGATGCGATTGGCGATGATGCCGGTAAAATGACGTTCGATGCCCTTCGATTGCACCATTGTAGCGCGTATGATGGCAAGGGCGAGCTGGCCGGCGAGGTATTCGTCATAGGCAAGGCGCATGCGCGAGGGGGAGACGATATCACCCTCGCTCGGACGCTCGGGCGCATGGACATGGCGCAGCGCTTCGGTGAAGCCCGGCCAACCCAAAAGCATGCGGCGATCCTTGCCGATCCATTCGGGGATGATCGGAAGCGTTTCGAGGGACGCAAGAATCACGCGCCGCAGTACCTTGGAGGACAGCCCATGAGTCAGGGGGTAAACCGGCTCGACCATGGGAAGGGTGTCGAGCTTTTCAGGTTCGACGATATAGTCCGGGTGCGTCATCTGCTTGTCGTGGCCGAAGAAGCCGATTTCGCCCGAGACGTAACGCGTTTCGCCAATGGGCAGGGCGCGTTCGACCCAACCGCCCTTGGCGCCGAAGAAGACCAACGTGATCTCACCGGATTCGTCGTGCGCTTTGACCCGCAGGGGCGTTCGCGTATTGCCGCGCGGAGGCACTATATGTTCGTCGATGTGAAGCTTCAGGGTTGCAATCGAACCGACGGGCGTGAAGGCTATGCCGTTCTGCGCGCGGCGGTCGATAACGCCGGAGGGCATATGGAAGAGTACGTCGAGGACGACGGCGTCCTGCCCATCGGGCGCGCCGAAAAATTTCGCGAACAACGCACCCAGTTGCGGGCCGACGCCTTTCATCGACTTCAATGACCGGAACAGCGGGTTGAGGAGATCAGGGCGTGGCACGACTCGTCCTGTTGCAGCGGAGCGAACGGAGATAGGTTAGAGCGTTTTCAGCAAAAGTGGGAACCGCTTTTCCGGTTCGAAAACGCGACAATATAAAGATTCTATCCGGCGGTTGGATCGAGCAAAAGGCTGACAAATCGGGTTTGACGCCTTATGTAGTCCGTCCAAATCGGAAAGTACTCTTCATGAACGATACCGAAAGCCTCGAAACCCGGCGCAAGCGCGTTCTCTACCGAGCGCAGCATCGCGGGACGCAGGAAATGGACATCCTCATCGGCGGCTTTGTCGCGGACCGGCTTGAAACGCTCGATTCAGCCATGCTCGACCGGCTCGAAACGCTGATGGATCGCGAGGAGACTGACCTGCAGGCCTGGATTATGGGACAGCGCGATATTCCCGATGATGCAGATATGCCGCTCATTGCAGACATTCGCGCGCACAGAATTGCAAAGGCCGGCTCGTGACCCAGGCCGAAGCGATACATCTTTTGGATCGGCCCACGCAGATTCTTGCGAATCTGCCCGACGGCATGCAGCCGGCGGTTCTGGTGCGCGAGATCGAGAGGCGGTTAAACGAAGCTCCACAGGCACCTGTTTCAATTGTGTTTGTCGCACGCGATGGGCGTCGGCTTTTGCGCATGGCGGAGACTTTGGAGCGCATGCTTCCGGGCCATCCGGTGCTGATGCTTCCGGCGTGGGACTGTCTGCCTTACGACCGGGTTTCGCCCAACGCGGTAACGATTGCTTCCCGCATGTCTACGCTCAGCCAGCTTGCTTCGGGCGAAGCGCGCGGGGCTGTTGTGTTGACGGCGGTCAATGCACTCGTCCAGCGGCTGGTCCCTCGCGCAGACGTTGCCGAGATGACATTCACGGCGAAGGCTGGCGCGATGGTCGACAGCGAAAAGCTGGTAGCATGGGCCACCGATAACGGATATCTGCGCGTGCCGACGGTGCGGGAAGCCGGCGAGTTTGCCGTGCGGGGTGGTTTGGTGGACCTTTATCCCGCCGGGCGCGAAGCGCCGGTGCGGTTCGACTTTTTCGGCCAGCAACTCGAAACCATCCGGTCGTTCGATCCCGAGAGTCAGCGCACGACGGCCAACATCAAGCGCGTAACCCTCGTACCGATGAGCGAAGCGCGGCTCAATGAAGAGACGATCAGGCGGTTCCGGCGTAATTACACTACGGCATTTGGCGGGAATACGGTCGATGATCCGCTCTATGGAGCGATCAGCGCTGGGCAGCGATTCGCCGGAATGGAGCACTGGCTGCCCTTCTTTTATGAAAGGATGGAGGGGCTCGCCGACTATGTCGGGGATGCGCCGTTTTATTTCGACGATCAATCGCGGGAAGCGTTTTCCGAGCGGCGCGATCAGATTCTCGATTATTTCGACGCCCGTCAGCAGGCGCGGGAGCAGGGCAGCACGGCAGGCGCGCCCTACAAGCCGATCCGGCCCGAATTGCTCTATCATACCGATGCTGGAGCCTTCGATCTGGCGCGCGGGCACGAGATCAACGAACTGACGCCCTTTATGCCAGCGGACGAGAGTCTGCCGGTCATCGATTGTGCAGGGCGCATGGCACCCAATTTTGCCGCCGAGCGCCAGGCGGCGGAAACCAACCTCTTCGAAAGCGTGATTGCGCGCATCAAGACCGAGGCGCGGGCAGGACGCAGGACGGTCATCACCTGCTGGACCGAGGGTACTCGGGATCGCATGGGGCAAGTGCTCAAGGACCATGGGCTCAAGGCCATCCGCATGGCCGAGAACTGGCAGGCCGTTTTCGACCTCAAGGTAGGACAGCTCGGGCTCGTCGTGCTGCCGCTCGAGACCGGATACATCACCGACGATATCGCGGTCCTTTCCGAGCAGGATATTCTCGGGGAGCGGATTATCCGGACGACGCGGCGGAAAAAAGCGTCCGATGCGCTTACCGAGGCGACGAGCCTTTCAGCAGGCGATCTCGTGGTGCATGTCGATCACGGTATCGGCCGGTTCATCGGTCTCAAGGCCATCGAGGCCGCCGGTGCACCGCATGACTGTGTCGAGATCGAATATGCCAAGGGCGACAAGCTCTATCTCCCAGTCGAAAATATCGAACTGCTATCGCGCTATGGCGCCGAGGGCGGGGAACTCGACCGGCTGGGCGGCGTGGCCTGGCAGGCGAAGAAATCCAAGCTCAAAAAGCGCATCCGCGATATGGCCGAGCAGCTTATCCGGATCGCTGCGGCGCGCCATGCCGCGACCACCGCTCCGGTGGAGGTGCAGACCGGGCTCTACGACGAATTCTGCACCCGCTTTCCGTATGAGGAAACCGAAGATCAGCTCACGACCATCGACGCGGTGTTCGACGATCTGACCTCGGGCCGGATCATGGACCGTCTGGTGTGTGGCGATGTAGGGTTCGGCAAGACCGAAGTCGCGTTGCGGGCTGCGTTTGCCGTCGCGATGGGCGGGCGGCAGGTGGCCGTTGTCGTGCCGACGACGTTGCTCTCGCGCCAGCATTTCAAGACGTTCCAGGAGCGCTTTGCGGGATTGCCAGTTACTGTGCGGCAGGCTTCGCGACTCGTGCCCTCCAATGAGCTCAAGGCGACCAAGGAAGGGCTCAAGGACGGCAGCGTCGATATCGTCGTGGGGACGCATGCGCTTTTGTCCAAGTCGATCAACTTCCGCGAACTCGGATTGTTGATCGTCGATGAGGAACAGCATTTCGGGGTGGCGCATAAAGAGCGGCTCAAGGAGCTCCGGTCCAACGTGCACGTCCTGACACTATCGGCGACGCCGATCCCGCGCACGCTGCAACTGGCGCTAACGGGCGTGCGCGATCTGTCGCTCTTGGGGACGCCGCCGGTCGACCGGCTGGCCATCCGCACCTTTGTATCGCCCTTTGATCCACTGGTCGTGCGCGAGGCTCTGTTGCGCGAGAAGTATCGCGGCGGGCAGGCGTTCTATGTTTGCCCGCGCATTTCGGATCAGCCCGATATCGCAGAATTCCTCAAGGAGCACGTTCCGGAGGTCAGCTTCGTCGTTGCCAACGGGCAAATGCCGCCAGGCCAGCTCGATGACACGATGAACGCCTTTTACGACGGCAAGTTCGACGTTCTCGTCGCGACGACGATCGTTGAATCCGGGCTCGACGTGCCCACGGCGAATACGCTCATCGTCCACCGCGCCGATAAGTTCGGTTTGGCGCAGCTTTACCAGATCCGGGGCCGGATTGGCCGTTCCAAAACCCGGGCCTATGCAATCTTCACCGTGCCACCTGACAGAAAATTGAACGATCAGGCGCAGCGGCGGCTTCAGGTGCTCCAGTCGCTCGAATCCCTTGGTGCCGGTTTCCAGCTGGCGAGTCACGATCTCGATATTCGCGGGGCGGGCAACCTTCTGGGCGAGGAACAGTCAGGCCATATCCGAGAGGTCGGCTTCGAGCTCTATCAATCGATGCTGGAGGAGGCGGTAGCTTCGCTCAAGAGCGGGGAGACCGAGGAGGAGCAGGCGGGCCAGTGGTCGCCGCAAATTTCGCTCGGTATGCCAGTCATGATCCCGGAGGATTATGTACCCGATCTGCAGGTGCGCATGCAGCTCTATAGGCGTCTGGGTGACCTGACGGAAGCGGCGGAAATCGATGGGTTCGGTGCGGAACTGATCGACCGGTTCGGACCATTACCCGAGGCTGTCGAGGGGCTTTTGAAGGTCGTCCTGGTCAAGTCGTTGTGCCGGACCGCCAATGTCGAGAAGGTCGATGCCGGGCCGAAGGGTGCGCTCATCACACTTCGTGATGGTGTTTTCCCAAATCCTGCCGGATTGGTGCGGCATATCGCCGATCCAGGGCAGGCCGCCAAATTGCGGCCCGACCAGAAGATTATGTTCGCCCGGAACTGGCCCACTGCCGAACAGCGGCTCAAGGGCAGCGCGGCGATTCTTTCGCGGCTCGCTGCGCTTGCTTGCGAGAAGTGACGCGTCAGAGCCACAGAGACGGCATTGACCAT
Source organism: Pelagibacterium halotolerans (assembly GCF_044811015.1). GTDB lineage: Bacteria > Pseudomonadota > Alphaproteobacteria > Rhizobiales > Devosiaceae > Pelagibacterium > Pelagibacterium halotolerans_A. Next base: position 454,529 of record NZ_CP085243.1, read on the forward strand.
TGGATTGAGCCGGGCGTCATGTTATTGCCCGATTCCCCGGCTCTGGAATGGCGTGAAAATGCGTAATCTCGCGGGGTCGTTCTGTGCCTCGCTTACAAATTAAACAGGGATGTCCATGACCTTTTTAAGAGCAATCCTGGCGGGTGTCGTAGCGGTTGGCCTTGTCCTGCCATCTTTCGCACCGGCCTATGCGCAAAATGCCGATGCCGGCACGGTCGAGGAAGGCCAGAACACCGCGGGCAACCCCGAAAACAACTGGCTCAAGGTTTGTGACGAACTCGAGGACGGTCGTCAGGCGTGCATTATGCGCCAGGTGGTGACCAGTGGCGGGGTCTTTACTGGTTCTTTCCTGCTGCGCGACGATCCGAGCCAGGAAAGCAGGCTGTTGGCCGTCGCAGCAGTGCCGCTGGGCGTGCTGTTGCCGTTCGGGCTCACTTGGCAGATCGACGGTGGCAAGCCGGTGCGCGTACCCTATATGGTCTGCGACCCTCAATCCTGCGCCGCGCAACTTGTAATCAATGAGGCTTACATCCAAAGCCTCAAGCGTGGTGCAACGCTGAAGCTGACCGCCAAGAACCGCCGTAACGAGGATATTACGATCAATATCAATCTCGCCGGGTTTACCGCTGTCTACGATAGCGAGGACGCGCTGACGATCGAAGAGCTCAACTCCGCCAATTCCTCAGCCAATGCGCTCGAGCAGGTCCTGCAGGATCGCGCGGAACAGATGCGCCAGCAGATGGGTGGGGACGGCGCTGCGCCTGAAGGCGAAGCACCAGCCGAAGGTACTGCCCAATAGGGTCGGCCAGGCGAGCCATGATTGAAGAAAGCGGGCTTTTGGGCCCGCTTTTTTGTTTTGAGGATCAGCTCCGGCCCATACCGAAGCCGATGGCGAACTTTCGTAGCGGCGGAACGGATTTCAGCATCCACAGACCCGCGGTGCGTAGAGCCTGTGCGGGCAAATGGTCCGATAATAGCGAACGGAATAAGGTGTCCACGAACGTGCCGGTACGCATCAGGTCCGCGGCGCGCATATGGGCATATTTGTCCGCGGCCGCACTTGCCCAGCCATAAGCATCGCGGTTGGCAAGTTCGAGCGCCTGCAGGAGATCGGCAACGTCGCGCAGACCGAGATTGAGGCCTTGGGCGCCTATTGGGGGGAAAGCATGGGCGGCCTCGCCCACGAGCACGGCAGCATCTTTGCCGGCCTTGTTCACGAAGATCGAGGAGAGCGGAAAGACGTGAGCGCCTGTAAGCGGTGTCAATTTGCCGAAGAGACGCTGGCTCTTTTGCGCCAGGGCGGCGGAAAGCGCCTCCGGGGTTGCGCGTGCTGCATTGAGCGTTTCGGGTGTGTCGATCCACACGAGATTGGCCTTGGCGCCACCGGCGGGAACGAGGGTGAACGGGCCATCGGGGTAGTGGAATTCGACCGAACAGCCGCCGACGGGACGTTCGAGCTCGAGATCGCAGACAAGGGCTGCTTGCTTGAAATCGTGCTGGCGTACGCCGATCCCCGCAAGTTTGCGGACCTTAGAGTCCCTGCCGTCGGCGCCTACGAGGAGTTTGGCTGTACATGTGGAACCGTCCGCAAGCGTCAGATGCCAGACATCCCCGGTCCGCTCCGCTGTTGCGAGGCTGGTTTGCCGGATCTCCAGCGCATCGAGATCGGCTGTCGCGGAATCGAAGGCTTCGCCCAGACGGACATTGGCGAAGTTCCAGCCGAAGGCTTCGAGGTCGAATTCTGCGGCGTCGAAAAGCGTTTCGGGCGCGCGCAGGAGGCGATCGGTGGCGTCGATGATGCGAATCCGGGAGAGCGGTACGCCGATCGCTGACGGATCGGGCACCAGCCCAACCTTTTGCATGAGCTCTACGCTGGGCCCCATCAGCGCCGAGGTGCGGCGGTCGGGCGGCGTAGCCGGAGCGATGTGAACGACCGAAAATCCGGCCTGTGCGGCGGCGAAGGCCGCAGCTTTTCCGACGAGGCCACCACCTATCACGGCGATATCATACTGGCTGTCCATCGCGATTTTCCCGATCGGTTGGCCTGGAAAAGACATAGGCTCTCGTGAGGCGGGCCGCAAGCGTGGGGGACGCCATGCGTCGAATTGTCGAGTGCGGTCGTAACGCTTGCGGGGGCCTTGTTCTTTGCGGTCAGGCTATGCCAATGTCCGGCGTTGGGCGCTTCGGCGTCTTACAAGCGTTTATTCGGAATTCCCGCCGCCGAAAGGACTGCCCAAATCATGAAAGCTATCGTCATCGACACTTTCGGTGGTCCGGACGTCATGGATTACCGGGACTTCGATATCGCCGAGCCGGGTTCCGGCGAACTGCGCATCCGGCATACCGCGATCGGCGTCAACTTCATCGATACCTATCACCGTACCGGACTATATCCGAATCCGTTGCCGTTGATTCCGGGTTCGGAAGGCGCCGGGGAGGTCGTGGCCGTGGGGCCGGGGGTGACCGGGTTCAAGCGCGGCGACCGCGTGGTCTATCAGGGGGCAATCGGGGCATATGCCGAAGAGCGAAACCTTCCGGCAATGCGAGCACTGCATCTGCCCGATTCGATAGACTACGAGACCGGTGCCGCAATCGCGCTCAAGGGGCTGACGGCGTATTACCTTCTGTTTCTGACGTGGCCGGTGCGCGCAGGGGAAACGATCCTTTTTCATGCCGCTGCGGGTGGAATGGGGTTGATCGCTTGCCAATGGGCGCATTCCATCGGTGCGCGGGTCATCGGGACGGCGGGATCGGCCGAAAAGGCCGCCTTGGCCAAAGCCAATGGCTGTGACGAGGTCATCAACTACGCCGAGGAAAATTTCCCCGAGCGCGTCCGCGAATTGACCGGCGGCAAGGGCGTGGATGTGGTCTATGACGGCGTCGGGCAGGCGACGTTCGAGGGATCGCTCGATTGCTTACGGCCGATGGGTCTCATGGTGAGCTACGGGAACGCAACGGGACCGGTCTCCATACCGGATCTAGGCATTCTGGCGCGCAAGGGGTCGCTATTTCTCACGCGTCCCACGGGCGCGCACTACTATGCGGAACGCAACGCGCTTTTGGCAGGCGCCAAGGCCTTGTTCGCCGCCGTCGAATCCAAGGCGATCAAGCCCCATATCGGGCAAACCTTCCGGCTTTCGGAGGCCGCCGACGCGCATCGCGCGCTTGAGGGGCGCAAAACGGTCGGCTCGACGATTTTGCTGCCGTAGACGGCGAGCGCTGGACAGGGCCCAAGTCACGGGGTAAACGGCTCGCAGGAACGCGATGCGGTTCTTTAGGAGGGATGGCCGAGTGGTTGAAGGCACCGGTCTTGAAAACCGGCAGGCGGGTGACCGTCTCGTGGGTTCGAATCCCACTCCCTCCGCCATTTCGCCGCTTGGAAGGATGGTCGTGTGGAGCTGACCGAACGTCCGATAATTGTTTTCGATGCGCAATGCGTTCTGTGTTCGGCGAACGCGCACTTCGTGCTCAAGCATGACAAGGCAGGGCATTTCTACCTCGCTTCGATGCAGGGTGAGGTCGGGGCGAAGCTCTACAGGAAGCTCGGCATTGATCCCAGCGATCCTGAGACGATGGTGGTAGTCGACGGCGACAGCGCGCTACGCAACAGCGACGCCGTGCTTGCTATCTATGCTGAACTCGGCTGGCCCTGGCGGGCGATGAGCATCTTCCGGGTCGTGCCCAGGGTGGTGCGCGATGCGATCTATCGTTTGGTGGCACGCAACCGCTATCGCCTGTTCGGACGCCGCGAGACCTGCTGGGTGCCGCGCGCCGATCAAGCGGGGCGAGTCCTCTGAGCCTTATTCTCGTCCTCGGCGGTTATGGCGGTTTTGGTGCGCGGCTGACACATCGGTTGGTCGGACACGGCCACAGCGTTCTGGTAGCCGGTCGCAATGCCGAGAAAGCCGCAGCCTTCTGTGCAAGTGTTGTCGGAACAACGCCTATCGTTGCGGATCGCGATGGGGACATCGGCAGGGTGCTTGCAGATCATCGCCCGGATCTGCTGATTGATGCTGCCGGGCCGTTTCAAGGAAGCGGCTATCAGGTTGCACTTGCGTGTGCGAAGGCGTCAGTGCCCTATATCGACCTAGCGGATGCGCGTGGGTTCGTTGTCAATATCGGTACCTTGAATGAGGCTGCGCGCGCTGGAAACGTACCGATCATTTCCGGAGCGTCGAGCGTGCCGGCCCTTTCGGGCGCGGTTGCGCGACACCTCGCCGAGGGAATGGATACAGTTCGCTCGGTGGAGATGGCAATCAGTGCATCGAATCGTGCCACGAGTGGCGTTTCCGTCGCGGCTGCAATCCTGAGCTATGTCGGCAAGCCGATATCGCTTTGGCGCGGCGGGCGGTGGACGCAGGGTTGGGGCTGGCAGGAGCTCAGGCGCGATAGCTTCAGGATCCCAGGAAAACCACCGCTTCCGGCCCGTTGGTTCGCTTTGGCCGATGTGCCCGATAACGAGCTTATGCCTGATATGCTCCCCGGACGCCCGGCGGTCACCTTTCGTGCGGGAACGGACATTTCCCTTCAAACGCTTGGTCTATGGCTGATCAGCTGGCCCGTACGCTGGCTGAGGATCGCTTCGCTCGAGAAGCTTGCCCCTCTGATTCCACCGTTACAGAGACTGACCCGCTTCCTCGGTAGCGATCGCTCGGGAATGCGTGTCACCTTGAAAGGTACGATCGCGGGGCGGCGCATCGAACGTAGTTGGATTTTGCTTGCCGACAATGGCGACGGACCGGAAATCCCCACACTTGCCGCAGCGATCCTCACCGAAGTGCTCGTAGCTGGAAAGCTTCCCGCCGGCGCATATGATGCAGGACGCTTGCTCGCGCTGAGGGACTTCGAGCCCGTATTTACATCACTGTCGATTGATCACGACATCGCTGAAGCCGAACTGCCCCAACCGCTTTACGGGCGCATTCTGTCTGCGCGCTTTGCAAGACTACCGGACGCCGTTCGCGAATTGCATGATATTTGTGCCGATGGCGGGGCGGCCGGTGAGGCGTATGTAGAGCGCGGCCGAAGCCCTGCGGCCGGTCTCATTGCGCGTGTCATGGGATTTCCGCCTGCGGGCAAGCATGCGCTTCATGTCGCTTTTTCGGAGAGAAATGGCGTCGAGACCTGGACGCGCGAATTTGGGCGTCACAGGCTCAGAAGTTATCTCAGCGAGCGGGATGGTCAACTCGTCGAACGGTTCGGACCCCTCCGGTTTCGGTTTGCGTTGGTGGCCGACCCGGCAAGTCTTGAAATGCAGATGCGTGGATGGAGTTGGCTGGGTATTCCGATGCCGATGCTATTGGCGCCAAGGAGCTATGCGCGCGAATGGCAGGAGGGAGGGCGTTTTCGGTTCGACGTATCGGTATCGCTACCGCTGATCGGGCTGATCGTGCGCTATACCGGATGGCTCACGCCGCATGCGCATGCTCACATCGAAGGACAATCGTCGCGGCGCGCCTCTGCGCGATAGGTTGCCAGCGAAATCACGTTCGAGTGGGCGGATACGCTGGGCTTGTGATAGGCGATTTCCCAAGCGGTTTCGAGCAGCTCTTCGATCGAAAGGCATAGCGGCACAGGCAGGCTCTGCGTTCGCCAGAGGCTATTGAACACAGCCTCCGCCTGACCGCAAAGCACTTCGCGTCCTTGCAATGTTTCCCGCTCTACTCTCATGCCCCCCAGTGTGCCTGCAGGCGGACCAACGGGCAGCAAACGCCGGGATTGCGATTTTAATCAAAGCGTTTTGTCCACAACACGTTCAAAGCTTGGGCGGTATGCGGTTGGAGCGATCGCGCTCCCGTATTCGTCGGCTGCGCTGGCGGCGCGTGAGGATGAACATCACTACAGCCACGACCAGCGCGCCACCCAGCATGACCAGCCCGAATTCAGTGGCTGAAAGTCCGGCGCCGAGCAAAAGGAGTACGGCCAGCAATAGGCCCCCGGCGATCATTATAAGGCGCAGATTGCTCATTATACTCACCTCTTCGCTCACCAGGGCCTGTGATCGGCTATAGATAGAGGGGGCGGGTTACAGTCCGACCCTGTCTATAGCTGATCACAGGCGCTAGACAGCGTGCCGGGTTTGGGTTGTCATTGCAAGGGTGGCGGGGTACGGCATGGGCAGTAGACGTCTGGGGCCTTTCAAAGTGAGTGCTGCGACATCAGACCCACCGCTTACCCCCTTGCTGGTACCGCTCGGGGAGAGTGCACTCGTCATCAAATATGCTGACCGCTTCGATCCTCATGCAAACAGAGTGGCGATCGCGATGGCGCGGCTTTTGGCGACACGGGATGTGCCCGGCGTCCTTGAAGTCGTGCCTAACCTCGTATCGGTATTGGTGCGGTTCGACCCCGCCGCGACGCGCTTCGATGCCGTAGCGGGGGAGGTCCGTCTGCTAACTTCGCTCGATTTTCCAGAGACCGGCGTGCCGAAACATCACCGCGTCAGCATTCGGTTCGGCGGTCCTGATGGGCCCGATCTCGACGCGGTCGCCGAGGGGGTGGGCATGAGTGTTGAGGCCTTCATTGACGCGCATAACGCTACACCTCTGCACGTTCTGGCGACCGGCTTCGCGCCCGGTTTCGTGTATTGCGGCATGCATGACGAGAGGCTGCATCTTCCCCGGCGCTCGGAGGTCCGGACATCCGTAAGTGCGGGAAGCGTCTTGTTCGCCGCAGGGCAAACGGCTATCGCCGCGACGCCCATTCCGACCGGATGGCATGTGATCGGGCATACGGATTTCCGTAATTTTGATCCCGCTGCCGTTCCGCCGACCCACCTACGCCCAGGCGACATTGTGTCGTTCGAGGCCATGCCATGACTGCAGTTGTCATCGAAAGAGCGGGGCCGTTGACGACCATTCAGGATATGGGACGGCCCGGAATGCTGGCGCATGGGATCAGCGCGTCGGGACCGATGGACCGTAGCGGCTTCATACGGGCAGAAACCGAAACAGTCGATAAGTGCGGGGCGGCAATCGAGTGCGGGAGCATGGGTGTTGCGTTTCGTGTTGAGGATGGCCCGGTGCATATCGGATTTGCTGGTGGCGTTTTCTCGGCGACCCGAAACGGGATGCCGCTGGATTGGCCCGGGGCCATCGTTGCCGAAGACGGCGATATAATAGACATCAGTGCCGGACCTGCCGGGAACTACGGCTATATACGGTTCGATCGGGAAATTGGGGTGCCGCTGGTTCTAGGCAGTCGTGCGACAAACGCGGCAGTCGGCCTTGGCGGGTTCAAGGGCAGGGGGCTTGTGCCCGGCGACCGGATTGCACTGGCGCCGCTGACGGAGTGTTCGCCAGTACCGGTTCCCGCCAGCTCTGAAGGCGATACCGGCCCGATACGTATCGTCTGGGGGCTTCACGCGGAGCTTTTTCCAGAACCGGTGCGGCAGAGATTCCTCACGAGCCGATTTGCCGTGACCGCCAGCATGGACCGTATGGGCGTCAGGCTCAGGGATATCGATGCAGTATTCGCCGGCCGGCATATCCTGACTCTGGTTTCCGATGCGGTCGTTGCAGGCGACATTCAGATCTTGGGTGACGGCACTCCGGTCGTTCTGATGCGGGACCATCAGCCGACAGGCGGATATCCGCGTATCGGAACGATCATCGGCGCGGACCTCGACAGATTTGCGCAGATGAGGCCTGGAACATCATTTTTGTTTCAGAGCATTACTGCCGAACATGCGCGTAGAACATTAATTGAACGGAGGCGAGGTTGATCGATCTCAATGCCGATATGGGCGAAGGGATGCCCGGCGATATTGCATTGCTGCAGGTCGTCACCAGTGCATCGATTGCATGCGGGGGGCATGCCGGAGACGAAACGACGATGCGCGAAACACTGCGTGCCGCCAAGGCACGTGGCGTGCGCGTGGGCGCACATCCGGGCTTTGCCGACCCCGAGCATTTCGGCCGCAGACGGTTGGCGCTGCCAGTCGGTGCGATCAAAAAGCAGGTGCGGGAGCAGGTCGGACGACTTTTGAAGGTTGCCGATGAGGAGGATGTGCCAGTTGCCTATGTCAAACTGCATGGGGCCTTGGCCAATATGGCAGCCGAGGACGATGCGCTGGCAAGAGTCGTCTTCGCGGACGTGAATGCTCACTATCCGGGGATGGCGGTGATGGCGCTGGAGCGCTCCGGGGTGCATCGCGCAGCCTTGGCTCTGGATATCCCCATTATCATTGAGGCGTACGCAGACCGGGCATACGATGAGAATGGACTTCTGGCGTCGCGGGAGATCGAAGGCAGTGTTCTGACTGATCCCGAGGCTGTCGTCGAGCGATGCGTGCGATTGGCGGCTCGGGGAGAAATTGTTGCGATGGATGGAGCGGTGCTCAAGTCGTCGGCGGAGTCGATTTGCGTTCACGGGGATACGCTCGGCGCCTTGGAGTTGGCCAAGGCCGTACGCGCGGCGCTCGACACTATCGGCGCAATTTAAGCGAATACGCCTTATTACGGACGCAGTTGTTAATACTCTGCACACAAAGCTGTGATTTTTGTAAACGGCTGCGGGCTAGCCGTATCGCGTATTTCCGACGGAAGCTTTTGTATGATTGTGAGCACGAGTGGCGCGCGCAAGCGCCGGACTGCAGTGGCGTTTGTTTCGTTTATGGCTGCAGGCGCCTTACTTGCCGGATGCGGCTCGGTGGCAGACATATTCAGCGGGTCGAAATTTTCTGAAAGCGCGATGGGTGTGAACGCGTCGCCACGTTTGACGTCTTCGAGCAATGTGCCGAAGGGTGGCGGGCGCTATCAGATCGGAAAGCCGTACAAGGTTGCCGGGCGCTGGTATGAGCCACACGAACAGCCTGATCTCGACGTGACCGGCCAAGCGTCGTGGTATGGCCCCGCCTTTCACGGTCGGCTGACGGCCAATGGTGAGGTTTTCGATCAGTATCATCTTTCCGCGGCCCATCCGACGCTACCGCTTCCGTCCTACGTTCGGGTGACAAACCTGGCGAACGGCGTATCCACGCTTGTGCGCGTTAACGACCGGGGACCGTTTGCGCATAACCGCGTGATCGACCTGTCGCGGCGGACGGCGGAAGTGCTGGGGTTCATCAATGACGGCGTTGCCGATGTCCGCGTGCAATATGTCGGACCTGCGCCGCTCGAGGGGGACGACACCAGGTTCCTCGTGGCTTCGATCAATCAGATCACGCCCATTGAAGACCCGACCGTGCAAGTCGCCTATCAGCAAACACAAGTGGGGCAGGCCGGGACAGGAACGGCGCTTGACGCGATTTCCGGGGCCGCGGCACCGGTTCCAAGCGATATTCCGTTCCAGGTTCTCGGGTATAGTGCCATGGCCGAGGGTGCCGATACGATGGCAGTGTCTGAGCCGACGGGCACGCCCGTGCAGATCACGCTGGGCAATTTCGAGGATCTCACGCGGGCCGGCGAGATCGCCCAGGCCTTCGCGCTCTATGGCGCTGTCGATCAGACGGACGTTGCGCTCGGCGACGCCGTGACGCGCCAGCTCACGTTGAGCCATCTTCGCGAAGGTGTGGCTATCGAGGATGTGACCGGGCTTGCTGCGGAACTTGGCTTGAACGCGACGGTTTTGTATTAAATACTTCCATTCTTGCCTTCGAGGCTGAACGCACGGCGTCATTTTCGTGCGCGGAGGCAGAAAAAGGAGGGCGCGCCTGACGCGTCGGAAGTATTATGCGCGTATTGGGGTGGGGGCTTCCCGGTCTCTTTTTCTTTCTGTTTCTTTTGACCGGCGCGGCGCGGGCGCAGGTCGATTTCGATACGCAGGCGCCGTACGCGATCCTCATGGACTATGAGTCGGGAGCCGTCCTGTTCCAGAAGAACGCGGATGCGCAGATCGCTCCGGCCAGCATGGCCAAGCTCATGACGGTTGCAGTCGTGCTCGATATGGTCGAGCGGGGGGCGCTGGACCTCGATGACGAGTTTTTCATCACTGAGCATGCTTGGCGGACGGGCGGTGCGCCTTCGGGTGGATCGACGATGTTCGCCGAGTTGGGGTCATCTGTGAGTGTAGATAACCTTTTGCATTCAGTGATCGTTCAATCGGGCAATGATGCAGCGATTGCGTTGGCGGAAGGCATCGCGGGCTCCGAGGCCGCATTCGCAAGCATCATGAACGAGTTTGCCCTCGATATCGGGCTTGAGAATTCGCATTTTACCAATCCGAGCGGTTTGCCGGACGAAGACATGTATGTAACCGCGCGCGATCTTGCTCAACTCGCGCGGTATATCATTCGTGAGTTTCCAGATTACTATCCCGTCTTTTCGGTTGAGAGCTTCGAATGGAACGGGATTGCGCAATCGAACCGGAACAACCTTTTGGGCATGGGGATCGGGATTGACGGACTGAAGACCGGGCATACCGAGGCAGCGGGCTATGGGATCGTGGTTTCGACCGAGGAGGGTGGACGGCGACTCGTAGGGGTGCTGCACGGGCTTGAGAGTTCGAGCGCCCGGACCGAGGAAGCGCGCAAATTCATGACGTGGGGCGCGCGGAGCTTCGAGCGCATTCCAGCTTTCGCAGAAGGGGCTATCGTTGGCCAGGCGAAGGTATACGGCGGAAATATTGCCGAGGTTGGACTCGTCGGTGAAGGGGCGATCGACATTTACCTGCCGCGGGGCAACCGGCGATGCTTGTCCGCGGAGATAGCGTATCAAGCGCCGATCCTGCCACCGGTCAACCAAGGGCAGAGGCTTGCGCAACTGCGCATACTCTGCAATGACCAAATCATCCAGATGGCGCCGCTCTACGCTGCCGAATCCGTCGAGGAGGGCGGCCTAACGCGTCGTGCGACGGACGCGCTTTTCGAATTGATCTTCGGGTGGCTTTGACGCCCACAACCGCAGCGAACGGGCCCTAACATGACATCAGCGCGCTTTGTGACGTTCGAGGGCGGGGAGGGCGTTGGCAAGTCCACCCAAGTCAAGCGGCTCGCGGCTCGGCTTTCCGAAATGGCAATCAGTTCGGTCCGTACGCGTGAACCCGGCGGGACGCCTAAGGCCGAGGCGATCCGCTCTTTCATTCTGCAGGGTAAACCCGAGAGTTGGGGTGCTGGCGCCGAAGCTGTGCTTTTTGCGGCGGCGCGGCACGATCACGTGACGTCTCTCATCGGACCATCGCTCAAGGCCGGAAAGTGGGTGATATGCGACCGGTTCGCAGATTCAACGCGTGCCTATCAAGGATCGGCGGGGGGCGTCGATGAGAAGCTCATCGACGCGCTTGAGGATCTGGCGCTTGAAGGGCACGTGCCGGATCTGACGATCGTTCTGGATATGGACCCCGAACTGGCATTTGCGCGTGTGCGGCAACGGGCTATCGAGGATGGTATGCCCGCACTTGCAGACCGGTTCGAAAAGGAAGATCTCGATTTCCATCGTAGGTTACGAGCGAGCTTTTTAGAGATCGCCGACGCCAATCGGGAACGATGCGTCGTGCTCTCGGCGAACCAAGATCCGGACGATCTCGAGGAGGCAATCTGGCTGATCGTGACCAGCCGGTTTCCGGAAATTTCGCACGGGAGGCGGGAGGCGTGAGTTTTGAACGCCGCGAGGCCGATGGCATTGAGAACGTAGCACCGCCCGAGATGCAGGAACTTGTAGGGCATGCGGATGCGTTTGCCGGGCTCGAGGCGGCATTCGATGCTGGGCGCATGCCTTCAGCGGTCCTGTTGCACGGACCGCGGGGGGTCGGCAAGGCGACGTTTGCGTTCACTGTGGTGCGGATGGTTCTGGCCCGAAGCGGAGACGAGCCATTCGATCGAGTCGCGGCGCAGGTTTCAGCGATGTCGCATCCGAACCTTTCGGTTTTGCGAAAAGCCCGCGATCCCTCCAATGCGGAGCGGTTCTATACGGCAATCCGGGTCGATGACGTGCGTGCGGCGCGTGACGCCCTGCATCAAACACGGGGACGGTCGGGCTATCGAATCTGCGTCATCGACAGCGTCGACGATTGTAACGTCTCCTCGGCAAACGCGCTTTTGAAGACGCTTGAGGAGCCTCCTGCGCAAACAGTGTTCATCGTCATTTCTCACCGGCCTGGAGGGTTGCTGCCGACGATCAGGTCGCGATGCCAGACGCTGGGGTTGCGGCGGCTTTCGGACAACGACGTCGCGACGGTTCTCCGTCGGGCCCGGCCCGAGCTCCCTGATAGCGACGTGGCGCGGGCAACCGAGTTGGCCAAGGGGCGGCCCCGGCGGGCCTTCGAAACGCTGATGCTTGCAGAAGGTGACGTGCTCGATGCCCTCGTCACCTGGCTTGCCGCGCCAGCGCATCAGCCCACCAGAGCCCAATTGACGATCGCGGAAGCGCTAGCGGCAGCCAAGGGCGCGGAGCTGGCCTTTGCTCAGGACATGGTACGCGATTGGATCGCGGCGCAAGCCGAAAACGCCGCCCGCGCAGGCGCGCGTTTCCACCTTGCATCGGCTAACGCGCTGTGGGACAAGGCCAACGCCCTGTTCGCCGATGCCGATATCTACAATCTCGACCGGCGACAGACATTGGTCGCGGTCTTCGATCTTATCCGCGACCACGCGCGCAAGACCATTCCAGTCAGCTGATTTCAGGCGATGAGCAAGCCCAGTTTTTATATTACCACGCCGATCTTCTATCCCAACGGCGTCCCGCATATCGGGCACGCCTATACCGCGATGGCGACGGATACTATCGCCCGGTTCCACCGGCTCGATGGCAAGGACGTGTTCTTTCTGACCGGCACGGACGAGCACGGCCAGAAGATGCAGCAAACGGCGGAAAAGCAAGGCATTGCGCCCATCGAGCTTGCGACCCGAAACTCCCAGGTGTTCCGCGACCTGTGGGATGCGCTGGAGATTTCCTACGACGATTACATCCGCACTACCGAACCGCGGCACCACAGGGCATCCGAAGCCATCTGGGAGCGGATGGCGGCTAACGGGGACATCTATCTCGACACATATTCCGGCTGGTATTCAGTGCGCCAGGAAGGCTTCTTCGATGAGAAGGAAACCTCTGTCGGTGAGGACGGTGTGCGGCGCGAGCCTTTGGGCTCACCGGTCGAATGGGTCGAGGAGGAAAGCTACTTCTTCAAGCTGTCAGCCTATGGTGACAAGCTGCTCGAATATTACGAAACCCATCCGGAATTCATCGCACCGGCGGAGCGTCGCAACGAGGTGATGAGCTTCGTCAGGTCGGGCCTGCGCGATCTTTCGATCTCACGCACGACTTTCGACTGGGGCATCAAGGTGCCGGATGATCCCAAGCATGTCATGTATGTGTGGGTCGACGCGCTCACCAATTACATCACGGCGGCGGGTTTTCCGGACGAGAGCAACCCGCGCTGGCATTATTGGCCAGCCGACGTGCATCTCATCGGCAAGGACATCATTCGCTTTCACGCGGTCTATTGGCCAGCTTTTCTTATGTCGGCTGGCATTGATCTGCCTAAGCGCGTCTTCGCGCACGGATTTCTCTTCAACCGCGGCGAAAAGATGTCGAAATCGGTTGGCAACGTCGTCGATCCGTTCGAACTGGCGCAGCGCTACGGCGTCGATGCGATGCGGTATTACTTCCTGCGTGAGGTTTCGTTCGGCCAGGACGGCTCATACAGCCACGAGGCGATCGTCAACCGGATCAACGCCGATCTTGCCAACGATCTGGGCAACCTTGCCCAGCGTTCGCTTTCTATGGTTGCCAAGCATTGCGAGGCCAAGGTGCCTCAGCCCGGTGAACTGACTGCCGAGGACGAGGCGATCCTCAGCGCTGCGGACGCCATGCTCGAAGCTGCGCGCGAGGCGATGGACGTTCAAGCCATCCACTCCATGCTCGCGACGGTCTGGCAGGTCGTGGCCGACGCCAACCGTTATTTCGCGGGCCAAGAGCCTTGGGCGCTGCGCAAGACCGATCCCGCGCGCATGGCGACAGTGCTCTACGTCACCATTGAGGTCGTGCGGCAGGTCGGCATCATGGTGCAGTCGGTGATGCCGAAATCGGGTGCGAAACTGCTCGATCAACTGGGGCTGGACGAAGACGCCCGCGACTTCGCGTCGCTCGGCACCGCGGGACGGCTGCAGCCGGGCAGGGACCTTCCAGCGCCGCAGGGCGTGTTCCCGCGCTATGTCGAGACTGACAGCGGAGCAGCGGAATAATGCTGGTCGACAGCCATTGCCATCTCGATTTTGACGTCCTCTCCGCCGATCTCGACGGCGTTCTGGCACGCGCCAAGGAGAATGGCGTTGGGGCGATGGTCACGATTTCGACGCGGATCAAGCGCTTCAACGCGATCAGGGCGATTGCAGAAATACATGATAATATCTGGTGCTCGGTCGGCACTCATCCGCATAATTCACATGAGGAACTAGACGTAAGCATCGAGGATATCGTGTCTTTATCGTCTCATCCTAAATGCGTCGCTATTGGTGAGGCAGGGCTCGACTACCACTACGACTCGTCGCCACGCGCGGCGCAGGCGGAAGGCTTCCGCAATCATATCGCGGCGAGCCGGGAAACAGGTTTGCCTCTGGTCATCCATGCGCGGTCGGCCGATGACGACATGATCGCGATCCTTGAAGAGGAGACGGGGAAGGGACCTTTTCCCTTCGTTCTGCATTGCTTTTCGTCCGGTGCGGAACTGGCGCGGCGTGGGCTCGCTCTTGGGGGGTACGTATCGTTCTCTGGCATCGTGACGTTCAAGAACGCCGCCGAAATTCAGGATGTCGCCAGGTTCGTGCCGGAAGACCGATTTCTTGTCGAGACCGACGCGCCGTATCTGGCGCCGATCCCTCACCGGGGCAAGACCAACGAGCCGGGATATGTGCGGCATACGGCCGAGAAGGTCGCGGAACTGCGTGGGACGACGCTGCAGGCGGTTTCCGAGCAGTCGACAGCCAATTTCTTGCGTCTTTTCAATAAAGTGCAGCTGTCCTGACGATGAGCGTACCGAACGCGGACCGCATTGTAGCGACGATATTGGGCTGCGGGTCGTCGGGCGGCGTGCCACGCGTCGGCAATATCTGGGGCGCGTGTGACCCGGCCAATCCGAAAAATCGGCGCAGACGGTGTTCGCTTCTGGTCACGGGCACGCACAGGGATATGCGGGGCAAGACGCGCATTCTTATCGATACCGGATGCGATTTGCGCGAGCAGCTTTTGGATGCTGAAGTCGACGAGGTCGACGGTGTCTTTTACACGCACGAACATGCCGACCATACGCACGGGATCGATGATCTGCGCGTTCTGGCGCTCAATGCCAAGCGCCGTGTCGATGTCTATATGAGTGTTTCGACCGAACTGCGGTTGCGAGAGGCGTTCGGCTATTGCTTCACGGCTCCTCAGGACAGTCCGTATCCGCCCATTCTCAATGCGAATTCCATTGCCGCCGGTGAAACCGTCGAAATCGAAGGGGCAGGGGGACGCATTACGGTAACGGCATTTGAGCAGGAACACGGCAACATCACCTCGCTCGGGTTTCGCATTGGCGATTTTGCGTATTCCTGCGATGTTTCAGGAATTCCCTTGGCCTCGCAATGGGCTGTTCAGGGACTTGACACCTGGGTGGTCGATGCCTTGCGCTATACGCCGCATCCGAGCCATCTCAGTCTTGAGCAGTCGCTCGCGCTGATCGCCGAGTACAATCCGAGGCGCGCTGTTTTGACCAATTTGCATGTCGATATGGACTACGCCGTTGTCGATGGCGAGACGCCCACACATGTATGCCCGGCGTATGACGGAATGAGCATCGACGTGCGCTCGGGCGCGGATTGACAGACATCTGGGGTGGCGTTCGACGTGTCGATGTGCCACCGTTCGTTCGCGTGCACATCAGCCGTCGCGAGGTCAGAAATGGTCGGCCCCCAGCATCCGCCTTGCGAAGCGCCGGATGCCATAGAGCCAACAGGCCGCGATACCCGGTGGGTCTTGCCGGCAACGATTTTGGGCTCAAGTCTCGGCTTTATCGATGGATCGGTGGTCAACGTCGCGCTGCCGGTCATTCAGCGCGATCTCGAAACCGGACTTGCAACCGCGCAATGGGTTGTCAACGGCTATATGCTGATGCTGGGGAGTCTCATTCTCCTGGGCGGCACTGCGGGCGACCGCTTCGGGCAGCGGCGTGTTTTCCTTTTTGGGCTTATCGGATTTGCGGTCGCCTCGGTGGGGTGCGCGATTGCGCCGGGCCCGATCGAGTTGATCATCGCACGTTTTATCCAGGGCACGGCTGCCGCGTTGCTCATACCGGCGAGTCTTGCGCTTATCGGATCGGCCTATACCGGCGAAGACCGGGGCAAAGCCATCGGTACATGGGCAGCAGCGGGTGCCCTGACGACGGCGCTCGGGCCGCCGCTCGGCGGTTGGCTGGTCGATACGGTAGGATGGCGCGCGATCTTCATGATCAACGTGCCAATCGCTGCGGCAGCGCTTTATATGGGTTGGCGAATCGTGAGCAATCCGAGCCAGCGCGAATACCAGTCGCTCGATCTAACGGGGACCGGCCTGACGGTCGTCGCGTTGGGGCTTTTGTGCTACGGGCTGATTACCGCCGGGGAGGGGAATACAACGCCCGGATTGGCAGCGATTGCGCTTTCGGTGCCGTTCGGCATTGCCTTTATCTTCGTTGAGCTGCGCTCGGATTCGCCCATGGTGCCGATGTCGCTTTTCGACAACAGGGATTTTTCCGGCGCGAACGGATTGACGTTGGTGCTTTATGCGTCGCTGTCGGGCTCGCTCTTCCTGCTGCCGTTCGTACTGATCTATGCGCATGACTATAGCGCGGCGGCTGCCGGTGCGGCGATGTTGCCGTTTTCCATTCTACTGGGCGCAGGCTCCCGCTGGTCGGGTGCGGTATCCAAGCGCGTGGGTGTTCGACCGATGCTGATCATAGGGCCGGCTCTGACGGGTGTTGGCTATCTGGTGCTGGCGGCTTTGGTCGAGACCGGCTGGTATTTGATCGGATTTTTCCCGGGCATCGTCGTTATCGGGATCGGCATGACTATTACGGTTGCGCCGCTCACGACCACCGTGTTCGACGCGGCTCCGGACGACGCAGGCGGCACGGCGTCCGGGATCAATAATGCCGCAGCCAGGATTGGCGGGCTTGTCGCCGTGGCGGCATTGGGGTTCGCTTTTGGCGGGTCGGACCTCGCCAATCTTCCCGCTGAGGTGCTGATGGCATCGTACCGTTGGGTGATGATCGCCGCCTCGATTATGGCGCTGGCCAGCGCCCTGGTGGCGTGGCTCGCTATCGGCAGGGGCGAGGCTGTTCCGGCCGCGCAAGAATGAAGCCGTCGTCCTGAAAAGGCGTGCCGCCGGCGCAAATGGCGCGGCGGCGGCAGTCAGGGAAACGTGCGTTATGAAGAAATCAGGACGAAGCGGCGGTTGGTATCGAGCACCGGCCGGGCGTTACCCGAATAGATTGCCGTAAAGCGCTCGATATCGCCCGCGGCCACCTCCAGCGGGTCCGTTGCGACCATCCAGGTGACGATTTCGCTGCAGGGAGGCGTTGTCAGCGACCCTTCGTAATTCCAGTAGCGCAGCGTTGCCGGCAGCAGACCGTTCGGATCGACCATGTCAACATCGGCTTGTGCGCCGGCCTCGGAGGGAAATGCCGCTGCAAGGCTGGCGAAGGCCGTGTTTGTTTCGCCGGGTTTCAAGAATACGCCCAAAACGCCCAGGTCGCCCGTTCCACGATCCTTATGCACGAAATGAGCTTCCATCGGATAGGCCTGGCCATCGACGAGGTGCTCGCTCGGAGCGTGGAAATGATACTGAAGCAGATCGTAGACTTTATTACCGCGTGTGAGCGTGCTTCCATCCGGCGTGTTGATCACGATCGTATGGCCGTTGTTGACCATCGTGCCACCGGTCTTCCAATCGATCGCGATCTGGGGAATGTCGGCATCGATCGCGCCTGTGATGTTGATCGGCGATTCCTGGGTGCCGGTCGCACACGTTGCATACGATTCGTCCAGATCGCCCCAGTGCTCAGGGCCGGTGTCGCCGCCATACGACCAATGCACGCCTTCGGAGGCCCGTGCGGCCTGGGCGCAAATTGGACAGATGCCGGCAACCGCCAGTGTTTTGATAAAATGACGCCGTTTCATAGGTAAGTTCCTAAAATTTACTCGATATTGTAGACGCTTAGCTTCAAAGCGTCTCTGAAACGGCTAGGCTTCGAGTGCGGCGTATATGTGGCGGCTTGCAATTTCCGGCAGCCACAAAAGTTCCATAATATATATTATGCGAAATATATGCGGCAGGATGGATGGAACATCTCATCCTCCGGCTACCACCGCTCCTCAGGCGCTGAGCGCTGCCATGATGCCGCGCAGTTCGGCAAGACCTCGCAATCGGCCAACAAGAGGATAGCCTGGCATCACTGGGCGTTCGAGGTCGGAAAGCAACGACTGGCCGTGGTCGGGTCGCATCGGGATCTTCCAGTCGGCGCGACCTTCCGTTTTGCGTCGGGTCTCTTCAGCCAGCAACGCGCGGATGGTGGCAACCATATCGGTGTCGCCGTCCAGATGCTCGGATTCATAAAAGCTATGCCGCCCGCTAATCCCCTCTCCGACCCGCCGGGTGTTGCGCAAATGAACGAAATGAATGCGCGCACCCAGTCGGGTCACAAAGCGCGCGGGATCGAAATCCTTGGCTACGCCCAGTGACCCCGTGCAGAAGGTAATGCCGCTGGCAGGGCTATCGACGGCCTCCATGATGTGGGCATAATCGTCCTCGCTCGACATGACGCGCGGAAGCCCCAGCAGCGGAAACGGCGGATCGTCGGGATGACAGCAGAGCCGGATTCCCAGCTCTTCGGCAAGCGGTACGACTTCTGACAGGAAATCCACCAGGTGGCGGCGCAGCCGGTCGGCGTCGATCCCGTCATAGGTACTCAGATGGCCGCGCACCTCCTCCAGCGTCCAGGCATCGTTGGCCCCCGGCAATCCGGCTACGATGTTATCGGCCAGTTGAGTGCGGTCGGCGTCGGTCATACTGGCGAATGCCGCCTCGGCCTCGGCCAGGAGGGCCTCGGGATAGTCGTCCGCTGCGCCTGGCCGGTCGAGGATGAAACGGTCGAAAGCGCAGAACTGCACAAGGCCGAAGCGCATCGCGCGCCCGCCATTGGGCATGGGTGCCGCAAGCTCGGTCCGTGTCCAGTCGAGCACGGGCATGAAATTGTAGCAGACCGTGGAAATCCCCGCGGCTGCGAGGTTGCGCAGACTCTGCCGATAGGCGTCAAGATGCGCTTTGAACGGGCCGGTCTGAGTCTTGATTGCCTCCGAGACCGGTAAGCTTTCGACGACATCCCAGGCGAGTCCCGAGGGTACGCCCTTCGGTTGCGCGACCTGATCTTGCCGGAGGGCAATTTCCTCGGGCGTCCAAACCTCACCTGGCATCACGTGATGCAGCGCCGACACGATCCCCTCGGCTCCGGTTTGACGGATTTCGGCAATCGAAATCTCGTCGGCAGGTCCGAACCACCGCCAGGTCTGCTTCATCTGTCGTCCTTTCCCGAAGGCCTCTTGGCGAGGTCTTATTCCGCGCGCAGGCTGAGCCCGCCTTGTGTGTCGAAGAGATGGATCCGGGCGGGCGTGAGTGCGAGCGAGATGCCCTCACCCGGCTGCACCTCTGTCTGACCCGGGCTGTGAACGGTTAGTCTGGTCCCGTCACTGGCCTCGCCATAGATATAGGATTCGCCGCCGAGCTGCTCGACGGTCCGTACTTCGATCCGGACTGTTCCGTCGTCGGCTGGCCGTACGTCCGTCGGACGGATGCCGAGCGTGATGTCCTGGCCTGGCCGGTGCTCGAACCCCTCCTCTGGAATCGCCACGCGTTCTCCAGTGGACAAAACAAGGATCCCCCGGTTGCCTTCCTCGACCCGACCGGTAAGGAAATTCATCTTGGGCGAGCCGATGAAACCCGCGACGAACAGGTTTCGCGGCCGGTTGTAAAGGTCGAGCGGAGCGCCGAACTGTTCCACCTCACCGAGCCGCAGCACGGCGATCTTGTCGGCCATGGTCATCGCCTCGACCTGGTCATGGGTGACATAGATCATCGTGTTGCCGAGGCGGCGGTGCAGCGACGCGATTTCGCCGCGCATGTCCACGCGCAATTCCGCGTCGAGATTGGAAAGCGGCTCGTCGAACAAGAACACCCTGGGTTCGCGCACGACCGCGCGCCCGATCGCGACGCGTTGGCGCTGTCCGCCCGAGAGGTCTTTGGGCCGCCGGTCAAGCAACTGGTCGATCTGCAGCATCTTGGCAACCGCGGTGATCTTCTCGGCAATCTCGGCCTTGGGCGTGTTGATGTTTTCGAGCCCGAAACTGAGGTTCTGGCGCACCGTCATATGCGGGTAGAGCGCATAGGACTGAAACACCATCGCCAACCCTCGATCGGCGGCGGGGATCGTGTTGACCACCTCGCCGCCGATGACGATATCGCCGCTCGTGATCTCCTCCAGCCCTGAAATCATCCGCAAGAGCGTGGATTTACCGCAGCCCGACGGGCCGACGAAGACACAGAACTCTCCGTGCCCGATAGCCAGGTTGACGCCTTTGATCACGTCGGCGACGCCGTAGCTCTTACGGACATCTTTCAGCTCGATACTGGCCATTCTCAGACCCTCCCTTCCCGGTCGCCGGTCACTTGCCGCCCGTCGATGCAATGCCGGTGGCGATGTATTTTTGCAGGAACATGAAGACGAGCGCGATCGGCAGGAGCGTCAGCACGGTCATCGCCAAAAGGTTGCTCCATTCGGTCCGCATCTCGCCCTGGAACGAGTTGAGCGCGAGCTGGAGTGTAAAGTTTTCGCTTTCGCTCAAGACGATCAGCGGCCAGAGGAAATCGTTCCAGCGCCACATGATCGCGAGGATCGCCAGCACAGCGATGGCCGGGGCCGAGAGCGGCAGGATGATGCGCCAGAAGATTTTCCATTCGCTGGCCTTGTCCATCCGCGCGGCGTCGAGGATCTCGTCGGGGATGGTGAGCATATACTGGCGCAGGAGGAAGACGCCCGTCGGCGTGGCCGCTCCGGGGATGATTACGCCCCAGAGGCTGTTCAGCATCCCCAGTTCGCGCGTGATCAGAAAGAGCGGTACCAGCACCACCGTATGCGGGATCATGAGGGTGCCGATCACCAGCATGAGCACCGTGGTGCGCCCTCGGAACTTGTATTTCGAGAGGGCAAAGGCCGCCATCGAATTGACCAACAGCATGATTGCCGTGGCCATGAGCGTAATGAAGGTGGAGTTCCAAAGATAGCGCGGGAAATCGAAGCGTTCGAACAGCTCGGTATAGTTCTCGGTGGCCAACGAGACGCGCTCGACAGGCCGGTAGTCGTCCACGTCGACGCGCAGCCGCTCATCGGGGGCCGCCGGATCGACCATCTGCGCGACAAGCCCCACGCGCCTGATCAGAGCCAGTCGTTCGCCCTCGTATTCGCCGTCGACGATATCGAATAGCGGAAGCGGCTCGTCATAACCCTCGACGGCGGCCATTTCCTGCGCATAGGGCAACAGGCGCGGCGGAAAGCGCTGTAGGTCGGTTTCGGTCTTGAACGAGGAGAGGATCAGCCACACCACCGGGCCGAACATCAAGAGGATGCCCAGGAGCAGATAGCCGTAGGTCAGCCAATCGGTCCAGTCCATCCGGCCTTTGCCGGCCCGGGTCCGGGTCAGGAATCCAAGGATTTTAGCCATCGACGTTTCTCCGATTGACCCAGAGCTGCACGGCCGTCAGCACCACCAGTACCAGTGCCAGCAGGATTGAGGCTGCGGCCGCCAGCCCGAACAAACGTGGATTTCCGGCAAAGCCTGTCTGATAGATGAACTGGATGATGAAAGTCGTGGCGGAACCCGGACCACCACCAGTAAAGGCATAGACTTCGTCGAACGTTTGTACGCCCTTGATCAGCGCCAGAACCAGCACCACCAACATGGTGGGGGACAGGAGCGGTAGCGTGATCTTTGTGAAGGTCCGCCAGTTCGAGGCGCGATCCATCAGCGCGGCCTCGTAGACGTCGCGCGGGATGGCCTGCAATCCAGCCAGCAGGATGAGCGTATAAAAGCCCATATGCGCCCAGACCGAGAGGAAAACCGACCAGCTGAACGCCCAGCGCGTATCCAGAAGCCATGTGTAGGGTTCGAAACCCAGGCTATCCAGCCCCGCGTTGAGTACGCCATTACGCTGCAGGATCCATTTCCAGATCAGCGCCACCACGACCGGTGAGAGCAGCACAGGAAAGAAGAAAACGCCGCGGAAAAAGCCGCGCGCTCGGATCTTGCGGTTGAGCACCAGCGCCGTCAGCAAGGAAAATGCCACCATTAGCCCCACCTGTAAGGCGACGAACCAGACCGAGTTCCAGATCGCGCGCCAGAACAGATCTTTCTCGCAGCTGTTGGGGTCGAGATAGTTCGCGCAGTTAGCAAGGGTTTCGAAATTCCCGGCGCCCACAAATGGGCGGTCGCCAAGGAGCACTTGATCGCCCCCGGTCAGTGCGTAGAGCACATTGAGTATGATGGGCAGAAAGGCGAAGAGACCGAAGAGTATGAGGTTTGGGGCCAAAAACAGCCAGGCCAGACGCCGAATGCCCAGACGACTCTGTACGAAGGCGAAGGGGATCTCGATGATCCGCATCACCGGCGCGATAATGCTGTACATGATCCGAGGCCTCCAACGCTCGTTCTTGTCAGCGGCGGGGCCCTGAACCGGGTCCCGCCGATCGTTTTGGGATATTGGTTACTCGGTTTCCGCCAGCGCGGCCTCAAGGTCCGACTTGGCGCGTTCCATGGCTTCCGCGACGGTCAATTCACCGACGATCGCCTGGGTCACGCGCTGTACCGTGATGTTGAACATGGCGCGGTTGCGGCCATCGCCCTGATAGGCAAAGGCAATGGGAGAGACGCGGCCCACTTGGGCGCCCCAAGCGTTTAGTGCGGCGGCAGAAAGCGGAGACGCTCCCTCATACTGTGCACCCGCGGCTGCAACGGCCCGATGTGCCGGGATGTTCTTGGTGCGCCCCGAGAACTCGGCATAGTTCTCTTGGCTTGCGATGTAATCCATCAGTTCCGCAACGATCTCGGGATGCTCGGTCTGAGAGAAGCCCACGAGGCCTGAACCGCCCGGCATGCCGGAGCAGCCACCTTCGCCGCAGGGCGATCCCACGACCTGCCAGTCGAACAGATCGCCGATCTGCTCGTCGAACCGGCCGGTCTGCCAGCTTCCGGAGTAGTAGTAGACGAGCTCGCCATTGATGAATTCCTGGGCCGCATCGCGGTAGCTCGAACCGCCCTGCCCGGCCCAGACGTCGCGCGCCATGGTGCCGTCTTCATGCCAATCGACAAACTTCTGCACATAGGCAGTGAACGCGTCGTCCACCAGCATCGGCTCGCCGTTCTCGTCGAAGATCTTCGCGCCATATGAAATCGCTGGACCGGCGATCCGGTGGCCCGAACGATCCATGGCCATCGGGAACGTGACGCCGGTCGCCTCGGCAACTGCGCGCGAGGCTTCGGCCCATTCGTCCCAGGATGCGTCCTCGCCCGGCACCTCGACGCCGGCCTGCTCGAACAGCGTGCGATTGATAAAGGCACCAGTCACGGTCATCTGGATGTGCAATCCGTAGATGCCGTCGTCATCGGGGCCGGCGCGATACCAGTCCAGAACGTCCCCGAAGCTGTCTTCCCAGTATGCACGGTCCACATAGGGCGCGAGGTCCAGATAGTACTGGTTCAGCCCTCCCAGATCGGTAACAGTCGCGAGATCCGGGCCGGTTCCTGCGGCCAGCTGTACCGGGAGGCTCTCGAGGATCGCCTGATACGGCACCACGTCCATCACCACGTCGACGCCGGGATGATCGGCCTCAAAGCGTGTGGCCATCTCGTTGAGCACGTCGCATTCGGTGCCGTCGGACGAGCACATAAACCGGATTTCCTGCGCGTTGACTACGCTCATGCCTCCGGCGAGAAAAGCGGCCGTAAGCGCCGTTGTCGCCAAAATTTTCTGTTTCATTCTGCTTCCTCCCTGATCCGCAGATCGTTCGTTTGGGGACCCTTCCCCGATTACGGCAGCCAGCTCTCGTAGAGCGGGGCTGCCTGGCTCAGCGGCAGCGAAACCCGCTGCCCCGTACGCGCGGCGTGATAGACAGCTGTCACCAGCTCGATGGATCGCCGCCCATCCTCCAAAGTCACTTCACGGCCTCCGCGCCCCTCCAGCGCGTCGGCAATCGCGTCGAAAAAGCCTGCATAACCCGCCAGCGGCGTATCGATCGAAGCCAGAACGGCGTCGATTGCCGCCTGCTCGTAAGGCGCGCGGGCGGTAAACGTCCATGCCTCGGTGGCTGGCGCATAAGGCGCGGTGCCGCTTTCGGCGGTAAATCCCTCGAAATTGAACCTCAGGCGAGAAATCTCGGTCGCCGAGCCGAGCGTGATCGAACTGGTCGAAAGCGCACCGGACTCGTGGACCATAAGAATTGCGCCGCAATCCTCAACTTCGATCGCGTTCACGAGGGTGGCCGTGCTGGCAGACAATTCGGCTATTGGTCCAAAGACGCTGCACAAGAGGTCGTGGTTATGGATCGCATGGCCCAGAACCGCCCCGCCGGATTCGCCCGCCCAGGTGCCGCGCCACGGAACGGTGTAGTAGTCGGGACCGCGATTCCAATGCGTCTCGAGGCTCGCTGCGAAAGCTTTTCCGGCCAACCCCGCCTCTATAAGCGCACGGATTTGCGCCGTGCCGTGCCCATAGCGGTACTGGAACACCGGAAAGACCTGACGCCCGGTTTCCTGGGTAACGGCAATCAGCGCGTCGGCCTCGGCCAGAGAGCGTACCAGCGGTTTCTCGCAAACCACGTGCTTCCCCGCCTTCAGTGCCGCCTTGGACACCGGAAAATGCAGGTGTGGCGGCAGGCAGACATCGACGAGATCGATATCCGGATCGGCCAGAACCCCATCGAGATATTCCGTTACGGTGACGCTGTCATCTTCGCCCACCACGCTCTGTGCGCGGCCGGTGTCGAGGTCGCAGAACGTCTTTACGGCAAAGCGTTCGGGCAGCGCCCGGTAACCGTCAAGATGCTGGGAGCCGATCCCCGCGCCGACAATCGCAACGCGGATCATGCGCCCGCTCCTTCGGCCAGGGCCTGCGCCTTGAGCGCCAGTTCACAGACCTTGAAGGCGTGCGCCTGCGGCATGGAGGTTTCGGTACGGTTGCGGATGTCGTCGATCAGCCGGAAGAAATACGGCAAGCCGGCGTCGGGACAGGCGATCTTCTCGCAGCGCTCACCATTGACGAGAATGAGGTGATCGGTGCCCTCGGCGCCGCCCACGTCCACATATTTGCGCAGCTCGATATAGCCCTCGGTTCCCAGAATGGTCAGCCGTCCGTCGCCCCAAGTGGGCAGCGCGTCGGGCGTATACCAATCCACGCGGATATAGCAGTGGCCCTTGTCGCTTTTGAGCGCGACCTCCCCGAAATCCTGAAGGCCGGGATCGTCCGGATTGGCGTAGTTGGCGACATTGGCCATCGTCACCTCGGCATCGGTCGACCCGGTGAAGAACAGGAACTGATCGATCTGGTGGCTGCCGATATCGGTCAGGATACCGCCATAGGCGTCGCGCTCGAAGAACCACCCGGGCCGGGTCGGACGGTTGAGCCGGTGCGGCCCAAGGCCCACTGTCTGAACCACCCGGCCAATCGCGCCCTCGGCTACAAGCTCTGCGGCCCTGGTAACGGCTGGCACCTCGAAGCGTTCGGAGAAATCGATGGTCCAAATCCGCCCGGTGCGCGCGACGGCCTCGCGGATTGCGTCGAGTTGCGCCATGGTGGTGCAACCCGGCTTATCCACCATCACGTCCTTGCCCGCCTCCATCGCCGCGATGGCCAACGCGGCCCGGTCGCGGGGGATCGCCGAAATCAGAACGAGGTCGATTTCAGGGTCGTTGAGGATTTCATCCTTGCTGGCGAGACGGGGCACGTCGGGGAACCGCTTAACGAAGCCCTCGAGTGTCTCGGGTTCGCCCTCGGTCCACCAGCATTTGAACTCGGCGCCCTCGGCCATAAGGTTGCCCGCCATGCCGAAGATATGGCGATGGTCGATGCCAAGTGCGGCGATTTTCAACGGTTTCATTGAGATACTTCCATACTACGCCCCTCGGAGGCCGAGCGGGCAATTGCGTCGATCAGATGGTGAGCGGCCAGCGCTGCGCGGCCCGAAGCCGCCGGCGCCCGGCCCTCGGTCAGGGCATCGGCGAAATCCTCGATGATCGCCTGGTGCCATTCATGGGTGAACGCCATCGGGTCGGCACCGCCGCCGGTCGTGGCGGTCGCGCCGAAGCTTTCTTCGCGCCCGTCACGCCAACGCACCGTGAGCACGCCGGAGCCCAGATGGAGGCTCGCCTTGTCGAAATGCAGGATGATCGTCTCCGCCCCGCCCGGAAAGCTGGCCGTGCTGGCAACGAGCGAACCCACGGCGCCATTGGCAAAGCGCAGCCCCGCCGTCGCAAAATCTTCCGACTCCATCTGGTGAAACCGCGTCGTTGCGGTCATTGCCTGTACGGCGGCGACCGGTCCGGTGAGGCTCAGGGCCAGATCGATGGTGTGAATCGCCTGGGAGATCAGCACTCCGCCCCCGTCGCGCGCATACGTGCCGCGTCCGGGCTCGTCGTAATAGGCCTGCTCGCGCCACCAGGGCACAGTGATCTCGGCAAGACCGAACGAACCCAGAGCGCCAGAGTCGACCAGTTCCGCTGCTTTGAGTGACGCCGCGCGCATCCGGTGTTGGAAAAAGACGCCGAGCGTGACACCCGCCTCTTCACAGATCCGCACGACCTCCTCCGCCTCGGCCGACGTTCTGCCGACGGGTTTCTCCAAGAGGATGTGCTTGCCTGCAAGCGCGAGTGGCTCGACAACCATGGCGCGGGCATTTGGGGGTGTGGCGATGACCGCTACGTCGACGTCATCGTCCGCCGCGACGGCGGCAATGTCGGGATAAATCGTCAAGGTTTCGCCGCCAGCCGACTCAGCAAAGTCCTGCGCGCTTTTTACGTGCCGGGCCGTTACCCCCTTGAGCCAGACGCGCGGCGCAGCGGCGCGCAACGCAGCCAAATGGGTGCGTGCAACCATGCCGGTGCCTACCAAAACGCAGGTGAGTCGATCGCTCGTGGTCACCGAGACGTGCCTCCCATCTTCTTGTTGGCTTCATGTTGCACACCGGTATACCGGTTGTCAAGCACTCTGGATACCGGTATACAGGACTAGAAAAATGTCCCTTTCCAGGGAAGAACACGTAAGGCCGCTGGTATGAGCGAAAAGTTGCAAGCCGACGAAACGACAAACGATCTTCCGGCCATTTCCTTCCCACCGCTAGACCTAAATCGGCCGGCGGGAGAGCAAATATTTGCTGCGCTCAAGTCTGCAATTTTGCGGACCGACCTGCCGCCGGGCTGTCTCGTTTCGGAGAACGAGATCGGCCAGCGTTTCGGGGCCAGCCGTACGCCCGTGCGTGAGGCATTCACCCAATTGCGCAACGATGGGCTGATCGTGACCCGCCCGAGCCGGGGCAACTACGTTTCGCTCCTCTCCGAGGAACGAATCCGGGAGGGGCAGTTCATCCGCGAGGCGCTGGAACTTGCGAATGTGGAACGGCTTTGCCAAAACGGCCTTTCCGACAAGATGGCGCGCGAGTTGACCAGCATCCTGGACGCGCAGGAACGCTGTGCGCTCAATGGCGACATGCTGGCGTTCCAGGAACAGGACGACCGCTTTCATACCACCCTCGCCCGTGCGACGGGCTTTGCCCGCGCCGAAACGCTGCTGGTGCGGGAAA
The DNA here is from genome assembly GCF_044811015.1 of Pelagibacterium halotolerans. Taxonomy (GTDB): domain Bacteria; phylum Pseudomonadota; class Alphaproteobacteria; order Rhizobiales; family Devosiaceae; genus Pelagibacterium; species Pelagibacterium halotolerans_A. The sequence continues at coordinate 482,315 of NZ_CP085243.1, forward strand.
AGGCGGCGCTGGACCGGTTGCGGGTCTTCTCGCTCGGCGACACCGACCATACCATCCGCCTGTTGGGCGAGCACCGCGCAGTGCTCGATGCCATCCGCGAGCGCGACGCTGCCGCCGCGATGACGGCTATGCGGGTGCACCTGCGCTCGATCCTCGGCACGCTCTCGAGCCTCATCCAGGCCAATAGAGACTATTTCGAATAATGCCCCGAAAGGACGGCCCCATGTCCCCGCTTCCCGCAACGGCACTGCCCGGCCTTGCCCAGCCGCTCTACGAGTCGATCGCCGACTTGCCCATCGTTTCGCCCCACGGCCATTGCGATCCGCGCTGGTGGGCCGACGATAGCGCCTTTCCCGACCCGGCCGAACTGCTGATCGTACCTGACCACTATGTGTTCCGCATGCTCTATAGCCAAGGCGTGGCGCTTCGGGACCTGGGCATTGGTGTCGCGCGCGCGGACCGCAACCCGCGCGCCATCTTTCGGCTCTTCGCACAGCATTGGGACACATATCTCGGCACGCCGAGCCGCGGCTGGCTCGAGCATACGCTTTATCGTACGCTCGGCATCGATGTGGCGCTCGGCCCGGACACCGCGGACGCGGTCTACGATCAGATCGCGGCAAAGCTGGCCACGCCCGAATTTCGTCCGCGCGCGCTTTTCGAGCGCATGGGGATCGAGGTGCTCGCCACCACAGATGCCGCGCTCGACCCGCTCGAGGCGCACGAGGCAATCAGCGCATCAGAGTGGACCGGCCGGATCATCCCGACCTTCCGCCCCGACGATGTCCTCAACCCCGCCCGCGCCGGCCACGCGGACAACATCGCCCGGCTCGGCGCGATGACCGGCGAGAATACTGCGCGCTATGACGGCTTCCTTGCCGCGATACGCTCCCGCCGGGCCGCCTTCCGGGCGCTCGGGGCCACAGCAACTGACCACGATGTGCCTGACCTGATGACGCATTGGCTAGCCCCGGCCGAGATCCACGCGCTACACGGCAAGGCCGTTCAGGGCGCACTCAGCAACGCCGAAGCGCTGGCCTATTACGGGCACATGCTGGTGGAGATGGCACAGATGTCGGCCGATGACGGCATGGTCATGCAGCTTCACGCCGGGAGCCGCCGTTCGACCAACCGGGCGCTACTGGCGGAATTCGGCCCCGACATGGGCGCCGACATTCCCCACGCCGTCGATTGGGTGGCGGGCCTTGATGCGCTGCTTAATCGCGTCGGCAACGACCCGCGCTTGCGCGTATTGCTCTTTACGCTCGACGAAAGCACTTATGCCCGCGAACTTGCGCCTATGGCAGGGCATTGGCCGTGTCTGCGGCTCGGTCCGCCGTGGTGGTTCCATGATAGCCCCAACGGCATACGGCGCTATTTCGATCAGGTGGTGGAGACCGCTGGCTATTGGAACCTCGCAGGCTTTAACGATGACACGCGCGCGTTCCTGTCGATTCCCGCGCGGCACGACACCTGGCGCCGTGGCGTTGCACTGCATCTGGCAGATCAGGTGGAACGCGGCGTGTTTGACCGGCGCGATGCCGAGCGCCTCGCGCCACTGCTCGCCCGCGATCTCGCCAAAGACGCCTACCGGCTGGAGGACTAGGGTGCCGCACAGTGATTTTGAAAGGTTGGCACCGTATCTGCCCCCTCCGCCGTCATCCTCGCGTCAAGCGCGAGGATGACGGCGGAGGGGAGGCGAGGCGAGGTCGTGCAACCCGTCAAACCCCTATCCATTGGTATTGAAAGGCCCTCCCATGCCCCGCATCGTTCATCTCGGATTCGGCAATTTCCACCGCGCGCATCAAGCGTGGTACACCGCTGCCGCCAACGCGCTCGGCGGTCCGGCGTGGACCATCACCGGCGTGTCCATGCGCCGTTCCGATCTACGCGATGCGCTGGCGTCCGACGGGTTCGCTTACACGCTCGGCATTCGCGGAACGGAGGGTATCGAGGTCCAACGTATCGCCGTGCACGACAGCGTTCTCGTTGTGCCTGAGAACCCGCAGGCCGTCATCGACGCCATCGCGGACCCCGAAACGCAGATCGTGAGTCTCACGGTAACCGAGAAGGGCTATCATCTGCACCCCGCAACCGGCGAGCCCGACCTCAAAGGCGCGGCGTTGGCTGCTGATCTTGTGAACCCCCTACCCTCGACCGCTATCGGCATCCTCGCGCGGGGCCTTGCACAGCGGGCGGCAACGAACGCTCCGATCACGGTGCTGAGCTGCGATAACGTCTCGGGCAATGGCCGGAAGCTGCGCCGGGCGGTTGAAGGCTTCGCCGCAGCAGCCGGGCTGGACATCGGCGCTTACATCACGGCGCACGTGCGTTTCCCCGACAGTATGGTGGACCGCATCACCCCGGCGACCACGGACGCCGCCCGCGCCGAAATCGCCGCACTCACCGGCCGGTCCGAGCCGCAGCCGGTGTTGACCGAAGCATTCTCGGAGTGGATCGTCGAGGACGATTTCGCGGGCCCGCGTCCGGACTGGGGCGCCGTGGGCGTGGAGATCGTGCCCGATGTCGCGCCATTCGAGGCCCGCAAGCTCCGGCTCCTCAACGCCGCGCATTCCTGTCTCGCCTATGCCGGCCAGCTCGTGGGGCACCGCTACGTACACGAGGCGATCCGCGATCCCCATCTGCGTCGAGTGGTCGAAGGGCTATGGGACGAAGCCGTGAGCACTCTGCCCGCCAGCGTCGCCGCCACCATCCCTGCCTATCGCGCGGCGCTGCTCGATCGTTTCGAGGTTGAGGCGATGCGCCATGAATTGGCACAGATCGCACAGGACGGCAGCCTGAAACTGCCCTTGCGATTGGTGCCGGTCCTCGAGCAACGCGCGGCCCGGAACGAGGCGTCGCCAAATGTAACGCAGGCCGTCGCTGCGTGGCTCGCTTTTATCCGGCGTGAAGTGGAGGCGGGCCGCGATCTGGCCGACCCTGCCAGCACGGACCTGACCGCGATAGTACAGGAGGCTACGGATACCCCCGCACTCTGCCGCGCGGGGGTGACGTTTCTCGACATGAAGGTGCCCGGCCCTGCCTGGCTAGCCGAGCTGGTTCGTGCCGTCGACGCGTTCAGCCGACCATCCGTCACGCCTTGAGCCGGATGGCGCGCAACCGCAACGCGTTGCCGATCACCGAGACGGACGAAAAGCTCATGGCCGCCGCTGCGATCATTGGGGAAAGCAATATCCCGAAGACGGGATAGAGAACGCCAGCCGCAATCGGCACGCCGATTCCGTTATAGACGAAGGCCAGGAATAGGTTCTGCTTAATGTTCCGGATCGTCGCCGCCGAGAGTTGCCGCGCGCGGACGATGCCGTTGAGGTCGCCCTTGACGAGCGTGAGCCCGGCGCTTTCCACCGCAACATCCGCACCTGTGCCCATGGCGATGCCGACATCGGCGGCGGCCAGCGCAGGTGCGTCGTTGACACCGTCACCAGCCATGGCGATGGAGGCGCCACGGGCACGCAAATCGTCGATCAGCTGCTTCTTGTCCTCGGGCAGAACGTCGGCCCGGACTTCGTCGATCCCGAGCGCATCGGCGACCGCTTGCGCTGTGCGTTTGTTATCGCCCGTCGCCATGATGATCTTGAGCCCGCTGCGATGCAGCGCCTCGATCGCCGCTTTCGTGGTCGGCTTGATCGTATCGGCAACAGCGACAAGGCCGGCGACCTTGCCCTCAAGGGCGACAAACATCACCGTTTTCCCGTCGCCGCGCAGGCTATCGGCCTGCTCACGAAGTGGGGCGGGATTGACGCCGATGGTTTCCATCATCGCGGTATTGCCCAGCGCGATCTGCATGCCGGCAACCGTCCCTTTAACGCCCTTCCCGGTAACCGAGTCGAAGCCTTCGGCGGACTCCACGCGCGCTCCCCGCTCGCGCGCGCCCTCGACGATGGCTTCGGCAAGCGGGTGTTCCGATCCGTTTTCGAGGCTGGCCACATTCGAGAGGAAGTCCAACTCGTCGATACCCTCAAGCACGACAACATCGGTGAGCTTGGGCTTGCCCTCTGTCAAAGTGCCCGTCTTGTCGACGATCAGCGTATCGACCTTCGCAAACCGTTCCAGAGCTTCCGCGTCCTTGATCAACACCCCTGCCTGAGCGCCCCGGCCTGTGGCGATCATAATGGACATTGGCGTTGCGAGACCCAATGCGCACGGGCACGCGATGATCAGAACCGCAACAGCCGCAAGCAGCGCATGAACCATGGCGGGCGCTGGCCCGACGAGGGACCAGATGATAAAAGCGATAACCGCGACGGCGACGACAGCGGGCACGAACCACGCCGCAACTGCATCGGCGAGCCCCTGGATGGGCGCGCGCGAGCGCTGAGCCTTCGCCACCATATCCACGATCCGCGAGAGCATCGTATCTTCGCCAACGCGTTCAGCACGCATGACGAAGCTGCCGGTCTTGTTGAGCGTGCCGCCGGTCACCGGATCGCCGGGCTGCTTCTCCACCGGGATCGGCTCGCCGGTGATCATGGACTCGTCCAGCGTCGAGCCACCCTCCTCAACTACGCCGTCCACCGGAACGCTGTCTCCCGGACGCACGCGTAGCCGGTCGCCCTTATGGAGCGCATCGAGCGGCACGTCGGTTTCCGAGCCGTCCGGCGCGATCCGACGTGCTGTTTTCGGGGCTAGGTCAAGGAGCGCACGAATAGCCGATCCGGTCCGTTCGCGGGCTCGCAGTTCCAGCACCTGGCCGAGGAAAACCAACGTGACGATAACAGCGGCCGCTTCGAAATAGACCGGCACGGTCCCGCCATGATCGCGAAACGCGGGCGGAAAAATCCCGGGAAACGCGGTTGCGACCACGCTGTAAAGATAGGCGACGCCAACTCCCAGCCCGATGAGGGTCCACATATTCGGGCTTCGATTCAGGACCGATGCCCATGCGCGCTTGAAAAACGGTATGGCAGCCCAGGCAACGACCGGCGTTGCCAGGGCCAGTTCGATCCATGAAGCAAGGGAGTGGCCGATCCATGACCGGAACGGCAGGCCGAGCATCGGCCCCATCGTGATCGCGAGTAACGGAATGGACAGCGCGGCGCTGATCCAGAACCGTCGCGTGAAGCTGACCAGTTCCGGGTTGGGGCCCTCGTCGTCCACCGGTCTTCCCATGGGTTCGAGCGCCATGCCGCAAATGGGGCAGTCGCCTGGGCCATCGCGCACGATCTCTGGATGCATCGGGCACGTATATTGCGTGCCTTTTGGCATCGGCTCGGGTTTGGGACGATCTTTGAGATACACTTCCGGCTCGGCGACGAACTTGTCGTGACAGCGCTCCGAGCAGAAATAGTACTTTTCACCCTCATGGCGCGCCATATGCCGCGCGGTCGCGCGATCCACCGCCATGCCGCAAACCGGATCCTTGGCCGTGAGATAGGCATCGGGGTCGTTCTGGAATTTTGTCCGGCAACTCTCCGAGCAGAAATGGTAAGTATGCCCGTTGTGTTGCACCGAAGGCTTTCCCGCGGCGAGATCAACGGTCATCCCGCACACGGGGTCGCGAACGATCTTATCCAGTGCCTCGTGGTGTGCGTGAGCGGCCATTGCGGTATTTCTCCGAACCGTTTGATCTGTCCCGACCTTTTGCACCTTACAATGGTTGGAAGGTCAATAGGGGTTCCGTGGCAACCGAACACGAATGTTCATACTAATCCAGATCGGACCTGCTCACGCTCTGCTCCCGCTGATAAGCTCTCTCGCGGTCTGGCCATGTCGACCTGATGAATTCAAGCACCGCGGCGATCTGCTCGTCGGTGAGGACATCATTGAATGCCGGCATATCGCTTTCATAGTCTCCGCCGACAACGGCAGCGCTACCGAACTTGACGATTTCGAAAAGGATGCCGTCGGCGTGGTGCCACGTGTGGCCTGTTTCGTCGTGAGGCGGTGCTGGAAACCGTCCCGAGGGAAGCGGTGTTCTCCAGTCCGGTTGCCCTTCGAGATTGGCACCGTGACACGACGCGCAATACTGACCGTAAAGCTCTCGCCCTTGGGTAATATCCACCCTGTTCGATTGCTGAGGGCCTCCAGCGATCCAGAGGCCTACCGCCACGGCTGCGAGGGTACCGGCAATGCCGGTACCCCGCCAGATGGTCGCCTTCACAGGCGCATGAACACTGACACCGTGTTCCCTTCGCCGGAAACGGCCTTGATTTCGAAGGGTGCGTCCTGCGTACCACCCATCCCCGGGGAGCCCATCGGCATCCCGGGTAAGGTGATCCCGTCAATGTCGGGCTTTTCGGCGAGGAGGCGTTCGATAGCTTCAGCGGGCACGTGCCCGCTCACTGCATAGCCCTCGATCATCATCAGATGGCAGCCTTGCAGATCCGCCGGAATACCGGCTTCGACACTCATCGAGACCACGTCGAATGAGTCCTCAACGACAATGTCGTACCCCATCTCCCGCACATATTCCCCATATGCGGTGCAGCACCCGCAACGCGGGTCCTTGTAGATGGTCGCAGCCGAAGCGGTTGTCGCGAACAGGGCTGCGAAGGCAGCGACAGCGATAGATTTGATTACAGTCATAGGTAACTCCGTCTGATCGCGCGCGGTGTTTCATCGGATGAGTTGAACCACGCGCATGGATAGCAAATGCGGACTGCATCCCCCAAAGATGCAGAAAGGGTCAGACGGAAAGCCGGGGAGGCCGGGGATCGGGCGAGGCCGTTACGCTTTGACCGTCCTCAAGGGCCCAATCGAATGCAAGCAGAAGTTCACGATGCCATCGATCAGGCACAGAGGCCACAGGCGAGACGGCGGTCCAGCCACATTGGAGCAGGCAAATCCCGATAGCGTGGGTATTTTGTTCGCAGTTTTCGCAGGCCGTGTCCTGCGTCGCGCTCGCCATCATATGCGGCGAGGATATATCTGCACCGGCGACGCGCGCGCTACCCATCGTCATGACGATGATCAGCAAAAGGAGCGTCGATGCTTGCCGGACTAATGTGATCATAATCCCAGTTTATGTCTCGCGCCGGAGCCCGTCCAGCGAAGGAATGCCGCAGGCTCATTCACACCCTGGTAAAGGACTCGCGACTGGCGCCGATAAAGCTTGTAAGGTCCCGGCGATTGCGCAACAATTTCGCTTGCGACACCCCAAAGGGAGGGGGTGGATCGATGGCTTGTCGCTGGATTTGCCTGGCGTGCGCTTTACCATTTCTCTGGTCAACGGCGGTGTTTTCGCAGTCCGGAGAGAGGCAGGATGTGTCCTGCGTCGTCTCCGGCTACGATATCTCCATTGTCAATACGGGTGAAACGGTCGTCGACAAAGGCACCGTTATAGCTTGGTCCGTGCCGTTCGCTCGGGCCGAAGGTGAATACACCCTAAGCAGCCCACTTAAATCTGGCGATAGCAAGTTCCTCGCGGGAGTACTGGGAAGTTCGTATCTCGAACCTGATACGCCTTGTGAGGTGATCCACCAATAAAAGTGGATCCCGATACGGTTCCCTAAAGCTGGAACCAGGCATTGAACATGCCAACCGGCCGTTTTTCGATTTGCGCAATGCACTGGTTCCCGGCGACCCGTCAGGTGGGCTGGATGTGCCTGCCGCCGGCCGTTCGGACCATGCAGTAGACACTCAGGTCAGGGAGGCAAACATGACTCGTCATGATGATAAAGTTCCCAAATCCAGGGAGAACGACGTCGGTGATAAGACCGCCGGCGCCGAAACGAAGCTTGATCGGCGCGATTTCTTCAAGCAAGGCGCCGCTGCCGGCATAGGTGCGGTTGCGCTCGCCGGCGGTGCGACGTCGCTCCAGGCCCATGAGGCCGATGTCTCATCGAGCGACGACGAATGGGACTATGAAGTGGACGTTCTTGTTGCCGGCGCCGGGTGCTGCGGACTGATGGCCGCATTGCGCGCCAAAGAACAAGGCGCGGGATCGGTGATGATCATCGATCAGAACTTCGATATCGGTGGCCGCATGCTTCATAGTGGTGCGTTCACCTCGCTCGGTGGTGGCGATGCGATCCAGATCCGCGACATGGAAGGCCGCGCGGACCCCGAGGGGTTCATCACGGTGGAACCACAGCATGAGCCCGAAGAACTCGATGACAGCGTGGACTTACTGTTCACCGACATCACCGACTGGTCGATCGTCGATGCGGCTGGGCATACACCCTACCGCTACAATGAACGTGAACAAAACCGCGCCTGGGCCGAAAACTGCCCGCCGACCCGCGAGTTTCTCATGGACAACTACGTGCGGTTCTCACGCGTTGCCGGTACTCACGGCGGTGGCGGTCTGTCGCGCGCCCGCGCGCCATTCGCGTTCCTGATGCTTGGCGATGTGACCGACTTCAGGGCCGGAACGATCACCGAAGAGGATGCCGGGGTCGCTGATGACGAACGGACAAGTCCCCTTGCCCCGGTCAAGATGGCGGATGCCAGTTCGGTCGTGGGGCCGGGTTCGGTGCGTAATGGCGTCGCTCTCGCACGCCCGCTCGAATTCTCGGCACGCGAGAAAGGCATCCAATTCATGCTGCATCGGCATTTGGACGAGTTGATCCGTGAAGAGCCCTTTGCGGGGCGGGTCATCGGGGTGAAGGCGCATTACTCGCCGCGCATCAACCCGGAAACCGGCGAACGGCTTGAAAGCTACCACCGGTTGGGCAACATCGATGAGCGCCGCGAAACGATCAGGATCAAGGCCAGAAAAGCCGTTATCCTCGGCACCGGCGGGCATGCGGGTAATCCGCAGTTCCGCTCGATGTTCTATCCGGCGCTACGCGAGCCGGCGTTCAACACCAGCGGCTATGCCCTGCAAGGCCCGAACGGCCAGAACGCAAGTGGCATCATCGCGGGGATGAGGGTCGGTGCCAATCTTGCCGGTATGCAGCAGAACCTGTCCTATCCCACGACGTTCCACATCTCGACACGTATCGCGACACGGGACGCCTATACGGACATGTTCCCCGGGCACCCGACCTTCGTGTTTCGCGGTTCCGTGGGGCTCAATATCGGCAATTCGGGCTTTGAGCATCTGATCGCCGTCAACCAGGTGGGCAAGCGGTTCTATAACGAGATCCGGCTTCCCATGCGTGTGGGCTCGTCGCGTTATCCCGGCGGACCGGATGCCGGCGTGCCCAACGAAGGGCTCGACCATATCCCGCTCGACTGGCGTAACTGCCGTCCCGAATGGGTCCGGCAGATGTACGATTACAGTGCCGGCATCGACGCCGCGCTAGCCATGAACGAAGGGTCGGTCGCGCCCCATTATTATTCAGGGCCGCTCTGGGCCATCTTCGACCAGGCTGCGATTGACCGCATGGGATGGCAGGTCCGCTACCCTTACGTCGCGGACAACGGGTATTTCTTCTCGGCTGACACGATCGAAGAACTCGCCCGGCTGATCCACGAGGGGCATCCGTACCAGCGCGTGCCGCTCACCTATCTGTCGGAAACGGTCGAAACCTGGAATGGCTATGTCGAAGACGGCACGGATCCCGATTTCGAGCGGGGCGAAGACGCGCCCATGCACGACATCACCGAGCCGCCCTTCTACGCCGCTTCGATCATGGTGATCTGGCACGACTCCTATGGCGGGCTCCGGATCAATGGTCAGGGGCAGGTCATCGATATGGAAGGCCAACCCATCCGGGGCCTTTATGCCGGCGGCGAGGTTGCCGGCGGTATCAACAAGCACGGATTGGGGCGTGGCTTTACTCAGGGCTTCATCGCGGGCACCAACGCCGCGCGGGAGCCGCACTAAAGGCTATCGACATATTGCCCGGCGGAGCGTCTGCCCCGCCGGGCTTTTTTCAGTACGACACTTGGGGAGGTGAGCTGTGACCAGCAAAGAACAGATCCCTGCAGCCGTAGGTACCTGCAGCATTGAAATCGCGCCGGTAACCATCGAAGCCGGTAGGGATTTCACCTTAAGCGCTCGCGTCTCCTGCGCTCCGCCGTGTGACCGTGAGGGAGAGCGGCTGTTCATTTTCGACGCGGAGGGCAAGGAACGCGGGCATCTCGTCCTTGCAGCCTATGACGGAGCGGGGGCGAATCCATCCGGCGAGATAACGCTCACTGCACCGATTGAGGCTGGTCCGCACCAGTGGCAGGTTATCGCCCCGGCCTGCGACGCCGGGACGGTGCATTTCGAGGAGGCTTTGACCGACCTCATCGTCACTGTTGAACCGCACAAGATAGACCTCGTTGCCTGGGATATTCCCAAAACCGTCGTTGCCGGCGAGCGGTTTTCCGTGAAGCTCGGCGCCAAGTGTTCTGGACAGTGTGCCCCCAACGGCTGGAAGTTTCAGATCACCGACGAAAGCGGTTCCCCGATCGCAGAGGCGCCGCTCGGGGATACGCCATGGCCGCGCACCAAAGCGTTGCACTATGCGGAGGTGGATCTCCCTGCCCCCGCCCAACTGGGCCATTTCCGGTGGACCGTGGCCCTGGTCGACGTCGCGGAAGACATGCCGCACGAGGTGAGTGAGACCCATTTCGGCCTTCATTGCACCGCGGCGCCCGAATGCACGGTGGAAATCGAGGCCATGGATCTTGTTTCCGGGGCCCCGGTCGTAGGCGCAACGGTGCGATTGCATCCGTACCACGCCCGTACCGACGCGACCGGCATTGCGCGCCTTGCCGTGCCCAAAGGCGAGTACACGCTGCTGGTTTCAGGTGCCGGACACTTTGCCCATCGCGAAACACTTGCCATTGCGGGGAACTTCAAGACGCGCATCGAACTTTCAGAAGATAGGGAACTCACCGAGGCTGACATCTGGTCCTGAACGAAACGTGCTCAGGCGAAACGGAAAGGAACGCGGAATGAAATCGATAGCGCCGGTTTTGGCCGTCGTCCTAGTTTGGGGTGCTGCGGTGCATGCGCAGGAGTCTTCAGTCGATAGCGCAGCGTTCGACACGGGCCAGGATCTGTTCGAAACCAATTGCGCCACCTGCCATCAGTCCGATGGTACAGGTATACCCCCGACATTCCCGGCGCTAGACGGCAATGGCAATCTCGAAGACCTCGAATTGATTGTCAGCCGCATCAATCAGGGACAAGGGGCAATGCCGCCCTTTTCCAACCTCGCTGCCGACGACGTCACGGCGCTCGCCACTTACATCCGCAATGCCTGGAGCAACAGCTTCGGCCCGGTCGATGCCGCAGCTGTCTCGGACATCTTGAGTTCATCCGAAGGCGGCGCGGAGACCGTATCGATCTGGTCGGGCGTTTATACCGAGGAGCAAGCCGCACGAGGTGAGGCAGTTTATTCGGGCGCTTGTGCACAATGCCACGGCATCCGGCTCGACGGTGCTAACGCCGATCCCGATCAACCCTCAGGAGCGCCGCTTGCGCGCTATGCCTTCCTGCGCGATTGGGATGGGCAAACGCTGTCCGCGCTCTATGAGTACTCGCGCACGACAATGCCCCAGAATACGCCAGGCGCGCTCGACGACCAGCAATATGTCGACGTCATCGCTTACATGCTCGAGGTAAGTGGTATGCCTCCGGGTGAGACCGAACTGCCGGCCGACGGCACGGCGCTTTCGAACATTGTTATCCATCAGGAAGAACCCTGAGCGTTATTTCATGGCAGGTTGGCCGAGGCACTAGCGGTCCGACGCGATCCCGGGGCATCGCGCACGAAATCATCGACGTCCCCTTGACTCTGGAATAGCCTGCTCGTTATTAATGACACCGATGTCATGACATCGGTGTCATATGCACCGGAGTCGCGATGTCGGAAGCCGCGAAAAGCAAGAACGCGGCATTGGGAGGAAATCGCGTGGCAACCATTTACGACGTCGCTAAGGCGGCGGGTGTTTCGCCGAAGACCGTCAGCCGGGTCCTGAACGGCGACGCGCCGGTTGGTGTGCGTACGCGCAAGTCGGTTCAGGCCGCGATGAAATCGCTCGGCTATGTCCCCTCCAGTGCTGCGCGGTCCATGCGCTCGAACAAATCCGGCCTCATCGGTCTTATCACCGGCGCCATCACCAACAATCCCGAGCCGACCGAGCCAATGGGATTGCCGGATCTTTTCATCGTCCAGGGCATCCAGAAGGTGATGGCCGGAACCGGCAAGACGCTGATGATCGCCGATACCGGCGGGTTCTCGGACAAGGTTCCGGACCTCGTCCAGACCTTCCTCGAGCACCGCGTCGAAGGGCTGATCTATGTCGCTGAGCATCACCAGCAGATCACCCTGCCCCCGATCCCTTCCGACTGCCCCTTTGTGCTGGCCAACTGCTTTGACGATACCGGCCGCCCCGCGATCCTGCCAGACGACCGCGCCGGGCAGCGCGATCTTGTGCGCAAGCTCATCGAGAGTGGCCACCGGCGCATTGGTCTGTTGACGCTCGACCGCACCATGGTCGCAACGAGCCTGCGCTATCAAGGTTATCGCGACGCCCTTGCCGAATACGGCATCCCCTACGCGGACGAATTGGTCCGGATGGGCTTTGAGTTGGGCAAGGAGAAAGATAGTCCGCTTCTCACGTCGTCGCTCGAAAGGCTTCTGGCGCTCGACGAGCCGCCAACAGTGGTTTGCTGCGGCAACGACGAGATGGCGATGCGGGTTTACGGGATTTTGCGCTCACGCGGCGTGCGCGTGCCCGAAGACATATCCGTAGCGGGCTACGACAACTACCGCGTCATCGCCGAAACCCTGTTTCCGCCGTTAACGACGGTCGATTTGCCCTATCTCGAGATGGGAACTGCTGCCGCGAACACGCTGCTCAGCCTCATTACGGGCCGTAGTGATCGCGCCGAGGTCAGGACCATGGTGCGTGGCCCGGTGTGTTGGCGGTCCTCCGTGACCGCTCTCAATTCAATCAGTGTCTTACAATCAAAAGGGAGGAGCCCTCTATGAAAATGACGAAGCTGTTAACTGGTGCGTTGATCGCATCGACGAGCCTGTCTGCGCCTGCATTTGCGCAAACCGAGTTGACCATGTGGTACCACGGCGCCGGCAACGAGGTCGAAAGCCAGATCATCAACAATATCATCGCCGACTTCAACAATAGCCAGTCCGACTGGGTTGTCACCATCGAAAGCTTCCCGCAGGAAAGCTACAACGACAGCGTGGTCGCCGCCGCGCTTGCCGGCAATCTTCCCGATATTATCGACGTCGACGGTCCCGTCATGCCCAACTGGGCGTGGTCGGGCTATCTCCAGCCGCTTCCTATCGATGAGAGCCTGATCGAGGACTTCCTGCCCGGTACCAAGGGCTATTGGAACGGCGAACTCTATTCGGTCGGCCTTTGGGACGCCGCCGTGGCGATGATCACGCGCCGCTCATATCTTGAAGAGGCCGGCATTCGCATCCCGACGCTCGATGAGCCCTGGACGCGCGAGGAGTTCGATGCTGCGCTTCAGACTTTCAAGGACAGCGGTGAGTTCGACTATCCGCTCGACCTGGGCATGGCCTGGACCGGTGAATGGTATCCCTATGCCTTCTCCCCGTTCCTGCAGAGTTTCGGTGGCGACATCATCGACCGTGAAAGCTATGCGACTGCGGAAGGCGTACTTAACGGCGACGCAGCCATCGAATTCGGCGAATGGTGGCAGGGCCTCTTTGAAAGCGACATGGTGCCTGGCACCAGCCAGGACCCGGCCGACCGCGATAACGGTTTCCAGGAGGGAAAATACGCAATCTCCTATAATGGCAACTGGGCGGCGTTGGGTATCCTCGATGCCTATGGCGACGACGTGCTGTTCCTGCCCAATGTTGATTTCGGCAATGGTCCGACGATCGGCGCGGCCTCTTGGCAGTTCGGCGTGTCCGCCGCCTCCGAGCATCCCGAGGGGGCTGCCGCCTTCATCGAATTCGCTTTGCAGGACGAATACCTGACGGCCTTCTCCGACGGCATCGGCCTCATCCCCTCGACACCGAGTGCGGCGGCAGTGAGTGAGTACTATTCCGAAGGTGCCCCGATGGAGGTCTTCTACGACCTCTCCGCCGAACAGGCCCTCGTGCGGCCGGTGACGCCGGGCTATGTGGTGGCCGCCAAGGTTTTCGAGAAGGCGCTTGCCGATATCGCAAACGGGGCGGACGTCGTCGATACGCTCGATGCGGCTGTCGATGAGATCGACGCAGACATCGAAGCCAACGACGGCTACGGCCACTGAGAGCTCTCCTCCCCTCGGCGAGGCCCGCCATTGCGTGGGCCTCGCCACCTCAACCCGCTCGCGGAATATGATCCATGGCCTCGAAACTCACGACATCGAACCGTGCCGGCTGGGCCTTTGCGTTGCCTGGTTTCGCGCTGATCGCAATGTTCATCATCGTCCCGTTCTTTTTCGCGTTCGGCCTGTCGCTAACCAATCAGCGCCTGGTTTCGCCAAATCCCACGCAATATGTGGGCTTTGAAAACTACCGGAGCCTTCTGGGGCTTGCCGTTGTTACCATCGAGCCCGAACGCGACGAGTCAGGCGCCCTCGTTCGGGACGAGGACGGCGCGATCCAATATCCGCGTCTGCGCACGATCACGCGCAGCGATGACTATCCGCAATATGCCGGGATGCGTGAGTGGTTCCGTTGGCAGTCTGGCGAAAACGCCATGGTCGTCATCGCCAGCGACGTGGTCTTCATGAAAGCGCTGGTGAACACGTTCCTGTTCGTTCTGGTGGTCGCACCCGTCCAGGGTGGGCTCGCACTCGTTCTGGCGCTGCTCATTAACCAGAAGCTGCGCGGCATCAACGTGTTCCGCACGATCTATTTCATGCCCGTGGTGGTCTCGATCGTTGTCGTCTCGCTTCTGTGGCGGTTCATCTACGACGGCAATAACGGGCTCCTGAACAATATGCTGGGCGCTCTGACGCTCGGGGTGTTCCAACCCATCGACTGGCTGGGGAACACCTCGACCGCCCTGCCCGCGATCATGGGGATGTCGATCTGGCAGGCCGTCGGCTTTCACATGGTCATCTGGCTTGCGGGTTTGCAAACCATCAGCCCTACGCTTTACGAAGCTGCGGCCATCGAGGGTGCCAGCAAATGGCAGACCTTCCGGTTTGTCACCTGGCCGGGGCTTCGGCACACTGCGGTCCTGGTGCTGGTCGTCATCACCATGCAGGCTTTCGCGCTCTTCGCGCAGATCGACGTCATGACCAATGGCGGACCGCTCGACAGTACGCAGACCCTCGTCTTCCAGACCGTCGAGCGAGGCTATGGCAAGCAGGACATCTCCGGCGGCGCGACGATCTCGGTCATCCTCTTCATCATCGTCCTGACGATTTCACTCATCCAGCGCTGGCTGACACGGGAGCGGTAAGATGGCGGCAATAAACCCCGACAACCAAGGTTTGCGGCTCTTTGTGCGCTATCTGGTATTGTGCCTCGTCGCGATCATCTTCATCTTCCCTCTCGTCTTCATGATCATGTCGAGCTTCAAGCCACCCGCGCAATTGCTCTCGGACACCGCGAGTCTGCGCGCCTTCCTGCCGGTTGGCGACTTGAGCCTCAACAACTACGAAGCGGCATTCAGGCGGGCGCCGATCCTGCTTTTCGTGTTCAATTCGGTCCTGGTGACGGGTTTGACGGTGCTGCTCTCGCTCCTCATCTGTTCGCTGGCGGCATTCTCCTTCGTCTTCCTCAACTGGAAGGGACGCGATGTGGTCCTCTCGATCATCATCGCGACGCTGATCATCCCGTTCGAAACCATCGCGATCCCACTGCTTCTGCTGGTTTCGAAGATGCCCTGGATCGGGCTTGAGGGGATCGAATGGGGCTGGCTCAACAGCTATCGCGTGCAGATCATTCCCTGGATCGCAGACGGCCTCACGGTCTTTCTCTTCGTCCAGTATTTCAAAGGCCTGCCCGGCGAATTGATCGAGGCGAGCCGCGTCGAGGGCGCGAGCTGGTTCCAGATCTACCGCACGGTCGTGATGCCGCTGTCCGGCCCCGTGCTGGCGACGGCAGCCATCCTCAAATTCCTCGTTATGTACAACCAGTACCTCTGGCCGCTGATCGTTGTGCAGCAGGAGAGCTACCGCCCGGTCATGGTCGGGCTGGGCTACTTTTTCCAGCTCAATATCGCCTGGGGCGAGGTCATGGCTTACCTCACGCTCATCACCGTCCCTGTGCTGATTTTCTACCTCTTCCTGCAACGCGCCTTCATCGCCTCGATTGCATCGACGGGCGTCAAAGGCTGACGACCACTAGAAAGATAAGAATGGTTCTCGCTCTCAAAGACCAGTGGATCTGGGATAGCTGGTACGCCCATGACGGCAAGCGCTGGCACGCCTATTTTCTTAAAGCCGACAAGTCGCTCGGCGACCCCGATCTGCGCCATATGAACGTTTCCCAGGGGCACGCTATCAGCGATGATCTTGTCCATTGGGAGCACCTGGGCACATGCCTCGCTCCCTCGACCGGCCCGGCTTGGGACGACAAGACGACCTGGACGGGGTCGGTCGTCCAGGATGCGGACGGTCTATGGCACTTGTTCTATACCGGCGCACGCGCGTCGGAAGATGCGCTTTATCAACGCATTGGCCACGCAACTTCAACCGACATGCACAATTGGCAGCGGGTCGGCGACGGGTTCTGTCTCGACCTCGTCGGCCCCAACGCGCAGCACTACGAAGCCGAGCACGCGATCGGCCACTGGCACGACCGCGCCATGCGCGACCCCTGGGTTATGCGCGATCCGGACGGTGATGGCTGGCTCATGTACTTCACTGCCCGCGCGCCGGGCATCGCCGAGCCTAATGCCGGCGGTGCCATCGGCTTTGCTACCTCGCCCGATCTTTATACCTGGACGCTGCAACCTCCCGTTTTCGTCGGCGGATACGGGCAACTCGAAGTCCCGGAGGTCTTTGAACTCGATGGGACGTGGTACTGTTTGTTCTGCACCGCAGCACAGCATTGGTCTGAGGACCGCAAGGCCAATGCGGGCGTTCCGCCGGTCACGGGCAATCACTACCTCATCGCGGACAACCCGCGCGGACCGTGGCGCATCGCGCCGGGCTTTTTCGACGGTGGCCTGCCCTGCCGGCGTTACGCCGCGCGCATTCTCAAGACGGATGCCGGCCCGGTCATCATGGGGTTCGACGACAATGGCCGCGAGACCTTCGTCGGCCATGTCCGCGATCCCGAACCGGTCGTGGTGGACGCCCAAGGCTACCTACATGTCGCCAGCCAGAACGCAGGAGCAAAGAGCTATGGCTGAGATTGCCCTTAAGAACGTCAAGAAGTCCTATGGCCGTGTCGAGGTCATCAAGGACATCGACCTCGCCATTGAGCACGGTGAGTTCGTCGTCTTCGTCGGCCCCTCGGGCTGCGGAAAGTCGACGCTCCTGCGCATGATCGCCGGGCTCGAGGATATCACCGACGGCGATCTCTTTATCGGTGACAGGCGGGTCAACGACATCCAGCCGCGCGACCGCGGCGTGGCGATGGTTTTTCAGTCCTATGCGCTCTTTCCGCACATGACGGTCTACGACAATGTCGGTTTCGGATTGCGGATCAGCAAGATGCCCAAGCCCGAGCGTGATGCCAAGATCCGCGAGGCGGCCCGCATCCTTCAGATGGAGAACCTCCTCGACCGCCGCCCCTCGCAGCTTTCAGGCGGTCAGCGCCAGCGCGTCGCCATCGGACGTGCCATCGTGCGCAATCCTCATGTCTTCCTCTTCGACGAACCGCTTTCGAACCTCGACGCCGCCTTACGCGGTTCGATGCGCATGGAGATTTCCAAGCTCCACCAGCAGCTCGACGCCACGATGATCTATGTCACGCACGATCAGGTGGAGGCTATGACCCTGGCGGACAAGATCGTGGTGCTGAACGCCGGTGTCGTCCAGCAGATCGGTTCGCCGCTCGAACTCTACAACCGCCCCGCCAACCTCTTTGTCGCCGGTTTCATCGGTTCACCGAAGATGAACCTGCTGCCGGTCAAGGTCGAAGCTGTCGATGGTCAGACCGTCACCATTGCAAGCGAAGATATCCCAAGCGTCGCCATTCCCGTCGCTGATACGCAAGGCGTCAAGGTCGGCGAGACGATCACGATTGGCCTGAGACCGCACTTTCTGTCCGGCACGCACAATGGCGGACTTTCGGGCAAAGTCCTCCTGACCGAGCACCTGGGTAACGAGACCATCGTCAATCTGGAACTCAATTCCAAAGAGCAGCTCGTGGCGGCGCTGCCGGGGAGTGCGGATTTGAAACTCGACCAGATGGTCTCGCTCGGTTTCGATGTTGCAAACGCACGGCTCTTCGCTGCCGACGGGAACGCCATTCCGTCGCTGTAAGTGCAATGTGTGCGGTTGACCGGTTTTTTGCCCGGTCGCCTGGGCAAATCCATACCGGTTTGCCGCACATGTGTTACTCCTGCTCGCGGAGTGCTGATTTGCCCTAACCTTCTGTTTGTGCTGAACTTATTAAGGTTCCACGAGCAAGGAGGATCGTGACCGTGGTTGACCGCGCATTCTTGAGGCAAATCGAGGGATACGGCCTGACGACGGCTAAGATCCACTACCACCTCCCCGACCAGCCGTCGCTGCTCCAGCTTTACGTCTGGCAGGAGTACGATTTTGCACCTAAGTTCCCGGAACTCAAAGGCTTTCTGGACTTTTGGACACGTGAGCTCGACGGCCCCGTTCATTCCGTCCGCATCGCCCATGCCCGCCTCATCCGGCCCGTCGAGATTCGCAGCGTCGAGGAAATCGGAACGCTGCACTGACACAACGGCAAATCACCGCGGCAAACCGATGGATATTCGTTCCCATCGAGCCAAATAGCCCGTTGCATGACCCTTGCGTGCCCTCAGCGCTGCCCTAACATTGATTCCCGCGCACCCGAGTCGGGACCGTCCCATCCCCCGACAAACGTTTATGCCTACCCTCCGAAAGGGCCGCCATGCAGCCTCAGCTTTTCACGCCGTTCCAGCTTGGTCAGCTCGAACTGGCGAATCGAATCGTCATTGCCCCCATGTGTCAGTATTCGGCAACCGACGGATGTATGAGCGACTGGCACACGATCCATCTAGGAACGATGGCGCAGTCCGGCGCCGGACTTTTAATCATTGAAGCGACGGCGGTTTCCCCCGAGGGGCGAATTTCCTATGCGGATGTGGGGCTTTGGGACGATGCGACAGAGACAGCGATGGCCGGGGTTGTCGAAAGTATTCGCCGGTGGTCGGGCATCCCAATCTCGGTGCAACTCGCACATGCGGGACGCAAGGCGTCGACTGAAAAGCCGTGGCTTGGCGGCGGACAGATCGCGCCAGATGTCGCCAATGGCTGGCAAACGCTTTCGGCGAGCGATCTTCCTTTCAGCGCCGGGCAGAATGCGCCTATCGCGATGGATACCGGGCAATTGTCCACGGTCCGCAACCAGTTCGCCGAAGCGGCGCACCGGGCCGCGCGGCTCGATCTCGACAGCATCGAAATCCACGCGGCGCATGGCTATCTTTTGCACCAATTCCTTTCGCCGCTAAGCAACCGCCGCACGGACGCTTATGGCGGATCGCTCGAAAACCGGATGCGGTTTCCGCTCGAGGTGTTCAGTGCGGTGCGGGATGCGTTTCCGGCCGAAAAGCCGGTGACGCTGCGGCTTTCGGGCACCGATTGGGTCGAGGGCGGTTGGGATGTCGAACAGAGCGCCGTCTTCGCCAAGGCGCTTGAGGCGCGCGGATGTGCTGCGATCCATGTGTCGAGCGGCGGGCTGGACCCGCGGCAGGCGATCCCCACCGGACCGGGCTACCAGGTGCCTTTGGCTCGTGCGATCAAGCAGGCGGTTTCGATCCCGGTGATTGCCGTTGGACTGATCACGGGATACGAGCAGGCCGAAGAGATCGTCGCGACCGGCGATGCGGACCTTGTCGCGCTGGCGCGCGGCATCCTTTACGACCCGCGCTGGCCGTGGCATGCGGCGGCCCATCTTGGGGCCAAGGTCTGGGCCGCGCCGCAGTATCTGCGTTGTCAGCCTTTGGCGCTCAGGGACTTGTTCGATACGAAAACCGGATAGTTTGGAATCTACGATGGAACCTTCACGCGATATTTCCCGGCTGATTGAAATTATGGCCGCGCTCCGGACGCCGGTGACGGGGTGTCCCTGGGACCTCGAACAGGATTTCAAGGCGATTCGGCATTATACCATCGAGGAGGCCTATGAGGTCGCCGACGCTATCGAGCGAGAGGATTATGAAGATCTGCGCGATGAATTGGGCGACCTGATCCTGCAGCCGGTCTATCACGCGCAGATGGCTTCGGAAAAAGACCTGTTCGACATCGGGGATGTCATCTACGCGGTCACCGAAAAGCTTATCAGGCGCCACCCGCACGTGTTCGGGGACGCCGAGGCCGGAACCGCGATGAGTTCCGAGGCCCGCTGGGAGAACATAAAGGCCGCTGAACGCGCAAAAAAGGCTGAACGGCGCGGCGGCGATAAGCCCCCGTCCCTGCTTGACGATGTGCCGGCCGGGTTGCCTGCCTTGGCGCGGGCGGGAAAGCTCGCCAAGCGCGCGGCGCGGGTGGGGTTCGATTGGCCGGATACCAGCGCCGTTCTGGAGAAATGCCGCGAAGAGTTCGACGAGGTTGCAGAAGCGCTCCCCGGTGCCGACGAAGACGCGCGCAAAGAGGAGATCGGCGATCTTCTGTTCTCGATCGCAAATCTTGCCCGGCACGCTGGCATCGATCCCGAAGCGGCGCTACGGGATGCCAATGCAAAATTCGTGCGGCGGTTCGAGCATGTCGAAGCGCGGTGCCGGGAAGATGGCATCGACATCGCCGATGCCGGGCTCGAACGGCTCGACGGCTATTGGAACGAGATCCGCGCGTCGGACAAGCGCGCGAAATCAGCGGTCGAGGGGTGAAACGCGTCCGGCGAAACGCGTAAGGAATTCGGCCCGGTTGCGCTGCAGAACCCGTACGGTGAACATTGTGCCGCTCTCGTCGGGCTCGCCGCGCGAAAGCACTTCGGCATTGGCGTAAAGCCAGCCGGTATCGGCGCTCGAGGTGTGCGGCACGTGAACCGTGAACTCCCGTGCGTCCTGCGCGAGGTGTTTTTCAACCGCAGCGAGCAACGTGTCCAATCCCTGCCCCGTCAGTGCCGAAACCGGAACCGTCGCAGCGACTTTTCCGGCAGGCTTTATGCCGTTGAGCGCGTCGGGATCAGCGAGGCTGTCGATCTTGTTCCAGACTTCGATGATCGGCGTCGTCTCGCCGGTCACCCCCAGATCGGCGAGAACTGCCAGAACGTCGGCCGCCTGCGCGGCGTGATCGGGATTGGAGACATCCCGGACGTGCAGGATCACGTTGGCCTGAGTTACTTCTTCGAGTGTGCCGCGGAAGGCTGCGATCAGGTCGGTCGGCAGGTCGGAGATGAACCCGACGGTATCCGAAAGCACGATTTCGCGCCCGTGTGGCAGGGTTGCCTTTCGCACTGTGGTGTCGAGCGTTGCGAACAAGAGATCCTGCGCCATCACCGCGGCACCGGTCAGTGTATTGAAAAGGCTTGATTTACCCGCGTTGGTGTACCCGACCAGCGCGACGACGGGATACGGCACCGCGTCGCGCGGTCCGCGCTGGAGCTCACGGGTCTTACGGACCTTTTCGAGCCTCTTCTCGAGGATCAGGATGCGATCCTGGATCTGGCGTCTGTCCGATTCGATTTGGGTTTCACCCGGACCGCCTAGGAACCCGCCGCCGCCGCGCTGCCGCTCGAGGTGGGTCCATGAGCGTACGAGCCGGCCCTTCTGGTAGTTGAGATGGGCGAGTTCCACCTGTAGCACGCCTTCGCGTGTGGCGGCGCGCTCGCCGAAGATTTCGAGAATCAGCGCAGTGCGGTCGAGAACCTTGACCGCGAGTTCCCGTTCAAGATTGCGCTGCTGGATGGGCGACAATGCAGCGTCCACGACCAGAAGTTCGACCTTTTCGTCCTTTATTCGCGCCGCGAGCTCTTCGACCTGTCCACCGCCGATATAGGTTGCGGGTTTGATCTCGCGGACACGAAGGATCTCGGCAAAAACCAGCTCGAGATCAATTGCGCCCGCCAGCCCGATAAACTCGGCGTGGCGGGTTTCAGCAGTGCGTGCATTGCGGGCACCTTTGACGTCGGGCGTAACAAGACCAGTGCGCGTTTTCTTCTCGCGCAGATCGAGGAGACCCTTTTCATCGCGGCGCGTGTCGGCGTCGCGATTATCGGAAGCGATCAATCTTGGTTGCTCTCAGGATCGAAAAGCTGGATGGGGGTGCCGGGCATGATGGTCGAAATCGCGTGTTTATAGACGAGTTGCGACTGCGCATCCCGGCGCAAAAGCAGGCAGAAATTGTCGAACCAGGTGATGACGCCCTGGAGCTTCACGCCGTTGACGAGGAAAATCGTCACCGGGACTTTCTGCTTGCGAACGTGATTGAGAAAGGAATCTTGCAGGTTTTGCACCTTTTCACTGGGCATTTGTCAGCCTCTTGTTAGCGATGAATCCTTTGGCTGGCGGACCGGCCGGCCGCGGATCCTTTTGATTGTGGGGCGGTCATCTTGAGTAGTGATGCCCCTGCCCGATTATGTGTCGACGTATGCGACTATGGCACATGTAAATGTGGCTGCATATAGGACCGCGTATTAGAATTCCCGTGGCATCCTACCACCGATTTCCCGTCAGGGCAGCGAGGACCACAAGGATTTCGATCCGCGCGATAATCGCGAGCCCCGCAATCGTGAGCAATGTCGCGTCTGGCACCGCGCCCACACTCAGGCCCGGAAGCGCGCTGGTAACGATATTGCCGACCTGTGAAAACGATCCGGTCGCAAGCGCCATGGCACCGGGCAGCGCTACCCCCTGCGCAGCGAAGAGCAAAATGCCGATGGTGATCGCGAGCACGGCAAGAAAGAACGCACTCCACACCGATTTGGCGATCGCGCGGGGCTTGGGGTCATACTGAACGTCATCGCGGAGCATGGCGTTGGGATAGACAAGCCGGTTGAGCTCATTGCCCAGGTGCCGGAGCATGGTCCCCAGGCGAAAAATCTTGACGCCGCCGGCGGTCGAATAGGAACAGCCGCCGATAAATACCACCAGTAGTACGAGTTCGAACGGCAGGCCTACGCCGACCCGCTTGTCGTGGGTGATGCCGGTTGTCGTCATGGTGGATATCGCGTCGAACGCGTAGGTGAACGCACGCCGCCCGGCGCCATTTCCCTGTTCGGAGACGACCAGCGCGCCCAGAACGGCCAGCGCGACGAATATCGCCATCGTGATGAGGAACAACATACCTTCTTCGTGATCCCGGGCTCCCGTCCAACGGCGCTCGCGAAGCATCTTCTGCCAAATGATGCTGGTCGCGCCTATGATCATGAAGATCATCATGACGATTTCGCCGCCGGCGTTGTTGAGAACGCTCGCGCCGGTCTGGTGGGGCACGAAGCCGTTGGTGGACAGGAGGCTCATCGCAACGATGAGAGCATCGCGCGGAGGCACGCGGAACAGTATAAGCAGCAAGGCGCAGAGCGCTGTAAGGCTTGCGTAGGGCACGACGACGGATTTCATGGTCTGGAAGACCTGCGGATCGATCTCTGTGCGTGCATGTTGCACCAGTCGGAGATTGCCGCTTGGTGTGCCGCCGACCTCGTAGGGCCCGAGGATATAAACGGCCAGCAACAGCGTCAGGAGTCCGCCGATCCAGGCTGTCATGCCACGGTAAAACCCCATGGCGATTGATATATCCTCGACCGGTCGCAGCGTGACGCCCAGGGTCACCGAAGCTGACGCCGCTTCGAAAAAGCCCCGCGCCAGGGAGTGGCCCTCGACGAGAATGAAGACCGGCGTTGCCGCTACGACGAGCGCGAGCCAGATCGCGATCGTCGAACTGAAGACGCCTGCCCGGTTAAGCCGCCGCCGTCGCGGCCAAAGCGCAAATGTGGTAATCGCCGAAAGAAAGGCATAGCCGGTCATCGTCAGCGCAAGGGCTTCGAATGTGCGCCAGTTGCCTTCGAGTATCGCCGCCGTCGCGGGGACGACGAGTCCCAAGGCGAATATGGCGAATACCCCCGCGGCGAAAATCCCGATTGTGGGCAAGGGCTGTCCTCAGAAAAAGTCGATGGAAACCCGGAACATGCGTTCGACCTGGCGCAGGCTCTCCGCCAGCGCGAACACAATCACGAAATCACCCGCCTGTACTGTCACGTCGCCGCTGGGCATGATCACTTCGTTGCCCCGAATGATGGCGCCGATGCGAATACCGTCAGGCACGTTGAAATCCCGCAACGGCTTGCCCACGAGTGTCGATGTTTCCAGCGCCTCGGCTTCGAGCAGTTCGGCAGCGCCGTTCGCGAGCGTATAGACGCCCCGGATACGGCCGCGCCGGACATGGCGAAGAACTTTCGAGACCGTAATCGCGCGCGGGTTGATGAAGGCGTCGACGCCGAGCCTCTGGGCAATACGCGGGTATTGGCTCTGGTTGACGAGCGCTATATTGGCGCGGCATCCCATTTCCGAGGCGAGGACGGACGTCAGAATATTGGTCTTCTCGTCGTTCGTGAGCCCCAGGAACATATGGGCATCGCGTATGTCGACTTCGCGCAGGATGTCGCCCTGGAGCGCATCGCCGAAGACAACGATCGAATGACTCAACTCCTCTGCGGCGCGTTGCGCGTTATCCCGATTGCTCTCGACAATACGCACGGATACACCGGGATCGATCTCCTCGACACGGCGTGCGACATAGCGCCCAACATTGCCCGCCCCCGCGATGACGATACGGGAGGGCGGCGCTTCGTCTCGGCCGAAAAGCCCCAGGACGCGGCTCACCTGATTACGCGCGACCGCGACGACCGCCTGATCTCCTGCAATCATGTGCTCGTGGGAATGCATTATCCGCATCTCCCCGTTGCGGCGCACGCCCATGACCGTGGCATTGAGGTTGGGGAAAAGGTCCGTGAGGTGCTTAAGCGGCGTGTCGATCACGGCGCAGTCCTCCCGGACGTCGACCTCGATGACGACGACCTTGTTGTCCTCGAACGTGATGATCTCGTTGGCGCCGGGATACGCCATGCGCTGGATGATCAGATCGCCCACCTCGACTTCGGGCGAAATGATCACGTCGATTGGCAGGTGGTCGCGAGAGAACAGATTGCTCCATTCGGGGGCGAGATACGTCTGGGAGCGGATACGCGCGATGCGGGTCGGCACTTCGAAGATCGAGTGCGCCACCTGGCAAGCCGTCATATTGACTTCATCGACCTGGGTAACGGCGATCAGCATATCTGCGTCGCGCGCGCCGGCTTGGGCAAGGACGTCGGGGTGCGAGCCGTGGCCGTGCAGGCCACGCGCATCAAGCGTGTCACGGACCCGCTGAACCAGCGCGGGGTTGTTGTCGATGACGGTGATTTCATTGCCCTCGGCCGAGAGGCGCTCGGCAATGCCGTAGCCGACCTGACCGGCACCGCAGATGATGACGCGCATTTATGGTCCTGACGTTAGAGCCCCAATGACTTTATCTTGCGATGAAGCGCGCTGCGCTCCATGCCGACGAATTCCGCCGTCTTTGAAATATTGCCGCCGAAGCGCTCGATCTGGGCGATCAGATACTGCCGCTCGAAAACCTCGCGAGCATCGCGCAGGGGCAGGCTCATAAGGTGCGCCGAAGAATCCGTATCTCCGATCGTCGGCAGGACTTCCGAGATATCCGAGGGCAACATGGCAGCGGTGATCACGTTGTCGGCCGGCTTCTGGTCACGTACAAGGATCAGCAGACGCTCGATAGCGTTGCGTAGCTGCCTGGCATTTCCCGGCCAATCCTGCCCTTGCAGCACCGCGATTGCATCGTCGCCGAAAACGAAGCGCGGCAGGTTATGCATGCGCGAGAGCTGAGCGACGAAAAGATCGACAAGCGCCGGGATATCCTCGCGGCGTTCGCGCAGCGGTGTGAGCTGCAGCGGTACGACCGAAAGCCGATGGAAAAGATCCGAGCGAAACCTGCCCTCTTCGATCAACGCGGCGACGTTCTGTGAGCTCGAGGAAATGATGCGAACGTCGATTGGCACCGGCCCGGAACCGTTGATGCGCGTGAACTTGTTCTCGACGAGCGTCCTTAGGAGCGCGGTTTGCGCCTCGACGGGCAAGGATGTCACTTCGGAAAGATAGAGCGTTCCGCCATGGGCGCGTTCGAGCGCTCCGACTTCCGTCCTTATGCTGGCTTTGTCGCGGTTTTCCTTGCCGAAGAGGACGACGGGAATTTCCTCGGGAGCATAAAGCGCCGCGTTGATTTCAATGAACGGCCCGTTTGCGCGGGGGCTTTTGAGGTGCAAAAGCCGTGCGCAAAGCCCTTTTCCGGACCCGGCGCCGCCCGAGATGAAAACGCGCGAGCGTGTGCCGGCGGACTTTTCGATGAGTGAGCGGACCTGGTTGATTGCGACCGAGACGCCGGCAAGCTCGGATTCATCACCGCCTGCGCGCTCTTTGAGGTCGGCGACCTCGATTCGCAATTTGCTCGCTTCGATGGCGCGCTGGGTGATCAGGAGCAGCCTGTCGATCTTGAAGGGCTTCTCGATATAATCGTAAGCACCGCGCCGTATGGCCGAAACGGCGGTTTCGACGTTGCCGTGCCCGGAGATCATGACGACCGGTAAGTCCGGATGGTCGGCCTGCAAGAGGTCGAGAAGCTGCAACCCGTCAAGCCGCGAGCCCTGCATCCAGATGTCGAGAAAGACGAGGTTCGGGCGGCGGCGCGTGATTTCCGCAAGGGCTTCATCGGCGTCGCTGGCCTGACGCGGCTCGTAGCCCTCGTCTTCCAGTATCCCTGCGATGAGTTCGCGGATATCTTCCTCGTCGTCGACGATCAGAACGTCACGGGCCATCTATTTGAATCCCATCGCTGCAGCGCGCGATGTCTCCTCGTTGTTCTTCTTTGATACGTCGGGCTCCGGGTCACCGGGAATGTCCGGAGCCTGTTTTCCACTTATGTACAAAGGCAATGTGAAGGCGAAGCAGGCGCCGATGCGGCCATTTGTATCGGGCTCTGCGTCGCGCAGGTCAACCCTGCCGCCGTGCTGCTCTATGATCTTTGCGACAATTGCGAGGCCCAGACCGGTCCCTTTCTCGCGGGTGGTCATATAGGGCTCCAGCAATTTGTGGCGATCGGTATTGGGCCAACCCTTGCCATTATCGGAAACCGCAACCACGGCTTCGTCGCCCGAAACCGAAGCCGAAACGATAACCGTTGGCGCCTTGATCGTGCCGAGGCCTATGGATTCAATGGCTTCCACTGCGTTCTTGATGAGATTTGTGAGAGCCTGCGAGATAAGCCGGGTATCGAAATAGGCTTCGATCGCGTCTTCGGGCAGATCGGCCCGAATTTCGATTTCAGGCTGGCGCACGCTTTCAAGGAACACCGCTTGACGCACGGCATCGGAGAGGTCTGCACGGGCAATTGTTGCGCTGGGCATGCGGGCAAACGACGAGAACTCGTCGACCATGCGGCCGATATCGCCAACCTGCCGTACGATCGTTGAAATGCATTTGTCGAAGACGTCGCTGTCGTCCTCGATCTTGGATGCGTAGCGGCGGCGCAGGCGCTCGGCGGAAAGCTGGATCGGAGTCAGCGGGTTCTTGATCTCGTGCGCAATACGGCGCGCGACGTCTGCCCATGCGCTGTTACGCTGCGCGGCGACGAGCTCTGTGATATCGTCGAGGGTGATCACGTAGCCCTTGGATTCGGTCATCGTACCTTCGCGGGTCAGACGGACTTGATAGGTGCGCCGATCGAACCCGGTGGCCAGCTGGATCTGGTCCTGCACCCTGCCCCTGCGTGCCGACTGGGCGCGGTCCATGATGGGAGCGAGTTCGGGGGCGATCTTTGCGAGTTCCTGATCCATCAATTCGAGCTCATCCTGGCCGAGAGCCTCGCAGGCGCGGGAATTGACGAGCGTAATCCGTCCGAATGCGTCGAGCCCGATAATACCGGCGGAAACGCCTTCCACCACGGCTTCGGTAAACTGCCGGCGCTGGTCGTTGGTCTGGCTTGCAGCCACCAGTGCTTCGTGCTGGGACCGTAGCTGCTGGGTCATTTTATTGAAGCGCACGGTGAGATCGTGCATGTCCCCGCCTCTCCCGGGAACCGGGAGCTGCACGTCGAGATCCCCGCCAGAAACGCGGTTGGACGCGATCATCAGATTGCGGATCGGGTCGACGAGACCGTTGGCGAGCGCAATGCCGATCCAGAGCGCGGCAAGGAGGAACACGAAGGCGATGCCGACATACATCAGCGTAAAGGTGATCTGGAAGACGAGCCGGTTGGAGTCGTAGAGGCGATATTCGGTAATGTTCTCGTCGGTCAGCCGCACATATTGCAGGACTTCGGGATCCACGGGGCGCGCAACAAAAAGGAAGGTATCGGTATAGCCGCGCAATTTGACGACGGCCCCTACGAGGTTGATCGAGCCAGGAGCTATAAGTGTGGGTGTCCCTTCCCGGGCCTCCGACAGTACGGCATCCGGCACGCGCGGCGGAGCGCCTGGGACATTGATCTCTGCTCGCAAGATGGTTTCGCCGGCCGAATCGACAAGGCTCGCATAGGGTATCGAGCGTGTCGTCGCTACCGCTGTCAGGATACGCTGGAACCGCGCCCTGTCGGTTGCATAAGTATCGCGTGCATCCTCGAGTTCGGTTGCCATCCAGATGATATCGTCTCGCAGAACCTGGCTGTGTTCGAGCATATAAGAGCGCGCGACAAGCCGGGAACTTTCAACCATCGAACGAGTACGTTCGGAAAACCACTGATCGAGCCCCTGGTTGAGGGCGAGCGTGGCCACGACGGCGACGATGAAGGCGGGACCTGCGGCGATGATCGCAAACATGGCGACAATGCGCACCTGCAGGCGTGCGCCTGGCTGACGGCGCATGCGAGCCTGAACCAGCATGACGATTTCGGTGAGCACCAGCGCGATAACGAGCGTAATCAGGATCGCATTGGCGATCCAGATATAGGTCCAGACCTCGGGGCTCGGGTCGACCGGCGCGGCACCGCTCATGACGACAAAGGACGCTGAGGCCACGAGCACGGCGGCAAGCACGACGACAAACCCGATCTGCCGCATCAGCCGGTTGTTCTGGAATAGAGCCCGCCCCGGAATCTGCCGCGCGGTTTTGGACTGATCGGGGATCGCCTTGGTCATAAACGGCGCTCTAAGGCGCCTCCCTCTCTTGCCGACAACCTGGGGAGCCGAGTCTTGCGCAACTTATGCGCCCGTTCAAGCCACTTGTTGCCAAAATGCTACAGTGAGCCCCGACCCGGAGGGGCAAATCGTTCCAGTGGAACGTTTTGAGGGGCGAACGCTCGAGCCTGCGGCGAGAGCCTGGCATCGGCCCGGGGACGGGTAAGTCGCTCCAGTGAAGCGATTTATGGAGTAAACGCGGAGCGTGAGCGGCGGGCCAGGCGCGCATGCAGCAAGCGCTATTCCCTCTAAGACAATTGTCGCGACTGCTTGATAATCTCAATTCCATGATTGCGCACTTTCTTGCGCAATGTGTTGCGATTAAGGCCTAATAGTTCAGCGGCCTTGATCTGGTTGCCGCTACACAGGTTGAGGACCGTCGAGATCATGGGCACCTCGACCTTGTCGAGGATACGCTGATAGATTCCTGGTGGCGGCAGGTTGGGCTCGTGCTCGCGGAATATCTGGGCCAGCTCGGTCTCAATTACCGTCCCGATATCGGCCGGGCCGGCCTTGGCGGTGAACGTCGTACGATCAGCGAGGTTCAATTCGTTCTGGACGATCTCGACTGAAATTGTGTCATCGACATAAAGCGCAGCGAGCCGGCGCACCAGATTTTCCAGCTCGCGGACGTTACCGGGCCAGTGATATTGCTGCATCAGCCGCAGCGCCTCGGGCGCGATCACCTTGATCGGCTCGCCCTCGCGCTGGGCCTGCTTCAAGAAGCTTGCCGCCAGGTCCGGTACGTCGTCGATGCGCTCGCGCAAGGGTGGCAGGCGGATAGGGACGACGTTGAGCCGATAGTAAAGATCCTCGCGAAAGAGGCCTTGCCGGATCAGTTGGCTCAGATCCCGGTGCGTGGCGGCGACGATGCGGACATCCGTCTTGATCGAGGTCCGCCCCCCCACCATGGTGTATTCGCCCTCCTGGAGAACGCGCAAAAGGCGTGTCTGGGCATCCATCGGCATGTCGCCGATCTCATCGAGGAATAGCGTGCCCCCCTCGGCCTGTTCGAACCGGCCCGAAGAGCGGGCCGTGGCGCCGGTAAATGCGCCCTTCTCGTGTCCGAAGAGTTCGGCCTCGATCAGATCGCGGGGTATCGCGGCCATATTGATCGCGACGAACGGACCGTTCTTGCGCTTTCCGAAATTGTGCAGCGCCTTGGCGACGAGTTCCTTGCCGGTCCCGCTTTCGCCGGTGATCATTACCGTCAAATCGGTCTGCATCAGCCGGGCCAGTGCCCGGTAGATATCCTGCATCGCCGCCGAACGACCCACTAGCGGCATATTCTCCTGCTCTTCGGCACGCTTTTCCGCGTCGGCGGGCCGCGTCGCATCGGCCAGCGCGCGGCCGACGACGTTGAGCACTTCTGTGATGTCGAAAGGTTTAGGCAGATATTCGTAGGCCCCGAGCTCGGATGCCCGGATTGCCGTCATGAACGTGTTCTGCGCGCTCATCACGACGATTGGCAGATCTGGGCGCAGCTTCTTGATTTTCGGCATAACGTCGAACGCATTGCCGTCGGGCATGGAGACATCGGTAATAAGAAGGTCCCCTTCCCCCCTGGCCACCCAGTTCCACATGGTCGAGATGTTGCCGGTAGGCCTGACATCGTACCCGGCGCGGGAAAGCGCCTGGTTGAGCACCATACGGATGGCGGCGTCGTCGTCGGCGAGAAGGATAGTTTGGCCGGGCATGAAGGACCTGTTAGTACTTATGGATAGGGGGTTGACGTGTCATAGTCCAAGCAACTTTCGTGGAAAATCGCGCGCCGTGGACCAATGTCCACAAGCGGGATTTTTCGCGACAAGGGGCTGGACTATGACCCGCCCGAGGGGTTTTGCATAAATCGTCCACTGCCTTCGGTTTTCCCCTTGCCAAGGGGAGCCCTTGGCTGCGGGAAAATCCTCGACATTGAACGATTTATGCAAAATCAAACCCCTATCCATAAGTACTAACAGGTCCTTCGCTCTCATTGGGTTGAGCATCGCCGGGTTTTGCGACGGGTAACAGGATACGGAAACGGGTGCGCCCGGGGCGGCTTTCGCAGTCGATCACGCCTCCATGATCGCCTACGATTTTTGCAACAAGCGCCAGACCGAGGCCGGAGCCGCTGAGCTTGGTGGTCACGAACGGATCGAAGAGGAACGGAAGGATATCGGCGGGTACGCCGGGGCCGTTATCTTCGATAACGATCTCCAGCGGCAATGAAATGCGCTGGGATACCCCGGTGACGCTGATACGGATGCCTGGACGGAATGCTGTTGCAATCCGGATTTCCGGTTTAGCTGTTCTTTCAAGGGCTTCTGCGGCATTCTTGATCAAATTTAGGAAGACCTGAATGAGCTGGTCGCGATTGCCCAGGACCGGCGGCAGGCTCGGGTCGTATTCTTCGGAGAAGGTAATCCCCTTTGCAACGCCGTTGGCGGCAAGCAGCTTCACCCGTTCGAGCACAACGTGAATGTTGATCGGGCTGCGCTCGACGGGGCGTTCATCGCCGAAAACCTCCATACGGTCGACGAGGTCCACAATCCTGTCGGTTTCGTCGCGGATCAACCGCGCCAGCGAGCGGTCATCCCCGGTGGCCGATTGCTCAAGCAGTTGCGACGCGCCGCGAATGCCCGAAAGTGGGTTCTTGATCTCATGCGCAAGCATTGCAGCAAGGCCGGTCACGGACCGTGCGGCGCCGCGCGAGACGAGTTGCCGGTCGATCTTGTCGGCCATTGTGCGCTCCTGGAAAATCAGGGTCACATAGCCATCGATTTCGGGGATCGGACTAGCGTAGACATCCGCGATCCGGTCTTCGTTCATCCGCGAGGAGCCGATCTGTACACGGTATTCTATCATCGAGGCATGCCGGGTGAGGACGCTGTCGATGAGGCTTAGAATGGGCGAGCCGAACGCGATGAAATCCGAGAGCTTCTGGCGCGTCAGTATGCTCGACGACGCCTGGAAAAAGGCCTCAGCGGCATAATTGGCGAAGACGATAGCGCCTTCATTCCCGCAGACGATCACCGGCTGGGGCAAAGATTGCAGAATCGCGGTCTGAAGGTCGATACTCAATGCAGCACTCATGCGGCACAACTCCATTGGGCACCGATAAGGTCCGGCAGCATGGCCCTCACTTCAGCCGGATTGTCCGCGGTCATCGCCCGGCGCCGCAACGCGGGATCGCCGGAGCCAAGGGCATCGAGATACCAGCCGATGTGCTTGCGCGCGACGCGGACACCAAGCCCGGCGCCATAATCTTCGAGCATTTCGTCGTAATGATCGGCAACGAGACCGATAAGCGCGTCACCGGATGGCGCGTCGGCGACCGGCGTGCCGGAGAGCGCGGCGCCGACTTGCCCAACGATCCAGGGCTGTCCCTGGGCCCCGCGCCCGATCATAACCGCATCGGCACCGGACGCGTCCAACGCGGTGTGCGCGGCTTCGATTGACGTGATATCGCCGTTGACGACAACGGGAATGGATACAGCGTCTACGACGGGGCGCACGAGGTGCCAGCGTGCCTCGCCCTTATAGAATTGCTGGCGCGTACGGCCATGCACGGTCACCATCTTGACGCCCGCGTTTTCGGCGCTCCTGGCGATGTCGGCGGCATTCAGGCAGTCATCGTCCCAGCCGAGCCGCATCTTGACCGTCACCGGCAGGCGTGTCGCCTTGACCGTGGCTTCAATCAGCCGCAGCGCGACATCGGGCACGCGCATCAGCGCCGAGCCTGCAAACCCATTGGTGACTCGCTTGGAGGGGCACCCGAGATTGAGATCGATAATATCGGCGCCCGCCTCCTCTGCGATCCGCACGCCTCTAACCAGCCATTCCGCTTCGCAGCCGGCAAGCTGGATGACATGTGGCAGCCCCGCGCTTTTACGGGTCTTGCGGACCATATCTTCCTGTCCTGTGCTCAAACCGGCACTGGCGATCATTTCCGACACGACGAGGCCGGCGCCAAACCGCGCCGCGAGGTCGCGCATTGGCCGATCGGTAATGCCTGCCATAGGCGCAAGAAATGCCCGATTGGGCAGAGCCACGTCGCCTATGCTTATTGTGGAGGCAGAATATGCCACGCGTTATGCCTTAAAACTGTTCAAGACGCCTTCTTTGGTGACAGATTAGTCAAAATTCGCGCCAATTCAATGCCCCGTTGAGGATCGTTTTGCTAAAGTCAGAAATGCTGACCTTGTGCTACGGCGTGCCGGGAGATAGAGCGTGTCCAGAAAAGGGATCACCACTTTTTCGGTTCGGACGCGCGACCAAACAAAGACTTAGAGCCCGATTTTGATTCCATCAAAATCGGAAAAGCTCTAGAGCATCGCTTATGCTCGGGAAGGACTAAGATTATGGATCGCATAGCGGCAATCATCGTCGCGGGGGGGATGGGTGCGCGCGCCGCCATACGCGATGACGGTCTGCCCAAGCAGTACCGGCATGTCGCGGGCCGCCCCCTACTGGCACGCACCATTGACACCTTTCTCGCTATGAACCGGGTCACAGCGGTGCTGCCCGTTATCGGCTCCGAACACCGAAGTCTTTATGAGATGCTGGGCCTCTTTCACGACAAGCTTCTTCCGCCCGTTACAGGCGGAAACACCCGGCAATTGTCGGTACTTGCGGGCCTCGAGGCACTGGAAGCCGACGCGCCGGATGTCGTTTTGATTCACGACGCGGCGCGGCCGTTTGTTTCGCATGATGTCGTCGACAATGTCGTTGCCGCACTTGCCGATGCCGAAGGTGCGGTTCCGGTGACCCTCGTTACCGACACCATCAAGCGCTCAATCGACGGCAAGACGGTTGGCGGCACGGAAGACCGTACGCAACTCTTTGCCGCGCAGACTCCGCAGGGTTTCCGCTATCGCGATATCCTCATGGCACACCGGCGCGCCGTCGAAATGAGCGACGGGTTCACCGACGACGCGGCGGTTGCCGAATGGGCCGGGCTGCGTGTCGCGTTGGCTCAGGGTTCGACGCGGAATATCAAGATCACGCTGCCGAGCGATTTCGCGCGGGCCGAGCGGATGATTTCGGGAGACAGGGTTATGGAAACGCGGGTTGGCTCGGGATATGACGTGCACGCGTTCGAGCCGGGAGACGCGGTCATCCTGGGGAATGTCGCGATCCCGCATACCGCAAAGCTGAAGGGCCATTCGGATGCCGACGTCGTCCTCCACGCGCTGTCGGACGCAATCTACGGCGCGCTGGCCGAAGGCGATATCGGCGCGCATTTCCCGCCAAGCGAGGCGCGATGGAAGGGCGCGGATTCCCGGGTTTTCCTGGAGCATGCGGTGGGACGGGTTCTTGCCCGGCACGGGCGCATCCTTCATCTGGACGCGACCATTATCTGTGAGAAGCCTAAAATTGGCCCGCACGTCCCCGGGATCCGCCGCCGGATCGCAGAGATTGCCGGGGTCGACATAGGCCGTGTCGCGGTCAAGGCGACGACGTCCGAGCGTCTCGGTTTTACAGGCCGCGAAGAAGGTATCGCCGCCCAGGCGATTGCGACCATCGAACTGCCAGGAAATCACGCATGAGAATCGAGCCGGTACTTTACGACCTCGCCCAAGCGGTCAACGACAAGCTGCGCGATGCCGGCGCAACGCTGGTGACGGCGGAAAGCTGCACGGGCGGCCTGATTGCTGGTGCAATCACCGCCGTGCCGGGCTCTTCGGATATTCTCTATGGCGGTTTCGTCACCTATTCGAACGCCGCCAAGACAGCAATGATTGGCGTGCCTGAAGATCTGATCGCCCATTACGGCGCGGTTTCCCCCGAAGTCGCCCGCGCGATGGCCGAAGGCGCTCGCCGGACGGCGCAGAGCGATTTCGCGATTGCCGTGACCGGCGTTGCAGGGCCATCGGGCGGAAGCGTCGATAAGCCCGTTGGGCTTGTGCATTTTGGGTTGGCAAGCGCAACAGGGACGGTTCATGTCGAGCGCCGGTTCGGGGATATCGGACGGGATCAGGTGCGCGCGGAAACGGTCGCGACTGCACTTCAGATGATTCTCGACGCGCTATAGGTTGGCGCGGACGAAGGGCGGCGCAGCACGCACCGCCCTTCTTGCTTGGCGTATGTCTCTAGGGTCGGGACTCAATTGAGCCACCAGATGATAGTGGCGGCGATGTAGACGGCGGACAGGAAGGTGTCGGCGCGTTTGTCGTAGCGAGTTGCGATGCGGCGGAAGTCCTTGAGGCGGCAGAACATGCGCTCGATGAGGTTTCGGCTTTTGTAGGCGGTCCGGTCCCATGCATGTGGATGCTTGCGGGTCGGATTTGGCGGGATGACGGCTTGGCAGCCGCGTTCGGCCAGCCAGTCTCTGAGCTTTTTAGCGTCATAGGCGCGGTCGGCTATGAGCTGACGGGGCGTGGGAACGCGCGCCAGAAGCGGGGCTACCCCAACCAGGTCATGGGCTTGGCCGGCTGTCAAAGTGAAGGCGATGGGCCGGCCCGAAGCGTCGCTCAGGGCATGAACTTTGGTCGTCCGTCCGCCGCGCGATCGGCCGATGGCGTGCTCGAAGTCCCCCCTTTTGCCCCGGCTGCCGACCGGTGTGCCTTGACGTGAGTGGAATCGACGGCCGTGGTCGAGATCACGCCGCTGGAGCCACTCAGGGCATAGAAGACATCCTCCCACACACCCTGTTTGCTCCAGCGGTTGAAGCGGTTGTAGATCGTGGTGTAGGGGCCGTATTCCGGTGGGCAATCGCGCCAGCGCGCCCCGGTCTTGAGCATGTGAATGATCCCGGAAATCACCCGCCGGTCGTCGACCCGGCGCGCACCTCGCCGTCCCTGCGGCAAATAGGGCTCAATCCGATCCCACTCCTCTTGGCTCAACCAGAACAGCTGCCTCTTCATCAAAACCTCCGAATATCCGGAAGTCTTGAAGCACGACTATCCTCTCAACGGAATCCCCAATTGAGTACGAACCCTAGTCGAGATTGGCAACGATGCGCTCGAAGGCGGCAATGGTCTCTTCTTCCCGGCCCAGCGGCTCCATCGAGTAGGACAGTTTGACGATGACCGTGTCGCTGTCGGGATCGATGAAGATGTACTGATCATGCAGGCCGATCGCCGCGAAAGCGTTGGAGTCCGGGAGCGTCCACCATTGGTACTGATAGCCGAACGGCGCGCCTTCCGATGTCGGCTCAAAGCCGTCTTCAGGCACCGTCGCTTCCGCGAGCCAGTCGCTGGGAACGATTTGCGTGCCGTTGGCGACGCCGTCGTTGAGGATCATGAGCCCGAACCGCCCATAATCGCGGAGCGTGGCGTTGAAGCCGGCGCCGTAGAACTCGCGGCCGACATCCTCGGGGCCATCCATGATCCAATAGCCGGCCTTCTCCATGCCGGCCGGTTTCCAGATTTTCTCCGACATGTATTCAGCGCCGGTCTTGCCGATGGCGCTCTCAAGGACGCACCCCAGCACGCTCGTGTCGAGCGTTGCGTAGTTGAAAACGCTTCCGGGCTCGGTATCGGGCTCGGATTGATCCGTGGCGTAGTCGCACCAGCGGTAATTATACGCGACGAGTGCATTGTCGTGCACTTGGGTCAGCTGGGTGTCCGACCCGAACTCGTAGCGCTCCTCCCAGGCAACGCCGGAGCGCATCAGCAGGACGTCCCGGATCGAAACCCCATCATAGCCCGACCCTTCAAGCTCGGGCACATATTTCGTGACCGGATCGTCCAGGCTTTCGATATAGCCATCGGCCAGCGCCAGCCCTATGAGGGTCGAGGTGATCGACTTGGCCATGGAAAAGGAGACCAGCCGCGTATCGGGGCCGGCGCCGTTGCGATAGGTTTCATAGACGATCTCACCGTCCTTGATGACCAGAAACGCATTCGTCCGGGTCGCCTCGAGAAACCGGTCGAGAGTGACTTCGCCCTCGTCGTTCAGCGTAAACCTGTTCCCGATATCGCGCGGAGCATACAGCAATGCCCACACATCACCGGACGCTTCGACCTCCCGCGTCGCGAACAGCTTATCCATGTGCTGGAAAGTGAGATAGGTGAGGCCCGGATAGAACATATTCGCCCGGCCCTCGATGAGCGTCGGCGAGGTCCAGTCGACCACCTCGTGATTCTGGGCACTGGCCGACGAAACCGCCGCTGTAAACAGCGCTAACGTTGCGATAATTGTCTTCACGTTTTTCCTCCCAAAAAGTTTTAGCAACAATATTGTTATATATCATAACAATTGGATTGGGAATGCGCCATTCGCTCTATGTCGGCAGTACCGCAAAGGCTGTGCAAGGATGATCGTCGGTTGTGGCGTGGCGCGTCAGCAACAGAGTGGCGGATGCGCTTGGATCAGGACAACCGGCCCGCGACCAGCCGCACCACCTCGGCCTGACGGCGCACGTCCAACTTGGACATCGCGGATTTGAGCTGGTTTCGGACCGTATGGATGCTCACGGCGCGCGCCTCGGCGAGTTGGGCTTGCGTCTTACCCTCGGCGATGCCGATGACGATCTCCAATTCGGCGGCGGTCAGACCGAATCCTTTG
Source organism: Pelagibacterium halotolerans (assembly GCF_044811015.1). GTDB lineage: Bacteria > Pseudomonadota > Alphaproteobacteria > Rhizobiales > Devosiaceae > Pelagibacterium > Pelagibacterium halotolerans_A. Next base: position 519,925 of record NZ_CP085243.1, read on the forward strand.
GCAAAAGCTTTGGCTTTGGTCGAGGCCTGCATGTTGGGTGCGATCGTTATGAGAAGGCTCCGCCCCAGATATCCAAAGGTCAGCGGGAAAGGCGATACTTGGTGCTGGGCTGGATCGAAGGCGATCGCGCGCACGCCATAGCGCTCCGGACGGCCCATCGGGTCGCGTGCATTCGCGTGGGCGAGGAATGTACCGGAAACCGCGGGGTCACCCGCATTGAGCGCGCGCAGGCAACGTTCGAGTTCTCCATCCGCCCCGCTATCGGAAAACGAAACGCGCCCATCAGGGCCATCACGCAGGACGGACCCCGTGGACAGCATGTCCGCTGCGATGTCGTTGGCATAGAGCACAAAGCGATTGGCGGCTATGAGCAACAAGCCGGCCGCGGCGGTCATTTGTCCTTTCCGCAAAAGGTCGCGTTCGAGGGAATGGCTTGCCAGCACCCGCGCAACCTCGAACGCCTGTTGAAGATGCGGCGTCAGCAAACCAACCGTACTCAGCCATGGGCGTTCGAGCTTTTCCTCATCCTTGAGCCGGATATTGCCGCCGAAGGCGATCATCCGCGTGTCGTCTTTAAAGAGGATCGCGCCACCGCCCGCCGCAACGTCCTCCTGCGGGCGTATCCAGTCATTGTAGAATTCGGACTTGAACAGCTCGGCCTTCGGACACATCCATTCCGATGGAAGAACCACGCCAGGATCGGCTGTCGCAAAGCCGGGCGCCCAAGAGTTCATTTCGCCGTAGTACTGGTTGTAGCTCTCTATATATTCCGGTGCATAGCCCGACGCTGTAAGCCCGAGCGATATACCTGCAGGGATATCGAAACCGAACAAATGCGTGTGAACACCGCCGGTAACGCGCGTTAATTCTTCAAGAAAACTCTGCCATTGGCTTCCGTCGAAGACGGCGCTGTAGATCAGTGCGGTCAGCTTTCCGAAGGTCGCAATGTCAAGTTCGTAATCCGCCATAATCCAGATAGACTATTGAGATAATTAAACTTTAAAGGTGCTGGGCGCTACGACTTGAGGCGCCCGACCACCCGTACGATATCGGCCTGCCTGCGTACGCTCATCTTCGACATGGCGGATTTGAGTTGGTTTCGGACCGTATGAATGCTCACCGACCGCTCATGAGCCAGTTCCGCCTGCGTCTTTCCCTCAGCGATACCAAGGACGATTTTCGTTTCCGCCGCAGTTAGTCCGTGTTCGGTGGCCAATGCCTGCAGATCGCTGGATTCCGGTTCGGCGCGAGTGATCGTTACCAACAGGCTTTGCCCCACATATCCGAGGGTGAGCGGAAAAGGGGATACGTTGTGCATGGTCGGATCGAAGGCTATCGCACGCACGGTGTAGCCGTCCGGATACGCTGCCAAACGCATCGTGCGTGCCGGGAAGGTGGCGGAAACGCCGGGATGTCCCGCACGGAGCTTGCTCAAGCAGTGTTCGAGCATCGCTTCGGCGTGGCTGTCCGCAAACGACATGCGGCCGTTATGGCTATTGCGCAGGACTGAGCCGGATGAAAGCATGCCGGCGGCAACGTCGTTGGCATGCAGCACGAAGCCATTGTCCGCGACCAATAGCAAAGCCGTTTCGCCGCTCATATCTCCTTTATGGAGAAGGTCACGCTCCAGCGATTGACTGGCCAGAACGCGTGCGATCTCAAACGCCTGTTGCAAGTGTGGTGTTAGAAAACTGACGGTCTGCAGCCATGTGCGTTGGAGCTTGTCGGCATCCTTGAGGCGCATATTTCCACCAAAGGCGACCGTACGCTTCTCATCCTTGAAGAGTAGCGCGCCGCCGCCGACTGCAAGGTTTTCCTGGGGGACGACCCAGTCGTTATAAAACTCCGTCCTAAACAGGTCATCGTCGCCGCACATATGCTGCGAAGGTATCGCAACCCCAGGTGCACAATTGGCCCAGCCCGCCGCCCAGGCATTTATTTTTCCGTAATATTCGCGGTAGCTCTCAAGGAAATCCGGATCGTAGCCCGCCGCCAGGTGCCCGAGCGATATGCCTGCAGATATATCGAAACCGACCATATGCGTTCGAACGCCGCCGGTAACGCGTGCCAGTTCTTCAAGAAAACTCTGCCACCGATTTCCGTCGAAGACGGCGCTGTAGATCAGTGCAGTCAGATTTCCGAAGGTCGCAATGTCAAGTTCGCAGTCCCCCATAGTCCAGATAGACTATAGAGAATATTAAAATTTTAAAATAGCCCAAATGGGTCATGCGAACACGACTTCTTGTTGCGCATATTCCTGAGAGGAAATTCAGTTTCCATTCGATTCCAAGCACAACGAAAAATCAACAGGATCGGGGGCGCAAGATGGAGAAAACGCGTAACTTGCTACTTTGGGGGACGGCTGCCGTCTCGGCAGTTCTTGCAGGCTGCACGACTACGGGAACAACCGGCGGGGGCAGTACTTCGAACGCAGTCTATGCCGATGATGCCGGGACCGCGTCAGCGGCGTTGGCCGGGGGCGAGACCTTGATGGCTTACAACGCAAGCATGTCCCGCTCAGCCGTGAAGACAGGCGACGGAAACTGGGTCTGGTTGAGCGACCCTGAAGCGCCGGAAGTCTCGTTTGAGCTGAACGATCAGGGCGGCGTCGATGTGACCATTGACGGGACGACGGTGAGCTTTTCGGCGTCGGACCTGAACGGTGAGTTCGGCTGGCAATCGGGTAACAACGGGATTTACACTTGGAGCGCGGAGTCCGCCCAACAGGCTTTGGACGGTGACGGTTTCGGTGAATATCACCAAGTCTGGTCCTATTTCTGGGACACGGGCGAAGAGACGCTGAACGGATACGCCGTAATCGGCACGGAAACGACATCCGATGCCGTTGCGGCACGGACGGCCTCCGCGACCTACTCGGGATGGGCCGTCGCCGATTCCTACACGGTTGGCTCCGATAGCAATGATCGCACGCGGCTCTCAGGCGATCTCACCCTCGCGGCGGATTTCGATGCGGGAACGATCGGGGGGACGGTTGACGATATATCCGTCAAGGCTCAGTCAGGCGGCTCCTGGGGTGCGGCAACCGCGCTGACGGGCACGATCGCGCTGGAGACCGCGACGATCTCCGGTAACGGTTACACGGGGACATTGACGCCGGATGCGACGTTCTTGACCGAAACGTCTATGTCGGAATTTGACGGTACTTACGGCGGTAAATTCTACGGCCCCGATGCCGAAGAAACCGCCGGAACGATCGGGTTTTCGGGGTCGGATGGTGACGACTTTGTCGGTACCGGCTTCTTCTCGGCAGTGCAGGACTGATCTGTCCGATCCAATGCCTTGGGACTGGCGGCATGCCCGCCAGTCCTCCTCTGCTGCGCGGGGAACAGCATGGTCCACCTTTTCCACCCTATCCGCATCGCTTTTCTGGCGCTGGCGCTCATGGTGTTCGCGTTTCTGCCGTTGGGACAGGCTTTGCCCCAAAGCGGACAAGCCCCGGAGGTCGGTCCGGTGCTGGCCCGGCTTCTTGCCGAAGCGCGCTATGACGATGCGCGCAGTCTCGTCGCCAGCACGCTCGCCGGCCGGCCGGACAGCGCTCTTCACCGCGCGCAACTCGAGGGCGTCATCCGGTTGCGCGAGGGACGCATCGACGATGCCATCGCTGTTTTTCGCGCGCTTCTGGCCGCCGAACCGGATTTCACGCCGGCGCGGGTCGAACTGGCCCGCGCCCTGCGCATGAAGGGCGAAACCGACGCCGCCTACCATCACTTCGAACTTCTGGCCAATAGCGGCGTTCATCCGGCGCTTCGGCAGTTGGCGGTGGACGCGATGGAGGCGATGCGCTCAGACAGGCCCTACGGCGCCTCGGTTCGCTTTGCGCTCGCGCCGTCGACGAATTTCAACAAAGGTAGCGGACAGGAGACCTACGATTTCGGCGATCTTGTCTTCTCCATCGATGACGATTCGCGCGCCAAAAGCGGCCTGGGCGTCGCCCTCGGCGGTACGGCTTTCGGCGCGTACAGGCTCGATGAAAACAACGAGCTGACCGTTTCGTTCGATGGCGACGTGACCAAATATATCGAGAACTCAGATTTCGATCATGCCTTGGTCGGTGCGGAGCTCACCTATACGCACCGGCGCGAAGGGCTGATGGTTGGCCTCGGACCGGTCGCACGATACCAATGGAGCGGCTGGGAACCCTATTTGGCAAGCTATGGCCTCGCGATGCAGGCCGCCAGCCCGATCGGGCCGGGCGATATTGTCAGCGCAAGCTTTGAAGTGCTCGCGCGCGACTTCACCGAGCTCGACTACCGCGATGGCTGGCAAGCCACTGGCACGGTTGGCCTGCAACATCATTTTTCTCCATCCACAAGCCTATCGGTGAGCTTCGGCACGACGCTCGAGCGAACGCAAAGAGCGCATCTCGACCACAACGACGTCGTCTTCGGCGTTGTTCTCCGCAATGAATGGGATGGCGGACTGATCACATCGCTGTCCGGGTCATACGAACACCACGCCTATCTCGGCGACTATCCTGCCGCCGGAGCGCCACGCACCGACCACAAGGTTACGCTAGGGGCTACGGTAGCGCACAGGGCAATCGAAATCGCCGGGTTCACGCCACAGGTCAGCTACCAGTATTCGCGTCAGTTCTCGAATGTGAGCTTTTTCGACTATGACAGCCACGACATCAGGCTGGGGCTGACGCAATATTTCTGACTAGGAAAACCGCCGGGCGGCCTCGCTCACGAACGCGTCGATGATCTCTTCCTGCTTGGCCGCGAAGGCCGGCTCCGCGACCGAGCGGAGCAGCGGATTGGCGATCTTGAAGTCGATATCGAACCGGATATGGCTCCCCTGCCCCTGCGGAGAAAAACGCCAGAGTGAGTCCAGATGGCTGAATGGACCATCGATGGCGCGGGCGCTCAATGTTAGCGCGTCACGGTCGACCACGATGCGGCTGGTGTAGGACTGCGCGATGGGGCCGAAACGGATGTGCATACGCGCCTCGAAGCGGTTGTCGGGTGCGGCCGGGTCGCGCTTGACTTCCATATGTTCGCAATGAGGAATAAAGCGCGGATAAGCCTCGACGTCGGCGACCAGCTCGAGCATGCGCTCGGGCGCGTGCGGCGTTATCCGTTCGAACGTCCGTTGCATCAGGCAACGCCGAGCCTTGAGCGGGATGCGAAAAAGTGGGAACCGGTTTTTCGCAAAAATCTCGCGACAACAAAAACATACATCATGATGGCGATTCGAAGAAAAGCCATCATGATCTTGCCTGCCGTGCAGCGCGCAGCTCTGCAAAATCCTCGCCAGCGTGGTGCGACGAACGCGTCAACGGGCTCGATGAGACGAGCAGGAATCCCTTGGTCTTGGCAATCGTGGCGTAAGACTTGAATTCTTCCGGCGTCACGTACTTTTCGACCTTGTGGTGCTTGCGCGTGGGCTGGAGGTACTGCCCGATGGTGAGGAAATCCACATCCGCCACCCGCAGGTCGTCCATCAATTGCAGCACTTCATTCCGCGTTTCCCCCAGACCGACCATAATACCGGACTTGGTGAACATCTGCGGGTCGATCTCCTTGACCCTCTGCAACAGACGGATCGAATGGAAATAACGCGACCCCGGACGCACCGTGAGGTATTTTGACGGGACGGTTTCGAGGTTGTGATTGAAGACGTCTGGCTTTGCGGCCACGACAATCTCCAGCGCTCCCTCCTTGCGCAGAAAGTCGGGCGTCAGGATCTCAATGGTCGTCCTGGGATTGCGTGCGCGAATCGCGTGGATCACCTCGGCGAAATGCTGGGCACCGCCATCGGGCAGGTCATCGCGGTCGACCGAGGTGATCACCACGTGCTGGAGACCGAGCTTTTCGACGGCCTTGGCGACGTTTTCAGGCTCATTGGGATCGAGCGGTGTCGGCAGGCCCGTGCGCACGTTGCAGAATGCGCAGGCGCGGGTGCAGATTTCGCCCATGATCATCATGGTCGCGTGCTTCTTGCTCCAGCATTCCCCGATATTGGGACAACCGGCTTCCTCGCACACTGTGGCAAGCCCATGCTCACGCACGATGTCCCGGGTCTCGCGATAAACGGGCGAGCCCGGTGCCTTGACCCGGATCCAGTCCGGTTTGCGCAGCATTTCGGTGTCGGGCCGGTGGGCCTTTTCCGGGTGCCGCGGGCGATTTGCTGTCGTATCGAGCAGTGTAACCATGGTGCCTTTCACTCTCCGCATCGCGCCCAAGCGCCAGGCGGATGTGCCGTCAGGTGATGATACGGGCGATGACGATCACGATGATCGCACCAACCGTCGAGGTGACGATCTGACTGATGACGGGATTGCCCAGCTTGAGATCGATCTTGAGCGCGGAAAACAGATACCCGCCGACGAACGAGCCCAGGACACCGGCGATGAGGTAGGCAATCAATCCACCGCTGCCGCCGACCACAAGACTGGCGAGAAAGCCGGCAGCCACGCCGACAAGCAGAAATACGATCAACGATTTAGCGTCCATTACGACCGTCCTTTTTTGTGCGCGGCGCGTCCGGTCAATATCGGCGCTCGCGCGATTGCGTTCAAGCCATTAGGTCCGCGATCTCGACCCATTGACCGTGTTGTGCCGCCGACCGGATCGTCGCCTCGACGAGCGCGAAGCTCAGGAGATTGTCTTGGCCCGAGCTGAAATAGGCCGGCGTCTTGCCAGTCTCGATAGCCATGGCTATGGCGTTGAGCGTTCCTGCCCGGTCGGCATGATCGAGTTCGGGCAATGCAAGCTCCTCGGTTTCTCCGGTGAGATCGCGCGTGCGGACAATATCGGGCAGGTTCCCGGTCGCGCGATGATCGCGCGAGCGCCACCAGATCTCACCCTTTGAGCAGTCCATCGACCATTCTCCCGACCATGCCGTGTCCTGTGCGCCGCTCATCCATGAGCCGCGATAGCTCACCACCGTACCCTTTTCGAACTCAAGGGTCGCGACGCCGATCGGGTGATGGACGAACTGGCTGTCGGTCGTGTTCCATGTCCGGCAAGAGACGCGCTTGGGGTTGTCGCCCAGCACCATCCGCATCAGATCGAAATGATGGATCGCCATGTCCGCGAGGAGCGGGTCGGGCATATCCCAATAGCGGTAGCCGACGGAAGGAGCGTGCTTGCGGAAATCGATCGAGACCAGACTCACATCGCCCAAAGCCTTCTTGGCGACCATCTCGGCCACCTTGCGCGGCGCGGGATTGTGCCGGTAGTTCTGGCTGACCATCAGGAAGCGTCCAGCCTTCTCCGCCTTGGCGACCAACGCGCGGGCCTCGGCGAGATCGGAGGCGAAGGGCTTTTCGACGAGGACGTGGAAGCCCATGTCGAGCGCCTGGCTGACAACCGGATAATGCGCCTCGGTCCGCAGCGTTGCGAGGACGAGGTCGGCGTCGACCTTCGCCGCCGCTTCCTCGAGGCTCACAAAGCACAGGTCCGGTGCAACACCGAGTTCTGCCCGTACGCGCGCGATGGCTTCAGGACTGGGGTCGACATAGGCGGCCGGTGTCACGCGCCCCACCGTGGGCACGATCTCCTTGGCCCAGGAAAAGCCCCATCCGCCAAGTCCGACCTGAATTGCCCTGACCATACCGCCTGCGCCTCCGCGCTAGATGTTGAGCGCCTGCCCATAAGCGTCGAGCACGCTCTCCTTCATCGTTTCCGATAGAGTTGGATGCGGGAAGATCGTGTGCATCAAGTCTTCCTCGGTCGTCTCCAGGTTCATCGCTACGACAAACCCCTGGATCAACTCCGTCACTTCCGCGCCAACCATGTGTGCGCCCAGAAGCTCGCCAGTCTTGGCGTCGAAAACGGTCTTGACCAGGCCGTCCGGTTCTCCCAGCGCAATGGCCTTGCCGTTGCCGACAAACGGGAAGCGCCCGACTTTGACCTCACGCCCGGCTTCCTTGGCCTTTGCCTCGGTCAGCCCCACGCTCGCGACCTGCGGCTCGCAATAGGTGCAGCCGGGGATCTTGTTCTTTTCAAGCCCGTGGACTTTCTTGCCCGCGATCGTTTCGACCGCGATCACGGCCTCATGCTCCGCCTTGTGCGCAAGCATCGGCGGGCCGGCGACGTCGCCGATGGCCCAGATGCCCTCGACATTGGTGCGGCAATGATCGTCGACAACAATGATGCCTCGGTCGATCTTGACCCCGATCTTCTCGAGCCCGAGATTTTCCGAATTCGCCTGCACGCCGACGGCCGAGATCAGCTTTTCGGCCTTGATCTCTTTCTTCTCGCCATTCTTAAGCTCGACATGGGCTGTGACGCCGTCTTTGGTCTTGTCGACCTTCCCAACCTTGGCGTCCGTCAAAATGGTGATGCCGCGCTTTTCGAAACGCTTACGGGCGAGCCCGGCGATTTCGGCGTCCTCGACCGGCATGATCTGCGGCAGAAGTTCGATCACCGTCACCTCGGCGCCCATGGAGCGATAGAAGGAGGCGAACTCGATACCGATGGCGCCCGAGCCCATGACGGCCACGGATTTCGGCATCTTTTCAGGCTTCAATGCCTCGAAATAGGTCCAGATCTTGTCCCCGTCGGGCTCGATCCCTGGCAGAACGCGCGGACGCGCGCCGGTGGCGATGATTATGTTCTTGGCCTTATAAGTCCCTTCCCCGAGCGTCACTTTGGGCTTGGGATGCTGGGGTTCGACGGGTTTTTTCTTGGGCGCCTCGACCTTGACCTCACCGGCCTTGGTAATTGTCGCCTCGCCCCAGATGATGTCGACCTTGTTCTTTTTCATCAGGAACTGGCAGCCATCGTTCATCCGGCCCGCGATCTGGCGCGAGCGCTTGACGATTTCGGAGATGTCGAAGTCGAACCTGTCGGCCTTGAGCCCATAGTCCTTGGCGTGGCCCATATGGCCGTAGATTTCGGCCGAGCGCAGCAGCGCTTTGGTGGGGATGCAGCCCCAGTTCGAGCAGATTCCGGCCATGTGCTCGCGCTCGACGACCGCCGCTTTCATCCCGAGCTGAGACGCGCGAATAGCCGCGATATAACCGCCCGGACCGCCGCCGATCACGATGACATCGTATTGATCTGCCATACGAGAAACCTCTTTAGTGTTGGCGCGGCCTAAAGGCCGAGCAATTTCGAGACGACCGGCGCCAGTGCGTCGCCGATGGCACGTGTGTTCGCTGCGTCGAGATGGACACCGTCGAGCGGCGAAGCCTTGGCGACGGTGGCTGCGTCGAAGAAGGTGCAGCCGATGTCGTTGGCGACCCGCGCGTAATGACCCGCGAACAGGCGGCTTTCAGTGATGCCGGTTTCGAACATGGGCGAAAGGTCGGCATGCCCGGTTTCGATGCAATGCGGCGGCGCGACGAGGACGACCTCGGGCACAGGCGCCGTGGCGTCGTAGGGATGTGTTTTCACGATCTCCGCCAACCGTTTGATGCCCATCGCCGCCCCCAGCGCCGACCCGCAAATATAGGATTTGAGATCGTTGGTGCCGAGCATGATGACGACGCAATCAATCGGCTGGTGGCTCGAAAGCAGCATCGGCAGCGTTTTGGCGCCATTGCGCTCGGCAACCGACGAGAAATCGTCAAAAACCGTCGTCCGCCCCCCCAGCCCCTCGGCGATCACCCGCGCCTTGCCGCCAAGGCCCGCTTCGAGCCGGGTTGGCCAGCGGTCCTCAAGGGCATGGCGCGGGCCACCGGCGGGATCAGCGCCAAAGGTCAGGCTGTCGCCGTAAGCGAGGATGGTTTTCATCGCGGCCTGCCCCTTACGCCAGCATCATCGCCGGGGTTTCGATCAACTGCTTGAAGACCCCGAGGACTTCGGCCCCGAGCGCGCCGTCCACCGAGCGGTGATCGCACGAGAGCGTTACGGTCATGAAATTGCCGGTCTTGATCTCGCCCTTTTCGACATAGACGCGCTCTTCGCCCGCGCCGACCGCGAGGATCGTTCCATGCGGCGGGTTGATGACCGCCGAGAAGTTCGAGACGCCATACATGCCGAGGTTCGAAACCGCCGTCGCGCCGCCCTGATATTCATGCGGGGCGAGTTTTTTGGACCGGGCACGGGTCGCCAGGTCCTTCACTTCGGCGGAAATCTCCCGCAACGTCTTGGTGTCGCACGATTTCACCACGGGCGTGAAGAGCCCGCCGGGGATGGCCACGGCGACAGCGACGTCCGAGCGCTTGTGGTAGAGGATCGAATCCCCGGCCCATGTCGCATTCGCCTGCGGCACGCGCTGAAGCGCGACGGCCCAGGCCTTCATGATGAAGTCGTTGACCGAAAGCTTGTATTCGGGCTTGCCGTCCTTATCCTTCTTGGCCGCTGCGTTGATATCGGCGCGGGCCTTCAAAAGCGCGTCGATCCGGACGTCCATGTTGAGATAGAAGTGCGGAACGGTCTGCTTGGCCTCGGTTAGCCGCGCGGCAATCGTCTTGCGCATGCCGTCGGCGGGGACGAGTTCGTAAGTGCCTTCCTCATAAAGCGAGAGCACCTGCTGCTTGCCCATGCCTGTAGCCATCGGCGCGGCGGCAGCCGGAGCGCCGGCAGGTGCCTTGCCCGGAACGCCCTCTTTCTTGGCCTTCTCGATATCCGCCTTGACGATGCGGCCCTTGGGACCAGAGCCCGAAAGCGCGGCGAGATCGATCCCCGCATCCTTGGCCAGGCGCCGCGCGAGCGGCGAAGCGAAAATGCGCTCGCCACCGCTTGTGGTCGGCACAGGGCCAGCGCCCGTCGCGGGAGCGCTACCCTTGGCCACTTCGGGCGTGGCGCCAGCAGGCGCTGCCTTTGCCGCGTCCTTGGCCTCGCCATTGGATTTGGCTTCCGGCTCGGGCGCCTTTTCAGTCTTGGGAGCTTCGGGCGCCGCCTTGATATCCTCGGCGCTCTCGCCCTCTTCGAGCAGCACGGCGATCACCGCGTTGACCTTGACGTTCTCGGAGCCCTCGTCGACGAGAATTTTGCCGATCGTGCCCTCGTCGACGGCTTCGACTTCCATCGTCGCCTTGTCGGTCTCGATCTCGGCGATCACGTCCCCGGAGGAAACGCTATCGCCCTCCTTGACGTGCCACTTGGCCAGCGTGCCCTCCTCCATCGTCGGCGACAGGGCGGGCATTGTGATGTTGATGGGCATCCTATGGCCTCCCCTTAGCTGCGATAGGTGACGGCATTCACCGCCGCGATGACTTCGTCGACATTGGGCAGCGCGAGCTTCTCAAGATTGGCCGCGTAAGGCAGCGGCACGTCCTTGGCCGTCACGCGGGTGACCGGTGCGTCGAGATAATCGAAGCCCTGCTCCATCAGCCGTGCGGCAATCTCCGAGCCGACCGAACCCTGCGGCCAGCCTTCCTCGACGGTCACGCAGCGCCCGGTCTTCTTGACGCTTTCGAGTACGGTATCGAAATCCATCGGACGGATGGTCCGCAGGTCGATGAGTTCCACGTCGACCCCGGCTTCGACCAGCTTTTCGGTCGCCTGGGTCGCATAGCGCATGCCCATCGAGAACGAGACGATGGTAACGTCCTTGCCCTCGCGCGCAATCCGCGCTTTGCCAATGGGCAGGACGAAATCGTCCATCTTGGGGACCGGGCCGGTCGAACCGTAGAGAATCTCGTTTTCAAGGAAGACCACCGGATTGGGGTTCCGGATCGCTGCCTTCAAAAGCCCCTTGGCGTCCGCCGCCGAATAGGGTGCGATGACGATGAGGCCGGGCACATGGGAATACCACGCGGTATAGTCCTGGCTATGTTGCGCACCCACGCGCGCCGCCGGACCGTTGGGGCCACGGAACACCATCGGCGCCTTGATCTGTCCACCGGACATATAGAGCTGCTTGGCTGCCGAGTTGATGATCTGGTCGATGGCCTGCATGCTGAAGTTCCACGTCATGAACTCGACGATGGGCTTCAGCCCCGCAAACGCGGCGCCGACGCCGAGACCGGCAAATCCGTGCTCGGTGATCGGCGTATCGATGACCCGCTTGCCGCCGAATTCCTGCAAGAGGCCCTGGGTAACCTTATAGGCGCCCTGATATTCGGCCACTTCCTCGCCCATGACGAAAACGTCCGGGTCGCGCCGCATTTCCTCGGCCATGGCATCGCGCAGCGCTTCACGCACCGTGGTCTCGACCATTTCAACGTCGTCGGGCAGATCGGGGTCGGCAGCGGGCTTGAACTCGGGCGCCTTTGGTGCGGCATCGGCTTTCGCGGACACCTGAGGCTGGCTCGTTCCCTCCTCGGCGGCGTCCGGACCAGGCTTTTCGCTTTCCTTGGGCGTCTCGGCAGCCTTCTCGGCAATATCGCCGGCGCTCTCGCCTTCACCGAGCAGCGTCGCGATCGGGGTATTGACCTTCACCCCTTCGGTACCCTCGGCAATATGGATCTTGCCGATCGTACCCTCGTCGACGGCTTCGACTTCCATCGTCGCCTTGTCGGTTTCGATTTCGGCAATAACGTCACCGGGCGCGACGCTGTCACCTTCTTTCACGACCCATTTGGCCAGCTTGCCCTCTTCCATCGTGGGCGACAGGGCGGGCATGAGAATATCGGTTGGCATGAAACAGTCTCTCTTGAAAAGCGGTCAGGCGACCGTTTCGGATCAGGCGCTGATGGTCACGTCGGTATAAAGTTCGGACGCGTCCGGCTCGGGATCGTCGGTCGCGAAATCCGCCGCCGCTGTGACGATGGCGCGGATATCCTTTTCGATCTCCTTGAGCTCATCCTCGGTGGCATGACCGCCCTCGAGAAGGCGCTTCCTGACCTGTTCGATCGGGTCGCGTTCGGAACGCATGGTGGTGACTTCTTCCTTGGAGCGGTATTTCGCCGGGTCGGACATCGAATGCCCGCGATAGCGGTACGTCAGCATCTCGAGGATATAGGGCCCCTTGCCCGAACGGGCGTGCGCGATTGCGCGCTCGGCGGCTTCCTTGACCATGCGGACGTCCATACCGTCCACCTGCTCACCGGGAATGCCGAAGGACACGCCGCGTTGAGAGAGGTCGGTCGTCGAGGCCGAGCGCTCGATCGACGTGCCCATGGCGTATTTGTTGTTTTCGATCACATAGATCACCGGCAGGTCCCAGAGCTTGGCCATGTTGAAGCTCTCGTAGACCTGGCCCTGATTGGCCGCGCCGTCGCCGAAATAGGTGATCGAGACGTTGTCTTCCTCGCGGTACTTGATCGCGAACGCAATGCCGGTCCCCAGGCTCACCTGCGCGCCGACGATGCCGTTGCCGCCGTAAAAGCGCTTGTCGGTCGAAAACATGTGCATCGAGCCGCCCTTGCCTTTTGACAGGCCGCCCGAGCGCCCGGTCAGTTCGGCCATGATACCATTGGGGTCCATGCCAACGGCAAGCATATGGCCGTGATCGCGGTAGCCGGTGATCGAGGAATCGCTATCCTTGGCGGCCATCTGGATGCCGGTAACGACAGCTTCCTGGCCGATGTAGAGGTGGCAGAAGCCCCCGATCAGCCCCATGCCGTACATCTGGCCCGCCTTTTCTTCAAAGCGGCGGATCAGAAGCATCTCACGAAACGCGTGAAGCTCTTGTTCCTTGGTAAATTCGGGGGCGTTGGATTTAGGCTTGGCCTTGGTGGCCGTCGCTTTGCGCGCCATGCGGGACGTCTCCAAAAATGGTGGACCCAGGCCACGCGAAAAGGACGCCGCGCGGCCGCAGAATGCTTCTTACACAATATCGCCGCGTCGGTCACTGGGAAAGCGCCGTAACATATGTTATTCTCGTTTTATGTGTTTGAAAACACACTAGTAATTCCAATTAACCGGATTCTGGATAAAAAAACAAATAAATCTAAATCCAGTTAATCTTTCTCATCAGGAACGATGATGATATCGTCCGGATGAACGAGTCCGAGCAGCTCCCGGGAGCGTTCGGTGATGATATCAGGGTCGAGCCTTTGCGGCTCGAAAAGTGCGATGCGGTGCCGATACGCTTCGATCTCGGTTTCAAGGGAAGCCCTGCGCGCCTTGAGGACCTCGATCTCGGCAAGCATATCCTTCTGGCTTTCCAGCCCGAATGCGCCGGTCAGCAAATGGTAGCCCAGGTAGCCCTGAAACGCCACCAGCCCTGCGGTGATGGAGAGTTTCAGAAGGATAGATGGGCGTTTGACGCGCGTAGGCATGCTGAAGCGGAACTCGAAACGGGATGCTATCGTCCCTTATGACTCGATTAGCCTTAAGGACTGGTTTCGCATCTCCGCAATTGCGTCAGGCGGCTCTCAGCGTATCGCCGAACTCTTCGAGCGTGGCCACAAAGCGAATGTGACGGCCCGTATTGCATTCGTAGACGAAGTCCCGAAGCGCCTTGCTTTCGGCCAGGTGATCGGAGATATCGCCAATAATGGCCGCTTTGATGTTGTAGTTCATCAGCTTTTGAAAAAAGCCGCCGGCCTGTTGCGTGCTGAGGATGAAAAACTCGCGCGCAAGCCGCGTCGCGGGGATGGCAACCCAGTCGGCGCCGGTTCCGTAGGTCTCGCCGATCACCTTGAGCGCGTCCTCTTCCCCGGCGAGCATCGCGCCTTCCCGGTCAAGCTCTACGACGACTAAAGGGCCGAAAGTATGAACCTGCATGACGCCCTCCCAAACGGCACTGGGCAGGGCGGTGCGCCCTGCCCTGTTTGATCATTATCCCTTGAGGATCGACCGCCCGGCATAGGTGGCCGCCGCACCGAGATATTCCTCAATACGGATCAACTGGTTGTACTTCGCCAGCCGGTCCGACCGCGCAAGCGAACCGGTCTTGATCTGCCCGCAATTGAGCGCGACAGCCAGATCGGCAATCGTCGAGTCCTCGGTCTCGCCCGAGCGGTGCGACATCACAGCGGTATAGGACGCCTTGTGCGCGGTTTCGACCGCGTCGAGCGTTTCCGAGAGCGAGCCGATCTGGTTGACCTTGACGAGGATCGAGTTGGCAACGCCCATCTTGATGCCCGAAACCAGCCGCTCGGTGTTGGTGACGAAGAGGTCGTCGCCCACCAGTTGCACCTTGCCGCCAATCGCCTGGGTCAAGGCCTTCCAGCCTTCCCAGTCGTCCTCGGCCATGCCGTCCTCGATCGAGATGATCGGGAAGCGCGCCGTCAGGTCCTCGAGATATTTGACCATCTCGTCCGAACCGAGCGTCTTGCCCTCGCCCTTGAGGTTGTACTTACCGTCGGCAAAGAACTCGGTCGAGGCGCAGTCGAGCGCGAGGTAAACGTCTTCGCCGGGCGTATAACCCGCCTTTTCAATTGATCGCATGATGAATCCGAGCGCATCTTCGGTCGAAGAGAGGTTCGGCGCGAAGCCGCCTTCGTCGCCCACATTGGTGTTGTGGCCGTCTGCCGCGAGGTTCTTCTTGAGCGTATGGAAAATTTCCGAACCGATCCGCACGGCGTCCGCGATGGACTGCGCGCCGACCGGCATCACCATGAATTCCTGGATATCGATGGGGTTATCCGCGTGCTCGCCGCCATTGATGATGTTCATCATCGGCACGGGCAAAACGTGCGCGTTCGGCCCGCCGATATAGCGGTAGAGCGGCAACCCGCTCGATTCCGCGGCAGCCTTGGCGACCGCGAGTGAAACGCCGAGGATGGCGTTGGCGCCCAGCTTGCCCTTATTGGGCGTGCCGTCGAGGTCGATCATCGCCTGGTCGACCGTGATCTGGTCGAGCGCGTCCATGCCCTCGATCTCATTGGCGATGACGGTATTGACGTTGTCGACCGCCTTGGTGACGCCCTTGCCCGAATAGGTGTCGCCGCCATCGCGCAGCTCGACCGCCTCATGCGCACCGGTCGAGGCGCCCGAAGGCACCGCCGCGCGGCCGAAGCTTCCATCTTCGAGAACCACATCGACCTCGACGGTCGGGTTGCCACGGCTGTCGAAAATCTGCCGGCCGATGACGTCAACAATTGCGGACATGCGCGAATAGCCCTCTTTTCTGGGATGAAACCGATAGATGACCTTCTAAATAAGGTCACGCAGCTATGAAAGGCCCTTCGCGCAGAAATATTGCAGGGTGATGACGTGTTTGACGCGCCAGCGGATGACCGCCTAAGACACGGTTACGATTCCGCCGCGACGGGCTTGAGCATTGGGGGCAGGACATGAAGCAATTTGCATTGGTAGCTTACGACCACACCGACGCGGGGGCTCTCGATCGTCGCGTGGCCTGCCGGAAAGCGCACCTGGACCGTCTGAGAGACCTTGCAAGGAAGGGCAATTTCCTGAGCGGCGGCGTTATTCTGAACGATGACGGCAAGATGATCGGCTCGAACGCTCACTTCCAGTTCGACAATCGGCAGGACCTGGACGCATGGCTTGAGACGGAGCCCTATGTGACGGAGCGTGTCTGGGCGCGCGTGGACGTGCGCGAGGTAAAACTGTTCGACCCGAACGCGTGAGTAGTGTGGATCAATGACCATCTTTGAAGATGCGGACCAAAGGCTCTTGCCCGGGTTCCGACGCCAGCCGGTCGAAATCGACGGCAATGTGATTATGACGCTGTCAGCCGGGCAAGGGCCGGCCTTATTGATGCTGCATGGCGATCCGCAAACGCACTTGTGCTGGCATCACCTTGCCCCTGCGCTGAAAGGCAGGTTTAGCGTTGTCCTTACCGACATTCGAGGGCGCGGCGAGAGCCATAAGCCGGGCCATGTTGAGGGGGACAACGCCTATACCAAACGCAAAATGGCCGATGAACAGCTCGCTGTAATGAAGAAATTGGGGCACGACAGGTTTTCGCTCGTGGCCCATGATAGAGGCGCGCGCGTTGCAAGACGGCTGACATTGGACCACCCCGAAGCAGTCGAGCGTCTCGCTGTCATGGATATCATTCCGGCGCTGGATTTCTATGAGCACGTCGATGCCGGGCTTGCGCAGGACTATTTCTATTTCTCGTTCCTCACGCAGGATCATCCGATCCCCGAACGGTTGATTGCGGGAGACCCGGAAGGTTTTCTGAGCCTCATTTTGCAGGGGCTATCCGACAGTCGCGTTCCTTACGATGATCACGCCCTCGAAGCATATATGACTGCAAATGCGGCCCCCGAAGCAATCACCGCGATGTGCGAGTGCTTCCGAGCGGGGTATCATATCGACCGCAGGCATGATCGGGCGGACCGCGAGGCCGGTAAGCGCATCTCCTGCCCTACGCTCGTAATGTGGGGCGAAAAGGGCATAATCGGCAAGCACTTCGATGTCAGGGCTGTCTGGGAGCGCTGGTGTGAGCAGGTCAGTTTTGCTCCTGTACCCAGCGGCCATTTCATCCCCGAAGAGGCACCGGAGGAGGCTCTGGCGCAGTTGATCGCATTTCTCGATACCGACGTCGGATAAGCGTAAAACCGCAACTGGTGGCGGAGGGTGTTGTATCGCTTGGGCGGACCTACGCCCCGAGCGTCACCACCACCGCCCCGCGCCGGGTCGCGACAACCGTATGCTCATACTGCACGCAAGGCGCTTGCGGCACGCTCACCAGCGTCCAGGGATCTTCGGCGTCTTTTTCCTCAGCCATCTGCCCTCCCAGCGAGAGGAACGGCTCGATGGTGAAGACCAATCCATCAGCGATACGTCGACGCTCGGAACGATCTGGCCAGGTGGGGATTTCTCCGGGCTCGTCGTGCAGGCTGTCCCCCACGCCGTGGCTGGCAAGGTTGCGGATGAGCGTATAGCCGTGCATTCCAGCAAACTTGCCGATGGCCGTGCCGACATCGGCCAGCCCGCTTCCGGCCCTCACTGCGCGGATCCCCGCCCACATCGCCTTCTTGCCGTCGCGGCAGAGCTTTTCGATGCGCTTGTCGGCTCGCGGGATGATGTAGGACGCCCCGGTGTCGGCGAAAACGCCGTCCTTTTCCGCCGAAACGTCGATATTGACGAGGTCGCCAGCAGCGATCACGCGGGCGCCCGGCATACCGTGCGCGATTTCCTCATTGACCGATATGCAGGTCGCGCCGGGGAATTGATAGGTGATTTCCGGCGCCGAGCGCGCGCCGTTGTCCTCGAGCACCTTGCGCCCGATGTCGTCGAGTTCCTGCGTCGTGATTCCCGGCTCAAGCGCGGCAGCCATTGTGTCGCGCGCCACCGCGCATATCCGCCCAATGGCCTTCAAACGCGCAAGATCTTCTTCCGAGGTGATCGTCACACGTCAGCTCCTGAGCTTATGGAAATGCGCCAGCAGTCCTTGTGTCGAGCTGTCGTGACTGTCCGCCGAAGCCGTACCCTCGACCTTGGGCAGCAGCGCCTTGGCAAGCTGTTTGCCGAGCTCAACACCCCACTGGTCGAACGAATTGATGTTCCAGAGCGTGCCCTGAACGAACACCTTGTGCTCATAGAGCGCCACGAGTTTGCCGAGCGTCGCCGGATCGAGCCTGGAATAGACGATGGTATTCGACGGCCGGTTGCCCGGGAACACCTTATGCGGCAGCAGCGCCTTGATCTGCGATTTTGAAAGTCCGGTGCCCTTGAGTTCGGCCAAGACCTCTTCCTCGGATTTGCCCAGCATCAAGGCTTCCGACTGGGCAAAACAGTTCGCCACGAGTTTGTCGTGGTGCGGCGGCAGCGTCTCGTGCGGGTTGGCGGCGACGAGGAAGTCGCACGGGATGACGCTCGTGCCCTGGTGGATCAACTGATAGAACGCGTGCTGACCGTTGGTCCCCGGTTCGCCCCAGATGATCGGGCCTGTCTCCCACGGCGTCGGCTTGCCGTTAAGCGTCACGGACTTGCCGTTCGATTCCATATCCTGCTGCTGCAGATAGGCCGGGAAGCGCGAGAGGCGCTGGTCGTAGGGCAGCACCGCGTGGCTCGCGAAGCCCCAGGCATTGCGATACCACGCGCCGATCAGCCCCATGATGACGGGCAGATTTTCCTCAAGCGGCGCGGTGCGAAAATGCTCGTCCATCTCGCCCGCCCCGCGCAAGAATGCTTCGAAATTCTCGAACCCGACGGCAATAGCGACCGGTAACCCGATGGCCGACCACACCGAATAGCGCCCGCCGACCCAGTCCCAGAATCCGAAAATCCGATCTTGGCGGATGCCGAAGGTCTCGCAGCCTTCGATATTGGTCGAAACAGCGGCGAAATGGTCGATCACCGCGTCCTCGCCCAGTGCTTCGGAAAGCCACTTGCGCGCCGTATGCGCGTTGGTCATCGTCTCATCGGTCGTGAAGGTCTTGGACGCGACGATGAAGAGCGTCCTGGCCGGATCGAGTCCCTTGAGCGTATCGGCAATATGCGCGCCATCCACATTCGAAACATAATGTGCACGCAGATCGGCCCGCGTATAAGGCGCGAGCGCCAGCGTCGCCATCACCGGCCCGAGGTCGGAACCGCCGATGCCGATATTGACGACATCGGTAAACTGCTCGCCGCTATGCCCGCGAATGCCGCCGTCGCGGACATCGTCGGAAAAGCCCTTGATCCGGGCCAAAACGTCCCGCACCGCGGGCATCACATCCTCGCCGCCAACCGTGACCGGCGCATCGCCGAAATAGCGCAGCGCCATGTGCAATACCGAGCGATGTTCGGTCGAATTGATCGGCTCACCGGCCCACATCGCATCGCGGCGGGTCTCGAGGCCGACTTCGCGCGCAAAGGCAAAAAGCGCCTTCAGCGCTTGGGCATCGATCCTGTTCTTCGAATAGTCGAGAAGGATATCTCCGAAGCTTGCCGAAAATTTCGCGAACCGGTTGGGCTCATTGGCGAACATCTCGCGCATGGAGGTGCCCGAAAGGCGCTTCCTGTGTTTGACGAGATCGGCAAAAGCGGCCTTGCGGGTCTTGTTCGACATGGACAGATCCTCGATTAATCCAGCGCAGGCAGATCCCCTCGGGCCCATCCCTCGCGGACCGATGCGCAGTATGATACGAAAGTCGCATCCTCAATCGCACGCCGCATCCCGTCCATCAACTCCTGATAATAGGAAAGATTGATCTGAGAGAGGATCATCGCCCCCAGGATTTCTTCGCATTTGACGAGGTGATGAAGATAGGCGCGCGAAAAGCGCCGCGCCGTCGGGTTGGGCGAGGTCTCATCGAGTGGGCGCGGATCGTCCCGGTGCCGTGCGTTCTTGAGGTTGATGACGCCGTACCGTGTATAAACATGCCCGTGCCGCCCGGCGCGCGTGGGGTGCACGCAATCGAACATGTCGATGCCCCGCGCAACGGCGCCCAAAAGATCGTCGGGCTTGCCCACACCCATCAGATAGCGCGGCTTGTCCTCGGGCAATTGCGGTGTGATGTCTTCAAGCACCGAGAACATCACGTCCTGCGGTTCCCCGACGGCGAGCCCGCCGACCGAATAACCGTGAAATCCGATATCCACGAGCCCCGCCGCCGAGCGCGCCCGCAATCGCGGCACATCCCCGCCCTGCACGATCCCGAAGAGCGCCCTGCCCTTGGCATCGTCGAAAGCCCGCTTGGACCGCTCCGCCCAGCGCAGCGAGAGTTCCATACCGCGCTCGATCTCCGCGTGTTCGGCGGGCAACCTGACGCATTCGTCAAGTTGCATGATGATGTCGGAATCCAGCAGCTTCTGGATCTCAATTGAACGCTCGGGTGTTAGGTTATGGCTCGACCCGTCGATATGGGATTTGAACACAACCCCGTTCTCGTCGAGTTTGCGCAGCGTTGCGAGGCTCATCACCTGAAAACCGCCGGAATCGGTGAGGATCGGCCGCTGCCAGTCCATGAAGGTGTGCAGCCCGCCCAGCCGCGCCACACGCTCCGCGCCTGGGCGCAGCATCAGGTGGTAGGTGTTGCCCAGAAGCACGTCCGCGCCGGTCTCGCGCACCTGCTCGGGATACATCGCCTTCACAGTCCCCGCCGTACCCACGGGCATGAAGGCCGGCGTGCGGATGTCTCCGCGCGGCGTATCGATCTGTCCCCGCCGGGCCATGCCGTCGGTCTTGAGGAGGGTGAACGAGAAATCTTCTGTCATGAACGGGCTTTGAACAGCAGCGAGGAGTCGCCGTACGAATAGAACCGGTAGGCGTTATCGATCGCGTGCTTATAGGCTTTATGCATGGTCTCCAAGCCTGAAAAGGCCGAGACCAGCATGAAGAGCGTCGAGCGCGGCAGGTGGAAATTGGTCATCAGGATGTCCACCACGCGGAAAGCGAACCCCGGCGTGATGAAGATGTCGGTATCCCCGGAAAAGGGCCGGAGCGTCCCGGTCTCTCGCGCCGCGCTTTCGAGCAGGCGCAGGCTCGTCGTCCCCACCGCGACAACCCGCCCGCCCCTGGCCTTGGCCTTTTCGATCCGCGCGACGGTTTCGGACGAAACGACGCCCCATTCGGCGTGCATCTTGTGGTCCGCGGTATCCTCCGCCTTCATCGGCAGGAACGTGCCCGCGCCCACGTGCAGCGTCACATGTTCGATGGAAACGCCCATCGCTTCGAGCCGCGCCAGCAACTCTTCGGTGAAATGCAGCCCCGCCGTCGGCGCGGCCACGGCGCCGTCATGTTCGGCATAGACCGTCTGATAGTCCTCGGCGTCCCGCGCCTCGATCTCTCGTTTCGCCCCGATATAGGGCGGCAATGGCATCGCCCCGCGCGCCTTGATCGCCTCGTCGAGCACGGCATCGGAAAAGTCGAATGCCAGCGTTACCTCGCCCTCTGAAACCGCCTTGACAGTCGCGCAAAGCTCATCGAGCAGGCACACCTCGGACGTCGCGCCAAAGACCACCCGGTCGCCCTCCTTGAGCCGCTTGGCCGGTCGGGCAAACGCGCGCCAGGTATTGCCGTTCTCGCGCTTGTGGAGGTTGAACGAAACGTTCGCGGTATAGTCCCCGCGATGCCGTACGCCCTTCAAGTCTGCCGGGATCACGCGCGTGTCGTTGACGACGAGCACATCCCCGGCCCGCAGGATATCCGTCAGCTCGGTCACGACGCGATCCGACAACGCACCATCCGGCCCCACGATAAGCATCTTTGCACTGTCGCGGGGCGAAACCGGATGCAGGGCGATCCGGTCATCCGGCAGCTCGAAATCGAAGAGGTCGACTTTCATGGGAAACTCAAGGACACCTTCTGGGCCCGTATTCGCTGCGCCCGGGGTCTCGTCCCGGGCGCAGTGCCAATCGGTTCACGCCAGATCAGCCGCCACGCGCATGGTGACGATTTTGTCCGGATTGCGCACCGGCTCGCCGCGCTCCAGCGCGTCGATGGCGTCCATGCCCTCGATCACCTTGCCCCAGACCGAATATTGCCGGTTGAGCCATGGCGCATCGTCGAAACAGATGAAGAACTGCGAATTGGCCGAGTCCGGGTTCGCCGTCCGGGCAGCCGAAACCGTGCCGCGCACGTGCTTTTCCTCCGAGAATTCCGCTTTCAGATCCGGCTTGTCGGACCCGCCCGTGCCGTTGCCTTTCGGGCAACCAGCCTGGGCCATGAACCCGTCGATCACGCGGTGAAAGACGATCCCATCGTAGAAGTTCTCGCGCGCGAGTTCCTTCATGCGCTGGACATGGCCGGGTGCGAGGTCCGGGCGCATTTCGATTACGACCGTACCCTTGGACGTTTCCAGAACGAGCGTGTTTTCGGGGTCTTTATAGTCGGCCATTGTTCTTATCCTGACTTATATAAGGAAAATTTTATTCGCTGACGCGCAGTGACACGATCGTGTCCGGGTCTTCGACCATGCCGTTGGCGCGCGCGTCGCCCTTTTCGATCTGGTCGATATATTCCATGCCATCGATCACTTCGCCAAAGAGCGTATATTGCCCGTTGAGGTGCGGTGCGTCGGCGGTGACGATGAAAAACTGCGAGTTTGCGGAATTGGGGTCCATGGTGCGAGCCATGCCAAGTGTCCCCCGCACGAACGGCGCATCGGAAAATTCGGCGTCGAGATCCGGCAGGTCCGATCCGCCCGTACCATTGCCCAGCGGATCGCCGGTCTGCGCCATAAAGCCTTCGATCACGCGATGGAATTTGAGCCCGTCATAAAAACCGGAATTGGCCAGTTCGGTGATCCGGGCGACGTGTTCGGGGGCAAGATCAGGCCGCAGCGCGATGGTCACGGTACCGTCTTCGAGTTCGAGCGTTGCAATCGGAGCGCCTTCGGGGGCTTCAGCATTTGCCTGTGAGCCCGGCAGGAAAGACCACGCCGTCATTGCGGCAAAAAGAGCGACAAAGGCAAAGACAAGGGCGCCAACCACGCGGTTGGTCGATTTTTGGGAGTGAGCAGCCATCAGGACTCCAGAGCTTTAAGAACGTTACGTGGAACAAAGGCGGTAATGTCACCACCCATCTCCGATATCTGGCGCACAAGCGTTGCCGAAATGTGGCGGACGAAGGGGCTCGATGGTACGAACACGGTCTGAAGGTCGGGCACCATCTGCGCGTTCATCCCCACCATCTGCATTTCGTAATTGTAGTCGGTGGTATCGCGCAGTCCGCGAATGACGATATTGGCGCCCGCTCTTTGAGCCGCCTGCACCATCAGCCCGTCGAACTCGACGATCTCGATGATGACTCCGATCCGCTGGGCGATCGGTCCGGTAACCTCGGCCAGGAGTTGCGTGCGGAGGTCGGCGGAAAGAAACGGTCTTTTCGCCGCGTGCACGCCGATACCGACGACGAGCCTATCGACGAGCTTGGCGGCCCGCTCGATCACATCGAGATGGCCGTTGGTCACGGGGTCGAAAGACCCGGGATAGAATCCGACGCGTTCTGTCATGGCCCGGTTTGTGTCACGCGCGGCGTTGGAGCGCAAGCCAGATGCCGCCGCAGATGAGCACGGCGCCGGAAACGCGGTTGACCAGCCGCACGCGCGCGGCCGACAGCAAATGCCGCGCCTGCCCCGAGGCGAAGGCATAAAGCGCGTCGGTCAGCGTTGCGACAGCCATAACGATCAGCCCGAGCACCATGATCTGTTCGAACGCCGGGCGGCCCAAATCGACGAATTGCGGCAGAAAGGCGCCGAGAAACAATAACGTCTTGGGATTGGACCAGTTGACCAGCGCGCCCTGCCAGATATAGCGCCGCGCCGATTGCCGCCGGTTGGCATGGAGATCGATCTCGCCGGACGAGTTGAGCATCCTCCAGCCGATCCAGATAAGATAGCCGGCGCCCACCAGCTTGATGATCGTGAACGCCTCGGAAACGACGGCCATCACTGCCTCGAGGCCGAGTGCAACGATCAACACCATTGAAAACATGCTGATTTCCGTACCCAGAATGGTGAGCAGCCCGGCCCTGGTGCCGCCACCCAATGCGTTGGCGACCACAACCGAAACCGACGGACCGGGGACGATGGAAAAGAGAAAACAGGCGGCAATATAGGTAATCAGGATTGTGGGATCGATCATCGGGCGCACTCCAGTTCGCTGTCAAGCCATCCCCAAATCCGAGCAAAAATCAAGCGGAACCGAGTCCACCCCCGGGCAAGCGGCGCAGCAACATCCCCGCGAGCGTCACCGTGCCCAGTGCGGCCAAAAGCAGTCCTCCTGCGAGAAACGCGGCTCCCGTTCCGTAACTGACCGCGATCAGGCTGCCGAGGAACGGCGCGGAAAGCATGACGACCATGGTCACCGCCTCTCCGGCGGCGAAAACCCGTGCAATCCGGTCGGGCGGCGTATGGCGCTGGATGATGGTTCTGTAGGGTACCATCATGAAGGCGGTCGAGCCGCCCATAATGCCAGCCCCAACGAGAAATGGGAGCAAAGGAAGTGGAAACCCTGTGAGCGCTGCTGCCGCTAGGGTCACGGTTATTATGCCCGAAAGGAGCGACGATGCCGCCATAACGTTGAGCGGTTGCCGAAGCGTGAGAGCGCCGGCAATCAGCGCCCCGACCAGCCCACCTGCGCCAGAAACGGCAATTGCAATGCCGAAAGCCGTCGCATCGAACCCGAACTCCGCCATCAGGAGCGCGATAAGCGCGTCGTAGAGGAAGAAGGCGAAAAACGCGACGCCGGTATAAATGAGCGCAACGAACAGCAAACGCGTGCGCCCAAACTCGCGAACGCCGGCAAATATTGCGCCAAAGAACCCCTCGGGCTTTTGGTCTTCGGGTAACGTTGCGCGTGGCAGATCGAGCCTAATGACCATGAGCGCCGCGACCACCGAAAGCATGGCATTGATTCCGAAAACACCCTGCGCAGGCATTACCGCCAAAAGGAAACCGCCCGCCGCAGGCCCCGCGATTTTCGAGGTCTGGTTGATGGCCTGATGCAGTCCATTGGCCGTGGGCAGAAGGTCTTCGGGCGTCGAGGCCTGTATCGCCGATTGCCGCGCGGGCGTGAACGCGGAATCCACACAGCCGCGTGCAAAAACGAGCAGCAGCACCGCCGCCGGATTGGGCGCAAAGACCAGCGCAAGTGTCGCAAGCCCACGCCCAAGATTGCTTATGAACAGAACTCGTCCGAGCGGGCTGCGGTCGACCAGCAGCGCCGTAAATGGTCCGACGAGGATGTAGGGCAAGGCCAGTGCCACGGCAAAGAAGGCCAGCACAAACGGCCCTTCGCCCCAGCTATAGACCAGCAGCGCAACGATAGCGGCATAATCCAGCCAGTCGGCGAAATCCGCCGGTATGCTTGCCAGAGCGAGGCGCCGCGGCACCGGCAGCGCGAGAAGGGCGCGATAACCGCTTTGGGGCCGGGACCGCGCCGTTTCCATAGTTTACTCGCCGTCTGCCGGCCCGTCTTCCGCCGTAGCTTCGTCCTCGTCGCCGTTCCCGCCTTCGGGTTCGCTGATGCGCTCGACGGAAACTACTTTCTCGTCGGCCGCGGTATGGAAAATACGCACGCCCTTGGAGGCGCGGGAGGCGAAGCGGATGCCGTCAACCGGCACGCGGATCAACTGCCCGCCATTGGAAACGAGCATCAACTCATCAGTCTCGTCCACCGGGAACGCGGCGATCAGGCTGCCGATTTCACCGATTTTGGAAAGATCCGTCGCCTGGATGCCCTTGCCGCCACGGTTCGAGGTCCGGAAATCGTACGAGGAGGAAATCTTGCCGAAGCCCTTCTCGTTGATCGTCAGGATGAATTGCTGGGCCGCGTCCATCTGCGCATAGCGTTCGACCGACAGAGCAGTCTCGCCCGCCTCGCCGTCGCCCTCATCGGTCTCCGGCACGTCGGTTTCGGCCTCTTCGCCGGTTGCTGCGCGACGATTGGCGCCATATTGCTTCAAGAACGTATTGCGCTCGGCCGGCGTCGCCTCGAAGTGCCGCAGGATCGAAAGCGAGATCACCTCGTCACCCTCCTCCATGCTGACGCCCCGAACACCCGTTGAATCCCTCCCCTTGAAGACGCGGACATTATCGATCTCGAACCGGATTGCGCGACCGGCGGAGGTCGTGAGCAGGATATCGTCGTCCGCACTCGCGGTTTCGACCCCGACGATGCCGTCGCCCTCATCGAGCTTCATGGCGATCTTGCCGTTCTGGCGCACCTCGACGAAGTCCGAAAGCTTGTTGCGCCGGACATTGCCGCTGCGGGTTGCAAAAACCACGTCGAGCTCGCTCCAGCTCTCCTCGTCTTCGGGCAGCGGCATGATCGAGGTGATGCGTTCGCCTTCTTCGAGCGGCAGCATGTTGATGAGCGCTTTGCCGCGCGCATTGGGCGCCGCGACCGGCAATCGCCAGACCTTGAGCTTGTAGACGATCCCGCGCGAGGAGAAGAACAGCACCGGCGTATGCGTATTGGCCACGAACAGCCGCGCGACGAAATCCTCGTCCCGCATCGCCATGCCCGAGCGCCCCTTCCCGCCGCGCCGCTGCGCGCGATAGGTGGAAAGCGGCACGCGCTTGATGTAGCCGGCATGGGTGACGGTCACGACCATATCCTCGCGGGCGATCAGATCCTCGTCGTCCATATCGCCGGCGAATTCGTCGATCTGCGTAATACGCGGGGTCGCATACTGCTCTTTGACCTCGTTGAGCTCGTCGCGGATGATCCCCAGAACGCGGTCGCGCGAACGCAGAATCTCGAGGTAATCCTCGATCTGCTCGCCAAGGCTGTTGAGTTCGTTGCCGATCTCGTCGCGCCCCATCGCCGTAAGCCGCGAGAGCGTCAGCGCGAGAATCGCGCGGGCCTGCTCGTCCGAGAGCTTGAACGTGCCATCCTCGTTGATTTGGTGGCGCGGATCGTCGATCAGCCGGATCAACCCTTCGACATCGCGCGCCGGCCAGCTCCGCTCGAGCAGTTTTTCGCGCGCGGTCGCGGGATCGGGCGAAGAGCGAATGAGGCGGATCACTTCGTCGACACTCATGATCGCGACAAGCAGTCCGACCAGAACGTGCGCGCGGTCGCGCGCCTTGTTGAGCAGGAAGCGTGCCCGGCGGGTGACGACCTCTTCGCGGAACTGGAGGAAGCTCTGCAGGATCCGCTTTAAAGGCATCAATTCGGGCTTGCCGCCGTTGAGCGCAACGAAATTGCACCCGAACGAGGTCTGCAGCATCGAATAGCGGTAGAGCTGGTTGAGGACCACATCCGCAACCGCATCGCGCTTCAACTCAATCACCACCCGCATGCCCTGGCGATCGGATTCGTCGCGGATGTCGGAAATCCCCTCGATGCGCTTGTCGCGCACCATTTCGGCGATTTTCTCGATCATCGTCGCCTTGTTCACCTGATAGGGAATTTCGGTGACGATGAGCGCCTCGCGCTCCTTGCGGATTTCCTCGATCTCGACCTTGCCGCGCATAAGGATCGAGCCGCGCCCGGTTTCGTAGGCCGATCGGATGCCGGACTTGCCCAGGATGATCCCCGCGGTCGGGAAATCCGGCCCGGGCATGATCTGCATCAGCTCTTCGACGGTGATGTCGGCATTGTCCATCACCGCGAGACAGGCATCGATTACCTCGCCGAGATTGTGGCTCGGGATATTGGTGGCCATGCCCACGGCGATGCCGCCGCCGCCATTGACCAGGAGGTTTGGGAACCGCGCGGGCAGCACCGAAGGCTCCTGCACCGAGCCGTCATAGTTGTCGCGGAAATCGACAGTGTCCTTGTCGAGATCGTCCAGCAGTTCCTTGGCAACCTTTTCCATGCGCGCTTCGGTATAACGCATGGCCGCCGGCATATCGCCATCTACAGAGCCGAAATTCCCCTGGCCGTCGATGAGCGGCACGCGCATCGAGAACGGTTGCGCCATGCGCACAAGCGACATGTAGATCGCCGCGTCGCCATGCGGGTGATATTTACCCATCACCTCACCGACCGTCACGGCGGACTTGCGGTAGGATTTATTGTGCTCGAACCCGAGCTCGTGCATCGCGTACAAAATGCGCCGGTGCACGGGCTTGAGCCCATCGCGCACGTCCGGAAGCGCCCGGCTCACGATGACGCTCATGGCGTAATCGAGATAAGACTGGCGCATTTCGTCGGTAATCGAAACAGGATTGATGCCGGAAGGCAGAATGCCGCCAGCGTCGTCTTCTGGAGTGTCTGTCACAATACTCAGTCTGTATCGTTCGCGTTAGCGTGAGATGTAGGCGATTCCGGAAGGAAATGCCAATGATAGCGCCTCGATATGGGGCGTTAAAGACCGAGAGTCCACACAAAAGCGTCAGCGCGCTCTTGTTTCCGGTGCGATCGCTGCGAGGGGCGGCAAACGCCCCCACACGTCGGATTGCAATCCGGCTCCAAACGGCAGAGTTCCTAATTTGCCCATAAGCAACCTTCGCCTCTAGGTCGCGCGGGCTCCTGAATTTTTCAGGAGCAGGAATTCGGATTCAGGACTGCTTTTTGGAGGCAGCTATGCGTGCTTTGGACTGTCTGGTGCTACGGGATGACCAATGGGAGCGGATTGCGCCGCACATCATAGGGAACGAACATACGCGCGGCACCTCCGGGCGCGACAATCGCATGTTCGTCGAGGCGGTGCTGTGGGTGGCACGCACGGGGTCGCCATGGCGCGAGTTGCCGGAGGTTTTTGGCGAGTGGAACAGCGTTTTCCGCCGTTTCAGCCGCTGGAGCCATAAAGGCATCTGGTGGCGCGTTTTTGCGGCCATGTCCGACGATCCGGAGTTCGAGTATGTGATTGTCGATTCGATGATCGTGTTCACCCGTCGGCACGCAGGGCTCTCGAATAAGGGAGGCCTGAAGATCAAGCCCCCTACGGCGCTGGCTGCGTAGTTCGCGTGCGCCGCGACATTTCTTTCCCCATCGCCCGCCTTCCCGGGAAGGGCTTTGCGATCGAGGGTCGGCCCGAACCTATCGCGCTTGCGGCGGTCCACCCGGCGGCGCTGTCGATCCCCGCACGACGAGTTGGAGCGGCAGTTCGACCGTACGGGCCGGTTCATCCAGCAGCAACCGCGCCGCTGCGGCCCCCTTCTCCCACGCAGGTTGCCGGATCGTCGTCAGCTTGGGTGAGCATAATGCCGCTTCAGGTACGTCATCGAATCCAATCACGCTGACATCCTCGGGGACGCGCAGGTTCATGGCTTCGGCGATGGCGAGGACGGTTATCGCGAGTTTATCGGACATCGCAAGAATGCCGGTTACCGGGTCCGGGCCGCCCAGCAGGCGTTCCATGGCGCTCCGAATAGCGTGCGGTTCGCTCCCGGTATGCTCGATCGTCAGCGCATCGGCCGGTAGGCCCGCTGCGGCCTCGCGATAACCGCGCGCGCGTTCGGGAGCGGCGCCGCAATAATATTCTCCGGTCAGACCGGGCGAGCCTGTGAGAAACGCCGCCAGACGGTGGTGTCCCAGGTCGATGAGGTGGCGCGCAGCCATCCGAGCGCCCGCCCTGTCGTCTATGATGACGCCGCTCGCCTTACCATCCGACGGCGCATCCACGCGCACGGTGGGCAGCCCACGCGTTGCGGCCTTGGTGGCCAGCGGGTCGCCCTCCTCGGCGCACAGCACGATAAATCCGTCCACCAGGGCATCGGAGATAACGCGGTCGGCGACCGCGCCGTCCTGGGTGGAAATGAGCGAGATCGTGCTGCCCGTCTCGCTCATGGCATCGGTCACCCCGCTCATGAACAGCCGGGCAAACGGGTCGTCGAAGAAATAATGCGAAGGGTTGGAAGTGACGATGCCGATAGCGCCGGCCTTGCCGGCCCGCAGAACGCGTCCGGCCGGATTCGGACCTCGATAGCCAAGCGTTTGTGCAACCTCGTGCACCTTCTCGCGCAATTCCGGCCGCACCAGTTCTGGACGATTGAACACGTTGGAAACCGTGCCCTGCGATACACCGGCGGCTTGAGCGACATCTTTGAGGCGGGGCTTGGCCATGTCGGTCGGCAGTCTCCTCCCTGTCGATCTGAATCGATTCAATACAGGATTGACGTCGCTTGCACACTATGCTCATTTTGAATCGATTCAAAATACTTTTCTATACGCGAGACTCAACGAACGGGAGCACCTCATGATCGAGCGGGTTCTGCGGCAGCGGCCGCGCCGCGTGCGCTTTGCCGGAATTGCGCCAGAGCGTGTCGCGGTCTCGGCGCTGTTCCTTGCCAACGGCTTCCTGATCGGAAACTGGGCGCCCAAGGTGCCGCTGCTGATGGAGCGGCTCGCGATCGGCGAGGCGATAGCGGGCATTCTCGTGCTTGTCCTCGGCCTGGGCTCGGTTGTCGTCATGCCCGTTTTCGGCGCGCTGACCGCCCGCAACGGATCGGCCTACGCGGTGCGGATCGCTGCCGTGCTGGTCCTGCCGACCCTGCTGCTGGTTACGCTTGCGCCCAATGTCTGGCTGGTGGGCGGCGCCATTTTCCTCTTCGGCGCCTTCGTCGGTGGCATGGATGTTGCGATGAACGCCAATGCCGTTGCGGTCGAAAAGCATATGCGCAAGGCGATCATGTCCTCCTGCCACGGTTTCTGGAGCCTTGGCGGGCTCATCGGCGCCGGATCCGGCGGCATTCTGGCGTCGGTCATGGGTGAAGTCGGGCACGCCCTCGTCCTGACCCTTGCCGCGACGGCTGTGGTCGCGTTCGCGTTCCCTCGGATCGTCAAGGATCGCCCGACACCCGAGGCCAGGGCAGCAACACGGCTCGTGCTGCCGAGTTCGCCCCTGCCCTACCTCCTGGGGCTGATGGCGCTGTTTTCCATGGTCCCCGAGGGTGCGATTCTCGATTGGGCAGCCGTCTATCTACAGAAGGAAATGGGTGCGGACATCTCTTTTGCCGCGTTCGGGTTTGCGGCGTTCTCGGGCATGATGGCCATGGTGCGTTTTGCCGGCGATACGATCCGCCACAAACTCGGTGCCGTCACCACCCTGCGCGTGAGCAGCGGCTTCGCGCTGGTCGGGCTCGTCATTGCCGGTCTGGCCCCCAATATCGGGATTGCGATCCTCGGCTTTGCCGTTGCCGGCATCGGCATCGCCAATCTGGTTCCCATCGCTTTTTCGGCGGCCGGCAATCTGCCCGGTATCCCCGCGGGAATCGGCATGTCGGTCGTAACCGTCATGGGCTATTCGGGTATTCTGGTTGCACCGGGCGCGATCGGATTTATCGCCGAGCGCACTTCATTTTCAATCATTTACGTCTGTCTTGCTTCCCTTCTCCTTGTTACACTGGCCTTGTCAGGTCTTGCTAAGTCCGCTGATTTTTCGTCAGACTGAAAAGGCGGGAACAGCGGTGCATCCTGCGAGTTGCCTTCGAGACGACCGATACAAGGAGACGTGGCATGCAGGAGATGGATTTCAGGTTGGACAAGAAGGTCTGGGTGCTCGTCGCCGATGGCGAAAAGGCTCTCTTCTTCGAAAACACCGGAAATCGGAAAACGCCCAACTTCAAGGTCGTCCGGGAACTCGAACAGGATAACCCTCCGACCCGCGAACAGGGCACGGATGCGCCGGGACGGTATAACGACAGTGGCGCCAACCAGCGCAGTTCGGTCGAGCAGACCGATTGGCACCGTCTGGCCGAAGAACGGTTTGCCAAGGATGCCGCGGAATTGCTCTACAAATACGCGCATAACAACCGCTTCAAGGAGATCGTTCTGTGCGCTGCGCCGCGCATTCTGGGCGAATTGCGCAAGGAGTTGCATCCAGAAGTCTTGAGCAGGGTGATCGGTGAAGTGCCCAAAACGCTCACCAATCATCCGGTCGAGAAGATCGAGGCTATTCTCAGCAGTACGCCCTAGGGCCTGTTGATACTATGGATAGGGGTTTGATTTTGCATAAATCGTTCAATGCCAAGCGTTTTCCGCAGGGCGGGGTTATCTCCCGTGCTGCGGGAAACGCGCCGGTAGTGGGCGATTTATGCAAAACCCTCCGGGCGGGTCATGGTCCGGCCCCTTGCCGCGAAAAATCCGCCTTGCAGGCGCCAGCCTGTGGCGGCGCGTTTTCCACGAAAGGTTCTCGGACTATGACCCGTCAAACCCCGATCCATAGTGCCAACAGGCCCTAATGGTTCGCACGTTGCACGGCGCTTATAAGCCGACCCGTATATCCCGGTCCGGCTGGACCGCGATTGTCTGGCGCACTGTTAAAGCGATGGCGAACATGGATACGTCGCTGCGCTGCGCCGGCGTCGCCTTTTTTGGCTTCCTTTCGATCTTTCCGGCCATCGCAATCGGCGTTCTTCTTGTGGGTCTGCTGGCCGATCCTGGTTTTATCGATGAGCAGCTCACCCGAGTCGCGGTCTTTGTTCCTGAAATTGCGCTGAGTGTCATCGAGGAGCGCCTGCAGAGCCTCGTCGATCAACCGCAAGACGGTTTGAGGTTGGGACTCATAATTTCCACACTGATTGCATTCTGGAGCGGTTCGCGCGGCACGAACGCGCTCATTTATGCCGCAAGCGCGGCTTACCACGAGTCCGAAGACAGAGGATTCTTCGCCTGGGTTTTGATGTCGATCGGTATCACGGTCGGTGGCGCAATGTTTCTGATCGTTGCCTTGTCGCTCGTTGCCGCCTTGCCTGCGGTCATTGCCTTCCTACCGCTACCCGGATCGGGTGACTCAATCGCGTTATTCGTACGCTGGCCCATCCTGCTTGCTCTGGCAGTGATCGCGTTCTCCCTGCTCTACCGGTTTGCTCAGGGCAAACGCCGCGTAAGGCTGCGCTGGATCTGGCCGGGTGCCCTGCTGGGCTCGCTGCTCTGGATCCTGGGTTGCCTGTTGTTCTCGCTCTATGTCGAGAATTTCGGCACCTTCGAAACCAGCTTCGGCTCGCTCGCCGCGGCGGTCGTCCTGCTGCTCTGGCTTTATAATTCCGCGCTTATGTTCGTTCTCGGCGCGACGCTCAACGCCGAAATGGAGCTGCAGGCCCGGCTCGAAGCGAATTTGCGGTCTTAATCTGAACTCCGCACGAAAAACGTCCCGGCAAGCTCCGGCGCGCGTGCGCCACAATTCTCGCTTTGCAGGTCTTCGTTACTTTGCGTGTCCGGCACGAAAAGTCCGGTCCCGACACTTTCGGCGTCGATGGACATGCCGTCCCCGAAGTCCCCATGCAGATTGCCTTGTGTCATAGTCGCGGTGCCTGAAACCGGGCCGCATGTGTAATTTGCGCCCGCACCTAAAAAATCTACCTTGTAACCGGTGTCAGGCGTTCCGGTAATCTGGATTTCGAGGCCGCCCTGTAGCGCATCGTCATAAGTGCCCGCCCATCCGGGAAACAGATCGTAGGTCTGGGTGAGGCTACCGATCCGCTCGCGATAGGCCTTTCCGATGCAGGCAGCATCGCTACCGCAGGCGTTTCTCTGCGCAATCCACTGGTGTTGAGCGGTCCTGAGATTACTTGCTCCTTCGCCGTTATTT
Organism: Pelagibacterium halotolerans; assembly: GCF_044811015.1. Classification (GTDB taxonomy): domain Bacteria; phylum Pseudomonadota; class Alphaproteobacteria; order Rhizobiales; family Devosiaceae; genus Pelagibacterium; species Pelagibacterium halotolerans_A. The sequence continues at coordinate 553,504 of NZ_CP085243.1, forward strand.
GCCGAAAGCGCCGCCCGATAAACATGCGCCAGTTCGGTATCGAATGCGCTGAGCAAATCGGAATTGCAGACCGCTGTCTCGGTTGCGTCGGAAGCCTTGGCGCAGTCGAACGATTGCGCAGCAGCCGGGCCTGCCAGGATTGCCAGAAGCCAGATTGGTGCCCTAGCGAGCAGTCCTAGGACCTGTCGTTTCATATTGCGTCCCCGTGCTTAGATGGAAAGCACCTTGTCGAACACCTCCAGGGCGTCGTCAATCTGCTCTTTTGTGATCACCAGCGGCGGCGCGATGCGGATCGTATCGGTGTGGGTGTCCTTGGCCAGTATCCCTTGATCGCGCAGCTTGTAGCAGAACTCCCGCGCCCCACCGGCCTCACGATGCAGGTCGACCGCCAGCATGAGCCCCCGCCCCCGAACCTCGCGAATATGGTTGGACTTGATCGATTTCAGCCCCTCAAGAAAATACGGCCCGAGATTGGCCGCGTTCTCGATCATCCCCTCTTCCACCAAAACCTTCAGCGCCATCCGCGCAACCGCGCAGGCCAGCGGATTGCCGCCGAAGGTCGATCCATGCTGTCCGGGTTTCAAGACACCCAACACTTCGGAATTCGAAAGCACTGCCGAAACCGGATAGTAACCGCCCGAAAGCGCCTTGCCCAAAAGCGTGACATCGGCCTCGATTCCCTCGTGCTCTTCGGCGAGCAGCTTGCCGGTTCGCCCGAGCCCTGTTTGAATCTCGTCTAATATAAGCGTGACATTATGTTCTGTGCATAAGTCCCTGACGCGCTTGAAATATCCCGCCGGCGGGATGATTACCCCGGCCTCCCCCTGGATGGGCTCCACGAGGAACCCCACCGTATTGGGTGTGATCGCTTTTTCGAACGCCTCCGCGTCCCCGAACGGGATGATCTTGAACCCTGGCGCAAACGGTCCGAACCCGTTGCGCGCGTCCGGGTCGGTCGAGAACCCGACGATGCCCATCGTGCGCCCATGGAAGTTGTTGGCGCACACGATGATCTCGGCCTTATCCTTTTCGACGCCCTTGACCTCATACCCCCATTTGCGCACCGCCTTGATCGCGCTCTCTACGGCCTCCGCGCCGGTATTCATCGGTAGTACCTTATGCGAGCCCGTCAGCTCCGCGATTTCCTGATAGAAGTGCCCGAGCTGGTCATTATGAAAAGCCCGCGAGGTGAGCGTCAGTTTTTTCGCCTGCTCGACAAGCGCCTCGAAGATGCGCGGGTGGCAGTGCCCCTGGTTGACCGCCGAATAGGCCGAGAGACAATCAAGATAGCGCTTGCCCTCGACGTCGTAGACAAAAACCCCTTCGCCTCTGACGAGCGCCACATCGAGCGGCTTGTAATTATGCGCGCCGAGGCTGGATTCCAGTGCGATCAGATCCTGCGTGATTGTCATCTTTAGTATCCCTTCTAAGCGGGTTGCGTCGGGCGGTCGAAAATGCGGCGGCCGAAGGCGCTGGCGGTCAGTTCGACCATCAGCCTTGCGCTTTTCCCCCGGTCGTCGAGGAAAGGGTTGAGTTCGACCAGGTCGAGGCTCGCCATGCGTCCGGTGCGTCCGATCATCTCCATGGCCAGGTGCGCCTCGCGAAAGGTCGCGCCGCCCGGAACGATCGTACCCACGCCCGGCGCGATATCCGGCTCGATGAAATCGACATCCAGGCTCACATGCAAAAGCGCGTCATCCCGTTCGGCCTCTGCAAGAATTCGCCGCATCACCGCGCCGATCCCGTGCTCGTCGATCACTGCCATATCGTTGACGTCTGCCCCGCGCGCGTCGAGCAACTCCACCTCCGCCGGGTCGATCGAGCGCGCACCGACAAGGTGGAAGTTGGCCGGCGGCAGCTTCGGGCATTCGAGCAGCCCTTCGAAGCCCGGCTCCCCGCAAAAGAACGCCGCCGGCATGCCGTGCATATTGCCCGACGTCGACGTCGCGGGCGTATTGAAGTCCGAGTGCGCATCCAGCCAGATCACGTGCAGCTTGCGGCCCAGCGCCGCCGCATTGGCGAGCGCCGCCGCGACGGTGCCGAACGCGATGGCGTGATCGCCGCCCAGGAACACCGCCGTCCGCCCCTCTTCGAGCGCTTGCCGACCGGCGGCGTCGAGCGCGCGGGCGAATCCGGTGACGATTTCGGGGTTCCTTGCGTTTCCCGGAAAGCCGATTTCGACCTCGTGCGGAACGACATCGCCGGCGTCCGAGACGCTGTGCCCCAGTGCCGTAAGCGCCTCGGCGATCCCCGCGACTCTCAGCGCCTTTGGGCCCATCGAGCAGCCGGGCCGGCTTGCGCCCTCTTCGAGCGGGGCACCGATGAGCGTGATCGACTGAGATGGCCGCTGAATCATGGAACTCCCCTGTTGCTTATCTCCAGACTGCCGCGCCTCTCCGCCGGCGAATAGTTGGTAGAATGCGCAATATTGCCCTATATTCGCGCAATTCGATGAACGCGACTGAGCAAAATGATCAATCTCGACGACACCGACCGCCGCCTCATCGGCCTTTTGCGCGACGATGCCCGCCTTCCCGTTGCCAGTCTCGCCGCGGCGCTGGGCATTTCGCGCGCCACCGTCAAGGCGCGCATGGACAAGCTCGAAGCTGCGGGTGTTATCCAGGGTTACACGGTCATCCTCACCCAGGACACCGCCAATGCGCCGGTCCGGGCCATCGCCATGATCGAGGTCGAAGGCCGTGTCACCGACAAGGTCGCCAAAGCCCTGGCGGGATTTCCACAGATCCGCGCGCTATCGAGCACGAATGGCCGCTGGGACCTCGTCGCGGAGATCGAAACGGCGTCGCTTTACGATTTCGACAAGACATTGAATGCCATTCGGCTTATCGAGGGCGTCACGCTCACCGAAACCAGCATCCTTCTGGCGTCCCGATTGCGCCGCGAGCGCAATTGACATTCATCCGGACCCCTCCGTGCTGGACGGCACGCGGCCAAGCCATTACCACTGGCTGATCGTTTTGTTTGACTCGCCGGAAAGGGGTCGTGGAATAGTGTCTATCGGTTTCGGACTGGAGCGCCTGGGCCTTCTGACGCTCAAATGGCCACGCATCGCCGCCGCCATCGTTCTGGCATTCTCGGCGCTCTGTATTTTCGGCCTCTTCCGGTTCGAGATCGATAGCGATCTGTTGCGCCTCTATCGCGGCACCGGGGCCGAGTACGAGCGCTATATGCGACTCTCGGAAAGCTTCGAGACCTTCGAGAACGACGTTTACCTGTTTGTCGAGAGCGACGATCTGACCGACCCGGCGGTCATCGAGGAATTGCGCTATCTCGGGCTCGAACTCGAGGTCAACCCGTTCGCCGCCGGCACACTGTCGCCCTTCTCGCTGCGGCAGCCGACAGAGGACGGTGCCAGTGTTCCGGCGGTCCCCGAAGGCATGGAAACGCGCGCCGAGGTCGAAGCGGCCCTCACACAGTTGCGCGAGACCGACCCGATCATGCGGAATCTGATTTTCGCGGACAATTCGGGAATGGTGATGATCTTCTTCCCGGATCCGGACAAGCTCGCCGCCGAAGGTGAGCGTGCCATGATCGCCAGCCTTCAAGACCTCGTTTCCTTTTACGAGACCGACGACATTTCCCTGCACCTCACCGGTCCGCCGGTCTGGAAACAGGAGCTCCTCAACGCCGCCAAGGGCGACCAATGGATATTCATGGTTGTCGGGCTCGTCCTGGGCTTCATCACCGCGCTTTTGAGCTTCCGCACCTTCTGGGGCGCCCTGATCGCGACGCTCACCCCCGCCGTCAGCGCGTTCTGGCTCATGGGGACGGTCACGCTCTTGTTCGGCGCGTTCACCTTCCTCACCAATATCGTTTCGGTCCTGGTGCTGGTCATCGCCTTTGCCGAGAGCATGTATTTCTGCCTTTACTGGCTGCGCATGTCCCAGGAAGGCATTGAACCCCGCGCGGCGCTGCAGCGCACCGTCGAGCGCGTCAGTCCGGCTTGCGCGCTCACCACACTCACGACGATCATCGCCTTCGCAACGCTCACCCTCGCCCCCGGGCAGGGGCTTCAGGAGTTCGCGATTTCAGGCGCCATCGGTATGTGCGTGGCCTTTATCGCGCTTGCCACCGTGCTGCCGCTCACCCTGCTACTGGCGCTGAAGCTGGGCTACAAGCTGCGCAAGCCCCCCTCGGTGGCGCTGACCGCGCCGATCCCCATGGCACGACGGCTTGCGCGTGTGATGCCGCGCAAGATTGCGTTCGCCTCCGTCGGCATCGCGATTTTGCTGCTCATCCCGCACTTCTCCCTCGAGCCGCGCTTTGCGTTCCAGCACTTCCTGCCCTCGAACAGCGAATCCCTCGCGATCAGTAGCGAAATTGACGAGGGTGTCGGCGGTGTCAGCCCGATCTATGTTCGCGTGCCGCTCTCGGGGACAAGCGCAACGATGACCGACGCGGATTACGAGCGCCTCCAGACCGCGCATCGCATCGCAGAACGGTTTTTCGGAAAAGGCAAGGTGATCTCTGCTGCGAGTTTCGACCAGTACACCGATAAGGGATTTTCGCGCGAAGAGGTTTTCGAAGCGATCGGAGACTTCCTGCGGGCCCGGCTCGTTTCCGGCGACGGTTCGCAAGCCCTCGTCACCGGTTTTTCCCCGACTTCGGAAAATGCCGAACAGACCGAAGCACTCGTCGCCGATCTGCGCGCGGGCCTCGATGCGGCAGGGTTGAGGGATGCTGAGATAACAGGTTTCCGTGTGTTGTCCGCGTTTGCGAGCACGGAGATGATCGGCACGCTGCAGATGAGCCTGGGGCTCGCCGTTGTTCTCTCGATCGTCCTGATCGGTGTGGCGTTCCGATCCTGGAAGATGGCGCTGATCGCGATCGTGCCCAACAGCCTGCCCATTCTTTTCACCGAGTTCGTGCTCTATTCATCGGGCATTCACCTGCAATTTACGACAGTGATTTCGCTGACCATCGCCTTCGGCATCGCGGTCGATGATACGATCCACTTCCTTGCCCACTATGCCCGGGCGCGGGAGCGTGGCGAAACGATCGGCGGCGCCGTGGACACGACGCTCGACCGTGTCGGTCCGGCGCTGATCGCCACGACGCTGATTCTTGTCGTAGGCTGTTCGGTCCTGATCGTGTCGGTTCTGCCGCAGGTGGCGATGTTCGGGATGCTCTCGGTCATCACGCTGCTCGCGGCGCTGGTCGGCGATATTATCGTTCTGCCCGCCATCATCATCGGCGGGTCACGCCTGTTTGCGCCTCGGAGAGAACTATCGCATGAAGAAGTTACGTCGTCCTAGCCTGGCCCTTGCCTTCGGCCTTGCAACCATTGCGCTCGGTGCCGCACAGCCGGCTTGGGCCGCACAGGAAGATATCGATCTGCTCAAGAGCTATGTGGGGGACTGGCGCGGCCGCGGCGTCGCGCAGGTGGCCTCGACCGGCGAAAACGAAACCATGGTCTGCCGACTTGGCATCCGGGATTCGGGCACCGCTCGCGTCGCCTTCGACGGCCGGTGCACCGTTGCCGGACGCACGCTCGCCGTCGCCGGGACGCTGGCCTATGTCGAAGAACACGGCCGATACGAGGCGATCATGTCCTCGGTCGCCAGCTTTCAGGGTGTGGCCGTCGGAGAACGCGAGGGCAACGATATCAGCTTCGATCTCATCGACCGCAATGCCGACGACGGCGAGAACACCATCGCCGCCGGCATCAATCTTCTGGGCCAGCAAATCGTCATGGACCTTACGATCACCGACAACGAAACCGGTGATGTGACAACGGCGAATGTGCCTTTCGCCGGACAGTAGCGAGAGGAAGCCGGCCACAAATGACAAACAGGGCAATCGTGCGAAGGATATGGGCCCGTTTGCCCCCTCCCCCGTCATCACCCGATGCCCTGAAATAACAAAGGGCGGCCTTGTGCCGCCCCTTTCTTTGTTCCGATCAGAACGGGATATCGTCGTCCATGCCGCCCGGCTCGAAGGCGGGCTGGCTGGACGGACGCCGGTTTTCGGCCTGTCGCGGGCTGGAATATCCGCCCCCGCCGCCCCCGAAATCCCCGCCCTCACCGCCTCGGCCGTCGAGCATGACGAGGGTGGAATTGAACCCCTGCAACACGATCTCGGTCGTATACTGGTCCTGACCGTCCCGTTCCCATTTGCGGGTCTGGATCTGGCCCTCGATATAGACCTTCGAGCCTTTGCGCAGATAGTTCTGCACCACCTTGACCAGCCCTTCGGAGAAAATCACCACCCGGTGCCATTCGGTGCGCTCGCGCTGCTCGCCGGTGTTGCGGTCGCGCCAGCGTTCGGAGGTCGCGATGCGCAGATTGGCGACCTGGCCGCCATTGGGCAGGTTGCGCACTTCCGGGTCGGCGCCCAGATTGCCCACCAATATCACCTTGTTGACGCTTCCCGACATCGTCTTTGCCTTTCGTTCTCTCTGGCCGAGATCATCCGGCCGCTTTTCGTGCCGCGCACTATAGTCGGTCCACACCCCGGCGCGAAACCGCGCGCTGGGCTTTTACACAGGCACGGGACGCTCTATATGTTCTATTTTTGTTCATATTATACAGGTGGAGTCAATTCCCCTGCCGGCGATTGCGCATATCGCTGGCACATGAAGAAAAGGGCTTGACGCGATTCAACGTGTTCCTATTATGTTCTTGCATTGTCGGCATGCGACGGCAGGGAACGCGCTAATGGCTTTCGCCTTCGATACACTCGGTTATACTAAAGCTCTTGAGGCAGCGGGCGTGGAACGCTCACAGGCAGAAGCGCGTGCCGGTGCCGCAAGGAATTTTATTATGATTATGGCCGAACTGGTGACGAAAACCGACCTGAACGACGCTTTGGAGCGGCACACGCTCAAGTTCACGGTTCGCCTTGGTGGTCTCTTGATCGCAGGGATCGGTGCGCTTGCGCCTCTTCAGCGCCATCCGGTTTAAAAACTGCCGGACGGCTCTCTTGCAGCACGTTGGCAATGTGCTTAAGTGAACCGGGTGCCGCCTCGGGCCCGCTTCCCGACACGATATAACAACCGTCCCCTCACTAAGGGACAGCAACTTCCTTGGACTGGCCCATGACGGATTTTTCGAACCCCAATCGCGACATCGTCATTCGTGGCGCCAAGGAGCACAACCTCAAGAATGTCGATGTCCGCCTGCCCCGCGACAAGCTTATTGTGATGACCGGACTTTCAGGGTCGGGCAAATCCTCGCTGGCGTTCGATACGATCTATGCCGAGGGGCAACGCCGCTATGTCGAAAGCCTTTCGGCCTATGCGCGTCAATTCCTCGAGATGATGCAGAAGCCCGATGTCGAGCAGATCGAGGGGCTTTCGCCCGCGATTTCCATCGAGCAGAAGACGACCTCGCGCAACCCGCGCTCGACGGTCGGCACGGTCACCGAGATCTACGACTACCTCCGCCTGCTCTTTGCGCGCGTCGGCATCCCCTATTCTCCCGCCACCGGCCTGCCCATCGAGAGTCAGACCGTCTCCCAGATGGTGGATAAGGTGCTCGCGCTCGATGAAGGCACGCGGCTTTATCTGCTCGCGCCGATTGTCAGGGGCCGCAAGGGCGAGTACCGCAAGGAACTTGCCGATCTGATGAAAAAGGGCTTCCAGCGCGTCAAGATCGACGGAACCTTTTATGAGATCGAGGATGCACCGGCGCTCGACAAGAAGCTCAAGCACGATATCGAGGTTGTCGTCGACCGTGTCGTAGTCAATTCCGATATTTCCAGCCGGCTGGCCGAGAGTTTCGAGACCGCGCTGCGGCTTGCGGACGGTATCGCCTTTGCCGAGTTCGCCGACCAGACCGAGGACGACGGGACACCGAAGCGCCTGACATTCTCGGAGAAATTCGCCTGCCCGGTTTCCGGCTTCACCATCGCCGAGATCGAGCCGCGGCTGTTTTCATTCAACAATCCCTTCGGTGCGTGCCCGACCTGCTCGGGGCTCGGCACAGAGGCCAAGATCGATCCCATGCTGGTGGTTCCGGACCCCACGCTGTCGCTGCGCGATGGCGCCATCCTGCCATGGTCCAAGACCTCCTCGCCCTATTACATGCAGACGCTTCAAGCCGTTACGCGGCATTACAAGGCCTCAACGGGCACGGCCTGGCAGGATTTGCCCGAGGAGGTCCAGAACGCTGTCCTGTTTGGGACCGGCTCGACGCCGATCGAGTTCGTTTATGACGACGGGTTGCGCAAATATACGACCAGGAAGCCGTTCGAAGGTGTCGTCGGCAATCTTGAGCGGCGGTATCGGGAGACCGAGTCCTCGGCGGCGCGCGAAGAAATCGAGCGCTATATGGCAGCGGCCCCCTGCCCGTCATGCGATGGCAATCGCCTCAAGCCCGAGGCGCTCGCGGTCAAGATCGATGGCTGGCACATCGGCCGGGTCGCCGATCTTTCGATCAAGGCGGCGGCGGAGTGGTTCGAGGCCTTGCCCGCAAAGCTCAACGATACGCAATTGGCCATCGGCGAACGTGTGCTCAAGGAAATCCGCGAGCGGCTGGCATTCCTCAACGATGTCGGGCTTGAATATCTGACGCTTTCGCGCAATTCGGGCTCGCTTTCGGGTGGCGAGAGCCAGCGCATTCGCCTTGCCAGCCAGATTGGCTCGGGGCTGACCGGCGTTCTCTATGTGCTCGACGAGCCGTCAATCGGCCTCCATCAGCGGGACAATGCGCGACTGCTCGATACGCTGCGCCGCCTGCGTGACCAGGGCAACACCGTGATCGTGGTCGAGCACGACGAGGACGCGATCCTCACTGCAGACCACGTGCTCGACATCGGCCCGGGCGCGGGCGTGCATGGCGGGCATATCGTCGCCCAGGGTACACCCGACGACATCATGGAAACGCCTGATAGCCTCACCGGCCAATATCTTTCCGGGCGGCGGGCCATCGCCGTGCCATCGGAACGGCGCAAGCCCAAAAAGGGCCGCAAGCTCTCACTGACTGGCGCGACAGGGAACAATCTCAAGGACGTTTCGGTCGATATCCCGCTCGGCATGTTCGTGACCGTCACCGGCGTTTCGGGCGGCGGCAAGTCTACGCTCACCATCGATACGCTCTACCAGGCGGTCGCGCGGCGCCTGAATGGCGCACGCGTGCACCCTGCCCCACACGAAAGCCTTACGGGACTGGAATTTCTCGACAAGGTCATCGACATCGACCAGAGCCCCATTGGCCGCACGCCACGGTCAAACCCGGCAACCTATACAGGTGCGTTCACGCACATCCGCGAGTGGTTCGCCAATATGCCGGAAGCCAAGGCGCGCGGTTATGCGCCAGGGCGGTTCTCGTTCAACGTCAAGGGCGGGCGCTGCGAGGCATGTCAGGGCGACGGCGTCATCAAGATCGAGATGCACTTTCTGCCTGACGTTTACGTCACGTGCGACGTCTGCAAGGGACACCGCTACAACCGTGAAACCCTTGAGGTTCAGTTCAAGGGCAAGTCGATCTCCGACGTTCTGGAATTGACTGTGGACGAAGGCGTCGAATTCTTTTCAGCGGTGCCCGTCATCCGCGACAAGCTCGTCACGCTCCAGCGGGTCGGGCTCGGCTACGTCAAGATCGGTCAGCAGGCAACGACCCTATCGGGCGGAGAGGCCCAGCGCGTCAAGCTCGCCAAGGAACTCTCCAAGCGCGCCACGGGCCGCACGCTCTACGTCCTCGATGAGCCGACCACGGGGTTGCACTTCCACGATGTCGCCAAGCTCCTCGAGGTGCTGCAGGAACTCGTGGAGACTGGAAACACCGTCGTTGTCATCGAGCACAATCTCGAAGTTATCAAAACGGCGGACTGGATCATCGATCTGGGTCCCGAGGGTGGCGATGGCGGCGGCGAGATCGTTGCGGTTGGAACACCAGAGGATGTGGCGGGCAATCCCCGCTCGCATACGGGACGTTTCCTCAAGGAAGTCATGGAGCGTCGCCCGGCACGGATGGGAACGGCTGCCCAGTAGCCGTTTGGCGTAATTTTCGCCCATCGTAGCCGGCACGATTGTCATCGTAGCCGTCAGGATGGTGTCATTGTGTCATCGTAGGATGACGGGTCCATGCGGCCTGCGCATGGGCGTGTTGCAAGCACCTCGATTCACGTTTCCTCGATTCGCTCCTATCTTAGGGCCGTGCCGCAACAGCATGGAGGCACCATGTTCATACGCATAGCCTGGGGCCATAAAGTCGTGCCCCTCCAACCCGCTAGCGGGCGCGACGGCCTGCGCCGTATCGCGTTCACCGATCGACGGAAGTATGACGATCTCGGTATTCCACCGCGCGACTTCGATAAAATGACCCGCGGCCTATTCGATCGTCAGGACTGAACCTCCCTCCTTTCGAGACATGCAGAAATCGCATAACGGACTTGAACAAAACCCCAGTGCACAAGTCGAGATTAAGCGATTATATCAGGGGCAACAAACGAAAGGAGATTTTCCATGGGTATCCGTAAGACGCTTAAAAAGTGGTCGGCTTACCAGCAGACGGTCCGGGAGCTCAACGCTCTGGGTAACCGCGAACTCAACGACCTGGGCATCACACGCGGTGACATCGACCGCATCGCCCGCGACCACGCTAGCCGCCTGTAAACGCGGCTAGCGACGACTAAATCAAACTGCCAAAACAGGCGTCCTTCCAAGGGCGCCTTTTTTTTATTGCTCGGAGTTATCCCCGCGACCGGTTTCTCGCTTATGCTGGTCGACGCGTTTGGCATCGAGCGCATTCTTGGCGTCGGAAAGGTTCCGTTCGGCCTTGGTGCGTCCGAACTGGATGCGATTTTGCGCCGCCTTTGCGTCTTTTTCGGCCCGCGCCTTGCGTTTGCGCGCCTGCCGGAGATTGACGATCTCGGCCAAGGCAGGCACTCCTAAACGAGCCGGCTCTGCTCGACCGCGGCCGCGATGAACGATTTGAACAGCGGATGCGGCTCGAACGGGCGGGATTTGAGTTCGGGGTGGTATTGAACGCCGATGAACCAGGGATGGTCCGTCCGTTCGACGATCTCCGGCAGCTTGCCGTCCGGTGACAACCCTGAGAACAATAAGCCGTTTGCTTCCAATACCTTACGGTATTTCATGTTGACTTCATAGCGGTGTCGGTGGCGCTCGGAAATCCGGTTGGTGCCATATATGTCGGCCACGCGCGAGCCGCGCACGAGCTGCGCCGGATAGGCCCCCAGCCGCATGGTGCCACCGAGGTCGGTGTCCTCCCCGCGCTGCTCCATGTTGTTTTCCTTGACCCATTCGGTCATTAGTCCAACGACGGCTTCCTTGGTCGGTCCGAACTCGGTCGAAGACGCTTTGGGCAGGTGCGCGGTGTTACGCGCGGCTTCGATGCAAGCCATCTGCATCCCGAAGCAAATCCCGAAATACGGCACATCCCGCACACGCGCGAACCGCGCCGCGTTGATCTTGCCTTCAGAACCGCGCTCGCCAAAGCCCCCCGGCACGAGGATGCCGTGGATGCCCTCAAGGTAGGGTGCTGGATCGTCATTCTCGAAGACCTCGGAATCGATCCATTCGAGCTTGACCTTGACGTTGTTGGCGATGCCGCCGTGCACCAAGGCCTCGGAAAGCGACTTATAGGCATCCTTGAGGCCCGTGTATTTGCCGACAATAGCGATATTGACCGTGCCCTCGGGATTGTGAACACGCCTGGAAATCTCCCGCCAGCCGTCGAGTTCGGGCGCCGGGGCGTCCTTGATTCCGAAAGCCGCCAGCACTTCGTCGTCGAGCCCTTCCTCATGATAGGCGATCGGCACGTCGTAGATCGAGGCGACGTCGAGCGCCTGAATCACAGCCGAAGGCCGCACATTGCAGAACAGGGAGAGCTTGCGCTTCTCACTCTCGGGAATCGGCCGGTCGCAACGAACCAGCAGCACGTCGGGCTGGATGCCAATCGAACGCAACTCCTTAACCGAGTGCTGGGTTGGCTTGGTCTTGAGTTCCCCCGCGCTCGGGATAAACGGCATCAGCGTCAAATGTACGAAAACCGCATCGCCACGCGGCAGCTCGTTTCCAAGCTGGCGGATCGCCTCCAGGAACGGCATCGCCTCGATATCGCCCACCGTGCCGCCAATTTCGCAAAGAACGAAATCGAACTCGTCATTGTCCGAAGTGACGAAGTTTTTGATTTCGTCGGTGACGTGCGGGATCACCTGAACTGTCGCGCCCAGATAGTCGCCGCGGCGTTCCTTGGCCAAGATATCCGAATAGATACGGCCGGTGGTGACGTTGTCCTGCTGGTTCGCCGAACGCCCGGTGAAGCGCTCGTAGTGTCCCAGATCGAGGTCCGTCTCCGCACCGTCGTCGGTGACGAACACCTCGCCGTGCTGATAGGGCGACATCGTGCCCGGATCGACGTTGAGATATGGATCGAGCTTGCGCAGGCGGACCTTGTAGCCGCGCGCCTGCAGCACCGCGCCGAGCGCTGCCGAAGCCAAACCCTTGCCAAGCGATGAAACCACGCCACCGGTGATGAAAACGTACCGAGCCATGGGCTTAATACCTTACACAAGCTGCCATCGATTCGAAGCGCGTTGTTGCGCGCCCACACAAAAAAGAAGGGGATGTTGCCATCCCCCGCTTTGATTCTTCCCTGCCGGGCCTTTAGTTGTCCGGCGTTTCGCCTTCGGAGCTCTCCGAACCTGCAGAAGGCTCGGCGGCCGGTTCCTCTTGCGACATGGTCGACATCATCGAGCTTTCTGGCACGATGAGATCGGAATTGCCCGACGTTTCATTGGTCGGCGCAGGCGCAGTTTCAGGAGCCGTCACGTCGCTTTCAGCGCCAGCCGGTGCTCCCGGCGCGGCCAGATCCTCGTCGCCCGTCCCCATTGCATCGAGGGCGTCAAGAACCGTCGTGGGGCTGCCGTCTTCGTTCTGGGTGGCCTGGTCGAGAATCGAGGTCGAGCTTCGATCGAGCTGACTGACGATGGTGAGACCGATCGCGGTGACCATGAAGAGCCCGCCAAGAATAGCGGTCGTCCGGGTCAGAAGATTGGCCGAGCCGCGAGCGGACATGAACCCGCCACCACCGCCACCGCCCATGCCCAGCCCACCGCCTTCGGAGCGCTGCAGCAGGATGACGACGATCATGGCGACCACGATCAGGAGATAGGCGACAATCAATACTGTTGCCATCGGGCGGACATGTCCTTCAAATACCAAGGACGCCCGCAACTTGGCCCAACGGACCGTGCTGCGGCGTCCCCTTCGTTCTCATGTTGCGCGCGGTTCTACACGCAATAATTCGCAATTGCCAGCCGTAACGGTGACTTTTTACGCACCCGTTTTATGCAGCCACGACGATCGAGAAAAAGTCGTCGGCAAGAAGGCTTGCGCCGCCCACGAGCGCGCCATTGACATTCGCGGTGCGCAGGATTTCCGCTGCGTTGGACGGTTTCACCGAACCGCCGTAAAGAATGCGCGCATGCTCACCCGCCGGTCCGTACTTCTTGACCAGCAAAGCTCTTATATGGGCATGCATTGCGGCAATGTCATCGGCCGTTGCCGTTTTCCCCGTGCCGATGGCCCAGACCGGCTCATAGGCCACGATAATCTGGCTCATATCCTCGTAAAGCGGCAGGGAATCGGCGATCTGTTCGGCGACTACCCGATTCGCCTCGCCGGCATCGCGCTGCTCTTGCGTCTCTCCCACACATATGATCGGCGTCAGCCCGGCAACCAGCGCTGCAACAGCCTTGTTACGCACCAGGGCACTCGTTTCCCCGTGATCGGCACGGCGCTCGCTGTGCCCGAGAATAACATAGGTTGCTCCGGCATCGGTAAGCATCGGGGCGCTGATATCGCCGGTATGGGCGCCAGAGGCTTCTGCATGGCAGTCTTGGCCGCCAACGGCGATAGCGCCGCCGTCCGCGACCTCCGCAGCCCTGTGTAGAAGGGTTGCGGGCGGGCACAGCAGCACATCTGCCGCAACTTCGCCGGCCTCTTCGAGCAACGTGTTCAATCGCGCGATCTGCTCAAGCGCGGCGCCCGCGCCGTTCATCTTCCAGTTCCCTGCAATCAGCGGCCGCAACCCGGTGCCCATTCCTGCTCCTTTAACAACGCTTGCCTCGGCAGGTCGAATGGCTTAGCACCGTGCCTGCCTTGCGGGTGGATTTGGACACTGTCTATTATGCGCGCGCGGGAAAAGCCACACAGTTTGTACCTTTGCCCGGTACGAACAAGGATCAAGAACGGGATCGCATGCTCGACAATTTGCGTAATTTCGGCCGCAGTTGGATTGCCAAAATCCTGCTCGGCATTCTCATAGTATCCGTCGCCGGCTTCGGCATTCCGAGCGTGTTTCTCGATCTCAATGCCAACACCGTGGCTCGGGTCGGCGACCAGAACATTTCGGTGCGCGATTTCAGCCGCATTTATAATGCGCAACTCAATCAGTTCGCCCAGCAAACGGGACAGATGCCGACCGGCGAGCAGGCTATGGCCTTCGGCTTGCCTGGTGCCGCACTGAACCGGCTGGCGAACGACGCGGCGCTTGCCCAATTGGCGCAGCAGCTTGATCTGGGCGCGTCCGACGCCAAACTCGCCGAACTCGTTCGGCAGGATCCTGCTTTCGCTGGCGCGCTGGGGACTTTCGACCGTGAGTCCTTCGTGTCGGTTCTGCGCCAGGCCGGGTATTCGGAAACCGAATACCTCAACCTCCAGCGCCGTACCGCCATGCGCGAGCAGATTGGTACGATGTTCGAAAGCATCGCGCTGCCAGAGGTTGCGCTCGATATTGCAAATGCCTATGCCAACGACCGCCGCACCGTGGACTATGTGACGCTCAACCCTGTACTCTATGCAGTCACCGAGGAGCCGTCCGAGGAAGAGTTGACGTCCTTCTTTGAAGAGAACCAGGATCGCTTCCGCACCGAGGAAATGCGGCGTGTCCGGCTCTTGCCGCTCACGCCGTCGGCGCTTGCGGAAAACATCGAAATCAGCGACGAGGCCGTCGAAGCGGAATACGAGCGCATGCGTGACCGGTACGCCACCGTCGAGCGCCGCGCCATCGTGCAGGTTCCGCTCGCTTCGGATGCGGATGTGCAGTTGTTTGAGCGGGGCGCTGCCGACGGCCGCAACTTCGAGGATCTCGTCGCCGAAGCAGGTCTTGAGGGTGCCGTGATCGATCTGGGCATGCGAACCCGCGCGGCCATGACAGACCCGACCCTCGCGGACGCCGCATTTGGGCTTTCCGAGGGCGATTTCACCGTCATCCAGGGTCCAACCGGCCGGCGGGCGGTTTGGGTTTCCGAGGTTGAACCTGCCGGCACACAGCCGCTCGAAGCGGTGCGCGACGAGATCACCCAGGACCTGGCGCTCGATGAGGCCCGTGATCTCTATCTCGATGCCTACGATGCCATTGAGGAAGCGCGCGCGGCGTTTCTTCCGATTGACGATGTGGCCGCTCAATATGGATTGAACGTCTACGAGCTCGAGCTTACGCGTGATGGCGATGCGCTTGCCGAGGTCGAGGAGTTGCCTGACGGCGCGGCTTCGCAAGTGACGCAGAGCGTTTTCACGGCGTCTGAAGAGGCCAACATCACGCCAGCGATCACACTTGGTGCGGATGAAACGGTGTTCTTCGACCTTCTCGAGGTCACGCCGGCACGTGACAAGACGCTTGATGAAGCGCGCAACGAGGCCGTCGCCGCATGGCAGGAACTCCAATCCGATCTGAACATGACAGAAACCGCCGAGGATATGGTCTCCCAGCTCGACGCGGGTTCGGATATCTATGCGCTCGCGACCGAGCAAGGCCTCGTCCCACAGGCGTCGCAGCCGTTCGGGCGCCAGGGCACGGAGGATGGTACGATCGGGCCAGATGTCGCGCGGTCGGCGTTCATGGGGCCGGAGGGGCACGCTGGCTACGCGACCACACCGAATGGGGACGTTGTCGTGTTCCAGGTGACCGATGTGATCGAGGCCGCCCCCGATAGCCAATCGAATGTCGCTCAGACCGTCGCCCAAGGTTTCCCCGATACAGTATCTGCCGGCTTTGTCGCCGGGCTGCGCGCCGATTTGCCTACGCGTGTCAATCAAGATGCGCTCAACGCGCTGCTCGGGCTCGAGTAAAACGCGATGACAGCCGAGTTCGATACGTTTGCTGCGCGCTATGAGGCTGGCGAGGGGCAAGTGCTGTTCAAGCGTGTCGTTGCCGACCTTGAAACCCCTGTTGGAACGTATCTTAAGCTCGCCGAAGGACGGCGGTACGCGTTCCTTCTGGAATCGGTGGAGGGCGGCGCTGTCCGCGGGCGGTATTCAATTATCGGGCTCGAGCCGGATCTCTTGTGGCGCGTTGTCGGCGGTCGCGCGGAAATCAACCGTAAGGCCGGTACGCAGCCGGATGCTTACGAACCGCAGGACGGCGCTCCGCTCGACGAACTACGTGCGTTGATTGCGGAATCGCAGATCGATATGCCTCACGCCCTGCCGGCCAATTCGGCGGGCGTTTTCGGGTATCTCGGATACGACATGGTGCGGTTCATGGAAGAACTGCCCGACAACAATCCCGATACGCTCGGCGTGCCGGACGCGATCATGATGCGGCCATCGATCCTGGCTGTTTTCGACACGCTTAAAGACGAACTCGTGCTCTCCGCGCCGGTCTATCCACGATCGGGCGTAACGGCCAAGCAGGCCTTTGAAGCGGCGCAGGGCCTGATCGACGATGCCGTCGCCCGCCTCGAACGCCCCCTACCCCGTGGCGACGCGCTACCGGACCTCGCCAAGCTGGAGGTCAAGAGCAATACGACCCGCGAAGACTATTTCGACATGGTCCGGGTCGCCCAGGACTACATTGCGGCGGGCGATATCTTCCAGGTTGTGCTGAGCCAGCGGTTCGAAGCGGACTTCACCTTGCCTCCGACGGCACTCTATCGCGCTTTGCGCCGCACCAATCCGTCGCCCTATATGTATTTTCTCGAATTTGGAGACTTTGCGGTTGCCGGGTCGAGCCCAGAAATTCTCGTACGGGTCGACGAGGGCCAGGTGACGATCCGGCCGATCGCCGGGACCCGCAAGCGTGGAGACACACCCGAGCGCGACAAGGCGCTGGCGGAGGAACTGCTGTCCGACCCCAAAGAGCTTTCCGAGCATCTGATGCTGTTGGATCTGGGGCGAAACGATGTCGGGCGGGTTTCGAAAATCGGGACGGTTAAGGTCACCGACAAATTCTTCCTCGAATACTATTCCCACGTCATGCATATCGTTTCCAACGTCGTGGGCGAGCTTGATGCCAAATATGATTTTATCGACGCGCTGAGCGCAGGGTTTCCCGCAGGTACGGTATCGGGCGCTCCGAAAGTTCGGGCCATGGAGATTATCGACGAGCTCGAAAAGGTGCGGCGCGGCATCTATGCCGGGTGTGTGGGCTATTTCGGCGCAGACGGACGGATGGATACATGCATTGTCCTGCGGACGGCGATCCTCAAGGATGATAAGCTCTATGTGCAGGCGGGCGCCGGTATTGTCGCCGACAGCAAACCCGAGCTCGAGCAGCTCGAGTGCGAAAACAAGGCGCGCGCTCTTTTCAGCGCGGCCGAGGAAGCGCTACGCTATGCCGGCCAAGCGAAGGTAGGCCAATAAATGCGCGTGCTTTTCATCGATAATTACGACAGCTTTACCTACAACCTCGTTCATTATGTGGGCGAATTGGGCGCGGATCCCGATGTCGTGCGCAACGATAAGATCACGCTCGAAGAGATTGAGGCCAAGGCACCTGAAGCGATCATCCTCTCTCCGGGTCCCTGTACACCCAACGAAGCTGGAATTTGCCTGCCGCTGGTGTCGCGCTTTGCCTCGTCCATCCCGATTTTCGGTGTGTGCCTGGGGCTGCAATCGATCGGTCAGGCATTTGGCGGCGAGATCGTACGGGCGCCCGTTCCGATGCATGGCAAGGTCAGTATCATCACGCATGATGGGCGGGGTGTCTTTCGCGGGCTAAACAACAGCTTCGAAGCGACGCGGTATCATTCGCTGGTCGTGCGTGAAGAGAACATGCCGTCGGCTCTTAGCATCACAGCGCGTGCAGAAGATGGGCAAATCATGGGACTGCAGCACCGTGATCTCCCTATACACGGCGTCCAGTTCCATCCCGAAAGTATCTCTTCGGAGAACGGGCACGCCATCTTGCAGAACTTTCTCAATATCGCGCGCGATTTCAATACGCGCCGCGCAGCGTAAGGAAATTGGGGGTATCGGCGTGGAGATCAAGGACGCGCTCAACCGTATAGCATCGGGTCACGATCTGACTGGCACAGAGATGCGCGACGTGATGAACGTCATCATGTCGGGCGAGGCGACGCCGGCGCAGATTGGCGCGTTTCTCATGGGCATGCGGGTCAAAGGCGAGAGCGTGGGGGAAATTGCCGCGGCGGTCTCCATTCTGCGCGACAAGATGGTGCAGGTTTCGGCCCCCGCCGATGCGATCGATATTGTCGGTACGGGGGGAGATGGCGCGGGGACGCTCAATATCTCGACCGGCGCGGCCATTGTCGTGGCGGCTGCCGGAGTCCCGGTGGCTAAGCATGGCAACAAGGCGCTTTCATCGAAGTCCGGCTCCGCCGAAGCGCTGCAGGCGCTTGGCATCAAGCTCGATTTGACGCCCGAGCAGATCGGCGCATGCATTGCCGAGGCGGGGATCGGCTTCATGTTCGCACCCAACCACCACCCCGCGATGCGGCACGTTGGACCGGTGCGCATGGAAATGGGCGTGCGGACGATGTTCAACCTGCTCGGCCCGCAATCCAATCCCGCCGGTGTGCGGCGGTATGTTCTGGGTGTTTTTGACAACGAGTGGGTCGAACCTGTCGCGGCGGCGCTTCTGGCCAACCGTGCGCAGTCGGCTTGGGTTGTACATGGCGATAGTGGGCTCGATGAGCTTTCGACGACGGGACCTTCTTTCGTATCCTCGATCAAAGGCGGAAATCTCACAAGCTTTGAAGTGACCCCTGAGGAGGCCGGTCTGCCCCGCGCGCAGCTATCCGATCTCGTCGGTGGCGATCCCGAATACAATGCGGGCGAACTGAGCAAGCTGCTCATGGGTGCGAAGGGCCCCTATCGGGATATCGTGCTCCTTAATGCCGCGGCGGCGTTCATAGTTGCGGACAAGGTCGAAACGCTTAAGGAAGGTGTCGCCCTAGGCGCGGACCTGATCGACAGCGGAAAGGCCAAGGCGCGGCTCGATATGCTGGTCAAAGCCAGCCAGGCGGTCTGATGACGGACATACTCAAGCGCATCGAAGCCTATAAACGCGACGAGATCGCTGCAGCGAAAACGGCCCGTCCGTTGTCCGACGTTGCGGCGATGGCGCGCGATCAGGACGCAGCGCGTGGCTTTGTGCTGGCACTTAAGGCCAAGCGGGCAGCCGGAGGGTACGGCTTAATTGCCGAGATCAAGAAGGCCAGTCCTTCCAAAGGGTTGATCCGCGCCGATTTCGATCCGCCTGCATTGGCGCGAGCTTATGAGGCGGGCGGAGCGGCGTGCCTTTCGGTTTTGACCGATAGCCCGTCGTTTCAAGGTCGCCCCGAATTTTTGGGCGCAGCGCGGGAGGCTGTACAGCTTCCTGTCTTGCGCAAGGATTTCTTGTTCGAACCTTATCAGGTCGCCGAAGCGCGCGCCTGGGGTGCCGATTGCATCCTCGTTATTCTCGCCTCGGTCGATGACGGCGCCGCACGGGCGTTGCTCGACGCAGCGACGGAATGGGGCATGGACGCGCTGGTCGAGGTTCACGACGAGACCGAGATGGAGCGCGCGCTGGCGCTTGGTGCTACGTTCATCGGCATTAATAATCGGAATCTGCGAACGTTCGAGGTCAGTCTAAATACCACGATCGGGTTGGCAAAGATGGTGCCGGACGATCGGCTTCTCGTGAGCGAAAGCGGTATCTTCGCCCATGCCGATCTGGTTCATCTGGAGCAAGTAGCAAATGTCGGCTCATTCCTCGTGGGCGAAAGCCTTATGCGCCAGGATGACGTCGCGTCGGCAACGCGAGCTTTGCTGACCGGAGTGCCATGATGGCGTATCTCACACACCTTAACGAGAAGGGCGAAGCCCATATCGTCGATATCGGGGGAAAAAACGAAACCCGCCGACGTGCCGTTGCGACCGCGGAACTTCACGCGAGCAGGGAAATCGTTGCAGCGATTTTCGGTGGAGGGCTCAAAAAAGGGGACGCAGTTGCCGTAGCTCGGGTGGCCGGAATCATGGCCGCGAAGAGGACTTCCGAGCTTATCCCGCTGTGTCATCCTATTCAGGTGACGAAGATCGGTGTCGAAATAGAACCAAAAGGCGACGGCGCAGTTACGATTGAGGCGACCGTCGAGACGACCGCGCGCACTGGCGTGGAAATGGAAGCGCTCGCTGCCGCGTCAGTGGCCGCCTTGACGCTCTACGACATGGCCAAGGCCATGGATAAATCCATGACCATCACGAACGTCCGCTTGAACGAAAAAAGTGGTGGCAAGTCGGGCGACTTCAAGCGCGAGGACTAAATTCTTGATTTCCGTTGACGAAGCACTGGCTCGTATTCGCGCGGCGGTTCTTCCGAGGCCCTCGATTGTGGTTCCCCTCGAACAGGCTTCTGGTCGCGTGCTCGCGGAACCGGTTGCAGCGCGGCTCGATCAGCCGCCTTTTGCAGCAAGCGCCATGGATGGCTATGCGGTGCGCGCTGCGGACGTTTCGATGGGCGCAGTTCTCACAAAAATCGGCGTATCGCAGGCGGGCAAAGGATTCGATGGGCTTGTCAGTCAAGGACAATGTGTTCGGATTTTTACCGGCGCGCCAGTCCCCAAGGGTGCCGATGCTGTCGTCATGCAGGAGCGTACCGAGGTCGACGGCGCGAAAGTAACGGTCCTGGCCGGTGTCCAAGCGGGCACCAATATCCGCCCACAGGGCAACGATTTCGCCCAAGGCGACATTTTGAGCGCGGCTGGAGAGGTCATGACGCCGGCTCGCATTGCGCTTGCGGCCGCTGCTAACCATGCGACCTGCACAATTATGTCGCCCCCCAGCCTGGCATTGATGGCGACGGGCGACGAACTCATTCTGCCGGGCACGACGATTGAAACCGATCAAATCGTTGCATCGAATTCCTTCGGTCTGACCGCGATGTTCAGTCCCTATTGCGGCGACATTATCGATTGCGGGATCGTACCTGACGACCGCGCCCGGCTTGCCACCGAAATCGGTTCCGCGCTCGACCGCAATCCGGATGTTTTCGTGACAACGGGCGGCGCGAGCGTCGGCGAGCACGATTTCGTAAAGGACGTGCTCAAGGAAAACGGCGTCGATATCGATTTCTGGCGCATTGCCGTGCGTCCGGGTAAGCCGCTGATGTTCGGGCGCAAAGGTGCGACGCTCGTCTTCGGTCTGCCGGGCAACCCGGTATCGGCAATGGTGACGGCGCATGTTTTCGTCCTGCCGGCCCTGCGGGCACTGCTCGGTACCTCAGAACCTGCCCCCTTGCGCCTTCCGCTTGGTGCGGAGATCCCGCAAAATGGCCCTCGACGGCACTTTTTGCGTGCCCAAATGCGTGCTGGCCCCGACGGAATGACCACGGTTCTGCCGATTGCCCAGACCGACAGCGGCCATCTGTCCTCACTTGCGCAAGCGGATTGCCTTATCGTCCAACCCGAGGGTGACATGGGCCGGATCGCGGGTGAGCCGGTTGAGGTTGTTGTGCTTTAGCGGCAAGCAAATTCGTGCCATTTTCGCAAAACACTTGCAGAACATTTACGGAACAAGTATATAAAAGTTCAGTCTTTGTTCCGATTCTGTGCGACGGAGGGAGCCGATGCTCACGCGCAAACAGCACGAACTGCTTATGTTCATCCACGAACGGATGAAGGAAAGCGGTGTTCCGCCCTCTTTCGACGAGATGAAGGAGGCGTTGGATCTCAAATCCAAATCTGGCATTCACCGGCTGATTACGGCGCTTGAAGAGCGTGGGTTTATCAGGAGATTGCCCAATAGAGCACGCGCGCTTGAGGTCGTGAAGCTTCCCGATTCGATGAATCCTTCTCTCGGCGGTCGAAAGGCCCGGTTCGAGCCGAGCGTGATCGAAGGCAATCTGGGTAAAGTGCCGCCCAAGCGGGTCGACACTTCGGATCAGGGCGGCCAGGCCGTATCGGTGCCGGTCATGGGCCGGATTGCCGCGGGTACGCCGATCGAAGCCATCCAGACCCATAGTCATTCTGTCACCGTTCCCCCGGAAATGCTTGGCTCTGGCGAGCATTTTGCGCTTGAAGTGCGCGGAGATTCGATGATCGACGCAGGGATTTTTGACGGCGACACGGTACTGATCCGTAAACAGGACGCCGCCGGTAACGGGGAGATCGTAGTCGCTCTGGTGGACGACGAGGAAGCGACGCTCAAGCGGCTACGCAAGCGCGGCAATGCCGTGGCCCTCGAAGCTGCAAATCCAGCTTATGAAACACGGATATTCGGACCTGACAGGGTGAAAGTACAAGGACGTCTTGTAGGGCTTTTGCGGCGCTATTGATAATCAATTCGCCATGGGCGGTCGGGATCGGTGATGGCCGATTTCACCACAAATCGGCGTGTTTGGGTGTCCCAATAGAGCATGTGCGAACCGTGCCTTTCCAGAGCGCCTTGATCAACGACGGTTGCGACGTCTTTGCAAGCGAGAGGTGCAGTTAGTCGCGCAACGACGACGCTTGCCAATGTGCAATCTTCGGAAAATGCTGCGACATTTTTGATGTATGCCAGCGTGAATCCCAAATCCGAACTGAGAATGCAGCCGATTGCGTCGCATCGGGCCGTTTCGTGGCCCGAGCCGATGTGTTCCATGTAGCGCTCGGACCAGACATTGGTTGCGAATGTGTTTGTACGACCAGCAACAAGCGCAAGTTCTCCGTTGTCGCGCACTGCAAGGGCCTGGCTTGCATCGGCGACGAGGATATCGGGCGCGCGCTCAAGCCCGAATAGCACAACCATTGGTACCACTAGCGCAGGTCCCCACAGTCTAAGCGGCGTCTGGAAGAATGCGAGCCACGCGAGCGCAAGCAGTCCGAAGACGAGCGCTATAGGGGAAAGTATTGGACTAGGATCGAAACCGCCGCTCAGGGCGTGAACGAAGGCGGCGCACCAGATGACCGCTTCAATGGTCCAACCCATGAGTTGATAAAGCGGCCCATCGAGGCCGATTGGAATGGCCAGAGTGGCAAAAAGTGCCGAAGGCATCATCACGAAGGTGACGATGGGCATCGCCATAAGGTTGCCCAATATCCCAAAGGGAGCAGTTTGCTGAAAGTGGTAGGCGGAAAAGAGCAGCGTCGCGAGACCGGCAATGACACTGGTCATCCCGATGTCGATAAGGAACGTCAATATGCGTTGGCGCGGCTCGGGTTGCTTTTCGCGTCGGGTGCGAGCGAGTTCGTAGACGGAGATGAGGGCGACGACGGCGGCGAAGGAAAGCTGGAAGCTGGCACGGAAAACGCTGGTCGGGACAATCGCGATAATGATCAGCGCGGCGATCGCGACATTTCGCATGGTGAGGGCTTGCCGACCGGCAAGAATTGCAGCGAAGATCAATGAAAGCATCACCGTCGCGCGGATTGCCGAGACGCCCAAGCCGGAGATGACGAGATAGGCACACGCCGTCACAAGCGCACCGCCAGCCGCGATGCGTTTGACCGGGATGCGTTGCGCCACGCCATAGAATGCGGCAAGTCCGAGCCGAAGAAGAGCAAACATGGTCCCTGCAACGATAGTGAGATGCAGGCCGGAGATGGCCAGAACGTGGGCCAATCCGGCGGAGGCCATGAGATCGCGATCTTCCTCACGAATCCGGCTTTGATCACCGGTGATCAAAGCCAATGCGATACCGCCGATGCGGTCATCGAGCGTAGCGAGGACCCTTTGCGCTATTTCGGAGCGGATCGCGCTGCTCAGGCGAGCAAAACTGTCCGCCTCAGCCGGTGCTACCGCAACATCCCCCAATACGGTCCCGTACGCGCCTATCCCTTCGAAAAAGCTCACGAACTGGGAGTCATAGCCCCCCGGAACGATTGGGCTCGGTACGGGATAGAACCTCATGCGGGCAGACAGCGTATCGCCCGGGGCGATGCCAGAATCGCGGGAAACCGTTACCCGGGCGCGGCGTACCCCTGGATCGTCGCGCGAGTCTTCAGGCTTGATGTCGGAAATAACCAGGCGTTGCGCCTCGCCGTTGTCGTAGACGACGGCATCGACTTGTACCTCGTAGAACCCATACCGTGGCGCGTCGAGCATAGGAGTGCCGAACAATGCGCCATGGATCGGCAACGCGATAAAGCCGGCATAGCCCGCGCCGAGCACCAAAAGGACGCGCACTGCGGCATAATGGCTTCGGTTGACGAATGTCAGCACCAGCAGCACTGCAAGTCCAGCACCGAGAGCTGACGGCGATGGCTCACTCGACATGAGCCGATAAACGATCATGCCTCCGATCATCGCAAACGGCAAAATAGCGAAGAGGCGGCGCTCGGCCGTGGCGAAGGCAATCTCCCCTTGCAAGCGGACAAGGCCTGCAAGGCCAAGCGGAATGATCCGCCGGAAGACCCAACCTGCTTTTTGCCCATTTCCGCCGGTGATCGCCCCGTCGATCATTGGCGCCCCCTGCCCTTGCGCTCAAGAGCCGCTATGGTACACACGGGCGCAACTATTCTCCAAACGGTCTTATCGGATGTCCAAACCTGTCGTTACGCGTTTTGCGCCTTCTCCTACCGGCTATCTGCATATCGGTGGGGCTCGCACCGCATTGTTCAATTGGGCCTTTGCCCACAAGATGGGTGGCAAGATGTTGCTGCGCATCGAGGACACCGATCGGGAGCGTTCGACTGAATCTGCGGTCACGGCGCTTCTGGATGGGCTGAGTTGGCTCGGGCTGACGTGGGATGGAGAACCTTTTTCGCAGTTCGCCCGCGCGCCACGGCATGTGGAGGTTGCCGAGCAGCTTCTGGCCCAGGGCAAGGCCTATCGGTGCTATTGTTCTGCGGAGGAGCTTGCCGAGATGCGCGAAAAGGCGCGCGCGGAAGGCCGGCCACCACGTTATGATGGCCGGTGGCGCGATCGCGATCCGTCCGAGGCACCCGAGGGGGTCAAGCCCGTTATCAGGATCAAGGCTCCCCGGTCAGGCGATGTCGTCGTTAGGGATCGCGTCCAGGGCGATGTGACGTTCAAGGCTGAAAACCTCGACGATTTTATCATCCTGCGCTCCGACGGCACCCCCACCTATATGCACGCCGTCGTGGTCGACGATCACGATATGGGTGTCACGCACATTATTCGCGGCGACGACCACCTTACCAATGCTGCCCGCCAGATCGTCATCTATCAGGCGATGGGCTGGGACGTGCCGGAAATGGCCCATATCCCCCTCATCCATGGGCCCGATGGTGCCAAGCTCTCAAAACGGCATGGAGCCATGGGTGTCGAAACGTACCGTCAAATGGGGTATCTCCCCGAAGCGTTGCGTAACTATCTCGCAAGGCTAGGCTGGGCGCATGGCGACGACGAGATTTTTTCGACTGAACAGTTTGTCGAATGGTTTTCGCTCGAGGCGCTGGGCAAAGGTGCGGCAAGGTTCGATTTCCAGAAGCTCGACAATCTCAACGGGCATTATATTCGCGAGGCGTCGCCTGAACGCCTCTACGAGGTTATGGTCGATACGGCATCAGAACTGGGCCGGAACGCGGACTATCTGGGATTGGTCAACAACAAAAACACGGCTCTAGCGGCCATTCCGGAACTCCAGCCGCGTGCCAAGACGGTGTTGGAACTCATAGATATGGCCCAGTTTATATATGCGCAAAGGCCGCTTTCAGTCGATGAGAAGGCCGCGAGCTTGCTCAACGCCGATGCGTTGAGACATCTCGCAGCGCTCAAAGAGCGGCTTCAGGGAGTCAACGACTGGTCGGTGCCTGCCATCGATGCGGCCGTACGGGAATACGCAGAAAGTGTGGGGCTCAAGCTTGGCAAGGTCGCGCAGCCTTTGCGCGCGGCGCTGACGGGCCGAACCATCTCCCCAGGAATTTTCGAGGTCATGGTGCTCATTGGCCGCGAGGAAAGCCTTGCGCGGTTGGGCGATCAGGTGCGTGCTGTCGAAAGTCACTGAACTCCGAGGGCGGTGACCGAACTGTGCTTTCCGCCAAACAATCCAGATCCTTAAAGCTTTCCCTATACGTCAAGACTTATGACGTAGTTGCAAGCATGCGCTAAATCGGATACCGAGAAGCACTATTATTGCGATGCAGATTTTTCGCCCTTTTTGAACCGTGCAGGCTTTGCTTCTTGCGCCGGTTATATTGGGCAGGTACCTGGCTTGGGAGGCGATGCATGAGTGAGAAAACCGCGAAACTGTCGATCGGTGACGAGACCTTCGAGTTTCCCGTTCTGAACGGCAGTGTTGGGCCCGACGTCATCGACATCCGCTCGCTTTATGCCAAGACGGGCATGTTCACTTACGATCCCGGTTTTACCTCGACCGCGGCGTGTGATAGCGCGATTACGTATATCGATGGCGACAAGGGCGAGTTGCTCTATCGCGGCTATCCGATCGACCAGTTAGCGTCGCAAAGCAATTATCTCGAAGTCTGCTACCTGCTCCTTTATGGCGAGTTGCCAAGCAAGTCGGAACTCAAGGACTTCGCTAACCGGGTGACACGGCACACCATGGTGCACGAACAGATGCACTATTTCTTCCGTGGCTTCCGTCGAGATGCACACCCGATGGCTGTCATGACCGGTGTCGTCGGCGCCATGGCGGCCTTCTATCACGACTCCACAGATATCGGCGATCCTGTGCAGCGCGAAATTGCATCGATCCGAATGATCGCAAAGATGCCCACGATTGCGGCAATGGCCTATAAATACTCAGTCGGCCAGCCCTTCGTTTATCCGCGTAACGATCTCGATTATGCGTCCAATTTCCTCCACATGTGCTTTTCGGTACCGGCAGAGGAATACAAGGTTGATCCGGTGGTTGCCAAGGCGATGGATCGCATCTTCACGCTGCATGCCGATCATGAGCAGAACGCTTCCACCTCCACGGTGCGGCTTTCCGGGTCTTCGGATGCCAATCCGTTCGCTTGCATCGCGGCGGGTGTGGCTTGCCTCTGGGGTCCGGCTCATGGCGGTGCGAACGAGGCGGCACTCAACATGCTTCGGGAAATCGGCACTGTCGATCGCATTCCCGAATTCATTGAACGCGCCAAAGATAAGAGCGATCCCTTCCGTCTGATGGGCTTCGGCCATCGCGTCTACAAGAACTATGATCCGCGCGCTGCCGTCATGCAGGAATCCGCACGCGAAGTACTTGAGCTTCTGGGTGTCGAGGACAACCCGACACTACAGGTTGCCCAGGAACTCGAAACGATTGCGCTCAACGACCCCTATTTCGTAGAGCGCAAGCTTTATCCGAATGTCGACTTCTATTCAGGCATCATTCTCGATGCCATCGGGTTCCCGACTTCGATGTTCACCGCGATCTTTGCACTTTCGCGTACGGTCGGCTGGATCGCGCAGTGGAAGGAAATGATCGGCGACCCGCAGAAGAAGATCGGTCGGCCGCGTCAGCTCTATAATGGATCGGGTGCTCGGGACTATGTGCCGCTCAGTGAGCGCTAGAGCCGCGCTCGAGCCAGAATGATACCCGCTCAGCGGGATCGGAAAGGGGCGCGTCGGGCGCCCCTTTTTCCATCAATCCTCGGATTGTTGCGAATGCGGCGCACTGCGCCCGGCGCTCTGCTTCGTCCTCCAGCAGTCGGGTGAGTGCCCCAACAGCTCTTTCCGGCTCAGGCTTGTGTGCAAAGAGGATTTCGGGGACGATCTCTCGCTGGGCGATGATGTTGGGTAAACC
This sequence comes from Pelagibacterium halotolerans, assembly GCF_044811015.1. Taxonomy (GTDB): domain Bacteria; phylum Pseudomonadota; class Alphaproteobacteria; order Rhizobiales; family Devosiaceae; genus Pelagibacterium; species Pelagibacterium halotolerans_A. Next base: position 581,349 of record NZ_CP085243.1, read on the forward strand.
GATCGTTTTGATCAGCGCCTTTTGATAAAGGCGCACCTGCGCGCCTTCGGCTACATATGTGACGATGTGGGGCACCCCTGCCAGAGCCAGCTCGAGCGTCGCGGTGCCACTCACGGCAAAAGCCAGTATTGCTGCATCCATCGCTGCCCGTCGCTCGGCTTCGTCGCTTGTTACGGTGACCGAAGCGGGCCAGTCGGCGACAGCGCGAGTGACCTTTCCTTTCAAGTTTTCCGGGGTTGGGATCGCGAACCCGTCGACGGCAGAATGGTTGGCAAGCGCCGTTGAGACAGCGCGCATAAGAGGCAGATGCCGCGTCAGTTCACCGGCACGACTGCCCGGGAGGAGCACGATCGGACCGCGCCGCGGCTGGATCTGGCGCATCGGGAAACGAGCAAGGGCCGGATGACCGACATAGCTCGTCCGCGGGCCGCCCAAGTCTGCCATCACTTGGGGCTCAAACGGCAGGACACTGAGAACTTCGTTATACAGCTGCGCGATTTTTGCCGCGCGTTCCGGTTTCCATGCCCAGACGGACGGCGCAACGTAGAGAATAATGGGTTTGTCATATCCCTTGCGGCGTAGGGCTCTCGCGACCGTATGGGAGAATACCTGCGCGTCGACAAGAACAACCGCATCGGGCCGATTCCGCAGAATGGTCTGTACTGTTTGCCGCGCCCGCCACAACAGAAGCGGCAGCCGGCGCAAGACATCAACATAGCCCATAACGGCCAGGTCCTCGATAGGGAAAAGCGTTCTGAGACCTTCGGCCGCCATGGCTTCGCCACCAACCCCGGAGACTTCAACGTTCAGTTGCGCCTTCAGCCCGGCGATAAGATTGGCACCAATCCGGTCGCCCGACGCTTCACCGGCAAGGATGAAGAGGTCACGCATCTTCAGCCTTGAAGCCGACGAGTGCGATGCCGGCTGCATCTGCGCGGGCGACAAGCTTCTCACGCTCGATAAGCAGCGTTCGTCCCGCTTCAACAGCGATGGCTGCGATACCGGCTTCGACGGCACCCGTTACCGTGTCCGGGCCAACAGCTGGCAGGTCCACATGAAGAGGTTGGCCCGGTTTTGAAACCTTGGCCAAAACCATGCGCGCCGCACCGTCGCCGACAAGCCCTCGGGCGCGGAAATCCCTGCAGCGCGCCAGAAGCGTGTCCGTGCCAGCGATGTCTTCGGTCGCGATAATACGCGCGCCCGATACCACGAGCGCCTGGCCCAGATCGAGTTCCCCGGCCCTGCGGGCCGAGTTGAAGGCGAAGCGGGCGATAGCCGCCAACTCGCTATCGAGCTCCAGGGCGCCGAACTGACCTTCAGGTGCAAGCAAGTCTGTGACGATCTCGTGAACGCCGATAAACGGAATACCGAGCATTTTCAAAAGCACCGAGCCCAACTGAGAGAGCTTGGCATCTCCTTTTGCTTTAGCCTTGTCATCATCGCCTGTGAAGTCCGCCAGGGTTTCGCGTTCGCGGTCCGACATATGCATACCACCGACAGCGCAAACATGAGTTGCGTTGAACTTCCTGATCTCGCGAAGGACCTGATCGGGCCGCGACACTTTGATCTGGAACGGGTCTTCATGTGCCAGATCGGCGCGTGGATGTAATGTGAGTACGCGGACTTCCCAACCGGCTTCCCGTGCGGCCGCGAGCGCCCGGGGCACCAGAGCGCCGGAGCCGGCGACCAATGCCAGGCGCCGCCTGCTCATACCTCGGCGCTGTGCCCGTTGCGCGGCATGCACAGGGCGCGCTCGGAAGGCTGGCGCACGAATTCGATCACCTGTTCGACCAGCTTCTCGCCCTTAAAGATCTCCGCGGCGTCTTCGACACGTTCACGCAGTGTACCTTCGTTGGAGAAGATCATACGATAGGCTGCGCGTAGGGCATGGATCGACTCCCGATCGAACTGGCGGCGTTTCAGACCAACGAGGTTGAGACCTCCGAGGTAGGCTCGGTTGCCTAGAACAGACCCGTAGGGGATGACGTCGTTCTCGACGAAACTCATCGCGCCTACAAAGGCGTGAGCGCCGATCCTGACGAACTGGTGCACCCCGCAGATGCCGCCGAAACGGACATAATCCTCAACGATGCAGTGACCCGCGAGGCTCGCCTGATTGGCCATAACGACGTGATTGCCCACCCGGCAATCGTGGGCGACGTGCACACCGATCATAAGCAGGCAATTGTCACCGATGCGCGTTTCCATGCCGCCGCCCCGCGTGCCGGGATTGACGGTGACATACTCACGCAGCACGCAGTCCTTGCCGATTATGACACTGCTCGGCTCGCCTTCATATTTCAGGTCTTGCGGTGGGTGACCAATCGAGGAAAAAGGATAAACCTTGGTACGCGCGCCAATCGTCGTGCGACCATCTACGGAGACGTGCGAAGTCAGTACGACGCCCTCGTCAAGCGTCACTTGATCGCCGACAGTGCAATATGGCCCAATTTCGACGTTCCTGCCGATCATTGCTGAGGAGCTGACGATGGCAGTGGGGTGGATAGCGGAACTCACGCGTCTTCCTTGACAATCATCGCACCGATTTCGGCTTCCGCAACGACCGTGCCATCTACGATCGCGCGTGCTTCGTAACGTCCCACGGTCTTGCGACGATGGATTTTCCGTATGTGATATTCCAACCTGTCACCGGGCTTGGCGGGCTTGCGGAATTTCACGTTGTCGATCGTCAGCAGATAGACAATGTGCTTCTCGCCGGATTTGTTCTCCAGGTTGATGACGATTGCGCCTGCGGTCTGGGCCATCCCCTCGATGATAAGAACTCCAGGGAAAATCGGCTCGCCTGGAAAATGGCCGAGAAATTGCGGCTCATTATAGGTCACGTTCTTGATGCCGATAGCGGATTCGTCGCCATTGATATCGATGATCTTGTCAATCATCAGGAACGGATAACGATGCGGCAGGGCCTTGAGAACGGCGTCAATCTCCATAGTCGAGAGTGTTTCACCCGCAGCGCGCGATTCTTCCTCAAGCATGGTCACTTCTTGTCCCCTTTCGTCACCCGTCTAATGGCAGCGATTTCGCGCTTCCACATCCTTACATCCTGCGCCGGCGCCCCGGCAATATTCGATCCAGCCGGGAAGCTGTGTGATACGCCGGCCCTTGCCAGAACCAGAGTTCCGGCACCAAGCGTCAAATGCCCTGCCGTTCCCGCGCCGCCGCCCATAACCACGCCATCCTCAAGGATAGTGGAGCCGCTCAGCCCGCACATGCCGGATATCACACAATTACGACCGATGCGGCAATTGTGACCGATCTGAACAAGATTATCGATCTTTGAGCCTTCACCAATGACGGTATCGCCGAGTGTACCCCGGTCGACCGTAGTATTGGCGCCGATCTCCACGCGGTCCTGGATGATGACCCGTCCCAATTGTGGGATCTTTTTGTGACGATCCGGACGAATTTGAAAGCCGAACCCCTCCCCGCCTATGACAACGCCGGATTGCAAAACGACATCATTGCCCAGATAAGCGCATTCCACGACGCATCCTGCGCCGATAACGCAGTTGCGGCCTATGGCGACACCCGCACCAATCACGGCGTTGGCGCCGATCACCGTTCCAGCGCCAATTTCCGCACCGGGTCCAATGACGGCGCCAGCGCCGACATCGACGCCATCCTCGCATTCATATTTTCCGGACGCTCCACCGCTGGCGACGACACGGCGGGTATCGTCAGGGTAAAGAATATTCAGAACGTCGATGAAAATGCTGTAAGGCTCGTCGCAGACAAGCGCGGTCGTGTCAGGACCGACCTCGTCAGCCATGCCTTCTGTGACGAGCACGGCGGCAGCCGATGAGGTGTTCAGTTGCGCCTTGTAAGCGGCGCTTGCCGCGAACGAGATAGAAGCGCTGCTTGCGTCGTCAAGATCGCTTGCGCCGGCAATTACGGCCTCACCGGCACCTTTGAGGTCAATCCCGGCGTGCCCGGCGCGAGCCATGAGCTCGGAAAGGGACAAGGGTCCGTCGCAGGGGTGGAAGCGGCTATCGATCATTTGGCTGTGCCGAAAAGGAAGCCGCGGAGCGAAGGCGCACCGCGGCTTTGTTTCGTTCGTCCTGACGCGGCGATCAGAACAGTGTGGACAGTGTCAACTGGAAAACCTGCGTACGGTCGTGCGCCGCAGAGTCGATCACGTGCGCAAAGTCACCACGCAACGGCCCAACCGGCGAAGCCCAGATCAACGAGGCACCAACCGACGATTTTATGTTTTCGCCGATTCCGGTTGAACCTGCACCGTCGACATCCGGCGTTCCGTCAATCCAGCCAACATCACCCCAGACCGCACTCCGCAGACCCCAGGATTCGGGCAGGAAGGGAACCGGGAAGTCGACTTCGGCAGACAGTCCTGCGTAGGACAGAACGCCGAATGCGTCCTCATTGCCAGCCGTCCAGCGGGCACCCATTCCACCGGCGGCAAAGCCGCGAACGAAATTGGGACCAAGACGGAAGGCTTCGGTCGGGTTGATGCCGCCGCCACCGATATCGGTGATTGTTCCGCCCATTGCCCGAATGCTGCCGATCACATCGTACTCTTCCCAAAGTGGGTGGTAATACCGGGCCCGCGCTTCGGTTTTGAGGTAGTCGAAATCGATGCCCGCATATTCCTGACTGAAGGTCAGAATCAAGCCTTCGTTCGGGCTGCGCTGATCGTCGAGCGTGTTGAAAGTCAACTCATAGCCAACCGTGGCTTTATCCGTTCCGGAAGACGGCAGGCTCGTAATGTATGGCGGCGCATCGTCCGTGCCGACATAGTCCTTGTGCTCGTAGCCCACGAAGGTCGTCAACGAGAGGCTGTCCATCAGCGGCAAGCCAAAACGCAGCCGCCCACCCGTCGCGTCGGTACCGTACGAACGCGTGCTCGATTCCTCCACGATGCGGCGGTAAAGGTCGACGCCCGAAGAGATTTCGAGGCCCATGAACCGGGGCTCGGTGAAACTGAAGTCATAGGTCTGACCGGATTCGGAACGGCCAATGGCGGCGCGCAGGTATTGGCCACGGCCCAGGAAGTTGCGTTCCGTCAGCGAAATCTCACCGAAGAACCCGTCCTGGGTCGAATAGCCGCCACCAATGCCGTACTCACCCGTCGGCTGCTCAACGACGGCGACGTTGAGAACGACACGATCAGGTGCACTGCCGGGTGCCGAAGTGACTTGAACCGAAGAGAAGAAGCCGAGCGCCTCGATATTGGCGCGGCCCTGAGATACGAGCGTCCGGTTGAAGGGGTCGCCTTCGGAGAAATTGAACTCGCGACGGATCACGAAGTCACGGGTCTTGGTATTCCCCGTGATGTTGATCCGCTCGACATAAACGCGCGCACCTTCGTCGACCAGATAAGTGATATTGAAGGTCTTGTTGGCAATGTCGCGATCGATACGGGGGCGCACTTCGGCAAAGGCAAAGCCCTGCTGGGTTGCCCGGACCGCCAGGTTCTCCGTGGAGTCCTGAAGCTCCTGCAGAGAATAGCGGGCGCCACGATGGGTCTCGATCGCCCCGCGGAGAGAATCTGTATTGAGCCCATTGATACTGGTTTCAATGGCGATATTGCCGAATTCGTAGCGCTCGCCCTCATCGATGGTGAAATTGATGAAATACGCATTGCGCTCGGGGTCGAACTCCGCGACCGACGACAAAACGCGGGCATCCGGATAGCCCCGGTTCGCATAGTAGACACGGATACGCTCACGATCGACCGCGAGACGATCCTCATCATATTGGTCGTCACGGAACAACCAGCTCAGAAGATGCGACTCTTTAGTGAGGATCACGGACTTGAGCTGCATCGAGCCGATATTGTTGTTGCCGGTAAAATTGATGGCTGCAATGCCAGCGCGGTCGCCTTCGTTGATATCGAAGATCACCCGAATCCGACCATCTTCGGCCGTTTCGGTGCGCGAGGAAACGGTGACGTTGGTGTAACCGGCACGATCGTATGCCGCCTTGATGACGGCAACGTCCGACGCGATTGCATCCGGGGAATAAACCCGGCTGGTCGCAACCTCGACCATGGTGTTGAGCTGTGCGTCGGTAAACCGCTGATTGCCATCGAAGCCGATAGCGGCAACCGAGGCGCTCTCGCTCACACGAACCACAAGCGTGCTGCCGGACATCGAAATCGAAGCCGACTGCACGACGCCGCTGTTCAACAGCGCTTGCTGCGAAGCCTCAATCTGCGCGGGCGTCGCAGTCTCACCGGGGCGAAGCGTCAGGTAGGAAAGAATTGTCGCGTCATCGACACGCACATTACCTTCGATGACGATTTGGGAAATCGGTTGTGCCTGTACCTGCGTCGAACCGAGGAGCCACCCCGAATTCCCGACCATTGGCGACACGGTCAATAGCGCCAGTGCGAGAACGACGCTGTGCAAAAGCTTGGCTTTATTCATCATGATTATGCTTGCTTGCCCTATGAGACGTGTGCCGGGAATCGCACAAAGACACGGATTCCCCCATTTCCGATCAACACGTTTTTACCGGTTTTTGCCATGAGGGCAAGGTGAAACCCCTGCTACCGAGGCTAAAAGATCGGTGGACATGTAATCGTGCAACACTTGCTAACCCTTTGATCCGCCGTCGCGTTAGACGATGTCATTGATGACCGTGAAGATCATCAGCGAGATGACGAGCGCAAACCCGATACGGTATCCTATCTCCTGGGTTCGTCGGCTCAGCGGTCGGCCACGCAGCGCCTCGAACACGTAGTACATCAGATGTCCACCATCCAACATTGGCACTGGCAGGAGGTTAACTATGCCGATGTTGAGGGACAAAAGTGCAGTTAGGTTAACCAAAGCCAAAAAACCGAGCGTGGCCACTTCGCCAGAAACCTGGGCCATGCCAACCGGGCCAGCGATCTGATCAAGGTCACCCCGCCCTACGAACAGATCGGCAAAAAAGGCCAGAGTCCGGTCGATGATGAAATGAATCTCTTCGAACGTCATGCCGACCGCCTCGATCGGGCCGGGCCGGTAAAGAAACCAATCACTCTCCTGTGCCGACCGGGTCACGCCGATGACGCCAAGCGTGATTTCGCGGCCAAAGCGCGTCGTGGCCGTTTGCGGCTCCGGGACGACTGACAGCGTGACCGGCCCACTCTCGCGCTCGACGATGACGGAAACCGTGCGGCCCGGCGCGGTCCCAATAAATCTCTGAAAGTCCGAAAAACCGCGCACGGGAAACCCGTCGACGGACAGCACCCTGTCTTGGGGCAAAAAACCGGCTTCTTCGGCAGCTGACTGCTCGATAACCTCGCCAACCACCGGCTCGAGCGTCATACGGCCGTAACCAAGCAGCACCGCATACAGCACCAGAAATGTGAAGAGAACGTTCGCCATGGGCCCCGCGACCACGATGGCCATGCGCTGCCAAACGGACTTATTGACGAAAAGCGTCTTGCGGGTTTGTGCATCATATCGATCGGACGCATCGGGATCGGGCACGCTGGCGGCGTTCATGTCGCCGGTGAAGCGGACATATCCTCCGAGAGGAATTGCCGCGATGCGCCAACGGGTGCCGCGCCTGTCCGTCCAGCCGAAAAGTTCGGGGCCGAAACCGATCGAAAAAGCATCTACGGCGACGCCATTCCAGCGAGCGATCAAGTAGTGGCCCATCTCATGAACCACAACAATGACGATGAGAATCGCAAGGAACGGGATGATGTAGTTTAGAAAGAGCGGGAGGGATTCGATCATCGTCTTTCAGCATCCTTTGGCTCGACCGGGATAAATCCGGTCGTTTTCGGACGCAAGGGCTACTCGCGTTACCAAAATAATATGCCCTGCGGTACCGCGCCCAATCCCCTATGGGCAAGTCCTATGCACCAGAGAATCAATGCCGCCATGGTGAGGCTGTCGATGCGGTCCATGAGCCCGCCATGCCCCGGTATGATATCTCCGCTGTCCTTGACCGCAAAGCGCCGCTTTATCGCGCTTTCGGCAAGGTCGCCGGCCTGCCCTGCAATAGAAACAATAACAGCGATAAGCAGCCCGATGATGAAAGGAGACGGTGCATCAAGCGCCCAGCCAGCGATAAACCAGACGATCAATCCCCCAATCGTGCCGCTGACGAGCCCGCCTGCCGCTCCGGACCATGTCTTTGACGGCGAAACGTCAGGTGAGAGTTTGGTACCTCCCACGATGCGGCCGACGAAATACGCTCCTGAATCGGTTAGCCATGTAACCGAGACGAGAAACAGTCCTGCCCAGATTCCCGCTCCAGAGCTGCCGCGAATGGCCAGAAATGCCATAGTGACCAGACCGAAATACGCGATTCCCGCGATCCGCCAGCCGCGATTGGGCGCCGCGATGACAGCACCGGCCGCGACGGCGACGGCAATTATGATGGCGGCGGTCCAGGCGCCGTTCATGGGATGAGCCAGTGCAGCGAGCGCGAGCAACCCCATCATGAGCGCCGCCGGCCACCCTTTGTGCTCGCCCGATATCATGGTTTCCCATTCCCTATATGCACCGGCCATGACCAGTGCGACCAGGAGCGCGAAGGGTAACCAGCCGGCAATGAGTGCGATAGCGGTTAGAGGGATAAGAACGACAGCGGACAATAGCCGGGGGAGAAGGTCGGACCCGAAGGGCCAAAGAGGCCTATTTGCCGATTTTTCGCTCGTTTTTTCTTCGGTCACGTCCCGATACCGCCAAACCGCCTGTCGCGTTCCGTGAAGGTTTGCAAAACCCGTACGAAGACCGATTCGTCGAAATCCGGCCAGTTTTCCTCCACGAACACCAGTTCGGCATAGGCAGACTGCCAAAGCAAGAAGTTTGAAAGGCGCATTTCGCCGCTTGTGCGGACTATGAGGTCGGGGTCGGGAAGCCCATGCGTGTCCAAGTGCTCGGCAATCGCGGCTTCGTCAACATCTTCCGGCGCAAGCACGCCATCGGCCACCTTACGTGCGATAGCACGAGTCGCAGCGGCGATTTCGGCCTGGGCGCCATAATTGAAGGCGATGACGAGATTGAGGCCCGTATTCGCAGCGGTCGTCGTTTCAACGTCCTCAATGATCCTGCGCAATTCCTTGTCGAGCGTCTCTCGGTCGCCGATGATGCGAATCTTGACGTTATTGCGTGCCAAACGATTGAGGTCGGACGCTACGAAGCGGCGCAGCAGCCCGAAAATGAAACTCACCTCTTCCGGCGGGCGGCGCCAGTTTTCGGAGCTGAAACTGAAGAGCGTCAGGCAGGACACCCCATAGGCCGAAGCAAGCTCGACAATGCGACGCACCGCGTCAACGCCGGCCTTGTGCCCTTCGGTTCGCCGCAAGCCGCGCAATTTCGCCCACCGGCCGTTGCCGTCCATAATCACCCCGATATGGCGGGGGATCGACAGGCTTTGCTGCATTGGCGGGGCCGAAGCAACGGCTGGCTTGGTCGACATGGCGTTACTCGCGGTTCGAGCCGGTCTTCCGGCCCGCAGGTCCTAAGTTAAACCTGCATGATTTCCTGTTCCTTGTGGGCGACCATTGCATCAATCTCGGCGATCGCCTCGTCCGTCGCCTTCTGCACTTTGTCGGAATTAACGCGCGCATCATCCTGACTCATTTCGCCGTCTTTTTCGAGCTTTCGCAGAATATCCATGCCGTCGCGCCGGACGTGGCGCACAGCGACGCGCGCCTGTTCGGCATACTGATGGGCAACTTTGGACAATTCGCGGCGGCGCTCTTCATTGAGTTCCGGCAACGGCACGCGGATGAGCGCACCCTCCGCAATCGGGTTAAGACCGAGGCCGGATTCGCGGATGGCCTTTTCCACCGCACTCGCCATCGAGCGATCCCAGACCTGGACAGAGAGCATACGGGGCTCGGGAACCGAGACAGTTGCCACCTGATTGAGCGGGGTTGCGCTGCCGTAGGCGTCGACGTGAATCGGATCGAGCAGGCTCGCGCTGGCGCGCCCCGTACGCAGACCGGCAAGGTCGTTTTTCATGGCATCGATGGATTTGTGCATCCGCGTGCGGAGATTTTCGAGCGAAAATGCGTCAGACATGATTTCTCCCCGTGTTCGACCTCTAGCCGACACGCGTGCTGGGCGCGCGGCCCTCAAGCACGCCGACGAGGCCTTCATTTGTTTCGAGTGCGTAGACGATTATCGGCAATCGGTTGTCCCGGGCAAGGGCAAAAGCCGCCGTATCCATGACCCGCAGATCGCGTGCGATGACCTCTTCATGCGAGATCGTATCAAACCGCTCCGCTTTGGGATCCTTCGCCGGATCGGCCGAATAGACGCCATCGACCTTGGTGCCCTTGAGCAGCACGTCGCAGCGCAATTCGATCGCCTTGAGCGCGGCAGCCGTATCTGTGGTGAAGAAGGGATTACCGGTTCCGCCTGCGCAAATGACCGTGGCACCGCCCTCCAGCGCTGCGATTGCCGCTCGCTGGGTGAACGTGTCTGCAATCGAGGGCATGGTCACGGATGAGAAGACGTGCGGGCGCCCCCCTGCCCTCCGAATGGCGTCGCCCAACGCGAGAGAATTGATGACCGTTCCGAGCATGCCCATATGATCGCCGATCACACGATCACCGCCCTTGGCTGCGACGGCCATGCCACGGAAGATGTTGCCGCCGCCGATCACGATGGCGACCTGCACGCCCAAACGTGTCAGATCGACGATCTGGCGGGCAATCTTATTGAGGAATTCGGGCTCGATTCCATATGACTGGTCTCCGGTGAGCGCCTCACCGGAGACCTTGAGCAACACACGGGAATAGCCGGGTTTTGACATCAATCTGCCTTGTTCACCCAAAGCTTGCCGACGAACGCCGTTCGCAGCAGGCCTTCAAGTCTTGGTTTTACCGCGTCTTCGTTTGTCGCGCGGACAAACCGAAAAAGTGGCAGCCACTTTTTCTGGACACGCTGACATCCACGTTTAAGCGAATCCCCGGATTTCCGGGACACGTTACGCGGTGCCGGCGGCGGCGGCAACCTCGGCAGCGAAGTCGGATTCCTGCTTTTCTACGCCCTCGCCGAGCGAGAACAGGACAAACCCCGTCACTTTGATGGGCGCGCCAACGTCGCTTTCGGCATTCTTGACGGCTTGTTCAACGGAATTTTCGCCGTCGATGACGAAGGTCTGGGCAAGGAGCGTAACCTCCTCGTAGTATTTGCGGATCCGGCCTTCGACCATCTTTTCAACGATGTTGTCGGGCTTACCGGACGCCTTGGCCTGCTCGCTGAACACCACGCGTTCACGCTCGACGGCCTCGGGATCTAGGTCTTCGGCGGAGAGCGAAAGCGGCTTGGTGGCGGCGATGTGCATCGCGATCTGCTTGCCCAGCGCTTCGAGCTTGGCCTTGTCGCCGGTCGATTCGAGGCCAACCAAAACGCCGATACGGCCGAGACCGTCGGATACCGCGGAGTGAACATAGCTGCCGATGACGCCTTCGCCGACTTCGAGCACGGCGGCGCGGCGCAGGGTCATGTTCTCGCCGATCTTGGCAATCGCTTCGGTCAATTCGCCCGACAGGGTACGACCGGTGCCGGGATAATCGGCATCCGCGAGCGCGGCGACATCGCCGTTCACGTCGAGGGCAAGCTTGGCGGCGTTGCGGACGATGGACTGGAACTGCTCATTGCGCGCGACGAAGTCGGTTTCAGAGTTGATCTCGACGAGCGCGGCGCGGTTGCCGTCGGCGGCTACGCCAACCAGGCCCTCGGCGGCAACGCGGTCGGCCTTCTTGGCGGCCTTGGCAAGGCCCTTGGTCCGCAGCCAGTCGACCGCAGCTTCGATATCGCCATTATTTTCGGCCAAGGCCTTCTTGCAGTCCATCATGCCCACGCCGGTCATCTCGCGGAGCGTTTTCACATCTGCTGCACTAATCGACATCTCGTCACCTCTTTGAAACACATTGGTGCGCGGCTTTCGCCGGACTTGGCCAATGATCCGTATCCATCGCGCTTATCACGCACGCATGTGACAGTTCTATGCGGGCGGAATGCGCTGCCGGGCTTCGGAAGCGGAGCCCGGCGCGTTTCATATTCGCTTGCGTTACGCCTGCGCGTTCTGCTCGTTGGCAGGCTGCTCTTCAGCGGCAGGCTCCTCGGCGGCCGGCGCTTCGAGCGCGGGCTCTTCGATCACCTCGGCGGAGGCGCCGAGGTCAGCGCCCAGAGCAGCAGACGAACGCGAAATACCGTCGATTGCGGCCTTGGAGACGAGCGAGCAGTAAAGCTCAAGCGCGCGGGCGGCGTCGTCATTGCCCGGGATCGGGTAATCGACGACGTCCGGATCACAGTTGGTGTCGACGATGGCGACGACAGGAATGCCCAGGCGGCGGGCTTCCTTGATCGCGTTGGCTTCCTTGTTGGTATCGATCACGAACAGGAGGTTCGGGACGTTGCCCATGTCCTTGATACCGCCAAGATCGCGCTCAAGGCGTTCCTGCTCGCGGCTGCGCTGGAGGCGTTCACGCTTGGTGAGACCCTGCGCGCCTTCCGCCTGGAGCGCTTCGAGTTCGCGCAGGCGGGCGATGGAATTCGAGATCGTCTGCCAGTTGGTCAGCATGCCGCCGAGCCAGCGGGAGTTGACGAAGTATTGCGCGGACTGGCGGGCCGCTTCGGCAACGAGCGGCGCAGCCTGGCGCTTGGTGCCGACGAACAGCACGCGGCCACCATCGGCAACCGTGTCGCTGACGAGCTGCAGCGCGCGGTAAAGCGCGGGAACGGTCTGGCTCAGGTCGATGATGTGAATGTCGTTGCGGACGCCGAAGATGAAGCGTTCCATCTTGGGGTTCCAGCGGTGCTTCTGGTGGCCGAAGTGAACGCCGGCCTCAAGCAACTGGCGCATGGAAAAATCTGGCAAAGCCATCTGTCGTAGTCTCCTTAACCGGTTATGCCTCTGCAAAGGATGTGCAGCGGAAAAACTCCGCCACCGGTTTGGCGCTGCCTTGATGCAGAACCAGCCTTTGCATGTGGATTTTGACGAGGCGGGCTATACCCCAGTGCCCCCGCCTTGGCAAGCCCAAGATATGGGGTCAATTGAGCCGTACGTCAACGACCCCATTGATGGCTTTGAGCCCGCCCGCGAGTTGAGGCGTGAGCCGGAAATGACCCGGCAGCTCGATTTCGAACTCCCGCGCACCGGCATCGCGGATCAGAATGAGACTCACCACCCCTTCCCCGCCCGGCTGAAGCTGGGTCTTGATGGGCGCAAGGCATTTCTCGTCGCCCGCAAAGATCGTAAGGCGCCGGCCGAGTTTTTCGACCGAACCGTCTATGGGCTCGGCCTTGAGCATGCGCAGGCGCACGCCATCGGGGCGGGATTCGGCGCCGACTTCGAGCACGAGCGATTTTCCCGGTTCGAGCAGATGCGCGTAATCGCTGATCTGTTCGGAAAAGGCAATGCATTCGTACGATCCGCTCGGATCGGAAAAGATCATGATCGCCATGGTCGATCCCTTGCGGGTCTTGCGGTCCTGGCGCGACACGAGCGTGCCGGCCAGACGCCCCGCCACGGCGCCATCGCGGGCTGCGCGCTCGAATTGCGCCCATTGCTGGACGCGCAGGCGATCGAAGAGTTCGACATAATCATCGAGAGGATGCGCAGAAAGATAGAAGCCGATGGCCGCGTGCTCTCGGGCAAGGCGCTCGGTCAGCGTCCAGGGTTCGACGTTTTCCGGCAAGCGGATCGGTTCAGGCTGAGCCGAGGCGAACATGTCCTCGATGCCGTCGGCGCGGCCCGAGGTTTCGCGCTGGGCCGTGCTGATGATCGTGTCGGCAACAGCGATGATCTGCTCACGGCGCTTGGTGATCTGGTCGAACGCTCCGGCATTGATTAGCGTTTCAAGCGTGCGTTTGTTGATGATCTTGGGGTCGATGCGGCGCGCAAAATCGGCAAGATCCTTGAATGGCCGGTCGCCACGCACCTCGACAATATGCTCCGCGACCTGCCGGCCCACGCCCTTGACCGCGCAAAGCGAATAATGAATGCGCCCATCCCGCACCGAGAAATTGACCTCGGAACGATTCACACAAGGTGGCACCACCTCGATGCCCTTCTTTTGCGCTTCGCGCCGGAAATCCGAGAGCTTGTCGGTCTGCGCCATATCGAGCGTCATCGATGCGGCATAGAACTGCTCGGGGTAATGTGTCTTCAAATAGGCCGTCTGGTAGGACACCCAGGCGTAAGCAGCAGCGTGGCTCTTGTTGAAGCCGTAGTTCGCGAACTTGGCCAGGAGATCGAAGATATTGTCGGCAAGGGCTTCGGAGAGCCCGTTCTTGAGAGCTCCGTCACGGAAGCGGACGCGCTGCTTGTCCATCTCGGCCTTGATCTTCTTGCCCATAGCGCGGCGCAGCACGTCGGCTTCCCCGAGCGAATAGCCCGAAAGAAGCTGGGCGATCTGCATCACCTGCTCCTGATAGACGATGATGCCGTAGGTTTCATCGAGAACTGCAGATAGCGTCTCGTGGGGATATTCGACCTTTTCGGTACCGTGCTTGCGGTTGATGAAGCTCGGGATGTTATCCATCGGCCCGGGCCGATAGAGCGCATTCATGGCGATCAGGTCTTCGATCCGGTCCGGCTTCAACTCAACCAGCGCGCGCCGCATGCCCGGACTTTCAAACTGGAAGATGCCGTAGGTATCGCCATCGGCGTAAAGTTTGTAGGTGGGCGCATCCTCCAAGGGGATGGCGTCGATATCGAGATCGATCCCCTCCTTCTTGAGCATATCGACGGCGTAGCGGATGGTCGTAAGGGTTTTTAGACCCAAAAAGTCGAATTTAACGAGCCCAGCGGGTTCCACCCATTTGAGGTTGTACTGGGTGACGGGCATATCCGAGCGCGGATCGCGGTAGAGCGGCAACAATTGGTGCAGAGGCCGGTCGCCGATCACAATGCCGGCGGCATGAGTCGAGGCATGGCGGAACAGGCCTTCAAGCTTGCCGGCGATACGCAAGAGTTCGGCGACGGTCTCGTCCTCGTCGCGCATCATCTGAAGGCGTGGCTCATCGTTGATGGCTTGCGCGAGCGTTACCGGATTGGCCGGGTTGTTGGGCACGAGCTTGCAGATGCGGTCGACCTGCCCATAGGGCATTTGCAACACCCGGCCTACATCGCGTAGCGCCGCGCGGGGCTGCAACGTTCCGAAGGTGATGATTTGCGCTACCTGATCGGAACCATATTTGTCCTGGACGTAGTGGATGACCTCTTCGCGGCGCTCCTGGCAAAAGTCGATGTCGAAGTCCGGCATCGATACGCGCTCGGGGTTCAGGAAACGCTCGAAAAGGAGGTTGTAGCGGAGCGGATCGAGGTTAGTGATGGTGAGCGCGTAGGCAACGAGCGAGCCTGCCCCCGAACCGCGACCGGGGCCCACCGGAATGTCGTGGGCTTTGCTCCACTTGATAAAGTCCGAAACTATAAGGAAATAGCCGGGGAACTTCATGTCCCGGATGACCTTAAGTTCGAATTCGAGCCGCTCTTCGTATTCGGCCTGGGTACGGCCTTCGGCCAAGCCATAGTTCTCGATGCGCATCTTGAGGCCCTCGCGGGCCTGGCGCGCAAGTTCATCCCCCTCCGCGGCAACCGCTTCAGCTTCGCTCTGATCGGAGGTCGCGGCAAAGCGCGGCAGGATGGGATCGAGCGTGTGCGGCCGGAAATTGACGCGCTTGGCGATCTCGACCGTATTCTCGACAGCCTCGGGCAGGTCCGAAAAGAGCGCGAGCATCTCCTCGCGCGTTTTGAAGTAGTGCTGATCCGAGAGCCGGCGGCGCTCGGTCTGGGCAACGACGGACCCCGCCGCGATGGCAAGCAGCGCGTCGTGGGAATCGAAATCGTCCTGCTTGGGGAAATAGGGTTCGTTGGTGGCAACGAGCGGCCAGCCATGGCGGTAGGCCAGTTCGATAAGACGCGGTTCGACGCCATTTTCGATGGGGCGATCGTGGCGCTGGATTTCGACATAGAAGCGGTCGCCGAAGATTTGGGCGAGCCTTGTGAGGCGCGTTTCGGCCTGAGCATCCAGCCCGGCGGCGAGAAAGGGATCGATGGCCCCCTCGGGGCCACCGGTCAAGCAGACGATGCCTTCGGCATGGCCGCCTTCAAACCAGGCGATATCGGCGGCGACCTTGTTGTCGACACCCTCGAGGTAAGCCCGGCTGACGATGGTCGAGAGGTTGGCGAAACCCGTTTCCGTCGCGGCAATCAGAACGACGCCGCCTTTGCCGAGATTCACACGGTCGTTGGGTTTGTCCTCGTCGGCGCCGAAATCGACGGCCAATTCGCAGCCGATAATCGGTTGAATACCTTTGCTTGAAGCTTTTTCCGAGAATTCGAGCGCGCCGAAAAGGTTGTTGGTATCGGCGATGCCGATCGCCGGCTGTCCATCCTTGGCGGCCATATCGAGAATGGTCGCAAGCGGAAGCGCCCCTTCAAGCAGCGAAAATGCGGAGTGAACGTGAAGGTGAACGAACCCGGGACTAGCCTGCATTCTTCACACTCCTTGTGCCCTGCGCCATATTCGCTGACGCGGACCTTCGGTTCGACCGGCCCTTCGGGCCGGACTTTGGCGGCCGCCTCCGGGCACGGCGCGAGAAAAGCATATGTTGAATACGCTTTTTCGCTCCGCACCCGTATCCGACTCGCAAAAATCCGACGCAAGGCGCAAGGAGTGTGAAGAATGCAGGCTAAACATCGGCGGCTCCTTGACTTGAGTCTCCTTGTGCCATGTCCGGCCCGTTGCGCCAACAGCGAGGCCGGGCAATTCACAGGACGGGCACTCATGAGAGGCGGGTGAGGATGTCCAGGTAGAAGATAGCGGTGCCGCCAAAGGCGGTCAGGGAAACAAGGGCCATGAAATCTTTGACGAAGGTGTGCATGAATGCCTCCTTTGTGTTCCATGTTTGTTCTTATAAGTTCTTTTTTTGTTCCTGTCTATAGCGCTCGATCTGTCGCTGCGTGCATTGCTAACAATTTCTAAATCGGGGAGTGTTGCGGACATGCGTATACGTCCGACAGCCCTGAAGCCTCGGTCATTGTTGGGTAGGGCGGTATGCGGCGAGACGTGGCCTCATACTGTGTAGATATATAAATGCGAGGCACGCCTCGCCGCATACATCCGGGATTTTCGGCTTATGGGTACCCCGCCGGGGACGATCCCCTCCCTCTTTCGAGGGTATGGCGCGCTGAACTGACCGGGCGTCCCGGGGTCGTGTCGCCTTGGCGCGAGTGAGCACCCTTTGGGCCTCCGCTGGAGCGACCTCCATCGGACCCGAACCGGCCTGGCGGACACACCCGGAGCGCCGCGGGACCAAATGAGACCTCGGCCCGGCCCCACGCTTCCCGTCTCTCCAGCTCTGCCCTCACCGGAAGCTCGTATGCATCCTCGCCCTTGGTGCGGCCGTGGGAGGAAGTATGGCAGAGGTTTTGAGGGCGGGGATAAGATTGCGGCAAGTGCCTGGGACGTCTCCGAAAATCGTTCCCGTTCTCGCCGCGTCAGCCGTGCGGTGCGGCGCCTAACCAAACATTCGTGGGTTTCCCCGCGAATGTCTGCTTAGATTCATTTGTTTGTTGCCGGTTCTTGCCGCAAAACCGCGCGACACTTTTGCGGAACCTACTTAGATCACAAGCTTGCGGGGATGATGCAACCGTCCCGAATGGTGACGATACGGTCGGCGCGGCGGGCCAGGTCGTGGTTGTGGGTCGCGATGATCGATGCCGCGTCATGTTTTTTGACGAGGTCAGAAAGCGCAGCAAAGACAACGTCGGAGGTCGCGGGGTCGAGATTGCCGGTGGGTTCGTCGGCGAGAACGAGCGTCGGGGCGTTGGCGGTCGCGCGGGCGATGGCGACGCGCTGCTGTTCGCCGCCCGAAAGCTCGGCCGGACGATGGTCATGGCGGTGTGCGATGCCCATCACCTCAAGCAGTTCCATACCGCGCGCCCTGGCCTGGCGGTCCCCTACCCCTGCGATCAACTGCGGCATCATGACGTTTTCAATGGCGCTGAATTCGGGCAGAAGGTGGTGGAACTGATAGACGTAGCCGATGCGATAACGGCGCAAGAGCGTGCGCTGGCGGTCCGAGAGTGTCGCCGTGGATTGGCCGGCGATCGAAACGTCGCCGCCTGAGGCGCGTTCCAGCAGACCACAGATGTGCAGAAGCGTCGATTTGCCGGCGCCGGAGGGCGCGACAAGGGCAACGAGTTCGCCTTTTGCGACCGTCAGATCCGCGCCTTTCAAAACATGAACGGCACCCTCGCCGTCACCATAGCTCTGGCGCACACCGGTCAAAGACAAAAGCATGTCACTCATAGCGCAAGGCCTCGACCGGATCGTATTGCGCGGCGCGCCATGCCGGATAGAGCGTTGCCAGGAACGAAAGCGCCAACGCCATCCCGAGCACGGCAATCACCTCGGCGGGGTCGACGCGCGACGGCAAGGCCGAGAGCAGGAACACCTCGGGCGGAAAGAGCGCGATGCCCAAGAGATCGGAAATCCAGGCACGGATGGTTTCCGCGTTGACCGCGAGCACCACGCCGAGGATGAAACCGATGAACGTGCCGAGGAAGCCGATGGCGGTGCCCGTCATGCAAAAGATGCGCATCACCGAGGACCGGGTAGCGCCCATGGTGCGCAGCACGGCGATGTCCTGCCCCTTGTCCTTCACCAGCATCACGAGGCTCGAGATGATGTTGAAGGCGGCAACGAGCACGATCATCGAGAGGATGGTGAACATCACGACGCGTTCGACCTGGAGCGCGGAGAAGAAGGTCGCGTTGCGTCGCTGCCAGTTGGTGAAGATCATGGGCCGGCCGGCGGCTTGCTCGAGCGGAAGCTGCATGACGCCGGTCGCATCGGGGTCATCGAGGAAGACTTCGACCGCAGTGGCTTGATAAACGCGCTCATACGCCTCATCGATTTCTTCGTCGGTCGCCATGAGCGGCAATTCCTCGAAGCCTTCGCGCAACTGCTCGGAATAGGCTTTGAAATAATCCTGGGCGGCCTGGAGCGGCATATAGACATAGAAGCTATCGAACTCGACCATGCCGACGTCGAAGATGACGTTGACCGGATAGGAACGGATGCGGGGGGTCGTGCCGAAGGGGGTCTGGCTGCCGCGCGGGCTGACGATGGTGACGGAATCGCCGATAGTGACGCCGAGGGTTTGCGCGAGGCGCTGGCCGATGGCGACGCCTTCGAGGTCGTCCCAGTCATCCCAGCCGCCGAGTTCGGCGCTGTTGTAGAGCAAGGGAAGTTTACGGATGTCTTCAAGCGTCATGCCCCGCACGTTGATGCCGGCGGAATTGTACGGCCCGGATGCGAGCGCCTGGCCTTCCACGAAAGCGACGGCGTTGATGACGCCGTCGACCTCTTCGAGGCGGACCTTGACGTCTTCGTAGTCTGTGAAGGTCTCATCGACGGGAAAGGCCGTGAAATGGCCGTTGAGACCGAGGATCTTGCTCAAGAGCTCGTCGCGGAAACCGTTCATGACGCTCATCACAACGATCAGCGTGGCGACGCCGATAGCGATGCCGACCATGGTGAGCGAGGCGATGACCGAAATGAACGTATCGCGCCGGCGCGCGCGGAGATAGCGCCCGGCGACGAGCATTTCGAACCGTGAAAACGGGCGCGTGCCGTTTTCCTTGCCGTTGGTGACTGCGGTCACACCTTGTCCCTGCGTTCGGGTTCGATAAGCGATTTGAGGCGGTGGACGGCGTCTTCGATGCCGATGGTTTCTCGCTCGCCGGTTTTGCGGTGTTTGATCTCGACCTCGCCGGATTTGAGCCCACGGGGGCCGACGATCAGCTGGTACGGGATGCCGATCAGATCGGCCGTGGCGAACTTGCCGCCGGCGCCGAGGTCACGATCGTCGTAGAGCACGTCAATGCCGGCGGCCTGGAGCTGGCCGTAGAGCTTTTCGTTAGCCGCTTCGCATTCTGCATCGCCGGATTTGAGGTTGATCAAGGTAACCTCGAAGGGGGCGACGGAAACGGGCCAGATGATACCATCATCATCGTGGCTGGCTTCGATGATGGCGGGGACGATGCGGCTGGGGCCGATGCCGTAGGAGCCCATATGGACAGCCACCTCCTTGCCGTCGGGACCGGTGACGGTGGCGCCCATGGGTTCGGAATATTTGGTGCCGAAATAAAACACCTGGCCAACCTCGATGCCGCGGGCGGCGATGCGTTTATCCTCGGGGACCTTGGCGTCGAACTCGGTCTCGTCGTGCATGTCCTCAGTGGCCGAATACAGTGACGTCCAGTCCGCGACGATGCCTGAGAGATCGCCGAGGAAATCGGTGTCCGGGCCAGGAATGGGCTTGTCGAGCAGGTCGGCGTGGCAGAAGACACCGCTTTCGCCGGTCTCAGCGAGCACAATGAATTCGTGGGAAAGGTCGCCGCCGATGGGGCCGGTTTCCGCGCGCATGGGGATCGCGGTCAGACCCATGCGGTGATAGGTGCGCAGGTAGGCGACGAACATGCGATTGTAGGCCTTGACCGCGTCTTCCTTGGAAAGGTCGAAGGAATAGGCGTCCTTCATCAGGAATTCGCGGGAGCGCATGGTGCCGAAGCGGGGGCGGATCTCGTCGCGGAACTTCCACTGGATGTGGTAGAGGTTGAGCGGCAGGTCCTTGTAAGACTGCACATAGGTGCGGAAAATGTGGGTGATCATCTCCTCATTGGTGGGACCGTAGAGCATGTCGCGCTCATGGCGGTCCTGCATGCGGAGCATTTCCTTGCCGTAGTCGTCGTAGCGCCCGCTTTCGCGCCAGAGGTCGGCTGGCTGGAGCGTGGGCATCAAGAGCTCGATGGCCCCTGCCCGGTTCTGCTCCTGTTCGATGATCTCTTGAATCTTGCGCAGCACCTTGTAGCCCAGCGGCAACCAGGCGTAGAGGCCGGCGGACTGCTGGGAAATCATGCCCGCGCGCAGCATCAGCCGGTGGGAAACGATTTCCGCTTCCTTGGGGGTCTCTTTAAGAACGGGCAGGAAATATCTGGAAAGGCGCATGAGTTCTCTTTTTTCTTTCGCTTCGACTCACAACCGGCTTGGGCCGCTCTATGAAGCGCAAACCAGCCCGTTCTGGCAAGGGTTTGAACCCTAACCCGTTACATGTCGCTTTTTTGACATTTGGTGTGACAAAAGACCGCAAATTTCTCTTGGCAGAGCATATCGTCCTTGGTAGTGTCCCGGCCATAAAACGAACGGCGGAGATAAACCGCCCGACGCCGACAACGTCAAGGGAGGAGCACTGGCCGCCCATTTTGCGCGCTGTAAGACCAGTGGATTGTCGCGAAACTCGAAATTTGACGCAGGGCCAAAAGCCCTGCTTTTTTTTACATTTTGGTTTGTTGCGTTCGCTTGCGCGGCCCTTCGGGTCCGAACCGAAAAAGTGGGAGCCATCCCCGGATCACATCCGAGGACACGCTTTTTCTGGAAACACTCTTACGACCAGTATTCCTGCAACCAGGGGCTTGAAAAGCCCCACAGTGCCAGCGCCATGAAAATGGCCGCCAGCACAGTCGTTGCCAGGAGCTTTTGCCAGAGGAACGGCCGGACCGGAGCGCCCGGCTCGGTGCCGTCGGTCACCTCCCCATCCTCGTGCTGTCCGCGCACGCCGAATGGAAGCACCATGAACAGGCATAGCCACCAAATGACAAAATAAACAGCGGCGAAGGTGAAAATCTGTGTCCAAAGTTGCATCGGTTAAACCTGATGAACGAAAACCTTGACGATCGGCTTGCGGCCCCACGCGGCGTTGACTTCGGAGCGAACCGCGCGACGGATGGCTTCACCGAACCGTGCGGTATCCGCGCGGCGTTTGGCAGGGAAGCTCTTGATCGTGCCCTGCGTAGCCTTGACGACGACGTCGCGGAGCGGATCGTCGTCTTCCTCGAGTTCGGGCAAACCGTCGAGGTCATAGGACGGGCCTGAGACGACCTTACCCTGCCGGTCGACCACCAGCGTTACGACAACGAGGCCGCCGAACGCAAGCTTACGACGGTCGCGGACATTGCTTTCTTCGGGCGCACACAGCAGGTTGCCGTCGAGATAGAGAACGCCGGTGGGCACTTCCTTCTCGAACTTTTGTGGCGTTGGAAAGAGCCGCACCATGTCGCCGTTGCGGATCGAGAGCACAGTCTTGATGCCCCTTTCGCGCCCGAGCGCGGCGTGGGCTTCAAGGTGCATGGGTTCGCCATGGGCGGGAACGAGGATATCGGGCTTTACCCAATCGTAAAGCTGAACGAGTTCGTGGCGGCGCGGGTGGCCGGTAACGTGGATCAACTCATCGCGGCTGGTAATGACCTCGACACCGCGATCGACGAGCTGGTTCTGAATGTCGATGACCGCCTTTTCGTTCCCCGGAATGGCCCATGAGGAAAAAAGGACGGTATCGCCGGGTGAGAGATCGATGACCGGATGCGTGCCGGCAGCGATGCGCGCCATGGCAGCTCGAGCCTCACCCTGACTACCGGTGCATATAAGCACGACCTTATCGCGGGGGAGATAGCCGTAGGCGTCCTGGTCGTGGAATTCGGGAACGCCTTCGAGCAGGCCGAGTTCACGTGCGATACCGGCGACACGATGCACCGCCCTGCCCGCAGCAACGATTTCCCTGCCCGCCTTGGCGGCGGCACGGGCAATTGAAATCATACGCCCGAGATTCGAGGCGAAGATGGTGACGGCCACGCGGTGCTTCGCCGTAGCGATCAGGCGCTCGATGTTGACGGCGATCTCGGTTTCGGACGGGCTGTCACCCTCTTTCATCGCGTTCGTCGAGTCGCAGACGAGCGCCAGCGGGCGGTCGTCATTGCCGATCTGACGGAAACGCTCGATGTCGGTCATGGGCGTGCCGACGGGCGTTGCATCGATCTTCCAGTCGCCGGTGTGGAGGACACGACCGGCGGGCGTGTCGATAAGAAGAGCGCAGCTTTCGGGGATCGAATGCGAAACGTTGATCGCTTCGACGGTGAACGGACCGACCTTGAAGGGGTTGCCGGGCTCGAAGATCGTGATGTCGACATCGTCGTCGATGCCGTTGGACACGCGCTTGGCCTCAAGCATAGCTGCGGCGAATGCGGTCGCATAGACCGGCTTTTCGTAGCCCGGCCAGAGATCGAGAACGGCACCGTAGTGATCTTCGTGGGCGTGGGTAAGGACAAGGCCAACGACGCGGTCGGCTTCCTCTTCGAGAAAGCGAGTATCCGGCATGACGAGTTCAATGCCAGGCAGTTCGGGCCCGCCGAAGGAGACGCCGCAATCGACGACGAGCCAATAGCGATCATCGGCCGGGCCGAAGCCGTAAAGCCCCATATTCATACCGATTTCGCCAATGCCGCCGAGCGGTACGAAGACGAATTCCTCCACCGAAGTGCTCTGTTTTGCCATATCTTTTCCAATAGCCGACCGGGCGGCAGAATGCCGCCGACCGGACTTCCTTCCATGTCAATTCCTCAGCATCTTCGCTTGTCTTTGAACGCGAAAATGCTCCAAATTCTTGTTTTATCGTGCATTCAAACCGCAAAAGTGGTTTCCACTTTTGCTGAAAGCACGACGCTATCGCGCCGGCTGAACGCGTTAAAGCTTCAGCGTCGCGGTTGTCCCGAAGTGGACGTCGCCGGCCGCTATGGCAATACGATGCCCCTCAGGATCGCGGACAATCAGACGGCCCGCATCGTCAATTGTTTCGAAAACGCCCCGGACGACGTCACGATTGCGCTGAACGGCGACTTCCGCGCCGATGCCCGCCGCAGCCGCACGCCATGCGTCAAGAATTTCGGCAATGCCCCGACCGTTATCCCAGACCTTGAAGCAGGCGACCCAGCTTTCAGCCAGCGCTTCGAAAACCGTTGCAGCGTCTACCGCTATTCCGAGATCGCGCAGGGCTATTGCCGGATATGGCAATCCCTCTGGCGCGGCAACGACGTTGATGCCGAACCCGATGACGATCGCCTGGCGCCCGTCGGGGCGCTTGTGGCCTTCGAGGAGAATGCCCGCAAGTTTGGCGCCGTCCGCAAGCACGTCATTGGGCCATTTGAGCGCAATGCGCGCAGATGCGCCCTCGCTACGTCCATCGGCACCGTCGATACCGCTAGCGATCCTTGCGTTGGGGATGAGCTTTTCAAGCGCGCAGTTGAGCGCGACACCGGCAACGAAACCGAGGCTCGCGAAGCTTTCGGTTTCACCATCGGGGGTGATCAGCAGGCTGGCGGCGAGATTGCCGTAGGGGCTTTCCCAAGGGCGGCCTCGCCTGCCCTTGCCCGCGGTCTGCTGGAGCGCGGCGAACCACAGTTTTCCGCTATCCCCTGCCATGGCCGCGTTGGCAGCTTCGGTATTGGTCGAGCCGACCGTATCGAAACCGATGACGCGATATCCCTCGACGTCTGCCGAAGCGGGGAGCGGAAAGCCTGCCACGTTAGAATAAACTTCCCGCCGCCGCGTGGGCCCACTGGCTCAAGGGCGCGCCGATGGTGAAGTAGTAGGTGACGACAAGGAAGCCCGTGAGCGCGATTACGACGCGCAGTTCCATCGCTGGAAGCGCAAAGGTCTGCGTCGGCTCATCGAAATACATCACCTTGACCACGCGCAGGTAATAGAATGCGCTCACTGCGCTCGCCAGCATACCGATGACAGCAAGGACGAAAAGCTGTGCTTCCATCGCCGCAAGGAAGACCTGCCATTTGGCGAAGAACCCTGCGAGCGGTGGCAGTCCGACCAGTGAGAACATGAACACCGCGAGCATGGCAGCGACGAAGGGGCGGTTCTGCGCGAGGCCTGCCAGATCATCGATGGTTTCGACATAGCCATCCTCATTACGCAACGCGAGGATGCAGGCAAAGGTGCCCACGGTCATGGCAAGATAGATCGCCATATAGATCACGACACCTTCAACCCCGACGAGATTGCCCGCTGAAAGTCCAACGAGCGCGAAACCGACATGCCCGATGGAGGAATAGGCCAACAGGCGCTTGAGGTTGTTCTGCCCGATCGCGGCGAATGCGGCGAGCACCATCGAAGCGATGGAGATGAAGATCACAACCTGCTGCCAATCCTGCGCAATAGGCTCGAAGGCGTCGAATACAACGCGGATGACGAGTGCCATGGCCGCAACCTTGGGCGCGGACGCGAAGAACGCGGTGACCGGCGTCGGGGCGCCTTCATAGACGTCGGGTGTCCACATGTGGAAAGGTACTGCCGAAATCTTGAATGCGAGGCCTGCCAGAAGGAAAACCAGGCCGAAGATCACACCTGCGCTCCGATCGCCAAGCGCGATGGCTTGAGCGATTTCGTTAAGTTGGGTGTGGCCCGTAAAGCCATAGACCAGCGACGCGCCGTAAAGCAGCATGCCCGAGGAGAGTGCGCCGAGAACGAAATATTTGAGCCCGGCTTCCGTAGCCTTGGCGCTGTCGCGCTTGAATGCGGCGGCGACATAGAGCGCGAGAGACTGTAACTCCAGGCCGACATAGAGGTTCATGAGATCGTTGGCCGAGATCATCATGAACATGCCGAGCGTCGCAAGGACGACGAGTACCGGGTATTCGAACTTGTTGAGCCCGTGGGCCTCGGCATTGGAGACCGCGAGGACGAGCGCGGAGACCGAGCCAGCGATGACAAGCGCTTTCATGAAGCGCGCAAAACCATCGTTGATATAGCCTCCGGCAAAGAGCACGCCTTCGTTCGGGGCGGCGACGACGAGAACACCTACGCCGATCAGCAGGCCGATCGTGACCCCGGTGATCCAGGGCGCGGCCTCTTTTTTCGAAAGGACCCCCATGAGCAGGAGCACCAGCGCTCCGATCGCGAGGAGCATTTCGGGATAGGCGGGCGCCAGGGAGGCGAAGCCGGCAAATTCATACACCATATTCACCTCCTAATGGCTCGTGTGCGCGGGCTCGGCCGCCTCGACGGCTTCAACCGCTTCGACGGGCATAGACACATCGACATGGGCAACTGCCGTTTCGATGCCCGTGGCCGCTACATATTGATCGACAAGGGCCTGAACCGACGCATTGGTCGCATCGAGTATCGGCGCGGGATAGAAACCGAAGAAGATCGTTAGTGCGACCAGCGGCACGAGGGTCAGGACCTCGCGGCGGTTGAGATCGAGGATGGACTTGAGATTTTCCTTCTCGAGCGCGCCGAAGATCACCTTGCGGTAAAGCCACAGGGCGTAGCACGCCGAGAGGATGACACCGGTCGTCGCGAAAAGCGCGAACCATGTGTTGACCTGGAAGATCGCCAGAAGCGTCAGGAATTCGCCAATGAAACCGGACGTGCCCGGAAGGCCGACATTAGCCATGGTGAAGATCATGAACGCGAAGGCATATTTGGGCATGCGCTCGACGAGACCGCCATAGGCGGCGATCTCACGGGTATGCATGCGATCGTAGACGACGCCGACGCACAAGAAGAGCGCGCCGGAGACGAAGCCATGCGAGATCATCTGAAAGATTGCGCCCTGCACGCCATAGATGTTGCCGGCAAAAATCCCCATAGTCACAAAACCCATATGGGCGACCGAGGAATAGGCAATCAGCTTCTTGACGTCAGTCTGCACCAGCGCGACCAGCGAGGTAATGATAATCGCGGCGACCGAGAGGACAAACACGAAGTTCGAGAACATCAGCGAGGCGTCGGGGAACATCGGCAGCGAGAAGCGCAGGAAGCCATAGCCGCCGAGCTTCAGCAGGATCGCCGCCAGGATGACCGAGCCGGCCGTTGGCGCTTCGACGTGCGCTTCGGGCAGCCAGCGATGGAACGGCCACATGGGCATCTTGACCGCAAGCGAGGCGAAGAAGGCGAGCCAGAGCCAGGTCTGAGCTTCCGGTGGGAAATCGACGTTCATGAGCCGCGCGATGTCGGTGGTACCACCGATCCAGTACATCGCCATGATGGCCAGCAGCATCAGTACCGAGCCGGTGAAGGTGTAAAAGAAGAACTTGTAGGTCGCCTGAATGCGCCGTTTGCCCCCCCAGATACCGATAATGAGGAACATCGGAATGAGCGTGCCTTCGAAGAAGACGTAGAACATCGCCAGATCCAGGGTAGCGAAGACGCCGATCATCAGCGTTTCGAGCACCAGGAACAAGAGCATGTACTCACGCACGCGGTTGGTGACCGAGTCCCAGCTGGCGAGGATGCACATAGGCATCAAAAGGCCGGTGAGGACGATGAAGAGCACCGAAATGCCGTCGACACCCATACGGTAGCCGATGACGTCACCGAGCCAGACGTGGTTCTGGACGAACTGGAAATCCGCCGTCGTCGAGTCGAACATCCCCCACATGACCAGCGTGAAGATGAAGGTCACGACGGTCGTGGCGAGCGCGATGCGCTTGATGTTGAGAACCGAAACCTCGTCCTTGCCGGGCGTCAAGAGAATAAAGAAGGCGCCGACGAGCGGGAGGAAGGTGACGATTGTTAGTATATTGTTGGACAGGATCATCCCAGCAGTCCCCCGGCGGCAATAGCCCAGGTGATGAGCGCGGCGACACCGATAAGCATCGCGAAGGCGTAGTGATAGAGGTAGCCCGATTGCAGGCGTGTGACTTGGTCGGTCACCTGCCTGACGCGGCGGCCCAGCCCCTCAACGATGGTCTGGTCGACGAACCAGTCGTCAAAGCCCTTCCAGAGCGCATTGCCGATCCAGCGTGCCGGCTTAACGAAAATCACATCGTACAGCTCGTCGAAGTACCATTTGTTCAAGAGGAACTGGTAGAGCCCGGGGTGCTCGCGGGCGAGTTCGGCGGGGGTCTCCGGCCGGCGGATGTACATGTACCACGCCACCACGAAGCCAATAACCATAGCGATGGTTGCGGACCACTTCGCCCAAACGGGAACGTGGTGCGCCTCCTCGAGCACGTGCGCATCGACGACCAAGGAGCCACCGAAGAATTCGGCAACGTGCTCCGCGTTCTCAAAGAAAACGCCGTAGAACACCGCACCTGAGAGCACCGCACCAGCGGCAAGCACATAGAGCGGAACCAGCATGACGTTCGGGCTCTCGTGAGCGTGGTCGAACGTGTGGTGGTCGGCGCGGGTCTTGCCGTGGAAGGTCAGATGGATGAGACGCCAGGAATAAAAGCTCGTAAAGAGCGCGGCGATCACCAGCGACCAGAAGGCGAAGGAGCCGGTCCATCCGCCGAAGGCATAGGCGGATTCGATGATGGAATCCTTCGAGAAAAACCCGGCGAAACCCAGCGGCGTGCCCGGAATACCGACGCCGGTCAAGGCCAGCGTGCCGACGATCATGAGCCAATAGGTGATCGGGATCTTTTTCGCGATGCCACCCATATTCCGCATGTCCTGCTCGTGGTGCATGGCATGGATAACGGAGCCGGCGCCCAAGAACAGGAGCGCCTTGAAAAAGGCGTGGGTGAAGAGGTGGAAAATGCCCGCCGAGTAGGCCCCCACTCCGAGCCCGACGAACATGTAGCCAAGCTGAGAACACGTCGAATAGGCGATCACGCGCTTGATGTCGTTCTGGACAAGGCCGACGGTGGCCGCGAAGAAGGCGGTGATAGCGCCGATGGCGACGACGACAACGGTCGCGGTTTCGCTCATCTCGAACATGGGCGAGAGGCGGGCAACCATGAAGACGCCCGCCGTCACCATGGTTGCGGCGTGGATGAGCGCGGAGACCGGGGTCGGGCCCTCCATGGCGTCCGGCAGCCAGGTGTGCAGCAGGAACTGCGCAGACTTGCCCATCGCGCCCATAAAGAGCAGCAGGCACAGGACCGTGATGGCATCGAAATTCGCGCCCAGGAACGGGATCGTTGCGCCTTGCATGGCCGGGAGTGCGGCGAAGGTTTCGTCGAATCCGAGCGTGCCGAGCATGAAGAAGGTGCCAAAGATGCCCAGAGCGAAGCCGAAATCGCCGACGCGGTTGACGACGAACGCCTTCATCGCCGCGGCGTTGGCCGAGGGCTTGGTGTACCAGAAACCGATGAGAAGGTACGAGGCGAGCCCCACGCCTTCCCAGCCGAAGAACATTTGAAGGAAGTTGTCGGCAGTCACCAGCATCAGCATGGCGAAGGTGAAGAGCGAGAGATAGGCGAAGAACCGCGCGCGGTGCGGATCGTCGTGCATGTACCCGATGGAATAAAGGTGCACGAGGCTCGATACGGTGGTGACCACGACGAGCATGATCGCGGTGAGCGTATCGACGCGGAGCATCCACCTGAGGTCGAGATCACCCACGACAACCCAGCGCATCACTTCGACACTGTAGGGCTCAGGATGGCCGAGCCAGAAGGGGATGAAAACGATCCACGAAAAGAGCGCAGCGGCGCCCAAGAGCGCGGTCGTGATGATCTCGGCCGGACGGTGGCCGATGGCGCGGCCGAAGAGACCGGCCACGAGCGCGCCGATGAGCGGCAGGAAAACGATAGCCTGGATCATTGCCGCCTAGCCCTTCATCATATTGACGTCGTCAACCGCGATGGAGCCGCGGTTACGGAAGAAGATTACCAGGATCGCCAGCCCGATTGCGGCCTCGGCGGCTGCCACGGTGAGGATCACCAGGGCAAAGACCTGGCCCACGAGATCGCCCAAATGCGCAGAAAAGGCGACGAAGTTGATATTGACCGCCAGAAGGATCAACTCGATCGACATCAGGATGATGATGACATTCTTCCGGTTGAGGAAAATGCCGAAGACCCCGATGGTGAACAGAATGGCGGCGACGGTCAGGAAGTGACCGAGCCCGATAACCGGTGTCATCATTTGCCCTCTTACAACCCCTTGCCGCTCTCGACTTTGACGATCTCGAGCCCGCTCTTGCCGCGGGCCACTTGCTTGGCAACGTCCTGGCGCCGGACGCCCGGCTTATGGCGCAGTGTCAGGACAATTGCGCCGATCATGGCCACCAGAAGCACCAGCCCGCAGGCCTGGAACAGATAGATATAACGCGTGTAAAGAATCTGCCCCAGCGCCCGGGTATTCTCGATTCCCCCGGCGATCGGCAAGACCCCACTCCCCGCACCTTCGGGCGCCAGATAAGCTGTACCCGCAACGAGCAGAAGCTCAAGCAGCAGGACGATCCCGATCAGGGCACCAATGGGCATGTATTGCAGCATGCCGGAGCGCATCTCCGCGAAATCGACGTCCAGCATCATCACGACGAACAGGAACAGCACTGCGACGGCGCCGACATAGACGACGATCAGGATGAGTGCGAGGAATTCCGCACCGGCCAAAAGGAAAATGCCCGCGGCGTTGACGAAGGCAAGAATGAGAAACAGCACGGAATGCACGGGATTGCGCGAGGCAATCACCATGAGCGCGGATGCGATCGCGATGGCCGAGAAGAGGTAAAAAAATAAAAGAGGCAGAACCACGTCGATGCTCCTAGCGGTACGGCGCGTCGAGCGCGATGTTGGCGGCCAGCTCGCGCTCCCAACGGTCGCCATTGGCCAAGAGACGCTCTTTGGAGAAGTAAAGCTCCTCGCGCGTCTCGGTCGCGAATTCGAAATTCGGCCCTTCAACGATGGCGTCGACCGGGCAAGCTTCCTGACAGAAGCCGCAATAGATGCATTTGACCATGTCAATGTCGTAACGAACCGTCCGGCGCGTGCCATCGTTCTGGCGCGGGCCAGCCTCGATGGTGATGGCCTGTGCCGGGCAGATTGCCTCGCACAGCTTGCACGCAATGCAGCGTTCCTCGCCGTTGGGATAGCGGCGCAGGGCATGCTCACCCCGGAAGCGCGGGCTCACACGCCCCTTTTCAAAGGGGTAGTTTATGGTCGGTTTAGGCGCGAAGAAGTAGCGCATCGCCAGGAAGAAGGTCGATACGAATTCGCGGAGGAGAAGCGCGTCGAGGAATCTCAATGCCTGCATTTCGATTTCTCCTTACATGCCACCGTGCCAGCCCCAGCCAGTGAGCTGGAGAACGAAGGCAACGGCAATGACCATGAAAAGCGACAGCGGCAGGAACACTTTCCAGCCCAGCCGCATCAGCTGGTCATAGCGGTAACGCGGGACGATGGCCTTGACCAGAGCGAACATGAAAAAGGCCACCGACAATTTCAGAACGAACCAGACAACGCCCGGTATCCATGTGAAAGGCGGCAGATCGATCGGAGATGCCCAGCCGCCGAGGAAGAGGAGCGTCGTCAGTCCGCACATCAAGATGATCGAGACGTACTCGCCGAGCATGAACATCATGTACGGGGTCGAGCCATATTCCACCATGAAGCCCGCAACAAGTTCGGATTCGGCTTCGGGCAGATCGAAGGGCGGACGGTTGGTCTCGGCCAGCGCGGAGATGAAAAAGACGATGAACATCGGAAAGAGCGGCAGCCAGAACCAGTTGAGGAACGACAGCCAAGGCACGCCCAGCATATGCGCGAGCCCCATTTCCTGCTGCGCGACCACGATGTCTGTGAGGTTCAGCGACCCCACGCACAGAAGCACCGTGATGATCACGAAGCCGATGGAAACCTCGTAGGAGACCATCTGTGCAGCTGAACGCAGCGCACCAAGGAATGGGTATTTCGAGTTCGAGGACCAGCCCCCCATGATGACGCCGTAGACGCTCAGGGACGAGATCGCGAAGATATAGAGAATGCCAACGTTGATGTCGGCCAACGCCCAGCCCTGATCCAACGGAACGACGGCCCAGGCCGAAAGCGCCAGCAGCACCGTAACAAGCGGCGCCAGCAGGAAGACCACCTTATCGGCACCCGCCGGAATAACCGGCTCCTTGAGCGCGAATTTCAAAAGGTCTGCGAAGCTTTGCAGAAGGCCGAAAGCACCAACGACGTTGGGTCCGCGCCGGATTTGCACGGCGGCCCAGATCTTGCGGTCGGCAAGAAGGATGTAAGCGGTGAACAGCAGCAGCGAAACGAGCAGCAGCAGGGCTTTCCAGACAAACCCGACCATCGTGCCCCATCCCAGGATGGGTACGCCAAGAAGATAGTCGAGCGCGTAAATAATCCAGTCCATATCGAGGCCTTATTCCGCTGCCTGTTTGAGGCCAGCCATCAATTGCGAACATTCGGCCATAACGGCAGAGGCCCGCGCGATGGGGTTGGTGAGGTAAAAATCGGTGATCGGCGAGATGAGCGCGTTGCCCTTTTTCGGCGCCGTGGCTTTTGCGAGCTTGGCGACGTCGGATGCCTTGCCCCCTGCAATGCCGTCGAGCCGGGCCAAGTGCGGGAATTCCGCATAAAGGTTGGCGCGCAACGCAGTCAGCGAGTCATAGGGCAAAGTGACACCCAGGACTCCGGAAAGCGCGCGCAGGATGGCCCAGTCTTCCTTGGCTTCTCCGGGAGCGAAGACGGCACGGGTGGTCATTTGAACGCGCCCTTCGGTATTGACGTAGGTCGCGCTCTTTTCGGTGTACGCGGCGGCTGGCAGGATGATGTCGGCCTTGTGCGCTCCGGCATCGCCGTGCGTGCCAATATAGATGACCGTCGTGTTCTCGCCAATGGCCGAGAAGTCAATCTCGTCGGCACCAAGAAGGAAGAGGACGTCGAGTTCGCCCTTATTGGATGCCTTGAGCATGCCGGCAGTGTCGAGCCCACCTTTGCCTGGCACAAAACCGATATCGAGGCCCCCGACACGGGCTGCAGCGGTGTGCAGGACGCCGAACCCATTCCACTCGTCACTCAGCGCACCGTTCTTCTGCGCGACCTCGGCGGCGAGCCCGAGGACATCCTTGCCCGAAGCGCCGGTCATCGCACCTTCGCCAACGATGACGATCGGGCGCTTGGCGTTCTCGAGCGTCTTGGCAAAAGCCCCCTTGCCTGCGGCAAGTTCCGCCAAAGTATCGATGCCTGCGCCCAGATGAGCATAGTCGTAGGTCAAATCGGCAGGTTCGCCAATGAGGCCGATTTCGACATTGCCGGCGCGCCACGCCTTGCGGATGCGGGCATTGACGATGGCAGCCTCGCGGCGCGGGTTCGTGCCGACGATAAGAATGGCGTCGGCCTGTTCGATCCCGGCAATCGTTGGGTTGAAAATGTAACCCGCCCTGCCTTTCTTAGGATCGAACGCAGAACCGGCGGGACGGGAATCGATATTGCCCGAGCCAAGCGATGCCAGGAGCGCCTTGAGCGCGAACATCTCTTCAACGCCGGCCAAATCGCCTGCAACAGCGCCGATCTTCGCGGGATCGGTTTTCTTGATGCGCGCGGCGACGGCGGCGAAGGCCTCGTTCCAGGTCGCGGCCTGGAGCTTCTTGCCCTTTTTAACATAAGGTCGGTCGAGGCGCTGGGTGCGCAGGCCGTCCCAGACGAAGCGGGTCTTATCGGAAATCCATTCTTCGTTGACGCCTTCGTGGATACGCGGAAGGATGCGCATCACTTCGCGGCCACGGGCGTCGACACGGATGTTCGAACCGACGGCGTCCATGACGTCGATGGATTCGGTCTTGGTCAATTCCCAAGGACGGGCCTGGAAGGCGTAGGGCTTGGAGGTCAGCGCGCCAACGGGGCAGAGGTCGATGACGTTGCCCTGCAACTCGCTGGTCATAGCCTGTTCGAGATAAGACGTGATCTCGGCATCTTCGCCGCGCCCAATGAGTCCCAGTTCGGAGACACCGGCGACTTCGGTCGTGAAGCGCACACAGCGGGTGCAGTGGATGCACCGGTTCATGATGGTCTTGACCAGCGGACCGATATGCTTGTTCTCGACGGCGCGCTTGTTTTCCCAATAGCGCGAGGAATCCACGCCGTAGGCCATCGCCTGATCCTGCAGATCGCATTCGCCGCCCTGATCGCAGATCGGACAATCGAGCGGATGGTTGATCAGGAGGAATTCCATCACGCCTTCGCGGGCCTTCTTGACCATAGGCGTATTGGTGAACATTTCCGGCGGCTCACCATTGGGGCCAGGGCGCAGATCCTTGACACCCATGGCGCAGCTCGCCTGCGGTTTCGGGGGACCGCCCTTCACCTCGACGAGGCACATACGGCAATTGCCGGCGACCGAAAGGCGCTCGTGATAGCAGAAACGAGGGATTTCGGCGCCGGCCGCTTCCGCCGCCTGCATCAGGGTGAAGTGATCAGGCACTTCAATGAGTTCGCCGTCGACCTTGATTTGCGCCATGAACTTTACTCCGCCGCAACCGACGGCACAGCGCCGTCAGAGCTGGACTTGTAGGTGTATGCGTCGATCCGCTCTTCGATGACGTGCCGGAAGTTGCGGATCAAACCCTGGATGGGCCAAGCCGCCGCGTCGCCGAGCGCGCAGATGGTGTGGCCCTCGACCTGCTTGGTCACTTCGAACAGCATGTCGATTTCGCGCTTCTGGGCTTCGCCGCGCACCATGCGATCCATGACGCGCATCATCCAGCCGGTGCCTTCGCGGCACGGCGTGCACTGGCCGCAGCTTTCGTGTTTGTAGAAGGCTGAAAGACGCCAGATCGCCTTGATGATGTCGGTGGACTTGTCCATCACGATAACCGCCGCCGTGCCGAGCGAGGAGCCAACCTCGCGCAGGCCGTCGAAATCCATATGCGCGGAGCGGATCTTTTCGCCTGGAACACACGGGACCGAAGACCCACCCGGGATGACGGCGAGGAGATTGTCCCAGCCGCCACGAATACCGCCGCAGTGCTTCTCGACGAGCACGTCGAACGGCGTGCCCATCTCTTCTTCGAACGTGGCGGGGTTATTGACGTGACCCGATACACAAAAGAGCTTGGTGCCAGTGTTGTTTTCGCGGCCAAGGCCGGCAAACCAGGATGCTCCGCGACGGAGGATTTCCGGGACGACGGCGATGGATTCGACGTTGTTGACGGTGGTCGGGCAGCCATACAGGCCCATTCCGGCCGGGAATGGCGGCTTGAGGCGCGGCTGCCCCTTCTTGCCTTCGAGGCTTTCAAGGAGCGCGGTTTCCTCCCCGCAGATATAGGCCCCTGCCCCGTGGTGGACGATGATATCGAAGTCCCAGCCGTGGATGTTGTTCTTGCCGATGAGCTTGGCGTCGTAGGCCTGCTGCACCGCGGCTTCGAGGCGCTCTCGCTCGCGCATGAACTCGCCGCGGACATAGATATAGGCGTGGTGCGCGTCCATGGCGCGGCCTGCGATCAGGCAGCCCTCGACGAGGTGGTGCGGGTCGTGGCGAAGGATTTCGCGGTCCTTGCAGGTGCCCGGCTCGGATTCGTCGGCGTTGACGACGAGGTAATGCGGGCGCCCATCGGATTGCTTGGGCATGAACGACCATTTAAGGCCGGTCGAGAAGCCCGCGCCGCCGCGGCCGCGCAACCCGGAGGCTTTCACCTCGTTGGTAAGCCAGTCGCGGCCCTTGTCGAGCAAATCCTTGGTGCCATTCCAGGACCCACGGCGTTTGGCGCCTTCGAGCCCCCAATCGTCGAGCCCGTAGAGATTTGTGAAGATGCGATCTTTATCTTCAAGCATAGCTCATCTCTCCTAGCGCGGCTTCTTGCCGAAAACGCGGACATACTCGTCCACGCCGCCGTCGGCCAGCGCCTTGGCCTGACCGGTCCAATTGTCCCGCGCGATGCGGCCCTTGAAGCGCAGAGCATCATCCACTTTGGCGATCTCGCCGTCGGTCAGGGCAGCAATCTGGGCATATTTGGTGATGCCCAACGCGTGCAGCTTACGTTCGAGCGCGGGGCCGACGCCGGAAATGAGCTTGAGATCGTCGGGCTTGCCCCTGGGCGTCTTGAATAGCGGTGTTGCCGGTCTATCGCGGTGCGGTGTGACAGCCTGTGACTCGCTGCCTGTCGCCCCTTTGCGTCCTGCCTGGCCAAGTTTGCCCTTTACCGGGGCAGCGGCCTTGCGCCGCGCCTTTTCGGCGCCTGCGACCGAAACCTTGGCTTCGTCGGACGGACCGTCAATCGCTGGAGCGGCCTCCTCAGTCACCTTCCGCTTCTTACCTGGCGCGGTTCCAGTGGCCGGTTTCGCTTTCGTACCGTTTTTGTGGCCGGGCCGCGCCGGAATCTCGGTTAGCGTCGTCTGCCCTGCCGCCGGCATGGCATATTGCCGGCCATTCTGCGGGCCGGGCGTGATGGTATCGCCCTTGCCGTCGCGGAAGGCGATGAGGATTTCCTCGAAGCGCTCGGGGGTCAGGTCCTCATAGGTGTCCTTGCCGATGGTGACCATCGGGGCGTTGACGCAGGCGCCAGCGCATTCGACTTCCTCCCAGCTCAGCGTGCCATCCTCGTTGAGGTGGTGCGGATCGGGGTGGATGTGCTTTTGGCAGACGGCGCGGATATCCTCGGCGCCGCGCAGCATGCACGGGGTGGTGCCGCAGACCTGGACGTGGGCGCGCGTGCCGACCGGCTGGAGCTGGAACTGGGTATAGAAGGTTGCGACTTCGAGCACGCGGATATAGGGCATGTCGAGCATGTCCGCGACGCTTTCAATGGTCGCGCGGGATACCCAGCCGTCCTGCTCCTGCGCACGCATCAAAAGCGGGATCACGGCGGACTGCTGGCGGCCCTCGGGATATTGCTTGATTTTAGCCTTGGCCCAAGCCGCGTTCTCCTTGGTGAACGCGAAGCTCTCGGGCTGGATGGCTTCATCTGCAAGGCGACGCACACTCATCAGCGATCAACCTCTCCAAATACGATATCGAGCGAGCCGAGAATGGCCGTCACGTCGGCGAGCATGTGCTTGCGCGACAGGAAATCCATGGCCTGAAGGTGCGCGAATCCGGGCGCCCTGATCTTACAGCGATACGGCATGTTGGTCCCATCGGAGACGAGGTACACGCCGAATTCGCCCTTAGGGGCCTCGACGCAGGCATAAACCTCGCCCTCAGGTACCCGATAGCCTTCGGTGTAGAGCTTGAAGTGGTGGATGAGCGCTTCCATCGAGCGCTTCATCTCGCCGCGTTTGGGCGGCACGACCTTACCGTCGGTCGCCGAAACGGGCCCCTGCCCTTCGGGCGAATTGAGCAATTCGATACACTGGAGCATGATCTTGTTGGACTGGCGCATCTCTTCCATGCGCACGAGATAACGATCATAGCAGTCGCCGTTCTTACCGACGGGGATGTCGAAGTCCATGCGGTCGTAGCATTCGTACGGCTGTGCCTTGCGCAGATCCCAAGCTGCGCCCGAACCGCGCACCATGACGCCGGAGAACCCCCAAGCCCAGGCATCCTCGAGCGACACGACGCCGATATCGGCGTTACGCTGTTTGAAGATGCGATTGCCGGTGAGAAGGCTGTCGATATCATCGAGCGCCTTGGGGAACTTTTCGCAGAACGTTGCGATATCGTCGATGAGATCCTGCGGCAGGTCCTGATGGACACCGCCGGGGCGGAAGTAGGCCGCGTGCATACGGGCACCCGACGCGCGCTCGTAAAAGATCATCAGTTCTTCGCGCAACTCGAAGCCCCAGAGCGGCGGTGTCAGCGCGCCAATATCGAGCGCTTGCGTGGTAACGTTGAGCAGATGCGAGAGCAGCCGGCCCATTTCCGAATAAAGCACACGGATCAGCTGGCCGCGGAACGGGACCTCGATGCCGAGCAGACGCTCCGCCGCTAGGGCGAAGGCATGCTCCTGGTTCATCGGCGCAACGTAGTCGAGCCGATCGAAATAGGGCACGGCCTGGAGATAGGTCTTGTGCTCGATGAGTTTTTCGGTGCCGCGGTGCAAAAGCCCGACATGCGGATCGACACGTTCGACGACCTCGCCGTCAAGCTCAAGCACCAGCCGCAGCACGCCGTGCGCGGACGGGTGCACCGGCCCGAAGTTCAGCGTGAAGGTCTTGACGTCGACCTCAGGAGCTACAGACGTCATTGGTTAGCCTTTTCATCTCCGGGGAGCACGTAGTCAGTCCCTTCCCAAGGCGACAGATAGTCGAAGTTCCGGAATTCCTGGGCCAGGTTCACAGGCTCGTAGACGACGCGCTTGCGGGATTCGTCATAGCGAACCTCGACGAAGCCGGTGAGCGGGAAATCCTTGCGCATCGGGTGCCCGTCAAAGCCATAATCCGTGAGAAGACGGCGTAGATCGGGATGTCCGGAGAACAGAATCCCATAAAGATCGTAGGCTTCCCGCTCGAACCAATTGGCGCCGGGATAGACGTCGGTGATCGAGGGAACCGGCGTGTCCTCGTCGGTCGTCACCCGCACCCGCACACGCGTGTTCTGGGTGGGGCTAAGGAAGTGGTAGACGACATCGAAACGTTGCGTGCGGTCGGGATAGTCGACACCGCAGACGTCGATGATCGAAACGAACCGGCACCGCGCGTCGTCGCGCAGGAAACGGGCTATGGAAACGATCTGGCTGGCCTTGGCCTCCAGCGTCAGCTCGCCATAGGCGACAAAGAACCCGTCAAGCGCGTCTTCGAGCTTGAGCGCAATATACTCGCCCAGTTCATTAAGAGCTTCGTCCATGGCCTGCCCTTACCGTTCTATCGTGCCTGTGCGGCGAATCTTCTTTTGCAGAAGCAGAATGCCGTAGAGCAGCGCTTCGGCGGTCGGCGGACAGCCAGGGACATAGACGTCGACTGGCACGACTCGATCACAGCCACGCACCACCGAATAGGAATAATGGTAGTAGCCGCCACCGTTCGCGCAGCTTCCCATCGAGATGACGTAGCGCGGCTCGGGCATCTGGTCGTAGACCTTGCGCAAGGCAGGAGCCATCTTATTGGTCAGTGTGCCGGCGACGATCAGAAGATCGGACGTGCGAGGGGACGCGCGTGGAGCGGTGCCGAAGCGTTCAACATCATAGCGCGGCATCGACATCTGCATCATCTCAACCGCGCAGCATGCGAGGCCGGTCTGCATCCACATGAGCGAGCCGGTACGGGCCCAGTTAATAAGCTCGTCGGTAGTGGTGACGAGGAAGCCCTTGTCGGCGAGTTCGTTATTGACCTCGACAAAGAGCGGATCGGTGTCGGGAACAACGCTCGTCGGCTGGGCCGTCGCTATCGTTTGCGTGCGACTCAATCCCATTCGAGTGCTCCTTTCCGCCACTCATATATGAAGCCGATCGTCAGGACGCCAAGGAATATCATCATAGATGTGAACCCGAACCAGCCGAGTTCGCCGAAAGCGACCGCCCACGGAAACAGGAACGCCACTTCGAGATCGAAAATGATGAAAAGAATGGCGACGAGGTAAAACCTGACGTCGAACTTCATACGGGCGTCTTCGAATGCTTCGAAACCGCACTCGAAAGCGGAAACCTTCTCGGGATCGGGGCGTTTGACCGCAATCAAGAAGGGTGCCACGAGAAGCGCGAGGCCGATCACGCCGGACAGCCCCACAAAAATCAAAATTGGCAGGTAGTTGCTGAGCAATTCGTTCATAAGACAGCCATGCCTTGTCAGAAGCCCGGCGGGGGAGTGCCGGACGCAAGGACCACGCACCTCCGTTGGCCGGGCCCCTAGTGTCGGACAGGGCTTAGCCCAGCCCCATCCCTGTTTCAAGGGGGCATAATATTGACCATTTTTGTCATGTATTTACGACGAAAGAACGATCTGCCGCCCATTGGCAGCGCATCGCAATACCTGCGCGGATTTGACGCCGCGCATTGCTCCCAAAAAGGCTAAGGCGCCCGCCTAAGCGGACGCCGGAAATCTAGCGCTGTTTTGACCTTAGGGTGCCAAGCCGCGACGGCATTGGCGGTCAACCGTTACATATGGAACGCGACGCCTGCGGTGAGTCGCATCTCGTTCGGACCCGAGCCCCATTCCCCTGTTCCGAGCGCCTCGCCTCGCACGCTGACATAGTCGGTTACGCCGTATTCGATACCGCCGCCGAATGCGTACCCAAAATTACCGGCAATGAGCCCGGTGCCGCCAGCACCATAGATAAGGGCATCGCCGAAGGCGGCGCCGCCTTTTGCAAGGACCAGAGCATCAAGCGCGATCGTGCTATCGAAGTCACCGCCAAGCTGAGCTTCCGCACCGAGCACGAAAGTCTGGTCAACAGCGACATTCACACCGGTGAAAATACCGGCGCTCCAGGATTGCTCCCCATCGGTCACCGGAACGCCGCCGCCATAAACGCCGGAATAAAAGCCGTCCCAGTCAAACCCGAGACCCATATTATAGTTGTAGCCACTATACACGTCTTGCGCGAACGCCGGGGCAACGGCGAGGCCGCCGGTCATCGCAATCGCCACAAACATCGCTTTGAGGGCACGCATTTCACGTCACTCCGTTAAGGTTAATTCGTCGGCATTATTGCGCACGCGCGTGAGCGGGCAACAAAAGCCTCCGAACGTGCCTAAGACTTTACTAAAATTGTAGAGATCGACGCCCTGCCCTCACATACGACAAAAAAGAACCCCGCTCGACGGCGGGGTTCAGGTTCTGCGTAGGGTTCAAAATCTAGAAGTGGAACAGCATCTGGGCGCTGATGGTGTGTGAGTGCGAAGACAGGCCTTCAAGTTCGGGAATCTCCTCCGCCAGCCATCCAGCGGCCGAAAATCCGTACTCGTACTCAAAGTCGACGCTCACGGCGTCGGAGAGCGCAACTTCCACACCCGCGCCGATGGTGCCGAACAGATTGCCGAAGTGTTCGAGTTCTTCGGTGACCTCGTCGCTGGTCATCGGGTCCACGTATGTGAACGAGGTATTGTTGTTGCTGTAGATCGCGCTCGCACCGCCCGAGCCGTAAACCAGCACGGTAGGCGTAACGAGATACCCCAGGCGCGCCGAAAGGTCAGCCGAATAGCCGCCCGACCTGTAGTCGAAATTGATATCGTCCGGAGCACCGCTGAACAGCTCGCTCAGATCGCCGGTACCACTCCCCGAAAAGCCATAGATACCAGCGGCAGCCTCAATGCCGAAAACCACCGAATCGAACTGCGCGTTGCCACCGAGGACGATCTGCCCGCCATAAACGGTGGGATAGAATGCAAAATCCGGCTCCGACGCAGCCGCGTCGCCGTCGAATTCGTAGCTCTGCCAGGATGCAGTGCCGCCCAGACCGGCATAGAAACCGGACCAGTCGAATTCATCCTCAATGACGGGCACCACCGGGACAATAGGCGTCGAAACAACCGGATCGGCTGCTTGAGCCACCGAGGCTGCGAGCAGTGTTCCGACCGCCAGTATGAGTGGTTTATGAAAATAGGTCATCTGTCCCCCAAGACAGTTTAAAATCCAATCGAGCCATCCCTCATTCCAGCGCGAACTATGGCTGAAGCGGGAATGCACATGCATGATCCATTTGGACCATTTGCCATTCCTATCCTATCAGGAACCTTGAATTGGGTGCCTCTCAAGGTCATCTTTCGTCTACAATTCGGCCATAATCTAAACATTGCATTACCAGGGCAACAAACAAAGAAAAACGGCCCCGCCGTGTGTGGCGGGGCCGTTCTGTAAATTCCCGTATACGGGCGGCGCGCCTAGAAGTGGAAGTTGGCGCCGACCGTAAACTTGTGGATGTCCGTGCTCGGCACATCGTTGGTCTGATCCCAGCCATAGAGGTACTGGCCGCGCAACGTGACGTCGTCGGTCACGGCGAATTCGAGACCACCACCGGCGAGAATGTGGTTACCCACGCCATCGGCGGCGTCGAAATCCGAACCGAAGCCGACAGCGGCATAAGCAAGCATCTCGTCAGTGATGACGACACCGCCGCGGCCCAGAATCGAACCGTAAGCATAGATGTCGCCGTTGTTGGGCGGGAAGACACCATCAATGGCAACTTCAGCACCGACCAGGAAAAAGTCGAACGTAGTGTTCACACCGGCCTGGGCACCGACAGTCCAGGACGTTTCCGAATCGTCGATATTGTAAATGCCACCGACGCTGGCACCGGCATAGAAGCCGTCCCAGTCAAAGCCACCGTCATCCATCATCACAGGAGCAGATGCAACCGGCGGCGGCGGGGTAGTGATCGCGTCAGCAGCGAGCGCACCGCTGAAAGCGGTCGTGGACAGAAGCGCGGCAATGGCCGCTTTCTTGAGCGAGTTCATAAGTCGTTGTCTCCTTTTTACCGGCGTGTGCAAACTAGAACCTTGCCGGTTAGCACTTGTTCCAAAGGACCGGACGTCACAGCCTTAAAGCAAGGGAGGTGTTGCTTTGATGCCACAACAACGCCTGGCCGCCAGCCCTCGTGCCGTGAACCGGACCTTCACGCCCGACTACGGACGAAGTGGGGCCGACTCGTGGCAAGAATAGGGCAAGCCGTTGATGTTGCTCAAAAGCAACGTTTTTTTGGTTAGCGAGCGGTAAATTCACGTACCGGCGACACGCAAAATGGATCGCCTTGTCCGTGCCATTACGGAGCCCCCGAAACCATGCCACGCGCTCCCGCACCACACGCGCCGAATCATCCAGAATATCAATAGAGGGGGAATGGAGGCCTCGACCGGAATCGAACCGGTGTACACGGATTTGCAATCCGCTGCGTCACCACTCCGCCACGAGGCCTCTGGCGGGCGGTTCTAAGCGATGGGCGGGGGTTATGCAAGCGCATGAAGCACCCCACCGTCATTTTTCATCCAAAGCCACGCAGAGGGTTGCCAAGCCGGTGGATTGCAGGGGCTTTTGCGCCGAAATTCGCATATCACCACATGCCGTAGCGGTACGTGCCTAGCGAAAGAACCCAATACCTACCCATATGACCAATACCCATAGGATAGCCGAGACTACCGCGGCCAGAAGACACCCTTTTGCGTGCTTGGTCATTTCGTATGCTTGGCCGCTTTGACATTTTCAGAGGGTAAATCACAATCCGAGCATTTGCCCATAATTGTCAGCGCCACCCGAGCGCATTGCATTGCTATAGTATCAATTATGGCGGCATTGTGGGACTCTTGGCTGAGGACCGCATCGTGGCCCGATAATTCGGGTCCGTAAGTGTCAGAGTCTGGAGGCATTGTGAATAACGTCGGTGTCATTCTCTCCGGTGGGGCCGGATTGCGGATGGGGGGTGTCCGCAAGGCCGACCTGAGATTGGGGGGAACTCCCCTTCTGGCCCGTGTCTTCGGTCGCCTAGCGCCCCAATGCGACCGTGTATTATTCTCGATCGCGCGAGAGGCGGCAGTTTCAAAAGCGGCCGAATCGCTCGCTCTTGAAACAATTGAAGATGAGCCCGACGGTCCGCCTGGGCCAGTTGCAGGACTTTTCGCCGCGATCCGATGGTGCGCGGTCAACGCACCTGAGGCCCGCATTTTGACTGTGGCTGTCGATACGCCTTTTTTCCCAAGCGATTTTTCCACCCGGGCGAATGCCTTGCTTACGGACGACGTGGGGGGTGTGATTGCCGCATTTGGCGAAAACCGCTACCCGACCAACATCCTTTGGCGGCAGGAGGCGCTCGAAGCGACGCTTTCGGGAGCGTCGCGAGACCGGCGCGGCCCCTCGCTCTTTTCGCTTGCCGAGGCGGCGGGATGCGTATCGCTCGATTATGCTCCGCTCGCTACGGCGAACCCTTTTGCCAACGTCAACGCCCTGCCCGACCTGC
This sequence comes from Pelagibacterium halotolerans, assembly GCF_044811015.1. Lineage (GTDB taxonomy): Bacteria > Pseudomonadota > Alphaproteobacteria > Rhizobiales > Devosiaceae > Pelagibacterium > Pelagibacterium halotolerans_A. The sequence continues at coordinate 624,658 of NZ_CP085243.1, forward strand.
TCGCGCTTTCTCGGCGTTCATAGGCGGTTTTTCCCATCGAGCGGGCGTATTCGATTTGGGGGTTGGCAAGCGCGAACAAATTGGATAGATCAACGCCACCTGTTCATCAGGGCTACCTCTTGTTCCCCGGTAGCTCAGTGGTAGAGCAACCGGCTGTTAACCGGTTGGTCGCTGGTTCGAATCCGGCCCGGGGAGCCATTTCCTTCTCAAATCGTGATCTGGGCGGCCCTTTTCATTGCATATGAAAGAGCGTATAGCTCGCCGCGCAGTGCCGGGCCCCTCTGGCGATTGGCTCTTGAGCCTTTCGTGATGTCGGAACTGCTCCACTTCTAACATGGAGACGGTCCGGCGATGGAAATCCTCGCACATTTGCACGAAACCCAGTTCCTGGGTACGCCTGCCTGGTTCTGGCTGGCATTCATAGTCATTGTCGTCGCCATCATGGTGTTCGATCTGGGCTTTTTGCACAAAGAGCAAAAAGAGATCAGCGCCAAAGAGAGCTTCATGCTCTACGGCATGTATGTGGCCGTCGCGTTCGCATTCGGCGCGTGGGTCTGGATTGCACGCGGATCGGATTCCGGGCTCGAATTCTTCACCGGCTATATCATCGAACAGAGTCTGGCGATGGACAACATCTTCGTCATCGCCTCAATCTTCACGTTCCTTGGCGTTCCACGGGTCTATCAGCATCGTGTCCTGTTCTGGGGGATCATCGGCGTGCTTTTGTTTCGTGCGATCCTGATCGGGGCCGGCGTGGCGCTCGTCCAGGCGTTTCAGCCGATTCTCTTCGTTTTTGGTGCATTCCTCGTCTTTACTGGCGCGCGGATGTTCTTTGAAGTCGAGCAAGAAGATGACCTCGAGAACAACAAAATCCTTAAATTCCTGCGCCGGCATTTCCGAATCACGCCGCAGTTCCATGGCAACAAGTTCTTCGTCGAGCAGGAGCACGCCAAGACTGGCAAGGTCGTGATGTATCTCACCCCACTGGCGGTTGCGCTCATCATGGTCGAAATTATCGACGTAATCTTTGCGGTTGACAGCGTGCCGGCGATTTTCGCGATCACGCAGGACCCTTTCATCGTCTATACCTCGAACGTCTTCGCTGTGTTAGGCCTGCGCGCGCTATTCTTCGCGCTGTCTGCTGCAATGGTGCGGTTTCGCTACCTGCAGTTCGCCCTGGCGCTTGTGCTGGTGTTGATCGGCATCAAGATTTTCCTCGTGCCGCTACACATTCATATCGACACCGCGCTTTCGCTCGTGGTGACCGTTTCGATCCTGGCTGCAGGGGTGGCCTACTCTCTTTGGAAAACGCGAGGAGAAAACGGACGCGCAACGGAAAGCCCGCAAACGAGTGAAGATTCCTGACAGGCCCCAACAAACGTCGAGGCAGTGTTTCAGCGCGCCGGCGCGTTTTCATACAATCTTAAAGCTGTATCTTCGATCATCTCATTTCAACCTTGAAGCGGACGATCTGGATGCAGCTCGCACAGAAAGTGGCGGCACTGTTTTCCATCCCGGTGCATAATCGGGAGCTTATCGGCTCGCAAGCGCGAGCGTTTTCGCGACAAGTGCCGCTGCTCTATTTCATTCTGGTGATTAACACCGTCGCGTTGGCAAGCACGCATCTTGGTACCGCACCGGATTATCTCACCATCTGGATACCGATGGTTCTCTATGCTGGTGCGCTCTTCCGGCTGGCCAAATGGTGGCGCTTACGCAACCGGGCGTTGAGCTATCGCGAAACGGTCGAGATGCTCAGAGGGACGATCCGGTTCTCGTTCGTCCTGGGCGCGGGGTTCACGGGGTGGGCTCTCATGCTCTACCCTTATGGCGACGCTTATGCGCAAAGCTTTGTGCCGTTCTATATGGCGGTGACGGTCATATGCATCATCCTGTGCCTGATGCATATGCGTGCGGCGGCGCTTACGGTTACCCTAATCGTGATCCCGGCCTATACGCTGTTTTTCGGCCTGAGTGGCAATCCAGTCTTTGTCGCAATGGCGCTTAATGTATGCCTCGTGGCGGGCGGCATGATCTACATGCTACAGACCAATTATCGCGACTTCGCCAATCTGATCGAGACCCAGAAGGCCCTAGTCGTCAAGCAGGCGGAAACCCAGCGCCTTGTGGATGAGAACTTCAAGCTTGCGAACATAGACAGCCTGACCGATTTGCCGAATCGGCGCAGTTTTTTTGCATCTCTGGCGAGGCGCACCGATCGCGATGCCCATGCCGACAAGTTCGCGGTGGGCGTCATCGATCTCGACGGGTTTAAGCCGGTCAACGATCTATACGGGCACGCAGCCGGCGACCGGGTTTTGCTTGAGGTTGGCCGGCGCCTGAGTCGCCTTGCGAAGGAGGATATCCTTATCGCGCGCCTCGGGGGCGATGAGTTCGGCATCATTATGGATGGGGTCTCTTCGCCGGAGACAATCATAGGATTCGGGCGCGCGGTTTGCGACAGTCTCGCGGATCCTTATCGCCTGCCCGAAGGCACCGTACAGATTTCGGGGACGATCGGCTTTGCCATTACGCAAGGCGCAGATGACGCGCCGGCACATATTCTCGAGCGGGCGGATTGCGCTCTTTACCACGCAAAAGCCAACGCACGTGGCGAAGTTGTGATCTTTTCCAAGCATCACGAAGCGCAGATGCGGCGCGGCGGGATGATCGAACAGGCGCTGCGCAACGCCCACCTGGAAAAAGAAATCTCGCTCGTCTTCCAGCCTATCCATGACGTGCGTACGGAGCGGCCGGTCGCGTTTGAGGCGCTAGCGCGCTGGACGAGTCCGGCTCTGGACGTTGTCCCGCCGGATCAGTTCATTCCTGTGGCCGAGCGAACCGGGCTCATTTCCCCGCTCAGCACGCACTTATTGCACCGTGCGTTGAGCGTCATGACCGCATGGCCGGAAGACGTCTGGCTTTCATTCAATCTTTCGGCCTGCGACATCGCCTCGCCCGACGCTGTTGATCGATTGATGCGAGTCGTCGCAGAAAGCGGGATCTCTCCATCGCGCCTCGAACTCGAAATTACCGAAACCGCTGTCATGCGCGATTTCGATCAAGCTTGCACGGCGCTCGGTCAGTTGCGCGCGATGGGCATCCGGGTCGCGCTAGACGATTTCGGAACCGGTTATTCCAGCCTCTCGTATGTGCACCTGCTGCCACTCGATAAGATCAAAATCGACCGCAGTTTCATAGCCAGCATCGAATCCAACGAGACGAGCCGCAACATTGTAAAGTCTATCGTTGGCCTATGCCGAAACATCGGTGTCGATTGTATCGTTGAAGGGCTGGAAACTACAGGGCAACTTTCTGCCATCAGCGGGCTGGGCGTTTGGCTGGTCCAAGGGTATTTGTTTGCCAAGCCGATGTCGGGTGACGCTGTGCAAGGCTATATTACCGAACGTTCGAGGGCCGAGCGCATCGCTGGCGCTTGACCCGCCAGGACCTGAGGTTTACGAGCGAGGACCTGGAGGCAAGCCCGCTTATGGACCCGGAAACCGAAAACAGCATCACTCTCACGCGGACAATTGACGCGCCAGCCGAAGAGCTGTTTGCGGCATGGACGGACCCTGCCCTGCTCGAACAATGGCAAGCAGAAAAGGTGAGCTTCGAGCCATTCGAGGGCGGTGCGTTCCGGTTCGAGACTGTCGATACCGATGATCCTGAAATCGTGCACGTGGTGAGCGGTACGGTGCTCGTTTATGAGCCCGAAACCAAACTTGTCGAGCACTGGCACTATCAAGGCGAGAACGAAGATATCGAGCAGTCCGTGCTTACCGTCGTGTTTCAGGAGGTGGGCGACGGGCGGACGGAAATCATACTCACGGAAGAAGCCGAGGCACACAAAGATCCGGAGTCGCGGATCTTTTCCATCGAAGCATGGGACGCGGCGATTGGCGAACTTGCCGAGCTTCTGGAATAGAGAGCTTTCCACAGTAAAGCGTCGATCGGGTACAGCACCCGCTTGCCTTTGGACGGCGCTTATATAAATCGCATCTTATGGATGTTTTTGCTGTAATTGCCGACCCTACCCGCCGCGCCATGCTCGACATGATGCGCCAAGGCGAACACCCCGCAGGGGCTTTTGTCGCCGCATTCCCGAATGTAAGCCAGCCGGCAATCTCCCAGCATCTCAAAGTGCTGCGCGACGCGAACCTCGTACAGGTGCGCGCTGACAAACAGCGGCGTTTCTATGCACTCAAAACAGAAGGGCTAGCGGCCATTGCCGAATGGGTGAAACCTTACGGTTCATCCCCTGCCCCAACCGCTCAAGAACCGGCACGGGTGGAAAAGAGCAAGCCGAAGTCGGCCAAGGCGAAGCCCAAGCCGAAATTCGAGGCAGAGCTTACGCTCGACCTCTTCGGATAAAATTCTTCGCTAGTTGTTCTGCGCGGTGATTTTGACAGGTTGGCACCGTACCTGCCCCCCACCGCTGTCATTCCGGGGCTTGTCCCCGGAAACCAGCCACGCGCTGTCCAGCGCGTGAAAGGACTCGTCTTTGCGTTCAAACGAACCGGGTGATGATCATCACCCGGTTCGCACTCACAAAGTCCTGAGCACCTGGCACTGGCCCCCGGGGACAAGCCCCGGGGTGACACGGTGGCGGGGGAGGCGCAGCTTTGCCCTGAACCGGACACCAGTGGATTACGTCCGAAGACATGTTTTTTCTGGACTCGCTCTGGGCCTTTATCCGAAAATCCGAGCGTAGAGCGCTTCAGCCATCTGTTCGGGGCTCTCGTCAGCGCCGTGCAGGACAATATCGGCACGTTCGGGCGCCTCGAAGGGGCTGTCGATACCGGTGAAGTTCTTGATCTCACCCTGCCTTGCGCGCGCATAGAGCCCCTTGGGGTCACGCTGTTCGCAGACCGAGATCGGGGTGTCGACGTAGGCCTCGATGAAATCGATGTCGCCGGCGATCTCGCGAGCCATGCGGCGTTCGTTCTTGAACGGCGAGATGAACGAGACAAGCACGATGAGACCGGCGTCCGCCATCAGGCGCGCGACCTCGGCCACGCGGCGGATGTTTTCCACGCGCGCGGCGTCGGTGAAACCCAGATCCTTGTTGAGCCCGTGCCGAACATTGTCACCATCGAGGATATAAGCGTGCTTGCCTTCGGCGGTGATACGCTTTTCCAGAAGGTTGGCGACGGTGGACTTGCCTGAGCCGGATAGGCCGGTGAACCAAACAATGCGCGGCGTTTGCCCCTTCATCTGGGCACGGACATCGCGGTTTACGTCGAAAGACTGGTAGGAAAGGTTGTGCGCACGCCTCAATCCGAAGTCGATCGTACCGGCGCCCAGCGTCGTGTTGGCGATCCGGTCGATGAGGATAAAGCCGCCGGTCAAGCCGTTCTCGCCATAGGAATCGAAGGCGACGGGACGGTCCGTGGCGAGCGTCACGGTTCCGACTTCGTTAAGCTCAAGGCTCTTGGCCGCGCTTTTTTCCAGCGTGTTGACGTTGGTGCGGTGCTTGAGATCGGTGATCGTCGCGGGGACGAGCTGACTGCCGAGTTTCAAAAGGTAGGAGCGGCCCGGATAGGCCGGCTCTTCGGCCATCCATACGAGTTCGGCTTGGAACTGGTTGGAATAGTCGGGAGTCTGGCCGGAATGGCTCAACACGTCACCGCGGGAGATATCGATCTCGCGGTCGAGCACCAGCGTGACCGCCTGCCCCGCAACGGCGCAGTCGAGTTTACCGTCCATCGTGACGATCTCTTTGATTTTGGCCGGCTTTTTCGAGGCGGCGACGAGCACTTCATCGCCGACCTTGACGGTGCCGGAGGCCACAGTGCCCGAAAAACCGCGGAAGTCGAGATTTGGCCGGTTGACCCACTGAACCGGGAAGCGGAACGGCGTTTCGCTTGTGTCCTTGTCGACCTGGATGGTCTCAAGATAGGGCAATAGCGGGGTGTCCGCATACCACGGCGTGCGTGTCGAGTTGGCGACGATGTTGTCGCCCTTTAGAGCGGAAACGGGAATCGCCTGGAAGCTCTCGAAGCCGAGGTCCTTGGCGAAGGCCTTGTACTCGGCCTCTATAGCCTCGAAGGTCGCGCGGTCGTAGTTGACCAGATCGATCTTGTTGACCACGAGGACGACGTGCTTCACGCCGATCAACGAGAGAATAAAGCTGTGACGCTTGGTCTGAGTCAGGATGCCCTTTCGCGCATCGATGAGCAAAAGCGCCAAATCCGCGTTGGACGCACCAGTAGCCATATTGCGCGTGTACTGTTCATGGCCCGGGGTATCGGCGACGATGAATTTGCGCTTGTCGGTGGAAAAGAAACGGTAGGCGACGTCAATGGTGATTCCCTGCTCGCGCTCGGCGACAAGCCCGTCGACAAGCAGCGAGAAGTCGATGCCCTCGTCGCCGACATGCCGGTTATGACTTTCCTTCTTGAGGCTCGCGAGCTGGTCATCGAGGATCAACTGGCTGTCATAGAGCAGCCTGCCGATCAGCGTTGATTTCCCATCGTCTACGCTGCCGCAGGTCAAAAAGCGCAACAGCGACTTTTCGGTCTGCTGTGCGAGCCAGAGCGCGATATCGGTGTCAGGCGTCGCCTCCTGGGCCAACTGGGTCATCAGAAGTACCCTTCCTGTTTTTTCTTTTCCATTGAGCCAACCTGATCGCTGTCGATCAGCCGCCCTTCGCGTTCGGAGTTACGGGAAGCCTGCATTTCCATGATGATCTCGGGGAGCGTCGCGGCTTGCGAGGGAATGGCGCCTGTCAGAGGATAACAGCCGAGTGTCCGGAAACGCACGACCTCCTCGCGGGGTTCTTCGCCATCTTCGAAACGGAACCGGTCGTCGTCGACCATGATCAGCGTGCCGGAGCGGTCGACCACCGGACGTGGCCGCGCAAAATAGAGCGGTACGATCGGGATGTTTTCAGCGTATATGTAGGTCCAGATATCCAGCTCGGTCCAGTTCGAGAGCGGGAACACGCGCATCGACTCGCCGGGATTGAGCCGGGTGTTGAAAATCCGCCAGAGCTCGGGCCGCTGGTTCTTGGGGTCCCAGGCATGGTTGGCGTTGCGATGCGAGAAGATGCGCTCCTTGGCCCGGGACTTCTCCTCATCGCGCCGCGCGCCACCGATCGCCGCGTCGTATTGCCCGGCGCCGAGCGCCTGGCGCAGCGCCTGCGTCTTCATGATGTCGGTGTATCGGGCCGAACCCTGATCGAAGGGGTTGATGTTGTTGGCAACGCCCTCGGGATTGGTGTGCACCCTCAGTTCGAACCCGTATTCCTCCGCCATCCGATCGCGGAACGCGATCATTTCCTTGAACTTCCAGGTCGTATCAATGTGCAGCAAAGGGAACGGAATACGCGAGGGGTAGAACGCCTTGCGTGCAAGGTGCAGCAGGACGCTCGAATCCTTGCCAATCGAATACATCATCACGGGCCGCTCGAAACTCGCGGCAACCTCGCGGAAAATTTCGATGCTTTCCGCTTCAAGGCGTTGAAGGTGTGAAAGACGCGGGGCGACTGGAGCTGACATCACGTGTCCTGATTATGGCGTTGCTAAGCAGAAAGAGGAGATACGCTTCCCACCGGCCCGGAACAAGGCGGTTTTGGCAGGATTTAGCTGCCAAAAACGGCGCGATTTCGTCAGGCGGAAAAGGGCGGTCAACCTATTCCGCGCTAGCGAATTTCCACGCCAAGCGGTGCGGCGCGCCTGCATTTGGAGAGAAAAGTTTTTCAAGTCCGGCGCGGCGCTTATCCCGCATCGAACGCATTTCGCAGGAGACGGTTCCGCATCCGGTGGGGAAATGGTGCAGAAACATGCGCCTTAGGATACGATCAAGAATAGCCGCATCGCCTCGCTTGGTCTTTTCGTCCCTGGCGGCGGCGCGATCCGACGCAGCTATTCTTGATCGTGCCCTTACTTCAATCTTGAGCATGGACTTCTGCGCTTTTTCGAGAAAGCGGCATTGCGTTGCGCCATTTACCGTGGTCAGGAAATGCCTTGGCGTATGAACCGGTTATGGCTTGCCGCCCCGACTGGCCGACACTACTCTCTGGCAACCCACCACCAACAACAACACAGTCACGCCATGAACCGATATTCCGACATCACCGCTGCCATCGGCAATACGCCGCTGATCCGTCTCAACAAGGTTTCAGAGGCAACGGGATGCGAAATCTGGGGTAAAGCCGAGTTCCTCAACCCCGGACAATCGGTCAAGGACCGTGCGGCGCTCTATATCATTCGCGATGCGATTAAGCGCGGTGCACTCGGGCCGGGCGGTACAATCGTCGAAGGCACGGCGGGCAATACCGGGATCGGGCTCGCGCTCGTGGGCAATGCGATGGGTTTCAAGACCGTCATCGTTATCCCCGAAACGCAGAGCCAGGAGAAAAAGGATGCGATCCGGCTCGCGGGTGCGGAACTGATTGAAGTGCCGGCAAAGCCCTACCGGAATCCCAACAACTACGTGAAGGTCTCAGGCAGACTGGCGGAGAAGTTGGCGTCCGAACTCCCTGGCGGCGCGGTTTGGGCCAACCAGTTCGATAACGTCGCGAACCGGCAGGCGCATGTGGAAACGACCGGACCGGAGATTTTCGAACAGACCGAGGGCAATATCGATGGCTTCATCTGCGCGGTAGGTTCGGGCGGCACCCTGGGCGGTGTCGCGATCGCGCTCAAAGAGTGCAATAAGGACGTAGAGATCGGTATAGCCGATCCCGAGGGGGCGGCGCTTTATAGCTACTATACGACAGGCGAGTTGAAATCCTCGGGAACGTCCATCACCGAAGGTATCGGACAAGGCCGGATTACGGCCAATCTTGCAGACCTCAAGGTGGACCAAGCGTATCAGATTTCGGACAGGGACGCCTTGCCCTATATCTTCGATCTTATTGAGGAAGAAGGGTTGTGCCTCGGCGGTTCATCGGCCATCAATATCGCGGGCGCCGTTCAGATGGCGCGGGAGATGGGACCAGGCAAGACGATCGTCACGATGCTGTGCGACTATGGTAATCGCTACCAGTCGAAGCTTTTCAATCCCAGTTTCCTGCGCGGCAAGAACCTACCGGTGCCCGAATGGCTCGAAACGGCTCCGAGCGTCGACGTCGGCGCAGTCATGGAGCCAGCGGAATAAGATCGGGTAGTCGTGGATCTCGGGCGCGCGTTTCTTGATAATTTCAGCTTCATCGCGACGCTGTATATTGCCAATTACGGCCTCGCGCTGATTTGTGCGGTGCGCGAGATTATGAATTCGCGCACCTCTCAAGGTACGATCGCATGGCTCCTGTCGCTGGCGTTGCTGCCTTTCCCCACGACCTTTATCTACCTGATTTTCGGCTGGAAGCTCTTTGATGACTATGCCGAAACCCAGACGCATTCCGGCCGTGGCTGGCGGCCGGCGCGTTCGCAGGAGTTGCGGATCGTTGACCAGGGCACCGGAAGCGACTGGCCAACTTTGACCAATGTTGCCGAGTTACCCTTCCTCTTCGGCAATGCCGCGAACCTTCTGATCGACGGTGAGGAAACATTCGCTTCGATTTTCGACGGTATTGCTCGCGCCAAGGACTACATTCTCGTCCAGTTCTACATCATTCGCGACGACAGTCTGGGGCAGCGATTTGCGGATGCGCTGGTGGCGCGCGCGCAGGCTGGCGTCAAGGTATATGTACTTTACGACGATGCTGGCAGCTATCGGCTCCCCGAGCGGTACAAGCAGAGGCTGCGTGCCGCCGGTATCGACATCTTTTCCTTTAATCACCGGCATCCATTTTTGCGATTTTATGGACCCGCACGGATCAATTACCGAAATCATCGCAAGGTCGTGGTCGTCGACGGCAAGGAAGCCTGGATCGGCGGGCACAATGTGGGCAACGAATATCTGGGCCTCGATCCGAAATTTGGTCGCTGGCGCGACACGCATGTTCATGTCCGCGGACCGGCCGCGCTCGCGTGTGCCCTGGTGTTCATGGAGGATTGGCACTGGGCCACAGGAGCGGAATTGCCGTTACACTTCCCCAGGGACATCCCAACGCCCGGGAACGAGCCGATCCTCGTAATGCCCACCGGCCCGGCCGACACGCTCGAAGACTGCTCGATTGCGTTTTCAGAGGTGATATCGCGGGCGCGCAAGCGGCTTTGGATCGTGAGCCCCTATTTCGTTCCGGGGATCGAGATCCAGACCGCGCTTTTCGCCGCGGCGATGCGGGGGGTGGAGGTCCGTATCCTGCTACCTGAAAAGGCAGACCATATGCTCGTATGGCTGGCAAGCTATTCGCACGCCGACCAGATGGGCGCGCACGGGATCAAGGTCTATCGCTACGGGGGCGGCTTCCTTCACCAGAAGGTCATTCTGTGCGATGACGAAATCGCTGGCGTGGGAACCGTTAATTTCGACTATCGCTCATTCAACATCAATTTCGAAGTCACACTTTGGTTCACCGGCCCGGATATGATCCGAAACATCGCCGCTATGCTTGAGACAGACTTTGAGGAGTCGCTTCTGACCACGGAGCAGAATCTCCGCCAGCGCAATTTCTTCTTCCGCTTGGCGTGTCAGGGTGCGCGACTGTTGTCCCCTATCCTGTAAGCGAGCTTCACGATGACAGAGTTCCTTTTTCGAAACGACCCTTATGCCCGGAAAGCATCGGCGGTCGTCGTTTCGGCGACTCTTGAAACCGGCATTGTTCTCGACCGGACGATCTTTTATGCGACCTCCGGCGGGCAGCCGGGAGATACTGGAACGATGACCTTGCCCGACGGCTCGAGTCTCACAATTTCGGGCGCAGCTCATCCGAATGGAGACAAAACGCAAATCGCGCATCTGACGGACGGCGTCCTGCCTAAGCCTGGAGATACAGTCTTGCTGGCGCTCGATTGGGAGCGACGGCACAGGCTGATGCGGATGCACTCGGCTCTGCATCTTTTGTCGGTGGCATTGCCATTTCCTGTGACAGGAGGGTCGGTGGGGACTGACAAAGGGCGACTGGATTTCGACATGCACGACGTGCCGGAGAATCTTTCTGCAATCGAAAGCCAACTCAATGCATGGGTCGAGGAAGATCACCCGATTGCGGCCGAGTGGATCACCGACGACGCGCTCGCCGCCAATCCCGGAATGGTGAAGACCATGAAGGTAAAGCCCCCCATGGGCCAGGGCCGCGTGCGGCTGATCCGGATTGGTACGCCCGGGGCAACGATTGACCTCCAACCCTGCGGCGGGACGCATGTGGCATCCACCGGCGAGATTGGCCCGCTCAAGATTGGCAAGGTCGAGAAGAAGGGCCGGCAGAACAGGCGGGTCAGTTTGCTGTTGGGCTAACCTGCATTTCTCAAACTCCTTGCGCCCTGCGTCGGATTTTGGGGAGTCGCATAAGGGTGCGGAGCGAAAAAGCGTATTCAACATACGCTTTCTCGCGCCGTGCCCGGAGGCGGCCACCAAAATCCGGCGCAGGTTACCAGGAGTTTGAGAAATGCAGGTTAAATGTATTCGCGCGTCCCGCAAATACGAAAATCATAGATTCCGCCCGGCAGAAGCGATGTAGCAACCGTTCAATTAAACGGCGGAGCGAACATCAACCCGCCATTTGTCCAGAGCGCGTTCTGCCCTCTGAGCAACGGCGTACCTGTGTCGGGACCGAAATGACGCGCATAGATCTCGCCGTAATTGCCAACGGCACGGATCACATCCCGCATCCAGGTTTGCGATAACCCTAGCGGCGTTCCCAGATCGCCCTCAAGGCCGAGTAAGGAGCGGACAGCCGGAGAGCGTGCCGAAAGCATGGATTCGATATTGACCGATGTGACCCCGAGCTCTTCGGCGTTGATCGTCGCAAAGAGCGCCCAACGCACGATGGCGAGCCATTGCTTGTCATTGGAGCGCACGACTGGGCCATACGGTTCCTTGCTCAGACGCTCGGGTAAAATCCGGTGGGTACCCGGTTCGGGAAGCGTACGCCTTATGCCGTGGAGCCAGCTCGCCGAAGCGGAGATGGCGTCGCACTGCCCCGACCGATATGCGACGGCAAGGTCTTCGCGATCCTCATAGAGGATTTCGTCAAAACTGCCCTGAATATCGAAGAAGAATTCATTGACCCGCGCGAGGGCTTCGCCGCCCGACGCGACACAAACTGTAACGTCATCCAGTTCATAGGCCGAAACGACGCCGAGGCTATCGGGGACCATAAATGCCTGGCCGTCATAAAAGGATGTTGCGACATAACTCGCACCGTACGCCGTATCCCGCATCATTGTCCAAGGCGCGTTGCGCGCAAGCAGGTCCACTTCCCCAAGAGCGAGGTGGGCAAAACGGCTCGTTCCCGAAAGGGGGCGAAACTCGACGCGCGAGGGATCTCCGAAGACGGCGGCAGCAACGCCCCGGCAGATATCGACGTCGAAACCCGACCAGAGTCCCTCCGAGCTCACCTGTGCGAAACCGGCCATGGGTTGCGAGGTCGCGCAAATCAGATAACCGCGCGTGCGGACAGTTTCGAGCGTCGATATGGTAAACGGCGTGGCTGCGGCTTCCGTTTCGCCACCCACGCTCGCCTCTTGCGCCGCGGCCGGCAGCGCGATCGCCACAACTGCGTACAGCGCCGCAAGGTTTCCCGCCCGAATAAAACGGCGCGTACTCAACGACAGCACTTTCAATATATTCCAGCCCTTGGCCCGCATTTCTAACACTCCCTGCGCCCTGCGTCGGATTTCGGCGAGCCGGATGCGGGGTCGGTGCTCCCCTCCCTCGTTCGATGCCATATTCGCACGCCCCGGACTCGGGTCAAGGCGAGCAACCTCTTTCCAACAAAAGAGAGGCGGCGCACGTGGTCATACGCCGCCGCCTCAACACCATTATGGCCCGTGCCCCTAGTGCAGAATCTGGCTCAGGAACAACTTCGTACGCTCATGCTGCGGATTCGAGAAGAACGCTTCGGGTTCATTCTCTTCAATGATTTGTCCCTGATCCATGAAGATCACGCGATTGGCCACCTGACGCGCGAACCCCATTTCGTGGGTCACGCACAGCATGGTCATCCCGTCCTCGGCGAGTTGCACCATGACATCGAGAACTTCCTTGATCATCTCGGGATCGAGCGCGGAGGTTGGTTCATCGAAGAGCATGATCTTCGGGTTCATGCACAGCGATCGCGCGATCGCAACGCGTTGCTGCTGTCCGCCCGAAAGCTGGCCAGGGAACTTGTTGGCTTGTTCGGGAATCTTGACCCGCTCAAGATATTTCATCGCGGTTTCCTCGGCTTCGGCCTTGGGAATACCGCGAACCCAAATGGGCGCGAGCGTCAGGTTCTGCAGGATCGTGAGGTGCGGGAACAGATTGAAGTGCTGGAACACCATACCCACTTCGCGCCGGACTTCGTCAATGCGCTTGAGGTCGTTCGTCAGCTCGATGCCATCCACGATGATATCGCCGTCCTGGTGCTCTTCGAGCCGGTTGATACACCGGATCAGCGTGGATTTGCCCGACCCGGAGGGGCCGGCAATGACGATCCGCTCCCCACCCATCACCTTGAGATTGATGTCGCGCAGAACGTGGAAATCACCATACCACTTGTTCATGTGGTTGATTTCGACGGCGACATCCGTGTCCGACACGGTCATCCTGGAGCGATCGGCGTGCGGGACCGTTTCCATATCGGTTGACATGATCAATTACCTCTTATGTCCGGTGTGCAGCCGGTTTTCCATGTAGATTGAATAACGGGACATACTGAAGCAGAACACCCAGAAGATGAAGCCGGCGAAGATGTAGCCGGTCACCGCCATGGTTGGCGAAATCCAGTTCGGATCTGCACCCGCCGAACGGACAGCGCGCAGCAACTCGAAAATACCGATGATCGAGACGAGCGAAGTATCCTTGAATAGCGCGATGAAGGTGTTCACGATCCCTGGAATGACGTGCTTGAGCGCCTGCGGCAAAATGATGAAAACCATGGTTTTCACCTTGCTCAGTCCCAGGGCGTTGGCCGCTTCGTACTGTCCACGCGGTATTGCCTGCAGACCGCCGCGGACGACTTCGGCCATATAGGCGGATTCAAAGAAGATGATGCCGATGATGGCCCGCAATAGCGTGTCGGGGTTTACCCCGCGCGGCATGAACAGCGGAAACATCACCGAAGCCATGAACAGGACCGTGATCAACGGAACCGCGCGCCACAGCTCAATAAACGCCACGCTAAAGAGCTTGACCGCCGGCAGTTTCGACTGCCGCCCGAGGGCAAGAAGAATGCCGATGGGCAGAGATGCGATGATGCCGACAAATGCGATGATCAACGTCAGTGTCAGCCCGCCCCATTCCGCGGATGGGACATATCTCAGGCCAAGAATGCCGCCGGTCATCAGAATAAAACTTACGACCGGATAGACCAGGAAGAACAGAAATGCCGCGGTTCGCGTAAACGGCGCTCTGGGAAGCAGAAGCGGGATCAGAAGGACGATGCCCAACAGGAACATCGTGTTAACCCGCCAAATCTGATCGTCAGGATAAAAGCCGTATATGAAGAACTGAAAACGGGCCTTCACGAATATCCAACATGCACCGACATCTTCAACTCGGCACGCCGCGCCGCGTAGCTGTTCAGGGTCCGTAAAGACGGCACGGGCTACAAAGAAATCATAAAGAGGCGGGACGATCCAGGCGATGAAGGCAAACCCCAACAGGGTCATGGCCGTGTTGCCGGGTGAAGAAAACAGGTTGGCCCGCACCCAGGCGCCTATCCCGGTTGTCCGGCGTGGAGGCGGCAAAGCGTCCTGCATTTCGCTACGTACGAAAACGGAATGTGTCATCGTCCCCTCCTCACCGTTCCACCAACCGGACGCGCGCGTTGTACCAGTTCATAAACAATGAAGTGGCCAGCGAGAACGTCAGGTAGACCGCCATGGTCAGTGCGACGATTTCGATGGCACGCCCGCTCTGATTGAGCGCCGTACCCATGAACACATTGACCAGTTCGGGAAAGCCGATGGCCGCCCCGAGGGAGGAATTTTTTGTCAGGTTGAGATATTGGCTGGTAAGGGGCGGAATGATCACCCGCAGCGCCTGCGGGACGATGACCAACCGCATACGGTCGCCATCCTTGAGCCCAAGCGCCGAAGCGGCCTCGACCTGCCCGTAGTTGACTGACTGGATACCCGCACGCACGATCTCGGCAATGAATGCGCCCGTATAGATAATCAAGCCAAAGGTGAGCGCGGCCAACTCAGGCGGGATCGTAAAACCGCCGGCAAAATTGAACCCGCTGAGAACCGGGGGATCGATCCGCACCGGAGCGCCCGAAGCAAAGTAGCCCCCGATACTGATCACGGCAAAAATCGCCAGAACGGGTATCCAGACCGGACGCCGTTCGCCCGTTTCCTCGATCCGCTTGAGCGTTCTTTTGCGCCAGTAACCGGCAGCAACGATTGCTATAGCTACGGCTGCGACCACGATCAGAAATCGTGAATCGGTTACGAGCGCTGGTGCGAAAATACCGCGCTGGTTGAGAAACACGTCACCTGGCAGCGCAATGGACTGCCTGACCGCCGGAAGTGCATTGATGAGCAGGAAATACCAGAACAACAGCTGCAGAAGCAGCGGCACGTTGCGGACGATCTCTACATAAAGCATCGCCAGCGTACGGATGATAAAGTTCGGCGAAAGCCGCGCGATGCCCATTATGAAGCCAACGATCGTTGCAAAAACGATGCCGACGGCAGCGACCAACAGCGTATTGAGGATGCCGACCAGATAGACCTCGGCATAGCTCGAGGATCGGTCGTAAGGAATGAGCGAGAATTGAATCTGAAAACCGGCGGCCTGGTCCAAGAAACCGAAGCCAACAGTTTTGTTGAGCAACGCAAGATTGTAAGCGGCGTTGGACTGGAGCCACCAGAACAACAAGATAACTCCGCCGACAAGCAGAACCTGATAAACGATGCCCCGGAACGTCGGATTATAGATCAGTGACGAGGCTGCTGCATTGCGGCCGGGCCCGTCCGATCGTCTTTCTTTGACGTCTGTCATTGTGTCGTATGCCTTGTCGTGCCTTTACCCCTATTTGGGTTGACGGATAACGCGCTCTACGAGCGCGCCCGCAGGAGAACAAGGCCCGGTCCCGTCCGGAATTCCCGGCCAAGGACGGCCTACCTCTGTCGACTGCGCGCCCCTTACCCAAAAGGCAAATACGAAAACTCCCGGCCGTCGATACGGCCGGGAGCGTCGAATAGGCGGAGTTACCGAATCGGCATGCCGTACTGGATGCCACCCTCGGTCCAAAGATTATTGACACCGCGGGGAATGGCAATGATCGTGTCCATGCCGACGTGGCGATCATAGATTTCGCCGTAGTTACCGACATGCTTGACGATACGGTAAGCCCAATCCGGCGACAGGCCGATCGGGGTACCGAAATCGCCCTCGACGCCGAGCAGACGGCGAATCGAGGGGTTTTCAGAACCCAACATGTCGTCGACATTTTCCGATGTTACGCCAAGCTCTTCAGCATTGAGAAGCGCGAAGTAGACCCACTTGGCGATGTTGAACCACTGGACGTCATCCGAGCGCACGACCGGGCCGAGCGGTTCTTTCGAAATGATTTCCGGCAGAATGACGTAGGCGCTAGGATCCGCAAACCGGCTGCGTTCCGCGGCAAGCGCGGAGCTGTCGGTCGTATACACATCACACCGGCCGTCGATGAAGGCCTGTACCACTTCGTCCTGATTGACGAACACGACCGCGTTGGACAGGTCCATGCCGTTGGCGGCGAAGTAGTCGGCGAGGTTGAGTTCGGTCGTTGTACCGGACTCAACGCAGACTGCGGCGCCGGAAAGCTCCAAAGCGGACGTTACACCCAAATCCTCACGAATCAGGAAGCCCTGCCCGTCGTAGAACATGACGCCAGCAAAGCTGAGGCCGAGGTCTGTGTCGCGGGTCATAGTCCAGGTCGTAGTACGCGACAGCACGTCGATGTTGCCATTGCCAAGGCTCTCGAAGCGCGAGGACGACGTCAGAGGCGTGTAGCGCACGGCATCAGGATCATCAAAGATCGCCGCAGCCATGGCACGACAATAGTCGACGTCAAGGCCGGTCCAGTTGTTGTTTTCGTCGGGGAACGAAAAGCCCGGAACGCCTTCGGTCACGCCGCACTGGAGATAGCCACGCTCCATAACTTCATCGAGCGTCTGGCCAAAAGCCACGGACGACGCAGTCGCCATGGCGGCTGCCACTGCGAAAGTGAACAGTTGCTTTTTCATAAGTTTGCCTTTGTTTCCTAACCCTTGAATTGGATACGGCCGCGGGTCAGTTTACCCCGGCCGTTTTCCGCATTTGACGCGGATAACCTCCAGTCCTATTGCCATCGGACCATCGGTCGTTCAGCATCGAAGCCCGGTTTTGACGCTGGCGTCAAGGCAAAAACGCTACGACAATAGTCACATCCCCAAGCCTGCCTAATTACGCAGCAGCAATATTGACCTATTTTCTTCCAGGTTCGCGCTCCTCATGCCCAATTCTTCAGAAAAGCCGCCCTTTCCCGCCGGCATCGAAACCCTCCTGACTCATGCCGGCCGCAAGCCGGCGCAACACGCCGGCTTCGTCAACACACCTGTCTATCGGGGCAGCACGGTTATTTTCGAGACATTGGATGCGCTCGAGGATCACACGATACGCTACCGATACGGCCGGCAGGGCACGCCGCTGACCACCGGGCTTGAAGACATTATCTCCGAGCTCGAAGGCGCTGAGGGGACCGTTCTTGCGCCTTCAGGCGTCGCCGCGATTTCAACCGCGCTTTTGAGCTGCCTGTCGGCAGGTGACGAAGTGCTCATTACAGACAGCGTTTATCAACCAACCCGCGATTTGGCCGATAGCGTACTGGCGCGACTTGGCATTTCGGCACGATATTTCGATCCCCGCATCGGCGCGGAGATCGCCAATATCGTGAGCGATACTACACGGGCAGTCTTTCTCGAAAGCCCTGGATCGCTGACCTTCGAACTCCAGGACATTCCCGCGATCACCAACGCGCTACGTGGAATGGATATCGTCACATTAGTCGACAACAGCTGGGCGACACCGCTTTTCTGCCGGCCGCTCGCACTTGGCGCCGACATCGTTATTCATTCGGGCACCAAGATGTTTGTCGGACATTCGGATGTAATGATGGGAACTGTTTCGGCCAACGCACGCGCGCTGCCCGACCTCAAGAAAACGCACAGAAGCCTTGGTATCACGGCTTCACCCGACGATAGCTATCTCACCACACGCGGTATGCGGACGCTTGCCGTGCGTATGGCCGAGCATCGGGATCGGGCAATGGAATTGGCCGGGTGGCTTGATGCGCAAGAGGGTGTATTGGCGGTGCTGCATCCCGCTCTCTCCTCGCATCCGGATCATGCTCTTTTTAAAAGGGACTTTTCCGGCTCGGGCAGCTTGTTCTCATTTGTCCTGCCCCCTGCTCCGCGTGCTGCAATCGCGGCTTTTGTCGACGATCTTACACTGTTCGGAATGGGTTACTCGTGGGGTGGCTTCGAAAGCCTCATCCTACCCGCCAAACCGGACAAAATCCGCACTGCCGTACCCTGGCGCGAAGCGGGCAACCTGTTCAGAATCCATGTCGGGTTCGAGGATATGGAAGGTCTAAAATCCGACCTTGCGGCGGGGCTTGCGCGCTATTTCAAGGCAACCGGGATGTGACCTCGGCGTATCTTGCGCAGAAGCGGAAGAAAGCCTGTGTATATGCGGAAGCGAATCTGCCCGTCTTTGAACCGCATCGACCAATTGCGCGTTGCAAAGAAGTCGCGGATGACGATGGCCGTCAGCGTGCCGACGACCGTGCCACCAATAACGTCCGAAAGGTAATGGTCGCCAACGACGATGCGGCTGAGGCCGATGGCGAGCCCCGTACCGAAGACAGCAATACGATACCGGCCGTTGAGAATCGTAAACAGGACGACCGAAAAAGCCATCGCAGTCGTCGCATGGCCAGACGGGAAGCTGTGGAGGCGCCAGTCGAGAATCTGCAATGGATCGAAGTAGAGAACGCCGTAATCGTCGAGATAGAGCGGTCGGCCCCGACCGATCAGACGCTTTAATACAACGGTAACGAGCCCACTAATGCCCACGCTTGCGAAGATGTAAAACGATGTGCCGGCAAGTGAACGCGCTGCCCAGCGCCAACTATAGGTCAGTGGCAAATAAGTCCCCCCCTGTCCGACGAGCATGCCCAAAAGCGTAGGGTAAAGAATCCAGCCTGAGGTGCCGAAATCCGTGATGAATGCGAAAAAAGCGCGCTCGTACCCAGGCCAGCTCTGAAGCGCAAGGCTGACGTCACGGTCGAACAGGATGGCGACGAGCAGGAGAGTCAGCAGGCCGGCCATCGGCCAAAGTACCAGAAGGCGGCGCCTGGAGTTGCGCGCGCGCAGATTGCGCCAGACGCGCATTGTCAAACTGTCTTCGTTAAGCACGGGCAGATCGCCTCAGAAATGTCGTTGGGTGGTCCGGTATCATGACTTGCCGGAACAAGAAAGAATGTGTATCGGATCGGCATGGCCATGTCGGGGTATAGCTCAGCCTGGTAGAGCACCGGTTTTGGGAACCGGGGGTCGCAAGTTCGAATCTTGCTGCCCCGACCAGCCATTAAGCAGCACCCCTCTCGCAGGAGGGCGTGCGGAGCCAGACAGGAATATACGCTATGGTCGCACGCATCTATCGCCCCGCCCGTAACGCCATGCAGTCCGGCAAGGCCAGGACGCATGAGTGGGTGCTGGAGTTCGAGCCCGAACAGCCACGGTCGATCGATCCGCTCATGGGGTACACCTCGTCAGGCGACATGAAGCAGCAAATCAAGCTGCGCTTCGAAACTCTCGAAGAAGCTGAAGCTTATGCCGTGCGTGAGGGTATTCCTTACGTCGTTCAGCCGGTACAGGAGCCTTCGATCAAGAAAGTTGCCTATTCGGACAATTTCCGATTCGACCGCAAGGCACCCTGGACCCATTGAAGCGGCATTAGGGTCCCGCCTTACTGGAATTGATGGTTTGGTCTTTGCTTCCCCCTCCGTCATCACCCGGCTTGTCCGGGTGATGACGGAGGGGGAATGTTGGGCACCCCGCCCTTCACGGCGAGGCAAGACACCAGCACGAGGCCTTTGCAATGATCGATACGCCCGTTGGCGCTTCCCTTTCCCCTACCCGGAAGCTGACAATCTATCTTGCCGTTCTGTTTGGCCTGTTCATGGCCACGCTCGATGCGCAAATCATTGCAACTGCGTTGCCGACAATTGCCGCAGACCTGGGCAAACTCGAATTGTTCGGCTGGGTTGGCGCCGCCTATCTCCTTGCAACCGCATCCGTTACACCATTTTATGGCAAGCTCGGCGATCTTTTCGGCCGCAAACCGGTTTTCATGGCGGCGATCATTCTGTTTGTGCTTGGATCTCTCGCATGCGGGCTAGCCTGGTCGATGGAGGCGCTGATCGCTGCGCGCGTCCTGCAAGGCATTGGCGGCGGTGGGCTCATGACCTCGGCCTTTGCAGTTATCGCAGACCTATTCGAACCGCGCGAGCGGGCTAAATATCAGGGGTTCACCGCTGCGGCGTTTACGCTGTCAAACTTGGTAGGCCCGGTTGCCGGTGGAGTTATCAGCCAAGCAATCGGATGGCCGTTCGTCTTTCTCGTCAATCTGCCGATTGGCATCGCGGTGATTGCGGTCGTCGTCATCGCCATGCCGCGTTTTGAGACCGGGCGCAGCCCAAAAATCGATTACATCGGCGGATTTCTGCTTGCCGCTGCCGTGACATTGGCGGTTTTCTGGGCAGAAGAGGTTGTCGGCAACGGCTATGGCGGCGCGATGGGCTATGTTTTGCCGGTTCTCGTCGTTCTATCCGCTACAGGCTTTGTGCTTGTCGAGCGGCGGGCGGTCGAGCCGATCATTCCGCTTCGGTTATTTGCCGATTCGACGATCTCCTTGACGCTGATCATATCCGTTTTGGCAGGTGTTACGACGCTCGGAATGCTCAACTATTTCGCGCTTTTCTTACAGACAGTGACGGGGTTGCCTCCGGCTTTGGCAGGGCTCCTGTTCCTGCCGGCTTCCGTGGGCTCGCTCGTGGCTTCGATTGGCAGCGGATATCTGGTGGCGCGGAGCGGGCGGTACAAGATCTACCCGGTGATCTCGATGGCGCTCGGCATTGCCGTTCTGTTGGTCTTTGCGACCGTGCATGCGGGCACGCCTGTGTGGTTCATCGGCGGACTGATGTTCCTGTTCTCGATCAGTATCGGGCTGCAAATGCAGACGCTTATGGTAGCCGTGCAAGCGGCCGCTCCGCATCGTGACGTGGGCGCGGCGACTGGTGCATTGACGCTTGCGCGGATGGTCGGCGCCTCGCTCGGACTGGCGGCAAATGGCGGATTGCTCACAGCGGCGCTGACGCGGGGTCAGGCGGTCTTGAGCCCCCAAACGCTGACGACGATGAACGAAAGAACGATGACGGATATGACGCCGGATGTCATCGCGACCCTGCCTCCCGCCGCAGCCGCCGAAGTTGTCGAAACCTTCTCCGGCGCATTCGGGACACTCTTCTATTTTGGTGCGGCAATGCTTGCGGCGGGCCTGGTTTGCGCACTCATGATGAAGGATGTGCGCTTGGGCACGCCCGAAAAGCAGGAACCGCAGGCGAGCGCCGAGGCACAGCCTGCGGTTGCCGAATAATCCTTACGCCCCCAAAGCTGTCCAGCGGCTGTCGTCCTGGCTGGACTTGACCGAGGCCATGATGAACTCCAGCCCCTCGACACCGTCGGCGAGCGAAGGCAGCAACGGTTCGTACGCCTGCCCCTTACCACGAATGACGGCGGCGAACTGGCTGTAGAGCGTACCGAAGGCCTCGAGATAGCCTTCAGGATGGCCGCCGGGGATGCGGATGCCCATGGCACTCGCGGGTTCACCGTCAATGGCACCGCCGCGTGTCAGGCGCTGGCGGGGTTTGCCGAATTCGGTGAACCACATGGCATTGGGGTTCTCCTGTTCCCATTCAAGGCCGCCCTTGTCGCCATAGACCCGCAGCTTGAGTCCGTTCTCGTTACCGATAGCAACCTGGCTGGCCCAAAGCATGCCCTTGGCACCGCCTTCGAAACGCAGCATGACGTGGACGTTGTCGTCGAGCTTGCGGCCCGGAACGAAGGCCGTAAGGTCGGCCGCCACTGCCTCAGTCTTCAAACCGGTGACGAAACGGGCCAGGTTGTAGGCGTGGGTGCCGATATCGCCGATAGCGCCGCCTGCGCCTGATTTGGCTGGATCGGTGCGCCAGGCAGCCTGCTTGTTCTCTTCATCGGCTTCGGCGGCCAGCCAGTCCTGGGCATATTCGACCTGTACGACGCGCAGCTTGCCCAGAGCGCCTGACTGAACGAGTTCACGGGCCTGCCGGATTAGTGGGTACCCTGTGTAGTTGTGGGTAAGCAGGAACTTCGCGCCGTTTTTGGGCTGAATCTTCGCGAGCGCATAGGCGTCCTCGAGTGAAGCGGTCAATGGTTTATCACAGATGACGTGGATACCCGCTTCAAGGAAAGCCTTGGCCGGAGCGAAATGCATGTGGTTCGGCGTCACGATCGATACAGCTTCAATGCCATCAGCGCGGGCGGCTTCGGCTTTGGCCATCTCGTTGAAGTCGGTGTAGATGCGGTCCTCGGCCAGGCCGAAATTGCGCCCGCTCTCTTTGGCCACCTCGGGGCGAGAGGACAGTGCGCCGGCAACGAGCTGAAAGTCGCCATCAAGGCGCGAAGCCAACCGGTGGACGTAGCCGATGAAGGCACCGGTGCCGCCGCCGACCATGCCGAGGCGGATCGGGCGGTCTCCTTGTTCTGACATATTCGTCTTCTCCTTAAACTTCCATCGCGATGCCATCGGAATGGAAGTTTCAAATTGTTATGTGATCGCGTATTCGCTTTCATGACCCTTCGGATCGAACCGAAAAAGTGGCATGCATCCCCGGATCGCGTCCGAGGACATGCTTTTTTCTGAAAACGCTCCTTAATCGAGTCCCAGCATCTTGCGGTTGGCTGCCTTGTCCGTACCGCCACCGGCGAAGTCGTCGAAAGCCTTCTCCGTCACCCGGATGATGTGTTCGGCGATGAATTGTGCACCCTCACGCGCACCATCCTCTGGGTGCTTGAGCGCGCACTCCCATTCGAGCACGGCCCAGCCCTTGAAGTCATATGCAGCCAGCTTGGAGAAGATGGCCGCGAAGTCAACCTGGCCATCGCCAAGCGAGCGGAAGCGCCCTGCCCTGTCGACCCAACTCTGGTAGCCACCATAGACGCCCTGACGCCCCGTCGGGTTGAACTCGGCATCCTTGACGTGGAACATCTTGATCCGGTCTTTGTAGATGTCGATGTAATCGATGTAATCGAGCTGCTGGAGTACGAAGTGGCTCGGGTCATAGAGCAGGTTGGCGCGAGCGTGGTTGTTTACACGCTCAAGGAACATTTCGTAGCTGACGCCGTCGTGGAGATCTTCGCCCGGGTGGATTTCATAGCATAGGTCCACTCCAGCCTCATCGAAGACATTGAGGATGGGCGTCCAGCGGCGGGCAAGTTCGTCGAAGGCTTCCTCGACAAGGCCCGCCGGGCGCTGCGGCCAAGGATAGACATAAGGCCAGGCCAGCGCACCCGAGAAGGTAGCATGCTCGGTGATCCCAAGGTTCTGCGAGGCCTTGGCGGCCATCATGAGCTGGCCAACGGCCCATTCCTGACGGGCTTTAGGGTTACCTCGGACTTCAGGCGCCGCAAAGCCGTCAAAGGCGACGTCATAAGCCGGGTGAACGGCGACAAGTTGGCCCTGCAGATGGGTCGAGAGTTCGGTGATGGTGATGCCATGCTTGCCGGCGATGCCTTTGAGCTCGTCGCAATAATCCTTCGAGCTGGCGGCCTTCTCGAGATCGATGAAATCGGCAACCCAGCTCGGAATCTGCACGCCCTTGTAACCGAGCCCTGCAGCCCATTCGCAAATGGCGTCGAGCGAATTGAATGGCGGCGTGTCCCCGGCGAACTGCGCGAGAAAAATCGCCGGTCCCTTGATCGTCTGCATTTGGCTCCTCCGCGTTATGCTGTTCGGCTTTCGCATGCATCCTGATGCACGTACATCAACCGTAAACGTTTACAGGATAGTTGCGTGCTGTTTTCTGTCAAGCGTGTCCGGTACGCAATGCTTTGCATAGCAATGATATAAAATCGCGACGCACAATCCTCTCATGCGTCGCTAAATGTTTCGTCAAGCGCTCCGATCCAGCCTACGGTTTTGTTGCCGTGGGATTTTCGCGAAAACCGGTTCCCGCTTTTTCGCATCCCGCTCTAAGCCAGAAGCGCCCTCGCTTCGTTCGGGCCCAGCGCCAGCGGCCGTTCGCAGGTCGTTGTCAGATCGACCGCATTGCCAGTTTCGCCGGCACGTAGGATCGAAGTCATCACATCGACCGCGTGGAGGGCGACATCGAGCGAGCAACGGGCAGGCCTACCCTGGTCGACCGCCTGCATCATGTCGGCCAGTCCCGCAGTGCGGTAGTTCGCGAAGGCGGGGCCATTCGGGCGGTCCCAATTGGCGACGCCTAGCGGATGCTCCCAAGGCGTTAGCGTTTCGCGCCCGCCGTCGCGGGTCGCCTTGATGAGGTCGCCGCCGAAGAAGTTCGGATCAGGAACGAAGAGGCTCGCATCGGTGCCATAGAGTTCCATGTTGCGATGCTCATGGGCTTCGACGTCCCATGAAGCACCCAGCGTGATGACGGCGCCGTTTTCGAATTCCAGGATCGCATGGATCGTCGTCGGCGTTTCAACCGTGACGTACTCGCCTTTACGCGGTTCGCTGCTGATCAGGCGCTTGTCGCGCGGGGTCGCGGACATCGCCGTCACGCGTTTGACCGGGCCGACGAGGTTGATGAGGTTCGTCACGTAATAGGGCCCGATATCGAGCACCGGGCCGGCACCGGGCTTGAAAAAGAAGTCCGGATTGGGGTGCCAGTGCTCGAGGCCGTAGCTCATCACATGGCAAGTCCCCGAAACGATGCGGCCGATCGCGCCTTCGTCGATCAGGGCACGCGCCTGCTGGTGGGCGCCGCCCAAGAAGGTATCGGGGGCCGAACCGACCGTAACGCCCTTCTCCTCGGCGAGCGTCCGCAGCGCCTTGCCGTCATCGACCGACAGGACAAAGGGCTTTTCAGAATAAGCGTGCTTGCCCGCGTGGACGATCTCCTTGGTCACCCCGTAATGCGCCTCGGGAATCGTCAGGTTGACGATAACGTCGAGTTCGCTGTTGGCGAGCAATTGATCGGGCGTCTGCGCGGCGACGCCGAACTCCTCGGCGCGTGCTTTCGCGGCAGCCGGAACGATATCGGCGACGGCGCGGACTTCGATGCCTTTAAAAAGCGGCGCGAGCTTAAGATAGGCCGTGGAAATATTGCCGGCGCCCATAATGCCGACGCCATAAGTCTTTGCCATGATGAACCGTCCTAATAGGTTTTGGCTGCGGTGATCGACCGCGAGGCAAAGCGTTCGAGATCGGATGGATTGTCGTGCTCCATCACGAAGTGCCGTGCCTTGGTTTTTTCCTTGATGAGCGGCAAAAGCGTCACCCAATTCATAGTGCCCTGCCCGACATCCGCCCAGCCGTCTTCGTCCTTTGCCTCGCCTTCGGGTGCGATGTCCTTGACGTGGACCGCGACGATGCGGCCGCCATATTTTTCGAGCCAGGCTTTGGGATCGTTTTCGCCCCGGACGACCCAGGCGACGTCCATTTCCCAATCGATGTCCGGCGCACCTTCGAGGAGGATATTCATCGGCAATTCGCCGCTCGCGGTCGGCCAGAACTCGAAGTGGTGGTTGTGCCAGCCAAAGCCGAAGCCTTCGGCTTTGTAGAACTCACCGAGCGATGCAAGCTCCTCGGCGAGCGCTTTCCAGGCGTCCTCCTCCTGCTCCCAGAGCGGGCGTGGGATGGCCGGGCAGAACAGGGTTTCCACACCCAGGGTGCGCGCCGTTTTGACGGCGGTGGCTTTATCCTGGAGCTGATCGAGCCCGAAGTGCCCCGTCGGCATGGTGAGATTGTTCTTTGCGAGCAGGTCCTTGATCTCGTCGGCCTTGTCGTAAAGCCCGCCGAAGCCCTCCACGCTCTTGTAGCCCAGCCGCGCAAGCAGCTCGAAGACATAGGCGAGCGGCGGGAAGTTCCGCGCGCTATAGAGCTGGAACGAAAAGTCGGTCATTTTGTATGGTCCGTTAGATGCGTGTGCTGGTTTTTGCGTCGAATATCGAAGCGCGTACCGGATCGAAGCCGAGTTTGACTTTCTGTCCTTCGGCGAGCGGCACTTCGGAATCGCAGCGGAATTTGAAGGTCTGGCCGGCGAGCGTCGTCCACCCCACGGTGTCCGAACCCATCGGTTCGATGATTTCAACCTCCGCCTCGAATTGAACAGGCTGGCTCACCGCCGCTTCGCCAATCGCAACGTGTTCGGGGCGGACGCCGAGAATGACGTCACCGGAGGCATGCTGGTTGCCCGGCTCGAACTCGTAGCGCGCAATACCGATCTCGGTCGACCCGGCCTTGATCATGCCGCCGGCCAGCTCGCCTTCGATGAAGTTCATCGAAGGCGAGCCGATGAAGCCGGCCACGAAAAGGTTGACGGGTTTATTATAGATCGTGTGTGGGTCGGCGAGTTGCTGGATAACCCCACCCTTCATGATCGCGATCCGGTCGGCGAGAGTCATCGCCTCGACCTGATCGTGGGTCACGTAGATCATGGTGTTCTTGAGCCGGTGATGCAGGCGCTTGATCTCGACGCGCAAGTCCGAACGGAGCTTGGCGTCGAGGTTCGAGAGCGGCTCATCGAAGAGGAACACGTCCACATCGCGCACCAGCGCCCGGCCGATGGCCACGCGCTGACGCTGACCGCCGGAGAGGTTGGCGGGCTTGCGATCGAGCAGCGGTTCGATCTGTAGGATTTCCGCCGCGTGCGCGACGCGCTTCTCGATTTCGTCCTTCTTGAAGCCGGCAACCTGCAGGCCGAAGGAAAGGTTCTTGCGCACCGACATCTGCGGGTAAAGCGCGTAGGACTGGAACACCATGCCGATGCCGCGATCCTTGGGCTCTTCCCAGGTGACGTTCTTGCCGGAGATGAAGATCTGGCCGCCGGTCACATCCAGAAGTCCGGCAATGCAGTTCAAAAGCGTGGACTTGCCGCAGCCTGAGGGGCCGAGCAGGACCAGAAATTCGCCCGGTGCGATATCGAGATTCATCGACTGGAGCACATTGACGTGCCCAAAGCTCAATGAGAGGTCTTTTACCGAAACGCTTGGTTCCATTGCATTTATCCTTTCACAGCACCGGCGGCGATGCCGCGGACGAACCATTTACCGGAGATGAAGTAGACCGCCAGAGGGACGGCTGCCGCAAGGATGGTGGCGGCCATGTTGACGTTGTACTCCCGGGTACCAGTGGTCGTCGTGACGATATTGTTGAGCTGCACGGTCATAGGCATGTTGGGACGTCCGGCGAAGACTGTGCCGAACAGGAAGTCGTTCCATATGCCCGTAGTCTGCAGGATGACCGCAACGATGGTGATGGGCACGGCCATGGGCACCATGATCCTGAAGAAGATCTGCCAGAACCCTGCTCCGTCGATACGCGCGGCCTTGAAGAGTTCTTCGGGGAGTGAGGCGAAGAAGTTGCGGTACAGGAGTGTCAGGATCGGCATGCCGAAGATGGTGTGTACGATGATGATGCCAGGCAGAGTTGCAAACAGCCCGAGTTCGCGCATGAAGATGATGAGCGGATAGATCACCACCTGATAGGGCACGAAGGCGCCGAACATCAGGATGCCGAAGAAGACTTCCGATCCCTTGAACTTCCAGAAGCTGAGCGCATAGCCGTTGATGGCCGCGATCAGGATCGAGATGGCAACCCCCGGCAGCGTGATTTTGACCGAGTTCCAGAAGCCTGGGCTCAGGCCGTTGCAATCACGGCCCGTACATGCGGTCGCCCAGGCTTTGATCCAGGGCTCGAAGGTGAGTTCCTGCGGCCAATTGAACAGATTGCCCAAGCGAATTTCGGGCATTGTCTTGAGCGAGGTGACAATCATCACCCAAAGCGGCAACAAGAAGTAGATCGCCGCAATGATGAGGAACGCATAGACGCCGATCCGCGAAAGCGTGATGCGCGCGGGTTTGGGGCCAATTGGCTCGACGCGCGACTGGGCACCGGCGCTGGTGGTGGAAACTGTCGTGTCGGTCATTTCGCGGCAACTCCCTGACCCTGCGGCAGCGCTTCGGCTACGGTCGTAGCGCTCACAGATTTCCGCCGGCTACGCCAGGCGAAGAATTGCTGAAGGCCGACCAGGATCATGATCGGCAGCAGCATCATGGCGGCTGCCGCCATGCCGAGCCCGACATTGGACCGGCCGGTGATATGCTGGATCACGAAGACTGCCGGCATTTGGGTTGCAATGCCCGGTCCGCCCTGGGTCATGGCGATGATGAGATCGAAAACCCGCACCACGCCAACGCATTGCAGGACGAACGCCGTGACGAACGCGCCGCGCATCATGGGCAGTACGATGAAGAGATAGGTTTTCCACGGCGGGATGCCGTCAACGCGGGCGGCCTTCCAGACCTCCTCGTCGACGCCGCGCAGCCCGGCGAGCAGGATCGCCATGGTCACGCCGACGCCGTTCCAGACACCGGCGACGATGACACCGTAAATTGCGGTTGTTTCATTGGTAAGCGGCGAGAAGCGGAAGTTTTCAAAGCCGAAATTGTTCATCGCGGCCTGGAGCCCGAGATTGGGGTCCATGATCCACTGCCATACGAGGCCGGTCACCACGAGCGACATGGCAAAGGGGTAGAGAAAGATCGTCCTGAAGGTGTCCTCGGCCTTGATCCTCTGGTCCATGAAGACGGCCAAGAGATAACCGAAGATCATGTTGAAGCCGATCGACAGAACGCCGAAGAGCCAGATGTTGCGCACCGACACCAGCCAGCGCTGGGTGGTCCAGAGGCGCTCATACTGCTGCCATCCAATGAAATCGAAGCTAGGAAGCAGACGAGAATTGGTGAAGGACAGGACGATGGAATAGATAATACAGATGACAAAAACGCCGACGGCAGTTGCAATCATCGGGCTGAGCCCGAGCAGCGCCATCGGGTTGGCATATCTGCGACGCTTGGCCATGGCTCGCTCTCGCATTGTGGGCTTAGGGAGAGTCCCGTAGCCCCGATTACACCTGGGTGCGGTGCGGCTTGAGCCGCACCGCACCTTAATCGAATGCCGAACCGAATTATTCGGCGGCGGTTTCGATGATGTTTGCGAAGCGTTCCTGGGCCTCTTCAATCGTCATGTCGCGATTGAAGGAGAATTCGGCCCAAAGATCGTCTAGGCGCCCTTGGTCGTCCTGCGTAAAGAAGATACCCGTGCCTTGGAACACGCGATCAGGGTTCTTCAGGATCTCGATGCCCTTGAGCATGCACGAGTCAGCGAGCGACATATCGACGTCGTCACGGACGGGCAGCGAGCCCTTGGCGTTGTTGAACAGCGCCTGGACGCGCGGGTTGACCATCATCGACGCCATCTGGAGCTGAGCGGCTTCGACTTCGGGGTCATCCTGCTTGGGGAAGATGAAGACGTCGCCGCCAGTATCGAGGTATGGATCCTCGGACGGGCCAGCGATACATTCATAGTCTTCACCGGCAACTTCGCCGGCCACGGCGAACTCGCCACGAGCCCAGTCGCCCATGATCTGCAGAGCGGCTTCGTCCTGGATCACGAGATTGGTCGTGTCGTTCCAGTTACGGTTGGCCGCACCGTCATCGATATTGGCCGTAATATCACGCCAGATCTGGAGCGCTTCGGCGACTTCGGGACCACGCGCAAACTCGGCATCGCGGTCGCGATAGAGCCGGTAATGCCCGTCAATACCGATGACAGAAAGCATCACAACGCCGAGGGCACCGGAATGTTGCCAGGTTTCACCACCAATAGCCAACGGGATGATGTCCGCGTCCAGGAGCGCCGGAACCTGATCGCGGAACTCGGCGATATTGGTCGGGGGTTCAAGACCGGCGGCCTCGAACGCAGGGATGGATGCCCAAGCCCACTGCCAGGAGTGAATGTTGACTGGAACACAATAGATACGGCCCTCGAATTCGCAGACGTCGAGAATGGCGTCGGGACGGATGAAGTCGCGCCAGCCTTCTTCCTCGGCAAGGTCGGTCAGGTCGAGCAACAGGCCGGCTTCGGCGAGCTCTTCGAACTGACGGGAAATGTTGAACTGCGCGGCACCGGGCGCGTCACCGCCAAGGACACGCTGCAGCGTTGCGGAACGCGCGTTATCGCCACCGGCAATGGCAGTATCGATCCAGCTATGCTCGCCCAGAGCGTCGAATTCCTGCGCGAATACGGAAACGGCCGCCTGCTCGCCGCCGGACGTCCACCAGTGGATAACCTCCACCTCGGCAGCCTGGCTCGGCGCAATCGCACCCATAAGCGCGGCTGCCGAAACGGCACCCGCCAGCACATAACGATTCATTGTCTTCCTCCCAAAGGGTTCCAAGGGGCCAACGGCCCCGTCTCCTCACATTTTGCGCCGGTTGCGCTATACTTACGCACTCTCCTCCAGCAACAAAATGTAATCGATTACATCTCAGCACTATCGCTTGGTGCAATCGATTTCATCACCTTCCCGCGTTTGTGCAATTGCTGTCAAGGGCCAATGCGACAAAAGTCGTAGATGACGCTCAGTCCCTGCCCGCAGCGCACTCTCAAACACGCCATAAACCGAGCTTAGATGACATTACCCACAGCTCAAATAAAAAAGACGCGCCCCAGACCGAGGCGCGTCCTTTGTCGTCGGCAATCGCCGTGAAGAAGACGGTGAGCGCATGTCGCACCGAGTTGCATTCGGTGCGACACACTCAAATTCTTTATCTTATCGCGCGTCCGAACTGAAAAGCGGCGCGCTCTATGCGGCGTAGCGCGCGCGCTTGCCCCGACTTTTTTTAGCACGCACAGGCGTGGCTTTCTGCGTATCGACGCGCTTGGCCTTGGCAGACTTGCCCTGCCCGGCTTTGCCGCGCGGCCCCTGTTTCTTGCCGCCCGGACGTTCGAAGCGCGGCGCATGTTCCGGGCGTTCACCGCTGGCAGTGTCGACAGTTATGCCCATCAGTTTTTCAACCGCGCGCAATAGCGCAAATTCAGCAGGTGCACACAGCGCAACGGCTTCACCCTCGGCGCCAGCGCGGGCGGTACGGCCAATACGGTGCACGTAATTCTCGGCAACCTCGGGCAGTTCGAAGTTGTAGACATGGCTGACACCAGGGATATCGATGCCACGCGCGGCAACGTCGGTTGCCACGAGGACGCGGATGGTGCCGTTGCGGAAGGCCTTGAGTGTACGCTCGCGCTGGCTCTGGCTCTTGTTGCCGTGGATAGAGCCGACGGCGAATCCCGCACCCTGAAGGAATTTCGCGAGCTTTTCGGCACCATGCTTCGTCCGTGTGAAGACGAGCGAGAGCGAATCGGATGCATCACCGATCAGCGAGGCAAGCAGCTCCGGTTTCGTCTTTGCATCGATGTAGTGGACCGACTGGCTGATCTTGTCCGCGGCTTTGCCCGGCGTGGCAACCTCGATCCGCACCGGATTGGTGAGATAGGTGGAAGCGATTTCAGCCATTTGCCTGGGCATGGTCGCCGAAAAAAGCAGGGTTTGGCGCGGTTCGCCGACGAGACGCGCAATTTCGCGGAGGGCGTGGATGAAGCCCAGGTCAAGCATCTGGTCGGCTTCGTCGAGGACAAGGAATTTTGCAGAGTCCAGCCGAACGGCCTGGCGCTTGACGAGATCGAGCAGGCGCCCCGGAGTGGCTACGAGAATGTCGCTGCCATGGGCAAGCGCCTTGACCTGAGCCTGGATAGACATGCCGCCGACCACACAATTGACCTTGATAGGCGTGCTCTTTGTAAAGCCGCGAAGGTTGACGGCGATCTGGTTCACCAGTTCGCGGGTTGGCGCCAGTATGAGCGACTTGATGGTCTTGGGCGCAGGCTTGCCCGGGATGGCCATGAGGTGATGGACGAGCGGGAGGCCGAACGCGGCGGTCTTGCCGGTGCCGGTTTGGGCGAGGCCCATGATATCGCGGCCGGCGAGCACTTGGGGGATAGCCTGGGCCTGGATCGGCGTTGGGGTGTCAAAGCCGAGTGAATCGAGCGCTTTGACGAGGGCCGGATTGAGGCCGAGGGGAAGAAATTGAGTCAAATGGACTACCTTTTTTCAGGCGCGGCTTTGCGCGCGCCCGAGACAAACAGACATGGGATCCGAAACGCATCGAGCGTATCGGACCTATGTTGCGGTTTTCGATTCTGAACGCGCTCAGAGGCCTTATTGCCTAGCCAAGCGTCAGAAGCGTCAGAACCCCGCGTGATGTGGGAACTATTGGAAATGAGCGCCGGAACACCTGAAGTATCGTACAGAGCAGACCGAATACCGGTCGCCGGTGCGGGCCGCTCACGCGGCGGCCATGCGGCAGCTGCGTTCATATCGGCGCGATCCGGCGCAAAGTCAAGCAGGCATTTGGCCGTTGTCGGCAAACTCAGGACCTAGCATCGATTATGAATAGGGGTTTGACGGGTCATAGTCCGAGAACCTTTCGTGGAAAATCACGTGCCGTGGACCAATGTCCACAAGCGGGATTTTTCGCGACAAGGGGCCGAACTATAACCCGCCCGGAGGGTTTTGCATAAATCGCCCACTGCCGGCGCGTTTCGAACAGCACGGGCGATAGCCCCGCCCTGCTCGAAACGTTTGGCATTGAACGATTTATGCAAAATCAACCCCCTATCCATAAGTGTTGACAGGTCCTATCCTGACAAAGCTGGCAAATTGGGTTAGATGACCCGCGATGGCCCCGTAGCTCAGCTGGATAGAGCAGTAGCCTTCTAAGCTATTGGTCGCAGGTTCGAATCCTGCCGGGGTCGCCAGTCTCACACACCGGAGCCGGCGGGATGACCGGACGCTACCGCATTACCGATACACTTTGGCTTGATCCGTCTGAACTCAGCTTTACTTTTGTTCGCGCATCGGGGCCCGGCGGGCAAAACGTCAACAAGGTTGCTACGGCAGCGCAGTTGCGGTTCGACCTTTCCGGTTCCCCCGCCCTGCCCCAAGCTGTCAAGGCGCGCGCAGCCAAGATCGCCGGCGCGCGACTGACGACGCAGGGCGAAATCGTCATCACCGCGTCGACCCATCGTACGCAAGAGCGCAATCGCGAAGACGCCGTAGATCGACTCATTACCCTTTTGCGTCGTGCGGCCACTCCACCGAAAAAACGCGTCCCTACGCGCCCGTCACTTTCCGCCAAACGGAAAAGAACCGATGCCAAAACCCGGCGCGGCGTCATCAAAAAGTTGCGGGGAACCAAGCCCCCTATCGAGTGATGCTCCCATTTGATTTCGGTCAATATGCAACGGGATGTCAGCGATTAGCATTTGCCTGACAACGGGGAGAGTATCGAATGTATAAGCATATACTTATTGCGACAGATGGCTCCGAACTCGCCGATAAGGGGCTTCAGCAAGGCTTGTCCCTCGCCAAGGCCGTGGGCGCAAAAGCATTAATTGTCAGCATTACCGATGTCTGGTCTTCAGGGATGATCGCCGCCGCTTCGCCGGCAACGATCGCCGACTACGAAGCGGCGATGAATGCCTCAGTCGAGCAAATCCTTAAAGACGCGGCTGTCGCGGCCAAGGACGCGGGGGTTCCATACGAAACCAAGCATATACAGAACCGCTATCCCGCCGATGCGATCGTCGAGACCGCTCAGGATATGGGGTGCGACCTTATCGTGATGTCGTCCCACGGGCGCCGGGGTATCCGCAAAATGCTGCTCGGCAGTCAGACGAGCGAAGTGCTCGCGTCAACTACGATGCCGGTCCTTGTGGTCCGGTAAACACTACTCAGCAGTAGCGCGGGGATGCTCGAGGGTATCCCCTGCTTCGATCCCCAGCTCGGCGGCGCGACCGCCGGGTATTTCGAGAACGAACCGAACCGGCTCTCCAGAGGGAATCGGTGTCCGGTCGTGCGGGATGGCATTAGCATGCACGCGCACGATCTCGCCATTAGCGCGGGCGAAGATCATATCGAGCGGGATGAACGTATTTTCCATCCAGAACGATGCGGGGCGTTCGGCAAGGAAATCAAAGAGCATACCCGCGTTCGGCGCGAGTTCCTGCCGGAACATCAACCCCCGTGCCCGTGCGGCATCCGTGTCGACGACTTCGACCTTGAAAGCGTGCGTGGCTTCGCCGGTATGAATGAGCACGGTATCTTCGGAGGCTTGCGCGGAGGTTTGCGTCACGATCCAGCCGATACCGGCCGCTACAATGAGCGCTGCCACAACGAACGCGAAAATCTTACGGCGGCTCGGGACTGACATGGCCGTGGTCATTACTCTCTCGGCATATAGGGCATTCGGCACTGCACTGCCACGCCTTCCGACTCAAACAAGCAAACGTTAGTGAGACGACGGCCCTTCGCCCCAACCGTCGGGGCGGATTTCGGCGACCATGAGGCCTTTGGGGCCATCGCCATAGCGCGCGAGGACCATCTGACCGGGCCGCAATTCGGTAAAGCCGAACCGGCGCAACGTCTCCATGTGAATGAAGATATCTGGATGCCCTTCTCCGGCGCTCAGAAAGCCGAAGCCACGGACGCGGTTGAACCATTTGACTTCCAGCCGCTCAAGCTTGGAGGTCGGCTCGACATGGACGTGAGTCCGTGCCGCCGGCATCTGCGCGGGGTGACGCGCGGTCGATTCGTCCATGGATACAATGCGGAAAGCCTGCAACCCGCCAGGCCGGTTGAGAGCTTCGACCACGATGCGGGCGCCTTCATACGCAGTCTGATAGCCGTCGCGACGCAGACATGTCACGTGCAACAGGACGTCAGCGCCACCCTGATCGGGAATGATAAAACCAAATCCTTTACCGGCATCGAACCATTTGATGGTGCCGGCAACCTCGATAACGTCCAGCTCGGCGCCCGCGTGAGACCGTTCCGTGTTGTGCTCGGTACCGTCCTCACGGTGCGAATCGACTCGCCCCTGCCCCGTGCTGGATGCGTCCTTTACCCCCATCGTCCACGCCTCTGCCACTTCCGGCCCCGCAACGCGGGTACTTACAAACAACTAACCAGTGGCACTTTGGCCGATTCAATGGAAAAAGTTAAGGACCATTCATAATTTTGTTTCCATTCATTAACCACTCTTTGAGCGACCCCTGCAATTGGCGCGAGCGGTATCCCTCTGTTAGAAAGGCATCGCATCTGCGACATGGGGCCTGTTAACACTTGTAGACAGGCTCGAGCGGACAGCCGATCTTGATCTCCAATCGGAGGCACACTGCCGTGAAATATCTGCACACAATGGTCCGCGTGACCGACATCGAAGAGAGCCTGCGCTTTTATTGCGAGGGCTTGGGGCTGGTCGAATCCCGACGGATCGACAACGAAAAAGGGCGGTTCACGCTGATCTTCCTCAACGCCCCAGGCCAGGAGGAAGCACAGGTTGAACTAACCTATAACTGGGATCCGGAAACCTATACCGGTGGACGCAATTTCGGCCATCTCGCCTACCGGGTCGAAGATATTTACAAGCTCTGCCAGCATCTTGCGGATATGGGCTACACCATCCACAGGCCACCGCGTGACGGGCACATGGCGTTCGTCAAGTCGCCAGACGGGATTTCGGTCGAGCTGTTACAGGAAGGCGACAGGCTTCCTCCGGCAGAGCCTTGGGTGTCCATGGAAAATACCGGCACCTGGTAAAAGCACTTAAGGTGCTCTTAACCACATTGGTTGACCGGCGGTTAGGTAACCGCCGGTATTTTTATGCGCATTGTTTGGACATCCTCCACCGAGGCCCGGGACGCCGGTTTCTATGCGCTTTCTTGCCAGTCTCATCGTTATGCTCGGTCTTTTGGGCGCATGTGTGCCCATGGCCATGTTCGCCTCAGGCAGCGGGCTGGGTTATCGCGGCTTAGATACGGATTGGGGAACCTACGTCTCCCACGACAACGTCAACGCCTTCTGTCTTTCGCCCGCGCTGCGTCTCTTGATCTGGGACATCGAAGGGCATTTCGGCAAAAAGATCGTTATGAACTCGGGCTACCGGACGCCTTGGCACAACGCGTCGGTGGGGGGCGCGAGTTCCTCCTATCACACCAAATGCATGGCGGCAGACATCTACATTCCCGGCGTCGAGAAAGAACGACTCATCGCCTATGCTTTTCGCAATTCGCTAACGGGCGGACTCGGCTGTTATCCCGGGCAGCGTTTCGTCCACATCGATGTTCGCGACCGCAAGGGGCGTTCGACGCCGGTTACCTTTAGTGGCTGTTAAAAAGAGACGATTTTGAATTTGGGGTATTGCGCATCCGTAAAGCCCCCTCTATACAGCCGCTCATCGTTAGCGCCCTTCGTCTAGCGGTCTAGGACGCCGCCCTTTCACGGCGGAAACACGGGTTCGAGTCCCGTAGGGCGCGCCAGCGATTTTCTCCGGCAAATCCGTTCTTCGATTGCCAATCAACGGCAAGGGTTGTAACACTTGCCGAATATATCGGGCTTCGCCCGAACCATATGATCCGCGCCCTTCGTCTAGCGGTCAGGACGCCGCCCTCTCACGGCGGAAACAGGGGTTCGATTCCCCTAGGGCGCGCCATTTTCTTCCCAAGTGAATTTTCCGTACCGTATATCGCCGTGACGATCTTGCGTGATAGTCTGCCATGACCGATCGCTTGTTCTGAACGGAAATTCATAGCCATGGCCGACCCTACCTCTTCGCTCGACGCGGTGCTTGCTCATGTCGATGACCAGATCGATGCAAGCGTCGAGCGGCTTTTCGCGCTTTTACGCATCGCTTCGATTTCGACCGAACCGGCTTATGCCGGGGAATGCCGAAAGGCCGCCGACTGGCTGGCACGGGAGCTCGACGAGCTTGGCTTCGATGCAGACGTCCGGGCGACCGAGGGGCATCCGATGGTTGTTGGGCACCAGAAGGGCAAGGATGCGCCGTCAGTCCTGTTTTATGGGCACTATGACGTGCAGCCGGTCGATCCGCTTTCGCTCTGGGAGAATGAGCCGTTCGACCCGAAGATTCGCGAAGAGAATGGACGCAATGCGATCTTCGCACGTGGCGCGTCGGACGATAAGGGACAGCTTATGACCTTTATCGAGGCATGCCGGGCCTATAAGGCGGTGCGAGGCAGCCTGCCCGTCAACGTGACCGTGCTTTTCGAAGGGGAGGAAGAAGCAGGATCGGCTTCGCTCGGGCCGTTCCTCGATGCAACGGCTGACGAGCTTAAAGCCGATATCGCGCTGGTGTGCGACACCGATATGTGGGACACCGAGACGCCTTCGATCATTACTATGCTGCGAGGGCTCGTAGGCGAAGAAGTGGAAATCACGGCTGCAAACCGGGACCTGCACTCGGGGATGTATGGCGGCGCGGCGCGCAATCCGATCCAGGTCCTAAGCGACATCGTCGCTTCATTGCGCAATCCCGATGGCTCGGTGGCAGTTGCAGGGTTCTATGACGACGTGACCGAGTTGCCGGCGCATGTCGCCGAACAATGGCAGCGTCTGCCCTTCGATGGTGCGGCCTACCTCAGCGATGTGGGACTCAGTATGCCGGCCGGGGAGAGAGGGCGCTCCGTGCTCGAACAGATCACCTCGCGACCAACCTGCGAGATCAACGGGATTACGGGCGGATATACCGGAGATGGGTTCAAGACCGTGATTCCATCCAAAGCGAGCGCGAAAATTTCGTTCCGCCTTGTCGGCAATCAGGACCCAGAGAAAATCCGCGAAGCCTTCCGGGCGCACGTCAGAGCCCGGGTGCCGTCGGACTGCTCGGTGACGTTCGCGTCGCACGGCGCTTCGCCGGCGACGACGATCCCGGCGGATGGTGCGTTCCTCACCAAGGCACTTGCGGCGCTCACGGACGAATGGAACCGCGAGGCGGCGATTGCCGGGTCAGGCGGCTCGATCCCCATTGTGGGGGACTTCAAGCGTAAGTTGGGGATGGATTCGCTCTTGATCGGGTTCGCCCAGACCGATGACCGCATCCATTCGCCGAACGAGAAATACAATCTCGAGAGCTATCACCGCGGTATCCGCTCCTGGGTACGAATCCTTGACAAATTTGCCGAAATCTAGGGCTGGAGCGGTTTGATCTGTACGCTTGAAACGAAATCGAGAGCGGCGGCGCGCTCGGACGGTGTGAAAGCGCGGACCTCGACCTGCGGCATGAGAGCACCCATAGCTTTGGCAACCGCCGTGAGAAAGCCATTCTCGGCGATCAGCGCGAGCTTGCTGAACCGCTCCCAGTCACCGATGTGTTTGATCTCCCAGGTGATGTCGCGTGCCAGGGCGTCTGCACTAACGCCTTTGAGGTCGCTCGCGTCGACCAGGACGCCGACCTCCTCGAAGCGCGCGAGCATGGCATCGGCCTGGGAGGTGAGCCGCTCGACCTCACTGGCCTCAAGCTTGCCTTCTAGCCGTACCACGATCACGTTCTCTGGAATGGCGGTGCGCGAGTCCATTTCCGTCGATCCCCTTCGCGTCTTAAAGACTTGCCGGTGCAACTCTGCCAACGGTTTGCAGGTTCCCGATCCAAACCGCTCACATCGCGGTAGCCGGTCCACATCGGGTCCACTGCCCCGACGAGAGTGCAGAAGACTATGTGTGTCTACGCATTACGAGCATATCGCATGGCTAAAATAGCATGGATCCTGGGCGGCGGCACGGGCATCGGCGCGGCCCTCGCCAAAGAACTCATCGACCGGGGTTGGACCGTCGCTATTTCGGGACGGCGCATGGAACCGTTACGGGATTTGGCCCATAGTTATGGGGCGCGGCCTTACCCGCTCGACGTTACCGATGCAGCGGCGGCGGCTACAGTCACACGGCAGATCGTGGCCGATCTTGGCCGAATCGACCTTATGGTGTTTTCCGTCGCAACCAAAGCGGTGACCAAGACGGCGGTCTATGACCACGCAACGTTCGAAATGGTTATCGATACCAATCTTTTGGGCGCGATGCGCGTCATCGACCCTGTGGTGACGCAAATGCGCGCCCAGGGTGGCGGGGAAATTGCCATAGTCGCTTCGGTTGCGGGCTATTTCGGGTTGCCGCGGTCGGCGGCCTATAGCGCAGGCAAGGCAGCCCTTATTGCGCTGGCACAGACGATGAAGACCGAACTTGCACGGGACGATATTGCCGTGAGGCTGATCTCACCGGGCTTTGTCAGGACGGAGTTTACGGCGCGGAACGCATTCCCGATGCCGTTTCTGATGGAGGCGGATGAGGCAGGGCGACGCATTGCCGATGGGCTTTTGCATTCCCGGCGTTTCGAAATCGCCTTTCCGCTGCGGTTCGTTCTGACGCTCAAGCTCGTGCGGATGCTACCATACCCGATTTTTTTTGCTCTTATGCGCCGATTGCTGCCGAAAGGCTAAGTCAGCCCGAGGCGCCGGGAATCGCGGCGTCGATTACACGCAACTGTACGGTCTCGCGACCCTGGTAGTGGTCGATATTGAGTGTACCGCACAGGTGTAGGCCCTGTCCGTCCTTCGCCTTGAGCAGCGCTTCGCCCAACGGCGTGCCTGCTGCCCGGAAGGCGATGGCCTTGAGCCGGGCTCCATCACCCGAATTCGCGGAGAATCGGACGTGCCCCCCTGCCCCCACGACTTCGGGAAACCGGATCTGATGAGACGGAAAGGCAAAAACCGGATTGGCGTTTCCGGCGCCGAAGGGGCCGGCGCGCTCGACGTCGTGGACGAAATCGGTCGTTGCGCCGCGGGCCGTCAGTGCTGCGTCAATCTTGATCTCGTTGCGTTTTCGGGCGGCTACGACATCTTCTGCCAGCATCTCGTTCATAAAGCTGCGGAACGGCCCCAGCTGACCCGCATCAACGGTGATGCCGGCCGCCATGGCGTGGCCTCCACCCTTACGAATGATCCCGGCATCGACGGCCGCAATGACCGCAGCGCCCAGGTCGACACGCGGCATGGAACGGCCGGAGCCCGTACCGCTCCCATCGCGGCCAAGAGCGATGGCAAAGGCGGGGCGGTCGAAACGTTCACGGAGCCTCGCGGCAACCAGCCCCACGATGCCCTGGTGCCATTCAGGAGATGCCGTAACAAGGACTGGCGGCCCCTCGCCATCGCCAATCTCCATTTCAGCCGTTGCGAAGGCCTGCTCGACGGCTTCGACCTCGATACGTTGGCGTTCGGCGTTGAGCTCGTCCAATCGCGCGGCGATGGTCAGGGCTTCATGTTCGTCATCGCTCGAGAGAAGGCGAGCACCGAGCCCTGCATCGCCGATGCGTCCGCCAGCGTTGATGCGCGGGCCAAGCAGATAGCCCAGATGATAACATCCGACCGGACCGTTGACGCGCGCCGCAATAGCAAGGCTACGCAGGCCGGGGTTGGCGCCCTGGCGCAGGACCTCGAGCCCGCGCGTGACGAAGGCGCGGTTAAGCCCGGTCAGCGGAACCACGTCGCACACCGTTGCAAGGGCGACGAGATCGAGAAACGCCATAAGATCAGGGAGATCCGCGCGACCACGATGGCGCAGAATGCGGTTGGTCGCGACGAGTACCATGAACGTGACACCAGCAGCGCAAAGATAGCCTAGGCCAGAAATGTCGTCAGGTCTGTTTGGATTGACCAAGGCATCGGCAGGTGGCAGATGATCGGCCGCGAGGTGGTGGTCGACAACCAGGACGTCGGCGTCCCTGGCTTTGGCATGGGCGATCGGCCCGTGGCTGGTTGTGCCGCAATCGAGAGTTATGATCAGGCGGGCGCCATGCGCCACGAGATTCTCCATCGCTGCGTCGTTGGGGCCATAACCTTCAAAAATCCGGTCCGGGATGTGAACGAGCGGCGATAGGCCGAAGGCGCGCAGATAGCGTAGCATCAGCGCCACCGAACTGGCTCCATCGACGTCATAATCGCCGAAAAGTGCGATCTTTTCTCCCGCATCGATGGCATCGGCAAGCCGCTCTGCTAGCTTTTCCATATCGGCGAGCGTTGCAGGATCGGGCATGAGGTCGCGCAGCGTGGGCGCGATGAAACTTTGAGCGGATTCTACCGTTATACCTCTGCTGGCAACGATGCGAGCGAGGATTTCGCTCAACTCCGTTTGCTGGCCGATTGCCGCGGCCATACGCACCGCCGCCGGGTCGAGACGGTCAATCCAGGCGCGCCCGGTGACCGATCGGGCAACGTTCAGAAAGGGCTCGATTTCAGGTTTCATATGGAAGTAGACCGATCAGGGTACATAAAGGTACGCCTACTCCTATCGTGGTGATGGCTTGCTCGCAAACCGACAACGCAAGCCATTACCCGATTGCCAGGGGACTAAATTGATTATGAATGCCAAATTCCTTTTTCCCATAGCCGCAATTTCTCTCATCGCCCTCGCCGGGTGCGAGAACCCAACCGATGCACCTGAAATACCCGATCCCGATGCTGGTCCGCCGCCGATCGAATCCGATGCACAACGGGAGACTTCCGCTACCGAACTCGAACCCTCGCAGGACATCGGAGAGAGTGTGCAGGAGAT
This sequence comes from Pelagibacterium halotolerans, assembly GCF_044811015.1. Classification (GTDB taxonomy): domain Bacteria; phylum Pseudomonadota; class Alphaproteobacteria; order Rhizobiales; family Devosiaceae; genus Pelagibacterium; species Pelagibacterium halotolerans_A. The sequence continues at coordinate 666,248 of NZ_CP085243.1, forward strand.
CGAGCAGGAGGCTGCCGAAACCTTCGAGACGATCTTGCAGCAAACCGAGGATGCGGCGAGCCGGACGCGGGATGCGAGCGAAAGCGCGATGGAGTCAATCACAGAGCAGATGGACTCGATGCAGGGCGCACTTGATGAGCAAATCGACTCAATTGTCCAAAGTGTGGAAGAAATCCGCGACGAGAACATGACCGATACTGAAAAGGCCAATGCCGTCGCCAATGCGCGCGCTGCAGCCGAGCAGGCCGCACGGTCCCTCGGCCAGAGCGAGGCCGAGATCGAAGCGGCGGGCGACCGGGCCGAGCGGGCTGCTGCCGAGGTTCTGGACTACGAGCTATAGTAGTCGGCGGCCCGCCTACCGCTGGTGTTCGGCGGTAATCCAGCGAGTTGTCTTGGACCATGAGCGCATGACGACACTGGACGTCACGATCTTGCGCGGCAGAATTTTAACGCCGTTTAGGAGGCTGCCCTTGGTGACGCCGGTGGCGGCGAACAGAACGTCACCATGTGCCATATCTTCAGCCGAGAACTTCGCTTTCGGGTCCGTGATGCCGATCTTTTCCGCCTGTTCGCGCTTGGCCGGCGAATCCAGGATCAGCCGACCTTGCATCTGACCACCGATGCAGCGCATTGCGACGGCGGCGAGAACGCCTTCAGGTGCGCCGCCGGAGCCCATATAGATGTCGATCCCCGTATCGTCGCTGTTGGCTGCGTGGATGACCGCAGCAATATCGCCATCCGGCAAGAGTTTGACCGCGACGCCTATCTCGCGCAGTTCGGCCAGAAGGTTCGCATGGCGCGGACGGTCGAGGACGCAAGCGACGATGTCCGTCATCGGTACGCCTTTGGCCTTGGCCAAGGCCTCTATGTTCTCACGCGGAGAGTTGTCCAGATCCACGACGCCTTCGGGGTAACCTGGGCCGATGGCAAGTTTTTCCATATAGGCGTCGGGCATATGCAGAAGGCCACCACGCTCGGCGAAAGCGAGCACGCTGAGCGCATCGGGCAGATCCTTGGCGCAGCCGGTTACGCCTTCGAGCGGGTCGACAGCGACGTCGATTTCCAAGCCCTTGCCCGTTCCAACCGCCTCATCGAGCCCCAGCTTTTCCGAACCCCGCACCTCGCCAATGACGATCCTGCCCTTGAAAGCGATCCTGCTGAGCGCTTCGTGCATGGCTTCGACGGCAGCCTGGTCAGCGCGCATCTCATCGCCCTTACCGCGCCAGCCGGCGGCCGCGATTGCGGCGCGCTCGGTGATCCGGGCGATCTCGAGCGTCAGATTGCGATCGACGATTTCGGTTTCAGGCGCTTGAGTTTTGGATTTCGGCATTAGAACTCCTCGATGCGGATGAGCTGCGGCTGACCCACGATAAATCCATCCTTGTCGATCCGCGCCAGGGCATCCCGCACGGCACTTTCAATCGTCTCATGCGTGATCAACACTACGGTCCGGCTCGATTCGGGCTCGACGCCAGGTTCTGTAGCGTGCAAATCCGGACGCTGGATAACACTTTCAAGCGAAATGTTGCTCTCTCCCATGCGTGTCGCGATCGCCGCGAGGGCGCCGGGCACGTCTTTGGCGTTGAGCCTAATATAGTATCCGCCCTCGTGCACGCGCATCGGTGCGCGCTCGCATTTGGCGAGCTCCGCCGAAGGGACACCGAGCGGCGGTACACGCGTGCCACGGGCGATGTCGAGGATATCGCTGAGAACCGATGCGGCAGTCGCCTGTCCACCCGCGCCGGGGCCTGCAAGGAGCAGTTCCTGGACATGATTGGTTTCGAGCGCGATGGCGTTGAGCACACCATCCACACCCGCAATCGAGCTTTTGGCCGGTACCAGCGTGGGGTGGACACGCTGCTCGATGCCGTCGGGCGTCTGGCGGGCCATACCCAAAAGCTTGATCTTGTAGCCGAGGTCGGCGGCGACCTTGATATCGGCCTGGGTGATGCGGGATATACCTTCTACGAAGACCTGATCTGCGGCGATTTCGGTTTCAAAACAGAGGGTTGTGAGGATCGCCAGCTTGTGGGCGGTATCGAAGCCCTCGATGTCAAAGGTTGGATCGGCCTCGGCGTAGCCCAACTCCTGCGCGTCCTTCAGGCAGGACTCGAAGTCGATACCCTCATTGCCCATGCGGGTGAGGATATAGTTGCACGTGCCGTTCATAATGCCGTAGACGCGCGTGATCGCGGCGGAACCCAGGCCCTCGCGCAAGGTCTTGATGACCGGGATCCCCCCAGCAACCGCGGCCTCAAAGCCAAGTTGGGCTTCGTGCTTTTCGGCCATGTGGGCGAGCGCTACGCCGTGCCGGGCAAGGAGCGCCTTGTTGGCCGTGACGACCGGGCAGCCGCGCTCGAGGGCGGCGGTGATCGCGGCGTAGGCGGGGCCGTCCTCGCCACCGATCAGTTCGACGAAAAGGTCGATATCTTCGGACTTTGCGAGTGCGACAGGGTCGTCGTACCAGTCGATATTGGAGATATCGATGCCGCGATCGCGCGAGCGCGAGCGGGCGGAGACCGCTGAAACGATCAATGGACGGCCGAGTTTCTTGGCAATCGCGGCGCCATCCTCTTCGAGGATGCGGATCAGCGCGGCGCCGACGGTGCCGAGCCCGGCGATGCCGATGCGGATGGGACGCGAGGTATCCTGGGCGTTTGCGGCGAATTCCTTCATGGCCCTAGCGATGCGCTGGCGCGTGTCAGTGCGCGGCTCCCGGCCCTCGCGAAGATCGAAGACAAAGAGCGGATCGCCGGCGATTTCACGCCCGAACCGGGTGGGTGTCCAGCCATAATTGGCGATGAAGGCTTCGACGGACTGCTTGAAACTGGCAAGATCGTTCATGGTGCACGCAAGGCTTTTTCAGTGTGCGTGCACCACTATAGGATTTAGCCTATTGGTCAACCCTTGAGGTGCTTTTCAAACCGCCGGCGATGGCGACAATGGAACCATCGTGGGGCCCACGATGAGCATCGTCGCCATCCTATAGGGCTGCCCCTATTTGCTCTGGAACGAAACGACGTTGCCGTGGCTGGCGCCGCCGGCCATGAACTTCTTGATCGCGCGGGCCGCCTGACGGATGCGCTGTTCGTTCTCGACGAAGGCCAGGCGGACGTAGTGATCGCCATATTCGCCGAAGCCGACACCCGGAGCGACGGCGACGCCGGTCTCCTTGATGAGGAGCTTGGCGAATTCGAGCGAGCCAAGATGCGCGAACTGATCGGGGATGGGCGCCCAGGCGAACATGGTGGCCGCCGGGGACGGAATGTGCCAGCCGGCGCGGGCGAAGCTTTCGACCATCACGTCGCGGCGGTGCTTGTAGATATTGCGGACTTCCTCGATGCAGCTGTCGTCGCCGTTGAGGGCTGCTGCGGCGGCGACCTGGATCGGGGTGAAGGCGCCGTAGTCGAGATACGACTTTACCCGCGCAAGCGCGGCGATCAGGCGTTCATTGCCGACGGCGAAGCCCATGCGCCAGCCGGGCATGGAGAAGGTTTTCGACATCGAGGTGAATTCGACGGCGATGTCCATGGCGCCGGGCACTTCGAAGATCGAATGGGGCGGCTCGTCCTCGAAATAGATCTCGGCATAGGCCAGATCGGAGAGGATGAAGATGTCGTTGGCGCGGCAGTAGTCCACGACCTCCTTGTAGAAGTCGAGGCTCGCGACATAGGCCGTGGGGTTGGCCGGGTAGTTGAGGATGAGCGCGATCGGCTTGGGGATCGAATGGCGCACGGCTCTATCGAGCGAGCGCAGGAAATCCTCGTTGGGATCGGCGGGCATGGAGCGCACGACGCCGCCGGACATGATGAAGCCGAAGGAATGGATCGGATAGGTCGGATTGGGGACCAGCACCACGTCGCCCGGCGCGGTGATGGCCTGCGCCATATTGGCGAAGCCTTCCTTGGACCCGAGGGTGGCGACGACCTGGGTGTCGGGATTGAGCTTTACGCCGAAGCGGCGGCCGTAATAGGAGGCTTGGGCTTTCCTCAGCCCGGGAATGCCGCGGGAGGTCGAATAGCGGTGGGTGCGCGGGTTCTTGACCGTTTCCTTGAGCTTTTCGACGATGTGCTCGGGGGTGGGCAGGTCGGGATTGCCCATCCCGAGGTCGATGATGTCGACCCCGTCGGCGCGCGCCTTGGCCTTGATCGGGTTGATGTGCTCGAACACATAGGGCGGCAGGCGGCGGATGCGATGAAATTCTTCGCTCATACTATCCTCATTGGGCCAACAATGGCCCGTTCCTAGCCCCCAGCTGCGGCACAAGTGTGGTGGCCGCGCATAAAGGGCATTGTGGGTTCATTATGGTATCGAAAGTCTAAACGGAGCAATGCGCCGAAGGTCGGGCGCCGGCGCGCCGTGGTCTTTACCGGCCCTGCCCCTATTTCCCGTTATGGGAAAAGCGGCAGAGCCTCGATAGCGGTTGCCTCGTCGTAGCCAAAGGCGACGTTGAAGTTCTGCAAGGCCTGACCGGCGCTGCCCTTCACGAGGTTGTCCAAAGCACCGATGACGATGGCGCGGCCGGGAATGCGGTCGTCGAAAACGTTGATCACGACAAAGTTCGAGCCGCGCACATGACCGGTCGAGGGAATGACACCCTTATCGGCGACGCGAATGAAGGGCTCACCGGCATAGGCCTCGCGCAGCCCGTCGCGGAGCGCGTCTGCATTTTTGGCGGTGCCGAGCTTGACGTGGGCCGTGATCAACTCCCCACGGCTCATGGGGATGAGGTGCGGCGTGAAGTTGACGGCGACCTTTGTACCCGCAGCAAGACCGATTTCCTGCTCGATCTCGGGCGCATGACGGTGCGTGCCGACGCCATACGGCGTCAGGCTTTCGCCAGCCTCGGCCATCAGCGTGTTCTGCTTCAATCCCCTGCCCGCACCCGTGACGCCGGATTTGGCGTCGATGATCATATCCTCGGTCAAGACCGCGCCCGACTTGACGAGCGGAAGCAGCGAAAGGAGCGCCGCCGTGGGGTAGCAGCCTGGGCACGCGACGATGCGGGCGGACCGAATCGCGTCGCGGTTATGCTCGGTGAGCCCGTAGGCCGTGACCTTCTGCAGGTCGGGCGCCACGTGTTCAGCGCCGTAAACCGTTGTATATTCGGCAGGATTGCGAAACCGGAAGTCAGCCCCCATATCAATGATACGGATGGCGTCGTTTTGCGCTATGATGGACGATACGAGCGCCTGAGAGGTGCCATGCGGGAGGCCACAGAACACCACATCGATGCCGGAGAAATCCACGTCCTCATTGGCGACAAGGTCTGGAAGCCCGGCATTGGCCAGGTGCGGAAAGACGGCCGCCATGGGTTTTCCCGCGTGCGTGTTGGCCGTAAGCGCAACGAATTCAAGGCCAGGATGACGGACGCCAAGGCGCAGCAGATCGGCTCCGGTGTAACCGGAAGCACCGAGCAGCGCAGCTTTCTTTGGCGTATGCATCTGACTTGCCCTCATCAAGGGATTGTGTAAATGAAACAAGTGCGAGGGGCCGTCTTACTTCCGCGCTACGGCAATGTAAATGGCCCTCTATGCGTACGGTTTTTTGGGTCGCGTGTTCGAACCGAAAAAGTGGTAACCACTTTTTCTGAACACGCTCCAGAGCGACAAAGCGAATCCGCCGCGCATGGACCGGTGATGTGAGGTATCGATGACAAAGCGCATTGCGATGGCCACGCTGGGCACGCAAGGTGACATTCAGCCCTATGTTGCACTCGCACGCGCGCTCAGGGAGCGCGGATATTCCGTGGTTTTAGGAACCACGGACGATTTCGAGGCGATGATCACGGGCTATGGCATCGAATTCTGGAGCCTCGGCTCCTCAATGCAGGAATTCGTCAAGCAGGCGCAGTTTGACAAGGCCATGAACAAGAGCCTTCTCGTCAATGCGCCGGGGCTCTTGCGGCAAGGCCAGCGAATCGTCGACCGCGCGGCGCGCGAAGCCTGGGACATGTGCCAGGGCGCGGACTGCATCATCCTCAACATGAATACGAGCTTCACGATCGACATCGCCGAAGCGCTGGATATCCCCTCGATCGTTGCGGCGCTGCAGCCGCTCAATTCGACCAGCGAATTCCCGCTGTGCATCTATTATGGCCCGTCGTTCGGACGGACGATCAACAAGCTCACCTATTCGACGATGACGGTGCAGCAGATCTACTACAACCTGCCGCGCAACAAGCTGCGGCGCGAGCTGATGGGACTCGAACCGCGCAAGAATGGCGGGTTCTTCAAGGACACCGACGGTACGCCGCTGTGGACGCTCAACGCCTATTCCGAGCTCGTCTCCCCGCGCCCGCGCGACTGGCCCAAGACGTCGGTTGTGACGGGCTACTGGATGCTGCCCGACAATACCGGGTGGGAGCCGTCCGAAGAGTTCAAGGCGTTTCTCGCCAAGGGCGAAAAGCCGATCTATGTGGGGTTCGGCTCGATGCCCTTCGGGGCCGACCGGAACACCGATATTTTGCGCGAAGCCGTTGCGCTTTGGGGTGGCCGGGTGGTTGTCGGGCGTGGCTGGGGCGGGATCAAGCCGGACGAGCTTTCGCCCGAGCATGTCTATGTGATCGACCGGGCGCCGCACGATCAGTTGTTCAAATACGTCAAGGGCGTGGTGCATCATGGCGGCGCCGGCACGACAGCGGCGGGGCTGCATCTGGGACGCCCGACATTCGTGGTGCCGCAAATGGTGGATCAGCCTTATTGGGGCCGCCGGGTTTATGAACTCGGCTGCGGGCCCAAGCCCGTGCGCCGCCGCAAGCTGACCCCCGCGCTTCTTGCGGATGCCCTGCACGACCTCAATACCAATGCGGATTATGCCCGGAACGCCGAAAAGCTGGGTGCCGAACTGCGCGCCGAGGACGGCACCGGCAATGCGATCAAGGTAATCGAGCGGGTGATGGCGAATTATCGCAGCCGGAGCGAGCGGAAGCGGGCTTAGATTTGAGGCAATCGCCTACGACCTCGGCTTTCGCCAAATACCCCTCCTAACGAGCCCTTCCAACTGAGGGCGCTTGCCCCTTATATCGCACTCGCCGTGCCACGTCCTCGCCGTTCGAGGCCCGCTATCGCGGGCACCTCAGGATGAGGACTACTGATTCTGCACATGATTGAGATGGTTGCACGCCTACCCCACTCCGCCGTCATCCTCGCGCTTGACGCGAGGACCCGCACGCTCGAAGCGGCCCGAGCAGGAGTCGGGCGCGCGCTTGCCCTCACACAGTGCGCGCCCGACATCTGTTGTGCAACGTGGCTGCGTTGCGGGTCCTCGCGTCAAGCGCGAGGATGACCGTGTGGGAGAGGGGGTAGGTGCAGTGCGTCCAGCAATGCCGCATCCGCACAGGACAATTTGCTTCAAGCGATTGCCCTGACTGCGCGCTGTCCTGTTCGTGCGTACCGTCGAGCGCAGGCGCCACTAAAACCCTTCAGGCTCCGCGTCATACACGCGGAGCGAGCGGTCGCTGATGCCGATCTCGTCCCAACGGGCGCGCCAACGGGCTATGTGCTCGGTTTTCAAATGACGGGATAGAGCTTCGCGGTTTTCCCAGCGCTCGCTGACCCTGATGAGTGTCGGATCGAGTAGGTCGATTGCGTAGGCATAGTCGATGCAGCCGGCTTCGGCGCGGCTCGCGTTGATCATGGCTTCCATATCGGAACGGGCCGATTGCAGGTCCCGAACTCTGATGGTGCCTTCGACGACGATCATGGGTGCGCCTCCCTATAGTGCGTTCAGTGAACAAAAAGGCCGCCCCGGATGAGGCGGCCTTGATTTTGTGCCTTGTGCAAGCGCTTCCCGGCGCTCGCCGCAGGCTCGCGCGTTCGGCATTCACCCAACGATTTCGTCGTCGGAAAAGAAGAACTTGATCTCTTCGGCGGCGGTTTCAGCGGCATCCGAGCCGTGGACGGAGTTTTCGCCGATCGAGAGGGCGAATTCCTTGCGGATGGTGCCCGGAGCAGCTTCGGCGGGGTTGGTGGCGCCCATGACTTCGCGGTTTTTCGCAATGGCGTCTTCGCCTTCGAGGACCTGGACGACGACCGGGCCGGAGATCATGAAATCAACCAGTTCGCCGAAGAAGGGGCGTTCCTTGTGGACCGCGTAGAAGCCCTCGGCCTGCTCGCGGGTCATGCGGATGCGCTTTTGAGCGACGACGCGCAGACCGGCGTCTTCGAACTTGGCAATGATCTTGCCGGTGAGGTTGCGCGCGGTGGCGTCAGGCTTGATGATCGAGAAGGTGCGCTGGATGGCCATGGGGCTTCTTGTCCTTGGAGTTGGCGATAAACGGAAAGTGGCGCCTTTTAGCTTCCCTCTTTGGCGGTTGCAAGACACGCGACGGTTGCCAAAGCGCCTGTGCCGCCTTATGTCGCGGGGGCGCGGCACTGCATCGGTGCGCCCTGCCCTCATTCTTTTTGTTTGTCCCATGCTCACGATCACGAACCTGCATTACAAGATCCAGGGCCGTCCCCTGTTCGAAGGCGCCTCGGTGACGTTGCCGACGGGCGCGAAGGCCGGGTTCGTGGGTAAGAACGGGTCGGGCAAGACGACGCTGTTTGGGCTTATTCAGGGGCAGTTGGCGCCCGAGCAGGGCACGATCGAAGTGCACAGGCGCGCGCGGATCGGGGCGGTGGCGCAGGAGGCGCCGGCGTCCGATATGAGCGTGCTCGATATGGTGCTGTCGGCCGATACCGAGCGGACGGCGCTTCTGGCCGAGGCCGAGACGGCAAGCGATCCGCATCGGATCGCGGACATTCATACGCGGCTCGCCGATATCGACGCCCATACCGCGGAGGCACGGGCGAGCGCGGTTCTGCGGGGACTCGGGTTTTCGCTCGAAAAGCAGCACGCGCCCTGCCGGGAGCTTTCGGGCGGCTGGCGGATGCGGATTTCGCTGGCGGGGGTGCTGTTCACAAAGCCCGACCTGTTGTTGCTCGACGAGCCGACGAACTATCTCGATCTCGAAGGGACGTTGTGGCTGGAAAAGTATCTCGCCACCTACCCCTATACGGTCTTCATGATCAGCCACGACCGGGACCTGCTCAACAAGGCCGTGGATTCGATTATCCATCTCGAGCGGGGCAAGCTTACGTTCTACAAGGGCGCCTACGATACGTTCGAGGAAACGCGCCGGATGCAGATGGAGCTCAACAACAAGGCGCGGGAAAAGACGCTCGCCCAGATCGAGCATATGCAGAAATATGTCGACCGGTTCCGCTACAAGGCGAACAAGGCCAAACAAGCGCAGAGCCGGTTGAAGGCGATTGCGAAACTCAGGCCGCCCGAGGCGCTGTTCGACGAATATGCGGCGCCGTTCAGCTTCCAGCAGCCGCAGAAGCCGCCCGCGACGCCGATGATCACGTTCGACAACGTGGCGGTGGGGTATGGCGATACGGTGGTGCTCAGGGGGATTACCAACCGGATCGATCCCGATGACCGGATCGCGCTTGTCGGCGTCAACGGCAATGGCAAATCGACATTCGCGAAGCTGATCGCGGGGGATCTGAGGCCCATGGACGGGCGGATGCAGAAGGCCAAGACGCTAGATGTGGCGTTCTTCGCCCAGCATCAGCTCGACAAACTGAAGCCCGAGCAGACGCCGTACGAGCATGTCATCGACCTTATGCCACTCGAATCGGAGGCCAAGCGGCGCTCGCGGGTGGCGCAGATGGGGCTTTCGACCTCACGGATGGACACCAAGGCCAAGGACCTTTCGGGCGGCGAGCGGGCGCGGCTTCTGATGGGGCTCATCACGTTCAACGGACCGGGGATGCTGATCCTCGACGAGCCGACGAACCATCTCGATATCGACAGCCGCGATGCGCTGGTGCATGCGCTCAACGACTATAAGGGGGCGGTGCTGATCATTTCGCACGACCGGCATCTGGTGGAGGCGACCTGCGACAAGCTGTGGATCGCAGAGGGCGGAACGATCTCGGTCTTTGACGACGATCTGGACGGATATCAAAAGAGCCTCGTTGGCAATTCGGGGAACGGGTCCTCGGGTGGCGGAGGTTCGGCATCCGAGCGCAAGCGCGAACGGCAGGAGGCCGCAGCGCGGCGGGCGGAATTAGCGCCGTTACGCAAGGAAATCAAACAGATCGAGCAGAAACTTGAATGGAAGCGGAAGGATCTCGACAAGATCGATTCCGAGCTTTCGAACCCCGCGCTCTATACCGGAGACCCGGACCGCGCGATCGCGCTGGGGATCGACAAGTCCAAACTCGAGACCGTGATCGGCGAGCTCGAGGAGCGTTGGCTGGAGAAAAGTGCCGCCTATGAGGAGGCGCAAGCCGAGGGTTCGGATGCGCGGTAACCATTACTGCCTCATTTTTGCCATTATGGCTTGACGCTCACAACTCCGTGATTAGAGTTTGATCCGCGGCCAGATGGCGGAATGTTTACGCGACGGGTGTGCAAACTCGTTTATCCTGGTTCAAGTCCAGGTCTGGCCTCCAATTTTCCTCCCTGTTCACGCCGTGGGAGTTGACGCCCCGCCCGAGTTCGGGCTTTTCTTTTCACTTATGATCAGCCGATGTGAGCGGGACGCATGCGTACGGTATCGAGTTTGATTTTTGCCGGCCTGACGGCTGTGGCGCCTGTTGGCGATGGCTTTACGCAGGACCTCACGAACGCGCAACGCGAGGCGGCGATCGAATTTACCCTCAACAACAGCCGGCACGTGCTCCTGCACGAAATCGGACACCTTTTTGTCGACCAATTGAAGCTTCCTGTACTCGGACGAGAGGAGGACGCCGTCGACACCATGGCGACGCTGGTCATCCTCAACGAGCAACCAGAAGCCGCGCACCAGATTCTGGTCGACACGGTCGATGGCTGGCTCTATTCGGAAAAGACGCGGCCGGTGCGCGGATATACCAACGCCGATTTCTACGGCATGCACAGCCTCGATATCCAACGCTCATTCGCCATCGCGTGCCTGATGGTGGGGAGCGACTACGAGACCTATTCGACCTATGCCACGCGGATCGGCATGCCGATCGACCGGCAGAAGAGTTGCGAGGAGGACCACGAGGTCGCCGAGTTCGGCTGGCAGCAGGTGCTCGCGCCGCATACGCGCAAGGATGTGTTCGGGGCGAATGTGGCGGTCGAATACCGTTCGGACGAGCGGACCTACCGGGATATCGCGGCAATCCTGCGCGAATCGGGCGTGCTTGAAGAGGCGGCGGACTGGGTCACCAAGAACTACGTCCTGCCCCGGCCCGTCCGGATCACCGCAGAGGTTTGCGGCGAGGCGAACGCGTTTTACGTGCCGGACGAGCGGCGCGTGATCCTGTGCTACGAATGGGCCGACTCGTTTTATTCCATGTTCGTCGAGGAGATCATGCCCATCCGCGAGCACTTCGCGATGATGAAGGACCTCAAGCTCGAAAAGCTCAGCGCGCTTGGGGGGCGTTGATCCCCTGCCCGGCTTGTCGCACATGACCGCGCAAGAGGTTATCGATCTCCTCGGCCTCGAACGCCATCCGGAAGGCGGGTGGTTCGGGGAGACGTTCAGGGATCCCGATCCGGTCGAGGGCCGCGCGCATTCGACGGCGATCTATTATCTGCTTGCGGAGGGCGAGATTTCGGCCTGGCATCGCGTGGATGCGGTCGAGGTCTGGCACTTTTACGGCGGCGCCCCGCTTGCGCTCTCCATCGCGCCGGAAGCCGGGCCTGCGGAGCGGCACATCCTGGGGATGGATCTGGACGCGGGAGAACGGCCGCAGATCGTGGTCCCACGACATTACTGGCAGAGCGCCAGGAGCCTCGGCGCGTGGACGCTGGTCGGGTGCACGGTGGCACCGGGGTTTGAATTTTCGGGCTTCGAGATGGCGCCGGAGGGCTGGGAGCCGGAATGAGATCATGGATGCAATACTAACCGACCCAAAGGTCATGCATATTCGCGCTTTTGCCCGGAGCGATACCGAGGTTGTTATCCAGCTATGGGAGACTTGTGGTCTCACGCGCCCATGGAACGATCCGCGCAAGGACATCGAACGCAAACTTTTGGTTCAACCCGAACTGTTCGTCGTGGGCGAGCTCGATTCGCACATCGTAGCGAGCGCTATGGGCGGCTACGACGGTCACCGGGGGCATGTTTACTATCTCGCCGTCGCACCTGACCAATCAGGCAAGGGCCTTGGCCGCGCCCTGATGACGCATCTCGAAACAGAATTCGTAAGCATGGGCTGTCCAAAGACGAATGTCTTCGTGCGCGCAGACAACACAGTCGCCGCCGGCTTTTATGAAAAGCTCGGATTTGTCCGTGAGACCTCCCCGGCTTATGGACACCGGCTGATTTCCGACGTGTGAGCCGATACACCGCAATCCCGGCTTATCCTACGCCTTCTTTACCCAACGACCGTTGGCTTCCTGCTGCCAATAGGTGAGATCATAGCGTTCCTTGAGGCCGCGCCAGACGGTGCGGGCTTCGGCGATGGCGTCGGGATCGTGGCCGTTGAACATATAGACGAAGCGCTCATAGCCTTCCGTAGGGCGCGGTGTTGCGCGGTCGACGAAGAAGCGGACGTTGGCGCCGTTGGGGTTGGTCTCCTCGTGGGTGAGGAGGATCGGCTGGAGGGAGTCCTTTTCCGAGCCGTTCGCGACGCCATGGGGAAGGAAGCTGTCGTCCGCGTAGGTCCAGAGCGCGGCGTCGAGCGCTTCGAGGCGTTCGGTGCTGCCCACTTCGACCACGGCGCGCCAACCGCGCTGGAGCGTTTTTTCCAGAAGCGCGGGAAGCACCGTTTCCAAAGGGCGAGCCTCCAGATGGTAAAAGAGCAGTTCGGTCACGTGCGCTCCCCTTCGCCGTGATCGCGGATGAACCTGTCGAGCACGGCGACGCCATAGCCGGTGGCCCAGGAGGCATTGGTTTCGCTTGGGTTGGCGCCGAAGGCGGTGCCGGCGATGTCGATGTGGGCCCAGGGGACGCCGTTGACGAAATGGCGCAGGAAATGCGCCGCTGTGATCGAGCCGGCCTTGCGTCCGCCGGAATTCTTGATATCGGCAAACCGGCTTTCGATGAGTTTCTCGTAGGCTTGGCCGAACGGCATACGCCAGAGCTTTTCGCCGGTCTCCTGCCCGGCGGCGAACAGCTTGTCCGCTGTCGCATCGTCTTCGCAAAAGAGCGCGGCGTGGTCGTGCCCCAGGGCGACGAGCGCGGCACCGGTCAGGGTCGCGAGATCGACCATAAGGCGCGGGCGGAAACGTTCTTGCGTGTACCAGAGCGCGTCGGCGAGAACGAGCCGGCCTTCGGCATCGGTGTTGACGATCTCGATGGTTTTGCCCGACATGGCCGTAACGATATCGCCGGGCCGGTAGGAGCGGCCATCGGCCATGTTTTCAACCAGGCCGATGACGCCGACGGCGTTCACTTTCGCCTTGCGCAGGGCCAGGGTTTTCATGAGGCCCGTGACGGCGGCAGCGCCGCCCATATCGCCCTTCATGTCTTCCATGTTGGCGGCAGGCTTTATGGAAATTCCGCCGGTATCGAAGACGACGCCCTTGCCGATGAAGGCGAGCGGTGCTGCGTCGGGGTTGCCGCCACGCCATTGCATGACGACGAGCCGGGCCGGACGCTCGGAGCCCTGGGCAACGGCAAGGAGTGCGCCCATGCCGTGGTCGGCCATATCCTCGGGAGTGAGGGTTTCGACGGTGATTCCAAGATCCGAAAGGCGGTTGGCGATGCCGGCGAACTCGACCGGACCGAGCACGTTAGCGGGCTCATTGACGAGCGTGCGGGCCATGAGGGTGCCTTCTACGACGGCCATGCGGTCAGCGACCGCATCGTCCAAGCCGCCGGTTTCCTTGAGGACAAATGTGACGCTCATTGCCTCGGGACCGTTTTCCGGCGGCGTCGTACGGTACTTGTCGAAGCGGTAACGGCGCAGCTTTGCCCCGGCGGCAAGCTCGGCGACGCGGCGAGGTTCAAGGCCCGGTTCGTCGAGGATTACGGAGGCGGATCTGGTGCGCGTCGCTTCAAGCTTGGCCATGAGAGAGCCGCCGCGGTCGGTCCAGGCCGAGAGCGCGTCGAGCGCGCCATTCTTGCCACGACCGAGAACGAGAAGGCGGTCGCAGGCGAGGTTCGGCGGGGCGACCAGATCGATCATATGGCCCGGTTTTCCGGAGAATCCGACGCTTTTGGCGATCGCTGCGAAGTCCTTGCCGGTCTTGTCCCAGACGGATTTGGCCTCCCCCTCGGGTACGCCATCCTGCTCGACATAGATGACAATGGTGCCGGCTTTCGCGGCGGGAAGCGGGGCAAAGTCGAGAGACAAATCATGGGACATGGTGTGAACTTTTACTCGAAAGGGTCGCAATAGCGCGGATATGGGGAAGCATCCGCCGTGGATCGGGTCAGGTCAATCGCGGCGGAGGCCTGTCTCAACATAAATGTACGCGCAGGGGCAATATTGACCGAGCGCCCGCCCTCCCCCACGCTCGCCTCCCCACCACCAAGCAAGGACGAGCCCCTTTCACGCGCTGGACAGCGCGTGGCTGGATTCCGGGGACAAGCCCCGGAATGACGGCAGTGGGGGCAGAGCCGGAGCCAGAGAACACCTCCATCCGGGTCGATAGAACGTCCCTTCAAGCGATTGCCCTGCGGCAGAGTGGGGGGTGGCGCGCCAATCTGTCAAAATCACCAAGTGTGATCGAATCGCAACGGAAACGGTCCGGCGTGCCTGTTGTCGCAGTTTGAACAGGAAAGTGGTGTATCGCCTTTTTATCAAAACGATCTAAGGTGGCGCAAAACCTCGTCTGCCGACCCTAGCGCCAGAGAAGCAATGGACCGCCTATCGCGATACCTTACGGCCCAGTTCTTCGTTCAGGCGCTCACGATCTTTCTGGCCGGCGGTGCCCTCATCTGGCTGATGCAGCTTTTGCGGCTGTTCGATCTCGTTTCCTCGCAGGGACAGAACATTCTCACCCTCATGGGGCAAAGCGCGCTGACGACGCCGACTTATGCCCGCTCGATCCTTTACGTCTGTCTCGCGATCGGACTGGTGCGCGGCCTCAGGGCGCTGCAGTCCTCGCGCGAGCTGCATACCATCCACGCGGCGCAGCGGACCCCGGCGCTCTGGAGCGCGATTATCGCCTTCACGGTTATCGGCACGTTGGCCGTGGGCGCCGTTGCGCATTGGGCCGAGCCGCTGGCGCGGCGGGTTTCGGCGGAGTGGTCGGCGGATATCGCGGCGGATGTGGTGGGCCGGGCGCTGGTGCCGGGGCAGTTCACCGAGCTTGAGGACGGGCTGGTCTTTTCGATTGGCGGCCGGCGCGCGGACGGTACTCTTGCCGACTTCTTCTTCGACGATACGACGCATGACACCCGCCGGACGTATTTTGCCGAGACCGCGCGGGTCTTTAAGGACACGAGCGGGTATCAGCTCATTCTCAACGATGGTGCCATCCAGTACGAAAGCGCCGAGCAGCGCGGGCTGAGCCAGATCGCGTTCGGGCAGTATCACATCAGCCTTACGAGCCTTGTCGAAGCCGGGCGGCCCGATGCCGGGATCGAACAACTCGATACGCTCGCGCTCATCGAAGGGCTCGGACTGGGCACGCTCGACAATCCGGAGCGGGCGCTGGCGGCGGTGCATTCGCGGCTCGCGGATGGGCTTCGGGCGATTGCCTTCTGCGCGCTCGCGGCGAGCCTTGTCGCCTTCCCGCATGGCCGGCGTGGCGGGTTCCGGGTGCCGATGGAGCTGGTGATCCTCGTCATTGCCTTTGCGGAACAGGCAGTCAGCGCGTTTTCGGGTGGCGGGGCGAACCATTATGTTGCGCCGGGGCTGATCCTCGCGTTCGCCGTGGCGCTCTTCGCCTACAGGCTGCGCTATGCGAGCCCGCCGTCGATGTTCCGGAGGGCGGGGGCATGAGCCGGATCGGGCATCTGATGGTCGTGCGCCTCGCCGCCCGGATCGGGCTGGTGGTGGGGATATTCTACGGCATAATCCTGCTCGTCGAGTTCCTCGATATCGGGCGGTTCAACCAGACCGCAGAGATCGCGGGGCCTTGGACGGCGACGGCGCTCTCTTTCCTCTCGGCGCTGCGCTGGAGCCTTCTGGGCCTGCCGGTGACGGTGCTGCTCGGGGCCATCGTCGGGCTTATCGAATTGCACCGCTATCGAGAGATGGTGGTGGTGAACGCGTCCGGGCAGTCGGTCTGGTCGGTGCTGCGCTGGCCGCTCATCACCATCGTTTTGTGCGGTGCGCTGGTTGCAACGGTGGTCGACAGCCTCGCGATCCGCGCTTACCAGAGCTTCGACGCCGCGCAGATCGGCTGGGGGCGCGCATACGGAGTGCAGAACCGGGCGACGTGGTTCAGCCAGACCGGGGATGACGGCGACTTCATGCTCTTTGCCAAAGCGGTACTGCATGGCGGAGCCGAACTGCGCGACGTTTCGGTGTTCCGGCAGCTTCCGGCAGGCGAACGCGGCACGCGCATTCATGCGGAGGCGGCTTATCTCGAACGTGGGGCATGGCGGCTTGAAAACGGGGTCACCATGGATGTGGACAGCCTGCCCCAGCCGTTTGCGACCTACAGGCTCGCTACGGATGCGTCGCTGTCGGAATTGAGCCTGAAGCTGGGGACCGCGGAGGATCTGTCGTGGTTCGCGCTGGTCGATGCGCTGCGAAGGGGAATCGGGGACCGCTATGCACAGTCGGCGGCGGAGACGCGGTTTCACAAGCTCACGGCGATGCCGTTGCTGCTGGCGGGATCGTTGCTCATAGCATTTGCGTTTACAGGAGGTTACCGCCGGGCTGGTCACTACGGCTGGACCGTGCTTTATGGTATCGTACTTGGACTTGTTGTGTTCATGATCACGGAAATGGCCGACCGGGCGGGGTCGGCCGGCGTACTCGATCCGATTGCCGCGGCATGGGGACCGGCCATCGCGGCGGTCATCATCGGATTGTCCGTGATCTTGTATAGGGAAGATGGGCGCGTTTGATGGGGGGGAGGAACAGGCTGCGTCCGTGGCATAAATGCTTGTGTGCCCTCGTTGCGCTCTCGGTGCTCGGCAGTCCCGCTTTCGGGCAGCAGATCGTGCCTGCGAACTTTTTCGCGCTCATCCCGGACGCGCCGGGCGGGCAGATGGCAGTTTCCGCCGATGCGATGGTGTTCAACGCCAAGACCGAGACGGTTATCGCCAGCGGGCATGTGGGGATCGCCTTCCAGGGCTATCGCGCGACTGCGGACCGGGCCGTCTATTACCAGCGTTCGGACAAGGTCGAGCTTATCGGCAATGTTGCCTTTATCGATCCCGAGGGCGTGGAATATGTCGCGGACCGGATCGAATTGACGGACAGTTTCAAGCGCGGGTTTCTCGAAGCGCTGACGGTTGCCTTCCCGGATGGTTCGCGCTTTTCGGCGGCGGAGACCAGTTTCGACGAGGGGGTCGAGCGGGTTTATACCGAAGGGCTCTATGCGCCGTGCGGGGAATGCGTCGGGACGCATGGCGGGACGATCGGCTGGACGGTCAAGGCCGCGCGGATCGTGACCGACGAGAGCGACCGGACAATCTATTTCGAAGCCCCTACCCTGGCACTGCTGGGCGTGCCGGTGCTGTGGCTGCCGTGGCTGACGCTGCCTTCGGACGGGGAACTCGAATTGCCCGTTTATAGCTATAACGCGCAGAGAGGGCATGGGCTCTCCTTCCCGCTGGTGCGCCAGCGGGTTCCGGGCGGCACGCTGATGCTCACGCCGACGCTTTTTTCGCGCCAGGGCCTGATGCTGGGGGCCGAATTTTCCGGCGAGGCGGGACCGGTTTCCTATACGGTCGAGGCTTCGGGGATCTATCAGCTCGATCCCGGCGCTTATACCGGACTTGCCGACCGGCGCTTTCGTGGCGCGGTGCAGACGGCGGGAACGTTCAGACCGATCAAGGAATGGAAACTCGGATGGTCCTATACCGCGTTCACCGATCCGGGGTTCCTGCCCGATTATGACCTCGATAGCGGGATCGAGCGCAACGAAATCTATGCCGAGTATCTCACCGCCGGGAGCTGGGCCGATATCCGGTTCCGGCAATACGTGCCACTGGGCAATCAAACGGATTGGGGAGCGTTTGAGAACGCGCAGAACCGGCAGGCATTGGTGGCGCCTTTCGTCGAAGGCGCACACGTCGTCGATCTCGGTGACGGCGCCGGACAGGTCGCGTTCAGCGGCACGATGACGGGGATCGCTCGGGGGCTGGACCACCAGAGCGCAGCTTTCGATGGCAAGCAATATACGTACGGATATGCGGGGAACGCCTGGCACTTGTCGGGAGAGGCCGGGTGGACCGAGACGTGGATCGCGCCGGGCGGCGTGACGGTTTCGCCCTATCTCGGCGGGCGGATGGATCTTGCCTATTACGATGGCGCGAGCCCGCTCGCCGGTGCGCCGGGGGAAGAAACGCGGTTTACCGCGACGCCGATTGCCGCGCTCGACGTGCGGTATCCGCTTCTGGCGGAGGCACAGGGACACGCGACGACGATCGAGCCCGTTGCGCAGCTGGTCTATCGCGGGAGCGATGAGAGCGTTGTCGGGATCGTCAACAACGACGCGCAGAGCCTCGTGCTCGACGGGTCCAACATCTTCAGCTTCAACCGGTTTTCCGGCGCCGACCGGCAAGAGACGGGGTTGCGGGCCAATCTTGGAGTGCAGAGCCAGACGCAGTTCGACAACGGCGCCTGGGTCAATATGGTCGTGGGGCAGACGTTCCATCTCGCGGGCGCGAACGGCTATACGCAGACTGACGGTTCGACGGCGGGGATCGGGTCGGGGCTCGACCGGGACGCGTCCTATATCGTGGGAGCCGTCGAGGGTGGATTTACGCCGTATCTGAGCGGCGGGCTCGGGGTTCAGTACGATCCGGAAACCGGGACGGTGCCTCGCTTCGATGTACGGGCGAGAACCCAATGGAACGATTTTACCGTGGCGGCGACCTATTCGTTCGCGGATGCCAATGAGGCGCTCGGGGTTACGGAGTGGCGCGAGGATGTCGGCATCGACGTTTCCGTGCCGGTTTACGACTATTGGCGCGTTAAACTCGGTACGCAGTACGATCTGGAGGAAAGCGAACTCATCCGGACGACCGCTGCGCTCGAATATGACGACGATTATCTCGCCTTCGGGCTGGGCGCGCGGGCGGACGGGCCGCCGGCGAATTGGCACGATGATTTCGCCGTCGAATTCAAGCTTGTCCTGCGCACCGGCGGGCGGCAAGAGATCGTCGATTTCGGGTATAGCTGGGAAGACGAATAGCGGAATTTGGCCGCATTTATGTCGGACCACGCAGGGGTATGCACAAGATTTGAGTTGCGCGGCGGGCGAGATTATGGTGCCAAGCGTTTTATACTTGGTTTGTCGCGTGCCCGAACCGAAAAAGTGGGGACCATCCCCGGATCACGTCCGAGGACATACTTTTTCCGGACACGCCCGCCCTACCCCCGCGTCAATGGGAGCACAGTGACGATGATACGTTGGATTGCCGTACGGACCGCAGCGGTTTTTCTGGCCTTGGGCCTTGTTCTTGCAGGTGCGGCGGCGCAGGCGCAATCGGTTCAGGTGACCGTCAACGGGACGCAGATCACCGATCAGCAGATCAACGCACGCGCGCAACTGCTTCGACTCGAAGGGCGCGGGAGCTCGAATTCCAACCGTACCCAGCTTGCCACCGACCAGTTGATCGATGACGCGATCAAGCTTTCGGAAGCCGAACGCGTTGGGATTTCGGTTTCGGATGGGCAGGTGGACCAAGCGGTCTCCAATATCGCCTCGAACATGAATCTGAGCGTTTCTAACCTCAATCAGGTCCTGAGACAGAACGGCGTCGACCCCAATACGCTGCGGGCCCGGCTGCGCGCGGCGATCGCGTGGCAGCAGGTAGTGCGGCAGGTGATTTCGCCCCGTGTGCAGATTTCCGAGCTCGAACTCGATATCGAGGCCGAGCAGCAGCTCGAGGCCACTTCGAGCTTCGACTATATTCTTAAGGAAGTGATCTTCGTGATTGCCGACGGCTCGGGCATGTCGGCCTCGCGGCGGACTGCCGAAGCCAATCAATACCGTGCGAATTTTTCGGGCTGCGATTCGGCGGTTCAGCAGGTGCTGCAGTTCCAGGATGCCGCCGTGGTGGATGTAGGACGCCGGCACGCAACGCAGATGCCCGAGGCTATCGCCAATGAACTCGCAGGGCTGACCGTGGGGCAGCTGACGCGTCCGCGCGTCACCGAGAACGGCGTTTCGATGTATGCCGTGTGCGAAAAGGCCGAGGCGCGCGACCTGACCTTCATCAAGCAGGATTTGCGGCAGGAAGCCGGGCAGGACGCCCTCGAGCAGCAGGCCGAAGCCTATCTCGAACGGCTGCGCAACGAAGCGGCGATCATCCGCCGGTAAGTCGATGACGGAGACAAAGGCGCTCCCCCTCGCGGTGTCGATGGGGGAGCCGGCCGGGATCGGCCCCGATCTTATCGTCCAACTTTACGCGGACCGGCAGGCACAGGCCCTGCCGGTTTTCGCTGTCTATGGCGATGCGGAATTCCTCGCTACGCGGGCGAAGCGGCTGGGGCTCGCGATTGACTGTGTGGAAACGGATATCGCGGATGCGGCGGACGCGTGGGCGCATGGGCTGCCGGTTATCGATCTGGGCGGCGATGTCATGGATCAGCCGGGGGTGCCGGATGCCGCGGCGGCGCCTGCGGTTATCGAGGCGATTGCGCGGGCCGTGGCCGATGTGCGTGACGGGCGCGCACGAGCGCTGGTGACGGCGCCGATCCACAAGGCGGCGCTCTACAGCACCGGGTTCAGCTATCCGGGGCATACGGAGTTTCTGGCAGCGCTTTGCGCCGAGGACGGCGTGGTACCCCATCCGGTGATGATGCTCGCGCATGAGGATTTGCGGGTGGTGCCGCTGACGGTCCATATTCCGCTGGCCGACGTGCCCGGAGCGATTACGGGAGCGCTGATCGAGGAGACGGTGCGGATCGTCGTGCACGACCTCATGGTGCGGTTCGGAATTGCGGCACCGAAGATCGGCGTTGCCGGGCTCAATCCGCATGCGGGGGAAGACGGGACGATCGGGCGCGAGGACATCGAGGTGATCGCCCCTGCGCTGGCGCAGCTTCGGGCCGAGGGGCTGGATGTCGTGGGTCCGCTTTCGGGGGATACGCTGTTTCATCCACCACATTGGCGCAGCTTCGACGCGGTTATTGCGATGTATCACGATCAGGCGCTCATTCCGATCAAGGCGCTGGCGTTCGATTCGGGGGTGAATGTGACGCTGGGACTGCCGATTGTGCGCACGTCGCCGGATCATGGAACGGCGTTCGGTTTGGCAGGGACGGGCAAGGCATCGACGAAATCCATGCTGGCGGCGCTCAAACTGGCGGACCGGATGGCATGAGCCAGATCGATACCCTGCCCCCTTTGCGCGAAGTGATTGCCGAGCACGGCCTGCGCGCGAAAAAGGAATTGGGGCAGAATTTTCTGCTCGATCTCAACCTGACCATGAGGATCGCACGGGCGGCGGGGGAGCTTTCGGACGTTACGGTGATCGAGGTTGGCCCCGGGCCGGGCGGGCTGACACGGGCGCTTCTGGCGGCGGGAGCAAAGAAGGTTATCGCGATCGAGCGGGACGAACGAACCATGCCCGCGCTCGCGCAGATTGCCGAGGCGTATCCGGGGCGGCTGGAGGTTGTCTCCGACGACGCGCTGGCGGTGGACTATCAGGCGCTGGCCAAGGGGCGGACGAAGATCGTCGCCAACCTGCCCTACAATATTGCAACGCCGCTTTTGACGGGATGGCTATCCGAGGAGCCTTGGCCGGCGTGGTTCGAGAGCCTGACGCTGATGTTCCAGAAAGAGGTCGCGGACCGGATTTGCGCTGCACCGGGCGACAAAGCCTATGGACGGCTCGGCGTGCTTTCGGGATGGCGGACGGATGCGCGGATTGCGCTCAAGGTGGACCGGAACGCGTTTACGCCGCCGCCGAAGGTGACCTCGGCGGTTGTGCATATGGTGCCCAAGCCGGTGGAGGTGGATGTGACGACGAGGGCGATGGAGGAAGTCACGCGCTATGCGTTCGGGCAGCGGCGCAAGATGATCCGGCAGAGCCTCAAAGGGCTTGGGGTGCCGCTGGAGGCACTGTTGGGGCCGCTTGGGCTGACAGGCGAAGAGCGCGCTGAAAACTTGCCAGTTGCGACGTATGTGGCGTTGGCGCGGGCGGTTGCCGCAGCGCGGGGGTAGCGCCAACTTAAAGCATTATTCAGCCGGATTGAATCATTGGCTCTCCCCCTCCCCGTCATCACCCGGTTTATCCGGGCGATCCAGGGCAGGTCCGGCGCCAAGCGCAAACGGTTGCAGGGTCTCCCGCGCGCTGGACAGCGCGCTACTGGATCACCCGAATTAATCGGGTGATGATGGGAAGGGCAGGACGTACGGCGATCCAATATGAACGAATTGCGTTCTAATCAAGGTCCGCGGGTCAAGCCCGCGGATGACGTTTGAGAGGGCGTGCCTGGTTCGATCCAGTGTGAGCAAGAATGCCCTACCCCAGCGCGTCGATCTGCCCCTGCAGCTCGCGGACGAAGCTTTCAAGCCTGGTCTGGCGGGTGCGGTGGAGGCGGGCCGCGGCGAGGATGGAGCGGACTTTCTGGACCGAATCCTCAAGGTCTTCGTTGACGATGACGAAATCGTATTCGGCGTAGTGGTCCATTTCCTTGCGGGCGTTGCGCAGGCGCTTTTCGATGGTGCCAACGCTATCTTGCGCGCGGCGCTCGAGGCGGGCGCGGAGTTCGGCGATCGAGGGGGGGAGGATAAAGACCGTCACCATGTCCTCGCGGCAGCTTTCGTAGAGCTGGAGCGTGCCCTGATAGTCGATGTCGAAGAGGATGTCCTTGCCCGCGGCGAGGCGGTCTTCGACCTTGGCGCGGGGGGTGGCGTAGTAGTTGCCGTGGACTTCCGCCCATTCGAGCAAATCGCCGTTGTCGCGCATCTTCTCGAAGGTCGGAACATCGATGAAGTCGTAGTGCGTGCCGTCGATTTCGTCGGTGCGGCGGGCACGGGTGGTGACGGAGACCGAGAGGCGGATGTTGGGATCCTGCGCGAAAAGCGCGCGGGAGATAGAGGATTTTCCGGCACCCGAAGGCGAAGCAATGACCAGCATGACGCCGCGGCGCGCAAAATCCATCGTTTATCTCCAATACCAAGCACCGCTTGGCATTTCGTTGTCAGTCTTCCGAACCGCCCCAAAAGGGCCGCGCAAACGAAAAAGTGGGAACCATCCCCGGATCACGTCCGAGGACATGCTTTTTCTGGAAGCCCTCCGTTTACTCCAGGTTCTGAACCTGCTCTCGTAACTGATCGATTGCCGCCTTGAGGTCAAGGCCGATGCGGGTTACGCCCACATCATTGCTTTTCGAGCACAGCGTATTGGCCTCCCGGTTGAATTCCTGGGAAAGGAAATCGAGCTTGCGGCCAACCGGGCCGCCTTTTTCGAGGAGACTGCGCGCAGCGTCGACATGGGCCTTGAGGCGGTCGAGCTCTTCGCGGATGTCGGCCTTTGTCGCGAGGATCAGGGCTTCGGCATTGAGGCGGTCTTCACTCAGCCCGTTGTCGCCCGTAACCAGCATCTGGACCTGTTCCCTGAGGCGGGCGAGGATGGCCTCTCGGGTGCGGGCGGGATGGGCTTCGGCCTGGGCGACGAGGACTGCGATATCGTCAATGCGCGCGGCGATGACTGCGGCGATCTGTTCGCCCTCGCGCTTCCGGACCTCGACGAGACCGTTGAGGGCGGTGCCGACGCATTCGCGGATCGCGGCAAACAGGCGCTCTTCGGCTTCGGCGGGAAGCTCTGCATCGACGGTATCGACGACGCCCTTCAGGGCGAGGATGCCGTCTATGGACGGCATTTCCGCGTCGATCTTGTATTTGAGCGTGTCGATGGCTTCGAGAACGGATTCGAGGGCCTGCGCGTTGACGACGAGCCGTGTCGCGGCGGTCTCACGTTGGACGTTGAGATAAACCGAGACCGAGCCTCGCGCGATCTTTTCGCCGACGATGCGGCGGATATCGGTTTCAAGCGCGTCAAAGCCGGGCGAAAGCCGTGTGCGGATATCGAGGCCACGGCCGTTGACGGCCTTGATCTCGCAGACGATGGAGCAGCCTTCTGCCTGCGCCGCGGCGCGACCGAAGCCGGTCATGCTGGCGAGCGTATTTCCCATCGTCGTCCCCGTTTACTGACCGTCGGTCTCGTCTGTTGTGCCGTCTTCTTCGGCGACGCCGGCTTCTTCGGCCTCCTCACGCGCGATCGCATCCATTGCAGCCTGGGCTTCGGCTTCCGCTTCCGCCGCCGCGCGCTCGGCCTCGATTGCGCGCCAGGCCGCGACGTTGGCCTGGTGCTCGGCGTAGCTGTCAGCGAAAACGTGCCCGCCGGTGCCGTCGGCGACGAAATAGAGCGCGTCGGTTTCTTCCGGATTGGCGGCGGCGCGCAGCGATTCGATGCCCGGATTGGCGATGGGGCCCGGCGGCAAGCCGTCGATCTGGTAAGTGTTATACGGCGTTTCCGCCTCGATCTCAGAGCGGCGCAGACCGCGGCCCAACGTGCTCTGGCCACGGGTGATGCCGTAGATGATCGTCGGGTCGGACTGGAGCCGCATGCCGATGTCGAGACGGTTTATGAAAACGCCGGCGATCATGGGGCGTTCCTCGGGAACGGCGGTTTCCTTTTCCACGATCGAGGCGAGCGTCAGGAGTTCTTCGGGTGAGGCGAGCGGCAGGTCCGGGTCGCGGTTCGCCCAGACTTCGGCCAGCGCCTCGTCCATGGCGAGCGCCATGGCGTCGATGACGGACTGCCGGGAATCGCCACGCTGGTAGGAATAGGAGCCGGGCAGCAGGCTGCCCTCGACCGGCAACACATCGATCGATCCGGTCAGATCGGCATCGGCATTGACGCGTTCGACGACCTGCCAGGAGGTGAACCCCTCGGGCACAATGACATGGTGCAGGATGGGCGTGCCTTCGGTGAGCTCGCGGATAATATCGAGCATCGAAGAACGGGCGGCGATGTTGAATTCTCCGGCCTTGAGGTTGCTGCCACGGCTGATGAAGCGGGACCCGTAATTGAAGAGGTCGGCGTTGGTGATGAGCCCCTGCTCTTCGAGGCGCTGGGCGACCGTCGAGAGTACGTTTCCCGGTTCGACGATGAAGGTGCGATCCTCCGCGAACGGGCCCGCGGCGTTGAACTGCATGACCGCGTAGACGAAGGCGCCGGCGGCAATCAAGAGGACCAGCAGCACCAGCGAGAGCAGGCCGTTTATGGCCTCCACGAACCCGTTTCGGGACCGGCGGCGTTTCTGCTTTCTCGTCTTCTCGGCCATGCGCTGATGCTCATCCCTCGATCTGGCGGGGATTGGCTCCCCTGTTGACCCATTCAGGGATTCGGCGCTGCCGATCCCCATCATCATATGGGCCAAGAAATCCCGCAAAAACAAGTGGCGGGGCGGGATTTCGACAGGCGTCAGGTGACGGCGCGGAAAATCAGCGAGGCGTTAGTTCCGCCGAAGCCGAAAGAGTTGGACAGCGCGGTGTTGATTTCGCGCTCGACCGGCTTGTGCGGAGCGAGGTTGATAAGGGTTTCGACGGAAGGGTTGTCGAGGTTGATCGTCGGGGGGGCGATGTTGTCCCGGATGGCGAGGAGCGAGAAGATCGCCTCGACCGCGCCCGCGGCGCCAAGCAAGTGGCCGACTGCGGATTTGGTCGAACTCATCACGGCTTTTGAAGCCGCATTGCCCAGGAGGCGGGTGACGGCGCCAAGCTCGATTTCGTCGCCCAAAGGCGTCGAGGTGCCGTGGGCGTTGATATAGTCGATGTCGGCGGGCGTAATGCCGGCGCGCTTGATGGCCGCTGCCATAGAGCGGTAACCGCCATTGCCGTCTTCGGACGGCGCGGTGATGTGATAGGCATCGCCGGAGAGGCCATAACCGATCACTTCGCCATAGATGTGGGCGCCGCGCGCCTTGGCGTGCTCGTATTCTTCCAGGATCACGATGCCCGAGCCTTCGCCCATGACGAAGCCGTCACGGTCCTTGTCGTAGGGGCGCGAGCCTTTTTCCGGCGTATCGTTGAAGCCGGTCGAAAGCGCGCGGCAGGCGGCGAAGCCGGCGAGCGACAGACGGTTGACTGGAGATTCGGCGCCGCCGGCCACCATGACGTCGGCATCGTCGAGCGCGATCAGGCGCGCGGCGTCGCCGATGGCGTGGGCGCCGGTCGAGCAGGCGGTGACGACCGAGTGGTTGGGGCCTTTGAGGCCGTGATTGATCGAGACGTAGCCCGAGGCGAGGTTGATCAGACGCCCGGGAATGAAGAAGGGGCTGATGCGGCGTGGGCCCTTTTCATGCAGGGCTATGGAGGCATCGTAGATGCCACCAATGCCGCCGATGCCCGAACCGATGAGAACGCCTGCGCGTTCCTTTTCTTCCTCGGATTTGAGCTCAAGGCCGGAATCGCGGAGCGCCTGAGTGGCCGCCGCCATCGCGTAGACGATGAAGGGATCGACCTTACGTTGTTCCTTGGGCTCCATCCAATCGTCGGGATTGAACTTGCCTTCGGCGGTATCGCCCAAGGGAACACGGCAGGCGATCTGACAGGGCAGATCGTCTACCTTGAAATCGGTCACGCGCTGCGCGCCGCTCTTGGAAGCCAAAATATTGGACCAGACAGTCTCGTGACCGACACCCAGAGGGCTAACGATCCCGAGACCCGTGACGACGACGCGGCGCATGTTCATGGGATGAAACGGGCTTTAAACCGCTTACGCGCTCGCCTTGGACAGGAACGCGACGGCATCGCCGAAGGTCTGAATCGACTCGGCGGCATCGTCGGGGATTTCGACGCCGAATTCTTCTTCGAACGCCATCACGAGTTCGACCTGATCGAGCGAGTCCGCACCCAGATCGTCCAT
This sequence comes from Pelagibacterium halotolerans, assembly GCF_044811015.1. Classification (GTDB taxonomy): domain Bacteria; phylum Pseudomonadota; class Alphaproteobacteria; order Rhizobiales; family Devosiaceae; genus Pelagibacterium; species Pelagibacterium halotolerans_A. The sequence goes on from NZ_CP085243.1 coordinate 693,177, forward strand.
GAAGCTGGCCTTCTCGGTGACTTTATCGGCTTCGACGTTCAGGTGCTCCACAACGATTTTACGGACGCGATCTTCGATGTCGCTCATGTTGACTTCCCTTATTTAGAGACTGATTGGGGTTAAAAACTCACTGTGCGTGCCTACCGGGCAATATCCCTTGTGAGGACCCTTTTGGCAACGCGGTTGAAGGTCTGGTATCAGCCTTGTTCCTGCCCTTCCGACCACAATGTGCGGCGGGGATTATCACACTTTGTTGGGATTGACCATATCGCCAATGGGCGGCGGCGCAAGCCTGTTTTCGCTCCCTACCCCGCCCTTTTTACGGCCTTTTTCAAGGTTTCGTTTATCCGACTTTGCCAACCGGGACCTTGTTCGCGAAAATAGGTGATGACCTCCTCGTCGAGCCGCAAAGTGATTTGCCGTTTGGTGGGAGCCCTTTGCGGTCCCCGCTGACCGGCCTTGCGCTTGGGCAGCACCGCGACGAGATCGGCAGGAAGCATGTCCGCCGCCGGCTTCATCGACTGAAGGTCGTCCCGTGTTAGTTCGCGCACTTCGCCGTCCTTATCTGTCAGCGATTTCCTGCTCATATCTACGCACCTCCCGGCTGTTCGCCTTTCGGAAACTGATCACCCGAATACCGCCTGAGACGGGCGTAAAACAAAGAACGTGCAGCCTTTCATCCAAATAGCTCACTGCAACAAAGCGGCGTTCGGGATATTCGTTCCGTACGTCCTCAGCGATAATCGCAGTATCCCAATCGAAGTCAGAAGCCCGATCGAATGGCAATTGGCGCTCGCGAATGTTGCGGTCGTTCTTCGCGGGATCATATTCTATCTTCATCGTAACAGATACGCTTCACCACGACCGCTTTCAAGTTTTCCGTAGCTACAAAAAACTAAATCATCACCATCCCGCCGTTGACGTTCAGCGTATGCCCGGTCACGTAGCCGGCGGCGTCGGAGGCCAGGAAGGCTGCACAGGCGGCGACTTCGTCGGCGGTGCCCAGGCGCCCGGCGGGAACCTTGGCAAGGATGGCTTCGTGTTGCTTTTCGTTGAGTTCGTCGGTCATCGCCGAGGCGATGAAGCCCGGAGCGATGGTGTTGACCGTGATGCCACGGCTCGCGACCTCATAGGCGAGCGATTTCGACATACCCGCAAGGCCCGCCTTGGACGCGGCATAATTGCCCTGGCCGGGATTGCCGACGACGCCCACGACCGAGGTGATCGAGATGATGCGTCCGAAGCGGCGCTTCATCATGCCGCGGATGGCGGACCGGGTGAGATGGAAGGGCGCGGTCAGGTTGATCGAAAGGACATCGTCCCACTCCTCATCCTTCATGCGCATGAAGACGTTGTCGCGGGTCATGCCGGCATTGTTGACGAGGATGTCGACGCCGCCCATCGCGGCTTCGGCATCGGGGACGAGGCGTTCGACGGCGTCGAGGTCGCTCAGATTGCACGGAAGGATGTGGGTTTCGCCGGGGATGTCCTTGGCAACATTCTCGAGCGCGCCGACGCGCGTGCCGCTCAAGGCAACGATGGCGCCCTGGGAGGCGAGCGCTTTGGCAATGGCGCTGCCGATGCCCCCCGAGGCGCCGGTAACGAGCGCGCGCTTTCCGCTTAAATCGAACATGAAACTCACTCCCCTTTCGTCCTTATTGGCCGCGCGCCTGAAGGAACGCGGCGATATCGTCGGCCGTTCCGATGGCTTGCGCGTTCGCGTCTTTCGCGATGCGCTTGGCAAGGCCGGTGAGCACCTTGCCGGTGCCCAGTTCGTAAAGCGCGGTTACCCCGCCCTCTCCCGTGAGCCAGATTACGCTTTCGGTCCAGCGGACCATGCCGGTGACCTGCTCGACGAGGCGGCGGCGGATTTCGGCAGGATCGGAAATGGGAGCGGCAAGGACGTTGGAGACGACCGGGGCGACCGGCGCCTTCATGTCGACTTCGGCGAGCGCGATCTGCATGGCCTCGGCGGCGGGGGCCATCAGCGCGCAGTGGAACGGGGCGCTCACCGGCAGCGGCAGAGCGCGCTTGGCGCCCTTTTCCCTGGCCAGTTCGATGGCGCGCTCGACGGCGGCTGCGTCGCCGGAGACGACGACCTGGCCGGGTGCATTGTCGTTAGCGACGTCGCAGACGGCGCCCTGGCCAGCGGCCTGGGCGATTTCTTTCACGGCGTCGAAATCGAGCCCGAGGATTGCGGCCATGGCCCCCTGCCCCACGGGCACAGCCTGCTGCATGGCGCGGCCACGGATTTGCAGGAGACGGGCGGTATCGGCGAGCGAAAAGGTCCCGGCGGCGCAAAGGGCGGAATATTCGCCGAGCGAGTGACCGGCGACATAGCTGGCTGTGTCGGCGACGGTGACGCCATTGGCTTCGAGCACGCGGATGACGGCCATGGAGGCGGCCATCAGTGCGGGTTGGGCATTTTCGGTGAGACGGAGGGTTTCGTCCGGCCCCTCGAACATGATTGTCGAGAGTTTGAGGCCAAGCGCATCGTCGACCTCGTCAAAGACCGCGCGCGCCTCTGGATAGGCGTCGGCAAGGTCCTTGCCCATGCCGACGGCCTGGCTCCCCTGCCCAGGGAAGGTGAATGCCGGTTTGCTCATCAATGCCCTCGTGCCGGAACCGTATTAGTGCACCCGTTTTGACAGAAATAAAAACGGGTGCACTAAGTCTTTCACTTGCCGCGTTCCCGAACCGCAAAAGTGGTATCCACTTTTGCTGGAAACGCTCTTTTGTGGCGAGGTGCCCCGAAATCCGGGCGAAGTCAAGAAGGCAGGCTTAAAGCCTGTGGGCAATCGCTTGAAGCCAACATCTCCGCCTCCCCGCCGCTGCCCCCGACTTGATCGGGGCCCATCAGCGTTTGCGCGCCCGAATTGGGTGTGCTGCGCAATGGGCGGCCTTGAACCGCGTGCGTACCGAATGATGAGGCCGCAAGGGGCTCGCTGTCGGCCCAATGCACCCTATGTCCTCACCATTCGGCACGGCAGTGGTCGGTGGTGCCGCCGTGCATCGCACCACGATCCCGGATCGGAAAAGTGCTGATGGGCCCCCGATCAAGTCGGGGGCGACGATGGGGCGGTGGAAGCGCCAGAGCGAAAGCCAGAGCATACCTCCATCCGGGCAGACAGAACTTCACTTCAAGCGATTGCCCTATCGAAAGCCTGTGGCTTATGTCCGGAGCCGATAACCCGTTCTGAAGATCCAGGTGACGATACCGAGCGCGATGCCGAGGAAAACGAAGGTCATCCCAAGGCTGATCCAGACGTCGACATCGGCTGTGCCGTAGAAGCTCCAGCGGAAGCCGGAGACGAGGTAGACCACCGGATTGAAGAGCGCGATGGTCTGCCAGGCATCGGGCAGCATCGAGATCGAATAGAAGGTGCCCCCCAGGAAAGCGAGCGGGGTCACGACCAGGAGCGGGATCAGCTGCAGCTTTTCGAAATTGTCCGCCCAGATGCCGATGATGAAGCCCAGCATCGAGAAGGTTATCGCGGTCAGGACGAGGAACGTCGCCATCGCAATGGGGTGCTGAATCTGCACCTCGACGAAGAAATTGGCCGTAATGAGGATGATGAGCGCGAGAATGACCGATTTGGTCGCGGCGGCGCCGACGAAGGCGATCACGATTTCGATGTGGGAAATCGGCGCGGAGAGGATTTCGTAGATCGTGCCCACAAATTTGGGGAAATAGATGCCGAAGGACGCGTTCGAGAGCGATTGCTGCAAGAGCGTCAGCATGATGAGCCCAGGCACGATGAAGGCGGCGTAGGATACGCCCTCGACGGACTGGATGCGCGAACCAATGGCGGCGCCGAAGACGATGAAATAGAGCGAGGTCGAGAGAACAGGCGAAATGATCGACTGGGTGATGGTGCGCCACCAACGCGCCATTTCAAAGGTATAGATGGCTTTGATCGCGTAGAGATTCATGACCGGTCCTTCAGCAATCCGATGAAGATGTCCTCGAGCGAGCTCTGATGGGTCGAAACGTCCTTGATCCGGATCCCCTCCGCGCTGATGGCGGCCATCAGAGAGGCGATGCCGGTGCGCTCGGACTGGCTGTCGTAGGAATAGACGAGTTCGGTCCCGCCATTGGCGAGATTGAGGCCAAGGTCGGCCAGCGCCGAGGGCACCGTTTCGAGCGGTTCCTGGAGCTGGACGGAGAGATCCTTCTTGCCCAGCTTGCGCATCAGCTCGTTCTTTTCCTCAACGAGGATGATTTCGCCGCGCGAGATGACGCCGATCCTGTCGGCCATCTCCTCGGCTTCCTCGATGTAGTGCGTGGTCAGGATGATGGTGACGCCGTTTTCGCGCAGACGGCGGACGATTTCCCACATATCCTTGCGCAGTTCGACATCGACGCCGGCGGTGGGTTCGTCGAGAAAGAGGATAGACGGCTGGTGAGCGAGCGCCTTGGCGATCAGGACGCGGCGCTTCATCCCGCCCGAAAGGGTGATGAGCTTGTCGTTGCGCTTGTCCCAGAGCGAGAGATCGCGCAGGAGCTTTTCGATATAGGTGTCATCCTGGGGTTTGCCAAAGAGGCCGCGGGTGTATTTCACGGTGGCCCAGACGGTTTCAAAGCGGTCGCCGGTCAATTCCTGCGGGACCAACCCGATCATGGCGCGGGTCTTGCGGAAATCCTTGATGACGTCGTAGCCGCCGACTCGGATTTCGCCGGAGGTCGGGTTCACGAGCCCGCATACGGTACCGATCAGGGTCGTCTTGCCGGCACCGTTGGGGCCCAGAAGCGCGAAGATTTCGCCTTTCCGGATTTCGAGATCGACGGCTTTGAGAGCCTGAAATCCCGTGTCGTAGACTTTATCGAGTCGGGAAATGGAAACCGCCGCCGTGGCGGTCGCTGCATGGATGTTCATGAGGCTTGCCCTCCGGCTTTGGTGCGGGGGCAGAGATGTGCCGCAGTTGGGAGTCTGCGATCGGGCCCCGGCGCCTATATAGGGTGCTGCGACAGATTGACCAGACCTGAGCACAAAAAAAGATGGGCCCGCGCGATGCAGGCCCATCCAAAACATTGAAAACGCGTTTTAAACTTAGCGTTTGGAGAACTGGAAGGACCGGCGGGCCTTGGCCTTGCCGTACTTCTTGCGTTCGACCACACGGCTGTCGCGCGTGAGGAAGCCGCCCTTCTTGAGGACGCCGCGCAGCTCGGGCTCGTAGAGGGTCAGAGCCTGCGAGATGCCGTGACGAACGGCACCGGCCTGCCCGGAGAGACCGCCGCCAGCGACCGTGGCGATGACATCGTACTGGTCAACACGCTCGGCGACGACGATCGGCTGCTGCAGGATCATCTGGAGCACCGGACGGGCGAAATACTGGGCGAATTCCTTGCCGTTGATGGTGATCTTGCCCGAACCGGGCTTGATCCACACGCGGGCGACGGCGTCCTTGCGCTTGCCGGTGGCATAGGCACGGCCATACTGGTCGAGCTTCTGGGTGCGCACGGGCGCATCAGAGGCCGCGACTTCGGTGGCCTGCCCAAGATCTTCGAGGGAGTTGATGGTCTCGGACATATTACTTCACCCTCACATTCTTGGCGTTGAGCGCGGCAACGTCGATCTTTTCGGGCTGCTGGGCTTCATGGGGATGTTCGGAACCGGCGTAAACGCGCAGGTTCTTGAGTTGAGCGCGCGAGAGCGGGCCACCCGGCATCATGCGGCGCACGGCGTTCTCGACGACACGCTCGGGAAAACGGCCCTCGAGGAGCTCGCGCATGGTGCGGTCCTTGATGCCGCCGGGGTAACCGGTGTGCCAGTGGAAGCGCTTGTCGTCCATCTTCTTGCCGGTGAACTTCACCTTGTCGGCATTGATGACAATAACGTTGTCGCCCATGTCCTGGTTGGGGGTAAAGGTCGGCAGGTGCTTGCCGCGCAGGCGGGTGGCGATCAGAGCAGCGAGACGGCCGACGACGAGACCCTCGGCGTCGATCAGCACCCACTTCTTTTCGATCTCGCCAGCCTTGGCAGAGTAGGTTTTCATCTTTGGTTTCCTTAAGATCCTCCCTGCTTCCGGCGTGCGGGACGGCAGGGATTGCAGATAAATTGCGATCCGTTCGGCGCGGGTGATACAGGTGGCGTGACAGGCCGTCAAGCGAAAAGAATTTCGTGTTTTAAAACAATGTCTTGAGAAGGCGGTATAATAGTACCGCTACGAAAGCCGTTTCATATCAGAGAGATAGGCTACCACCATCGCCGCCAACATGAATGCGAGGGCCTGATGGCCTAGCGCGAGGGGGATGCTTACGACGCTCAGAAGCGTCGCGACGCCGAGAGCGACCTGCAAGAGGACGATCAGGGCGATACGGGGTAGCCAGCCGTGGATGCCTGAAAATCCGGGGTTTTTGCGTCCGAGCCATAGAAGCGCGCCAACGAAAACGACGATTGCGTAGGCGATGTTGCGGTGATTGAACTGCACCGTCATCACGTTCTCGAAATGGTTGACCCAGGCCGGGTCCATGACGAAGAGGCCGTTGGGGATCAGACGCCCATCCATCAGAGGCCAGGTGTTGTGCGACAGGCCGGCATCGAGCCCGGCGACGAGGGCACCGGCGGCGATCTGAATGACGATGAGGACGAGAAGCGCCCAAACGGCGGCAACCCATCCCCTGCTCGGCCGGACGCCATGAGCCGGTGGCTCGAGGCTGCGGCCGACCCAGACGAGCGCCAGCAGCAGAAGGCAGGCGGCGGAGAGGTGTGCCGCGAGGCGGTACTGGCTGACCGAGGTGAGTTCGGAGAGGCCCGAGGAAACCATCCACCAACCGAGGAAGCCCTGGAAGCCGCCGAGCAGGAAGAGAACGACGAGCGGACCGATCAATGTCCTGGGAATACGGCGCTGGGCTACAAAGATGGCGAAGGGAATGGCGAAGGCGAAGCCGATCATGCGGCCAATGAACCGGTGCAGCCATTCCCACCAGAAAATGAGCTTGAATTCCTCGACGCCCATCCAGTCCGCAAAGAGCTGGTATTGCGGGATGCGCTGATAGGCTTCGAATTCAGCTTGCCAATCGGCGTCCGAGAGCGGCGGGACGATACCGGAGATGGGCTTCCAGGCCGTGATCGAGAGGCCGGATTCGGTCAGACGCGTCGCACCGCCCACGAGCACCATCAATAGGACGAGGGCCGCAAGGGCGTAGAGCCAGATGCGCACGGGGCGCAAGCGGTCGTAGTCAAGCGATGGTGTAGCGGAAAGCGCAGTCACGTCCTGGTACCGGAGTTGTGTTTGTGCGCCGAACTGCTAAAGCGGGGCCCAAGCCAACGCAATGTCAACAATCGCCGCAGGGGTTAAGCATAGCCATGACGCAGAGCCAGCGCAAAGCGATCGGGGTCGCCCTCACGCTTTTGACCCTTGTCGCCTGGGCCATCGTCGGGATGTGGGGGTATGAACGGCTGCTTGTCGGCGCGCCCGGCTGGGTGCATCTGATTTACTTCGTGGCGTTCGGGCTGGGGTGGATGTTTCCGGCGATGGCGGTGATCCGGTGGATGTCCAAGCCGGAGTAGCTACCCTACATTGACCTTGCCGCCGGCGAGCATGGAGAAAATCGCGCCGGTCAGGAAAACGTCGAGGAAACGTTCTTTCTGGAAGCGGCCGTTGAGCGATATACGCGGCAAGGCTTCGAGGTGACCGGCGTGCTCGTGGTAGAGGCCGCCGGGGCGTGTGGTGACCGCAGTGCGGAAGCCCAGCTCTTTGACTGCCGCGAATTCGCGCGGACCGGCGGCGACGGGGCTGCCGATCGGATAGGAAAAATGCGCCGGCGCCTTGCCAAACTGCGCCTTTATGATCGAACGGGACCGGTCGATCTCGAAGCGCATTGTGTCTTCGGGCAGCTTGGACAGCTCGTAGTGATGCACAGTGTGTGCGCCAATGGCGCAGAGCGGATCATCGGCGAAGGTCGCGAGTTCGGCCCAATTCATGATGAGAGAACGGCAGTGGGCGCCGAGATCGAGGCCGGCGCGGTCGGCGAGCGCGTGTAGCGCCTCGACGCGCCGGGGCTCTGGCATCGTCCGGTGCCGGGCGTAGAGCTCGTCATAAAGCTTTTGTTTCTGCGCCAAAGTAGCGGCGTCTGCGTAGCGCGGACCCGAGCGCTCGGGAATGACGACGACGGTGCTGGCGGCGACGATATCCTCGAGCGCCAGCCACCAAACTTCGGCCTTGCCGTCGGTCAGCGCCGTGGAGACGAAGAGCGTGAAAGGCACGTTGTGCTTTTTCAGGATGGGCAGCGCGTATTGGAGGTTGTCGCGATACGCATCGTCGAAGGTGAAGACCACGAAGGGTTTTGTCTTTTCAGGCGCTTCTATCCGGCGGGCCGCCTCGTCGAGATCGACGATGTCGAAGCCGGCGGCCCGGGTTTTGACGATAGCCGCTTCGAGAAACTCGGGAGTGACCTGCAAAATCGCGTTCGGAGAAAAGGCCGCGGGAGCGTCCGGCAGGACGCGATGTAGGGTGAAAATCACGCCCTTTGCGCGCGACACTCTGCGAATGAGCGGCGAAACGCCGGTCAGCGCCAGCGTTTCGAACGCCGCCCGATAGACTGAATACCGCACCGAACCACCCCCTATGCGGACACTTGTTTGTTTGCCCAGGTTCTTATTGCAAGACCGAGAGACCTTTGGCCTAAGCAACTTCCGACTTGGATTCGGACACAACGACCACATGAACAGGTTCAAAACCCAGGGCCTCGATTTCGTGCCGTGCCATTTGCGCTCTGGCCGCGTCACGCGTCAGCAATATGCAGCACCCCCCCGCCTGCGCGAAGATGGGCAATGCGGACGCCATGCCCACCGTACCGGTGACCACGACGACGGCTTCATAGATATCGGACAATGCCTCAACAAGCGTTTCGCCTTTGGCGGGCTGGCGCGCAAGTCTCGCGACCTGCCCCCAGGGCACAAAGGCAAAGCGTTCATCGTGGCCGGTATGAACGACATCGCCGAAATCGGCATCGCCGGCACATAGGTCGGTCAGTCCCGGCTCAATGCCCTGCTGAGAGCTTGCGGCATCGACCTCGGCAACCGATTGGCCGTTCTCGACGATCCGGGCGGTCAGCCGTTCGGCGAAATCCGCGCTGTCGCGCCAATGATCGAGCGTCGCGATGGAAATGCGGCGAACGGTACCCGCAAGAACGCGCGCCGCGAGGCTTTCGACTTCAACCGCGACGGGCGCGAGCCGCGGCGCACCCTGACCAACCGGCTCTTCCTGAGGATCGTCCTTCTTCTCTTCGGTCGCCGGTTCGGGCATCCGCGACGCCGGTTCGGGAGGTTCCGGCTCCGTGCGCTCGACAAGCGCACGGCCGGACAGCAGCTCCGAAAAAATGACGGCGCCCACTTGCAGGATGATCGAGCCGATGCCGACGGCAAGCAGAATGAGCGTGGTGCGCGGCGAGGCTGGCGTATCCGAAGGTGCAGCCGTACTGACTATGCGCACATCGGGCAGCGCCGAATCCGCATCGGTACGGGCAGCGGCCTCGGAATACCGCAGCAGGAAGGCGTTGAGCAATTCGCGCTGAGCCGCCGCCTCGCGTTCGAGTTCAGCGAGCGTCACCCCGTCGCGGGTCGCGGCGCCGGCACTCTGCTTGAGGTCTTCGAGGTCTGCCCGCAGGGAGGTTTCGAGGTCCGCTTCGATCTCGGCCTGGGCTTCGAGCGCTTCGGCGACGCGGCGTCCTTCGGCAGCAATTTGCTGATCGATTTCGGCGATCTGCGCATCGAGCGCACGGATGGTCGGGTGGTTGGAAAGCAGCGTCGCCGATTGTTGGGCGCGTTGCCCCTGGAGCGTCGCTTTTTGCTCGATAAGTCTCTGGACGACGGACGAGTTCTGCACATCCGAAATGCCGATAACGGACTGGCCATTTTCCAGCATGCGCCGGATCAGTTGCGCGCGCGACTGCGCGGCATTGCGACGCTCGGCTGTCGTCGTGATCTGGGTGGCGATATTGGAGAGCTGCTGGTCGACGATCGAGGTGTTGTTCTGCCCGATAAACAGGTCATTTTCGACGCGGAACTCGGCGACACGGCGCTCGGCTTCAAGCACGGTCTCGCGCAGTTCATCGATCTCGCGCTGGAGCCATAAGGTGGCGCCGGTCGTATCCTGGATCTGCTGATCGACGAGCCGGGCGATATGCGCCTCGGCGATTGCGTTGGCGAGGTCGGCGGCGACTTGAGGATCTTCGGCGCGAAAGGCGATCGTCACGAGCCGGGAATCGCGCTCCTGGGCGACCACGAGGTTATCGCGCACTTTTTCGACGAGCTCCGAATCGCTCAGCCCGGCGAACTCGGAGGCCTCGCGCAGCCCGCTGCCATCGACCGCGGCCAGGATGGTTTCGCGCGAGGTGATCAACTGGATCTGACTGGCAACCGTCGCCGCATCGACGACCGCGCTTGTTGTCGTATCGTTCGTTACCCGCGTAAAAGGTGTTGTACGCGGTTCAATCAGAAGGCTGGTGCGCGCTTCATAGAGCCGCGGCATGAAGGTGAGAATCGCGAAAGTGACCGCGCACAAAATCAGCGTGACAAACAGAATGCGCGGGAGGCGGACAATGACGGCCCGCACAATAGCACCCATGGCAATGCTTGCGTCGGGCTGATCGGCGCCTTGTGCCGGACCGGTCATAACTCTCCCCTACTGATACTCGGGCAGGTCCTAGATTAAAGACTCACCGCATGCCTTTTCTTATGGCGCGTCATGGTAAGCATTCGGTTAAGCCGCCACGGCCCGCCCCGCAATAAGGGGAATGTTAACTATAGCATGGCAGCAATCGATAAGTTCCCAATCGCTTGGATTCTGCGATGCGTGTACCGCGCTTCTTGCTCGTTCTGCTTCTTCCGTTACTGCTTGCCGCGTGCGCTCATGCCGGCGGGCCCGCGACCTATCTCGTCGAGCAAACGGGGCCATATCGTCTCGATAGTGGCGATGTCGTACGGGTTACGGTCTACGGGGACGCAAACCTTACCAATACCTATCGGGTAGACGATTCCGGCGCCATCGCATTGCCGCTTGTCGGTGCCATTCCGGCGCGCGGCTTGACGGCCGAGGTCGTGGGGAGCCGGATCACCGCGGCGCTTGCCAACGGCTTCATGCGGAACCCGAATGTCGCCGTGGAGGTTGCTGAATACAGGCCCTTTTTCATTCAGGGGGCCGTCGCGTCTCCCGGAGCCCTTCCGTATGTCTATGGCATGACGGCGCGGGCGGCGATCAGTGCGGCGGGCGGCTTCACGGAAGTGGCAAACCGCGACAGTGCCGTCATCTACCGGCGCCAGGGCTCCGACATGGTGCGGGGCTCGGTGGGGCTCGACTTCCCCATCCTCCCGGGGGACACAATCGTCATTTCCGAGCGTTGGCTTTAGGGCCTGTCATCGCTTATAGATAGGGGTTTGATTTTGCATAAATCGTTCAATACCAAGCGTTTCTCGTGGCTCGGGGTTGTCCCCCGTGCCGCGAGAAACGTGCCGGGAGTGGACGATTTATGCAAAACCCTTCGGGCGGGCCGTAGGCCGCCTCCTTTCGCGAAAAGTCCCGTTTGTGGACATCAGTCCACGGCACGGCACTTTCCACGAAACGCGCTCGGCCTATGGCCCGTCAAACCCCTATCTATAAGTGATGACAGGCCCTAGATGCGCATACTCCACGTCATGCGCGCGCCGGTCGGAGGGCTGTTCCGCCACGTCGCGGACCTGACCGCAGCTTTGAGCGAACGCGGTCATCAGGTCGGTATCGTTGCCGATAGTCTTTCGGGCGATGCGGCGACCGAAGCCAAACTCGAAAAGCTCAAACCCTACACCGAACTCGGTATTCACCGCTTGCCGATTCCCCGGCTGCTCGGCGCGCAGGACATAGCGACGCCTTGGCGGATATGGCGACTTGCCCGGTCACTCGGGATCGATGTCCTGCACGGACACGGCGCTAAAGGCGGGTTCGCGGCACGGGTTGCAGGGCTTTGGCAAAACGCCGCTGTCACGCTCTACACGCCTCATGGCGGGGCTTTGCACTTCGATCAGAAAACGCCGTCGGGGGCGCTGTTCATGACGATCGAGCGCGGACTGCTCGCAGCGACGGACGCGGTTGTTTTCGAAAGCGCGCATGCGGAGCGGGTGTTCGGCGAGAAGGTTGCGCGGCCGAAATGCGTAACCCGGGTGATCCATAACGGGCTCGTGGAGGCGGAATTCGTGCCGATTGCACCACCTGAGGACGCGGCCGATTTCGTTTTTGTCGGGGAGTTGCGTCAGCTCAAGGGCATCGATCTTCTGGTCGAGGCGCTGGCGCCACTTCGGCGACCGGACGGAACGCCCGCTACGCTGGTCGTGGCAGGAGACGGGCCTGACGCGGACGCTCTGAGGGCGCAGATCGCAGCGCTTGGCGTTACGAACCGGGTGACACTTGCGGGCGTTCAGCCGGCACGGGAAATGTTTGCGCGCGGCCGGTGCGTCGTCGTACCGTCGCGGGCGGAATCCCTGCCCTATATCGTCCTCGAGGCCGCCGCGGCGGAGCGGCCCGTGATCGCAACGGATGTCGGCGGGATTTCCGAGATTTTCGGACCGCAGGCGGACCGGCTGATCGAGCCCGATAGCAAGGATGCGTTGGAAAAGGCCATGGCGGCGTTTCTTGCGGAGCCCGGACGGTATGCCGAGGACGCAGCGGCACTGCGCAGCTTCGTGCATGAAGGGTTTTCGGTCTCGCGGATGACCGACGGGATCGAGGCGCTTTACACCGAACTGCGCGCAGGCCGATAGGTTCAGCCACACCGCCTTATTTTTCACCGAGTTTTCATATCTCATGAACGATATTAGGACGCGGGGGCATTCTGGTTTTGCGTAAAAGGTAGTTTTGTCATGTTCCGTGTCGATCCCAGGCAGGCGGCAGTCGATCATATTGAAAGCGGCGGGTCCCAACGCTCGGGAGGGCTTTCCCCGCTCGCCGAGGAAATTGCATCCCGGCCCGTCGAATCCGGCTACTCCCACACGGTTCTTTCCGGTATCGCGCAGATCATCGAAGCAGGCCTGCTTGCGTTGACCGGTATTGGCATTTTCCTTTGGTATCTGCCGCTGAGTGAAGCGCTCTTCTATGTGCCGTTGATCGCCGGGTCGGTGCTGCTCGCCAATGTGAGCTTCAACATGGCGCGTACGCACAGGATCGTCGCGTACCGGTCGATTTTCAAGCAAACCTTCCGGGTCATGATCGGCTGGTCCGCGGTCTTTCTCGTTCTGATGACCGGGCTGTTTTTGTTCAAAGCCGGGGACATGGTGTCCCGCGTCTGGCTTTTGAGCTGGTTTGCCGCCGGTGGCGTGGCGCTCATTGCCTTCCGGCTCATCTGGCGCGCACTTGTCCTTAAGTGGTCGAAAGACGGGCGGTTGAAGCGCCGGACGGTGATCGTTGGTGGCGGGCCTTCGGCGGCGTCCCTGATCGAAGCCATCGAATCGGGTGCGAACAACGACATCAAACTGATCGGGCTCTTCGACGACCGTGTGGGCGAGCGCTCGCCCGACGTGGTGGCGGGGCTCCATAAGCTCGGCAAGGTCGCCGATCTCGTCGAATTCTCACGCCGGGCCAAGATCGATCTCGTTATCGTCTCGATGCCGCTTTCAGCCGAAGCACGCGTTCTGGAGATGCTGAGGCAATTGTGGGTATTGCCGGTCGATATCCGGCTCAGCGCGCATATGAGCAAGCTGCGTTTTACCGACAAGACCTACTCCTATGTCGGGGACCTACCGGTGTTCGACATGGCCGACCGGCCGATTTCGGACTGGAACCGTGTTTTCAAATGGGTGTTCGACAAGGTGGTCGCGATTTTCGCGCTTATTGTCCTCTCCCCGATCATGATCGCCACTGCGATCGCGATCAAATTGACTTCCAAGGGGCCGGTGCTGTTCCGGCAGAAGCGCCATGGGTTCAATAACGAGCTGATCGAAATCTACAAATTCCGCTCGATGTACATCGATATGAGCGACACAAAGGCTTCGAAACTGGTTACACGCGACGATCCGAGGGTGACCCCGGTCGGACGGTTCATCCGCAAGACATCCATCGATGAGCTGCCGCAGCTCTTCAACGTCTTGAAGGGGGAACTCTCCATCGTGGGGCCGCGTCCGCACGCGCTGGAGGCCAAGGCGGCCAATACGCTCTATCATGAGGCTGTGGACGGGTATTTCGCGCGGCACAAGGTCAAGCCCGGGATTACCGGTTGGGCGCAAGTGCATGGCTGGCGGGGTGAGACCGACACGATCGAAAAGATCATGCAGCGTGTGGATCACGATCTCTACTACATCGAGAACTGGTCAATCTTTCTCGATCTCTACATTCTCGCGATGACGCCGGTCTCGCTGTTCACCAAGGCCGAGAACGCCTTTTGACGGCTTTTGGCGACAAGAACGCACCACTGCATGACCGGCGGGCGCTGGGGGCGGCCTACATGAGCGGCCTCGCACAGGCAGCCTTCGGGCCGCTTGTAGCGTTGTGGGTCTTTTCCGGCGCATTTGTCTTTATAGAGCCCTCGCCCTATGAGGTGCTGTTCCTTGCCGTGCTGGGGCTTTCGATCTTCGCGGGCCTGAAACTCGACAAGGGCACGCTACCCCTGCTCTATGTCGTTCTGGCGTTTACACCGTTCGCGCTGATCGCGGTCTTTCAGGTCAAGCATCGAGATCTCGACAAGACGCTGCTCTATACGCTCGTCACCATCTTTCTGATGCTTACGAGCTATATCGTCGCCAATTTCGTCGCGCAGGTACCGCTGAGATCGATGCGGATTGTGGGGAAGGCCTATATCGCGGCGGCGATCGTTGCGGCGGTGGTGGGCACCGCAGCCTATCTGGGGTTTCTGCCCGGGGAAGGCGCGCTGGTTCTTTATGGGCGCGCTCGGGCCTTCTTCAACGATCCCAATGTCTATGGGCCGTTTCTCATATTGCCGGCGATGTTCCTCCTCCAACGCACGTTGCTCGGAACCCGGCGCGAGGCGCTTATGGGCGCGGCGCTCTACCTCGTCATTTTCGTCGGCGTTTTCGTGAGTTTTTCGCGCGGTGCGTGGGGCCATATGGCGGTGTCGTCGGCGCTCGTATTTTTCCTGTGCTTTTTTCTCGAGGCGAAAGCGCACGACAAGGTGCGCATGCTGATGCTCGCCATCGGCGGGATCATGGTGGTCGCCGCGCTTCTGATGGCGCTCTTGAGCATCGAATCCGTCGCGGCGCTTTTTGCGGAGCGCTTTGCGCTGACCCAAAGTTACGATTCGGGGGCGACGGGGCGGTTCGGGCGCATCGGCTATGCCTTCGATCTAGCGCTTACGCATCCGTGGGGACTGGGACCGCTGGAATTCAGCTCACTGCGAATCTCCGAGCAGCCGCACAACACCTATATCAACGTGCTCCACGCCTATGGCTGGGGTGGCGGGTTCGCCTATTTCGTACTTGTGATCTGGACGCTGGCGAAAGGCACGGGCACGCTTGCGCGCCGCTCGCCGAACCGTCTTCTGCTCATTCCGGTCTATGCAACATTCGTTCCGATGATCATCCTTTCAGGCATCATCGACACCGACCACTGGCGGCACTGGTTTCTCGTAACTGGCCTTTTATGGGGCGTTTGCGCGGGCTATCGGCGGACCGATCCGGCCCAGACGGATGGTCGACGCGCGCTGGTTTAACAATCAATCCGGCCGGTTCTGAGATAGCGCTCGGCGAGATCCGCAGTGCCTTGCGCGAAGGTCGGGGCGAGGCTCCGGGCAAGCTCTGTTTCGTTGTGCGAACCGATCCAGGCCAGGAGCGCCATACGGCGCAGCATGACCATGGTATCGAGCATCGCCGCATCCTCTCGCGAAAAAGCACGGTGCCGGCGGTAGCCGGTCAGCCAGGCATCGCGGAGCGCGGGCACGGTGGGGTCGTCCTCGAAAAAGGATATGGCGGCGGCGAAGTCGTAGCCGAACCAGCAAAAGCCACAGTCATCGAAATCGATGATGCGGGTTACGCCATCCTCGACGAGGAGGTTTGCGAGGCGCATGTCAGCATGAATAAGACCGAAGCGGTCTGCCCCCTTGCCATAAGAGGCGAGCATCAACCGCAATTGCGCGTCGAGGCGGTCGAGTTGCTTGCGGATGGGACCGTTGATGCCCGGTGCCCGGCGCCAGTCGCCCCAGATGGCGTCGCGGTCGAGTATCGCTTCGGCGGTCCAAATCTGGCGCTCGAACGGTTCGGGTTGGGTCCAGCGCTCGACATGGGCATGACATTGTGCCGCGAGCGCGCCCAGTTGGGTAAACACGGGTGCGAGGTCGTCCCCGACTTCTGGCTCGGTGCCGGTTTCGAAGGCAAAGAGGACCATGTGCCGGACGTCGTTATGGCTTTCGAACGGTGCTTTCTGGACGAAGGCACCATCCTCGCCGGGAATTGGCCGGGGCGTAAAAAGCCCGGCGTCGGCGCGCAGTGCGCGCATCCAGGCCAATTCGCTCTCGATAGCGAGACGGGAATGATAATCGGGCCTGTGAACGCGCAGGATGTGCTTGTCGCCTGTCGGCGTGTCGATCCGGAAGGTATGGTTTTCCGAGAGATTGACGAGCGTCGCGTCACTCCCTTCAAGGCCGGACCAGTTTGCCAGCGCGGCGTCCAAGCTTATTTCTGCCAGCATTCCTACCCCATATATCCTGGCAACAAAAAAGCCACCCTTTCTTGGGGGTGGCCTTTTGAAAATGGTCGGAGCGGCCGGATTTGAACCGACGACCCTCTGTCCCCCAGACAGATGCGCTACCAGGCTGCGCTACGCCCCGACGTGGCCTTTCCCCTATATAATCACTGCAGTCAGCGCAAGAGTGCAAATGCCTTTTTCGCGGATCGCAGGGGCGGATTTGCAGCAACCCAATCGTGCGTCGGCCGTTATCGGTATGCGTATATGAGGGACCAGCGTCATGCCAATTCTGATCATCATCCTTCTTGCCCTTCTCATCGGAACGATCGGGTTCTGGGATGCGCTTGCCGCGCTGCTGGGCGCGGTGGCTGTGATCGTACTGTTCTGGGTTATTCTTTCTGCTATATCCGTCGTTGCGGTTCTTTGGCTTTTGCAGCGAATGACGCGTTAATACGCGGAATCAGCCGTTCCGGGCTTTGTCGAGCAACACTTTGCAGTCCATGAGTTGCGCCAGGGTTTCCTTAAGCCGGGCACGCTGGCCTTCGGTCAAGCGCGGGGGCTCGGATCGCGGCAGCGCGTGGGTCGCTGCGGCACCATTCTCGGCGACGGGCGCAGCGTCATGGTCTTGGTCTTCCACGAAGCCCGGTTCATCGGGCTGGGGCTGGGGTGCAATGGGTTGAATCTGGCCAGTCTCGCCTATTGCGATGACGTGGCGTGCGCCCTGCTCCTTCAAGATGCGCTGGACGCCCTTGATGGTGAAGCCTTGATCATAAAGCAGGTGACGGATGCCCTTGAGAAGCTGAACGTCGTCCGGGCGGTAATAACGCCGCCCGCCGCCGCGTTTCAGGGGCTTGATCTGGTTGAACCGCGTCTCCCAGAAACGCAAGACATGCTGAGGCAGGTCGAGTTCATCGGCCGCTTCAGAAATGGTCCGGAAGGCATCTGGCGATTTGTCCACGCTTAGGGCCTGTTATCCCGGTAAAAACGCTTTATTTTCCGGTTCGGACCATAGATTTGTTAATCTTGGATTTCAAGACATTGGACGGTTTGAACACAAGAACCCGTCGCGGGAGGATCGGAACTTCCTCGCCGGTCTTGGGATTCCGGCCGATGCGCTCATTTTTGGAGCGGACCTGAAACGATCCGAAGGAAGAGAGTTTGACGTTGTCGCCGTCGGCGAGCGAATCGCTGATCAGTTCAAGAACACGCTCAACGAGCTCAGCCGACTCGGTGCGTGACAGACCCACGGACTGGTAGACCGCCTCGGCCAGGTCCGCACGGGTTACAGTTTTTGCCGCCATACCAATCCCCTCAACGTCAAATTGTCTAAACCCCCCAATATCCCGGCACTCTACATTCGTCACGAGACGATCCGAACGGGATCTAACGGCGCACTTGGATGCCTCAGGCTCCTAGCGCCCTTAAATCAATTACTTAACGCCGTTATTGCGGCACGGTCAACGCCTACCAGCGGATGAGACTGGCGCCCCAGGTGAAACCGCCTCCCATTGCTTCGATCATGACAAGGTCGCCTGACTTTATACGGCCGTCGGCCACAGCCACGCTCAGGGCGAGCGGCACGGAGGCTGCCGAGGTGTTGGCATGCTTGTCGACCGTAACGATCGTCTTTTCCTCAGGAATGCCGAGCTTTTTGCCTGCGCCGTCAATGATGCGCTTGTTGGCCTGATGCGGCACGAACCAATCGAGATCGTCTGTGGTCTTGCCGGTCTTGGCCAGAACATCCTCAATCACGTCGGAAATCATGCCCACTGCGTGCTTGAAGACCTCACGGCCTTCCATATGGACGTGCCCCACGGTCCCGGTCGAGGATACGCCACCATCGACATAGAGCTTTTTCCAGTGCGCGCCATCCGTGCGCAGGCTCGAGGCAAGGATGCCGATTTCCTCTTCGTCCTCGGTTTCGACGGCCTCAACGACCATGGCCCCTGCCCCGTCGCCGAAGAGCACACAGGTCGCGCGGTCGGTCCAATCGAGGATGCGTGAGAAGGTTTCCGCGCCGACAACCAGCGCCCGCTTGGCTTGCCCCGTGCGCAGATAGGCATCGGCGGTCGTAAGCGCGAAGACAAAACCCGAGCAAACCGCCTGCACGTCGAAAGCGACGCCATGGGAGATGCCGAGCTTGGTCTGGAGAATCGCGGCGGTTGCCGGGAAGGTCTGGTCGGGAGTCGTGGTCGCCACGATTATGAGGTCGATGTCTGCCGCCGTCATGCCCGCGGCCTCGAGGGCTCGTTCTGAAGCCTTTAGACACAGGTCCGACGTCATCTCGCCCTCGGCGGCCAAGTGGCGCTCCCGGATGCCCGTGCGCTGGACGATCCATTCGTCCGAGGTGTCGACGATCGTCGCCATCTCATCGTTGGTCATCACCCGCTCGGGCAGATAGCTACCCATGCCGCGCACTTGGGAGGTAATCCTAGCCCGCATTTCTCAAACTCCTTGTGCCTTGCGCCGGTCCAAAATGGCGGTCAGGGCAGGAAGAGAGGCAGTGCGTATTGGCCATACGTGCAAGCTCTCTGACGCCCCCTGTCGCCATTTTCGACCGGCCCTTCGGGTCGGATTTTGAGAAATGCGGGCTAGTCACGCTGAAGGTGCCTCCGATTGCAGATTTTCGACGGGCAGGGCAGCCGGGTGGAAACGTTCCAGTCCGTCAGCGATCTTGCCGATGAGTTCGTTGCGGGCCATGTCGTAAGCGAGCCCAAGCGCGCTTTTGTAACCGATTTCGTCGGTCGAGCCATGGCTTTTGATGACAACGCCGTTGAGGCCCAGGAAGACCCCGCCATTGACCGTGCGCGGATCCATTTTGCTCCTGAGCGCAGAGAGCGCGCTCGTGGCGAGCAGCGCGCCGATGCGCGAGAAAAAGCCCGCGCGCAGGGCTTTGGAGAGGTAGGTCCCGACCTGGCGGGCGGTGCCTTCGGCGGTTTTTAGTGCAATATTGCCGGTGAAGCCTTCGGTGACGACGACGTCCACCGTCCCCTTGCCCAGGTCGTCGCCTTCGACGAAGCCGTGGTACTTGAAGCCGCCGCCTTCGGAGGAGGCCAGTATCCTGGCGGCATCCTTCACCCATTCATTGCCCTTGGCTTCCTCGACACCCACGTTAAGAAGCCCGACAGAGGGCGTTTCCATATCGAAAAGCGCACGGGCCATCGCCGCGCCGAGAATCGAAAAGTCAACGAGCTGGTCGGCATCCGCGCCGATGGTGGCGCCGACGTCCAGCACAATGATGTCGGATTTGAGTGTCGGCCAGATCGCGGCGATGGCCGGGCGGGAAATGCCTTCCATGGGACGTAGACAGAATGTCGCCATCGCCATCAGCGCGCCGGTATTGCCACCCGAGATCGCAACGTCGGCATCCCCGTCCTTGACCGCCTGGATTGCTGCCCACATCGAAGATGTCCCCCTGCCCTTGCGCAGGGCCTGGCTGGGCTTATCCTCCATCGTGATGACAATCTCGGCGTGCCGGATGTCGCTTCGCGCGCGCAAATCGGGATGCTGCGCGATGAGCGGTTCGATCACTTCGGCTCGGCCGTGAAAAATGAATTTCGCGTCAGGCCGCTCCC
Organism: Pelagibacterium halotolerans; assembly: GCF_044811015.1. Classification (GTDB taxonomy): domain Bacteria; phylum Pseudomonadota; class Alphaproteobacteria; order Rhizobiales; family Devosiaceae; genus Pelagibacterium; species Pelagibacterium halotolerans_A. The sequence continues at coordinate 713,357 of NZ_CP085243.1, forward strand.
GCAAGAGCAATCTGGCTCCGTCAATCGGCGCTTTGGGGGCATTGTCGCCGCCCATCGCATCCACGGAGATCGTTATCGTGTCACTCATTGACCGCCTGTCGTTAGAGCGGGGCATTCGCCACAACCCGCCCAAGTTCTACGTTGGTCGCGCGTTCGAATCCCAAAGTGGTACCCACTTCTTTTGAACACGCTCCGAATACACTGCCTCCGGCGCTGGCGCACCATAGCCGAGGAGCCCATGTGTGCAAGGTTCTTAGACCAAAGGTCAAGCCGCGTTCAGTCCTTTTTAAGGCTCTTGAGAGCGGCAAAGGGCGATGCTTCGGCCGGATCGTCTCCGGAAACCCCATCGGGCAGGTGCGCACCGGGCGCACGGGGATAAAGATCAATCGCCAGGGCAAAAACCTCCATGACGAGGTCGGCAAGATCGATTTCGTCGCCTTCGAAATAGTCCGGGAAATCCTCGTCCTCGAGATTGACGAACACCTCCGCGCCAGCCCCGGCGTCGTCCGCCCTGTGCCGGCCAGGCAGGAAGACGCGGTCGACCGGTTCATCAATTTTCTGAACGACGGGGTCCCGGGTAATGACGCAAGGCTGGACAACCTCGCCAGTGACGCGTCCTTGCGCCCTGACACCACCCCGGAACCGGGTCGCGGTGACCGTCGCGGCAAAGGCGTTCACCGCCGAAACCTGGAATCGGTCCGCCAGATGGGTCCGTTGGTCATCGTCGGTCTCAATCGTGACGACACGGCCCTCTGCGGGAATCTTGTCGACCTTTACGCGTGCGTCGAGATCGAAATGTTCGGGCTCGGTCAAGCGGGCTCTCCAAATGTGATGTTGCCGCCGAGGATCGCAGCCGTGTCTTGTGTTGCGAGCACGTCGTCGCACAACAAAACGTAATCGGCAAACGCGTCCAGCGCCGGGTGAGTTGCTCCATCGTGCAAATTTCGCGAGAGAACGGCTTTGAGCTGAGCGGGATCGCCGCTGTCCATCGCCTCGTTGACGGCCGCAAGCAGACCGTAAAACAGGCTCCCCATCTTCTCTATGCGTTTTCCAACGGAAAGATCGCCTACCCCCATTTCGCGCAGGGAGCGGTCCATATCGTGAAAAAAGCAGTCAAACAGATTCTGCGAGAATGCCTTGGCCGTTTTGTCTTCCTGGCGCAGACGCCGGAATACGAGCGCCATATGAAGCGAAAGCATGTCGAAGCGCCCCGTCAGCGAATCCTCGATACCCCATTGTGCATAGAAAATTTCCCGCCGGGATTGCGCCACAATGCAGTTATAGGCAGCCAAGACTGGGCCTGTGAGGCGTGTCTTTCTGAAGAGCGGGAGGATCATGCTTTGGGGGACCTCGAAATCGGCAGCGGTCGCATCGAAAAGGATTGCTCGCTTGCCAGAACAGCCTTTGGACGGCTATAGCGTGTCGCATCGAACCGCGTTTGCCGCAACACCCTCGTCCTCGGCGCGCTGCGCGAGGCTATAGTCGAGAGCCAAGAGGAAAGTCAATTCCATGCCTTTGCGTCCGGTCCGCCTTCGCCTGAGCTCCATCGCCGTTGCCGCCGCCCTCGGGGTCGCGCTTGCCGGTTGTTCTGGCACCGGTTTCATCGCCAACCGCACGCTCGGCTACGATATCCCCGACGACGCCATTGCCCAGATCCGCCCCGGGGTCAGCCGCGATCTGGTGGAAATCGTTCTGGGTACGCCGCAAACGACCAGCACGTTCAGCGGTGAAACCGCCTGGTACTATATCGAGACCAAGGTAACCGAGACGGCGTTCGGATTGCAGACGGTGCAGGAACGCACGGTGCTGGCGGTCTATTTCGGCGCCAACAACCGTGTTGCCGACAAGGCCGTCTATACGCTCGAGGACGGCAAGGTGGTCGCCATCGAACAGCGCCGCACGGCGTCGTTCGGCGAAGACCAGGGGTTCATCGAAGCGATCCTGCAATCAATCTGATGGCATCGCGGGACCGCGCGGCCTCCGGCTGCGCAGGTCCGCCCAGGCCAGAAGCAAAATCGCCGCGGCGACAATCGGCATCACCATGAGATTGATCGCCTCCCAGCCAAGGACGTTGAGCAGCACGCCTGCGCCGATCGAGGCGACGGCCATGGTGCCGAAAACGAACTGTTCATTGAGCGCTTGTGCACGCGCGCCTTCCTCGGGCCGGTAGCCCTTCGAGAGGAGCACCGTCGAGCCGATAAAGCCGAAGTTCCAGCCCAGACCGAGCAGGACAAGCGCGATGTCGAAATGCAGCGTCGTGATGCCATTGAGCGATGTCGCCGCGGCAGCGAGAATCAGCACGAGCCCAATGCCGATGGTCATATGCGTGCCGATCCTCGAGATGATGGCACCAGTGACAAAGCTCGGCGCGAACATGGCCACGACATGCCACTGGATGGAATTGGCGGCATCGGCGGTCGAGTGGCCGCAGATATAGACCATGGCCAAGGGCGCGGCGACCATGACGAAGGTCATGAGCGCGTAGGACGCCATGGCGGTGATCATGGGCACGAAGATGTCGGGGTCGCGCAGCAATTGAGTCGTCGAACGGCCGGAAGCCCCCGGTTGCGGTTTGGGTTCACCTTTGGGCAGCCGAGTGAAACTCAGGAATGCGAGCGCCACGATGCCGAGCGCAGCGAGCGAAATGAACGAGCCCGCATAGGGCGCGCCGGGAACCGTTTCGGCCGTCATGCTCGCCAGACGGGGGCCGAGGAAGCCGGCAAGTACGCCACCGAACAACACCCAGGACACGGCGCGGGCCTTCATGTCGGGCGGCACGCTGTCCGCCGCCGCAAAGCGCGTCTGCTGGCCGAACGCGCCCGCCGCCCCGATGAGCCCGTAGGCGAGCGAAAGAACGATGAAACTGCCCAGGGCAAGGCCCAGGGCGGCAAGCAGGCCGCCAGCCATGCCAATCGTGACCCCGAGCATCAGGCCGCGCGTGCGGCCAAGCCGGTGCAAAATGATCGCTGCCGGGCCAGCGGTCAGCGCCATGCCAATAATCATGATGGTCGTCGGGACGGTGGCGAGGGCGCGGTCAGGAGAGAGCGTGGCAGCGGCGAGCGCGCCAACGGCAATTACGATACCCTGCGACGAACCGGCGATGGCCTGATTGCCCGAGAGCAGGACGATGTTGCGTGTGGCGCTCAATGGACTTCCCCTTTTCAGTCGGGGTCAGTCTTTGGCCCCATAGCCTTCCGAATACTGCCGTGCAACCGCGTCGAGCACACCGTTGACCATGCCCGGCACCTCGTCCTCGTAGAAGGCGAGCGCGACATCGACATATTCGCGTATCACGACCTTAAAGGGAATATCCTTGCGCATGGTCAATTCGAAAACGCCGGCGCGCAGGAGGGCGCGGAGGGTGGCGTCGATCCGGGTCATCGGCCAGCCGCTCTGAAGCGTCTTGTCGATGATGGGATCGAGCTTCAATTGATTCTGCACGACGCCGCGCACGATATGCTTGAAGTAGTCGGCATCGGCAGGAAGATATTGCTCGCCTTCGAGTTCATGGCCAAGCCGGTAGGTTTGGAATTCGGCGAGCGTATCTTCGAGCGTGGCCTGCCCGATGTCCATCTGATAGAGCGCCTGCACCGCAGCGAGGCGGGCCGAGCCGCGTTTGTTGGCCTGTCGCGTGCTTTCGTCGGCCATTATCAATCCTCTAGCCGTGTCTTGAGTGCGACCATGGTCATTGCGGCTACGGCAGCGCCGCCGCCCTTGTTCTGTTCCGAGATCCGCGCCCGTACCCAGGCCTGGTTCTCGTTCTCGACCGTCAGAATGCCATTGCCCAGGGCAATGCCGTCGGCGATGGTGAGGTCCATCAGGGCGCGGGCGCTTTCGTTCGAAACGATCTCGTAGTGGGTGGTTTCGCCCCGAATGACGCAGCCGAGGGCGACGTAGCCGTCGTATTTCTCGCCTTGCAGATCGCTCGCCATGGCGATGGCGGCAGGGATTTCGAGCGCGCCGGGGACGGTGACGACGTCAAAGCTTGCGCCGGCATCCCCGAACGCCTTGGTAGCGCCTTCGAGGAGGGCATCAGCGAGGTCGGAATAAAAGCGGGCCTCGACAATCAAATAATGTTGTCCCTTGGCCGAGCCCGGCGCAACGGTGTGGGTATCGCCTGAGACGGCCATTTAGTGTCCCTTATCGTACTGGAGCAGGCGCGCGGCATAGCGCGCCATCTGATCGACTTCAAGGTTTACCGCATCGCCCTCGTTGTAATCGGGCCAATTGGTCGCCTGGAGCGTGTGGGGAATGAGGTGGACGCTGAAGCGGTTGCCGTCGACCGAATTGACGGTGAGGGACGTGCCATTGAGGGCAACGCTGCCCTTCCTGGCGATGAAGGGGGCAAGATCTTTCGGCGCTTCGAAGGTAAAGGTGATCTGGTCACCCGTATCGCGGCGCTCGACGATTTTCGCCAGTCCGTCGACATGGCCGGAGACGATGTGCCCGCCGAGTTCGTCGCCGACCTTGAGCGAACGCTCGAGGTTGATGCGGCGGCCAAGCGCCCAGGCACCAACTTCCGTCACGTCGAGCGTTTCACGCGCGGCGAAGACGTCGAACCAGTTGCGCTCCTGGCCAGCCCCCTTGTCTGTGACGGTGAGACAAATGCCCTCGCACATGATCGAGGCGCCGAGGTCGATGCTTTCGGGGTCGTATTCGGTGGCGATACGGAGGCGGCGCCCGTCGTTGCGGTCGTCGATCTCGATCAGCGTGCCGATATCGGTGATGATGCCAGTGAACATTTGCGCGCGTTAGCCAGGTTCGAAGGTGCGCAGTCTATCGCACCCCAGGGCGCGGCGATCAACTTCCCTGTAGCCCAGTTGTGTCAAACGCTCCGGCAAGGATGCGTGAACAGTGGCAGGTACACCGTCGGCACCCAGTTCTACATCGCTTTCGAGCAGGTGGAAGCGGTCGATGAGACCGGCATCGAGCAGCGCGTCGTTGAGGACGGCGCCGCCTTCGCAAAGCACTGTGCCGATGCCGATCCCGGCGAGCGCTTCGAGCCCGGATTTGAGAGCCAGCCGGCCGTCTTCGGTCCCTACGGGAAAGCGCTGCACGACTTCAGGCAATGATTCAAGAGTGTGATTTTCTGCAATAACCGCAGTGGGATAGTCTGCAGCGGTGGCAAAGAGATTCAGGTTGGGATCGAGCGGCTTGCCGCTCCCGACGACGACCCGGAGCGGTTTTCGATTTTCCAGCCCCGGCAGGCGCACCGTCAAACTGGGGTCATCGATCCGTGCTGTTCCGGCGCCCACCATCACGGCGTCGGAAAAGGCGCGCTGCATATGCGTCCAGCGCCGGGCAACTTCGCCCGTCACCGGGACATTGCCGCGGTCGATGACTCCGATGCGGCCATCGGCGGAGACCGCGAGTTTGGCCGTGAGGAACGGGCGACCGCGCGTTACGCGAGAGAAGAACCCCTCGTGAAGGCGCTTCGTGCCTGGGTGGTCCGTAACGACAAGCGCTTCGACGCCGTGTTCTTGCAGCTTGGCTATGCTCGCGCCGCCAGTGCGCGGGTCGGGATCGACGGAGCCGACCACCACGCGGGTAATGCCGGCCTCGATTACGGCATCGACGCAGGGCGGCGTGCGGCCCCAATGGTTGCACGGTTCGAGCGTGACATAGAGCGTGGCCCTCTCCGCCCCGGATCCCGCCATAGCAATCGCTTCGGTTTCCGCGTGTGGCCGCCCGCCCCATGCCGTGACGCCGCGGCCTACGACGACACCGTCAGGGGAAACGACGATTGCGCCGACAGTGGGGTTCTCCGCGGTCGTGCCCAGATACGGCATGGCGATGCGGGCAGCGGCGTCGAGCCAGCGAAAATCGAGGGTGGCGCTCACACGTCGTCCTTGACCACGGCGCCCCTGCCCTCATCCATCTGGCGCAGGAAGGCCTCGAAATCCTCGGCACTCGAAAAATTCTTGTAGACCGAGGCGAAGCGGACGAAGGCGACGTCGTCGAGGCCTTTAAGGCCTTCCATGACATAGTCGCCGATCTGGTCCGAGCTCACCTCTACGTCGCCGAGGCTTTCGAGCTGGCGGACAACGCCGGAAATCATGCGCTCAGCAGCTTCAGGATCGACCTGGCGCTTGCGTAGTGCGGTCATCACCGAGCGGGTGAGCTTTTCGCGGTCGAAGGGCACCTTGCGGCCGGATTTCTTGACCACGACGAGGTCACGCAACTGAACGCGCTCGAACGTCGTAAAGCGGCCGCCGCAGCCGTTGCAGACGCGGCGGCGGCGGATCGCGTTGGAGTCCTCGGTGGGGCGGGAATCCTTGACCTGAGTATCGTCATTCCCGCAGTAAGGACACCGCATCGTCGGCTACCCGTAGATCGGGAAGGCTTTGGTCAACGTCATGACCTTCTCTTTCACCTGAGCCTCGACCGCGCCGTTGTTGTCCTCGCCATTGGCGGCAAGGCCGTCGAGCACTTCGATCATCAGATTGCCCACCGCGCGGAACTCCTCCTGACCGAAACCGCGTGAGGTGGCGGCCGGTGTACCAACACGGATGCCCGAGGTAATTGCAGGCTTTTCGGGGTCGAACGGGATGGCGTTCTTATTGCAGGTGATGAACGCGCGCTCGAGCGCGGCTTCGGCAGCCTTTCCGGTCACCTTTTTGGGCCGCAGGTCGACCAGCATCAGGTGATTGTCGGTGCCACCAGTGACGATCTCGAGGCCGCCCTTAACGAGCGTATCGGCCAGCGCCTGGGCGTTGGCAACAACCTGGCGGGCATAGGCTTTGAATTCGGGCGTCAATGCTTCGCCGAAGGCGACGGCCTTGGCGGCGATCACGTGCATCAGCGGGCCGCCCTGGATGCCCGGGAAAATGGCCGAATTGATCTTCTTGGCGATGGCCTCGTCATTGGTGAGGATCATGCCGCCACGTGGACCGCGCAGGGTCTTGTGGGTGGTGGTGGTAACGACGTGGGCGTGGGGGACCGGGTTGGGATAAATCCCGGCAGCGACCAGACCGGCGACGTGCGCCATGTCGACCATCAGGTAAGCCCCGACCTCGTCGGCGACCTTGCGGAATTCCGCCCAGTCCATCACGCGCGAATAGGCCGAGAAGCCCGCGACGATCATCTTGGGCTGATGTTCTTTGGCCAGAGCCCGCAGCTCGTCCATGTCGACGCGGCCATCCTGCTGGCGGACGCCGTATTGAATGGCGTTGAACCACTTGCCCGACTGGTTGGGCTTGGCGCCGTGGGTGAGGTGTCCGCCTGCATCGAGGCTCATCCCCAGAATGGTGTCGCCGGGCTGAAGCAGCGCCTGATAGGCGCCCTGATTGGCCTGTGAACCCGAATTGGGCTGTACGTTGACAAATTCGGCTCCGAAGAGCTGCCTGGCCCTGTCGATGGCAAGGTTTTCAGCGATATCGACGAACTGACAGCCGCCATAATAACGGCGACCGGGATAACCTTCGGCGTATTTGTTGGTGAGGACCGAACCCTGGGCCTCAAGCACCGCGCTGGAGACGATGTTCTCGGACGCGATCAACTCGATCTCGTGCCGCTGGCGACCGAGTTCGTCGGTAATCGCCTGCGCGATGATCGGATCACTGTCCGCGAGAGTGCGAGTGAAGAAGTCAGGGAATAGCGGTGCTGTCCCGGTGGCGCTCATTGGCAAACCCTACCCGTGTTGCAAAAAAGGCAAGCAAGCGCGCTCCGCTTAGCATGAAGGGGAGCGCGATTCCAAGCAAAGATAGGAGGAAGGGAGCGCTTTAGTACCCCTCTTGCTCCAGCTTGCGTTTGAGCTTGGCGAGCGCGATGGATTTCATCTGCGTCTCAGTTGCCGTCGCAGGCGCGACGATGATCACTTCGACGCCGGTTTCCGGGTCGATGGCCGCCACACGGACCTGCTGGCCCACTTGGCGGAACTCAAACAGCGTTTCACGCGGCGCGCCGGACACAGACGTCAGGACACCAGTTCCGGGAAATCCACCCGACCGGTCGCGTCGAAATCGTAGACGTCGTCGCGGAAGCTAACGACGCCGTTGCGATTCGCCCAAGCGGTGAAATAGGTCGTGAAGATCGGCACGGGATTCTCGACGCTCTCGTCCAGCCGCTCGCCCGAGGCGAAGACCGAGTTGACGTCGATGATGCTGTAGCCGTTGTCGCGCAGTATCCAAGCGACGAATTCATCAACGTTGGACACACGCACGCAACCCGAGGAGTGGAAGCGTTGCGTACCCGAGAAAAGATCCTGTTGCGGCGTGTCGTGCAGATAGACCGAATAAGGGTTGTGGAAGTTGATCTTCACGTTACCCATCGAGTTCCGCACGCCAGGATCCTGGCGCAGCGTATAATTTACGGCCTCGCTGGTCGTCCAGTCGATCGATGACGGGGGTACTTCGTTCCCCGAACCGTCGAAAATGCGGATGTTGTATTCGGTCAGGTAGTTGGGATTTTCCTGCATCAGACGCGTAATATCGCGCTCGATGATCGACTTGGGCACCGTCCAGTACGGATTGAAGTTGATCTGGTGGATGCGGCTTTTGAGGATCGGCGTCTGCCGGTCGATACGCCCGACGATCGCCGTATGGCGCTGCGCAATCTGCGCACCCTCAACCGCTTCGATGGCCGCGGCGGGGATATTGACGTTTACGTAACGGTCAGTGAGCTGGCCGGCCAGCCCGCGCACGCGCTCGAGATTGAGATTGATCTGGCGGAGGCGTTCATGGGTCGGCACGGCCATAGCCCAATAGGTCGCTTCATCCACCTTGCCGGTAATCTGCAGACCATGGCGCGCCTGGAAGCCGCGCACGGCAACGTCGAGCGGGGCATCGAACATCTCAGACATTTCGGCGTCCTGCGGCAGGTCGCCCGTATGGGTAAGATAGACCCGCAGGTCACGGACCGCCTTGCGATGGTTGCCCAAGATCAATCCATAAACATTGGTGGGCACTTCCGGCCATCCGCCGATATTGACCAGACGCTGATAATAGTCAGCGACACGCTGGAGATTATATTCGGTATCGAGCGAGACGATGGGATCCGTCGTACCGATCGCGTCCATGGCGATGCGGGAATTCGCTTCGCGATCCGTCTCACTGAGGATGCGCCGCTGAGTCAGCGAGCCCAGGACCGACTCTGCCATCGCCGGCATCGGAAAGGCCGCGCCTGCGGCGACTGCCGCCAAAGTCTTGATTGCGTTGCGCCGGCCCTTATTGATCGAATTCTGCACCATCCGTCGTGTCACCTAGTCCTAAACCCTTCGCGAAAACACGCTCTTTTGCACCAATCCTCCCTGCCCCACAACGGCGCTCAAGGAGGTTTTACCGTCCGACCGCCGGACAGCGTGATTCATCTAGCCCGGCGTAAGACGCCCAGCTAGGACCGGTTTGCGGCGCAAATAAGAAACGCCGGCGCGCTGGCCGGCGTTTGCCTTATTGGTGTGGCAATGTCGCCACAGTCCTGTGTTGCGCGCCCCGGCGGAAAAGTCGTTCAGAGCTTATAGAGGATCTGATCGACCCAGAAGCGTTCAAGGCGCGAGAGTGCCGTGTTGAGACCGGAGAAGTCCGATTCGCCCAGCCCACCGACCTTTTCGATGGAGTTGAGGTGGCGTTCATAGAGTTCGTCGATGACTTCAGCAACTTCCTCACCCTTCGGGGTCAGGCGGATCCGCACCGAGCGACGATCTGTCTTGGAGCGCTCCTGAAAGATATAGCCGGTCTCGACGAGCTTCTTGAGGTTATAAGAAACGTTCGAGCCCAGGTAATATCCGCGGGTCCGCAGCTCGCCTGCAGTCAGTTCGCTATCGCCGATGTTGAACATCAGGAGCGCCTGAACCGGGTTGATGTCGTCCCATCCCATCCGGTCGAACTCATCCTTGATGAGATCGAGCAGGCGGCGATGCAGACGCTCGACCCGGGCGACCGCTTCGAGATAAAGGGGTTTCAGGCTGCGCTCGCGTTCCGGCGTATCGGCCTTTGCGGCGGAAACATTGTTAGCCATCGGTTTTGCCTCACTGTCAAATGCGCACGTTTTTCGTGTCTATGACGCCAAATTACCGGTCTCCCGATAAGAACGGTTTAAGAGACAGGATTAACTTTATCTTACGGGAAAACTTGAGGTTTTTTGGTTTTTGCTTCGTTACACCGATACCGAAATTTGTAACCTTTACGGGGCGTAAACAGGTCGAGAAGAGCGGCCTTGACCCTGCTCACGTCCGATGCACGGCCTTTTGCGTGGGGGCCGATAGGGATTTATCCACAGGACCGAAAAGCAGATGCGAGCCGACGGGCGCCGGCCTCGCGCGCTATTCAAATGCGCGGCGGCGAGCGGCAAGGGCCGCGAATGCCACAAGGAGTATGGTTGCCAGCATGAGCACAGTTTTGAAGATAAATGCCGTCAAACTCATGGCAATTGCCGTACTTCCGGAAAGGTAGAGCACGATTTCGACCGCGAGCGTCAAGCCGAGCAGAAGCAGCCCCCAATGCACCTGGAGCCAAAGCCCGACGGCCGCGAACAGGCGCGCGACCGCAACCACAGCCAGCAACGTAAAGCCGACGGCTCCCAGTGCAGTGAGCGGGCTTGTGGTACCACCCGTAACGCCCAGCAGACGTCCCGCGTCAAGCAGCCCCAGGCACAGGCTGGCAACAGCGAGAAAGCGGGTCGCAAAGCGCGCAATGTCGGATTTGAAATCCATCGAGGTCCCTCTTGTCTCTTGCTATCGCGATTTGCCGGAAAAGGACAAGGCTTGGTTTTGTGTACCGGGGATGGCTGCGACCGCTACCAAATGCCGCCGCGCCATCGCCAGGAGTTGACGCCGCGTGTCCGGGGGGTACACCAAAGGGCGCTGCCGCATGAACCTGGAGACAACGCCGTGAGCGGATTTATCAAGCACGACATGAGCTTTCTTGAGGGGCGGCGGCTGCGTCGACCACGTATGGCAGCGTGGAGCCGCGACCTCGTGCGGGAAACTCTGCTCACGCCTGCCGATTTCATCTGGCCGATCTTCGTCATCGAGGGGCAGAACGAACGGCAGGCCGTTACCTCCATGCCGGGCGTCGAGCGGCTGACGATCGACCTGGCCGTTGAGGCCGCCATGGCAGCGCGCGCCGAGGGCATTCCGGCGATCGCGCTCTTTCCCAATACGGCGCCGGACAAGCGCACCGAGGACGGGCGGGAAGCGGTCAATCCCGACAATCTCGTTTGCCGGGCGCTATCGGCGATCAAGGAGGCGGTTCCCGAGATCGGGCTCATAGCTGACGTTGCGCTAGACCCCTATACCAGCCACGGGCATGACGGGGTGATGGCGGGCGAGGAAATCCTCAATGACGAAACTGTCGATATCCTCGTCGAACAAGCGCTGGTGCAGGCGCGCGCCGGGGCGGACGTGATCGCCCCGTCCGACATGATGGATGGACGCATCAAGGCGATTCGTGCCGCGCTCGACGTCGAGGGGTTCGAAAAAACGCTCATCATGTCCTATGCGGCCAAGTATGCTTCGGCCTTTTACGGGCCATTCCGGGAGGCGGTCGGATCGGGGAGCCGGCTGAAGGGCTCGAAACTCACTTACCAGATGGACCCGGCCAATCACGAGGACGCGGTCCGCGAGGTCGGACAGGATATTTTCGAGGGCGCCGACTGGGTAATGGTCAAGCCCGGCATGCCCTATCTCGACATCTGCCGCATGCTCAAGGACCGGTTCGACATCCCCGTCTTCGCCTATCAGGTCTCGGGCGAATACGCGATGATCGCGATGGCCGGGAACGCGGGAGCGATCGACAAGGACGCCGCCATGGCGGAAAGCCTCATGGCATTCAAACGCGCCGGATGCTCGGGCATTCTCACCTATTTCGCGCTCGACATGGCCCGGAAGCTCAACGGGTAACGCTGTTGGCGCAAATTTTCTGTTCCGCTGCGCCGCGCGTCAGAAAGGCTATGGCATCTGCAGCCGGCATCGGCCGTGCGATATAATAGCCTTGCGCCTGCGCGGCACCAACAGCACGAGCCACCTCCAATTGCGCGGCCGTTTCGATGCCCTCGGCAATCACGTCCATGTCCAGCGCGACGCCTATGCCAACCATCGCCGAGAACACCGAATGAGCACGCCTGTCGCTGTCGATCTTATCGGCAAACGCGCGGTCGATCTTGAGGCATTGAAAACTGAAGCGTCTCAAGCTGGTCATGGAAGAGAAGCCTGCGCCAAAATCGTCGACAGCGAGACGTATCCCCATTTCCGCAAGGTTCTTCAGTTCAGTCTCGACAGCATCGATATCAAGGAAAATTTCTTCGGTAACCTCGACCTCGAAATCCGATCCTTTGAGCCCCTCTTGTGCAAGGACCTCTGCGATCAAGTTCGATACGGGAAAGGCCGAAAGGTCTCGCGGAGAAAGGTTGAACCCCACCCGAATATCGTCATGTCCGGCAGCATAAAGCATGGTGCGAAAACGCGCGGCGCAGCGGACGACATGCCGCAGCAATTCGTAACCCAGCCCTGCACGCTGGGCTGCGGCGACGATTTTGGGCGGAGCCACTGCTCCGCGGCGAGGATTGTGCCAGCGCAACAGTCCTTCGTACCCGATCGTGTTTCCTGAGCGAAGGCATACTTGCGGCTGGAAGTGAAGCGTTAGTTCCTCGCGCGTCAACGCAATGGCCAGTTCACTCTGAAGCAGGCTGTCTTCGACCAGATCATCGAGCATATATTGCTCGAAGCGAACCGCCTTGCCTCCCGTCCCGCCCTTTGCCTCCATGAGGGCGAGATCGGCGCTGGTCATGGTGTGTTCTCTAAGAATTCCCCAAACACAGCCAAGCGAAGCGCTTATCGCTTGCTTGCGCCCAGAGATTCTGGCGGGCTTCTGCAAGATATCAGCGATTTCTTCGGGGAGCCGGCTTTCTGCCGTGATGCCGGGCCTGTCCGCGATCACAACAAATTCGTCGCCGCCCAGGCGAGCCAAGAAATCGTTGTCAGAGGTCACCGAGCGCAAGCGCTCGGCTATGGTAATGAGAACCTCGTCGCCCGCAGTGTGGCCGAACCTGTCGTTGACCCATTTGAAGTTATCGACATCGATCAGCATGAACAGAACCTGGCGCCGGTCTTCGGCAGCCGCCTCATACCGATCGAGATAGCGCTGAAACGCCCGACGGTTGGCGAGGCCGGTCAGTGGATCGAACCAGGCCAGCTTGTCCAGCTCCTCATTCCGGCTGGCCAGTTCCTCACTGTAAACCGTGAGCTGTTCATGCGCCGCATTGGCTGTCTCGAGCAGCTCATCACGTTCGTATGAGGCTATGCGGTTGCGGATATCTTCGGACTGAAGGCGAAGGATCATGAGCACGCACCCAACGTATGCACCCGTGGCAATGACCCAGAAAAAGGGCAGCGAGTCCTCCGAGACGAACCCCTTGGCATAAAGCGTCGCGACAAAGATAATTGTCAGGGTGACAATGCTTGTCAGCGCGTAGCTGCGTGCGAATAGCGCTATGCCGAAAAATGTACCCGTCAGCAATTGCAGCATGGCGATGTCATACATGCTGCCGAGCCGGGGAATGACGAAGATCGTTACGATGCCCGTTATAAGGCCGTGATTTATGTCCTTGAACGCGAGGAGGACCAACAGGCGGCCCTGGTAACGGTCCACCAACGCGTCCAGGTTGGGCAAACAAGCGACGACCCCGGGAAAACACGCCGCAAAAGCGATGATGACTGACAGCGCCACAAACCAGTCGAACGGGGTGAGAACGTAAAGCAGTGCCAAAATAGCCGGCACCATGATGATCGCGCCGACCAATTCCGCCCGTATGCGCCTGAGCATATCGGCAATATATGCCCGCCGAATCGCCGCGTAGCGAGGCGCGGGATCGCGTATAAACCGTATGACGTCGGCTGCCATAAGCTTAGCGCCAAACGCGGCAAGCAGCCTGAACACGCGCCCTTTCGATTGGATCATCCCGCGCCCCCTTTTTCTCCAACCCGAAGGGGACCAATGGTCGGGCTGGCTCGCTAACTTCCGGTAAACTCTGGAGATTTGCTCAGTATTCATGCGCAAATCGGACAGAATCTGCGCTTTCCGGATATTAGAGTCCAACCGAAGACTCTGCCGGGTCGGCCTTGCGGGTCTTGTATGCTCAGGAAAAACCCCTTGCAGGTCCTCAACCGCCGAGTTTTCGGTTGGGCTCTTACCGCACCAGGAAAACGTGCCGTTGCCCCGGCCATAGTGGCGTCGTGTACCGATCGTCGTTGAGCTGCCGAGGGTTGACTTTCTGCGCGGCAGGGAGGACAAACTCGTCCCGCACGTTGGCATTTGCGTGCGGGTCACCCCAATTCATCAAATTTGACCCTTTCGGGCAGGAAAACTCATGTCTTTCGACCCTTCGGACGCGCACGCGCCGGCGGAGACTCCTTCGGGCGCGGATGTCGCGGCACGGAATCGTCTCGTTATCGCGTTGCTTCTGATTTCCACCTTCGTTGTGATTCTCAACGAAACGATCATGAGCGTGGCGCTGCCTACGCTCATGGAGGAGCTCGTCGTCACCGCGAGCGCCGCGCAATGGCTCAGTTCCGGCTTCATGCTCACGATGGCCGTTGTGATCCCGATCACTGGATTTTTGATTCAGCGCTTCAATACGCGCCCGATCTTTATCGCAGCAATGACGCTGTTCAGCATCGGCACCCTCTTGTGCGCCATTGCCCCGAGCCTTCCGCCGCTGATCTTCGGACGTATCGTTCAGGCGTGCGGCACTGCGATCATGATCCCGCTGTTGATGACCACGGTTATGACGCTCGTGCCGCCGCAATCTCGGGGCAAGACGATGGGTAACATCTCGATCGTCATTTCCGTTGCGCCGGCGCTCGGACCGACCATTTCAGGGTTCATCCTCGACAATCTGACCTGGCGCTGGATGTTCTGGCTGGTGCTGCCCATTGCGCTTGCCGCGCTGGCGGTGGGGTACATGCGCATGAAGAACGTGACCACCCCCAGGATCGCGCCGATCGACGTTATTTCGGTGGTTCTTTCAGCGATCGGATTCGGCGGACTGGTTTATGGGCTTTCGCATTTCGGCGAAGGGGCTATCGGCGTGCCTACCGTCGCGCTCTGGACGCCGATTGGATTTGGCGTTGCGGGTATCGCCGCTTTCGTCGCGCGTCAGCTCATCTTGCAGCGCGAAGACAAGGCGCTGCTCGATCTGCGGACCTTCCGATCCGGGATTTTCACGGTTTCAACGATCATGATGGCCCTGGCGATGATGTCGCTTTTCGGCGTTGTCATCCTGCTGCCGATGTTCACACGGAACGTTCTGGGCTTGGATGCGTCGCAGACCGGGCTCCTTCTGTTACCGGGCGGGCTTGTCATGGGGTTGATGGCACCTTTCGTCGGACGTCTCTACGACAAAATTGGCCCAACAATGCTGGTGATCCCCGGTTCGATCATTGTGAGTAGCGCACTCTGGTCGCTAACCTTCATGGACCAGAACACGGTATATGGCTGGCTGCTGGCGGCGCATATCACGCTCAGTGTGGGGCTGGCGCTCCTGTTCACGCCGCTGTTCACCGCGAGCCTCGGCTCCCTGCCCGGGCATCTTTATTCGCACGGAAGCGCCATTATCGGCACGCTGCAACAGGTCGCAGGCGCAGCCGGCACGGCGCTTTTCGTCGCGCTGATGACAGGACAGGCGGCTGCCCTGATTGCCGAGGGTGCCGATGCCACTCCGGCGATGGCTGGCGGCATTCGGCTTGCGTTCCAGGTTGGCGGCGCATTTTCGCTACTGATGGTGCTTTCGGCATTCTTCATCCGCAAGCCGGAGGATGCCGGGGTCTCGGGCGAACCGGTGCCCGAACACTGAACTTGGTGCATGCCGAATTTGGGGCGGCCGCTTGGCTGCCCCTTTTCGTTTTTGCCGCCTCACCCGCGTGGGAAAAACTTTCCACCACAACCTTGCTATTGGCGTCGGATACACCAATCTTTCGCTCAGCAGCGGAGGGTTGGCCCATGGTTTCGGATATATTTGGCCGTATTTTACGTAGCGACTTGCCTGACCCGGCAGAGGCACCGGAATTGTTCGATGGCATTCTCACCCGGCGCGTGGTGGCGTTTATTGTCGATTGCGTGATCATGGGCGTTCTGATTACGGCAGCGTTCATCGTCGCGGCCATAATGGGTATCGTGACCCTCGGGCTGGCGTGGCTCACTTTTCCCGTCATCGTTCCTATCGTTTTTGTCGCCTATTATGCAGTGACGCTCGGCTCGGCAGCGCGGGCCACAATCGGTATGCGGGCGATGGACATCGTGTTGACCCCGACGCGGGAAACGACGCTCGATGGATGGATGGCGATGATCCACGTCGTGGCGTTCTGGATTTCCTGTGCGATCTTTACACCGTTCATCGTTCTGGTGGGGCTGTTCACGAACCGCAGACAGTTGCTGCACGACATCATCGTGGGCACGTTGATGGTGAGGCGGTCTCCGATGGAGCGACACTGGGTCGCCTATCAACGCGGAACACTTGGGACCTAGCCAGTCATCACCATCCTTTGACCAAGCTTGATCCGTTGCACGCCCAAGGTTGCGCGACTACACTCAATTTGAGTGCAACCCAAGCGCCGGATCGCGAATGGATCACACACCCGAAAGCGCGCAGTTCTTCCTGACCGCTCCCATGCCCTGCCCTTACCTCGAGGGCCGGCAGGAGCGTAAGCTTTTCACGCACCTGAGCGGACGGCGCGCCGGTGCCCTGCATCATATGCTTTCTGAGCATGGTTTCCGCCGCAGCCAGAACCTTATCTACCGTCCGGCGTGCCTGGATTGCGATGCCTGTCAATCCGTGCGTGTCGTGTGTAACGCATTCGCACCGAAAACCCGGCACCGGCGCAATCTCAAAACCAACGGCGATATTGTCGCCGAAGCGACCTCGCCGATTGCCTCGAGCGAGCAATACGCGCTCTTCAAACGCTATCTGCAGGCCCGACACGACGGCGGGGGCATGACCCAGATGAGTTATCTCGACTATGAGTTCATGGTCGAGGATACGCCGGTTCAGTCGCTGCTGGTCGAGTACCGGCTTAGCGCCGATTGCGACGACGGCGGAGAGGGGCAACTCGTTGGGGTGGCGCTGACGGATGTGCTGCCCGATGGGCTCTCGATGGTCTACAGCTTTTTCGACCCGGATATGCACAAGCGCGGTCTCGGGACTTATATGATCCTCGATCACATCACCCGTGCACGCGAGGTCGGCTCCGGCTATCTTTATCTTGGCTATTGGGTCAAGAATTCTCCCAAAATGGCCTATAAGGTCTCCTATCAGCCGCTCGAAGTGCAGCGCGGAACCCAAGGGTGGGTCCGGCTGGACCCGGAACAGGCTCAGGACGACAGCTAGGGCCTGTTAACGCTTATGGATAGGGGTTTGATTTTGCATAAATCGTTCAATGCCAAGCGTTTTCCGCAGGGCGGGGTTATCCCCCGTGCTGCGGGAAACGCGCCGGCAGTGGGCGATTTATGCAAAACCCTCCGGGCGGGTCATAGTCCAGCCCCTTATCGCGAAAAATTCGCCTTGCAGGCGTCAGCCTGTGGCGGCGCATTTTCCACGAAAGGTTCTCGGACTATGGCCCGTCAAACCTCTATCCATAAGCGTTAACAGGCCCTGGGGCGTGAACATATTGACCGGGACGATCAGGGGGCTTGTCGCCGCGGGTTACGCAGCGATCTGCTGTATTTTCGCCGGCGCGGCCATTGGTGCTGCGCTGGGGTTCGCCCATCCCGTTCTGGACCTCTTCAACCATGCCCAGCCGGTTCTCTTTTACGGGTCGATCGTGCTGATGCTTTTCGCTCCGCTTTTCGTGCGGGGTGCAGTGCTCAAGCCATTCGTTTTGACCGTTGCGGCTACGGGACTTGTCGCCTCAAGCCTTGTCTACATTCCCGAAGCGGTTCGGGGATTTGCACCGCGACCGCCGGTACCGGGTGGCGACCGGCCGGTTTACACGGTGATGACGTTCAACGTCTTTGGCCGGAACCGAGAGCCTGAGCGGCTGGTTGCATCCATTCTCGAGGCTGATCCGGATATTCTCGCGCTGCAGGAATATAGCCGGGATATGCGCCAGGAGATTCACCGCACGCTCGCAGAACACTATCCCAATTTCCAATACTGCGCGGGCGGGGAGCGGGCATTCGTGGGGCTTTATGCGAAATTCCCCTTCGAGCCACTCAACGAAGACGCATGCTCGTCCACGATCATGAGCCCAGACCGGACGGCGCGGATCATCGTGCGGTTCGAGCCCGAGGGTGGTCCGCCCTTTTCCGTGGCGACGACGCATCACGACTGGCCAGCGCCGATCACGCGGCAGGCGGTGCAGTTCGAAACACTGGCTGAAGCACTCTCAACGGTCGAACCGCCGGTTCTGCTCGTAGGCGATTTTAACTCAACGCCCTGGTCGTATGCGCTACGCAATTTCGTAGCCGTCGCGGGGGTAACGCGGCATACCTATAACATACCGACGTTTCCGCAGATCTGGCACTATTTGGGCGACTGGCGTCCTATCCCGGCGCTCCTGCCAATCGACCACGTCATGACCCGTGGCGGAATCGCGATCCACTCGATCACAACGGGCGACCCAGCCGGCAGCGATCACAAGCCGTTGCTCGTTACATTCTCGGTGGGCGACCCGGCTTAAGAGCGTGGCGAAAAGCCGAGTCGTCAGAATCGGTTAGCCGGCGAACCTGTTGTTCCGCGGGAAGCCGGTCGGTGGCTGCCGTCCGGCCTGAGCGCGGTCGCCGAGCCAGTCGCGGAGGTCGTCCATCGACTTGGTGAAGACGCGGCCCGAGGAGTCGGTCCAAGTGAGCCCATCGCTCGCGGCGAAGACCTTGGCGTCGGAAATGCCGCCATCCTTGTATTTTTGCAACCGCACACCCTTGCCGCGTGCCATGGCCGGCAATTGTTCGAGCGGGAAAACGAGAAGCTTGCGGTTCTGCCCGATGACGGCGACCGTATCGCCTTGGGCCGGAATGCAGAGCTTGGCTTCCTGGGGGCCTGAGACATTGAGGACCTGCTTGCCCTTGCGGGTGTTGGCGACGAGATCGTCTTCGGCGACGATGAAGCCGTTACCTATATCTGAGGCGATCAGGCGTTTGGCGCCGGGCTTATGAACGAAGAGGTCCACGATGCCATGCCCCTCGTCGATATCGACCATGATACGCACCGGTTCGCCGTGGCCGCGGCCACCCGGGAGTTTGTCAGCGCCCAGCGTATAGACCTTGCCCCCGGTTGAGAGCAGCAGGAGTTTATCGGTCGTTTCGCAGGTGAAGTGGAGCTTCAGCCTATCGTCGGACTTGAACGCCACGCCAGCCACGTCGCTGGTGTGGCCTTTGAGCGCGCGGATCCAGCCCTTTTCAGAGAGGATGACCGTGATCGGTTCACGCTCGATCATGGCCGTCTCGATATCGGCAAGGTCGGTCTGCGGGGCTTCGGCGAGCTGTGTGCGGCGCGCACCAACCGGATCGGGGATGCCGCTGCGTTCCTTCGGGAAGTCCTTCTTGAGTTGCTCGACCTGTTTGCGGACTTCGCCCCATTGGCGCTTTTCCGAGCCGAGAAGGATTTCGATATGGCCCTTTTCTTCGGTGAGCTTGTCGAATTCGGTCCTGATCTCGATCTCTTCGAGCTTGGCCAATGATCGCAGGCGCATGTTAAGGATGGCGTCGGCCTGCACCTCGGTGAGGTCCCATTTGGCCATCATCTTCTGTTTGGGCTCGTCCTCCTCGCGGATGATACGGATCACCTCGTCGAGGTTGAGATAGGCGATGAGATAGCCGGCCAACACCTCGAGCCGATGCTCAATCTGGTCGAGCCTGTGTTGCGAACGGCGGACCAGAACCTCTTTGCGGTGGTTGAGCCAGGCCTTGAGCGCGTCGGCAAGGCTCATGACGCGCGGGACGAGCCCACCGTCGAGCACGTTCATGTTGAGCGAGATGCGGCATTCGAGCTCGGTCAGCTTGAACATCGATTCCATCAGAAGGACAGGATCGACATTGCGGGCGCGCGGTTCGAGGACGAGACGGATATCTTCGGCGCTCTCGTCGCGCACATCCTTGAGGAGGGGTAGTTTGCGGGCCAGAAGCAGCTCGGCGATCTTCTCCACCAACCGGGATTTCTGCACCGCATAAGGGATTTCGGTGATGACGATCTGGTAGCCGCCGCGGCCGGTGTCTTCGGTCTCCCACTTGGCGCGCACGCGGAAACCGCCACGGCCGGTGGCGTAGGCCTGTTCGGTCGCCGCGGGATCGTCGACGAGGATACCGCCAGTGGGGAAGTCGGGACCGGGTACGAAGCGCATCAGGTCGCGCGCGGTCGCCTCGGGGCTTTCGAGCAGGTGCAGCGCTGCGTCGCAGAGTTCGGCAACGTTGTGCGGCGGGATCGATGTCGCCATGCCCACGGCGATGCCGCTGGCGCCATTGGCGAGAAGGTTGGGGAAGTTGGACGGTAGGACGACGGGTTCCTCGTCCTCGCCGTCATAGGTCTGGCGGAAATCGACGGCATTTTCGGTGATGCCTTCGAGGAGCCGCGCGGCGACGTCGGTCATGCGGCTTTCGGTATAGCGCATGGCGGCGGGACTATCGCCATCGATCGAGCCGAAATTGCCCTGGCCGTCCACAAGCGGGTAGCGGACAGCGAAATCCTGGGCGAGACGCACCAGAGCGTCATAGACGGCCTGATCGCCATGGGGGTGGAACTTACCAATGACATCGCCGACGACGCGCGAGCATTTCTTGTAGCCCTGCCCCGGATCGAGCTTCAGAATCCGCATGGCGTGCAGAATGCGCCGATGGACGGGCTTGAGCCCATCGCGGGCGTCGGGCAGCGCGCGTTGCGTGATCGTCGAGATCGCATAGGACAGGTAACGCTCTTCGAGCGCCTGCCGCAGATCGACGATGCGCTCCCCGCCGCTCTTGGGCGGATCGAGAACTTCTGCCATGAGCTATCCTTCAAAGAACATACGAATCAGGGATCGATTATAGCCTGCCGGTCAACTTCAATGTGAGCCAATCGCGGGTTGCCGGGGGCTCGATTTGGCGGGCTGTCCACACATGTCTGTCGAGGAAATGTCCTGTCAATGCGAACGCGGCGGCGACGTCGCCTTGTTCGGGTGGGATATCCTCGATCAAAAAGCGGGGCAGACGAAGCAAGCGGTCCTTGTAGGGCTCGGCCTCTTGGGCGCAGACCGCCCTGCCCGTCTTGGGCGAAACGTGCGTAAGATTTTCGTGCACGCCAGTCACCGCGCAGGTCTCGAGGTCGAGGCCGAAGCCCAGCTCGTCGAGCAGAACAAGCTCGAAGCGCGCGAGTTCGGCGCCCAGTTCGGTGTCGTTGAAATCCTCATCGAGCAGCATCACGACAGCTTCCAGAAGCATGTCGTGTGGATCGCGTTCGGGCAACAGGCGCAGGTGATCGGCAAGCATTTGGCTGAGATAAAGGCGCGTCCGGTCCGCGATCAGCGTTGCCGCGCGCATCCGGGTCACTTCGGCAGTGAAGAGCCCCAGATGGTCCTCAAGGCGCGCCCTCCAGGTCAAGAGCGCCGAGTTGCCCGGCTGCAGCGCCGCAGCCTGCTTGCGCGAGCGCCCGCCGCGCACGAGGCCGAAACAGCGTCCGCGACCGGGCACCATGGTTTCGAGGATGAGGCTCGTTTCCCCGTGCTTTCGAATGCCGATGATCAGGCCTTCGGCAGACCATTCCATGCCGAGCTCACTTCGTCCAATCCAGCCCCATCTCGCGGTAGCGTTCGGGGTCGTCGGCCCACTTGGCGCGGACCTTGACGAACATGAAGAGATGCACCTTGGTTTCGAACATCTCCATCATCTCCGCGCGCGCTTCCGCGCCGATGGCCTTGATGGTCTGGCCCTTGGCGCCGAGGACGATCTTCTTGTGCGTATCTCGGGTGACGTAGATCACCTGATCGATGCGGTAGGAGCCGTCGGGCTGGACCTTGAAGCTCTCGGTTTCCACCGTCGCCTGATAGGGGATTTCGTCGTGAATGCGCATAAAGAGCTTTTCGCGGGTAACTTCCGCGGCGGTGAGCGCAAGCGTCAGGTCGGTGAGGTGCTCTTCAGGGAAATGCCACTCCCCGAGCGGCGCGTTGGCGATGCACCAGTTGGTGAAGTCGGCAACGCCGCTGCCCTTGAGCGCAGAAATCATGAAGGTCGTTTCGAAACGGACCCTCTCGTTGAGGTCTTTCGAGAGCTTCAAGAGCGTCTCAGGCTTGACCTTATCGACCTTGTTGATGACCAGAACCTTGGGCTGGCGGATGTTGTCGAGCCCTTCAAGCAGCGATTCAACTTCCGCGTTCAACCCTTTGTGGGCATCCACGATCAGCGCAACGATGTCGGCGTCCCCTGCCCCGGTCCAGGCGGAGGCGACCATGGCGCGATCGAGCCGGCGCTTGGGCGCGAAGATGCCGGGGGTATCGACGAAGACGAGCTGGGCGTTACCCGTCGTGACGACACCGCGCACCTGGGCGCGGGTCGTTTGCGCCTTGTGCGTGACGATGGACACTTTGGTGCCAACGAGCGCGTTGAGCAGCGTCGATTTTCCAGCGTTGGGAGCGCCGACGAGCGCGATGAAACCGCAGCGGGTCGGGTCGGTTTGCGGCGCGGTCATTGCAGTGTCTTCCAGACTTTTTCGCGCACGAGAAATTGTGCGGCTCCCTGATGTTCGGCGAGTTTCTTGGAGGTCCCCGCGGCCGAAAGCGGCTCATAGCCCTTTACAGTGACCTCGATGGTGAAGGTTGGGGCGTGATCCGGGCCCGACCGTCCAACCTCAGTATAGCGCGGCGGCTCGAGCCCCTGGGCCTGTGCCCATTCCTGCAGCGCGGTCTTGGCGTCGGCACGGCGTGCCTGGGCGACGTCCAGATCTCCGCCGAACATTTTCTCAACGAAGGCGTAAGCCGGATCGAGCCCGCCGTCGGCATAGATCGCTCCGATCAGTGCTTCGCAGACATCACCAAGGATAGCGTCCTTGTCCGCCCCTCCGGTGCGCGCCTCGCTATCTCCCAAACGCACGAACGCGCCGACCTCGAGATCGCGAGCAACCTTGGCACAGGTTTCCTTGCGCACCATCGAATTGAGTGTCCGCGACAACTCGCCTTCATTGGCCTTGGGCAGCAGCTTGGACAAAAGATCGGCAACCACCAAACCCAGCACGCGGTCGCCCAGGAATTCGAGCCTTTGATAGGAGTCCGCCGTGCGCTTGGAGGGCGCAACGGCGCTGGAATGAGTCAGCGCGCGCTTAAGCAGGGCCGGGTCCTCGAAACGATAGCCCAGCTTGCGTTCAAGCTCTTCCCTGTCGCGCGCGCGAAAGCTCATTCAGCGTATACCGAGGTGAACATGCGGTCCCAACGCACATTGCCCGGCCAGCGCCATATCTGCCAGGGGGGAATGTTGTCCTCAATCGAGAAGAAGCGCCACTGCGCCTTGCCGACGAGGTTTTCGAAGGGCACATAGCCAACCGTGTTGAGGGAGCGGCTGTCGAGGGAGCGGTCGCGATTGTCTCCCATCATGAAGAAATGCCCCGGCGGCACGACATACTCAGCCGTATTGTCGTACTGGGCCGTGTTGGAGACTTCCTGGATCGTATAACTGACCCCGTTCGGCAGGGTTTCTCGGTATTCCATCACCGGCAGTGTCAGGCCATTGCTGTCGCGGTCTTCACCACGCCCGATCAACTCGCGGTCGATTGCCTCGTCGTTGATATAGAGAATACCGTCGATCATCTGAACCGTATCGCCGGGCAGGCCGATCACACGCTTGACGTAATTGTCGGTCTGCGGCACGGGGCGGAAGACGACGACATCTCCACGCTGGGGCTCGTTGCCGAAGATACGGCCGTTCAAGGGCACTTCCGTGAACGGCAAGGAATAGCGTGAATAGCCATAACTGTATTTGGACGCGAGAATATAATCGCCGATCAGCAGGTTGGACTGCATCGAGGCCGTCGGGATCGAAAACGGTTCAAAGGCAAGCGTGCGGAAGACCAGCGCGATCAACAGCGCCTGGATCAGAATAACGACGGTTTCTCGCAGTTCGCCCTTGCCGGATTTCTTCTTCGCTTTGGTATCCGACATCGGGTTGCTCATGGTTTTGTCTTTAAAATGTCTGTTACGGGAGGGATCAGGACCGGTCAACCGGCAGCGCTTCGATGATGACAAAGGCTTGGGCCATGCCGTTGTCATCGGTGATTGTGACGTGGATATGGGGTTCGTGTCCTTCCGGCATAAGCCGGGCGAGGCGTTTGGCCGCGCCACCTGACAGGACCATTGTGGGTTTACCGCTGGGCAGGTTCACAACACCCATGTCGCGCCAATAAACGCCATGGGACAGTCCCGTGCCCAACGCTTTGGCGCAAGCCTCCTTGGCGGCGAAGCGCTTTGCGTAGGACGCTGCGCGCAGGCGTCGGCGATCGGACTTGGCGCGCTCGGTATCGGTAAAGCAGCGTTGGGTAAAGCGCTCGCCAAAGCGTTCGAGCGTGCGCTCGACATGCGCGATTTCGCAAATGTCGTTACCCAATCCGATGATCACTGCAGCCCTCTACTCCCCGGCTTGACCGCCGGAATGGCCGCAAGCTCGGGCGGAAGATCGTCCGGAGCATAGGCGGGAACCTTGTACTGCGTCAGCGCGACCAGCGGCACGCCGATATCGGCCTCGCCGCCCGAACGGTCGACGATGCAGGCCGCGGCGACCACGTCGGCGCCCAGAGCCTTGATGCAGTCGATGCATTCGCGGATCGAAAGGCCGGTCGAAACGATGTCCTCGACAACGATGACCTTTTCGCCAGGTTCGACCGCGAAGCTGCGGCGGAGTTCGAAGACGCCGTTGACGCGTTCGGTGAAGATGGCGGGCACGCCCAGGTGCCGCGCGGTTTCGTATCCGGGAATGATACCCCCGACGGCGGGCGAAACGACCTGGGAAACATCGCCGTAGCCTTCAGCGCGGATCCTGGCAGCCAGGGCCTTGCAAAGCGTTTCGGCCTTTTCAGGGTGCATGAAAACGCGGGCCTTTTGTAAAAAGACCGGCGAGCGCAGCCCCGAGGAGAGAATGAAGTGGCCTTCGAGCAGCGCATCGCAGCTTCGGAAGATATCGAGCACTTCATCCTGGGTCATGCCGGCAACTCCTTTTCCGCGTCAAAGACCTTTTCGATGCCCGCAATCGCGCTCGCCTGCAAGGTCGAGGCGCGACCGACGCGCGAAAGCCCTGGAGTGCGTTTGAGCGTTGCGAGCACGTCTGTCAACTGCGGCAGGTCCTTTACCTCGATCTCGAAGATCAATTCATGGAAATCGTTGGCGAGCGCGCGCATGACGAAATTGGTGATATTGGCATCGCAGGCCGCAATCGCGGAGGAAATCTGCGCGAGCGAGCCCGGCCGGTTTGCCGAGTTCATGGAGATGACGACGCGATAGAGTCTGTCACCCCTGCCGTCGATATCCCAGCGCACGTCGATCCAGCCCACATCCTCGTCGTGGTACTGGGTCAGAGCGTCCGAATCGATGGGGTAAACTGTCATCGTGCCGTTCTGGTGCAGGATGCCGACGAGCCGGTCGCCCGGCACAACGCCCTCGCGGGAGATTTCAACGGGCATGTTGAAATCGAACCCGACGAGCGCAGCGAAGCGCTTCACGGCACTGGTCTGCCCTCCCGGCATGCGGAAGCGGAAGAGTTCGGCCTGGCGCAGCGAGAACCAGCCCTCCGCATTATCACCCACCGGCAGGCTGATCTTGCTCTTGCGGCGCCGTTTGCCTTTGAGCGCGGCGGCTTCGCGCGCGAGATCGTCGGCGCTGATGCGGCCCTCTCCGACCTCGGTGAGAAGTGCCTTGCGGTCCGGCTGCTCAAGTCTTTTGGCGAGCGCAGCGATGTCATCTTCGGAGAATGTGAGGGATTCGCGCTCAAGGACTGCCATCAGCACCTGCTCACCCAGTGAGAGCGCACGCATCTGGGCGCTCAGCCGGACGGCGCGGCGAATGGCGGACCGCGCCTTGCCGGTCACTGCGATGTTCTCCCAATTTGGCGGCGGCGCATGATTGGGGTCGCGCAGAATTTCAACTTCGTCACCCGAGTGCAGATGCGTGATCAGCGGCATGACGGCGCCATTGATCTTGCAGCCCACGCAGGTGTCCCCGACATCGGTATGGACCGCATAGGCAAAATCGATCGGTGTGGCACCGCGGGGCAGCGCAATCAGGCGCCCGCGCGGGGTAAAACAGAAGACCTGATCCTGAAACAGTTCGAGCTTGGTATGCTCGACGAATTCCTCGGGATTCTCTCCCTCGGTCAAATGCGCAATCGTGCTGCGGAGCCAATTATAGGCCTGGCTTTCCTCCTCGAGCCTGCGCATATCGCCCGAAATCGCTTCCTTATAGAGTGCATGCGCGGCAATGCCGTATTCGGCGATGGCGTGCATTTCGCGGGTGCGGATCTGGAGTTCCACGCGCTGACGAGAGGGGCCTACAATCGTGGTGTGCAGCGAGCGGTAGTCGTTCTGCTTGGGGACCGAGATGTAGTCCTTGAACCGACCGGGCACAACTTTCCAGCTCTGGTGGATGACCCCGAGCGTGCGGTAGCAGTCATCGATGGTATCGACGATGACGCGGAAACCGATCATGTCCGAGAGTTGCTCGAGCGCAATCGCCTTGCGCTCGATCTTCGAGTAGATCGACCAGGCGGATTTGAGCCGCGCGGAGACTTCCGCCTTGATCCCCTGTTGCGTGAGGTGTTCCTCAAGCTCGGTGCGGATCTCCGAAATGATTTCCCGGCTCGAGTGCTCCATGGCCGCGAGCCGGCTGGTAATCGCGTTGTAGTGCTCGGGATGGAGCGTTTTGAACGCCAGATCCTCGAGCTCGGAGCGCATGTCCTGCATCCCCATACGACCGGCGAGCGGCGCATAGATATCCATCGTCTCCTGTGCGATACGGGCGCGCTTGTGCACAGGCACGAAATCAAGCGTGCGCATATTGTGCAACCGGTCGGCGAGTTTGACGAGGAGGACTCGAATATCCTCGGAAATCGCAAGCAGGAGCTTGCGGAGGTTTTCGGCCTGAGCCTCCTCGCGCGAGACGAGGTTCAGCCGGTCTATCTTGGTAAGCCCGTCGACAATCTGGCCGATTTCGGTGCCGAACATGTCGTCGATCTCGGCTCGCGTTGCGTCGGTATCCTCGATGGTATCGTGCAGGAGCGCCACGGCAATCGTCGCGTCGTCGAGCTTCAAGTCAGTGAGAATCGCCGCCACTTCGAGCGGGTGCGCGAAATAGGGGTCGCCGGAGGCACGCGTCTGGGTGCCATGCTTTTGCATGCCATAGACGTAGGCCTTGTTGAGCAGATTTTCGTCGGCGTTCGGATTGTAGGCCAGAACGCGCTCGACGAGTTCATACTGACGCATCATGCGCCGAGGTACCCCGTTTTAAACAACAACAAAGGCGTCCGGCTCGCCGCCAGACGCCTTTACAAAAGATATAGGCAAAGCCTGCCGGCGATCAATCGTCGCGGCGTTCAGGCGGTGCCAGGGATTCGATGCCGCGGAGCAGCTCTTCTTCACTGATCGTGTCGAAGACGGGACCGTCCTCGTCGGTCGTGGTCTCGATGCGGGGCGCGATATCGGCCTCGGGCTCATCGACCTCGACATATTTCTGGAGCGAGTGGATGAGCTCTTCCTTGAGATCGTCGGGCGAAATCGTAGCGTCGCCGATCTCGCGCAGAGCAACGACGGGGTTTTTGTCGTTATCGCGGTCGACAGTGATCTGGGCACCTGAAGAGATCATGCGGGCACGATGGGCTGCCATCAGGACCAGTTCGAAGCGATTCGGAATTTTTTCAATGCAATCTTCTACGGTGACGCGTGCCACTTGCCGGTCTCCATTGCTTTAGGGGGAGCGAGCCGCCGTCATACACGAGGCCCAGGGGAAAAACAAGCGTTCTGGTCGGCGCCAGTCGGGCAATTTGATGTGAACTTAACGACGTGCCATACGTTGTGGTTTACGGCCCCAGCCATTAAGGAGGTCGTTTTTTTGGAGTTTTTTCACAATGTTTGATCCGCGCGAAAAAGTCGTTCTGTTCATCGATGGCGCGAACCTTTACGCCACCTCCCGAGCCCTGGGGATCGATATCGACTACAAGCGCCTGCTCGGCGAGTTTCACGCCCAGTCCTATCTGCTTCGCGCGTATTATTATACCGCGCTTGTCGAGGACCAGGAGTACTCCTCAATCCGTCCGCTAATCGACTGGCTTGATTACAATGGCTACACCGTGGTGACCAAGCCGGCCAAGGAATTCACGGACGCGCAGGGGCGCCGCAAGGTGAAGGGCAATATGGATATCGAGCTGACCATAGACGCAATGGAGATGGCGCCCCACTACGATCATCTGGTCCTGTTTTCCGGAGATGGGGACTTCACAGCACTCGTGGCAGCGCTGCAGCGCCGGGGCAAGAAGGTCACCGTCGCTTCGACGCTTACGACGGCGACGCCGATGATCTCGGACGACCTGAGGCGGCAGGCCGATCATTTTCTCGACATTGCCGAATTGGCCAAGACCGTCGGTCGCGCCCAGGTTGACCGGACGGGCTCGAGTCGGGAGGATGCGCATAACTAAGGTGCGTATTCAACTAATCCGATATGGACCTAGTCGCCCGCGCCTCACTGAAAGACCGCCTTACCTTGCTTGAAACAGACCCGCCTCACGACTGCCCGCTTTGCCCGCGGCTCGTTCAATTCCGTATAGACAACCGTGCCCAGTTTCCAGGCTGGCACAATGCCCCCGTTCCAGCCTGGAGTGGCGCGGCACCCAAACTCATGATCGTAGGGCTTGCGCCGGGACTACGGGGAGCCAACCGCACCGGGCGACCGTTCACGGGAGATTATGCGGGGGACCTGCTCTATGCGACTCTGCTGAAATTCGGATTGGCATCGGGCACCTATGCCGCGGACCCGAACGACGGACTGACGCTCAAGAATGCGATGATCGTCAACGCCGTGCGCTGCGTACCGCCTCAGAACAAACCGACCGGTGCGGAAATCGCGACCTGCAGACAGTTCCTGACGGCAACGATAGCGGCCAATCCTCAGGTTAGAGCCTTTATCGCACTCGGCCGCATCGGCCACGATTCGCTGCTCGCCGCGCTCGGACGCCGCCGGGCATCGTATCCCTTCGGGCACGGCGCCGAACACGCGTTCGACAATGGCACGCGGCTTTTCGACAGCTTCCATTGCTCGCGCTACAATACGAATACCGGCAGGTTGACGACCGACATGTTCGAAGATGTGATCGGGCGCGCGGCAGATTTTGTCGGCGCTCGCGCGTAATCGTAGTTCCATGCAGCTATTGTGACGCTTGAAACATCACTTAACATACTTTATCCCTTCATCTTGATTGCTGAAAGGCTACCCATGATAACGGCCGGCCAAATGCGCGCAGCACGGGCCCTGCTCGGAATTGACCAGAAAACGCTGGCGGAAATGGCTGGGCTGTCCCTGCCGACAATCCAGCGGATGGAGGCAAGCGAGGGGAACGTGCGCGGTGTCGTCGAGAGCCTTACAAAGGTGATCGACGCGCTCAACCGGGCCGGTATCGAACTGATCGGCGATGGCGCGCAGAGCCTAGCCGGCGGGCGTGGCGTACGCCTCAAGCAGTCATCGACACCGAACTGATCCTTCGCGACGCGACCGCCGACTTCTGCCGACGATCCCGCCGCCTTTTTTGAAAGGCTGCCGGACACCATGACGATCCCCCGCTCACCGGGTTTTGCCGAACTGTTTACGCCCAAGCTGATCACGACCCTCCGGGAGGGCTATAGCCTTGAGCATTTCCGATCTGACGTCATAGCCGGCCTTACTGTCGCCATCGTGGCGCTCCCGCTTTCGATGGCGATTGCGATCGCATCCGGTGCATCGCCGGCCCAAGGCCTCTATACGGCAATCGTGGGTGGATTTCTGGTTTCGGCGCTGGGTGGCAGCCGATTCCAGATCGGCGGACCAGCCGGCGCGTTCATCGTTCTGGTGGCATCCACCGTCGAGGTCCATGGCATAGATGGCCTCATTCTTGCGACCGTGCTGTCGGGGATCATGCTGGCCGCAATGGGGCTCATGCGGTTGGGCACCTACATCAAATTCATCCCCTACCCCGTGACTGTCGGTTTTACCGCCGGCATCGCCGTAATTATCTTCGTGAGCCAGATCAAGGATCTCCTCGGTCTAACGCTAAACGAACCCGAACCCGGACACCTGCTTGAGAAATTGCCCGTCCTGTGGGGCAGCCTGCCGACCATAGATCCGGTGTCGGTTGTGCTGGCGCTTGGGACAATTGCCGTCATTTCGGGGCTCAAAATGCTGAGGCCACATTGGCCGGGCATGCTTATGGCCGTCGCTGCCGCGTCTGTTGCGGCGGCCTTCCTTGGTCTTCCGGTGGCCACCATCGGTTCGCAGTTCGGCGGCATTCCCTCTAGCCTGCCAGCGCCGTCGCTGCCAGCATTGGATGTCGACAAGGTTCTCGCCGTCTTGCCCAACGCCGTGGCGTTCACGCTTCTGGGCGCAATCGAATCCCTTCTCTCAGCCGTTGTTGCCGACGGCATGACGGGACGGCGCCACCGGTCGAACTGCGAACTCGTGGGACAAGGCATCGCCAACGTCGCCTCGGGGCTCTTCGGCGGGTTTTGCGTGACCGGAACGATTGCCCGGACAGCAACGAATGTGCGTGCAGGGGCGCACGGTCCGATCTCGGGTATGCTCCATTCGGCCTTCCTCTTGCTGTTCATACTCGTCGCAGCACCGCTCGCCAGCTTCATTCCGCTTGCAAGTCTTGCCGGGGTTCTTGCGGTGGTCGCCTGGAACATGGTGGAAAAGCAGGCCATTGTCAGCTTGCTCCGCGCCTCGCGCGGCGATATCGCGGTTCTGCTGGTGACGTTCCTGTTGACGATCTTCCGCGAGTTGACTGAGGCGATTGTCGTTGGCTTTGCGCTCGGATCGGTGCTCTTCATTCACCGCATGTCGCAGGCCACCTCGATTACACAGCGCGCGCCCTATGTCCCTGAGGACAAGCCCGATGCTGCCAACGGAGACAGGCGGCCGTATGACGAATCCGTCAACGACCCGGATGTTGTGATTTATCGGATTTCCGGCGCGTTCTTCTTTGGAGCAGCGGCGTCCATCGGCTCGGTGCTGGACAGGATCGGCGAGCGGTGCAAGACGTTGATTATCGACCTGTCCGCCGTTCCGGTCCTCGACTCGACCGCGGCCCATACGATTGAAGGGTTGGCGCACAAGATGCAGCGCCGGGGTGCACGACTCGTCCTGACCGGAACCTCCCATGCCGTCCGCCGGGAACTGTTCGCCCATGGACTGAGGCCGCCATTGGTTGGATATCAGCGCGATCCGCAGTCTATCGCGCGGAACAAACCGCTGGCCGGCGAGGCCATGTGACGCCGCGCTATCCAGTCTTCAAGAGCCGTTGCTTTTCACGTGACCAATCGCGCTCCTTTTGCACCTGGCGCTTGTCGACGGTCTTGCGCCCCTTGGCAAGGCCGATCAGGAGCTTGGCCATGCCACGCTCATTGAAATAGAGCTTCAAAGGCACGATGGTGTTGCCGGAACGTTCGACGCCACGGGCGAGCTTGGCCAGTTCCTTTTTCGAAACGAGCAGCTTGCGCTTGCGTTTTTCGTCGTGGTTGAATCGGTTGGCCTGGACGTATTCGGGGATATTGGCGTTGATGAGCCAGAGTTCCCCACCCTCAGGCGAGACATAGGACTCAGCGATCTGCGCCTTGCCGTTGCGCAGCGATTTGACCTCGGTGCCGCGCAAGACGATGCCGGTCTCGAGCGTCTCCAAAATCTCGTAGTCGAAACGGGCGCGGCGGTTGTCCGCGACCGTTCCATGTTCGAGAATATTTTTGTCCTTTTTTGGGGCCATATTGCTCTAGTTGATAAGCCCCGCGTGCACCAGCGCATCATCAATCGCTTTCCGCGTCGTTTCGGTGACGGGTACAAGCGGGAGCCGCAAATCTTCCTTGATGAGCCCGATCCGTGCGGCGGCATATTTGACGCCGGCGGGATTGGGCTCGATGAACAAGGCCTTATGTAAGGGCGCAAGCCGATCCTGCAAGGTGAGCGCGGTGGCATAATCGCCTGCCTGGCAGGCATTCTGGAAGTCGGCACAAAGCCGGGGCGCCACGTTCGACGTTACCGAAATGCAGCCCCGCCCACCATGGGCATTGAACCCGAGTGCAGTCATATCCTCACCCGAGAGCAGGATGAAATCCGGCCCAAGCACGTGACGCTGCATGGTCGCCTTGTTCATATCCGCCGTCGCGTCCTTGATGCCGACGATGTTGGGATGTGCATCGCGCAAACGCTTCAAGGTTTCGACCGAAATATCGATCACGGTGCGCGGCGGTACGGAATAGATAAGGATCGGCAGGCTGGTTGCCTTGGCAATGGCCGAAAAATGCTGGAACAGCCCCTCCTGATTGGGCTTGTTGTAATAGGGCAGAATGGTGAGAATCGCGTCCGCGCCGGCCTTTTCGGCGAATTCGGCAAGGTGGATCGCTTCGCGCGTCGAGTTGGACCCGGCGCCGGCAATCACCGGAACCTGCTTGTCGGCCACCTCTATGGTGATCTCGATGACACGGCGGTGTTCTTCATGACTGACCGTGGGAGATTCTCCGGTGGTGCCGACAGGGACCAGGCCGTGCGAGCCCTCCTCGATCTGCCATTTGACGAAACGGGCCATGGCATCTTCGTCAACCGCACCATTGTTGAACGGCGTAATGAGCGCCGTGATCGACCCGCTGAACATATGTCGTCCTCAATTATCGCCGCCGGCGCGCCCGGCAAGCCTTCGTTTTCCTGGGGTTCACCCGATAGCAAAGGGCGTGCCCATACCCTGACCGGAATGGAAGCGCACCATAATGTCACTTGTGCGGCATCGCAACCAGCCCGCAAAGCACGTATTACGTTGCGCCTTTTACCTTCCCGCGTCGGGCGTGCTATGAAGCATCATGGCCAAACGCGCAACACCCATCGACGATCTGGAGCAATTTGCGGCCCTGCCTGTCGAGCGCATTTGCCCAGGGCCGGCCGGGCGAACACTTGCAGTCCATTATACCGGCCAACTGTCCGGCGAATCGACGCCAATCGTCTGTATTGCTGGCTACAATCGGACCATGCTCGACTACCGCGCGCTGGCTGACGGGCTGAAGAGCGAACGGCCCGTCGTCCTGTTGGATCTCGCGGGACGCGGACGATCCGATCCCCTGCCCCGGAATGCCGCCTATACGACGCCGGGCGATGCGGCAGACGTTATCGCGGTCTGCGACGCTCTGGGCGTCGCCCGCGCAGTTCTTGCCGGTCAGGGGCACGGGGGGCAGGTCGCGATGATCGCGGCGAAGCGCCGACCATCATTGGTAGCGGGGACGATGCTTATCGATTCCGGACCGGTAACCGATCCGCGCGGCCTCGTGCGCCTGCGGAATAATTTTCGGCACCTCACCAGCCTGCGCGACAAACGCGCGAGCAAGGCAGCGTTGCGCAAGATTCTGGCGGCCGACTATCCAAGCGTTGCGGATACATCGCTCGACGCGCTGGGCGAGCATGTTTATGCGCCCGGCAAACGCGGCGGGATGGTACCGCTTTTCGATCCCAAGCTTATCAGTCAGATCGAGCAGTTCGAGTTCGACGATGTGCTCGAACCCCAATGGCCACTCTTCGACTGCCTTCATCACGCGCCGCTCATGTTGGTGCGTACGCAATTGTCCGACCAACTCCGGCGCGAGACTTATGACGAAATGCGCCGTCGCAGGCCTGACGCCGCGCTTCTGACGATTTCCGGACAGGGCAGCCCGGCACTCCTCGATGACGTGGAAAGTATCGACGCGATAGCAGCTTTTGCAAAGCTTGCCGATGACGCAGACGACGCCGAGGATGCAGCCTGACGCTTTAGAGCCTGATTTAAAAGTCGGCGGCTGAGGCCTGGCGAGGGATTTTTGCTTTTCACGGGCAAACAAGACCCGCCAGACCGACCCGACCGACTTTTAAATCAGGCTCTTACTGTCCCCGCGCAAGCGCCTTAGCCTGCCCGACCCAGTCTTCCCGCTCGACACGGCCATGTGCGTTGAGCTTTTCGTCCATTCGAGCGGCGGTCTTCTTGTCCCAGGCGGCGATTTGGGCGAAATCGTGGATGCCTTCGGCTTTGAGCCGCTTTTCCATCGTGGGCCCGATACCCTTGATCTGTTTAAGATCCACCGAGAGCGGCCTCCCGGGCGCAGGGGCAGGCTCGGGCGTTGTTACCGGCGTGGGTTCGGGGACGACTGCGGCGGCAGAGGCGGCGCTCCCGTCCTTCGTAGCAGTCGGGGAGACAGGTTTGACGAAGATTCGGCGCAGGGCATAGCCGATGAGACAGCCAACGAAGAACGCTGCGAGGAGCAGGAGCGCGCTTTCGAGAATATGAGGGGTTGCATTCATCGCGCTATATCCCGTCCTGGCTGTACCAGCCCGTGGCTATGCCGATGAGCAGTGCAATCGCAAGAAAGGGCCAATAGGTGTAAAGCAGGAAAACGAGGCTATCGATCATTGCAGTACCTCCACTCGGTGGCTTTGACAGATTGCGCAGCCTTCCCCCACACTCCGTCATCCTCGCGCTTGACGCGAGGACCCGCAGAGCCGCCGCGTCCCCGGCAGAAGTCGGGTGCACTACGCAAGCTCAAAGCCCTCAACTCCTGCTCGGGCTGCTCAGAGCTTGCGGGTCCTCGCGTCAAGCGCGAGGATGACGGCGGAGGGAGGGCGAGGTCGTTCAACCTTTCAAAATCGCTGTGCAGCACCACTACTCCTCGAAGGTGAAAGCGATGCGCCGATTTTGCCGCTTGCCCTGGGCGGTGTCGTTCGACGCAATGGGTAAACTCGCCCCATATCCCACAGCATAGAGGCGCCGAGCCGAGACACCAAGGGCTATGAGTTCGTCGACAACCGCTTCGGCGCGGGAAACCGATAGGGGCAGATTGAGCGCTTGCCCGCCATCGCTATCGGTGTGACCTTCAACATAAACAGTGGTTTGCGGGCAAATGCTCAAAAGTTGCGCGATATCGGGCAGCAGAGCCAGGGATGCGGGTGTCAGGTTGGCGCTGCCCGAGTTGAAGAGGATGGATTTGTCCGCCATGAAAGCGGCGACCTCGGCCTGGCACACCGAAGACGCCGAAGGCGCGGTGACCATGGTACGAAACCGCTCCGCACCGCCCAGCCGCGCAAGCGTAGCGAGCGCCTCGTTCTTCCGCGTATCGATCCGCGCGCGACCCGTCAGCAGCCAATTTCCGTTGGCGAACGCCAATTGCCCCTGATCGAGATGGTTGAGTGCCGCAAGGCCCGCATAGAGCGCGCTTACGAAATCCTGCGGCGCGTGCGGATTGACGTCCAGGCTGCCCTGCCCGGTTTCACCTGCCAGCCGCATCACCAGCGCCCGTGTTGAAGCGTCGGGCACATCGCCCTGTACCATTAGCGTACCGTCGAATCTTTTGAGCGCGGAAAACCGGTATTCGGGATCCGGTTCCCCGATGCTTGTAGACTCGTCCGTCTCGGACGGCGCTGTCGTGCGCTCATCGGCACTTTCCTCATCGCCGGCCGGCGCGATCACCTCGCCGGAGTTAGCGTCCTCAACAGATTCGCTTGCCGTAGCCGTTGTCTCTTCATCCCTATCCGGAACAGATGCCGTGCCGGACGTATCGGCCTGCATATCGTCTTCAGGTTGCGTGGCGATATCCAAGGTCCATGCTTCGCGGGGCGTCGCCGCCAGGTCCAGAATGGTTTCAAGCGTGTCGACACGCCCTCCCGGCGCGAGTTGCCCCTGAAGCGCCCACATGCCGTCCGCGTAACGCAACGATCCCTTTTCCAGAGCCGCAAGCGCATCAAGGCCGGTAAGTGCGTCGATGAGAAAGCCGTCGGGCGCGCCTGTGCCGATGTGCGTGTCGTCGTCGACGTCGCCACTCGTCGTTACCGCAATGAGGGATTGTGTAGCCGTGCTGGGGACAGTGCCCGTAAAAACAATGCCCGACCCGTCTTTCTGTGCCTGCCAGGTGAAAACATCGACGTCCGCTTCCTCAGCCGCTTCGCGTTCTCCACTCTCGGTGTCGAGCACTTGAAACTGCGCGACGCGGATGAGCGCGCCGGCGCGATGGGCAGAGGCTGCATCCGAGGCATCGTGACCGGATGCCGCCGCGGCGGCTGTTGCCGGCAAGGCAAGAAGAGCGGCCAGCGCAAGCGTGTGCAGGGCGACCAGGGGATAGTTCGGCATGAATATCAAATAACTCCGGCGACAGGCATTTGAGGCTGATTCGTAATAGGTGACATCGCAATCATATCGTCGGTACCGCCAGACGCTACCCGTCCAAAGCAGCAATTCCAACTGAACCGGGGGATGTCCTTCACCTTGCACTCTCCGTGCCACGCCCCCGATCTGGAGAACAAACGCCGCTCCGTTGGAATTGCCGGGTTCAAAGGAGAAAGGATTGCGTGTCAGGTAACCTTCGCGGCTGTGAGCCGGGACAAAAAGAAAGGGCCCGGCGAACCGGACCCTTTCCCTTTTGTATATCGACTAAGCCCGATTAGAAGGACTTCTTCGCACCGAGGTGAACAGCGTAGTCGGTCTCGGAGTTGACGTTGTCGTAGAACACGCCAGCGCCGCCATCGAGAACGAAGTCGCCGCCCGGAGCGTATTCGGCAGTCACGCCGGCGCCGTAGCCGTCAACCTGGCTGGCGTTGGTGTCGTAGGCAACAGTTGCCCAGACACTGCCGGACAGCGTGTCGGTGAAGGCGTTGGACAGGGTCACGATGCCGTGGACACGGTCAGCACCCAGATCGCTCGAGAGCGGGTAGGTGTTGAAGTTGTCGTCAAGTGCCGTGTTCTTGTCGTTGTAGATCACCGCAACGTCGAGATCGACAGTGTCGGTCAGCGCGAACATCACACCAGCACCGGCAGCGATTTCGGTGTTACCCGAACCGTCTTCGTACAGAGCACGAACACCAGCACGGATGGTTGCGATATCGAGAGCAACTTCGCCGCTCAGGCTACCACGGACGTAGGTTTCGTTGCCAGCGATACCGGTGTTGGCATCACCGTAACCGGCAGCGATGTCGGCATAGATGCTGACGATGTCGAAGGACGTAGCGACGTCGGCATAGACATCCCACAGCGTGTCGCTGCCGTTGTCGATCGTGTTGTACAGATCGTAGACATAGGCACCGAGGTTGGCGACGATCGAACCATCGTCATAACCAACGACCACACCGGCGCGGCCGCCCGTCTGCTGACCACCAAGGATTCCACCAGGATCATCGGCAAGCGCTTCGATGGCCGCACCAACGGACAAGCCATTGCCAAGATCGGAAACGACCTGGAACACGGCGCTGGTGCCAGGATCGCCGACCAAGCTGGTGTCGGACAGGATGTACTGGTCGTTGGCGAGGCCGAAGAGCGAACCCGTCAAACCAGCGGTCAGCACGGTCGTGTCACCGAACGAAACGTAGGCCTCGTCGATGGCAACACCCGGAATCAAGCCAGCTTCGCCAGCATCGATGAGACCGTCATCGTCAGCGTCGCTCCAAGCAACTGCCTCAGCATCAACCAGCTTGATCGCGGCGATAGCGCGACCAGCGTCGGTCTGGGTCGTGGCTTCGAAGCTCAGGTTCCAGTCCAGAAGCGACGCGCGGCTGGTGGTGCCGTTGACCTCTTCGTACCAGTAGTCGTACTCGACTTCACCGGAGATGAGCAGGCAGGTGTCGTCCGACGCAACGGTCAGACCGGAGATGCCATACGCATCGCAGACGTCGAGCGATACGAACTCGGCAACCGGATCAGCGGCCTGGGCACCCGTCGACAGGGCCAGAGCGGCTGCAGAACCCAGAAGAAGGCTCTTAAGTTTCATAATTTGACCTCCAAAGTCAGTCATTCAGTTTGCCGGACTTATCCGGCGGTTTGTCGAAGCGCGACCACATTTTTGTTGGTGTCGTGTGTTGCCGTCGCGCCGCGACCGACAAACGATCCCATGCATGGATTCGCAAAGCTCACTCTAGTCAGACCGGCGCCCCACGCAACATCCCATTGCCGCATGAAGGCACTTGCGGACAGGGTTGCCAAGCGAATGTTGCAAATTGGGCACACATCTATAAACCACTTGTTAATACTCGTTATCACCGCTGGTTGACGCACCTTTAACGCTCCGCGCGCGAGAAACACCGCGGCGAATCGTGAACGGTTTCGAAATCGCGAAACAGCCACAAAGAAAGCGTGTATGGGGAGCATTCGAAATGCGGGAGTTATGCCTATTATGATGAGTGGCAGGCCGTGCCTGGCCGTAGCGGTGGTTGCCGCAACACTTGCCTCCCCCGTCTTCGGCCAGGATCCCGAACCGGCCGATGCGCTCGATCAGCAACTGATGGATCTTTACGCGATTGTCGTGGGAACCCAACTCACGACGCGCTGCGCGATTTTCGACGACACGACAACCTATCTCACTCCGCTCGAACAGACAGCCGCCGAGTACCGTCTCCGGCAGATGACGTCGGCGCTCGCCGCGGAAGTTGAAAATATTGCCGATGTCGTGGCCAACATGCGCGCGGACGCGTTGCAGATTCCGTGCGGTGCGGCTTCCCTTGATCGGCTTCTCGATTTCAATCGCTCTCTCTCGCGCGATCTGGTCGATGTCGCGCTGCTTGCCTGGCGTGAGATCGAGATCGCCGAATGCAATTATTTCGTCGACGATGACTTTTTAGAGTCGGCAGCCCATGCGCAAGACCAAGCCGAGGGAATCGATATTTCGGGAACGCCCGCGCGGGTAGCCTATGTCCAACGGACGGCTGCGGAGTGGGTGACGACCTTTGAGGAAAATTGCCAGAACCTTGCGTTCGATCCGACCCGTACATTGCCGGGCCTTGTCGCTCTGGCCCTGCCAACCGGACAGTAGTGGGCCAATTCCTTGTTTTGTCGCGCGTCCGAACCGAAAAATGGTGCCCACTTTTTCTGGACGCGCTCTCAAGACCCTACGGCAGAAGGCAGGAAATTCCCCTTTGCGCGTCGAAAAATTTGTTATATGACGCTCACCGGAATGGGGCTGTAGCTCAGATGGGAGAGCGCGTCGTTCGCAATGACGAGGTCAGGGGTTCGATTCCCCTCAGCTCCACCATTCCCCTCGCGGTCGTAATTTCTCTTTATTTTCAACAACATACAAGACGGATGCAAGTGAACTTGTACCCAAGCTTGTACCCGGATTATGTACCCAAGGATTTGATACCGCATTCTTGGCGTATCCTCTGGGCTCGGATGTGACCACGCCTGCACCCTGACCCGCTCGTGAATTCCGGAACGCACTTAGGGCCGTTCCGGCCTCCTATCGACGACCGGTGGCGCGTTGTTTACCCGTCACGCGCCACCGTTTCATTACTGGCCGACTGAACTCGCCGCCTGGCCGAGGTCGCCCGATCCGTTGGCGCCGTACGAATCCTTTGGGCTCGGACATCTCCGTTCCAGGCGGAGGCGTTGGTCTCAGATGGATTCGGATTTGAATGCGACGCCATTTCGGCACTTCGAGGGCATTATCGCGCTATCGGCAGGCCGGAAGGGCCGGATATGCTGTCCGACCAGAGGGCCGCGCTTGCTATTGCGCCGGGCTTATGACGAACTCCACAGGCACGTGTGCTGTGCCTCTGGATGAATAGGCGCGTGGCGCTACCCTGCTTAGCATCGGCGTTTGTCGCTTTGGCGGAAGATTTGGGTGGGGCTTTTAGGAAACCTGCCTGCATATTTACTTATGCGGCATGTCGGCCCCGCAACGAATTTGAAGGCTATTGAGCGGGTTTGTGCGGGGCGTTCCGGCGGCGCTACTCGCCCGGATGCATTTTGTCCCGTCGGGTGAGGGCCAAGCCGAACAGCGCCACGGCGATCAGGAGCGCGGGCGCCCAAAGCCAGAATACGAGTTCAGTCATAGCGTTTCGCATCAACCTAGCTGCGCCAGTCTCCGGCGCGCAATCAAATGTAGCACAAGGCCCAATACAAATCCAAATGCCGAGAGGCCTACGATGCTCCCGAGCGGCTACATGGTACCGAGCGCCATCCCTATATATGGGGCGATGATCGACTCTAGAATAGTCCCCGATGACAGGGAATTGAGAAGGTTCGCGGTGAGTTTGATCTGCCCGATCTTGCCATGGACTCATGGAAATATCATACCTGATTCTACGCCGCATCACCGTTCCGCATCCACTCGATCACCTCGAGGCTGACCCCACCCGGAAAAGCGCCGCGCACGCATGCCGGAGAATTCGCCGGCGGAAACCGTAGCTGACGCCTTTACCTCGATCCCAACGGCCTCTCCGCGCCGGTTCTCCAACACAAGATCGACCTCGTTCCTGTCTTTATCGCGGGAATGCGAGAACGAACACCTCTGATCGCTCCGGGATGCGATCTTACGAAGCTCGCTGAACACGAAGGTCTCGAAGGGTCCTTCGTGAGGTCCTAAAAGGTCATTGAGACGATCCACTGATGGGACAGGCGATGCACTGCCTGTCCATATAACTGGACATCAGAGCACTTACGTCCATTTTAATGGACACTTATTTGACAAAGATGCTGATTTACACCACAATGTTCAGTGGAATGGACATGAGAGGCCTCGTGTTCATTTAAACGGACACAAGAATCGAACCATGAAGCGCAAAAGAAGCTACTCACGTGTGACACGTCACGCCTTGTCGATCCTCGGCAAGCTGATCCGCGTTGGGCGGACGGAACGGGGCATGACAGCGCAGGAGTTGGCCGACCGTGCCGGAATTAGCCGCACCACGCTCTACAATATCGAAAAAGGCGCGCCCGGTCCGGAGATCGGAATTGTTTTCGAGGTCGCTACCCTTGTCGGTGTCCATCTGTTTGAACCCGACAGCCGATTGCTTGCGATGCACGATGCGCGACTACAGGAAAAGCTGACATTGATCCCGCAAAGCGTCCGTCCTGCGAAACAGGAGGTCGATGATGACTTCTGATTTCAAAGAACCGAACGAAGCCTTTGTATGGATCTGGTTGCCCGATGAAACGGAACCCGTCGTTGCCGGTCGCCTCACAAAGGATCGCGATCGGTTGTTCTTCACCTATGGCGCAAGTTATCGCAACCGCAAAAATGCCGTTCCGATCTACGAGCCTGAACTTCCGCTCCGCATAGGACTGATCGAACCGCTAAATGGCCTTTCGATGGCAAGTTGTATCCGGGACGGCTCGCCTGACGCCTGGGGACGACGTGTCATCATAAACAGGCTCACAGGTAAGAAACCCGACGCCGGGGATGTCCCGCATTTCAGTGAACTCACTTTCCTGCTGCAATCCGGCTCCGACCGTATCGGCGCGCTTGATTTTCAGACATCTGCAACGGAATACGTGCCGCGCTTGGCAGTGGACGCTTCACTGGACGAACTGCTAGCCGCTGCGGAGCGTATCGAAAAAGGCCTGCCTCTCACGCCCGCTTTGGATCAGGCCTTGAACCACGGCACCTCCATCGGCGGTGCTCGCCCCAAAGCCATGATTGACGATGGCGAGAAGAAACTTATCGCCAAGTTCTCAGCGAGCAACGATCTCTACAGCGTCGTGAAAGCCGAATTTATCGCGATGCGACTGGCTGCCGATTGCGGCCTGAATGTCGCGCCGGTGTCCCTGACACGCGCCGCGAACAAAGACGTCCTGCTTATTGAGCGTTTCGACCGGATCAAATCTGGCAACGGCTGGACACGTCGCGCGATGGTATCGGCACTGACAATGCTTGGTCTCGATGAAATGATGGCTCGCTACGCCTCCTATGAGGAACTGGCCGAAATCATACGCCACCGCTTTGCCAATCCCAAAGATACGCTGAAAGAATTATATGGCAGGATTTGCTTCAACATCCTGTGCGGTAACACGGACGATCATGCACGAAACCATGCCGCATTCTGGGATGGCAAAACGTTGAGCCTGACACCTGCTTATGACATTTGCCCGCAGGGCCGTACCGGAAACGAGGCAACACAAGCCATGCTGGTCAAAGGGGATGCTCGCTTTAGCACGCTGGCAACCTGCCTTGCTGCCGCACCTGACTATCACTTAAGCGAAGGCGAAGCAGCTTCAATCATCGAAGAACAAATAGTGGCCCTCGCGAAGCGCTGGTCTGATACCTGTGCCGAGGCCGATTTGAGCCCAGCCGACCGAACGCTATTTGCCGGACGGCAATTCCTGAACGCTTATTGCCTTGACGGTCTTGGCAACCGTTACGCGGGCCTTAAAGACACTTTCACGCAGGCACGCGCCGACATCATGGCATAGCCTCACCCAGAACCCACAACCAAACCATTCAATCAACCTCGCCGCCAATTACGCGATCTTCGCGGGATTTCGTACACCCAATGCCTGGTTCAGTGCCAGCCTTGTGCCGTTGATGATCGTTGCTATCGGTGCAGTCGCCGCGGTGCATTTTGCCGAAAAAACCGACCTCATCCCCAACGGCTAGGTCACCGGCTCGTCGTACACGCCCGATCCCTGCCCCTTATGGTGATATGGCCCCCGGACGGTGGCGGCTGGCGGGGCCGCCGGGCATTTCCATCGCCCGGAGGAAGAGGGCCAACTCCTCGGGCCCGCTGATCAGGTAGTCGCTGCCCGGGTAAGTCAGCATGTAGCGAGCCTTCATCCTCGCCTCATCGAAAGACCGGACAGGATGGGCAATGAGCGACAACCGATATTCCGATTCGAGACGCTGCCAGCGGCCGAGATCAGCGGCGGCGCCAGGGAGAAAGCGCCGGTCGAGAGGATCGGCACGGGGCACCAGGTGGTCATAGCCGCGCCACGCGGTACGGTGGCGGGCGATGCGCGCCAGAAGTCCCGGGCCGGTGCGGGATGATGCGGACGGGTTGGCAGGGGCCATGCTTCACCTCCGCTCCCGGCCACCCAGACTCCGCGCGAGAAGAACCCGCCCGTCAGCGACATAAACCTCCTCTTCGAGACCGTATTCCTCGCGGACCATCTTGGTGATCAGCTTGCGATAGACAACCACCCTCCTCCGCTCCGGCACCGGGATCGCGATGAGTAAGGCCTTCGGATCAGCGACTGCTGCATCGAATGCGCGAAGCGTATCGGCAACGACCGCACCGCCGGCGATGACACGGACATCGCTCATCGCCGCCGCTCCGCATGATCATCGCACAGCGTGCGAACCCAGCCGCCGGCGCGCAGCTCGCCAGGGGCTCCGCACTCTTCGCAGATGCACATCGAGAGGTGATCGGCGATTTGCTGGAGACCGCTGCTCATACCGCTCTCGTAGAGCCTCAAACTGCCGAATTTCTCCTTGATCTGCACGAACCTCGGCACCTCGCCGCGCTCTCCTCGCATTTCGACATACGCCCGAATGAGGTCCGCCCAGCCAGACCCCACGGACATCTCGCACTCGAACATCCCCGGATGCTGCGCTCGGAGATCGTCCTTCCAGTCCGCGTCCACGGGCATTACCCGATGGCCGTCGAAACGGCGCGACCGGTGGGCAAGCGTGCGCGCGGCGAGTTCGACCGTGGGGCGGCGGGCCGGCATCCAGTATCGCGGGTGATCCGGATGCACCCCGTGTCCCTCGGGAACGCCCGTCAGCCGCGGCCGGATCGCCCCGGTCTCGACGTCGAGTGCAAAGTCCGTGGCCCGCCAGCCGTGCATGGCCGGATCGTCGGCAAATGCCCGATCGATGATCGCATGGAACTCGGCCAGTAGCGGCCTCATGCGGTTTAGTAACCAGTCGAGATCGCGCAGTGCGCTGTTGTCGTTGTCATCACTCATTTGAAACCCCGTTGTGCATCCACCCAATCACCGAGCACCTCCCACCAGTCGTCGGCGACACCTGGTTTGTGAACTTCGTGGATGGTGATCCCGCCGCACATCCGCACGACGATGTCCACCAGGACGCGGCGGTCGAGCGGCCTCCGCGATGTCTTCCTATGGCGGATCGTGACCGGCATATCCCGGTTGCAGCGCTCCCGACTTCCGCGGGAGCGTAGGCCTGCGTCGACACATTGCCCGCCCGTCGCGTTTCGAGATCGGCCGGTGCGGCCGCGCGTGTTTCCTAGGCGATCGTCATCAACACCGCCCCATCAGCCTGTCGCGTCCGTCGACCAGGATAGTGACGATGCGTGTGAGCTGCCGGATCGATCCGCCCGGCCATACCTGCCGCACAAGATCGAGTTCGTCCTCGGCGAGGCCGGGATACCAGCGGCGATCGACCCCGCGTTCGACGGCGATCCGGTCGATGATCTGGCGGGTGAGCGGACCGAGGTGCTGCCAGCCCGGCTCCGGCATCTGCAGGATGCGGAAGCGGTCCCTCACCGGGCCGGGGATTCCCTGGGTCGAATTCGCCGTCGCGAAGTGCGACACCATGCTCAGGTCGACCTCTACTTCGAGCGCGAGGTCTCGGTATTTTCTGGCCTGCTCGATCTCCAGCATCGGCAACAGGGCCTCGATGGCGTTGCCGTTGTGCCGGCCGTCGCCGGCCTTCTCGATCTCGTCCCAGATCATCGCCACCGAGGCGGTCCTCGATGTCTTTACCAGTTGCAGCGGAGCGCTCTCGCGGGCGGTGGCCCATTGCGCCGAGGT
Source organism: Pelagibacterium halotolerans (assembly GCF_044811015.1). Classification (GTDB taxonomy): domain Bacteria; phylum Pseudomonadota; class Alphaproteobacteria; order Rhizobiales; family Devosiaceae; genus Pelagibacterium; species Pelagibacterium halotolerans_A. Next base: position 757,933 of record NZ_CP085243.1, read on the forward strand.
GCCCATCATCGACGCATCGGCCAACCCCGCCATGGGCACCAGCTGGCAGGGCAACCCGACCTGCCCGCAGATGGCGCGGACGAGGGAGGATTTCCCGGAGCCGGGTTCACCGGTGAGCAGCGTGGGCCGGAACCGCACTGCCTCGCTTGCCGCCAGGTCGCCGAGGACGATGTCGATCACGTCCGCCGCATGCGGCCAGCGCTCGACCAGTGCCCTGCGGTGACCGGCGACGTCGCCACGGCTCACCAGCGGCAGCGGCCTACCGGCCAGCCCCCTCCAGCTCTTGCGGATGTCTTTGGTGCCTCCGGAGCCGCCTTCGGGCAGCGCCGGCACGACGACCCGCCTCGGGACGCGCCCCGCACCGGTATCGTCCTCGTCGGCGTCTCTCCGAAGAGCCGTGAGGGTACCGTGTGTCGCGTCGGTCCCATCCAGCGCGCCAGTGTTCGCGTCCTGCCTTTCTGGCTTCTCATCCGCAATGAGTTTGAGCAGGGCGGCCGCATCGCCATCGATCAGCGCGGGCAACAGCGGCCGCACCAGATCGATGAGCGGCTGGAGTTGGACGGCCCCGTAGGAGACGGGATCGGACGCGTCGTCCGGCGCATAACCGCCGGCGCTGCGCCGCCATGTCAGGCCGATGGCGAACGCGATGCGGCACAGGCGTGGAATCCCGCTTCGCTCCCGGTCGGATCCGGGGTCCAACGCCGCCCGGACGGTCCGGGCGTGGCCGTCGGGCTCTCCCAGCGCGGCAAGCCAGATATCGCAGCGCAGGATGAAGTCGACTGCGAAGGGTTCGCCTTCGAGCGCCGCGCGCAATGCGGTGATCGCGTCGCGGGAGGCGTCCGCACGGGCGGCCTCGAGCGCCACCGCCAAACCCCCGTCCGGCTCGGCACCGCCGGTCCGTTGGAGTCGCCAGGCATCGATATAGGCCATGACGTCGGCCTGCAGATCGGTTTTGCACGGCGGCAGGCCCTCGAGCAGTTCCGCGGTCCTGGGCAGAGCGCCGTCAAGTATCTGTTCCATCCTAAGCGCCCGCATGCGGATCGCGGCCTTGTCGTCGTCGGAGAATGCGAATGCGGTATCGGTCCCCGTGCTGGTCTTGCCGGTCATTGCAGCACCTCCGTGCCCAGGCGAACCGTTGCGGAATTGGGACGGATACCGGGTCGGAGCCAGAGGCTAACGGTAGCTCTGCTTTTTGCGCCGGCGACATGGTTGGCCATTTCGCCCTCCGTGAGTGCCCATGCGCCAGGCTTAACAGCAGGCACTTCCGCTGTAACAGGCACTCCTGTCCGTTATGTCCTCGGCCGTGCGCATGGTTGGAAACATTGCCGATGCCTCGCCATCATTCCGAGTCTGGCCGGCACAACGGCGACTGCAGCCCGAAGAAAAGCTAGGTTCGGGCGCTCCCACCGAGGCGCCATTCGCCGTTCAGGACGGAGGCAGGCAATTCCGGAGGTTCCGGCCGTTACGCTCCATTTCAAATGCACCCCATACTTCCTGTTCAAAATTGAATTCGAATGCCGTACAGTATTACTGCTGCGCTCTACGCGCGATATACTGCTGCGTTGTACGCACGAAATGGCTTGTGCCGATGCCTTTTGGCAAGAGGACTGCAGAGTTGTTGGCGCATCTCTCCATTCTGATGGCGCTTGCCGAAGCTAAAACAGGAGATGTTACCATGCCCCCTCTGGTCCTCAGGCGATCCTCCAGTCGGCGCACGAGCGCCTCTCTCTAGCCAGCACATACCCCACAACCGCCCGGCGCCCGCCCAAGTGGCTTGGAGTGCTGGTTGTCGACAGTAACGCGCGCTTGACGCGCGTTACGGTTCTTTCCGGACGAGTGCTTGAATGATCACGGATTCTCTCGGCCTTACTGCGACCCATATGAAGAGCGGCGATGGTGTCTGGCTACACATACCTTACCGGATTCCGGTCCATGGCTTGACACTCATTGCGGCGGACCGATCAGTAGCTGCACTTGTGCTCCCGGTTTGCGCGATCGAGGATCCGCGCTTCGGGAGCTGGCTGGGCCAACGGGGAATATACCGCGTCGAGAACGAAACGGGATCGGTTGCCAGAATTGGCGAAGGCTGTGTCATCGATCGTGTCCGCAAGCACCGTTCGGCACCGATTATCATACCCGCGCGTGTCGTCGCCGGTTTCGGCGCGACCGTGCAATGGGCGCTTCCCGAGAGGCGCTATCTTGAGGGGCGGTTCGCGTCGGCGTGGGTGTCCGAAGGAAACGCTCTGGCCGCGACGACCTTCGAACAAAGGAGTGTCGGGCAGTCTCACGTGCGAGCTCGATTGGATGCGGACCTGCGAACACTCCTTCATCTCATCAGAACCGCCGAACGCGTATTGGATAATGACGCGGATCATTTTTCTGTTTGCTCCAGCGCCGAGGGTTGGCCGATGGCACCGATTGCCATCAAGGGACCAGCCGAAGAAGTGATCGGAACCGAGGTGCCCCTTCCCAGCGCCGGGACGGCGCTCACCACCCGCACGTTCGCAGCGGGTACACGTCTGCGCTACGAGGACGGCAGGATTTCGGCATTGGCGACAGTTCGCCCGGACAGGATCGTCCTGCACCCTGGCTCTTCGATATATATGCAAACCAGCAAAAGCGTAGGCGCGCGCTTCGTAGCTATGCATAGCGAGTTTCTTGTGTCGTCCAAGGCTATAGGCAACGGAAGCGTTGGTTTCACCAGACTTGCCGTCAGCGCATGGTCGGCAGCATCCCTTCTCAAGTTCGTAACCGGCGGCAGAGCTCACGCCGCCTTTCGTTGGAGGTTGGCTTAGCCACCGGTAAATGGAGATGCCGGCATGGAAGATTCCCATTATGAATTGAGCGACGATTTGATATATGGCGCGGAAGCCATCGCGGCTTTCCTGGGGATGTCGCGGCGACAAGTTTATCACGCCGCCGAGCAGGATCATCTGCCCGTTTTTCGTATCGGGTCGACGATCTGCTGCAGAAAATCGACCCTAATGACTTTCATTACCGAGCGAGAAAAACGAAGCGCTTCATACCGGCGCGGACTGGACCGGGAATAGTGGCGTGGACGGCTTTGTTGCGGCCGACAATCCTTGGAGGGTGCCATTGAATTCCAGACCTGTACCTGCAATCCTTGACGCCGTAGCCAACTATCCTTCACAACGTATGGTTAGCCCTAAGCGCTATCCTGTCGCGGACGGGTCAGGCCGTTCCGCGGCGCCAACCGTGGGAACGGCCGCCTTTACCTTCGGGCCTGACCGTCAGCGGCCGGCAATCGTGCGAGCCGTTACTGTTCTTCGGCTCCGACAAAGGCCAGTAGCGGGCCAATGTCGCCGCCATCCGCAGCACGCAGGGCGGCAATGTAGGCATCGCGCCGCTCATTGTCGGCCTGTAGATCAAAGCCGCTTGCCCAGGCTATCGGTGGATGCCCGTAAACGTCTTCAAGCAGGATATCGGCAGCAATACGGGCATGGCGGCCATTGCCATTCGGAAATGGATGAATTTGCACCATGCGATGATGAAAGCGCACGGCAGCTTAGAGCGGCGGGAAAACCCCGTGTTCCGCCCAATAGGATGCATCGCCCAGCAGCGAGCGAAGCTGTACGGGAATCTGAAACGGATCGATGCCGATATTTTTCTCGGTCAGGCGATATTCTCCTGCCCATGACCAGACATCGCCAAAAAGCCTTTTGTGCAACGTCCTGATAAAGCCACCATCAAAGACTGATCCGCCGCGCCGCCGTGCAATCCAGGCGAGGCCTTGCTCGACGTTGGCTTGCTCCAGTTCGTCGAGTTCGCCGCGCGTTGTCACATGCGGGAATTTCAAGCCCTGCATTTCATCAGGATCAAGGGGCCTTGCACCGTCCGGTTCTTCGAACCTCATTTCACCTCCCAGAAGCCGGGCGGCATATCCCGGATAAATTCGTCGGCAAGATCCTCAATGCGCTGCGCTGTCTGCTCAGTCGTTAGCGATTGTTTTTCCAGAGCCATATGAGCGCTGGCGCGCATTATCCGCGCCTCAGCCTTGCGGCGCGCCTGGGTGCGAATAATGTCTTCGACTTGGCCGCTCTCGGCGACGATGGCATAGACGAAACGCCCGCCCATCGCTTCGGCGAGTTTGTGCATCTGATTGATCGTGATCGCACCGTCGCGTTCATTGCGCTCGGCCTGATAGACGGCATTGCGGCTTACACCCGCACGCGCGGCAACCTCCGCCCCGGACATACCAAGCGCCTTGCGCAGCACGGAGAGCCATCCTTCAGAAGGCTTCCTAAGGGATTCAAGCTGCCGCGCAGTGCGATCTACGATCTGCACATATTGCTTTCTGGCTGTACTTTTGACGCTCATTGCACATTATCCAATAGGCAAAAGAGGTTATCTAGCATATTAAATAATAGGCAAAATGCGTGAAATTGTCAATCTATAAATATGCAATATAACTTCATATGCCTATCCAATCATGGGCAAACGCATTAATTGAGGAATCAGAAGCGACTGGAGCTTGACAGCCGCCTATGTGGGGTAGCGGCTGTTTGCTCATCGGGTTGTGCCTGCAAGCCCTTGGTTCTGCTCCGCGCTGATGGCCTACGCCTGGTATCGATTGCTTCGTCCGGGGTCAGCAGCCCATGTGATCAGCGCGGGCGTCTTTCCTTATAAAAGCTGATCCCGCTGCGGACCTCCAAACCGGTTTCGAAGGTATTCAGATAGACGCATTCGCACTTCAATGATCGCCAGAACCGCTCGATCATGCGGTTGTCGATCCAGCAGCCGCGGCCATCCAGGGAGATCTTCACCTTGGCATCTTGCAGAACGTCGGTGAAGCCGGTGCCGGTGAACTGGGATCCCTGATCGGAATTGAAGATCTCGGACGGGCCGCTCGGATAGCGCAGCCGGTCACAGTTGTAGCGGGTGCGATTCTCGACAGTCCACATCGGCACCTTCCTTCTCAAATCGGCGCCAGACAAGGCAACATTACCCGATCCCGACCGCACAACCCAAAGCCGCTAACCTATTCTACCGGTTCACAACGTTCCTGGACGGACACTTACGCCACTCAAGATCATCGGCTGACATTAGGCTCCGCGGCTCAAATGTTGCTATCCTAATTTGCATATAAGAGCCTTCTCTGATTGGGGTCGTTGTGGTCAAGGTGCTCCTGCGGTTTTTTCCTGGACCGTTCCGCGGGTCACTCGCTTCTCTTCGCGGTCGGCGCTGGGCCGCCGCATAATGGAGTCAGGAGAGCGAGGCGTCTCAATCTGTTTCACGACCTTGCGAACCTTGGTTCGGCAGGTTCGGGACTCTCAACGAGATCGCCTCGCCCATCGGCCCCACGGAACGGTCCGGGCGTCGCCCTTTTGGGCTAAAGCTTTGTTCTTCTTGCTCCTTTGATCTGCCTCGGCTCACACCGCCAGTACGGCAGGCTCCTTTCCAAAACTGAACTCGGTTGCGTCAGCCCACATGCGGTGCAGGATGACGGACAGTTTGCGGGCCACGGCCACGCGGGCCCGCGCCATGCCGCAGCGTCTGGCGATGTTCATGCCCCACGCCCTAAGGCTCGACCATTTCTTCGAGCGCACCAGCAGCGAATGCGCCGCCTCGTAGAGGGCAGTGCGGGCGAGTTCTTGGTGGCGGTCGCGCCGAGTTCGATGAAAGTCTCGACCAATTGCAGGCCGCGCGACTCACAATAGGCTTCGCCCTGCCGCTTCTGGTCGGGAATGGAGACAGCATGCTCGGCCTGACGGCTGGCGGAAACGCGCAGGTACAGGGCAGCGCGCAACGGTACGGTTGAATTGGTCATGAGGCTTCTCCCGACAAAAGGCGCTCCGTCGTCGCGACAGGCAGATAAAGCGTGTTGGGCCGGTCACTCAGCGCCGTAAAACCGAAAGCCGCGTAGAAGGCCGCCGCCTTCCCGTCGATGGCGTCGGCGAATATGGCATGAGCACCTATCGGCGCTTCGGCGACCGTTTTGATCGCGTCGAACAGCAATGCCTCGCCGAGTCCAAGCCCTGAATAGGATTGGTCCCGTCCAAGCCAGCCGATCAGCACCGCTGGGACGGTCGGAAAACGCGGCAGGCGTTTCGCCAACGGCTCGGGCACGGCCGTGAGCGGCACGTTGCTCGATGACAGCGTGTAAAAACCCGCGACTCGGTCGGTTCCAAGGTCACGAGCGACAAAGCAGGTCGCGTATCGGCGCTTGATGTCCTGCGTGACCGCCTCGCGGAAATAGCGGTCTATCCGCTCATTGCCGCACGAGAACGTCTTGCGCTGGTGAGCCTTGGTCAGCGCCTCTATCGCAAACCTTGCACTCACCGGGGGGTAATCAGGTCAGCATGACGTTTCGCTGCGCGCTTCAGGCGTGCATTGGGCGCGGGCGGATCAATCAGCGCCTTGGCAAAGCGCACCTGATCCTCAGTCGCGAGACGCAGCACGTCGGCTTCCTCGACGGCGCGACGGGCATCCTCGCCTGCCGTGGCAATGAGATAGCCTGTCAGCGTCATACCGCGCAGCCTGGCTGCGCGCTGCATCTGCTCATAGACATGGACGGGCACACGTGCCTCAAGGCGGGCGGTTTCCACTTCGCTTGCGGGTCTGGGCATGGCTAAACTCCTTTCCTCGATTATATACGGCACATTGCCGGGTTTATCAAGGATCAGATGAGCCGAAGAGTTCATCGAACAGGTCACCGAACCATTGCTCGAACACCTCGATTTCGGCCTCCGTGACCGGAACAGGATCGGACCAGTCGTCGGTGACCGTCCATGTACTGAGATCGTGTTTGGGCGGCCGCCCAGGGAACGGCCACGGATAACCCAGTGCCGATGATCCACCACGCGAGATTCCGCCCACGATTTGGAGAGATACCGGGACATCCTGTACTGTTTGGCAAACGACATCTCGAAGCCTTGTCGCTGCTCGCGGGAGACAACGGGGCACGAGCATTGCTTGCCGGAACGAGGGGGCCGACCGCTTGGCTGGATTGGCCGCACGACAGCGTTGTTCACGATATTGACGAACCAGGCGATATCCCACCGAAGGGGCGACAGCGGCGCTACAGGAAAAACGCTTGACGAACAGCCCCGGCGGAGGCCGCATATCCGACGGCGCATCCGGCCTGCAATCAGACCCACTCGGGAAGCATATATTCCTCATAGCGTGAGCCGAACGCACCGTTCGGCAGAATCTCGGCGATCCGGGCCAGATCGTCCGGAGTCAAGCTCAGCTCCGCGGCTTGCAAATTATCCTTCAGCCGTTCGCTGCGACGGGTTCCCGGGATGGGGACGATATCGTCGCCCTGCGCCAGCAGCCAGACGAGAGCAAGTTGCGACAAACTGGTCCCCTTGTCCTGCGCAAGCAGAGCCAATTGCCGGGCGGCTTCCACGTTCTTTTCATAATTGCCAGGCTGCCAGCGGGGGAAGGTTCGGCGCCAATCGCCCTCTTCATATTCGGCGGCCGGCTTTACCGCGCCGGTCAGAAACCCATGTGCCAGAGGCGAATAGGCAACGACCCCGATGCCGAGTTCGCGTGTTGTCGGCAACAGCGTTTCCAACGTCCGCTCGAAGATCGAATATTCCGTCTGGAGCGCCGTCACTGGCTGAACGGCATGCGCCCGGCGCATGGTCTGCGGGCCGGCTTCGCTCAAGCCGAAAAACTTGACCTTTCCTTCTAAGATGAGATCCTTGACCGCACCGGCCACATCTTCGATCGGCACGTCCGGGTCGATGCGGTGCTGGTAGAGGATATCGATGTGATCGACACCGAGAAAGCGCAGGCTATTATCGGTGACCTTGCGAATGTGCTCGGGCCTGCTGTTGCGCCCGAACTGAGGGGTGAAGCCAAATTTTGTGGCCAGAACGACATCGTCGCGGAAAGGCTTGACCGCTTCCCCGACAATCTTCTCGTTCTCGCCCCATCCGTACATTTCCGCGGTATCGAACAAGGTGACGCCGAGATCGAAGGCCTGCCTGATAATCTCAATGCCGTTTTGCGTACCCTCGGAGCCATAGCCGACGCTGATGCCCATCGCACCATAGCCGATCGCGGAGACGTCCGGTCCGCTTGCACCCAGTTTACGTTTTTGCATGTGAATTCCTTTCGCATAAAGCGTTTCCAGGAAAAGTGGAAGCCGGTTTTCCGTCCGGAAACGCGACCAAACAGAGATTTCAAGGCTCGATCACAGATAGGCGCCGATATGAAGAACCGCGTGGCGGATCACCGAGGCGCCGTTCATGTCGCTCAATCTTTTCCTCGATCCCGCCGTCGTCTCCTCGGCGCTCCTCGACAGCGGGAGCGTGCCGACGGTCGGCATACGGACCGGCTTCGGCGTGAGCGCCGCCGATGCGCAGCTTCTCGATGCCTGAAGACCTCAAAACCCTCGCGCGAAGCGGACGCCTTCGCGCTGCGATCAACACCGGAAACAGAGCGCTGGTGCACATTGAAGGCGGCCGGCTTGGCGGCATCAGCCCCGAACTGGCCCGAAGGCTGGCGACCGAAATCGGCGCGACGCTCGAAACTGTCGTCTATGACGGGGCCGGCAAGGTTTTCGACGACGTGGGCCGTGACATATGGGACGTCGCTTTCCTTGCGATCGATCCCACGCGCGCTCAAAAGATCACATTCACGCGCCCCTATGTCGTTATCGAGGCGACCTACGCTGTAAGGAGCGAGAGTTCGATTGTCACCGTCGAGGATGCCGACCGGGAAGGCCATACGGTTGTGCTCTCGCGCGGGTCGGCCTACGACATGCATTTGACAGCCACGTTGCAGCACGCCGCAGTCGAACGCGCCGCAACGCCGGCCGAGAGTTTCACCGATTTCAGAAAAGGGCGAGGCGACGCTGTGGCCGGCGTACGCGAAACGCTCGAAAGCGCGTTCGGCGGCGATCCGGACTTCCGCATTCTCCCCGATGCGTTCAAAAAAGTCGAGCAGGCGATGGCGCTTCCCGGCTTTGGCAACCCAAGGGTCGCGGCCCTTGACGCCTTTGTTGAGCGCGCGATCGGCGATGGCTTCGTTGAGCGCCATTTTTCCTCGTCGGAGCGCTAATGCCCTGCGCGCCGGTCACCGCGATCTGTGGCAGATCGCTCATCGTTGCCTCCCGGATTGCTATTGGGCATAGCCGTGCCGGGCAAAAAAGCGGTCGAGCTCGTTCTGGGCCGCGGGATGGCCGGTAAAGACCTCGACGTATTGGGGGATGCGCTTCATGCGGACGGATATGTCTTCCTGCGTCTGCATCGAAATATACCCGATCTGAACGAGATAGATCGTGCGGGCCCTGACATCTGCCGACGCCTCGCCCAATCCAAACCGCATAAGCATCCGGGCGAGCGCATCGAGGCGCTGCCGGTCTGCTGCCCGCACCTCTTTAAGGATGTCCGGCGATTGAAGCGCCCAGCTTCTGACCGCGAACTCAAACCGCGCGTCAAAGAGCGCACTATCCAGTCCTCGTTCAAATGCGAGTTGGCGTTGGTCTTGCGAACCTTGTGTGGCAAAGGCGACAGCCTCGCGCACGAAAGCCTCCGCCAAGGGCGCCGAACCGTCCACGGTATCGACAAGCTCATCGGCCCGAGACAGGACGAGGCGGCCAAGGCGGTCGAACTTCTTCTCCATGCCCAGAGAATTGTCGTCCGGGACCTCCGACTCCCGGCCGAGGCGGAGCACAATCTTGTTGATCTGCGTGTGCGTACGCACCTCCGCGGCGACGAGTTCGTTTGCAGCAATGATTGTGGGTCGGGTGAAAGGCTTCTCGCGCATCGTCAGTTCCAAATCCTCGGCAGGTCGTGCGCCTAGCTGTTGATGGATTCCTGCAGCTTCTCGATCGTGGAGAGAATGTCGTCGAAGGATGGCGGGCTGTCGTCGAACATCATCAACGCCGATGCCGACGAACCAGCGGAACAGAAGATCATACTCCAGCCGCTCCATCATAAGCCGCTCCGACCGGATCGGGTAGAATGCCTGCAAAAGCATCGCCCGAAGCAGCTTCTCGGGCGGGATCGACGGCCGGCCAAGCGGCGAACACAGCGCCGCAAAGTCCCGCTCGAGCGCGACCGGCGCTTCGTTCACGATCTCCCGGATGGCGCGCAGCGGATGATTGCGCCGCACCCGTGCCTCAAGGTCGACATAGCTGAACAACTCACCAGACCGTCCGTCCCCGCCACGCATGCTTCGTCCTCCGAACCCTTCGGAGACAGTGAACACCACACAAGCCCCACCGCGAGTGCCTTTTTCAACAGCCTGCTGGGCGCTCCCGCTATGCCCTCTTGCCCCGGTGCCGGGCAATCGTCCGATCCGGGCGTTTGGCGGACTTGCAGCGTGTCAAAGGCTGCGCCGGCACTCCGCTCTCTCGCGCGCACGGCCAAGGCCGTTGCATAGGTGTTAACCGTCGTCCGCAGGTCGGCGTGCCCGATCCACTTTCTGACCAGCCTTAGGGCGATTCCGGCATGAATCCAGACCGAAACGCAGGCGTGCCGATACGAGTGGAAGGTGAAGTGGACCAAGCCGTGATCGCGCTCGAAAGCGGTGTGCCATTTGCGGGCGAGATCGTAGTCGACCACCGCGCCGTCTTCACCGGACACCACCTGGCGATTGGGCTTTTGACAGCCACAGGCGAGCCAGTCGCGCAGCGTGCGCTCAAGCGCCGCGCTCATGGGAACATCGCGTATGCCCGCCGGCGACTTCGGCACCTTCCGTATGCGTTTCTTGTCGATCGTCGACCGCACGCGGAGGACATGCCTCGAGAAGTCGACGTCGGACCGCCGCAAAGCGAGCGCCTCGCCGATACGCAGGCCTGCCAAGATCAGGATACGCAGTAAGACCGAGAGGGCACCTTTCGCCATCGTCAGCCGGTCGGTGAGATCCTCCCAGTCGGGGTAAGTCGACTGGGTCCTGCACTGCGGTGCCCGCGTTCCGTAGCCGGCCTTGCGCGGCCGCACCGGCAATTGCGCAAGACGGTGGACAGGCGGTTCGATCCCCCTGCTTCGGCACGCATGGACGATGACGCGGATGACGAGCCGCATGCGCTCTTTCACCTGCCTGTCGCTTATGTGCGCGCGTTCGAGATCGGCATACAGTTCCGTCAGGTAGACCAATGTCATGGCCGCGATCGGGGTTTCCCTGATGTCGTCGCGAAGTGCCTTGGCTGTGGACCGCAATTTCTGGCCGGACCCGCTGAACGCCTCGGGGTCGGCAAGCATGGTCGCGCAAGCGCCCCCAAACGTGACACCACGCAATGCAGCGGCGATCGCCATATCGGCGGCGAGTTCGGTGCGGGCAACCTCCGCCGCCTCCCGGCTCGGATACAAGACTTGCGATCGAGGCGCAAAAGGGAGGTTGACGTCCAATACGGCGCGGCGTTTGCGCTTGGTGGGGCCGATCGGCCGGATCGTGATCATAAAATCTCTCCGTAGCGAGTGGAAAGCACTAGCACTAGATGACGCGCATCAGAGCGGCGACACGTTCCATTTCGTCGCGCTCGTCGGGCTCCCGGATGAAGGTACCGAACCGATTCATGAAATCGGTCGGAGCCGCGTAGCCACTGAAGGCCATCACCTTGAGAATGTTGACGTCGGCGCCGCCCGCTTCGATCCTGTCGATGACGGCGGCGCGTCGAAAGGCGTCCGGCTGGTACGGCCCGCTGGTCTCGGGGCATTCGATGCCGATGTGTTTTTGCGCGTCGCGCAATTGCCGGGCAATCTCGCGACGTGCCATCGTGGACTTGAGGATCGTCCCTGCCCGGCCCCTGATCCTCACCAGATAGGGGTCGGCGGCGGGCACCGCGGCCGCGAGCCGTGCGGCGAGACCTTCGTCCTCAACGCCGACGGGCCGAGCACGCGCAGCATTGCGCATGTGAACGATCTGGTTGGAATGGCTGTCATAGGTCGCAAACAGCTCCAACCTTTGCGTTATCGGATCATAGCAGTGCGCGGTCAGGGCAACGACCTCGCTCAGTCTCAGCGCGCAGGTGTTCATGAGGTCGAAGGCGAGCGAAACGCCTCCGGTAAAATACTCGGCCAAGGCGCCGCGTTCTCCCCGCGTGGGCGAGAACAGCGGCCCGGGTTTGGGGCGCTTGACGTACCCGTGATCGCTGGCACGGATGGGATTCCTGCGGCATAGCCCGCTCGCGAGCGCAAAATCGAACGCCGCGCGCAGAACGGCAAGGCAAGCGTGGGCCAAATGCGTTGACGGGTCCGGGGCGACGGCACGACGCCACGCCAGCACCTCGTGCGGCGCCAACCTGTCCAACGGGGCAACGGGAGCGTCCGGGATGCACCGGGACAGCCAATAGGCGCAGTTGCGACGTGAGGTTTCGGATCGCGTGGCGTCGACGCGCACGGCGTCGCGATAGAGCGTCACGAAGGCGCGTGTCGACATGGCGGGGCGAAAGATTCCGCCATGCGTATTGAGATCGTGGTGGAGGATGGCGCTGTCGCGATCGGAAAACAGCTTCTGGCGCCTGTTGCCTTGGGCATCGGGATAGTCGGCGACGTATCCGGTTCCTTGCTGCCGAATAGACATGGGGGCTCCTTGGGTTGTGGAGCCACTATGTTGCAAGGAGTTCGTTTCCCCAGACAATCAGAAAGTTCAGCACTTGCAGTGACTTGCATGGAGCGCTTGGCAAGGATTGTGAAGGAAATGAATTTGCGTCACAGAAAGGAATATCCGGAATGACGAGGAATAGACGAAACTATCCTTCCCCTCACTGTAAGCCACTGGATTTGCCAGCTTTTCCCGGATCGACCGCATACGGCCTACGAAACCGTGTTCTAAGGTTCCGGCACCGGCGGGGTCGCTGACTTGTGACTTTTTAAAAATATCAAATAAAATGAGCGACTTAACGGAGGGAACCTTGCAACGCTTGCGTCGTGCGGCAGACAAGGATTAACTTACGTTGTATTTTTGCAACATGCCGCTCAAATATTTGCTCCTGCGAGGGCTCGCGAGCGCGGGAAGAGCTGTCGCAACATGGCGGCGCAGTTTGGCGTGCTCCATTGAGCGTATTGAAATGGGCATAGCGGCCGACGCGAACAGGCTCGATCAGCTCAGGTAAGATCGGCAGACGGCACAAGCCGGCTCTGGAGGGACAACGCGCGAGTCGCTCGTTCGGTCCGGAAGCGCCCATGAAGGGGTTTCGGGCGCCTATGGCCGAACGCGGGGGCAGGGCCAGCCACGTTTCGGTCGGGCGGTTTCCGGGGCTTATAGACGCGGTTTTAAAAAGGATTTTGGGCGCGGACCAACGTAAGCCTCCGCTGAGGAGTGCGCCCGCGAGCTGCAACCTCCTTGGCCGGATGAGTGTCAAGTGTCATCAGATGCCAGGAAATCGAGGTCGTTTACTGCCCCGCCAGCACCCTTCACTCTCGCGCCATAGAACTTCCGTACCCTTTTGGAACCGTTGGCCGCATCAAGGTCAGGAGCGAAGCCAATCTTGTCCGGAAACACGTTGCTCCTTAGGTCCTCCGCGATCTTTGCAGCATGCCCATACGGTGCGATAAAATCGATAAACCACAGGTAATCCCCACCGATCCAGGTGGATATCTGGAAGTCGAAATTGCCGGCCATATAGCCGCGCCCTTCGTCGGCGGTCATAAAGGCCCAACTGACCCAACCGACCGGCCTTTTGGCATCGCGGTAAATGCGGAACTGGTCGAAGTGAATCGCCGGAAGGATCGAGACGGAAAACTCCGATATCGTCGCATCCCTGTGCCGCTCGGAAGCGCGAAAGAGGTCCAGCGCCTCTCCCTGCAGTTGCGCTAGCTTTGCCGCCGGCATTCGATGCAGAAGCCCTTCGTGACTCAATAGGGTCTGACGCATAAAAGTCATTAATCTTCCCTGAAAGCTCGGTATACGGCATCGAGAATGGGTGCGAGCAGGTATTCCGCCATGGTCCGCTCGCCCGCGATCATGAAGACGTCGGCCGGCATGCCGGGCGACAGTTCAACGTCACCGGGAAGTTCGGCCAAAGCAGCCTCCCCGACCTTGAGCCTCGCCAGAAAATATTGCTCACCCGACATCTCGTCGGTCAGAATATCTCCCGACACGGTAATCACCGTCGCATCGAGCTTATCCACTTTCTTTGCCTTAAAGGCCGAAAGCTGCACCTTCGCAAACATGCCGGGCGAGACGAGGTCAATATCTGCAGGTGACACGCGTGCCTCTATGATCAGATCGTCTTCGTCAGGCACTACATCCATCAAAGGAGCTCCCGGAGAGATAACCGCACCGATGGTGTGAACCTGCATATCCAAAACGCGTCCGGACACAGGCGCGCGGATTACCGCACGCGACTGACGGTCCATTAAAGTGACGAGTTCTTGCCGAATGCTCTCTGCGGAGACCTGAGCTTCCTGAAGCTCGCCAAGCAGTGCTGATGCGCGATCATTCCGCATTCTGAGCACTTCGACATCCTGATCGAGTACGGACTGCTCGAGCCGGGCGATCGATGCGGAAAGAGAGCCGATTTCACCTTCGAGAGCAACTTCCGTTCGCGCAAGCGCATTGACCTGGGTTTGTGAACTCACGCCGCGTGCGAGAAGAACTCTCTGCGCCTCGAGGTCGTCCCTTATGAGCGCAAGTTCCCGCTGCTTTGCCTCGAATTGGGCGGACAACCCCTCGATTTCCCTCCGAATCTGCACCTTGCGAGATTCCGAGAGCTGAATGGCGGAATTGATCGACCCGGTGAGATTGAGAAACACATGCAGATGCATATCCGCAAAGCGGTCTACGACGTCAGGAGAAACGTCGAGGTCCGCCGCGATAGCGCTGAAATCCGGTGCGGTCGAGCCTTCATTTTCCGCGTTCAGGCGCGCAATCTGTGCGTTCGTATTGACCAACTGAACCGTGAGCGCATCGATACGCGCGCGTTCCGCCAGATCCTGAACCACAAGTAGAGGTGCGCCCTGAGGTACGGCCTGTCCCTCGGCGACATAGATTTCCGTTACCAACCCACCCTCGAGGTGCTGTACAGTCTTCCGTTCCGAGCTCAGTACAATGACACCCGAAGCGATCGCGGCTGAATTCAAGGGCGCGAGCATGGCCCATGCCGCGAACGCGACCAAAATCGGGATCAGGAACACCAATCCCATCAGCATCGGCCCACGACCGGCCTTTCGCCGATCATAGGAAAACACACGCCATCCCGGCGCAGAAGACGCCGTGCTGTCGCTCATGCCCCCGCCCGATCGATCTTGAGCGGCTGCACCGACGTGTTCGTTCCTGCAAGCGTGTCCATGACTTCCCTGGCAGGCCCGTGCAACGCGACTTCCCCGGCCTTGAGGACGGCGATCCGGTCCATGTGATGCAACAAGGCGGGGCGATGCGCGACCACGACGGTCGTTATCCCTCTTTCCTTCGCGTTACGCATGGCCTGAACGAGCGCGTGCTCACCCTCGGTGTCGAGATTGGAGTTCGGCTCGTCGAGCACGAGGAGTTTCGGTTTCCCGAAAAAGCATCGGGCGAGCGCTATCCGTTGCCTCTGACCGGCCGATAATGCCGATCCATTTGCACCGATGTCAGTTTGATATCCTTCAGGAAGGCCAAGGATAAAGTCGTGCACCTCGGCCAATTGAGCAGCCTCAACGATAGCCCTGTCATCAGCATCATATTGCATCCGGGCAATGTTAAGAGCCACAGAACCGGAAAAAAGTTCAATATCTTGCGGAAGGTAACCAATCGCGGGAGCCAATTGCTCGGGCCGCCACTGGTCTAGCGATGCGCCATCCAGCCTGACCTGACCTGTTGTGGGGGATTTGATCCCGACGAGAAGCCGGCACAGCGTCGTCTTCCCGCTTCCGCTCGGCCCGACAACTCCGGTGGCTCCACCTGCCGGGAAATCAAGCGAAACGCCCTTCAAGAGCCATCGCTTCGACAAGGGGGCCTGATAAGAAGCGTTTGTTAGGCCGAGTGCTCCCGTTGGTTCAGGTAACTCGATGTTGTCGCCGGCGCTGTCCTTGAATTCGAAAACCGGCGTGAGGCGCTTGCGTGCTTTTTTGACGTTCGTCCAACCTTGGTAGATTGCGACAGCGGCATCGAAGGGGGCCAGTGCCTTCCCGGTCAGCATATTGACCGCAATGATCGCGCCCATGGACATCTGACCGTTTATCACCAGCCAGGCGCCGAGGCCCGTGATCAGGATTTGCAGCCCCATGCGAAAAGTCTTGGCCGCACTGGAGATCACAGTGCCAATGTTCCCCGCCCGATAGCTGTCTTCCAGCGCCTTGTTGTTCTCAAGTCGCCAGACGCGTGTTGCAGATGTCGTCATGCCCATGGCGCGCACAACTTCAGCGTTCCGTATGACCGCATCCAGCGATTGCATGGATTTGACCTGCGCATCGCCGGAAGAGGCCAGGAGTTTCGACGGTGCGCGCTGAGCAAGAATGGCAAGGCCGAGAAGAAGCACTGCGGCGATGGTGACCACGATGCCAATCGTTACGTTGATGATGTAGAGAACGATGAAAAACAGAATTGCCCAGGGCGCATCGAGAATGCTGGCAATCGTGGGCGACGCAACGAAGCTCCGCACGGCATTCAGATCGCGGAGGGGTTGCGCGCCGACATTCTGCCGGTGCAGGGCCAGGGGAATGACCTTGCTCACGATTTTCGACGATATCTCGTCATCGAGCCATCGCGAAATCTGCGAGAACACGATGGAGCGCAACGCCGTCAACAGCCCCGAAAACACGACCGAGGCCACAACGATCAGCGTCAACATGACCAGCGTGTTCAGCGACCCGCTCGAAAGCACCCGGTCCAGCACCTGCATCGAATAGATCGGAACTGCCAGACTTAGAAGGTTGATAACCAAACTGAATGCGAGCGCCCCGACCAGGAGAGGGCGGCACGCGTTGAGTGCCGCCTTTACAAGGTCTTCGCCTACGTCCCCCATATTGGCCTGGCCTTACAATTGAAAGTGCTCGGCCGATAGATCGTGATGATCGCCCAAGAGACGCAGTTTAAACTCCGTTCCTTCGAGGGAGACCTCGGTATCGCCGTTTACGACTGCAATTTCGAGGTCATCGAAGACCATATCGAGGTCGCTGAGGTCGATCTTGTCTTCGTTGCGGTCGAAGTCGGCAATGACATCGATCGACGCAGACGTGCTCTCAGCGAGCGCATCGTAGTTGAAGATGTCAGCGCCGGCGCCCCCGTGAAGAAGGTCGGCGCCCGCGCCCCCTACGATTATGTCGGCACCATCGCCGCCAAACAATCGATCGGCGCCACTTCCGCCTGCGAGGAGATCATCGCCCTTGCCGCCGTTAAGGATATCGTTGTGGGCACCACCGACAAGCCAGTCACTACCTTCGCCGCCATCGAGCGAGTCCTTGCCATTGCCGCCGAGAATCCGATCGTTTCCATGCTTACCAAGCAATCGGTCATGACCATCACCACCGTCGATGACATCACCGTTGGTGCCGCCGTCGATATGGTCGTCACCTTCAAAGCCGCCGATCAGATCGCTCCCCGAGCCGCCGTGGATAATGTCGTTTCCGGCTCCGCCAGCGAGAAAGTCAGCGCCGGCCCCGCCATGGACGAAGTTTGAACCCGAAGCATCGAATATAGCATCGCGGTCTTCGTTGCCTTCGAGATAGTCGTCACCATCGCCGCCTTCGATCAGATCAGCACCCGATTGTCCTTCGATGACGTCGTTGCCTGCTTCCCCGAGCAAATGATCGTTACCGGAACCACCCAAGAGGTGATCGTCACCAGCCTGACCGTTGATCCGGTCGTTCCCGGAACCGCCATCGGCAAGGTCGTTTCCGGCCCCAGCCGACAGGGTATCATCCTCGGAATCTCCGAAAAGGCGATCTTCTCCGTCGTGACCGTAGAGATAGTCCTCTCCCGTTCCGCCGTGGACGGCGTCATTCCCGCTATTACCCGAAAGCGTATCGCTGCCGCTTCCGCCAGAAAGAACATCGTTGCCACTATGCCCGACGAGTTCATCGTTGCCATCATCGCCGTGCAATCGGTCGTGCCCCTCGTCGCCAGCGAGATAGTCATTTCCCTGGCCGCCGCTTACCAGATCGTCACCATTCCCGCCATGGAGGCGATCGCTACCGTCGTCGCCGTATATGCGATCATCACCATTGCCACCGGTTCCGGTATCATTCCCGTCACCGCCATGAAGATGGTCATTGTCGTCATGGCCGTTCAGGCGGTCGTCGCCGTCATTGCCGTAAAGAACGTCATTGCCGCTGTGGCCGTCGACAAGATCGTTGCCAGCACCACCTTCGGCATGGTCACTGCCGTTGCCGCCCAAAACGGTGTCGTCACCATACCCCCCGTAGAGCCTGTCGTTTCCGTCATCCCCCGAAAGGTAGTCGTTTTCGGCGCCGCCATTAAGGTGGTCATTCCCGCTACCGCCGGAAATCCGGTCGTAACCCGAGCCACCATCGGCCAGATCATTGCCGCTATCACCCGTTATGTCGTCATTGCCGGAACCACCATAAAGCCTGTCATCATGATTGCCGCCATGAAGGTCGTCGTCGCCGGAGCTGCCATGCAGTTCGTCGGCTCCGTCTTCACCGGTGATGTAGTCATTATGATTACCACCATTGGCGTAATCGTCGCCGGAGCCGCCATTCAGGACGTCGTGACCGTCCTCGCCATACAAACGGTCGTTGCCCTCTCCTCCATTGCCGGTATCATTGCCGGAACCGCCGTAGAGCTGATCGTTGCCGGAGCCTCCGGACAGATAGTCGTTGCCAGACTGGCCTTTGAGCGTATCATCGCCGGCATTTCCATAAAGCCGGTCGTTTTCCGGGCCTCCATCGACGATGTCGTTGCCATTCCCACCGGAGAGTACGTCGCTTCCAGCCTCGCCATAGAGCCTGTCATTACCGTCGTCACCATGCAGAGCGTCGTTTCCGGTACTGCCATAAATGGTGTCGTTATCGTTACCACCCGACACATAATCATTACCACTCTCGGCCCAGATCGTGTCGTTCCCATTGCCGCCAAGAACTTTGTCATCGCCGGCGCCGGCCCAGATTTTCTCGCTCCAGTACGAACCGTGCATCAGGTCATCAAGGGATGTACCGAAAAATTCTCCCGGCCTGACGAGGTTCTTTCTGCACCAGCCGGTGTAGTACTCGTTGTTTTCCAGCGTACGATCAAATCCGCCATCAGGCCCTGTCGCGGTATTAATGCTCCCGCTGCCGACTGCGTTAGTGCCGTAACCTGCATTGCCAGCGCCATATCCCGATGCACCTGCACCGGTTCCAGTGCTTGCATCCGCGCCTGCGGCGTCTGCTACGCCTTCGCCATAATCCTCCGCTGCAATTTTAACATCGTCTTCGAATATTGCGGTTTCTTCCTCGATGACGTCGTCGCCCGCAAGATCATGCAGGATTGGTCCGGCATAGCGGTCGATATCAGGCCGGTTCTCGAAGAAATCGAACTTGAAATTCTCCATCGTCAGTTCGGATTTCTGAACGTTCTCCAGAATAAGGTGCTGATCGTTCCCCAGGGACACCGTAACATCAGCACCTTGCTGCACGACGTCGAATTGATGTACCGACGCATTGTCGACGAACGCAGAGAGGTCAACGACGTCCTGCGACACGTCGAAATCCGCAATCGTATCGATATCGCCAGCATGATCGCCTATTACGAAAACATCAGCACCATCACCACCCGTCAGGATATCGAATCCCGTTCCCCCATCGATGACATCGTCCCCTGTGCTGCCCGTGACGATCTCGTTCAGGGACGTCCCCGTCACTCCAGAGATCTCCCGTAGATCGAATTCAAAATCGCTCTCTGAAAGCACCTCGAAATTGACGTCCTCAATGGTGACTTCCTGGTCTCCATCGAAGGTCAGAACGGAATTTGCGCCCTCCATCGCAAACTCGGCGCCGAAATATTCCATTTGCTTGAAGGAAACGAACTGATTGCCGAAACTCTTGAGATCGATCCTGTCGACGCCCTTCTGGAAATCGGCAATAGTGTCGTGATCACCTGCGTTTTCCGTCAACGCGAATGCGTCTGCGCCATTTCCGCCGACAAGCATGTCGCTACCGATACCATCGTTGATGAAGTCGCCCCCCTCTCCCCCGTTGAGAAGGTCGTCCTCCGATGAGCCGTGAACTAGGTCATTGCCGTCGTTGCCAAACAGCACGTCCTTGCCGGGCCCGCCGTCAAGGAAGTCATCGCCGCCGGCCCCAACCACGATATCATCGCCTGCGAGCGCGAGAACAACATCGTCGTTTTCACTCCCGGTGATGTTGTCGTCGCCGTCCGAGCCAATGATCACGTTCGTCAGATCCAAGGCGAAGTCGTGCGATACAAAGGTGACAGCCTCAATCTTGGGAGAGCCGTCGAACTGATTAACGATACGGATGTGATCGTCAGGATTTGCGCGTGAGCGCAGCAGAAGGTCGTTCCCGTCCTTCTCGAGTACAATGTCCTTTGGCTCAAACTGCGAGCTCAATTCGATCTTGTCGACCCCGTTGACGTCCTCGATGGTACCACGCAGGCCCGCCAGGTCGATCCTGTAGAGGTCGTTCCCCTCACCACCGTCGAGACGCTGGATACCTCGACCCGATATCAACGTGTCGGCATCCGCGCCGCCGGACAGATCATCGTCACCATCGCCGGCATCCAGTACGTCCGAGCCCGCACCGCCTTGCAGTTGGTCGTTGCCCGCGCCGCCAGTGAATCGATCACCTCCGGCCCCGCCCAGCACGGTATCGTTTCCGGTGCCACCATCGACGACATCGCCTTCCGTATCACTCGCGATAGAAACGAACCGGTCGTTGCCTTCGCCGAGCGTGACCGTATCGGCTCCCTCGTGATCGCTGACAAAATCATTGCCTTCACCCGCGTTGATCCGGTCCGCACCGGCACCCCCAAAGAGTTCATCATTGCCGCCGCCGCCGTCGAGAAGGTCGTCGCCAAAGCCCCCATCGAGCGCATCATCACCGTCGCCGCCATCCAGCCTGTCATTGCCGGCCTCACCCTTCAGCGCGTCGGCACCATGTCTGCCCCAAAGCGTATCGTCGCCAGCGCCTGCATGGACAATATCGTCCCCCGCCCCGGCGTCGATCGTGTCGGCACCCCCGGTACCACCTTGTTTGGCGTCGCCGTATATAATGTCATTGCCGCCGTTGCCGTTGAGCGCGTCGTTGCCGGTGCCACCTTCGAGCTCGTCGTTTCCGAAACCGCCCGACAACACGTCGTCTCCGGACCCGCCGAGAAGCGTGTCGCTATCGGTACCGCCGAAAAGGACATCGTTGTCCGAGCCGCCAACGAGCACGTCCTTGCCATCGCCACCCGAGAGCGTGTCCGCACCGATCTCGCCCAAAAGCGTATCGTTGCCCGCTCCGCCATCGACGATATCGTTGCCTAATCCTGCCTGGACGATGTCATCACCCGAACCTCCACCGATATCATCATTGCCTGCGCCACCATTGAGCATATCGCTGCCAGCACCGCCGCGCAGGATATCCCCGCCATCACCGCCGTTCAGAACGTCTTTGCCATCCCCGCCGTACAGGGCGTCATCCCCGTCATCCCCGGAAAGAACGTCTTCGTCATCGCCGCCATACAGCGCGTCGTTGCCGTCTCCGCCGCTGAGATAATCAGCGCCACCCTGGCCGTAAACGATGTCGTTGCCGACTCCTGCGTTGACGATGTCCTGCAGGGCAAAATCGTCCGCGGTTTCTCCATCGTTCCCGTCAGGATTACCGGAGTCCCCGGCATAGATTACATCGTCGCCATCTCCTGAAGAGACAACGTCCGCACCCGCCCCGCCATAGATCGTATCGTTTCCGCTCCCGGCGATGATGCGGTCGTCGCCATCGCCGCCATAGACGTCATTATTGCCGTCCCCGGCAATAATCTGGTCATTGCCGGCACCACCGTAGATCCTGTCATCCCCGGCGCCCACATTTTCGATGATCGGGTTTCCGTCAGCGTCGAGCGATGAGGCCAAACCGTCACCGTAAAGGACGTCGTCGCCGGAACCGCCATTCAGCATGTCATTGCCAAAACCGCCGTAAGCCACGTCTTTGCCCGCGCCAGCCTTGATCTCGTCGTCGCCGCCGCCAATTGTCACGAGAAGCTGACCCGGCACACCTTCGGCCTCGTTTTCCTCCGTATCCGGGTCGTCGACAGGTGCCTCGTAATCCGAAGACAGGTAATCAAAGGCACCGTCTTCGATCTCGGCCTTGAGGTCGGCATCCGTATCCGCAAGCCAGGCCATGAAAGCCGCGAAGACCGGGGCGGTCTCGCCTTCAAGCCCCGCCACCAGCGCACCTTCGACGGAGGATACCTTGGTCGTGAGCAGTTCCCCGAGCGTCAGCGCCCCAGCGAACGGCGCCACCGATAACGTCGTTGTTGCCTGATAGACCTTGTTGATGCCCAGTTGCTCCTTGAGCGCGTTCGAGGTCCGAACCTTGGTCTCCAGCCATGTACGGATAGCGGCCGTGACCGCCGTGTCCCTGAGCACGACCATCTTGTCGCCGTGAAGGACATCGGCGCCCGTACCGCCGTGGAGTCTGTCGGCCCCAGCGCCGCCATCGACGACGTCGTCCCCCTTCCCGCCATCGATGAAGTCATCGTGCGCGCCACCGACGACGACGTCGTCGCCGTCCTGCCCCAGCAGGATATCGTCGCCAAAGCCGCCGTCTACGAAGTCGTCACCCTGGCCGGCAAACGCGCTGTCATTTCCGGCGCCGCCGAGCAGGACATCGTTGTGGGTGGCGTCGGGATCGTCCGTGGTATTGCCCGTTCCGCCATCCTCTTCGGCGCTTTCGTCCTCGTCCGCTCCATCCGCGTCGGCATCGGGTTCCCCCTCCTCGCCCAACCGCGAGACATCGCCGCGCTGTGTATGGTCCACCTCTTCCTCATCGGACCTGCTGTCGCCATAAAGAATATCGTTTCCGTCTCCGCCCGAGACGATATCGTTACCGGCGCCGCCATCGACAACATCGTGACCGCTTCCGCCCAGCGCGGTATCGTTCCCCGCGCCGGCCTCGAGGGTGTCCGTGCCCTTGCCGCCGGTGAGAAGGTCGTTCCCGCCATGGCCTCCCAGACGGTCGTCGCCATCCCGGCCATGCAGTTCGTTGTTCCCGGACGAGCCGATCAACGCATCATGCCCGTTCGACCCAATCAGGTCATCATCCGCCCCCGGACGCGCGGCATAGATATAGCCCCCGGAGTTCTCCGTGATGTACACGCTCAGCGTGCCGTCCGCGTTCTCCTCGATATGGAACAGGGGCGGCGGAGGCGTGAACAGGCCGCCGAACAGACTGCTGATCACACTTCCCAGGATGCCGCCCAAAACGGGGCCCAAAGGTCCTAAAGCCGGTGTGAGCGCTACGCCGATGCTTTGGCCGATATAGGTTGTAGCGCCCGCGATGGCCGTTTGCAGGACGGTCTCTCCGAAATCCTCGAAACCATGATCGATAAGATTGGAGAAGAACGTGACCGCAGCGGAAACCGCCGCCGCGCCGGCCGGCGTGAGGTGGGCCGTTTTTGCGATTTCACCGGAGCCCGCCAGGATGGCGGAGGGAACCGTGTCAGCGGCCCAATCGAACTGCTTGACCACTTCGGTTACCGCGAATCGGATCGATGCGTTGGCTGCAAGCTTGGCATAATCCGACCCGTCCAGCTCGCCGCCACTCAGAGCCGCGACCACTGCAAACTGGATAATGGCACCCTTTATCGCCTGCCCTGCCGAGCTATCGAAGAACTTAAGCTCGTCGATAATCGGCAATCCCGTCGCAGCGTCGATATCCAGGATGTCCGCGTTGAGATCGAAGACGTCGGCGAGAAAGTCCACGCCCAGATTGACCGCCAGCTGAACGGCATAGCTTTCGGCAACCTCCTCAAGATCACCGCCCATGACGAGGTCCGCAATGATCTGCGGCGCGAAGCTCTGGATATACCCTGGAATATTGTCCAGCGTATCGCCGACCGCCTCGCCCAGCACCTCCGCGCCCTCGAGGGTCATACCGACATAGTCGCCCAGGGGCGTAGTGGTTCCGTCGGCGTGGATGACCTTGAAATCCTTGTCGAGGAAGTACATGAACTTCCCGTCCCCGACATCGATCAGATGGACCCGCCCGTCCGGGAACATGTTTTTGAGAATACCCGCTTCCTTCGCCGAGATGGTATGATCCGAAAGCGTGCTCTCATTATGCACGCGCACCCCGCCCGCGACATAGGTATGCAGGTCCGCCACCTCGAAATTATACGTCGCCCAGCCCCCGTCCGGCATGGGCTTGAGGGCGGCGTTGCCGGAAGCGGCAAGTCTTGACGAGGCCTCTTCAAAAAGGTGCGCGGTACTGGCGCCATAAACAATGGACCGCACAGTCACACATTCAACCGCGCCATCCGCCAGCACGATCCGTGCCAGGCCCGCGGCGTTCACCATGTCGCCGATCTTGCGGAAATCACCTTCAGGCGTCAGGAACGCGTGCCCAGGCGTCACAACAAGGGGCGCGCGACCGTCCTCGAACGACAGTTCCAGCCATTCTTCCGTGACGTTGGAAAACAACCGCACCACCGCGCGCGGCTCGAGCCCACCCAGCCCGTTGAAGGCCATAACCATATCGCCGGGCCGGACCGCCTCGATCGGCATCTCCGTACCATCGGCAAGCAGGACAGGCGTACCGGCGGGGAAACATTGACCGTAGGCATCCCCAAGCGTCTCTTTAATTTGCTGGAATTGGTCAAACGACACACTCTCTTGAGTCGCTTGTTGCAGGCCCATCCAGAGATAGATGTCATCGGTGCTCATATCGCCGGTTGCAACGGCTTCGATGAGTTCACGATTGTCCAGATATTCCTTTGGAATATAGCTGCCGAGATCGGGCCGGTAATCGACCATCCCCTCGCGCTCGAGCAGGGCGCCTTCCGAGGCATTGTAGAACCATACGGAGAAGGCTTCCCTTTCCGCACCGCTCAATTCCGACCAGTTGCTGACATGCTGCGCGCCCCATTCCAGCGCCGCTTTCACCTTCAGGGCCGCGAAATTGGCCGTTGCCGGACTGTCGCGATCAAGCAGATCGCTCACCAAGCTCGTATAGTCGGCATTGTATTTCTTGATCCCCAGTGGATCACTGTCGGGATATTGCGTGTTGTAACCTTCGAGCAGGCGAAGCGCCGTGTAAACCTGGATATTGCCGTCGCCGATGTCGCGCATTAGCCAGGCGTCGTCATGCCGCGCCTTATCCCAGGCGTTCACTGAATCACGGAAGTCAGGGCTTTGCGCTTTGAGCCACGCATATGCTAACGCCATGCGCTCATGCCCGCCAAGAACCACATGCGAAACCCAATCGGCGACAATACCCCCACGGCGGCGCCAGGCCCGTTAGTATAATAATCGTTCACCTCTTCGAGGATCGACCCGACTACCGCGGAACTGCCCACGCCGTAATTCGAAAACCCCAACGCCAACGCGGCATACTGCGCCGCAGCTGCGTGATCGGCCCCGTAAAGGGCAATATTCGGAGCATAAATTTTCGGGTCAAGATCACTCATTTCGCATTCCCACCTAATTAGAGCCACATATTTTACTGATTTCTATACAGACAAACTCTATCCTGACAAAAAATACACAGCCAACATCGAAACAAAAATATAGCCAATTACCAACAATGAAGAAAATATAGCAAACCAAACAGAGTTTCGCAAAGAATACCCCACAAGGTAAATTGCCACAAGAAACGAAATATTTATTGTGCTATAGCACACAGCAACAAATAAGATAGTTACACTTAATACAAAGTCATATGAATAACTACTTGCATCGTAACTATTCTGTAATACAGTGCCAAAAAAATTACCCGCAACTGCCGCCGCATACGCATGTATGCCGCTAATACGGTAAAACAGTATCCTGTCCTTGCGGATGACCGAGATAACAGCCCCTGTCGCAGCAACCAGCATGGGAACGCCAAACGCGAGACTGGTTAACAACCAAGACGGCGGATCGGAGCATTTTTCCGCACACCATTGCCCAAACGCCCTGAATAGGGCCTCACCCATCCCAAACGGCTCAACCCGCAGAAAAATGACGAACAGGACAACGCCGATCGACAGCCACACATCGAACGGCAATCGGAACCGACGCATTTCTGAAACGCCCACTCTACACACTCAAATCAACTCGCTCTGCCAGATTTCGAATCTACGCGATCAACGGACCTGTCGTACCGTTCATTCGACCGCCCCCCCCCATTAACATAACCACCGCCGACAATGCCTCGGAGGCGATCAGGCTGATGCCCACAAATGAGATACCGCCCTTCAAAAGGGAGACCTCTCTTTCTCTGCCCACGACGGCGCGCCTCAATGTTGCATTAACGCTACGTCAACTCGGCAACCGGGCGTCTGGCCACAATCGTGCGCATAGCGGATAGAAACTGCGGCAATCGGCCAGCCTTCTCCCGGCTCCCCGACAGGTCGACGCGGCTGGTTTCGCAGGAATTGAACATGTCGTAGCTCAGTTCGAAAACGTCATGGATGCCGAAGCCTGCCGGATATTGGGTCACCCCCACACTCCCGATCGCGTCGCCGACATGCTGGGCATAGTCTGAAAAGACCTCGATGACCTGGGTGAGCAGTTGGCCCTCGAGCGCGCCTTCGGTAACGTGGCGCCCCTCCTGCGTGAAGAGCAGATACTGGCCGCTCTCGGTCTGAATGATGGTATCCGTATCCGGGTCGATAATCCCCGCATCGACAAGCGCATTCAGCGTGGTTTCCGTGACGACGTTTTCAAGGCACCGGTTGTGCACGCGTACCCCGCCCGCGACATAGGTATGCGTTCCTTCGACTTCGAAATTGTAGGTCGCCCACGCGTCCTGCGGCCGGGGCTTGAGCGCCAAATGGCCCTGGGTACATACGGCAGCGGCCGCCTCGTATTGCCCCGCGGTTTCACGCGTCCACCGCACCAGCCGCGCCTTGGCCGATACGGTCCGGCCGTCGACAAGGACGATCTCGGCATGGCCATTGGCGTCGATCAGTTCGGCAATCGGCGCGAACGTGCCATCGGCCGTCAGGAACGGATGACCCGGCGTGGCCGTCAAGGTTTGCTCCGCGCCGTCCGCTGCCGCATAGCTCAGTTCAACCCAATCATGGGTCTCACCCCTGAACGTGCGCGCCACCCGGCCCGGAACGAGCCCGCCATCCGCGCCGTAGGACACGACCATGTCCCCCGCGCGAATATCGGCAATCGGTTTGCGCGTACCATCCCACAGGGCGATGGGTGTGTCGGCAGTGAAGCAATGTTGCCCATCAAAGCCCGCATGAGGAGCTATGCCCGCAGCCATATCAGCAGCAAGTTGAGGGTCCCCTATGCTCCTGAATAAGGTTTCCGACTTGCCATCGGGAGAATAAATAGTCACCTTTACTTTTACATTTGGATATTTTGCGTCTCCCGGAAAATTCTCCGTTGCTATTACAGCTCCACTTGGCATTACGGTTATATTATTATAGGATGAAAGATTGGATCCATCATCTGCTAGGACGAAACCAGCGCCAATTCCAAATAAATCCGTGCCCACACTCGCACCAATTACCGGCAAGATATCCCCTTGCTCGGTAATAACTATTCCCACATCTACAATTCCAATTAACCCGCTTATACTTGCTGTCATTCCATCGTTTCCTGTACCGAATGCAATATCTGCACCCGAAACAGATGTAGAAAATTCAGCGCCTTCGCTGGTCCACCGTCCCGTATTTGGATTGAATTCCGAGCCAAAATTGTATATTCCCAATTTTATCTCAAAATACCCATGGCTATTCAAAACACCATTTCGGAATATTTTTGTTCCATCGCTGAATTCCGCAATCAACGGCCCCTTGTCTAAATTATCCACCACATCCATCCTTCACTAGGCTCAGGACCTATTAATTTGATGTGAGATGTGATTCAGGGTCTCCGATGAAGGAGGTCCTGATGAGTGATTTGTTTCTGTTGAGCGAGCGCCAGATGGCGCGGATATCACCGTATTTCCCGCTTTCCCACGGCATTCCGCGGGTTGACGACCGGCGGGTGGTTAGCGGCATCATCTACGTGATCAGGAACGGCCTGCAGTGGAAGGACGCACCAAGCGGGTATGGCCCGCACAAGACGCTCTACAATCGCTTCATTCGCTGGAGCCGGCTGGGCGTGTTCGACAGGATCTTTGCAGCGCTGGCCGGCGAAGGGCCGCAACCCGAGCGCATCATGATCGACGCCACGCATCTGAAGGCCCACCGCACCGCGGCGAGCCTTCTTAAAAAGGGGATGTTCCCCGTCGTATCGGGCGGACGAAAGGCGGGCTGAACTCCAAGCTGCACGCCGTTTGCGACGCCGAGGGCCGGCCGCTGATACTGCTTTTGAGCGAAGGCCAGATGAGCGACCACAAGGGCGCCAGGCTCTTGCTCGACGTGCTGCCGTCCGCCGACAGCCTGCTTGGCGACAAGGGTTACGACAGCAATTGGTTCCGCCAAGCTCTCGCTGACAGGGGCATCGAGCCATGCATTCCGCCGACCAAAAGCCGCAAGCAGCCGATCGACTACGACAAAGCGCTCTATCGCCAGCGCCATAGAATTGAGAACATGTTCGGCAAGCTCAAGGACTGGCGGCGCATCGCTACCCGCTACGATCGATGCGCTCACACCTTCTTTTCAGCCATCTGCATCGCCGCAACCGTCATCTTCTGGCTCTGATTAACGAGTCCTGAGCCTAGCTAACGACAATTCATAGAAAATGGAAACAACTATCAAACGCTGAATCAGTTTAGTTGTAGCGAGCAATTCATTTCGTCGTCATAATCCCCTTGATCTTTAACTAATGTTATCATAGATGAATAATATATGTTTTCTTTGTGGTGATAAGTACATGACAATATTATTGGAGACATGCTTTCTCCATATGGAATTTTCTTAAGGTATTCTGGGATTGTCCCTACCTCTTGATCCTGCTTGAGGACGGCCTCGATCCAATCACCTTCCATTAGCGCGTTGCCTTTGAGGCAACTTAAGACGTCTTGCCCAATGGGTTTTGTGGCTACAGAAACGATCAAGATCGGCGCCTTGCTTTCATCGGGCACCAAGTTGCTGTCCGCGGTAAAAACCGGAACTGACCGCTCCGGAAACCTCTCAATATAGAACTCCCGAAATCGATCGGGATCAAGTTCCTCGAAATCGGTGCAAATATAAACATATTCAAACTCAATCTCGGAAAAGGATATCCGATTGGCACCCCATGATATTGTATCAGCGGCTAGTGCAACCGTTCCGAACAACGTGAGTACTGTAGAGTATTTTAAATATCTTATAGCAACATTCAAAAATTTGAAAATATTGTTATTCCAGTTTATAAACTGCTCACTCACCGGATAAGATCCCCATTCTCAATTTGTTTTTGGATATCGTCTGTAAATTGCATTGCGCTCGGCAAGCCGCGCCAATCGCTATGGAGAAACGCAACAAGGCGCGACCTTAACCCGGTAAAAAGATCTGCCCAGATCAACAACATCTCGTCTTGCTGCTCCCGGCTCTCAAATTTGTCGGATTTACCAGAAATACGATCCTGCCAGGAAAGCCCTGTCACAAACCCCTTTGTCCGGGAGGCGGACAAATCGTATTTGAGCTCGCCGGTTTTGTAATAGAGGATTTCACCGTGCCAGTTTCGGGCGAGAATCGCCTCCTCATCGAAAACCGGCGTCCCGATTCCGGTGACAGTCCAGATCGAAATCCCTCTTTCGCGGTCCCTGTCAGGGAAAACGTCTAGCTGTGGAAAGGGCCGTCCATTCAGCTCGTGAAAGAGAAAGCCGATCTGGAAGCCGCGATAGCGAAAAAGATAGGTGCCCCCTCGTTCACGCCCCCCCCCATAATAATGCATGGAAATCGAGGCATCCTCGGTCAAAACGGCACTCTGGCACCCCAACTTCGACCCATACTTCATCAGCCAGTATTTCAGCCCGGTTTGGGTTTCGAGGAAGGGTTCGCCTTCCGGCGGCGGCAGGGTCTTGTTGTAGACCGGTTTAACGTCGATCTGCGCCACGTAGCGCGCCAACGCTTCCGATGCGATCGGACTGATGCCTTGATATCTGTCGTTACCGTTCATTTGACCGCCCCCCCATTAACATAACCACCGCCGACAATGCCTCGGAGGCGATCAGGCTGATGCCCACAAATGAGATACCGCCCTTCAAAAGGGAGACCTCTCTTTCTCTGCCCACGACGGCGCGCCTTAATGTTGCGTTAACGCTACGTCAATGCGGCAACCGTGCGTCTGGCAACAATCGTGCGCATAGCGGATAGAAACGGCGGCAATCGACCAATCTTCCTCTCCCGGCTCACGACCGAAAGCGCCCCAACGCAGGCTTCGCCGAGGCGCAACTAAACGCAGCGCACCTTGCAGCCACCAGCCTTTCCGGCTTTGGGGCAGTGCCTTGCGCATTCTGGATGGTTGCCGCAGGCTTTCGGGAAGACCGGCAGCATAGAGGGCGGACGAGACGCCTATCGCAGGGTCGGGTGGAACGCCCGTGCCCCGCAACTTAGCGGCGGGGCGTAACGGCCTGCGGCTGGACTATCGTGGATCCGTCCAGAGGCGGCAATTTAACTTTGTTCACCGCCTGGCGCGCCAAACGCATGTCCGGACCCTCCGAGTATACGTCGAGTGTAATACTCCCCCTCGTATGACCCATAATCGATGCGGTGACCCCGGCCCTGACTTTTGCCCATTCCTGCTTGGTTGCGAACCAGCGTCTCCAGGAATGGAAATTCACACGCGAGCGACGCTTGCCCGGAAGTTGTTCGTGCACACCCATCGACTTCCGGTATGTCGTGAACTGCTTCGAAGCAGCGAAGCTCCTTTCCCGCCTCGGGTCCTTCGAATTGGGTGGATATTCAGGAAAGAACTCCTCCTCCGGCGATTTACCCGCCGTCCGACGTCTCACGATTTCAACCAGATCCCGATGAATGGGAACGAACCTCTCCCCTCGCTCTCGCTTCTGTGGTTTGAAGCGAAACGCTTTTCCGTCGATCACGTCTTCCACTTTCAGATCAACGATGGCGTCCAGCCGTGCTCCTGTGAGCGCAGCTATCATCATCAGATCCTTCATAGCTGGCTTGGCCGGCCCCAGCAGGAGGTCGGCGACCTCCTGCTCGGTGAATGGCCGCTCCACTTCATTGTTTTTCTCAAGCGGCGTATAGACGTAAACGTCCCTCCAGGGATTGACGACTGGCCTGCCCTTGGACTTCAGGAAAGCGAAATAGAGATTTAGCCGCGAAACATACTTCTTGATGGTTCGATGCGCCCGACCCTGGTGCTCCATCCAGGAAACGAACTTGGCCGCAACGACATCATCCACCTTACGCATGTCATCGCCGTATCCATTATCGACACACCACGCCGATAGCATTCCCAAGGCACGGTCATGATCATCGACAGTCCTGGGTGACACCTTGAGACGCAGTCCTTTGTAATCCGCATCGTCCAGGGCAATCTGCAGTTGGTCGCCTGCGGCCACTGCTGCGTAGTCGTCGGCAAGCTTTTCCTTCTCCGGATCATAGACGTAGCGGGAAATGGTTTCTTCAACCATTTCGTCCTCACCGTTGCCGGACGATATGATCGTTTCATAAACGACGTCGATCGGATTGCCCAGTATTTCCGGAACGCGCGTTGCAAGGAACTCTTGGAGCAGATGTTCTCGTGTATGGGCGGAATATCCGTTGGCGGCGGATGCGATCTGACTTGCCTCCTTCATCACCGCCGCACGATTACCCGCCACTATGTCGGCAGCGGCTGCCAATTGCGCCTTCAACTCGCCGATTATCTTCCATTTCAAGGCATTGGCGATTGCCAAACTGTCGGTATCAAGCGATCGCTTCAGGCGACTGGCTCCGATTCTTGCGCGCAACTTCTTTGGCACGCCCAAAGTCACGCGCCACTTGCCCCCATGCAGTTCGAGATACCGTAAATCGTTGATCGCAGACCGAGCCATATCGCACGTCTCTTGTACCCAGGTTTGTACCCAAAGTATGTACCAGTAGGCACCGGATTTCCTTAGAAATCCTTGCAAGAGCGGCGAAAAATCCTTTCGGAGTGGAGCGTCCCCTCAGCTCCACCATTCCTCGCTCTTCGAGCTTCGGGTGGCGAGCCATCCAGAGATCGAAGGTTTTTTCATAAATCGTCCACTGCCTTCGGCTTTTCCCCTTGCGAAGGCACACGCCCGTGCGCGGCGGGGAGACCCTTGGCATCAACGATTTATGCAAAATCAAACCCCTCTCCAATAAGCATTGATAGACCCCAGGCGTCGGAGCGCGGTTTTCCGGTCCTCAGACCGCGGTGCCATTGGCGGTTGGCCGCGCGCCGAACGCGCATGATTACTGCCCCATCTCCTTGATTTTGATCAACGACCGTCAGGCCGGTGAAGGGTTACGCTGTGCGTAAAACGGAGGTCACGCCATGCGCAGTCTCGTTCTTTATTATTCACAGACGGGCAATACCGAAAAGGTCGCCACGCTGTTGGCCAAGGCACTCCATGCCGACATCGCGCGGTACGCATGCCACGCTTACGAAGGGCGGTTAGGCGGATTACGCCAAGCCTGGGATGTTTTTACCGGGGGGACGCCTCCGATTGAACTGCCTGACGAGGCCGGAAATTCCTACGACCTCGTCGTCGTCGCCGGACCGGTCTGGGCGGCCCGGCCCGCGCCCCCTGTGCGCTCGCTTCTCAAGCGTCGGCTGCCGGTGGGCCGCCACCTGGCCATTGTATTGACTTGTGACGGAAGCTCGACGCGTTTCCCTGGCGAAAAGGCGCTCGGCGAAGCCTCCAACCTTACTGCCGGCAAACCCTTGGCTTTAGGTCTTTTCAAGGCTGCCGATATCCAGAACATAAACCTTCCTGCCAAAATCGGCGCCTTCACCGCATCCTTGCGCGCGGCGGCGGCAACCTTTCAGGGGAGCGCCAAGGTGATTGCCCTGGATCCGGCCGCAAGGCGCGCATGAAGCCTGCAACGGCCCATGCCGTTGATCTCGATCAACGCCGGGATGCGGCTCTTTGCGTAAGGCTGTGGCAAGGCTCAAACGAACGATCGCAATCGAGGGGCTTTCAGATGACGTCTTTATCCAGCGTTTTGCGCGCCGTACCGATCCTCGCGGCGCTGCTTTATTCGATGACGCCGGCTTCCGCACAAGATGCACAATTTGCGTTCGGAGGCGATCGGTATGCCGCCGGTCAGCAGACGAATGTATCGGCACCAGTGGAAGGGGATGCGTTTCTTGCCGGCTATGATGTCACACTGAACGCGCCTGTGACCGGCAGCGCTCATCTGGGCGGGTTCAATGTCACGAGTAATGCCGATGTTGACGGCAATCTCTATGGCGCAGGTTTCACGGTCCACATCAATGCGCCGATCACTGGTAATCTTAGCGCCACGGGCAGCACGGTGGGTGTAACCGACAACGCTGCCATCGGTGGCAATGCGCGGCTCGCGGGCGCCAGCGTCTCCCTCGCCGCGCCCGTCGAAGGGTCAGTCCTGGTTTCCGCCGACGCGTTAACGCTTTCCGGGACGATTGCGGGCGATTTCAGCTTTTTCGGCCGAACTATCACGTTTGCGCCGGACGCCCGGATCGACGGAACGGTTCAGATTCACGCGCCCGAGAACATCGCGGTGCCAGCGAGCGTCGCCGCGCCGGACCGCGTGTCGTTCTCCGTGCTTGAGGATGCCGACTACCTTGACCATGCCGGACGTACGGCCGAAAATGTCGTCCGCGGATTCTGGCCTGCGTTCTGGGGGCTTGCCGTATTCTGGCTGGTTCTGGTTATCGCCGGTGCGGTGCTCATGGCATTCATGCCCAAGCGCCTTGCGAACATGCAGATCATGTCGGAAACGCGTCCTTTCCGGTCGCTGGGATGGGGCGCGCTGACGTTTGCCATGCTGCTCGGGCTCGTCCCGCTGACCGCAATGACGATCATCGGCATCTTCATTGTGCCATTCGTCCTGATCTTCATCGCGGTCTGTCTAGGCCTTGCATATGCCCTTGGCGCGTATCTGCTCGGGACGCGGGTCACGAATGCGTTCGTGACCGTCGATACCAACCTCAAGCGTCTGATCGTTATGGCTATTTCGCTCATCATCGTAGTCCTGCTTGGCATCATCCCGTTTATCGGTTGGCTCCTTACGCTCATCGTGGTCGCATTCGGTCTGGGCACGACAGCCAGAACGGCCGTCATGCCGCGCGATGAACGGGGAACCGGCGCGCCGGCGTGAGCATGCTTCTCGTGGGTGGGCGCTTTCTCCCGCCTTCCTTCAAACCCAGGTTCAGGAGTTTTTCATGAGTACCGAATTTTCCGGCAAAACGGCCATCGTCACGGGTGCGGCATCCGGTATCGGGGCTGCAGTTGCGAAGATGCTCGCGGAGCGCGGCGCGAATGTCGTAGCCGCCGACCTTGATATTGACGGGCTCAAAACGGTCGTCGGTGCGCTTGAAGCCAACGGCGCCAAAGCGGTTTACCAAGCGACGGACGTCGCGGATCCGGGTGCCGTCGAACGTCTGGTCAACAAGGCCGTCGAGGTGTTCGGACATCTCGATCTCGCTGTCAACAATGCCGGCATAGGCGGCCCATCCGCGACAACGGCAGACTACCCGCTCGACGGCTGGCAGCACGTGATCGATGTCAATCTCAACAGCGTCTTTTACTGTCTCAAATATGAGATCGCCGCGATGGCCCGGGCCGGAAAGGGTGGCGCGATCGTCAACATGGCCTCGATCCTTGGCAGCGTCGCCTTCGCGCAGGCGCCGGCGTATGTGGCGGCCAAGCACGGCGTCGTCGGCCTGACCAAAACAGCGGCGATCGAATGTGCCAAGGACAACATCCGGATCAATTCCGTAGGTCCGGGTTTTATCGACACACCATTGCTTTCGAAAAACCTCGAAAAAGATGCTTTGAGCGCTATTGCGGCCATGCACCCCATCGGCAGGCTGGGCAGGGACGACGAAGTCGCGGCGTTGACCTGTTTTCTCCTGTCCGACGCTGCCTCGTTCATCACCGGCAGCTACCATCTGGTGGACGGCGGTTATACCGCGCAATAGGGGGACGACTGGGGACGCGTAGCGGTCCGGCCTGGTGCCGGGCCGCTACCACATTTCGCTGAACGCCCTGAGCAGGTCGCTCCGGCTTAAGAGCCCCACCATCTCCCCTTCCCGCATGACGGGGAAGCGCCGATAAGGCGTATCGAGAAATCGCTGAGCCGCGCTAAGCAGGTCGAGGCCCGCATCGAGCGTTTCGACCTTGCGGCTCATGTAATCCGAAACAACCCCGCCCCACTGTTGATAGTAGCTCGCGTTGAGTGTCGCCTTGAAGCAATCTTTCTTGGTGAGGATGCCGATGAGGGCGCCGGATTCGTCAAGTATGGGCGCACCGGAAAGGGCTTTGCCGAGCAGCAACGCAATGGCGTGATTGATTTCGAGATCGGGCGGCAATGTCGTGACATTGGTCACCATATAGCGTGCGATCGTCAGGGATGGGGCAGTCATGGCCGTATTTCCCGTCGGCGCCGATTGGAGCAGGCTGCGCAATCGACGCCCCTTACGCAAGATAAACCACCGCACGAACCTTTGATGGGTGCCCGGCCCAGTATCAGCCCGATGGCAAGTCCACCAATGGAGAGCGCGATGACACCGAGGGTAAAGATGAATGTCGTCATGGCGTCACCTCCCCCACCAGATACGCTTCGAAGCCCGCAATAGGGATTGCGCGCATGCCTGCGCCATCGTGGATCTGAAACAGCGCGGGCAGCCCAAGGGTTTCGGCTATGGCGGCACCGTCCTCAAGGCCTAGTGCGATGAGAGCCGTAGCCCAGCCGTCGGCAGTGCAGGCGGTGTCGTGAATGACCGAGACCGAGGCGACATCGCCGGTGACCGGCGTATCGTTTCCGGGATCAATGATGTGGCTGTAACGCCGTCCGCCTACCGCAAAGCTGTTGACCGCATCGCCCGAGGTGGCGACTGCCTTGCCGTTGAGTGCGAGTATGTGAGTGATCGCCGGGGCCTCGACAGCGGTATGCCAGTCGCGCCCGCTCGGATGCCGACCCTTGGCAAGAACCTCGCCACCGAGCTCGAGATAGGCATGCTCGACCCCCTCGTCCGTGAGCGCGGCGGCCATCAGGTCGAGCGCATGCCCCTTGGCGATGCCGCAGAAATCCAACGTCAGCGCCGGGTCGCCCTTGCGCACGGCGTCGCCGCGTAGTTCGAGGCTATCGAACGCGCCGCGCCCCTGCCCCGTGATCGGACCGAAACCATAGCGGTTGACGGTTGGACCGACGCCAGGATCGAAGGCGCCGCCGCTGCGGGCAAAAATGTCCTGCGCCGCACCCGTGACGGCGCGAAAATCCCCGGGCACTGGCTGCCAATCGGTTTCCCGCGACGTGTTGAACCGGGAGACATCGGTCGACGCCCTGAAGGGAGACATCTGCGCGTCGATCCGCGTCACAATCGCCTCTATGGCGTGGATCGCCGGTACCGGGTCGGCATCGTGCCCGAGTGTCAGCCGCCAATAGCTGCCAAAGGCGTTGCCTCCGACGACCCGGGTTTCCGATGCGCGGACCGGCAGGCTCCAAGCGCCTACGACGGCCGCGGATAGCGTTAGAAAATCGCGTCGAGAGATCATCATCTAGCTCCCAAAATCGTCGTTGTAGATCGACTCAGGCGCCACGCCCGCCTCGTCGAGCATGGCAAGGACCGCATCGATCATGAGCGGAGGGCCGCAGAGGTAGTATTCGCAAGCTTCGGGTTCGGGATGCTCCTTGAGGTATTCGCGCCAGATGACCTCATGGATAAACCCGGTAGCACCCTGCCAGGTGCTGCCCGGCGCGGGTTCGGAAAGCGCCACGGTCCAGGAGAAGTTATCGTGGTCCGCCGCGAGCGCGGCGAATTGCTCGGCATAAAAGATGTCAGCTTCGCTGCGCGCGCCGTACCAGTAGCTCATCCTGCGTGTGCTTGCCGCGCGGTCGAGCTGATCGTGGATGATCGCCCGCAGCGGCGCCATGCCGACGCCACCGCCGATGAAGATCATCTCGCGGTCCGTATCCTGCGCGCAGAAGGTGCCATACGGCCCCGAGACCGCGACGCTGTCGCCCGGCTTGAGCGAAAACAGGTATGACGAGACCTTGCCGGGCGGGATATCGGCGTCCGCGCCCGGCGGTGGGACTGCGAGCCGGATGTCGAGGACGATTTTCCCCCGATCCTCGGGCCGGTTGGCGATGGAATAGGCACGGGTGGTTTCGGAGCCCACTTTGATGCCGAGCGCCCGCCAGCCGAGCGTATCCCAGACGGCCGCATGGGCGGGCAGCACGTCGATGTCCGAAAAGGCCAGCTTGTAGGCAGGCGCGGTGATCTGAATGAATTGGCCTGCTTTGAAAGTAAAATCCCGGCCCTCGGGTACTTCGAGCACGATTTCCTTGATCAACGGCGCCAGCATGGTGCTGGCGGCCACGCGGCAGATAAAGCTCTCCGCACCCAAGACATCCTCCGGCACGGTCAGGTCTATATCGCCCCGCACCATCACCTGACAGGCCAATCTCAGGCCGTCCCGGATTTCGGCGCGCGAGAATCGCGCGGCTTCATTGGGCAATATCTCTCCGCCCCCGGTGTCGATCTGCACCCGGCAGAGCCCGCATGTCCCTGCACCGCCGCATGCCGACGGCACGGGGATACCAGCCCCCGTCAGTATCGGCAGCAGCTTACCGCCGGTGACCGCATTGATTTCACGATTCCCGTTTACCCGAATGGTTGCTGGCATGGCGGGGCTCAATACCGCCCGTGCCGCCATCACCAGCACGGCGAGTGCCAGGATCAGCAAAACCGACAGCGCGGTCGCGAGCGCAACTTCGGTCATGGCAAATTCACCCCGGAGAATGCGGAGAATCCCATGGACATCAGCCCGGTGACGATGAACGCGATACCCAGCCCCTTGAGGCCGTCGGGCAGATCCGCATAGACGAGCCGTTCGCGAAGCGCGGCCAGCCCGATGATGGCGAGCGCCCAGCCGAAGCCACTTCCCACGCCGAATACGGCGCTCTGAACGAAATCGTAGTGCCGTTCGGCCATGAAGAGGCTACCACCGAGGATGGCGCAGTTGACCGTGATCAGTGGCAGATAGATGCCCAACGCGCGGTAAAGCGCCGGCATGTAGCGATCGAGCACCATTTCGAGAATCTGCACCATCGCTGCAATGACGCCAATAAAGGCGATGAACCGCAGGAATGTGAGATCGATTTCGGGGAAACCCATCCAGCTCCAAGCGCCAGGCGACAGCAAATAGGCGAAAATCAGGTAGTTGACCGGTACCGTGATGGACTGGACGGCCATTAGCGCGATGCCGAGACCCACAGCCGTTTCGACACGACGCGAGACCGCGAGGAAGGTGCACAGCCCGAGAAAGAAGGTGAGCGCAAGATTGTCGGCGAAGGCGGACTGGACGAAGAGGTCGATCATGGCAGGCGCGCCTCCTCCTCGCGAACGATTGCAGGGCCTTCGCGCTCGACCTGCTCTGTCTTGATGGCCCGGATGGACCAGACCAGCAATCCGAGGATGAAGAACGCGCTGGGCGCGAGCATCATAAGGTTGAGTGGCGTGAACCAGCCGCCCTCCGTTGCGTTCGGCAGCACGGAATATCCGAACAACGCACCGGCGCCGAAAAGCTCGCGGATCGCGCCGACGATCAAGAGAATAAGTGCGTAGCCCAGACCGTTACCGAGTGCATCGAGTGCGCTCGCACCCACGCCGTTCTGCATCGCGAACCCCTCGGCACGGCCGAGAACCAGGCAATTGGTAACGATGAGCCCGACGAAAATTGAAAGCCTCTGGCTCATCTCCCATGCGAAAGCCTGGAGGATCTGGTCCGCGACGATCACCAGTGAGGCAATGATGGTAATCTGGATGATGAGCCGGATCGCGTTGGGGATATGCCGCCGGATCAGGCTGATGATGCTGCTCGACGCAATCAGAACGGCGATCACCGCAAGGCTCATGGTGAGCGCTGTCGCGAGCGACGTCGTAACTGCGAGCGCCGAACAAATACCGAGAATCTGCAGGGTGATCGGATTGTTGTCGAGAATTGGCGTAAAGAGGCGCTGAAGGGTAGCAGTCATGGCTAGACTCTTCCTGCCTTGAGGGCCTCAATGAGCGGCCCATATCCCATGGGACCCATCCAGAATGCGATCATGTTGGAAACCGCGGTACTCGTGCGCGTTGCGCCGGTGACGCCGTCGACCTCAAAGACCGAACTCGCACTGCCGCGTACGACTTGCAGCCGGATTTCGCCGGTTTCGTCGGCAATTTCCTTGCCGGGCCATAGGGCCTGCCAACTCCGTTCCGTGATCCGCGCGCCAAGCCCCGGCGTCTCGCTGTGTTCGGTGATCGAGAGGCCGGCAACGGTATTGAAGTCATCCTGGAGCGCCAGAAGCGCCTCTATGCGCCCTCCGTACCCGGTAGCGGAAACCGGCAGGAGGACGAGCCGGACGGCATCGCCTTCGCGCAGGATGTAGATCCGCTGATAGTCCGAGCGCCTTCCGAGCCCCGCAACGTCTTCCTCCGGCCCCAGCACGGTGCTGGTTTCCGGATCAGCTGCGAAAGCCGTCCGATCGAACGTGTCGGGGTCGATATCCTCAGCGACGGTCCCGGATGTGAGGTTTACGATGACGGTATCGAGACCGTCGGCGCCGGAGCCTGCGAGGATGTCCTGCATCCCCGGCAATTCGTCCAGCATCGCCTCCAGCCGCGCCTGGCGTTCCGCAGCGCGGTTTGCGTCCTGGAACGGCCGCAGAACGACGGTCGTCGCCGAAACGAGCGCTGCACAGGCCAAGGTGACAAGAAAGGCGACTGCGAGGGTCTTGGTTCGGCTTTCGTTGGGAAGCGCCAGAAGCCGGCGCCATAGCGCAATGAGGTTGAGCTCAGCCATGGCGGCTCCTTCTTGCGGCGGCGCCGGCCGCGATAACAGTGTGATCGACGAGCGGTGCGAAAAGCGATGAGAGCAGCGTTGCGAATACGATCGCTTGCACCGATCCGATGCCATATGCCGCCCAACCAAAGAGCCCCGCCAATGCGCCGGTGAGTATGCCATAGACCCAGCGGCCGGTTGGCGTCGTGCTTGAGGTTACCGGGTCGCCGGCGAGAAAAACGATGCCGAAGGCAAGTGCGCCGTACGTGGCAAGTGGTGCAAGGTCGCGCCCCAACAGGAGCCCGACGGCCATGAGGCCGAGGGCGGCGCCTACCGGGATCGGCCAGGCAAGAATGCCAAAAAGGATGAGTAAGATCGCGCCAGGTAGGCTGGCGAGCGCGATGAGCCAACCAGGTTCTGGCGTTGCTGCCTCAGGAAATGCAAAAAAGAGAAAGGCAAGCGTTGCTACGGACGTGTTGACGATATTGCGTCCCCAACCGCCAAAAACCTGCTCGCCAATAACCGCACCAAAGCTCACGCCCAGAACGATCTGCCACGGCGCTAGATTCGGCGGCACCAGAAGCGCTACGGCGAGCGCCGTTACGATGCCAATCCCAGTCGCCGGCTGGGCACGGACGAACAGGAATACGCCCTGCCAGAAGGCAAGGACCGCAAGCGCGAGCACGAAGGTTGTAGCAAACGCCCAGCCGTTCTCAACCACTCCGGCGACTCCGACGGGCAGCGCAGCCGCGAGCATGGTCAGCGCGATAGTTTCCCGTGCCCAGAGTCCCCGGATCATTATTCGGCCTCCAGCGTGTCGAGCGTCCGGCGGAGCAATGCACTGAACGACGTGGAACCGCCCGTGACGTAGGTTGCGAGCGCCAGATCGTCCTCGGCGAGTTCAAGTACGCCCAGTTTTTCGGCGCCTTCGGTGTCGGCAGTGCTGATGGCTCGCAGGAGGGCAACGAGCGGGAGCCTTGTGCCGGAAGCGAGGTCGAGTGCGCGTGTCGGGATCAGGGGGGCAGGCGCCGCCGCACGGCGCAGTGCCGCCACCAGCCAGTTACTCGTGGCTCTTTCCTTGCTGGTTTTCAGCACCGTTGCCTGCCAGTGATAGCGGGACAGAAACCGACTTTCGCGCCCATCCAGGGCCGATCCTGAAAGGACGTGCTTTTCCCCCGGTACAGCACCGGCGCGCGCGAGTTCGAAGAGGTCGGCACCCGCCGGGATTTCGACAAGCCGCGGATCGGCGACGCCGGACCCGGACAGCGCGATAATGCGGGTCGCCGGCAGCGTTCCCATACGCAGGAGGTGGCCGATCGCGACGACGTCCTGGTAATGAATGTGCCAAACTGCCCCGTTTCGGCTGGCGGGTGCGATATGATGGATATGCGTGCCCGGCAGTCCTGCAGGGTGCCGACCGTCCACTTCGACTGGACGTATTTGGCCGGTCGCCACGCTTGCTGGCACATTGCCAGCGTAGCAGATATAAACCGGTACTGGCGCAAGGGTTGCCAACAACGAAACCCCGAGTGAAAAGTCCTCGGCACTCCTTTCGATCACTACTGACGCATCGACCGCGTGGGGCCGTGTATCCATCGCCGTAACGAAAAGCGCTACGGGGATCGTGTCGGGATCTGGTATCCGGTCGAAGGGCCGTGCCTGTAACGCTGTCCAAAGCCCAGTTTCAAGAAGCAGCTCGCGGGCATTTTCCGGCGTCCGGGCGTGGGCGGTGTCGAAGGAAATCGCCGCCTCGCCTTCGACTGCGATGACGAGGGTGGAGAGTCTGCGCTTCGCGCCGATCGCAATATCCTCGATAATGCCGCTGGCGGGCGACGTGACGACGATACCGGGTCTTGCCCGGTCGCGCAGTAACGGCGTGCCGCGCCCGACCGTGTCCCCCGTGGAAACGAGGATATCGAACCGGGCAGGTCCGTAGTCGGATCCGATAATTCCTACGCGGTTTACGGTGACGGCTCCGCCGATTTCCTGCCGTGGCGCGCCGGGAATCGCGATGTCCAGGCCTTTGCGGAATTTCAGACGCATCGTGGGGGGCTCCGAGCGGTCGTTGTCCCGTGCTTAGCGCTGCGCAGCAGCCTCTTCTTTGACCGAAATCAATGCGCCGGCGCGAATGAGCCGGTAAGCCCTCAACAAAATGGGATATCGGCCCTGCCGAACCGGAGGGAATTGCCATGCGTTCGAACCCGCTCGCGATCTTTGCTCTCGTCTTTCTCTCGCTGGTAGCGCTTCTTGCTCCTGCGCTCGCGCAGTCCGACCCTCAGACGCAAATCGTACAGAACTGGCTCGGCTCGGGACATGCCGATGCAACCTCCCCCGCGTTCACGCATTGGGATGACGAGGGAGAAATCCCGGGGACCTGCGCGCGCTGCCACGCCGGTCAGGGTTTTCGAGACTTCTATGGCCTGGACGGCAGCGCTATCGGCAGTATCGATCATCCGGTTCAAACCGGCGGTGTCGTCGATTGCGACACCTGCCACGTCGAAGGCGTCCGCGAGATCGCTACGGTAGCCTTTCCCTCCGGCGCCGAAATCTCGATTTCGGGGAACACAGCCACGTGCTCGACCTGCCATCAGGGTCGGGGGTCGGGTTTGTCGGTCGTGAGCGCCGTCGCAGAGCGTGACGAAGACACGATTGATCCCGAGCTTTCGTTCATCAATCCGCACTACGCGGTTGCCGCGGCTATTCAGCTTGGCGCCGAGGTTCAAGGGGCGTACGAATATCCGGGCAAGGCCTACGCAAGCCGGTTCGGACATGTGCCGCCGGCGTCCGAATGCATCGATTGCCACGATCCGCACAGTTCGCTCGTACAGGCCGAAACGTGCGTTGGGTGCCACGAAACCGATGATCCGACGGCCATCCGGACCTCGGAGATCGATTTCGACGGCAACGGGAATGCGGACGAAGGCATGGCTTCGGAAATCGCTTCCCTTCATGCGCGCTTGATGGAAACCATGGTCGCCTACTCGCGCGAGGTGAGTGGCCAGGGCCTTGTCTATGATGGCGGGCGCTATCCGTATTTCTTTGCGGATGCCGACGCCGACGGCGTGCCCGACACGACCGAAGACGGTGGCGTCGTCCGGTTCGCGGGCTGGACACCGCGGCTGCTCAAGGCGGCATACAATTACAAATTCATCGCCAGCGATCCGGGCGCATATGTGCACAATCCGCACTACGCGGCGCAGGTGCTCTACGACTCGATCGAGAGCCTCTCCGATCCGCTAGGACGCGACATGACTGGCCTCGCGCGGCCGTAGGACGGCCCCTGCCCCGCCCAGCTCTGCAATCGCTTCGTGCTGGCTGAGGAAAACTTGACCGGTGAGGTGTTTGAGGAAATCCGAGCGTTCGAGCCGATCCATCACCGGCCCCTTGACTTCGGTCAGATGGAAATGGATTCCCAGGTCCCGGAGGCGCTCGTTGATGGCTTCGAGGCTTTCGAGTGCCGACATGTCGATAGCGTTGACCGCCGGGCACATCAGGATGACGTGCCGGATTTCCGGGTGCTCGGCGACGCGGGCATAGATGCAATCCTCGAGAAACCGGGCGTTTGCGAAATACAAGCTCTCATCGACCCGCAGCGAGAGAATTTCGGGTGTGGTTTCAACGCTGTAGCGGAGGACGTTGCGGAAGTGCTCGGTGCCGGGCACGCGGCCCACGACGGCCGTATGCGGCTTTGAGGTCCGGTAGAGGAAGATCAGGATCGAGGCGGCGACGCCGAGCGAGATGCCTATTTCCACGCCGAAAACCAAAGTAACACAGAGGGTTACGGCGACGCCGATGAAGTCGGCCATCGCGTAGGTGTAGGCCTTTTTGAGGATGGACAGGTCAACCAGCGAGAGCACAGCGACGATGATGGTCGCTGAAAGCGTTGCCTTGGGCAAAAGCGCGAGGAATGGCGTCAGCGCGAGGGTCGCGACGGCGATGCCGATGGCGGTGAAGATGCCAGCGGCGGGCGTTGCGGCGCCGGCATCGTGGTTGACGACCGAGCGCGCGAAACCGCCGGTGACCGGGTATCCTGACCCCATGGCCGCCGCGATATTGGCCGCTCCCAGTCCGATCAGTTCCTGGTCGGGATCGATGCGTTCGCGCTTTTTGGCAGCGAGGGTCTGAGCGACCGAGATGGATTCGACGAAGCCGACGATCGAAATGATAAAGGCGGGAACGATGAGGACAATGAGAAAATCGATGCTGACGTTCGGGATTGTCAGCATGGGCAAGCCTGGGGGCACATCTCCGACCAGCGCGACACCCTTTCCGCCCAGCTCAAAAATGGCCGACGCTGCGATGGCGACAAGGACGACCACGACCGGGCCGGCGCGTACCATGAACGTGGCAATCGCGACGGGAACCCCGAGCGCGACGAGCCGGCGCTTCATGTCGAGGCGGATCCAGACGAGCGCGGCGAGTGAGGCCGAGCCGACGGCGAGCGTATAAGGATTGAACCGTACCAGATTGTCCCAGATCGAGGCCAAGAGCTCGGGCATGGCGTGGCCATGGCT
Source organism: Pelagibacterium halotolerans (assembly GCF_044811015.1). Taxonomy (GTDB): domain Bacteria; phylum Pseudomonadota; class Alphaproteobacteria; order Rhizobiales; family Devosiaceae; genus Pelagibacterium; species Pelagibacterium halotolerans_A. The sequence goes on from NZ_CP085243.1 coordinate 802,310, forward strand.
CGGAATACCCAGAATGCCGCCGAGCTGGCTTGCCGCTATGATCAGGCCCGAGGCGGTGATGAAGCCCGCGATCACAGGATGAGAAAGGAAATTGGCTACGAAGCCTAGGCGGAACAGGCCCATCAGAGCGAGAATACCGCCCGAAAGCAGCGCCAGACCCATGGCGATGCTCGCATAGTCCGCCGTCCCCTCGGCCGCGAGCCGGCCAACGGCGGTTGCCGTCATCAGCGAGACGACGGCAACCGGCCCGACCGCGAGCGAGCTCGAGGAGCCGAAAATCGCGTATGCGACAAGCGGCAGAATGGACGCGTACAGTCCCGCTTCAGGTGGCAGGCCGGCGAGGAGCGCGTAGGCCAGCGATTGCGGGATCAGCATGATGGTGACAATGACCGCCGCGATGAGATCGCGGCCGAACTGATCCCGCCGATAGCCTCTGCCCCAATTGAGGATGGGGACGTATTTCGCCAGCATGATCTTGTGCCTTACCGGTTTAGCGTCGCGTAGAGGCTGCCAGCGCGGGCGCCGGAGCGGCAATAGCCGAGGACCGGGCCGTCGATTTCGGACATGGCCTCGTGAAACCGGATGATCTGCCCCTCGGTCAACATGCCCGAGACGGGGATGTGGACGACGAGGAGGCCGTGTGCCTCAGCGGCACGGGCGACGTCATCGAAGGCGGGCTGGCCGTGTTCCTCGTTGTCGGGCCGCGCGCAGACTATGCCCGAAAAGCCCATGCGCTTGATTTCAGCAATGTGATCGGGGGTGATCTGACCGGTGGTCGCGAAGCGGCTGTCGATCCTGTTGATGTTCATTTTTGGTACCTCTTGGGTTGAACGAGGGGACGCTCACGCGTTCCGGGTATTTGCTCTTGCCGCAAGCGCCAATCTCGCGGACCGCGCAAGGGCAATGCCGCCAATCATTGCGGCAACGAAGATCAGCGCGTCCGGCTCGCCCAATCCAAGCGCCGGGATAGCGCCGCCCGGGCAGAACCCGGTGATGCCCCAGCCGATGCCGAAGATTGCGGCACCCGCAACGAGCGGAGTATCGATCTGACGCGCGGTGGGCAGATGGAAGGACTTATCGAAAAGCGGCGTAGGGCGCTTGAGGACAAACCGATAACCGATGGCCGTCACCGCCAGTGCGCTACCCATGACGAAGGCCAACGAGGGGTCCCAGGTCCCGGCGAAGTCGAAGAAATTGAGCACCTTGGCCGGGTTCGCCATGCCCGAGATCGCAATTCCCGTGCCGAAAACGAGGCCGATGAGACCAGCGAAAAAGACCTTTTGCATCAGAGACCTCCCAGGACATGGCGAATGACGAAGACCGTCGCGGCGGTCGAGGCCATGAAGACGGCGGTTGCGGCGATCGACCTTGGGGACAGCCGCGCGATGCCGCAGACACCGTGGCCCGAAGTGCAGCCGGAGCCGAAATAAACGCCAACGCCGACGATGAGACCGCCGGCAATCAGCCAGGGCACGGGAGCAGGACTAACGAAGCCCACGACATCGCCGAAGAGCCCGCCGAGCAGGACGGGCGCCACGATAGCGCCGGCAAGGAAGGCCGCGCGCCATCCCCAATCGGGGGACAGCGGCGGAATAACGGAGGCAAGAATGCCGGTCATGCCCGCGATACGGCCGTGCAGCGCCATCAACAAGACAGCGGCAAGTCCGATCAGCGCGCCGCCGGCAAGCGACAGGAACGGTGTAAATTCAGTCAAGATAAGCCTTCAAAGTTCGGGGTGGCTATGTCGGGCGCGCTCAGTCGGCGTCCGGGCGGCAGAAGAGATCGTACATCGTGCCGATGATCGCCTTCACCTTGGGATCGGCGAGGCTGTAGAACACGGCTTTGCCTTCCTTGCGTCCGGCAATCATGCTGGCGGCACGCAATTCGGCGAGTTGCTGGGAGAGGCCGGGCTGGCGAATGTCGAGCAGATCCTCGAGTTCGCGGACGCTCTTTTCGCCTTCCACCAACGCGCAGACGACGAGTAGACGGTCGCGATTGGCGAGCTTTTTGAGAAAGGCCGATGCCTCATCGACCTTTCCCTTGATGACCCGGGTTTCCCTTGAGAGTTCGGTTTGCGTCATCAATTCTACCATGCCGCGCCCTCGAGCGCGTTGAGCGGAATCTTGAGGTACCGCCGCCCGTTGCTCTCGGGCTGAGGGAGCTGCCCGGCGTTGGTGTTGATCTGCAAAGCGTGCAGGATCAGCTTGGGCATGGGGAGCGTCCGGTCCCGGGCGTCACGCGCGGCGACGAACTCTTCCATGCTCTTGAACCTGGCCATGTGGATGTTTGCGGCTTTTTGCTCGGCGACCGTGCTTTCCCACATTGGTTCGCGGCCACCGGGCTGATAGTCGTGACCGGTAAAGATGCGGGTTTCGTCAGGGAGCGCGAGGATATCCTGGATCGAGTTCCAGAGCGCCTTCGCGCTGCCGCCGGGGAAGTCGGCACGCGCGGTGCCGCTATCGGGCATGAACAGCGTGTCGTGCACGAAGGCCGCATCACCGATCACATATGTGATCGACGCCAGCGTGTGCCCAGGCGAGAACATAACGTGCGCCGGAATATTGCCGACCGTGAAGGTCTCCTTGTCCGCAAAGAGCTTGTCCCACTGGCTGCCGTCTTCGCGGAAATCGGGCCAGTTATAGATACCCTTCCAGAGCTTTTGTACCTCGGTCACCTTCTCGCCGATGGCCGTCGGCGCACCGGTCTTTTCCTTGAGGTACTGGGCCGCGGAGAAATGGTCGGCATGCGGATGCGTATCCAAAATCCATTCGACCCTGTAACCCTTCTCTGCAATGAACGCGAGAATCCTGTCCGCCTGCTCGGTGCCGGTCGCGCCGGACTTCTCATCGTAGTCGAGCACCGGATCGATGATTGCGCAGTTTTTGGTTCCCGGGTCGGCCACAACATACTGGATGGACCACGTACGGGGTTCGAAAAAGCCGGTAACTTCGGGTTTGGCTGTCATGGATGTGTCCTGAACCTGGATATTCGCGCGGCGAATGCCGCTGTTGATCGCTACATAATAATGATTGCATTTTTCTGCAAGCGTTATTTTGAATTGAACTGCTTGACCGAGGTCAAGGACGCTGCCTTGCCCTCATTTCACATTGGCGTTCCCCGCTATCCAAACCGAGCAACGCCATGGCAAGCAGCCCCCCGCCCCGCCCTCCGTCGGCAGGAAAGCTGCGCGCGACGCTTGGCGCCTACCTGCCGGAAATCGTCTACGGTGCCAACGACGGCGTCGTGACTACACTCGCGGTGGTTGCCGGGGTAGCGGGCGCGCAGTTGCCCAACCAGATCATCGTGATCCTGGGGCTCGCCAATCTCGTCGCGGATGGATTTTCGATGGGCGCGAGCGCGCTCCTGTCGGAGCGCTCCAGGCCGAGCCCCCTGCGATTCGGCCCGGCCGGGCGCAAAGGTGGCGTTACGACGCTTGGCTTCGTTCTTGCGGGATGCATTCCCCTCTCCGCCTATCTCGTTCCCGGGCTGGGAGATATCCGGTTTGCGCTCGCGACATTTCTTGCCCTGGCGACGTTGTTCCTCGTCGGCGCCGCGCGGTCGTTCTTTACCACCAGATCGTTCGTCAAGGCGGGCGCCGAGATGCTTCTGATCGGGTCGGTCGCCGCGCTCTTTGCCTATGGCATCGGCCTCGTTGGTGCGCGGATCACGGGCTTTGCGGGCTAGGTTCTTTTGCGAGCGGCGGCATGTCCGGGACCGGACGCCGTTTTGAGTGCATAGCGGGTGACGATGGGCCCCAGCACCTCGAAAACCACGGTGCCGCCGACCGTGACAGCGAGAATGGTTTCGCCGTATTCGGGAAATTCGGTGGCGGCGAGCAGCGCCATGCCGACAGCGACGCCAGCCTGGGGCAGAAGGCTCATGCCGAGCCAACCGGATTCGCGCAATGACAGGCCCGAGATGACGCCACCTGCCCATCCGCCCATCAGCCGGCCAAGCACGCGGAAAACGAGATAACCTGCTCCAAATATGCCGCTGATCGCCAGCATGCGAATATCCAGCATGGCCCCGGCGAGAACGAAGAACACCGTCACGAAGGGCCATTCGAAATGCTCGATCTGACGGAAGGTATAGGCGTGGTGCCGCGCGAGATTGGCCACGAGCGCACCCGCAATCGTCGCGGCCAGAAGAAACGACGCACCGATCCACACCGCGAGACCGCCGCAGACCAACACAAAGCCGATCGCTTCGAGCAGAGAGGGTCTGCCGGGCTTCATACGACCGGACAAAAGCGCCATCGGGACGCCTGTCCCAATGCCGACGGCCACCGCGCCACCCAGGTGAACGGCGAGCGTGGCCAACCCACCGTCGCCTGCGCCATTGAGCGCGGCAATCGCTCCGATGGCGAAGCCGAAAATGATGAGGCCCCAGGCGTCATCCACCGCGACGATACCCAGGAGCAGACCGCCGAACTCCCCTTTGGAGCCAACCTCGGAAACGACGTCCTGCGTGGCAGCGGGGTCGGTCGCCGTCGCTACCGCGCCGAGAACGATGGCGACCACCAGCGGCGCACCGATGAGCGCAAGTCCGCCGCCGACAATTGCAAACGTCACGATGACGACGGCGAAGGACAGCGTCAGAACCTTGCGGCCGTGGGCGCGCAATTTTTCACCCGAAAGCTCGCTGCCCAACAGGAAGGCGATCATGGTGAGCGCCAGCGTGGCAATCAATTCGGAGGCCTCGTGGACGGCCTGCGGAAGCCAGTTGAGCCCGCTCGGACCAACGCCAACGCCGATCAGCACCAAAAGCGTGACGCGCGGCAACGCCGTGCGCTGGCCGATCCAGTCCGCAATAATGCTGACCAGCAGGATGATCCCCAGCCCAATCATGAGTTCATGCGGCATGCCAATCACCTCCCGGGGCCGACCCGTCAGCGAAACCGCGGCAAGGCTGCCGCAATCGATGTGGCGCGGTATTGATGCAGGTCAAAGGCACCGGTGTTTGCGTGCTTGACCCGGATCAATTCAATATGGCGGCGCGAGGGTCTATGCTCTTGATCTCAGCGACGGAGGCCGGACGATGGGCGAAATCAATCGGGAGTGGCACGAGACCCACAAGATGCCTAAGAACCCGACATTCGAAGAGCGGGTACATTGGCATCTCCAGCATGCCGCCAATTGCGCGTGCCGGCCGATCCCCAAGAAACTGCTCGAAGAGATGGAGCAGCGAGGAATGCCGCTCATAACGCCTCGCAGTCTTAAATAGGCGCATTCGCAGCGGCATGAAATAAGCGCATTCGCAGCGGCATGCGTCCCCTTGATCGCGATCAAAGCTGGAGCATTAGGCGCGTGTTACGCGTTGCAAGCAATAAAGAAGGAGCAATCCGATGCATGATTTCGAAGTTATCGAAACGCACGCGCAGCCAATGCTCTACGTCACCCGGCAATCATCCATGGACTCAGAGGAGATCGCCAAGGTGATGGAGGACGCTTTCGGTGCGATCGGCCGGTTCATCGGCGAAAATCAAGTCAGCCCCGCAGGCCCGCCGCTCGCTATTTACAGCGACTGGGACGGCGCAGAGATGACGGTCAAGGTCGGTTTTCCGGTTTCTTCGGACGACGCTGGAAAGGCCGGCGGCGACATACACGCCGGTGAAACCCCTGCGGGGCGCTGCGTCAAGGCGATCCATCACGGCGCCTATGACCACCTGCGCGAGACCTATGCCAAACTCGAACAGCATTTCAAGACCGCACATACCGGCATGCCGGCACTAACGTGGGAGGTTTATCCCAACGACCCGGATACGACGCCCGAGGACGACCTCATCACCGAGATTTACATGCCGCTGCCCAATGGCCAGCCTTGAAGATAAAGTCCGGTTCCTGTCTGACCCGCGCGTTTACCCTCACCGGCCAGATTCGGTCGAGGTTATCGAGACGCATATGTCATGGGTCTTTCTGGCCGGTGACAGGGTTTACAAGTTCAAAAAGCCTGTAGCGTTTCCGTTTCTGGACCATCGGTCCCTTGCCGCCCGCGCGCGCAATTGCACGGTCGAGGCCAAGGACAATGCGGTCCTGGCTCCCGACACTTACCTCGGTATAGCTGCGCTTCTTGACGAGGGAAACGGACGGCTGCGATTGGGGAGCGTCGGTGAGAATGGTGAGGTGGTCGAGTGGCTCGTCGTAATGAAGCGCCTCGACCGCGAAAAGACACTCGAAGCCAAACTTGATGCGGGAACGGTTCGCGAACACGACATCGCATGCGTCGCGGACCGGCTGATTGCCCATTATCGCAGCGAGGATGCGCGAACGGCGGATGGTGGGGCCTATCTGCGTCATCTCGAGGTCGAGCAGGAGGCCAATCGCAAAATCTTATTGCGGCCTGGCTTCGATCTTGGCGGTGAACTCAATGCAGTGGCAGTCGACGAGGTGGACCAGAGGTTTGCGGCGGTGCGGCCGGAACTCGCGGCCCGCGTCGCAGCAGGCTTCATCGTCGACGGGCATGGCGATTTGCGGCCCGAGCATATCTGGCTCGGGGACCCGCTGCAAATTTTCGACCGGCTCGAATTCGACCCAAAGATGCGTCTTCTCGATCCTTATGACGAGCTCAATTATCTCGGCCTCGAATGCGCCATTCACGGCGCACCGTGGGTGCAGCCGTTTCTGCTCGACAGGCTGAGAACGGCGCTTGGCCACCCGCCCTCCGATGCGCTTTTGGACTTCTACACGGCGTTTCGCGCAGTCCTGCGCGCGCGGATATGCTTGGCACATCTTCTCGACGACGTTCCGATGACACCCGAAGTCTGGCCTGGGATGGCCCGGGCGTATCTGGAACGCATGCCGGGAGCGCAAGCGAATATGACACCCTCAGATCGGATTGGCGGCCGAATTTAGGTGCCGGATCTTCCTGGCAAGCAAGGATGCGCAGGAAAGCGTCCTGATCTTTGCGCCGTTGGCGACGGTTCGGTCGACGGAGTCCGTGACGGTGACCGAAGCGACTGCGTCATTTTCCAGAAGTGCATTGATCTGGGGGCTGAAGACGCCGTGCGTCGCATAGGCGTGTACGGTGCGCGCGCCACGGTCCTTGCACGCTAGAGCCGCGCGCAGAATGGTTCCGCCGGAGCTGATCATGTCGTCGGCGATGATCACGTCCTTGTTCGCGACATCGCCGGTGAAAAGATCGCCCGAAACCACGCCCGCGCTTCGGTGCTTCTCCATGAACCCCAGACTGGCGGGCGTGCCGGTTGCTTTTTCCAGAGCCTCTTTGAGCATCTGAGCGCGTTTGACGGCGCCGGCGTCCGGCGCGACTACGGCAATCTCACTGCCCTTGGTGCGCTCGACGATGTCGGCGGCAAAGAGGCCCATCGGCTCTATGTGGACGGTATGGCACCGGAAAGCGTTCTGGAACGCGGCGAGGTTGTGCACATCGAACGCCACCACGGTATCGGTGCCCATGGCCTCGAAGAGTTGGGCAACGTAGCGCGTCGTGACGGGATCGCGCTGCTTGGTCTGGCGGTCCTTGCGGGCGTAGGCAAGGTACGGCACGACTGCAGTGACCCGCTCGGCGCCATTCTCCCGGCACGCGGCGAGGAAGAACAAGAGCTGCATGAGCTTGTCATTGGCCGATTGACGCGTGTCCCCGGCGAGGCTGTGGATAACGTAGACGTCGTCCGAACGCACCGTGACGAGCGGGCGCGCTTTGTGTTCGCCATCCTCGAACATCCGCTCCTCATGCGGATCGAGTGTAGCGCCCATCGCCTCGACGACGGCCATTCCCAGCTTGTGCGTTCCCTGGAGTGCGAAGATTCGCATGGGCGGCGTGCTCCAACTCGCATGGCAAGACCGTACGCAAGAAAGTCGGAGCGCCAAACCTCTTTTCCGGTCCGGCGCTCAAAGTATGACGCGTTGGCTAGCCGTGAATTTCGATTTTCTGCGCCGTGGCCGTATATTCGGCGGGCTTTTTCACCTTGATCTTGAGCACGCCCTTATCGAAGGCGGCGTCCACGGCCTTGGAATCGATCCTGAACGGCAGCGTCACCGAGCGGCTGAAGGAGCCGTAATGGCGCTCGCAGCGGTAATTTTCGCCGTCTTTCGTCTCGGTTTCGGACTTCTTCTCCCCCGATACCGTCAGGGTCTGATCGGTGACCGAAAGGTCCACATCTTTCTGATCGACACCGGGCAATTCGATGGAAACCGTAATCTCTTTTTCGGTCTCGTGAACGTCCATTTCCGGAAGCACTGCGGCATTCCGGTCGAACCACATGGCAGGGAAGTCGGTAAAGACCCTGTCGATTTCGTTGCGGAGCGAGGGTATCCAGTTACGGTTAGGCATGATGACGACCTCTTTGTCTCAACTAATCCGGGCGTATGCCCGGCTTGAAGAGACTATGACCGGCCCGGCATGCGCACATTGACCTGCGTCAAATGGATGTCGTGGCCCGCAGTTTGATCGAGGTCAACGCGCGGACTGGCGCGGGCGCGCAAAACTGGAACTCCAGCACCACTCCGGAGTTCCTACATGAACCAGATGCCCGCACATTTTTTCAAGGTCCGGCTCGAACTGGCGCGGGAAACCGGCCATCCCGGAGGGGATCGTGAAACCGGCTACGAGTTCGTCGCTCCTCTCGACGACGACGGCCGGATCGATACCCACCTTTGGCAACACAACGCCGCACCCTGCCCAGCGCGTTTTTTCGCACGCGGTCAGGAGGACCGGCACGGCACGCTGGCACGGACCGAGGGTGGCGAGTGGTTCTTCGACTACGACCCGGCCGCCGCGATTGACGATGAATACGGCTACCGGTTCGGCGACGAGCGTTTCGTGCGCGGCGAGTACGTATCGATTGCCGATACCGCAGGCAAGACACATACCTATCGCGTGATCCAGGTCGAAAAGCCATGATGCACAGCACACTCCACCCATCCGATCTCGCGCTGCTCGACGCCGTGCGCGCCGAGCTTGCCTACGAGCCCGGGCTCGACGCGGCGCGGATCGGGGTCGTGGTCAACCATGGCATCGTCACGCTCGTAGGGACCGTCACAAGCGCCGAGAGCAAGGGGCTTGCGGCGCGGGCAACGTTCCGACCGTCCGGCGTACGCGCGCTCGTCAATCACCTGAGGATCGACGAGGACGGCATGACGCGCTGGTCGGACGAGGCCATCGCGCTCAACGCGGTGGAGTGGCTTACCCAGAAGCTCGGTGAGGCAGCACGCTTCATAAAGATCGCCGTCGAAAAGGGTCATTTGACGCTTTCGGGCACGATCGAAACCGAAAGCCTGAAGGCTACAGCAGCCAAGGAAGCCGCAAAGCTAGCGGGTGTCGGTGCGATTACCAACGCCATTACGGTCACCGAGGCCCCCAGCGCCGAAGACATATTGCGCCAGATCCATGAAACCCTCGAGCCTCTGGGGGAGTTGACCCATAAATCCATTGCAGTGGATGTCAGCCACGGCAGCGTGACGCTCACCGGCAACGTCAATTCCTGGCATGCGCGCGAAGAGGCCGAACGCGCAGCATGGGCGTGCGAGGGCGTTCATCACGTTGAAAACAGACTGTTCGTCGACTGGTAGCGGCGGAAAATCGCATGAGCATCCGTAATCTCGACAAGGCGTTTCATCCTTCCTCGATCGCGGTCATTGGCGCCTCCGAGCGCGCTGGCTCGGTCGGGCAGAAGCTTTTTTCCAACATCCTCGAAGCGGGTTTCGAAGGGCCCGTCTGGCCAGTAAACCCCAAATACGACAGCATCGCCCGCCGATGCTGCTATGCAAAGGTCAGCCAGTTGCCCTATGCACCGGATCTCGCCGTGATCGCAACGCCGGCGGCGACCGTTCCTGGGCTGATCGAGGACCTTGGCGCTATCGGCACGCGCACGGCCGTTGTCCTGAGTTCCGGGATCACGACCGGGAACGGGCTGCGTCAAAAAATGCTGTCGGCGGCAAAGCCATATCTGCTGCGCATTATCGGTCCCAATACGATCGGGCTGATGCTGCCGGGACAAAAACTCAATGCGAGCTTCGGGCACATTGCGCCTCACGCGGGCAAACTGGCACTGCTCAGCCAATCGGGCGCCATCGCAACCACCCTGATCGACTGGGCACATGCGCGCGACATAGGCTTTTCGCATGTCATCTCGATGGGCGACATGGCCGATGTGGATTTCGGTGACTGCCTGGACATGCTTGCCCGCGACGGCTCGGTGAAGGCCGTGCTCATGTATCTCGAGACGGTCACAAACGCCCGCAGGTTCATGTCCGCGGCCCGCGCGCTCTCGCGCATCAAACCGATCGTTGCAGTCAAATCGGGGCGGCATGCGGAATCTGCGAAGGCCGCTGCAACCCATACCGGCGCCCTGGCCGGCGGGGATGCCGTTTTCGGCGCGGCGCTCGAGCGCGCCGGTATCGTCAGGGTCGATACGCTTGAGGAGCTTTTCGCGGCCGCGCAGGTTCTCGCGCACTTCCCGCCCCGGGCGAAGGGCCGTGTCGGTATCGTCACCAATGGTGGCGGCGCCGGGGTCATGGCGCTTGACAGCCTCCTCGACCATGGCGGCCAACTGGCGACGCTCGCGCCGGATACACTTGCGCGCCTCGATATGCTCCTGCCACCCAGCTGGTCGCACGCTAACCCCGTCGATATTCTGGGCGATGCACCGCCGGAACGTTATGCAGAAGTCATCGAAACGGTGGCCTGCGACCAGAATGTCGATACCGTCCTCGCCCTTGCCTGCCCCACGGGGTTGGCTTCAACCAAGGATAGCGCCGTTGTTCTCGCCGGCGCGGTAAAGGGTGGGCTCGTTGCGGGCAAGCCGCTGATCACGTCGTGGCTTGGGGATTTCACGGGCGCGCCGGCACGCGCCATACTGGACGATTCCGGGATCGTAAGTTTCGAGACGCCGGCACAAGCCGTCCAGGCCGTCACCTATCTCGACCGGCGCGCAACGGTTCGCGAAGCGATGATGCGTGTTCCAGATGCGGGTGCGGAAGACCTTCGCGTCGACAAGGCCACGCTCGCCGCGATTATCTCCCGGGCAACGCGGGAAAATCGCACGATGCTGACCGAGGAGGAAGCCAAGACCTTCCTCGCAGCCTTCGGCGTCGCGATCCCGAGGGCCGCATTCGCGCAAACGCCCCAGGAGGTCGGCGAAAGGGCAACCGCTCTTCTGGAAACAGCGGACGCTGTGGTGGTCAAGCTCGTCTCCAAATCCATCAGCCACAAGTCCGATATCGGCGGCGTGGTGCTCGGCCTCAAGACAGTCGCGGACTGCGTACTGGCGGCCGACGGCATTACCGAACGCCTCGAAAAGGCGCATCCGGGGCTCACGCCTGACGGTTTTTCGATTCAGGAAATGGTCGACATTCCGCACGCACGCGAACTCCTTGTCGGTACGAGCACGGATCCGATTTTCGGGCCCGCAGTCCTCTTTGGCTCGGGTGGCATTTCCGCCGAGGTCGTTGCGGATACGGCGATGGCCTTACCCCCGCTCGACGACCGGCTTGCCGGCGACCTCATCGACCGCACGCGCATAGGGCGGCTCCTTGGGGCGTATCGTAACGTTCCAGCCGCAGACCGGGATGCCGTTGTCAGGACACTGATCGCGGTGTCGCGGATGATCGCCGAATTTCCGCAGATCGAGAGCCTGGACATCAACCCGTTGCTCGCTGGCCCAAATGGGGTGATCGCACTCGATGCGCGCATTGCGCTCGACGCCGCTGCGGTCGACCGGCTCAGCCTCAAGCCCTACCCGTCAGGCTGGGACAAGCGCTTTACCTCGGCTAAAGGGGACGCGTTCGACATCCGCCCGATCCGACCCACCGATGCCGCGCTATATCCCGGCTTTTTCAAAAAGGTCTCGGCCGAAGACATCCGGCTGCGCTTCGATGTGTCTGTGTCCGAGTTGCCGCAAGACATGCTCGTGCGCCTTACACAGATCGACTATGACCGGGAAATGGCCTTCATTGCGCTTGAGGCCGAAACCGGCGCGCTTGCCGGCGTCGCGCGGCTTGTCGCCGATCCGGACCATGAAATGGCTGAATACGCCATTCTGGTGCGCACCGACCTTCAAGGCCGCGGCCTTGGCTGGGCGCTGCTCGATCATCTTCTGAGCTATGCGGCAGCCGATGGCCTTAAAACCGTCACGGGCAGCGTCTACGCGGAAAACGTCAAGATGCTCACAATGTGCCGGGAAATGGGCTTCTCGGTATCCGCAAACCCGGGCGACCCGGGCGTCAAGCGCGTGAAGATCGCCCTAGGGGAACGATTGCGGGCGCAGGCTTAGAGCCCGATTTAAAAGCCGAACGGGTCGGTCCGTCGGGTCTTGTTTGCCGTGGGCGGTCGAAAATCCCTCGCCAGCCCTCCGCCGCCGACTTTTAAATCAGGCCCTAGTGGCCAGCGTCATTGAAAATGACGGGCTACCGCTTCCCCCTCCCCGTCATCACCCGGCTTGTCCGGGTGATGACGGGGGGTGGGTTGGGAAACCCGCCATTTTCAATGACGCTGGCTACTAGCCCGCGCAGGTCGGCCTAAGTTGCTGGGGTCAGTGCGCGATCAGCACTGGAATCTTCGCATGCGTGAGGATTTCCCGGGTCACGCCGCCTAAAACCCATTCGCGCAGACGTGAATGACCGTATCCGCCCATGACCAGCAGATCTGCGTCGGCAACCTGCGCCTCTTCGATCAGCGTTTCGGCGACGCCTCGCCCCGGCGGAACCGGGTTGAGCTGGACCTTGACCCCGTGCCGGTCGAGGTGACGGGCGATATCGGTACCCTGAGCGGCTCGCTCGACGCTGCTCATGCTGTCATCGCCCACCATGCAGACTGAAACGGACTTGGCATGGGCGAGGAACGGGATCGCTTCGGATACCGCACGCGCCGCCTCCCGGGTATTGCTCCAAGCAATGACGACGGTCCCGGGATCGAAGGTTTCGATGCCACCGGGAGGCACAAGCAAGGTCGCGCGGCCGGAACCGAACAGCACAGCCTCGGTGACTTCGACCGCCGGATTCTCGTGGCCATAGGGACGTGTCGTCACAAACAGGTCGAAAAGCCTCGCCTCGTGGAGGACTACGTCGCGCACGTGCGCTTGAAGGACGTCGTGACGGCGCAGCTCATGCCTGGCGTCGAGGCCGCTGAACCGCTCCTTGAGGGCCTTCATGTCCCGGTCTCCGCGCTCGCGGGCGTCGCGCTGGAGCTCATCGATCTCAATCGCGCCGAAGGCATAGCCGCCGACGGCCTGAATCTCGGGGAGCGATGTGACGTAAAGACCGGCGATGAAAGCATCGAACAAGGCCGCGATCTGCCGGGCCGTTTCGATCCGGGGGCCGTCATCGGCCCCGCCGTCGAGATAGACACAGATATCCTTGATCATTTCGGGCTCCCTTGGCCTGTGCTGATAACAGGTATCAGACGCCCTGCGTTCCATCGGCGCCTTGACTTGGGTCAACTCGCGAGGTGGCCGGGAGGGATGTCGTGCACCTCGACGCGCGAGGCAGCAACGTGCAACAGCACATCGGCCATCAACGTCTGCAACATGCCCCGCAACCCGTAAACGAGCAGCACCACGCAGCCGCGCGAGAGATCATGCCGCATCGTGGCGACCGTCCGTTCGGACGCCCAATCGGATACGTCAGCAAGCCGACGCACCGTAAACGATGCGGGCGCACCCATATGCTGCCATTCCGGCTCGCCCGGCGCGTGACCGCTCAGGAACAGTGCCGGGCAATCCTTGTCGCCGGACAAAAGCGCGTCCGCCGCCTGCGGGGTGGGAACGATAACCGCCATGTCGGATACGCTGGCGCCGTATGCGGAAATCTGCTGGAGCCCCTTGAGCGCGCTTGCGGCTTCGGGGAACACACATATCGCAACGCGATATGGCCAGCGCGTCGCACCGACAGTTGCCGCTTCGCCGGTCCGGCGCCCGCGTGATGGATCCGAGGTGGCCATTTTCGCCCCACCTTCCCTTCAAACGTCACGCCGCACGGGTGTCCACCTCGCAATCGCCGATGCGCTTGAGGCGTTTCATGTCGTGGATCAATACGGTCCCCGGGGTAGGAAGGCTGATGACGTCGAGCGATTTGAGCTTGGTGATGTTGCGGCTGACGGTTTCGATGGTCAGGCCCAGGTAATCCGCGATGTCGGCGCGGGTCATGGGAACGCTCAGCGTCTGGCTCGTGCCGATATCGCGCCGGCGCTCGGCAAGGCTGCACAGGAACGATGCGACCCGTTCAATGGCGGACTTGCGGCAAAGGGTAATCGAGAGGCTTTGCGCGGCGGTGATTTCGCGGCTGGCCATTTCCAGCATCTGGGCACCCAGTTCGGGCCGTTCCCGGACAGTGCGCAAGAGATCGGCCTTCGAAATGGTCCGTACGCGGGCGAATGTCAAAGCGTCGCAATCGAAGCTGTAGATGTCGGCCTGCCCCAGCCCGATGATGTCGCCGGGGAAAGCGAACGCCATGATCTGCCGGCGTCCGTCGTAAAAAACCTTGTAGACCCGGATGACGCCTTCGATGACTTCGTAAAGGTGGTCGGCGTCGTCGCCCTCGAAAATGAGCGGGTCATGCGCACGCAGCGTGCGGAGGCCCGTGTCCAGTGCCGAAGACACCGGCCAGGCGGATATTCCGTCTTGAGCTGACTGTATTTGACCCATGGCTCTTACCCCTGCACGCAATTTTGTGTCAGAAGCACTATGGGGCCGGGCCGTAACGCGCTTGCGCCGCCCCTGTAACGCCATGTAACATTTCGTATCAGGCAATCCTCTTAGACAAAAAGTAGTACCCAAGGGATGAAAACACCAGGTGCGCCTCACATCCTGGTCGTAGACGATGACGAGAAGGTTCGGCGTATACTCCGCCGCTGCCTGGAAGACGAGGGTTACACCGTTTCCGAGGCCGCTGACGGTCAGGATGTGCAGGACCACCTCGGCCGGTCACTCGATCTCATCACGCTCGATCTCAACCTGGGTGGCTCGGACGGGCTCACCATCGCGCGCGAGATTCGGCAAACATCCGACATCCCGATCATCATGATCACCGGCAAAGGCGATATGATCGACCGTATCGTCGGGCTCGAAATCGGGGCGGACGACTATATCGCCAAGCCGTTCCATCTGCGCGAGGTCCTGGCACGGGTGCGTTCGGTTTTGCGCCGATCAAGGCCCGAGCGTCCGCAAGAACAGGCCCGGACGACGTCTGACGACGTCATCCGGTTCAACGGCTTCGCGCTCGATATTGAAAGGCGCACGCTCACAGGCCCCGAAGGGGCAGTCAACCTTACGAGCGGTGAATTCGACCTTCTCACCGTATTTGCCCGGCGTCCCCATCGGGTTCTGAGCCGCGACCAGATCATGGACCATCTCAAGGGTCACGACTGGACTCCACTCGACCGGAGCATCGATAACCAGATCGCGCGGCTGCGGAAGAAGATCGAAGCCGATCCCTCCGAACCCGCGCTGCTCAAGACCGTTCGCGGCGCAGGCTATACCTTCACACCAAGCCGCACACCTTAGGCACCGTTGCCCTTGAGCGCGCCGGCGACTGCTTCCGCAAGGTCCGCCATGCGGTAAGGCTTGCGGAGCACCTTGAGATGCGCCTCCGCGAGCGCATCGGAGCGCGTAAGCTCCTCAGCATAGCCGGACGTCAGAAGGGCCCTGACATTCGGGTAGAGGGCCCGCGCCTTGTTGCACAGCTCATAGCCGGACATGCCGCCGGGCATCACGAGGTCGGAGAACAGGAGGTCGACGTCCGGATTGGCGGCGAGAACAGCGAGAGCCTCCGCGCCACTGCCGGCTTCGAGGACGTTGTAACCGAGTTCCTTGAGGCGGGTAACCGTCAGGCGGCGGACACGCTCGTCGTCTTCCACGGCAAGAACCAGTTCGCCATTCCCGAGGGTTGCGACCGCGTCCTCGCCCCTTTCCAAGGCTTCACCCTGCTCGCGGTAGCGCGGCAGATAGAGGTTGACCGTCGTGCCCTTCTCGGCCTCGCTGTAGATCGTCGCGTGACCACCAGATTGTTTGACGAAGCCGTAGATCATCGACAGACCCAGCCCGGTTCCCTTACCCTTCTCCTTGGTCGTAAAAAAGGGCTCGAAGGCGCGCTCACGCACTGCGGGCGGCATGCCGGTGCCGGTATCGGAGACTGAAAGGCGCACGTAATTGCCCGGCGCGAGCCCCATTTCACCGGTTCCGTTCTCGTCATCGATCTGGACATTGGAGGTTTCGATTACCAGCCGCCCGCCCGAGGGCATTGCATCACGGGCGTTGACGGCCAGGTTGACGATGGCACTTTCGATCTGGGATGCGTCCGTGCGCACCATCCAAAGGTCTGGACTGAGCGCGTTGGAGAGGAAAATCGTTTCCCCAAGTGTCCGATGCAGCATATCGGTCAAGCCCAACACGAACGTGTTGAGGTTGACCGGTTCGGCCTCGAGATGGCTGCGCCGTGCGAAAGCCAGCAGCCGCGAGGTCAACCTGGCGCCGATTTCGGCAGCTTCGAGCGCCTCGGAGGCGAGTTCGCGCTTGTCGTCGGTGGTGAGCTTGGCATCGAGCATCTCGAGATTGCCGATGATCACGGTCAGAAGATTGTTGAAATCGTGCGCGATCCCGCCCGTGAGCTGCCCCATCGCCTCCATCTTCTGCGCCTCGCGCAGCGCGCGCTCGGTGGCCTTGTGTTCGGTCAGGTCGCGAATGATCCCGGCGAAATGGATCTGGCCATCGACGAAGAATTCGCTCACCGCCAGATGAATCGGGAAAACCGTCCCATCGGCCTTGCGCCCGACGACCTCGCGCCCGATACCAATGATCTTCTTGCGGCCGGTTTCCCGATACGCGCGAATATAGCCATCATGCTCGGAATGATAAGGTTCGGGCATGAGGAAGTGGACATTGCGACCGATGAACTCCTCCCGCGTATATCCGAACAGGTGTTCGGCCGCAGGATTGACCGTCATGATGATGCCGTTGCGATCAATGGTGACGATCCCGTCGACGGCGGAATCGAGAATGGCGTGAAGCTTAGCGGCCTCGCCGGCAAGGGATTCATCGGTCTGGAGATTGTCCGCCATCGGCCCCTGGCCCGCCCGCGTTCGCAGATTCCTTGCAGGCGATTTTAGCTTACGCCCGGCAAACAAGAAAGCGGTAAGGGTGTGACCCTCTGCCCCAGCGCTATTCAACCCGGGAGGAACATATGGGTGACCGCGCAGGCGGCGACACTTTAATCGCCGGGATACCTCAGCGCGCCTCCTGCGGCCAAAGTGCCTTCAAATGCCCCGGCATCTGGTCGATGACCTTGGCTGTCTCGCCAACGTCGAGTTCCGCCCACAGAACCTCGAATACACCTTGGGCGACCGACTTGGGATCGCGCGGAAACTTCGGTGGCAGCTCTTTTTCGATGTGTGCGCAGAATTCGTCGACCGTATGGTCATTAGTCGGCTTTCCGGAAATCCGCCACCCTTCGAAATAGAGCCCGCGGATCACCATGGGCAATTGCGCGGAAAGGTGCACGGCACTCTCGGGCGTCAGCCTGTCGCGCAGGGCGTGAAGGGTGGCCCGCAACGCCGAGTAGGCGTAACGGCGGTCCTCGAAATGGAGCGTTTCGGTGATTTTCTTGAGCCAGATATTGGCCTGCTGGACCGTATGATCGAAAGTTTCGTGCCCACTCATTTCTGTTCTCCTCCAAGGGGTTGCCGGATGGTTTCCGGACCTACCCTAGAAATGCAGGAAGGCCGAACCCGATCCATTCATCGACAATCCGATTGCTCGAACCATACGACCGGCTTTTCGTTCATCCCAATGACTGCCTCACCGTTGCGTGGCCGGCGATGGCACTGCCCCGGCGGCTGGCACGGTAAAGCCGGGAACAGCGCCCCGCCTTGATGCGGATCAAATCCCGCTCTTTGCGGCCATGTTAATCGGGAAGCATGTTGAACCGATATTACTCTACGAGGATATGCCGATGCCGAGTGCAGCGGTTCGCGACATTCTTGCGCATTACGACTCGGAAAGCCCGGGCATAAGAATGCATCTGGCCCGCATCCTGATGCATGGGAGGCTGGGCGACACCGGGAAACTCGTCATTCTCCCGGTCGATCAGGGCGTTGAGCACGGCCCGGCGCAATCGTTTTCGGCCAACCCAGCGGCCTACGACCCGGAATATCTCTTCGATTTCGCCATTGCCGCCCGTGTCAGCGCCTTTGCCGCACCCTATGGCCTGCTCGCGGACGGCGCCGCACGGCACGCAGGCGCGGTTCCGCTCATCCTCAAGGCCAACAACAGCAACAATCTGAGCTCCGAAAAGGACCAAGCGGTCACAGCGACAGCATCCGACGCACTGCGGCTGGGTTGCGACGCGATCGGATATACCATCTATCCCGGCGCCGATAAGCAGTATGAAATGATCGAGGAAACCCGTGCCGGTATCGCTGCGGCGCGCGAAGTGGGACTGCCCACGGTCATATGGGCCTATCCGCGCGGCGGCAACCTCTCCAAGGCCGGGCAAACTGCCCTCGATGTTGTCGCCTACTCCGCCCAGATCGCAGCACAATTGGGTGCGCACATCATCAAGGTCAAGCTGCCGTCCCGCCACATCGAACACGAGGACGTGCGCGTGGCCTATGCCCGGGAAGATATCGACCGCAACGTCGCGCGCGAGCGGGTTGCGCACGTCATGCAGTCCGCCTTTGCGGGCAAGCGGATCGTCGTTTTTTCCGGTGGTTCGTCCAAACCGACCGATGAGGTTCTCGCCGATGTCACGGCCATCCGCGATGGCGGCGGATACGGCTCGATCATCGGCCGCAACAGTTTCCAGCGCCCGAGAGCCGAAGCGCTGGATCTCCTCTCACGCATCATGGCCGTGTACGAAGCGCCGGTTAGCAGCACAACGCAATGACAGCATCCATTCTCACAATCACGCTCAATCCCGCGCTCGATATCACCACAGAGACCGAGACGCTGGCTCCGCGGAAAAAGCTCCGCTGCGCGGCACCACGGCTCGACGTAGGGGGCGGCGGGGTCAACGTCTCGCGCGCTATCAAGGAGTTCGGCGGCGACAGCCTCGCCTTCGTCGTCCTGGGCGGGACTATGGGCGAACTCTACAAACGCATGCTCGAGCAAGCCGGCGTCGCCGCGTGTATCTGGCAGGGTGAGGGCGAGACGCGATTCTCCCTGACAGTGATGGAAAAGACGAGTGGAGAGCACTATCGTTTCGTCCTGCCTGGCCCAATGCAGCCGCACAATGCAGATGACGCGTTGTTCGATGCGATCCTTGCAACCGTTTCTCCCTCATGCCGGTACATCGTGGCCAGCGGCAGCCTGCCCGAAGGGCTGCGCACTGACTTCTATCGCAGGATTGCCGCGTTCTGCCGGGTCAACCGGCTCTCGTTCATCCTCGATACGCACGGCGCGGCGCTCAAGGCCGCGCTCGATGGCCGGCCATATCTCGTCAAGCTCAACCATCTCGAGGCACGCGAACTCATCGACGGTCCGCGCATGGAAGACAAAAGCGCCGCCCAGCTCGGACAGGCGCTGCGCGAACGCCATGCCATCGATGTCGTGATCATCACACTGGGTGATAAAGGTGCAGTCGTCGTCTCGGCGGACGAACCCGTCCATATCCGGCCGCCCAGAGTCAAGATCGACAGCACAGTGGGTGCGGGCGACAGTTTCGTGGGGGCGCTGACCTATGCGCTTAATGCGGGCTGGCCGCTCGATGAAGCCTGTCGGTACGGCGTATCCGCAGCGGCGTCAGCGGTCACCACTCCGGCCACCGCGCTTTGCGAGAAAGACCAGACCGACAAGATATACTCGGAACTCTCTACGCGCGTGTTGTCCTAACGCTAAAGCGTCCGTTCCGCTTCTTTGCGGGCAACGGTCTGCGCGCTGATGGTCCGCCACAGGCCGATTTCCGCATGACAGCGCGAGCAATTGACGCGTGTATTGTCGGCCACCTCGTCGACCGTGATGTGGTTCGTCGCGCCGCAATGCGGGCAGACTACTTCACGCTCAACATAGATGCCAGCCATGATGTCGCCTCTCCGTTTGCTGACAGGCGGGTGCGGGTTTGTCGCCCGGCTTGCAATCGTCGTGTCATCCCGACTTGCCGCATGTCGAATGTCTATGGAAGGCATTGTACACGCAAAATCGGCGAATGCGTGACAGGGATGACGCCAATTGCTGCCGTTGGACACAAGATGCCGCCCAAAGATTGAAAGACTACCCTGCCAAGAGGCGGTAACGGCCAAAGCCGGGTCGACATGTCGCACTTTACGGCATATATATGAACACGTATTTATATGTTGATTTAACCTTTGCCAAACAATGGACTGCGCATGACCAGCGAGAGCACGAACAGGAATGACCATGAGGCCATGAACGACAGCCATGGGCACCATCACCATTCGCCGGAGGTGACAGGCAAGAACGAGCGGGCCGTTCTCATTGGCTTTCTTTTGACCTTCGGCTTCATGATTGCCGAGGTGATTGGCGGACTTCTTGCGGGCTCTCTGGCGCTGATCGCGGATGCGGGGCACATGCTCACCGACGCGGCGGCGCTGGCGCTCGCCTGGGCAGCGTTCCGCTTCGGCCGGCGCACGTCGGATGCCAAGCGCACTTTCGGTTATATGCGTTTCGAGGTGCTTGCGGGCTTTGTCAACGCCGTCACGCTGATCGGCCTGGTTGCATGGATCGCTTATGAGGCTGTCCAGCGTTTCATCGATCCCCATCCGGTCCTGGCCGGACCGATGTTCGCCGTCGCGGTGCTGGGCCTCGTAGTCAACGGCGCGGTCTTTTTCATGCTCAATACCGGCGACACCGAGCATGTGAACATCAAGGGCGCCCTGCTCCACGTTCTGGGCGATCTTCTGGGTTCGGTCGCCGCAATCGTTGCGGCCATCGTCATCTACTTCACCAACTGGACCCCGATCGATCCGATCCTGTCGGTCCTGCTTTCGGCGCTGATCCTGCGCTCGGCTTGGGCGCTCCTGAAGAACTCCCTTCATATCCTGATGGAGGGCACGCCGCCGGATATCGAGATCGACGCGCTCAAAAGGCATCTCATCGAGACCGTGCCCGATGTGGCGGATGTCAGGCATGTGCATGTCTGGTCGATCACTTCGGGCAAGTCTGCCGCGACCCTGGAAATCACACTGGGAGAAAACGCGGACGCACCGACAATCTCCGATCGGGTCAAGGCCGCCCTTGCCAAGACCTATGGCATTCGCCATGCGACGGTGGAGATCGATTGGGGCAACACTCCGGCGACATGCGAAATCTCCGCGCCGCCAACCGGTCATGACCACGGGCACGTCCACTAGCCCATATTTCGCGATGTCCGCCCACAAAAGATATCATACAAGCTGTTGACTTCTATCAGTCAACTCAATATCCCGGTGAAGGAGAGTTTGAGCAAAGGACATCGTCATGGATCCCAAGGACATCAAAGCCGTGCTCGGGGCCGGCCTTTTGTCGTTCCCCGTTACGCATTTTGATGCCGAGGGTAAGTTCAATCGCGATTCCTATAGCAAGCACGTCGACTGGCTCTCGGGCTTCGATGCAGCGGCGCTGTTTGCGGCCGGAGGGACGGGCGAGTTCTTTTCGCTGAGTCCTGACGAAATTCCGACGATCGTCGCAGCGGCCAAGGACGCCGCGGGCGATACGCCGATCGTCTCGGGCTGCGGCTACGGCACCGAGATTGCCGTTTCGATCGCCAAGGCCGCTGAAAAGGCTGGCGCGGACGGTATCCTGCTGCTCCCGCACTATCTTATCGACGCCCCGCAGGAGGGGCTGTACCGGCACGTCCTTGCCGTCTGCCAGTCCGTCGGCATCGGTGTCATGGTCTACAATCGCGACAATTCGATCCTGCAGGCGGACACGATCCAGCGCTTGTGTGACAACTGTCCTAACCTTATAGGCTTCAAGGACGGTTCGGGGGACATCGGGCTCGTGCGCCAGATCACTGCCACGATGGGTGACCGGCTCACCTATCTGGGCGGCATGCCGACCGCCGAACTCTTCGCCGAAGCCTACCTCGCGGCCGGGTTCACGACGTATTCCTCTGCGGTCTTCAATTTCGTCCCGGATCTCGCGGTCGCGTTCTACAAAGCACTGCGCGCAGGTGAAACCGGGACTTGCGAAAAAATCCTAAAGGACTTCTTCTATCCGTTCATGAAGCTGCGCAGCCGCAACAAGGGCTATGCCGTCTCGGCGATCAAGGCCGGTGTGCGGCTCCAGGGCTTTGACGCCGGTCCGGTGCGCGCGCCGCTCGTCGATCTGACCGGGGAGGAGGAAGACATGCTGGCCGGGCTGATTGCGTCCTGCAAGAAATGAAGATCACCGACGTTCGCACCCATCTGCTCGAGCACACGCTCGATACCGCCTTCGAAAGCGCCTCGATGCGCTTCGACAAGCGTGTGCATGTGCTGGTCGAGATCGTCTGCGACGACGGCACGACGGGCTGGGGCGAGTGCCTCGGGCCCGCCGGACCGAATGCCGCAATCGTTGCCGCCTACAGGCCGTGGCTGATTGGCAAAGATCCGCTCGAAACCGAAAAGCATTGGGCCGTGCTCTACAACGCGCTGCGCGACCAAGGCCAGCGGGGGCTCACGATCACAGCGTTGTCGGGAATCGACATCGCGCTCTGGGACATCAAGGGCAAGCATTTCGGCGTGCCGGTCTCGACGCTTTTGGGCGGCCGGTTCCGCGAGAGCGTCAAGGCATATGCCACTGGCTCGTTCAAGCGTGATGGTGTCGACCGGGTCGAGGACAATGCCCGCGAGGTTGCGGAACACCGCGCAGCGGGCTTTCATGCCGCAAAAATCAAGATCGGCTTCAACCCGGAAGAAGACCTACGCGTCATCGCCGCGGTCCGCGAGGCAGCGGGCAGCGAGATGCGGCTGATGATCGATGCCAATCATGGTTATGACGTCCTGGAGGCCATTCGTGTCGGAAAGTCGGCGGCCGACTATGGTATCGACTGGCTTGAAGAGCCGGTCGTACCCGAACACCTCGGCGCTTATCGCGAGGTCCGCGCAAGCCAGCCCTTGCCCGTCGCAGGCGGGGAGACCTGGCATACGCGGTGGGGTATGCGCGAACCGATTGAAACGCGTTGCATCGATATCGTCCAGCCCGACATCTGCGGGGTCGGCGGGTTCACCGAGATGAAGCGCGTGGCCGATATGGCCGCGCTCCACGGCGTTCGGCTCATTCCCCATGTCTGGGGCACTGCCGTGCAGATCGCGGCGGCGCTGCAGTTCATGGCCGCGATGGTGCCCAATCCGGTACGGAACGATCCGATAGAACCGATCCTCGAATTCGACCGGACGCACAACCCGTTCCGTCAGGCGGTCGTCAAAACGCCGATCGAGCACAAGAACGGCATCGTCGCCATTCCCGACGGCCCGGGCCTCGGCATCGAGATCGACCGCGACGCGCTTAAGGAATTCGCACCGAGAGACGCCTGATGCTCGAACGCACCTATACCGGCGACAAGCCCAAGACGGTTCTGCCAAAAGGAACCATCGACACCCAGATGCACATGTATCTGGAGGGTTTCCCTGCCCTCCCCGGCGGCCCTGCGCTACCGGAGGGGCTGCCTGGCCCGGCGGAATACCGCCAGACGATGGCATGGCTCGGGATCGACCGCGTGGTCATCACGCAGGGCAATGCGCATCAGTTCGACAACGGCAATCTCGTCGCCGCGCTCGAAGCGATGGGCGACGCTGCGCGCGGGGTCGCGGTCATCACAGGCGAGACCAATGACGCCGAAATGCAGCGCCTTGCGGACGCCAACGTCACCGGCGCGCGGATCATGGACCTGCCGGGCGGCGCGATCGGACTTTCGGGCCTCGAAGCAATCGATGCCAAGGCGCAAGCCTTCAACTGGTGCATCGCCATCCAGTTCGACGGCTCGCACATCCTCGATCACATGCCCCGTCTCGAAGCGATCCGCAGCAATTGGGTCCTCGATCACCACGGCAAGTTCTTTGCCGGGGTGACGCCGGACAGCCCGCAGATCGACGCGGTCAAGCGGCTGATCGACAGAGGCAATTGCTGGTTCAAATTCGCGGGCTGCTACGAATCGAGCCGGACCGGCGGGCCGGACTATGCCGATATCGCCGCCGTTGCGCGTGACCTCGCCGCCTATGCGCCCGAACGCATCGTCTGGGGCACGAATTGGCCGCACAATCTTGCAAAATCGACAGCAGAATACCCCGACGACGCGGCGCTGCTCGATACCGTCATGGGCTGGTTCCCGTCCGAGGACGCAAGGCACAAGGCGCTGGTCGAGAACCCCGAGGCGCTGTTCGGATTTCCGCCTGCCAGAGTGTGAAAAACTTGTCCTCGACGGGCTATCCGTGATTTAGACTGTGGCGTTGTCGAAAGATCGAACGCCTATGTCCTCTGCCCTCCTGTCCGAATTCCGCTCCATCGTCGGCCCCCGCCACGTCCTTGTCGGCGACCGCGCCACCCGCCGCTACCGCAAGGGCTATCGCTATGGCGATGGCAAGGTGCTCGCGGTCGTGCGCCCCGGCACGCTTGTTGAACAATGGCGCGCACTCAAGGCTGCGGTCGAGGCGGGCGTTATCATCATCGTGCAGGCAGCCAATACGGGCATCACGGGCGGCTCGACGCCGTTCGGCGAGGGTTATGACCGCCCCATCGTCATCATCAACACCATGCGCATCCGCCGGATCGACCTCGTCGACGGCGGCAATCAGGTGATCGCCCTGCCCGGCGCGACGCTCGACCAGCTCGAAAAGGCGCTACGCCCCATCGGGCGCGAACCGCATTCGGTGATCGGTTCGTCGTGCATCGGAGCATCGGTGACCGGCGGGGTGTGCAACAATTCGGGCGGTTCGCTGATCCAGCGCGGGCCGGCTTATACCCAGTTCGCGGTGTTCGGACAGGTGGACGCGGATGGCACGCTCAAGCTCGTCAATCACCTCGGGGTGGAATTGGGCGAAGACGCCGAGACCATCCTGTCGCGGCTCGATGCGGGCGACTATTCGGACGCCGATATTCAGCGCGAAACCAACCAATGGGCGTCGGACCGGGAGTATCACCGGCATGTCCGCGATATCGACGCGGACACCCCTGCCCGCTTCAACGCCGATCCGCGGCGGCTGTTCGAAGCTTCGGGCAGCGCGGGGCGGCTGGCGATTTTCGCCCTCCGGCTCGATACGTTTCCTGCCGATAAAGATACCGCCGTCTTCTATATCGGCACGAACGATCCCGCCGAACTCACCGAAATCCGGCGGCATATCCTCTCACGCTTCGAGACCCTCCCGATTGCGGGAGAGTATCTGCACCGCGACGCCTACACGATGACCCAGCGCTACGGGAAGGACACCTATCTGGTGATCCGGCATCTGGGGACGGATTCGGTACCGAAAGCCTTTGCGCTCAAGAGCTGGGTCGACGGGCTGACCGAGAAATTCGGGCTCGGCGGCGCGATTTCGGATCGGATCGTGCAGATGGTGATGCGGATATGGCCCGAGCACCTGCCCAAGCGCATGAACGCCTATCGGGACAAATATGAGCATCACCTTATGCTCAAGATGGGCGGCGCGGGCGTTGCGGAGGCACGCGAATATCTTTCGGAGATGTTCCCATCCGAGAGCGGCGCCTATTTCGAATGCACGAAGGATGAGGGCGAGGCCGCGTTCCTGCACCGCTTCGCGTTCGGCGGTGCGTCGGGCCGCTATCGCGCCGTGCATCCAAATGAGGTTGAGGATATCCTCGCGCTCGACGTCGCGCTGCCGCGCAACGAGACCGACTGGCTGCCCAAACTGCCGCCTGAGATCAGCGCACAACTGACGCATACGCCAGTCTGCGGGCACTTCTTCTGCCACGTGCTGCATCAGGATTATCTGGTCAAGAAGGGCGCGGATGTTGCGGCGATCAAGGCGCAATTGCTCGAGCTTCTGGATCAGCGGGGGGCAGAGTATCCTGCCGAGCATAATGTGGGGCACCTTTACGAGGCCAAGCCCTCGCTCGCCGAATTCTACAAATCCCTCGATCCCACCAACAGCCTCAATCCTGGCATCGGACGGACGTCCAAGCGCCGGAACTGGGCCTAGTGAGGCGCTTCACGTTATTTGATAGCTTATGATGAGAAGCGCCTCACTCATTTTTTGCCGTGGCCCCGTTACCTTCATCCAAATCGCCAGGCTGACGCCTGCCAATTTGTATGAAGCGGGGCACTAGGGCCAGCCAAGGAGAAGAGCGTGAAAATACTCGTTCCGGTCAAGCGCGTGCTTGATGCCAATGTCGCCGTGCGGGTGAAGCCCGACGGATCCGGCGTGGAACTCGCCAATCTCAAGATGTCGATGAACCCGTTCGACGAGATTGCCGTCGAAGAAGCGATCCGGCTCAAGGAAGCGGGGATTGCCAGCGAAATCGTTGCGGTGTCCATCGGACCGGCGCAGGCGGCCGATACGCTGCGTTCAGCGCTCGCGATGGGGGCGGATAGCGCGATTCTCGTTACGACTGACGCAACGGTCGAACCGCTCGCGGTTGCGAAGATCCTCAAGGCGATTATCGGACAGCGGAGCCCCGATCTCGTGATCATGGGCAAGCAGGCAATCGACGACGATGCCAATCAGACCGCACAGATGCTATCGGCGCTTTTAGGCTGGCCGCAAGCAATGTTCGCGTCCAAGGTCGTGATCGCGGACGGCACGGCGACGGTGACGCGGGAAATCGACGGCGGACTGGAAACGCTTAAAATGCCCCTGCCCGCGGTGATCTCGACCGATCTACGGCTCAACACGCCACGCTACGCTTCACTGCCCAATGTGATGAAGGCCAAGAAAAAGCCGCTCGAGGAGATCGAGGCCGAGAGCCTCGGCGTTTCGCTGACACCGCAGCTCAAGGTTGCGAACACCGCCGAGCCCCCGGCGCGCAAGCCGGGATCGACGGTCGGCTCGGTGGCCGAGCTTGTAGAAAAACTCAAGACGGAGGCGCGGGTCCTGTGAGCATCCTGATTCTGGCCGAGCACGACAACACGGTGCTGAACCCGGCCACAGCCAAGGCGGTCTCGGCGCTCTCTTCTCTCAGCGTACCGATCCACGTCCTTGTTGCGGGCAATGTGTGCAAGCCGGTTGCCGACGATGCGGCGACGCTGTCCGGCGTGGACAAGGTCCTCCTTGCGGACAATCCGGTCTTCGCCGAAGGGCTCGCGGAACCTCTGGGGGACATTCTTAGGGAATTGGCCGCCGAATACGACCACATCGCCGCAGCCGCGACGAGCTTCGGCAAAAATGTGATGCCGCGCGTGGCCGCTCTGCTCGACGTGATGCAGGTATCCGATGCCACCAAGGTCGTTTCCGCGACGACGTTCGAGCGACCGATCTACGCAGGTGGGGCGCTTCAGACGGTCGAGGCGACGGCGGAGAAGGTTGTCCTGACCATTCGCGCTTCGGCGTTCGATGAGGCGCCGCGCGGCGGAAATGCGACGGTCGAGACGGTTTCGTTCGTGCCGGAAGCGCCCAAGACGAAATTGGTTTCTCGGGAAAGCGCCCAGAGCGAAGGACCGGATCTCGCGACGGCAAAGATCGTCGTATCCGGCGGACGGGCGCTCGGTTCGGCCGAGCAGTTCAATGCGTTGCTGGGCCCATTGGCCGAAAAGTTAGGGGCGGCACTCGGCGCGAGCCGGGCTGCGGTCGACGCTGGATACGCGCCCAACGACTGGCAGGTGGGGCAGACCGGCAAGGTCGTCGCGCCGGATCTCTACATCGCCGTGGGGATTTCCGGAGCGATCCAGCACCTTGCGGGGATGAAGAATTCCAAAGTCATCGTCGCGATCAACAAGGATCCCGACGCGCCGATCTTCGGGGTGGCCGACTACGGACTTGTCGCCGATATTTTCGAGGCAATTCCTGAGCTTACCGAGGCGCTTTAAGACGCCGATTCCGGCTGGGCGCCGATTTTCGACACGGCTTTGGCGCCCGCCTCTATAGCGGCATCGAGAGCATCCGCATCCGGCGCGCCACGCGTGCTGGCGGCAAGGAAGCCGGCGGCGAAGGCGTCGCCAGCGCCCGTCGTGTCGACAGCCGTGACGGGACGCGCCGCGCGGGCAATTCGCGTTCCGTCGCGGTGCGCCAGAATCGCGCCGTGCGCACCCTTTTTAAGAATGACTGTTTCGTAGTCCTTCAAAAGGTCTGCAACCTGATCGTCCGTGTCGGCCTTTCCGGTGAGGCGTTGAGCTTCGTCAGCATTGGGGAAGAAAACCTGCGCGCCGCGCGTCCAGCTTCGGAACTCGACCGGGCCGATTTCTTCAAGGAAGCCGGTTGAGGCGGGGTCGAGGCTAACGGGGATGTCTCTTTTATGCGCTGCGGCCATGAGGGACAGAACGGCAGCACGGGGACCGCGTTCTACGAGCGCATAAGCTGAAACGTGGAGGAGCGACACGCCATCAAGAAGCGATGCAGGCAGATCCTGCGCGGCGAGCGCAGTGTTGGCGCCCCGGTCGGTCAAAAAGCTGCGTTCGCCGTCAGCGTCGACAAGGCAGATGAGCGTGCCGGTTGGCAGCGCGTCGTCGGTGGCGAGTTTCGGCGTCACGCCGCGGGCGGCAAAATGGGCTGAAAGAGTTTCCGTGTCCCCTGCTCCGACCTTGGCGACAAGCACAACCTCCGCACCCTCGGCAGCGAGCCATAGGGCCTGATTGGCGCCTGCGCCGCCGTGCATCCGGCGGATCGTCGCGCGGCGGTCCGTGCCGTGGACTATGGGCCCCTCGGGCAAAACGACGATGTCGGTCATGACATCGCCGATAACGAGGACGTGGCCCGCCATCGATCAGCCGCGCGCGGCCAGCGCGACAGCGATCTGTGCGGCGACGGCGGCATTGTTTTTGACGAGCGCGATATTGGCCGCGAGGCTCTTGCCGCCGGTCAGCTCAAAGATGCGGTTGAGGAGATAAGGCGTCAGGTCCTTGCGGGCAACGCCCTGCGCATCGGCATCCGCGATGGCGGCGGCGATGCGGCTGTCGATCTCGGCGGCGTCGAGCGCATCGGCTTCGGGGATCGGGTTGGCAACGAGGATGCCGGCAGTCATACCAAGATCAGCCTGGGTTGCGATGAGATCCGCAACCTCGCCGGGCGTGTCGAGCCGGTAGTCGACGCCAAAGCCGCTTTCGCGCGCGAAGAAGGCCGGGAAAGCGTCAGACTTATAGCCGATCACCGGAACGCCATTGGTTTCAAGGACTTCGAGCGTTTTTCCGATATCGAGAATCGACTTGGCACCGGCACATACGACAGCGACGGGGGTTTGAGAGAGTTCCTTGAGGTCGGCGGAGATATCGAAGGTCGTCTCGGCCCCGCGATGAACGCCGCCAATGCCGCCGGTCGCGAATACTTTGATGCCGGCCATGGCCGCGATCTGCATCGTGGTGGCAACGGTTGTTCCGGCGGTCAGTCCCTTGGCCAGGATGGCAGCGAGGTCACGGCGGGACGCCTTGGCGGCATCGAGTCCGGTTTTCGCCAGCGCTTCGAGATCGTCGCCCGACACTCCGACGCACAACTTTCCGCCCATGACGGCGATGGTTGCGGGTATCGCACCGTTCTCGCGCACGACGGCCTCGACCGCGAGCGCGGTATCGCGGTTCTGCGGATAGGGCATGCCGTGGGTAATGATGGTGGATTCGAGGGCGACGACAGGCTTTTGGGCATCGAGCGCAGCCTGAACTTCAGCGCTGGTCGCAAGGAAGGGATTCACGGGTGGCCTCTTTTCGCGGATTGGCTGGCGCGATGGAAACCACAGCGCGCGGCGTTCCGCAAGGCGGTTTTGATCGTTTGGTCAAGAATGCGCAACATAGCGCCCGTTTAGCGGCGCGGGAGGCCTGCGAAGAAATCCGCATAGGACTGATCGCGTACCTCGTCGAGCAGAGCTGCCAGATCGGCGATCGGCGTAGCAGAGGAATCAATCCGCATGTCGATGGCGGGGTAAAGCTGGTCGGTATAGGTCTTGAGTGCGGCCGAGCGTGTGCCGCGGGCGTCGCCTCCAGTGTCCTCTCCGGCGCGCATGGCGGCAAGGAGACGGTCTTCCAGGTGTTGGCCTTTGGCGGCGTCGAATGCATCCATCATGGCGGCCAGCACACGGTCGTTGGCGAGCAGGTTGCCAGCAACGGCGACACCCGTTTTCAGTTGCATGCCCACAACCGGAGTGAGGTCGCGCCCCGACCAGCCTGCCGTTTTCCCATCCCGGTCTATGATAATGACCTGGCGGCCTTCCCGCCCGTCGTCATCCCGTGTCAGCCGGGTGACAATGGATTCGGCACCCTCGCCGTCCTCGAGCGCGGCAAGACCGTCGAAGGCGTAGAACGGGTTGGTATAGCCTTGCGTCGCCAAGGCCCCTGCTCCGGCCCGCGCGTGCGGCACCAGGGAACCCACAGCGGGGCCGCCCGTGGCCGTCGCCACGCCGAAGGCGCCCGAATGCGGGTCTCTGGCGACGATGGAATATGTCATGGCGGTCCTCCGATTGGCGATATTTATACTGATAAATCGGTTGCGCTGTCCATTTATGCTGATAAATTAATTTTTGGGACCGTTGCTCCTGACGCAATGGGGGCACGTTCTTGCTCAAGGAGGTTGTCATGAAAAATATGCTACGAGGGGTAGCGCTCGCGGTGCTTTTGGCTGCCGCGCCGGCGGTGGCGCAAACGCCGCCGAACGTCCTAGTCGTGGGGCAGATCGCCGAACCCCAGACGCTCGACCCGCAGGTCGCGACCGCGGTCAACGATTTCCGTATCGCGGTGAATCTCTACGATGGTCTGGTGCGCTACGGCGACGGTACGCTCGAGGTCGAACCTGCGCTTGCGACCGATTGGGAAATTTCCGAGGACGGGCTCACCTATACATTCACTCTGCGCGAAGGGGTCACCTTCCACGATGGAACGCCGTTCAACGCCGAGGCGGTGAAGTTCAACTTCGACCGCATGCTGGATGAGAACCATCCCTATTACGATACCGGACCGTTCCCGCTTTCGTTCAACTTCTCGGCTGTCGACAGCGTCAACGTGATCGACGAACACACCGTCGAATTCGTTCTGTCCGAACCTTATGCGCCGTTCCTTTCGAACCTCGCCTATCCAACGGGGCTTATCGTTTCGCCCACA
Source organism: Pelagibacterium halotolerans (assembly GCF_044811015.1). Taxonomy (GTDB): domain Bacteria; phylum Pseudomonadota; class Alphaproteobacteria; order Rhizobiales; family Devosiaceae; genus Pelagibacterium; species Pelagibacterium halotolerans_A. The sequence goes on from NZ_CP085243.1 coordinate 833,359, forward strand.
GCGGTTGCCGAGCAGGGCGACGATTACGGCCGCAATCCAGTGGGAACCGGACCTTACAAGTTCGTCGAATGGCAGTCGAACACGCGCGTCGTGGCGGAAGCCAATCCCGATTATTGGGACGGAGCGCCTGAACTCGAAGCGGTCGTCTTCCGTCCGATCACGGACGCGAATACCCGCGTTGCCGAGATGCTTTCGGGCGGGATCGACGTGATGGTCGAAGTGCCGCCCGACAATGTAGGGCAGTTCGAATCCGATCCCGCATTCGAAGTTTACGAACAGGCGGGGCCACACGTCTGGTACGTGATGCTCAATGCCCAGAATGGCCCGTTCACCGACAAACTCGTCCGTCAGGCGGCGAATTACGCGGTCAACAAGGAAACGCTGGTCGAGGATGTGCTGCAGGGAACCGCAACCGTCGCGGACAGCCCTGTCGCTCCGGCGTTCAACTGGGCCTATAACGAGGACCTCGAACCCTATCCTTACGATCCGGAGATGGCGCGCGAACTCCTGGCTGAGGCCGGCGTCGAGAATCCGTCGGTGACCTTCTATGTCACCGAGGGTGGCTCGGGCATGCTCGATCCGATCACTATGGGCACGGCGATCCAGGCCGATCTCGAAGCCGTCGGGTTCGATGTCGAGATCGAAACTTACGAGTGGAATACGTTCCTGGGGATCGTGAACCCGGGGCTGGGTGAAGAGGCCGATATGGCCGAAATGGCCTGGATGACCAACGATCCGGACGTCCTGCCCTATCTGACGCTGCGCACCGACGCATGGCCGGAGGCCGGCGGGTTCAACTCGTCCTATTATTCCAACCCGGAAGTGGACGAACTGCTCGAGGCGGCCCGTGTCGAAACCGATATCGAGGCGCGCGGCGATCTTTATAAGGAGATGCAGGAAATCGTCTTCGAGGATGCGCCATGGATCTTCGTCGCCAACTGGAAGCAGAATGCGGTGACTTCGGCAAACGTCGAAGGCTTCGCGCTGCAGCCGAGCTTCCTTCTGGAACTGGCTGACGTGTCCAAGCCGTAAGGCGCTGCAATTCCGGGACCGGCGGGATGCTGCCGGTCCCATGAGGAGGCACAGAGGGGAGGCCAACACCATGCTGGCCTATATCGCCAAGCGGCTTTTGGCCGCGATACCCGTATTGTTCGGGTTATCGATCATCGTTTTCGGGATCATGGCATTGATCCCAGGAGACACCGCGACTGCTATTTTGGGCGCCTACGCGACGCCGGAAAACGTCGCGCGGGTCAACCGTGAGTTGGGGCTCGACCGGTCTCTGCCCGAGCAATACTGGGTGTGGATCACCAATGTGCTCCAGGGCGATTTCGGACGGTCGTACAATCTCAACCGGCCCGTGCTCGACGAAATTCTCGAACGCTATAACGCGACGCTCATTCTTGCGGGCGTATCGCTTGTGCTGTGCTCGATCTTCGGACTGCTCGCGGGCATCGTTTCGGCGGTGCGGCAGTTCGGCTGGGCCGACAGGATCATCACCTTTTTCGTCCTCATCGGCATTTCAATGCCCGCCTTCTGGCTGGGGCTGCTGCTGATCCTGCTCTTTGCCGTGCAATGGCGTGTCCTGCCCGCCTCGGGAATGTTCGCGGTTTATGGCGGGGGCGATTTCATGGATCTGTTGCGCCATCTCATATTGCCTGCGGTGACGCTCGCCGTGGTCGCCACCGGCGTGATTGCGCGGCTGACGCGGGCTTCCATGCTCGAAGTGCTGCGGCAGGATTTCGTGCGGACGGCGCGGGCCAAGGGGCTTTCCGAGCGCAAGGTCATCTATGGGCACGCCTTCAAGGCCGCCTTCGTCAACGTCATCCCGGTGATCGGCATTCAGGCGGGGTTCGTTCTGGGCGGCGCGGTCTATGTCGAAACCGTGTTCCAGTGGCCGGGCATCGGGGCGATGCTGGTCAACGCCATTTCCACGCGTGACGTCCTGCTCGTTCAGGGTGGCGTGCTGCTCGTTGCGGCGAGCTATGTGCTTTTCAACCTTGTGGCCGATGTCTGTCAGGCCCTGCTCGATCCGAGGCTGAAGACATGAGCCAGATTGCCGCCACACCGCCGGTCACCGAGCCCAGTGCCCGTTTATCGAGCTGGAGCCTACTGCTCAACAATCGTCTTGCGACGGGCGGGCTGATCGTTCTGGGGATCATCGCGCTTCTGGCGATCCTCGCCCCCGTTTTGCCGCTCGACAACCCGAACGCCACAACCCCGGCCAATCGGCTACAGCAGCCCTTTTCCGAAGGCCATATTCTCGGCACGGACCAATTGGGGCGCGATATTCTCTCGCGGCTGATCTGGGGTTCGCAGGTTTCGATCGCCGTGGGGCTTTCGGCGACCGCCATAGCCGCACTCACGGGTTCGCTCATCGGGCTTATCGCGGGGTTCGCGCGCGGACGGACGGACAATATCCTGATGCGCCTGATCGATATGCTGATGGCGTTTCCCTACATCCTGCTCGCGCTCGCCATCGTCGCGGTGCTCGGGCCAGGGCTTTTGAATGCGCTTTACGCCATCGCCATCGTCAACATCCCCTTCTTTGCGCGGAACGTGCGCGGGGTGACGATCGGGCTGGCCAGCCGGGAGTTCGTCGATGCGGCACGGCTCTCCGGCAAGTCGTGGCTGGCGATCCTCTTTACCGAAATTCTGCCGAACGTCCTGCCGGTCATCGTCATCACCATGTCGACGACGGTGGGCTGGATGATCCTCGAAACCGCCGGTCTCTCTTTCCTCGGCCTCGGCGCGCAGCCGCCGCAATCGGATCTGGGCTCCATGCTGGGCGAAGGGCGGAGCCTGCTGTTTAACGCACCGCACGTCTCGATCATTCCGGGCCTGATGATCTTCGCGCTCGTGATGAGCATCAATCTTCTAGGCGACGGCGTGCGCGACGTTCTTGACCCGCGCCTTCGCGCAGGCGATCTCACGCGGCCGCGCGCAGTGACCAGGATCGAACGGACATCTGTGCCCGACCCCAAGGTCGAAACCGATGCCATTCTCGACGTGCGCGGGCTGGAAACGAGCTTTCAGAAAGGCCGCGCGACGGTTCCGGCGGTCAAGTCCGTTTCTTTCGCGGTCAGGAAGGGCGAATGCGTCGGGCTGATCGGGGAGTCCGGTTCGGGCAAGTCGGTGACGGCGCTTTCGCTCCTCGGGCTCGTTGCCTCTCCTCCGGGCGTCATCACCGATGGCGGGGCCTATATCGAGGGCGAGGATGTGCTGAGCAAATCCGAGAGCGGCATTCGCGCGTTCAGGGGCGGCAAGGTCGCCTATGTCTTCCAGGACCCCCTGACCACACTGCATCCGCTCTACAAGGTCGGCGATCAGATCGCCGAGGCGATCCTGGCGCACCAGCCGGTCAGCAAGGAAGAGGCAAAAAAACGAGCCGTCGATCTGATGGAACAGGTTGGCATCCGCGACGCGGCGGATCGGGTCGATGCCTTTCCGCACCAGTTGTCGGGCGGGCAGCGCCAGCGCATCGGCATCGCCATGGCGCTGGCGAACGATCCGGACATCATCATCGCGGACGAACCAACGACCGCGCTCGACGTGACCGTGCAGGCGAAGATCCTCGACCTGCTGCAAGATTTGCGGACGCAGCGCGGGTTGGCGCTTCTTCTCATTACGCACGATTTCGGCGTGATCGCACAGGTTTGCGACAAGGTTGCCGTGATGAAGGACGGGGAGATCGTCGAGGCCGGTATGACCGAATCTGTGCTGCGCAGTCCCCAGCACGCTTATACGCAGAAGCTCAAGGCGTGCGTACCCGAACTCGGACAGGGCAAGGCCTTCCTCGACGGCGTGCGGCCCCTTTTCGCGGAGGCGGCACAATGAGCGACGCGATTGTTGTCAAAGATTTGGTGAAATCCTTTGGGGGAAAGCGGACGCTCTTTGGCGGCAGGACACACGAGGTCCATGCCGTCAAAGGCGTCACCTTCGAACTCAAGCAGAACGAAACGCTAGCTATCGTAGGCGAGAGCGGGTCGGGCAAGTCCACGATTGCGCGGATGCTGGTGGGGTTGGAGACGCCAACTTCGGGCGAGATGGTCATCGACGGCAAGAGCGCAGCGGAGCTCCGCGCGCAGGGCTCGGCGGTCTTCGGACGCGTCGTCCAATACGTGTTTCAGGATCCGGTCGCCTCGCTCAACCCGCGCAAAACGATCGACAAGATCCTCGACGTGCCCTTGCGGCTCCTGTGCGGGTACGAGGCCGACAAGCGGGCAGCGCGCAAGAAGGACCTGCTCGACGCGGTGCAGATGCCCAAGGATACGCTCGAGCGGTATCCGCACGAGTTTTCCGGCGGCCAGGCGCAACGGATCGCGATTGCGCGGGCTCTGGCCGCGGAGGCGAAGATCATGGTGCTCGATGAGCCTGTCTCGGCGCTCGATGTGAGCGTGCAGGCACAGGTTCTCCTCCTGCTCGACGATTTGAAGCGCGAGTTCGATCTCTCCTATCTCTTCATCAGCCATGATCTTGCCGTCGTTGAATCCGTGTCGGATCGTGTGGCGGTCATGTATCTGGGGGAGATGGTGGAGCTGGATACCGCGCAAACCTTGTTCCGGGCACCCAGCCATGACTATACAAGGGAGCTGATTGCAAGCGCACCGCGCCTCGAAAGCGCTGCGGCGCAATAAGAAAGAAAAATGTCCCAGTCCCGCCCTTCCCTCCCGGCCAGCCCAACAGAACCGCCCATCCGCCGCAAGCGTACCGATGAAATCGTCGACGCGATCAAGACGACGATCATCGAGCATGGGCTCCAGCCTGGCGACCGCCTGCCGCAGGAACGCGAACTGATGGAGCAGTACCAGGCGAGCAAGGGGACGATCCGCGAGGCTTTAAAGTCGCTGGAGGTGCAAGGGCTCATCCGGACGCGAACGGGGCCGGGCGGCGGGGCGTTTATCGAAAGCATGTCCGAAGGCCGGGCGATGAGCCTCTTGTCGAATTTCCTTTTTGCCAAATCGATGTCGATTTCCGACATCTATGCGCTGAGGAAGGTCCTCGAACCGTTGGTCGCGGTCAGCGCTATGCCGAACATGGACGAGGCCGGTTACAAACGGCTCACCGACATCATCGCGATCTACGATCACGAGCCGGCGGATGCGCAGGAACGCTGGGATCAGCGTATGGCCGAGCTCGATTTCCATACCGTCGTCGCCGAATATGCGGACAATGCGCTTCTGGCCTTCGTGTGCCGGTTTCTCCAGCGGCTCTTGAAGGAGCTCGCTGTCTGCCGCGACATTTACATGCAACCCAAGCCTGTGCTGCGCCAGCAGGGTATCGAATATCAACGCCAGCTTATCGAGGCGATGAAGGCGGGCGACAGAAGCCGCGTGCACAAGATCATGACCGATCACATGGTCTATGCGGAACATGCGATGCTGGATCTGCAGGCCGAGCTTTTGGGGAATTTCATCCACGATCCTGTCGCGCGGGGGCGCGGAGAAAAGCGGCGCAAGGCGCTCTCATGATCGATAGGGACTATCTTACGGATCGGCTTGAAACGCTGGTTCGGACACCCAGCCCCGTGGGGATGACAGAGCGCGGGACCGCGAGGGTTGCCGGATGGCTTGAAGAAATGGGATATGCCGTCTCCTATACGCGGCGCGGCGTCCTCTATGTAACGCTGGGCGCGGGCAACCCGAAACGGACGCTGGCCGCGCATATCGATACGCTCGGGGCGATGGTGACGGGGCTCAAGGACAACGGTCGCCTCGCTTTGCGCAATACCGGCACCTGGGCGGCGCGGTTTGCCGAGGGCGCGCGGGTAACGGTTTTCACCGATACCGGCGAGACGCGCGGGACGATCCTGCCGCTCAAGGCATCGGGGCATCTTTATAACACCGAAGTCGATACCCAGCCGGCGGATTGGGACAATCTCGAAATCCGGCTCGACCTGCCCTGTTACACGCGGGAGGACCTCGTCGAGTATGGCTTTGACATCGGCGATATCGTCGCCGTTGACGCGCAGCCGGAATTCCTCGACAGCGGCTTCATTGTCTCACGGCATCTCGACGACAAGGCTGGTGTGGCGTGTCTTCTAGCCGCGCTCAAGCATTTTTCAGATGCAGGCAAGGCACCCGATGTTCCGGCGCAGATCATGTTCACGATCTCCGAGGAAGTCGGAATTGGTGGCACGCATGGCTTCGGCCCCGAGGTTCAGGAACTCCTCGCGATCGACAATGGTGTTACCGGCCCCGGCCAGGCGACGCGCGACGATTCGGTGACCATTGCCTTTCGGGACCGGACAGGACCGTTCGACCTGCCGATCGTTCGGCATCTGGTATCGCTTTGCCAGAAGAATGGCATCAAGCACGTGCGCGATACCTTCCGCTCCTATCGGTCCGACAGCGCCGCGGCGATCGACGCGGGTTGGGATTTACGTGCCGGGCTCGCGTGCTTTTCGCTCGATTCCTCGCATGGGTGGGAGCGGACGCACATTGCGTCGCTTCTGGAACTCACCAAACTCATCGTCGCCTATCTCGAGAGCGGTCTGGTTCCCTGCCCGGTCAGTGATTGACGCCGCGCGCATGATCGCGCAGATAAGGGTACGAGCACCAATACCTGCGTCGGATCGCGCCGGGATTTTTGGTCCTGGCCAGGAGCGATGAGCCGGGAATATCGAGATATTTCCGGCTCGGTCGCGACGCTGCCAGGGACAAAAAGGCCAAGCGAGGCGACGCAGGTATTGCGTGCGAGTGTCCTAAGTCCGGTCAAGGGAGGACATGTTTGACACACGCATCTGACATCGTCGCGGATTGGATCGCCGTGGACTGGGGTACGACCAATATGCGCGCCTGGGCCATGGGCGCGGACGGCGCCGTGCGTGCGCAAAGCGGTTCGGACACCGGAATGGGATCGCTCCGCCCCGAGCAGTTCGAGGGTGCGCTGCTTGCTGTCATTTCGCCGTGGCTCAAGCCTGAGTGTGTTACGGAGGTTATCGCCTGCGGCATGGTCGGGGCACGTCAGGGCTGGGTCGAAGCAAGCTATCGTGCGGTCCCCTGCCCGCCTGTCGGTGGTCCATTGACCGATGCACCAGCGCACAACCCGCGAATCCGTATCCGGATCGTCGCAGGCCTCAAGCAGGATGCGCCCGCGGATGTGATGCGAGGCGAGGAAACGCAAATTGCGGGACTGATTGCGCAGCGGCCGGAATTTTCCGGGCCGGTCTGCCTGCCGGGAACACATACCAAATGGGCCGATGTGCGAGCGGGCGAGGTTGAAACCTTTACCACGGTGATGACCGGGGAGGTGTTCGCGCTCCTAAGCACCCAGTCGGTATTGCGCCACTCGATGGGCGATGGCTGGGACAAGGCCGCCTTCGAAAGTGGGGTAGCCGATGCACTCGCCGCGCCCGAGCGCGTTACGAGCAGGCTTTTCGCGCTGCGTGCGGAAAGCCTCTTGGCCGGCCTGTCGCCGGATGCTGCCCGCGCGCGGCTCTCGGGACTCCTGATCGGGCTGGAACTGGCGGGTACGCGGGAGCGCTGGGACAGCGGACACCCCGTCGCCATAATCGGGAATGGAAAGTTGGCCCGGCTTTACGCCGATGCCCTCGCGCTCAAAGGCGCACGATCGACTATTGAAGACGCCGATGCGCTGACGCTCAGCGGGCTCTCGACCGCTTATACATCACTCAAGGAGACCGCCGCATGAGCCGTGCACTGATCGCGATCCTCAGGGGACTGACGCCGGAAGATGCGCCAGGGGTGACCGAAGCGCTTATCGAAAGCGGCATCACCCGGATCGAAGTGCCGCTCAACTCGCCGCGTCCGCTCGAGAGCATTGCGGCCATGGCGGAGGCGTTCGGCAATGACGCGTTGATCGGCGCCGGTACGGTCCTGACAGCAGAAGAAGCCGACGCGGTCGCGGATGCGGGGGGCAAGCTTGTCGTTTCCCCCAATTGCGACGCGGAGGTAATCGCGCGCACCAAGGCGCGCGGCATGCAATCCTGGCCGGGTGTATTCTCGGCCACCGAGTGCTTTGCAGCGCTCAAGGCCGGTGCGGACGGGCTCAAGATCTTCCCGGCGTTCACGATGGGACCCAAGGGGCTGTCCGCGCTGCGGGCGGTGCTCCCGGCGGGTACGCAGGTCTTCGCCGTGGGCGGCGTCGGGCCGGACAATTTCGCCGAGTGGAAAAAGGCCGGCGCGGACGGGTTCGGCATCGGCACATCGCTTTATACGCCGGGGCTTTCGGCCCACGAGGTTGGAGAACGCGCGAAAGCCCTGGTTACGGCATATGACGAGGTTATGGGATGAGTGCGCAGCTTTTTGACGACCGCGATTGCTTTCTGGGCGAAGGGCCGCTCTGGCATCCCACGCGTGAGCAACTCTTCTGGTTTGACATTGTCAACAAGACGCTCCTGACCGCGAAAGACGGGAAGAAGAACGCCTGGACCTTCGACGAGATGGTTTCCGCTGCCGGTTGGCTCGATGACGATCGGCTCGTTATCGCGTCCGAAACCGGATTTCTCGAGTTCAACATCGAAACGGGAGAGCACAAGCGCGTCGGCGACCTCGAGGCCGATATGCCGCTGACACGCTCGAATGACGGGCGTGCCGACCCCTGGGGCGGGTTCTGGATCGGAACCATGGGGAAGAAGGCCGAGCCGGGCGCGGGCGCGATCTATCGCTATTACCGTGGCGAGGTGCGGCGGCTCTTTCCCGATATCACCATTCCCAACGCGATCTCGTTTGCGCCGGACAAGTCGTACGGACAGTTCGCCGATACCGATACCTCCATCGTCTACCGCGTCGCACTCGATCCCGAGCATGGCTGGCCAGTAGGCGAGCCGGGCGTTTTCCTCGATCTGGCGCCCGAGCATCTCAATCCGGACGGTGCAGTGATCGACGCGAGCGGGTTGACCTGGATCGCACAGTGGGGCGCCGCGCGGGTTGCCGCCTATGCTCCGGACGGACAGTTCGTCGAAGCGATCGGATTTCCAGCGCCGCATACCTCGTGCCCCGCCTTCGGCGGACCCGATCTTGCGGCAATGTTCTGCACGACGGCCAAGGAAGGACTCGACGCGGCCGCGCTCGAACGTCACCCGCAAAGCGGTATGACCTTCGTTGTCGAGACCCACGCCAAGGGCCAGGCCGAGCATCAGGTCATCCTTTAACGTATTCGATCATCCTCAAGCAAAACGGCGGGCCCGATGGACCCGCCGTTCTTTTTCGCGGTCTCTGAAGAGCTCAGCCCCGCAGATCACCCGGCAGCAGCGCGTCGGGCATGGCCTGATAACAGACCGGACGCAGGAAGCGGCGGATCGAGAGTGTACCGACCGAGGTCGCGCCAAAATTGGTCGACGCGGGGTACGGGCCGCCATGGACCATGGAATCGGCAACTTCAACGCCCGTGGGAAAGCCATTGGCAAGAATCCGCCCGGCTTTACGCTCGAGGATCGGCATCAGCGATTGACCGAGTTCGGTATCGCCGGCGTCCATGTGCAGCGTGCAGGTCAACTGGCCGTCGATGCTGCGGGCGATCTTGCGCATCTCGTCGACATCCTTCGCCCGGACCACGAGACCGAGCGGGCCGAAAACCTCCTCGCCCAATTCGTGATTGGCAAGCCAGTTCTCGCCGGTCGTCTCATAGAGATAGGGCGTTGCGTTGCGCAGATCGCAGCTGGTGGTGAGCAACTCTTGCACGCCGGTATTCCCGGCAACACGGTCACGGCCCTTGCGATAGGCCTCGGCGATGCCGTCCGTCAGCATGGTCTGCGGGCCGACCCCGCCGAGCGCTTCCTTGGCGGCGTTGACAAAAGCGTCTGCCTCCGGGCTATCAATCACGACGGCGATGCCGGGGTTGGTGCAGAACTGCCCTGCCCCCATGGTAAGCGACGCAGCCCAGCCCTTGCCGATCTCTTGCCCGCGCGATGCGACGGCTTCCGGCAAGAGGAACATCGGATTGACCGAACCCAGTTCGCCGAAGAACGGGATCGGTTCGGGGCGTGCCGCGCAGAGATTGAAGAGCGCGCGACCGCCGCCGAGCGAGCCGGTGAAACCGACAGCCTTGATGCGCGGGTGCTGGACGAGTGCGGCGCCAACCTCGCGGTTGCCGCCCTGGATCAGCGAGAAGACGCCCTTGGGCAGACCGCAGGCTTCGCGGGCGGCGTTGACGGCCTCAGCGACGATCTCTCCGGTCCCCGGATGCGCCGAATGGCCCTTGACGACGACGGGGCAGCCCGCGGCAAGCGCAGCCGCAGTATCGCCGCCAGCAGTCGAAAACGCGAGCGGGAAGTTGGACGCACCGAACACGGCAACCGGGCCGATCGGCCGCTGGACCATCTTGAGGTCCGGGCGCGGTAAAGGCTGGCGGTCCGGCATAGCCTCGTCGTGACGGCGATCAAGATAATCGCCCTTTTCGATGTGGCTCGCGAACAGGCGAAGCTGTCCGGTCGTGCGGCCGCGTTCGGAGTTGAGCCGGGCCTCCGGAAGGCCCGTTTCCTGTGAGCCGATTTCGGCGATCGCCTCGGCGCGCTTTTCGATCTCGTCGGCAATGGCGTTTAGGAACTTCGCGCGCTCGGTGCGCGAGGTGTAGCCATAGGTCCAGAATGCCTCTTCGGCGGCCTCGCAGGCCCTATCGACGAGTTCGGGGGTGCCGACGGCAAAGTCGTGCGCGGGCCCGGTAGCGGGCTCGGACGCGAACGTCGTCTCTCCGGCAACCCAGTCGCCGGCGATCAGATGCTTGCCGTGGGGCGTAAAAGTCATGATTTGTCTGTCCTTTTGATCGGTTCTTGCGTGTGAAGCCCGCCCTGCCAGATGGCTTGCGGGGCCCCCGGATCGGGTAACTCAAGGCTCTGTTCGAGCTCGGCCCGGAACTTGGCGCTGTTGTCCTTCGGAGTCCAGCCCAAATAGCGCACGGTGCTATTGTCCCACCATGCGGCGTCATTGGCGGAAACGCCCCAGATTATGGGGCATCCAAGCCTGGGCACAGCAAAGACGCGCTCGACCAGGCCCGCAAAATCATCGTAGCTCAACCATGTGGCAAGCATACGATGGTCGGTCGGCTTTTCAAAGCAGGAGCCGATGCGCACAACCGCCGTCTCCTGCCCGAACTTGTCGTGATACATCGTCGCAAGCGCCTCCCCGAAACACTTGGAAACGCTGTAAAGGGTATCGGGTCTGAGCCGCACGTCGGGCGCGAGATATTCGTCTTGCCGGTAATACCCCACCACATGGTTCGAGCTGGCGAACAGGATGCGCGGCATGCCATGCGCTCGCGCGGCCTCGTAGAGGTTGTAGAGCCCCACGATATTGGCGTTATTGATTTTTTCGAAAGTATCCTCGAGCGAAATCCCGCCCAGGTGCACAATGCCGTCGCATCCGGCGACGAGCGCGTCGACCGCACCAGCGTCTCCCAGATCACACTGGACGCACTCCTCGTTCCCGGCAGCCTCGCTCAATGGCGCAACGTCGGATATACGGATCGTTTTCGCGAGGTGCGCGAGTCGGGTACGCATGGCGCGGCCAACGCCGCCGGCTGCTCCGGTGATCAGGAGACGTTTCAAGGCTATCACTCCTTGGGTGATGTCGGGCGCTGGATGTTTGCCGAACAGACGGGCGCATAGTATAGATTAGACAACTGAGGTCAATCTGTCAGACTGATTTTCCGGCTGCTGCAAGGTTCGCCTTGACGCGTATGGGGCTGGCGTGTCTGATAAGCTTGGATATGGGGTTCGGAATGCTAAAATTCAGCGGAGTTCGCGGTTTATGAGCGGGGGCACTCTTGTCGTCAAGGTGGCCGAAGCCTTGCGAACTGCGATTATGGCCGGTGCGTTCAAGCCTGGGGACAAATTGCCGAGCGAAGCGCGGCTGACCGAAACGCACAAGGTCAGCCGTACCGTAGTGCGTGAGGCGATTGCCGCGTTGCGGGCGGATGGGCTTGTCGAACCGCGGCGGGGTGCCGGCGTCTTCGTGCTCGAACCTGTCGCTGCTGCGGCACCGCCGTTTCAGGACGTCGACCATGCACGACTGTCCTCTATCGTGGAGCTTTTGGAGTTGCGTGCCGCCGTCGAGTCCGAGGCAGCTGCGCTTGCAGCGGTGCGCCGCTCGCCGGCCCAGGACGAAGAGATTCTGGACCGGCACAACGCCGTCCAGGCGGCCATGGCCGCTGGCGCGCCGACGGCGAGGGCCGATTTCGCATTGCATCTTGCGATCGCCAAGGCCACGAACAACCCTCGATTCGCAGAATTCATGGAACTGATCGGGGAAACCGCAATCCCACGCGCCGCGCTCAAGACCGGCGCGGGAGATCGCGCGTCGCGCGCCTATCTCGACCAGATCAATGCCGAGCACGTCGCCATCGTTTCGGCAATTTCCAACGGGGACGCAGAAGCGGCCCGCGCCGCGATGCGCGAGCACCTTCTGGGCAGCCAGCGGCGTTATCGCACGTTGCTGCAGGCAAGTTAAAAGCGGCCCACACGCAACGACCGGCTCTGGGTCCGCGTTGAGACTTTAGAGCCTGACCCAAAAGTCTGACGGGTCGGCTTGGCGGGCCTTTGTTGCCCAGAAGCAGGGAGGAATTTGGGGCAATATGTCCAATATTCCCCCAAATTCCTCCCTGCTTCTGAACAAAAATGCCTCGCCAATCCTCAACCGCAGGTTTTTGGGGCAGGCTCTGAGGGTTTTACGACGGCAAGCAGGCTGGCCATGCGGGCATATTCAGCGCTTTTTCGCGACAGAGCCGATGCGGGCAGACAGCTCGCCGCGGCTTTGCGCGACACGCCGCCACCCGACATCGTCTTCGCGCTTCCGCGCGGCGGCGTGCCCGTTGCGTACGAACTCGCGATTGCGCTCGAAGCGCCGCTCGAACTCTTGATGGTGCGTAAAATCCCCGCTCCCGGGCATGAGGAATACGGGATCGGCGCCGTCGTCGACGGCGCCTCGCCGCAGGTCGTGCTCAACGATATCGCGATGACCATTCCCGGCGTCACCGAGGACTATATCGATGCACAGGTTGCTGAAAAACTCAAACAGATCGAACGCAGGCGGCAACGCTATGTCGGAGACCGTCCGCCGCTTCCGGTCGAGGGAAAATCGGTGATCCTCGCCGATGACGGGATCGCGACCGGCGGGACGGCCCTCGCCGGGCTCAGGGCGTTGCGTAAGGCCGGCGCACGATCGGTTACGCTGGCGATCCCGGTGGCGCCACCCGAAACCATCGGCCGGATGGAAGCCGAAGCCGACGCGGTCGTATGTCTCCATACGCCCGGCGATTTCCGCGCGGTCGGTCAGTATTACGAAGTGTTCGACCAGACCTCGGACGAGACAGTCATCGCGCTTATGGCGCGGGCTAAAGTCGGCCATTAAGGCTTTGCACGTGCAACAGTGACATCGCCGGCAAGCACAGCGCGGTCGCCGTCTTCAGGAAACTGTGGCGTCTCGATCCGTTGAACGCCGTACATTTTCTCGTCGGTAAATGCACTCGCCCGCACCGAATAGACGTCATCATTCTCATGCCGTCCATCCCCAGCGGACCGTGCTTCGGCCTCAGCGGCAACGAGCCGCGCATCGCCCGTGGTTTTGGCCCTCACGATAATCTCGCCACGGTTGGCGGCGAGGTCCCAGTTTGAGGCCGCCGGCCCGGCAACCGGGTAGAGCCTATAAATGTTCATCGCAAAGCTCCCTGCCCTCTTCAGCCCCAACGCTTGACCGTGGCCCGGGTTGCATTCGAGGGCGCGTTACCGGCTTCCCAAAGAATTTTCCGGCAAGTCTTGCTTTGCGGCGAGAGTTGATATTTAAGCGGCAGCGGAGAGGTGGCCGAGTGGTCGAAGGCGCGCCCCTGCTAAGGGCGTAGGCGCGGAAGCGTCTCGAGGGTTCGAATCCCTTCCTCTCCGCCATCAGGCCCCGGCGCCCAGCCGCTTCCGACGGACCGGCACAGCGAACGGCAAATTTTAGCGATACGATCTCTACATCGATCTGCCTACGCGGCTCCCGCTTCCAAAGCCGCATGGCGATGACCCGATTGCGCATGTCCCAGCACCGGTTCAGAGCGTCCTAGTCGGCGCGCGGAGCTTGGCTAGGGAACGTGTAGGGCGCTGCCGTATTGAACGGGAAGACCTGGTCCACAAAGGAGGTTGCAATGATGCGACCTGACTTGCATGACCCACATCGTCCGGACGTTGAAGCGCAAGGCGAAGCCCTTACCCCGGAAGCCGGCCGCGACATGGACCGCCCGCGCGGCGGTCCCACGGCCGTTCTGCTGGCAGCATTCCTGCTCGCGCTCGTTGTCCTGGCAGCCCTCAACTGGCCCGGATGAGCCCCGCTGGGTTCATGTCCCGAACGGATAGGTTTCGGGCACACCATGCGGCGCTTCGGAGGGAAGCGCCTTGACCGCCCGCGTCGTTGAAAACCACACATAGGCATCAAACTGAGCAGGGAGCACGGCTTCGAAATAGTGGCTCCATCGTTCGGTCTCAGGTCTATAAATGACCCCGATGGCCCGCTCGAGATGGACCACGGAAAGTGCAGCGAGAAGCTCCCGGTTTGCCTGCGGGCGCAGGTCGGTGAGCGAGCATGCGACACCGGCATCCTCAAACGCTTTCTCATAGGAATCGTGATGCGCCGGGCGCACGTCCTTTAGCTGCATCGGTCCGTCCCAATCATCAGCGGCAGCAACCGTGCCAGAATTGGTGCCGAACCCGATCAGAACGGCGGCATCGCCATAAGACCGCTTGGCGAGTTCACCTATGTTGAATTGCCCTTCCCACCCCATGGATGTCGCGGAGGCATCGCCAATATGAGAGTTGTGCGCCCAGACGACGATCTTGTTTCGGGGATCACGCTCCAGAAGGGTTTGCAACGTGTCGAACATGTGGCGGTCGCGCTGGTTCCAGCTCTCGGTCGAACCGCGATACATTATGCGGTAATAGCGCTCGGCGGCGTGAACGACGCGCGCGTTCTGGGCCGCATCGAAAACGTCTTCGCCATCGCCCGCCTTCAATTGGCGTGCAAGAATGTCAGACAGCTGCGAGACCACCGCATCCTCGCACGGATCACTCTGCCCACGCAGCACCGAGAGACCATATTGTGACGGATCGCTTTGCCAAGGCGTGAGGCAGCCATAGCGCCGCCGGGCCTCGACCGCAGCGGCCGGATCGTGCTGATCGAGATACTCGAGAACCGCCGCGACCGAGCCGCGCAGGGAGTAAACGTCGAGTCCGTAAAACGCCGTCCGGTGTTCAGCCGGCAGCTGCTCGTTGTACGCGCGCAGCCAGTCCACGAAGTTTGCAACCTCCTGGTTGCGCCACATCCAGGTGGGGAAGCGTGCGAACGCGGCCTCGTCGTAGGCCCCTCCGGCCTTATCGGGACGCACAGCGTCGCCATTGGCCTGGACAATCTGGAAGTCGTCAGCGACGGCAATCAATGGGCGATCTATACGCCCTTCAGTCGCGAAGAGCTGGAAAATCAACCGGCTTATGACGAGCAGACTTACAACGACGCGCGTGACCAGCAACGGCTCATGGTGCAATAGCGTCGTCTTTTCGGGGACGCACCGGTGCGGTCGGTTACCCTGATCGCACCGGATATTCCAGACGCCCCAGGCGTCTTGCCCTCCTCACCTCCCATCCAAACAGAAGGCAACGATCGACGGCGGCGAAGGAGGTGGACCTTGGTTCAACGCCCGCCGGCGGCAGGGTCTTGGATTGCCGTTTCCCAGTTGCTCAAGAAAGACTCACGCTTCATCCGGTCGAGATAAGTCAGCAGCCCGACCGAAAGGCGGATGGGAACGAAGCGCCCGGTATCCTGCGAGATCGAAGGCACCTCGCGGGCGGGACTGAGCGGGAGATAAGCGGGATCGATCGGCAAGAGGCCGGATTCTTCGGCGATGGCCCGCTGGCCTTCGGGAGACAGTAAGTAGTGAACGAAGCGTGAGCCGAGATCGGGGTCGTCCGCGGTCCTGGGCACGAAGGCACTCCGCAGCATGACCGGGTTGAAATCCTCATAAAAGTGCACTCCCAGATCCGGATTCTCCTGCGCCGCCGCCAGCGCATACGAGCCAATGACGTTGAGCCCCAGCAGCAGACGCCCGTCTGCCGCTTTGCTGGTCACCTCGGTGGTGCAACAGAAAACCCGCACGCCAGCGCGGCCGAGCGTTTCGGCGATCCGGAAAAACTGTGGATTCAACTGCGCGTCCTGCGTAGCGAGCAGGTAGCCCGCACCGGACGTTCGTATGTCGTACGTTCCCACGCGGCCGAAAAAGCGATTTTCGTTTTCGCGGAGGAAAACGGCCATGTCGGCATGCGTGCGCGGCAGGGCATCCGGGGCGAAGGACGGACGGTGATACACGACGGCGGAGGGCTCGAAGGTGAAGCCGAAAAGCTCCGAGCGCCATACCGACCACGGACTGGTCCAGGCGCTTTCAGGCATGTCCAGGGGCAAGGCCAGGCCGCGATTGACCAGATCCACCTGCAAATCCATAGCCGAACTGACTGCCACATCCGGCGCCTCGCCGTCGGGATCCATCATCGCCGCGTACAGATCCGAAGTTTCGAACTCACGATAGTTGACGGTGAATCCAGGGTTGCGACGTTTGAAGTCGTCGACGACGGGAAGCATGAACTCGCTGTCAGTGGCGCTCCAGATGTCCAGAACGCCCACTTCCGCCCGCCCCTCGTCCGGCAGGACCAACACCAAGAGGAGTACCAAGAGCGCGGCTGCACTGGATGTGAGGCCACGCCTGGCTTTACCGGTCCCGCCCCCCGGTTTGGGTTTGGCTTTGGGAAACGTCAGACGCACGAGCAATCCTCCCTTTGCGCCCGAGCTCAGGGCGACCGCCCCGTGGTGAGCGTCGGCAACTTCCTTGACAATTGCAAGACCCAGCCCCGACCCCTTGGTGTCGTCGTTGAGGGATTTGAAGCGCTCCAGCGCCACGGCACGCAGTTCCGGGCTGAGGCCCGGTCCTTCGTCTTCGACCTCCACGACAACGGAATCTCCCTTTGTGGCAAGCCGGACGATGATCGTATTCTCGGGCGGGCCGTGGCGTCTCGCGTTCTCGATCACGTTGCGCAGCGCCTCGCGCAGCGAAATCTGATCGCCCCTGATTTCCGCGGCTGCGCCCGCAAGGCCGGCATCGTCAAATTCGACGTTGATTGTGCGGAACACCGTGTCGCGCAGCATTTCCGAGAGCAGGCCGCGCACCAGCGGCTGAAGGTCGACGTTCGACATCGTCTGGTTTTCGGCACGGTGGATGACCATGGCGTGCGAGAGAAGCTGATTGGTCAGACGCGTCGTGCGGGATGCCTGATCTTCCGCACGCAGCAAGCGCCGGCGCATCGTGGCGAGATCTTCGGCATCGCTCGCCATGGACAGATGGCCATGCAAGGCGGAAAGCCCCGTCCGCGTTTGGTGTGCGACATCGGCCATAAAAGCCTCGCTTTGACGGCGGGCATGGTCGAGGCGATGCATGAAACCGTTGATGGCACTTACCAGGCCAGCCACCTCGCGGGGCGGTGCGATGTCGAGGTACGTGAGATCGGTCGGATCACGGGCATCGAGGTCGCCCTGAATCCGGGCCAGAGGCTGCAATGCAGTGCGGATGGCGACCCATACGAAACCCAGCCCAATGACTGAAACAAGCCCGACACCTCCCAACCCGAGTATAAAAAGCGAAAGCGCGTGATAGTCCCGGGCGAGGGTCGTATGGGCAACATGAACGGTAACCCAGCGGCGCCCCTCTGGAGTGCTGATCCTCCGGCTCTGCGCCGCCCCCCGCAGGCGGGTATCGCCGAATGTCTCGTCGAAGAATTTGGGTTCCGTAGAAGCCTCCGTCGGCGGGCGCGGCAGGTCCTCCTGCCCCGTCAGCAATCCCCCGTCGCTCGTTACCGCATAGAACACGCGATCGTCCGGTGCGAGACTCAAAATGTCCAGGGCAGAATGCGGCAGGTCGACGGTAATTTCCCGATCGCTCGATGAGACCGTCTCGAGGATCGAGAGCGCGGCTCCGGCCAGCAAAAGGTCATAGGTTCGGTTGGCGGCACCTCTGGAATAGTTCCAAAGCAGAACCGCGATTATGACCAGCAGGACGGCGAAGACTGCCGTCATTCTGACGAGAAGGCCGCGGCGCAGCGATGTCGGGCGCTTATCCCTCGTCGACATAAACCAGATATCCCAATCCCCGCACGGTCTTGATCGATACCGGCGTGGCCTCGAGTTTCTTGCGCAGGCGCGTCACATGCTGTTCCACCGCATTCAGACTGGGCGCCTCCTCGTAGGAATAGAGCTTGTCGGCCACCTCCTCCTTGCTCAAAACCGAGCCGATATTATTGAGGAAGATTTCGAGAAGCTGCACTTCCTTGTTCTTGAGGTCAATGTCGCGCCCGTCGACGAGCGCGCGCTTGGAGCGGCGGTCGAAAGTGAGGTTGTCGGCAACGAACGTGTTCGTCGCTGCCCCGGATCGGCGCCGTCCCAGCATACGGCACCGTGCGACCAGTTCGCGGAAATCGAACGGCTTGACCATGAAGTCGTCTGCGCCCGCATCGAGCCCAAGCACCTTGTCCTCGATCTGGCTGCGGGCCGTGAGCACGAGCACCGGCACTTGGTTCTCCGCAGCGCGAAGGGAACGCAGAATTTCAAAGCCCGAACGGCCCGGAAGATTGACGTCCAGAATGACAAGGTCGAACCGCGCGTGCCTCAAGAGCCGGTTCGCCTCCTCGCCGTCACGCTCCACATCGACGACGTGCCCCTCGCCCTGAAGGCGGTCCATGATAGCTTCGGCGAGGTCAGCATTGTCTTCGACGACGAGTATCCGCATGCGGGGTAAAATACACCGCATAGTGAAAGCCGCGAAGCGGCATTCGCTCACGTCAGCATCATGTCAGCTACAAATCAGCCGCAAGTCAGCCACCCGAAAGGACCGAGTCAGCCGAGAGGACTACCGTATGTGTGGACATAAGGGAACGAGGAACCCTGTCCATCCGATTAAATCTTGGGAGGAGAAGTAATGACTTTGACCCGCTTCGTCGCGGCGGCCGTTCTGGCTGTCGGCCTTGCTGGCCCGGCCTTCGCACAGGTCGACGACCCCGAATGCATCGCGCCCGCCGAGCCCGGTGGCGGATTCGACCTGACCTGCCGTATCGCGCAAACTGGCCTTGCTCCGCAGTTCGACAAGCCAATTCAGGTGACCTTCATGCCCGGCGGCATCGGCGCCGTGGCGTTCAACCTGTTCAACACCACGCGTACGGACGATCCGAACGCCATCGTGGCCTTCTCGTCAGGTTCTCTGCTCAACATCGCAACCGGCAAATACGGCCAGTTCGATGAAAACGACGTCCGCTTCCTGGCGACAGCAGGCGCGGACTTCGGCGCCGTCATCGTCAAGGCCGACAGCGAATACGAAACGCTCGATCAGCTCATGGCGGACTTCCAGGAAGATCCCGGCGGAGTGGTCGTCGGTGCCGGCGGCTCGGTCGGCTCGCAGGATTGGATGAAGGGCGCATTGCTGCTCAAATCCGTCGGCGCCGATCCGCGCGCCATGCGTTATGTCGCCTTCGACGGCGGCGGCGAGGCGATTGCCGCCCTGCTCGGCGGCTCGATCGAAGTCTATATGGGCGATGTGGGTGAGATGTCCTCGCACCTCGATGCCGGGACCATGCGCATTCTCGCCGTATTGGCACCCGAGCGCCTCGATGCGCCGTTCGATGCGTTCCCCACGGCAATCGAGTTGGGCTATGACGTCGAATGGACGATCATGCGCGGCTTCTACATGGGCAACGACGTTTCGGACGAGGCCTATCAGACGTGGGCCGATGCCTTTGCTGCCGCTTACGAGACCGAGGAATTCCAGCAGATCCGCGAAGAAAAAGGCCTGATGCCGCTCGATCTCGCGGGCGAGGAAATGGATGCCCAGGTCAAGGCGCTGATCGCCGAACTTCGCGACATCGCCACCGAAGCCGGGCTGATCCAGTAAGTCCAGTCTTCCGGCCCGGCGGCACGTTCCGCCGGGCCTCTTCCATTTGCTCATCCCCAGGGGGATCCCATGGCCGACCGGATTTTCGCCGGCGTACTGCTGCTCGTTACGCTGGCCTATGGTTTTATCGCCTTCACAGCCATCAGCGCACCGTTTCAGTACGACCCGCTTGGCCCTGAATCCTGGCCGCGGCTTCTGGCAGTCGCCGCCGTCATCTGCCTGATCGCGCTGCTTTGGAAACCGGATGTCGAGCGCTTCGACACAGCCCGGCCGACATGGCTCAAGCTCGGCGCGGTCACCGTCATGCTCTTCGCCTATGCGGAACTCTACGAACCGCTGGGCTTCATTATCTCGACATTCCTGTTCTCGGCCCTGATGGGCCGTGTGCTGGGCGCGACGTGGCTGCGCGCCACCGCGTTCGGCCTCGCCGCCGGTATCGCGGGTTATCTGCTGTGCGCCGGCCTTCTCGACCTCAACCTGCCCGCCGGGCCCTTGCCCAAGATCTAAGGAGGCGGAACGATGCAAGAAGTTCTCGCAGGGTTAGCGACCGGCTTCGGTGTCGCGCTGGCCCCTTTCAATATCATGCTCGTGCTGATCGGGTGCTTCGCAGGCACGCTGATCGGTGCGCTTCCGGGCATCGGCCCAATCAACGGCGTCGCCATCCTGCTGCCCATCGCCTATGGCCTCGGCCTGCCGCCGGAAAGCGCCCTGATCCTTCTGGCCGGCATCTATTACGGCGCCGAATATGGCGGGCGGATCTCGTCGATCCTGCTCAACGTGCCGGGCGACGCGGGCGCCGTGATGACGACGCTCGACGGCAATCCGATGGCAAAACGCGGTGAGGCCGGACGCGCGCTCTCGCTCTCGGCCATCGCCTCCTTCGTGGGCGGCACCTTCGCAGTGATCCTGTTGTCCTTGTTCGGACCCATGCTGGCCCAGTTCGCAGTGACCTTCTCGCCCTCGGATTATGTCGCGCTGATGGTCTTCGCCTTCGCCTCGCTGGCTTCGCTCGTAGGCAAGAACTCGTGGAAGACGCTGATGGGCGCACTCATCGGACTGATGATCGCCACCATGGGCATCGATGCCAATACCGGCATCGCACGCTACACCTTCGGTGTCCCCGACCTGCTCGCCGGCATCGACTTCCTTGTCGTGGTTATCGGTCTCTTCGGCATGGCCGAGCTCTTCCACCTCGTCGAACAGCAGGTCTCTGGCCAGCTCAAGACGCTTCCGGTGGACAACACCTTCGTGCGCATGTCCGATCTGGCAAAAACCAAGTGGACGATCCTGCGCTCGTCGATCATAGGCTTTTTCATCGGCATCCTTCCCGGAACCGGCGCTTCGGTCGCTTCGGCGGTGGCCTATGGTTCGGAAAAGCGGGCGGCCGGTGCGGACGCCGGCGAGTTCGGCAATGGTGACGTGCGCGGCCTCGCCGCGCCCGAAGCCGCCAACAACGCGGCGGCAGGTGGAGCCATGGTCCCCATGCTCACCCTCGGCATCCCCGGCTCGGGCACGACGGCGATCCTCCTGGGTGCGCTGCTGCTCTTCAACGTGCAGCCCGGCCCGCTGATGTTCACGCAGCGCCCGGAAATCGCCTGGGGCCTGATCGCGTCCATGTATGTCGGCAACGTCGCTCTGTTGATCATCAACCTGCCGCTCGTTGGGCTGTTCGCGCGGATGCTGACCATCCCGCAGCATTACCTCACGCCGCTCATTGCGGTTCTCGCCTTCATCGGGGTCTATTCGATCGTTGGTAACCCGTTCGATCTGTTCCTGATCACACTTCTGGGCATGTTCGGCTGGGTCCTGCGCAAGCTCGAATTTCCGCTAGCGCCGGTCATCCTCGGCTTCGTGCTGGGAGGTCTCTTCGAAGACAGCCTCCGCCGTGCGCTTTCGATCTCGGCGGGCGATTGGTCCATCCTGATTGTGAGCTGGAAGAGCGTTGCACTCTATGTCATGGCTGCCGCAGTGGTGATCCTGCCCACCTGGGCGAGTCGCCGGTCCAAGCGGCTGGCGGCGGCTGGCGGACCTGTCGAGGAGGACGAATGATCCCGGAAACAATGCGCCGTACCGCCGTCACTTTGGTGATCGGAGGGTGCGGCGCAGCGTTGGCGGCACTGGCGGGCATGCCCGCTGCGCCGTTGATCGGAGCCTCTCTGGCCACCTCCGCTGCTGCATGGGGTGGCCTTCGGCTTGCCATGGATACCCGTTTGCGGGACGCAGGCTTCCTCGTGATCGGCTTGTCCCTGGGGTCGGGCTTCGACGCCGACGCGCTTGACCACGCGGGAGACTGGGCCCTCAGTCTCGTTCTGCTCTGCATGTCCATCCTCGCGACGCTTCTTGTCAGCCGCTGGCTGCTTGTCCGCTTCTGGCGGAAGGATCGGATGACCGCCCTGCTCGCCACCTCGCCAGGCACCATGTCCCTCGCCTTGTCCATAGCGGCAGAAGGCAAAGGCGATGCGACGACCGTTGTCATCATGCAGTCAATGCGCCTGTTGATCCTCGCTGCCGTTCTGCCTTTGCTCGTGGCAGGCTTGGGTGCCGGAGCCATCGCGATCGAACCCCGAGAGGAGTTCGACCTTCTCGCCTTCGGCCTGCTGGCACTGTTCGGAACCGGCGCGGCGCTCGTGCTCAAGCGCACGGGTTTCCCCGCGGCCTTTCTTGCCGGGGGCATGATCGCCAGCGCAGTGGTGCATGCCGGTGGCATCGTCCATGGGCTGCCTCCTTACGCCCTGCTTTTTGCCGGCTTCACGATCACCGGTTCGGTAATGGGCAGCCGCTTTAGCGGGATCAAGGTTTCGGCGATCCTGCACTTGCTCAGGGCGACCGTTGCCACTGTCGGCACCGCTGCGCTTGTTTCAGCCGCGTTTGCTGCGGTCGTGAGCGTTTTGACAGGCCTGCCCATCGGCCAGGTCTGGATCGCTTTCGCGCCCGGCGGGGTGGAGGCCATGGCGGCAATCGGGCTCGCCATGGGGTTCGACCCAGCCTATGTCGCCTTGCACCATCTGGTACGCATCGGCTTCCTCATCGTCCTGCTGCCCATATTGAGCCGTGGGGAAAGCCGGAGCGCTCAGGCCGGCGAATAAACGGTGGTCGGCGGCAAACAGCCATATCAGCGCCCGCGATAAGACACCCTTTCGGCATGAGAAGCCGGCAAATTCGCTTGGCTCCAGTATAAACCGTCGCCCCGCAAGTGAGCGCCCGAGGCCGGGACGAGAAGCCCCGGGCTGGGACATCGGGTCTCAGGTGATGATGAGATTCATCTCCGACATGAGCGAGAGATTGCCGCCCAGATCCACGGCGTAGGCGTGGTAGGTCGCGTTATTACCATGCGCGAGGCCGGTCGTATCGAGCGCGAACGATTGCGTCTCGTCGGTGATCTGGACCGCGTTCCAGAGATTGTCGGCGGCATTGGTGATGTCCTCGAGGGAGTTCACCGTCACCTGGTCGTTGACGAGATAGACGGTGCCTTTCTCGCTGCTCCCGACATCGACGCTGTCACCGGCAGCAATTTTGTGGTCGTCACTGAGCCAGAGAATGTTCTGGCTAACATAGTTCGCGACATAGATATCGGGATAACCATCTCCGTTAACATCGTCCATCGCAGCGCCATAGCTATCCCTGAAATCGGTGGGAATATCCTTGGACGTAAAGTTCCATTCGCCGTTATTAATCCAGAGCCGGTTCAAACCATTGTTAAAATTCGGAACATAGATATCGAGATCCCCATCGCCATCGACATCACCCATTACCGGTTGATGACTTAAACCCAAATCGTTTTGAATGATATGTTTTACAGAGAATTGTTCAGAGCCGTTATTTTCCCAGAAATAGTTTTGCTCATTATAGTTCGAAACATAAATATCAGCGTCGCCGTCACCATCGAAATCTCCGATTACCGCGCCCTGACCTCTTCCCGTGTCTCCTTGGATGTCCCTGTTTTCAGGGAAATGCCCGCTCCCATCGTTGAGCCACAGATGATTTTGGCCATAGGGTTGGCCATACTTTGTAGAAGTATCGTTCACAGCATAGATATCGAGGTCGCCGTCGCCATCTATATCAGCCATCACGGCCCCCTCAGTGTCTCCGGTATCACCGTTGATCTCTCTTTTCTCGGTGAACTTCCCGGTACCGTCATTGATCCAGAGAAGATTTTGGCCATCAGTTAGAACATAGATATCAGGATGACCATCGCCAGTGACATCGCCCATTACGATACCCTGACCGTCCCAGGAATCGACGTCATCCGCAGACGTAAAGGTTCCGCTACCGTTGTTGAGCCAGAGGCGATTTTGACCATCAGTTAGAACATAGATATCAAGATCGTCATCCCCATCGACGTCGGCAATGGCCACGCCGCGACTAACCCCGGTGTCGTCGGGAATAGTCTTGTTGTTCGTGAAATTTCCCTCACCGTCGTTATTGGTCCAGAGAGGGTTATGGCTAAATTCTGAGACATATATATCCAGATGATTATCGCCATCGAGATCGGCCATCACAGCGGCATTCGCGCTCTCCGTATCGCCGTTGATAATCTTTTGTGTAAACGTGGCATTCTGTTTCGCGATCCTTGCCACCGGCTTTGTCCCATCCACAGTCCTCGTCGCCACCTCGGAGATATTCCCGGCCGCATCGGCGGCCCAGACCTTGACCTCGGTGCCGTCGGCCAGTGTGAGCCCATCAAAGCTCCACTTCCCGTCGCCATCCGCCGCCGCGGTCGCATCGGCCTCGCCGTCGCCGGTATAGTCGATGGTGATCGTGGCGGACGCCTCGGCCACCGTGCCTGAAACCGTGCTGGCGTTCGCCGTGGCCACCTGTGCCGCCGCCGGCGCCGTGGTGTCGATGGTCACCGCGAGCGGGCCTGACGCGGTCGAGACATTGCCCGCCGCATCGGCCGCCTTCGCCGTCAGACTGTGTTGGCCCTCATTGAGTGTGCTCGTCGTCACCGACCAGCTGCCATCATCCCCCGCGACAGCAGTCCCCAGCACCGTCGTTCCGTCGGTATCGTAAACCGTGACCGTCGCCCCGGCCTCCGCCGATCCCTTGACCGTTGGCGTGGTGTCCTTGGTGATCCGGTCGCTGTCGCTCGAGCCCGAATCCGAACCCGCATCCAGCACCAGATCCGTCGGCGCCCCTGGAGCCGTCGTGTCCGTTCCGCTGTCGCCGCCCGACGAGTTGACGACCGTCACGCCGGAGCTTTGCGAGTCGTTGCCGTTCGTGTCGGTCTCGACAACCGAGACCTGATCGCCGGTGCCCGGCTTGGGATCTGGCGCCACCGACCACTTGCCGTCCGGATCGACCGTCGTCTGGCCGATCACCTGCCCCGTCGTCTCGTCCGTCACGGTGATCGTATCCCCCGGCGTCCCCGTCCCCGAAATCGCGTCGGGGGTCGATTGGGTCACCTCGGGCGCCGCCGGGCGGTTCTCACCGATGGTGACCCCGGAACTCTGCGAGTCGTTGCCGCTCGCATCGCTCCCGGTCACCGAAACCTGATCGCCGGTGCCCGGCTTGGGGTCGGGCGTCACCGACCACTTGCCGTCCGAGCCGACAGTCGTCGAGCCGAGAACCTGCCCCGTCGTCTCGTCCGTCACCGTGACCGTGTCGCCGGGCGTCCCCGTCCCGGAAATCGTGTCGGGGCCGTACTGAGTGATCTGGGGTGTTTCCGGACGGTTCGTGCCAATGGTGACCCCGGAGCTTTGCGAGTCGTTGCCGTTCGCATCGCTCCCGGTCACCGAAACCTGGTCGCCATCGCCCGGCTTGGGGTCGGGCGTCACCGACCATTTGCCGTCCGAGCCGACAGTCGTCGAGCCGAGAACCTGTCCCGTCGTCTCGTCGGTCACCGTGACCGTGTCGCCGGGCGTGCCCGTCCCGGAAATCGTGTCCGGACCATATTGGGTGATCTCGGGCGCCTCGGGCCGGCGCGCGCCGACCGTCACATCGGTGGTGCCGGACGTGTTGCCGTCCGGATCCTTCTCGCTCACCGAGACCTGATCGCCATCATTGGGCCTGGGATCGAGGGTAACCGACCATTTGCCGTCCGGATCCACCGTCCCGGTCCCGATCACCTCGCCCGTCGTCTGATTGGTGACCGTGACCGTATCCCCGGGCGTCCCGGTCCCCGAAACCGTGTCCGAGCCGTACTGCCCCACTTCGGGCGCAGCCACATGCGCGCCGGTGCCGCCGCCATTATTGTTGCCGCTGCCGCCCCCGCTGCCGCCGGCCACCGCGACGACACCCCCGACCGCCAGCGCCCCGAGACCGGCCACTCCGGCCATGCCCAGCCCGCCCAACGCGCCGGCGGCACCGGCGGCTGCCGCTGCTCCCGCCGCCACGCCGATGGACGGCGTCAGAACGCCCTCCACAGCCGCCGAGGTACCGAAATCGACGGGCACATAGTCGCCCGCGCCGTTGAGCGTCTCGAGGGACGGCACGTTCTGGTCACCGTCGTCGAAATAGTCCGACAGTACGATCACCTCGCCGTTCCTGAGGTGGATCACCAGATCGTCGCCCTGGCGGACATAGCCCGCCACATCCCCGGCCGCGACATCGAGCTGCACATGCGCCGCGTCCGCGGTATCGACGGTCGCCCGCGCGCCCATCAGCGCCTGCGGCACGTTCTGCACGCCGTTTTCCATAGTGACTGTAGCTATATGAAGCATCGTTCAATTCTCGCAAAAATAACTCGAAGGGAGCCATAGGCTCGACCATCGTGTTAATCTGCCACCTGATTGGTTACGACACCATGAAGTCCAATATATATAAAATACTTACTTCATCGAGGAATAAGATTTACACAAATCCCATCTCTATACGTAAATATACTTATAACTGAATGATGCAAACGGGGGCTTTCTGGAGCTACCGTCATCCTTGCTGGATTGCATTTGGCACGTCCCTCTCCCGAGCCGCTCGGTCACCGCGCGTCGCGCAGCCGCCATATGCGGGTTCATCGCCGCACGGCCCATGGCGCACTCGATTTCGGCGAGAACGACGGGAAGCTGGCTCGGATTGGTAATGGTGTAATCCGGGTGCTCGGTGGGATCGGCTGGCACCTTGTGGCGGCGCGGGGCCCAGTCGAGCCAGATCGACGTGATGCCCATACCGTTGGCACCCTTGACGTCGCGCCCAAGGTGATTGCCGACCATCACCACGCGTTCCGCATCGTCAAGGGTCAGCCCGAGGGCTTCGAGCGCAGATTCGAACATCTTGGCTGCGGGCTTGTCCACGCCCTGCACCTCGGAAATGATTTCGGCCTCAAAATGCGGTGAGATCCCATGATGGCCCAGCACATTGGCGAAGCTCTGGACCAGACCATCGGCAACGAGCGCAATACGATAGCCATCTTTTACAAGGGCTTGAATCATTTCTTTCGCGCCGGGGATGAGGTCTGCCTTCAGAACATGATCGGTGTCGTCCCGAACCTCGGTGGCTTCATCGACCATGGTGTCGCCACTGTCGAGCAGCACCGCCTTGATGAGCGGCTGGTCGGCCTTCACCTGCGCAAGAACCTGCGGCACCCTCGCGGCGATGAAGGCATGCAGATCAGGCCAGGAGACGAAATCGACACCGGCAAGATCGAAGCCTTGCGTAAAATCGTATGACGGCACGAAGGCGCGGTTCTGGAGATAGCGGCGGACCGCACGGTGGTCTTCGGGCGTGATGCCGGTGAGGACATCCTCAAACATATGATTGACGAGGACATGCCCCGCACTGGTCATCGAGGTGCACATGGCCGTAAGCCAGACCTCGCGCTCGCGGATGGGTTCGGGGGCGGCGTGGAAGGCGTGTTTGCCGGGTTCGGAATAAAGCGTCACCCTCCCCTCTTCGATCGGCAACGATCCGTCCGCACGGTGCATGGGGAAGAGCTTGCCGTGTGCGCTGGCGTCGACGCCGACGATGTTGTCGTTTTCATCGAGCTTGAGCCAGACATGCTCGAGTTCGTAAAGGTGCTGAATGTCCCAATCCCACCAGATGGCGTATTCAACGACCTTTGCCACGCCGGGCTCAAAGGTAACGTCGAGCGGCGCCGAGGGGGAGACCGCGGGAGAGGTTAGGACCGTGATGCCGGCTTTGGTAGGGAGGAACGGCTCGTTCGCGGCGAAGCGAATGATTGGAGCGATCCGCCGGGCGAGATCGAGGTCTTTTTGGGTCGGGAGCACCGGAACGGCGGCACGTTCATCGTAGGGCATAAGATTGTCTCATTGTCGTCATCGTGGCGCGTGCTTTCTGTAGAAAAGAAAACACCGCGAGATGACAAGGTGCAATGCCATAAAAGGCAAGCCGGGAGCGGGTCCCGGCATACCTATTGGAGGTCGAAAATCTGACCGCAACCCTAGCGCTGGCCGAAGAGCACCTTTTGGGCGCCCTTATCCTCGGCGAGGTTCATCTGCTGCTCTTCGGGGAGCTTGACGGCAAGGCCGCGCTCGACAGCGGGCCGGGCTTTGAGCCGCTCCTGCCAAGCGGCAACGTTGGGGAATTCGGCAAGGTCCATCCCCTGACGCTCCCAGCCAAGCGACCAACTCAGAGTGGCGATATCGGCGATGGAATAGTCGCCGGCGATATACTCCTGGCCTTCGAGCTGCTTGTTCAGAACACCATAGAGCCGGTGCGTTTCGTTGCGATAGCGGTCGATGGCGTACGGAATTTTTTCCGGCGCATAGATCGCGAAGTGGTGGTTCTGGCCAAGCATTGGACCGAAGCCGCCCATCTGCCAGAAGAGCCACTCGTCGACCTTGACGCGGGCACGCGGGTCGGTGGGATAGAACTTGCCGATTTTCTCGGCGAGGTATTTGAGGATAGCGCCGGATTCGAAAACCGAAATCGGCTCGCCGCCAGGGCCTTCGGGATCGACAATCGCGGGAATTTTGTTGTTGGGGGAAATCGCCAGAAATTCAGGCTTGAACTGATCGCCCTTGCCGATGTGGATCGGGTGGACATTGTAGGGCAGTTCCAGTTCCTCGAGGATAATCGAGACCTTGTGGCCATTGGGGGTGGGGAAATAATAAAGCTCAATGGGCTTGGTCTGGGTGGTCATGAGAGGTCGACCGCTCCTGTGGATCAATGGGAAATCGAGTCGCGCCCGAACAGGCGCTCAAGATCATTTCATCGTTATTTGCCGATGAATGCAAGGGGCCGCTTGGAAAACACCGGTGCGATAAAAGCGGCACCGGTGTTTTCTGTTCTACGAAACGGGCGTAAGGCGCATATGCGGTTCACGATCGCTGGTACGAGTCGGAGAGATGCCGTCCCGGTTGACGGTGATTGACACGCGGTGGCGGAAGGCGGAAAAGCTATCGAAGGTCACCACGTCGACAGGATCGTCGAACTGGACGGTGAGCCGGTGCATTTCGCCCGATCCGAGCGCAGAAACGCCAATAATGGTGCCCTTGAACGCCTGCTTTAGATAATGGCCCTTGACCCGCTGGCCAACCGCGAAGGCAGGGCCGCGGGTGACGGGCAGCACACCCGAAGCGGTATTCCAGTCCCGGAAGCCGTGAAAGCGCGCGACCATTTCGAGTGCCTGGCTGTGGGTTACGGGGTGGCCGGCCTCGGCCTGGTCGACGCGATATTGGCGCGCCTCGGCCTTGAGGTCGGTCGTGGTCAGTGAGGATGCCGGTTTGCGCATCGTCTCATTCTCCACGGCGGAAATTTGCTGCCTGGGAGCCTGCATTGCCATGCACCGCCGAAAGAGAGAGGACGATGAATAGTAGGCACGCGGCGGATTTCGCGGCGTGGAAGCCTTCACCAAAGGGCATTGCCCCGCAGGCGGCCGGCGCTTCAACCGAGGCGGGAGATAGGACTGGGCGCGGGTTTTGTCAACGCATGGCCGTCATGCGTTGCATACTGGTTCTCTAATCTTGGCCGAATCCGGCACTGGACATCGCTGCGCTGCAGCGTATAGCTCGCCTGTCTGACTGAGAGATCAAGCCGTGACGTTTATTCTGCTTTTTGCCGCCGGGGTGCTCGGCGGCGCCATTAATTCTCTGGCCGGGGGCGGATCGTTCGTGATGTTTCCGGCGCTTTTGTTCGCCGGGGTACCACCGGTGCTGGCGAATGCCTCCAATACCTACGCGTGCCTGCCCGGCTATGTGAGCGGGACGGTGGGGTATTGGAAGCATATCGCACCTCACCGGGACAAGCTCATCGCTTACGCCATAATAGGGCTCATTGGCGGGTATCTGGGGGCGGAAACACTAATGCGGACCTCCGACGCTCAGTTTGCGGCGATTATTCCGTGGCTGATGGCGTTCGCAGTAACGGTTTATGTTTTTGGGCAGCGGATCAATCGCTGGATCCGGGGGCGATCGAACGGCGCTAAGCATGCAGCGCGGGCCGGTGCGCTGGGGCTAGCGGCGCTTCTGCTGGCGATCTCGTTTTATGGCGGATTCTTCAATGCCGGGCTCGGGATCATCCTTCTCGCCTATCTGGCCCTTGCGGGGTTCGAGGACGTGCATGCGATGAACGGGCTCAAGCTGTTCATCTCGGCGCTCGTCTCAGTGACGGCGGTGGTGCGGTTTGCGGCGACGGGATCACTTGCGTGGGTCGAGGGATCGGTGGCGCTGGCAGGAGCGGTGGCCGGTGGGTTTGCTGCGGCCTATTTTTCGCATCTCGTCCCGCCGAAAGCGATCCGGGGGTTTGTAATCGTCTACGGGATTGGGCTGACGGTGTATTTCTTCTGGACGACATATGCCTAATCGCTCGGTGCAAGGCGGTCTTCGACGACCTCGGCCGTGCACTGGTTGACGAGTTCGTTGAGGCGCAGGTCCTCGTCGGGGGTGCGGGAAGGGTTGTTGACGAGCGGCCAGAGGTCGTTGTCTTCGATCTCATCGAGGGCGCAGGCGCAATAAGCCGTGCAGAAGGCTGCGTCGCCTGCGGATTGCCGACAGCTTTGTTCGCAACTTTGGGTGAAAAGCCGTGCCTGCATGGCGGCGCCGGGATTAGTGAGCGCGGCGATGCCCATCAGGATGGCGAGGAGGATGGGCTGGTGGGCGAGGTAGATGACGAGGCTCCAGCGGCCGGCTTTCGCGAGTCCACGACCCGCGGCACCCCCGGCCGGGATGGTGGCAAGGCGGTCGAAAAAGCCTGAGGCCCTGCCCCAGCGGGCAAAGGCGATACCGAGGAGAGCAACGCCGAACCAAGGGAAGATAGGGACGAGATCTTCGGCAGGAGGCGGTTCATCCCAGAGGCCGATCCAGGACCAGATTTTTTCACCGAAAAGCGGGTGTTGGACTGAGATCGAGGTTACGATGATGGTGGCGCCGAGGGCGATGACGAGCCAGAGCGGCGCGCGCAGGAACGCCAGCCCCATCAGGCTGAAGAGCGCGATGGCGTGGAGGACGCCGAAATAGACGAAGGCGTTCGGTGAGAAGAAAAGCGTGCCGACGGTGACCAGGAACGCGGCGCCAACGATCAAGGCGAAGCGGCGCCAGAAGGCGCGCCAGCGGATGGCTTCACCGTGGGCGAGGACAAGCGAGATGCCCGTCAAGAAGATGAAGCTGCCGACGATGAGCTTTTGGAAAATCACCCAGCCGATTTCAGCGCGCAGATCGAGCACGATGAACTGGAGGTAGGCCAGATCCCAGGCGAAATGGTAGACGACCATCGCGAGGATCGCGAGGCCGCGGGCGATGTCGATGACCGCAAGGCGCTGGCGCCGCGGGCCGCCTGTGAGGTCAGTAAGGCCACTCACGCGTTGGTTGCCTTTATCCAGACTGCGGCGTCATGGAAGGCTGCGCCGCCGAAGGGGCGAACGGGGTCCGAGCCGATTAGGGTATTGATTCCTCTGCCCTTTCTATGCGCCTTGTGGGGGTGAAGGCCTTCAGCGACGACGACACCGGGATGGAGGCCATCGAAGAGTTTCAGCGTCAAATCGACCGCGCCGCGGTGGTTGCCGACGGTGACGTAGCTGCCTTCGGAAAGGCCAAGGTTTTCAGCGTCTTGGGAGTGCATGAGCAGTGACGGCGCGCCTTCGCGCTTCTGGCTGCCGGGGGTTTCACCGAAGGTGGAGTTGAGGAAGGTCCGGGCCGGGCTCGTCGTCAGGCGGAAGGGGTGTTTCGCGCTCGTGGGCTCGTTCCAGTCCACATAGTCAGCGTATCGAGGCATTTCGGCGGGATCGCAGACCCATTCGGTGCCGCGTTTGATACGGGTTTCCTCCCAGTCGGGCTTGAAGCGGAATTTGCCGTCCGGCCAGCCGAAGCCATTGGAAAAGCGGGCCTTTTCGTCGGGGAGCGCGCGATCGACGAAGCCGGTTTTGGCGATCTCGTCGAGGTTGCCATAGCCGGATTTTTCGAAGGTCTCCGCAACCAGCTCGCGGTCGGTTTTTCCGGTCACAGCGTCGGTCGCGCCCACCTTTTCGGCGATGGCCTCAATGACACAATCGTTGGATCGCGCCTCGCCGGGCGCATCGATCAGTTTCGGACCGAAAAGGACACGGGTGTGGCCACCGCGGGTATAATAATCGTTATGCTCAACAAAGGTCGTGGCCGGCAGGACAATATCCGCCATCTGTGCCGTCTCGGTCATGAACTGCTCGTGGACAACCGTAAAAAGGTCTTCGCGTTCAAAGCCTTGGCGGGTGAGGTTGTGATCGGGAGTCACCACCATGGGGTTGGTGTTCTGGATCAGAAGCGCCTTGACCGGGGGGCCGTTCTTGAGCGCTTTGGTGTCACCGGTGAGGATGGCGCCGATGCGGGAGAAGTCGAGCGCGCGGACATTGGGGTTTTTCCACGATGACCCCACGATGGACGACTTGTCCAAACCCCATGCGCCGGAGTTGGAATGGAAGGCGCCGCCGCCGCGATGTTTCCACGCACCGGTCATGGCGGGGATCGAAAGCGCGGCGTGCATGTTGGTCGCGCCGTTGCGCTGGCGCGAGAAGCCGTAGCCGAGGCGGAAATAACTTTTGGGGTTTGCGCCCACGAGATGAGCGAAAGCTTCGATATCTTCCACCGAGAGGCCCGTTATCGCGGCAGCCCATTGCGGGGTCTTGGTGCCGAGGTGCGCGGCGAAACCCGGATCGAAATCGGTGCGGGTTTCAAGGAACTCAATATCGGCGAGGTTATCGCGCAAGAGGACATGCATGACCGCAAGCGCGAGAGCGCCGTCGGTGCCGGGGCGGATGAGGAGTGGGACGTCGGCCTGCGCCATGGTGGCGGTGTGATAGATATCGACGACCACGATTTTCGCGCCGCGCTCGCGGCGGGCACGGATGGCGTGGGTCATGACGTTGATCTGTGTATTGACCGGGTTTGTACCCCAGATGACGACAACATCGCTTTCGGCCATTTGCTCGGGGTTGGGGCCCGTGAGCATCCCCGTCCCGGCGATGTAGCCGGTCCACGAGATCATGGTACAGATGGTGTCGTACTGCTCGGAGTAACCCTTGGCGCGGCGCAAGCGGTTGAGGCCGTCCCGCTGCACATGGCCCATGGTGCCAGCGTAATAATAGGGCCAGATCGCTTCGGCGCCGAACTCAACCTCAATTTCGAGGAAACGGCGAGCGATCTCGTCGAGCGCCTCATCCCAGGTAATCCGTTCCCACTGCCCTGCGCCCTTCCTGCCGGTCCGGCGCATCGGATGGAGCAGCCGGTCGGGATGGTGGACGCGCTCTGCGTAGCGGGCGACCTTTTCGCAGATGACGCCAGCAGTATAGGGGTCGTCCTTGGCACCACGCACGCGGCCGATGGTGCCTGCATCGACGATGTCGATGTCGAGCGCGCAGGTCGAGGGGCAATCGTGCGGACAGACGGAACGGGCGGTGCGGGCGGCAGGCTTGTTCATGGAGTGAGGCGTGTCCTTGGTTGGTGGCCATTCTATGGCCGCATATCCGCCCTGTCAGCTGGGCGAGTCATTCATTTCTCTGATCAAGACGACATCGGAAACTGATTCAACTTGCTAAAACCTTGATTCAAGGCTTTTGCGAACAGATTCGGTTGGTTCGGATAACCCATTGACGCGACGTAGCTTTGTTGGCCGATGAAGCGGATAGCGGTTCCACATTGTCGAGACCGAAATGGTGGAGGTTGTTCTTTTCCAGGCGCAACACCGGCGATGGCGGCAGCCGCCGGATGCTCTTCAACCGGATCGCACTCGCCGGAGCCGGAACCGTTTCCCGACGATGTTTCGACAGATTTCGCTGGAAACCGGGCCAATTGCGGGAGGCACACGTTGGCGCGCCCCTCTTTAGAACTGGCGTGGCGCTTATGCTGGAATCATTTCGCTGCGTGTGCGCCCCGGAAAAAGCGCCGCTCGAAGCAAATCCTCCGTAACGGACTTGACCCGACGCATAAAGCGCGTCTTTTTTCTCGCGGCGGGGGGCATCGCATTGGAGGCATTTTTGACACATTTTCGCTCTCTCACTCTTTCCGTTTTCGCGAGCATGGCGCTGGCCGGCTGCAGTTTTATGTCGGGCGGCGGCGGCACAACGGATGTCTATGACGCGCTCGCCAGCGGGATGTCCGCCCGCTCGGTGGGAAAAGTCGGCAATCTGGTCGGAGCCGGGCCCGCTGAGGTATCGATGACCCGCAGCGGCAGCCTTATCGAAGTCGGTGTCAACGGCGAGGTTTATGAGCTTCCGGGAACCTCGCAAACCCCGTTCACCAACCCGCAATGGGTCAACCGCCAAGAGTATATCGATTACCGGTTCGCCGGTGGAGCCGATTCGGCGTCGCTGATCGCCGGGCAGTACATGGCAATCGCCGGTGTGGAAGACGGCGTTACAGGTGACATTTACCTCATGCATGGTGGCGTCGAGACGCCGACGAGCGGCTTGCCACTCCTGAGCGCTATTTACGAGGGCGCGTGGGAAGTCAGACATGCGGATGGCGATCCTACAGATTCCGGTGTGTTCGCGGCCGCCGCCGATTTCGATGCAGGGTCGATGAACATCGATATTCAGAACAGTTCCGGATCAACTGTCGGCTCAGGTGCCGGCGGGATTTCGGGCAACGCTTTCGCCACAAACTTCGATGTCAACATTAGCGGCAGCCCATCGAACAACGAACTGGCTGGCAAATTTTACGGTCCCACCGGCCAGGAAATGGCCGGGGTCATAGAGGGAGAGGAAGTTTTCGGAGGCAATCCGACTTACGGCGTTCTTTACGGACACCAGAGATAGCCAGGCACAGACGGCGGGCCGGGCTGCTTCGCCCGCCCGCCTGAGCGGGACAGGGTAAATACGTAGAAGCCGTTTACTGCATGTGCACCTAAAAACGCTGCGCTCGAAGCGCGTGCCGGTGGCTTACTTGATCCGATGCGCGATTCCGTCCTATATCCGGCCTCGCAGGGGTACAAGCATCGGAGATACGCTCTTGACCCAACTGCGCTTTCTTACCCTTCCTGTTATTGCGAGTCTGGCCTTGGCCGGCTGTTCGACCACTTCGGGCGGCGGCACCAATGGCGGCGGCGCTACGCCGCCTCCCGATCCGACGACGGAGAAAACCTTCCGCGAACAGCTCGCCGAAGGCGTGAACGCTGAGACTACCCGCCTTTCTCAAGGTGCAGTAGCAAACGGCACGGCGAACATCACTATGGCTGGGTCCACTACAATTGGGTCCGTGAATGCCCCAAAAACTCTGAGCGTAACCCTGGATGGCACGACCTATGATATGACGTTGTTCAGTCTCAGTACTACCAAGGGCACAAACTATTCGACCTTTAAGTTCCACGATAGCGCCGACAATAACCAGGTCGGAACTCTGATCGTTGGCGATAATGTCGCTGTCGGGGACGTCAACCTGGATCACAATGCCAGCATTTTTGGCGTTCGCGCTGGCATCCTAACTGCGGCTGATGCGATGCCGAACCAGACGGCCTCCTACGCCGGCAAGTGGCACCTTGGCGCTTCCAGCACCGGTTCTTTGGATGCGACAGCGAATTTCGATTCCGGAACGATCGCGTTTGATATCCAAGACCTTGCAGGCGCTCCAACGGGTGCCGGCATCGGCTCAATTTCAGGCAATAGTTTTGCCAGTTCGTTTGATATCTACCCCTCGACAAACACTGTATTGGGCAATTTTTATGGCCCCGATGCTGCGGAGATGGCTGGAATCATCACTGGCGACAGCGCGCCGGACGTTGGCTACCTCTACGGCAGCAAAAAGTAACGGGATAGCCATTTGCCCAATCGCGGATGCCGCCGGCTGGCATTAGCACGTATCGAGCGCTGACTGGCCGGACCACAACACCAGCCAGCGCTCATTGTGTTCTCATCGAATAGTTGAGATCTTTCCAACGACAAAAAATAATCGGGAGAACCTGCGTGCCCCGCATTCCCTTCCCTGCCATCGCTGCTCTCGCCGCCCTCGGCTTGCCGGGTTTATCGACGATAACGGCGGATGCGAAACCTATGGCCAGATCACCAGGCATCAGCGCTAACCGGCGGGTAAAGGGAAATACAAATATGATCAAATCGGGCATTTTGGCCGCGCTCCTCGCCAGTTTCATTTTGTGCACGCCCCCGGCACATGCGCAAACGCTTACCGACGTTATCCAGGCCATGGCGGAGGATGATTTCGTGCAGGCAGAGGCACTCGCGCGGCAGGTTGATGCCAGAGAAGGGCGCGGGGATATTCTTGCGGCCTTCGTCGCCGCCTCCCGGCTCGAGACAGAGGGTCGGTGCGCAGATGCGGCGACGCTCGCCGATGCGGTGATCACCGCGATCCCGTTTTTCGCTCCCGCCTATATGATCGCCTACCGTTGCCACAGCCAATTGGGGCGCAATGAGGTTGCCGCCGAGCGGCTGCGGGCGCTGTCGGGGGTCATGCCGCCGGGGCCGGAGCGCGATGTGGTGCTGCAACTGCTCCAGAACGAGGAAGCGCGGTACCGCCCGACGGTGAGCGGGTATTTCAACGTTGTGCCCTCCTCGAACGCGAACCGGCAGACCTCGCAAAGCGAGCTCATTCCGGGGCTGCCCTGGATCATCCCCGAAGAGGCCCGGGGGCAATCGGGGGTGATCTTCCAGGCCGGGGGCGCGGTCGCCCAAAGGCTCTGGGGAACGAACGATCTCTATCTGACCGGCGTACTGCGGACCGACATCCGGTATTCGACCGTCGACAAGCAATTCGAGCCCTATTTCACCGCCGAATTGCCGCTCACCTTCCGGCGGGACGCGGACACGACCTATGTGACCGCACCCTATGGACGGATCGGATTGACCGATAACGTGCATACGCTTACCGAAATCGGGCTGCGCAACAGGGCGTCGCTTGCGCTTTCGGAACGGCAGCGGCTGGCGCTCGAGTTGACCTTCGCCGCGCTCGAACGGCCCGAGGACACGCGCCGGAGCGGCTATGCGATCGATGGATCGGTGGCGCTATCGACCATTCTCAGCGAGACGATGACGCTGACGACGGCGCTCGACGTGGAGTTCGAGCACACCGACGATGCCGCGTTGCGCACCTTCGAGGTGAGCGCGCGCGGGCGACTCGACACGCTGTTGTGGGACGGACTGCTGGTGGGGCTGGAAGGCACGCTGGGGAGGCGCTTTCATAACCGCCCGCCCCCGCTCTCGTTGGGACCGGATCAGGTCGACACATTCGCGACCGGAAAGATCGATCTCAGCCACCGCGAATTCGCGATCGGGCCGGTGATGCCATCGATCTATTATCAGTACACACGGAGTTGGTCGGACAACGTCTATTACGACTACGACAGCCACGATATCGGGCTCACCTTACGGACGAGCTTTTAGTCCTACTGGCCAGCGTCATTGAAAATGGCGGGTTTCCCAACTCACCACCCGGTTTATCCGGGTGATCCAGCGGCGCGCCGTCTGGCGCGCGGAAGACTCTTCATGATGCCGTGTCTGGCGCAGATGCTGGACTGGATCACCCGGACGAGCCGGGTGATGACGGGAGGGGAGGATGCAGTAACCCGTCATTCTCAATGACACTCGCGACTACTGCGTCACAAGCACCATATCGGCCTGCAAATGGCAGTTTTCCTGCGGTTCGATGCTCACGTGCTTACGGACGAGCTTTCAGGATTTACGCTGCAACCGCCGGGGAAGCGAACTGGCGGCGCAGGTGCGAGAGGAAGGTCTCAAGCGCGGCATCCTCACTGCCAGCCCGGCGCTTGATGCCGATATTGGCATCGACCAACGGACACTGGGCATCCAGATCGGAAAGGATCGTCAAGCCCTCGGAAACGAACCAGCGCGGGGCGATGGTGATGCCCAGCCCGTTGCGGACGGTGACCGAGAGCAGCGATGCGTTCGAAGAGGAAAAGGCGATGCGCCATTGCCGTCCTGCCCTGGCGAGCGCGGCAACACCGGCCTCGCGCCATGAGCAGCCGTCCGACCAGGTCGAAAGCGGGATTGGATCCTCGAAATGCAGCGTGCGTCCCGGCGCGCCGATCCAGTGCAAACGATCAACGCGTAGCGTTTCCATATTCCCGTCGTCGGGATAGCACGAGACGATCGCCGCATCGAGCGTGCCATCGTCGACCTTCGGACGCAGCTGCCGGGTGGTGCCGGTCATGACGTCGACTTGAACGGACGGATGACTGACCGAAAAGGTCGAAAGCGCCTCGGGGAAAAAGGCCTGGGCGTATTCGTCGACGGCCCCAATACGGATGGTTCCGCTCACCTCGGGCGGACGGAAGGCGTTTACGGCCTCGTCGTTGAGGCGAACCATGGACGCCGCATATTCCATAAGCTTCCGGCCATCGGCGGTGAGCACGTTGCGGCGCCCGTCCTTTTCGAAAAGCGCAACGCCAAGGATTTCCTCAAGCCGCTTCATCTGGGCCGAGACAGTTGACTGAGTCTTGTTGATGCGCGCGCCGGCAGCACCGAAACTGCCGGTTTCAGAGATCGCCAGGAAGGTACGCAGAAAGTCCGGATCGAGGGAAAACAAGGCCCCGCCTCCATATCATTAGAAATTTCGATGCTTATATCAAAAAACATTCGTTAGATCAATTAATCGAAATGAGCGATGGTTTTGTCATGATCAATCGAGAGGATTTGATTATGACCATGATCGAGCGTAATCGCTATATCGAACGGAGCC
This sequence comes from Pelagibacterium halotolerans, assembly GCF_044811015.1. Taxonomy (GTDB): domain Bacteria; phylum Pseudomonadota; class Alphaproteobacteria; order Rhizobiales; family Devosiaceae; genus Pelagibacterium; species Pelagibacterium halotolerans_A. The sequence continues at coordinate 872,268 of NZ_CP085243.1, forward strand.
CGTTCTTCTGGATCGGCAAGGCTGTGCTGACGGCAACCATGACGAATGCCCAACCCCATGCCGAGCAGCACCCCTCCCGCCTCGGCAAAACTGCCGCGAAAATCGTCGATCTTGCGCAGGCCTGGAAGCGCAAGCGCAGGCACCGGAAGGCACTTTTGGACCTGAAGGATATGGAGGACTGGCAGCTCAAGGATATCGGGGTCACCCGGTCCGCGGTGGAGGACGCGCTATTCACCCGCAAATGAAAGTCCCGCCTTCTCCATGGCGTCGAGCACCGGCGGAAGCGATCCGGGTCCGACGCCATGGAGCGCAAGGAATTCCGTGCGCGTGAGTTTGGGGATGGGTGTCATTGGCGTTCTCGTTGGAGACTATTCCGGTCAATTGTACGGGAACCTCACAATTGCCTTGCCTTCCGCGCTTTCCCGCTATAGATACCGCCCAGCATTCGTCCGGCCGGGGGCTGAACGGAGGGTTGGTGTATTGTTTCGCCAATGGACCGGTAGTCAAGTGGTCCGTCCTCCAGTGTTCCCGCTCTTTCGATGAACCTTTGATGGCCTTTCGCAAGGCATCAAGGAGGCTCCGCGCCGATGGATGTGTCGTTGCTAACGCTTAAACGAAAGGCACTCAATGCCCCTTTACGAGCACATCTTCCTGTCGCGCCAGGACGTTTCCGCGCAGCAGGTCGAAGATCTGACCAAGACCTATTCCGACCTCCTTTCGGAAAATGGCGGCAAGGTCGCCAAGACCGAATATTGGGGGGTGAAGTCGCTCTCCTACCGGATCAACAAGAACCGTAAGGCGCACTACACGCTCATGAACATCGACGCGCCGGCCGCTGCCGTCGCCGAGATGGAGCGCCAGATGCGCATCAATGAAGACGTGCTGCGCTTCATGACCATCCGCGTCGACGCGCTCGAAGACGGCCCGTCGGTGATGATGCAGAAGCGCGACGAGCGCTCGGACCGCGGCGATCGCGGACCCCGCGGCCCGCGCCGGTCGTAAGAAGAAAGGTTCTTGAGAAATGGCTATTCGCAATCTCACCACCACCCAGACCCGCCGCCCGTTCCAGCGCCGCCGCAAGACGTGCCCGTTCTCGGGCGCCAATGCGCCGAAGATCGACTACAAGGATGTGCGGCTGCTGCAGCGCTACGTTTCTGAGCGCGGCAAGATCGTCCCCTCGCGCATCACTGCTGTTTCGGCCAAGAAGCAGCGCGAACTCGCACGTGCCATCAAGCGCGCGCGTTTCCTTGGCCTTCTGCCGTTCGCTGTGAAATAAGGCTTTGACTGGCGGTGCGCCGCGTGTGCGCCGCCAGCGTTGGGCGCTTCGGAATGGTCCGGACGCTCTAACCGCCACTCCCGGCGGGACAGCATTGGAGAAAAATCATGAAAGTCATTCTGCTTGAACGCATCGGCCGTCTCGGCACGATCGGCGACGAAGTGTCGGTCAAGGACGGGTTTGCCCGTAACTTCCTTCTGCCGCAGGGCAAGGCGCTGCGCGCTTCGGAAGCCAACCGCGCCAAGTTCGAAGCCGAACGCGCCGCGATCGAGGCGCGTAACGCCGAGCGCCGCTCGGATGCCGAAAAGAACGCAGCTTCGCTCGAAGGCAAAACCATCGTCATGGTGCGTCAGGCCGGTGAAACCGGCCAGCTCTATGGCTCGGTCTCGGCTCGCGATATCGCCGAAGCGCTGATCGCGGACGGCGCCAAGATCGAACGCAATCAGGTGGATCTGGCCGGCCCGATCAAAACCGTCGGCCTGCATGAGGTGACCATCAACCTGCATGCGGAAGTTTCGATCCACGTGACCGTCAACGTCGCGCGCTCGTCCGACGAGGCCGAGCGTCAGGCGCACGGCGAAGACCTCACCGTCAAGAGCTATGACGACGAGGAAGAAAGCACGCTGATCGAGGGCGAGGGCGAAGGTGTCGAGGAAGGCAGCGAAGCCGAGGATGCCGCAGCAGCAGAAGAGCTGGAGCGTCAGGAAGACGCGTAAGGCGTCGTTCCGACCCAGACCGAATCAAAAAGGCCGGACCAAACGTCCGGCCTTTTTGCTATGAACCATTCCAGTTTTACCCGCACTTCACAGGGCCGCGAATCAGGTATCATTTTTCCTGCACGTCAAGCTTGCGCCGTGCAGGGCGATGATGGTTAAGAAAGCGTGCCTTTCTTATTTTCCAAGAGCGTGTGATGGAAGCGGTACGGCGCCTTGCGCCCCTACAGGCTGAGTCTGAACCCAGCATCAAAGTGGCTCCGCACAACATCGAGGCGGAGCAAGCCCTGCTGGGCGCGATTCTGGTCAACAACGAAGCCTTCTACCGCGTTTCGGACTTTCTTGAGCCGATCCATTTTTATGAGCCGATCCACCGTGAGATCTTCGAAGTCTGCGGCAAGATCATCCGCACCGGCAAGACCGCGACGCCGATCACCGCCAAGACCTACCTGCCCGACAATCTCATCGAAGGCGTGACGATGGCGCAGTACCTCGCCCGGCTTTCCGCCGAGGCGACGACGGTGCTCAACGCAGCGGACTATGGGCAGGCGATTTACGATCTTGCGATCCGGCGGAATCTGATTCTGATCGGGGAAGAGGTTATGGACTCCGCGTATAATGCGGATGTGGAGACGTCCGCGCAAAAGCAGATCGAGGAAGCCGAAAAGCGGCTGTTCGATCTGGCCGAGAAGGGCCGGTACGATGGCGGGTTCCAGGGCTTCAACCAAGCGCTCATCGAAGCCATCAATATGGCCGGCGAGGCCTATAGCCGCGACGGCTCGCTTTCCGGCACGGCGACGGGGCTGACCGATCTCGACAGGCTCATGGGCGGGTTGCAGCGCTCGGACTTGATTATCCTCGCCGCGCGTCCAGCTATGGGCAAGACCTCGCTTGCAACCAATATCGCGTTTTCGGTGGCCAAGGCCTACAAATCCGAGCCGATGCCCGATGGGCATATGAAGACGATCAATGGGGGGGTCGTCGGGTTCTTTTCGCTCGAAATGAGCGCAGAACAGCTTGCAACGCGTATTCTCGCCGAACAGTCGGAGATCTCCTCGGCCGATATCCGCCGCGGCAATATCCATGAAAGCCAGTATGCCAAGCTGGTGGACACCTCGAACCTCATGGCTCAGGTGCCGCTTTATATCGACGATACCGGCGGCATCTCGATTGCCCAGCTTTCGGCGCGGGCGCGGCGCCTGAAGCGACAGAAGGGGCTCGACCTTCTTATCGTCGACTACTTGCAGCTTCTCTCGGGCTCCTCCAAGCGCGCGGGTGAAAACCGCGTGCAGGAGTTGACCGAAATCACGACCGGGCTCAAGGCGCTAGCCAAGGAACTCGAAGTGCCGATCATTGCGCTGTCGCAGCTCTCGCGCCAAGTGGAAGCGCGCGACGACAAGCATCCGCAGCTCGCTGACTTACGTGAATCGGGCTCGATCGAACAGGACGCGGACGTCGTGCTGTTCGTTTATCGCGAGGAATACTACCTCAAGAACAAAGAGCCCAAGGAAGGCACGCAGGAACATCTCGAATGGCAGGCCGAGATGGAAAAGGTACACGGGCGCGCCGAAGTCATCATCGCCAAGCAGCGCCACGGCCCCACCGGCACGGTGCAGCTGCACTTCGAGGCGAATTTGACGCGGTTCTCGAATTTGGCGCGGGAGGATTACCTGCCCGAGCGGTTTGAGTAGCTTGGGGCCTACGCTTGTAGCTCCCCCAACGTTGTAGTAATGTAACTACATTCGACTCTGGTGGGAACTCTCATGCCGATCACCACACTCACAAGCCGCGAACTCAATCACGATATCGGCCGCGCCAAGAAGGCGGCCAAGCACGGTCCGGTGTTCATCACCGACCGTGGCAAGCCTGCGCATGTGCTTATGAGCATTGAGGAGTATCAACGCCTCACCAAGCAGCGGCGCAATATTGCCGATGCGCTAGCCATGCCCGGCGCCGCCGATATCGATATTGAATTTCCCCGGTCTCGGGAGCTTCCGAACGCCGCGGATTTCGATTGATGCTCCTGCTTGACACCAATGTCGTTTCCGAGCTCCGCAAGGTCCGGTTCGGAAAGGCAGCGCCTGGCGTCGCCGCATGGTCGGAAGGCGTTGATGCGTCCGATCTCTATGTGTCGGCGATTACGCTTATGGAACTGGAGTTGGGCATTCTTCGATTGGAACGGAAAGATGCCGATCAGGGCGCACTACTCCGCGCGTGGATGCAAAGCCATGTCTTGCCGGAGTTTTCCGAGCGGACGTTGTCCGTCGATCCCGCGGTTGCGCTGCGTTGCGCCAAGCTGCATGTGCCGGCCCCCATGCCCGAACGGGATGCCCTCATAGCCGCAACAGCCATCGTTCATGGGATGGCCATTGTTACGCGGAATATTGCCGATTTCGAAACAACCGGCGTTCCTATTATCAACCCTTGGGACAGTTCAGCACAATTGCACTTGGGAACCTAATCATGGCAAGCAAGCTCACCGTCACCCATCTCAGCCACGACCTTGGCGCCAGGAAGTCTTACGTCTCGTTCGTTTGGGCGGACGATCCGTCCAAACGCCTCGGGCTCGAAGTTCCGTTCGGGACCGAGCTCAAGGACGCCGAGCGCGAGGCGATAAAGGCTGTGCGTCAGCTCTCGGGTGAGCTTGCGACGATAAATATCTCCATGCCTTGAAGTTGTCCCCACGCTGGTCCATGTCTCGTGACCGGCGGCATGTCTTTTGTCTTGTCGCGTTTTCGCTTGCGCGGCCCTTAGGGTCGGACCTGAAAAGTGGTATCCACTTTTCTTGAAAACGCTTGGGGTTCAATGATTCGAAATTGCACATTGCTCGGCGGCGGTATCGAGATCGATCTGGATGCGATCGCGCGGAACTGGCGAGCGCTCGATACGGTTGCGGCAGATGCGCTGACGGGTGCCGTGCTCAAAGCCGATGCCTATGGCACCGGCATCAAGGCCGTATCGCGCACGCTCTTTAAGGCGGGGGCCCGGTTTTTCTTCGTTGCGACGCCTGACGAGGGGCTGAGTCTCAAAGCGGCTGTGCCGCAGGCGCATGTGTTCGTGCTCGACGGGCTCCTGCCTCGCACGGCGCGGGACTATGCAGAGCATGGGCTGATGCCGGTGCTTGCCGCACTCGAACAACTCGAAGAATGGCTGCAATACTGTCTGAGTGTCGGAAGGGCCGAACCGGCGGCACTGCATTTCGACACCGGATTCAACCGCGTCGGATTCAGGATGAGTGAGGCTGAGCAGGTGGCCGATGCGCTTAAGCGGTCGGGGTTCGAGCCGCAGATGATCATGAGCCACCTCGCCTGCGCCGACCAGCCGCAGCATGAAATGACCCGCAAGCAGTACGGGCTGTTTCAGGGGCTCCGCAATCATTTCCCCAACATCCCCGCCTCGCTCGCCAATTCGGCGGGGCTGATGGCGTCCAAGGACTACCATTTCCAGATGGTGCGGCCCGGCATTGCGGTTTACGGCGGACGCGCGATCAACGGACGGCCCAACCCGATGGCCCCGGTAATCCGCATGGAAGTGCCGGTGCTACAGACCAAATCCGCGCGCATCGGAGAGACGGTGGGCTATGGCGCCTCGTACCGGCTGCGGCGGGATTCGCGGCTTGCGATCATCGCAATGGGGTATGCGGACGGACTTTTCCGCTCGCTTTCGGGCGTGCCCGGCCAGAAGGGCGGGGCCGTCGCGATCGGAGGGCAGATCGCGCCGATTGTGGGCCGGGTTTCGATGGACATGACGGCGGTCGATATCACCGACATCGAGGCGCCCGTCGGGGCGGGCGACACCGTCGAGGTCCTGGGCGAGACGATCGGGATCGACGATGTGGCCGAGGCAGCCGGGACGATCGGCTACGAAATCCTCACCCAGTTCAACGGACGGTTTCCACGCCGGTATGTGAATGTGCCCGATGGGATCGAGGTGGACTGAAGCGCCATATTTCGGCATCTTTCTCGCGCATGTTCTTTATTTGTTCTTGTTGAGACACCGTTTGTCTGTTACATGGGCCTGACGTAACCGGAACCCGCCATGGCCAAACTCAAATCCACATTCATCTGCCAGGCATGCGGCAACGTCACCCCCCGCTGGGCCGGGCGGTGCGATGCCTGCGGGGAATGGAACACCATCGTCGAAGAGGTCGAGACCTCGGGGGTCGGCGCTGGACCCAAATCGGCGAAGGCGTCGGGGCGGCCAGTGGAGCTGGTGCCACTTTCGGGCGAGAGCGAGGATGCAATCCGGATCGTCACGCGCAATTCCGAGCTCGACAGGGTCTTGGGCGGTGGCTTCGTGATGGGCTCGGCAACGCTGGTGGGAGGTGATCCCGGGATCGGGAAATCGACGCTTTTGCTGCAGGCCGCCGCCGCGCTGGCGAGCCAAGGCAAGCGGGTGATCTATATCTCGGGAGAAGAAGCGATTGCGCAGGTGCGGCTGCGCGCGTCGCGGCTGGGGGTTGCCGAGGCGCCGGTGGAGTTGGCCAGCGAAACCCATGTCGAGACGATTCTCGCGACGCTCGAAAAGGGCAAGGCGCCCGACCTCGTCATTATCGATTCCATCCAGACCTGCTGGACCGAACGAATCGAAAGCGCACCGGGGACGGTAACGCAGGTGCGCACCTCGGCGCAGGCGCTGACGCGGTTCGCCAAGAAATCCGGTTCGGCGGTGGTGATCGTGGGGCATGTCACCAAGGACGGGCAAATCGCCGGACCGCGGGTCGTCGAACACATGGTCGATGCGGTCTTGTATTTCGAAGGGGATACGTCGCTCACCTACCGCATTCTGCGCGGGGTGAAGAACCGGTACGGGGCGACCGACGAGATCGGCGTTTTCGAGATGATCGGATCGGGACTGCGCGAAGTGCCGAACCCTTCGGCGCTGTTCCTCGATCAGCGCGATACCGGAGCGGCAGGATCGGCTGTGTTTGCGGGCATAGAGGGGACGCGGCCGGTGCTCGTTGAAATCCAGGCGCTTGTCGCCCCCTCCCCGCTCGGCACGCCGCGGCGTGCGGTCGTGGGGTGGGATTCGAGCCGGCTTTCGATGGTGCTCGCCGTGCTCGAGACGCGGTGCGGCGTGAGGATCGGGGCGAACGATATCTACCTCAACGTCGCGGGTGGGCTTAAAGTCAACGAACCGGCGGCAGACCTTGCGGTTGCCGCGGCGCTGATTTCCTCGCTGACCAATGCACCGCTGCCGCCCGATGCGGTCTATTTCGGCGAAGTGAGCCTTTCAGGCGGCGTACGGCCGGTGGTCCATGCGAACCTGCGGGTACGCGAGGCGGCCAAGCTGGGCTTCGGGATCGTCCATACCGCCAAGCTCGGAGACGGCGAGCGAGCCGACGGGGTCCGGGTGGAGGAATTTTCCGCGCTCGCGGCACTGGTTGGCCGCATTGCAGCCAAAGGAGACGCCCAACCTGTGGGTGAAGACGCGTAAAGCCTCGCCAACACTTGGCTTTATGCAACAGAAACGCTAAACGAGGCGCAGAATTATTTGCCGCACGGGTGGCAAAGCGTTTTGTCGGGCAATCCTGGAGAGAAGATCCCATGCTGACCGCGTTCGACATCGGTGTCGGTATTCTTGTGCTCATTTCGGCGCTGCTGGCGACGACGCGAGGCTTGACCCGCGAGGTGCTTTCGCTCGTTACATGGGCAGGCGCGGCGGGTTTTGCGGTGTGGATGTATCTCAACCATCCCGATATCGCGCGCCAATATGTCAACGACGATCTGTGGGCGGACGTGGCGACCGTGGTCGCAAGCTTCCTGATCGCGCTGATCATCCTGCATCTTTTGACCATGCGGATAGGGGATTGGATCACCGACAGCCGGCTCGGGCCGCTCGACAGGACGCTGGGGTTTGTATTCGGCGCGCTGCGCGGCATTCTGATCGCCGTTGTCGTTGTGATTTTCGGCGTCTGGCTGATGGGTGGCCGGGACAATTTGCCCGATTGGGCGGCCGAGGCGCAGAGCCTGCCGACGCTGGAGGCGCTGGGCGAAGGACTGATTTCGCTCCTGCCGCAGAACCTCGAGGAGCAGGTCAACGACTTCCTGCAGGGCAGCGGTTCGTTGGGCGAAACCGTCGAAGGTGGTGCGGTGACGAACGAGGAGAGCACGGAGGGCACGCAGCAGGTGCCCGAGCAGCCGACCTCCGATCCGGCGCCCGCCGAGGATGGCTCGATCACCCAGCTTTGATGCCGTGGACCGCGCTGGCGGATGGTAGAGTTTGACGTGGGCGCGTTTTGAACCCGGAACGTGCTTCGAAATGTGACGTTGAGTTGACTTCACCATGGGAGGGGCGTAATTCGCCCCAAGGTGACGCCTTTCTTCTTGCATACGGTGAACTGCTTTGGCGACGACCCTCGACCATTTGACCGGCTTGTCTCTCGATCTCGACGGCGACACGCTGCATGAAGAGTGCGGCGTGTTCGGCATTTTGGGCCATCCCGATGCCGCCGCGCTGACGGCTCTTGGCCTGCACGCATTGCAGCACCGGGGGCAGGAAGCCGCGGGCATCGTGACCTATGACCGGGGGCAGTTCCATTCGGAGCGCCATCTGGGACTGGTGGGCGACCACTTTACGGACCCAGCGACGCTCAATCGTCTTCCCGGAAAAATGGCCATGGGCCATGCGCGCTATTCAACGACCGGCGAAACCGTGCTGCGCAACGTGCAGCCGCTTTTTGCCGAACTCGAGGTTGGCGGCATCGCGATTGCGCATAACGGCAACCTGACCAACGGCCTGGCGCTTAGAAAGCGGCTCATTGCCCAAGGGGCCATCTGCCAGTCGACGTCGGACTCCGAGGTCGTCCTGCATCTGATCGCCCGTTCGCAGCGGACCGGATCGGCAGACCGGTTCATCGACGCACTTGGTGCCATCGAGGGTGCCTATGCGATGGTGGCGATGACGCGCACCAAACTGATCGGCGCCCGGGATCCCAACGGGATCCGCCCGCTGGTTCTGGGTGACCTCGACGGCAAGCCGATCTTTGCATCGGAAACCTGCGCGCTCGACATCATCGGCGCGAAGTTCGTGCGCGACGTGGAAAATGGCGAGATCGTCGTGGCCGAAATCCAGAAGAACGGCGAGATCACGATCGAATCCTACAAGCCGTTCAAGCCGCGCCGCGAGCGGATGTGCCTTTTCGAATATGTCTATTTCGCGCGCCCCGACTCGGTGGTTTCCGGCCGTTCTGTCTATGCTGCGCGCAAGAAGATGGGCATCAACCTCGCCAAGGAAGCCCCCGTCGCGGCGGATGTCGTGGTGCCGGTTCCCGATGGCGGGACGCCGGCGGCGCTGGGCTATGCGCAGCAATCGGGCATCCCGTTCGAGTACGGCATCATCCGCAACCACTATGTGGGCCGCACCTTCATCGAGCCGACGCAATCGATCCGGGCGCTGGGCGTCAAGCTCAAGCATTCGGCCAACCGCCACGAGATCGAGGGCAAGCGGGTCGTGCTTGTCGACGACTCCATCGTGCGTGGAACCACCTCGCTGAAGATCGTGCAGATGATCCGCGATGCGGGCGCTAAAGAGGTGCATATCCGCGTGGCGAGCCCGATGATCTATCATTCGGACTATTACGGCATCGATACGCCGGACCCCGACAAGCTTCTGGCCAACCAGTATGCAACGCTCGAGGATATGTGCGCCTATATCGGTGCGGATTCGCTGGCGTTCCTTTCGATCGACGGGCTCTATACCGCCGTGGGCGGGGAGAAGCGCGATCCGAAGAAACCGCAGTTCACCGACCACTACTTCACTGGCGACTATCCCACGCCGCTCACCGATCTCCAGGATCGTGGCAAGAACGATCCCAAGCAGATTTCTATGCTGAGAGAAGCCGTTTAATGTCCGAAAAAGACCTCGAAGGCCGCGTCGTCCTCGTTACAGGCGCTTCGCGGGGGCTCGGTTACGCCGCCGCAAAGAACGCAGCCGCGCGCGGCGCACATATCGTTGCCGTGGCGCGCACGGTGGGCGGACTCGAGGATCTGGACGACGATATTCAGGCGCTGGGGTCGTCGACCACGCTGGTGCCGCTCGATCTGACCGACAGCGAGGCCATCGACCGGCTGGGCGCGGCGATTTTCGAGCGCTGGGGACAGCTCGACGGGCTCATTGGCAATGCGGGACTTCTGGGAACGCTGACCCCCCTGCCCCACATCGCGCCAAAGGAATTCGCCAAGGTTTTCGAGGTGAACGTCACGGCCAATTACCGCTTGCTGCGCTCGCTCGATCTGTTGCTCCGCCAGTCGGATGCCGGGCGCGCGGTGTTCGTCTCCTCGGGGGCCGCACTTTCGGCCAAGCCCTATTGGGGTCTTTATGCAGCGACCAAAGCCGCGCTCGATGCGATGATCAAGGCCTATGCGGGCGAAATGGCGATCACCAACGTGAAGGCCAACATCTTCTATCCCGGCCAGGTGCGCACAGCGATGCGCGCAAAGGCCATGCCAGGTGAAGACCCGATGACCCTGCCTGCGCCCGACGAGATCGCGCCCAAAATGGTCGATCTCATCTCCCCGGCTTATGGGAAGACCGGCATGCGGGTGGATGTGCTGAAGGGCGAAGAGCCACTTTAGACCGGCGCAGAAACTTCGTTTAGGGAAACTTTTTCGGCCCGTTATCCGAAGCAGTCTCAAGGACTTGGGTGTGTCCAGTCCTTCGATTCACCAAACTACATTCCCCACCCCTTGTAATACCGGGCTCCGCGGTTATCCTATCTAACCATCCTGCGGCAGCCATCCGTGTCCGCGTGCCCATGCGATATGGATGCCTTTTTGCCGCGACCTGATGCATTGCTGCGCCTGTTCGAACGAGGGCCGATTCGTGGCTTGCGATCCGGCGTAGCGTGATGAGCCCGCAGGGTGCAAACACGTCCCCGGCCCGGGAACGCCGCACCCGGCACGAGAACATCGCAGAGCTGACGTTCCAACCGCGGATTTACCGTTTCGCGGCACCTGTTGTTGCGCCCTTCGCGCGATACGGGCGGGCAGGACATATCGAAACCAGACCGGAGAGGGAGACATGGTGCAATCGGACCTCAACACTCAAAACGCTGAACTCCATATGGAAAGCCAGGCCTATGGGGCTGATCCGCTCGAAGACAGGGAAACGGATCTCTATCGCGGCGAATACGTAATGAGTTTCGTCGAGAAATGGGACGAACTCATAGATTGGGACGCGCGGGCCGAAAGCGAGGGGCAATTCTTTATCGACGTGTTGCGCGCGCGGGGGAAGGAAAGCGTGCTCGATGTAGCGAGCGGTACGGGTTTTCATTCGGTAAGGCTGAGCGAGGCCGGATTTCGGGTGATCAGCGCGGACGGTTCGGCTGCGATGCTGGCCAAGGCATTCGAAAACGCGCAAGCGCGCGGCCTCATCCTCAACACCGTGCAGGCGGACTGGCGTTGGCTCAACCGCGACATCAACGGCAAGTATGACGCGGTCATCTGTCTGGGGAATTCCTTTACGCACCTGCACACAGAGCAAGACCGCCGGCGTGCGCTGGCGGAATTCTATGCCGCGCTCAAGCATGACGGGATTCTGATCCTCGACCAGCGCAATTACGACGCTATGCTCGACCACGGGTTTTCGACCAAGCACAGATACTATTATGCCGGCGAGAAGGTGAAGGCGGAACCTGAATATATCGACGAGGGGTTAGCGCGGTTCAAATACACGTTCCCCGATGGCGCAGAGTACACGCTCAACATGTGCCCGGTCCGCAAGAACTATGTGCGGCGGCTGATCGCCGAAGCGGGCTTCCAGAGGGTTCGGACATATGGGGATTTTCAGGAAACATACGCCGAAGACGACCCGGACTTTTTCATTCATATCTGCGAAAAATCCATAACGCAGCCCTCCCGCTGGGGCGGCGGCGACGCGGACATCCGAGAGGTTGCCGAGGACTATTACGACAGCGCCGATGCAGATGCGTTTTACAGCACGGTATGGGGCGGCCAGGACCTGCATATCGGATGCTACGACGAAACGCGCGATATTCGCGTGGCGAGCGACGGAACCGTCGACCGTATGGCCAGGATGGTACCTACCCTCGGGCCGGGCACCCGTATTCTCGATATCGGCGCGGGTTATGGTGGTGCCATGCGGCGGGTGGTCGGGCAATATGGCGGCACGGCGACTTGCCTCAACATCTCTGAAACCCAGAACGATACAAACCGGCTGCGCAACAAGCAGCAAGGGTTCGGAGGCAAAATCCGGGTCGTGCACGCCTCGTTCGAGGACATTCCCGAGCCGGATAGCAGTTATGACGTTGTCTGGAGCATGGATGCGATCCTGCATTCGGCCGAACGTGAGCGCGTGCTCGCCGAGGTCTACCGCGTGCTCAAGCCCGGCGGATATTTCATCTTCACCGATCCCATGCAAGCGGACGACGTGACGCCGGGAGACCCCGATCTGCAGCCGGTTTACGATCGGCTTGAGCTTAGGGATCTGGGCTCGATGGAGTTCTATCGCGAGACGGGTGAAGAGCTGGGCTTCGAAATCGTGGCGCAGGAGCAGATGGTGCATCATTTGCGCACGCATTACGCGCGCGTGCGCGAGGATCTGATCGCCAATTACGATACGCTACGCGAAACCGGCGCATCGACGGCCTATCTCGACAAGATGATCGTGGGGCTGGAGAACTGGGTGAAAGCCGCAGATGCGGGCAAGATGAGCTGGGGAATCCAGCTATTCAGGAAGCCCGCATAGCCCCCGCCCTGCCGGTGCCCCCGGAGCGGCGCTTCGCTTCGGGGGATTAGCCTAGAACGAAAGTAACGCAGCCAGAACAACCAAAGCGACCGCCACGCCTACGAGCATTTTGTCGTTCAACATCGAGGCGATTGCCGGCTGCGACCGCCGGTCGCCGCATTCGCGTGGCGCGGTATCCTCGGGCAGCATCTTGAACTTCTCTTCGGGGTCGCCCCATTTGAGGCGGCGGAATTTAAAGACGTTCTTTTTCATGGCCTTGCCGAGATAGGCAGGCAATGTGGCGATGTAAAGCGGGTTACGAAATTGTAAGGTTCGCCTTACCGGGCACCTTCATCCTTCACATACGGATTTTTCCCGCCGCGCACCCAGAGCCTGATCGTCGTCCCGGGCAGGCCGAAGTCCTGCCTCAGGCCGTGGATCAGATAGCGCTGATATGCCTTTGGCAGCGCTTCAGGGCGTGAGCAGAAGATGATGAAGCTCGGGGGGCGGGTCTTGGCCTGGGTCATGTAGCGGATTTTCAGGCGCCGGCCAGAGATCGCCGGGGGCGGATGGTGCTCGATCATGTCCGCCAGCCAGCGGTTGAGCTTGGCGGTGCGGATACGGACGTTCCAGACGCGCTCGATATCGAAGATCGCCTTCATCAGCTTGTCGATATTGCGCCCCTGAAGCCCCGAAAGCGTGACGAGCGGGATGCCCCGCAATTGCGGCAGCATGCGCTCGCAGGTTTCGCGCAGTTCGAGGATTTTGGCGTTCTTGTTCTCGATCAAATCCCATTTGTTGACCGCGATCACCATGGCGCGGCCTTCACGCTCGACGAGATCGGCAAGCTGGAGATCCTGCTTTTCAAAAGGGATCGTCGCGTCGAGAAGGAGGACGACGACTTCGGCGTACTGGATAGAGCGCAGGCTGTCGGAGACGGATAGTTTTTCAAGCTTGTGCTGGACGCGGGACTTGCGGCGGATGCCGGCGGTGTCCACGAGGTTGATGACACGCCCCTCCCACTCCCAGGGGACCATGATGGAATCGCGGGTAATGCCGGCCTCGGGACCGGTGAGCAGCCGTTCCTCGCCCACCATGCGGTTGATGAGCGTCGACTTGCCCGAGTTGGGCCGGCCAATGATGGCGACGTTGAGATAGCGGTTGGGATCCCAGCGCATAGGCGCCGTATCGCCCGTCTGGTCCTCGCCCTCGTCTTCGAGAACATCCACATCGACGACGGGCCGGTGCGCCATGTCGTAGTCGGTTTCTTTCGGAGCCGCGGCTTCGGCTTTTTTCTCCTCCTGCGTTTCGACCGCCTCGGAGACGATCGCGTAGAGGTCTGCGAGCCCGAGGCCATGCTCGGCGGAAAGCGGGATGGCTTCGCCGAAACCGAGGCTATAGGCTTCCATCAGGCCCGGCTCGGCGGCCTTGCCCTCGGCCTTGTTGGCGACGAGGTGGATGTTCTTGTCGGCGCGGCGCAGGAGGCGGGCGAAATGCTCGTCGGTGGGCGTGACACCGGCGCGGGCGTCGATCATGAAGAGGATGATGTCGGCCTCGGCGATCGCCATTTCCGTTTGCGCACGCATGCGCGCTTCGAGGCTGTCGTCGTTCGCATCCTCATAGCCGGCGGTATCGACGAGCGTGAAGGTGAGATCGCCGATGCGGCCCTGCCCTTCCCGGCGGTCGCGGGTGACGCCGGGGGTATCGTCGACGAGCGCGATCTTGCGGCCCACGAGCCTGTTGAACAGCGTGGACTTGCCGACATTGGGGCGGCCGACAATGGCCACGGTGACGCTCATGGCGTTTGGTCCTTGTGTATTTCTGTCTACGTGGCCTTGTTATCCTCACCTTAAATGACGGGTTGAGTCCGTCATTTAAGGTGAGGCAAGGCGCTAGGCCTTATTCGGCGGGCGTTTCTTCGGGTGCAGTTTCACCATCAAGAGGCAAGATTTCCTCGGAGACCTCCGCGCCCACGGCCGCAAGCTGCTCGAGATAGACCATGGCGCGCACCTGCATGTCCTGCGAAGCGTTGGCGTCCGCGGCGACTTCTTCGAAAAGCGCGCGGGCTTGGCCGTACTCACCGGCCTTGTAATGCGCCAGCCCAAGCGCCTCGCGGGCGAGGTTGCGCATGGGGTGCTGGGCGATATTGAGGCTACCAACTCGGGTCTGGACATCGGCAACCGTGCCCGTATCGACGGCGACGTAACCGCCGAGAAGGAGCGCAAGTTCGCGCAGGCGCTGGGAATCGAGCGATGAGGCGAGCGCGTCGTAAGTCGCAAGCGCGCCGGCGGAATCGCCTTGCTGGCTTTGCACCGCGGCCTCGCGGAATTGCGCGAGAACGGCATAGCCGCGCGGGCCGTCCGCGACGATCGCGGTGAGGGCTTCCTCTGCAGCGGGGTAGTCGCCTTGGGCGGCGAGATCCACGGCGGCGTAATAGCGGTCGGACGCGGCGGCGGCCGTCGAGGCGCGCCACCAGTTCCAAGCTTCGTTGGCCGCAACGAGAACGACGATCAGGACGGCTCCGCCGATGATATAGGGTGCATATTTGCGCCAGAAGGCGCGCATCTTATCGCTGCGCAGTTCTTCCTCGACCTCGCGGAGAAAAGAGTCGTCGCTCATTGGGAAAGCCCTATCGGTTTACGTCCGGCACAATGCCGCCATCAAAAGTCCGGCGGACAATAGTGGCGGCGCGCCCGGATTGCAATTGAAAGGAGGCGGTTTTCAGGGCCTTAGGGCCTGTCATCGACTGTAGATAGGGGTTTGACGGGTTCACGCGGGTGTCGGTGGCGCGCCGTGCCGGGTCACACGCACGGTTTCCCTTCTCCCCTTGAGGGAGAAGGTGGCCGCGAAGCGGTCGGATGAGGGGTGCCTGCGGCGTTGCGAACAGCACAAAAGCGGAGCTTTGCCACAGCCGCGCACCCCTCATCCGACCTTTCGCTTCGCGAAAGCCCACCTTCTCCCTCAAGGGGAGAAGGGAAGCCGTGCGGACGGTAAGGTCGTACCTCAAACAGGTGCGCCAACTTGTCAAAATCACTGCGACGGGGCCTTAGGCGAACGGTGCGACGCCGATCAGCGGGGCGTGGAGCCAGAGCGCGAAAACGAGGCCGACAGCCGTGCCGATTGCGATGGCAAGGATGTCGTTCGTGATCGGACCGGCCTCGGGTACGGGCTCGCGACGACGGCCTGCGGCAATGCGGTCGACGATGGCCCAGATGAGGAAGGCGCCAAAGAGCAGCAGCGAGGCGAGATCGCCATTGGCGAGGAGGTGACCGACGGCCCAAAGTGCAACGCCGACAACCATCGGGTGCTTGAGCCATGCCTTGATCCGTCCCGCGGGCAGGTAGGCAGCAGTGATACCGATGAAGCCGAGGATGACAAGGAGCGAGGCAGCGTGAACGCCCCAGCTCGGCGGCGTGAAGAGAAAGGTCGTTTCCAGCCGGGCAAGGCTAAAGCCCCAAATGATAATGACGAGGCCGGCGAGGGAAACGAGGGCATAGACGCCCTTGAAGGCGCCGGGATGCTCCGCAACCTGGGCATCGCGCCATTGCGGCGCAACGATGCGTACCGAATGCGCGCCTAGGAACAGAACAAGTCCAACGATCAACAGCCACATTTCCACTTACTCCTCCAGATGCGCGACAATATGCCGACCATCGAGATCGGTGGCGGCACGATGAATGATCTGCTCGAGAACGTCCATGTCGACGTCCGAAAGCTTGTTGATATAGAGGCATCCCTTGCCACGCTTGTGCTTTCCCAGCTTGCCGAGCAGTTCGTCATCCTCTGGCTGGTACCAAAGCACGTAAAGCGTCAGCGCCGATTTGCGGGGCGCGAAACCGGTGAGGAAGGTTTCGCCTTCGTGTCCGGACGGATAGCGGTATTTCACGCGCCCGAACCCGATCATATTGCCCGGAACCAATCGCGCAGGCTTGCCGGTATGCTTTTCCATGAGCGCGATCAGGCTTTCGCAATCCGCCCGCTTTTGGGCAGGCTCGACCGTATTGAGGAAACGTGCGACTTCGGGATCGCGTTGGCTCATCACGTCTCTCCACAACGAGGTGCCGACCCAGGGCATATGCGGACGGCCCCGTCTTGCAAGTGTCTTTTTTTGATGTCACGTCTGGATCTCATGCGGTCATATGTCCGGCCTTTGTGTCAAGTATAGCCGGCTTCCAAGGAAACCGGGTATAGGTGGTGGGCACGGCTTATCGTCCGACGGCGCGTGCGCCTCGGGTTTCATTGAGCTTGGACGGTATGCGGCGAGACGCGTCTCATACTGATTATAGAAATGCGAAGCGAGTCTCGTCGCGCATAGCGCATTGGGCGTCCGCGCACTTGAAAAGCTTCACCGGAGCTTTTCATTCGGCTACGCCGAACCGCTTCGGACTCCGGGGTTTTTGGCTGGGTACTGTGAGATACGCTATTGTTGGCACCGGCGCGCGGCACCAGATGTTCCGCGGCGCCATTACCGAAACCTACGACCAAACGAGCGAGCTCGTGGGGCTGTGCGACACGAACGACGCACGCCTTGCACTGTCGGCGAGCACGGTGCCAGACCAGTCGGGCAACGGGGTGGCGACCTACAAGGCCGAGGATTTCGGGCAGATGCTGGATGAGCAGAAGCCCGATACCGTCGTGGTGACCGTGCCGGACTATCTGCACCACGAATATATCGTGGCGGCGATGAAGGCCGGGTGCAATGTGATGACTGAAAAGCCGATGACGACGGATTTGTCGCGGCTCAAGGCGATCATCGATGCGCAGAAGGAGACCGGGAAGTCGGTTACCGTCACATTCAACTATCGCTACACCCCTGCCCGCACGCAGATCAAAGACCTGCTACAATCGGGCGCCATCGGCGATATCGTGGCGGTGGATTTTTCCTGGCACCTCGACCGGGTGCACGGGGCGGACTATTTCCGGCGCTGGCACCGGTACAAGGACAAGTCCGGTGGGCTTCTGGTGCATAAGTCGACGCACCATTTCGATCTCGTGAACTGGTGGCTGGGGTCTTCGCCCAAGAGCGTTTCGGCTAATGGACGGCTGGCGTTCTATACGCCGCAAATGGCCGAGGCCCTGGGACTTTCCGGGCATGGGGAGAGGTGTTACGCGTGTCCGGTTGCCAAGAAGTGCGACTTCCGCATGGACCTTGAGAGCGACGCGGCGCTCAAGGCGCTTTATCTCGATGCGGAGGAGTTCGACGGGTACGCGCGCGACAAATGCGTTTTTGCCGACGACATCACCATCGAGGACACCATGCAGGTGCAGGTGGGCTACGAGAACGGTGCAATGCTCAACTATACGCTGTGCGCTTACTCACCCTGGGAAGGGCTCGAAATCCGGTTCCATGGAACCAAGGGCGAGTTGGTGCACAAGCATGTCGAGGTGCATGGGGTGTTCGGCGGGCAGCGGGCACGACCGGCCCAGGATGCGATTACTACGACGTTGCATGTGGCGGGCAAGGCGCCCGAGAAGATCGGCGTCTGGGAAGGCACGGGCGATCATGGTGGTGCCGATCCGGTGATGCTGGGGTATCTGTTCGATCCCGAGGGGATGGATCCGGACCTTTACGGGCGCAGTTCGAGCCATGTGGACGGGGCCTGGTCGATCCTCACGGGGATCGCGGCAAACGCCTCGATGGCGAGCGGCGAGACCACGCATGTGCGCAAGATGCTGGACGAGAACGGGATCGAGTTGCCGTCGCAATAGCACGTCTGCACGGAGGATTTGACGGTTTGATCTTTGCTTCCTCCCTCCCCGTCATCACCCGGCTTGTTCGGGTGATGACGGCGGAGTGGAGGGAGAGGGTGGCGGGCAACCTCATGCATCAATTCCTCTGTGCGGAGGCGCTAACGCGCGCGGGCGCGCCAATCTCTCGCGTAGGCTCCGATTTGCGGATGGTCGAACGGCGTAACCGGATCGGGTAGCGCAGTGCCTCTGCCAAGGCCGGTCAAGAGCATCGCCGCGCCCTTGGCCGTGCCGGTCGCATCGCGCGAGGGGCGGACCGGGACTCCGGTCAGGGCGGCGAGGGTGGAGCAATAGACGGTATTTTGGGCGAGCGGACCTTCAATGACGATGTCGCTTCCTTGCCCCGCCAGTGTGAGCGTTTCGCAGGTCATCAGCGCGAGGTAGAGGCTCGCCGCGGCAGCGCGTTGCGATGGTGTCAGAGCGTCGGCATTGCCGTGCCAACCGCCTTTGCCATTCGGGAACGGGCCGGTGCCTTCAACCCAGGAAGGCAGAGCCATGATGCCGGTTTCGATAACGGCAATCGCGTCTGCGGACGTCGGTTGGGGGGCGTTCGCTCCGGCGATGAGCGTGTATTCCCGACCGCCCATAAAGCGCGCAGTCGGCACAGGGCGCCCCAGGGCGTCGACATTGGCGAGACTGTCGCGAGCCGGGTCGAGACGCCCGGTTGTGCCGCCAAGGGTCATGGCGATTGTCCAGGTGCCCGAGGAGACGACGGTGAGCGGGGTCTCTTGGTGGCTGAGATAGGGAACGAGGGAGGCGTTGGAATCGTGGATGCCGCAAGAGACAGGCGTTACCTCCGGCAGGCCGGTGGCGGCGGCGATTTCGGGGCGCAGGGGGGACAGCGTGTCTGTGGTGGCGCCGGGTTCGGGGAGCAAATCCTGCCAGTTCATATGATCGACGAGGCTGGAATAGCAGGCTTTGACGGGGTTCCACAGATCGGTATGGCAGCCCAGAGACGTGCGCTCGGAGACGATCCTGCCCGTCAAACGGAAAGCCCAGTATTGGGGATAGGGAATGATGGCGGTGACGCCGGCGAAGGCTTCGGGGAAAGCGGTAGCCTGCCAGAAGATTTGGGCGCCGAGATTGAGCCCTGCGGGAAGGCGCGGCGAGAGGGTTTCGACAAAATCCGGGCGGATGGCATCATAGTCGGCGGCGGTCTCTTCGGGGCCGGTATGCTCGTAGTCGAGTACCGGCATGGCGAGAGCGTCTCCGGCAAGGAGCGCGGCGGTGGCACCGTGGGTGGTAATGGCGATGGCACCGATGCCATGGCGGGCATGGAGGGACTTGAGGCCATCGAGGATAAAGGTCCAGAGCCCATCAACGTCGCAATGGGGGTAAAGGCCGGATGCAACCGGCGCGTTGCCACGGCGCAGGGTTTCGATTTCCATTCCGGACGCCGCGTCGAGCGCGACGAGCTTGGCATTGGTCTTGCCGATATCGATAACCACAATCGTGCCGGTGTGCGTTACCTCCGTCATGTGGACCAGACCTGCCTCCCCGTTGTTGCCAGCACCTTAGCGAGAGAACCGTCATTTTCAATCAAGAAGCTCTCATATCCGATCATAATTGACAGGAAGGAGACATCCGACATGACAATGCCCCGCATGTCTTCCCGGGCAGGCCATGAAAAAGACGTCTCTACGCCTCGATTGATGCCTTAAGCCGCCGGATGTGCACGTCCATTGTATCAAGAAAGACCCGCACGGCGGGCACAGTAGCGCGGCGGGGCGGCATGGAAGCATAGACCTCGACGACCGGGCCGGACCAATCGGGCAGGACGCGCGCGAGCGTTTGGGCGCTGACAAGATGTTCGCCATAAAGCTGCGGCAGGAAAGCGATACCCTCGCCTGCCCTCAGGACGCTCACGGCAACCGCCGGGTCTTCGACGACGAGGCGCGGCGGACTGTCGAGAACGAGCGTTTCCTTGCCGTTCGTAAGCTCCCAGTTCTGTGGCACGCCCTCGACATCGACGACGAGGCGGCCTTGAGCGGCGATGGCCCCTATGTCGTTGGGACCTATTTCCGACGCTGCGGGCACGAACAGCGCCAGGTTGCTTGCGAGCACGCGCTTGGCGACGAGATGGGGTTCGTGAGGTCGCCCCAGCCGCAGAACGACATCGAGATTTTCCGCAAGCGGGTCGGGGCCGAGGCTCGAAACGCGTAACTCGGTGCGTACCTTGGGGTAGCGCCGTGCGATCTCCGCAAGGACCGGGGCGAGGATGTGCTCGCCGAGCAGTGCGCTGGCGGCGACCCGAAGCGGGCCGCTCGGCTCGCTCTGGCCGCGACGGAGCACTTCGTCGGCCTGGCGCGAGGCTTCGATGGCAGCTTCGGCGGCGGGGCGCAGGGTTTCACCGAGCGGGGTGAGCCTCAGCCCCCGGGCCATTCGGTCAAAGAGCGGAGACCCGGCAGCCGCTTCGAGCCGGGCGAGCGAACGCGAGAGCGAGGCCTTGGAGTGGCCAAACCTGCGGGCCGCCGCCGAGAGCCCGCCCGCGGCAGCAATAAGCCCGAAGGTGCAGACGTCCTCGATATCGAAATCGCGGGGATCGAACTCATGCTGGGTCATGGTGCAAGCCTATCGTTCCGTTTCCGGAACGTCCAGTTTCATTCTGTGCGCTTTTTGGGAACGCTGTGGAGGCGTAGCCTTTGCGATGCACGACAAAGGAGTGAGCCATGAGCATCCTCGTTTTTACCAAGCCCGATTGCCCTTACTGCGCCCGCGCCAAGGCTGCGCTCGACGCCCATCACCTGCCCTACCAGACGCTCGACATCACCGCGAATGCGCGGAATGCGGATGCGAGCGTTTATTTCTCCGGAGTTGGGACGGTACCGCAGATCTTTATCGGAGAGCGTCATATCAACGGCTCTGAGGATCTTGCCGCGCTCGCCGATGCCGGCCGGCTGGAGGCGCTTTATGAGATCGAGGACGGCGGGTTGCCGATCGACGGGCCGGCGGATGAAGAGCTTGCCGAAGGGGCTACGGATTTCGTTCTACGCGAGGTGATCCCCGAGAGCGACGGCACGCATGACGACGACCCGGAGGCCTGGCCGATCCTGCGGCTCTACAAGGATTTTTTCGGGTTCTGGCCGAACTGCTTTTATTTCATGCACCATTGGCCGGAGGGCTACAAACTCTTCGTTTATTGCCACAACGCAGGCGCGATCGGCGCCGGTCGGGAGATTTTGGGGCCGCCGGTGATGATGGCGACGGGGTTTGCAACCTCGAATGCCCATGGATGCAATTACTGCAAGGTGCATATGACGGCGGCCGGGGGCGACGCATCCCTGGGCATTGCGAAGCTCGTCGATATGGCGCGGGACGGCAAGGCGCCGCCCGACGCTCCCATCGGACCCTATGAGGTGGCCCTTGCGGACCTGGCGGCGCATGCCACCACCAATTCCGTCGCGCCGGACGCGTTTGCGCGGATCACAGCGCTGGCCAGCCAGGCGCGAGGCCCGAAATGCGAAGCGCATGAGGCCATCATGGGAACGGCGATGATCGCCTCGGCTTTCGGGTTTCTCAACACGTTCAACGACATGACCGGGGTGAAGGTGGAAGCCGAATGGGCAGCCAAGGCCGAGCACGCCAACGGGATCGAAGCCGGACGACACGGCGTGAGCACCGATCGGACATCGACCAATCTCGACCATGATCTGCCACAGGGTGGGCCGACGATGGCGGAGATGATCGCGAAATACGAGGCGGTCGTTGCCGAAGCTGGCGGGGTTGCGGCTTACCTTATCGGCGAGCTTGGGTTGATGCCGGAATGGGTATCGCTGTGGCCGTCGCATTTGCGGGCCCGGCATGCATATTTTTACTGCGAGATCATGCAGCCCCGGGGACATTCACCCATACCGTCCGAACTCAAGCACCTGATGGCGCGGGTGTCCGCCATCGTGCGGGGGCACGATTATCTCGCTGCCGTGGAAGCCTATCTCGCCGCTCGGGCAGGTGGGGATACGAGCAAGGCGGTTGAGCGCGTGCGCTACGCATTCGACGCGGCCAAGGGATATGCGGTGCCGGGTGGCCTCTTCACACCGGCGGAGACGGCGGCGCTGCGGCTCGCCTGGGTGTCGGCACAGATTCCGCTCGTGACGCCGCACCGGTTCGTGGCGCCGGCCGTCGCGCATTACGGGCCGGTGGCGCTCGTGCATCTCATCACCGTCTGCGCGCTTGCCGGGCTGGTGCAACGCTTTTGCGCCGTCGTTCGCCCGGAGATGGAGCCGGAGGTCGAACGGTTCATGGATGCACACCGGCTCGAGACCGATACGCTGGCGGTGCGCTACCCGCTCGCGGAAGAGACGGCTGCACTGAGCGCTAAGGCCGTGAACTGACGAGAAAGCAGCCTCTCCGTCGTCATCCGCGGGCTTGACCCGCGGACCTAAGTGCCTCCACCTCCACGCCGTGCGGAGGATGGGCACAGAGGTCGCCGGGTCAAGCCCGGCGATGACGTGTGAGTGGGGATATGCCCTGCACAAAACCGATCCGATGAGGACGCATAAAGCTGTAGCGGCCTGGCCTCTACAAAGCGCTCGCGGACGTGCAGCCAGATCCGCGGGTCAAGCCCGCGAATGACGGCTGAGAAGGCGGGGACAGGTGGCGACAGAGGCGGGAGAACGAGACGGTTCGACCGGCTTGCACCCTAATCGAGTTGGAACACGCGCTTGAGATCGACCTGGACAGGAGAATTGTCCGGGTTGGTCTCCATGATGTCGGCCATCATGGCCCACCAGCGCTTGACGATCTCGGTGTCCGGCAGGGCGTCCATTTTATGGTCGTCGGAGCGGATGAGGGTCGCAAAGAGGTGGTTGGTTTCCGGGTCGAGCCAGATCGAATAGTCCGAGACGCCGGCGTCCTTGAGCATCTCGGCCAATTCGGGCCAGATTTCATCGTGCCGGCGCTCGTATTCGACGGCCTGGCCGGGGTTGAGGGTCATGCGGAAGGCGATGCGTTCGCTCATTGTGTTCGCCCCTAGACGATGCCGCCCGAGCCGCCCGCGCTTTCAGGGCGGATGGCAGCGACCTTGGCGCGGTAACCAGCGGCGCGGTAGGTCGCGATGGGGTCTACGGCAGCGTCCTTACGCTTGCGGGCCATGGCGAGGATGGGTTCGACATCGGTGCGGAAGGCGGTCTTGAGCGTCTGGCTCGCCATCAGCGCGTCGTTGTCCTCCTGATAGGCGGCGAGCGCCTTGCGGTCGACGAGGAGAGCCTGGGCATAAGCGCGCTGGACCTCCATGGCGGACTGCATCAGGCTTTCGATGGGGTCGGTGACGTTGTGGCTTTGGTCGAGCATATGCGCGGGGTCGAAATTCTTCGCGCCGCGCTGTTCGGCGTCCACGAGTTCGTTGAAGACGAGGAACAGGCGGTAGGGATCGATCGAGGCGGTGTCGAGGTCGTCGTCGCCGTATTTGCTATCGTTGAAGTGGAAGCCGCCGAGTTTGCCGAACTGGATGAGCCGCGCGACGATCATCTCGATATTGACGTTGGGCGCGTGGTGGCCGAGGTCGACGAGGCAATAGGCCTGATCCCCGAGTTCCTGGGCAATCATGTAGTTGGTGCCCCAGTCCTGCACGACCGTGGAGTAGAACGCCGGCTCGTACATCTTGTGTTCGGTGAAGATGCGCCAGTCGCTGGGGAGCGCTTTGGCGACCTCCTTCATCGACGCGAGGTAGCGCTCGAACTGGGCGGTGAAATTGGTCTGGCCAGGGAAGTTCGAGCCGTCGCCGATCCAGACGGTCAACGCCTTCGAGCCGATGGCCTTGCCGATTTCGATGCATTCGATGTTGTGGTCGATGGCCTGCTGGCGGGTGGCGGCATCGGTGTGGCTCAATGAACCGTACTTATAGGAATGCTGCTGGCCGGGGGAATCCTGGAAGGTGTTGGAGTTCATGGCGTCGAACCCGAGGCCCAGCGCGTTCGCTTTTTCCTTGAGCTTTGCAGGGTCGGCCTTGTCCCAGGGGATGTGGAGCGAGACTGTCGGCGTGGCGCCGGTCAGCTGGTGGATGACGCCGCAATCCTCGAGCTTGTCGAAGATGTCGCGCGGTTCACCCTTGCCGGGGAAGCGGGCAAAGCGCGTGCCGCCCGTGCCGACGCCCCAGGAGGGGACAGCAACGCCGTAGGTGCCGACCTTTGCCGTGATTTTTTCGATGTCGATGCCGCGACGGTCGAGGTGTTCGCCAAGCGCTGCGTAGTCGGCTTCGAGACGGGCCGAGGCTGCAGCGTTTTGTGTTGCGATGACGTCTTTGGCGATGCCGGTTTCACTCATGATGTTGTCCTCCCTCGCCTCGATCAGCGCGTAAAGCTCTGGGCGTTGCCCGCGTCGACGTTGATGATGTTGCCGGTCGATTTTGCCGACATGTCGGATGCGAGGAAATAGATGGCCTCGGCGATGTCCTCGGGGAACACCGAGCGCTTGAGCATGGAGCGCTGGCGGTAGTGTTCTTCGAGGTCGTCGGTGTCCATTTTATAGGCCGCCGCGCGCTGTTCTTTCCACTCGCCCGTCCAGATTTTCGAGCCGCGCAGGACGGCGTCGGGGTTCACCACGTTGACGCGGATCTGTTCGCCCGCGCCTTCGAGCGCGAGGCAGCGCGCCAGGTGGATTTCGGCGGCCTTGGCCGTGCAGTAGGCCGAAGCGTTGGGGGACGCGGCGAGGCCGTTTTTCGAGGCGACGAAGACGACATTGCCGCCGATCTTCTGGGACCGGAAGAGCTTGAACGCCTCGCGGGAGACGAGGAAATAGCCCGTCGAGAGGATGTCCATATTCTTGTTCCAGAGCGCGAGCGTCGTTTCCTCGATGGGCGCCGAGGAGGCGAGGCCGGCGTTGGAGACGAGGATGTCGAGCCCGCCGAATTCCACAGCGGCGCTGACAAAGCCCGAGATGACCGCATCTTCGCTCGTGACGTTCATTTCGACGGTGCGCACGACGTCTTTCGAAAACGCGCCAGCAAGCTCGTCCTGCGCGTTGGCGAGGCCGCCCGCGTCAATATCGGCGAGGACGACGCAGGCACCTTCGCGCAGGAGCCGGGCGGCTGTGGCCTTGCCGATGCCCCCTGCCCCACCGGTCACAAGCGCGACCTGGCCAGCCAGTGATTTGGGCTTGGGCATGCGCTGGAGTTTGGCTTCTTCCAAGAGCCAGTATTCGATGTCGAAGGCTTCCTGTTCGGACAGGCCTTGATAGGTCGAAACGGCGGAAGCGCCGCGCATGACGTTGATGGCGTTGACGTAGAATTCGCCGGAGATACGGGCGGTGGCCTTGTCCTTGGCGAAGGTGAACATGCCCACGCCGGGCATCAGGTAAACGACAGCGTTGGGGTCGCGCATGGCCGGGGAATCGGGGCGCTTGCAACGCTCGTAATAGGCGGCGTAGTCGGCGCGATAGGCTTCGACGTCCTTTTCGAGGTTGGCGATGACCGTATCGACGTCGGGATTTTTCGGATCGAACCCGATCACCAGCGGACGGATTTTCGTGCGCAGGAAATGGTCGGGGCACGAAGTGCCGAGGGCAGCGAGCGGTTCGAGGTTTTGCGAATTGACGAAATCGAGGACGGCGGCGCTGTCGTCGAAATGGCCGACCTTGTGGCTGTCCGCCGAGATCATGCCGCGGATACGGGGCATCAAACGCGCGGCGATGGCGCGGCGGTCGGCCTCGGGCAGAGATTCCACGTTCGCGCCGCCGAATGCGGGAACGCTTTCGGTTTTCTTTTCAAGCCACGCGATGGCTTTATTGATGGTCGCGATGGTCGTTTCGTAGCATTCCTTGGGCGTATCGCCCCAGGTGAAAAGGCCGTGGCTTTCGAGGATGACGCCCCTGGCTTCGGGGTTTTCGAGGCAGAACTTTTCGAGCCAGAGGCCGAGTTCGTAGCCTGGGCGCTTCCAAGGGAGCCAGCCGATCTCCTCGCCGAAGATCTCCTGTGTCAGCGCTTTGGAATCCTTGGACGCGGCGATGGCGATGATGGCGTCGGGGTGCATGTGATCGACGAAGGGGCGCGGCACATAGGCGTGCAGCGGAGTGTCGATGGAGGCGGCGCGGGGATTGAGGTTGAAGGTGGCGTGCGGGAGGTAGCCGACCATTTCGTCTTCGTATTCGACGCCGCGATAGAGCTCCTTGAGCGCCCGGAGCTTGTCCATATAGAGCGTCGCGAAGCCGTCGCGCTTGATGGTGCCGACGTCGCCGCCCGAGCCCTTGACCCAGAGGACTTCGACCTCCTCACCGGTCAGCGGGTCTTTTTCAAAAATCTTGGAGGACGTGTTGCCGCCGCCATAATTGGTGACGCGCTTATCTGAACCCAGAAGGTTGGAGCGATAGACGAGGCGCTCAGCTTCGCTCATGGACGCGGCCCTGGCATCGTCCCACAGGTTCTCAAGGCGCGCCGGCGCGAATGAATCAGCCATTTGGTCCTCCCGGGATCTTGGTATTGTCCTTCATTTCCATGACCGCACGCCGAAAGTCAATCAGTTTCACTCAACTTCCGTCACTTCCACAAACCACGAAACCGGCGCAGTTTTAACCGCACACGGCTGACAATCTCGACACTTCGGAGATTTTTCCGCGCACAACCGCAGTGTCAAACGCCTGGTTGACAGAAATTTTGATTGACTTTGATTGAATGCTCTCGGATGTTGATCGGCAGGAGGAGCCAAATGCACGAAAAAGAACGTCACCGCCTGATCGTGTCCGCCGTCCAGAGCAAGCCGGTCGCCACCGTGGCCGAGCTCGTTGAGCTGACCGATTCCTCGGAAGCGACGATCCGGCGGGACATTGCGGCGCTGCATGTGCAGGGCCGGCTGCGGCGCGTGCGCGGCGGCGCGGAAGCGCTGACGCCGCCTTCGACCTCTTCGCTCATTGGACGTCCGTTTGCCGTTAACGAGGGCATCAACGCCCCTTTGAAGCGCGCGATTGCCAAGGAGGCGGTTGCGCTGTGCAAGGACGGGGAATCGATCATCATCAATGGCGGGACGACCACCTTCCAGATGGTGCACTACCTCGCGGCGCGGCGGATGCAGGTGTTCACCAACTCCTTCCCCATCGCCAGTCACCTGCTCGCGCACTCCAAGAACAGCGTCATCGTGCCCGGCGGCACGATTTACCGCGAGCAGAACATCATCCTCTCACCCTTCGAGAGTGATGTGACCAAGCATTTTTACGCCCAGCGCATGTTCATTGGCGCCCAGGGGCTGGGGCCGCACGGGCTGACCGAGGCCGATCCGCTGATCATCCAGGCCGAGCAGAAGCTGATCGGCCAGGCGGACGAACTGGTCGTTCTGGCGGATTCCTCGAAATTCAAACAGCGCTCAAGCCTCATTCTGTGCACGCTCGGGCGGATCGATACCGTCATTACAGATCGCGGCATTCGCGACGAAGACCGGCAGATGCTCGAAGACGAAGGCGTCAAGGTCGTCATTGCGGACGCGGAGGCAAAAGAATCGTCGTCGGTTGCCTAAAGCCGGCGTCGGAAAACCAACCAAATCGCTCCAGGGAGGACATTCATGAGCTTGGTTAAGACACTCATCACGTCGACAGCGCTTGCGGCAGCGATGCTGACCGCCGCCGCTCCGGCACAGGCCCAGACGCGCATCGCGCTTGTGGTCAAATCGCTCGGCAACGGCTTTTTCGAAGCCGCCGCTGCCGGTGCCCGCGACGCCGCCGAGGAAATCGGCGATGTGGAAATCATCTATACCGGCCCGACCGAGCCGACGGCGGAAGCGCAGATCGAAGTGATCAACACGCTGATCGCCCAACAGGTCGATGCCATCGCGATTTCGGCCAACGATCCGGACGCCCTCGTTCCGGCTCTGCAGCGGGCTATGGATCGCGGTATAACGGTGATTTCCTGGGACTCGGGCGTTGCCCCTGAAGGCCGCGAAATGCACCTCAACCCGTCGTCCAATGAGCTGATCGGCGACACGATCATCCGGCTTGCTGCCGACCATCTGCCCGATGGCGGAGAAGTTGCCATCCTCTCGGCTACGGCGACCGCGACAAACCAGAACATCTGGATCGAGGAAGCCCAGAAGGTGCTGCCCAACTACGAAGGCATCGAACTCGTCGACATCGTTTATGGCGACGACCTTTCGGACAAGTCGTATCGCGAAGCCCAAGGCCTGATTCAGTCCTATCCCGATCTCGACGCGATCATCGCGCCGACGACGGTGGGCATCGTGGCCGCAGCACAGGCGGTGACCGACGCTGGCAAGATTGGTGAAATCAACGTGACCGGCCTTGCCCTGCCGTCTGAAATGGCCGGGCATATCGAGTCCGGCGCATCGCAGAGCTTCGCGATCTGGAACCCGATCGATCTGGGTTATTCGGCGACCTATATCGCTCATGCGCTTGCGACCGACGCGGCGACCGCCGAGCCCGGCGCAACGATCGGCATCGGGCATGTGGGCGAAGTGACCATTGGCGAAGACGGACAGGCTGCGATGGCCGAGCCGTTCACCTATGACGCGAGCAATATCGATCAGTTCAAGACGATCTTCTGATTGTGGGAAGTTGCGGAGCGCGGGTCTTCCGTGCTCTGCACCTCCGTTCACCGTCAATGATGCAAGATTCATGCAGCGGCCCCCTTCTCCCTTAGGGGAGAAGGGGAGCCATGCCTGCGTAAACGCCGAAGCCCTCCATCGGCGGGCAGGAAGCTGCTTAAGGGGAACGCGACCAACGGTTTACCTGCGCGCATTTGGGAGCAACAATGCTCAATAGACCTGAGAAACCAGCAACGATGACCGCAGAACCGATCCTGCGCCTTGAGGGGATCACCAAGACGTTCCCCGGCGTCAAAGCGCTCAACGACATTGCGCTCGAGCTCTATCCAGGCCAAGTCACGGCGCTCGTCGGCGAGAACGGCGCGGGGAAATCGACGCTGGTCAAGATCATGACCGGTATCTACCAGCCTGACGCCGGAGAAATCACGCTCGATGGCGAGCCGGTACATTTCCCCTCCGCGCACGCAGCGCTCGAGCATGGAATTACCGCCATCCATCAAGAGACCGTACTGTTCGACGAGCTGTCGGTCGCCGAGAACATCTTTTTGGGCCACGCGCCACGCACCCGGGTCGGCTTTGTCGACTGGAAAACGCTACGCGCCGAGGCTACCGACATTCTCAAGAGCATGGGCGCGCCAATCGATCCGGGCGCACGGCTCAAGGATCTTTCCATCGCCAACAAGCACCTCGTTGCTGTGGCCCGTGCGCTCTCGATAGAAGCGCAGATCGTGATTATGGACGAGCCGACCGCCGCGCTCTCGCACAAGGAGATCGAGGAGCTTTTCGTGCTCGTCGATTTGCTGCGGCAGGACGGCAAGGCGATCCTTTTTATCTCGCACAAATTCGACGAAATCTTCCGCATCGCGGACCGCTACACCGTGTTCCGCGACGGGGAGATGGTCGGTTCAGGGCTCATGGCCGAAACCGATCAGAAAAAGCTCGTGCAAATGATGGTGGGCCGGTCGGTTGATCAGGTCTTCCCCAAGCAGGACGTCGCGCTCGGCGAGACCGTGCTGGAGGTCAAAGGGCTCTCGCACCCCACCGAATTCGATGACATTAACTTTACCCTGCGCCGCGGCGAAATCCTCGGGTTCTATGGGCTCGTTGGCGCGGGGCGCTCGGAACTGATGCAGGCGCTTTTCGGGGCGACACGCCCCTCGGGCGGCACGGTGACGCTCGAAGGCAAGCCGGCCCTGGCCAAAAGCGAGGCGGACGCAATTGAAAAGGGCATCGTTTATGTACCCGAGGAGCGCGGGCGCCAGGGTGCGGTGATCGGCCTGCCGATTTTCCAGAACATCTCCCTACCCTCTTTGAAAAAGACGTCTCGCAACGGCTTTCTCGACCTTGCGCGCGAATTCGCTCTGGCGCGGGAATATGCCGGGCGGCTGGACTTGCGCGCGTCGTCGCTGAGCCAGGACGTGGGCACGCTTTCGGGCGGGAACCAGCAGAAGGTCGTGATCGCGAAATGGCTGGCGACCCAGCCGAAGGTCATCATTCTCGATGAACCGACCAAGGGCATCGATATCGGCTCGAAGGCCGCCGTGCACGCATTCATGAGCGCGCTGGCTGCCGAGGGGCTGTGCGTCATCATGGTCTCGTCCGAGTTGCCGGAAATCATGGGCATGTCGGACCGGGTGATTGTGATGCGCGAAGGCCGGATGGCCGGAGAATTCACGCGCGACGCGCTCGACGCCGAAACGCTGGTGCGCACCGCCGCGGGTATTGAGGATCATTGACCGTGCAAGCACTTTTGAAACATCGCGAACTCATTCTGGTTGCCGCCATCGCGGTGCTCGTGGGGCTGATCGCCCTGCGATTTCCCGGCTTTATCGCGCCGCGGAACATCGTGCGGGTATTCGACGATACTTCGATCCTGATGATGCTGGCGCTTGGGCAGATGGTGGTTATCCTGACCCGGTGCATCGACCTCTCGATTGCCGCCAATCTGGCGCTGTGCGGCATGATCGTCGCAATGATCAACGCGGCGTTTCCTGACATTCCGATCCCGGCATTGATCGTCGTCGGCGTTGCGTGCGGGGCCGCGCTTGGGGCGATCAATGGATTGCTTGTCTGGAAGCTCGATATTCCTTCCATCGTCGTGACACTGGGGACGATGACGATTTTCCGTGGGTCGATTTTCCTTCTCTCGTCGGGCGAATGGGTCAACGCGCACCAGATGAGCGCAGCGTTCAAAGGATTCCCGCGAACGGACATCCTCTCGGTGCCGGTCTTTTCGTGGATCGCGATCGTCGTTATCGCACTCTTTTACGTGCTGATGACGCGGACGCCGCTGGGCCGGTCGTTCTATGCGGTCGGGGTCAATCCTACCGCGTCGGTCTATACGGGGATCGATGTGGGGCGGACGCGGTTCTTCGCGTTCGTTGTGTCGGGCCTCGTGGCCGGGCTTGCCGGGTACCTTTGGGTGTCGCGCTATGCGGTCGCCTATGTGGATATCGCGGGCGGGTTCGAGCTTGAGGTGGTCGCGGCATGCGTGATTGGCGGTATTTCGATTGCTGGGGGGATCGGGACAGTGGCCGGGGCTGTGCTCGGGGCTCTGTTCCTCGGGGTCGTCAAGAACGCTCTGCCGGTGATCGATGTCTCGCCGTTTGCGCAAATGGCGATTTCAGGGGCGGTCATCGTCATCGCTGTCATCTTCAACGCCCGCGCCGAGCGCAAGAAGGGCCGGATTATCCTTAAAAAAGCGGAGGTGGCAGCATGAGCGATACCACTCTTTCCCCCCGTGCCATTCCCGACCGGCTGGAGAGCCCCGTAAAGGCGGCGCTCAAGAGTTGGGAAATGCTGCTGCTGCTCGTGGCGGTCGCGATCTTCATCTTCAACAGCCTTGCGACGCCCTACTTCCTCAACCCGTGGAGCCTTTCGGACGCAACATTCAATTTCACCGAGCGGGGCATTATCGCGCTCGCGATGGCGATGGTCATTATCTCGGGGGAGATCGACCTTTCGGTCGCTGGTATTCTGGCGCTGGCCTCCACCGCGATGGGGGCGGCGGCGCAGTTCGGCGTGGACGTGCCGGTGCTCATTGCCATCGGACTCGGGGTCGGCGTCCTCTGCGGGGCGTTCAACGGGTTGCTGGTCTCGGGGCTCGGCCTGCCATCGATCGTCGTTACCATCGGGACGATGAGCCTTTTTCGGGGCATTTCGTATATCGTTCTGGGGGACCAGGCGTATCGCGGGTATCCGTCGGGCTTTTCGTTCTTCGGACAGGGTTACGTCTATTGGGTGATCTCGTTCGAGATCGTGCTGTTCCTCGTGATGGCGGTGCTTTTCTACATTCTGCTGCACCGGACGAGCTTCGGACGGTCAGTGTTCGCCATCGGAAATAACGCGATGGCGGCGCAGTTTTCGGGGATCCGGGTGCGGCGGGTGAAGTTCGTGCTTTTCTGCCTGACCGGGCTGATGGCCGGAATGGCCGCGATCCTTTTGACGTCGCGGCTTGGTTCGACACGGCCTTCGATCGCATTTGCGTGGGAACTTGAGGTGGTGACCATCGTTGTGCTCGGCGGCATCTCGATCCTGGGGGGTTCCGGGAGCATCCTCGGGGTGGTGATCGCTGGGTTCGTCATGGGGCTGGTGACGTTCGGGCTGGGGCTTTTGAACGTGCCGGGGATCGTGATGTCGATCTTTGTGGGGCTGATGCTGATCACGGTGATCGCGATCCCGATCATTGCGGGACGTATCCGCAATCGCCGTTAGGCGGTCGGGCGGGTCAGGACGAAGAGCGCTGCAGACGCCAGAACGACGGCCTGAATGGCAAGCACCCAAAGTGCGAGCCCAAAGGCTGCTGAAAGCGCCAGCGTGGCGATCATGGTTGCGACGGCGAGCGTCTTTGCCCGGGCGGAGATCGCGCCGGCTTCCTGCCAGTCGTGAATCAGCGGGCCGAACATGCGATGGGTTACGAGCCAGCGGTGCAGGCGTTCGGAGCCCTGCATGAAGCAGAAGGCAGCAAGCAGGATGAAGGGCGTCGTCGGCAGGAGGGGCAGAACGGCGCCGAGCATTCCAAGGGCGGTCGCGGTGCAGCCGGCGCTGATCCAGAAGATGCGGCGCATGGCGCTTATCCTTCGGCAGGACGCGGGTTGAGGCGGGGCGCCACAAGGATGGGGCCGTAGACCGCAACGAAGCTTATGAAGGTAAGGATCCACAATAGGCCGCTGATCGCGAAGAGCGCGTAGTAGGCTCCAGGGAAAAGGTCTACCGCAGGACGAACGAGCGTTGCGAGGGTGAGGTAGCCGTAGGCCATGACTGTGAAGGGGCTGGCCTTTATGGGCCGGCCCGTGTGCCCGAGCGACGCGCGGGTCATGACGGCGAGGGTCATGCCGCCAAGGGTGCCGATGGTGAGGACATGGAGCGCCGAAGGTTCGGTGAGGACGCCCAGCGCGGCAAGGCCGATGCAGATGAGGCCGAGCGCGAGGAAGGCGTAGGCGATGTGGAGGATCAGGACGATTGGCTCGCGCCATGCAGGCCAGCCGTGCCAGCGGTAGAGGCGGATGCCCTGCACTGCCCCGGCACTGATCGCGAGCGCGGCGGTGGGCCAGGATTGCGGGCTCAGGTTCCATGCGGCGAGCGCGATGGCCATGTAGAAAATTGCGAACTTGTCCCAGGTATCGAACGGCGCCGGAAGGCGGCGGGCACCCCGGCGCGAGAGCCAGTTGCGCGTAAAGCTGGGGATGATGCGGCCGCCGACCAGCGCGATGAGCAAGACCCAGCCGGTGATGCCCAGACGGGTGGCGGGCGTAGTATCCAGGCCCCAATAGGCCGCGAGGTGGAACCATATATTGGCGGCCGAGAGGATGCCCAGGCCGATGAGGATTTTGAGGTTTTTCCAATTGCGCCCGGCGACGATCTCGCGCATGGCGATCACAGCGAGGGCGGGGAGGAATGCGCCGTCAACGATAAGCGCAGCTTCGAGGTTCACGAGGTCGGGCTGGATGAGCAGAAGCCGGCCCGCAAGCCAGAGCAGGAATAGGCCGAGCAAGGGGCGCCCGGAGACGGGCAGCCGTCCGGTCCAGTTGGGGATGGCGGTGAGCATGAACCCGGCAAGCGCGGCAGCGGTATAGCCGAAGAGCATTTCGTGGGCGTGCCAGTTAACCGCGCCATAGGCACCACCGACGGGCCAGCCGGTGGTCAGCGTTGCGACCCACAGGGCCACGGCAAGCACCGCCCAGACGCCCGCGCCGAGAAAGAACGGACGGAAGCCGTAGGACAGGAATGCCGGTCCGGTGCGGGCGAGACCGCGGGGGATGCCGCCGGTTGCTACGCGCGTGAAGAACAAGGAGCCGCCTCAAATGTTCGTGCCAGATGCACGGGGCGTAGCGTGGCCGGGTGGCAGCTGTCTTTGCGATATGTCAAAGAGCCCGAGGCCGACCGGTTAGCGGCCACGGCCCTCGGCGAGCATCAGAAGGCGGTCGGGGTTGCAGATGAGGAGCTTCTGGCGTCCGGCCTTGACGAGCCCCTTTTCCTGCCAGGCGGACATGATGCGCGATACCGTGTGGAGCGTGGTTCCGGTCATCTCGGCTATGTCCTGCTTGGACAGGGGGAAGTCGATGCGGATGCCGTCCGGTTCTTTTTTTCCGGACTGGTCGGCCAGCCGCAGCACGGCGTGCGCGACGCGGCGCTCGACCTCCTCGGTAGCCATTTCACGCAGGCGGACATGCGATTCCTGGAGGCGCTGGCCTATGGTCTGCATGGCGCTGGTCGCCAACGGGGCATGCTGTTCGATGAAGGTCGACCAGAAGCTCATGGGCCAGGCGAGCGCAACGCTGTCGATCGCGGCCGTCGCGGTGCCGGGATAATCCATGCGCTGAAGGGCCTTGGCGAACCCGAAGAGTTCACCGGGGTTGACGATGCGGATAATGACCTGCTGGCCGTCCTCAGTGACTTGCGTAACCTTGAGCCGGCCCTCAAGCAGGACGAAAAAGTTGAGCGCATCCTCGCCTTGCTCGAAGACGGACGTTCCGGAGGGATAATGGCGGACGGCGGCCTTGGCCAGCACTTCATCGAGCTTGGCGGCGTCCATCTTCTCAAAGAGAGAAAAGTGGCGCACAGCCGCGCTATTGATTGCCACCATGTCGCGCGCTCTTCCCGGTTCCGGCCTGCATCGGAACCAGAATAGAGCCCATGGGAGGCACTAGCAATGGTCCGCGCTAGGCGAATATCGGCTGCACGATTTGCCGAACTGCCTTGATGAGCGGATCGTACCAGTGCCGCTCGCGGATGAGGCGTATACCGAGGTGATCGGGCGGCACGCCCACCGCGCAGGCTCCAACGACGGCATCCCGGATGAAAACCGAGAGATAGGCCCTATGCTCGCCCTGGAGCGTCCGGACACCGCAATTCTCGTGCCGCGATATCTCATCGCCGCCATTGTCGAACCGGACCCGCGCGTAGCAGGTGCTGGTCCACTCCCAAAGATTTCCGTTGGCATCGGCGACACCGAAGACGTTTTCGCCGAATGCGCCCAAGGGCTGTACCATGCTTCTGCCAACCTGCGAGCGGTCAGCGTATTCGCGGTATTCGGCGAGCCATTGGCTCACAAAACTATCGGTTGGGGCCTCGATGGCGGTCTCCGCCTCCGCCATACGATAATGCGCCGCCTCAACATCGGTCGGCAAGCGCCAGGTTTCACCGGTAACGTTCGAGAGCCAGCTGGCATAGGCTTCGGCGTCCGTATAGCTCACCCCGGTCACCGGCAAATCCGGATCGACGGGCGTATTTTCGTCGAGCGCGAGGCAAGCGCCATCGGTGACGCATCGCGCGTAGTCTGCCACCGAAACCTGATATTTCATGACTTCGAGCGCGCCTCGCAAGAAGACACTCTCAACCGGCGCGCCAACGACGTGTCCACCTACGGTAAACTCTCCGGGCAACACGTATTCGAACCGGCCTCGCGGAACCTGCACAGTCTCTATGTCCGGTTCGAACTGCACGCCTTGGCCGGCGTGTTCGGGCAATGAAAGCCCGGCGATCACGGCGCCGAGCGCGGCGAGGAGCAGCACGGGCGCAGCGAGTGATGCGGCTGGTCCGATCTCAATGCGCTGTGCCATGCCATTTCTCCATCTGGAATTCCTTGCGGAGCAACGCCCCAAATCAACCATAATTCGCCGCGTATTTTTTCCTGCGGGGGGAGACAGGAGAACTACTGTGATTGAGATGAATCCCGTTGTGCATTTCGAAGCCCCTTATGCTGACGGCGAGCGCCTGGCGAAATTCTACAAGGACGCCTTCGGCTGGCAGATCACGATGATGGGCGAGGACATGGGCAACTATATCCTCGCGACGACAACAGAAACCGGCGACAGCGGCCCCAAAAAGCCCGGGGTCATCAATGGAGGCTTCTTTCCCAAGGATGGAGCACCAATGACCGGGCCATCGTTCGTCATCCAGGTTGAAAACATCGCCGGCGCCACGCAACGGGTTAAAGACTCCGGGGGCAAAGTTTTGGGCGAGCCGGTCGATATCCCCGGTGTTGGGCTGTATATCCTTTTCGTGGATACCGAGGGTAACAAGCTCAGCATGCTACAGCCTGCACAACGCTAAACGGAAGGCGACCCGTGGGCTGTGCCTATGGGTCGCCTTCCCAACTCCCCCGGCTGTTACTGGATCGGGCGCGGCTCGACGACCTGGGTCATCAGATCATCATTCCACTCGCCCTCGACGATCACATGCGCGGTCGCACCCAGCTGCTCGGCCTCGATCAGGTTGTGATTGACGTAGGCATAGACGCCCGGTTGCAGGAATGTGTAGACGGCCGCGCCGGCTGCACCGCCTGGGATATGCCAGGTTTCGAGGTCGCGTAGCGGGGGATTGTTGAAGCTGCCCTCGGCCCAGACATAGTCGCCGTGCCCACCGATCAAGTGCGGACGCGTATCGCGGTTGGCCGAACTGTGGACGAACAGCACTGTTTCCCCGACATTGGCGGTGAGTGCGTTCTCCCCTGTCAGTGCGCCGACGGCGCCGTTGAAAACGACGTGGCTGGGGGTCAGCGTCGTAATGGTGTCCATCGTATCGGCATACGACTCGCCGAGCGAACCGTAGCTCTTGAAGTCGCCGTTCTCGTCGCGGGGAATATAGAAATCGTTCTCGCCGATATAATAGGTGCGGTCGAAGACGATCGGATCGCCATTTTCGTCCTTGAGGCCATCACGCGGCAGGACCATGATGGCGCCACTCATACCGGTGACCACGTGCCAGGCGATCATGCCCGGAGGCGCGCAGTGATAAACGAAGACGCCGGGACGGGTCGCCTTCCAGCGCAGGACGACTTCTTCACCGGGGTTCACGTGGGTCAGCGCGCCACCGCCCAGGGCACCGGTTGCAGCGTGGAAGTCGATATCGTGCATCAGGCTATTGGTGCCGGGATTGACGAGGGTCAACTCAACATAGTCGCCTTCGTGGACAACCATGAGCGGGCCCGGAATCGATCCGTCAAATGTCATCGCCTGGAGCGTCGTGCCCTGCCGGTCGATGACATGAGGCCGCTCTTCGATCTCCATCCTGAACTGGACGACGCGCGGCTCGGTTGGCGCGACCTGGTCGTAACCGTGCACGAAAGGTGGCGCGACAAGGTCGACCTGCACGTGCTCGAGAGCCGCAATATCGGTCGTTGCGTCTTGACCGAAGGCCGGGAGGGCAAGACCGAAAGGTGCAGCAATAGCCGCCGATGCGATCCCGGCAAGAAAAGTACGGCGAAGCATTGCTGTTGTCCTGGTCATTTTTGTTCTCCTGAATCTGGCGGACCAATTGCGATCCATGCTTTTATTTTTATCGCAGGCAGGGCGGAGAACTTTGACCCCGATCAAACAAACAGAACTATAGCCGCGCCAGAACGTCGCACCTTCCAAAGTATTCAATCGAGATAATGAAAAACGAACCAAATTTCATCGCATCCTTGATGTAAATCAAAGAGCGAGAACATCGGACATTCTAAACGTCCTGAAGAATGCACTATGTTGTATTCCAACTCAGGAGACGGAAAATGAAGAAACCGATCGCACTCGCTCTGGCTACGGCACTCGCCGCGGCGACGGTACCTGCCCTCGCAGAAGATTTTGAAGTTCAGATGCTCAACCGGGGCGAAGCCGGCGTCATGATCTTCGAGCCCGCGGCGCTCAAGATCGAACCGGGCGACACGGTGACGTTCGTTGCGACCGATCCGGGGCACAATGCCGAGACCATCCCGGGCATGTGGCCTGAAGGTGCCGAACCGCTGCGCACCGCCTTAGGCGAAACCGTGACGGTTACCTTCGACGCACCGGGTGTATATGGCATCAAATGCGCGCCGCACTATGCGATGGGCATGGTGGCACTGATTCAAGTTGGCGATGCCCCGGCCAATCTCGATGAGGCCAAGTCGGTCAGCACGCCGCCGGTCGCGGCGCAGCGGTATGAAACAGCATATGCGGCGCTCGGGCTCTGATTGACCGATCATCAATGTGCCTGCAGTCAATCGATTGCGGGCACATTCTTTTTGTTCCATACGTAGGGCCTGTCATCAATTGTAGATAGGCCCTGGCTTCGCGATGACAAACCTTGCTCTGGCGCTTTCCGTCTTTCTCGGAACACATCTACTGCCCTCGATACCCCGACTGCGCGATAGACTCATTTCGCGCTTCGGCAAGCGACCCTATCTCATCGGCTACGGGCTGGTTTCGACAGCCTGTCTCGTCTGGGTCATCGCCGCGGCCGTTACCGCGCCCGTTGTGTTCTTGTGGATGCCTTCGGGCTGGCAGGCGTGGATTACCGTTATCCTCTCTCCCGTCGCGCTTTTTCTGATTCTCGCCGGTGCGTTTTCGGTCAATCCGCTTTCGCTGTCGGCGCGGGGCAGCCGGGTCAATGAGGCCGGCGCCATTGTCGCAGTGACGCGGCACCCGGTCTTCTGGGGAGCGGCGCTGTGGGCGGGTTCGCACATTCCTCCCAACGGCGATACGCGCTCGCTGTTTTTGTTCGGAACCCTGACGCTGCTCGCCATTTCGGGCTTTTGGCTCGGGGACAAGCGGGCACGGCGGAGCCTTGGGTCCCGTTGGGACGATCTTGCCACGCGTACTTCGATCGTCCCATTCGCCGCCATCGTTTCCGGCCGCACGCGGTTGCGCGTGGATATGCCGATGATTGCGGCGGCAGTCGCTTCGGCGGGGCTCACATTCTGGCTATTGTCCGGCGGGCATGCCCGGCTTTTCGGCGCCGATCCGATCGCAGCCACCTTCTATTGATGGACGCCCTGCACCCTCACAAAGAGACGGTAAAAGCCGGTTTCAGGGTCGGACTGACCGACCCATTGATGGCCTATTTCCTCTAGAGCGGCCAACAAAAGCAACGGCTCACGCGGGACAAGCGCGAAGATCACCTCGCCAGACGCCATCGACCGCGCGATATCGAGAATCCGCTCGACGGGATCGGATACCGCAGGCTCGGTCAAATCGATGCTGCGCGCTGGCTCCGGCCATGATTCAGGCGCTTTTGCATTGGCCGAAATCCGCAACCCCGCCATGCTGGGCGGCATGAACGTAACCTGCCAGTCACCTTCCTGGGTTTGCTTGGCGAGATAGGTGAATCCCTTGCGCTCCATCACCTGGAACAGCGGATAAGGTTTGAACGGCACGAGAAGCCGGAGCGATTGTCCTGGCTGGAGGCTATCAACCGCTTCCATGATCTGGACAAACGGCTCCTGCCCTGCCGCAAGCGCTGGCCGGACGTCGAGTTCGAATGGTTCGGGGACCATCGGTCTCCCCTTTTTCTGGCGTGTCCAAATGCCCGCCAGGCGGGCCGATTTGGTCAATAGATTCGATGTGCACGGAATCTCCGTCTTTGATGCAGATCAAATAAGGCTCGGGCATTGGCCGCTATAGCACTCCGACCCGGCCAAATGGCCACCCGCGTCGACATCTGATTGGGGGAAATGCCACATGATGGCGCAACTGACGCGCGATGAGCGCGCGCTTTCAATTCTGCTTTTCGCCGTGCTGACCGTCTTCGGTTTCGCGCTTGCCGCGGCGGGACGTTACGATCCGGCCGGAGCCCATGGCTGGATCATGGTGTTTTTCGGCTTGGGCGGCGTCATCGTCATGCTGCGTGGCTGGAACGCACCCCTGCCGGCGCAAGACAGATCTGGAGAGTATTTCGACGACCCGACAAAAGTGGGGATCGTACTGGCGCTGATCTGGGGGGCCATCGGCATGCTGATCGGCGTGTGGGTGGCCTTTTTGCTCGCCTATCCCGATTTCAACCTGCAGGTACCCTGGACGAGCTTCGGACGCATCCGGCCGATCCATACGTCGGGGGTTATATTCGGGTTCGGCGGCAACGCGCTGATCGCCACCTCGTTCCACGTGCTGCAACGGACCTCGCGGGCTCGGATTCCCGACCAGTTCAGCCCGTGGTTCGTGCTTGTCGGCTACAACATCTTCTGCGTCCTCGCGGCGAGTGGCTACATGCTGGGGATTACCCAGTCCAAAGAATATGCCGAGCCCGAATGGTATGCTGATATCCTGCTCGTGGTTGTGTGGCTCGTCTATTTCTCGATCTACATCCGCACGCTCGCGCGCCGGAAGGAGCCGCATATCTATGTGGCCAACTGGTACTACATGGCGTTCATCCTGGTTGTGGCGATGCTGCACATCGTCAACAACCTCGCGGTTCCCGTCTCGCTCGGGCACGCCAAGAGCTATTCGCTCTTTTCGGGCGTGCAAGATGCGATGACGCAGTGGTGGTACGGGCATAACGCGGTGGCGTTCTTCCTCACCGCCGGCTTCCTTGGGATGATGTATTACTACCTGCCCAAGCGGGCCAACCGCCCCATCTTCTCCTACCGGCTGTCGATCATCAGCTTCTGGGGCATCACCTTCATGTATATGTGGGCGGGCTCGCACCATCTGCATTATACCGCCCTGCCCCACTGGGTGCAGACGCTGGGGATGGTGTTCTCGGTAATCCTGCTGATCCCTTCGTGGGCCTCTGCCGGCAATGCGCTGCTGACGCTCAACGGCGCCTGGCACAAGGTTCGCGACGATGCGGTGCTGCGCTTCATGGCACTGGCGGCACTCTTTTACGGCATCACGACCTTCGAGGGCTCGTTCATGGCTATCCGGCCGGTCAACTCGCTCTCGCACTATACGGACTGGACCATCGGACACGTGCATGCCGGCGCACTCGGCTGGGTGGCGATGATCACGTTTGGCTCGCTTTATGCTCTGGTGCCGTGGATCTGGAAGCGCGAGGACATCTACTCGAAGAAACTTGTCGAGGTGCACTTCTGGCTCGCGCTCATCGGCACGCTCATCTACGTCTTCGCGATGTGGAACTCGGGCGTCACCCAGGGGCTGATGTGGCGCACCTACAACGAAAGCGGCACGCTGACCTATTCGTTCCTCGAATCGCTGGTCGCGATGTTCCCTTACTACATCGCCCGGACCGTCGGCGGGGCGCTGTTCTTCATCGGTGCCGTGCTCGCGCTCTACAACGTCGTGATGACCATCCGGAGGCCGGCGCCGCAATCGGCAGAGTCTGTGGCCGATGTTCCCCACAGCCCCGTTCCGGTTCAGGCAGGAGAGTAAACGCCCATGTTCGGACTGCATTACAAGCTCGAACGCAGCGCGATCGGCTTCGTCCTTGCGATCGTCGTCGTCGCCTCGATCGGCGGTTTCATCGAAATCGCGCCCTTGTTCACCATAGACGAGACGGTGGAGGACGCCCCGGACATGCGGGTCTATACCCCGCTGGAGGTGGCCGGGCGCAACATCTATATCCGCGAAGGATGCTATGCGTGCCACTCGCAGATGATCCGCACGCTGCGCGACGAAGTGGACCGGTATGGGCCTTATTCGCTGGCTGTCGAATCCCAATACGACCACCCCATGCTGTGGGGCTCGAAGCGGACCGGGCCGGACCTTGCCCGGATCGGGGAGAAATATTCAAACGACTGGCATGTGGCGCACCTCGTCAACCCACGCGACGTTGTCCCCGAGTCGAATATGCCGCGCTATGGCTGGCTGATAGACACGACGCTGAGGACAGACGATCTCGGCGCACATCTGGCGGCTCTGCGCGCCGTGGGCGTGCCCTATACCGACGAGATGATCGCCAACGCGCCCGTCGACGCTGTGCACCAGGCCGATCCAATGGCATCGGCCACGGGGCTGGTCGAGCGGTACGGCGCGGCGACCAATATCGCGCTCTTTGACGGTAATGCCGAGCGGCTGACCGAGATGGACGCGCTTGTTGCCTATCTGCAGGTGCTCGGCCAGCTCACCGATCTTCCGACAACCACCCAGACAGCGGAGGTGCAATGATGCTGCCCGATCACGAGACGCTCGTCGCCTTCTCGAAATCCTTTGGCCTTTTCTACCTGATCGCCATGGCGATTGGCGTGCTGATCTACACCTTCTGGCCGTCTAACAAGAAGACCTTCAAGGCAGCGGCGCAGCTTCCGCTCGAAAATGGCGAGGATCGGCCATGACGCACAAGAACGAGCGCGATCCTGTAACCGGTCAGATCACGACCGGACACGAGTGGAACGGGATCAAGGAACTCAACTCGCCGGTGCCAAAGATCGTTTTCGGCGCGCTGATCATCGGCGCGATCTATGTCGCGGTCTGGACAGTGCTGATGCCGGCATGGCCGATGGTCGATAGCTACACCAAGGGATTGTTGGGCATCGACCAGCGAGACCAGGTGAACGAACAGGTCGCATTGGCGCGTATCGAACAGGCGGCGTGGGCCGACGCCGTTGCCTCCCGCCCGCTCGAAGAGGTGGCAGCCGACCTGCAATCGATGGCGGTCGTCCGGGAAGCCGGACCGACGCTCTTCCGCGACAACTGCGCGGCGTGCCACGCCGGCAGTGGCACCGGGCAAACCGGGTTCCCCAACATCGCCGAGGCACCGATGATGTGGGGCGACGGCGTCGATGCGATCTACCAAACCGTCCGCGTGGGGATCAATTCGGGCCATCCGGAGACCCGGTACGCGCAGATGTTGGCTTTCGGCAAGGACATGATGCTTCCGCGCGCCGATGTGAGCCTGCTCGTCGACTATGTACGGTTTATCTCGGGACAGGTGCCGGCGGACCCGGAAATCGAGGCGGCTGGCGCGCAGCTTTTCGCGCACAATTGCGCTTCGTGCCATGGCGCCGACGGCACCGGTGTTCCCGAAGTCGGCGCGCCGAACCTGACAGACGCTTACTGGACGTATGGCGGCGACAGGGACGCGATATTCCAGACCATTTTCTATGGCCGGCAAGGCCACATGCCACATTGGGAAGGCCGGTTGTCGGATACCGACATCCGCATTCTGGCGCTCTATGTGAGCGACTTGCGGGAGGAACGGCAATGAGTGCGGATGCCGTTCGCAAGCCCGCATCGCTGGTCAAGCTGACCGTGATGGCGGTCATCGGGGCAAGTCTGGCAGTGCTTGTCGGTGCAAATGCCCACCTGGTCTATGTCGCGTTCAGTTCCCAGCCCGATTGCGTCAGCCATTCAAAGACTGCCGGAGAAGCCGGAAGCGGCTTTCGGGCGGCCAAGTCCTCCTGCTAACAGGCCCCTGCCATGACCACACTGCCTCCTCTCGTTCCACCCCTCCCCAAGGCCATAGACCGGAACCGCCATCTGCCCGCGAGGGCCGCCTTCGGATGGCTCGCGCGCGGCTGGATGGATCTCTGGACCCAGCCCGTTCCCAGCCTGCTGTATGGGCTCGGCGTTGCGGCCATTTGCGCATTGGCTGTCTGGGCGATGACCGCGTTCGGCTGGGACCAGGTGCTGTTCCCCGCCTTGGCGGGCATCCTGATCCTCGGGCCGGCGCTGGCCGCGGGGCTCTATGAAAAAAGCCGCAGGATCGCTGCTGGCGAACCATTCACAC
Organism: Pelagibacterium halotolerans; assembly: GCF_044811015.1. Taxonomy (GTDB): domain Bacteria; phylum Pseudomonadota; class Alphaproteobacteria; order Rhizobiales; family Devosiaceae; genus Pelagibacterium; species Pelagibacterium halotolerans_A. The sequence continues at coordinate 916,031 of NZ_CP085243.1, forward strand.
CCCTTGCGATGCTGCGCCCGGGACATGGCGCGGGCTACCACATCCTCTTCATCGGTGCTGTATTGTGCACGCTGATGCTCGTGTGGATGCGCGCCGCCGTGCTCCTGTTCGCGCTCTTCTGGGGCTGGCGGGCGTTTCCGGGATTCGACCAGGTAACCCAAATGCTGATCGGGACGCCGAACGGCTGGGGGCTCCTGATCGTCGGCACGCTCGTAGGCGGGCTTTTCGCGGCGCTCGGGTTCGCGATCAGCGCCTTTTCGATCCCCGCGCTTATCGACCGCAAGCTTGATGCGTTCACCGCGATGGGACTCTCGATGACTTATGTGTGGCACAACCTGCCTGTCATGCTCGTCTGGGGCGGCATCGTTCTGGCGCTCTGGCTTGTGGGCTTCGCAACGGCGTTTGCCGCGTTCATCGTTGTCTTCCCTTGGCTCGGCCACGCCACATGGCATGCCTATCAAGCCATTAAAGACCCCGACCAATGACCTGTTGCGCCCCGTCTGAATTCGCCGATATCGCGCAGCCGCTGCCCGCCGGTCCGGCCGATGCCGAGATCCGGTCTGTCAGTCGTGCGCTCGGCGACGGGGCGATGCAGGCCGACATTTCGGTTCCAGGCATCCATTGCGGCGGCTGCATGCAGAAGATCGAGGACGGGTTGAGTGCCGTGCCCGGCGTCATCGCGTCGCGGGTAAACCTGTCGACCAAACGCGTGAGCCTGCAATGGCAGAATACGGATGCGGTGCGCCATGCGCTCGAGACGCTGCGGACGATCGGCTATGAAGGCCATCTCTTCGCGCCCGAGGACGGCGCCACCGATCCGGAATTGCGACGACTGGTGACGGCGCTTGCCGTCGCCGCGTTTTCGGCGATGAACATCATGATGCTCTCGGTGGGCGTGTGGTCGGGCGCCGACGCGGCGACGCGCGACGTGCTGCACTGGGTTTCCGCCGCCATCGCCCTGCCCGCCCTCGTCTATTCAGGGCGCGTCTTCTACCTCTCGGCCTGGAACGCGCTCAGGCACGGGCAGACCAATATGGACGTGCCGATCACCATCGGCGTCGTCCTCGCTCTGGGGCTCAGCATCTACGATACGGCGACGGGCGCCGCGCATGCCTATTTCGATGCGGCGGCTTCGCTGGTCTTCTTCCTGCTCGCGGGCCGCACGCTTGACCATATGATGCGCGAACGCGCACGGACCGCCGTCAAAGGGCTCGCCAAGCTGGCTGCTCGTGGCGCCGTTGTCGTCGACGATACGGGTACGCGAGAGTACCGCCCGCTTGAGGACATCGTTCCCGGCATGCGCATTCAACTCGCGGCGGGCGAGCGGGTGCCGGTCGACGCGATGGTGGACGCCGGCGCCTCGGATATCGACCTGTCGCTCGTCAACGGTGAGAGCGCGCCGGTTTCGATTACAGCTGGAGCGCGGCTGCACGCTGGAACGCTGAACCTCACCCAACCCATTACGATTGTCGCGCAAGCCACTGCGAAAGAATCGTTTCTCGCCGAAATGATGCGGCTGATAGAAGCCGCCGAAGCTGGGCGTGGGCCGCATCGGCGGATCGCGGACCGCGTGTCGCGGTTCTACGCACCGGTCGTCCATCTTGCGGCGGCACTCGCGTTTGCTGGCTGGTTTGCGCTGAGCGGGAATCTGCATCTGTCGGTCAGCGTTGCGATTTCGGTGCTGATTATCACCTGCCCCTGCGCGCTGGGCCTGGCGGTGCCGATCGTGCATGTGGTCGCGGCGCGAAAGCTTTTCGAGAGCGGTGTCATGCTCAAGGATGGCGATGCGCTCGAAAGGCTCGCAGAGGTCGATACGGTCGTTTTCGACAAGACCGGCACTCTGACGCTGGGCCGGGCCAGACTTACCAACCGCGACGAAATTGCTCCGGACGCACTCAAGATCGCGGGTGCGATCGCGGCGCATTCACGCCATCCATTCGCACAGGCAATTGCGCACGCGGCGCGGGACACGCTTGCGCTCGACGTCGAAGGTGTGACCGAAGCCCCGGGGCTCGGGCTCGAGGCGACGATCGGTGGTGAGCGCTACCGGCTGGGCCGCGCGTCGTGGGCCGTCCAGAGCTCGGTTGCCGGGGATGCGACCGGTACGGTGCTGGCGCGCGAGGGCCGGCAGATTGCCAGCTTCGCGTTCGAAGACGCGGACCGCCGGCAGGCGGCGGAGGCGATCCGTGCGCTCGAGCATAACGGATTGGCGACGGCGATGCTCTCGGGCGACAGGAAAGAAATCGCCAGGGACCTCGGAAACCGGCTCGGAATAGGCGAATGCCATGGCGATCTCATGCCCGCGGACAAGACCGGCTACATCGCCACGCTGTCGGCGGCGGGCCACAAGGTCATGATGGTCGGAGACGGCCTCAACGACGGCCCTGCCCTCGCTGCGGCGCATGTTTCAATGGCTCCGGCCAACGCCGCCGACGTCGGCCGGAACGCCGCCGGTCTTGTTTTCCTGCGCGAAAGCCTGATGGCCGTTCCAGCCGCGCTCGGCATCGCGAAGAAAGCTGCCCGGCTCGTGCGCGAGAACTTCGCGCTTGCGATTGCTTACAATGTCATCGCACTACCCATCGCCGTTCTTGGACATGTAACGCCGCTTATTGCTGCATTGGCGATGTCTGCATCGTCCGTTGTGGTCGTCGCCAACGCGCTGCGCCTGATGCGCGCGCGGCTCGACTGAAAGGAGACTCATATGCCTGATTTCTTCTACCTGATTCCGGTATCACTCCTCCTGGGCGGGCTCGGTCTGGCCGTGTTCCTCTGGACACTCAAATCGCACCAGTATGACGACCTCGACGGCGCAGCCGAACGTATCCTGTTCGATGACCAGCCGGCAGGCGGCGAGGACCGCGCAACGCGTCGCTAGCCCGGATTTCTCACACTGGCTACGCCCTGCGTCGGATTTTGGCGAGTCGCATACGGGTGCGGAGCGAAAAAGCGTATTGTCCATACGCTTTTCTCGCGCCGTGCCCGGAGGCGGCCGCCAAAATCCGACCCGAAGGGCTGGTTGAAAGTGGCGACAGTGTGCGCCGGAGAGCTTGCACGTATGTCCAATACGCACGGCGCTCTCCGGCTACCCTGACGCCACTTTGAACCAGCGCAGGGCATAGCCAGTGTGAGAAGTCCGGGCTAGCCCAGCTCAAATGTGGTGATGCCGAAGACGCCGGAAATGTCGGTTTCCGGCGCCGTCCCCTTGTACATACGGGCGGTTTCGAAGACCTGCTGCATGCCAAAGCGTTCGGCCAACTCGAGCGCGGCCGTATTGGCTGCCGGGACGTCGAGAAATATGGGTGCGTCGGGTTCGGCGGTCTCCGCCAGCGCCGCGAGAAGGGTCTCGGCGATTTCCGGTGTGTCGGCGAAAAGCGGGCCGATCTTGTAGCCTTCGATGCAGGCGCGGATGGTGCCATAACCGGTGAGGCGGCCATCGGTTTCGGCGATCAGGGTCCGCCTGCGCGTGCCCTCGGGCGGCAATGTCCAAGCCGTGATGAAAGCCGTCCGGTCTTGGGGAAAGAACCTACGGTCGTAGTGCCGGAGTGTTTCGATATCGCCGTGACGAATGGGCCGGAAGCGTTGCGCGCCGGATGCTTCGAACGCACGCGAAAGCGCGGTGAACCGTATGTTGCGGCCCGCATAGACGAAACCGGATTTGCGGTAGTTATCCTGCTGCGCGACGACCCCATCGAGCCCGATAATGCGGCCGGCGAGGTGTGCAAGCCCGGCGCTCCAGGTTTTGAGCCCCAGTCCTTTGCCGCGATGCGGCTCGCGGACGATGTAGAAGCCGAGAAAGCCGAAGGTTTCGCCGTAACGCACGACCGAGATCGAAGAGACCGGCTCACCGCCGAGATAGCCGATCAGAAAACCCTCCGGGTCAGCGGCGTGAAAGGCTGCGAGGTCGTCGGGGCCAGGATTCCAGCCTTCGGCTGCTGCCCAATCGATTGCGACCTGAAACTCTTCGATGGTCGCTGGGCGAACTTCGAAATCCTCTTTCATACAGCAGACATAGCAGAGCGCCCCCGCGATGGCATCCCGCGCGCGACCGTCTCACACAGCCCCACCGCAGCGGCGACGCCGTCGATGACAGGGACACCGAAACGCTCGGACATATCGTCGGCAAGGCCGGCCATACCGGCGCAGCCGAGAACGATGCTATCGCATTCGTCCTCACGCAGCGCGGCTGCGATGGTGTCAGCGATAGCTTCAATCGAGGCCTGCCGGTCGGTCTCGAGCGCCAGAACGGGCACGCCCGAGGCGCGCACGCGCGCGCAGCGTTTGGCGAGGCCGTAACGCTCCAGATTGCCCTCGAGGACAGGGACAGAAATCTGCAGCGTGGTAACGACGGAAAATCGCATGCCCATGACGCTCCCCGCGAGATAGCCCGCCTCACCGATACCGATCACCGGAACACGGGCGCGGCGGCGCAGCTCCCAAAGGCCGGTGTCGTCGAAACAGGCGATGATCACGGCGTCGTGGGAATGCGTGGCGACTTCCTTGTCGAACAGGGCGAAGAGCCCCGGTAGAGCCGCTTCGCCATCGGCCGCCCCTTGGATCGCTGCCGGGCCGTCGGGCGGGTTGAGTGCAACGATCTCGGTATTGCCGCGTGCCGCGAGCCGGGCTTCGCTCGCGATCGAGGCGGTCATTTCGGCGGTCGAGTTGGGATTGATAAGAAGGATACGCAAAGAACTACACCATTCCCTTTCCGGCGTCGGAGCCCTGCTGGGTCCGGCGGCGGCCGAGGATCAGGAAGGCCACCAGGGCCACGCCTATGACGATGAAAGAGAAGGCTGTTGTGAGCGTACCGAGCGCGAAGATGACCGGCGTCGTGACGTTGGTCGTCATGCCGTAGATTTCGAGCGGCAGCGTGTTGTAGCTGCCCGCCGTGAGGAGCGTTCGGGCGAATTCGTCGTAGCTGAGGGTGAAACCAAACAATGCGACACCGATCAGCGAGGGGGCAATGATCGGGAGCACGACGAAGCGAAACGTCTGCCACGGCGATGCGCCAAGGTCGCGAGCGGCTTCCTCATAGCTTTTGTCGAAGCGGTTGAAGACGGCGAACATGATCAGGAGCCCGAAAGGCAGCGTCCAGGTGAGTTGGGAACCATAGCCCGAAGTCGCCCAATGCACGGACAGCCCGGACTGGCTGAAGATCAGCCCCACGCCCAGCGATACGAGGATCGAAGGGATCACGAGCGAGGCGATGACGAGATAAAACAGCAACCCCGAGCCCGCGAATTTCTTGCGAAAGGCAAGCCCGCCCATGATCGAGACGACGACCGTCGTCACCATAACCATCAACCCGAGGATGAGGCTCCGCGAAAAGCTGCCCCAGATGTCGCCGACGGCCTGCTGTTGGAAAAGTTCGGCGAACCAGTGCAGCGAGACGCCGCGCATAGGGAATGTGAGCCCACCGCCCTCGCCCTGGAAGCTAAGGATGCCGATGGTGATTGTCGGGCCATAGAGGAACAGGATGAAAAGCGCGAATACGGTCGCGAGAATGTAGAAGCTCAAGGGGCGTTTGCCGTCCATGGTCAGAGCTCCTTCCGGATATCGACGAACCGCAGCAGGATACCGATGACGATCAGAACGGTGATGAGCAGCACCACCGCGGTCGCCGCCGCCGAGGGGTACTGCAGGAGCGCGATGTCGTTGGAAATGAGACGCCCCACATTGGCCGATTGCGAGCCGGACATGAAGCGCACGGTGATGAAATCGCCCATCACGAGCGTCACGACGAAGATCGAACCGATGACGATCCCGGGCTTGGCGAGGGGAATGATGACGTTAGTAAGCGTCTGGAAGCCCGAGGCACCATTGTCATACGCAGCCTCAATCAGGCTTTTGTCGATGCGCATCATGGTGTTGAAGATCGGCACCACCATGAAGAGCGTATAAAGGTGCACGAACGCCAGGATCACCGAGAAATCGGAAAAGAGCAGCCATTCGAGCGGCTCGTCGATGACGCCCATCGAGATCAGCGCGGAATTGGCAACGCCGTTGCGCCCCAGGAACGGGATCCAGGAAATCATGCGGATGATGTTCGAGGTCCAGAACGGGATGGTGCACAGGAGGAAGAGCACGACCTGCCAAGTGAGGCTCCGGACGTGGAACGCCAGGAAATAGGCGACGGTGAACCCGAGGGTCAGCGTGATCGCCCATGTTATGACCGCGTATTTGGCGGTGTTCAAAAACACCGTATAGGTGACCCGCGACGACAGCAGGAATTCGTAGTTGTCGAACAGGAATGCCGGATAGATCGAAAACTCGGTAGCGCCCCAGAAGCTGACGATGACGATCATCACGATCGGCAGCACCAGAAAGCCCACCAGTACGAGCGTCAGAGGCGACGCGAGGAGCCAGGCTATGGCTGCCTCGGGCAGCGATTTTCGGGATTGAGCGTGCATGTCCGTTCCGCGGTTTGAGCCGAAATGGGTGCCCCGCGTACGAGGCACCCTCGCGCTGTGTGTCAGGACGCGATGAATTCGTTCCACTTGCGAACCATGTACTGGTTCTCGTCCATGACCGAATTCCAGCAGGCGACGGACCCCATGCGGTCGTAGAAGGAACCGCCATCGCGGACTTCGCCGGCACTGGCGAGCTTGTCACCGAAGGGGCTCAAGATATCGTCGGTGGCTGCCTTGCCCTCGAACCAGTAGCCCCATTCGTTATTGGACATGTAGTCCTGGGCGTTCCAGGGGACGGCCGAATAATAGCCCTGGCGCATCAGGAAGGCGCCAACCCAGCCGGCGAGGTAGTAATTGATGTACTCATAGGCCGCGTCGAGCTCGAGACCGGAGAGGTTCTTGGAGAGGCCGAGGCCCCCGCCCCAGGAGCGGTAGCCTTCCTTCAGGGGCTGATAGACGCAGGGAATACCGCGCGACTTGACGGCCGTGATCGCAGGCGACCACATGGACTGGATGACGACCTCGCCGGACGCCATCAGGTTGACGCTCTCGTCGAAAGTCTTCCAGAAGCTGCGGAACTGGCCGGCCTGCTTGGCCTCGGTGAAGATCGCGATCGTCTTGTCGATCTCCTCGCGGGTCATGTTGCCCTTGTCGCCATAGGTGATCTCGCCCATGGCTTCGCAGACCATGGCCATATCCATGATGCCGATCGACGAGATGTCGAGGATCGAGGCCTTGCCCCGGAATTCGGGGTTCAGGAGCTCAGTCCAGCTTTCGATGGGACGACCGATGAGGTCGGGCCGGATGCCGAGGGTATCGGCATTGTAGATCGTCGGGATCAGTGTCATCCAGCCGCTTTCCTCAGCAACGAAATCGGTCCCTCCGGGGCCTGAGGTAAAGCCGACCGTGTGCGGTGCAGTACCTTGGGCGATTTCGGAATCCGGGGTCAGCTTGCCGTCACGGAAGATACCGACGATCCTGTCGTAATTGGTGATCCGCGAGGTATCCATGGCCTGCAGGTTACCCGTGGGCCAGACCTTCTTGCAGATCCAGTATTCGATGTCGGCAATATCGAAGCTCTCGGGCTGGGTGGCGGCGCGCTGGGTGACGGCGTCGGAATCGAGCGCGGTCATCTCAAGCGTGAAGCCGAGATCTTCCTTCACCTTCTGGGCGACCTCGTTGAGGTTCGAGACGCCGGTGCCGAACTGCCGCAGCGTAACGTTCTTGATGTTCTGCGCCCAGATGGTTGGGAAGCCGGTGATGGCGCCCGAGCCGGCGGCGACGCCGAGCGCGGCAGCGCCGCCTTTAAGGAAGCCGCGGCGGTCGACGCCGCCCTTGGCCGGTTTGGTCGTCTTGTCAGGTGTGTCAGTCATATTTCCCTCGCCTTTGGTTTTTCAAGGTCTCGTCCGGGGGCCTCCGCCTACCCGGCAAGCTGATGTTCGTCGGCGGCGTCCCAGGAAAGGGAAACATCATCGCCGAGCGAAAACGGATCGGAATAGAATGCCGCGTCGGGCATGAGCGCGACGATGTCGCCCGCCAACCCTGCGTCAAGCGTAAGTTTGACCGTGGCGCCCAGATATTCGACACCGGAAATCCTTGCCCCGAGCGCACCCGCGCCGCGCTTGACCGCAATCCGGTCAGCGCGCACCGCCACGGAGCCCTGGTCCGTCGCAAGGATATTATGTCCGCCCATGAAGCGGGCGACGAATTCGTTGCGCGGGGCGTCGAACACCTCGCGCGGCGTTCCGGCCTGCTGGATCGTCGCGTCGTTCATAACGATCACGAGGTCGGCAAGTGCGAGCGCTTCATCCTGGCTGTGGGTGACATGAATGAACGTGATGCCGAGCCGGCGCTGGAAGCCCTTGAGTTCGGATCGCATCCGCTCACGCAGGAACGGATCGAGCGCTGAAAGCGGCTCGTCGAGAAGGAGGATCTGCGGATCGGTAACGAGCGCGCGAGCCAATGCCACGCGCTGCTGCTGGCCGCCCGAAAGCTGGCTCGGAAGCCGGTCGGCACGGGCGCTCATATCGACGAGTTCGAGCAATTCCCCTGCCCGCGCGCGCCGCTCGGTCTTGCCGACGCCCTTCATCTTGAGGCTAAAGGCAACGTTGTCGATAACGCTTAAGTGCGGAAAGAGCGCGTAGCTCTGGAACATCATCGCGGTGCCGCGTCTGGCTGGCGCCGCCTCGGTGATGTTCTGGCCCGAGAGGATGACATCTCCGGACGTGACCGTTTCATGGCCTGCGATCATGCGCAGGGTCGAGGACTTGCCGCAGCCCGACGGCCCCAGGAGACAACAATAGGTACCCTGGGGAACCTCCAGATCAATCGCGGCGACGGCAGTGGCATCTCCGTAGCGTTTGGTAAGGGCAACGAGTTCCAGATCTCCGGTGGCCATGACATTCCTTTGGCATTACGTCACGAGGATCAGCAGCAATCGCCATGCCAAACGCGGCGGGAGGGAAGAAATTGCGCCTAACTCACTGTAACGAAATTATTTTCTCACTCAGTATCGACACGGATGCCATATCGGCGAGTTGGCACCCTGCCTATCGCTTGTGCATCTGCACACGAAAAATGCACATATCGTATACAACAATCAAGATGCTTGTATCGTATTTGCGGATACACTAGAGCTTGAAACAGAGATCGGAAACGGAGCGAACGATGCCTTCGGAAACGGCAGCACCGATGCACACCACATCGCGAAGCACGGCTGTTTATTCGGGCATCCGCGATGCCATTTTGCGGCACGCTTTGGCGCCCGGCATGAAGCTCTCCGAGGATGAGCTGGGCGGCATTTACGGCGTTAGCCGCACCATAGTCCGCTCGGCGCTCCAGAATCTGGCCAGCGACCGCCTCGTCGTCCTCGAACCCAACAGGGGCGCATTTGTCGCCAAGCCGACGACGCGCGAGGCACGCGAGGTATTCGAGGCGCGGGCGCTATTGGAGCCCAAGGTCGCAGCGATGGCAGCAGAGGCCGCGAAGCCCAAAGACGCCCAGCGGTTGCGCACGCATATCGAACGGGAACACGCCGCGACCCGGGCGGGGAAAGATGGCGAAGCCCTGGTGCTATCGGCGAAATTCCATATCGGTATTGCCGAGATCGCGGGGCACTCCATTTACACCGAATTCGTCCGCGACCTATGCTCGCGCTCGTCGCTGATCATCGCACTTTACTGGAAGCGCCGGGACACGACATGTGAAAGCCACGCCCACACGGCTCTCGTCGAGGCCATCGCGGATCATCGACCCAAGGACGCGGCCGAGTTGATGACCAGCCATTTGGTGGACTTGCTCTCCGGCCTCGACTTGTCTCAGAAGCTGCAAGGCCAGGTGAGTCTGGCGGAGGCATTGCGCAGCCAGTAAGGCCGGCAATTATCCTCTGATCCATTCCGCCCGCATCAAGCCCCGCACCGAATTGCCTAGATAAATCGCGTCGGCGCCTTCCAAATCCTTCAAGGTAAGCGCGGCTTCCCTCGCGCGACCGGTTTCGAGCAGGTCCGCACGCAATGTGCCGGGCAGGATGCCCGCGGAGAGCGGCGGGGTCAGTAACATACCGCCGCGCTCGATGAAGACCGATGTGATCGAGCCTTCCGATACTTCATCCCGTTCGTTGAGGAACACGACCTCGTCAACGCCCAGCGCGGCCTGAGCGGTCTGGCGCGGGATGTCATAGAATGCACGGCTGGTGGTTTTGTGGGCCTGCCAGAGGTTTTGCGAGTCGAGCCGCTCGGACGCGATCGCAAACCGGAACGCCGGAGCGTCCTTCGTGGGCGCCGGGAGTTCGGAGACCGTAAGATCGAGACCGTCAGCTTCGTGCAAGGTCAAGCGGACCCTATAGCGATCCCCGGTGGCCGCCTGTGCCCATTCCTCGACGCGCTTGCGTATGGTCGCCTCATCGAACGCAATCGCGAAATAGCGGGCCGATGCGGCCATCCGGGCAATATGCCGGTCCAGAAGAAAAAAACCCTCCTCTCGCGTCCAAAGCATGGTTTCGATGAGACAGACGGGCTCGGCCTTGTCGGATAGAAACTGCATCTTGAGAAGCGCCTCTGCGTATTCGTTTTCGCAACGGCTGTCGGCCACGATGCCGCCGCCAATGCCGATTTCTCCCGCCCCATCCATGCCAACCACCAAAGTGCGGATGGCCACGTTGAGGCAAAAATCGCCATCGGGCGCAAACCAGCCGATCGATCCGGTGTAAAGCCCGCGCGCACCGGCCTCGACCTCGTCGATCACTTCCATCGCGCGGATCTTGGGCGCACCGGTGATCGAACCGCAGGGGAAAAGTCCGGCGATAATATCGCGCCGCGACAACCCGGGCTTTAGCCGCGCTTCGATCCCGGAGGTCATGGTGTGCAGATGCCGGTAGGTTTCAACCGTGAAGAGGTCCGTGACGTGCACCGAGCCGATTTCGGAAATCCGCGCCAGATCGTTGCGCAGAAGATCGACGATCATCAGGTTCTCCGCGCGGTTCTTGATATCGGTGGCCAGCGCCGCACGACCGGCGTCATCCTCGGCGAGCGAGAGCCCGCGCCTTGCCGTGCCCTTCATGGGGCGCGCCGCCAGCCTGTCGCCCGTCAGCGAGACGAAAAGCTCTGGCGAGCGCGAGAGGACCCAGTGGTCACCGGCATGAATCAGCGCGCCATAGGTGCTCGCCTGCTTGCGGCAGAGATCGCGATAGAGCGCAACGGGATCGCCCTCAAGCGCGAAGTCGGCCTTGAATGTCAGATTGACCTGATAAATGTCTCCTGCCGCGATGAGTTCTTTTGACCGTTCGAACGCATCGCGATAGGCGGCTTCGCTCACCCGTGGCACTATGGCTTCGGTCCTGGCCTCGTTCCCAGCGTGGGCGGCAAGCCATGCCTCCACCGACTGGGTATCCAGCTTTCGGGGAGCATCGAAAATGCCGAGCCATATCAGAGGTGTATCGCTGCGGCCGGGCAAGCGTTGCGCCAATCGCTCCTCGAATACAAACCCCAGCTCATAAGCGAAATATCCCGCCGCCCAGCGCCCGTCCGCTTGCAACGCCTCCAGCCGGTCGAGCGCGGCGACAGCTTCCTCGCGCGTATAAGCGGCAACGATCTCGCGGGGCTCCTCGAACAGCAGGTTAGCGGCGCCCGGGGAAAGGTTGTCGTTGAGCAGGACGGTGCCCGGCCGTAGTTCGTTTGCCAAAATAATCCGCCGCTGGAGCACTGTTTGTATCGATCCCAGCGCCGCTTCTACCGCGCTGTGTACCGACAGCCAAGGCCGCAGTTCGGGATTGGCATCCGTTAATTCGAAGCTGACAACAGTCGGCTTAAAAGTCATCGACATTTTACTATTTGACGCCACAGTTCATATGTCGCTTGCGAATTGGGTTAATCGCAGCGCCGGACGGTATTGGGGGCAATGAGCGTACTACGTCAGGTAAGAGGCCTTCTACGGCGCGAGGAGGCCGTCCAAAAACAGGCACCCGCGCGCGTCGTGCAGCGCGTGAAAGATGCGCCGGCCAATGCTGATATAGCCGCCGAACAGGAATTGGCATCGCTTTCCGGCGCGGTATGCGTATTGGAACTCGGCGACCTTGCCGACCGCGACGATGCCGACAGGCTCGATGACATCGCACGGTCGGTCATCGAGTGGCATATCTCGGATGCCGGCCGCGTGCGGCATCAAGGGCCGATGCGCTACTCTGTTCATTTTACCGAACTGGACGCCGAGCGCGCAAACATCAAACTCGACCAGATCGGCGATGCGCTGAGGGTGAGATTGCTCGAGGCGACCGGCGACACCGTTGATATCCGCATCAGCAGCCTGGCCGCCGCCGCGCCGAAAACCGCTGGCAAGCCGGAGGCCGTAAACGACTATGTCGCCACACTGTTCGGAGAGCTCGAAGCACGCCAGCTCGCACTGGCCCAGGAACACGAAGGCAAGCTGCGGGCGTTGCGCAAGGATGCCGCGGCGCTGTTCGTGCCTGCCTGGAACACACTCAGCGAAAAGACGGACATAAACCGGTGCGTGCTCGATTTCTCCCTCAGGTCCGCGGCGATCAAGCAAATCCGGTCCGCGGTCGACGAGGATGAACTGCAGGCCATTTATGCAGAATATGACCTCATGGTCCTCAAGAAGGGCCTTCTTGGGGTCTATAATGCGAAGCGCCAGCGGCACGCGCCAGACATCATAGTCCCCGTCACCATGTCCACTCTGGGCAACAATGAGCGCCGCACGCACTATCTCGAGCAGATCTGGAGCGCGCCGGAAGCCTACCGGCAAGCACTCATCGTGGAAGTCCTCGAGCCAAACGATCAGCCCGTTCACGAAGCGCTTGCGGAAACTGTTGCGACCCTTTCCGCGGTCCTCGTACGGGTCGTACTCGGGGTGGGAAAGGAGCGCTCGCTTTTGCGTGAAGCGCTTCAATCCCGCGTCTGGGGCGTGTCCGTCGAACTGGGATCGTCCCGCCGGCTCGCCGGAGATCAGGAAACATGGCTCAAAGGCGTCGGTGGTGTTTGCGGACGGGCCGGCCTTGTCGGACTTGCCCACGGTGTAACGACGATTGCGATTGCAAGCCGCGCGATGGAGTACGGCTTTCAATATCTCGATGGCAGTGCTGTCCATATGGCGCAAAGCCAGGTCCGGCCTGCCACGCGGCTCAAGCCCTTTCCCACGCGCGCGCAGTAAACCGGCAAGTTTGGCGTATCGGACATATTTAAGGCGGCGCCTGCCTGCTTCCCACCCAAAGACCGCCGTACTCTCCACGCAGCATGTGCTCAATGTCATTCTTGCACGGAGTACCGCCATGCTTGAGGTGGAAGTCATCGATCTTCACTATCGCCCGGATACCACGACCGTATCGTTCACTGCGAAAGTCACCGGGCTGGAAGGCACGACGACAGTGGCATCGTTTGCGCGAACGCGTGGCGGGGCGGTGGGAGTTGGCGATATCCACCGGCTTATAGAGCATAGAATCGCTGAGGTGCTCGAGCACCCGTCACCATCGGGCAAGCGCTACCGGCCTGCGAGCTGACGACGGCTCGATAGCCGCATTGAAAAAATCCGTGAACCTCTCGACGCGTTGTTCGTTATATCGAGACGGGGGCAAGTTTCGTTTTGCTTTCCGTGGAGCCGTTCGCCGACGTTTGCCCCCAAACGTCTGGCGGGCGGCTCTCTTATTGTAGCCTGCCAGTGCGACCTGCCCGCATCCTGCTGTAGAGATGCAGCAGCACTTTAGCAGCAAGCACGCTCGCTGCCAGGACGATGAAAACAAGGGAAACGCCAAAAATGCGAAACCCTCTTTCAATGACGAGTCCATTGGTATCGACGTAATCCCCAAGCACCGTCATGCTCAGAACATACAGTGCCAAACCGACGACAAGCAACGTCCCCGAAACCTTCATCAGCATGGATTGCTCTTTCGTTTGCTGCGTACTGCGAAGCCTCCGGGCGCTGTTGCACACCTCGGATTGAGCCTCTGCATTTTCTAAACACACCGGCTCCGGGAAAAATATCGGTCGAGTAAGGCGCCAACGTGGCGCGCCGGTCCTGGCTATGCCTGAAACGCCACCAGATGCGTTTCGACAAGATCGGAAACCAGCTCGTCGAAGCTGCCCTGCATTATGCCGTCGAGGCGCCCCTCGGCTGCCAACGCTGTTAATCCATAAATCCCTGCCCACAGCAGATGCGCCTGCCGCTGGGCGGCAGCAAGCGACCGCTTCGGCGCGTGGTCGGCAAAGCATTGGCCGATCATCGCCGTCAGGCGCCCAATATAGGCCTGGTACCATTCAGGCGCGGGCAGTGTCGCGTTGCGGCGGTATTCGAACAGCGCGTTCCAGGCATTGGAATTAGCCGAGATATATTCGAGATATTTGCGGGCATAGGCGTGCATTCTCTGGCGAGGTTCAAGGCCTTGCGGCACCTCGGCCAGCGCATCCCCCAGCCCGCGTAGCACGTCGCCGAGAGCGGCAAGCCGGATGTCCTCGATGGACGGGAACAGATTGTACAACGAACCCGGCAAAAGCCCCACGCGCTTTGCCAACGTCCGGGCCGATATCGCCCCCGGTCCCTCCTCCGCAATCATGGTCCGCGCCACATCCAGCACCCGGGCACGGGTGGCTTCGCGGTCAGCATCGCTGCGTCTTGCCATTGCGCTCCTTTCATGAACACTGTTCAAAATAAATCTTGACAGCCTTGGCGTGTCTCTTATTATGAACACCGTTCACGTAATGATGCAACTCGTTTTTGGACGCAAAACATATGGCCCGGGACGCCAATTCGATTTCCGAATATCTCGACACCCTGCGCGGCCGCATGCCGGTCGAGGACATTCGCGCCCGCCTGGCGCCAAAACCGTCCGAGCGTAAAGGTATCCGGCCATTTACCGATATCAGGCGTGAGAACGTCGAACGCACCTGGGATCAGCTTGAGGAAAGCGCGAGCACTCCGTCCAACGCGCGCCCGGCGCTCTTGGATCCCGAAACCCGGCGCGATCTCGACGCATATAGCGGCAATATCGAAACGCTCATCGGCACGGCGAAGGTTCCCATGGGAATCGCCGGACCGGTCCGGGTCAACGGCCTCAACGCGCAAGGTGAATATCACGTCCCGCTCGCGACATGCGAAGCGGCGCTTGTCGCTTCCTATCATCGCGGCATGCGCGCAGCGACCGCAGCGGGTGGCGTTACGGCGGCGGTGCTCACGCGCGGCGTCATGCGCTCTCCGGGCTTTGCGTTCGCCAATGAAATCTCGGCAGGCCTTTTCGTCGACTGGGTGCTACGCAACCGCGACATGCTTTTCGCGGCGGCCCAGGCGACGACCCGCCACGGCAGACTGACCGAGCTTTCGCCGCATATCGAAAACGAGGTCGTTTTCCTCTTGTGCCGCTACGATACCGCCGACGCGTCGGGGCAGAACATGTGCACCATCGCGACCGATGCGCTATGCAACGCCATTATTTCACACTGTCCTGTCCAGCCGGAGCACTGGTTCGTCGAGGCCAATTTTTCGTCCGACAAAAAGGCCTCGGCGCTCGCATTCCTCTCCGGGCGCGGCCGGAAGACGACGGCGAGCGTTGTGCTCGAGGAAGCCATCGTCAAACGCCATTTGCGGACGTCCATCGACCGGATGGACAAGTATGTGCGCATGTCCTCGCTTGGCGGCATCGTCTCGGGCACGATGGGCGTTCAGGGGCATTACGCCAACGCGCTTGCCGCAATTTTCATCGCCACGGGACAAGATGCTGCCTGCGTTGCCGAATGCGCCGTCGGCGTGACCCGGCTCGAGCGCAGCGAAGGCAGCATGCGGTTTTCCGTTACGCTGCCCAACCTGCTCGTGGGCACGGTCGGGGGCGGCACCGGCACACCGACGGCCCGTGCGGCGCTCGACATTCTGGGGCTCTATGGCGCCGGAAATGCCGACGCCTTCGCGGAAGTCGTTGCCGCCACCTGCCTTGCAGGCGAGCTTTCGATCATCGCGGCGCTCTCGTCGGGACAGTTCACCGGCGCGCATCACAAGCTTGCACGTACGCGTATTTCCGGAGAGGCACAATGAGTGCCGTCGAAACCGACGATCAACCGCTCCCGCAGCGTCTCTGGACCTATACAACCGAACGTTTTCCGCTCGCCGGCAATGGATTTCTGACGGCGCTGATGTGCGCGGGCTCCATCGCGCCACTCGGTTCCGAAGCCCCCCTCTGGAAGGTCGTACTGAGCGTTTTCGCCGTGCTACCGCTTTTCTTCATCATGCGGGTCGCTGACGAACACAAGGACTATCATGACGACCTCGTCTACCGCCCGGAGCGCGCCGTCCCGCGCGGACTGATTTCGCTTGGCGAATTACGAACGGTTGCCGCCGTGGCTGCGCTGGTGCCGCCGTCGTTGGCAATCTTCGTTTCTCCCAACACTATCGTTCCGCTCATTCTGGCGGTCGCGTGGATCGCCGCCATGTCGCTCGAATTCGGCGTCAAGAATTGGTTGCGGGCTCGCCCTGTGCTCTATCTCGTATCGCACATGCTGGCGATGCCGCTCCTAGCGCTTGTTGCAATCTCGTTCGCCGACCCTGCCCGGCTCCTATCGGGCCGTGTCGCCATTATCCTCCTTCTCGCCTTTGCTGCCGGGCTGGTTCTGGAAGTCGGACGCAAGCTCTGGGCGCCTTCGGAAGAACGCGAGGGCGTCGAGACCTATTCGAAACTCTGGGGCGTACGGACGGCGGCGATCGTCTGGCTTGTCGCTGCCGGCGCGGCGTTGATGCTCGGTGCCCTCGCTTCGGGTTATCATCCTGTCACACTTGGGGCCGCGCTCGTTGCCTTCATTGCGGCTACGCTTGCCGTTTTGCGCTACCTGCGCACGACGAATGCAACACGCGCCAAGCAAATGCGCTTTACCGCCGTCCTGGCCACGGCCCTCGCCTATGGCCTTGCCGTTCTCGGAGCGCCGATCCAATGACCACCGCATATCCCGCACTGGGCGGCAAAGCCGCCAATCTCATGCGTCTCAGCGCAATGGGATGGGCCGTTCCCGATTTCCATGTCATCCCCAGCGCCGATTTCAAGCAAACCGGCGAGATCGCGTCCGAGGCTATCGAAAGGCACCGCAAGGCTATGGCCGGGCTCGGTGGCGACATCTTCGCCGTGCGCTCGTCAGCAATCGATGAGGATGGCACAGACAATTCCTTTGCCGGGCAATTCCTTTCACTTCTCCACGTCAGCCGCAACGACCTCGAAGCGGCAGCGGCGAAGGTGTATCTCTCGGGGGCCAAAGCCTCGGTCGCAGCCTATCGCGCGCAGCGCGGAAGCGGCGAAAACGCGGCCCCCTCGGTCATCGTCCAGCGCATGATCGTGCCACTCGTGGCGGGGGTCGTCTTTTCGACCGACCCCGTCACCTCCCGTCCGGACCATATGGTTATCTCTGCCATCAGTGGCGTCGGCGAGGCGCTGATGGCCGGGACGGTGAACGGTTGGACCTATCTTGTCGACAGTCAGTCCGTCGAAGTGCTCGATACCACGCCTGGTGAAGGCGACGCACCGCTTTCGCCTGCCGACATCACCGCAATCGCCGACGCCGCGCGCAGGATCGCAGCTCAGATGGGCGCGGCGCAAGACATCGAATGGGCCATCGACGCCGACGGCCTGCACATCCTGCAATCGCGCCCCATCACCACCATCCAGACTGGAGCCTGGCGTATCTGGGACAACTCGAACATCGTCGAAAGCTATCCCGGCTGGGTTTCGCCGCTCACCTTCTCTTTCGCCCGTTCGGTCTATGCCCATGTCTACCGCCGCCTCCTCGCCAATCTTGGCGCTCCGAAGGCGGCCATCGCCGAGCGGCATGCGGCCTTCGAAGGATTGCTCGGGCGGTTCGAGGGCCGCGTCTACTACGAACTGGGCAATTGGCATCGCTTACTCTCAGCCCTGCCCGCCTACCGGCTCAACGCGAGGTTCATGGACCAGATGATGGGCGTGGATGAGCCGCTCCCCAAGGCCTTCACCGCGCCGCTCGAAGCTCAGGCTGGCACCGGCAGCCGCCTTGCCGCCGGTGTGCGAATGGCACGCGCGGGGTTCGGATTGGCGACGCGCTCCATGCTGTTGGGCAAGACGATCAAGCGGTTCCGCGCGCGCCTCGAGAGGGCACTCAACCAAGACGCTCTCGATTTTACGGTCGCCGACCTCGATGCGCTGGCCGCCCATTGGCGGGGGCTCGAACGCGACCTGCTCTCGCGCTGGGACGCGCCTCTTCTCAACGATCTATGCTGCATGATCGCCGTCGGGCTTGCCCGCAAGTGCCTCACGGACTGGGGTGGCGAACGCGGCGCGGCGATCTTCAACGACACGCTCATCGGCCAGGGTGAAATCGTCTCCGCCGAGCCACCCCAGCGCATCCGCGCCATGGCCGAATCCGTAAGCGGCAATCCTAAGCTCCTTGACGCCCTGCGCGCCCGCGACCTCGATGCCTTGCGCTCCGACCCTGCGTTTGCGGACCAGTTCGACGCCTATATCGAGAAATTCGGAGACCGCTGTGCCGCCGAACTCAAGCTCGAGAGCGCGACGCTCGAGGACGATCCGGCGCCGGTTCTGGACGCTGTTCTTGCGGCAGCGACGCGCCCGGCGCCGCGAGCAGAAACCGGGGCAGCGCGAATCACCGGCCCGCTTCTCCCCGGCAGGCCGGTACGGAGTGTCATTGCAGGTTGGCTTCTTGGCCTTGCCGCGCGGCGTGTTCGGGACCGCGAGAATTTGCGCTTCGACCGGACCCGCGTGTTCGGCCGCGTCCGCCGCATCGTCCGTGCCATGGGTGCGCGCCTGGCTGACGCCGGGACACTCGAACGGGCCGACGACGTCTTTTACCTCACGATCGATGAGCTCCAGGGCGGTGTCGAAGGCTGGGGCGTTTCCGCCAATCTTTCGGGGCTTGCCAAAAGCCGCCGCAAGCAGGCCGAAACCGAGCATGGCGCGTCTCTCCCCGACCGCTTCGAAACGCGCGGCGCCGTTGCCACTGCCACGCCCATCGTTCCGCGCAAACGCATAGCGGAGACAGGAGACCACCGCGCCGGTCTCGGATGTTCGGCAGGGCGTGTAACCGGGGTTGCACGGATCGTGCTCGATCCGGTCAGGGCCAGCGTCAACGCAGGTGAGATTCTCGTTGCCCGCAACACCGATCCGGGATGGATCGCATTGTTCGCCAATGCCGGTGCGGTCGTCGTCGAAAAGGGTTCCATCCTCTCGCACTCGGCCATTGTCGCACGCGAAATGGGTATTCCTTGCGTCGTCGGCATCAAGGCCGTCACCGATTGGATACCCGATGGTGCGACCATCGCAGTCGATGGCGGCGCGGGCACAGTGAGGATCATCCGATGAGCCAGGATATTTCCAGCCGCGCCCGCTTCGATCACGTGCGCTACGCGCAGGTATGGGAGGATGCCGACGTGCTCATGGCCGGCCTGCGCATCCGCCCCGGCGAGAGCGTTCTTTCGATCGGCTCGGCGGGCGATAACGCGCTGGCGTTGCTCACCGCCGATCCGGGCTCCGTCGTCGCGCTCGATCTCTCCAAACCGCAAATCATGTGCATTCTCCTGCGCGTCGCCGCCTATCGGACGCTCACCTATTCCGAACTCCTCGAACTCATGGGGTCGCGCTCGAGCACACGCCGCGGTGCTCTGCTCGACCGCGTTCTCAAGGCGTCTGGCGTAGACGAGCGCTGCGCCCAGTTCTGGGATAGCCAGCGTGAGGCCGTTGTCGCCTATGGCGTCGGCGGCGTGGGCAAATTCGAGCGTTATTTCCGGATATTCCGAGAGAAGGTGCTGCCGCTCGTTCACTCGGGCACCACTGTCGATGCACTGCTATGCGACCGCCCGCATGCGGATCGCGCCCGGTTCCACGATGCGCGCTGGAACAACTGGCGCTGGCGGCTGATGCTCAAGGCGTTCTTTTCCCGCGCCGTGATGGGCAGGTTGGGCCGGGACCCGGCCTTTTTCACCCACGCGGAAGGCTCGCTCCCGGATCAGGTCGCGGCGCGCACGCGCCATGCGCTTGTCGAACTCGAGCCCCACCGCAACCCCTATCTGCACTGGATCCTCAAGGGCCACCACGGCGCCGCACTTCCGCTTGCGCTGCGCGAAGAGCACTTCGTCACCATCCGCGCGCGCCTCGACAGGCTTGAGATCGCGCAATCGACACTCGAATCCTTCGCAGGACGCCGGTTCGATGCGTTCAATCTGTCCGACCTCTTCGAATATCTCGACCCTGCAGGCTTCGAAGCCCTCTATGGGGCGCTGCTCGATATGGCCAATCCGGGCGCGCGGCTGGTCTACTGGAACATGATGGCGCCACGCAGCGCACCGGTGAAATTCGAAGACCGCATTACGCGCGAAACGGCGCTCGCGAAACGCCTCCACGTCAGCGACAAGGCCTTTTTCTATTCCAACCTCGTCGTGGAACGCGTGCGATGACCGGCGTCGATCTCGTCACCGTCATCCTGTTCGCGGCACTGCTTGTCGCCGTTCTGCTGCTGGCCGACCGCGCGGGCAAGGCATTGAACCTGAGCGCCGAGGTGCGCCGCAAGATCGTTCATGTCGGGCTCGGCCTCTCGGTTCTCACCCTGCCGTTCCTGTTCGATACCGTCCTGCCAGTCATTCTCCTTTGTGGCGTCTCCATCGCGATCCTCATCGCCGCGCGCCGCAGCCCGCGCCTCGGTGCCGCGCTCCACGGTGTCGGCCGGACCTCCTGGGGCGAGGTCTACTTCGCCATTTCGGTCGCAGTGCTCTTTGTGTTGCAGGCCGTTGGAGGGCGCGCGCGGGATACGGCGCTCGACGTTGGGGCAGATCCGGCGATCTTTTTCGTCATTCCCATTGCCGTCATGACGCTGGCCGACACCGCTGCGGCACTGGCTGGGACGGAATACGGCAAGCGCATATTCCCGGTCGAAAAGGGCACGAAATCGCTCGAAGGTGCGGTGGCGTTCTTCGTTGTCACCTGGCTGGTTTCGATCATTTTGCTGCTGCTCTTCACCGATATCCCGCGCGATACGATCATCGCCCTGTCGGGCTTCGTTGCGCTCGTGGGCGCGACTATCGAGATCGAAAGCTGGGCCGGGCTCGACAACCTTTTCGTTCCTTTGGGCCTGCATGTCATTCTTGTGGCCATGGCCCCGGCTGGCCTCGTGCCAATCGTCGGCGTCGCAGCGCTCTATGCACTGGCTGTGGCGCTTGGCTTCCGCATCGCTCGCGCACAGGACGTAGAACAGCAACCCTTGCGCGCTGCCATTCTGCTCCTGGTCGTGGTCCTCCTCGCCTTCGACCCGCTCAGCGCCGCGCTTCTGGCCGTCGTCGTTTTCGCCACGATCATGGCCAACCGCATGGCCCGTCAGGTCGAGGCGTATGCCGATCTGCACGCCATCTTCGCGGTTATCGCCATAGGAATCTTCTGGATGGTCCTGGGCACCGTAACGGACCGGAACCTCATTCTCCATTTCACCCTGACGGTCACGGCCTATGGCGCGGGAATGGCTGCGCTGGCGCTCGTCCGCCACGCGCTCTGGCGCATTGCCGCGGTCGCAGCGTTTTCCGCCCTTGTCGCGACCCGGATCGCCATCGATCCTCTCGATCCCCCGGAGATGGCGCTGTTGCTGGTGTTTGCGCTCGGCGCCATCGTCTTGATTGCCGGCGCGTGTGTCCTCCGCCCTGCATCGTTCGCACGCCATCGGGCAGCAAAGCTGGCGACCCTCTCGCTGGCCGCATCCTTGCCCCCAGCCTTTTTCGGAGCCATCCAATGACCGAACAGCTTTCTCATGCGTCGGCAAGCTGCACGCTTCTGTGGATCGGCAACGAAGGCCGGATTTCCGATTTCCATGCCGAAACGCCCGCCGACGGGACCGCCCTGATCGCCACCGCCCTGCAGCGGCTGAGGGATATCGGATGCACACGGGTTCTCGCGCCCCTGGGACGGGACACCTGGAGCGCTTACCGGCTGGTCGTCGAAACCGACGGAACGCCCGCGTTTCCCGGCGAGCCGGACAACCCGCCATTTTTCGTCGAGTGTTTCGCCGCAAACGGGTTTTCCGCGGTTGCGCACTACGTCAGCACCATCGACATGGCTCCTGCGCCGCCAACGCGCCCTTGCCCTGCCGATCTCGTGATTGACGAATGGAACGCCGCTCGTCCCGAACAGGACCTCGCCGCCATCCACGCGATCGCCAATCAGGCATTCGCGGAGGCGCCCTATTTCGCGCCGATCGATCTTGAACGCTTCACGGCCATCCATCGCCCGCTTCTGTCATCTCTGCCCCCACGCTATTGCCTGCTTGGCCGCGATGCGGCAACGCGTGCCATCGTCTCTTGCCTTTTGGGATACCCAAGCGCCGCAGGTCTGATACTCAAATCGCTGATGGCCGTCCGTCCCGGCGCAGGCAGCGCTTTGGTCGATGCGTTTTATGCCCGCGCCATTGCCGACGGCTATCGCGCCGTCGTGCACGCGCTCATGCACGAGGACAACCGTTCGACCCGTATGAGCGCCAAACGCAACGCCTGCATTTTCCGGCGCTATGCGCTTTTCGGACGGTCCCTATGAGCAACGTTCTCGACCCGTTCATCGCCTCCTGCCGGCGCGCGCCGGACCGTGTCGCCCTCATCGACCGCGACGGCAGTGACATTACCTATCGCGCGCTTGAACGGCAGGCTTGCGCGCTGGCATCTCATTGGCGTTCGCGCGGGCTTGTACGCGGGCAGCGCGTGCTCGTTACCACGCCCGTATCGATCGGTCTCTATCGCAGCCTCATCGCCATCTGGATGGCCGGCTGCGAAGCGGTGTTCCCCGAGCCGTCGGCGGGGCTCAAAGGCCTGCGCCAAGCTTGCCGTCTTCTCTCCCCCTCCTCCGTGGTCGCGCCAAGAGCGTTTCGCTTTGCGCTCCCCTTCCTCGCCGGACACCGGATGCGTCCGCTTGCGCCCGATGCCGTTGGAGAGGACGCCTGCGCTCCGGAGCAACCGTCCGAAATCGCGCTCTATTCCTTCACCAGCGGCTCGACCGGCACCCCCAAATGCATCCCGCGCAGCCACCCGTTTCTTCTGGCCCAATCCGGTGCGGTATCGCGCCTTCTTGCCTCTCATAAACCGGAAACGGATCTGGTCTGGTTCCCGGTCTTCGTTCTGGCCTGCCTCGCCAACGGCGGAACCGCCGTTCTCGCCAACAGCGCGCTCAAACGTCCCGATAGCCCGGATACGGCCGCGCTCGCGGCGCAGTGTATCCGCCATGATGTAACCCGGCTTCTCGCGCCACCGTCGGTTGCCGTTTCCCTTGCCAGAGAAGCGCTGATGCCGCGCCTGGAAAAAGTCTTTACCGGCGGCGGGCCGGTCATGCCCGGTCATTTCCGGGCGATTGCCCGCTACGCCGAGGAAACCGTCGCGGTCTATGGCTCAACCGAAGCCGAACCCATCGCCACCGTCTCCTCACGCGACATCTCAGATGAGGTCTTATCGGCAATGTCCGGTGGAGCGGGTCTTCTCGCCGGTCAACCCGTCAGCGACCTGAGTATCCGCATTCGGGACGATGAGATTCAGGTGGCAGGCCCGCATGTCGTCCAGTCCTATCTGGACCCCGCCCAGAACGCGGAAAACAAAACCGCAGAAGACGGTATTGTCTGGCATCGCACGGGCGATGGCGGTCGCATCGACGAGGCGGGTCGCCTCTGGTTGCGCGGCAGACTCGCTGGACGTGTGGGCGGCCACTGGCCGTTTGAGGTCGAAGTCACCGCGCGTGCCTGGCCCGGCGTTACTGCTTGCGCGTTGACGCAACGCGACGGCCGCCCGCTTCTGGCTATCGAGGGCGAACAGCAATATCGGGACGTATGGCAAGAAAAGGCGTTGGCCATTGGCATGGACATCGTCACGGTTCCGTCCCTCCCCATGGACAGCCGGCACGCCTCCAAACTCGACTACCGCAAGCTCGCAAAAATAACGAAAGCCGCTGTGAAACGGCCGGGCCGTTAGAGCCCAACCGAAAACTCGAAAGAATGACGCTACCCCTCCAGCGCGCCAATCATCTCGACTCGCGTCCCGTGCCGGCCATCCAACTGCCGAGCCGTATCGCTAACAGCGGAATCGCTTGGCCGATTTCACCCTGCTGCAGATGCCCGGGAGCCAATCGAGAACACATTGTCATCCGCGGCGATGACGCTGAGCCGATGGGTAATTGCGAGGATGGTGACTTCGTCGCGAATGAGTCGTAGTCGGTCCATGATGTCCTTCTCGGTCTCGGCATCGAGCGCCGAACTCGCTTCGTCCAGAAGCAAGATGCCGGGATTGGCGTATAAGGCGCGGGCGATGGCGATGCGCTGGCGCTCGCCGCCTGAGAGTTTGAGCCCCCGCTCGCCAACCACGGTTTGGAAGCCGGCCTCAAGGCCTTCGACGAAGGTGAGGATCGCGGCGCGCTCGGCGGCGCGACGGAGACGGGCTTCGTCGAATGGGCGACCAAGGACGATGTTGGTGGCCAGTGTATCGTTCAAGAGAACAACGTCTTGTGGCACGGCGGCGACGTGGGCGAACCAGTCGGCGCGTGAAACGGCATTGAGATCGGTACCATCGATTGTGATCGTGCCGTGTGCAGGGTACATGGCCTTCAAGAGCAGCTTGAACAGCGTGGATTTGCCAGATCCAGTATCGCCTGTGATGTAAGTAATGGTACCGCGTCGAGCCGTGAAACTGACATCGGAGACACCGCGACCGTTGGGGTAGCGATAGGACACGCCGGTGAACGCGATGACACCTTCCGTTACCTCGAAGGCGCGGCCGGTTTCGGGCTCGTCGTGAGCTTCAGCCTGCCACATACGGGCAAAGGGCAGAAAGTTCGAATAGGATTGCGCAAATTGCTGGATCGCCTGGCCCATCATCTGGAAGGGAATGTTGAGCTGGAGAAGGAGGGTGTTGAACAACACAAGATCGCCAACAGTCAGCTCTCCGGCGGCAACGCGCGGCACCAGCAACCAAAGGGTAATGGCAAACTGCGCAGCCAGCGCCAACCCGAAGACGAAAGCGTAACGCACCTGGGTGAGCGCGTAGCGGCCGAAAGCTTCGAGCACCGTACGCTCCCGATCGGTGAACTGGCCGATCATCCAGCGGTCGGACTGGAACTGACGCAGCGTATCCATCGACGAGATCGCATTGCCGACGAAGCGCGAACTGGCTTGGGATTGTTCAATGGCTTTGTCCAGATGCGGGCGCGTTGCGGAGGAGGCTTGGGCGACGAGCGCCACATAGACGACGCCGTAACCCAAGACGATAAGCGCGATGTGGTAATCCAGCACGGCGCCAAGCAGACCCAAAGCGAGGATGAGTTGTGCCATGCTGGGAAGGATGGCTGCGAGTGCAAATTGGACGACGATATTGAGGGCACGGGCGCCCTTCTGCTGCGCGCTTTCGATCTCGGCAGGGTTGTGATCGAGGAAAAAGGCTGAGGTTTTGTCAACCAGCCGGGTGAAGAACGAGGTGGAGGTGACGAAGTTGAGGCTCTCGGAGGTCATGAAGGTCAAAAAACTCGACATGCGTTGGAACGCGTATGCAGCCCCCATCAGGACGGCATAGATCATGAAGCCCAAGAGAAGACCGGTAATGACCGAAGCCGACGTCAGCTCATCAATGAGACGCGAAAAGAGGTAGGGCGCACCAATGGTTGCGATGGTGCCCAGCATGGTCGTAACGAGCACGGCCAAAAGCGCCATCCGGGCGGTCTTGAGATAGCGCGAGAGAATCGTCTTCAGCGGCGGACCAATCAGGCCTAGATCGAATTTCACGTCGCCTCCTCCGCCGCAGGGGTAGAAAGCCTATGCGATTCGAATGGCGGAGACGACGTGGTGTGCGGGCCGCGCGATAGCGCATCCGCGTAGGCTAAGGCCGGTGTCAGGAACTCGACCATTGCCTCGGAATGGAGATACCGGCTCATCATCTCGGTCCCGATCCGGAAGCGCTCGTAGAGGTAGGTTCGTCCGTTGCGTTACCGCTCCTCGATGGTGCCAACCAGAGTGGAGGCCCGTTCATCGGGATGAAGACGCAGCAGCTCTGATACGCCACGACAGCCGGACGGCTGTGGGCAACGATTTCCATGTCTCTCCATCCCGCGCTATGTGTGCATAAAAAATACTGATGCACACATCAGTCGGGAGATATAATCCGGTAGTGCCGGCGCAAGTGGATCGTCAGTATTCCATGGCACCCTTGCCGGCGATGATCTTGTCACGGAATTTGGCGATGCGGGCGATGCGTGTTTCGGATTTCTTGGCGCCGTTGAGATTGAAAAGATAGCTCTTCTGCCGGCCGGGCGTCAGCGCATGGAACGCTTCGGCGAGCTCGGGGTCGGCGTCCATGGCGTCGATCAGCTCTTCGGGCATGTCGATCTCGGTTTTCTCACGCTCAGGCTTGATCCCCGCCTCGGCATACCCCTTGGCTTCCTCCAGATAGGCGCGGATGATGGGGTCTTTCTCAGCCACCTGGTCCGAGGCAGTGAACCGGATCATGTCGGGGTGCCTGGTGTTCTCGCCCTGGCGCGCGAGCACGCCTTCTGGGTCTTTCATGAGCGCGGCATTAAAGAAAGAGAGACGAAAATCGGTGCGGAAGGCACCTAGGATCGCGATGTTGCGCCCCGCATGCATATAGCAGGGATGGGCCCACTTCACCTCTTCGACAAGCCCCATGTCCCGGCAAATGGTCCGCAGCGCGTTGAGCCCATCGATCCACAGCCGTGTCGAGCACTCCGGGGTCGCAAACCGCGCGCAGCGGCCACAGCCGAGGGTAAAATAGTCTTCTATATCGGTGATCATCGCCATCGGGCCAGTTTAAGCGCAGGCATATGACGGGACAATGCCGGTACCAATCAAAGAACAGACGATACGGCATACGGTTATTGTTTCCGATAAATTAAGGCTGACGGAAATTTCTTCCCGCCAGCCCTTCATGGAAAATCACTATTCCCACTCGATCGTCCCCGGCGGCTTCGAGGTCACGTCGTAGACGACGCGGTTGATGCCCTTGACTTCGTTGATGATCCGGGTCGCCGCGCGGCCGAGGACGTTCATGTCGAAGGGGTAGAAATCCGCCGTCATGCCATCGACCGAGGTGACGGCGCGCAGCGCGCAGACGCTTTCATATGTCCGGCCGTCGCCCATCACCCCCACGGTTTGGACCGGCAGGAGCACGGCGAAGGCCTGCCAGATGGTATCGTAGAGCCCGGCCTTGCGGATTTCGTCGAGATAGATCGCGTCGGCCTGCCTGAGAATATTGAGCTTTTCGCGCGTCACGCCGCCCGGCAGGCGGATGGCGAGGCCGGGACCCGGGAACGGGTGACGGCCGACGAAGTGTTCGGGCAGTCCGAGTTCACGGCCAAGCTTGCGAACTTCATCCTTGAACAACTCGCGCAGCGGCTCGACGAGCTGCATGTTCATACGCTCGGGCAGTCCACCCACATTGTGATGGCTCTTGATGGTGACCGAGGGGCCGCCTGAGAACGAGACGGATTCGATGACGTCGGGATAGAGCGTGCCCTGGGCGAGGAATTTGACGCCGCCGATCTTGTGGGCCTCTTTCTCGAAGGTCTCGATGAACAGCCGCCCGATGATCTTGCGCTTGGCTTCAGGCTCGACGACGCCTTCCAGCTCGCCAATAAATTCTTTCGAAGCATCAACGTGTACGAGCGGAATATTATACTGATGCCTGAACATCGCGACGACTTCATCGGCTTCGTTCTTCCGCATCAACCCATGGTCGACAAAAATGCAAGTGAGCTGATCGCCGATCGCTTCATGGATGAGGACCGCGGCGACCGAGGAATCGACCCCCCCTGAAAGTCCGCAGATCACCTTTTCCTTGCCGACCTGCTCCCGGATCGCAGCGATCGCCTGCTCGCGATAGGCAGCCATGGTCCAGGTTGCGTCGCAGCCACAGATTTTGTGGACGAAATTGGCGTAGAGCCTGGAGCCGTCCGGTGTGTGCACCACTTCAGGGTGGAACTGCACACCATAAATTCTGCGCTCTTCGTTGGCGATCATGGCGAAGGGCGCGCCCGGCGATGTCCCGACGACCTTGAAGCCCGGCGGAAGCCTGGAGACCGAGTCGCCGTGGCTCATCCACACCTGATAGGAATGATCGAGGTCCCAGACCCCGTCGTAGAGCAGGCATTCGGCGCCGATCTTGACCTCGGCGCGGCCGAATTCGCGCACCTCCCCCGGCTCGACGACCCCGCCCAGCGCCACGCACAACGCCTGCTGCCCGTAGCAGATGCCCAGAACCGGCACACCGGCCTCGAAAAGCGCCGGATCGGCCTGGGGCGAGCCGTCCTCAACCACGCTTGCCGGGCCGCCCGAGAGGATGATGCCTTTCGGCTTCAGCGTCTCGAGCGCTTCGAGCGCCTTGGAAAACGGATGGATTTCGCAATAGACGCCGGTTTCGCGCACGCGGCGGGCAATGAGCTGCGTCACCTGCGAGCCGAAATCGATGATGAGAATGGAGTCGGGGGGCGTTTCGATCTGCATGGCGAGGCTTTAAATGGAATCGCTTTGTCAGGCAATGGCCCACGCATCCTGCGACCGATTATCCCGCCCATGCAACCGCTACGACGTCCGTGGCGTTGTTCACGAACAGATAAACGGGAGCGGGCCGAACCGGCGTCGTGTTCTCCCGGCCCGCCCCGGGTTAAGGTTCCACACGCCATTGCCTTTTCGGCACCACCCCGGAGCTCCTCCCCTTCGGGGTGGTGTTTTAACCCACGCAATCACGCGCAAAATCGAGCGTGAAGCCGTCCGATTGTCCATCGGCGTTGGTGTAGGTCACATCGACCGTGTTCTCGTCGGGTCCCCATGCGACATCAAGAGCCTCGAACTGTGGTTCGGTCGCGGTGATATCGATGCCGCAGCGCAATTGCGCGATGGGGCCTTCGACGCTTGGCAGTTCGAGAACCGCCTGATGCACACAGGAGTCTTCGAAGCACACCTCGAAGATATGGATCGTGCGTTCGCCCGAAGGTGAGGTTGCAGAATGCCGCGTATCGGGTTCCGGAATGGCGAGCCAGACCGCCCAGCCGAACCCGCCCAGCAGCACAGCCACAAAAAGCACGCCGCCGAGAATGAAGGCCAGCCGCCTCGTGCTCATATTGCTGTCCGCGTGAACAGCGCGCAGAAAAACCCGTCCGTATCCGTGCGCGCCGGGGTCAAGGTGAGTGTCGCGCCATCGGCGCTGAAGGGCCGCGCTTTCGCGTCGGGGAAAACCTGCTCGAACACCGGCATTGCCGGCACCCCTGCGAAATCCGGGTGCCGTGCGAGGAAGGCCTTGGCCTGGTCGTCGTTTTCCTCGGGCAGGATCGAGCAGGTAATATAAACGAGCATGCCGCCGGGGCGCACGAAGCGCGCCGCATCGTTGAGCACGACGATCTGTTCTGCGATGCGGGCCTGCAATTGCTCGGGCGTGAGCTTCCACTTGGTATCGGGCCGCCGCCGCCACGTTCCCGTCCCCGTGCAGGGCGCATCGACCACGACGCGATCCATCTTCTCCACCAGATCGTCGAGCGCGCCCGCTTCAGGATTTCGTGTCTGCACGTTGCGGACGCCCGCGCGTTTCAGGCGCTCGAAGATCGGCGCGAGCCGGGTGCGCTCGGCGTCGTAGGCGAAGATCTGCCCCGTATTGCCCATCGCGGCCGCCATGGCGAGCGTCTTGCCCCCCGCACCGGCACAAAGATCGAGTACCTGCTCGCCGGGCGCGGCGCCCGTAAGCAGCGAGACGATCTGACTGCCCTCGTCCTGGATCTCGAACCAGCCCTTCTGGTAGGCCTCGTCCGCCTGCACATTGGCCGTACGCGCGTCACGCGGTCCAGCGGCGATGCGCAAGCCCTCAGGCGCGATGGCCGTCGGCTGCGGCGAAAACCGCGCCAGCGATTTGGCGACCTTCTCGCGATGTGCTTTGAGCGTATTGACGCGCATATCGAGCGGCGGACGCGTCGTCATACCCTGCCCTTCGGCGATCCAATCGGCGCCGAAACCGCGTTCAAGCGATGATTCAAGCCAGTCGGGTATGTCGGCCCGGACAGCGGCAGGCGCATGGGAAAAAGCAGAGTCGTTTGAAAGGCTTGCCGCTTCCGCCTCGGAAATCGATTCCGGGGCGAATTTGTCGTCCTTAAAGCTCTGATTCAACGCCGCGACATCCTCGCCCCAATCGTTGACCGCGACCGAAAGCACCAGCGCACGCGGCGTATCTTCCCCCATGCGCCAGGCATGGCTCGCGCGCCGCCGCAATGCGTCGTAAACGAGATTGCCAATGGCCGCCCTGTCCCCGGCGCCTGCAAAGCGATGATCGAGCGCCCAGCCTTTAAGCGCCTCGGACGCCGGCCGCTTGCGCCGGTCCATATCCGCGAGCACTTCGATAGCGGCGGCGAGCCGTCCGGGCAGGCGCATTAGGCGTCTTCCGCAAAGCTGCAGACATTGACGCGGTTCCCGGCCGGGTCGACAAAATCGAACCAACGCATCGCGCCTTGGTCGTGGATCTCGGTCACCTCCCGGCCGTCGGCGATCAGCGCCTCTCGCAACGCCTCCGGATCGGGGCTGAAAAAGTTGAAGGCCACATGGGCGTCGGGATCG
Source organism: Pelagibacterium halotolerans (assembly GCF_044811015.1). Taxonomy (GTDB): domain Bacteria; phylum Pseudomonadota; class Alphaproteobacteria; order Rhizobiales; family Devosiaceae; genus Pelagibacterium; species Pelagibacterium halotolerans_A. The sequence goes on from NZ_CP085243.1 coordinate 946,509, forward strand.
ACGCGCTCGGCGGGAATGAGTGTCAGAGCCGTACTTTTCGGATCGCCGCCGGCAAACCGCAAACCGATATAACCGGCAGAGCGGAAAATTTCCGTCATCCCGAACAGCCGCGCATACCAGGCCGCAGCGCCCTCGGTATCGCGTGCTGGAACGAAGATCGTATCGATCCGTGTCGCAAGCGGTGCGTCCATTATTTCCCACCGCGATAATTCGGGCTTTCGCGCGTGATCGTCACGTCGTGCACATGGCTTTCGCCCAGCGCGGCGCTCGAAATCTTGACGAACGTCGCCTCGCGCCGGAAGGTTTCGAGGTCTTTCGCACCGGTATACCCCATCGCCGCGCGCAGCCCGCCCGCGAGCTGGTGCAGCACGCCGCTGGCCGGGCCTTTATAGGCCACCTGCCCCTCGATCCCCTCGGGGACGAGCTTCATCTGGTCGTTGACTTCCTGCTGGAAATACCGGTCCGCCGAACCGCGCGCCATGGCGCCCACCGAGCCCATGCCGCGATAGGATTTGTAGCTGCGGCCCTGGTAGAGGTAGACCTCGCCGGGGCTTTCGTCGGTGCCCGCCAGTAGCGAGCCGACCATGGCGACCGACGCGCCGCCCGCCAGCGCCTTGGCGAGGTCGCCCGAGAACTTGATGCCGCCGTCCGCGATCACCGGCACGCCCTGCTTGTCGGCTTCCTCCGCACACGCCATCACGGCGGCAAGCTGCGGCACGCCGACGCCCGCGACAATACGGGTGGTACAGATCGAGCCCGGCCCGATGCCGACCTTGATCGAATCCGCGCCCGCGTCGATCAGCGCCTTCGTCGCCTCGGCGGTCGCGACATTGCCAGCGACGATACGGGTCGCGTTGCTCTCGCGCTTGATCCGTTCGACCGCGGCGGCAACGTGCACCGAATGCCCATGCGCGGTGTCGATCACGAGGAGGTCCACCCCGGCATCGATCAGCGCCATCGAGCGCTCATAACCCTGATCGCCCGTCGTCGAAGCAGCCGCGACGCGCAACTGCCCATGCACGTCCTTGATCGCGTGCGGGTTGAGTTGGGCCTTTTCGATATCCTTCACGGTGATCAGCCCGATGCAGTTCATATGCTCGTCGACCACCAGAAGCTTTTCGATCCGGTGCTGGTGCAAGAGCCGCTTGGCCTCGTCCTGCGCGACGCCCTCACGTACGGTGACGAGCCCTTCGGACGTCATCAGTTCGGCGATCTTCTGACCGTGATTGGTCGCAAACCGCACGTCGCGGTTGGTCAATATGCCCACCAGCTTGCCCTTGGCGCGCCCCCCCGCGCCGCCATTGGCGACCACCGGAATCCCCGAGATCTTGTAGCGCTCCATGAGCGCGTAGGCGTCGCCCAGCGTCGCGTCGGGGCCGATGGTGATGGGATTGACCACCATGCCGGATTCGAAATGCTTGACCTGTTTGACCTGCTCGGCCTGCTGCTCGGGCGTAAAATTGCGGTGGATCACCCCCATGCCCCCGGCCTGCGCCATGGCGATCGCCATTTTCGCCTCGGTCACCGTATCCATGGCCGAAGACAGGATCGGCAACTTGAGCGCGATATCCTTGGTCACATAGGAGCTGATGTCGACGGCGGTGGGCAGCACATCCGAGCGCGCGGGCTGCAACAGCACGTCGTCGAAGGTGAGCGCGGCATCGCCGGTGATGGAGGAAATAATCTTCGCCAAGGCCAGACCCTTTCGTGCCTTCATCGAGAAAACGATGATGAAAACCGGTAATAGCGCATCCCGCCTGCCAGAGGTGTGACACCCGGCCAGCTACGAATGCGCTTCTTGTTTCCTTAAACCCGGGCGGACGACTCAAAGACCGGGCTTGGGTTGGCGAGGGTTACTACCACCGGGGACCGGGTTTGGGAAGGGGCCGATGCAATTGCTAAACATCTACCGTTGACGAAAATACAAGCTACCACTAATATAAGTGAAATCTTGTATTAAGGAGGGCACATGGATATCGATATCGCAAAGCATCTCGGCGCCGTCACGCGCTCGGTCCGGGAAACCGAGGTCGAAGGCCAGCCGGGGCGCGCGGTCACGCTCACGCGCAGCTACGATACCGACGCCGACGATCTGTGGGATGCACTCACGAACCAGGAGCGCCTGCCGCGCTGGTTCGCGCCCGTCCATGGCAATCTCGAATTGGGCGGGCAGTATCAGGTTCAAGGCAATGCCAGCGGCACGATCACAGCTTGTGACCCGCCAAAATCGTTCGGTGCGACCTGGGAATTTGCGGGCGCGATGAGCTGGATCGAAGTCACGCTGGCGCCCGATGGCGAGGGCCGGACGCAACTGGTTCTCACCCACACCGCCCCTGTCACACCCCATTGGACCGAATACGGGCCCGGGGCCGTCGGCGTCGGCTGGGAGCTCGGACTCATGGGGCTTGCGCTCCACCTTTCCGCACCCGACGCCAAATTCGACGAGAACGAATTCAACACCTCGCCCGAGGCCAAGGCCTTCATGACCGGATCGGGCAATGCCTGGGCCGAGGCCGACATCGCATCGGGTGAAGACCCCGCGCAGGCGCGCGGCGCGGCGGACCGCACCATAGCCTTTTACACTGGCACGACGCCTCCGGACGCCTGATGCACGCCTTCGATGTCCTTGGCGACCCCGTCCGCCGGCGCATTCTCGAACTGCTCGCCGAGGAGGAACAGACCTCCGGCGCCATCGTTGCGGTGATCCAGCGCGAATTCGGCATCACCCAGGCCGCCGTCTCGCAGCACCTTAGGGTCCTGCGCGACAGCGGCTTCGCCACCGTGCGGCCCGAAGGCACGCGGCGCATCTATGCCGTCGATCCGGAGCCCATGGTCGCGATCGACCGCTGGCTCGACCGCTTCCGTAGCTTTTGGGAACCCAAGCTCGATGCGTTGGCGACAGAAGTGGCGCGGGGGAAGAAGAAGCGGCGGGCCGAACGGAAGGATTAGCGTGAAGCTGGCACGTAGCGTCCACGCGCCACACGTGCCGCCTTTCCGTCTTTAACGAGCGCCGAAAGCGCGCGGAACGTTGCTTCATGGGTCAGCCCGATTTCGCTGGCGAATGTGCTCACGGTCGTGGTCTGGCCGGTGAGCAGCAGCGCGGCCATCACCCGGTCTTTCGCACCCTTGATATTGCGCAGTTCGAGCCGGGCGCGTAACTGATCGACCTGACCGGCCAGCGTCTTGATGTAGGACAGCGCGAAGTCCGGATTGGCGGCCAGGAGGTCGACCACCGCCTGCTTGCGGATAAAGGTGATGCGCGATGCCGCGATGGCTGTACAGTCGCACTGATAGGTCGATGCGAAAAGGCACGGTTCCACAAGCGTGTCGCCGACGCTCGCCCTGTGGATCACCACCCGCTCGCCTCCCGCCCCGGTAAACGCCAGTTCCACGGCACCTTCGATCACTATTCCGAGGCCGGCAACGTCCTGTCCTGTGAGGAAGACCGCTTCGCCCTTGGCGTAGGCGCGCGAGAAGCGGCTGGCGGGCGCGATGGCATCGAATGGCTGCGGCAGCATTGTGATCTCGATCATATATTGACGCGCCTTTGAGCCATATCGTGCGGCGGAACCAGAAAAAAGGACTTTCTCATGCCGGTCGTCCCTTCGTCCTCCACACCCTCCTTCCCCAATTCCGAAATCTGGATCATCGGCGGCTATGGTGACGTCGGCCAAAAGCTTGCCCGGCTCCTTCTCGCCACCGGATCGTATCGCGTCGTTCTGGCGGGGCGGAACGCGGAGAAGGCCCGGACGGCAGCCGAGCAATTGGGTGCCAACGCACGCGGTGCGCATGTCGACGCAGCCGAGGGGCTCCCCGGGGACGCACAAGTCGTCGTCAACTTCGTCGAAACGCTTCCGCCCGCCGCGGCGGCTGCCGTCGTCGAACGCGGCGGTGTCTTCATCGATGCATCCGCCGACCCCGATTATCTCGAACGCCTAAAAGCGGCGGTCCCCAACGGTCCCGGCCTTGCAATCCTCAATGCGGGCCTTACGCCGGGACTGACCAACGTCCTTGCCCGCTCGCTCAAGACGGCCCATCCGGACACGCGGCGGATCGACGTCGTCCTCGAAATGGGCATGGGCCGGCACCACGGCCTCGCCGCCACGGAATGGACGCTGAGGGGGTTCGCCGCGCCCTATCGGGCCAAGCGCAACGGCGTCTGGCGCGACATCGCACCGGGAAGCGAGCGCCGCTCGGCATGCCTGGATCCAACGCAAAAGCTGGTACCGGCCATCGGCTTTGCCTTTTCCGACCAGATCGCGATGGCGCATACGCTCGATCTCGATGAGGCCCGGACCTTCCTCGCGCTGGCCCCGGCCAGCATGACTCGATTGCTCGGCACCCTCGCCGGAACTGGCCCGGGCCGGTTCATCGCCCGCCGCGCGACACCGATCGCGAAACTCTTTGCGGCACTGCCGGTCATGGGTCCGATCCGAACCCGTCTGCTCGTTGAGGCTTTCGATGCCCGCGGGCAGAAACGTGGTTCCTATGTGATGCGTTCGGGCGACCAATCGGATCTTACCGCCGCGATGTTGCAGGTCGCGGTGAGCGCGGGGCTGGCGTCTGAGGTAACTGGTGCAGTTGACCTTGATGAGGTTGCCGATCTGGATGCATGCGTGTCCGCGCTCGAGGAGACGATGCCTGAGACCGTGTGGGATCGTGTAGCCTGAAGCCATCGGCCGCAATGAGGTTTAGCGAGATCGGACTGGCGGTTTTCTGCTGCCTTGGCTATCGGTGAATATATGCCGCATCGCCACGCCACCACGCGCATGTCCCTGCCCTTCGACACAATCAGCGGTACGTTCTTCAGGATTGCGTTCGCGCGTGACACAGCAACTCTTCTGGACGGTGCCAAAAGCGCCGAAGGCCGGTTTCATCGTGCTGGGCAGAGGGCTCTTTATGTGTCATCGCGTGAAGATTGGGCCGGCAAGGCAATCGAAGTCTACATTAACGAAAATGATCCCCAACGGATTGTCGCGCCCCTCTATGTGGATGCAGCCAGGATCGTCGATCTTCGCAACGTGCGGCATTGCGCCGCTTGGGGCCTGGAGCCGACAGACGCCGCCATTCCCTGGCGCCCACAGCGCGAGATGGGCGTGCCCGCAACCTCATGGACGGTCTCCGACCGTATCCGCAACGGTGGTGCTGACGGCATGATCTATACGGCCCGGACCGCTCCGAGCCGCTGGCATCTGGTGTTGTTCGCATGGAATTCGGCAGAACGGCCAAGAGTAACGTTGGCTGGAGCGCCGCGTGGCTACAGGCTTCCCGGATGATCTCGACCGTGCTGTTTAGGGCCGGGCGATGCCCTCGCCTCTTGCCTCACCATAGCGCATTGGAAGATGCCCTCGCCTCTTGCCTCACCATAGCGCATTGGAAATGGCGAAAGCGGGAAACTTATCCCCGCCGCGAAAACCTCATTTATGATGCTTCTCACGGACCCGCTTTTGATGGGCGCAGGCGCAACGAACGTTTGGGCGGGACCGGTCCGGGTCCGATGGGAGTCGTCCCAGCGGAGGCCCAAACGTCACCGTGGCCAGCCACAGCGATCCTGTGGTCACCGGGGAAACCTGGCGGGGATTGGCCCCAGCCCGAGCGGACGCCAAGCCAAAAATCCCGGTCGTATGCGGCGAGGCTCGTCTCGCACTTTAATAATCAGTATGAGGCGCGTCTCGCCGCATACCGTCCACGCTATTTGAACCTGATGGCAGATTGCCGGAGGGCGCTTTGGCTTGCCTTGGCGCCGATTATGCGCTCTGCGTGGTTTCTTCGCGTGTCATCCAGCCGCTTTCACCCCATTCGCGCACGTCGACAGTGATCGTACCACCCTCGATATCGATGCGGTTATAGGCGTTGAGGTGGCCGCGCAAGCGGGTCGAGGTCGCGGAAGCGGCCTGCGCGACGAGAATCGAGGCCGCGGCAGCAAGCCGGGGACCGGTCGGCGCAGCATGGCGGATTTCGCCGGCATGTTCGTGCTCGCGTACATAGGACATGTGGAAATGCCCCGAGAGCACCAGCCGTACGCCCAGCCGCGCGAAGGTTTCGAGCGCCCGGTCAGCCCGGTGAACCCGTCTTTGCTTGTGCACCATGGGCTCTTCAGGGTGCAGGAGCGGATGGTGTGCAACGACGATACGGACCTTGTGTTCGGGCACCTGTGCGAACCGGTCCGCGAGGCGCTTGAGCTGATCGCGGCTGATGGCGCCGTCGGACCAGTTGAGGCTGCGCCAATTGGCGCGGCGCGAGGTCTTGAGACCGGCAAGGGCAATTTCGTCGAGCTCGATGAAGGGTTCGAGATCGAAGCCGACATAACGCCTGTACCGGCTATAGGGCGCTATGAAGCGCAGGAGCAAATTCCGCTGCGGTACGTCATGATTGCCGGGCACCGCGAAGACGGGCGCGTGAAGCGAATCCAGAAACTCACGCGCCAGCGCGAATTCGCGCACGCTCCCGATCTGTGTGAAATCGCCCGAAACGACGATCAGATCGGCATTCTGGCTTTCGAGTTCATGTGCCAATCCTTCGACCACCGCCGGATCGTGGCGGCCGAAATGCAAATCGGACAGGTGGACGAGCCTCATTATGGCGCAATCGCGAATTTGGGTTCGGTGTCCGTCGCTGCTTCTCGCGCCGGGGGCGCCAGGATGGGCAAGGCCTTGTGCTTGATCGTAAAATGCAAGGGCGTCTCCAGGCTTTCGATCTCCCCGTCGATCATAACCTGCAAGCGAGGCTTGCGGCTACGGATGGTAACGCTGTGGGCTGGCTGGATGTGCAGCGAGGGGTCGTCGCGCCAGCGGCCGGCGAGCATACCGGCGGCCAGCCGGAGGAACCCCAGAGGCGACGACCGGGAGACCTTATAGAGCGTCATAAGCCCGGTATCGAGGCGTTGACGCGTCATGAAGTGACCGAACGCCTCGTCATAGGCGTTCGATGCCACGCCGATGGCGTGTACGCGCTCGATGCGCTTTTCGCCTGTTTCGGTGATCACTTCGAGGGCAAACCGCCGCGACCGCGCCACACGGCGGAAAACGTAAAGCAGATAGCGGAGCTTTGCGAGCAGCCCCGCCCCCCGGATACGCTCGCGGGCAGCGGCGATGTCGGGCAAGACGCCGATGACGGCCTTATGAAGAAAAATCCGGCCGTTCACATCGGCAACGTCAATGGATTTAGGCGTCATCCCCGGCAGCGCCGCGAACCAGGCGTCGATGTCGAGCGGCACACCGAGATCCTTGGCCAGCAGGTTCAAGGTGCCCAGCGGCAGGATGGCGATTGCCTTGCCGGTGCCCAGGATGCGTTCGGCGACCGAGGTCACCGTTCCGTCGCCTCCCGCCGCTACGATAACCTCTGCATCGCTGGCGGCGGCACGTGCGATCCGGTCCTCAACGCGGCCTTCAAGATCGCCATCGATGGTCGCGTCCAAACCGTGCCGTTCAAAGCGCGCCGCAAGTCCCTCGGGCGTAACGCCGAGGGCTCGGACAGCACCCGATCTGGAGTTGAGCAGAACGTGGTAGCGGTCCAGTGACATTCACTCTCAACCATGCCTTGGGATAAACGGAGAATACACGGCTCTAATGCACGAATGACCCGAAAGGTTCGGGTTAGGCGCATCGCACACACCGGGGGAAGACCGGATCGACCTCAAGCCGCTTGATGCCGATGGGCTCGCCGCAATCGATGCAATAGCCGTAGTCGCCATCATCGAGACGCCGCAAGGCGGCCTCGACGAGCGCCGCGCGCTGTTTGCGCCGCGCTTCCGAAGCGGCCGCCATGGCCTGCCCCTGCATCGCATCCATGCGGGAAAGCCGGCCGACGCTCTGCTGGTCGAGTTCCACCGGCTTGCGGCTATCCTCGGACTCTTTGGACTCCACAGCGAGCGCTTCACGCTCGGCAATGAGCCGCGCGCGGAAGTGCTCCTTGAATTCCGTGCTTTCTGGGTCGTTGTCCATGCTTCCTATTTGGATCAAAGCCGCGGACTTGACCAGTGGGTGCGCCACAATTGCGTTCTCCGCCATAAGCATCGAAGATGGGCTGCCAACGACTCGTCTGCCAACCGGTCCGGACCTTGACCCGTATCATCCCGCTCGTCCTGGCGGTCGCCCTGTTCATGGAGAATATGGATGCGACCGTCATCGCCACGTCCCTGCCCGCAATCGCGGCGGATATTGGCACCACGCCGGTCGCGCTAAAGCTTGCGTTCACGGCCTATTTCGTGGCGCTGGCGATCTTCATCCCCATAAGCGCGTGGATGGCGGACAAGTTCGGCGCCAAGAATATCTTCAGGGCCGCGATCGTGGTGTTCATCATTGGATCGATCGGCTGTGCGTTTTCCGGTTCGTTGCCTGAATTCGTCATGGCACGGTTCGTAAAAGGCATGGGTGGCGCGATGATGAGTCCCCTCGCCCGCCTCATTTTGCTGCGCACGACGGCGCGCACGGACCTCGTCAGCGCCATGGCATGGCTCACCGTTCCGGCGCTTATCGGTCCAACGCTTGGCCCGCCCGTCGGCGGGTTCCTGACGACGTTCCTGAGTTGGCACTGGATCTTCCTCGTCAACGTGCCCATCGGGCTGATCGGCCTCGTGCTCATCACACGCTATCTGCCGCCGGTGGCATCAGCGCCGCCCAAGCCCATGGATTTCCCGGGCTTCCTGCTTGCAGCCATCGCCTTCTCGGGCACGGTTTTCGGCCTGTCGCTCCTTTCGATGCCGGTGCTGCCGATCTGGATCGCCTTCGTTTCGACCGGCATCGGCATCGCCGCTGCGACCCTTTACATTCCCTACGCACTGCGCATCGAGCACCCCCTGCTTGACCCGCGGCTTTTCACAGAACCGACGTATCGCGCTGCTGTCGTCGGCACTTCGCTGTTCCTGATCGGCGTAGGTGCAACGCCCTTCCTGCTGCCGTTGATGCTGCAGGTGGGCTTCGGCTATACGCCCTTCGAATCCGGCATGATCACCTTCGTTGGCGCGTTCGGTGCGCTTTTGATGAAGTTCGTCGCAAAGCCGCTCTACGCCAAGATCGGTTTCCGCACGGCACTCGTGAGCACGGCACTGCTGTCCGGGTTCGGATCGGCCATCAAGGGCACTTTCGTACCCCAGACGCCGGTCGTCGTGATGATGCTCGTCATTTTCATCGTCGGTCTGGTCCGCTCGACCTATTTCACTGGCCAGAACGCCATGGCGTTCGCCGATATCGACGAAGACCAGGCTGGCGCCGCAACCGTCATCCACTCTGTGATGCGCCCGATCATGACCGCGCTGGCGGTTGCGCTGGCGGGTGGTATTCTCGAATTGAGCAGCACGCTGCGTGCGGCACCGCTCGGCGTGCCGGATTTCCAGATCGCCTTCTTCATCGTCGCGGGCGTCTCGATGCTGGCAGCTATCCCCTACATGCTGCTGCCGGCCGATGCGGGCCATGCGGTGTCCGGCCACCGAACGGCTGCCCAGCGCGCCGCCGCGCTCGAAAAGACCAGCAGCCAAGGCTATGAAGGCCGCTCGCCGCGGTTTTAGTCGACCCGTTCGCCCTTGAAACCGCGTGCCACGAGGTAGGTCTCGGCGGATTCCGCCCGGCTCGCTGGCGGTTTGGCATGGAAGGTCGACGAAAAGTTCCGCTTGAGCATGGCCAGAAGCTCATGCTCGGTGCCACCCTGGAAAACCTTGGCGACGAACGTCCCCCCACGCGCCAACACGTCCAGGGCAAAATCGGCGGCAAGCTCAACCAGCGCGACGATGCGCAGATGGTCGGTCGGCTTATGCCCCGTGGTGGGGGCGGCCATGTCCGAAAGGACGATATCGGCCTTGTGCCCGCCCAATGCCGCAATCAGGGCTTCGGGGGCGTCGTCTTCAGTAAAGTCCTTTTGCAGCAGGATCGCGCCGGGCACCGGGTCCATTTCGAGATAGTCGATCCCCACGACGGTTGGATTTTCCGGGTCTGATCCGACGGCCTTGACCGCAACCTGACACCATCCGCCCGGCGCGGCACCCAGATCCACGACACGCATACCCGGTTTGAGGAGCTTGTGCTTTTCGTCGATCTCGATCAGCTTGAACGCCGAACGCGCGCGCAGTCCCTCGGCCCGGGCGCGGGCGACATAGGGGTCGTTGAGCTGGCGCTGGAGCCAGGTCGTCGAGGAGATCGAACGCTTCCTTGCGGTTTTGACGCGTACCTTGAGGTCGCGATCGCCCCTGCGCCCGCTGCCCTTTCCCGTGGGCTTATTTGGCATTGCGCCCTCCACGCCGCTTGCGGCCCGAACGGCCGCGCATCCAGACGCGGTCCTCGGCCATCATCGAAATCAGAATACCCTCGCGCAACCCCCGATCCGCGACGCGTATCTTCTTGCACGGCCATTCGCGGCGGATGGCCTCAAAGATGGCGCAACCGGGGATGACGAGATCCGCGCGTTCCTTGCCGATGCACGGATTGGCCATGCGGCGCTCATAGCTCATGGTGAGCAGAACGCGCATGGTCGCATCGACATCCTCGGCGCGCATCCAGAGCCCGTCAACCTTAGAGCGTTCGTAGCGCTCGAGCCCCAGATGGAGGCCGGCAAGCGTCGTCACGGTTCCGGACGTCCCGAGGAAATGGAGCGGATGGGTTTTGAGCATCTCGCGCAACTTGTCGCGTCCTCGGAAATGGCGCAGCTCGGTGCTTACATGTCCGACCATCGCCTCGAAAATCTCGGGCGTTACATCGATCCCGCCGAACTTTTCCGCGATTGAGACCACACCAACGGGCAGCGATTGCCAGGAACGGATCGACGCGGCGGTCTTGCCCTGGTTCTTCGGACGCCCGCCGCGGAAATCGAGCCAGGCGAGCTCGGACGAACCGCCACCGATATCGAATAGGAGAGCGCCGGGTGTATCCTGCTCGATCAGGTCGGCACAACCTGTAACTGCAAGCTGTGCCTCGGTCTTGCGGTCAACGACCTCGAAGGTCATGCCGACCTCACGTTTGACCCGCGTCAGAAAGCTGGCCGAATTGACAGCCGAGCGGCAGGCTTCTGTGGCAATGATCCGGGCGCGGATATTCTCGTGCTGGGCGATCTTGTTGCGGCACAGCTTGAGCGCCTCGATGGTGCGCTCCATCGCCCCTTCCGAGAGCCGCCCGGTTTGGCTCAGCCCCTCACCGAGGCGAACGATACGCGAAAAGCCGTCAAGAACGCGAAACCCGTTGTCGGTCGGCCGCGCAATTAAAAGCCGGCAATTGTTGGTGCCAAGATCGAGTGCCGCATAGACTGGCACACGGCGCTTGCGGGCGCTGGCTGGCAGCTTTGGCGGCGTCCGCCGTGGCCGTGCACGACCGCCCGGCTTTGGGGCGTCCGCACCATCGGATTCACGCCGTTCGGGAGCGTTCCCCAAGGCGTGAGCTTGCATCCCGGATTCGGGCTGCGCTGCAACGGCGGACCGATCGGACTCGGTCAACGTCTTAATTCTCCGGCCTGCCAGTCGCAACGGCCCCGATCATGCCACATGGAACGCCGAAATTGCGGAAATCCTATGTGGTTTGATGCCGGGATATGCGCCCCTGGCAGGTGTGTTTATCGTTCGAAGGAAGACTAGAGCATCGTGCCAGGCAACGCAATCGCAGGCATACGCTCAAAGCGCTATGACAGAACTGTCAAGTTTTCGCCACAAAAATCCTCTTTATCCCCGCACCGGCGGGTACGGCTTCCAATTGAGAGCCGTCATATTTCAGGCAATCTGCGCTATCGGGAAATCGTCATAAATCGAATCCCCCGATGCAGGCGCGATGTGCCACAAAACATGCCGCGATAAGGTCACCAAATTTTGGTGCACCCGACGCATGCGGTCGGCAATGCTGGTTTGCTGCAAATTTAAGGACAATATTACTGTGTTGCGTCTTATCGCCTCCGCTTTTGTTGCGTTCATCGCGGTTCTTGCGGTGGAATCCCCGTCCCAGGCGCGCGACGCACAGACAGTCATCAACCTGATGCTTGGCGAGTTGGGCACAAGCCGGCCCTCTGGATGCCCAGGCCGCTGGTGTGCGTGCTATATGGACGTCGCACTCGTCCGCGCCGGATTGCCGCCGCTCGGCTCGAACCGCGCCCGTGATTTCGCCACATACGGGGAGCCGGCGGAACCCGGCGCGGTCGGTGCAATCATGGTGATGCCGCACCATGTCGGCATCGTGGTCGGCGCTTGCGAGAATGGTCAGGTCCAGATCGTCTCGGGCAATTACTCGAACACAGTCGCCCTCGGCTGTTACAACCCAAACCGGGCTATCGCCTGGCGCGCACCGGTACGGTCGTAAGCCTTGACTTTATCGCGGCACGCACAAAATACTGCACGGCAAGGCTTGAAATTGCCACCGCGTACCGCTAAACAGGCGCCACTTCAGACGCGCCGCTTTGTGCGCGACGCATCGTGGTGGGGAATAGGTTAACGGTAGACCCACGGACTCTGACTCCGTTAGTCCTGGTTCGAATCCAGGTTCCCCAGCCAAAAATTTCTCCAAGAAAATCAGCGGTTTGAACAGGTATCGGCGCCGATACCTGTTCTTTTCATGTTGCAATATGTTGCACGGCAAATTCCCCGCTTTTCCGGGCTTTCCGTTTGGAACCCGGCAAATCCATGCGACATGGATGCAACATGGGAGCCCGGCAAACACACGGTACATGGATGGTGAGGAAATGATCGAGCCCAGGCTGTTATCAGAAGGGAAAACTCCAGCCCAATGGGTTGATGAGTTTCGCAAGAAGGGCGTCAAGGTGTCGGAACGTCAGCTGCGCGCCAAGGCGCGAGAAAAGGGCGCGTTTTGGTCCTTGGGCAAGGCGATGATTTTGATGCCCGAGCACATCGATGAGATCTTCGAAGAGCCGTCCTCACCCGAGACCTAGCCTTGTTCCGATGCCGAACCTTGCCTCGAAAAAACTGACTCCTGAGCCGAGAAATTCGACTCAGGGTGAAGAGGTAACCGGGGTGTAGGAGGGGGTGCCCGCGCGGATATTCAATAAGGACGTTCCTGCATCGATACTTGATGCGCCGTCATGGCCTATGCTTCAGTGTCGACTTCAAGGTTGGGGGAGACACCATGAAGAAGCTGATTTTGATTGCACCATTCCTTGCGTTGTCCGGATGCTCGGCAACTCAAACGGCATCGACGCCGCGATCGGTCATGTACGCCGGTGTTGGTAGCTTCAACATCGGGGAGACCACCGCCGAAGCGCAAGCCTACTGCGAGCAATACGGTCGCGATGCCGAGTACATCCCCGATGACCGTCCGGACGGCAACGCCAGCTTCCGGTGCGTCGACCGCTAAGCAGCCTCTAGCAGCTTATCCAGGGATGATGGGGTGAGCTGGGCCGGGCGCATGGCGTTAGTCGGCAGGGTGAAAAAGTGGTCGAAGACGGGCCGGGATATCCTCTCGGGGATTTGGCCGTTTCGATAATTGATGGCCAGTTGCCGACAGCGGGGCGTGCAATATGTGCTCTTGGGGCTCTTGGCGAAATAGCCATCGCCGCACCATGCGCATGATTTCGGGATTTGCCGGTTCCACTGGTCGGATCGAGCGCAATCCACGCTGCAGTACTTTTCTGGTTTCGCGCTGTTGACCCGATAGCTCTTGAAGGGCTTGCCGCAGCATTTGCAGGTTGCGTTGAGCGGCTTGACCTGGTGCTTGGTCACACAGGCTTTCGAGCAAAGATGCTGGGTCTCGGTCTTCGGGCGGAAGGTCTTGCCGCAGACGGTGCATTCGCGATCGGCGAAAATGCGCATCGAGGCGTTGTGGCATGCTACCGAACAGAACTTTCCTTTTCCGCTTTCGGTCTTCTGCTTTTCGGTGATGCCGGCACGCTTGAACGGCTTCTGGCAATGCTGGCATGTCGCGGTGGGCGCTCTATCGGTACGGATAATGTGATAGGCGTTCCGGGCAATTTCCGATTGTTTCCGAATCTCGCCATATGACCGGCGCTCATAGGCACCCCGCGCGCAGTCCGGCGAACAGAACCGGTGCCCTTTGGCCATTTCCTCGTCGGGCATGGGGCCACCGCACCCGACACAGTAGTCGGGCGAGATAGCATATTCCCATTGCCCTTCTGCCCAATCCGGGCGCTTTGCACCGATGCTGAGCAATGCCTCATGGACGATGTGAGCGGCCTCGTCGTCTGACCGCTGCCATGCATGGCCATCTTCGCAAAACGACTGACGAAGGCCGTGCCGGCAGGAAGCCTCAAATTCGAAAGGTGTGCTGTCCCAATTACGTAGTTGCTCGGCCGCAGCACCTATCAATTGCTTCTCGCGTCTGCTGTCTTTGACAATGCGGCGCTTGGCGGGTTTGGCGGGATTATGGACCGGTCGAGGCTCGGGCTTTCCGTAGCGGTACTCGGGCCAGTTGCCCCCCGTATAGAGGCCCATCCCCCTCAGGTGCCGTCCCTGGTTGCCTTTGCGCGCCATTATCCGAACACCGCGTCGAACGCGCCCCTGTCTAGAGTGGGATCGTTGGCCGAAGGCTGATTTGCCAATCGGCGTCTTTGCTGCCGGTAGGCGTGTTCGATCCAGATCCGATCGAGGGCGAGGATCTGATCGACGTGGTGAGGTTTCAGCGGCCAACGGTAGAGCCGGGCATAGGCCTCGATCTCGGCATGACTGATCGGGTTCGGCCCGGTGCCGTTGTGTGTCCGCGTGCGGCATAGGTCGAGGAACCATCGCCATGCCAGCAGGCCGGGCTCGGGGATGTGCGGCGAGGTGCCCGGGGCGTTCAGATGATCCCTCAGGGCATCGGCCAGGAGGACAGAAAGCGCCATGATCAGCCCTTCCCTATGGACATGCGCGGATGGCGCTGATTGCGGTTGACGTCGTTCTTCAACTGGCCCGAGCGGTATTCCTGCACCGCGCCACGTGCCTCATCGCGGGCAATGATACGCACTTCGTCATGGCTGATTTGCTGAACATCAAAGTCCTTCGAAGTGCCATAGTTTTCGATGTTGACGTTGAGCGCCCGCGATGCCGCTACGCCAGCGGTGATTTCAACAGGTACCTTGCCACCATTCGGCAGGGGGATGATCGCCTCCTGGCCGTGCACGACGCCGCGAGGCTCACCCCTCGCACCGCCCGTGTTCGGTGTGCCTGTAGCAAAGCCGGGAAGGCCGAACGATGATCCGATGCCGCTGAAAGCCGCGTTGAGGAAGAAATTCCCCGCCATGGACAAGACGTTTGAGAGAATGTCTCCGAATTCCTCGGCCTCGATCTTGCCATCGGCCAAGGCGTCAATGATGCCGTCGACGGCGCTGCGGCCAATATCGCCGAGTTCTTCCATCATCTCGGCATTGTGCTCGATTTCCGACCGCTGCGCCTGCAGCGGTCCGAGTGTGGCCTCGATCTGCTGACCGAACTCGCTCTCTCGATCGACCCCCACCTGCTTGAGGAGGTTGTAAAGTTCCTGCTCTTCGGCAGTGCGGCCCAACTGGTCCTGCTCGTGCTTGAGATTGGCGATTAAAGCCTTGACGGCTTCAGCCTGGCGGATTGCGGCATCGGCGCCGGCATTGCCTCCCCCGCCTCCAGTATCGACCTCATCGTCGTCGAGAAGCCCCTCATAATCTGGGGCACCTGGGGTGCTGAATGTCGGACGGTCGAGGAGGATCTGGTTGATGCGCGCCTCTTCGTCGGCAATCTCCGAAAGTCTGTTCCGATGCTCCTCGAGCGCAGCGTTGATGTTCCACGTTTCCATGTCGAGGGACGGCCCGGAAAGGCCGGAGTTTTCCAGTCGATGAAGTTCAGATTCGAGCCGCAGTATCTCCCCTTCGATCCGGCCGCGCTCAGCGCCGAGGTTTCGATGAAGCTGATCGAGGTTCTGTGAGCTGATGTTGTTTAGGTTGCCGCTCCAGTACTGCAGGGCGTCGCCGATATCGCGCACGGCCATCGCGACGTTGGCCGCAAGCTGCGCGGTTTGGATCAGGAAAGGCGCGAGGGCGATCAGGGCTTGCTGGAATTGCCGGTTGAGAACGGTTGTCGCGGTCGTGAACTCGTCGTTCAATTCCTCGGCGCGGGTGATCAGGTGGTCATCGATCACAATGCCAAGCGCGCGAGCCTTGGCAGCGGTCTGATCGAGACCAGCCGAACCATGCCGAAGCATTTCGACCATTTTGGTTCCAGCGTCACCGAACGCCGCCGCCGCGATGGCGGCTTGCTTGCTGGCGTCGGTTTCCTCTTTGATGGCGTCGGCCACAAGGCGGAAGCGCTCTTCCTGTGTTCGGGCAAGCTGAATGGATTCAAGCAACTCGGGATTGAGAACCCTGAGGTTCTCGACCAGTTCGCCCTTCCCCGCCGCTGCCCGACCTGCATTCCGGTTGAAAGCGTCCAGGGCAGAGCTGAGCGAGTCGGTGCTTACGCCGGCAAGGTCGGCGGCATAGGCATATTCCTGGAAGGTCTCGGGGTTGAGCCCGCTCGACTTCGCTTGCTTCCCGATCCGGTCAAGATCGGTCAGAGCCTGTTGAGCGCCTCGCATGGCGGCGGCCAGCGAGAGCATCGGCACCGCCGCGCCAAGCAGTGGTGCAAGGCTTCGGCTGAACGATCCCACCCGCGTTGAGGTGACTGCAAGCGCCCGGTTCATCCGTCCCGTAGACGTGACCATGTCGCGCTCCATGCGATCTGTCGCCGTTCGACTGTCTTTCCGCATCTTGCCGTACGACTTGGCGGCCGTTCCGCTGGCCTTGGCCATGTTCTTTTCGAAGTCCTTGATCCGGGCTTCGAGTTGAACGACCAGCCGCTCTACATCACCTTGCGTTGCCATTGCGATCTCCTATGCGACGGCCCATTCCTCGATGTCGCCATCGAACGTTTCGTAACTCGACAGGCCCTGATCCCCGGCTGCGCAGCGCGCCACAGCCATGGCGGTCGCGACAGCCCCGTCGATGCGATCCCTGGACTTGCCCTTGTGAAAGCTGAGGTTTCCGGCCTTGTCGGTCTCGACTGCGATGTTCTCGAAATGCCAGCGCAGGATGGGATGCCCGCCGTGCTTGATGCGCCGGGCCACGATGGCGCGCTCCAGTTCCTTAACGGCGGGCGCCATGGTCACCCATCCCTGCCGCATTTCGACCACCGGGAAGCCGTCCCCCATGAGATTGTTCATGGTGTTGCGGGCCATGTGCGGATCGAAGGCGATCTCGACAACGCGGAACCTAGCGCAAAGCTCCCGGATATGATCCTCGACGGCGTGAAAGTCGACCACGTTGCCCGGTGTGGGGATGATCAGGCCCTGTTCGGCCCAATGGGGATACTTGGCCTTTTCCCGGTCTGACCGGTGGATGATGTTGTCCTCGGGACAGAAGAACCACGGGTGCACCTCATACCCTTCCTCCCGACTCCCCCAGCAGCCCACAACGGCGGTGAGGTCTCTGTTGGAAGAAAGGTCCACGGCCAGCCAGCACGCCTCCTGTGAGGCTTCCTTGTCCTCAAGGTCTACCTCCCCGGCGCCTTCGTCATAGATCGGCATCTCGACGAATGGCGAGGCGCTGTAATCAAGCCAAGTGTTGAGGTGATACTGCCGGAAGTCGTCCCGATCCGCAGGGCGCGCGCGACACTCTCTAGCATAGTCGCGAAGGCTCTGAAGGTCAGGGTACCCGTCGGCAAGACCCGGATTGACGAAATGCCACAGCGCCTCGTCTTCCCAATCGGCATCGGGATCGGTTTCGAACAGAACCGGAAGGAAACCCGGATCCTCGAGTTCGCCGGATTGCACCTTGCGGGCATATTCGAGAAGGTCGAATGCGAGGTTTTCCTGTCCGCGTCCTGCCTGGGTGATGATGACCAACAGCGAGCCCGGTGCCTTGTTCATGCCGGTGCGCAGGGCCGACCATGTCTTGCGGCTCTTTTCGCCCTCCCAGGCAATCAGCTCGTCGGCCAGGACGAACTGGGGCGTCTTGCCCAGCTTGCCCTTGCCCCCGGATGCGAGGGCCCTGAACTTCGCCCCGGACAGGGGATGCTCCAGAATGTACGTGCTCTCGTTGAGCTTCATCTTGCCGTCGAGCCAGTCGGTTGCGCCGATGATGCCCACGGCCTCCTCATAGGCGATGGTCGCGTCTTCCTCGGCTGAGGCGGCAACCATGGCCTGCCCGCGCGGGACGCGCTGGTAACCGACCGTATGGAGGAGCGCGAGTCCCGCGCCCAGGGTGGTCTTGCGGGCGCCTCTTGGGAGCATGACGAAGGCGGTGCGCACCTGCCGGCGCCCATCGGGAAAGCACGGGCCATAGATGCGCCGCACGATCCGCTCCCAGAAGCGGGGCAGCTCGAAGGTGCCACTCTCGCTCTTGGGGTGCTTGAGGCAGCGCAGGAACTCGACCGCCCTTTCACCGTGGCCGAAGGGGTCGGCGATCTCGCTGTCGTCGAACACCCATTCCGGGCGTGACGCCTTAAACCTGGAGGTCTGGGGGCGCGCCATCTTTGCCCTTTCCTCCGCCGTTCTGGAAACCCTGCTTGGACCGGGCCGCCGGGGTAAGCCCCAGTTCGGCCCCGAGGCGGGCCACGGACTCGGTCGACTTGTTGAGAATGGCCGCGGCCGGGTTCGGCTTGAGCATGCCGTGCGCCGTCTTGGTCAACGGGCCATGCTCAGCAAGTGCCTTTTGGCATTCCCGCACCGTCCAACGCGCGATGATGTAAGTTTCGACGATGCCGAGGCCGGTGGTAGCGAGGATCTTGCGCTCGACCATCTCGGAGACCACGGCCTGCCACTCGTCCACCATATCGGCGGGGATCGTGTCGGGAACGGGCGGTAGGCCGCTCAGCCCGCCCTCTATGGCTTTGAGATGAGCCTTGGCGCCCTTCATGACCGCACCACCTCGCATCGGATTTCGAGGCCCCTATGGCGCCCGATCTCCTTGATCTCCCGGATGTTGTAGGGATCGCCGCCGAACATCACGCGGTGCTCGGTCGTGACGCCCGCCTTGTAGCGGGTGCGAAAGATCATCACGCTCTTGTCGGTCTGTCCGTATGTCTCGATGAACTCCTCGGTCGATTGCTGCACGATCTGGGCGCGGAGCTTGGCGAAATCCGTCCAGTCCTCGACGGGCGTGCCGTAGTCGTCCACTGTGCTCTCGTAGCTCTGGAGCGTGATCGTGCGATCGAGCTTGCCTGCCCTCATGACGACACCTCCCCGACCATGGCCGATACAGTCACAACGGCATGGCTGGTCTCGCCGTCGGGATCGCGCAGATACCGCATGCCGATGACGTGACAGTCGCCGCAGTGGAACCCGGCTTCGAGCTGGAGCCGGGCCGAATGGATCGCGGTGCGCATCGCCCCGGCGATGGTCTTCACCCCGACTAGGGACAGCTCTTTTTTCCAGACGTGCATGTCGAAAATGATGTTCCGATTGGTGCGGGCGATGTCGTCGCCCTCCAGCTCCTGCCCTTCGCCGATGATGATGGACGGATCGGGGTTGGGCCTGGAATTGCGATCGAGGATGTTCGCCGCGGGCACCAGGTTGGTGACAGCAGTGGTGCCCACGAGACGGGCGCGTAGCGCCTTCTGTGCGGCCAGTCCGGCGCTCATCAGCCTTTCCCCCAATTGTCTCGGACCGCCTTGCCCGCTGCCCGCTTGATGCGGTTCGCAGCCCGTTTGCGATACAGTCGAACCGCGGGCCAGAAGAATGGCTGCGCTTGGTGGAAGGTCGTGCCGTATTCCTGGAGGTGTGGATACCGGACGTCGCTGTTGCCTACCGTCACCACGACGGCATTCTCGGGTACGGTGTGCGACCCGCCCGGCTGGCTGTAGGGCGGTGTCGTCTCGCCGGGGCCGGTGACAGTGATGCTCTCGATAAGATCGCCCTCATCGCGCGGTGCGAACTGGCGCATCGCGTTGGCCATCTCCTCGCCCGACTTCATCAAAGCGGGTCTCACCCCGTCCTTTATCTCCTTGGGAATTGCCGCGAGACGGCGCTGCAATTTCCCGATGCCGCCATCATTCGCCATCGGACACCCCATAGGTGTAGTTTCGGTATTCGTTGACGATGGCGTCGAGCCCGATCGGGATGGCTTGAGACGACACCCCGACCAGAACAGCCTCCCGGTTCTCGTACCAATGCGCCGCCAGAAGGCTCACACCCTCGACCAGGGCGTCCGGAATCGGGTCCTGGTCGGTGCCGCCAAAGGTCTCCTCGATCTTGAACCCGAGCAGGCGCTCGACGTGGTTCTGAGCGGCTTTGCTCAACCGAATGAGCAGCGCGTCATCTTCGCTGCCCATGTCGTCGGTGAAATTCAGCTGCTCTTTGAGCTGTTCGAGAGTGACGATCATGACGTGTTCTCAGACTGCCGTTTCAAAATGAGGCCAAATCAGCATTTTTTCGCGTTTGCCTCCCCGCGCCGGTCCCCAGGAGTGGCCGAAAGTCTCGGACTACCCCCCCCCCGGTGAGTTAGATGCCTGCCGCCGCGGCAACCTTCACGATGTTGCTGTTCACCTCGATCGTGGTGTTGAGCTTCTTCGCGCTATTGGCATCTTCGAACACCTCGGGAGTGCCCATCACCAAGCCGATGAAATAGCGAGTAGAGGGCGTGCCGCCGCTGGGCGCATCATCGAACTCGATCTTGAACGCGTAATTGTCTCGCGCTCCACCTGCAGCAGCGAGGGCGGTCTGGCCCGCGTCGTCCGGATCGAGGTCGCACACGATAGCCATTGAGCCCGCATTGAATGTGCCCTTGGCCTTCTTCGTCCGGCCTCTGGTGATCTGGTTGGAGGTGATCAGTTCGGCGGTATCGCCGATCTGTCCGAGGTTGGTGGTGCCACCAATCTCGGTCCACGTCTCCCCGCTGAAATCCGCCTCAACGAAATCGGTATCCTGGTCGGCGGTGACGCCGCCAATGAAGATCTTGGTGTTTGCCGTGGCGAACATCTTGCCCATGGCTCTTTGCTCCTATGTGCGCCGTTCCGCGACGGCATCGATTGCGTTGCACCGCTTGCAGCCGGGCCTCCAATTGGACTTCGTCATGCGAAGGTCAGGCCGCTTGCGGATCGATATGACGTGCATGACGACCGTTGCCGGCGCTCCACATGCACACCATTGGTTCTCAGGTTGAGCGAGGAAGGCCTTGGCCTCCCGCTCGAATGCTCCGTCATAGCCACGCTGGCTGGAATTGGGCCGTTTGCGGTCATGGCGGGCATTGCGATCCCTCTGCATGCGCTTGACCGTCTCGCAGGGCTCAGAGCGAAGGTGAGCCCTGGAGCAGTACGGACAGACAGAGGGCGCGCGTGAAGGCATCAGGCCACCGGAGCCTCGTGGGGATGCCCCTTCACGAGGACCGCGCCCAACGCGATCGAGGTGCCCCCCGTCTTGGTGACAACGGCACGCAGGTAGCGCTTATTCCCGATGTAGCCGAGCTTGTAGACGCTGTTGGCCTCCAGGGTGGCGGGGGCGCTGCCCGTGATGTGGGAAGCGTCGATATCGGCGAAATCCCCCGATGTCGTCGTATCGCTCTCCTGGAGCTTAATGGCGAAGTCGCCGGCCGAGACGATGTCCCCAGTGTTGACCATAAGGCAGGCAGCCTCGAACCCCTGAAGGTCGATCGCGCTCCCGGTTGTGGTGGCGGAGAGAACGGCAGGCGCGATGGCCTGCACGCCTCCGATATTGGGTTCAAGCGAACGCATGTCATATGCTCCTTAGCTCGTAGCCATCTTCAGCTTGCGGAAACGTGCAGGCTGGATGACCTTGCCGCCGACGCGGCGGGTTGCGTGGATGCGGGTCAGGCCCTTCGTGGCGAGCAGGTAGGGGTTGACGAGGATCGACATGGCAAGCCGATCGACGATGCGGTACGCGCTGAAATCGCCGTACATGATCGGGAAGGCATCAGCCTCGATGTCGGGCATGTCGACCGCTTCCGATACCGGGCGGCCCAGAAGGGTCGAGGGCTGGCCAGCCTGCAGGCCGGGCTGCCAGATGTAGTTGCCGTTGCCGTCCGTGAGGGTGCGCACCACGCCCAACGTGGTGCCGTTCATCAGCCAAGTGCCCTGATTGCGATAAGCCGCCGGCAGGTCGTACATCATGGTGATGAGCTTGTCGGCGCTCAGCGTAGTGGCGTGCCCGTTGAGGTAGGCCTCGATATCGGGATTGGTGAGCAGGCCCTCGGGCTGCTTCTGCCCTGACCCTTTGACGAACGAGATGCCCTCTTTCTGGCCGAAATCGTCGGCGAGGGCGAGACGCACCTCGGCCTCGGCGGTGCCGCCGCTGTCTGCGAGCAGCTCATTGGAGATGTCCACGTAGGTCATCAGCTTGTTGGCCGGCACGTCGAGCTGGCCGAAGGTGACGGTGCTCTCCTGGCTTTCCTCGGCTTCTCCTTCCCATTGGGCATTCGTGATGCCCGTGCGCTTGGGGTATTTCACCGAAGGGCTGGCGATGTTGCGCACAGAGGCGATGGCTCGGATCGGAGAAACCTCGACCAGGTCGCGGATGAACTCGGTGCTCATCTCGGCAGGTGCGAGATAGCCGCCCTGCTCGTCGTTCGAGACCGTTAGGGCCTTGAGGTCCGCTTCGGGAGCGTTGTCGCCGCGGCGCAGGTAGGTGCCGAACGCCTTACGTTCCTCGGTGGGTTCGTCTTCATCGTTACCATTGCCGTTCGGGCGATTGGTCTTGGTTTCGAGCTCGGAGATGCGCTTTTCGAGCTTTTCGACCAGCGCATCAGGTTCGGACGGCGTGCCCTTTTCCTCGAGCTTCTTGATGCGGTCCTCAAGAGCCGTGCGCAGCTCGTCGAGGGATTTGGTGACGATCGCGACGGGATCGTCGTCATCGCCCTTGAGTTCGATCGCGCCGTGTTCAATGGCGCCTTTGGAAACGTGTTTCATCGTTACCTCTTTGCGAATTGCGCCGTGGCGCGGTTGATCGCCTCCGCGATGCGGATGGCCTGAATGCCGGATTTCGCGCTCGTGACACGAGCTCCGGGGTGCATCGGGATGGCGACAAGGCTGGCCTCGATGAGTTCGAGCTCCTTGATCGTTCTGCCGCCGCCTGCCCGCTTGGTGGCTTTCCTGGTGATGAAGCCGATCGAGATGCCCCGAACGGCTCCAGCCTTGACCAGAGCGTTGACCTCCCGAGCTCGGACCACATCCTTGATGAGCAAGGCGCCCTTGAGTTCGAGCCCCTCATCGGTTTCCTTGGCCTCGGACCAGGCGCCAACCGGATCGTTGCCGTCATGCCCGAACAGCATGGGTAGGGGCAGCGACGTGCCGGCAAAGGCGCCCTTCTCGATCATATCCCCGACACGGTCGGCCGACTTGAACGGCCAGGCCATGCCGGTGATCGAGCCATCGTCCTCGGCGAGAATCTTGGTTTCGATGAAGAGGCGATCCATGCCCTACCCCTTCGGCCCGAAGTTGCGGTGATCACCGGCAAAGGCGTCGACTTGTTCACGAACCCAGCCCACGGTTAGGAGCTTGAGAACTGCCTTGGTCTCAAACGGGACGGGCTTGCCCTCATCCTTCACGTCCCAGCGGATCACCTTGCGGGACAGAGCGTTGAGGCGCGCCTTGGCCCGGTTCTCTGCCGAGACGCGGCCGTCCTCGTCGGCCAATTCGGCAAGCTCGTCGACAAAGGCAATGTCCGCCCGGCGCGCAGTGTCCGAGTCCGGGCCGACGATCGTCAGGATCATGCCCGTGGGCTCGCCGGACCACGGCGCGATGAGGTTGAGGTCTGCGCCCTTGTCCTGGTCGGTGGCGTTGTGGAGAACGTCACTCAGCTCCATTTTCATCCTCGTCTGTGGGTTCGGGGGCGCCGGGCTGGCTGGCGCCTGTATTGGGGTTGGCGTATTCGTCCCCGCCTTCACGCGGTGGCAGGTCGAGCCATTCCCGTGCTTCGTTGGGATTGAGGACACGCGAAGAAATCAGGGAGCCGATAGCTGTGGCGCGGACGGCGAGGTCGGCCCTGGTGAGGTCGTCCCGGTCGAAGCGGATGCGATGGTCGGCCCGTTCCTCGTTGGAGAACAGCGCGCGGCGCATGGCGCTCTCCAGCGCTACAAGCCACGGTTCAAGACTATAGGTGAGAAATTCCTTGCCCTGCTGCTCGCCGTTCGACCACGTCGCGCGGTCGAGCTCGTAGATCATCGAGGGCGGCACGCGGAAGGCGCGACAGATTTCGAGGGTCTGGTATTTCCGGTTCTCGAGGAATTGGGCGTCGGTCGAGTTGAGGGTGAAGGGCACGAACTTGGTGCCATCCCACAGCACCGGCGTTTTTCCCGCGTTCTCGCTCCCCTGCTGCGCGGCCTTCCAGCCCGCCAGCATCTTCTTGACGCCCTCGTCACCGATACTCTTGGTGGTTTCCAGCACACCGCCGGGACGGGCGGCGTTCTTGAATAGATTGGCCGCGTGCCGTTCCATGTGCTTTGCCGCATTGATGGCATCGCGGGCGAGGTTGAGCGGGCATTTCGAGAACGGCCCGCGAATGTGGATGATGTTCGCGGACGGGATCGGGGTGTTGTTGATGCGGAACGCCGGCTCCTGCCGGCCGTCCTGGCTGAAGTCGATGGTGTAATGCGCCGGCTCGTACCGGACGATCTCCCGGACTTCGCCATTGACCCGGTTCACATAGGCCAGCCCGCCCTTGTCGTGGGTGAGCGCCGTTGCGACGAGATCGCGGACAAGATCGAAGGTTGAGGACCAGTCGTTCGGTTGATCGGTCAGAAGCTCGGCAACTTCATGGGTTGGATCGTCCACCCAGACTGCGCCGTCTTTGCGCTCGATGCGGATTTCGAGGCTGGCGGCAGCCTCGCTGATCAGGCGGATGGCGGATTGAACCGCCGGGAGGGTAAGCGGGTCGAGCCCGCCCGCCGGGGTGCCGGCGAAAATCTCGTACTCGCTCTCCGATGGAGAGGTGAGAGATTTCCAGCTGATATGCAGAGGCCCGATGCGCATGGACCATTTTATGCCACGCGCTCGGTTTAACCGGATACCGGTTTATCAGGGGCTAAGCGGGTTTGTGAGGGGCATTCCGGCGGCGCTACTCGCCCGGATGCATTTTGTCCCGTCGGGTGAGGGCCAAGCCGAACAGCGCCACGGCGATCAGGAGCGCGGGCGCCCAAAGCCAGAATACGAGTTCAGTCATGGGCTGGCTATTCGCCGGGAACGATGCGCTTGTCCTCGCGCTCGGCATCCCGCGATACAACGCGCAACATCACCGCACCGATGACCAGACCGGCGACAGGCATCAAGAGCAGCGATAGCAATTGCCAGTTCATGGCCGTAACCTCTTGAGGATGCGTCTCGCATAGAAATGTAGTGCAACCGAAGAACAAATACAAATCACGCTTATCCCGTTAAGCAAAAGTCCCGGCTCCGCGTTCCCGTAAAGCGCGGCAAGCCAGGGGCCAAGGCCACCGACTGCAAATATGGAAACCGCCAGCCCGTTTACATAGGTGGCCGTCAGCTTCGTGCGCTCGTTATGGATCGTGTGGTTTGCCATCTATCGTGCTTATACCCTGATTCTACGCCGCGTCACCGTCCCGCATCCACGCGATCAGATCGTCCTCAAAGGCATAGAGCCGTCGGCCCTTCTTCTTGATCGGAGTGCCCGGCAAAGCGGCCAGGGTCCGCCGGACATAGTCCTCGCCACACCCCAGGCGGGCAGCGATGCCGCCCGCCGTCCAGATGATCTTATCACGCCCGTATCGCGTGGCGCCTTGTGACGCCATGGCATCGAAGCGCTGGGGAGAGAGGGTGCTGGTCATTCAGCGACTCCTTTGGCCATGTACTGCTGCCGGAACATTTCGTTGGACACGGCTCGACGGAAGGCAACGAGCTGGGCTTCGATCTGCTCGTTATCGAGGCCGGCCTTGGCCATCGACCCGGCCATGCGCTGGCAAACCTGCCGCCAATAGCTCTCCTGGTCCTTCTGGGTGCGCCTCTTGAGGATAAGGGACGCAACATGGCGGGCCTTGCCGACATTGCGGTCCTGAGGGAATGGGATGATCAGCGCGCCTGTCGGCGCTGTCTCAGCCGCCCAGGCAAAGAGGGGAAGCTCACGCTCAGCCATTCGCTGCCCTCCACCCTGTGGTAGATCTATATGTGTCCCCGTCCTGATACGCTAACTCAGTCGATAAGGGGGCTTTACGTCCCTCTCCTGATACGCAACGATCTTTCGATGGTGCTTGCGTCTCATCTCGGGGACTTAGCGTCTCATCTCGGGGACTAGGATTTGTTTTTTCACCGGGACGCCATTCCTTAAATTCACGGGTAGGCATACGCCCTGTGCGGTCGTCTTTATCCTCGGTCAGCAGCCACTCGGCTGCCTTCCTGCCATTGGTGTTAAAGCTGCTCGGGGTGGCCAGTCGGATGAAGCCATGATCGGATAACGACACAAAGGCCCTCTGGGCCGTGTCCTTGCTCACGTTGAGGGCCTTGCCCGCCTCTCGTGCCCCAAGGCCGATGAAGCCATTGTTCGTGCCGTTGTAGCGCGCCCTAAGCTCGATATAGAGCGCCCGTGCCACCGGACCCAGGTCACGCCATGCCAACGTATTCTGGACCCACATATCGAGTTTGATGAACGGGGCAATGTTGCCCCGTTTCTTGTTCCGCCTACCCATCAGCGCTTCCTTGTATCGAGGGCAACACCGACGCGGCTCAAGTCCTTGGTAAAGACAATGCCCTTGGATGTAAGAGCCTGAGCCACCGCCAAGAGGTTCTTGGAGGGCTCAAGGTCTCCCGGCGTGCCTTCGAGCTTCTTGACCGCATAGAGCGAAATGCCGGATGCCAAGGCCAGATCCTTTTCGGACCAGCCCAGGAGGCCACGAGCAGCGACGAGTTGAAACGAGAACACCCTCATGCGGCTTCTCCCTCGAAATGTTCGCGGAGCTTACGCTTGGACGCCACCCAGCGGCGGTTTACCTGCCTGGCGGGCAGCTCGTGCTTGGCCAGCGCTTCATAGGTCTGGCGAGGTGTGCGACCGATGAAGGCCGCAATCTGATCGATGCCCCATAGGAGGTCGAGGGTTTCGGTTTCAGTCATGGGGACCCTCCCGACGCTCGACGACGATATCGAAGTATTTGCCCTGCCGGATCAGCGGATAGGCATAAGCAATCGCCAATGTCCGATCATTCTCGTCATCCTCGGAGAGGCCGCGCCGGCTCTCCAATTCCCGGACCATGTCCTCGATCTCGAAGCACACCAAGTCTTGATGACGCTCGGCCCACTCCTGCAAATTCTCAATGCATGCGACGTGGCTCGACAAGCACGCTTGGAGGCTGAAGGTATGCGACACCGACAAAAGAGCGGTGATTGCGTCCCGCATTTCCGCCACCGACATCTTTTGATGGTGCGGATTGGCCGAACGAACCGGCCTATCTGGCGCGGCCTTCGACGCTGTGCTATTTCCAACATTCATCTGGGCGTTCCTTTCTCGCTCAGGCTTCGGCGGCATCAGGGGTCTTGGCTGCAATCTCGCCCCCTGGTGCCGTTTCTGTTTCGCTTGCAGGCAGTGCCTGTTCGAGCGTGTAGACGATTTCCCCCACCATCGATCGCCGGTTGCACTCCGCTGACTTGCGAATGCGCTCCTTCAAGTCGGCAGGCACGCGGATCATCATCTGCGGGTCTGTTCGACTCATCTAAAGTCCTTTCACTAATTTGGTGAACGCAATTTCTTTACCATGCACCAAAATAGTGCGCAACAAGTCTATTGCTATTTTTTCACGAATTTGGTGATTTAGCCCGATGGCAAAGCAAGATGATTACGTTCGATATACGATCCGCGTCCCGGCGGGCCTTTACGCACGCCTTCAAGATGCGGCTGGCGAAAAGTCTGTGAACGCCGAGATCGTTGAGCGGCTAGATAGGTCGTTCCGCACACTTCCCGTGGAACTTGGCCTTGAGTTCGTTCAGGCGATAGAGAACGCGCCGCCGAGCAAGCTCAAGGAATTGCAGGAAGGGATTGCCGACCTCTTGGACTTCCACTTTCCCAACGCTGTTATTGAGCTTAGGCCGGAAGAGCTTTGGGAAATGCAGATGGCGATGGTACGGGAACTTCCTGAAGAATATCGACCAGCATTTTTGGATAAGGCACTGGAATTGTCTCGCCTTTTGGCAAAGGACCCTACGTGGGAACCGCCAACTCAAGAGGATCGCGCCACCGATGAACAAGACTAAGGCGAGATCGAAATGAGCATCCGCAAGCGCACATGGACCACAAACGGCGTCGAGAAGTCCGCCTGGGTGGTCGACTATACCGACCAAAACGGCAAGCGCCGGCTCAAGACGTTCCGGCTCAAGAAAGAGGCCGATGCCTTCGCCCTCAACTCCGGCGTCGAGGTTCGGGACGGCGTGCATGTTCCCGATCGGGAAACCGTCGCGGTGGCCGAAGCCGGGAAGCAATGGCTCAAGGCATGTGTGGCGGCCGGGCTGGAGGCCACAACCGTTGCGCAGTACCGCCAGCATGTTGACCTTCATATCGTGCCCTTTCTCGGCCCGACGAAGCTCAACAAGGTGACGGTGCCGATCGTCCGAGCCTTCCAGGACGAATTGAGGGAGAACGGCCGTTCCGCGGCGATGGTCAAGCGCGTGACGGTCAGCCTGGGGTCTATCCTCGGCAACGCTCAGGAGCGCGGCCTGACCGTCCGCAATGCCGTTCATGAGATGAAGTCGCGCCGCAAGGGCCATACGGCGGCAGAGAAGCGCCAGAAGGCCAAGCTGCGCTATGGCGTGGACATTCCCACCATGGACGAAATCAGGGCCATTGTGAGCGCCGCTGATGGACGCTATCGCCCCCTGATCCTCACGGCCATTTTCACCGGCCTCAGAGCCTCGGAATTGCGCGGCCTGACCTGGGCAGACGTGGACCTCGGCAAAGCCGTCCTGCACGTCCGCCAGCGTGCCGACGCCCACAACGTGATCGGGATGCCGAAGTCAGATGCCGGGCAGCGAAGCGTTCCGCTTTCGCCGCTGGTAGTCAACACGTTGAGGGAATGGAAACTGGCCTGCCCCAAGGGCGAGCTGGGGCTTGTGTTCCCCAATGGCGAGGGGAATGTCGAGTGGCACGCCAATATAATCAAGCGCGGCTTTCATCCTGCCCTGATCGCGGCTGGCGTGTCCGTGCCCACCGATAAGCTGGACGATGAGGGCCAGCCCATTCCCGCCCCGAAATATTCCGGGCTGCACGCGCTCCGGCACTGGTACGCGTCCTGGTGCATCAACCGCAAAGCCGATGGCGGGCTCGAGCTGCCGCCCAAGTCGGTCCAGCAGCGCATGGGCCATAGCTCAATTCAGGTGACGTTCGACACCTATGGCCACCTGTTTCCGGCGACCGACGAAGCCGCCGCACTGGCGGCAGCGGAGCAGGCATTGTTCGCCGTCGATGCAACATGACTGCGACATGAGACGGAAAGAGCCTAGAAATCCGGGCCTCTTGAAAACACTCTGACTCCGTTAGTCCTGGTTCGAATCCAGGTTCCCCAGCCAAACTCTCAGAAAATTCCGCGTTTTCAGTGGGTTGGCGTCAATCGCCCCCGCCAAGGATTCGGATTTTTCGATCGTTTCAACCGTCGGCATTGCCGAAGACCGGGACTCCGGCAGGTCAGGCTCTGCACAAATTCACCACAAGTTCCGGGCGAGCGTGGGAACGCATGGCTTCGTGACACTCTTCCAGCGCCGAAGCGTGAAGGGCACTCCCGAAATGGCCAAAGCGAGGTACGAACCGGCCCCGACCTGTCAGTGGCATCGAAGATCTCAGCAGTTCTCGATCGTATGGATATGGACCGGGGTGATCGGCTGGACCGGATCGCCGTCACGTCGCCCGAAATATGTTGCGATAAGGTCCACTACGGTACGCACTTCATGAGGCGGATCCTGGTCGATCACCGCATCGATCATGCCCTCTCGCAGAAGGCGCCGCCGCTCCTCGGTGAGTTCGTGGGTGATGAAGACGATGTCGTCTCTCCCAAGCGCCCTGATCGCCCGAACGACCGGTAGCGCGCCGGCGGAAGCATTGTAGATTCCCTTGATGCCCGGATTCTTCTGGAGCACATCGAACACAAGGTCGCCCGCTCGCTCGCCGTGTTCCAAGCTTTCCAGGACTTCGGACAAACGGCATTGCGGGTAACGCTCGCGCAGAACCGCCCGGAATCCCGTTTCGCGTTCTTCGTGCCCGATCATGCTCAGCATTCCCGCGATCATGACGACGTCTCCGCCATCGCGCCCGAGAAACCGTCCCATCAAATCGCCGGCGATGCGTCCGGCCTTTCTGTTGTCGGGCCCGACATAGGTGTGAGTATCGATCCCTCTTAAGTCCGTTGCAAGCGTAATGACCAGCTTGCCATTTTTGCTCAGGTCTCTCAACGCCGCAGCAATATCGTCGCTATGGGCGCTGACGATAACCAGCCCGTCGTAATCGGCCCCGATTGCGGCGATCCGCTCGCTGGTTTCTTGAGGCCTCTGAGGCAGGATATGACGCATGCGAAACTGCAAATTGTACTGGGGATATGCCCCATTCGCGGCCTCGAAAGCGTTCTGGACAGCAGCATGGAATGGATTGTCCGGCGGTTGGATGAGCACGGCGATGCGCAAGGTCCGGGCGGCGCGCTGGTTCAGCGCCCGATCGAGCTTGAGCCTGCGCGCCCATTCAAGGACACGCCTTTCCTTCTCGTCGGCCACACCGCCACGACTGTTAAGCACCCTGTCGACGGTCGACGGCGATACGCCAGCCGCCCGCGCCACATCCCTTGCCGTTACCTTTCCCATCGCATCGACCTTCGCGCGTTGAAGAAATCTCTTCAATGTTGATGTTTTGCGACCATTAGCGTGGAGGTATCTTTCCGGCAATGAGGCGGCCGCGAAATATCCGGAACCGCCAGTATGTGGGAGGTTTCACAATGATCGAACTTGCCGTTTTCGGCGCGGGCCGGATCGGGTATGTGCACGCTCTCAATGTGGCGGCACATCCCCGCGTGAAGCTCAAATACATTGTCGATCCGGTCGCAGGCGCGCATCGTGATGAGCTCGCCGGGAAGACAGGCGCTGCAATCGCGGAGGCCGAAACGGTGTTTGGCGATCCAGACATTGCCGGCGTCATCATCGCCTCGAGCACAAATACGCATGCAGATCTCCTGCTCAAGGCCGCCAGGACCCGAAAAGCCGTCTTCTGCGAAAAGCCGATCAGCCTCGATTTTCCTACCGTTGCCGATGTCACGGCCCAGGTAGAGGCCTCCGGCATCCCCTGTATGCTGGGCTTCCAGCGCCGCTACGATACGAGCTTTCGTGCGCTCTACGAGCGTATTGCCTCGGGCGCTTCCGGTCCGCTTGAGCAGCTCACCATGTCCTCGCGGGATCCCTCGCCACCGCCGCGCTCCTATGTCGAGACGTCGGGTGGGATGTTCCGCGACAGTACGATCCACGACATGGATATGGCACGCTTCCTTCTCAATGAGGCGATCGCCACAGTCTATGCGGTCGGTGCCTGCCTGATTTCCGAGGAGATCGGCGATGCGGGCGACATCGACTCTCTTATGGTTACGCTGACAACCGCGTCGGGCCGCATGGCCCAGATCACGGCATGCCGCCGGGGTCCGATGGGTTATGACCAGAGGCTCGAAGCGCTTTGTGCGAAGGAGGTGCTCGCCATAGAGAACCAACCGCAATCCATGCTCGTCGTGAATACACCCGAAGGGCGCCACGCTGCCCCGCCGGAGAACTATTTCATCGAGCGCTTCCGGCAGGCTTATCGCGACGAGATGAATGCCTTCATCGCGCTTATCGAGAATGGAGAGGCACCGCTCGCGGACATTCGCGACGGCTATGAGGCACAGCGGCTCGTCGAGGCGGCGATCGTCTCTATGAACACCGGCCAGGCCGTGCGCTTCGGCACGTCCTGGGTGCCTGACGGGGAGAACTGAGATGAGCGTAGACAAGCTCCCCAACGGCGTTCGTTTGGGCGTCAGTCCACTATCATGGACCAACGAAGTGCTCGACGAACTGGGTGGGGATATTCCGCTGGAAACCTGCCTCAACCAGGCCGCTGCGGCCGGTTATCAGGGCGTGGAACTGGGGAAGAAATTTCCGCGTGAGCACGAAGAGCTGCGCGCCACGCTTGATGGCTATGGCCTCGCGCTCATTTCCGGCTGGTATTCGGGCTTCCTCGCCGAACGTTCGGTCGAAGAGGAGATGGAAGCGGTCGCCTCCCATGCCGAACTGCTCACCGCACTCGGTGCGGAGGTCATGGTCTATGGACCTTGCGGCAAGATGACCCCGGGCGCGCCCCTCGACATGTCGATGACCGAACGGCTCACACTGGATGAAGACGAAATGGACACCTATGCCGACCGGCTCTCGGCCTTCGAAAAGCGGCTCCTCGATACGTACGGCCTGAAGATGGGATATCACCACCACCTGATGATGGTTGCGGAGACTTTCGACGAGATCTCACGCATCATCGACCGCGCAGGCTGCGGGCTCCTTCTCGACACGGGCCATGCCGTCGCAGCCGGGTTCGACTATGCAAAACTCATCGAGCGGTTCGGCGACCTCATTACCCACATCCACCTCAAAGATGTCCGCGCCGACCGCATGGCACGCGTACGCAAAGAAGACCTCTCGTTCAACGACGGCGTGCGCGCCGGGATGTTCACGGTACCCGGTGACGGTGACGTGGACTTCAGGCCACTTGCCGAATTCGTGAGGGCATCCGGCTATCGGGGATGGCTCGCCGTCGAAGCCGAGCAGGATCCAGCACGTCCGGAAGCGGAACCTCAAGCGGCGGTTCGGCGCGCGCTGGATTTCACCACATCTTTGTTCGGAGGACAGCCATGACTAGAAAACTCAATATCGGCCTCATCGGCTCGGGTTTCATGGGCCAAGCGCACGCTGATGCCTTCCGGCGCGCGGCGATGCTTTATCGCGATCTGCCAGCCATACCGCACCTTTATATGCTCGCGGACGCGAGCGACGCGCTTGCGGCAAATGCCGCCGCGCGGTTCGGTTTCGAAAAGAGCACCGGCGACTGGCGAACGCTCGTCAACGATCCGGCCATCGACGTCATCGACATCACCTCGCCCAACAACATGCACCACGAAATGGCCCTTGCGGCGATTGCGGCGGGCAAACACGTCTATTGCGAGAAGCCGCTAGCGGTAACGCTGGCCGAAGCCGAAGAAATGGCTGCCGCCGCCAAGGCCAAGGGTGTCAAGACGATGGTAGCGTTCAACAACGTCAAAACGCCTGCCGCCATGCTCGCCAAGCAACTCATCGACCGTGGCGACATCGGCACGCCGATGCGCTTCCGCGGCTGGTTCGACCAGGGTTTTTTCAACGACCCAGATCTGCCCTTTTCCTGGCGCTGCACCCGCAAGGACGCTGGTTCGGGCGCGTTGGGGGATCTGGGCTCGCATGTCATTTCGGTCGCTCAGTTCCTCATGGGCGACATTGAAAGCACTATCGCGCAGACGCAAACCTTCTTCCCCACCCGGCCCGTACCGCAAGGCGGATCGGGCTATGCGGCCAGCGCCGGTTCGGACGCGCCGCGCGCGGTTGTCGAGAACGAAGACCAGATCCAGGCGCTGATCAAATTCAAGAGCGGCGCAGGCGGTACCATCGAAGCCTCACGCGTCGCGGCAGGAAAGGTCTTCGGCATCTACTGGGAAATCTCCGGCGCGGAAGGCACCATCATCATGGATGGCGAGCGCTTCAACGAGCTCAAGATTTCCCGCTTCAACGATCCCAAGCCGGACCGCGGTTTCAAGACCATCTATGCCGGAAGTCAGGTGCCGCAGTTCTCGGCCTTCTTCGGCTTCGATTTCGCTGGCGGCGGGCTCGGCTTTTTCGACGTGAAGGTCATCGAGGTCCGCGACCTGATCGAAGGCATAGTGAACGCCGGGGATTGCTTCCCCAATTTCGCATTCGGCCTCGACAACGAGCGCATCATCGATGCGATGGAACGTTCTATCGAAACCGCTACATGGGAGCAGGTTTCGGCGGGAGAAAACGCATGACATTCCTCAAGGCCCTGCCCGCATCGCGGGTCAAGCCCGCCATGGAAGCCCCGGCCCTGCGCTGGGGTATCCTTGGCACCGGATGGATCGCGGGCAAATTCGTCGAGTCCGTCAAAGCCCATACCAAACAGATCATCACCGCTGCCGGATCGCGGGATCAGGACAAGGCGAATGCGTTCGCGGCACGGTGGGGCATCGAGAGTGCATATGGCAGCTATGAAGCACTGGTCGAGGCGGGCGATATCGACGTGATCTATGTCGCGACACCGCACAATCTGCACCACCGCCACGTGCTTCTTGCACTCGAAGCTGGCAAGCATGTTCTGGTCGAAAAGCCGATGGCTATCGACTACGCCCAGGCAACCGAAATGGTCGCTCTGGCTCGACGGAAGGGCGTTTTCTTCGCCGAGGCTCTCTGGACCTTCTTCCTGCCGAAGTTCGACGTTCTTGAGCAGATCTTCGATTCCGGAGTGCTTGGCGAGATCAAATCCGTCTACACTGAATATGGCGAGTATCTCCCACGCACCCACCGCATCTTCGATCCCAGGCTGGCCGGCGGCCCGCTGCTGGACCTCGGGACCTATCCCGTTGCTCTACTGGCCAAGCTCTTGGGTGTCCCGCACGCCGTTGTCGGCCTGGGACAGCCGGACCCCAGCGGGGTGAATGGCCAACTCGCTGTCGTCATGCAAAACGACCGAGGCAATATCGGCACCATGTCGACGTCGCTCTACGGCTTTACGCCGACGAACGCAGCCATTGTGGGGACCGGCGGCACCGTTCGGTTCTCGAGTGAATTCCACCTGCCCGGTGCCTTCGAACTCGCTTCGGTGGACGGCGGCAGTGCACTGATGGATAGCGGAACCGTGCACCGATACGACGAACCCAGAGGTGCGCATTTCGAAGGTATCTACTATGAAGCCGCCGAAGTCGCGCGCTGTGTTGCCGGGGGTAAACTAGAAACACCTTGCCGTCCGCTCGATGCATCACTCGAGACGATGGCAACGCTGGACAAGATCAGGGCCGCGACCGGTATCGATTTTTCAGAGGCCAACTTGACGCTTGTTTGAAGTGTCTCCAGTGTTCGCGTATCGCGTCAAGTCAGGCAAACCCGGTTCCGATGTCCTTGTCCGCATTCCGATTGGTTCCGTTTGCCGGGTTCAGTACGCTTTCTGCCTCTCTAGGGGCACTTCCGGCACGGCGTGAAGCTGCGCCCTCGCGGCGAGAACCGGCATGATCAAAGACTTGTTCAAAGCTCTGCTCGGCAACGGCCTCGCGGAGGAGACTTTCCGTGCCCGGCTTGAGGCCGACGAAATGCCCGCCGCTCTTTATGCAATCGGAGATGTGCATGGCCGGTTTGATCTTCTCAAAGCTCTCGAGGCCCGGATATATGCGGACGGCGATGCATTCGAGGGCGAAAAATGGATTGTTATGCTGGGCGACCTCATAGACAGGGGACCGGCCTCGGCGCAGGTCCTCGATCACATGCTCCATCCGCCGCCCCAAGGGTGGCGCCGTATATGCCTGTGTGGGAATCACGATCACACCATGGCGGCGGCCATGCGCGACAAAGCGATGATGGAACAGTGGTTGTCGTTTGGTGGTGTCGAAACGCTCGCCTCATACGGCGTCGAGCTTGGGGCCCTTGCCGATGCCGGAGGGCGCTGGTCCAGACTTCAGGCCATCCTCGACAGCAGCATTCCGTCCGAACATATCCGGTTCCTCGACGCGCTTCCGATCATGCTGGCCGTACCAGGCTATGTGTTCGTCCATGCGGGACTACGGCCGGGCGTGCCGTTGGAACGCCAAACTGATGACGATATGATGTGGATCCGCACGGGCAATGTCACGCCATACGATGTTTTCCCATTCGTAATCGTTCACGGTCATACACCGACGGATACAGTTGACCTTTCCGCGCAAATCATCAACATCGACACGGGGGCATTTGCGAGTGGAATACTGACCGCCATTCGAATTACTCCCGACAAGAAACTGACTGTCATACAAACCACTGGTGCCGAGTCCGGCAAGCAGTATGAATAGATTTTTACTGCATTTATAGCCTGACCGATAATTCGGCGGCTGAGGGCTTAGGAGTTTCGGGAGGGGGAATGAACGAAACTGAAATCGATTTTAGAGCTCTATTTGACCTCCTTCGCCGTCGCATTCGCCTTATTGCCACAGTTTTTCTCCTTTTTGTCGGACTTTCAGCGGTCATAGCGTTTTCCTTGACGCCGCAATATTCCTCTTCGGCTTTGATCCTCGTCGATCCCAGCCAAAAAAACCTGCTCAACCCTGAACTGAATTCAGCGAGCGCATCGAGCGATAACGCGAGGGTCGACAGCGAAGTGGAAATCCTGCGTTCAAACACGATTCTGCTCAATGTCATCGATGAACTCGATCTCGTCACCGATCCCGAATTTGGCGTTACGCTCGGAGTTCGCGAAAAGATTCTGGCGTTCCTGCGCATTGCCAATCCCGAATTGCCAAGGGGTGACGCGGCGCTGCGCAACGTGCTCAACAAGCTGCGCAGCGCAATATCGGTGCAGCGTCTCGGGTTGACATATCTCATATCGGTGAAAGCGGAGTCCGAGGTTCCCAGCCGGTCGGCCGAACTCGCCAATGCGATTGCCGATGCATATATACGCGATCAAATACGATCGAAGATCGACAACGTTCTGGCGTCCCAGCAGGTTCTCGATGCCCGACTGAGCGAGGCGCGCGCGGCCATCGTGGCCAGCGAAGAGAATTTCGACGCCTTTTTAAACGCCAATATCGATGGCGCGGCATTCGATGTGGACAGCGACATCGCAGCGATGCGCGCCGAACTTGAACGGCTAACGAACGAACGCCGCGCTACGCAAACCCTGGCGCGCACGGTCGAGCAGTCGCTCGCCGATCAGGACTGGGAGACCATCGTCGCAACGCTCCAGTCTGACGCGGTTGCCGAAATCGAACGGCAACGCCAACACCTCGCCGCGAGCCTCGCTGCGGCGGAGAGCGGCTCTCCCGTCGCGATTAACTTGCGCGAAGAGCTTGCCGCAATCGAAGACCAACTCGAACAAGCGGCGCGGATCGAGGTCGCGGGCCTGCGCGCGTCGGTTTCGGAACTCGACAGTTCGGCCAGCACGCTCCGCCAGCAGATTCGCTCCGATGTTCTGGCAAGCGATCTTCCTGTCGAAATTCTCACGAGAATCTACGAGCTGCAGCAGTCTGCGGAGCTCTCGCGTTCACAATATGCTACGCTGCTCGAACGCAGTTCCGACCTCAGCATTCAGGCCCGTCTCCAGATCGCCGACAGCCGCATCGTCTCGCGCGCCCTGCCCGCAGATCGTCCCAGCTTTCCCAATACTCCGCTCATCGTGACCCTCGCGG
Organism: Pelagibacterium halotolerans; assembly: GCF_044811015.1. Taxonomy (GTDB): domain Bacteria; phylum Pseudomonadota; class Alphaproteobacteria; order Rhizobiales; family Devosiaceae; genus Pelagibacterium; species Pelagibacterium halotolerans_A. The sequence continues at coordinate 983,772 of NZ_CP085243.1, forward strand.
GAATTGCGGGCTTGGGTCTGGGCGTCGGCCTTGCATTCGTTTACGAGAATTTCATTGGCGGGTTCACGTCCGAAGCGCAGATTGCGTCAGTGCTGCGCCTGGAGGTCATCCAGGAGGTACCCAAACAAAAGGCAGCTCCAAATGGCCCCAACGGCACGGTTGCCGACACCGTCATTGCCGCCCCACTTTCATTTTATTCGGAGTCGATCCGCAAAATCCGCGCGAGCATCGACCATGGGCTGCGCCGCAAGCCAGGCGCAACACCCGGGCGAGAGGAAACGTCGGGCAACGGTTCAGTCATCATGGTGTCGTCTTCGGTTCCTGCCGAGGGCAAAACGACTATCGCGCTCTCCCTGGCGCGAACCTATGCTTATTCGGGGCTCAGGACCATCATCATCGACTGCGATCTCCGCAAGCCCTCGATCCACAAATATATGGGCCTCGAGCCCACGACCGGCCTTCTGGAATTCCTGACCGGTGAAGCAAGCGGCGAGGCCCTTACCAATGTCATCGCACTCGATACCGAAACCGGGCTGAGCGTTCTCACCGGGTCGCGGCGCTCGGACATTCCAACCGATCAGCTTCTGACAGGCATTGCCTTTGAGCGGTTGATCGGCGCTGCGGTCAAGAATTTCGACATCGTCGTGCTCGATACGCCACCGACCGGCCCAGTGGTCGACGGGCTTTATGTGGCGCGATACGCGAACGTGATCGCATTCGTCGTGCGCTGGGCAAGCACGCCACAGACAGAAGCGCGACGCGCCATCACGCGGTTGACGGATGCAAAGGCCGAAGATGCCGAAATCATTGCCGTCCTCAATCAGCAGGAAGGCACGCGCGGCAGCTATAAAAGTCCCTATGCCGGCTACTACGATGAAGGCTGATGGGCGCCTGCGGGTGTTTGCCTGCCGCCGCGTATGCGCTAAGAGCCGTTTCAATGCAGCAAAACAGTTCGAGTTGATCTTATGGCGGCCAGCGAAATCGCATTCGGCACCTCGGGATTACGCGGCCCCGCCGATGGGTTTACCCCCGCGCGGGTCGCGGCCTACACGCGTGCATTTCTGGCGGTGTACTGTCCCGGTCAACCGGACGGCGACGTCCTCGTCGGCCAGGATTTCAGAAGCTCAAGTCCCGCCATAGCCGAAGCGGTTGCGCGCGCCGTCATCGCGTCAGGGTGCCATCCGATCAACGCCGGCACCGTTCCGACTCCCGCACTGGCCGCCTACGCCCTCGCGCGCCGTCTGCCCGCCATTATGGTGACGGGCAGCCATACGCCCGCCGACCAGAACGGGCTCAAATTCTATCGGCCTGAGGGCGAACTGCTCAAAACCGACGAAGCGCCGATCCGCACCGCGGCCAATGCGTTGATCCAGGAGCCGGGTAACCGTCTGTCCACGCCGGACGGCGACGCCCTGCCCGCCGTTTCAAACGATGTCGAAGCCGAGTATCGCGACCGGTATCTGGGCGCGTTTCCCCCCGACATCCTCGCGGGCCTCACCATCGGGGTCTTCCAGCATTCCGCTGTCGGACGGGACCTCATCCCGAATGTTCTTTCGGCACTGGGCGCCCGCTGCGTCCCGTTTGGCCGGTCCGAGACTTTTACCGCCGTCGATACCGAAGCGGTTGAAGCCGGCGTTCTGAAGACAGCACGACAAATGATCGCAGATCATCGCCTCGACGCCGTCGTCTCCACCGATGGCGATGGCGACCGCCCGCTGGTGATCGATGAAACCGGATTTCAAATCACCGGAGATATCCTGGGCGCGCTCACGGCGAAATTCCTGGGCGCCGACACCGTCGTTACACCGCTGACCTCCACCAGCGCCATAGAGCTGTCGGGATGGTTCGGAACCGTCGAACGTACGAAAATCGGCTCACCTTATGTCGTTGAAGCGCTCAAAAGGGCGGCTGGCAGCATCGCTGTCGGGTTCGAGGCCAATGGCGGTTTCCTGCTTCAAACGCCTGTCATGTTGCGCGACACCACGCTCGCGCCGCTACCGACCCGGGATGCGATGCTGCCGCTGATCGCTTGCCTCGCCCTGGCGCGAACCCGTGCGGTTTCGATATCTCGGCTCCGCGAGGAGCTACCGAGGCGCACTGTGAAAGCCGATCGCTTGCGCCCGGTCGCCCCAAACCTCGGAAAGGCCTTTCTCGACCGGATCGCAGCCACACCCGGGGCCCGCCGGGTTATCATGCCGGACCTCGAAAACCCGATGGCAATCGACCTGACCGACGGCGTAAGACTTACGCTCGCCGACCGCACGATTGTTCACTTCCGGCAGTCAGGCAACGCGCCAGAACTGCGGTGTTACGTCGAGACGGAGGCGATCGCGGATACCGATGCGCTACTTGGCATGCTATTGGCGCATACGGAGACCTACCTGAGAACACTGGAAGCCTCATGACCCCATCGCCCACAAAAATCGTCCCGATCATTCTCGCGGGGGGTACGGGGACGCGGCTTTGGCCGATGTCACGCGCGGCGCGGCCCAAGCAATTCCTCTCGCTTATCAGCGAGAACAGCCTTTTCCAGGATACCCTGCTCCGGGTTTCGGACAGGGCCGTTTACGATCCGCCGATCATCGTCACCAATGCGGATTACCGCTTTCTGGTAGCCGAGCAGGCGCTCGAGATCGGGATCGAGCCCGGTGTCATCGTGCTCGAGCCGCAGGCGCGCAATACGGCGCCCGCCATTGCGGTGGCAGCACTGATCGCCGGCGCGGATGGACACGATCCTTTGCTGCATGTCCTTCCCTCGGATCATGCCGTCGCCGCCGACACAGCCTATCGTACGGCGGTCGAAACCGCGATCGCGGCGGCGCAAGAGGGACGGCTCGTGACCTTCGGCATCACCCCCGACATGCCGGCCACCGGCTTCGGCTATATCGAGGCAGGTCCTCAAGAAGGCAACGGCGCGCATGCCGTTTCGCGTTTCATCGAAAAACCCGATTTCCCGACTGCGCAGGCGATGATTGCCGAAGGCGGGTATTTCTGGAACTCGGGCATGTTCATGTTTGCCGCCAGCGCAATTCTGGAAGCGGCGCGGCAACTCGCGCCGGATGTGCTTGCAGCTGCCGAAGGGGCTGTCGGGCAGGCCGTGCATGATCTGGATTTCTTGCGGCTCGATGCCGATGCGTTCGCCAAGGCACCGAACATATCGATCGACTATGCCATCTTCGAAAAGGCCGACACCGTTTCGATCGTCCCCGCAGCCATCACGTGGTCCGATCTGGGGTCCTGGGATGCGGTCTGGCGTGCCTCATTGCGCGACGAGCACGGCAATGTCGCCCGGGGACGGACGACGCTGATCGACAGCACTGACGCTTTGGTGATCTCGGACAACGGCCATATCGTTGTCGACGGGCACAAGGACATCATCGTTGTTGCAAGCGACGATGCCGTCTATGTCGGCCGACTTTCGGCGGCACAGAGAGTTGGAGCGGCGGTCGAACGGCTCAAGGCCCACAGCCAGACGCACGAACTGACTCAGAGCCATAAAACAATGTACCGCCCCTGGGGCGGCTATTCCTCCATACTCGACGGAGAGCGCTTTCAGGTCAAACGGCTCTTCGTCAAACCGGGCAAGAAGCTCTCTCTGCAAAAGCACCATCACCGCGCCGAGCACTGGGTCGTCGTGCGCGGAATCGGTGAGATAGACGTCGACGGGCGAACCAGGACGCTGCGCGAAAATGAGAGCGTCTATATTCCCCAGGGCTCGGTGCACCGTCTGTCGAATCCGGGCAAGATGATGCTCGAGGTTATCGAAGTGCAAACCGGTTCCTATCTCGGCGAAGACGATATCACGCGGATTGCCGACGAGTTCGGACGCGTCTGAGAGGCCAACCGGAAATTCGGATGGCCGACCTACCGGACCATCTTTGCCCGGGAAAACCTTTCAGGGCCAAACCCTTGGCCGAAACTTATCTCCGCTCCGCGTACCGGTGCCATGCTTGGCGCACCAATGCAAAAAGGAGCGAAATAGCCATGAGCACCTCTTTTCCCGGACGCGCCGCCAGCACGAACGGACCGGCGGGCGATATCTTTTCGATCACACCCGATGACGCGGCCGACCTCACGCAAACAATTCGGGGGATTTACGTCGGGGCCACTGGCGACCTCTCCGTCGTCGCCGCCTCGGGCGCCCAGGCCGTCTTTGTCGGTGTGCCGGGTGGCACGGTTCTGCCAGTGAGCGTTTCGCGCGTTATGGCGACCGGCACCACCGCGAGCAATCTCGTCGGGCTTATCTAATGATCGGCGTCGCGCTCACACCACATCTTGCGCCATCGAAAGCGTGGTGGCCGGCCGGCAATGTCTATGCTGCCGATTTCGTACAGCAGCGTTTTATGAATGACGGCGTGCATGTGCCGCAATCGGCAGCTTTCACCTTCACGCGCGCCTCGAACAAACTGGCGCAGGCGATTTCTGGCGAATGGAAGCTGTTTCCACCGGACACGCCTGCCATCACCGGCCAGGGGCTCTTCTATGAGCCAGAGGAAACCTTCTATCCCGTCAACGCGCTTTTCGAAGGGGCACTACCGGGCATTCTGGGTTCCGGAGGCGCGCTGCCGGCCGGCTGGACGGTCCTGGAAGCAAGCGGACTTTCGATCGACGTCATTGAGACGGGGCTCTATGGCGATGTCCCGTATATTCGGCTGAGACTCTTCGGAACGACGGATTGGACCGACGTCCAGATCGCCCTCAACGCCACAACCCAGGCCGCCGCCACGAATGAGACATGGACGGCAGCTCTGTCGCTGCGCCATGTCGCGGGAGCAACCGGAGGTATCATACCCTATGTTCGAGCGGTGGAGGAAACCGACGGCGCCTTCGTTGCGGCTACGACTGTCGAACTCCCCTGGTCTTCGGACTTCACACGCGCTTCCGCAACACGCCTTATTCAATCCGGCGCGACGAACAATGTGCGCGCGCGGTTCCGTCTAATCCTGCCAGACACCGGGATATCCACGGATATGACGATAGACCTGCACCTTCCAGCGCTCGCCAAGAGCGCATCTCCGGGCTCTCCGCTATTGACGGATGCCGCCGCCCCCGCGACCCGCGGCGCCGACGTCCAGACGCTGTCCCTTCCGGCCGGCAACCGTCTTCTGACGGTCGTGCATGGACAAGATGAGGAAACGACGTTTACCGATTCCGGCGGTCCGTTCATCATGCCAACAGGCCTGACCGGGCCCATAGGGATGGCTTTCCTCGCGTGACTCAAATCGATGCGGGTTGCGCAGAGGATTTGACGGGTTCACACGGCAATCGTAGCTGACGGGTCGGTCACAGGCACGGTCTTTCCTTCTCCCCTTGAGGGAGTAGGGAAGCCGTGCAACCGGCAAGGCCGTGCCTCAAACATCTGCGCCAACCCGTCATAATCACTGTGCAGAACGACCAGGGCCTGTCATCGAGAGCGAGGCCGTCGCCAACCCGATCGCCAGCCAGAATCCCATCTGCGCAAACGTCTCATTCGGCAAGGTCGTGAAGAAGACATAGGGCACGAGCAGAACCAGCAGGAGCCGGATGTCGTACTCCTTGCCGCCGACCCGTACGACCCGCGGCCGGGATAGTGCCGCCCACATGATCGCAAACACATACGCATGCCATAGCCCGAAGCCGACCAGCCCCAGTTCGCTCAGGATACGCCCCGGCAGGGAAAACGTCGAAGGCCATCCGCGCTCCGCCTCGATCAGCCAAGCCTGGATTTCGCCGCTATACCAGCCCCATTGGGGCATGAAATCGGTTGCCCAGAATGCGAACTGGCCCAGCCCCTTGCCCACCACGGGCGAATCCGCGAACTGCTGCAAGGTACTGACATTCATGGCAAAGCGGCTCAGGTTGGAGACCTTCCCGTCCTGCAAGAAGATCTGTCCGATCTCATCCTGGCCGACGAACTGCACTGCCAATATTGCGAAGAGGCCGAGAAGGTTGGCAATCAGAAGAGCGCGGTAAGGTGCGCGTCGTATGCCCGACCACTGCGTCAGCTTCAGGACAACGAGCACAAGGAAAACGCCTGCCGCGACAACCAGGCTGGCCCGCGCCTGGCTCAGCGCCAGCATCGCCAGATTGGCGGCAAGGGCCGCGCCCCACCATAGTCTGGCCTTCGGTCCACGCGCATAGAATGCCCATCCCCAAACGCTTATCGGCGTGACAAAGGATAGCCAAAGCCCCAGCCCGTGCGGCTCGAACGCCACGCTTGTCATGCGCCCCCAGAAGGTTAGATGCGGAAATCCCGGACGCAGGAGTGCCACTGCTGCCGCGTAGATGCCTCCAGTGCCTGGCGCCAGCCAGTACGCGACCTCAAGCGCACCAACGGCGGCGGCAAAAAACGTCCCGTACATCGCCGGACGGAGAATATAGGTCATGGCTTGGTGCCATGTGCAACGGCTGACGACGACGGCTAGCGCAAAGCAATAGGCAAGTACCATGGCCGAACTGACGAACCGGCTCGTCCCGCTTCTGCCCCTGAGCGAGGCGGATTGGATTGTATCGGAATTGAAGATTCCCGAAACGGCCACCCAGGCAAGAAAGACGACTGCAAAAGCGAAGAGAATCCGGTTGCTCTTGCTCATCCGAAAATCGAGAGAATACAGCAAGATAGCGGGAACATAAAACCAGACGGAAGCCGTTCGCGCGAGTTCTCCGAGGATGGACGGTCCGGCGAGTCCGGTCATGGGAAGCAGAGCCGTGCCCCACCCGACCAACACAAGCGCCAGACGCCCCACAACCGATGTCCGGTCTGAGGGGAGAACCTCAACGGCTATGTTCGGAGACGTCCCCGCCATGCTTATGCCATCCCCCTGGGAGCAGGAACGGTCCGTTCCACGGCACGCAAGAATTCAACGATGCCGCTACGGTCTATGATGCTTTTCCAGTGCAGCACGCCGGGATCGAAAGCCGAATTGTCCGGTTGCGCCTCCAGCACTTCAAAATCGGGAAATGCGAACCGCTTGCTGACATATGCGTTTATTCCGAATTCCCGTATGGCCTGAACGTTGCCCGGGGAATCATTTGCCCATATGCGCATGCCCATGGCCGCGTACTCGTAGAGTTTCGTGGGAGGCTGCATTGCGTGAGGCATGTGATAGGGGAAATAGCACAGGCCTATTTTGCATCGCCGTACCGTTTCGAGCGCGTCGCGTTGTGGCAGCTTGCCCAGAAACCGGATATTGGTTTGACTGGCATACCGGCTGTCAATTCCGTCTCTCACCGGCCCGATCATGCACAACGAACGCCCATGCCCGTATTTTGCGATAAAGGCGTCAAGCATGTCCGGGGTCTTCCGCTCATCGCTGATCTGCCCGACATAACCGAAATCGAAGAGCGCCTCCGCTCTTCCGGCCCGGGGATCGAGATATTCAGGAACACCCAATCCCAGTATTCCAAATGGGACGGTGTCTCTACGATTGAACGTCTTTTCGAGATAGCCCGTTTGAAAAAGCCGGTAATCGGGCTTGGGGAGAAGGAACCGCTTGCCGATATCCTTCGCCACACCGAAACGCCCGACGGAGCGCGAGCGGAATTCATGTATGACGGCCGCTCTGCCCGGCGGCAGTGGCCTTGGAAAAAAACCCATGATTTGCCAGATCACTGTCCGGCTCAAGTCCTGAGCAAAGTCGACATCCTCGAGGGCAGTCCGGCGGCAGCGATAGCCCATGTTTTCGAGATATCCGGTGCATGCGTCAATGGACGGGTAATAGGCCCCATCCCCGGTCACAAATAGGATTTCAAGCGTCATTCCGGTGCAACCGTCTGTATTCAAGAGCGAGGCCGAAGCCGATAGTCACCAAGATCTGCCCGACCGCTACGGCCGTCAGTGCGTGCACGAGCGCAAGGCCGGCCAGAAGGGGCACCGTTCGGACGGCAAAAATTGTCGCGGACGCTGCGAGCGCGATGGGCGTTGCGTTGACGATGATCGCAAGGCGGGTCAGCACCGAATAAGCGACCCAACTCGCAAAGGTTGTCGAGAGCACGATCAAGATCGCGTCGCCGCCTTGCCACGCTACCGGCAGGAGATCCGCCCAAAGACCATGCGATAACAGCGCCACCGCCGGCAGCGCCAACGTCAAAAGGCACATGCCGATCAAGACCGGACCGATTGCGCGATGGGCGTTATGCCGGTCGAGTTCACCAAACAATACGTACTCGATCGATAGCGTGACAATCGTCGCTGCGCCGCCGATCAGGCGGTCGGCCAGGGCATAGCTTCCGGCCTCCGCAGCGGGGCTTCGCGCATTAATGATCGAAAGCGGCACCAGCGTGCTGAGGAAATGCACCACTACCGCTGGGAGCCTGACGGCACTGAAGCGCCAGTTGCGCCCGATGACACTCGTGTCCGGTGCCTCCAGCCTGAAGCGGGCGAGGAGGGCAAATGCGACAGCCGTCAGGCAATATCCTGCCGCAAAGCCGGCAATCAGGCCTTCGGGAAACCCCACCAGGGCAAGCTGCAGGAGCGCGATGGCGACAAACCGGGCTATGTTCCCATAGCCGATCAGATTGTAGCGCTTTCGGGCGGTCAGCAGCATGATGCATATGTTGCAGACGGACATGGCCGCGACGCATATGCCGAGAAGCGGATTGAAAACCGATACGGGCACGGATATCGCAAGCGCCAGATAAAACACCGTCGAAGCTGCCTTGCCGGGCCGCTCTTCGAACTTGATGATTTCCTCGAGCCTGAACGTCGCAATGCGCGAAATGAGCAAAGCGAGAACCGCGAACAAGGCGAAGCGGGCAAAAGACGATGGCCCGTAAAGAAACGCCAACGGAATCGTTATGAAGAAATTCAGCGCCTGCCCAAGCACGTTCAGCGACGAAAGGCTGAAAACGCCACGCGCGATCCGAACAACGGCGTCCGACCTCAGCGGGGCGATGGCGCGCTCAATACCTGAATTCACCGCCGCGGCCCCCTGTAAATGGTCTCGAGCTGGTGAAACATTCTTTCCGCAGTGAACAGGCGTTCGTAGCGCTCCCGCCCGTTAATGCCCAGTTGCCGCATGTCCATGTCCGCGAGGCGTAAAACGGCCCGGGCAAACTCCTGGGCAGACCCCGGAGGACACAATACGCCGGTTTCTCCGTCGATAACGGCTTCAGGCAAACTGCTTGCCGAGGTCGCGACGATCGGCCTGCCCATGCGCATGGCTTCGAGGGCGACAAGGCTGAACCCTTCCCAGCGCGACGGCATCACGACGGCATCGGCCTCGGTCATGGCCTGACGCACGTCGTTCTCGCTCCGCCACCCGAGGTCAACGACATTTTCCGGTATCGCCCGGATGGGAGGTTCCCCAACGACCGGTCCGCCGATCATGGTCAAGCCATACCCGCGGGGGCCAAGGTCCTTCATCGCCTCGATGAGGATATCGACGCCCTTTTGCCGGTCATAGCGGCCCACGAACAAAAGGCGCTTGCCATCGCTGCCCGCCGGCAGGGGTGCCCATTCCGCATTTCCGATACCGTTATAGACGAGCCTGGTCTTCGCTTTGGGAATACCTGCCCGGACCGACAGGTTTTCCTCTGACCGGGAAATGTTCACAATGGTATCCGTGCGGAGGGCGAGCAGGCGTTCGGCGAGGGAGTAGACCTGCTTTTTGACCGGTGTGGTATCCATGGCGAAAGACCAGCCATGGGGACAATACACGATGCGCAGCCCATTGGAGCGCGGCGCAAGCCGGCCCGCGAGGCCTGCGAAGGTACTGTGCAGGTGAATGACGTCATAATCGTTGGTGCGCGCGTGCCGCACCCAATGCCGCGCCAGTTGCGCAACGCCGAGCAAACTGCGGCGCGCATCCGGATAGGCCTCCACGCTTACACCCGGACAGGTAATGAAACTTGCCTGCGAGGCGGGCACGAAGACCGTCACCTTGTCATAAGCGCGAACCTGAAACGGAAGGAGTTCATTGAGATAGGTGGCCGGTCCGCCTTTGAGCGTTTCGGCAAAATGAACCACGCGCATTATCCAGCCCCCAAATCCCTGTCCCCCTGGACGCTTGTCGCGAGCTCGCGTCCGCGCAAATCGTCCGGCTACTCTGCGAGGTTCGCCGTGGCATGGTAGCTCCGGTACCACTCGACGAACGCCGATACCCCGTCCTTCACCCCCACTTGCGGCACGAACCCGGTCAGGGCATGGAAAAGCCCGCCATCGGACGCAGTCGCGACGACGTCCCCCTGCTGCATGGGCAGCATCCGCTTTTGCGCGCGCTTGCCCAGCGCCGCTTCCACCGCTTCGATGAATTCCATGAGCCCCACCGGACTGCCCCCGCCGATATTGACGGCGCGCCAGGGTGCGACCGGGGATAGCGAATCCGTTACGCCCTCGGCCTCTACCGGTTGACCGATCACAGGTACCGCATCCATCAGGCGGCTGATGCCTTCGACAAGATCGTCGATATAGGTGAAGTCGCGGGTCATCCGCCCCTCCCCGTAAACGTCGATGGACCGCCCCTCCTCTATCGCCGACACGAATTTGAAGAGCGCCATATCCGGCCTCCCCCAGGGGCCGTAAACGGTAAAAAAGCGGAAGCACGTGGTGGGGATGCCCCAAAGGTGGGCATAGGAATGGCTCATCGCCTCGTTGGCCTTCTTGGTGGCCGCGTAGAGCGAGACCGGAAAGTCCGAACGCTCGGCTTCCTTGAACGGCATCTGTTCGTTGCCGCCGTATACAGAGCTGGTCGAGGCAACGAGCAAATGCTTGGGCTTGGCTTCACGCGCCAACTCGAGGAGATTGAACGTGCCCACGAGATTGGAGCTAACGTAGGTTTCCGGATGCTCGATGCTGTAGCGGACACCGGCTTGCGCCGCGAGATGGACGATGACATCCGGCTGGCAATCCTCCACCGCACGGCGCAGCGCATCCTTGTCTTCGAGCATGCCTATATAGGCACGAAAGCCGCTGTTTTCGCTCAGCACCTCGTGCCGGCGCTTCTTGAGCGTAACGTCGTAATAGGGTGTCAGGCCGTCATAACCGACGACGAGGTGTCCATCGGCAACCAAGCGCTTTGCCAGATGGAAACCGATGAACCCCGCGGTACCGGTAACGAAAACCTTCATTCGGCAGCATCCGACATGTCGATATCCTGAACAGGCGATGCAGCCCGGCCCACACCGTGATAGTCAAACCCAGCCCGCTCCATATCCGAACGGCCATAAACGTTACGCAGGTCGACAAAAACCCGCCCGTTCATCACCGTCTTGAGCCGCTCGAAATCGAGCGAACGGAACTGGTTCCATTCGGTCACCAGCACAAGGCAGTCCGCGTTATCGGCGACGTCATAGGCGTCCGCGCCATATTCGATCCCGTCGATGACCTCGCGGGCGGCCTTCATGCCCTCGGGATCGAAGGCCGTGATCACCGCCCCGGCATCTTTAAGCGCCTGGACGATCGCAATCGATGGTGCGTCCCGCATGTCGTCGGTGTTGGGCTTGAAGGTCAATCCCAGAATGCCGATCCGCTTGCCACGGACCGAGCCTCCGCACGCGGCGATGACCTTGCGGCCCATGGCCCGCTTGCGGGTGTCGTTGACCGCGACGGTCGTCTCGACGAGCCGCTGCGGCGCTTCGTGATCCTGCCCGGTCTTGACCAGAGCAAGCGTATCCTTGGGAAAGCACGAGCCGCCATAGCCGGGTCCGGCATTGAGAAATTTGGCGCCGATACGGTTATCGAGCCCGATGCCCCGGGCAACCTCCTGAACGTCGCCACCAACCTTTTCGCAAAGGTCTGCCATCTCGTTGATGAAGGTGATCTTCATCGCCAGGAAGGCATTGCCGGCATATTTGATCAGCTCGGCGGTGCGTCGGCTGGTGAAAAGGAGTGGCGCCTGATTGAGGTAGAGCGGGCGGTAGACTTCTTCCATGACCTGCCGCGCGCGCGCGTCCTCCAGCCCCACGACGATACGGTCCGGACGCTTGAAATCTTCAATCGCTGCACCTTCGCGCAGGAACTCCGGGTTGGAGACCACAGCCGTGTCGGCTGCAGGGTTGGTCTCAAGGATGATACGCTCGACTTCATCGCCCGTCCCCACCGGAACCGTCGATTTGGTCACCACGACGGTGAAGCCCTTCATTGCGCGGGCGATGTCGGCCGCCGCGCTATAGACATAACGTAGATCCGCATGGCCGTCGCCGCGCCGTGACGGCGTACCGACGGCGATGAAGACCACATCCGCATCGGCAACCGCCGGCGCGAGGTCTGTGGTGAAACTGAGACGACCGGCCCTGGTATTCTCTGCGACCAGAAGGTCGAGACCGGGTTCGTATATCGGGATCTCCCCGTTATGGAGGGCTTCGATCTTTTCGGCGTTGAGATCGACGCATGTGACGGTGTGGCCGAAATCGGCAAAGCACGCTCCGCTTACGAGCCCCACATAGCCCGAACCGATCATTGTAATGTGCATGGAAACCTCCGATACGCGAGAGCTGCACTATAGCAGATGTGCCGGTTTGTATGAGATTCTGTTTCAGAATGATGTCCTGTTCGGGGCATCGACGACGCGCGAGACGTCATAAACCACTTCCGCCGAGGAACTCGCGGCGCAGGGTGAGCCAGATGATCTTGATGTCCAGAAGAAGCGAGAAATTCTGGATGTAGGCGATATCGTGGTCGATACGGGCCCAGGCAACCTCAGCGTCGTCGGTCGGGCCACGCAGGCCATTAGCCTGGGCCCATCCGGAAATACCGGGTTTCATACCGTGCCGTGCCGCATAATAGGGCACAAGCTCGCGATAACGCCGTCCGCCCGCAAGCATGTCGTAAACGTGCGGCCGTGGCCCGATGAGCGACATATCGCCCTTGAGCACGTTGAGAAGCTGCGGCAATTCGTCGATGCTCGTCCGGCGCAAGACGCGGCCGATAGGTGTCAGGCGCGGATCGCCGGCTTTCGTTTGCGCAACGCCGGATGCATCGCACCGGTCGATATACATCGAGCGGAATTTATAGACCGCGAACGGCTCACCGCCGAGCCCTTCCCGTATCTGGGTGAAAAGAACCGGCCCCTTGCTTGTCAGAACGATCCCGATGGCAACGATTGCCAGGAACGGCGCAAGGAAAATCAGCGTCGCCAGACTGAGAAGGATGTCCATCACGCGCTTTCCAGCGAGCTGGAGCCGGCGCAGCCTTGAATTTTCCAGCTCTATGGGTTGGCCGTTCCGGAAGGTCAAGCGCATGCCGGAAGGCCAGGTCTCGTAAATCTCCGGCAAAAACGCATACCTTCGAGCAGCGTGGACCGCTGCATCAGGCTTACCGATATAGCCAGCGTCAACGCCGTTTGCATTGGCGGCGTCAAACGAATGCCCAAGCACCATACCCCTCCTTGCACGATCCCGGCAATTACGAACACTCCACAAAAAGACCGGAACACTGCCCGGCTTTTAATGAACCCAGAGTCTAATATTGAATTTTAGACAAATTAAATACTCACATTGCAATACGAAATACCACTATAATGACAAAACTTCTCAATGAGCTTACATATCTTCTCACACCCGAAATCAATCTCGTACGCATATATACATACAATGACATAGAGAATTACTATTTCTTATAACCCGGAAATTGCGCCGCGTAATTCATAGTTTCTCATGGATCGTGAACAGTCGAAAATTTGCGGCATGACACATCCCCCAATGCACCCAAAATCAACTTCCCGGAGCACCATGATGACTATCCCCTTAAAGTTCATGGGCCTTTTACTCCTATTGACGATGGGGCTTTCCTTTCCTGCTCGGTCGCAGGTTACCACGACCGCCGATTATTCCAATATTATCGATATCTGTACAGCCGAAGAGGCAACTATTGAAAGCTGCCAGGCTGCTATCTCAACCTATCTCACCACACTCCAAGCCGCCGGAATAGGCCAGTTGGCGATCGATGCTGCAATGAGCGATCTTGCTGCGTCTCTTCATGTTGCCAGTCAAAGCAGAGGCACTCCTGTGGTCGTTGCTTCCGCGCTCAATTATGTGTCGGATACAATCAGCGATCCGGCGCGGCGCGCAGCGGTCACCCAATTGGCATCTGACGTGGCATCGGAGGCTGGCGAGCCGGTCACTCCAATCGCCTCCCCCATATCCGCGAGCCCAAGCTGAACCGCACGCAGAAAACATGATGCGTCGCGGGGGTCAGCGCACGATCATGGCGCATTCCGCAATGGAATCATGTTGAGGACCGAAACTAATGAAAATCGCGCGATTTCGGGATAATGCGGACGTTGCGGGGATGACCGCGCGAGCGGGCAGCGATCATGGCTGCATCACCGGATGTCCCGCCGCCCTGGGAAAGAGCATCCAGCGCACCGGATCTGTCCTCGACAGCCGAGGCGATGATATGGATGACGCCTTCCTTGCTTTTTTGCACCTGTCCTTCGATCACCGCCAGCCGTGACGCCATGATCTGCCGGCGGTAGGTTTCGAAGCGGCTGGCCCACATCAGGCCGTTGGCGATGCCGGTTTCGTCTTCGAGCGTCATGAAGATCGCATTGCCTTTGCCCGGACGCTGACGCACCAGCACAATCCCCGCCACCCGCACCCGCGCGCCGTCCCGCAAAGCCGAGAGCCCCGCGCAGCTCACCACCCCTTCGGCGTCGAACATCTTGCGCAGGAACTGCATCGGGTGCGCTTTCAGCGAAAGCCTGATGGTCTGGTAATCGATGACGACGTGCTCGGCGAGTGCCATTTCGGGCAAGCCCATATCGGCCTCATCGCCCAGCTCGCGCCCATCGGCATGTTCGAACAGCGGCAACGGTTCATCTCCGGGCAGGCGCCTTACCGCCCAGGCCGAAGCCCGCCGGTCCGCGCCGGTCGAACGCAGGCCGTCGGCGTCGGCCAGAAGCGAGAAGGCGCGGCGCGGCAGGCCGGTGCGGCGCCAGGCATCGTCGACATTCTCATAGCCATCACCCCGCCGTACGGCGAGCGTTTCTCCCCATTCTTCGGAAAATCCGTCGATCTGGCGGAACCCGATCCGTAGCGCGCATTTCTCCCCTGCACACTTTTCGAGCGTGTTGTCCCAGAAGCTCTCATTAAGATCGACCTGCCGGACTTCGACACCATTTTCGCACGCGTTTCGCACGATCTGGGCAGGAGCATAGAACCCCATGGGCTGGGAGTTGAGCAGCGCGCAAGCAAAAACTTCGGGGTAGTGCCGTTTGATCCAGGCCGAGACATAGACCAGCTTGGCGAAACTCGCCGCATGGCTTTCGGGGAACCCATAATCGCCGAAGCCCTTGATCTGATTAAAGCAGCGCTGGGCGAATTCGCGGGTGTAGCCGCGCTTGACCATGCGCTCGACCATCATGGATTCGAACTGCCAGATCGTGCCGTTGTGCCGGAAGGTCGCCATGGCCTTGCGCAGCCGGTTGGCCTCGACATCGGAGAATTCGGCGGCGACCATGGCGATCTTCATCGCCTGTTCCTGAAACAGCGGCACCCCTTCGGTGCGTTTGAGGACATCGCGCAATTCATGGGGATCGTGCGGCGGCGCGGGAGAGGGAAAATCGACTTTCTCCTCACCGCTGCGGCGGCGCAGATAAGGATGCACCATATTGCCCTGGATCGGACCGGGCCGGACGATGGCGACCTGGATGACGAGGTCGTAGAATTCCTTGGGCCGCAACCGGGGCAACATGGCGATCTGCGCCCGGCTTTCGACCTGAAAGACGCCGATCGAGTCGCCTTTTTGCAGCATATCGTAGACCTCGGGGTCCTCCTTGGGCACGCTCGCAAGGTCGTAAGCCTTGCCATAATGGGTATAGATCAATTCGAACGCCTTGCGGATGCAGGTGAGCATGCCGAGCGCCAGCACGTCGACCTTCATCATCTTGACCCTGTCGATATCGTCCTTGTCCCATTCGATGAAGGTGCGGTCGTCCATCGCCGCATTGCCGATGGGCACGCTTTCGTCGAGCCGGCCTTGCGTCAGAACGAACCCGCCCACATGCTGGGAAAGGTGCCGAGGGAAGCCCAAAAGCCGCGTCGCGTAAGCCATCGCGCGCATGATCCTCGGGTTTTCCGGATCGAGCCCGGCCTGCTTGATATGTTTTTCCGGGCTCCCCACCCCGCCCCAACTGCCCCAGACGGTCGAGGAGATAAGCGCGGTCACGTCCTCACTCAGCCCCATCACCTTGCCCACTTCGCGGATGGCGCTTTTGGGCCGGTAGCTGATCACCGTCGCCGCAATCCCCGCGCGCTCGCGTCCGTAATATTCATAAATATGCTGGATCACCTCCTCGCGCCGCTCGTGTTCGAAATCCACGTCGATATCGGGCGGCTCTCGGCGTTCCTCGGAGAGGAAGCGGGCGAACAAAAGTTCGTTCTCGGCGGGGTCCACCGCCGTGATCCCCAGCGCATAACAGACCGCGGAATTGGCCGCCGACCCCCTGCCCTGACACAGGATCCCCTTGTCTTCGGCCACGCGGACAATGTCGCGGATCGTGAGGAAGTAGCAGGCGTAATCGAGCTTTTTGATCAGCGCCAGTTCGCTCTTTATGAGCTTTTCGACCTTTTCCGGAATGCCACCGGGATACCGGACCGCGGCATGCCGCCAGGTCAGCTCTTCGAGCCACTCCTGCGGCGTCCAGCCCGGCGGCGTCGCCTCCTCGGGATATTCGTAGCGCAACTGGTCGAGCGAAAAGTCGATCCGCTCGAGAAAGGTCTGCGTCTCTCCGATGGCCTCCGATGCCCCCGCAAAAAGCCGCGCCATATCGGCGGGCGCCTTCAGATGCCGCTCGGCATTGGCTTCGAGCAGCGTTCCGGCCTGATCGATCCGCATCCCTTCGCGGATGCAAGTAACGACATCCTGCAGGTCGCGCTGCTCGGTGGCGTGATAAAGCGCGTCATTGGTAGCAATAAGCGGCACACGCGTACGCGCGGCAATTTCCTTAAGTGCAACGAGCCGCCGCCGGTCGGCGCCTTTATAATGCATGCGCGCCGCCAGCCGCACGGCGCCAGGCGCGGCGATGGAGAGGCGCGTGAGCACGGTTTCAAGCGTCTCGTCCCGCGCTTCGGGGATAACGATCATCGAGAGCCCGCGGCAATGAAAGAGAAGGTCGGGGAATTCAAGAATGCACTCGCCCTTGTCCGCCTTGAGCTTACCCTTGGTCAAAATCCGGCACAGCCGCCCCCAGCCCTCACGATCTTCAGGATAGACGACGACATCGGGCGTACCGTCGGCAAATACCAGCCGCGCGCCCACCGCAAGCTTGAACGCCTTGGCGCGCGCCTGCATCTCCTCTCGTGTGAAAGGTAATTCGAGATCGGCGTAGCGTTCGATCAGCACATATTCGCCCGGTCCCGAACCCTCACGCAGTTTCTCGGTGGGCAAAACCCCCTCACGCAGATCCTCTAGCGCCCCATAGGCCCGCACCACGCCCGCAACCGTATTGCGGTCGGCAACCCCCAGCCCGCGATATCCTAACAAAAGCGCGGCAAGCACCATGTCCTGCGGGTGAGATGCCCCATGGAGGAAGGAGAAATTCGTCGCCGCGACAAGCTCGGCGAATGGAGGAACCGGCAGCGTCTCGCTCATGCGAATATCCCGTGGATGTACCAGTGAATGGGCCCCGGATCGCGGTCGTAAAGCCCGTCGCGATAGACCCAGAAACGCAGGCCAGTCTCATCCTCGATGCGGAAATAATCCCGCGTGCTTTTATGCTCGTAGGATTTCCACCATTCCGGCGCGATCCGCTCGGGCCCCTCGACACGGACGACCGTATGGCGCGCGCGGCGCCAGAAAAAGTATTCCGGCGGCCCCTCGGGCACTTCGGCAAGCGCTTCGATCCGCTGGGGCGGGGAAAACAGGAACAGCGGGCGCAAGGGCGGGTCGTCCGCCTCGCCTTTATACCAGGTCCCCGCGCCGGCATGATCCGAGATCGCCGGCAAGGCTCTCGCTGCGTATTCGGGCACGTGGCTGTCCTGCGGCACGAAGCGTTGCACGGCCTCGACACCAAACCGCGCGGCGAGGCGGTTGACGAGGTCTTCGACCGCCTGGTCGTCCGCCCCGCTGCCGTCGAGCGACGCCTGACCGGGTGGCGCGCTGTCCCCCGCCACTGCTGCAAGCCGGATCATGTCGAAGCCGAAGCCGGGGTCGACCGGGTCGGCGAGTGCGTCGAGCCGCATCAGCAAAAGCCGCAAGAGCGTATCGGGATCGCGCAAGGGCTGGCCGGACAAAAGCTCGATCCGCCGCACCGTTCCGTCGGCGCGGAAAAAGCTCGCCTCAAAGCACCGCCCGCCCTGGTCCTCGCGCCCGAGCCCAACGCAGAGCTCCTTTGCCAGCTTTGAAAGCGACGCCTCGATATCCTCGAAAAGCCCGATCGGGTCGGCAAAGCGCTGCTCGGCGCAAAAGACGGGCAAGGGCCGGCGCGGGATCAGGGGCTGATCGCCCTCCCCCAGGATCTGTGCAAGCCGCCATGTAAATGCCGAGCCGAACCGCGCCGCGAGCGGCTTTCGCGGGCGCTCGGCCAGCATGCCGAGCGTTTCGAGCCCGGCCCGGCGCAGCGCCCGGATGACATCGTCCTCAGCCTCGAGCGCTTCGATCCGCAGCCCCGCCACCTTTTGCCGTTCATCGCCGGGAGATACGATCCCGCCCCTGCCGAAACGTGTGAGCGCATGCGCGCAAAGCGCCGTCCCCGCAATTGAGATTTTCGTGGTAAAGCCCATCCTTGAGAGCCGGGATTTGAGATCGCGCGCAAGCCCGATTTCGCCGCCGAACAGATGCGCCACCCCTGTAATGTCGAACATCAGCCCGTCCCGCCCGTCGAGCGACAGGATCGGGCTATAGCGGTCGCACCAGTCTGCGATTTTTTCGAGCAAAACCTCATCCGCGTCCGGGTCGTGCTCGAGAATACGCAGAGGCCGCACCCGCGCGCGGGCATCGGCCAGCGTCATGCCGGGATAAAGCCCCTTCTCCCGCGCGGCCGCATCGATGGCGGTAATCCGCATGGCGTTCACCTCCTTGGTGGCGAGCGCCAGGGGGAGGTCAGCCAGTGTGTCCGAATTGCGATGCAGCCGGTCCGTCGAGAAGTAGGGGAGCCACAGCGCCAGATAGCGCCGGGTTCGCCGCAAAACCGGCGTCCACTTTCTCGGGACGTGCTCTGAACCTAAGCGTGTCACGATCCCACTCCAGATACCAAAGGGTTTGGGCCAAGCCCTCGCGATGCCGCAAAAGCGCTGCCTCGAACGCCGGAAATCCCGGCGCGCCCGCCGCAAGCGGACGAGAGGGGTGCCCCCTCACCTGCCAGCGGGTCGCCGCCGCGCTCGGTTCGGGCTCGGCAGCCACGCGGAAAAGAAAACTGGTCACCCCGGTTTCCCCTCCGGCCAGCGAAAGCCGGCGTGTGGCGGTCATATCGAGATGTTTCGAGTGCCCCCACGGTTCGATCACCACCGCTCCTAACGCCGGACACCGCGCCGCCTCGAGCCCCGCGCGCAGGACGTCGGTGATGTCCTTGACCAGAACGAGGGTGAGGTTTTCCGGCATCAACCCCATCTCCGCCAGCCCCTGCGGATAGAGCTTGCCTGTCTCCTCCTGCGCATGGCGCTGGCGGATCCAGACGACATGCCCTTTCGCCCCGGCGGCGCGCAGAACCAGCCCGGTCACGAACCCCGCCGCCGCGGGCGCGGCAGGGGTTATGGGCGCGAAAACCTCATGAACGGCGCCGCGCGCAAGCCCACCGCCCAACTGAGCGTCGAGCGCGGCTTCCCCGAAGGCAAAACGGTTCATACCCCCCGCCTGCCCCGTTGGATCGAGCCGCGTGAGAACCTGGCGCAGCGCATGGATATGCTCGGTGCGATCCATGGCCAATGTTCCTATTTTGTTCCATTACGACTCAGATTGGGGCGCGAGTCAATTGGAACATGTGCCCCCGCGTCGTGGAAAGCTTGCCGCATAGCGTCACGTATGCCGCCACCGGGGCCGGAATCCACCTATTTGCCTATAAGCAATCCGCCGGGACATCTCTGTGGTGCGGATCTCCGTCCGGCCGCATCGGCCTGCCAGCCACGGCGGGCCGATCACCTTGGTGCGTGCCGGAGAAGACCGCGATCCACGTTGTCAGCCACACCACGACAGTGGGAGGGGAAATTATGTACGGATATAATCCATATAGCACCAGCTATCAGACATCGAACAGCTACACCAGCTACGGGACCAACCAACCCGCACCGTCTTATAGCTCCCAGAACGCCTACTACCCCCAGACAAGCTACAATCCACCGCAAACGCAATATGGTTACAATACCTATGGGCAAAACGCTTACACGCAGCCCCAATACGCAACCCCCTATCAAAGTGCCGGATATTCCCAGGCCGGAAGCTATAATCAGAGCCTGAACAGCTCCACCTCTCTTTCGCAGCCCTATAACGCTTACCAGGCTCAGGCCTCATACAATCAGGGCTATGCCAGCGGCTATAATAACTCCGGCACATACGGCCAATCACCGTACGGTCAAAGCTATTCGGCCAGCTATCATCAATATCAGAACCCGCAAAGCCAACTTGGCTACAATACGAACGCGTACTCCCAAAATACGTACGCTCAGCCCCAGGGTTCGTCCTACAGCTATCAAACAAGCTATAGCCAGCCCCAACAGCCCGGCTGGGTGACGAACAATTATGCCGACCATAATCGGCCCTCGTCTGTTCACGGATATCTTGGAAGCGACGGGCAGGTCTATGCCAGCCAACAGGCTGCCCAGGCCTCGTATACGCAATACGGGCAAACCAGCCAGCCCACGTATAACCAAAGCTATTCGACGGGCTATAATGCGTATCAGCAGCCCCAGAACCAGTACGACTACAATACCGGCTCGTATTCCCAGAACGCGTATTCCCAGCCCCAGGCGACGTCCTATAGCCAGCCGCAGGTCACCAGCAGCTATGAGAACGACGGGCAGGCCTGGCTGGCGAATGACGGCAACCTTTATGTCTCCAGAGAGCTCGCCATTCAACAGGGCGGAGGCCTGCGCCAGAGCGGGTATAACGACACGACGCATCAGTCCGGCGGCATCACCGCGCAACAGCAGGAACAGACCAGCAATGGCGCGCTCTGGCAGGGCAATAACGGTGTTTTCTATACGACACAGGCCGAAGCCATCCGTTTCGGTGGCGGGCTTAATGCGAACCAGCCGTTGAGCAACGGGCCGCTTGGCGGGCAGTGGAATTCAAATACACCTCAGCACGGATATACTCATCAAGCTGGCAGCTCCCAGCACCCCAAGAGCACAACAGAGGATACGCTAACCTTTGATTACCTTGAGACGAACCGTGCAAATTGGTCCTCGGTTGGAAGCCGAGATTCAGTCCAGCTAAAAGATTTGAATTCTGATTATGTTAAATTCTCATGTGAAAACGCAAGCCACGCCGTCAATTTTAAATTCATCAATTCAACAACCTTATTTACGGGCCATACTGTTTCTGAATTTGACTATCAAGGGAAACTGTTTACTACCTCTTATAATGCAGCACAACACCATCCGGGCGGAGAGATACGCTTATCTCTGAGTTCATTTAATGATTCCGTCTTTTTCGAATATGACGGCCAGAGACAAAGCAATATTCTTGCCGGCGCCGGTAACGATACAATTGAATTTAAAGGCGAACGAACATTCACCCAAGTTGTTGATGGTGGGGACGGGAACGACACGATCAAAACAAGCGCCGGAAAAGATACCATTACCGGCGGTGCCGGAAACGACGCTTTAAATGGCGGCCGCGACGGCGACACCATCAATGGCGGTGCTGGCAACGACGTTCTGGCCTCCGGAGCCAAGGACCAGAAAGACGGCAATACAGATGATAGCTTAATAGGCGGGGCAGGAGCCGACCTATTTATCAGCAACGACATTGTCTCCCTCGAAGGCCTCAAATACCAGAACTGGGCAGCCCATCAGACGGAAGAGAATCATACCGATCAGGCGATCCTGATCGCTGTGGGGGGAATCGACACCGCGCTTACCCTCGCGTCGCTTGCTGCCGACCTTACCCCCCTCGCCGGGCTTGCCTCAATTGCCAGTTTCGCGGGTCACGCCGCAGTGCGCGGCATTTTCGAGTTCGGCGCAGAAACATACGAACCTGTCCAGGGCGGACGCTTCAATAACGTGACCCTGGTCAAGGACTACAACCCCCTTGAAGGCGACACGCTCGTCCAGTCATTCAAGGATACCTCATACCTCAACGCGGACTTCAGGGAGAACTATCAGGACACCCTAGACATCAGCACGGCTGGACAAACTCTTATGCGCGTCAGTTACGGTGCGGATTTCTTCGACAAAGCAAAGACTGAATATGCCTATGGATTTGGCGGAAATGCGTATGGACTGGGCACAGACGTCATAAAGAGCGGAATATCCAATCAGATCATCGAGACATCCAGATTTTTGCTCAAGGATTCCCAGGGACAAATCCACTTCGCCGCAATAGGCGACGCCTTGGGGACAGCGACCACTCTATCATACCTCAAAGGGCAAATCCCTCTTCTGGTACACGACGCACAAGCACATGCTAACCTTACGACGATGATCAAACAACTGGAAGACGCTGGACAGAAGCTGGATGCCGGAGAAGGACTTCTCGTGCACAGCGGGGGCAATAATGTCTTCTACGAGATGAACGTGAGTCACCCCAACCACAGAGGTGGCGGCTGGGGTTTCGGAAGTGAAAAGGGCGATCTTTTCGTTGCGAACACTCTTCAGACGATCCAGATGGACATCCGCCCACATGCGGGACCCAATCAGCCCACACAAGGAGAAGCGTCGGCCCTTGGGTTCGGGGGTAACGACACGTTCATCGGCCATGCCGGAAAGAACATGTTTTATGGCGGAGCGGGCAATGACACGCTCTATGGCGGAGCTGGACCTGACGTTCTCTCAGGTGGCGAGGGAAACGACGTCATCTATACCGATCCGAACCAGGCTCGGGTAATTGATGGAGGATTAGGGTTCGATATTCTCGGCCTTACGAACGACACCACCTTTAATGCTCAGGCGTTGTTGAACGGAAGTCACACGGTAACCGGCATCGAAGCGATCACTCTTGATGGGTTTGGATCGCAGAACGTCGTACTTGATACCGCTTCAATCAGCAGCCTGGCTGGCCCAGACCACAGATTGCATATCCATGGTGACGCTCACGATACCGTCACGCTGCAAGGCTATAATGTGCAGAAGTTGGGCGCTACGCAGGATGATCCGCTCGCCGCCGCTCACGCCTTGGAGCAAGGTACCAGCGGCGCAGTTCCAACGGAAATGTTTGACACGTACGGCATGTACAGCATCGACGGAAACTATGTTTATATAAATGACGATATCACTGTGAACATTGCTCAATACATGGTCTAGACTTACTTCGGAGCAAGTTCTGACTGAGGCGAGCAAACCTGAGAGCGCGTTTGCATGGTCAGCCGCCCGGCCAACCTTCAAGACACGCCCTCAGCACCCTCAAACTTGCATGAGCGCGCAATCCGTACTCTGATGGGTATGCTGGCCACCAATGGCCGGACCTAGTCGAAGAGGCACATCATGAAACTGCTTATCAAGACCGGGCTATCGCTCGCGCCTGCCCTGCTGCTCGCGGCTCCTGCCGCGAGCCAGGCCCCCGCGCAACCGGAAGAAACGACGGCCATTGCCGAGCGGCAATCGGTCACCGCGACCGACTTCATGGTCGCCGCCGCCCACCCTCTCGCCACCGAGGCTGGCTACGCGGTGCTCGAAGCTGGAGGAACGGCTGCCGATGCGGCGGTAGCCGTTCAGGCCATGCTCGGGCTCGTGGAGCCCCAGAGCTCCGGGCTCGGTGGCGGGGCTTTCCTGCTCTATTGGGATGCGGAAACAGGCGAACTGACGACTTATGACGCGCGTGAAACCGCGCCGCTTGCCGCCGATGAAACCTATTGGCTCGATGAGAACGGCGAACCTCTGGGCTTCTGGGACGCGGTGATCGGCGGGCGCTCGGCGGGCGTGCCGGGAACGCCGATGCTGCTTGAGGTCCTTCATGCCGATCATGGCCGTATGGACTGGACCGAACTGCTGCAGCCGGCGATCGCAACCGCCGAGAACGGCTTCGCCGTCACGCAACGCATGGCAGATTCGGTCGCCGGTTCACGCGGGCTCGATACCTTCGTCACTACTGCCGAATACTTCCTGCCCGGCGGTGAGCCCATCGCCGAAGGCGACATACTCACCAATCCCGAATATGCCCAAACGCTACGGCTTTTCGCGGCGGAAGGCGCAGCGCCTTTCTACACCGGGGAAATCGCCGAAGACGTTGTTGCGGCACTCAATACCAATATCAATCCGGGCATCCTCACTATGGAGGATTTCGCTGCCTATGAGGTGAAGACGCGCGCGCCGGTGTGCATCGACTATCGCGGTTATGACGTCTGCGGAATGGGACCGCCGAGTTCGGGCGGGCTCACGGTTGGCCAGATCCTGGGCATCCTCGAGCCGTTCGATCTTGCCGCCATTGGCGAGGGCGTCGAAGCGCGGCATCTTTTTGCCGAGGCCTCGCGGTTGGCTTTTGCCGACCGGGGGCTCTACATGGCCGACAGCGACTTCGTCGACATGCCGCAGGGCCTTCTCGACAAGGGCTATCTCGCGGAACGCTCGGCACTGATCGATCCCGAAGCGTCGATGGGCGTTGCCGAGCCCGGCACCCCGCCCTGGGACGAAGCCATGCTCTGGGCCCCGGATGGCGACCGCCCCAAGGCCGGCACCTCGCATTTCGTGATCGTGGATGCGGAGGGGAACATGATCTCGGCCACGACCACCATCGAAAGCGGGTTCGGCAGCCGGGTGATGACGCGCGGCTTTCTGCTCAACAACGAGTTGACCGACTTCTCCTTTGCCCCGGAAGCGGACGGCATGCCCATAGCCAACCGCGTGGAGCCCGGCAAGCGCCCACGCTCGTCCATGTCGCCGACCATCGTGCTGAAGAACGGCGAGCCCGTGCTTCTGACCGGCAGCCCGGGCGGCGCCAACATCATCGACTATACGGCGCTCTCGATCATCGCGATCCTGGATTGGGGTATGGACCCGCAGGACGCCATCGACCTGCCCCATGTCACCAACCTCAATGGCGGTACCCGCGTCGAGGAAGGCGAAGGCGCGCAGGAGCTCGCCGATGGGCTCACCGCGCTCGGCCATGAGGTGACGATTGCCAACCTCAACTCGGGCTTGCACGTCATTCAGTTGACCGATGACCGGCTGATCGGCGCCGCCGACAAGCGGCGCGAAGGCCTCGTATTGGGTCAGTAGGCTCCCCGTATGCCAAAGGCGCGATGGCTCACGCTGTTGCGCCTTTGGCCGTTGCCATCGAATGGGTCCCCCGCCCTGCCCGCTGCCCCAGCCAGACACTCACGAGAACGATCGCGGCGCCCGTGCCCTGCACCGGTGTCAACGCCTCCCCAAGGATCGCCCAGCCCAAGGCGACCGCGCTCAATGGGCTGAGAAACCCGAAGGCCGTCACCGTAGGTGGGCCGAGCCGGGCGATACCCCGAAACCACAAGACATAGGCGAGCGCACCGCCAATCAGCCCGAGCCAGACGAACCCCGCAAGATTGAGCGCGCTGGGCACCGGAAAGCCCGGCTCGAGAGTGAGCGCGACCGGCAGCAGCAAAATCCCGCCCGCGGACAATTGCCAGCCGGTGAAGGCGAGCGGCGAAACGGGTGGCTGCCATTTGCGCGCCAGGACGTTACCTGTCGCCATCGAGAGCGCACCGCCAAGCGCCGCAGCGATACCGATCGGATCTGGCGACGTGTCCGGTCCAAGCACCAGAAGCCCGACGCCGAAAATTCCTGCCAGTGCTGCAACGATCGCGGCCGGCCGGATCGTCGATCCCAATATGCTGCCCGCGAGCAGGAGCACGAGAAGCGGTTGTACCGCGCCGAGCGTCGCGGCAAGTCCGCCCGGCAGGCGATACGCGGCGACGAACAGCAGGGTCAGGAAAATCGCTATGTTGAGCGCTCCAAGAATAAATACCTTGGGCAGCCAGTGCAGAGGCGGCAGCCGGCGCGCGATCAGCAGCAGAACCAGCCCCGCAGGCAGCGCGCGCAGCATCGCGACGGTCAGCGGAAAACCGTCGGGCAGCATTTGCGTCGTGACGATATAGGTCGACCCCCAGATCGCCGGTGCCATCGCCGTGGTGAGAAGATCGAGGGAACGGGCCATGCGAGTCTCCATTTATCTTGACGTCAAGGTAGTTACAAGAAATCTTGACGTCAAGATAATCGTCCGCAATGATCCCGCGCATGGATCAGGTCGACCGTATTCTCGCGCAATGGCGGGCCGAGCGCCCGGATCTCGATGTCGGACCCATGGGCACGCTGGGCCGGCTCAACCGCCTCGCGCGGCATCTGGGTCAGGGTATGCAGGAGGTATTCTCCGCGCACGGACTGAGCGTTGCATCCTTCGACGTTCTCGCCACACTGCGCCGCTCCGGCCCGCCCTACGCGCTCAGCCCGTCCGAGCTGATCGAATGGACGATGGTCACCTCCGGCACGATGACCAACCGCATCGACCGTCTGGAAGCCGCCGGCCTCGTCGAGCGCCGCCGCAACCCCGACGACAAACGCGGCTTCCTGATCGGGCTCACCGGCGCCGGCCACGCGCTGATCGAAAAGGCCGTAACCGAGCACGTCGCCAATCAGCACCGGCTTACCGCCGCCCTCAGCGCGGAAGACCGCGCGACCCTGGATGGCCTGCTGGCGAAATGGCTGGCGGCGTTCGAGGAGAACCGTTAGCGGCGCCAGGCAGAACCCGCCGCGCACATCCGCAAATATACCAAGCCCATAGTGCATTGCGCATACGGAACCATCCATATGCCTAGCACAACGGTCAAACGCGCATGCAAGTCAGTCAATGCGCTAAAATAAACGCCAACCACAACCTTTAAACATACATTCTAACTAGAAATGACTTAGAAAATACGCCAAAAATATAGTATTCGTAACACTTAAACATGCCGATATTCATCCAGAACGCACCCTCCTCAAATGTTACCAAGTTGCCGTGGATTATTTCCGCATCTCACACCACGGACTCGTTCCAACTCTGGAGGACAACCATGTATAAGCTCATCGTATCCGCTGCAGCCGCTACCGCACTGTTCGCTGGCGCTGCCTATGCCCAGGACGTCTCGATCGTCGATCAGATCGGCGTGGGGAATGGCCAGCTCACCACGCAGAGCGGCATCGGCCCCTTCAGCGGCAATAACTTCTCGTACACCGGCCAGTTCGGCACGGGCAACCTGAGCATCACGGATCAGGACGGCGCCAATACATCGGTGACAGTACAGGCCGGCAACGGCAATACGTCATTGACCGATCAATGGGGCGCTCTCAACAGCTCGACGACGCTGCAGGTCGGCAATGGCGACTTTTCGGACACCGAGCAGACTGGCGTCGGCAACGTGTCTGTCACCATTCAGGGTAACTGATGCGTCCAGGACGGCGCGGGCGACACTTATTGTTGCCTGCGCATTCCTGTCTCTTGCAGCAAACTTGTGACCGAGGGCAATCGGTGCGGTGCGGGCCGCTTGTTTTTTATGTGTCTGGCGGCTGACAACCACTGCGCAAGCCCTTCAACAAAAAAGGGAGATTCAACAATGCGCATCTATCTGCTCTCAGCCGCAATAGTTGCCTTGGCGACGCCGGCCTTGGCGGACGACTTCAATGAAGCGCTCGTCCTGCAGGGTGGTATCGACAATTACCAGTCCACGTCGCAACAGGGCGGGCACAACTCGGTGACGCTTCAATATGGCACCGACAACACCGCCACGACCGACCAGACCGGATCGCATAACACCTCCGCGATCGTACAGATCGGCCTCGGGCATTCGCAGAGCCATACGCAAACGGGAGAGGACAACACGACCTCGAGCGTACAGGTCACCAGCAACATTCCCGGCTTCTCGCATTCGCGAACGCAGAGTGTCACCGTTGATGGCCGGACGATTTCGGTTCACGTCGAGGCGCAGAACTAGAAGTCCTGATCGAGGAGAGGTCTCATGATCCGGATCGCAACCTGCGCGCCCATGCGCGACCGGCCCAGTTGGCAGTCACTTATGTTTGTTTTGGTCCTTTTTTACGCGATCCTGCCGTGGGAGGCGAAAGCCATGAGCGAGGTTCAATGCGAGATACGGAGCCAGCCTCTCGCGACGGGAGTCGACCTTGTCGGTGTGGTATGGGCTGATCATTCTGTCTCTGGCAGCTATCAGTTTATTGTAAACAAGGAAGGAGCGAGCGGCAGTTCTCGCGTTATACAGCGCGGACTTCTCGCGCTTGAGAAAAATCAGCCGCAGGTCGTTGGAAGCATCACAATCAACGCCGGCAGCGGTGACCGTTACATCGTACGATTGACCGTTACCGCAGACGGCGACCAGACGCTTTGTACAGCGGACCTCGATAACTTTACCGCGTAACAACGGCATGTTCCGCTGCCCAAGCGGCGGGGTCAGAACCGGTTGGTAAGGGAAATCGTCGCCCCAACATTCCACATCGGGCCAGTGGCGATGCTTCTTTCGTAATAGGTTTCGCCGCTGGCCGAATACTCGGCTTCGGTGTTACCGGCGTTGAAATCTGCGTCGGCTGTGTTCACTGGAGTGGTCTGAATATAAGGCACATCGCCGAGCCGCTCGACATGGACGCCAAGGTTCACCGTGAACCCATCCGGATCCAGGTAGGTCAATCCACCACTCACCCGATTGTAAAGCGTCATCCCCGAAACCGCTTGGCTCGTGTCTGGAAGCGTAACGCGCCCTGCCCCTGGCAGTATCGCAGCGGCGGCCCCATCGTAATCCGCCCAGTAGCCGGAAACGCCGACTTCCGTCCCAACCGAGAACCGCCACCCTTCGGCAACAGGACCGGACAGGGAAGCGCCGATGATGCCGCCGGCGTAGTGCGCGACGAGGTCATCGTCGTGCTCGAGCCCGAACATTGGGATCACGTCCCCCAGGCCTTCCGCTTCCTGGACGTCAATGAGCGTTTCCTGATGCACCGAACGCGCAATCAGATTATAGGCGGGACCAAACTTCGGGGTGACGGTCCAGCCGTCATCGAACCTGAACGGCGAAGAGAACATCACCTTCTGGCTCGCCATCAGCAATGTCTCTCTAATGCTGGAGGTAACCTCAGCGTTTTCGAGGTTACCCACCCCGACCAGTGCGAAACCATCCGCGTCGGCAACGACACCGAACCCCGCAGCTTCGGGTCCCGACCCGTCGGTGGTCAGTGCGAGCCCGACCGCGCCCGTTTCGGTCGTCGTGACCGAATATTGCGCCGTCGCGTTGTTGCCTGGCGGCGAGGACGCGGAGCCGGAAACGCTCCCTGTATCACCTGTGCTGTCGGTCAACGAGACAGTACCGGTCGCCGTTGCCGTTCCTGCCCCGATGACAAGGTCGACGGTTCCCGAAGTTGGCGCGCTCACTCCGGTCACGAGCAGTTCCTCGTTGCCCGAATAGGCGGTCCTGTCTATGGATCGGCCGACGCCGAGCAGGACCGAGCCCATCCACTCGACGTAAACCGGCGCCTCTCCGATATCGCCGATACGCGAAATCAGATTGGCACCAAAGGAAAAACCGCCCAGAAGGCGCTGCGTTTCCTCGCCGGAGGTTTCGCCTGGCGCAATCGCGTCGCCCTGCCAGGCGGGGACGAGAAAAATCTCCCCGCCACCGAACTGGACACTGGTCAAAGCAATGCCTGCATTGTCCGGCTGGGGCGCGGGAGAAACCTGTCCCGCGGCCATAGACGGAACCATCGCAACTGCGAGAATCAGCACTGATAGCCGCATATTCGCCCTAAAGCATTGTCCAGAAAGGAATTTATTCCAAAATCTGGATATTACCGGTACGAAATTAAACTAATGTTATGCCCGGTCAAGCTGGAACAATTTTAGTTCACGGCCGAAACTGCCAATCGTGTCAAAAGCGCAACAAGCTGTGATTGCCGCGATGTATCTGTTTTTTTCATGATCGATGCGAGTTGATTACGCAGTGTTTGCTTGGAGATCGCGCGCTCGGCAGCGTATTCGCCTATCGTCCGCCCATTTAGAAGCGAGCTTGCGAGTTCCGCCTCGGCGCTTGTCAATCCAAATATCCGCCAAAGCGCGTCATGGGTGAGCCGCAGCGCTTCAGCGCTATCCTGGATGATCAACGCCAGGCGGCGATCCGAGGAGCCAAAATGGTCATAACCGGGGCTTCCAGCCATATCGGGCGACGGCTCCAAGGTCATGATCGAAACGAAATAATGGCCGCTGTCGTCGTGCTTTTTCAAAACGATGATTTCCGAACTGGGGCGGCAAGCCTGGGCCAACTCCGCGATTCGCGACCTGAGTCTGACGTCGTCGGCCGGATCGATAGCGTACAGATAGCCATCGGCACTCAAGAATATAGCCTCCATCTTCCGCGCGAGAACGTCGGCGCGCGCGTTCATGCTCTGCACGCGGGCGTCGCGCCCGACCAGCACGACCGGGAACGGCAAAAGCTGAAGAATATTGTTGATGAACTGGTTTTCCATCGGATGGTGATGGCGGAAATGGAATATCCGTGTCGCCCGCATCATATGCGGCGCCAGCCGCTCGAGGACGCGCGTCACCTGCTGCCGCAGGATGTCCGCCTTATGTTCGGGATAGCGGACCTCCAACACCAATTGCTGCATACCTGATCGGTACAGGACTATTCCTGTCGCACTTTCGTACGGCCCCTGCCAGGACAGCCAGTCCTTGTAGAACCGGGAATTGACGAAGGCTTCTCGCTCCAGCAGTTCGTAATCCTGATAGATACGCCCCGGCATTTGCGCCCATTGACGTTCGAACAAGACATTCCGTTGGACGAACCCGGTCATATACGAGCGCAGCGCATCGACGTTGAGCCCTCTGTGCAACAGGAAATTGCAGTTCTGGCGAACCGTATCCTGACCGTAGAGCAACACCACCGCGCCGCTAAGTGGCTGTGCGACGGTATCGAGAACTGTCTCGAACAAGCCACCGTCCAAAGCCGCATCATACAAATGCTCGATCTGCGACAGTACATTCGCACCATCGGCCAGTTCCAACATGACGTCCCCCCGGGCGAAAAGACTCGCCTCAGCCAAAGAGTTCGCGCGTTTCTTGGGGTGGCGAAAGATGCGCCTGTCTTGTTAATTCATTTTTCCTTATTAATACGACGACTGCATCGCCGGAGGCAAGTAGCCTAACGGAGAAAGTTTTCCTTAACTATACCTCAAAAGCCCGTTTTGAGCGGCCTTGAAGCCGATTACATCCGAATAAAACGTCGATTTCAGGGTACGTTTTTCTACCGCGATGATGGCGACGGTGCCGTTCCGCCAAGCAGGCCTGTAAGTTCTTGCGCTGCCTCGGCAACCAGGCGGCCCAGGGTTTCGAGACGCTCTTCTGTCACGCGGGCCGATAACCCCGAGACGGAAATTGCGCAGAGTGCCTCGGCATTGGCACTATAAACGACAGCTGCCACGCAACGCAGGCCAAGGACGTATTCCTCATCGTCGATCGCATAGCCCCGCGCACGGGTGGCCGTAAGATCGTCATCGAGGCGCTTGCGGTCAGTGATCGTGTTGCCGGTACTTTTACGCATGCCAAAGCGCTTGATGACGGCGTCGACATCCGCCTTGGGATAAGATGCGAGGATCGCCTTGCCCATCCCCGACGATATGACCGGCGCCCTGCCACCGACACGTGTGATCGCGCGCATGATCTCACGGCTTTCCACTTGGGTGAGCACCACGACCTCGCCCTCATCGATGATGCCGAGATTGGCCGTCTCCCGCGTCTGGTCGCGTAAGCTGCGCAGAACTGGCAGAGCCGGCGCCACGAAGTTGCGCTCGCGCGCAAATGCCGACCCAACCGTGAATGCGGTCCGCCCCACGTGCCACATGCCGTCGGTCCGGTCGAACTGGACGAAGCGGCGCTGCTCGAGCGTGGTGAGAAGCCGGTGCACCGTCGATGCGGAAAGCCCCGTACGCGCGGCGAGATCGGTCAGCCGCCACCCTTCCTCATCCTCGCCCAGCACTTCTAGGATCGCCAGAGCGCGCTCGACCGACTGCACGGTGCCCGAGCGGCGTGTATCGTCGGATTTTCCCATCCTGCCCTCCGGTTTGCTCCTGATGGTCCTGCACAATGATCTTGAAAGGTTGCACGACCTCGCCCCCCACTCCGCCGTCATCCTCGCGCTTGACGCGAGGACCTGCAGCCTTGAAGCCGTCCGAGCAGGGGTTGGGCGCTTTGAGCTTGCGCGGCGCGCCCGACTTCTGCTCGGCACGCGGCAGCGTGGCGGGTCCTCGCGTCAAGCGCGAGGATGACGGTGATGGGGGATAGAGACGATGCAAACCTGCCAAATCCTCTGTGGCGTGATACTTGGTAGCCATAGCACAGAAAAGCCCGCCCCGGTCGAACCGGCGCGGGCCTACACGCTTTTCCGGACCTTTACTCTTACGAGCGGGCCGTCGCCTTGCGCTTTTCCTTGGCCTCCGATGCGACCCAATCCGCGAACGAGAGATCACGGTCGCCGTTCTCATCACGGATCGAGGTCTGGAGCCCCATCACGTTGAGCTGCCCAAGGAAGGGTTGCGGCGGAAGTTCTTCCACGTTCACCATCTTGTGGACGTCCCAGGTGCCTTTGGCGACAAGGATCGCCG
This sequence comes from Pelagibacterium halotolerans, assembly GCF_044811015.1. Lineage (GTDB taxonomy): Bacteria > Pseudomonadota > Alphaproteobacteria > Rhizobiales > Devosiaceae > Pelagibacterium > Pelagibacterium halotolerans_A. The sequence continues at coordinate 1,016,385 of NZ_CP085243.1, forward strand.
CGGCGACGGGCGGCACGCCGGCAGTATAGGAGATCCCCTGGCTGCCCACCTCGTTATACGCGTCCTTGTGGTCCGCGACATTGTAGATGAAGACCTCGCGTTCCTCACCGTCCTTGATGCCTTTGACCTTGTCCCCGATGCAGGTCTTGCCTTCATATTCGGGGGCAAGCGAGGACGGATCGGGCAGCACGGCCTTCACCACCTTCAGGGGCACGACTTCGAGCCCCTCCGCGGTCGTCACCGGCTGCTCGGACAAGAGCCCGAGGTTCTTGAGCACCGTGAAGACGTTGATGTAGTGCTCGCCAAAACCCATCCAAAAGCGGATGTCGGGCACATCGAGATTGCGCGAGAGCGAATGCAGCTCGTCATGGCCGGAGAGGTAGGACGTGCGTTCGCCCACCACCGGCAGATCGTCGGTGCGCGAGACCTCGAACATCTTGTTGGTCTGCCACTGGCCGTCCTGCCAGGAATAGACCACGCCCGTGAACTCGCGGAAATTGATTTCGGGATCGAAATTGGTCGCGAAATACTTCCCGTGGCTGCCCGCATTGATGTCGATGATGTCGATCGAGGAAACCTCGTCGAAATACTCATCGACCGCCAGCGCGGCATAAGCGTTGACGACACCCGGGTCGAACCCCGCGCCGAGAATTGCCGTCACGCCGGCCTTCTCGCAGCGCTCGCGCCGCTTCCATTCGTAATTGCCGTACCAGGGGGGCGTCTCGCAGATCTTGTCGGGCTCTTCATGGATGGCCGTGTCGATATAAGCCACACCCGTCTGGATGCACGCTTCGAGGACGGACATGTTGATGAAGGCCGATCCGACATTGATGACGATCTGGGACCGGGTTTTCGCGATCAGGGCCTTTGTGGCCTCGATATCGAGCGCGTCGAGTTGATGCGCTTCGATGACACCGGGCTTTTTGAGCGCCTTCTTCTCGATGACACTCGCGATGATATCCCGGCATTTTTCGACCGTGCGCGAGGCGATATGGATGTCACCGAGGACATCGTTATGCTGCGCACACTTATGGGCGACGACTTGCGCCACACCTCCTGCACCGATGATCAGAACGTTCTTTTTCACTTCTCACGTAACACCTTTTCGAGAGGTTGAACTTCAGGGCCTGCTAACACTTATGGATAGGGGTTTGACGGGTCATAGCCCGAGCAACTTTCGTGGAAAATGCCGCGCCGTGGACGCTTTTCCACAAGCGGGATTTTTCGCGACAAGGGGCCGGGCTATGACCCGCCCGGAGGGTTTTGCATAAATCGCCCACTGACGGCGCGTTTCCCCTTGCGAAGGGGAGCCCCTTCGCTGCGGGAAAACACTTGGCATTGAACGATTTATGCAAAATCAAACCCCTATCCATAAGTGTTAGCAGGCCCTCACTACGCGACGCTGCCGAAGTCCGGGATCTCACCCCAAGCGTTACGACAGGCTCCGCGCGTAGTCCTCAAACGTGAACTCCCTTACGAGTTCCACCTGCCCGTCCAGATGCTTGACCGCTATTGCAGGCATATGGACACCGTTGAACCAGTTCTTCTTGACCATCGTGTAGCCGCCGGCATCGAGGATCGATATGCGGTCCCCCGCCTTGAGCTCGGTTTCGAACTGGAACTCCCCAAAAATGTCTCCGGCAAGACAGGTTTTGCCGCAGATCATATACGTGTGTGGCCCGGTATTCGGCGCCACGCTGGCGTATTCGTCATAAGTCAGCAGATCGAGCATATGCGCTTCGGTCGATGAGTCAACGATGGCCACATGCTTGCCGTTATAGACGACGTCCAGCACCGTCACCTCAAGCGAAGTCGATTGTGTCACCGTCGCCTCACCCGGCTCGAGATAAAGCTGTATGCCATAGCGTTCCGAAAGCCCCTTCAAGCGCTGCGCGAGCGCGTCGATAGGGTAGCCCTCGTTTGTGAACCTGATTCCACCGCCAAGGCTAACCCACTCCAACCCACGGAGAATTTCGCCATAGCGCTCCTCAATCTGCCCAAGCAGATTATCGAGGCTGTCGTACTCGTCGTTCTCGCAGTTGAAGTGGAACATCACCCCCGAGATCTTCCCGAGCACCGGCTCGATCCGCTCCATGTCCCATTCCCCCAGCCGCGAGAACGGGCGCGCGGGGTCCGCGAGGATAAAGTGCGAATGGCTCAGCCCCGGATTGATCCGCAGGCCGACCGACTTGCCCGCCGCGAACGCCTTATCCGAATACCGCTCGAACTGATTGACCGAATTGAAGATGATCTTGTCGCAATTGCCGATCGCCTCGTCGATCTCGTGATCGGCCCAGGCCACCGAATAGGCATGCGTCTCGCCACCGAATTTCTCGCGGCCGAGCTTCACTTCATTGAGCGAGGAGGACGTCGTCCCGTCCATATGGTCGCGCATCACGTCGAACACGGACCAGGTCGCGAAGGCCTTGAGCGCAAGGACGCATTTGACGCCCGACTGCGCGCGCAAATACGAGACTTTTTCCATGTTGCGGAGAATGACCGACTTGTCGAGCAGGTAATAGGGCGTTTGCAGCGTCAATCTTTACGTTCGAACCTCCTAGGTGCCCGCAACCGGGCACTTGGACACCAAAAATCCGCGCCGGAACAACGCGGAGAGGCACCATCTAAAGTTTGCGCCCCGCGCGCACAAGACCCCGCGAACAAAAAATCTCGGTGCACGGTAAACCGCAAGGTTTCGCGCCACCCCCGAACCCGGCTAGAAAGGCCGCAACAGAGCTTATCCGGATCGGCACGGCATGCGTCAAATCCTCGTCATCGGCATCGGCACGGGCAATCCCGCGCATATGACCGTCGAAGCCATCGACGCGCTCAACGCCGCCGATACGGTCTTCGTCCCCACCAAGGGCGACGAAAAGGCTGCCCTCGCCGCGATCCGGCGCGCCATCGTCGCACGCTACGTCACATCAGCCCACCGCAACGTCGAATTCGCCCTGCCCATCCGCGACGCCGCCCATCCGGACTATCAGCGCGGCGTCGCCGAATGGCACGAGGCCATCGCCGACCAGTACGAGACTCTCATCTCGGACATGGACGAAAACGAAACCGGCGCTCTCCTCGTCTGGGGCGATCCCGGCCTCTACGACAGCACGTTGCGCATCCTCGAACGCGTCAAATCGCGCGGCACGCTCGATTTCACCGTCCGCGTCATCCCCGGCCTCACCAGCATCCAGATCCTCACCGCCGCCTTCGCCATCCCGCTCAACACCATCGGCAACCCCGTGACGATCACCACCGGCCGCAAGCTCCGCGAGAGCTGGCCCGAGGGCGCCGACAGCGTCGTCGTGATGCTCGACGGGCAAAAATCCTACGAACAGATCGACCCCGAAGGGCTCCACATCTATTGGGGCGCCTATGTCGGCATGGACGCGGAAATCCTGATCGAAGGCCCGCTCTCGGAGGTTGCCGCGGAGATTTCGAAGGCGCGGGACGCGGCGCGCAAGGCGCATGGCTGGATCATGGATGTGTATTTACTGCGCAGAATGTAACGCTATGGGGGCCCCGGCCACCTCTGCGCCCCATGTAGTACGCGGAGCACCTCGACCACATCGTCAACTTTATAAATGACAACGAAGGGCGTGCGCACGACGATAAGCTCGCGCGTGCCGTTCAACCGGCCTTCTCTGCCGGAGAACGGATAGTCCTGCAGCCGTGCAATCTGCGTTTCAAGCTCGTCACGCACGCGGATCGCCGCCATGACATCATCGAGCGCGATATAATCGGTGAGCGCCTCGAGATCGTCTTCGGCTTCCTGAGACCAGATAAGGCGCTTCATTCACCGCGCTCAATGCGCGCAAGCAATTCCGCCCGCTTCTTTTGCCATGAGCGCTTGTGCTCTTCGTCCGAGATCATCCGAACGGTCCCGGCCGCAATCCCGTCCAACGTCTTCTGCACCTCCGCCCGGAACCAGGAGTCATGCTCTGCCGCTTCCTGCAACTGGCGCTGCCGTTCCGCAGCGTCCGGCCGCTCGCGCTTGTTCACCTCCGGGTCGTACGCCTCCGCATCCACCGTAAATTGCGGCATACCCAGCTCATGGTGCACGAAAGCCGCGACGGTATTAAGGTTGCGCCAGAGACGCATCCGGTGGGAACGCTGCGCTGCAATCACACGCTCATGATTGCCGTAGCGCACGAGCACTGCCCACCCCCCAGGCCGCCCAAGCACCACCGCCCCCTCGATTGCTTGCGCATCGACAAGGGCTTTGACAGCCTTGCTGTCGATCATTTCCAGCGGTGCTGTCCGGTGCACCATAACGTTTTTCCTCATTGAATAAATGTGCTGCAATTATTCAATAATTGCACCGCACAGTCCAGCGTACTCCGCCGCTTTGCTCCGCCCCGCGCACCCTGATAAGACTCTCGCCAAACCGGGAGTCGCCTCACGCATATGCCATCCGCCAGCCCGCAAAAGCCCGCCCCGCGCGGCGCCTGTCCCAGTCTCGCCGCCCCCATGCAGACGGCGGACGGGCTGCTCGCGCGTTTCCGCCCACAGGGCGGCGCGCTGACACCCGCGCAACTTGCCGCGCTCGCCGATGCAGCCGAAGCTTTTGGCAATGGGCGGATCGAAGTCACCGCGCGCGGCAACCTGCAGGTGCGCGGGCTCAGAGATGAAACCGTCTCTCCCTTACGCGCCGCGTTCGATGACGCCGGCATCGCCGCGGTCACCGGCATTGCAATCGAAATCTCCCCCATCGCCGGGCGCGATCCCAAGGAGACCGCCGATCCGCGTCCGCTTGCACAAGCGCTCAAACCGGTCTGCGACGCCGCGCTTGCCCGCGCGCCGCTCTCGCCCAAGCTCGCGATCACCATCCTGAGCGGCGGCCAGATCCGGCTCGACAATCTCAAATCCGACATCCGGCTGATCGCGCAGGCCGAAGGCTGGGTGCTCGAAACCGGCGGCCAGACGCTCGGCCAACTCGACGAGGCCGATGTCCCCGAAACGGTCGATGCGCTTTTGAGCAGGCTGCAGGCCAGAGGCCCGCGCGCCCGCGGCACCGATCTCGAAGCACCGGAACTGCGCACCGCCCTGCCCCATCTGCACCCGGCGCCCCCGGCGTTCACCCAGCCGGTCTATTTCTCCATGGGCCCGCTCGCGCTTGCCGATGGCGAACCGGGCCTGCGGATCGGTGTACCCTTCGGCCAGGACAAAGCCGGATCGCTGCGGACGCTTGCAAAGACCCTCGAAGCCCACGGCGTTGACGCCGTCACCCCCGCCCCGGACCGGACACTGGTTCTGACCGGCTTCGACAGCGCGGCCCTGCAAGCTCTGTCCCCCGCCGTCGCGGCACTTGGCTACTGGACGCGTCCGAACGCCGAGGGGGCCGCGCTCACGCTTTGCTCGGGTGCGGAAGCGAGCAAGAACGGCGTTATCCACGCCGCCGACGTCGCGACTGCCTTCCTCGCCACGGCACCGGATCTGATCGACGGCTCGTTCCACATCCACGTCTCGACCTGCGCCAAGGGCTGCGCCTATCCGGGCCGTCCGGGCCTGATGCTCACAGGCAACCGCCTGGTTCTCCATGGGGAGGGAGCGGAAAACCCGCTTGCGCTCCTCGACCCGAACGCTATTGAAGAGGCAATCGCCGATCTCGCGCTCCGCGCCCGGGCCAACCGCCCCGCGAACGGCACCAGTCTCGATAGCTTCAGGCAGATCTAGAAGATGACTCATTGCGCACCTTCCGGCACCGGCGACGAACGGCTCAAGCACAGCGTCCCAACGTGCACGGTTCCCCTTCTCCCCTTGAGGGAGAAGGTGGGCCTCGCGCAGCGAGGGTCGGATGAGGGGTGCGCGCCAGCGACAATGCACGAACGCTGCGCTGTTCGCAGCACTGCAGGCACCCCTCATCCGACCGCTTCGCGACCACCTTCTCCCTCAAGGCAGGGCTATCGCATATGAGCAGTGCGTGTGGCTCCACCCCACCCCTAACCCCTCCCCATCAAGGGGAGGGAGACATGCCGTGCCTCCGGCGGGGCAGTGCACAGAGTCCCCCTCTCCCTTGTGGGGAGGGGTTAGGGGTGGGGGTATTCGGCGCAAGCCGAAGTCATATGCGATTGCCCTGTCCCTCAAGGGGAGAAGGAACGCCGTGCGGATGGCAAGGCCGTGCCTCAAAGAGCGTGCCAATCAGGATGAACGGAACACGCCTATGACCACCTACGACTATATCCGCGACGGCGAGGCGATCTACCGCCAGTCCTTCGCGACGATCAGAGCCGAAGCCGACCTCTCCCGCTTCTCGCCAGCGGAAGCCGAGGTCGCGGTGCGGATGATCCACGCCTGCGGAATGGTCGAAGCGGCAGAGCATTTCCGCTTCTCCGAAGGCTTCGTCGATACCGCCCGCAATGCTCTCCAGAACGGCGCCCCGATCTTCACAGACGCCGAAATGGTCGCGCGCGGCGTCACCCGTGCGCGCTTGCCGGCGAACAACGACGTCATCTGCGAACTGCACAATCCCGAAACGCCCTATCTCGCGCAGGATCACGGCAACACCCGCTCGGCTGCCGCGATCCACATCTGGCTCCCCCGGCTCGAAGGCGCGCTCGTCGCCATCGGCAATGCGCCCACCGCGCTCTTCCACCTGCTCGAACTCCTGCGCGACGGCGCGCCAAAGCCCGCCGCGATCATCGGCATGCCCGTTGGCTTCGTCGGCGCAGCCGAGTCAAAACAAGCGCTTAGCGAGAATTCCTACGGCGTTCCTTACGCCATCGTCGAAGGCCGATTGGGCGGCAGCGCAATGACCGCGGCGGCCATCAACGCACTGGCGAGGCCCGGCCTATGACCGAACCGGGAAAACTGATCGGCGTCGGTACGGGCCCCGGCGATCCAGAACTTCTGACGCTCAAGGCGGTGCGGGCCATCCTCAATGCCGATGTCATCGCGCACTTTTTAAAGAAAGGCCGCAACGGCAACGCGCGCGGCATCGTCGCGCCGCACTGGCCCGCCAAGGCCATCGAACTGCCGCTCGCCTATCCGGTGACGACCGAACTCGACCGCAAGGAAGACGCCTACAGAGACTCAATCGCCGCCTTCTTCGATGAGTCCGCGACAGCCATTGCCGGCCATCTCGATGCCGGTCGCACCGTGGCCGTCCTCTCCGAAGGCGATCCGTTCTTCTACGGTTCCTACATGCACATCCATGCCCGGCTGGCGCCCCGCTACGAGACCGAGGTGATCCCCGGCGTCACCAGCCTTTCGGGCTGCTGGTCGGAGGCTGGCGTGCCCCTGATGCAGGGCGATGATATCTTCACGGTCCTCCCCGGCACGCTCTCGCGCGAAACGCTGGCACTTCGCCTCAGGGACACAGACAGTGCGGTCATCATGAAGGTCGGGCGCAACCTGCCCAAAATCCGTGGCGCACTCGAAGACGCAGGCAAGCTCGACCGCGCCATCTATGTCGAGCGCGGCACCATGGCGGCCTCAAAAGTCGTTCGCCTTGCCGAGCGCGACGGCACCCCCGCCCCCTATTTCTCGCAAATCCTCGTACCCGGCTGGACGGAACGGCCATGACCGGCGCGCTCTATGTCATCGGCACCGGGCCGGGAAACCCCGAGCAGATGACGCTCGAAGCGCAGGCTGCGGTCGCGGCGTCGACGCTGTTCTTCGGCTATAAGCCCTATCTCGACCGCCTCGAGCTTCGCCCGAACCAGGAGCGCCACGCCTCGGACAACCGCGAAGAGCTCGCCCGCGCCCGCGCCGCCCTCGATGCCGCGTTGGCCGGCAAGACCGTTTGCATGGTCTCGGGTGGAGACCCAGGCGTCTTCGCCATGGCCGCCGCCGTCTGCGAAGCCATCGATGCCGACCGCGAAACCTATGGCGCAGTCCCGCTCAGCATTGTCCCCGGCATCACCGCAATGATGGCCGTCGCCGCACGCCTCGGCGCGCCCCTGGGCAACGACTTCTGCGCCATCTCGCTTTCGGACAATCTCAAGCCCTGGACGGTCATCGAAACCCGCCTGCGCGCCGCCGCAAGCGCCGGGTTCGCCATAGCGCTATACAACCCGATCTCAAAAGCTCGCCCCTTGCAATTGGGCAAAGCTTTCAGCACTTTGCGCGAAATCCTGCCCAATTCGATTCCGGTGATTTTCGGCCGTGCCATCGGCCGCCCGGACGAAGCGATCCAGACCGTGCCCCTTGCGGATGCCCACCCCGATATGGCGGATATGGCCACCTGCATCCTCATCGGCAACGCCCATACGCGCGTGGTGCCGCGCGACGGCCAGCCCGACCTCGTCTACACCCCGCGCTTCGTGCCGGAGGCGGAGAATGAGTAAGGCGCGAGCACTGTTCTCTCAACCGACACTCCCCTTCCCGTCGTCATCCGCGGGCTTGACCCGCGGACCTGGCAACGCCGCCACCGGTGGAGCGCGGAAGAAACGTCGCAAGGTCGCCGGGTCAAGCCCGGCGGTATCCGGTTTTAGCCAACGGGCTGCCACACCCCCACCATGTCATCCCGGGCTTGTCCCGGGACAAGGTATGCGCGCCGCTCTCGGTTCTATCCTCGACATGCGTGGATTCCTTCCCGCTCCTCCCTTGGCACGCTCTGGTGCAAGAATCGAAAACGGCGCGCATACCTTGCCCCGGGACTTCGCCCGGGGTGACCTCAGGGAGGATGGAAAAGCCAATGCCTGACCGCTGGCTCACCATCATCGGTATCGGTGAAGATGGCCTCGACGGCCTTCCCCCGGCCACACGCACGCTCATCACCGATGCCGAAATCGTCTTCGGCGGCGCCCGCCATCTCGGCCTTGTGGAATCTCTCGGCCTCAAGGAAACGCGCCGCTGGCAGTCCCCCTTCGAAACCTCCATCGAAGAGATCGTGCGCCTGAGAAACCGGAAACGCGTCTGCGTCCTCGCCTCGGGCGACCCGTTCTCGCACGGCGTCGGCGCGACGCTCGCCAAGCGTATAAATGCGTCCGAAATGCACGTTATCCCCGCCCCCTCCGCCTTCTCGCTCGCCGCCGCGCGCATGGGCTGGGCGCTTCAGGACGTGACAACGCTCTCGCTCCACGGCCACCCCATTGCGCTCGTCCTCCCGCACCTGCATCCGGGCCGCCGCATCCTCGCGCTGACCTCCGATGGCACCGCGCCGGGCCAGATCGCGCGGCTCCTCTCCGATAACGGGTTCGGCCCAAGCCCGCTCACCGTCCTCGAGGCCCTCGGCGGCGCCGATGAAGCGGTACGTGAGGTGCGGGCCGATCAATACGCCCTCGAAAACGTGAGTCCTCTCAACGTCCTGGCCATCGAGGTGAACGCAGAGAGTCACGCGCGGGTCCTGCCGCTCACACCGGGCTTGAACGACGACCTCTTCGAAACCGACGGCCAGATCACCAAGCGCGAGGTCCGGGCCTTTACGCTTTCGTCCCTCTCCCCCTTACGCGGACAGCTACTGTGGGACATCGGCGCAGGTTCGGGCTCGGTCGCGATAGAATGGCTCCTCGCCGACCCCTCCCTCAAGGCCATCGCCATCGAACCCGACGCTGCCCGCCGCGCCCGCATCGCCGCCAACGCCACCGCCTTCGGCGTCCCCGGTCTCGAGGTGAAGACAGGTAGCGCGCCCGAGGCGCTCGCGGGTCTTCCAACGCCCGACGCCATCTTCATCGGAGGGGGCGGTACGGATGACGGCGTACTCGACGCCGCAATAAAAGCCCTCCGCATCGGAGGGCGGCTCGTCGCCAATGCGGTGACCCTCGAAATGGAAACCCTGCTCTCGGTCGTCCACCGCGAACTGGGCGGCACCCTCACCCGCATTGCCATTTCGCGCGCCGAGCCGCTGGGGTCGATGACCGGCTGGAGACCCGCCATGCCGGTCACCCAATGGGTATGGATCAAGCGTGAAGGGACGATGGCATGACCGTGCATTTCATCGGCGCCGGCCCCGGCGCGGCGGATCTCATTACCGTGCGCGGACTTAGGCTCGTTACGACCTGTCCGGTGTGCCTTTATGCCGGCTCCATCATTCCTCCCACAATTGTTTCATCGTGCCCATCGAACGCGCGCGTCGTCGACACCGCTCCGCTCTCGCTCGACGAGATCGAGGCGGAGTTTTTATCCGCGCATAACAAGGGCTTAGACGTCGCGCGCCTCCATTCGGGCGATCTTTCGGTCTGGAGCGCCGTCGCCGAGCAGATCCGCCGCCTCGAGCGCCACGACATCCCCTATACCCTCACCCCCGGCGTCCCCGCCTTCGCCGCCGCAGCCGCATCGCTGGGGCGCGAGCTCACGATCCCCGGCGAGGCACAAAGCCTTGTTCTCACACGCCTTTCCGGCCGCGCCTCGCAGATGCCCGAGGGCGAAACGCTCGCCAATTTCGGCAAAACCGGCGCCACTTTGGCCATCCACCTCGCCATCCACCGCATCGCCGACATCGTCGCCGAACTGACCCCCCTCTACGGCCCCGACTGCCCGGTCGCCATCGTCGCCTGGGCGAGCTGGGACACCGAGAGGATTGTCCGCGGAACCCTTGAAACCATTGAAGAAATTCTCGCCGCCGACCCGATCGAGCGCACCGCCATCATCTTCATCGGCCGCAGTCTGGGCACCGCCGATTTCCGCGAAAGCGCCCTCTATAGCCCGGATTACCAGCGCCGCTTCCGCGGTCGGGAGTGAAAATACCCAGTTCTACGGGCATTTGCGCGTGACCATGCGCTGCCACCCACTGAATCGCGTTGCGGTTTGCGAGGGCTGCCGATAGCGGTATGCTCCAAGAAAACCCGGATTCCTAGGGAGGGGCACATGCGTATGCTTGCCATCGCGGTTCAGGCCATTGGCAGCCTGAACCGGCTCGTTGGTCATATATTTTCCTGGTTCAGCGTAGGGGTCGTCCTGGTCTGTTTCGCAGTCGTCGTACTGCGTTACGGCTTCGGAACGACCTATTTGTGGATGCAGGATCTCTATGTCTGGCTCAGCGGGGCCATGTTCACGGCGGTTGCCGGTTTCGCACTCTTTCGCGACGACCACGTCCGTGTCGATATCTTCTACCGCCCGGCATCGCTGCGCTGGAAGGCGATTGCCGATATCATCGGCGTGGTTTTCTTCCTGCTCCCGTTCATGAGCGTGATTCTCATCTGGGGCATCCCTTACGTTCAGCGCTCCTGGCACTATTTCGAGGGATCGGCGAATATCGGCGGAATGCCAGGACTTTTCGTTCTCAAGAGCTTCATTCTCGCCTTTGCCATACTGATCGCGCTACAGGGCATCGCAATGATCTGCCGATCCATTCTCGTTCTGGCGGACAAGGAAGACATGCTTCCCCCGCTCTACCGCTACCCGTCCACCGCAGCCGAGGAGTAGCGGGAAGATGTCGACTGTTTTGATTGGTGAAGTTCTTTCCGGCCTTCTTTTCTTCGGCGTGATCGGCTTTCTGCTATTGGGTTTTCCCGTTGCCTTCACCCTTGCGGGTACCTCGCTGCTCTTCGGCCTGGTCGGCATGTGGTTCGGGGTTTTCGACCCCTCGAACCTCGGAGCGCTGGCCTCGCGTTATATCGGGTACATGACCAACGAAGTCCTGGTCGCCGTACCGCTCTTCATCTTTATGGGCGTCATGCTCGAGCGCTCGAAGATTGCCGAACAGCTTCTACTCACCATGGGCAAGCTCTTTGGAAAGCTGCGTGGCGGGTTGGGCATTTCGGTCATCGTCGTCGGCGCTCTGCTCGCTGCGTCAACGGGCGTGGTGGGCGCCACGGTCGTCACCATGGGACTCATCTCGCTGCCCGCGATGATGCGGGCCGGCTACGACCCCAAGCTCGCCAGCGGCGTTATCTGTGCATCGGGCACGCTTGGGCAGATCATCCCGCCGTCGACGGTGCTCATCTTCATGGGCGATATGCTCTCCTCCATCAACGCCCAAGTGCAAATGGAAATGGGCAATTTCGCCCCCGTTCCGGTGACTGTCGGCGACCTGTTCGCCGGCGCCTTTATTCCGGGACTATTGCTGGTTGCCATCTATATCGGCTGGATGATTTTCAAGGCTATTACCGACCCCGAAACTTGCCCGGCGACACCGATGACACCTGAAGAGCGCAAGGGCATCTGGCGGGACGTAATCGTCGCGCTGATCCCACCGCTTGTCCTTATCTTTGCTGTGCTCGGTTCTATCCTCACTGGCATTGCTACGCCGACAGAGGCTGGCTCCGTCGGAGCCGTCGGCGCTACATTGCTTGCAGGCCTGCGCTGGCGGTTGTCCTTCCGGGTGGTGCGCGAAGCGGCCATCGCGACCGCGACGATCACGTCGATGATCTTCATTATCCTGTTCGGTGCGTCGGTCTTCTCAATCGTTTTCCGGCTCATGGGCGGCGACAATCTCGTCCACGAATTCCTCACCGGCCTGCCGGGCGGGGCGATTGGCGCCATGGTCGTCGTCATGGCGATCATGTTCGTTTTGGGGTTCATCCTCGACACGTTCGAGATCATCTTCATCATCATCCCGATCACCGCGCCGATCCTTCTGACACTCGGTATCGACCCGATCTGGCTGGGCGTGATGGTGGGTGTTAACCTCCAGACCAGCTTCATGACGCCGCCGTTCGGCTTCTCGCTGTTCTATCTGCGGGGGGTCGCGCCGAACGCGATTTCAACCGGGATGATCTATCGTGGTGCCCTGCCCTTTGTCGCCCTGCAGATCGTCGCGATCGCTCTACTGTTCTTCTTCCCGCAAATCGTAACGTGGTTGCCGAGCGTCGTTTACAGTTAGGTTCGACATAACCGCAAAAGGGGCACTTCAGGGTGCCCCTTTTTGATTAATCAGCCAAGCGAACCATCAAGAGCAAACATATTGCCCACAAAAATGGCCCGGGTGGCAAAGCCCGGGCCATTCGCTTTTCTCGCGTGGCTTTAGATAATTTAGCTCAGCGAGAAAAATTGTTCACGGGCACGCATGAAGCCCATATCGGTGGCTTCAGTGCGGCTGCGAAGGAGGTTCAGGGCCGAGATATAGCTCTCGATCGTCTTTTTGGTCAGCGCATCACCGTTCTCGCGGATACCGGTCAGAAGCTCGGTTGCGGCCTGTGCGCCAGCTTCGAGGATTTCATCGGGGAACGTCCGCAAGGTCACGCCGTGATCGTTGACGAGCGTCTGGAGAGCACGAGGATCGTTGGCATAGAAGTCGGACGCAACCTGATCGTATTCTGCCTGGCAGACGTCGCGCACGATGGCCTGAAGGTCTTCGGGGAGTTCGAGGTACTTCGCCTTGTCCACGACGAGTTCGGTCGCAAGGCCCGGCTCGTTGAAGCTTGGGAAGTAGTAGTTCTTGCAAATCTGGTAGAAACCCAAAGCAAGGTCGTTATAGGGACCCACGAATTCAGCCGCATCGAGCGTACCCGACTGAAGCGCCTGGAAGATTTCGCCGCCCGCTAGGTTGGTCACCGAAGCACCCATCTTCTCCCAGACTTGACCGCCGAGACCGGGCGTACGGAAGCGCAGGCCCTGGATGTCGGCAAGGCCGGTGATCTCATTGCGGAACCAGCCGCCAGCCTGCGTGCCGGTATCACCCGAAAGGAAACCCTTCAGGCCGAACTGGTCGTAGATTTCGTCCCAGATGTCCTGGCCACCCAAATAGCGCACCCATGCGGCGAGCTCGCGGCTCGTCATGCCGTAGGGTACACCGGTGAAGAACGAGAGGCCCTGGCTCTTGTTCTGCCAGTAATAGGCCGCGCCGTGGCTCATTTCGGCCGTGCCGTCGATGACGGCGTCGATCGACTGAAGCGCGGGAACGAGTTCACCGGCGGCGAAGACCTGCACCGAAAGCCTTCCACCCGATGCGGCAGTAATCCGGTCGGCAAGGCGCTGGGCGCCGACGCCAAGGCCGGGGAAGTTCTTGGGCCAGGTGGTGACCATGCGCCAGGTGATGTTGCCCTGCGCAATCGCCGGAGCGGCCAGACCTGCGGTCGCAGCGGCAGCGCCAGCCGACATTACGCCGGCCTTTTTGAAAAAGTCGCGTCTTTTCATCTATTTCCTCCCGAGGGCGCATGCTGCGCCTCTTGAAACGGTACCGAGTTTTTGCCCGTCCCCCAGCCGCATAGACCCAGCCTCGGACGTAGCGCGGGGCAAGCAGAGCGCAAAGCCGAGCGCACTGTCGAGCCCCGGTTGCTGATGGTGACAATCTTTGTGACGAAATGCTACCCACTACTACGCAGATCGGTCGGCCAAATCCGTGCTATTAAGAGCAAAAGGCCGGAGGAGGCTTTCAGAGAAATATGCAGCTACGCCATCAGATTCTCGCGCTGTCGGTGGTACCGCTGGTGCTGGCAATACTGGCCATCACGACGCTTGTCACCTGGCAGTCGACGCAGCTTGCGCGCACCAGTATCGATACTTTCGAGCGCAATATGCTCCAAGCCAAGCAGACCGAGCTTTTGAACCTCACCAATCTCGCGATCTCGGCGATTAGTGAAATCTACCAGAACGCCGGACCTGACGACGAGGCAGCCAAACAGCAGGTGCGGGATATTCTCTCTTCGCTCGATTATGGCGAGGACGGATATTTCTTCGTCTATGACTATGACGGCAACAACGTCGTTCACCCACGCCAGCCGTTCAGAGTTGGAGAGAACTGGATCGATTTGCAGGATCCCAATGGGGACTTCGTGATCGCCAACTTGATCGAAAAGGCACGCGAAGGTGGTGGACTGCATCAGTATATGTGGGAAAAGCCCTCTGCTGAGACGATCGCCGAAAAACTGTCCTTTGCCGTCGGGCTCGACAAGTGGGAGTGGATGCTGGGAACCGGGGTTTATCTCGATGACGTATACGCCCAGACCGCGGCAGCCAATGCCGATCTGCGGAACTCCATCAATTCGACCTTCCTCACCGTCGCGCTGATCGCGGTGCCCTCGGTGCTTCTGGTTTTCGGCACGTGGATGGTCCTCAACCTCCATGAACGGCGGCTGGCGGATACCAAACTCAAAGAACTGACGCAGCGGGTGATCGACACCCAGGAAGAAGAGCGGACCCGGATTGCGCGGGAACTGCATGACGGGATTTCGCAAATCCTCATAGGCG
The DNA here is from genome assembly GCF_044811015.1 of Pelagibacterium halotolerans. Classification (GTDB taxonomy): domain Bacteria; phylum Pseudomonadota; class Alphaproteobacteria; order Rhizobiales; family Devosiaceae; genus Pelagibacterium; species Pelagibacterium halotolerans_A. The sequence continues at coordinate 1,031,394 of NZ_CP085243.1, forward strand.
TGCGCTATGCGATCGATCTGGCCCGGCGGAAGGTGCAGAACGGTGCAGACGGCGCGTTCGAAGCGATCGACAAAGGCGCCGAGGCACTCAATGGCGCCATCAAGGAAGTGCGGCGTTTGAGCCACGACCTGCGTCCCTCGGCGCTTGACGATCTTGGGCTTTCCGCCGCGCTCGAAGCGCTCACGCATAATTTCATCGAGCGAACCGGCATTTGTGTGGACCTCGAAGCGGTCGCGTTCAAGAACGTCATTATTCCCGAATCCAAAACCGCACTCTATCGCGTCGCGCAAGAAGCGCTCAACAACATCGAGCGGCATGCCAATGCAACACATGTCAGGATAAAGCTTTCAAGCCCGCATGGCCGGGTGCAAATGGTGATCAGCGACAATGGACGCGGCTTTGCCGAACACACACGCAAAAAACCGGGCGTCGGTCCCGGCGGTCTGGGCCTGCGGAATATGCAGGAGCGCATGGCCCATTTCGGCGGTACGCTGTTGGTCGATACCGGTCCTTCGGGCACCACGCTCCATGCAACGCTGCCCAAGTCGGTCTTCATCAAATCGTCAAAGCTGGCAAACGTCGCATGACCCGTCTCACACCCATCAAGGTTCTTCTCGTCGATAACCATCCGCTGGTGCTCGATGGACTCAAGGCGATCCTGGAAACCTATGATCATATCGACGTGGTCGGTGCCGCGCCGTCAGCACGCGCGGCGTTGGAGATCGCGCGGGCAAGCCAGCCCGACGTCGTCTTGATGGATATCAACATGCCCGAACTCAACGGACTCGATGCCATTGAACTTTTCAAGGAGCAGACACCGGCAACACGGCTTCTGATGCTCTCGATGCACGACAGCCGGGAATATATCTCGACCTCGGTCATGTATGGCGCGTCGGGCTATATCCTCAAGGACGTCTCGACCGATGAGATCATCAACGCCATAGAAACGGTGGCCAATGGCGGCACCTTCTTTTCTTCGGGGGTTTCCGACGTTCTGCTCGAACGCAGGGCGGACGCAAAAACGCGGGCGCTCACGACCCGCGAGCAGGCAATCCTGCTGCTGATCGCCGGGGGCAAGAGCAACAAGGATGTCGCGGCCACGCTCGACATTTCGACGCGGACGGTCGAAACGCACCGCAAGAACATAAAGAAAAAGCTCGGCATTGCGACGACAGCGGGCCTGACCCGCTATGCGATCGAAAACGGGCTGATCGGCAACGATAATTAGAGCCTGATTTAAAATTCGGCGGCGGAGGGCTGGCGAGGGATTTTCGGTCGTGAAAGGTGGAAAATCGGAGGCAATGCAGGGCAATCGCTTGAAGCGAAATTTCCCACGAATGCGGCATTGCTGAACGCACTGCACCTGCTCCCCCCACCGTCATCCTCGCGTCCAGCGCGAGGATGACGGTGGGGTATGGGATGGCGTAGCACGAGAACCGATAGCGGAGTGCCGGAGAGAGGGGAGAGCGTGGTGCAAGAGCGATAATGCCTGAGGAAGAGGTGTCGCATGCGAGGGGGGCGTGTGCCGCCCTCATCCGGCCGCTTTCGCGGCCACCCTTGAGCCCTCGGTCGCCGCAAGACGAGGGCCGGGATGAGGGGAGGGAACGCGGCAAGCGCCGCGGCCCCCGCATGCGCTGCGCCCGAGGCCGGGAGGATGGCCCCGGGCAGGGAGGTCAGGCCTCAGGTGATGACGAGGTTCATCTCCGACATGAGCGAGAGATTGCCGCCCAGATCCACGGCATAGGCGTGATAGCTCGCGCCGCTGCCAAGGAGGCCGTCCGTATCGAGCGCCACGGTTTGCGTCTCGTCCGTGATCTCGACCGCGTTCTGGTGATCGTCGGCGGCGTTGGTGATGTCGTTCAGACTGTTCACTGTCACCGAGTCGTTGACCAGATAGACGGTGCCTTTAGCACTGCTTTTGACGTCGATGCTGTCTCCAGCGTTGATCGTGAGGCCGTCATTGAGCCAGCGCGCGTTGTCCTGATTATAATTCGCTGCATAGATATCGTCATGGCCGTCGCCGTCGAAATCACCTACAGCCACGCCATAACTGCTTACTGACGTTCCGCTGGCACTTGTGCCGCCGGCTTTAAACTGCCCTGGATTGTCTTTGTCATTGAGCCAGAGTTGGTTTGGTCCATTGACATTCGCAACATAGATATCGTCGAGGCCATCGCCGTTGAAGTCGCCCACAGCCACGCCAAAACTGTTTTCAGTCGTTCCGCTAGCGCTTGTGCTTCCAGGCTTGAATTGCCCTGGATTGTCTTTGTCATTAAGCCAGAGTTGGTTGGCTTGGCCGTTATTCGCAACATAGATGTCGTCGAGGCCATCGCCGTTGAAGTCGCCCACAGCCACGCCATAACTGTTTTCAGTCGTTCCGCTGGCGGTTGTGCCGCCGGTGTTGAAAGTCCCTGGATTGTCTTTGTTATTGATCCAGAGCTGGTTCGGTGCGCCGGCATTAGCCACATAGATGTCGTCGAGCCCGTCGTTGTTGAAGTCACCCACAACCGCGCCAAGACTTTGTTCATTCGTGCCGCTGGCGCTTGTGTTACCAGGATTGAAAGTCCCTGGATTGTCTTTGTCATTGAACCAGAGTTGGTTCGCTTGGCCGCCGTTCACGACATAGATATCATCGAAGCCATCCTTGTTGAAATCGCCCACAACGCCCCCCCGACTACTTTCACTCGTGCCGCTAGCGCTTGTGTTACCGGGGTTGAAAGTCCCTGGATTGTTTTTGTCATTGAACCAGAGTTGGTTTGCCTGGCCGACATTCGAGACGTAGATATCGTCGAAGCCATCCTTGTTGAAGTCGCCCACACCCACGCCATAACTCCCTTCAGTCGTTCCGCTGGCGCTTGTGCCGACAGTGAACTGTCCCGGATTGTTCTTATCACTGAGCCAGAGTTGGTTTGCTTGGCCGCCGTTCACAACATAGATATCATCGATGCTATCCTTGTTGAAATCGCCCACACCCACGCCAAAACTGTACCCACCCGTATCCCCAGTGATATTGTTGAGCGTAAACTTCGGATCCGCATTCACAATCGTCGCCACCGGCTTCGTCGCATCCACCGTCGCCTTCACCTCCAGCGACTTGTTCTCCGACCCGTCCATTGAGCGCACGGCGACCTCGGTGCCGTTGGCGAGCGAGAGGCCGGTGAAGCTCCAGTTGCCCGCGCTGTCCGCGGTCGTGGTCACGTCGATCACGCCGTCGCCGTTCTGGTCGAGCAGCATCGTGGCGAAGGCCTCGTCCACCGTGCCCGTGACCATGCTGGCCCCCGCCGCGGTGATGTCCGGATTGCCCGGCGCCGTCGCATCCACGACCTGCTCGACCCGGCCCGACATCGCGCCGGTCTCGGGGTCGGTCGCCCAGACGTGCACCGGATCGCCTTCCTTATCCTGGGGGCGCGGGATTATATTCTTCACCTCCCAGGTGCCGTCGGCACCCACGGTCGTGGTGAAGTCCGCGACGCCGTCGCCGGTCGAGTCGACGCTGATCTCCGAGCCCGGCGTGCCCGTGCCGATGGCGGAGATCCCGTGCGAGAGGAAGAACACCGGCGTATCGGGAACGTGCGCATCCACCGTCATGGTCTGTTTCGATGAGACCTGCGGCGTGGCGTCGCTGTCCTGCGTCCACGCCGTCACTGCCGTGCCGTCGGCCAAAGGCGTCGATGGCGTGTAGCTCCAGGTGCCGTCTGCCTTGGTGGCGACGCTCGCATCCGAAGTGCCGTCGCCATCGAGGTCGAGCATCACCGTCGTGCCGATGGGGGCCGAGCCCGAAACCACGGTGCCATTGCTGGCGCTGATCGAGGGCGCCGCCGGCATGGCGGCAGCACCGATGCCCGAGCCGCTGCCGTCGGTATCGGTCACCACCGTGACCGGCTCGGAGACATTGCCCGCCGCATCCTTGAGCGTCACCGTCACCGCAGTGCCATCGGGCAGCTTGGAGGGGAAGGTGTAGTTGAAGGTATCGCCGGTGACCTGCACGGTCTCCTTCCCGCCGGCCCATTCGATCGTGACCGTCGTGCCGGGTTCGGCAAGCCCGGTGATCGCCGCCCCGTCGGACGCCGCAATCGTGGCGCTGGCGGGCGCGACGGCGTCCCAGGTTACCGTATCGGGCTGGGAATCGTTGCCGTTCTTGTCGGTCTGGGTGACCGAGAGGCCGGCATTGTTGGCCGGTGCGGGGGAGAGCGTCGTGCTCCACTTGCCGTCGTCGCCCACCGTCGTCTTGCCCACGACCTGGCCGGTGTCCTTGTCGACGATGGTGATGCTGTCGCCCGGCGTGCCGGTGCCCATGAGCGTCGTCCCCTCCTGGTGCGCGTCCGGCGCATCGGGGCGGTTGGTGCCGATGGTGACGTCCGCGCCCAGGGAATCGTTGCCGTTCGCATCGCTCTGGACCGCGGTGACCTGATCGCCATTGGACGGCTTGGGATCGGGCGTGATCGACCACGTGCCATCCTCGCCGACAGTCCCCTTGCCGATCACCTGACCGGTGGTCTCATCGGTCACTGTCACCGAATTGCCCGGCGTGCCGGTGCCGGTGATGGCGTCCGGGCCGTACTGGTCGATGGTCGGTGCATCGGGGCGGTTGGCACCGATGGTGACGTCCGAGCCCTGAGAATCGTTGCCGTTCTTGTCGGTCTCGACAGCGGTGACCTGATCGCCATTGCCCGGCTTGGGGTTGGGCTCGATCGACCATTTGCCGTCCGGGCCGACCTCGACCTGGCCGAGCTGCTGGCCGGTCGACTCATCGACCAGGGTCACCGTATCGCCCGGCGTACCGGTGCCCGAGAAGCTGTCCGGACCGTACTGGTCGATCTCCGGCGCCGGCGGCCGGTTCGCGCCGATGGTCACCTCGGTGCCCGGGGAATCGTAACCGTTCGGATCGCTCTGGACCGCGACCACCTGATCGCCATTGGACGGCTTGGGATCGGGCGTGATCGACCATGTGCCGTCGGGTTTGACCGTCGTCTCGCCGATCACCTTGCCGGTCGTTTCGTCGGTCACCTTGACGGTATGGCCGGGCTTGCCCGTGCCGGAAATCTTGTCGGGGCCGTACTGGTCGATATCGGGCGCTTCGGGACGCGCCGTGCCGGGCGTCAGGTCGACCGGCTCGGACGTCCCGCCCTCAGGGCTGGTCTCGGTCACGGTGAGATGATCGTTCGGGCCGGGTCTCGGGTCGAAGGTGATCGACCAGTTGCCGTCGTCGGGGATGGTTACCGAGCCCATATCCTGGCCCGTCGTTTCATTGTGGATCGTGATCGTGTCGCCCGGCTTGCCGGTTCCCGACATGCCCTCCGGGCCATAAAGCGTGATCTCGGGCTGGGACACATAGCTATCGCTGCCCCCGCCGCCATTCTTGCCGCCGCCGCTGCCGCCGGCCACCGCCACGACGCCGCCGAGTGCCAGCGCGCCGAGACCGGCCAGCCCGGCCGCGCCCAGGCCGCCGAACGCGCCCGCCGCACCGGCAGCCCCCGCCGCTCCGACCCCGGCCACGCCGACGGCCGGCGTCAGCACGCCGTCCGCGGCCGCCGAGGTCCCGAATTCGACCGGCACATATTCGCCATTGCTCGTGAGCAGATCGAGCACCGGAACATCCCGGTTACCGTCGTCGAAATAGTCCGCAAGAACGATCACCTCGCCGCTCTTGAGCTGGATCACCAGATCGTCGCCGCGCCGGACATAGCCCGCGACGTCGCTCACCGCCACGTCGAGCTGGATCAGCGCCGTGTCGGCGGCATCGACTGCGGCACGGGTTCCCGCCAGCGCCTGCGGCACCTTGACCTCGCCATTCTCCATGGTGACTTTGGCTACATGAAACATTGGTCTTTCCTCTAAGGTAAATCCGACGAGAGCCAGGGGCTCGACCGTCGCGATAGTCTGTCGTTCAATTGGTTACAGCGTCGTGAAATGCTCGCTACATGGAAATACTTATTCCCTCTGAACCCAAAACGCCCCGCAGAAACAAACTTCTATACTGGAGAATACTTATACCTGAGCGATTCATAAGGAGACTTTACGGGTGAACGGCCCCATTTTTTACAGACCAATTTAGGCTCAGGACTCGTTAATCAGAGCCAGAAGATGACGGTTGCGGCGATGCAGATGGCTGAAAAGAAGGTGTGAGCGCATCGATCGTAGCGGGTAGCGATGCGCCGCCAGTCCTTGAGCTTGCCGAACATGTTCTCAATTCTATGGCGCTGGCGATAGAGCGCTTTGTCGTAGTCGATCGGCTGCTTGCGGCTTTTGGTCGGCGGAATGCATGGCTCGATGCCCCTGTCAGCGAGAGCTTGGCGGAACCAATTGCTGTCGTAACCCTTGTCGCCAAGCAGGCTGTCGGCGGACGGCAGCACGTCGAGCAAGAGCCTGGCGCCCTTGTGGTCGCTCATCTGGCCTTCGCTCAAAAGCAGTATCAGCGGCCGGCCCTCGGCGTCGCAAACGGCGTGCAGCTTGGAGTTCAGCCCGCCTTTCGTCCGCCCGATACGACGGGGAACATCCCCTTTTTAAGAAGGCTCGCCGCGGTGCGGTGGGCCTTCAGATGCGTGGCGTCGATCATGATGCGCTCGGGTTGCGGCCCTTCGCCGGCCAGCGCTGCAAAGATCCTGTCGAACACGCCCAGCCGGCTCCAGCGAATGAAGCGATTGTAGAGCGTCTTGTGCGGGCCATACCCGCTTGGTGCGTCCTTCCACTGCAGGCCGTTCCTGATCACGTAGATGATGCCGCTAACCACCCGCCGGTCGTCAACCCGCGGAATGCCGTGGGAAAGCGGGAAATACGGTGATATCCGCGCCATCTGGCGCTCGCTCAACAGAAACAAATCACTCATCAGGACCTCCTTCATCGGAGACCCTGAATCACATCTCACATCAAATTAATAGGTCCTGAGCCTAGCTGGTCCCGATTGGAGGGATCAGGTTTTGGGGCAGGGACTTCCCGGCAGCATCACGACACGCACGCCGTCCGAGCGGCGGTATGGCGATCGAAGGCACCGCTCAAAGAGCTGGCTCGCGGCCACCTCAAATATCCGTGCCCGTCGTATTTTTTCCCCTTTTACGCCTGTAACAAAAACGACATGGTTGAAGTCCGCGTTCGCCGTTAGAACCGGCGTATGCAACCGGACCGTGAAACGGAGTTTCGATGGGCGCCTATATCCTGCGACGCCTCTTGCTGATGATCCCGACGATCTTCGGGATCATGGCTATTTCGTTCCTCGTCATTCAGTTTGCACCAGGTGGTCCGATCGAACAGATGATCGCCCGGATGAGCGGCACCAATGTCGATGCCCTGACGCGCGTTACCGGCACGGTCGAAGGCGATTTTGCGGGGCAAGGTATCGACGCTTCGGGCGGAGAGGATAGTGGCGAGGGTAGCACCTATCGCGGGGCACGCGGGCTTTCTCCGCAATTCATCGCTCAGCTCGAGGCTCAGTATGGCTTCGACAAGCCGCCGCTCGAACGCTTTTTCACAATGATCTGGGACTATCTGCGGTTCGATTTCGGAGAATCCTATTTCCGCGATATCTCCGTGGTCGATCTGGTACTCGAAAAAATGCCCGTCTCGATCTCGCTCGGGCTCTGGATGACGTTGATATCGTACGGGATTTCCGTTCCGCTGGGGATTGCCAAGGCCGTGCGCGACGGCTCGCGGTTCGACGTCTGGACCTCCGGTATCATCATCATGGGCTATGCCATCCCCGGCTTTCTCTTCGCCATACTGCTCATTATCCTGTTTGCCGGAGGCTCGTTCTGGTCGATCTTCCCATTGCGCGGACTGACCTCGGACAATTTCGCGTCCCTGCCCTTCCATATGCAGGTGCTCGATTATTTCTGGCACTTGACCTTGCCGATCATCGCCATGGCTGTTGGCGCATTCGCGACAACGACGCTTCTGACCAAGAATTCCTTCCTCGACGAAATCCGCAAGCAATACGTCGTCACCGCCCGTGCGAAAGGCCTTTCGGAGCGCCGCGTGCTCTACCGCCACGTCTTCCGCAACGCGATGCTGCTCATCATCGCGAGCTTTCCTGGCGCATTCATCGGCGCGTTCTTCAGCGGATCGCTTCTTATCGAAACGATCTTCACGCTCGACGGTCTGGGACTGTTGGGCTTTGAATCCGTTCTCAACCGCGACTATCCGGTTATTTTCGCAACGCTCTACGTCTTCTCTCTTCTCGGACTGATCATCGGACTGATCTCCGATCTCACCTATATGTGGATCGACCCGCGCATCGACTTCGAGTCGCGGGAGGTTTAGGTGGCTCTTTCCCCGATCAACAGGCGCAGGCTTGACAATTTCCGCAAGAACACGCGCGGGTACGTCTCGTTCTGGCTGTTCCTGATCCTCGTCGCGGTTTCGCTATGCGCGGAGGCGATTACCAACGACAAACCGCTTGTCGCCTACTACAAGGGCAGGTGCTGTTTCCGGCGGTCATCAATTATCCCGAGACGAAATTCGGCGGGTTCCTTGCTCAAACGCAATACCGCTCTCGCTTCATCCAGGACGAGATCAACGAAAACGGCTGGATGATCTGGCCGCTTTTCCGCTACTCGTACCGCACCAAAGACAGCGCCCTTCCCGTTCCCAACCCTGCGCCTCCGAGCTGGATGATGAGCCGGGAAGACGCCTGTGCGCGATATTCCGAAGGCGCGAGTTCTCCGGACTGCGTCCTCGGCAACATGCACATTCTGGGGACAGACGATCAGGGCCGCGACGTGTTTGCGCGGCTCATATACGGGTTCCGCATATCTGTACTGTTCGGCGTGGTGCTCACCGTACTCTCGTCGATCATCGGGGTCGCTGCGGGCGCTGTGCAGGGATATTTCGGGGGCTGGACGGACCTCTTGTTCCAACGCTTCATCGAAATCTGGTCATCGATCCCCGCGCTTTATCTTATCCTCATCATATCGAGCGTCATCGCGCCCAACTTTTGGATCCTGATCGTGATTCTGCTCTTGTTTTCCTGGGTGGCACTGGTGGGGATCGTGCGCGCGGAGTTCCTGCGCGGTCGGAATTTCGAATACATCAATGCGGCGCGGGCGCTCGGGGTCAACAACCGAACCATCATGTTCCGGCACCTGCTGCCCAACGCCATGGTGGCGACGATCACCTTCATGCCGTTCATTCTCGGGGGCTCGATTACGACGCTCACCTCGCTCGACTTCCTCGGCTTTGGCATGCCGCCGGGTTCGCCCTCACTGGGGGAACTGCTCGCGCAGGGCAAAAACAACCTGCAGGCGCCATGGCTCGGGCTCACGGGTTTTGCCTCGATTTCCATCATGCTAAGCCTGCTCGTCTTTGCCGGCGAAGCGGTGCGCGACGCGTTCGACGCGCGCAAGACATTCGCATGAGCACCATGACCGAGCCCCTGCTTTCAATCCGCAACCTCGATGTCGATTTCGCGCTTGGCGGGCGGACGATCGAAGCCGTCAAGTCGGTGAGTTTCGACATCGCGCCCGGAGAGACGGTCGCGCTCGTCGGGGAATCGGGCTCGGGCAAATCCGTGACGGCACTCTCCGTGCTCAAGCTGCTGCCCTACCCTTCGGCGCAGCATAAGCAAGGGGAAATCGTCTTCAAGGGCCGCGACCTGCTCGCTCTACCCGACAAGGATTTGCGCCGCGTGCGGGGCAACGACATTTCGATGATCTTCCAGGAGCCGATGACCTCGCTCAATCCGCTCCACACCATCGAGCGGCAGATCAGCGAGGTTCTGTTCACCCATATTGGGCTTTCGAAGACGGCGGCGCGCAAGCGCGTGCTCGAACTCCTGGACGCCGTGGGTATTTCCAACCCCGAAACACGGCTCAACGCCTTCCCTCACCAACTCTCGGGCGGACAGCGCCAACGTGTGATGATCGCCATGGCCCTGGCGAACGAGCCGGACCTCCTCATCGCCGACGAACCGACCACCGCGCTCGATGTCACGGTGCAGGCGCAGATCCTCGACCTTCTGCGCGATGTTCAGAAGAAGATGGGCATGGCGATGCTCTTCATCACCCATGATCTCGGCATCGTCAGGCGCATGGCAGATCGCGTATGCGTCATGCAGAACGGAGAAATCGTCGAGAGTGCGGAGACCGGCACGCTCTTTAGCAATCCGCAACATGCCTATACCAAACACCTGCTCGCGTCGGAGTTGGCCGAAGCACCGCCGCCGGTGGACCTTTCGCGCGACATCGTCATGCGTGCGGATGACCTCAAGGTCTGGTTCCCGATCAAGCGCGGCGTCTTCCGGCGGACTGTGGGGCACGTCAAAGCCGTCGACGGGATTGACCTCGCCGTCCGTGAAGGACAAACGCTCGGGATAGTTGGCGAATCCGGCTCGGGCAAAACGACGCTCGGGCTGGCATTGCTGCGGCTGGTCTCTTCGAAAGGGCGGATCGTCTTCCAGGGCAAGGACATCCAGAATGTCCCCTCCAAGGCCATGCGCCCGTTCCGGCGGCACATGCAGGTGGTTTTCCAGGATCCTTATGGCTCACTCTCACCGCGCATGACGGTGGGCGATATCGTCGCCGAAGGAATGGCCGTGCATATGCCCCATATGACGAGGAGGGAACGGGAAGCCGCCGTTTCGCGTGTCCTCGAAGAAGTGGGCATCGACCCCGCCAGCCACGACCGCTATCCGCACGAGTTCTCCGGCGGGCAACGCCAGCGTATCGCGATTGCACGGACATTGGTGCTGGAACCGGATTTCATCATTCTCGACGAGCCGACATCGGCGCTCGATATGAGCGTGCAGACACAGATTGTGAGGCTCCTGCGCGATTTGCAGGCGCGGCGCGGGCTCACCTATGTCTTCATTTCGCACAACCTCAAAGTCGTGCGTGCGCTCGCCAGCGAGGTGATGGTGATGCATGAGGGCAAGGCAGTCGAGCGGGGGCCGACGGCACAGATTTTCGACGCACCGAAACACGAATATACCCGCACGCTTCTCGCGGCGGCACTGGAGGACGGCAGAACCTCCTGAAATGATATCGCCACGACCGGACGCTCTGCGTTAAGATCAAGCCTGGCGGCCCGCACAACGGAAGAGGAGACAGCGATGAAATTTCACGCCCTTGCCTTGAGTTTCGCCATTGTGGGCGCGCTTGCGGTACCGGCTACCGCGCAGGACAACGACAGCGGCTGGCTGAGCGCCTATACGATCGACGGCAGCGCTCCGAAATACTCTGAAGGCTTTGAACATTTCGACTACGTCAATCCCGATGCGCCCAAGGGCGGGGTCGTGCGGGTTTCAGCGCTGGGATCGTTCGATACATTCAATCCCATCCTCACGCAGGGTGAACCGGCAAGCGGGCTCGGTCTGGTCTACGAGACGCTTTTCGCCCTCTCGGCCGACGAGCTTTCAGCGCATTACGGTCTCATAGCGGACGCCGTTCGTTATCCCGACGACTTTTCCTCGGTCACCTTCCGCATCGACCCTGATGCGCGCTGGGCGGATGGAGAGCCCATCACCGCCGAAGACGTCAAGTGGAGCTTCGAAAAGCTCACTGAACTCAATCCGTTTTACGGAGAATACTACGCCAGCGTCAGCGATATCGTGATCCCCGAGCCGGGACAAATCACCTTCAATTTCAGTGAAACCGATAATCGCGAGCTACCCTTCATTATGAGCGAGCTTCTGGTCCTCCCACAGCACTGGTGGGAGGGTACCGATGCCAATGGAGAGCCGCGCGATATCGGTGCCTCGACACTCGAACCACCCATGGGATCGGGACCCTACGCCCTGGACAGCTTCGTCCCCGGCCGCACCGTCACATTCGCGCGCCGCGACGATTATTGGGCCGCGGACCACCCCGTCAATGTGGGGCAGAACAATTTCGATGAGTACAGGGTGGAATATTTCCGCGACACCACGGTCATGTTCGAAGCATTTAAAGGCGACGAATTCGACTGGTGGACCGAGAACCAGGCCCGCCGCTGGGCGACGGCCTACGATTTCCCTGCGGTTCAGCAAGGCCGGGTGATCCTTGAGGAGTTCGAGGAGCCCTATCGCGACTCGGGTGTGATGGTCGGGTTCGGGTTCAATCTGCGGCTCGATAAATTCTCCGATCCGCGCGTACGCGAGGCGGTCAACTACGCCTTCGATTTCGAGGAACTCAACCGGACGTTGTTTTACGGCCAGTACGAGCGCGTCGATTCCTATTTCTATAGCTCTGATCTCCGTCATGAAGGCCTGCCCCAGGGCGAGGAACTGGAAATCCTCGAAGAGGTGCGCGACATGGTGCCTTCTTCCGTTTTCACCGAGCGCTATACAAATCCCACCGGAGGGTCCGAAGAGGCGCTGCGCGAGAACCTGCGGACTGCGCTCGAACTGTTTGCCGAAGCCGGCTATACCTTGGACGGCGACAGGCTGGTCGACGCCAATGGTGAACAGTTCAGCTTCGAAATTCTCCTCAATGGCCCGACTATCGAGCCGGTCGCGCTGCATCTGGCGGACAATCTTAACCGGATCGGTGCCAATGTGACCGTGCGTTCGGTGGATTCCCCGCAATATGTCAATCGCCTGCGCAACAGGGATTTCGAGGTGACCTACGTCTCGTGGGCACAATCGCTCTCTCCGGGGAACGAGCAGCGCGGGTTCTGGGGCTCAGGATCGGCGGATGTGGAGAGTTCGCGGAACTATCTCGGCATTGCCGATCCAGGCATCGATGCGCTCATCGACAAGATCGTCTTTGCCGACGACAGGGAAACGCTCGAAGCAGCGACCAAGGCGCTCGACCGCGTGCTGCTCGCGCACCATTTTATCGTGCCAAGCTATGTGATCACCTATGCGCGGACGGCACGATGGAACCGGTTCAGCCATCCCGAGACGCTGCCGACCTATTCCATCGGTTTCCCCACGATCTGGTGGTGGGATGAGGAAAAAGCGCGAGAAACCGGCGGAGCGACGGTCAATTAACTTCGTCCGGGTCCGGCGCATCGGACCCGGCCCTCCTTTGTTAGGCCCTAATCTCCATGACACATGACGTAATTGTTTTGGGCGCTGGAATGGTTGGCGTTTCGACGGCCATTCACCTCGTGCGGCGTGGCCGTTCGGTATTGCTCATCGATCGGCGCGCGCCGGGGCAGGAAACCTCCTTCGGTAATGCCGGGATCATCCAGCGCGAGGGTGTGCGCCCGCATCCCTTCCCGCGCGATCTGGCGACGCTGGTACAGGTGGGGCTGCATCTGAGTACGGCAGCGCGATACGATCCGTTATCGCTACCCCGGTTTGCGCCGGCGCTGGCGCGGTATTGGTGGAAATCCTCGCCCGAGAGCTACAAGGCGATCGTTAAAAGCTATGCGCCGCTGATCGGGCAGTCGATCGACGCGCATGCCGATTTCATTGCGGCGGCGGGCGCAGAAGACCTGATCGTCAAGAACGGCTGGTATCTGGCGTTCCGCACGGACACGGTGCTTAAGGCAGAGGTGCGCAAGGCGCAGGCTGATCATGATGAGTATGGCATTCATTATGAGGTCGTGGACGGTGCCGAGATGGCGCAAATCGAGCCTGGGCTCAAGTTGCGGCTTGCCGGTGCGGTGCACTGGCTCGATCCATGGACCGTCCGCGATCCGGGCGCGCTGGTTTCGGCCTATGCACGGCTTTATGCAGGGTTAGGTGGCGAGGTTGCGACAACCGAGATTAAAGGCGTCACCCAGGACAGCACCGGGTGGAGCGTCGAGACGGGTGCGGGGCCGTATCGGGGCCGCGAAATCGTGATTGCCCTCGGGCCGTGGGCGCAGGAAATCCTCGATCCGCTGGGCTACCGGTTGCCGCTGTTCGTCAAGCGCGGGTACCACATGCACTACCGTCAGCCCGAAAGTCAGCCGCTCAAAAACTGGTTGCTTGATGCCGAGGTGGGTTATCTGCTAGCGCCCATGCAAAAGGGCGTCAGGCTGACGACCGGGGCGGAATTCGCGCCGCGGGATGCCGCGCCGACGCCGATCCAGCTCGGGCGTGCGGAAAGAGCGGCGCGCGGGCTCATCGATCTGGGTGAACGGCTCGATCCGCAGCCGTGGAAGGGTGCCCGCCCCTGCACGCCGGACATGATGCCTATCATCGGCGCTGCACCCAAGCATCGCGGGCTCTGGGTCGCGATCGGGCACGCACATCACGGGTTCACGCTCGGACCCGCGACCGGACGGGTTCTCGCCGAGGTCATGACGGGTGAAAAGCCGGTAGTCGACATCACGCCGTTCGCAATGGAGCGGTTCAGCGGGACCTACCCTAGTACCTGATGTTGGGTATCCCTGGGGGACGCGACAATAGCGTCCTTCCCCCCGGCATTGATGCAGGCTACACAGGACGCGCTGGCTCGTCGGGAAACACCAATCGGGTGGGGGAAAAGAATGAACGCCTATACAATCCACGATCTGATGGACAAAGCGCGCCGGCGCGTGCCGCGCATGTTCTTCGATTATGCGGATTCGGGATCGTGGACCGAAAGCACCTACCGCGCCAACGAGGAGGATTTCCAAAAGATCCTCTTCCGCCAGCGGGTCGCGGTTGACATGACCAACCGAACGCTTGCGAGCAAAATGATCGGCGAGGACGTGTCGATGCCGGTCGCCATTGCGCCGACAGGCTTCGGCGGGATGCAGCATCCGGACGGGGAAATGCTCGGGGCCAAGGCCGCTGTCGAGGCCGGCATTCCCTTCACGCTTTCAACGATGAGCATCTGCTCGATCGAAGACGTTTCCGAAGCGATTGGCGGTAAACCGTTTTGGTTCCAGCTCTATATGATGAAAGACCGCGATTTCATCGCCAACCTCATCGACCGGGCCAAGGCGGCTAATTGCTCGGCGCTCGTGATTACGCTCGACCTGCAAATTCTCGGCCAGCGTCACAAGGATTTGCGCAACGGGCTGTCCGCCCCACCCAAGATCAATCTCAACACAGTCATGCAGCTTGCGACCCGGCCGCAGTGGTGCCTCTCCATGCTGGGCACGCGTCGGCATACCTTCCGCAACATCGTCGGACACGCCAAGAATGTGGGCGATCTCTCGTCGCTCTCATCCTGGACTGCCGAGCAGTTCGACCCCCAGCTCAACTGGTCGGACATCGAATGGATCAAGGAACGTTGGGGCGGCAAGGTTATCCTCAAAGGTATCATGGATCCCGAGGACGCCAAGATGGCGGTATCTACTGGCGCGGACGCGATCGTGGTTTCGAACCATGGCGGGCGGCAGCTTGACGGCGCACCGTCCTCGATTGCCGCGCTGCCGGGAATCGTCGATGCGGTCGGCGACAAGATCGAAGTGCATATGGATGGCGGCATCCGGTCGGGGCAGGACGTCCTGCGCGCGTTGTGCCTTGGGGCCAAGGGCGTCTATATCGGGCGCGCGTGGCTCTATGGCGTCGGCGCGGGCGGCCAGAAAGGCGTCGCCAAGGCGCTCGAGATCATCCGCAAGGAGCTCGATATCACGATGGCGCTTTGCGGGGAGCGCGATATCAACAATGTCGGCCCGCATAACCTCGCCGAAAGCGGGCTGAGCTAGGGCCTGACCCAAAAGTCCGCGGCTGAGGATTGGCGAGGGATTTTTGGTTGGAATCGAGAGGGAATTTTGGGCAATATTGGACATATTGGCTAAAATTCCCTCTCGATTCCAACCAACAAAGACCCGCCAAGCCGACCCGTCGGACTTTTGGGTCAGGCTCTAAGGGCCTGTTAACACTTATGACCGCCGCACCGATCCCCCATCCGCCCACCCTGCCCCGGCATATCGTTGAAGCCGCCGTTCGCATGGCCTTCGCCGAAGACCTTGGGCAGGCAGGCGATATTACGTCACAAGCCACCATCGGACCGAATGCGACGGCGGTCGCGCGGATCAATGCGCGGGAATCCGGCGTCATCTGCGGCCTCGATTGCGCGCTCGCAGCCTTCTCCGCAATCGGGGACGGGCTTAGCGTAGAGACTTTCCTCCGCGACGGAGATAGGGTCGAGGCGGGCACCGCCGTGCTTCAAGTGTCGGGCAATGCGCGACTCGTGCTCGCCGCCGAGCGCACCGCGCTCAATTTCATGACGCATCTTAGCGGCATCGCAACGCTCACACGCCGCTTTGCCGACGCCGTGTCACATACCCCTGCCCATATCTGTTGCACGCGCAAAACCACGCCAGGCTTGCGCGCGCTCGAGAAATACGCCGTCCGGTGCGGCGGCGGACACAACCATCGCTACGGGCTCGATGACGCGATCCTGATCAAGGACAACCATATCGCCGTTGCCGGAAGCGTCACCGAAGCCGTTGCCGCAGCGCGGACATTTGCCGGACACCTGGTCGCAATCGAGGTCGAGGTCGACACGCTCACCCAGCTCGCCGAGGCGCTCGATGCAGGGGCCGAAGCTGTTCTCCTCGACAATATGAGCAACGAGGTTCTGCGCGAGGCCGTTGCGCTCACGGCCGGACGCGCCAAGCTTGAAGCCTCGGGCAATGTCACGCTCGAAAGGGTCGCGTCTATTGCCGAATCCGGCGTCGACTACATCTCGACCAGCCGGATCACCATGGCAGCGATTCCGCTCGACCTGGGACTCGACATCGCCATTAAGGGCTGATTAGGCTTTATTCAAATTTATATGCGCGTGTTGCCAATCGCTCGTTAAGGTAGAGCGCTCAAATTTTATCCTTCGGATTGCCATATCCACAAAGGTCATATATAGAGCTACCATATTCTCGACCAGCATATGGATGGCTATCCGATATGAACGTCCGCACACTGTGCCTTTCGATTCTCCATGAGCGGGAAGCGAGTGGGTACGAAATCCGGAAAATGTGCACCGAAGGCGAATGCGCCTATTTCGTCGACGCCAGCTATGGGTCGATCTATCCAGCCCTTTCGCGACTGGAAGACGAAGGACTCGTGACGAGTCGCGTTGAACATCAGGACGGCAAGCCTTCGAAAAAGATGTATGCGATCACCGATGCCGGGCGCTCGGCGTTCGTTGAAGCCCTGAGCGAGCCGCTCGGAGACGAGGTTTATCGCAGTCCATTCCTCCTGTTCGTTCGATATGCGCATTTGCTGCCGGCAGATCTGGTGGAAAAACGAATCAAGGAGCAGATCGCGCGGCTCGACGCAAAGCTCGACGATCTTGCGAAATTCAAAGCCGAACTGAATGCCGACCCGTCTGCTAGCCATTCCAACGATGCATGGCTGCTACGCTATGGTCAAACTTGTCTATCTGTTGCACGCGATGAACTCAATGCCCA
Organism: Pelagibacterium halotolerans; assembly: GCF_044811015.1. Classification (GTDB taxonomy): domain Bacteria; phylum Pseudomonadota; class Alphaproteobacteria; order Rhizobiales; family Devosiaceae; genus Pelagibacterium; species Pelagibacterium halotolerans_A. The sequence goes on from NZ_CP085243.1 coordinate 1,048,578, forward strand.
CATGGATGAGTTGATTGCGACAGCCCGGCCGTCCGACGCCCTTGCGTCCGCCGCCGAATAAGTGCCGCTTGCGGCTGAATGCGATTTAGTGTTATAGATTAGTAGTACACTAGAATCGAACCAAGGTTTGGAATGCCGCGCGCGGTGTTGTCTCGCCGTAAAATGACGTGGCGCTATTGTGGGGACTGCCGTCCATGCGTTTTTTAAGATCTTACGGCCTGGCTTTTCTAATCGTCCTGGGCATTGCCGCCTGGATGATTTCGGGCACGCTCATCGAAGGCGGCCAAGGGGCCGGCAACGGCGAACAGCCGTTGATCGACGCGATTGAGGGCGAAGATGGGCCGCTGCGTCCGGCTCTCGAAGCCGTAGGGATTCTCCAGCCGGTGGATGAGAGCGCTGAAGAGCCGATCACCGCAGTTGCCCAGGCGGAGGTCGAAGATCCCCTCCAGTCGGTTCGTGTTTCGACCTATACTGCTCAGGATATGCCGCAAATCATTCAGCTGCGCGGCCGCACCGAGGCCAACGCTGCCGTCGCTGTGCGCGCTGAAACCAGCGGCAATGTCGAAGAAATGCACGTCACCAAGGGACAGACGGTCGCTGCAGGCGACCTTCTGTGCACACTCGACCAAGGCACGCGCCGGGCCTCCCTGGCGCAGGCCGAAGCCCAGCTCGCTCAGGCTCAGGCTGATCTCGATAATAACACGCAACTCCGCGAACGTGGAGTTGCAGCGCCCAATACGGCTCGCCAATACGAGGTTGCTCTTGCCTCCGCTCAAGCAGCGTATGAACAAGCATTGGCCGAATTGGAGCGCACCGAGATCACCGCGACGATTTCCGGCGTGGTGCAGGAGCCAATGAGCGAGTTGGGCGCTTACCTTTCGGCCGGCAGCGAATGCGCGACTGTCGTGCAGCTCAACCCGATGATCTTCGTCGGCCAGGTGCCTGAGGCACGCATTGGTGCGCTCACGGAAGGGGATCAGGCCCAGGTGACGACGGTTACCGGGCAGGAGGTCCTTGGCGAGGTCCGGTTCATCGCCGCAACCGCGGACCCTGCATCGCGCTCGTTCACGGTTGAGATCGAATTGCCGAATGCAGACGGCACGATCCGGGATGGTGTCACTGCGGACGCGCTCATCCAGACCGGGACGATCAAGGCGCATCTAGTGCCCCAGTCGGTTCTGACGCTCGACACGGACGGAACGCTCGGCGTGCGCGCGGTCGTGGATGAAGACACAGTTGAATTCTATCCGATCGAAGTGGCCCGTGATACCCGCGAGGGCATGTGGGTGACCGGGCTGCCCGAGACGATCGACATCATTACTTTGGGACAGGAATTTGTGCAGGCCGGGCAACAGGTCACGGTCAGCCGTGAAGAGGGCGCTCTGTCATGATGAATTTTCTCGAAGCCGTTCTGCGGAGGCCGAAGACGGTTCTTACGGCCATGTTCGTCCTACTCGCAGCGGGCGTCTCGGCCTATATCAACCTGCCCAAGGAAAATATGCCGAACATCGACGTACCGTACCTGTACGTCTCGGTATCTCAGACCGGCGTGTCGCCGTCAGACGCTGAAACGCTGCTTGCACGGCCGCTCGAGCAGGAGCTGCGCGATCTCGAAAATCTCGAGCACATCCGCTCCACCTCGACAACCGGTCACGCCTCGATCTTTCTCGAGTTCAACATCAATGCCGACAAGGACAAGGCGATGGACGACACGCGGCAACGCGTGGACCTCGCCAGGTCCCAATTGCCCAGCGATGCCGACGATCCGACCGTACACGAGGTTGACGTTTCCGGCTTCCCGATCATCACGGTCGCCGTTTCGGGCGATGTGCCCGAACGCACCCTGACGACCTACGCCGAGGAACTCCAGGACGCCATCGAGGGTATCTCGACGGTGCGCGAAGTCACGCTTTCGGGCACCCGCGAAGAAGTACTGGAAATCGATATCGATCTCCTGAAGCTCGAGTCCTACGGCCTGACCACGAGCGAACTGCTTGATGCACTGAACCGTAACAACATGGTCGTGCCCGCCGGTTCGCTCAACACCGGGCAAGGTCAGTTCAACCTCGAAGTGCCGGGCCTCATCGAAAACGCTGAGCAGGTCTATTCGCTGCCGCTCAAGACGGTGAACGACACCGTCATCACGTTCTCGGATGTCGCAACCATCAAGCGCACGTTCAAGGATGCGACCGAATATACCCGCGCCAATGGTGAGCCCGCACTGATCCTGGGCGTCAACAAGCGCACGGGTACCAACATCATCGACAACTCCGAAAACGTCCGGCGCGTCGTTGCGGAGACAACCGCCGACTGGCCGAGCGTCATCAATGTCAGCTTCATGCTCGATCAGGCAATTTCGGCCGAGGACATGCTGACTTCACTTCAAGGGTCGGTCATCACCGCCGTCGTCCTGGTCATCATCGCAGCAGTTGCGATGCTCGGGCTGCGGCCGGCGTTGCTCATTGGGCTTTCGATTCCGATCTCATTCATGACGGCGTTCCTGATCCTGCAGTTCCTGGGGATCAATATCTCGATGATGGTGATGTTCGGCCTCATCCTTACCGTCGGTATGCTGGTCGATAGCGCCGTGGTGATGGTGGAGTATTCCGAGCGTAAGATTTCCGAAGGCCTGCCCCGCAAGGAAGCCTTCATCCGTGCCGCCAGGCTCATGTTCGTTCCGGTGCTTTCGTCCATGGCGACGACGATCGCGGCTTTCCTGCCGCTGCTGTTGTGGCCTGGCATCATCGGCAAGTTCATGAGCTACCTGCCGATGACCGTGATCGTGACGCTGATCGCGTCGTTCATCACGGCGATGGTGTTCATCCCCGTGGTCGGCGGCATGGTCGCGCGCAAAAAGATTTCGCAAGCGGAGAAGGAACGTGCCGATGCGCTGTCCGGCGCGGCCGCGGCCACTTTCGATCCCAAGAATGTGCCTGGACCAGCTGGCGTTTATGTTCGGATGCTTGCGTTTTTCGTCAAACATCCGATCCTCGTGCTTGTTCTTGTTTTCGGCGGTATTGGCGGCATCTTTTTCGCCTATGCTTCCAATCCGACGGGTATGGTCGCCTTCCCCGAGGTCGAGCCGGAATACGCCACCGTGGCGGTTACCGGACGCGGCAACTATTCGCCCGAGCAGATCCGCGATATCATGGTTGAGGTGGAACAGGCCGTGATGCCAGTCGAAGGCATCAGCGAGATGATCATGAATTTCGGGTCTACCGGTGCGGTCGCCTCGGTCCCGAACGATACCATCGGCAACCTGCAGCTCGAACTCGCACCATGGAAAGACCGGCGCAAGGCGAGCGCGATTTTTGCCGATATTCGCGAGCGTACAGCCAATATTGCCGGTGTCGGCATTCAGCTTGTCGAGGCAGAGGGTGGTCCCCCGGCCGGCAAGGACATCAACCTTACGGTCCGGTCGAGCGTCTATGAGGATCTCGGGCCGACGGTGGCGCGCGTCCGCGACTACATCGAGAACGATCTGGGCAATGCGATCGACGTGGAAGATACGAGGCCCCTGCCCGGCATCGAATGGGAAGTCACCATCGACCGCGACATGGCAGCCCGGTTCGGCATCGGCGTGCGCGAATTGAGCCCCTATGTTCAGCTCGTCACCTCCGGGCTGACTATCGGGTCGTACCGTCCGGACGATGCCGACGATTCGCTCGACATTGTTGTGCGCCTGCCGCAGAACGAACGAACGTTCGAAGCACTCGATACGATGCGGATCGTCACTCCGAACGGGCTGGTCCCGGTGTCGAACTTCATCCACCGCCAGGCCGCACCCAAGGTGGCTAACATCAGCCGCGAGGACGAAGCCTATGTGATGAACGTCCTTGCCAATGTCGATGGGGTCGATGCGGAAACTGGCGAAGAGGTCATGACGGCGACGAAAGTGGCCGAACTTCAGGCCTGGATGGCCGAACAAGAGTGGCCTTCCACGATCACATTTGATTTCGGAGGCGCCGACGAACAGACACAGGAGACCAACCAATTCCTGTCGCAGGCCGGCATGGCGGTTATCTTCCTGATGTTCCTGATCCTGCTCACCCAGTTCAACAGCTTCTATCAGGTGCTGCTGACGCTCTCGACAGTCGTCATGTCGACTGCGGGTGTGGTCTTGGGCATGATGGTTACGGGGCAGCCGTTCTCGGCGATCATGACGGGTATTGGTGTCGTCTCGCTGGCCGGTATCGTGGTGAACAACTCGATCATCCTGATCGACACGTTCAACCGCTTCCGCGACGAGAACGTCGATCCAGTCGTGGCCACGCTGATGACCGGCGCGCAGCGTCTGCGCCCGATCATGCTTACGACTGTAACAACAGTGGCGGGCCTGGTTCCAATGGCCCTTGGCGTTAACTTCGACTTCTTCAACCGCATACTCGAAGTGAACGGACTGTCAGGTGGTTGGTGGTCGTATCTGACGACTGCGGTCATCTCGGGTCTGACGTTCTCGACGCTGCTGACGCTGATCGTGGTCCCGGTCATGTTGGTTGCGCCGCATCTATGGAAGCAGCAGATCATGGCCACTACCCGGTTCTTCGGAGCGCTCTGGATGTCTCTCATGGGGCTCTTCGATCGCAGATCCAAAGCCCAGCCGGCAGGCGGTGGCCAGGTCGCTCTCCCGGACGGCGCGGTCATCCCCGAGACGATGGCAAACGCGAACGCCAACGAGCCCGATCAGACGGGCCTCGTGGAAACCGAAAAGAACGGGGTCACCGTGGTTTCCCGGCAAGCCGCCGAATAAGTTCTCCCTCCAAGGCGAAAAGCTGGGCCCGCATCATGCGGGCCCTTTTTTATTCCGCCGGCGCTTCCACAGGTTCGCGGGTCAGGAACCCTTCCGGATCTCGCTGGGCGGCGCGGAGGCGCTCGGTGGCCTCGGCCGCTTCGCGCTGGCGGTTCCACATCTGCGCGTAAAGCCCGTCGATAGCCAAGAGCTCCCCATGCGTGCCACGTTCGGCGATGCACCCTTCGCGCAGGACAATGATTTCGTCGGCGTTGACGACGGTCGAGAGCCGGTGGGCAATAACGAGCGTCGTGCGGCCTTTCGAAACCGTATCGAGCGCTGACTGGATTTCGCGTTCGGTATGGGTATCGAGCGCCGAGGTCGCCTCGTCGAGGATGAGGATCGGTGGGGCCTTCAAAATGGTGCGTGCGATAGCAACGCGCTGCTTTTCGCCACCCGAGAGCTTCAGTCCCCGCTCACCGACCTGCGTATCGTAGCCTTTCGGCAGCGTTTCGATAAAGTCGGAGATCTGCGCCATGAGCGCCGCTTCGCGCACCTCCTCGTCCGAAGCATCCGGCCGGCCGTAGCGGATGTTGTAGGCTATGGTGTCATTAAAGAGCACCGTATCCTGCGGCACCATGCCGATAGCAGCGCGCAGCGAGGTCTGGGTCACGTCACGCACGTCCTGTCCGTCGATCGCGACACGGCCCTCGATGGTATCGTAAAACCGGTAGATAAGACGAGAGATCGTCGACTTTCCCGCACCCGATGGGCCAACCACTGCGATGGTCTTTCCGGGCGGCACGTTGAAGCTAACGCCCTTGAGGATGGGACGGTCCGGGTCGTAGTGGAACCACACATCCTCGAACCGAAGCTCCGGGCCCGAGATGGCGATGTCCGGAGCGCCGGGCTTGTCTTCGATTTCCGGATCCTGATCGAGCAGCGCGAACATGGCCTCTATATCGGCAAGGCCCTGCCGAATCTCGCGGTAGACGAAGCCGATGAAGTTGAGAGGGCGATAGATCTGCATCATGAAGGCGTTGATGAGGACGAAGTCCCCGACCGTCAAATCGCCCGCCATGACGCCCGAAGCGGCCATGACGGAGATGACGATCATACCCGCCCAGAAGATCACGCCCTGGCCGAAATTGAGGACGCCCAGCGAGGACCAGATGCGCGTCGCCGAACGCTCGTAGCCAGCCATCGCCGCATCGTAGCGCCGCGCTTCCATCGCCTCGTTGCCGAAATATTTGACCGTCTCGAAGTTCAAGAGGCTGTCGATGGCCTTGGCGTTGGCGTCGGTATCGCTCTCGTTCATGTCACGGCGTATGGCGATGCGCCAATTGCTCGCGCGGACGGTGAAGAGGATGTAGAGCACGATCGTGGCGGCCAGCACCAAAACGTATGAAATTCCGAACATCACGGTGAACACGATGCCGACGATGACGAACTCGATGAGTGTTGGCGCGGTGTTGAGCATCGTGAAGCGCACGATGGTCTCGATGCCCTTGACCCCGCGCTCGATGACGCGCGAGAGCCCACCGGTGCGCCGCGCCAGATGGAAACGCAGCGAGAGCTTGTGGATGTGTTCGAAGGTCCGGTACGCGAGCCGGCGCACCGCGTGCTGACCGACGGACGAGAACAGGATGTCACGCAATTGTTGGAAGCCCGAATCCACAATCTGCCCCAAGCCATAGGCGATAACGAGCAGAATGGGCACCGCCAGGCCAAGCAGCATGGCCGGGTCGTTCCCGGCGCCCTCGAGCGTGTCGATGATGCCCTTATAGGCGAACGGCACCACGGTCGACGCCGCCTTCGCCAGGGTCAGGGACCCGAGCGCGAGCACGACTCGAAGGCGCAGGTCCGGGCGGTCGGCGGGCCACATATAGGCCCAGAGATTACGGATGGTCGCGAGGGTGGCGCCCTGATCGGCGCTCACCGAGGTGGTGGTCGTATTGGCCATTCGGTCTCTTAAACTCGCACGCGGTGAGGCGCACGTAACGAGGGTTGAGTTTTCCCGATGGCGTCAGGAGGCCGCATCAAGAACGGTCGCGCAGGTATCCGCTACCGTGCCTAAGTCTCCGACATAGTCCCGCGTCGCCACGCTGAAGGCGGCCAGGCGGTCGGTTCGCACACAATAGTTGTTGCGGGTGCCCTTGGCGCGGCGTTCGATGATTCCGGCTTCGAGCAAAACCTTCAAATGCTGGGACACCGTGCTTTGGGCCAGTGGCAGACAGTCGGTAATATCGTTGCAGCAGCAGTTCTGTGCCTTGCGTGCCAGAATGCGCAGAATTTCGAGCCGGACCGGGTGGCCCAGCGCACGCATCATCGCTGCGAGGTCGTCCTGTTGCATGCCTTCTTCTTCCATCGTTAAATTACGATAAAAGATACCCACCTGGAACGCAAGCGCCCTCTACCCTTTACTCCGTCTCTGCCTCGCCCCCGATTTGCATATCCGTTCCTGGCAGTGTGAAAACTTGACCGGGATAGATCAGGTCCGGGTCGCGGATTTGGTCTGTGTTGGCTTCATAAATCTGGGTGTACCGGATACCCTCGCCATAGACCCGGCGGGCGATCGTCCAGAGATTATCGCCCCGGCGTATGATCGCCTGACCCGAAACGACCCTGTCGCCGTCGCTGACGCCGATCAACGTCGGCACGCTCTCTTCTTCTGAAACTGGCTGCTCGGCGTCCGCGCTCGTAACAGGTTGGGCCGGCTCGTCATCGCCAGCGCGTTCTTCCACCGCTGCCGGTGATTGAATTGCCTCCCCGGTTGCCGGCGCCTGCTCTTGAGGCTGCGTGCCGGGTTCGGCATTTTCAGACACGGGAGTGTCGGCAACCGTGGTTGGCTGCGGCTCTGCAGGCTCCGGCGGAAGTAGATCGACGACGAAATTAACCTCAGCCCTGCCCGCGACCGACCCGTCGGGATTGAGCATGTCGATGCGGATGCGGTGACTTTCTCCGGTCAGTACGTTGATCGCCTCAATCAGCCAGCGCCCATCCGCTACTGTAGTCGTGCCAACGGGACTGTTGTCGACGTAGAGGCGGACCGCAAAGCCGTTGGCGCCGCTACCGGCGAAGAAGTTGCGATCACCGTCGATCTCGACCGCGTCGATGGTCGGCGGCACGACAACAATTGTCGGCTCTTCGGGGGCAGCTTCCGGCTCCGTCGGCGCAGCGCTGGCGACGGCTGGTTCGGGTGCGGCCTCCGCTCCGGCAGTTTCGCCGTCATCCGGACCGGACACCGGCGCCGGAACAGGCGCGTCTGCCGGTGTTACCGGTTCCTCGACTTGAACATCGGCCTCAGCGTCAGCAACCTCCGCCGCAGTTCCATCCGTTTCCACCTGAGCCGTTTCCGCGGGTGCCACATCCTCGGCCGCAGGCGCTTCCGCCACAGCGGCATCGGTGCCACCGACCTGTTCCGCCTCGGGTTCGGGTGCCTCGCCTTCTGGCTCCGGCGCAATGTCCACAGTCGGTGCGACTTCGACGGGCTCGCTCTTAACCACTTCGGGTTCCTCGGCGGGAACCGCCTCCGGCTCGGCCTCGGCGACCACCAATTCTTCCGGAGCGGCGTCTTCAGCCACGTCTTCCGTTGTCTCCGTCTGCGCAACCGCAGGTTCGGGCGCCTCGTCCTGGACCGGTACGGATACAGCTTCTGTGCTATCCTCGATTTCGGCCTGCGGCGCCTCTGCAACGGACGGCTCGGCAGAGTTCAATCCCTGGAGGATGTCGCTTGCTTCGCCCGGCGTCGAAGCGACGACCAGCGGCTCGCTCGTACGATCGTCCTGGACCACGACGACAACCGAGGTTTCAGCAAACTGCTCCGAAGCCAAATCGAAAACGCGCAGCTCAACGCCCCCCGCCGGCAGCGGTTCGGTAGTCACAAAAGCCCAATCGCCCGAAGGTTCAGTCGTTTCCTCGCCGATCAACGCGTCATTGGCAAAAATCTGGATACCGCCTTCAGGCGTTGCACTGCCGGCCATCACGGCCGATCCATCGGGTTCTACGCGTACGAGATCAAAGCTCGGGGTGATTGCCAGCGTTGCCGGTTCGGGTTCGGCTTCCGGGCCGGTCTGAGCCTGGTCAGGTGCGGCATCGGGCGTCGCGGTTTCAGGTTCAACCGCCGGTTCCTCGGTTTGGGCCCCGATGCCCGCAACCGTCTCCGATTCTGCGCCTAGAAAGGTTTCGCTCATGCACTGGCCGAAATCACCGCGCTCGACGCACGCTATTGTCCCTGGCCCGGCAATGACCCCGACGGCAATCGCACCGGTTACGACAGCGGCGCCAATGGCGAGAACGGCAGGAGAAAATGAACCGGCCAGTGTAGCCTCCTTGATCAAGCTGGGCCGCTGTATCGGCCCGGGAGCTTCAATACAGAATCACGCGTACGCAATCCAACCCGTTTATGTCCCCGAAACTACAAGGATTACCCGGCCTTGAGCAACTTATAGGTGAAAGATTCATAAAGCGCCTCGAACGACGCATCGATGATGTTTGGCGAAACGCCCACCGTGAACCACCGCTCGCCGGTCGCATCCCGGCTCTCGATCAGCACACGGGTGACCGCGCCCGTGCCGCCGTCCAGGATTCTCACCTTGAAATCAACGAGTTCGAGATCATCGATCTGTTTGGAATATTTACCGAGATCCTTGCGCATTGCAGTATCGAGCGCGTTGACCGGGCCGTTGCCCTCCGCAACCGACATGAATGTTTCGCCATCCACGTCGATTTTCACCACAGCCTCGGAGATCGTCACGAGTTCACCGCGCGCGTTGTAGCGGCGCTCGACCGCCGCGCGATAGCTCGTCACCTCAAAGTAGACCGGCAGGGTACCGAGGAGCTTTCGTGCGAGCAGGATGAAGCTCGCCTCCGCCCCGTCATAGGAATATCCGCGCGCCTCGCGCTGCTTGACTTCGCGCAGGAGTTTGTCGAGCCGGGCATCGTCCTTGGCCAATTCGATCCCGAAGCGCTTGAGGCTGGACAGGAGGTTGGACTTGCCCGCCTGCTGGCTGACCATCACAGCACGCTCGTTACCGACGCGTTCGGGATCGACATGCTCGTAGGTCGACGGATCCTTGGCGATGGCGGAGGCATGAATGCCCGCCTTTGTCGCAAACGCCGAACCGCCGACATAGGGCGCCTGCCGGTTTGGTGCCCGATTGAGGATTTCGTCGAATGCCCGCGAGACGTGTGTGATCGTACGCAGCGTTTCGGATGTCACACCGGTCTGGAAACGCTCTGCATAGCCGGCCTTCAAAAGCAGCGTCGGGATCAGCGTCACGAGATTGGCGTTGCCGCAGCGTTCCCCGAGGCCATTGAGCGTTCCCTGAACCTGCCGCACGCCCGCCTCGACCGCCGCGAGCGAGTTGGCGACGGCCTGGCCGGTATCGTCATGGGCATGGATACCGAGCTTGTCCCCCGGCGCGGCCGTGAGCACGTCGGCAACGATCTCGCGCACTTCGGCAGGTAGGGTGCCGCCATTGGTGTCGCACAGCACCACCCAGCGCGCGCCAGCTTCGAGCGCGGTCCTGACGCAGTCGAGCGCATAGGCCCGGTTCGTCTTGTAACCGTCGAAGAAGTGTTCGCAATCGACGAAGGCCTCTTTGCCCTTCTCGACGGCAGCCTTGACGCTCTCGGCGAGCGATTTGAGGTTTTCCTTCGTCGAAATCCCAAGCGCCAGTTCGACCTGATGGTCCCAGGCTTTGGACACAAAGCACACCGCATCGGCCTGCGCGTTGACGAGGTCCTGCAGCCCAGGATCGTTGGCGACGGAGCGGCCCGACCGCTTGGTCATCCCGAAGGCGACGAACTGTGCGTTCTTGGTCCGCTTTTTTTCGAAAAAGGCCGTATCGACCACATTCGCGCCGGGATATCCGCCCTCGACATAATCGACACCCAACCCATCGAGCAGGCTCGCGATGGCGAGCTTGTCCTCAAGCGAGAATTCGACGCCGGCGGTCTGGGCGCCATCGCGTAGGGTGGTATCGAAGAGATAGAGACGTTCTTTTGTCATGCGTTCCGTCTGGGGTGAGGCCAGGTGTCCGTATCGCGGTCTGGGTGCTGGTGATTGGTGGATGCGATGAAGGCCGCCGTCTCTGGTTCTTCTTGCTCGGTCGTCGGCCGGTCCGGCAGTGATCCGATGGCGTTGGCCCAGCTCAACCGGCCTTCGACCCCGTGCTGATCGACGGGCGGGAAGGCTTCCGGATCGTCCAGCGATCCGATCGAGACCGACATATGCTTTCCATCGATGTAGCTGAATGTCAGCGGCGTGCCGCAATTGGCACAGAACCCGCGTTCCGCCTGATCGGAAGACCGGAAGGTCGCAATTTCGCCGCGTGTGACTTCGAAGCTCGCGCGCAGGCCACCGACCAGCGGTGCGTAGAAGGCGCCGAACGCCTTCTGGCACATACGGCAGTGGCAGACATGCGCGCCCGAAGGCTTTTCGGTGAAACGGTAGCGTATGGCGCCGCACTGGCAGCCGCCGGAATAGGTCTCAGCCATCATGCCCTCCTCGGTGTCCATTCGGCGGTATCGTGATCGGGATGCTGGTTATTGGTCGCCTTGATGGCGGCGGCCCAATCAGCGCCATTGCTCTCGGTCGCGCCGGTGTTTTCAATGCCGGTGATCGTCTCGAACCAGGTCACCATATTCTCGGTGCAGATATTGGCGCCGGGCGGGAATGCGCTCGGGGTATCGAGCGTGCCGATCATCAGATTGGTCCGGCCGCTGGTCAGGTCGTGGAAGAACAGCGGCGTACCGCAATTGGCGCAGAAGCCGCGCTCGACGTGCTCGGAGCTCCGCCACACGCTCGGCTTGCCCCGCGTCCATGTGAGCGCGTCGTCGGGCGCAGCGACGAGCGCGGCAAAGACGTTGCCCGACGCCTTTTGGCACATCCGGCAATGGCACAGGTGTGAATTGTCATGCATGGCCGTCGCGTGATAGCGCACCGCGCCGCATTGACAACCGCCACTCACCTCCATCTCGATGCGTTCCATCAGTCTTCCTCCTCAAGAGGCCAGGCTTCGGTGTCATGGTCCGGGTGCTGGTGGGAATGCACACCCGCCATGAAATCAAGCCATTCGTCGCTCGGGTCGTCTTTTATCGGCAGACTTGTGAGCGTATCGAAGAACGCGAGCTTGTCGTTCATATTGACCTGAATGGCAGGCGCTACCTTTGTGGGATCGTCGAACGCGCCAATGGCGAGTTCGAGGCCGTATTTGGTCTCATAGGCGAGCGGCGTGCCGCATTCACCACAAAAGGCGCGCCGGGCGACATTCGAGCTTTGAAACCATTTCGGCTCACCGCGCGTCCAACGCCCGTCATGGGTGGACACCAACGGCCCGAAAAAGCTCCCGAACGCTTTTTGACACATCCGGCAATGACAGATCGACGCGCGCCCGACGAGCTTGGTGGCAAAGCGCACGGCGCCGCACTGGCAGCCTCCGGTGAGGGTTTCAGGCATGGATGTGCTCCAGCTTGGACCAAATGGCGTCCGCGACGCCTTCGGCATTCTCGGTCAACTCATTGTTCCAAAAGCGCAGGATGGCGAAGCCTTTCACGGCCAACCAACGGTCGCGCTCGGCATCGAGGGCATTGTCGGCGTGCTGAGAGCCGTCGAGTTCGATGATGAGGCGCTTTGCGTAGCAGACGAAATCCGCGATATAGGGGCCGATGGGTACTTGGCGCCGGAATTTGTAGCCGACGAAACGCCTGCACTTGAGGATCAGCCAGAGTTTTCGTTCGTGTTCCGTGGGATTGCGACGCATCGCTTTGGCGAACCCGCGATTGCGCTTCGGGTTCTCGTGCCTCCATTTGGCCCCGGCGGGCTGCCGAGGGGCCGCATACCCCTCATCCGACCTTTCGCTTCGCGAAAGCCCACCTTCTCCCTCAAGGGGAGAAGGAAGATTCGTGCTCGTGGCTGCTTTGTGCGCGTCCTCGCGCACTGAGACAGTCGTTGGCGAAAACGCCTCGGCGCGCACAGCGCGCGCCTTCTCCCCTTGAGGGAGAAGGTGGGCCGGCGCAGCCGGGTCGGATGAGGGGTGCCCCACGGCACGGGCATCTTCCTCCGCCCTTAATGATTTTCCACTCACCGTTTCACCTCCCATTTGGTGCGCTTTTCGCCGGTCTCGGGGTCTTTGTAATCCATGAGCTGGATGCCTTGTTCGGCGAGTTCGGCGCGGATTTTGTCGGCGGTGGCGAAGTCGCGTGCAGCGAGGGCGGCGAGGCGGGATTGGATCTTCGCCTCCGGGCCATCTATTTCGGCGCCGGCAGATGACGTCGACAAAGTTTTTTTGACTTCTAGAACACCATATGCAGTTTTTCGTATTTCTAGGCCGTCCTTTCCCAGACGATCGTTTATAGAATCCATCGTTCTACGATCTTCGTTTAGGAAAGCGACACGAAAATTCCCATAAACTTGCTTCAACGTTTCGTAGTGCCTCACCCTAACGACTGCGTCACCATCAGGTATGTCATTCGGCTCATAAGCAAAAATCTTAGATGGAGTTATTAAGCTTAGCGATGCCAGAGTGTGTGCGAGTTCACGAGCAGCAGAATCTGAACCGTTGAAGGCGGCCTTCTTAAGCTCATCCAGGGCAACTCTGGCCTTAGAGAAGTTAAGGTCATTGCAAAGCGCTTCGAAAACTCGCTCATTGTAGCTGGGCGCAAAATTGCCCTTGTCCGTCTGCGCGACGAGTTCCCAATACCCGTTGCGTATCGCAATCACTTGCGCCCACTCTGCAAGGAGACGCTCCGCCTCCTCCAACCGCGCCACCGAAAAATCAATCGGCTCGCGGTAATGCGTCATCAGCATCGCCAGCCGCAGCACCTCGCCCGGCCATTTCCGACCGCCGAATTTCTCAGTCTCCAGCAAATCCCGGATGGTGACGAAATTGCCTTCCGACTTGCTCATCTTCCTGCCCTCGACCTGAAGATAGCCGTTGTGCATCCAGTAATTGGCCATCACCTCGGTGCCATGCGCGCAGCGGCTCTGGGCGATCTCGTTCTCATGGTGCGGAAAAATGAGATCGAGCCCGCCACCGTGGATATCGAAGGTCGTCCCGAGATAGTGTTCGCTCATGGCCGAGCATTCGAGGTGCCAGCCGGGCCGTCCCCGGCCCCATGGGCTATCCCAGCCCGGCTCGTCCGCACGCGATTGCTTCCAGAGCACGAAGTCCGCAGGATTGCGTTTGTGCTCCTCCACAGCAACGCGGGCACCCGCGATGTTGTCCTCGAGATTGCGGCCCGACAACGCGCCATAGTCGGACATCGAGGAGACGCTGAACAGCACTTCCCCGTTGGCCGCATAGGCGTGATCGCCCGCAACCAGCTTTTCGGTGATCTCGATCATGTCTGCGATGTGCTCGGTCGCGCGCGGCTCGACACTGGGCTCGAGGCAGCCGAGCGCGGCCACATCCTTATGGAACTGGTTTGCCGTTTTCTCCGTCACCTTGCGGATCGCTTCATTGAGCGGCAGGCCCGGATAGTCGCGCGCCGCGCGGGCGTTGATCTTGTCATCGACGTCGGTGATGTTGCGCACATAGGTAACGTGCTCCGCCCCGTAAAGATGACGGAGAAGCCGATAAAGCACGTCGAAGACGATCACCGGGCGCGCATTGCCGATATGGGCGTAGTCATAAACCGTCGGCCCGCACACATACATGCGCACATTCTCCGGATCGATGGGCGTGAACGCCTCTTTGGTCCGGGTGAGCGTGTTGTAGAGCTTGAGCTGAGGGCCGGTGGTCGGCATGAAAAATCCCTTGTTCGACAATGGTCTCGCTGGCAGCGGGATCCGGGCGTCTTTAAAGGGAACAGGAAAACCGCGCCGCCACTTGAGAGTTAGCGGATAATGATGCAGCCGATAATGCAGATCGGGTTTACGGTTTTCATGGCGCGCACAATGGACGCGAAACCTATCGAAATCAAGCGCGAAAAAGGGGTGGCCCAAACCACCCCTCAAGCAGGTCGTATGACTTTGGAGTCATGTCCGGCGGCAAGGCCACCCCAATGTCCCGCCGTCGGACCTTACTGTTGCACATAGCGAGCAAGTCCGGGAACGCGCTCACGGAAATGTGTGCGTAAGCGCAGGTACGCTGTAATGGAGCTTAGCCGAGCAAGGCTACCTTCTGATCTATCGCGCCGAAAACCGACCGCCCTTCAGCGTCAACCGCTTCGATGTGTACCCGGTCGCCGGATTTGAGAAACGGAGTTCGCGCCTTGCCGATCTTGATCTTCTCCACGATCCGCGCTTCGGCAATGCAGCCGAAGCCAATGCCATCGCGTTTTAAAGGCAGGATATCCTCATGCGCGTTGGCGACGGTGCCCGAGCCTATGATGGTGCCGTTGCCGAGCGCGCGAGTCCGTGTTGCCTCGACGATGAGGTCCGCGAAATCGAAGCGTACGTCCTTGCCAGCATTGGGCTGACCGTAAAGACTGTCATTGACATGCGCACGCACCCTCATGTGCAGGCGGTTGTTGCGCCAGGCGTCTCCAAGTTCATCTGGTGTCACAAAAATGGGCGCGAAGCTCGTCGCCGGCTTGGAATGGAAAAAGCCGAAACCCTCCTGAAGATCGCCCGCAACAAGGCGCCTCAGCGACACGTCATTGCAGATGCCGATGAGCCGGATCGCCTTTTCCGCGTCTTCACGGGTTGCCCGCATCCTGACCGGCGCGGTCACGACAACGACCTCGGCCTCGAAATCCACCGCCAGATCGTCCGAGGGTACGAGGATCGGATCGGTTGGAGCGAGGAAACCGTCCGAGCCGCCTTGATAGAGCAACGGCCGCTCATCCTGCAGTTCGGCATCCTTGGAGCCCTGGAGGCTGCGTACCCGGTCGAGATGCACCATGAAGCCCGACCCGTCAATCCATTGGTAGGCGCGCGGCAAAGGCGCCAGCGCCTCGCGCGGATCGAACGGCATCCCGGCGATTTCACCGTTGTTGAGCTGGTCGCTCACCGCCTGCAGGATCGGCGCGCAGCGGGACCACTCGTCGAGCGCGTCCTGCAGGTTCGACGCAATGCGTCCGGCGGAAGCGAATCGGGTCAAGTCGCGGGAGACGATGACGAGGTGCCCGTCGGGGCGGCCATTGCGGAGGCTGGCAAGCTTCATAAAGGATTTTTACCGAAAGGTGTTGGCGTTTGCCGCTAAGATGACGCATAGCTAGCCGCAGATAAAGCTTTGCATTTGCTTCGTGACAAATATGCGAGAGCGACGCGGTTCCGAATGGCGGTCGGACAGGCCCTGGATGGTGGTTTTGCGTAAGGTCTTTACGAGAACGGCGCGGTTTGCAGCGGTCGGCCTCATCGCCGCGGCGATTGCTGGCGGAATGAGTACAGCGGCACTCGCGCAGAACCGGAACTGCACCCAAATTGTCTCGATGCTGCGTGGCATCGAGCGCAACGCGGCCTATACCAATCTCAACAACACCGCCGCCCAACTCCAAAGCGTCCAGGCCCGCGTGCGCGAAGCGGAAAGCCAGTGGGTGCGGGGTGGGTGTCAGGACGCATACAATGCCGGACAAGGCCTGTCGTCGCAGTGCCGCGGCCTCGCGCAAGCGATAACCGGCGGGCGCTCGGACGTACAGGAACTCACCGGACTCGTACGGGAAGGGCAAAGCCTCACGCAGGGCCGGGAAACGCTCTTGCAGGATTACGCGCGGTTCAGTTGCGGAGCCGGCCAATCCGGCGTCACGTTCGCCACGCAAGGCAACACGCCTCAACCCCAACGGCGCTCGCTGCTCGATCAGTTGTTCGGGGGACCGCAGCAAGGCGGCTCCGACTATATCGAGGAATACGATCCGTGGTCGAATATGGCGACCCGCCGTACCGTCTGCGTGCGGACATCCGACGGTTTCTATTGGCCGATCAGCTTTTCGACCGTGGATGCCTATATCACCCAGGACGCGATCAAGTGCCATGAATCCTGCCCGGGCCAATCGGTACTGCTCTTCTCCTACCGAAATCCGGGAGAGGAGCCTGAGGACATGATCTCGCTTTCCGGTGCACGCTACACCGCCCAGCCTTACGCCTTCGCGTTCAGGCAGAACTTCGATCTCGAAGCCTCCTGCCGGCCCGAGGAACCAATGGGCGCGATTACTCTTGCCGAGGGGGGCGACGGAACGCGCCCGGTGATCGAATTCGGCGACGAGCGCTTCCCGCTGCCGTTGCGCGATCCGCGCCGGGGCACCGAGGTGGTCGTGGCCGAGGTCAATTTCGTACCCCTGCCCCGCCCGCGCCCGAACAATGACGGCACGCTTCCGGAAGCTGTCGCCGCGCAAAGCGGTACTACGGCGGCCGATCTCAACATCGTCACCTTCGACGGCAAGCCCGTCAGGATAGTCGGGCCAGTGACGCCTTACGTCCCAGGAGCGGCAGGAGCGTCTTGAGTTCCGGGCCGTCGGGCCGTCCGGTCAGCGCCAGACGCAACGGCAGGAAAAGCTGCTTGCCCTTACGACCCGTCTCGGCCTTGAGCGCCGAGGTCCATGTGCTCCAGGTGGTTTCGTCCCAGGGCTCTTCGGGCAGAAGGTTGCGCGCCATGGCGATGAAATCGCGATCCTCAGCGGCAATTACGGGCTCGAGATCTGGCGCGAAGATGTGGCTGAGTTCGGCGATTTCCGGCAGCCTGGCAATATTCTCACGCAGCGCATACCACACCGCCGGATCGGTAACTCCATAGTCTGCCAGCCTGTCCTTGACGGCTTCGAATTCCATCTGATGCAGAATGCGAGCGTTGAGGCTCGCCAGTTCCGCCGGGTCGAAACGCGCGGAGCCATGCGAAATCATCGAAAAATCCAGCTTTTCCGCAATGGCCTCAAGGCTGTCGTAAGGCTCAACGGGAAGGCTCGTACCCGTCACCGAGGCGACGATGGCGACGGCTATGGCTTCGTATCCGTCCTCGCGCAACTGCGCGAGCGAGAGCGACCCCAAGCGCTTGGAAAACCCCTGCCCCTCGGCGTCGGTCAAAAGGTTGTGGTGCGCGAAGACCGGGCCGGCGGCGCCCAGCGCTTCGAAAAGCTCGATCTGCGTGCCGGTATTGGAAACATGGTCCTCGCCCCGGATCACATGGGTGATCCCCATATCGATATCGTCGACAACCGAAGGGAGCGTATAGAGATAGCTGCCGTCCTCGCGGATCAGAACCGGGTCGGACATCGAGGCGGTATTGACCGTCTGCGGGCCCTTGATCAGATCCTCGAAGTGAACCGGGCGTCCGTCGAGCTTGAACCGCCAATGCGGCTTTCGGCCTTCAGCTTCGAGGCGGGCTTTGTCTTCATCCGTCAAACCCAGCGCGGCGCGGTCATAGACCGGCGGACGGCCCAGCGCACGCGCGCGCTTACGCTTGCGGTCGAGTTCGTCGGGTGTCTCGTAGCATGGATAGAGGCGGCCATCGGCAACAAGCTTGTCACGCGCGGCATCGTAAAGTGCAAAACGGTCGGACTGACGCACCTTCCGGTTCGGCACGATACCGAGCCACGCAAGATCAACCTCTATGCCCCGCGCAAATTCCTCTGTCGAACGCGCCGTGTCGGTATCATCGAGCCGCAGGACGAATTCCCCGCCCTCGCGCCTGGCAAAGAGCCAGTTGAGGATCGCGGGCCGCGCGTTCCCCAGATGCAGACGGCCGGTCGGCGATGGCGCATAGCGAACGACAACCATCAGCATGCACTCCTGTCACGGTAGCCCGACGTGATCGGATATTTCCGGCCAATGCCGAATGCCTTTTCGCTGAGCTTGGGTCCCGGCGCCGACTGGCGGCGCTTGAACTCGGCGATGTAAATCATCCGCTCGATCCTCCTGACCAGATCGGCGTCGAAGCCCTTCTCGACGATCTCGGCGACCGAAAGCTCCTCCTCGACAAGACCTTCGATAATCGCATCGAGCACGGGATAAGGTGGCAGGCTGTCCTGATCCGTCTGGTCGGGGCGCAGTTCGGCGCTTGGAGCCTTGGCGATGATCTCGGGTGGAATGACGATGCCGGACGGACCGAGGACGTCGGTGGGATAATACCCGTTACGCCATTCGGCGAGCCCATAGACCTGCATCTTGAGCATGTCCTTGATGGGATTATAGGCCCCGTTCATATCGCCATAAATGGTGGCATAGCCCACGGCCATTTCGGATTTGTTGCCCGTTGTGATCAGGAGCGAGCCAAGCTTGTTCGAGATCGCCATCAGAATCGTGCCGCGCATACGCGACTGCAGGTTTTCCTCGGTGATATCCGGTGCCAGCCCCTCGAACATCGGCGCCAGATTGGCGTTGACCGCATCGACCGGATCGCCGATCGGCACGATGTCGTACCGAACACCGAGCGTTTCGGCGCAAGCCTTCGCGTCGCGCAGGCTTGCCTCGCTCGTGTAGCGATACGGCAGCATGACGCAATGCACGTTCTCCGCCCCCAGCGCGTCCACGGCAATGGCGGCGGTGACCGCGGAATCGATACCGCCCGAAAGCCCGAGAACAACCGATTTGAAGCCGTTCTTGTGCACATAGTCGCGCAGGCCCAGCATCGCGGCATGCCAGGGTGCCTCGTTAACGGGAACCAGCTTGGTCACTGAGCCCTGAGTACACCGCCAGCCGCTTTCGCCCTTTTCCCAGTCGGATACAACCATATCCTCGACAAAGCTCTTGCCCTGGAAGGCGAGCGAGCCATCGGCGTTGATGCCGAAGCTGGCACCGTCGAACACCAGTTCGTCCTGCCCGCCAACCTGGTTGGAATAAACCATGGGCAGCCCGGTTTCCCTGACCCGGGCGCGCACGAGTTCAAGGCGGACGCGCTGCTTGTTGAGCCAATAAGGCGAACCATTGGGGCACAGAAGGATTTCCGCCCCCTTTTCAGCCAGCGCCTTTGAGACCGGGACGTGCCAGACGTCTTCACAGATCGGCACGCCGATCGAAACGCCCTTGATGGTCATAGGCTCGGGTAACGATCCGGCTGTAAAGTATCGCTTCTCGTAAAAGACGTCGTCGTTGGGCAACTCGACCTTATAGCGCCAATCGATAATGGCACCGTCCTCGGCGAGCACCACAGCATTATAGAGGTTCCCGTCAGCACGCCACACCGTGGGAAGGAGCAGTGAGGCGTTGATCCCCTTCGTCTCTGCGGCCAAGGTCTTTGCCGCCGCAATCGCCTCGGTGACGAATTGCGGCTTGAGTAGCAGGTCCTCGGGGAAATATCCCGTAAGGAACAGCTCGGTGAACATGACGATATCCGCGCCCTGTTCTTCGGCTTGGCGGAGAGCGTGTTTGGCTTTCGCGAGATTGCTCTCAAGCGCGCCGACTGTCGGGTTGAGCTGCGGAAGGGCGATGCGGAGCGTTTCGGTCACGGCGTGTATCCGGCTTCTTTATACGAGCGGCGCAAGCCTTATCCCGCGTACCAGCCGAGCGCAAGGTGCGCAGACGGAAACGCCGGGCTGCATTGCGGACAGCCCGGCGTTGTAAATACTGGACCCGGAAGCGGGCTAGAAGGTACCGGTAATCTCCACGACGGGCCCCCAACGCCAAAGTTCGATATTACCATCCAAAATATAGCCTTGGGGATTGCTGCCGTCTGGGTCGCGCATTTCGAAACTGGTGTCGACCGGCCCGGTGAGGTAATAGCCGCGGGCGCCAGCACGGATGACAAGGTTTTCGGTCGGATGGAAGCCAGCCATCGCCTCGATTGACCCACCGTACAGGTTGCCTTGGATCGCGACGTCGGACCCTTGGACCTGCCCGCCCAGGTCCGGGATGGCCATTGCGCCATAGGTGCCCGAAAGGTGGGCAAACGGAATTGCTGCGGCATCGATCGTGATGTCGAACGTGTCGTTGATTTCAGCTTGGGCGGTGACACCCAGGCGAAGACCATGGATTTCAAGCATGTTCGGGCTGCTGTCACCACCGCCGCCGGAGGTAATAAAGCCGGCGCGCCCCATATCGATGGATTCGTTGCGGTATTCGTAGCCGATCAAACCGCCAAAGCGGAAGGTCTCATTGCCCAACGGCGCATAGCCAAAATCGGCACCGGCATACGCTATGGTCCCGGAGTCGGTTCCGACGGAAGCGCCTCCAGTCGATGGGGTTTCGTAGGTTCCGCTGATCGCGGCGGCGAAGCCGAGATTGCCTTTGAGGAACGAGTCGGTGGATGCGTCGTCGATGCGCCCGTAGAGCTCAACGAAATGGCTCTGGTCTTCTACGGAATGTTCAAGCCCCCCCGCCGTCATCGACTGGTTGCCCATGCCGTAGAAATAGCGAAGCCCCGCTTCGAACGTGAGCGGATCGGGCGTCTCCCATTCGCTTGGATACGCGGGACGCAGAACTGGCGCGGATGGCGACGCACCCCAATCCGCGGCATAAGCCGCTCCAGCGGAAATGACCAGCAGCGTGCCAGTCGTCACGCCCAGAACTACGCGGGACATCGTACCCTCCAAGAGCACCACAAGACGAAACTTGCGTACGTTATGTCCCCGTTAGGGTTAATGTTGTGCTAAGTGGAGCGACTAAGTCTACAGTTGCACTTTGCGCTGCGCTGTTCCCACCACCCCGTCATCACCCGGTTTATCCGGGTGATCCAGCGGCGCGCTGTCCAGCGCGCGGGAAAACCTCAGAGCCTGCCCCAAAAGTCTGACCGGTCAGGCTCCAAGATGGTCAGGCTTGTATTTCTTGCGGGATGATGCCGGGGATATTCGAAAGATTCCGAATACCCCCAAAGCATGTAGAATCAGCCGGCAGCGCGCGCCGCGTCGCCGCCCATGCGGTGGTTCTGCATCTCTTCGGCGATCAGGAACGCAAGTTCCAGCGCCTGGCTGGCGTTGAGGCGCGGGTCGCAGTGGGTGTGGTAGCGGTCCGAAAGGCTCGCTTCCGTCACTGCTGAAACGCCTCCGGTGCATTCGGTGACATCGCGGCCGGTCATCTCCACATGCACGCCACCGGCGACCGTACCCATCCGGCGATGAATATCGAAGAACGCCTTCACCTCCGAGAGGATCCGGTCGAACGGACGCGTCTTGTAGCCCGAGGACGCCTTGACGACATTGCCGTGCATCGGATCGCAGCACCAAACCACTGTGCGGCCCTCGGCCTTTACGGCCTCGATCAGTCTTGGCAGGTGTTCCTCGACCTTGTCGGACCCGAAGCGCGCGATCAGCGTGAGCCTGCCCGCCTCATCCTTGGGATTGAGAGTTTCCATAAGGCGCTTCAAATCGTCCGCCTCCATCGAGGGACCACATTTGACGCCGATGGGGTTGTTGATGCCGCGGAAATATTCGACATGCGCATGGTCGGGATTGCGCGTCCGGTCGCCGATCCAGACCATGTGGCCCGAGGTCGCATACCAGTCATTGGTGATCGAATCCCGGCGTGTTAACGCCTCCTCGTAACCCAACAGCAGCGCTTCGTGCGAAGTGAAGAACTTGGTCTCGCGCAACACCGGCGTATTTTCCGGGTTGAGCCCGAGTGCGCTCAGAAAGGTGATCGCATCGTCGATCTTCCGGGCGACTTCTTCATAGCGCGGGTACCAGTTGGAGTCCTTGACGAACCCCATTGTCCACTCATGGACACGATTGAGGTTGGCGAAACCGCCCGCCGAGAACGCGCGTAACAGGTTGAGCGTCGCGGCGGACTGCCGGTACGCTTCGAGCTGGCGGTTTGGATCGGGCACGCGAGCTGCTTCGGTAAACTCGATCCCGTTGATGATGTCGCCCCTGTAGGACGGCAGCGTCACGCCGTCGATCGTCTCGTTATCGGACGAGCGCGGCTTGGCGAACTGCCCGGCTATACGGCCGACCTTGACCACAGGCTTGGAGCCGCCATGGGTCAGGACCACAGCCATCTGCAGGAAGACACGGAAGAAGTCGCGGATGTGGTCCGCGTGATGTTCGGCGAAGCTTTCGGCGCAGTCCCCGCCCTGCAAAAGGAAGGCCTTTCCCTTTGCGACCTCGGCCAGATTGGCTTTGAGGTCGCGCGCCTCGCCTGCAAAAACCAGCGGGGGAAACGAAGCGAGCCGGGCCTCGACCGCCTCAAGCTCAGTCTGGCTCGGATAGGTCGGGACCTGCAGGATTGGTTTCGTCCTCCAACTGTCAGGTGTCCACGTGCTCATCGTTTCTCTCGCTCATGTCAAATAAGGCATTCCCCGCCCGGAAAAGCCCGGTGGGTGGGGCGGTCTATCAACTCCGCTCCATTATGCCAAGTATCTAGGGCCTGTTAACACTTATAGATAGGGGTTTGACGGGCCATAGTCCGAGAACCTTTCGTGGAAAATCACGTGCCGTGGACCAATGTCCACAAGCGGGATTTTTCGCGACAAGGGGCCGGACTATGACCCGCCCGGAGGGTTTTGCATAAATCGCCCACTGCCGGCGCGTTTCAAACAGCACGGGGGATAGCCCCGCCCTGCTCGAAACGTTTGGCATTGAACGATTTATGCAAAATCAAACCCCTGTCTATAAGTGTTAACAGACCCTAGGTCTAGTTTGCGACGGGCGGGGGTCTCAGACACCCGTCTTTTCTCCGTCCACGATACGATAACTCGGGGCCTTGAGCGTCACAAGCTCTTCCGCCGCCGTCGGGTGGACCGCGATGGTCCGGTCGAAATCGGCTTTTGTCGCGCCCATGCCCATCGGAATGGCCAAAAGCTGGATCATCTCGCCCGCGCCCGGCCCCAGGATGTGGCAGCCGATCACTTTCCCGCTAGTGCTCTCGGTGATGAGCTTGAGCATCATTTTTTCCTGCCGGTCCGAGAGCGTATTTTGCATCGGCCGGAAGCGGGTCACGTAGACGTCGATGGAGTGATAGCGCTCTGCCGCCTCGTGCTCGGGCAGCCCGGTAGTCCCGATCTCCGGCTCCGAGAACACGGCGGTCGGGATGAGATCATAGGGCACGACCGTTGGCGTATGGTTGAACACCGTC
Organism: Pelagibacterium halotolerans; assembly: GCF_044811015.1. Lineage (GTDB taxonomy): Bacteria > Pseudomonadota > Alphaproteobacteria > Rhizobiales > Devosiaceae > Pelagibacterium > Pelagibacterium halotolerans_A. The sequence goes on from NZ_CP085243.1 coordinate 1,072,190, forward strand.
TGCGCGAAAGCCGCGCCCTCGCGGATCGCTACGGGGGTCAGCGCCGCGCGGGCCGTCACATCGCCCACCGCATAGATCGACGGCACCGACGAGCGTGAATATTCGTCCACGACGATGGCGCCGCTCTGGTCAAGCTCGACGCCAGCTTCTTCGAGCCCGATGCCGCTCGTATTGGGGTGTCGCCCCGTGGCGAACATGACGGCGTCAAACGTAGCCTCTTCGCCATGTGAGAAGCTGACGCATACGCCCCCGCCGTCCTTGCGCAGCTTGGCGATGTGATAGCCATAGCGGAAGCGGATACCGCGCGCCTGCATTTCCTCTTCCAGCCCGTCGCGCAGGTCATGGTCGAACCCACGGAGGATCTTGTCGCGGCGATAGACGAGCGTCGTGTCGACGCCAAGCCCGGCAAAGATCGTCGCGAACTCGACGGCGATATATCCGCCGCCCTCGACCAGGATGGTGCGCGGCAGCGTTTCAAGATGGAACGCCTCGTTCGAGGTGATCCCGAGTTCGGCGCCCTCGATATCGGGTTTGAACGGCGTGCCGCCAGTGGCGACGAGAATGTGCTTCGCCCTGAGGGTCTTGCCGGACTTGAGCGCGACCGTATCAGCGCCCGTCAGGACTGCCCGATCATGGAAAACCGTAACGCCGGAGCCGTCGAGCAGCTTTTCGTAGACCTTTTCGAGCCGGTCGATTTCCCTATCCTTATTGGCCAGGAGGGTCGGCCAGTCGAACTTCGCGTCGACCTGCCAGCCAAAGCTGGGTGCGATGTCGAACAGCTCGTTGAAGCGCGATGCAAGAACGAAGAGCTTTTTGGGCACGCAGCCACGGATGACGCAGGTGCCGCCATAGCGGTATTCCTCGACGATGGCGACCTTCGCGCCGAACTGTGCGGACATGCGCGCAGCGCGTACCCCGCCGGAGCCCCCACCGATAACGACAAGATCAAATTCTTCGCTCATGGGGCGCCCCTTTTTGTTCAGCTTTTGTCAGCCGACCCGATATAGGCCGCGCGTGCGCACAAAAAAACCCCTCGCCGTCCAGCGAGGGGCTCAGTCTCCGCGCGAGGCGAACGTCAGATATCGTAGCCCTCCTCACGCAGCAACGCGCGGGTGCGTGCCATCAATTCCCGTGACGCATTGTTCTGCCAGATTTGCAACACGCCCTGCAGGTCACGATTGATCCCGCGGTTCTGGTCGAGCAGCTTTTGCCCCGTCTCGGTCTCGTAAAACGCCACGATTTCCTGCAACTCCTCGATGGTAAAGCGCGACGCGTATATACGCGCGAACTGGTCGTAGAGCGCCCCCTTCTGTTCGGCATATTCGTCAACGGCGACACGCACGGTTGCCTGAACCGGCTCGGCGAGTGAAGGATCCTGCTGGATCAGTGTGCGCATGACCCTGACGCCGAGTTCGACGAGCTTGGACTCGAACACATGCGCCTGATCGGTCATGTCGACATACTGGCGCGCGACAGCGAGATGCTCGGGCGAGATTTCCTGCTGCGCGGAGGCGGCGGAGGTGCCGCCGAGCGCCAATGCCGCAGCAAGGACAGCTCTGAGCGACAGACGGCGCAGGTTGGGCATAAAGGTCATGGTGCGTCGGTCCTTTGCAAATAGCCGATTGTCAGGATCGGATCGCGGACAGGCGGATCACGCCTTCCGGTCCCGCCAGATAGGCTTCCTGACACAAATTCAAAAACAGCCCGTGCTGGACAACGCCGGGGATGTCAAGCAGGGCTTTCGAGAGCGCTTGTGCGTCCGAAATGCGGCCAAAAGATGCGTCGAGGATCAAATGGCCGCCGTCGGTCATAAAGTTATCCCCGTCAGGTTTGCGCCTTGGCGCCAGCCCACCCTCCGCGCCGAATTCGGCCATCACCTCGCGGATCGCGCGCGCGGTTGCGGCCTGGCCGAACGGGTTAATCTCGACGGGCAACGGAAATGCGCCAAGCGTCTCTACCCGCTTTGAGACATCGGCGATCACCACCATCCGCCCGGATGCCGCTGCGACGATTTTTTCGCGCAAAAGCGCGCCGCCGCCGCCCTTGATCAACTGGAATGCGTTGTCGATCTCGTCGGTACCGTCTACCGTTACGTCGAGCGCATCGATCTCCTCGAGCGTCGTCAGCGGAATGCCGAGGCCGCGCGCCTGGGCGGCTGTCTGTTCGGAGGTAGGCACGCATACGCACTGAAAACCCTCGGCAACTTTGGCGCCCAGGAGATCGACGAAGTGCTTTGCCGTCGATCCTGTTCCCAGCCCGATGCGTTGGCCTTCGCGAATTTCGCCCATCGCGGCCTCGGCCGCCTGCCGTTTGAGGGCTTCGCTCATCCTTTATCCTCCGAACCGGTGCGAATCCGTGGCGCACATTCAGTGGCGGAAGCGTCCGCTGTCAACTCGCCTTTCGGCGACGGCGACGGCAATCTGTCGCGCTTGTGCAACAGTCGCTGCGCTCATAGCGCAAAATTACGTACTCCTGCGCTTCTCCGCCTTCCGCGCGCGCGGCGTTGGAGCTAATGAAACAGCCGCTTCAGGTCCGAATCATGCCGATTCTGGCTTTATAGGGGGACACCTAGGTTCATGATATTCGCTCGGCACGCGACTGCGGTTTTCGTTGCTCTCTTCATTGCTCTCGGTCTTGCGGGTGTCGGCATGGCGCAAGGCGACCGGATATGGGATCAGGACGAGAAAAGGTGGATTCCACGGCCCGAACCGATCATGGGGCGCGGCAGCCCCATCCGCCGTGAAACCGTGGATTATGAGACCTCCTACGCACCCGGTACGATCATTGTCGATACCAGCGAGCGGCGCCTCTATCTGATTTTGGAAGACGGTAAGGCGCTCAAATATGGCGTCGGCGTCGGTCGCGATGGCTTCACCTGGTCGGGCACGCACCGGATCACGCGCAAGGCCGAATGGCCGGGCTGGACCCCACCGCCAGCCATGCGCCGCCGCCAGCCGGACCTGCCGGCCTATATGGAAGGCGGACCGATGAACCCTCTGGGCGCCCGCGCGCTCTATATCGGTTCGACGCTTTACCGCCTGCACGGCACCGCCGAGCCCTGGACCATCGGCCAGGCCGTCTCCTCGGGCTGCATCCGGCTGACCAACGACGACATCGTCGACCTTTACAACCGGGTTGAGGTCGGCGCGCTTGTCGTTGTGCGACATTAGTTTGTCGGCCGCGCCCCTTTCGCGTGGAGCGCACCACGCCTATAGTTAGGGGATGAATGCAGTCCACCCGCCCCCGCAAAAACCGCTTGTCGACCGGTATGGCCGGCATGTGACCTATTTGCGCGTTTCGGTCACCGACCGGTGCGATTTCCGCTGCACCTATTGCATGGGCGAGGACATGACGTTCCTGCCCAAGAGCGAAGTGCTGAGCTTCGAGGAAATCCAGGCGATTATCGGCGCCTTTGTCGCGCGCGGCGTCCGGAAGGTCCGACTTACGGGCGGCGAGCCGCTGGTGCGGCGGGACATCATGAAGCTCATCACGGCGCTTTCGGAAACCCATCTCGCTGCCGGAGCACTGGACGAGTTGACGCTCACCACCAACGGCAGCCAGCTTGCCAAACACGCCGAAACACTCGTACGGCTGGGGGTGAAGCGGGTCAACGTGTCCCTCGATACGCTCGACGGCGCGCGGTTCGCCGAAATCACGCGGCGCGGACGACTGCCGCAGGTGCTCGACGGCATCGAGGCAGCGCAAGCGGCGGGACTGCGCGTCAAGATCAACATGGTCGCGATGCGTGGTGTCAATGAGGACGAAATCGTCCCCATGCTCGAATGGGCGCATGGCCGCGGCTTCGAACTGACGCTGATCGAGGCGATGCCTTTGGGTGAAGTTGCACTCGACCGCACAGAAACGCACCTTTCGCTGCGTGAGGTCCGCGACCGGCTGGCGGAGCGCTTCACGCTCGAGCCTATCGCCAAGCGCACCGGCGGCCCGGCCCGCTACATGCGTGTTGCGGAAACCGGCGGCACGCTGGGCTTCATCACGCCTTTCAGCCACAATTTCTGTGAAAGCTGCAACCGCGTCCGGCTTACCTGCACTGGCCAGCTTTACATGTGCCTGGGCCAGGACGATCGTGTGGACCTGCGCGAGGCCTTGCGAACCAAAGGCCCCGAGGGCCTGGACGCGGCACTCGACCGTGCGATGATCTTGAAGCCCAAGGGCCACGACTTCATCATCGGTCGTACGCACACCGACCCGGCGCTGGCGCGGCATATGTCGGTAACGGGGGGATAAGTACTGCAGGGCGGAATACTCCGCGGCGGTCACCGGGCAGGGTATAGCGTCGTCAGAACGACCCCCCAGGTGCTGTTCGGCTGCTCCCGATATTGGCCGTAGAGGGAAAATGAGGCGAGGTCGTCTATCCCATCGCCGTTGAAATCTCCGGCTACGATATTCCGTCCATTCCAGCTTTGGCCGAAGCCCGTCACCCAATCCGGCGCAACCGGATCGAAATGCCCGGTCCCGTCGTTCAGACCGATCTGGATGGCGGCGCTGTCGAGTTCGTCCTTCCAACTCGGGTCCATATTGCGTGTGACGAGATCGAGATCTCCGTCGCCATCGAAATCGGCCAGTTCCGAGCCCATGGCGAAGTTCAAATCATCCATGCCAGGATACCCTTGCGGCCAGAGCCGCTCGGCCGTTCGGTCAACATAAGAACCGCTCTCGTTCATCAGAATCTGAATGTACTGACCGGACCAGGTGCCACCGTTGGGTTGGCGCGTGCTCTGGGTCAGAACGAGGTCCAGCGCGCCATCGCCATCGATGTCCATGGCGTCGGCGTCGGTGGTAAAAGTGGCGTACCCCCAACGATCTGTGGGCAGTTCAACTGCCGTGTCGGTCGGAAAAGAGCCGGCACCGTCGTTGAACAGCAGCAGGGAGTGCCGGGTTCCCGAAAAACGCGCCGCATCCGCAGGGGCCTCCCCGCGCGCGAGCAACAGCAGATCGAGGGCGCCGTCGGCGTTCATATCAATCAGCCTGGCCGTCGTATACTCGGCGCGATGTACACGGTTCCGCGGCCTGAAGTCGACAAGTGCCGAATCCAATACGGTACCGATATCCTGACGCTCGAACCGCCCCTCGCCGTCATTGATCAACAGGTACGGGATTATGTTCTGTGCACCGTGATTGGTGATCACCAGAATGTCGGCATCGCCATCGCCGTCTATGTCGCCTTGGGTCGCACCATGCGCCATGTCGCTGATCTGGGGCAGATGGGTATCGCTGACATCCTCGTGTCCATCCGGTCCGGACAGAAGCAATACGTTCTGCTCGCCGGAGAACGGCTGGCGGTCGAACCCGTGGGCGGCGATGAACAGATCGCCAACCCCATCTCCGTTGAAATCGGCGATCACGCCTTCGCGCTCGTGCACGCGGGCCGGCAAATCCTCGGCGTGCAATCCCGGGAGAAGACGCGGTGCTGCGTCGGCTGCAGGTGACACGATAGTGGGGCGGGTCGGGCGGTCAATCAGGTCGAACCGTTCGTCGGAAGCGTGATTGGCCAGAACGATCTCATCCGCACCGTCCGCGTCCAAATCGCCGACCGCAATCACAATCGTCGTGACATTGCAGGCCACACAATCCGGCGTATCCGCCCGTACGTCGGTCTGTATTTCTGTCTCCCGTGGAAAAATGCGGCTCGGCGCGACCAAAATGTCTGGTGCAAACGGGTTCCCGAAGCGGCCCTGATGAACCTGGTCCACGCGTTCGCCCATTTCGAACGTCAGTCCCAGTTCGATGTCCGAAGGAAATCTCTCGGCGAAAGAGACCAACGCGCCCTCGGTTTTTGATCCAAAAATGCCGTCGGGCGTTCCCGTGTGGAAGCCAAGATCGTTGAGTTGGGCCTGCAACGCCCTGACCGCTTCCCGATCCGCGCCAAAGGTTTCGTCCACCGGTATATCCTGGGCGCTTGCAGCGCCCGCGAAAAAAGCAATCGCGAGAAGGTGAATAACGAGAATTCGGAACACTGAGCCTCCTCCGATATCTGTTGAACGGATCCAGTGGCCGGTCCGCAATCTGCGATATTAGGGCACGCAGACATTCGGCGCGTGGCCCAAACGGGCTAATTGGTCAAATTTCCCCTCTTCTTGGCACCCTGAGATGGATCTACCTACTTATCGTCATCACTCACCACCGCAAATTCCAGCGGCAGCGCGGTGGTGTATTTGATCTGCTCCATCGCGAATGACGAACTGACGTCGGTGAGCGGGATCTTGGAGATCAGCTTTTTGTAAAAGACGTCATAGGCCTGGATCGACGGCACGACCACGCGTAGCAGGTAGTCCACCTCGCCGCTCATCCGGTAGAATTCGACGACCTCGTTGAATTCCTCAACAACGGCGGCGAATTTGCGCAGCCAGGCGTCGTTGTGCTCGTTCGTCCGCACAGCCACGAAAACCGTTACGCCCGCATTGACCTTTTCCGGGTTCAGCACCGCCACGCGGCGCCTGATGATCCCCTCCTCCTCCATCTTCTGGATGCGGCGCCAGCATGGCGTGGTCGACAGCCCCACCTTGCGGCCGATTTCGGCGACCGGCATCGTCGCATCTTTTTGCAGGAGTTGAAGAATCTTGCGGTCGAGTTTGTCGAGCGCCATGGAATGCTCCCCGAGGTATTATTTTCCAAAAATTGGCTGTTTCACCCGCGTGGTGAGAAAATCGTCCGCCACCCACACACATTTGATGTGCTCGGCTTTCCCGAGTCAAGGCAGTCGAGCAAAGTTCGCCGCGTACCGGTCGGTGGAATCGTATCGCGTTTTTGAGCCATATACGATCGGACGAATGCGCATCGAACCCGAATGTGGATTTCAACCGCCTGTTAACCACACTGCCGATAGCGTGGAATTGGAGCGTACGGGATTTCGTTTCGTCCTCAACGGACAGCGAAAGTCCTTTTCCGTTTTGCGTTAGTATGTCGAGTACCACCATGTCCCTTGGCGCGGATCATCGTGCATCCGAAGCACCCCGGCGGCCACGTGAGCGCCGGCGCACCGTGCAGCGGACGGTTCTGGATGCCCGTCAGCGCCTGACATCGAGTTCAGGGACGCGGGTCGATTTCGACTTCGATCTTCTCGACGATTACGCGTCTGCGCGCATAGCGGGGCTTTTGCCCATGATCCTGGTGCTCGCGATCCTTCTGGCGTTCGCAAGTCTATGGGTGCCGATTGAAATCGCGGCGGGGTGGGCAGGGCTCGTCGCGTTGGCTAATATTGTCGTCGGCTTGGCGTGCCGTCAGTTCCGGCGCGAGGACAAAAAGAAATTCAACGCCCGGAAATGGACCACCACCTTCATTATCGGCGAAGCCGTCTATGGGCTTGCATGGGCCGCTCTGCCGGTCCTGGCCATTGACGGCGGGCACGATATTCTTGTCATCGTCTTCGCCATGCTGCTTGTCGGCATGGCGGCCAATGCGATATCGACCCGGACCCTGCCGCAGGCGACCCTTGTTTCAACGCTGCCCGCCTGCCTGTCGGTCGCCACGACGCTGGTTATTGCAGCGGGGACGCTCAACTATGCACTGGCTGCCGTCGCGTGCGGCGCGTTCGTCTTTTTCGTCTTCCTCGCCTATCAGCTGCACAAGTCCGAACTGGGCAATCTCGAGCATCAGCTTGAAAAGGACGGCCTGATCCTCGATCTTGAGGAAGCGCGGATCATGTCGGACGAAGCGCGCCGCCATGCCGAGCAGGCCAATATTGCCAAGTCGCGGTTTCTCGCGACCATGAGCCACGAACTGCGTACGCCGCTCAACGCAATCATCGGCTTCTCCGAAGTGCTGAAATCGGAGCTTCTCGGCTCACATTCGGTGCCCCAATACAAGGAATATGCAGGCGACATCCACGCCAGCGGCCAGCACCTTCTGAACCTCATCAACGAGCTTCTGGATCTCTCCCGCATCGAGGCGGGCCGATACGACCTCAACGAGGAGGCGATCAGCCTCGCGGATATCGCTGCGGATGCCAAGCGCATGCTGGAAATCCGGGCCCGCACCAAGAATATCGATCTCACCTTCGATTGCGACGAGGACATGCCCAAGCTCTGGGCCGACGAGCGTAGCGTGCGGCAGGTCGTGCTGAACCTTTTGTCCAACGCGATCAAGTTCACTCCCCAAGCGGGCAAAGTGACGGTGACGGTCGGACGCAGTTCGGACGGCGGCCAGTTCGTCTCGGTGACCGACAACGGCCCGGGCATTCCCGAGGAGGAAATCGAGACCGTACTTTCCTCCTTCGGTCAAGGTTCACTGGCGCAAAAGACAGCCGAACAGGGGGCGGGCCTTGGCCTGCCCATCGTCCAGAAGATCATGGACTTGCATCAGGGCCGGTTCGATCTCTTCTCCAAGCTGCGCTTCGGCACCGAAGTTATCGCCACTTTCCCCCGCGCCCGCACAATGGAAGGCGTTGCCCCCGTCAAGGAGCATCCAAGGCTCGAGATTTACTCGGAAGCTGGCTGAGCGCGCAAATCCTCGGTCACCGTACCGACCAGAAGCATTTCCTCCTCGTGCTCGGTCTCACGCAAGGTTTCGGCGATCCCCGCTTCATACCAGGCCTTCATCGCCGGCAGATCGAGCAGCCGGTGCGCATAGGCATCCGCCTGCGCGCTCAAGGGTAACTTGTAAGTCAGGTGCCGAAAGGCGACCGGTGCGAAGAACGCGTCAACGGCCGTAAACGCGCTGCCGGCGAGGAAGGGACCGCCGAAGCGCTCGAGTCCCTCGCGCCAAAGCTCGTCGATCCGGTCGACGTCCTTTTGCAGTGCCGGCGAGATTTCGTTGAGCGTCACGCGCACGCCGACATTCATCGTGCACACCGAGCGTAAGGCGGAAAAGCCGGCATGCATCTCCGCGGCCGCGCAGCGCGCCCATGCGCGCTCTGTCTTGTCGGACGGCCAGACCGTGGGATGATCCTCGGCCAGATATTCCGTGATCGCGAGCGAGTCCCACACCGTGGTGCCGCCATCGACGAGGCAGGGAACAAGCCCGGTGGGCGAGAACTTGCGGAACGCCTCATAGCTGGACCCTTCGAGGAAGGGCACGAACTTCTCCTCGAACGGAATGCCGAGCACCTTCATCAGGATCCAGGGCCGCAGCGACCACGACGAATAGTTCTTATTGGCGATATAGAGCGAATACATCGGCGGTATCCTTTGCAGCGATAGAGGGCTCTCAGAGCCTGATCCAAAAGTCCGCGGTTGAGGATTGGCGAGGGATTTTTGGTTGGAATTGAAGGGGAATTTTGGGCACTATTGGACATATTGGCTAAAATTCCCCTTCAATTCCAGCCAACAAAGACCCGCCAAGCCGACCCGTCGGACTTTTGGGGCAGGCTCTCAGGATAAGTGGATACCACTTATCCGTTCTTCTCGGCCACAGCCGCCTCGGCGAAGGTTGCCATGTTCTTGTGCAGATGCAGCGCCGTCTTGGCCATCACTGCCCCGAGCGCCGCACCGCTGCCTTCCCCCAGCCGCATGCCCAGATCCAGCAGCGCCGTCTTCTCCATCGCCGCGAGCGCACGCGCGTGACCGCTCTCCGCCGAAACGTGGGCAAAAATGCAATGATCGATGGCCGCGGGGTTGACCGCATGCGCGACCGCCGCCGCGCTTGTCGCGACGAAACCGTCGACGATGACCGGGATTTTCTGATGCCGGGCGGCGATGATCGCGCCGAGCATGGCCGCGATCTCGCGGCCGCCGAGATTGGCGAGAACGTCAAACGGCGTATTGAGCTTGCCCGCGTGCCGCTCGAGCGCCCGGTCCACAGCGCCCGCCTTACGCTTGAGCCCATCATCGTCCACACCGGTACCGCGCCCGACCCAGTCGGCTCCAGTGCCACCGAAAAGGCCCGCATAGACCGCCGCCGCAACCGTCGTGTTCCCGATCCCCATTTCGCCGAGGCAGAGTAAATCCGGCTCCCCGGCGATGGCCTCCATACCGTAGGCGATGGTCGCCGCGCAGGTTTTCTCGTCCATTGCCGGCACCACCGTGATATCTCCGGTGGGCACGTCGAGCGCCAGCTCGAACACACGCAGGTTGATCTCGTGCAACGCGCAGATCTGCGAGATTGCCGCGCCGCCCTTGGTGAAATTCGCCACCATTTGCTGGGTCACCTCACGCGGGAACGCTGAGACGCCTTGGTCGGTCACCCCGTGATTGGCAGCGAAGATCGCAACCATGGGATCGTCCATGGTAGGCTCGGGCTTGCCCTGCCAGCGCGCAAGGAATTCGACGAGCTTTTCAAGCTGTCCCAGCGACCCCGCCGGCTTGGTCAGCTGCGCGTCGCGCGCCCTCACGGCCTCTACCGCCTGCGCGTCGCCCTCCGGGCCGAGCATCAGAAGATCTTCGAAATCGGCGAAGGCAGAGGCAGACATGGCGGCTCCCGGATTCGGATGCGAAAGCGTTTCCAGGAAAAGTTGGCAGACTTTTCCTGGAAACGCGGCAAGACAAAATGCCAACGCATGTTCGCGATTCAGAGAATCGCGAACATGCGTTAGGTAGGGAAGAGACTTTTGAGCCATCCGAAAGGGAAACGCAAATTGAGTTCAGTGGACCCGTCCAATTCTCCACGCAACGATAATGCCGCGCCCCCGCAATCGGGGAGCCTCAAGGCCGATCTGGTCATGGCGCTGCGCTTTTATTCGCGCTTGCCCTCAGGCTCGGCACCGCACGAACGCCCCGATCTCAAGAGAATCGCAATGGCGCTGCCCTTCGCGAGCCTCGTGATCGGCATTGGGCCGGCGGCTGTGCTGTTTATCGCGACCGTAAGCGGCATGCCGCCCCTCTTCGCCGCCCTCCTCTCGCTCGCGATTTTCGCGATCGTTACCGGCGCGATGAGCGAGGACGCTGTCGCCGACGCAGCGGACGGGCTGTTCGGCGGCGCGACGCGCGAACGCCGGCTCGAAATCCTCAAGGATAGCCGTCACGGCACCTATGGCGTCCTCGCCATCGTTTTCGTTATCGGGCTCAAGGCCGCCGCGCTTTCGGCCATTGCCGCGCGCAACCCGCTTGCCGCGATGCTCGTCTGGCTGGCGGCAGCAACGCTCGCGCGCTCGGCGTCGTTCTATTTGCCGCTGACCCTCGGCCAGGCCCGGACCGACGGCGCGGCGGCGACGGCGGGCGTAGTGAGCCGGAACGCGTTTGCCATCGGCTCGGTTTTCGCCGCGCTCGTCGCCTTTGTCCTCGCCGCGCCATTTGCCGGCATTCTCGGCTTCGTGCTTGCAATCGTTCTGGGCGGGCTCACCCTTTTCGCCTGGACACGGCTTTGTGACCAACTCGTCGGCGGCGTTACGGGCGATTTGATCGGAGCGGCACAGGCTCTGGTTGAAATCGCCCTTCTGGCTACCTTTATGCGTATGATCGTGACCTAGTCCGGGCTCCAGATGCTCATTGTCGCCATAGCCCTTCTGATCACCATCGGCCTTGCGCTCGCCATCAGCGCGGATGCCGGCGCGTTGTTCGGACTTACCCAGGGCGAAACCGCTCAGGTTATCCCGTTGCTCGTCATCGGGACGCTGATCGCTTCGGCGGTGATCGGGCGCCGGCAGCGCTGGGGCCAGGCGGCCGCAAACATGGTCATCTGGGTTACCATCGCCGGGGTTCTGATGCTGGGCTATGCCTACCGGTTCGAACTCTCCAACATAGGCCAGCGGATCATGGGCGAACTGCAGCCGGGCGCCGCACTCGTCGATCCATCGACAGGCAACGTCCGCATCACCCGCTCCATGGGCGGCAGCTTCCACGTCGACGCCGAAATCAACGGCACCAGGATCCCCATGATCTTCGATACCGGCGCCTCGGCCGTCGTTCTCACCGCCAAGGACGCCGCCGGCGCCGGACTCAACCCCGGAACCCTGCGCTATACAATCCCCGTCCAGACCGCCAACGGCACCGGTTATGCCGCTCCGGTCACCTTAGATGAAATCACCATCGGCAACATCACCCGCACCAATATCCGCGCCTTCGTCATCCAGGACGGTTCGCTCGACACGAGCCTATTGGGCATGACCTTCCTCGAAACGCTTTCGCGCTACACGGTGAGCCGCAACGCGCTCGAGTTGCACGATTAGGGGCAGGACCTAGCCCAACGCCTCGGCCAGAAAATCATAGACGAGCCGGATTCGGCGGCTCGTGTGCAATTCGCGATGCGTCACGAGCCAGAGCGGCACCGGGATCGGCTCTATCCCCGGCACAACCGGTTCGACGCCAGGCACGGTTTTCGCGATGCTCTCGATCATCATGCAAATCCCGAGCCCTTGCCGCGTCATTTCCCACGCGACAAGGAAATTCTTGGTCGTCCATTTGAAGTTCCGGTGCGTTACGGGCACACCCCGCGCATTGAGCTCGGCGAGATAGCCGCCGTCATCGGCAAATCCGATAAAGGCTCTGTCCGCAAGATCCTCCATCGTTCCGGGCCGGCCATACCGGTCGAAATAGGATGTAGCAGCGTAAAGCTGCGCCGTCGTGGCAGCGCAGCTCTTGGCGATGAGATCGTCCTGCTCGGGCTTAACGTGACGCAGCGCGATATCGGCCTCCCGCCGCATCAGATCGTCGATATCGTTGGATGCGATAACCTCGACCTGGATGCCCGGTGCCACCTCATAAAGCTGCCGCAGGATATCCGGCAGAATATAAGCCGCAACGGATTCGCTCGCGGTGATCCGCACCAAACCCTCGACGGCCTGCGATTGCCCCGATGCGACCAGCGAAATCCGGCTTGCCGCGTCCCCCATTGCGCGAACATGCTCAAGCAACTCGCGCCCTGCTCCCGTGAGCGAGAGCGACCGCCCTACCCGCTCGAACAGCATCACCCCCAGATCGTCCTCGAGCGCCGCGACCTGCCGGCTCAATGTCGGCTGGGTCAGCCGCAACGCCCGCGCGGCAGCCGACAGCGATCCCGCCTCAACCGTGGCGAGAAACGCCCTGATCTGGTTCCAATCGAACGATACAGCCTGCCAATTCATGCATATATGTATATTGAAGCTGCAAATTTCCGCAATTCCCTGCGGTCCTCGAATATGAAATGCTTTGCTCGACGACAAATGGAAGCCGGACAGCGCAATGGCCGAACTGAGTAGATTCTGGGACAACATAGCGGACAAATACGCCAGCCAGCCCGTAGCGGATGAGGACGCGTATCAGACCAAACTCAAGGTCACGCGCACCTATTTCACGCCCGAGAGCGAGGTGCTCGAGTTCGGCTGCGGGACCGGCTCGACCGCTATCGCGCACGCTCCCTTCGTCAAGCACATCCGGGCCATCGATTTTTCTGCGCGCATGCTCGAGATTGCACGGAGCAAAGCCGAGGCGGCGGGGACCGCCAACGTCACCTTCGAGCGCGCCGACATCATCGCACTCGACGCCGCTGACGGGTCTTTCGACGCTGTCCTTGGCCTGTCCGTCCTGCATCTGCTCAAAAACCGCGACGAGGTCATCGCGAAAGTGTATCGACTGCTCAAGCCCGGCGGCGTGTTCGTTACGAGCACGGCCTGTCTTGGCGACACGATGCCGATGAGGCTGTTCGGCGCCATCGCCCCAATAGGCCGCGCCTTTGGCCTACTGCCCCAAATCAACGTCATGACGCACGAAAGTCTCCTGCGGGCCTTCACCGATGCCGGCTTCGACATCGTCCACAATTGGCGGCCAGGCAAGGGCAAGGCCGTATTCGTCATCGGCAGGAAGCCAGGCTAACCCGCGCGCCGGTCCTCCACCGTGCGGAACCCGAGCGCCCTTGCGAGATGGGCCAGTTTGTGCGGGTTGAGCACAGCAATGATGCTGCTGATCCGCCCGTCCTCGGCCGTGATCTGGATCACCGAAACGAGCACGCCGCCTTCGGCGATGAGAATTGCCGGACGGCCATTGACTGTCCGGACGAGAACTTGTGTCGCCCCTGAGAGCTGTCGCGTCAGGCCGATATAGAGCTTCGCCACAGCGTCGGGGCCCTCGATTACGCGCCGCGCCGCGCTGACCACCCCCCCGCCGTCAGATTGCGCTACGACGTCTTCGCTCAGCAACGCCACGAGCCCCGGCAGGTCACCGCCACGGCAGGCGTCGATAAAACCGTCGAGGAGACGCCGGTGCTCGTCGGGGTCGACCGAGAAGCGCGGCCTTGCCGCCTTCATGGCTCTGCGTGCGCGGGCGTGAACCTGCCGGCAGGCGGTTTCGGTGCGCCCGACGATCTCACCCACTTCGGTGTGCGAATAGTCGAACACTTCCCGCAAGAGGTATACCGCGCGCTCGAGCGGCGAGAGTTGCTCCATCGCCGTGAGCAATGCGGCGGAGACGGTTTCGGCCATCAAGAGATCGGCTTCCGCAGGCGGCTGGACGGCCTCGGCGCCAGACCGGTCGTCTTCGCCTTCGGTCAGAAGCGGTTCGGGCAACCAGGGGCCGACATAGACTTCCCGCCGCGCGCGGGCGCTTCTGAGGCGATCGAGGCATAGCCGGGTGACTGCGGTGGTCAGGAACCCCGCCGGATTTTTCACCGTTCCGCGCGGCTGGGCATACCAACGCATGTAAGCGTCCTGCACGACATCCTCGGCTTCGCTCGCCGCGCCGAGCATCCTGTATGCCAAGCCGCACAGGCGTGGCCGATGCGCTTCGATTGTGGCCTCAGGCTGCTCTCTCATCGTCCGCTTCTTTTACCGGCCTATGGGGCAGTGCCCGTGGCGCATGACCCGTGCGGGCCGAAAAGTTGAAAGGAATGCCCTTCGCTTCAAGGGCCAGCGCGCGCCATGTATACCGGCAAATTGCCTCCTTGAACCATGCGGCGCGCCGTCCCGTGAGGATTTTCCCTGTTGGCGTGGCGGGCGTGTCCGGTGTGCTGCGCGCGGCCCATTGAACCAGACCGTCGCGGCGGCCGAGACTAACGCAGTAAAACGCCAACCCGAAATCGAACGGCTCAAGCATCGGATCACCACCTTGGCCCGCGGCAATCTCGCGGGTCAGGTTGTCGCCGGCATGCGCGCCCGAAGGCAGCGCGCTTTTGCAGCCTAGGGGCATCGGATCGCCCGGATCGACCGCCGGCGCGCAGATATCGCCCGCTGCGTAGACGTTGGGGTGCGAGAGCGAACGCAAGAACGGATCGACCATAACCTGACCGGCGCCGTTGATGGCAAGGCCGGCATTTCGCGCCAAGGGTGGCACGGTGAAGCCGGCGGTCCAGATGCTCAGGTCACAGGAAAATTCGGCCAGCTCCGTTACCGAACGCCCTTCCTCGAGCGTCACGCCCATCCGGTGGAGCGCGCTCAGAAGATAGTCGCGTGCGGGCACCGACCATCCGCTCCCGACGGGCCCGCGGCTGATCAGCCGCACGTCGAGATGGGGCCACGTTTCGGCAATTTCCGTCGCCGCTTCTATGCCGGTCAACCCGCCACCGACAACCGCCACACGGCCCCGCCCCGTCTGCGCAAGCGCGCGGAGCCGGTCGCGAAGCGGAATGGCATTGCCGGGATCGAGCGTGTGCATGTCGTTGGTCTCGGGTGCGCGGGTGCGCGATCCGAGAGCGAGGACCAGCCGATCCCAATCGTGCGGCTTTCCCTCGACGGTCAGCGTTTGGCGTTCGGCATCTATGCTTTCGATATGGCCAACAACCAGGTCAACCCCGGTGCCCTTGAGCAGTGCCGAAAGGAAGCGCGGGACCGGCGCTTGCCCTGCTGCGACCTGATGCATCCGAATACGCTCTATAAAGTGCTCCGAGTCATTAACGAGCACGATCCGCGCGGCGCGCGGTTTCCGACGCGCAAGCCGCAGTGCCGCTGCCGCACCAGCGTAGCCGCCACCGGCAATGAGGATGTTCATCTCACGTCCTTTCGTTTCGTCTATCTGTCCCTATGACGAAACAGCGGGCTGAAACGTGACGCCGGGTTGACCCGGCGGGGTCAATCGAAAATGCAATCCGATAGAAGCCTTTGGCACAAAGTTATCTCCGCACCTTCAAGCTGAACGATACTGTCCGTACGGTTTCGCTTGTGATGAGCGCAGGTACCACGAATATCTGGGCGGGACCGGTCCGGGTCCGATGGGAGTCGTCCCAGCGGAGGCCCAAACGTCACCGTGGCCAGCCACAGCGATCCTGTGGTCACCGGGGAAACCTGGCGGGGATTGGCCCCAGCCCGAGCGGACGCCAAGCCAAAAATCCCGGACGTATGCGGCGAGGCTCGCTTCGCATTTATATAATCAGTATGAGGCGCGTCTCGCCGCATACCGCTCACGTTATTTGACACCGAGGCTTAAAGGCCATCGGACGAATAGGTGTGTTTTCCAAAGCCTGTTAACACTTATGGATAGGGGTTAACAGGCCCTGGTTTCGGCAGGACCGCTCAGGCAACTTTCTCGTGGACCGTGTCGATATTCACGCACGCGAAGGCATCGGCGATCACCTCGGGTCCGGCGCCAGGCTTGGCGGCGTCAACGCTCAGGATTTGCCGGAAGCGGCGTGCGCCGGGCAGCCCGTTGGCGAGCCCAAGCATATGCCGCGTGATCTGGTTAAGCCGCGCGCCCTTCGTCAGCTCGCGTTCGGCATAGGCCATCATCGGCTCGGCGATATCTCCGAGGCGCGGCGCGGGGTCCGTCGTACCGAAAAAGCGCGCGTCGACATCCGCAAGGATCATCGGATCGTGATATGCTGCCCGCCCGAGCATGACGCCATCGACGTGTTCGAGATGCAAAGCGCTATCGTCGAGCGAAGTGATCCCACCATTGATCATCACGGGAAAATCGCCGAGCCGCTGCTTGAGCCGGTAGACCCGCTCGTAGTCGAGCGGCGGGATATCCCGGTTTTCCTTGGGCGAAAGCCCCTGCAGCCAAGCCTTGCGCGCATGGACGTAAAGCGCATCGATGCCGGCGGGAAGTACCGCGTCGGCGAAGCGATTGAGATCCTCCTCGCTGTCCTGATCGTCAATCCCGATCCGGCATTTGACCGTCACCGGCGTGTCTGTCGCATCGATCATCGCCCGCACGCAATCTGCGACCAGTTCAGGTTCGGCCATCAGGCACGCGCCGAACCGTCCCGACTGCACCCGATCGGACGGGCAACCGACATTGAGATTGATCTCATCAAACCCATTCCGGTCGCAAATCGCGGCCGCCCGCGCGAGTTCATCTGGATCGGACCCACCGAGTTGAACGGCGATCGGATGCTCGGTCTCGTCATAGGCCAGCAACCGCTCGGTATCTCCGTGCGTCACCGCCGCACTCGTCACCATCTCCGTGAACAAGAGCGCCCGCCTGGTCAAAAGCCGGTGCAAATAGCGGCAATGCCGGTCCGTCCAGTCCATCATGGGTGCAATGGAGAATCTATGTGCTTGATTATACTGCATTATTCCTGCATTATCATGGGACTAACCGAGAACGTGTGCACTGGTTTTTGGACCAAATTGCACACGTTTGTACCACTTTTGATCTCTCTGTGCACACACAGCGCACACGACGGAAAGGAGTGCACACGCAATGGCGACCTTCGTAAAACTGGGGTCCGGGAATTGGCGGGTGCAAGTCCGGCGCAAGGGCCGATATATATCCGAGACCTTTCGAAGACGAAAGGACGCCGAAGAGTGGGCCCTCGATATCGAGCGACGGATCGACAAAGGCCAAGAGCCGTCCGCGCTGAAAAAGAGCCAGGTTAAGCTGCTATCCGATTTGATTGCTTTGCACCTTGAGGACATGCACGAGGTCGGGCGGCCTATCCGTCGCTCTAAGGCAGCGGTGATGGAGGCGCTAAAGGCCAAGATCGGAAAGGTTCGCATCCGTGATCTCACTCGAGAACGGCTTGTTGAGTATGGACGAACCCGTGCCAAGGAGGGGGCTGGCCCCGCAACTCTGGCTATCGATTTCTCATTTCTGCGGACGATCATCACTCACGCTGCTGCGGTTCATGGCATTGACGTTTCTGCGGAGAACGTGCGTCTTGCACGCGTAGCGCTTACACGACTGGGCCTCATCGGTCGTTCGTACGAGCGCGATCGCAGGCCTCTGGAATCCGAGCTTGAAAATCTGATTGATCATTTCGAATCCAATCCACGCCAACTCATCCCCATGGGGAATCATCCGGTTTGCAGTTGCTACAGCCATGAGGCAAGCAGAGATTTGTTCCCTGCACTGGGCTGACGTTGATCTTAAGAGGCGCGTTGCCACTATTCGCGATCGCAAAGACCCCAGGCGTAAAGTTGGCAACCATCAACGCGTGCCGCTGATCAATCTGACCGGGTATGACACCTGGCAGATGCCCTTGGAACAAAAGATCGTCACGCGCGGTAAAGGACGGGTCTTTCCACATAACAGCAGGTCGGTGGGAACAGCTTTTCGGCGCGGTTGCAGAGTCAGGGATCTACACTTCCATGATCTTCGACATGAGGCGACAAGCGGAGGGAGGGGTTGATTAAATGAGTGGACGTCGTTCTTTTAACGATCTCACCAAGGACTTTACTTCGGACCGCCGCGAGCGTGTCGAGGTCAAGAAGGCCGCCTTGCGTACAGCGATGCCTTTATATGAGTTGCGACAAGCTCGTGCGTTGACGCAACAGGCGTTGAGTGAAGCTTTAAACGTCAATCAGCCGGCCATTGCGAAAATGGAGCGCCGAACGGACATGTATGTCTCAAACCTGCGCTCCTATATCGAGGCAATGGGCGGGCAACTCAAGATCGTGGCCAAGTTCACCGAAGGTGACGTTACGATTACGAATTTCGCTCAGGTCGGAGATAAGCAAGACGCTCCAGTCCAATAGCGAAGAGGACTACTACCCTCGCCGCCCACACGCCTGCCAGACGTATGCCACAGGTTCCGATTGGTTTCGCGCCGTCAGGCGAGATAGGCCTTATGCAAAATATCGGGACTGGTGTTGAGCAGATGCGGCTCGCCCAATAATGTGAACCGCCCGCGCGACATCACGTGAACCTCGACAGCGTTTTTCAACGCCAGCGCTGTAAACTGCTCGATCAGCAACACCCCGACACCATCTTCCGTCAGGTTGACCAGCCCGCCCGTCAGCCGCTTGACGATCAGCGGCGCCAGCCCCAGGGACATCTCATCGACAAGAATGAATTTGGGCCGCGCCACGAGCCCCTGCCCCAATACCAGCATCAGCTGCCGACCACCCGACATCGAGCCGGTGCGCTGCGTCTTGCGCTCGGCCAGTTCGGGAAAGATGGCGAACACATCCTCGACCGCCCGGGCCGCATCAGCCGGTGTGTGCTGGAAACCGGCAGCATGCAGATTGTCCTCGACGCTCTGCCCGCTGAGCAACCTATGCCCCTCCGGCACGGCGGCGACACCTGCCGACCGGTTCGCCTCGGGCGTCTTTCCCGCCAGCGGAACGCCATCGATTTCGACCGTTCCGGCCGCAACAGGCAAAACCCCGCCAGCACCAGCGAACTCTTGCCCGTACCGTTGGCACCGAGCAGCGCAGTGATGCAGCCACTCTGCAAGGTGAAGGCCAGGTCGTGAACCACCTGCTTTCCACCGCGCCTAATGGCCAAATCGCGAATGCTCAATGTACTCATGCCAGTTCCTCATCGACGCCCAGATAGACCGCGCGCACCACCGGATCGATGAAAACCTTTCGGGTCTCGCCGACTGCGATGAGCTTGCCGAAATCGAGCACCATCGTCTGCACGCAGACCGCATGGATGAGATCGACATCGTGATCGATCAGAACGTAACCGCGCCGTTGAACCCGTGAAGCGGGGCCACCTGGCGGTTATCCGCCAGCGCCCGCATCATCAGGCCGGTTCGCGTCCGGCTGAGGAAAAGCCCCATCCCAACCGTGACCACGATGCCTGAAACGAGGGCGATCAGCCGGGTTGCGGTCACGCGGACCGTCAATGGGTCGATGGCCCAGCTAAAGGAAATACTGTCGGTCGCAAGCGACACACATAACGCGTCGGCCCGGAGAAAAGCGCCCAGGCGCTTGCGAGCAGGACATAGCCTGTCATTCCCAGCAGCAATCCCACGCCCCAGGCACCGAGCGGCGGTGGCAACCAGGCAAGCTCCGCGAGCGCGGCAAGGATAAGCACAATCCCGGAGATGGTACGGCTCATTTGCGCACCACCTTTTCAAAGAGCCCCGAGGACCGCCACAACAGAATCGCCAGAAAAATCGCGTAGGTTGCCACCAGCGTAAGGCCGGGCTCAACATAGGTCGCCACCAACGTTTCGACGAGCCCAAGCAAAAGCAAAGCGCGCTGTATGGTTGACGTCGATGCCAACGAGCGGCGCAGAATCCGGTGCCACAGCGATCGCCCGGATCGTCGCCCCCCTGCGCAGTCCCTTCTCGGCGGTTCCTAGAACCTTAATAGCGCCCATCGACGGGGTGTCTTCAAGACCCCGAAGTACGCCGGGCGCAAGAGGCATGAGACCTTACCCCACGCAACGCAAGCCAGTATCCAACGCTTCGCCGATCTTTCGGATATCTCTGGCACTGAGGACAAGCGGAGGGGAGAGGATGATGTTGGAACCGGACACGCGCAGCATGACGCCGGCGTCGTACGCCGCATCTGAAACCTTCCCCATGATCGCCTTGTCGGCCGGCTTCTTGGTCTCGCGATCGGATACAAGTTCCAACGCCGCCATGAGCCCCTTGTAGCGAACATCGCCAATGACCGCGTGCTTGCGTTTGAGCCCTTCGAGCATGTCCGCCAGCTCAAGCCCGCGCGCAGCGGCGTTTTCGTCGACCTTCAGGCGCCGGGTTTCGGCAAGCGCTGCAAGCCCGGCGGCGCAGCCAACCGGATGGCCGGAATAGGTGTAGCCATGCCCAATGGAGCCGAAGCTGGTCTTGTCAGCCTCGAACACATCGGCGACCTTCTCCCCGATCATCGCCGCCCCAAGCGGGAAATAGCCGCAGGTGACCGCTTTGGCGATAGTCATCATGTCCGGCTTTACACCGTGAAGGCGAGAACCGGACCATGCGCCAGCGCGCCCGAAACCGGTCACGACTTCGTCGGCGATCAGCAGGATCTCGTGCCGGTCACAAATCTCGCGGACCAGCCGCATGAAGCTTTCATGCGGTACGATCACCCCGCCCGCGCCCATCACCGGCTCCATTATGAACGCCGCGATGGTATCGCCTCCCTGGAAGGCGATTTCATCTTCCAGCGCCTTGGCACAAAGCCGGGCCAGCCGCTCGGGATCGGTCTCATCGAACGGGTTGCGATAGGTATAGGGCGCCGGGACATGAAACACGCCCGGCATTAAAGGCTCATAGTTCCGCCGGAAATTGGCATTGCCATTTACCGACGCACCGCCGAAATGGGTGCCATGATAGCCCTTTTTCAAGGCGATGAATTTCGTCCGGTCTCCCTGCCCGCGAATCTTCCAATATTGCCGGGCCAGCCTGAGCGCGGTTTCCACCGAATCCGATCCCCCGGATGTGAAGAACGCTCTTGCCATTCCGTCCGGGGCAAAGAACTCGACCAACTCATAGGCCAGTTCGATCGAGGGGCCAGTCGAGGTGCCGCGAAACCCCGAATAATAAGGCAACGCATCGAGCTGCTCGGCAATCGCACGTTTTATCGGATCGCAACTGTAACCCAGATTGACGTTCCACAGCCCGCCCACGGCATCGAGCACGGTGCGGCCTTCGATATCGGTGATATGGGTCCCCTCGCCCTTCATGATGACGCGCGGCGGAGCCTTCCGCATTTCCGCCGGATGGGCCATGGGATGCCAGATCGGCTTGCCGTTTTGTTCAATGAGAAAATTGCTGTCGCGCATGGAACTTCCTTGGAAATTTAAAGAACGAGGCCGAAATGGGTGAGGGCTTCGGCATAGGATTGACGGGGCGCAAGCACATCGAAATGGACCGCCCGCATGCCGGCCTTTTTGGCGCCGGAGACGTTGCGCTGTTGGTCGTCGACAAAAACGCACGCCTGCAGTGGCAAGCCCAGCGCCTCCCCGACGGCGGCGTAGGCCCTCGGGTCGGGCTTTAGAATGCCGGTATAGGTGGCATCGACGATTGTCTCGAAAAGCGGGATGATCGAAAGCCGTTGGCGAAGTTCGGTCCCGTAGAAGAGGTCCAGTTCATTGGACAGGATGGCCAACCGGACACCGCTCTCATGCGCGCGTTTTATCGCAGCCACCGCCTCGGGCCGGATTGTGGCGTCCGGGTCGGCACCGCGGGCGCGCTTGACGAAGGTTTCCATCCGGTCCCAGTCTTCGCCAACAAGTTTGCCGACTTCGCGCGTACGGGTCAGCCAATAGTCGCGTTCGCTGATCTCGTCGGCTTGCATGGCTTGCCAGAGCGGGTCGGACGCCGGGTCGAACGGGCCGCGCCACGTGAGACTGCCCGGCGCCAGCGCGAGCGCCTTTTCCGTCACATCGTGCGTCTCGAAAAGGGTACGCGTGACGACTCCGCCGAAGTCGAGCACCAGGGCTTGGGGTTGCGTCATACCACGGTCTCCGGTCGCGCTGGTACGCCGGGCGGGACGACGCCTTCGGCCACCCACGCGTCGAAAATCTCGAGGGCCTTGGCGACGAAGGCAGCGCTGTTGATGTGTTCTTCGAGTTCATGGAGCGCAACGCCAGCCGGAACGGCTCGACGCATTTCATCGACAAAGGCCGCGAGCGCTTCGGGCTCGTAGAGCGGCTCGCCTTCCTGATCCCACTGCTCGATACCGCCCGTCGGCAGAATGAAGGCGGTCGGCCCCTGAGCGACGCCCAATTTCTCCCCGATGGCGCGCGCAACACGGCGGCGCGTTTCCCCATCGCTCGTCGCCGAGGCAATCAAGCGGTTATGGGCATGATAGGGGCGATCCTCGTATCCCTCGGGCGTTGGCTGCCAGGTGGGAAAATCAACCATATCTATGGCGCCGGGCGCAACGATTTGCGGGGTGCCGGAACGACCGGCGTTCTCCAGCCTGTCGGCCCCGGAGGTGACGACTGAACCTGCCAGGTGATTGGCCACTTCCTGCAAGCTGAAATCCATGACTGCAGCCAATGCATTTTGTGCCGCAAGCCCTTCAAGGGCACGCCCGCCCATGCCGGTGGTATGAAATACCACCGGTTCATAACCACGCTTCTCGAGCTCGGGACAAAGCGCGACCATATAGGTGAGGCAGCTCTTGCCCAGCGAGCTGATCGCCACCACCGGGCGCCGCTTCGTGTCGATCTTGCTGGCGCGCGCTGCGCCGACCACCGCGCCACAGGCCTGGGCCAGAACCGATTTGCACGCTGAATTCAATCCATAGAGACCACCGGCCCAAAGGATCATCATCAAATCCGGGGCGATGCGATCGGGGGGAATGAGGTGTGAATAGGCGATGGTCGAGACCACAAATTTCGGGACGCCGATGGGCAGACCCAGCGCGACGTCGAGCGCCAGATCTGTCCCCATGGTGCCGCCGATCGCCAGCATACCGTCAATTTTTCCCTCGTCGTGAAGGTTGCGCGCAAGGCGCGCCGCTCCATCCGACATTGCCGTCATGGCCTCGTTCTCGTCGCCGAGCGCAATGATGTCCGGGACCGTCGTTCCCGTCGCGGCGGCGACTTCGTGCTTGTCAAATTCTGGCTGATATGGCGGGTCGCCGAGAATGCTGACATCGAGCATCAGCGGCACGCCTCCTGCCTCGGTAAGGCACTTGCGGATAAATTCGAGCTCGTCGGCCTTGGTGTCACCGGTCCCGATCACCAATATCCTGGGCGTTTCCCCCATCCCTAACTCCTCTATCAACCTCAAGCCCGCAGCGCGACGCCATATCTGCGGTCGCCATTGAGCAATTCAGAAATCTCCCGCGCCGCTTGGGCCGCGGCCCGTCCGCGCGCCGATACGGAGGCTTGGGGCGTTCGCGCCAGGGGCGCGGCAACCGCCAGCGTACCGAGCGCGAAACCATCCGCACCCAATATCGCTGCGGCGACACTGTAGACGCCCTCCTCATAGCCTTGGGCATTGGTGGAATAGCCCTGCCGCCGGGTCGCTTCGATAATGGACATAAGGGCAGCCGGATCGGTAACTGTGTGCACGGTGAACGCAGTAAGCGGCTGCGCCAGTGCCTCCTTGCGTATGGAGGGGTGCGCCTGCGCCAAATACGCTATTCCGGATGCCGTCGAATGCAGCGGCAGAAAAGCGCCCACGTCAACATTGACCCTGTTGGCACGCGCCGGGTGCTCGACATGAATGGTTGCCAGCGTTCCGTTTCCGGCTTCAGCGAGATGAACAGTCTCGCCCGTTTCCTCCGCCAATGCGCGAAGGAAGGGCAGTGCTGTCTGGAGGAGAGGCAACCGGACTTCACGGATGCGCGCCAGCCGGGTCAAACCGGCGCCCAGGCGATAAAGGCGGGTTTCGCTGTCCTGCTCGATGAACCCGTGGCTCGACAGGGCAACAAGCAGCCGCCGGACAGTCGCCTTGTCATAGCCTGCCCGGCGCGACAGCTCGGTCAGTCCGAGTTCCAGTCCGCCGACGTCAAATACCTCCAGCAACGCAAGCGCCTTGCCCACCGTGCTCATCTCAACTCCATATACTTAACATGCGAAATACCTTGACAGAGGCGCGCGATCCTTGCAAGTCTATATTTAAAATACAGGTTCAAATAATGAACCGACGACATGCGTAAAGCTAACGGCGCCACCGCTACACACCGCCGGCGCAGATACCAAAGAGAGGGACCTTCGATGAAAACAAACATTCTGCTTCCACTTGCGGCGAGCGTTCTGGCGCTTGCCGCCGCAATTCCGGCATATGCCGAGTATCCTGAAAAGCCGGTGAGCTTTGTGGTGCCATTTCCGCCCGGCGATCTGGAAGACGTGCTCACCCGCATGATTGCGGAAGACTTCCAGGAAAAGTACGGTGTCGCCGCCGCCGTCGTGAACAAACCCAGCGAAGGCGGTCCCTTCCCCGGCGCGGTGGATGTGGCGGTTGCGCCGGCGGACGGCTATACGATCGGGTCTTTCGTGATGGACGTCCCTATCATCGGACCGGAGGTCGGTATCCCGGCCCTTGCGGATTCCCCGTTTGAGCCTCTCGGCATTTTTCTGACCTACCCCTTCGTCATCGCCACTGACGCAGATGCGCCATACTCCACGATGGAAGAGCTCGCCGACTACGCGCGGGAAAACGAGGTTTCCCTCGGCCACTTCGGCTCGTTCCTTGTACCGACGCAGGCCACGTTCGCGGCGTCGAAAATCATGGGCTTTGAATGGGGGACGGACGCATCGAGCGCCGCGCTGGATTGCAATACGCTCGCTTCAGGCGATTTCGAAGTCATCAACACCACGATTCAGCAGATTTTCCCCTGCCTCGATCAAGTAAAAATTCTGGCATCCATTACCCAGGAACCTCTAGAGGTCGTTGACAACGTGCCGATGCTCGGCGAGGTCACCCCCAGACTCAATCTCAACCTGTGGAACGGTCTGTTCGTGCATAAAGACACGCCACAGGACGTGCGCGACAAGATCATCGCGGTTGCGCAGGAGACTATGGCTTCCGAGCGCGCGCAGCAATTGGCAGCCGACACCGGTGCCCTGATCTATTGGATGGATGCAGAGCAATCTGTCCGGCAAATTCAAGGCGATACAGCGACCTTGAATGATATCAACACTCTGATCGAGGCCCACTAGGATCAGTTGTCCTTGGAAGCGGGGGCGAACCGGCCCCCGTCTTTGCCTCATCACTCTGCCTCGCTGCTACCGGACGCACCATGGAACACGAAAACGCAAAGCCGCACGTCTTCCCCAATGCCCGAAAGCCCGGCGAACTTCTATTCGCCATTCTGATCCTGATCATCGCTCTTCTGCTCATCAGCCAGATTGGCGAACAGACGACGTGGCTTGAGGGGAAAGGCTGGTCGGCACAGCCGCGTCTATGGCCACTGGTCGGACTCGGGACGATGTCGATTTTCGGCGCGCTGCACCTGTGGTGGACGAGCCGCAGTCGTCGCACCCCCGGACGGTGGCGAGAGGCCCTGGTTTGGGTTTCATCGCTCGAATATGTGCTCTGGTATCTCATCTACGTCGCCTCGGTGCCCTACGCCGGATACCTGCTCTCGACTGTGGTTTTCTGCCTGTTTCTAACCTGGCGCGCCGGCTATCGCTCCACCCGCATCTTCCTTGTGGCGGCGCTATTCGGACTGGGGGTCGTGCTGTTCTTCAAGTCGGCACTGAACGTCAAAATCCCGGGCGGTGCTATCTACGAATACCTGCCCGCCTCCGCCCGCTACTTCATGCTCCGCTATTTCTGAGGACCGGCGATGGACCTTCTGCTTTCAAGCCTTGCCATTATCGGCCGTCCGGACGTGATCCTGGCGCTGCTGGTCGGCTCCATCGGCGGTGTCGTCGTGGGGTCAATGCCGGGTGTCGGCGCGGCCGTGGCCATTGCCATCATGTTGCCCGCAACCTTTTCGCTCGAACCAATCGTGGGATTGACCGCCCTCCTCGGGATTTACGGCTCTTCCATGTTCGGCGGAGCGATTCCAGCCATTCTCATCAACACGCCCGGAACCCCCGTCAACGCGCTCACCACCTATGACGGCTTTCCGATGACCAAGCGCGGCGAAGGCCGTCGCGCGCTTTCGCTCGCCTATTCGGCATCCTTTTTCGGCGGCATCTTCTCGATTCTCTGCCTTATGCTGATGGCACCGCTTTTGGCGGAAGTCGCGCCAATGTTCGGCGCACGCGAGATTTTCCTCGCGGCACTTCTCGGCATCGTATTGGTCGTCCTCACGCATCGCGGCCAGATCCTGAGCGCGGCCATGCTGGCGGGCTTTGGCATTTTCCTTGCCACCGTTGGATTGGAGCCAACGGCTTACACCCAACGATTCACCTTCGGGGCGACCTGGCTGACCTCGGGTATCGATCTCATCGTTGTGGTGATCGGGCTTTTCGCCCTCTCTCAGGCGTTCCTGCTTCTGACCGGACGCGATGCAAGCCATAAGATGCCGCCCGTGAGCGGACGCTTTCTGCAAGGGCTGGCAGAGCTCTTTCGTTACAAGCGGATCGCGGCCTTTGCCTCGTCCTGCGGGGTCGTATGCGGTATGATCCCGGGCGTCGGCGAATTCATGTCGCAATTCCTCTCTTATTCCTACGCCCAGCGCACCTCGAAGACGCCGGAGCTTTTCGGCAAGGGCAATCCCGAGGGCATCGTCGCCTCGGAAGCGGCCAACAACTCGGTTCCCGCAGCCGCCATGGTCCCTCTCCTCGCGTTGGGCATTCCAGGGGAAGAGCTGACCGCAATGATGCTGGCGGTCTTTTACGTGCACAACGTCATTCCCGGTCCGCAGCTCTTTGCCGGGCAGATGGACTTCGTTCTGGCGCTCTACATCGCGCTCCTGCTGCTCAACGTTCTGGTCATCGTCTTTTTGATGTTTTCGACCAATCTGCTCATGCAGGTGATGCGCATCCCGCACCGCTTCTTGGGGATGATGATCCTCACATTCAGCCTGATCGGTGTTTATTCCTTGCGCAACTCGCTGACCGATTGCGCGGTCGCCGCTGCGATTGGCGTGTTCGGCTTCATCTTGAAACGACTGGAATTGCCCACCTCCCCCATCATCCTGGGCATGGTGTTGGGCGGGCTTATGGAAGACAAGCTGCGCACCGCCATGGCTCGGGTCAAAACGCCTTGGGACTTCATCGACCGCCCCATCGCCTTCATTCTCTTTTGCATGCTCGTGCTGGTCATCGGGCTGCATATCTGGGCAACGGTCAGGGCGCGGCGAGCCGCGGAACGAGGGTCGGAGGATGCCGTCAATGTCTGAGCGAGGAGGATCGTCCATGAGTATTGCACACGAGATCACAATCGAGGCGCTCGAGCGCGATCCCTATCCGATCTACGCCCGGCTGAGGCAGGAAAGCCCGGTGGCGTGGGTTCCCGCCGCGAACGTCTGGTTCGCAACCCGTTGGGAGGACGTCGAGGTGGTGACGAAGTCGCCCGATATCTTCACGGCGGAAGCGCCAACATCTCCCGTAGAGCTTTCCTTCGGCAAGCCGACGATCCTGACCGTGGACGGCGATCAGCACAAGCAGTTGCGCGGTGGCATCGATCCGCACTATCGCCCGCGTAAGGTGGCGGAGTATGTCCAAGCTCTGGTGACGCCGATTGCGGAGGAGTTCTTGGCCAAATTCGAGTCCGCTGGCCGGGCGGACCTCATGGCCGATTATTTCGAGCCTATTTCCGTCCTCAGCCTCGCCCGGTCCTTCGGGTTCGGCGATCTCGATGTGGCAACGTTGCGCCGCTGGTTCCACGGCCTGTCCCAAGGCGCGATCAACTACGAGCAAGACCCCAAACGCCAGGAGATTTCCGACAAGACCTGTGCGGAAATCGATGCAGTCACGATCCCCATGCTCGAAAGGCTCCGAGAGGCGCCGGACAGCTCACCCCTTTCACACATGTTGCATCACAACATGCCGGAAGGTGAAACGCGGCCTGCCGAGTTCATTCTGCCTTCCGTCAAAGTAACGCTTCTCGGCGGCATGCAGGAGCCCGGCCACGGTGCCGGGTCCACCCTTGTGGGCCTCTTGCAAAACCCCGAGCAAATGGAGGCGCTGCTGGCCGATACCGATAGGCTGTTGCCCAAGGCAGTGGCCGAAGGCCTGCGCTGGGTCGCGCCCATTGGAACGCAGATGCGCCTGGCGCAGACCGATATCGAGCTTGGCGGCGTCACCATTCCCGCCGGCAGCCCTGTTGCCGCCATCCTTGCGTCCGCCAACCGCGACGAAAGCCGTTTTGCGGCACCCGACCGGTTCGACATTCATCGTGAAGAGACCAGCATGGCGACATTCGGCTTTGGCCACCATTTCTGCGCCGGACGCTGGTTCGCCGCGGCACAGATCGAAATTGCCCTGCGCCTCCTGCTTTCCAGGCTGCCGCACCTCAAGCTCGATCCCGACAATCCGCCCGAGTTTCGTGGTTGGGAATTCCGCGCGCCTACAACGCTTCATATCACCTTCCCGCCTGCGCACTGATCGAAAGACCAAGAGATGGATCAAGCAGCAATAGATCGCCTGCGCACGACACCAGTCGCCGAAGGACATCTCTGGATCGACGGCAAGACCTGCCCCGGTGCCGATGGCGGGCGCATGGACGTCATCTCCCCGATCGACGGCACAGTGCTGACGACGATCGCCGATGCCTCGGCACAGGACGTGGACCGCGCCGTCGCGGCGGCCCGGAGCGCGTTCGACACGAAGAGTTGGTCGCGCGCGGCGCCGGCTGAACGCAAAAAAGTCATGCACAGGATCGCCGATCTGATCGAAGCCCATGCCCTCGAGCTCGCCGTGCTCGGAGTGCGCGACAACGGCACCGAGATTTCGATGGCGCTCAAGGCGGAGCCCGGCAGCGCGGCGGCCACCTTCCGCTACTACGCCGAGGCCATCGACAAGGTCTATGGCGAGATTGCACCGACGCCAGACAATGTGCTGGGCCTTATCCACCGCGAGCCCGTGGGCGTAGTAGGTGCGATCGTGCCGTGGAATTTCCCGCTGATGATCGGTGCATGGAAGATCGCACCGGCGCTCGCGGCGGGCAATTCGGTAGTTCTGAAACCAGCGGAAACGGCTTCGCTGTCCCTTCTGCGCCTTGCTGAACTCTGCCATGAAGCAGGCCTGCCGGACGGCGTCCTCAACGTCGTCACTGGGCGCGGCGCTGTGGCTGGCGAGGCTCTCGGCCTCTCGATGGATGTAGATGTCCTCGCCTTCACCGGCTCGGGGGGTGTTGGCCGGAAACTGCTCGAATACTCCGCCCGCTCCAATCTCAAGCGCGTCTATCTCGAACTGGGCGGCAAATCGCCGAACCTGGTCTTTGCCGATGCGCCGGATCTCGATGCCGCCGCCAAGACTGCGGCCTTCGGCATTTTCCGCAATTCAGGCCAAGTGTGTGTCGCCGGATCGCGTCTCTTGGTTGAGCAGTCTATCCATGAAGCGTTCGTCGAAAAAGTCGCGGCCATCGCGGCGAAGATGAAGGTTGGCGATCCGCTGGACCTCACCACCCAGGCCGGAGCGATCAACAGTTTGGGGCAGCTTGAGAAAAATCTCTCCTTTGTGGCGCAGGCGCAGGCGGAAGGAGCAATCCTCGCTACAGGCGGAGAACGCATCCTGCGCGATACCGGTGGCTTCTACATGGCCCCCACGGTGCTCGACGCCGTAGCGCCCGAAATGGAGGTGGCGCGCGAAGAAGTGTTCGGGCCGGTTCTCACCGTACAGACCTTCGAAGACGAGGCAGAGGCGATCCAGCTCGCCAACGCCACCGCCTATGGCCTCGCATCCGCCGTCTGGACCGCCGACCTTTCACGCGCGCATCGTATGGTACGCGCGATCAAGGCGGGCGTGGTGCACGTCAACACTTATGGCGGTGCGGATGCCACTGTTCCGCTGGGCGGCGTGAAACAGTCGGGCAATGGCCACGACAAATCCCTCCACGCCCTCGACAAATTTACCGATCTCAAAACTGCGTGGATTGCCCTGTGACCACAAGTGTCTCCCGGATCGTCGACCATCTGATCGACGATGAACAAGCCCGCTTCGCGGCCAGCCACCCCCGTTCCGCGCATGCCTGGAAAACGGGCAGAAGGACCTTTCTTTACGGTGGCCCGTCCCACTGGATGCGCCGCTGGGCGGGTGGTTTTCCGATCTATGTGGATGAGGCGCGCGGCTGCCATGTGCGCGACATCGACGGCAACAACTATGTCGACTTCTGTCTTGGAGACACCGGCGGCATGTGCGGGCACGCACCGGAAGCCGTAACCCGCGCCGCCGTCCGCCAGCTCGAGCGCGGTACCACCCATATGATGCCGACCGAGGACAGCCTGTGGGTGGGCGAGGAACTCGGACGCCGTTTCGGCCTGCCCTATTGGACCCTCACGACATCGGCTACCGACGCCAATCGGGGCGCGATCCGTATCGCCCGCATGATCACCGGCCGCGAGAAGGTACTGGTCTTCTCCGGCTGCTACCACGGCGGCGTGGAAGAAGCCCATGTGGAGTTGCGCGACGGGAAAATGGGCATGCGTAACATGATCCACCCCAATGGGTTCGATCATGCGCGGCTATGCAAAGTCGTCGAATTCAACGATGCAGAAGCCCTCGAAGCAGCCCTCATGGACGAGGACGTCGCCTGCGTCCTCATGGAACCGCTGATGACCAATTTCGGCATGATCCCGGTGGCGGACGGCTTCCATGACGCCGTGCGGGCGGCAACGCGGCGGACCGGGACGCTTCTCATCATGGATGAGACGCACACGATTTCCTGTGGGCCGGGCGGATACACGCGAGACCACGATCTTGAACCCGACATCTTCGTCGCTGGAAAGGCCATAGCCGGCGGCATCCCGGCGGGCATATTCGGTTTGTCCCGCGAGACGGCGGAACGGCTGTGGCAACAGATACCGCACGTCAATCCGCGCCAGCGCCAATCCTCCCATTTCGGCATCGGCGGAACGCTGGCGGGCAATGCGCTGACAGTTGCGACCATGCGCGCGGTTCTCGAAGAGGTGCTGACCCCCGAGAACTATGCGCGCATGCACACCCAAGCGGAACGGCTCGCGCAAGCGGCGGAAAGCGTCATCGCCAAACACAGCCTGCCCTGGCACGTCACACGCATCGGTGGGCGGGTCGAAATCATGTTCGCGCCCGACCCGCCACGGAACGCCGCGGATTTCCGCGCCACCCGGCGCAGCGATCTCGAAACGCTGCTGCACGCCTTTTACATGAACGAGGGCATACTCGTGACACCCTTCCACACCATGTTCCTCATGTGCCCCGCGACCGAGCCCGCAGATGTGGATCGCCACACCGAGGTTTTCGCGCGCTTCGTTGATAAACTCACTGACGCGGGGCTGGCCTGACATGGCCTTCGATCTTTCCGGTCAAATTGCTCTGGTGACCGGCGGCGGACGCGGCATTGGCGCCGCCATCGCGACGCGGCTGGCTGAACACGGCGCTCACGTGACAATCGTCAACCGCACGGCGGAGGCGGCGCAGGCAGTCGCCGACGCTCTGTGCGGCCGTGGGCTCTCAGCCGGCACACTACCCTGGCCCGGCTCGGAGCGCGCGGCGCTTAAAGGCCTCGTGGATGAGGCTGTAGGGGGGAAAGGCCGGCTCGATATTCTCGTCCATAACGCCGGTGGCTGTCCCTGGGCGGGTGTCGAGGAGTTGACCGAGAGCCAATTGGCGGACGCGCTCGATATCAACCTTAGAGCCTTCATATGGCTCGTTCAGGCGGCGATTCCGCATATGCGCCGCCAGGAATATGGCCGGCTTCTCGTCACCTCCTCGGTATCGGCCCGTGTGGCCATGGGCGGCGGCGCGCATTATTCCGCCGCCAAGGCCGCCGTAAATGCCTTCACGCGCGGCGCGGCCTTCGAGGTGGCACGCGACGGGATCACCGTGAACGGGGTCGAACCGGGCTTTATCGCAAAACCGGGGCGCGGAACCCTGAGTACACCCGAGAAACAGGCGGAGATCTCCCGCTACGTTCCGATGGGCCGCATGGGCGAGGCGGACGATATCGCCAACGCCATGCTGTATCTGGCTTCTCGGGAAGCCAAATATGTCACCGGGCAGACGCTTATCGTCGATGGCGGCTCCACCCTGCCGGAGACCGGCTATGCGGTAGAAAACCAATGGGGGCTCCGATGAGCGGAAAACTTACAGGCCGCACGGCCCTGATTTCGGGCGCCGCGACAGGGATGGGACGCTCCACGGCAATGCGGTTCGCCAATGAGGGGGCACACGTCATCCTGTTCGGGCTCGGCGGCCCCGACCTCGATGAAGCCGCGGCGTTGACCGGTGGCACGGCGATACATGGCGATGTCACTCAAAGCAGCAACGTAGAGCGCGCCGTCGACGCCTGCGACGGGCGCCTCGACATCGTCGTCAACGCGGCGGGGATCATTCTTCTCGACGAACCCGAAACGGTCTCCGACGAGAGCTGGGAAAAGAGCTTTGCCGTCAACTTGACCGGCGCGATGAAAGTCTGCCGCGCAGCGCTGCCGCTCCTCAAGCGCCAGGGCGGTGCCATCGTCAACATCGCTTCAGTCGCTGCCTTCAACGCCAGCCCGGCCAACGCCGCATACGCCGCGAGCAAGGCGGGGCTGGTTTCCCTGACCCGCACGCTTGCTTACGCCCACGGGGCGGACGGCATCCGCGCCAATGCGGTCGCGCCGGGTTGGGTCCGCACACCGATGAGCGAATACGAAATGGTGGAAGCGGCACGGGCCAACGGGACGACGCCGGAGGACGAGTTCACGCAGCTCACCTCCCGGATCGCGCTCAAGCGGGTGGCCGAGCCCGACGAGATCGCCGCCTGTTGCCTGTTTCTTGCCTCCGATGACGCATCGTTTGTCACCGGAACCGTACTGGTCGCCGATGGTGGAGGTCGGTCGCCGACCCAAAACAGGGCGGTTTAGGGGTCAACACGCTGCCCTTTAGAGGGTAGTGTAGCCTCAGTATGCCAACTACCTTCAGATATCCATGCCTGCACTGACGATCGAGAAAAAGTCTGGCTATCATCACAAGGATCTGCGCCAGGCCCTGTTGATGGCGGCGCTCGCCTTGACGGTCGAGCGCAAATCCCCCTCATTTTCGCTGCGCGAACTGGCGGCAAAGCTCGGGGTCAGCCATTCGGCGGCCTATCGGCACTTCCCCGACAAGGCCAGCCTGCTCGACGCTCTGGCGACCGAGGGCTTTCGCAAGCTGACCGACTATCAACTGACCGCTATGAGCAAGGCGGGAGACGATCCGCTCGCGCAACTTTACGCGCTCGGCACAGCCTATGTCCGTTTCGCACAGGAAAATGAGGGCTTTTTCGTTCTGATGTTCAGTCCGGATTTACCGCCCGCGGGCACCGGGAGCGACCGGGTTGTGGAAGACGACAAGGCGTTCGGCAACCTGACAGCGGCCATTGTCAGATGTCAGGAGGCCGGTATCGTGATGAAGGCTGACCCCGAAAAGCTCGCGTCCTACCTCGTCCTTTCCGCCCACGGGCTTGCGTCCTACGCGGCGCAAGGCCGCGCAGGACGCTTTGCCACGGACTATGAGCGGGACGATTTCCCGGCCCGCGTCGCCCGGCTCACCCTGACGCCCCTGCTGACGAAGCCGCCCGCTCCCAGAGAGATCGCAGCACTCGTGCAGGGGTGATGGGCTGATCGCTCAAAACGAGACGTTGAAGGACGCCAGCAGCGTCTGGTTCGAACGGTTGCCGTTCAAGCCCTGGTGCCGGGTATAGCCAAGCACGACTTGGTGACCGTCACTCGTCATCATCGATGCGCCGACTGAGCCGACGACATATGTGCTCTCGTCCACGTAGGCGTTGAGGTCGTTGATATATTCATGCTCCAACCCGAGCGAGGCGTTCAGGGCCCACTGGCCGGGCGCCGCCTGTTGCTGCACCCCAAGGCTGCCCCAAACCATGCCGTAATCCTCGGTATCGCCCACCACGCCGGAGGATACGGCACCAAAACTGTCCGCGGTGGCCTCGATGAAGTTGCGCTGGAAGTTCGCCCCGAGGATCGGGCGGAGTACCCAACCCTCCGGCATAAAGGCAATGTCGTCGGCGCCGAAGGTCCCAACGAGTTCCGTCTGGGCGTAGAACCGATTGTCGCCTTGAACATGGCTGTAGCCGATGGCGGGAATCTGAAGGTCGGACTCGCCCACAGAGTATTCCGCCCGTGCAGAGACGCCCCAATTGTCAGTGAACCTGTGCAGCACGTCGCCGCGGATCCCGAACCCATTTCGCTCAATTGTGCCGGGAAGTGTGCCAGTCCCAGCGATCGCGACGTCGGCGCGTTCTATAAAGGCACCAGCGCTCACCATCGTGTCGACGCTCGGAAAGGTCATATATTGAAGGCTGGCGCTGGGATTGAATGCGTTCTGCTGCACCTGGTTGGGCGCACCATTGGGCGCGGCAAGTGTCGCCACAAACCGCAGATAAGAATTGCCGTCGGGCAAAGCCTTGAGCACCGAGAAAGGCAGGACGGCATCCGTGCTGGCATCCTTGTAGCCGGTGGTGGACCCGCCTGGCGCGGTCGCTGCGCCGATAGTGCTACGCGATTGGCCGATGCGGCCCTGCGTCGTGCCCCATTGCTCATTGGAATAGAACGACCCGAGCAATCCGGCCTGGCCGAGATTGATCTGGGCAAGCACACCGGGCGGCAGCGGCGGCATGCCCGGCGGTGGGCCATCCTGGGCGACTGCAGTGCCTACGCTTAAGCAACAGGCGATTGCCCCGCAGCTCAACATTGTTCCGATCTTCATATGCCCCCTCCTCCGTTGGGTTCTTTTTTGACGGCACAGCGCCGCCGATTTCGTTGCCCGGGGTACGGGCAACGGTTTTGAGTCATGCCTCTGTCGCGGATAATTCCGGCGCGCTGAAGCCGCCGAACGCTTCATCGCAGAGCTGCGCAAACCGGATGGTCGTATGGTCTTCGAGCTGGGCGCCCATGATCTGAATGCCCGCGGGCATTCCATCCACACGGCCATCGAGCGGACGGACGGTGCTGGGCAGGTGCCCGAGCGTGGCCACTCCCGGCCAGAGCAGATTGTCGAGATAAGGCCGTTTCCC
Source organism: Pelagibacterium halotolerans (assembly GCF_044811015.1). Taxonomy (GTDB): domain Bacteria; phylum Pseudomonadota; class Alphaproteobacteria; order Rhizobiales; family Devosiaceae; genus Pelagibacterium; species Pelagibacterium halotolerans_A. Next base: position 1,107,653 of record NZ_CP085243.1, read on the forward strand.
ACCGCTGACACTCAGGGTGCGGTTTAGCTGGGCGATGGGGCCGTGGCCGTCTTCCGTCATGTGCGGAAACGCAACATTCATCGACACCGGACACAGCAGGACATCGAAATTGGAAAACCATTGCTCCCAATCGGCAAAGAGCTTCGCCTGCCGGCTGGCGAGGCCTGCCCAGTCGCGCAACGACTGGTGGGTTGCCCGTGCCAGGCGCGCTTCATAGCTTCCCGCCGGCTTACCGTCCGCCACTGCCTTATAGGCCGCCAGTTCAGCTTCAGGCGAACCCGATCCGATCACGCCAAAGAGCATGTCGAGATAAAGCGCATCGGTCCCTTCGAGATGGTCGGGGGTCTTGGCCAGCCGCGTGACGCTGGCGCCTTCCCGCTCGAGATTACCGGCGAATTCCTCGATCAGAGCGGCATATGTGTCGTCCACCGGATAACCGCCCGTCCAGACAGCGACGCGGAAATCCTTCAAATGATTATGGCGGGCCTTGGGCAGTGCGAGCGACCATGCATTTGCCGTCGCACCGCCCGGCCCGGCCAGCAATCCCAGCGCCAGTTCCAGATCCTCCGCACTGCGCGCGAGGGGCCCGCATACGGACAAAGGGGCAGCGGACAGTTCACCGGGCGCGGGCGGAATATGGCCACGGGCGGAGACGATGCCATAGGTCGGCTTGTGCCCGTAGACCCCGCAATAATGGCTTGGAATGCGGATCGACCCGCCGATGTCGCTGCCGAGTTCAAGCGCTGAAAACCCGGCTGCGAGCGCTGCTGCCGAGCCACCCGACGAGCCGCCGACGCACCGGTCGGGGTTCCACGGATTGCGCGTGGTGCCGTAAATCGGGTTGTAGGATTGATGATCCGAGGCGGCGACCGGAACGTTGGTCTTTCCGTATATCACCGCCCCTGCCCCGCGCAGGCGGGCGACAGCATCCGCATCGTCCTCGGGGCGGTAGCCGGCGAGGTCGGGGATGCCCGCTGTCGTCTTGAAGCCGCGAACCTCGAAAGTATCCTTGATAGTCATCGGCAATCCATCCAGCGGACCTGCCTTGCCCGCGGCCCGGCGGGCATCCGCTTCAGCGGCCGCCGCGCGCGCTCTCTCGATGTCGCGCTCGACCACCGCGTTCACCTTGTCGCCATGCCTCGACAGGCGCGCCAGATAGTGGTCGAGGATTTCGACGGCGCCGATGCGGCGCGCATTCAGCGCGTCGAGCGTTTCGGTTGCACTCCAATAGTGCGGCTCTGCCGTGTTCGGCGTTTTCATCAGGCTTTCCTTTCCTTGGAGCGTGTCCAGAAAAAGTGGTCACCACTTTTCCGGTTCGGACACGCGACGAAACAGGGATTTTCGGCGGGTCGCCAAATTCGTAAGAGCGGGCCACAAGCCGCGCGGCGCGAGCAGCAGGGTGGCGATGGCGATGACACCCATCACGATCCAGTAGGTGCCGCCCGAAAAGCCGAAGGCCGCCATGGTTTCTCGCAAGCCGATGAAGATTGCGACGCCGAGAACCGGTCCCGCCAGCGTGCCGAGACCACCGACGACGGCGATGAACATCATTGCGACTGCCCAATTGACCTGGAAGGCATCCGCAGGCGCAACGTAGAGTGCCGTCATATAGAACAACGCGCCCGCAGCAGCGCAGCCACCGGCGGATAGAGCGAAGACGAAAAGATAAAGGACATACACGTTGACCCCGGCGCTGGCGGCAGCCGGCTCGTTGTCGCGCACACACAAAAGCGCAAGCCCCAGGGGCGAACCGAGAAAGCGCCGTAGCGCGACCATAAGCGCCACGCACCCGAAGGCACCGATAAAGAAGATCAGTTGCTCGGGATTGCCGGCGAAGATTTCCCCGTTCGGACGCAGCACCATGCCAAAGCTGCCACCGAGCCACTCCGCCCTGAACGTGAGCGCTTGCGCAATCTCGGCCACCACCCACATGCCGATGGCGAAATAGGCGTGTTTGAGATTGAAGACGATCGCGCCCAGGGGAATGGCGATAAGCCCCACGAGGACGGGGACGATCAACAGCACGAGCCAGGGCGACAAGGCCGTATTGTTCGCTATGAAGAACAGCGCGTAAGCCCCCATGCCGACAAAGGCCTGATGCCCGAGGGAGACCTGCCCGCCATAGCCGGCCAAAAGGTTCCACATCTGCGCGAGAAAGAGGAGAACCAGCACCTCCGAGAAGAGGAACAACAGCCCCGGATCGATCAAAAGGGCACCCGCCCCGGCAAGCGCTGCTCCCACGGCGAGCGTCAAGCCGTCACGCACCATGGCGTTCATGACAACCTCCCCAATGCGGAACGGATAAGCAGGCCTGCAAAAAAGAATATGTGCACATAAAGCAGGCCCGCATTGCCGTCGATCCGAGTGCTGACGACCTGCACCAAGCCCAGAACAACCCCGGCAATCAGCGCCCCGCGCATCGACCCCAGCCCGCCCAGAACGACGACCTCGAACGCTATGATGAGATGGGCGACGCCGGAGAATGGTGATACGCTCGCACGCATCGCAAGCAACACGCCCGCAAGCGCCGCGAGACCGGCCGAAAGCGCGGCAACCTGGATATGGATTTTCTTCACCCGGATGCTCATAAGCGCGGCGATATCGGGAAGGTCCGATACCGCTCGGACCTGGCGTCCGAATTCCGTTTTCGCGATGACGAACGCCAAAATGCCGAAAGCGATGAGGGCCAGCGCCAGGGTGAGGACTGGCAACAGGCCGATAGACAGGCCGAAAAGCGCGAACCGCGCCTGCCCCAACCCCTGAACGTCCAGGCCGCGCAGGTCGGCTCCGAGGGTTTCGACAAGCAGATTGCGCATGATGATGGCGATGCCGAATGTGACCAGAAGCGGCACCATCGGATCGCGGAACGACATTGCGCGTTCGATGAACACAACCTGTAATCCCGCGCCGATCGCTGCACACCCCAGGCCCGCAATAGGCAGGACGAGCCAAAGTGGCAAGCCGGGCACCAGCGCCAGACTGCCGACGGTGATGAAAGCACCCAAGGTGATCATTTCGCCGTGGGCGAGATTGACGACCCGCAAGACCCCGAAATTGAGCGCAAGCCCAGCGCCGATCAGGCCATAGAGTCCCCCAAGGGTGAGGCCGTGGAGCAGGATTTCGAAGACTGCGCCAATCATGCGGCAACTCCGAAATACGCGCTTTTGAGACTATCGGCCGTTACACCATCGGCGCTGCCGCGGTGAGATATCCGTCCCTTGAACAGGCAAACGACATCGTCCGCATGCGCGCACACGCGCTCCACGTCCTGATCGACGATGATGAGCGAAACGCCTTCCGCCCGCACCCGATCGAGCGCCGCATAGACTTCCATGGTGACGCGCGGAGACAGGCCGAGCGAGATTTCATCGCAGAGCAGAATGGCCGGATTGGAGGCGAGGGCCCGGCCGATCGCGACCATCTGTTGCTGCCCCCCGGACAAGGTGGACGGGCGCTGCCGCCTCTTTTCCTTAAGGATGGGAAACAGGGTGTAGATCGTTTCGAGCGTCCAGGGCCCGTCGCGATGACCGCGACCGATCATCAGGTTTTCCTCAACCGATAAGGACTCGAACAAGAGACGCCCTTCGGGCACCAGCGCCAGGCCCAGGCTGGCGGACGTCAACGGATCACCCGCCTTTAGCTGGTGCCCGTTGATTTCTGCCCGTCCGCTCCAGCGCGGGACCAGCCCGCACAGCAGCCGGAGCAGGGTCGATTTTCCGGCGCCATTGGCTCCCACCATGGCCAGGACTTTTCCTGCATCCAAGCTAAGGCTCACGCCGTCGAGCGCCTGCATTTCGCCGTGCCAGGCGGCAACGCTGTCAATTGTCATCAATGACGTCATCGGGCACACCCAGATAGATTTCCTGAAGATCGTCGCTTCCCCACACTACGTCGAATTCCCCGTCGAGTTTCTTGGCGCCGCCATCCATCACCACGAGGCGGTCGCAAACGCCGTGCAGGGCGAAGGGGATATGCTCGACCCAGACGACCGTGCGATCGGTCTTGAGCTGTCTCACCAGATTCATCATGGTTTCGATCTCCGGCTCGGTGAGACCCGCCGCGATTTCGTCGAGCAGCAAAACTTTCGGGCGGGCGGCTATCGCCTTGGCAAGTTCGAGCCGTTTCCGGTCCAAAAGGCCGAGCGACCCGGCTTGCGCCATTCCGCGCCCGGTAAGCTGACAGAGACCGAGCACCTCCTCGGTCCACTCCTGCGCCTGCCGCCTGGGTAGGCCGGCCCCAAAGAGCGCGGCGACGCGCACGTTGTCCATCACGCTGAGCCGCGCAAAGGTTTGCGGGATCTGGCTGGCGCGGGCTATCCCAGAGCGCACGCGGGCATGGATCGGCAGGCGGACGATATCGCGCCCATCCAGCACGATCTCGCCACGACTGGGCCTGATGGAGCCCGCCAAGAGGGCGAGGAGCGAGCTCTTGCCGGCCCCATTGGGGCCGATCAGTCCCACGCACTGGCCGGGCACCAGATCCAGGTCGACGTTGTCGACCGCCGTGACCGCTCCGAACCGCTTGGACAGCCCCCTTGCTTGGAGGACAGCGCTTTCCATTCCGAGCCGCGCTAAAGCGAGGTCAGCGCCACCATCTCGTCATCGAGAGGGATGGCCGGCATGTTGGCATTGTTCACGACACGCAGGTCGTAGTCATACTGACCCGAGCTACGCCGCCATTGCCCGCCGACGATGGGCGTGATGGCAACGCTTTTGACCGGGCTGGACGCGAAATTGACCGGACCGATAACGGTATCAACGTTCAGCGCCGCTATGGCATCGCGGATGGAATCGTTGTTGGTGGGGTCGTCCGCCTTCGCCAATGCGGCAAGCCCAACCTCCCACAGCGCATGGCCATAGCCGAGCGGCTGCGTCCATTGCTTGCCCGTCTCCTCCTCCCACTGCCCGGCAAGGTCGGCAGCGCCCTGGCCAGTGAGCGATGAAGCAAAGGGGAAATTCGGGGTCCACCAGACCTCGGTCGCCATGCCGTCGCCACGATCTCCGAGCGCCGAAACCGCGCTGGGGAACAGGAAGGCAGCCGCCATCGCGCACGCCTTGGGCGTGTAGCCTGCCTGCGCAACCTGGTTCCAGAACGGAATGAAATGGTTCGGGTACATGAACCCCGACACGATGTCGCACTCCGCTCCCGCGAAGGCTGAAACGGCGCGCGAAAAATCGTTGGTCGCGAGCTGGAACATGCCGGCACCGACTTCTTCATAGCCCGCTTGACTAAGCGCGGCGGGAAGACCAAGCGCCGGATGAGCCAGCCCCTGACCCGCGGGATTGTCGAGATATGTCGTTCCAACCTTCTTATTGGTTTCAAGGGCATCGAACATGCCCACGAAACTCTGCATCACCGCATCGGAGCCGGCAAAGAAGTGGAAGGTATAGGGAAAGCCTTTGTCGGGCGTGCCGCCGCGCGGGAACATCCAGCCTTGCCAGGGCACCATGCTCGAGATCGTCGGTACGCCACGCGCATCGGCCAGCTCGCCTATGGCAGCCGCTGCCTCGCCATCCTGGGCGAGAACCAGATTGCACCGCTCGCGCATGACCAATTCGCTGGCGACCGAGGCCGAGCGATTGGCATCGGACTGGTTGTCTCGCACCACAAGCTCGACATTGTAGGTCTTGCCATTGAGCACCAGCCCGCCGCTCAGATGCTCGCGCATCTTTTCGATAGTCCAGTTTTCGGTCTCACCGAACGCAGCGCGGACGCCGGACAGGGACCCGACATAGCCGATCTTGATGGTGGAATTGGCCGCTCGTGCAATCGCTGGCGCATACAGCCCGGAGGCTAGAACAGCGGCGCCTCCCCTCTGCAGCAGCTTCCGGCGCGATATGACGCTTGAGTGATTTGATCCGGACATGGTTCCTCCCAAAACCCAATGTAACCAGTGGTCACATTATGGACACACCTTGATGTACCCGTCAACGCGTCGGGGACAAAATAATACACATGTGAATTATTAGGTCAGATGCATATTCGGGCTAGGCGCCCGCTACTTGGACGGTCAGCCCCTCGAGACGATCCGACACGGGAATTTGGCAGGCCAAACGGCTATTGCTCTGTCGTTCGGTTTCCGCAAAATCGAGCATCTCGGACTCGTTCTCGGAGATCTCGGGCAACCCGTCGAGAAAGTCGGGCGCCACCAGAACGTGGCAGGTCGCACACATCGCCGAACCGCCGCATTCACCGACAATTCCGACAATGCCGTGTGCAACCGCCGTTTGCATGAGCGACGTGCCGGTCGTCGCCTCGATCGTGCGATGGGTTCCGTCGGGCTGGATGAAAGTGATCGTGGGCACGGTTCCTCCTCCTATTCTTTATTGAGCGGCCGCCGAGGCAGCCTTCAGGCTGGCCTTGAGATCGAAGCCGGGGCTGCCCACGTGTTCGGGCGTGATCCGGATATCCCTGACCAAGACTTGGCGGGCCGCAAGGTGATCCCCTGGCCGTCCGACACTTTCCACGGCTGCGATGTTGCCATTGCGAAAGCGGAAAACCGAGAAGGCACCGGCATCCGGATTGCCGCACACCACACGGTCGTCGCCCGCCGCGCCAAGGCCGGCAATCTGAAGTTTCGCTGGGCCCTGGTCACTCCAGAACCACGGCACAGCACCATAGGGCTCGTGTGCAAGACCGAGCAGACGCCTTGCAAGGACGCGCGCCTGATCGGTTGCGTTCTGTACCGATTCCAGACGAATCAAGCCGCCGGCATGCGGATTGGGATGGCGTGCGCAGTCGCCGATGGCGGAGATATCCGGATCGCTTGTCGCCATATGCGCGTCGACCACGATCCCGTTCTCCGCCTTTAGCCCGCACTCCTCCCCCAGTTCGGTGTTGGGAACGACCCCCACGCCGGCGAGCACCAGATCAGCTGCCACCTCTTCCCCGCCATCGGTCTCGATCGTGAGCGCCGTGCCGTCGACATCCGTTATGCGCGCAACCGTCGCGCCGAACAGGAACCGGGTTCCCCAGCCTTTGTGCAGCCGTTCAAAATACGACGATATCTCGGGTGAAACCGCGCGGGCCATACCTCGATCCGCCTGCTCTATCACCGTGACGTGCACTCCGCGGCTGGCGGCGACGGCGGCAAATTCGAGGCCGATAAAACCCGCTCCGATCACAGCAATATTCCGGCAATCCTCGAGGCGCGCCCGTAGCCGCCGCGCCTCTTGCGCCGTGCGCAGGTAGGTCACGCCAGGATGATCGGCGCCCTCAACGGACAGGCTGCGGTTCCGGGCTCCCGTCGCAAGGACGAGATGGCCGTAATCGAGATGCACCCCCGAGGACAGCGCCACCGTATGCGCTTTCCTGTCGATAGCGACCGCGCGGCAGGATGTAAAAAGTTCGATCCTGTTTTCGGCAAAGAACGCGTCCGGACGCTGCCGGATCACGCCGTCGTCCGCTTCGGGTTTCAGATAGGCTTTGGAAAGGGGCGGACGCTGATAAGGCGGCCCCGCCTCATCACCCACAAGGCAAAGACGTCCACGATATCCCTGTTGCCTGAGTTCCACGGCAAGCTGAAATCCGGCATGGCCCGTCCCTATGACAACGATGCTATCCACGGTCACCCCCGCGCGCGGTTTCAACGGCCGGGAGCCTCACATAAATTAGATAACATGTAAACTAGCCTGATTCCGGGTTCTCATCGCTGGACCGCGAAACGCTGGCGACAGGCAGCAATTAACATGTATAACGCGTAGAGACAGATGAATCGAAAGGCCGGAAAATGGGCGAACGCAGCATGAAAAGCGCAAGCGAAAAGAGCGAGCCAGCCGCACGGAGGCACGTACGGTTGCGCGAATTTTCGCGCTCCCTGCCCATGTCGCTCCTCAAGGCCCGTGAAGCCGTTATGGGGCATTTCCGCCCGAGCCTGCACTATTTCGGTATTACCGAGCAACAATGGCGCGTGCTCCGTGCGCTCACCTCGATCGAGACGATAGAGGTTATGGAGCTCGCAAAAGCGACGTTTCTGCTGCCTCCGTCACTCTCGCGCATTCTCAAGGATCTCGAGGAGCGGGATCTCATCACGCGCCGCACGTCTCCCGAGGACATGCGCCGTGGCCTCATCTCCATCAGCGAACGAGGACGCACGCTGATCGATCAAGCAGGGAGCCATTCGGAAGCGATCTATGCCGAGATCACGCGCAGGTTCGGCGCCGAGAAACTTACGCAACTCCAGCAGATGCTGCGCGAACTGGAGACGGCACTGGCCGATCCGATCGAGATTGCCAGCATTCCCAAGGAAGCATTTCAGGTCGATTCGCCCCCGCCGGACAAATAGGTCCGCGCGCCTTAAGCTGAGAAGCGGCTTGACAAACGCGCATAAATTTAACATGTGAATTATAGTGACAACGCAGGATAGCGATCCATGCCGCATCTATCCGTGGAATATTCCGCCAATCTCGATAGCCGAACGGACATCGGTCAGTTCTGCGATCGCCTGTTGCAGGCGATTCTCGAAACTGGCCTATTCGAGGTCGGGGCGGTCCGCGTGCGCGCCATCCGATGCGCGCACTACGCCATTGCTGACAAGAACCACGACAATGCCTTTATCGACCTCAACTTCCGCATTGGCGTGGGGCGCACTCCCGAGGAAAAGAAGCGCGCGGGCGAAGCGATTTTTGCCGCAGCGCAGGAGGCTCTCGCACCTCTGCTCAAAACGCCCCACTTCGCGCTGTCGCTGGAGATCCGCGAAATTGACCCGGAACTGAGCTGGAAGCGCAACACCATGCACGCACGTCTGCGCAATTCGGAAGACCAAGGAACAACACACCATGTCAAAGCTTGAGGAAAACATTGCCAAGGCGGAAGGTTATCTTGCCCGCTTCCGTGAACAGGGCGTGCTCAATCACATCAACGGAGACGCGGTTCCTGCTCTCGATGGCGAGACCTATGAGACACTCTCGCCCGTTGATCTGAAGCCGCTGGCCAAGGTTGCTCTCGGCAAGGCTGCGGATATCGAGCGTGCGACGAAGGCGGCCAAAGACGCGTTTCCCGAATGGGCCGCCATGAGCGGGACCAAGCGCAAGGCATTGCTGCATCGGATCGCCGACGCCATCGAGGCGCGCGCCGAGGAGATCGCCTTCGTTGAGTGCATGGACACCGGCCAGGCGCTGAAGTTCATGTCAAAAGCCGCATTGCGCGGCGCGGAAAACTTCCGGTTCTTCGCCGACCGCGCACCCGAAGCCCGCGATGGAAAGGCACTGCGCGCACCCGGCCAGGTCAATATGACGACGCGCGCGCCTATCGGACCGATTGGGGTCATCACGCCCTGGAATACGCCGTTCATGCTTTCGACCTGGAAGATCGCCCCGGCGCTCGCCGCCGGCTGCACGATTGTGCACAAGCCCGCGGAATTTTCGCCGCTGACGGCGCGGCTGCTCATCGAGATCGCCGAAGAAGCGGGCCTGCCCAAGGGCGTATGGAACCTCGTCAACGGCTTCGGCGAGGATGCCGGCAAGGCGCTGACCGAGCATCCCGACATCAAGGCGATCGGATTTGTCGGCGAAAGCCGTACCGGCTCGCTGATCATGAAGCAGGGCGCCGACACGCTCAAGCGTGTCCACTTCGAGCTCGGCGGCAAGAACCCGGTGATCGTGTTCGCCGACGCCGACCTGGAGCGCGCGGCGGACGCCGCCGTCTTCATGATCTATTCGCTCAACGGCGAGCGCTGCACCTCGTCGTCCCGCCTGTTGGTGGAAGACAGCGTCTATGACCGCTTCACGGCGATGGTTGCCGAGAAAGCAAAACGCATCAAGGTCGGGCACCCGCTCGATCCCGAGACGGTGATCGGGCCGCTGATTCACCCGGTCCATGAGAAAAAGGTGCTGGAATACATCGATATCGGCAAGGCCGAAGGTGCCACAGTGGCCGCTGGCGGCGAGAAATTCGATGGTCCGGGAGGCGGTTGTTATGTTTCCCCCACGCTGTTCACCGGCGCGACGAACACCATGCGCATCGCACAGGAAGAAATCTTCGGTCCCGTGCTGACGGCCATCCCCTTCAAGGACGAGGCCGAAGCCCTCACGCTTGCCAATGACGTCGACTACGGCCTCACCGGCTACCTTTGGACCGCCGATGTCGCCCGCGCCTTCCGTTTCACCGACGCACTGGAAGCGGGAATGATCTGGGTGAACTCCGAGAACGTCCGTCACCTCCCTGCCCCCTTCGGCGGCGTAAAGGCGTCAGGCATCGGCCGCGACGGCGGCGACTGGTCGTTCGACTTCTATATGGAAACCAAAAACATCGCCTTTGCCACAGTGCCCCATGCCATCGCCAAGCTGGGCGGTTGACGAACACCGGAAAGTTTTCGCGTTTTCAAACAGCAAAAGTGGTTTCCACTTTTGCTGAAAACGCTCCAGAGGAGGAGCCCTCATGCCCGTGCCACAACCTAATCTTTATCCGCCGTTCAACATCGTGCGGCTGTCCCATGTAGAGTTCGGTGTCACCGATCTCGCACAGTCTCGCGCCTTTTATGCCGACACGCTGGGATTGCAGGTGACCCATGAAGATGGTGACTGCATCACGCTGCGTGCCATGGAGGAGCGCGGGCACCATTGCATCCTGCTCCGCCGCGCGAAGGAAGCGTCGGCACGGGCGCTCTCGTTCAAGCTTTATGACGAGCCCGATCTGGACAAGGCGCACGACTGGTTCAAGGCGCAGGGCCTGCCCGTCGCGTGGGTGGAGCGCCCTTGGCAGGAGCGGACGTTACGAACGACCGACCCGCACGGCATTCCGCTCGAATTCTATGTGAAGATGGAGCGCCTAGAGCCCATCCATCAGCAATACGCGCTCTACAAGGGCGTAAAACCGCTTCGCATCGACCACTTCAACTGCTTCTCGCCCAATGTCGATGAATCGGTCGCCTTCTACAATTCCATCGGCTTCCGCGTGACCGAATATACAGAGGACGAGGTGACGAAAAACCTCTGGGCGGCCTGGATGCACCGCAAGGGCGGCGTGCACGACATGGCGTTCACCAACGGCGCGGGACCGCGTCTGCACCACACGGCCTTTTGGGTGCCGACGCCACTCAACATCATCGATCTTCTGGATCTTATGGCCACAACGGGCTGGCTTCCGAACATCGAGCGCGGGCCCGGACGGCACGGCATTTCCAATGCCTTCTTCCTTTATGTCCGAGACCCCGACGGCCACCGTATCGAAATCTACTGCTCGGACTATCAGACGGTCGATCCCGACCTCGAGCCGATCAAGTGGGATTTGAAGGATCCGCAACGCCAGACCCTTTGGGGGGCGCCAGCGCCGCGCTCGTGGTTCGAGGAAGGCAGCCTGTTTGCCGACACCCCGGTGCGCGAGGCCGACCTCAAGGCCCAGCCCATCGTCGCACCCTGATTGGACGCCATCATGCAGCTTGAGGATATGGGTCTGTTCCGCGAAGCCGCCCTTGTCGGTGGCCATTGGATCGACGCCGACAAGGACACCGGCATTGCCGTCACCAACCCGGCCACCGGCGCGGTGATCGGCTACGTTCCCAGGCTGGGCGCCGCTGAAACCCGGGAGGCCATTTCTGCCGCCGAGGCGGCCCGAAAGGACTGGGCCGCCCGCACGGCAAAGGACCGCGCCGGTATCCTGCGGCGTTGGTACGATCTCATGATGGCGCATCAGAACGATCTCGCCAGCATTCTAACGCTCGAACAGGGTAAGCCGCTCGCCGAAGCCAAGGGCGAGATCGCCTATGGCGCGAGTTTCATTGAGTGGTTCGCAGAGGAAGGCCGCCGCGTCTATGGCGACATCATCCCCGGCCACCAGCCCGACAAGCGTATCCTCGTGATGAAACAGCCTATCGGTGTGGTCGCCGCGATCACGCCGTGGAATTTCCCCAATGCTATGATCACGCGCAAGGCCGGCCCGGCGCTCGCGGCAGGCTGCGCAATGGTACTCAAGCCGGCCTCGCAGACGCCCTTCTCGGCCATAGCGCTCGCCGTTCTTGCCGAGCGTGCCGGATTGCCACGAGGGCTGTTCAGTGTTCTCACCGGCTCGGCCCGAGAGATCGGCGCCGAGATGACCGCCAACCCCGCCGTGCGCAAACTGACCTTCACCGGCTCGACCGAGATCGGCGCCGAACTCTATAAACAGAGCGCGCCGACCATCAAGAAGCTCGGTCTCGAACTTGGCGGCAACGCCCCCTTCATCGTCTTCGACGACGCCAACCTCGACGCGGCGGTCGAAGGCGCACTCATCGCCAAGTTCCGCAATAACGGACAAACCTGCGTCTGCGCCAACCGCATCTATGTGCAGGATGGCGTCTATGACGCGTTTGCCGAAAAGCTCGCGACAGCCGTTTCAAACCTTAAGACCGGCAATGGCATGGACGATGGCGTCGTCCTGGGCCCACTGATCGATGCGACAGCCCTTGCCAAGGTCGAAGACCATATCACCGACGCTCAGGCCAAAGGCGGACGCGTGATTGCGGGCGGCCAGCGTCATGCGCTGGGTGGCACCTTCTACGAGGCGACGGTTATCGCCGATGTCACCTCGGACATGGCAGTGGCGCGCGAGGAGACGTTCGGGCCCGTCGCGCCGCTGTTTCGGTTCAGTGACGAGGCCGACGTCATTGCAAAGGCCAATGACACCGAATTCGGCCTTGCGTCCTACTTCTATGCCAAGGACCTCTCGCGCGTCTTCCGCGTGGCCGAGGCCCTTGAGTACGGCATGGTCGGCGTTAACACCGGCCTCATCTCGACCGCGGAAGCGCCTTTCGGCGGCGTCAAGTCCTCCGGCCTCGGACGCGAAGGATCGCGCTATGGCATCGAGGAATTCGTCGAAATCAAATATGTTTGCCTCGGAGGTATCCAGTGAATCTTGTCTCCTTTACCGCCGAAGGCCAGCACTTTTGGGGCGTGAGCGTTCCCGGAGGGGTCGTTGCGCTGTCGGCAGACTTCCCGCAATGGAAGACACTGCGCGACGTGATCGATGCCGGTGCCATCGCGACCGTTCTCGCGGCCGGACAGGGCCGCGCCGCGAGCCATGCCGAGGGCCATTTTGCCTGGACCATCCCCATCCCCGATCCCGAAAAGATCATCTGCGTCGGCGTCAACTTTCCGGACCGCAACGCCGAATATAAGGACGGCCAGGAAGCGCCGCCCAACATGTCGCTGTTTGTGCGCTTTGCGCGCAGTTTCACCGGCCATGGGCAGTCACTTGTCCGGCCCCCGGAAAGCCACCAGCTCGACTATGAGGGCGAAATCGCCATTGTGATCGGCAAGGGCGGCCGGCGCATTCCCGAGGCGGAAGCGCTCTCGCATATCGCTGCGCTGACCTTGTGTAATGAAGGCACGATCCGCGATTGGGTGCGGCACGCCAAGTTCAATGTCACGCAGGGCAAGAACTGGGACCGTTCGGGCGCCCTCGGGCCGTGGCTCGTGCCCTTCACGGACCCATCCCAGATCGTCGATGTCACCCTCGTCACGCGCGTCAACGGGGAGGTGCGCCAAAAGGACCGCACGGGCAGAATGCTGTTCCCGGTCGCGCGTCAGATCGCCTACATCTCGACATTCACCACATTGGTTCCGGGCGATATCATCGTCACCGGCACGCCAACCGGCGCCGGAGCGCGCTTCGATCCGCCCATATGGCTCAAGCCCGGCGATGTCGTCGAGGTCGAGGCTGAAGGCGTTGGCACGTTGTGCAACACAATTGCGGACGAGGTCATCTGATGCTCGCGCCAACGGACATCAACGCCGCCGCCGATGCCCTGCTTGAGGCCGAAGCGAGCCGCAAGCAGATCGGCCTTCTCTCGCTCCAATATCCCGGCATGACCATGGATGACGCCTATGCGGTTCAGTCCGCGCTGGTCAAGCGCAAGTGCGAGGCGGGCCGCAGGACGATCGGCTGGAAGATCGGGCTGACTTCCAAGGCGATGCAATACGCACTGAACATCGATACCCCCGATTCCGGCGTGCTGTTCGACGACATGGTGTTTGAGGACGGGAGCACGATTCCGGCCAACCGCTTTATCCAGCCGCGTGTCGAAGCGGAGGTTGCCTTCGTGATGAAGGCGCCGTTGCGCGGGCCCGGCATTACCGTTTTCGACGTGCTCAACGCCACGGATTACGTCGTTCCCTCACTGGAAATCCTCGACACACGCATCCTGCGCATTGATCCCGAGACGAGAACGACCCGCACCATCGTCGATACCATCGCCGACAATGCCGCCAACGCCGGGATCGTCTGGGGCGGGCGCGCCATGCGGCCCGACGAGATCGATCTGCGCTGGATGGGCGCCATCGTCTCGCGCAACGGCGAAGTCGAGGAAACAGGCCTCGGCGCCGGCGTCCTCAACCATCCGGCGCGCGGCATTGCATGGCTCGCCAATCGTCTTGCCCAATACGGTGAGGATGGTATCGAGGCCGGACAGATCGTTCTGGCAGGCTCGTTCATTCGCCCTATCGAGACCCCACACGGTTCGACCATCCATGCGGACTTCGGTCCATGCGGTTCCGTAAGCCTTCATTTCGCGTAAGGATTGCCAATGCCTGCCCCCGAGAACCGCTTCAAACAGGCCTTGCACGCAGGCCAAGTGCAGATCGGACTGTGGCTTGGGCTTGCCAATGCCTATACAGCGGAGATTTGCGCCGGCGCCGGCTTTGACTGGCTGTTGATTGACGGCGAACACGCGCCCAACGACCTGCCGCTGATGATGGCGCAGCTACAGGCTATCGCCGCCGGTCGCGGCGAAGCCGTTGTCAGGTTGCCCATCGGCGAGGCCTGGCAGATCAAGCAGGTGCTCGACATCGGCGCGCAAACCCTGCTGATCCCTATGGTTGAAACGGCCGAACAGGCACGGGCTCTCGTGCGCGCCACGCGCTATCCACCACATGGCGTTCGCGGTGTCGGCGCGGCGCTGGCGCGTGCTTCCAACTTCAACCGCATCGGTGACTACCTCCAGACCGCCGATGAGGAAATCTGCCTTCTCCTGCAGGTGGAAAGCCGCGCCGGGCTTGCCGCAATCGAGGAGATCGCGGCAATCGAGGGTGTGGATGGGATATTCATCGGCCCAGCCGACCTCGCAGCCGATATGGGCTATATCGGCAAGCCCGGTGCGCCGGAGGTCCAGGAGGCGGTGGAAAATGGCCTTGGCCGTATCCTTACGGCAGGCAAGGCGGCGGGCATCCTCACCGCGGACCAGACACTCGCCCGGCGCTATATCGCACTCGGTGCAACCTTCGTGGCCGTCGGTTCCGATGTCGGGCTGTTGACGCAAGGTCTCACGCAACGCCGCGATGCCTTCCGCGCCGATACGGAAGAAACAGGCGGAAAGCCGATCGGCGGCGGCACTTACTGAGCGTGTCCAGAAAAAGTGGTTCCCGCTTTTTCGGTTCGGGAACGCGATAAAACAAACCTAAGAAATGGCCCGGCGGCCATGCCGCTCCCGCCAGGCTTTGGGAGCTTCACCGGTCAATCTGCGGAAAAAGCGTGAGAAATAGGCCGGGTCGTCGAACCCGCAGTCGCGGCCGATATCCTCGACAGAGCGTATCGTAAAGAGAAGCAGCCTCTTGGCTTCCAGAAGCCTGCGCTCCATCACCAGGTCCTTGACCGACATGCCCAGAACCGCGCGGGCTGCTTTGTCCAGCAAATGAGGTGTCGTGGCCAGCTCTGCGACATAGCGGGCAACCGTCCAGTCCTCCCTGAAATGCCGATCGACCACCCGGCGCAGGTCAAGTGCCAGCTTCACTTCGGGTGACGCCGCAGGCAGCGCAACGCTTCCGCCAAGCTGACGCATGAGAGAAAGTACGGTCGAAACCAGGCCGGTCAGCACTTTCTCCCCGGCTCCGCCGTGCTCGCGATAGTCTTCCCGGATCAGACCGATCAGAAGGTCGATGCGGTTCCAGACCGGGCTCTGCGGCTCACCGGTCAGAAATACCGGCGCATCGAGCGCAAGGTCGGTTTGGGGAGCAATCACCTTTAACACATCGTCCGAGACGGAAACCACCACCGCGTCCGACTGCAATTCCACGTCGAAGCCGTGAATGATGTCGCTGGGCACGAAGCTGATCGCAGGAGCAGAAAATGTCCAAGATTGCTCCTCGATCATATATACGCCCGCGCCCTGAAACCAATAGGTAATCTGCCCCATCAGAGGGTGCTTGTGTGGCGAAACATGCCCAAAGTGCGCGCTTTTCCGCTCCATGACGGTTTCGACGTGGAGGAACCCGACATCGAGCGTCTGCGCCGGCTCGCCATAGACGAAGTAACTGGGGACGTCGTAACGCTCATTCATACCGGAAAAAGTACCAGCTATTTGCCCCTTCTGTCCATGTTCATCAGCCCCATCGCGACACATCATAATTAACATGTGAATGAGGCATACCAACGAGAGAGGGAGGGTGCCATGCGCGCCGAGGACGTCAGGGCCGACAAGCAACGGCCGTTTACCGGTCAGGAGTATCTCCAGTCGCTACGCGACGACCGCGAAGTCTATATCAATGGCGAACGGATTGCGGACGTGACGACGCATCCCGCCATGCGCAATTCCGCCCGGTCGATCGCGCGGTTATACGACTCGCTTCACGACGAAAAGTCCAAAGACCGGCTGACCGCGCCGACCGACACGGGCTCAGGCGGTTACACGCACAAATATTTCCGCGTCGCACGCTCGAGCGAAGATCTGGTCGCGCAGCAAGGGGCCATCGCCGATTGGGCCCGGATGACCTATGGTTGGATGGGCCGGACCGCCGACTACAAGGCGGCGCTCATGAACACGCTAGGTGCAAACGCGGACTGGTATGGCGAGTTCAAGGACAACGCGCAGGCCTGGCACAAGCGCGCGCAGGAATCCGTTCTGTTCATGAACCACGCTATCGTCAATCCGCCAATCGACCGGCACAAACCGGCTGATGCGGTCAAGGACGTCTTCGTCCATATCACCAAGGAGACCGACGCCGGCATCTACGTTTCGGGCGCCAAGGTCGTGGCGACGTCCTCGGCGCTGACCCACTACAACTTTCTGGCACAAAGTTCGGCGGCCGTTACCGAGGATCCGTCCATGTCGGTGATGTTCATCCTTCCGATGAACGCGCCGGGGGTCAAAATGTTCTGCCGCGTCTCCTACGAGCAGACGGCCAACACGGTCGGCCATCCCTTCGACTATCCGCTGTCGTCCCGCTTCGACGAGAACGACGCCATCCTCGTGCTCGACAACGTGTTCGTGCCCTGGGAGGACGTTTTGGTGCTCCGGGATGCCAGAAAGATCCTGTCCTTCCACCCGGCATCCGGCTTCATGCACGGCTATTGCTTCCAGGGCTGCACGCGGTTCGCGGTCAAGCTCGACTTTCTGGCCGGTCTTCTTGCCAAGGCGTTGCGGGCAACCGGTGGCGATGCGTTCCGGGGCAATCAGGCGATGCTGGGCGAGCTTATCGCCCTGCGGCACCAGTTCTGGTCGTATTCGAACGCTATGGCGTACAACCCCATTCCTTGGGCGGATGGCGCGGTGTTGCCCAATCTCGAAGCAGCGCTGAGCTACCGCACCTTCATGTCGGAAGCCTATCCTAAAGTGATCGATATCGTGCGCCGCGTCGTCGCATCGGGCCTGATTTACCTGCCTTCTTCGGCCAAGGATTTCACCAATCCCGCGATCAACGACTATCTCGCCAAATACGTTCGCGGCTCCGACGATATGGGACACATCGAGCGTATCAAGATCATGAAGCTCTTGTGGGACGCAACCGGTTCTGAATTCGGCGGGCGGCACGCACTTTACGAACTCAACTACGCAGGCTCGCCCGAAGAGGTGCGTTTGCAGGTGCTGCGCGGCGCGGAACGCGGCGGAACGCTCGCTCAGATGGAGGCCCTGGTGGATCAGTGCCTCGATGATTACGACGAGAGCGGTTGGACCGGAGACACATGGCTACCGCCGCTCGACGCCGCCGCACCTGTGAACAAAGCCGCCGAATAAAGGAGGCGATATGTCCACCCCCGTTTCCAAAACCGAATTTCGGGACGCAATGGCCCGGGTCTGCGCCCCGGTCAACGTGATCACGACCAACGGACCAGCCGGGCGTGGCGGGTTCACCGCCACCGCCATGTGCTCGGTGACTGACGAGCCTCCAACTCTTCTGGTGTGCATGAACACACGTTCGGCGCAAACCGCCCTTTTCACTGAAAACGGCCGCTTCTGCGTCAATGTGCTGACCCAGGAGCACAAGGATCTCGCCGCACGGTTTGCCGGAGGAGAACAGGATATGGTCAGCCGCTACGCAGCGGCCGACTGGTTCGAGATGGCCTCCGGCAATCAGGCTCTCGCCGACGCGATCGTTTCGTTCGACTGCCAGATTACCGATGTTCATCGGGTTGGCACGCACAACGTGCTGATGGGCCAGGTTTCGGACATCCGCTGCCGCAGAGATGGACACGCGCTTCTCTACTTCGACCGGAACTATGTCCACGTCCCGACACAAGCCGGCAGCTTCGGCGGATAAGGATGCTTCGTGCTCTACAGCCATGGGTCGACCATATTAGGACAAGGCACGGTAGGCCGTGTTTCCAGGACCGTCGAGGTGCTGTGGCAAATCGCTGGTCGGTCGAAATTTGGACGCATAGCTGATCTCAATGCAAGGGTATGTTGAGATTCAACGCAAACGTATCGCGGTTGCAGCGACATAGATCATTGCACGATAGCTATCATCGGTTACGATATGGCGCCATTTGCATATCTCTTCATCGATATCGAGGGGCTCTCGCCTCTGTGACCGCTGCGCGATAACGATCTTTGCACCCTGCGCGTTCAGGCGGTCCAATTGCTGTCGTAGGTTTGTCCTCGAGCAGCGCCCCGAACTCGATCCCAGAGATCAGTGGCGCAACACCAACGGTGTCGTACCGATTACCGGTCAGAAGGGTGAAACGGACAAGATTTCCGAGTGCGTCCGTCAGGGCTAGGATCTTAGTCGTCCACCCGCGTTTGGGCTTTCCGATGGCCTGATTTTGAGTCCCCCGTTAGCGCCGTGAACATGGACGATGGCGGCATCGCTCATGGCATACTCTATGTCCGGATCGTCTGATAATACATTAAAAATCCGCTTGAAGACGTCCCCCCCCTCTGCCCAGTAGCGAAAACGCTGGAACACCGTGTTCCAATTATCCAATTCCGCCGGAACCCGCTAGGTAGGCGACAGGTAACACCAGTGCAACGACCGACGCCGCAACGAGCGTCAAGAGGTAAAGCGGTCCAGGATGATGGCCGCACCGCTGGCCGTCGCCGCCGTGCAAACCTGTTGCATATCGCTCGAAGAACGGACTGTGCCTCTCCTCGCCCTGCCAGTCATTGGTCCGTGTCAACTACACTTTGACACTGAGAACAAGGCTGCGCGCAACGCATCATCCGTGTCGAAATCCAGAAGGGGCCGGATTGCCATCTCTTTCGTCAGGCGATCGCCGCACCGCCGTTTGGCTAGCCGGTGGGTTTAGCGCCGGGAAGTCGTCGGGCGTTAGGACCTCGCGGGTCAACAGCAGTTTGGCTCCTGCCTCGAGTTCGTCCGCTCGCTCAAGGAGAATCTGTCTGGCGGAATTGTACGCCGTATCGATCAAGGCCCGTATGGCCGTGTCGATTTCCCGGGCTGTCTCCTCGGAGTAATCTCTTATCTCACTGGCGAACCGCGTGTCCGAGAGCCAGGCTGGAGGTGCCCTTTCAAATGTGCGCTGTCCCACCGCCTCGCTCATGCCATACCGACAGACCATCTGCCAGGCGATATCCGTGGCCTTGGCAAGATCGTCGGTGGCTCCTGTCGAGATCTCCCCAAACGTCAATTCCTCGGCAGCCCGCCCCCCGAGGAAAACGGTCAGCCGGTTTCTCAGTTCGGTCGCAGTCACGAGATACCGGTCCTCGGTGGGCCGCTGGAGCATATGCCCGAGCGAACCAATGGTCCGCGGGATGATCGAGACTTTTTGCACTGGATCGACACCAGGTAAGGCCGACGCGACCAGCGCGTGTCCCATCTCATGGTAAGCGACCCGGTGGCGCTCTACGAGCCCCAGAATGCGGCTGCGCCGTTCAATGCCAGCGACAATGCGCTCGATGGCGGCGACAAAATCGTCCAACGCAACTACACTCGCGTCCCGACGGGTCGCACACAGCGCTGCCTCGTTAACGAGATTAGCGAGATCGGCACCAGTGAAGCCCGGTGTCAGCCCCGCCACATCCTCGAGCTTGAGTTGCGGGTCGAGCCGTACATTGCGGGCATGGACCTCCAGGATGGCTGCGCGCCCCATCCTATCGGGGAGATCGAGGGCCACCTGACGATCGAAGCGTCCTGCACGCAACAATGCGGGATCGAGAATCTCAGGCCGATTGGTGGCACCCAAAAGCACAATCCCGACACGCGGGTCGAACCCGTCGAGTTCCGCCAGAAGTTGGTTGAGCGTGTGCTCCTTTTCGTCATTCCCCCCGAACCCGCCAAAAGCTCCGCGCGCCCGGCCCAAGGAATCCAATTCGTCGATGAATATGATGCACGGGGCGGCTTTGCGGGCCTGTTCGAACAGGTCCCGGACGCGCGCAGCGCCGACGCCCACAAACATCTCCACGAATTCCGAGCCGGAGATCGAAAAGAAGGGAACACCCGCCTCCCCTGCGACGGCACGCGCCAGCAATGTCTTGCCGGTGCCGGGCGGTCCGATGAGTAGAATGCCTTTGGGCACATGGGCGCCTAGGCGGCCATAACTTGCCTTGTCTTTGAGGAAATCAACGATCTCCTTGAGTTCGAGTTTGGCCTCCTCGACCCCCGCTACGTCAGCAAACGAAACGCCAGTGTCGGTTTCGACATAGACTTTTGCACTCGATTTCCCAATCGATGTGAGCCCACCGATGCTCTGGCCGGCAATGCGACGGAAGAACAGCGCCCAGATTCCGATCATAATGACGGCCGGCACCGTCCAGGAGAGGATGGCGGCGAACAGCGTGTTTTCGGTCGCCCCCGTCACCTCCACACCAGCCGCCTCAAACCGATCAGCCACATCGGTATCCACGCGCCGCGCCGTGAAATAGCGGAACCCATCCACCGGCTGCGCGAATTCACCCTCGATCATGCTTTCGGAAATCGTGACCGAGACAATATTCCCGCTATCAAGTTCGTCGAGCGCCTTCGAATACGAAAGGCGCGTGGTCGAGGAAACCGCTGGCCACAGCTGGATGGCAAAGATCAGCAGGAGCGTGCCAAAAAAGAAGGCTATATTGACCAGTTGCTGACGATTCATACTCGGCATCCCGCATCTGCCGGACCGTTCAAATCCATTGACATCTCCCGGGGAATGCAAACGCGTTTGTTCGCCCCCTCCTCCGCAATCACCCGGATACGCAGTTTTCATGCGCGTGTATTATCGGAGGAGGAGGTAACAGGCACACGTTGGGCACGTAACGCCGCGTAACAATCTGTAATAAATTCCGGGTGCGGGCCTGTTTGCGGCACACAAGCACATGAGTCTTTGACGCCGATCAAATACACGCCGGCTGTCGCGCGCCATGATTTCGCGCACATGGCGCCTCCTCGGCGCGGTTCAACTCGGGAATTCGCATATGGCCAAGAATGTTCTGTTTCGGTCCGCGGCACGCGAAAAGGTTCTGCACGGTGCCGCACAGCTCGCCAACGCTGTGCGAGTCACACTCGGACCGCGGTCAAAATCGGTGTTGATCGAAAGGAAATGGGGCGCCCCGATCGTCTGCAACGACGGCGTTACAATCGCCAAGGAATTCGAGCTCAAGGACCCAGAAGAAAACCTCGGCGCACGCATGCTGCGCCAGGCGGCCGAGCGCACGGGCGAAATGGTCGGCGACGGCACGAGCACTGCAACGTTGCTTGCTCACGCGATCCTTGCCGACGGCATCCGCAATGTCGTCGCCGGTGCGAGCGCGGTCGACATAAGGCGCGGGCTCGATCAGGCGTCCCGCCGCGCCATCGAAACGCTCAAGTCGATTTCCAAGCCCGTCTCCACACGCCTCGAAAAGGCCCAGATCGCAGCGCTTTCCGCCCACAACGACGCTGCCATCGGCCAACTGGTCGCCGATGCGATCGAGAAGATCGGTAACGAAGGCGTGGTGACGGTTGAAGAATCCAAGACCACGGATACCGTGCTCGAGGTCGTGGAGGGTATGCAGTTCGACCGGGGATTCATCTCGCCCTATTTTGTGAGCGATCCCGAAAAAATGGAGGCCGTACTCGAAAATGCGCTTGTGCTGGTCGTAGACAGCAAGGTCTCAACCATGACCGACATGATCGCGCTTCTGGAAACGGTGGCCAAATCGGGCCAGCCGCTCCTGATCATCGCCGAAGATGTCGAGGCCGAGGCACTGGCCACGCTCGTGGTCAACCAGTTGCGCGGCACATTGAGGAACTGCGCTGTCAAATCGCCGGGATTCGGCGATCGGCGCAAGGCGATACTCGAAGACATCGCTGTTCTCACCGGTGCTCAGGTCATTTCACACGAACTAGGTTTTCGACTGGAGAATGCAAAACTCGAGCAACTCGGACGGACCGAACAAGCCGTCATCGATAAGGACACAACCACGATCATTGGCGGCGCGGGAGACAAGAAGGCTATCGACGGTCGGATAGAACAGATCCGCCGCCAGATCGCCGATACGACGAGCGATTATGACAAGGAGAAACTCGAAGAACGCCTAGCCAAGCTCTCGGGCGGTATTGCTGTCATCCGTGCCGGTGCGCCCACTGAGGCCGAAATGAAGGCCAAGAAGGACGCGCTGGACGACGCGATCAGCGCGACCAAAGCCGCGATTGCCGAAGGTATCGTACCTGGCGGCGGGTTGGCCCTCTTGCGTTGCATCTCCGCGGTTGCGGAGGAAGAGACCAAATGCGAGGGCGACGTGCGCACCGGCGTTCAAATTCTGAAGCGCGCGCTTGAAGTGCCAGCTCGGCAAATCGCCGAGAATTCGTCCATGGACAGTGGCGTCGTCATTGCGAAAATGCTTGAAGCCAAGTCGGGAACAATTGGCTTCGACGCCAGCCGGCAGCGATATGTCGACCTGATCGAGGAAGGGATTATCGACCCGACCAAAGTGGTCCACATCGCGCTCGAAAATGCCGTCTCGATCGCCGGGACGCTGCTTCTGACCGAAGCAACGATGACCGAGATCCCGGAAGAGCCCGAAAACAGGGCACGGGCGATACCAGATATGGGGATATAAGCCCGAGCACCCGCCCTGCGGCCGACCGGTAGCGCGGAGTGGGCATAGCGCCAAGTCTAGTAATGGAGCGTTTCGGTGCTTTTTTCGCTGGTTATCGCTCTGCCAGGCGGCAGGAAGCGACGCCCAAACCAGATTGAATGACGAGGAGCGGCAGGAATGCTGCAACAACAGCCAGCGCCCAACCTGCCGCACCAGGCATGGTATTGCCGATGACGAAAGCAGCCGCAGGGATCTCAACGACGGCGGCGATCAGCCCCGTGCACACACCCAGCGCGCCCCAGACGAAAGGGTTGGCCACGACCTGGTTCCGAAACAGGTCGACCGAGGCGCGGCGCATATTGAAGACGTGCAAGAGCTGCGCCAACCCGAGTGTGACAAATGCGATGGTGCCGGCCTCGGCGTGGGAGAAGCCCAGCCAGGTACGCGCCAGAATGAAGGCACCGAGCGTCGCCACGGTAATGACGGCACCATAAAGCACGATGGCGATCCATCCGTCGCGCATGAGCAGGGGTTCTTTGGGATCACGCGGCGGGCGGCGCATGACGTCGGGGCTCCCTTCGCCCAGCCCCAACGCAAAAGCCGGAAAGACGTCCGTAACGAGGTTAAGAAAGAGGATCTGCAGCGGCAGCAGGGGAAGCGGCAGGCCCACGAGCGTCGCGAAACCGATGACGGCGATCTCGCTGAGGTTGCACGAGAGCAGATAGGTTACGAAAATCCGGATATTGTCGAAGGTTACCCTTCCCTGCTGCATGGCCGCCACGATCGAGCCTAGCGCATCGTCCCGCAGCACGATATCCGCCGCCTCGCGCGCGACCTCCGTGCCGCGCTGCCCCATGGCAACCCCAACGTCGGCCTTGCGCAGCGCGGGCGCATCGTTGACCCCGTCGCCGGTCATAGCGACCACCTCCCCGCTGCGCTGGTAGAGTGCGACCAAATCCAGCTTTGTTTCGGGCGTGACGCGCGAGAGCACCGCAGCGCCAATGACCTCCCCTTCCTGCCCCGGTTCAAGCGCGGCGAGATCGCCCATCTCGGCAGCGTCGAGTGCGGTGTCCTCCTCGCCGAAAAGGCCAACATCCCGCCCGATCGCCCGCGCGGTTTCCTTATGGTCGCCGGTGACCATGACCACGCGAACACCTGCATCCTGGCACGCTGCGATTGCCTCACGCACGCCGTCGCGTGCCGGATCGCTCAGCCCCGCGAGGCCAATCAGCGTAAGAGCGGCGAAGGGCTCGGCATCGGGCTCGTCCGTCTTTCGAAACGCCAACGCCAGCACGCGCAGCCCTGCGCTGGCCATCGCGCTGCTCTCCGCGAGCCAGTTTGCGCGCGCCGTATCGTCGAGCGGCCGTGCCGCCTCTCCAGCGAGAACCTCTACAGCGAGGCCGATCACCGCCTCCGGTGCCCCCTTTACGGATATCAGGTATCCCGATCCGCTCCTGTTGACGCTCGCCATCATCTTGGTGGCGTGGGAAAAATCGACCTGGTGATGCTCGGGATAGTCCTCAAGCAAGCGCTCTCGGCCAATCCCCGCTTTACCGGCTGCTGCACGCAGTGCGGCGTCGATTGGATCAGCTTGTCCTCCGGCACCGCTAGAGTCGGCCGTACACAGCGCCGCGACCGTCAGCGCCATTTCCCGTTCGGAATCGCCGGTTTGCGGATCGCGCATGTCATGCACCCCGGCACTGAGGCGCAGTTGGGCGAGCGTCATTCTGTTTGCCGTAAGCGTACCCGTCTTGTCGGCGAGAATGACCGTCGTCGCGCCGAGCGCCTCAACGGCAGATAGCGTACGCACGACGGCATTACGTCGGGCCATCCGCCACATGCCTCGCGCCAGAACGAGTGTCGCTACGACCGGTAACCCCTCGGGCACGGCAGCCACTCCCAGCGCGATGGCGGTCTTGCCCATATCCTCGGGGTTTTGTCCGGCAAGGATACCCATCACAAACAGCACCACGATCAGCGTCGCCGTCGCCCAGACCAGTTGTGCACCGAGCCGGTTGAGTTGGGTGAGGAGCGGTGAGCTCTCAGGCTGCGCGTGCCCGGCCAGTTCCGCGATGCGGCCGAGTTTGGTCTTCATGCCTGTGGCGATAACTATCCCTGCCCCCGAGCCGCGGGTGACTGCAGTGCCCTGGAAAGCCATTTCATCGGCATCAGCCTCTGACTCACCGACGCCCTTTGCAACGGGCACCGACTCGCCGGTGAGCGCAGATTCATCACACTGGAGATTGGAGACCTCAACGAGTTTCAAATCTGCGGGCACGATATCGCCGGCAGCGATCAGCACGCGGTCGCCGGGCACGATGTCGCGCGAGCGGATCACCTGCTCGTGCCCATCGCGAACGACCACCGCGTTGGGGACCGTCAGATCGCGCAGCGACTGCATGGCGCGCATCCCGCGCAACTCGCTGGAAAACCCTATCGCCGTGTTGATCACCAGAACTAGGGCGATTGCGGCGGCTTCGATCAGATCACCCGTAAAGACAGAAAATGCTGTCGCTACGACCAGGATGAAGACAATGACGCTCTTGAACTGATCGCTGAGGATGGCCCATGCGCTCTTTGCCCGCATCCGGCGCAGAAGGTTCGGTCCATATCGGGCAAGCCGCGCATGAGCCTCGGCGGTTGTCAGTCCACCGAGATGCTCCGGGGCATCAGGAGCGGGCAATGGCGCGAAGGCCGTCATTCTTGCTCTCTTTAGACGTTTCAGAGGGTGGTACTGCCGTGAGGGCGCGTGGCGGCTCCTCCCCTCTTGCGTTCGCGCTCACTCTTGCCGGATGGTGCCAATGCTTTGTGCATCAGCGCTTCAACCGAGGCGACCCGGCGTTTGACGGCGATAAAGCTGTCCGGGCTCACGGAGATCGAGTCGATCCCGCATTCGACAAGGAATTCGGCAAAGTCCGGGTGGTCGCTCGGGGCTTGCCCGCATAACCCGATCTTGTCGCCCTCCCTATGCGCGGCCTCGATTGCGTGAGCGATCATCCATTTGACCGCAGGGCTTTGCTCGTTGAACTGTTCGGACAGAAGCTCGGAGTCCCTGTCGACGCCGAGCGTCAGTTGCGTCAGGTCGTTCGAGCCGATGGAGAAGCCGTCGAAGCGCCGGGCAAAGTCCTCGGCGAGGATCACGTTGGCCGGGATTTCAGACATGACGTAGACCTCAAGTCCGTTCTCGCCCCGCTTGAGGCCATACTCGGCCATGACTTCGAGCACCTTGTCGGCCTCGCGGACCGAACGGCAGAAAGGGATCATGACGACGACGTTGGTGAAGCCCATATCCTCCCGCAAGCGCTTGATCGCTCGGCATTCGAGCGCGAAACCCTCGCGGTAGTGCTCGGAGTAGTACCGCGACGCACCCCGGAACCCGATCATGGGGTTCTCCTCGTCCGGCTCGAATTCGCCGCCGCCGATCAGACCGGCATATTCGTTGGTCTTGAAGTCGCTCAACCGCACGATGACCGGCTTGGGATAGGCGAAGGCGGCGATGCGGGACAGCCCGCGCGCTAGTCTGTCGACGAAGTATTCCGCCTTGTCAGCGTAGCCGCGCGTCAACTCTGCGATTTTGGCCTTTGCCGCAGCGTTCTTGAGCGTATCGAATTTCAAAAGCGCCATCGGGTGCGCACGGATTGCGTTATTGATGACGAATTCCATTCGCGCAAGCCCCACCCCGTCCATAGGCAGTCGCCACCAGCGGAAGGCCGCGGCTGGGTTGGCGAGGTTGAGCATGATCTGCGTCTTAGTTTGCGGGAGATCCGAGACGTCGAGCTGGTGCTCGGTGATCTCGGCACGCCCTCCGTAAACAAA
Source organism: Pelagibacterium halotolerans (assembly GCF_044811015.1). Taxonomy (GTDB): domain Bacteria; phylum Pseudomonadota; class Alphaproteobacteria; order Rhizobiales; family Devosiaceae; genus Pelagibacterium; species Pelagibacterium halotolerans_A. Next base: position 1,134,603 of record NZ_CP085243.1, read on the forward strand.
CCCTTCGTCTCCCTCTGCGCAGGAGAGCGTGATCTCCTGGCCCGAATGCAGCAGGCGGGTCGCGTCACCCGTGCCGACGATCGCTGGCAAGCCCAGTTCCCGGCTGACGATCGCGGCATGCGACGTGCGCCCGCCATGGTCGGTGACGATCGCGGAGGCGCGTTTCATGATAGGCACCCAGTCCGGATCGGTCGTTCGAGTAACAAGGATTGCGCCGTCGACGAACTGATCGATATCCTTCACGTCCTCGATCAGGCACACGTCGCCCACCGTGGCGGCGTCGCCAATGGCTATTCCACGGGTCAGCACCTCGCCCTTGCCGGTGACGCTGAACGAGCGGAATACACCCGCAGCCCTATGCGCCTGGACAGTCTCGGGCCGCGCCTGAACAATGTACATCGTGCCGGTTTCCCCGTCGCGTGCCCATTCCATATCCATGGGGCAGCCATAATGCTCCTCGATCGCCACCGCCCAGCGCGCGAGGGTGAGGATCTCATCGTCCGCAAGCACATACTGCTCGCGCTCGGCCTTGGAGGTAGGGACGACCCGGGTCGGCATTTCGCCGCGCCCGTAGATCATCTTGATCGCCTTGGCACCGCGCTTCTTTTCGATGACCGGCACGCGCCCAGGTTCCGCCAAAAGCGGTTTGAAGACCTGATACTCGTCTGGATCCACAGCACCCTGAACGACATTTTCGCCCAACCCCCAGGCGGCGTTGATCAGAACCACCCGGTCGAACCCGGTTTCAGTATCGATGGAGAACATCACCCCGGATCCGCCGGTATCGGAACGCACCATCAGCTGAACGCCGATCGAAAGCGCAACCTTCATGTGGTCGAAACTCTTGGTCTTGCGATAGCTGATGGCCCGGTCGGTAAAGAGCGAGGCGTAGCAGCGGCGGCACGCATCGAGCAGCTGCCTTTCGCCGGAGACATTGAGAAACGTTTCTTGCTGTCCAGCAAAGCTGGCGTCGGGCAAATCCTCCGCAGTCGCACTGGAGCGGACGGCCACGGCAGGATTTTCCTGGCCCACGCGCGCGCCGAGTGCACGATAGGCCTCCACAATACCGTCCGCCACGGCATCGGGAAGGTCTGCGTCAAGGATCATGGACCGGATCTGCTTGCCGGCCTCGGCAAGAGTAGCCGCGCCGCTTTCCCAGCGCGCGATCTGCCCCGCTATGCCGGCGGGCAAGTCGGCGGCTTCAAACGTTCGCCAATACGCCGTTGCCGTGGTTGCGAATCCAGGCGGTACGGCGATGCCTTTGGGTTCGAGCGCGCGGATGAGTTCCCCGAGCGATGCATTCTTGCCCCCTACCGCGGCGACCTCGCCGCGGCCGGTGTCCTCAAACCATACGATCAGCTTTTTGTCAGTCTCCACAGCCGCCTCGCCATCGCAGTTGACTGCGCGGCAGGGTCGCCGCGCCCAGGTGGTGACATTAAGGGTAGAGAGCGGAACCGGCTTTGATACGGATCAAACGCGGCCGCCCGCGCTCGTGCTATTCGGGAAGGCAGGTTGGACCGATACCATTTTACGAGGATGAGCCGATGCCGCCCCTTGCTGACAGCACTTCGCACGCCGATACGCGCCAATCCGGCGCCTATCGCCCCCGCGCTCTGGTGGCTGATATCGGGGGGACGAACATGCGGTTCGCGCTCTCGGACCTCGATGAGCTGACGATCTCCAACTATGCGCTCTTTAAGAACGACCTGTTCGCCTCCCCTTTCGAAGCGCTGTCAGCCTATCTCAAGACCACGCCTGAGCGTCCCGACCATGTCGGCTTTGCCATTGCAGGTTCCGTCGAAGGCGATAGCGTAACGCCGACCAACAAGCGCTGGACGCTGACCGCAGAGGAGGTCCGGCGGGCGACCGGAGCCAAGGATGTGTGCTTCATCAACGATTTCGAGGCTATCGCGCTTTCCCTGCCCACTCTGCCACGCGAGGACCGCGTGCAAATCGGCGGCGCGGTTTCGCGCAACACTGCCCCGATGGCCGTCCTTGGCCCAGGTACAGGGCTCGGTGTTGCAGGGCTCGTGCGCGGGCCCGACCGGGACATTGCCCTTGCTGGTGAAGGCGGCCATGTCGGGTTCGCTGCGCGGACGGCGGAGGACTTCGAGATCGTGCAGGCACTCCAGGCCGATCTCGATTTCGTCTCCGCCGAACAGCTCATTTCAGGGCCCGGTCTCGTTGCACTCTACCAGTTGCTCTGCGAGCGCCATGGGCTGACAACGCCCTCCGTCACACCTGAAGACGTGGTCAAAGCTGTCGACGAGAACGGTGACGTTCACGCCAGGCACGCGCTCACGCTCTTCGCGCGATGGCTCGGCAGCTTCGCGGGGGATGTTGCGCTAACCTTCGGCGCACGCGGCGGTGTCTTTATCGGCGGCGGAATTGCGCCGCGCATTCTGTCCGTGCTCAAGGACGGCCCTTTCCGCCAAGCCTTTGAAGACAAGGGGCGGCTCTCGCGCTACCTCGAGGCTATTCCGATCCATGTGATCACGACGCCCAATGCCGGCCTCAAGGGCGCAGCGCTCGCCGTCTCAGATCGCGCCGCCCGGCCGAGTCGCGGCTAGAACAGATTCGACTTATTCCGGATCATATGCCGCCTTCGGGGTGAATGCTGTGAGGCAGTCGGCGACGACGGACAAGAGTTCGTCGATGGTGCGGGCTGCGGCCTTCCCAAGAAGGGCTTTGAGTTTTGAGAAAGCCATCTCGATCGGGTTAACGTAGGGAGAATAAGGCGGCAGGAACAAGAGCCCTGCGCTAACCTTCTCGATCAGCTCGCGCGCACCGCTGATCTTGTGGCTGGCAGATTGTCCATGATCATGATGTCGCCGGGGCGAAGCTCCGGTGCGAGAACCTGCTCGGCATAGGATTCTGATTGTCTGACCAGGTTACCCGTATTCTTCTCGCGACACCCGCCTCGAGCAGCGCATTGTACGCTGCCTCCCACCACAGGTCCGCAGACCCCCGCCAGCCGCTCTCGTTCATGGTCCGCTCCATATGCCCATCGTATTGAAATGTACATAATCGTCAACACAATTGACACTAATGTACATTTCCAATTATGCTTCCGGCAAATCTCTAGCCCGGAGCCCGGCCGATGTCGAACGACCCCCTCCTTCAGCCGTTCCAGCTCAAGCATCTCACACTGCGCAATCGCATCATCATGACGGCGCACGAGCCGGCCTATCCGGAAGAGGGCATGCCCAAGGCGCGCTACCGCGCCTATCATGTCGAGCGCGCCAAGGGTGGGGTCGCCATGACCATGACGGCGGGTTCGGCGGCCGTTTCCAAGGATAGCCCTCCGGTCTTCAACAACCTGCTCGTCTACAAGGACGAGGTTGTGCCGTGGATGAAGGACATGACCGACGCCGTGCACGAGCAGGGTGCCGCCATCATGATCCAGCTGACCCATCTCGGCCGCCGGACGCGCTGGGACAAGGCATTCTGGCTGCCCGTCGTCTCACCCTCGCACCGCCGCGAGGCGTCCCATAAAGCCTTCCCCAAGAAGATGGAAGACTGGGACATCGAGCGGATCATCACCGATTACGCCGACGCGGCCGAACGGATGAAGGCCGGCGGCATGGACGGCATCGAGCTGCAGGCTTATGGCCATTTGATGGACCAGTTCTGGTCCCCCCTGACCAACGAGCTCGATGCTCCCTATGGCGGCTCGCTGGAAAACCGGCTGCGCTTCACCTTCGATGTTCTCAAGGAAATCCGCAAGCGCGTCGGCCCCGACTTCATCGTCGGGGTGCGCTATACGGGCGACGAGATGCTTGAGGGCGGGTTGACCAAGGCGGATGGCCTGGATATCTCCAGGCGCCTCAAGGAGAGTGGCCTTGTCGATTTCCTGAACGTCGTCCGGGGGCATATCGACACCGATGCCGGGCTGACCGACGTCATCCCGATCCAGGGCATGGCCAATTCCCCGCATCTCGATTTTGCAGGCGAGGTGCGCGCCGCCACCAATTTCCCCACCTTCCATGCGGCCAAGATCCCGGATGTAGCCACTGCGCGCCACGCGATCGCCTCGGGTAAGCTCGACATGGTCGGCATGACCCGTGCCCACATGACCGATCCCCATATCGTGCGAAAGATCATCGAAAGGCGCGAAGATGACATCCGGCCCTGCGTCGGCGCGAACTATTGCCTCGACAGGATCTACCAGGGTGGCGCTGCCTACTGCATCCACAACGCGGCGACCGGGCGCGAACTCGACATGCCGCACACGATCGCGCGGGCGGAAACGCGCAAGAAGATCGTCATCGTCGGCGCGGGCCCCGCGGGCCTCGAGGCCGCGCGGGTCGCCGGGGAACGGGGTCACGAGGTCGTCGTCTTCGAGGTGGCCCCGGATCCCGGCGGCCAGATCCGCCTGACCGCGCAGAGCGAGCGGCGCAAGGAAATGATATCCATCATCGACTGGCGCATGGCACAATGCGAGAAATACGGCGTCACCTTCCACTTCAACACCTGGGCCGACGCCGGGACCGTTCAGGCGGAAAACCCCGACGTCGTCATCATCGCCACGGGTGGCATGCCGCATACCGAGGTCCTGACCAAGGGCAACGAACTGGTCGTCTCGAGCTGGGATATCATCGCCGGCGATGTGAAGCCCGGGTCCAATGTGCTGGTCTTCGACGACGCGGGAGATCATGCCGGGCTTCAGGCCGCCGAAATCCTCGCTGATGCTGGAGGCAGGGTCGAAATCATGACCCCTGACCGGTCCTTTGCGCCCGAGGTCATGGCGATGAACCTGACCCCTTATATGCGCGCGCTCCAGAACAAGGAGGTGACCTTCACGGTCACCTACCGCCTCGAGGCTGTCGAAAAGGACGGCAACCAACTGATTGCGTATGTGGGGAGCGATTATGGCGGGGTTTCCAAGCAACGCACCTTCGACCAAATCGTGGTCAATCACGGCACCGTCCCCCTCGACGAGATCTATTTCGACCTCAAACCGGCGTCCACGAACCTCGGCGAGGTGTCCTATGAGCAACTGATTGCGGGCGTTCCCCAGTCTGTGATCCGTAATCCCGATGGCGGTTTTCAGCTGTTCCGGATCGGCGATGCAGTCTCTGCCCGCAACACCCATGCCGCAATCTACGACGCGCTCCGGCTCATGAAGGACATCTGACATGCGCTCATCCAAGACCATTCATGTGATTTCAGCCCATGCGGAGGGCGAGGTCGGCGATGTGATCGTCGGCGGCGTCCTTCCTCCTCCGGGTGACACGATCTGGGAGCAGAGCCGATGGATCGCCCAAGACCAGACGCTTCGGAATTTCGTCCTGAACGAACCGCGCGGCGGCGTCTTTCGGCATGTCAACCTTCTGGTGCCTCCTAAGCATCCTGAGGCGCAGGCGGCTTGGATCATCATGGAACCTGAAGATACGCCGCCAATGTCCGGCTCCAATTCCATCTGCGTTTCCACCGTTCTGCTCGATGCCGGCCTTGTCGAAATGACCGAACCGGAGACCCATCTGGTGCTCGAAGCACCAGGCGGCCTTGTCCGCGTGCGGGCGGAATGCCGCGACGGCAAGGCCGAGCGCATCTTTGTTCAGAACGTGCCGTCCTTCGCCTCCCGCCTCGATGAGACGCTCGAGGTCGAAGGCCTCGGAACGCTGGCCGTCGATACCGCCTATGGTGGTGATAGTTTCGTGATCGTGGACGCTGCGGCGCTAGGGTTCTCGCTCAATGAAAGCGAAGCGCACGACATCGCAAAGCTTGGCGTCAAGATCACCAATGCCGCCAATGCGCAGCTGGGCTTCGAGCACCCCGACAACCCGGATTGGCGGCATATTTCCTTCTGTCTCTTCGCCGGCCCGCTTTCCCAGGGAGTGCAGGGCCTGGAGGCCGGTGCTGCTGTGGCGATTCAGCCCGGCAAGGTTGACCGGTCGCCTACAGGCACCGCGCTTTCCGCCCGCATGGCGGTCTTGCATGCGCGTGGCCGGATGAAGACGGGAGATCGCCTCACCACGCGCTCGCTTATCGGCTCAACCTTCTCGGGCAAGATCTTGAGCGAGGCGAGTGTTGCCGGCCATCCCGCCATCAATCCGGAGATATCCGGCCGCGGCTGGATCACCGGCATCCACCAGCATATGCTCGATCCATCCGACCCTTGGCCGGGAGGATACAGGCTCTCCGACACATGGGGCGCGCGTTAGTCGCGCCCTAGCCGAGACAATCTGCAGAGCCTACTGCTGTGCAAGCACTTCAAGACGGCTATTTTGCTTCGCGCCCGCAAGACCGGATAAGACGAAATCGATAAATTGGCGCACGAGGGGTCTTTCCAGCGATGCGGCGTTCAGCTTGAGGTAGTAGCCACGATCCACTTGGAGGGGGGCGTCGAAGAGGCGGCAGAGCCGGCCCGCACTAAGGTGTGTGTTAACAAGGTGATGCCAGCCAAGAATGACGCCCCCTCCATTCACAGCGGCATCCAGCAGTAGAGGATAGTTGTTGGTGACCAGGGAAGGTACGGGGAGAGAAATCGCAACACCTGTTGCACGACACCAATCTTCCCAGGTTACAGGGTGCCAGCCGATTGCATTGGCGGACCAATGGGTGCGATGCAATTCGAGCAGATCCGCGCGTTCAAGGCTGTTCGGGCCATCGAACGGGCCGTGCGTTTTCAAGTATTGAGGACTGCACATTGGCTCGACCGTCTCGGGGAAGAGATAGTAAAGCCTTTCGCCGACATCGCAGCGCTCGTTGCCACAGATTATGGATACATCGACTTCGTCGAAGTTCCGCAATGCGTCGTCCTCGTCCGAGGCCAGCATCACGAACCTCACGTCCGGATTGTGAGCCCGAAACTGCTCGACAAAAGGCTGCAACCAGCAAGCCACAGCGGCATTTGTACCCGAACAGGTGATCACTGCGACATCCGGCGGCGACACGATCGCGTCGATACCATCGCAGATATTGTCAAGTCCTCGGCTGACGGCTCTCAGCAGGCTTTCACCGGCGGGCGTCAGTTCAAGACTATTGTGCTTTCGTACGAAAAGGGTGGTGCCGAGAGCCTTTTCCAGCCCACGGATCTGCTGGCTTATTGCCGCCTGCGTGACATTGAGTTCGGTACCCGCCATGGTAAAGCTCAAATGCTTCGCGGCCACCTCAAAAGTGGCAAAGGATCCGAGCGATGGAAGATATCGGCGTTTGGGCAGCATGGCTCAGGTTAAACATTCTTGCTGAATGCAGCAAGCGTGCGACTCTACGGTGGCCGCACCCGCGCCTGTGCGCATCATTCGTGTCTCGCCCGCCATCCCTTCCAGTTCAGATATGCTGTCGCGCCCAATTTCGCCAACGGAGAAGGCGGGAGAACCGATGGTTTCGCTTGCCGCTCAAAGAACTTGGTAATGACAGAACGTTCCCCGCTGGCAAGTTCCGCCGCGGCGATTCCGGTCAATGTTCCGCGCGTCGTCCCCAAACCGTTCTGGCAACAGGCAGCATAGACGCCGTTGTCGATCTCTCCCGTCACCGATACGCCATTCTGAGACAAGCATAAGGGTCCCGACCAAACGTATTCGATCCTGACGTCCCGGAGTTGCGGGAAACGTTCATCGAGTTTTCTACGCATGATCTTCGCCGCGCGACGCATCTTGTATTCGGTGCTTTCCATGCCGGGGCAGAATTCGGCGCAGGTCCGAACGGAAATTCGATTCCCCCCCTGCCCCATGTCGATCCGGCGAACCGTCGTTCCCATCGGATCGGACGGCGTGATCCCCCATCTTTGTTGCCCACCGAGGCGACTGAGAGCGTCCGTGCTCAACTCCTCAGTCATACTGGCAAAGAGGAAAATGTGCATGAGGCGGCCGCGCGCGATGCCGAAGCTTTCGAGTTGACCGTTATTGGCGAGAATTATCTTGCCGGTCGAGACGGCCCCACTGGCGGTTTCGACCCGCCAATTCGCGCCTTGCCGTCGAAAGGCGGTAACCGGGCTGTCTTCATGGACGACGACCTGACGTGACAGACCTTGGGCAAAACCCCTGATGTAGCCCGCGGGCTGGAGCATGACGGTCCCTGGGGTATAGAGCCCCGATACGTAGTACCGGCTGCCCGTTACGTCGAACATTGCCTGTTCGTCCAGCATCTCGTAGCACTCGTCGAGTTCCTGCAGATGAGCACCATAAACCTCGTTCTGCGCGTGACTGCTCGCAGTCGCGGCGCCGTTGATCTTGCCGGCCGGATCGAAATAATTGGCATCGATCGCATACTCCTCGACCGCCTCGCGCGCGAACCTGATCGCCATCCGGTTCAGATCGATCAGGGTGCGATCCAGGCCTCTATTCGCACCGACGTAGTTTTCCGAGGCCAGGTTGTGGGGCAGATCGATCATGAATCCCGAATTGCGCCCGGTGCCTCCCTCGCCAACGCGGGTCGCGTCGAGAACGACGATTTTTGCCCCGGGGTTCAACTGAGCGAGACGCCGTGCCGCGGATAGTCCCGCAAAGCCGGCACCGATCACGGTAAAGTCGGCCGTCACATCGCCCTGTAGGGGCACGGCCGGAGGCAGGGTGCCAAGAATTGCATTCCAGGCCGCGCGTCCGGCGAATGCGGGCAGCCTTCTCGCAACGTATTCGCGCTGCATTTACTGATCTTTCGGAGGCAGATGAAGTCTTGCCCGAAGGCTGTCAAGGCCAGCTTCGAGGGTGGCGAGCGTCCCATTGTCCGCCAGCGCCTTGCTCAACGTCTGGTTCAATCCGCCTTCGGTGCCCAATCCAGCGCGCAATTGCGCAAGATCGGTTCCGGCCTCTTGCGTGAGCACCGTGCAGTATGCGCCGACGAGCCCCGCCACATAGCGCGCAGCTTCACCACGATCACCGGTGAACGCCGACAGCCAGCTTGCAGCGACATCGATCTGGTCAAGCAAGGGCAGCAATACACCGGTGGCCGCAAAATGCGCATTGAGCATCGTTTCCGAAGCGCAGGCGTGGATATGCGCATGCGCGCCGAATATTTCCCGGAGGCGGGTATTGTCTGGATAAACCGCCAGTGGCGTGCCGCCCAGAGGCATCGGTGGAAGCGGAATGGCGACGCAGATCTCGGTGGCCGGCGCGCAAAGCCGCCCAAGCTCGGCAATCGGCATGCCGGCCATCACGGAAATCACCGTCTTGCCGCCCTCGAACGTCAGATTGGGCAGTTCTTTGCGCGCGATATCCGCCAGCAGGCAGAGCACTACGACATCGCTTTCGTCCACGACAGTCTGGTTTGGAGCCCGGCGGAGCCCAGGATACCTTGCCTGCAGCTCCATCGAAACCCGCTCGTTGCGTTCGGAGACGACAATGTCATGACCTGCCTCGGCGATGGTTTGAACCATCGCCGAGGCGATCTCTCCGGCTCCGAGGAAGCCAATTCGCGCCATTATTCCACCTCGGAATCCGATGGATCGCCAAGGTCGATCCAGATGGTCTTGAGCTGGGTATACTGGTCATGTGCATGGATCGAGTTGTCGCGCCCGCCAAACCCGGACTGCTTGTAGCCGCCGAAGGGCGTTGTGATATCGCCTTCGCCAAAGCTGTTGACGGTTACAGTTCCGGCGCGAAGCGCACGCGCGCCACGGATCGCGCGGCGTCCGTTGGCGGTGAAGATCGAGGCCGCCAGGCCATACTGGGTATCGTTGGCCACAGAGATGGCCTCCTCGTAGCTCGATACCGTGATGACAGACAGGATTGGGCCGAAGATCTCTTCGCGGGCGAGCGTATCGTCGTTGCTGCCCACGTCGACGATGGTGGGCTCGACGAAGGCGCCGCCGATGTCCTTGCCGCCAAGCACGATCTGGCTCTTCTTCGCCAGCTTGAGATAGCCGCAGACCTTGTCGTAATGCGACTTCGAGACCAACGCCCCCACCCGCACGGACGGATCCAGCGGGGAACCGACGTTCCATTGACGCGCCGCGGCCTTCACCCGTTCTAGAAGATCGTCCTTGATGTCCTTGTGAACGATCAGGCGCGCGGCGGCCGAGCAGTTTTCACCCATGTTCCAGAAGGCGCCATTGACCACATGCTCGGCGACCGAGTCGAGGTATTCCGCGTCATCCATCACGATGCAGGGGTTCTTGCCCCCCATTTCCAGAACGACTTCCTTGAGGTTGCTGTCCGCCGAATAATGCAGGAACCGCCGCCCCGTCGCCGTCGAGCCGGTGAACGACACCATGTCCACATCAGTGTGCTTGCCCAGGGGCTCACCCACGGCGGAGCCGCTGCCGGTCACGATGTTCAAGACGCCGGCAGGGACGCCCGCCTCGTGCGCCAGTTCGGCGATTCGAAGCGCGGTGAGGCTGGTTTCCCCCGCCGGCTTGACCACGAGCGAGCAGCCTGCAGCCAACGCCGGGCCGATCTTCCAGGCCATCATCAGAAGCGGGAAGTTCCAAGGCAGGACGAGCCCCACGACACCGACCGGCTCGCGCACGATCATTGCAATATGATCGTCCGATGCCGGTGAAACCTGATCGTAGATCTTGTCGATCAGTTCCGCGTGCCATTTGATGCAATGAATGGTCTCGGGCACGTCCACGGTCTCGCAATCGTAGATCGTCTTGCCGCTGTCGAGGCTTTCCATCACCGCAAGTTCGTGCCGGTCGCGCGTCATCAGCTTGCACAGCCGGATCAAGACATCCTTGCGCTCGGCAGGATGCATTTTCGACCAGCGGCCATCGTTAAACGCCTCGCGCGCCTTGGCGACGGCGAAATCCACGTCCTCCGCGTCGCACGCCGCCACATCGGCAAGCTTCACGCCAGTCGCCGGGTTCACGGTCTCGAAGGTCTTGCCCGAGATCGCAGGGCGGAAGCTGCCATCGATGAACGCGTTCACCGGCAGGGTCAAATTGGCCGCGATGGCCTCGTATTCTTCGCGGGTCAAAAGGTCACTCATCGATCAATTCTCCGCCTTGATAGCCGCAATGGTAGTTTTTAGGGTTCGGATGACCTGCTCCAACTCCCGCTTGTCATCCTTGTTGAGGCCGCGCAAGGGCGGGCGCATCGCACCGGTCCGCAGGCCCGCCACTTCAGTCCCATGTTTCACGCACTGGATGAACTTGCCGCCCTGTTCGAGCACGCGCATTAGCGGCATCATGGCCGACATGATCCGGCGGCCCTTGGCGAAATCCCCATGCACGACACAGGTCTCGTAGAGAAAAACATGCTCCTCGGGCAGGAAGTTCGAGCCCGCGCAAATCCAGCTGCGCGCGCCCCAAGCGAAAAATTCCAGCGCCTGGTCGTCCATGCCGCAGGACATCTGGATATGGGGATAGTCGCGGGCCAGAAGGTGCACGCGATTGATATCGCCCGAGCTTTCCTTGATGCCGATGACGTTGCGCGACCGGCAGACGCGATCGAGAAACTCCTCACCCATCTCGACGCCCATACGGCCCGGATAGTTGTAAAGGATGATCGGCAGGTCCGCCGCGCGATCGATAGCGAGGGCGTTCAGCGCATTCTCACGCTCGGTCGGCACCGAATAAGGCGGCGTTCCGAGCAGAAGCGCGTCGGCACCCATATCGCGCGCGCCTTTTGCGAGCGCGATCGAGTCCGGTGTCCGCATGGCACCCGTGCCCACGATCAGCGGTAGACGGCCATTCAGCCTGTCCTTGATAAAGCGGGCCAGTTCAAGCCGCTCTTCCACTGTCTGCGCGTAGTTTTCGGCGGTGGACCCTCCGGAAATGATCCCATGGACACCGTTTTCGACGAGGTGCTCGACGATGTCGGCCAGAGCGTCGAGATCGAATGCGCCGTTGTCGCCGAACGGCGTTACGATAGGCGTGTAGATTCCTTCAAGCGTGAACCTGAATGTCATTGCGTACTTCCATTGACCATATGTGTCGGTTTCGGGAGGCGTTGAGCGCCTCCCGACATTGCTCCGCATCGAACCGGCGGACGGGGTGATGCCGGCTTGCCTTTACGGCATGAACCCGAGAAGGCGCGGCAAGAACAAGGCCAGCGGCGACCAGTAGGTCGTGACGAGCATGACCGGGAATGCCGCAAAGGCCATGAAGTAGAGCGCGGGTTTGATGACTTCGGACATCCCCACATTGCCGACCCGGCAGGCCATGAACAGGATTGGCGCCATCGGCGGACTGTTTGCCCCGATCACGATGCTGGTCCCGATGATCGCTGCAAAATGAACCGGGTCCACGCCAATCTCGGCCATCACCGGCACCATCAACGGGCTGATAATGGCGATCACGCTCACGTCGTCCATGATCATGCCGATCAGGACAAGGAAGATGTTGACCATGAACAGGATCAGCAGCGGATCTTCAAACGTGCCCAATAGAATATCCGTCAGTTCCTGCGGCACGCGCTCCAGCGTGAGGATGCGGCTCGCAACGAAGGAAAAGACAAGAATGATCATGATGACGCCGGTCGTCGCCGCCGCATGGATCATCGACTCCGCGATCTTGCGGAAGCTCAGTTCGCGGTAGACGAACAACCCTACCGGAATCGCGTAAACGACAGCGATTGCAGCGGCTTCGGTCGGCGTGAAGAACCCGCCATATATGCCGCCCAGAATGAGAACCGGCAGCATCAGGGCCGGAAGGGCACGCCATCCGGTTGAGGCGCTTTCCGAAAGCCGCATGCGGAACGGCACCTTCTCGTCATTGCCGCCCAGATTGCGCTTTACATGCACGATGTTGAAGATCGAAAGCGCGATCATCAAAAGGATGCCCGGCCCTATGGTTGCGAGGAAACACGCCGCAACCGATTGCCTTGTGACAACGGCGTAGAGGATCATCGTGATCGAGGGCGGGATCAACAGACCCAGCAACGACGATACGCCAAGCAGCGCACTGGTATAGCCGCGTGAATAGCCGTGCTTTTCCATTGGATCGAGCATGATCGATCCAATGGACGCAACCGCGGCAGAGGCGGTGCCGGAAATGGCGCCGAAGATGCCGCAGGATACGACCATGGACGTCCCCATGCCGGTCTTGGACCGCCCCACGACCGCTTCGACGAACTCGACGAGGCGGCGGGCAATGCCACCCGATTGCATGAGATAGCCGGTCATCACAAACAAGGGCAGCGCCACCAGGATGACCGAATTGACGGACCAGAATCCCGTCGTCATCAGCGAAGAGATATCGACATCGTAGAGGATCGAAAGGATCAGGGTCATGGCCGCGAATGAGAATACGACCGGGACGCCGATCATCATCAAGACGACGACAGCGACAATTGCGATTATTGCGCCCATCCTAGATCACTCCACTTCCGCCGACGGATCGCCGGGCTGAATTGCCTTCCCGGTGATCTCGAGGATCAAGTCCCGGGTTAGATAGATGACGAACAGAATCGACGCGACGAACATGCTCGACTGCGATACCCACCACGGAATTGCAAAAACCGGAGTGGCTTGACCGCGCTCCAGCCCGAAGGAAAAAAGCGACCACGCCCAGGTGACGAACATGATCGCGACACCGAGCGAAATCGCGGTCGACACGATTGACGCCGCACGCCACACCTTGGGGTTCTTGGACAGGACCCGCACGAAATCAGCTGCCAGATGCGAACGGTCGCGGGACGCCAGCGCAGCGCCGAGCATGTAGAACCACATGATCGACAGCAGCATGATCTCCTCCAGCCCGAAGATCGGCGTTTTAAGAACGACTCGGCTGAAAATGCCAACTGTCAAAAGCGCGGCGACGAGGAGTCCAACGACTATCAATATTGGTTGAATGATACGAACGACGATAGCGTCGAGCGTCTTGAGAAACTGCACCGGCTTGCCTCCCCTTCTTGCCTGCTCGTGCATATGTGCTACGGGGCCGCGGTGACCGCGGCCCCGATTGCCATTTCCGATCCTTATTCAGGAACCGAAGCGTTGGCGCGGACGACGTCCATGATTTCGGAGCCAAGGGCTTCCTCGACCTGTGGCCAAACCTCGGCGCGAACACGCTCGACCCAAGCGGCTTTTTCTTCCGGCGTAGGAACGATGTATTCCATGCCCGCCTCTTGCGCGGCTGCAATCCACCTTTCGTCCTCGGCACGCGCCTCGGCGAATTGCGCATCGATCACAGCCGTTGCAGCGTCCTCAACGATCTGACGATCCTCCTCGGACATCCCCTCCCACGTGCCGGCATTCATAAGCAGCGAGTAGGATGAAAAATTGTGCGAGGATTGCACGAAGTAGTCGAGCTGATCGCGGAAGTATTCGTAGTCCCAGTAAATCACGTTGGAGCTATCGCCATCCACGACACCGGTCTGGAGCGAGGTGTAGACCTCTGCCCAGTCGATCGGAACGGCCTGAAAGCCCATAGCCTGAACCGTCTGCGGCAATGGAAAGATCGGCTGCGACCGGACCCGCAGGCCCTCGGCTTCTTCAAAGCTGGTAGCATAGCGCCCCTTGGTGGCGATACCGCCAAAGCCCTCAGGGAACGGACCGAAGTATTTGAGGCCAATTTCCTCATAGACGGGCTCGATGACGTCGCGCACCCAGCCATCCTTACCGAAGGATTCGATGGCATCATCCCACCCCAGAACGAGATATGGGATGTAGTTCACTCCGATGCGCTGATCGTATGAAGTCTGTGGCCAGGTAATCATCATGTCGACGTTGCCGCGAACAAGCTGGTCGAAAAGCTCCTGCTGCCCTCCGAGCTCGCCTTGATAGAACACGCTGACCTCGATGCGCCCGTCCGAGTTTTCCTCGATCATCGACGCCCAGTTCTGCATGGCCTGGCCAAGAACAGAGTCGCGATCCCCGGCTTCACTGGTCAGAACGAGCTCATATTCCTGCCCGTTAGCCTGCACTGCGAAAGCGCCCAACGTTGCGGCAGCGAGTGCTATTGCGGAAATGTTGAAGAGTTTCACCATGGTCCTCCCTTGAACGTAGTGGCATTGGGCAAAATCAGATTACCCCATCCAATCATCATCGGAGGCAGAGTGGCTGGAGCACAAACGAGAATATTCATCGCTCCTGCATAAGTTGAACCTAATGCCCATCGGCAGGATACTCTTGCTTGCTTGGCTTTCGGCATTAGGCAAGATCAATACAGCAATCCAGTAGATCGTTACGGAGCCGCGAAACACGAATCCGCGTCGCGCCTCCGTAACGCAACGTACGACAATCGAGAGAACCACGATGACTTCACCCCGTCTGATCACCTACGATGACGCCGCTGCCCTCGTGGACTGGCCCGGTGCCGTTGCCGCGCTGCGCGAGGGCCACGCCCGCCCCAAGGCCCAGGTGGGCGACATCTTCCTCGGTCCCTCCGAGGGCTCGTTACTCAGCCGCGGCGCGTTTATCGAAGGGCTCGGATTCGGTGTAAAATCGGTCACCGTCTTCGGCGGCAATCCGGCTGCGGGCCTGCCCAGTATTCAGGGCGCGATGTTGATGTTCGAGCCCACGCACGGGACCCTGACCGCGATCATCGACAGCAGGCTCGTCACCGAGCTAAAAACGGCGGCGGATTCCGTTCTGGGCGCCTCCCTGCTCGCCCGGCCTGACAGCGAAACGCTGCTGATCGTAGGCGCTGGTGCGGTGGCGCGTAGCCTGATCGACGCCTATACGGCGCTGTTTCCATCGATCAAGCGCATCCGGATCTGGGCACGCCGAAATGAGCAGGCCGAAGCGCTGGCGCGCGAGGTTCAGGTTGCGGGCATGGACATTGTGGCGACGGCCGATCTCGCCGAGGCGGCGGGGAAAGCCGACATCATCTCGTCGGCCACCATGGCGCGCGAGCCGGTGCTGCGCGGCGCCTGGATCAAGCCCGGTACGCATGTGGACCTGATCGGCGCCTTCAAAGCCGATATGCGTGAGGCGGACGATGCGCTGATTTCTGAAAGCGCGCTCTTTGTCGACAGCCGCGATACCACGATCCATCACATCGGCGAGTTGATGATCCCGATTGCCGCTGGTGTCATCACCGCGGATAGCGTCAGGGGCGACCTTTACGATCTGGTCGGCGGCACTGCACCGGGGCGTCAGTCGGAGACCGAAATCACACTCTTCAAGAACGGCGGCGGCGCTCATCTCGATCTCATGATCGCCGAATACATCGCGCAAGCGATGGAGCACGGAGCCTGATTTCCCGGCGCATACGCCAACCCCGAGGACACAACGAAAATGGCATTCAAGAGAACGATCCATGCTGTGGACACCCATGCCGGCACGCCTATGCGCGTCGTGACCGGCGGTATTCCGCATATCCCGGGGAAAACCGCTTACGACAAGATGAAATGGATGGAGGCGAATGACGACGGATTGCGCAAGCTGCTCCTGCGCGAAGATGGCGGTCCTTCATGCCAAGGGGGAGTTGCCACTCAACCAGGATTTCCGCCATGAGGGAATTCTTGGCAATATCTACATCGGGCAGCTTGTCGAACCCGCAAGGATCGGCGACCGCGCCGCCGTTGTTCCAACGGTCAAGGGCACCAGCTGGATTTACGGCATCAATACGATCGTCCTCGACTATGACGATCCCTTCGTCGAGGGCTTCACCGTTGGCGACACCTGGGCTTGATGAACGGGCTTCTGGGTGATCGGCTACGGCTCTGTCAGCGTCTGAACAGCACGCCACCGAGCCACCCGGTTCCTGCGGCGATGAGGACGGCCGCAACACCGTACAGCGAGCGGACGAAGGCAGGGCGCGAAATGGCGCGCTCGAACAACCCCTGGGTGCGAACGAAGAAGCTCGATGAACTCGAACTTACGACGTCGCTATCGACGATAGCCGGGAGCTAAGCCAAATACGCCTTGTCCTCATGGGAGCCGAGATTGTCCATGCCGACGATATCGCCAGGCTTCAGCGTCGGCATGAGCACGTGTTCGACGTAGAGCAGGAACGGCTCGCCGTTGATCGGCCCGTCGATGAGCCATGGCGCCTCGACCCGGTCGTGGCGCAAGGCGGCAATGAAGGTGGATGTCTTCCAGTGCCTGTGCGGAACCGTAGCCTTGAGGCGCTGACCGCGCGTCGGCCTGCCACGCAGCGCCGCCATGTCCGTCTTGGCCCAAGCCTCATCGATGAAGACGAGGCAGGAAGGGGCGATCCGGCCCCGATACCTGGCGCATTGTGCCCGTCGGCGGGCGACATGGGGGGCGTTGCTGCTCGTTGGCGATCAGCGACTTTTTATGCGTAGGCCCTCCGGCGCGGACGAACTCCCAAACCAAGCAGTTGTCGACAATCAGGCCGTGCTCATCGGCCAGTTCCTTGACAAGGCTGCGCAGCGTGAAGGGCCTCTCGCCGCAAGCGGCGACGCAGCCAATCGGCGTGCTCTCCTGAAAGCTTCTTCGGCTGGTGGCCACCCGTCTTGCCCGGCGTGACACTGCCGCTCTCCTCAAAGCACTTCACCCAACTGATCGCAACCCCGAAGCGCCGTCTGCCGACGGCGCGCGAGTGTTTCAAGCTGCAGCCGATGCAGTGCTGAAGGTGTGACCGGCGTAAAACCCCGTAACCTCAATGGCCGCATCTGCGGCCTCGATGCCCTTCTTTTTGAAGTGTTCAAAGAAGAAGTGATGGTGTTCTTCGGTAGGTTGAAAGTGGTGCGGGGTGAGCGATACCGAGAGTACCGGAACATTCGTTTTCAATTGCACGTCCATGAGCCCTGAAACGACAGCCCCGGCCACGAAATCGTGGCGGTAAATACCGCCATCGACCACAAGCGCTGCAGCAGCAATCGCTTCGTAATGTCCGGTCTGGGCAAGGTTCTGCGCAAGAAGCGGCATTTCGAACGCTCCCGGCACGTCGAAAACCTCTATTTCCGCCGTGGGCGCGCGCTCGGCGAGCCTCTGCTTGAAACCAACCAACGCCTGGTCAACGATTTCGCCGTGCCAGCGTGCTTTGATGAATGCGAATTTGAGGGATTTTGTCATAGCTCAAGATCCTTTCCACATGACAAGATCCCAGAGCGCGAAAAGCGCACAGCCAGACAGCTGCACACTCATTCTCTACCATCCGGACTATTACCGTCGGCCTCGGAATTTCACCGAAGTCTGCTGACCCCTCCAAGGGAAGGCGCTCGCGGGCTATCACCGCCGGTGGGGACTTTCACCCCGCCCTGAGAACACAGCCGAGGTAAGTCAGACCGAGAGGAAAGTCAAACCATGTAAAATGCCAGCGTCAGTTGGAGCTCTCTCCCTTTCGTCCGATCGCCTCAGGTTGCGCAGCGGACGACCATTCGCGTCAGGCTTTGGAGCATGTCATCGAGGTGGGCTTGATCGCGCACGTCATATTTCACTGCCGATGCGAAGTTGACGATTGCGTCGGCGAGCTGCTGGGGTGTCATGCAGGACGCGTGAATTTCATCCTCAGCCGACATCACGAGCTTCTCTACCACGCGGCGAACCCCTTCTTTGGCCTCATCGATTACATTTCTGCTTTCAACCCTACCCCCCGATGATGTCTTCAGCGTTGGATGTCGCATGAAGCATCGCATAGGGTCGCGCCAGATGCTCCAAAACGACGTCGAGCTGTCCGCCGAGGTCGCTGCAGCCTGCCAGTTCTGCCTCGGTTTGCCGGAGCTCGCGATCCATCAAGAAGCGAATTGTCGCCACCAGGATCGCATCCTTGTTAGGAAACGTGTTGTAAAGGGTCTGCCATGCTATGCCCGCCTCAAGAGCGATGTCGTTCATGCTCCTGCTCCATTAATAAAGCTTCGCGTTGCGCAGTTGCGACGCAATCCAGGACAAGCGCCCAGCTTCTGAACGCGCAACGGATGCCTACGGCGCGAGGTTGACAGATCGGCTTAGCCGTTCCAATAATTCGAGCATAGCCAGGGGAGCTCCGGCAAGGAGCTGAGAGGCCGATAGATGCGCAAGGCATCGGCGCGGCGACCCTTTGAACCTGATCCAGTTAACGCTGGCGGAGGGACGGTTGAACCGCAACGGGCGCGTCGTGTATGCACGCGTCCGCGATCGCGGCAGGAATCTCCACATACCGCACGCGTGAATTGGATCTCCAACTGGTCAGGGAGAGCCAAATGAACGCAATAACGCCCACGATCACTGAAGGGCCTTTGCCCGCGTCGCGCAAAATCCATATCGCCGGCACGCGCCATCCGGATATCCGTGTGCCCTTGCGCGAGATCGCCTTGCATCCGACCGCCGACGAGCCGCCGGTTCGGGTCTATGACAGTTCCGGGCCCTACACCGATCCGGATGTCAGGACGGAAATCGAGGAGGGCCTGCCGCGCCTGCGGGAAACGTGGATCGCCGGGCGCGGCGACGTGGAACCCTATGAGGGCCGCGTCGTGCGCCCCGAAGACAACGGCTTCACAAGCGGGGCCAAGCTCACCCCGGAATTCCCCAATCTCAAACAGCCCTACCGCGCCAAACCCGGTCAGGCCGTGACCCAGCTCGCCTATGCGCGCGCCGGCATTGTCACGCCGGAGATGGAGTTCGTGGCCATCCGCGAGAATCTCGGACGCCAGCAGCTCAAGGAGCAGCGCGCGCGAGACGGCGAGAGCTGGGGCGCGGCCCTTCCCGACCACGTGACGCCGGAGTTCGTGCGCGACGAGATCGCCCGCGGCCGCGCCGTGCTGCCAGCGAACATCAATCACCCCGAAAGCGAACCGATGATCATCGGGCGCAATTTCCTCGTGAAGATCAACGCCAATATCGGCAATTCCGCCGTTACCTCCTCCATGGCCGAGGAAGTCGAGAAGATGGTGTGGGCGATCCGGTGGGGCGCCGACACGGTGATGGACCTGTCCACGGGCCGGAATATCCACAATATCCGGGAGTGGATCATCCGCAATTCGCCGGTCCCGATCGGCACGGTGCCGATTTACCAGGCACTCGAAAAGGTCAACGGCATCGCCGAAGACCTCAGCTGGGAGGTGTTCCGCGACACGCTGATCGAGCAGGCCGAACAAGGGGTGGATTATTTCACCATCCATGCCGGGGTGCGGCTGCCTTATGTGCCACTGACCGCGGAGCGGACGACGGGCATTGTCTCCCGCGGCGGCTCGATCATGGCGAAGTGGTGCCTGCATCACCACAAGGAGAGCTTTCTCTACGAGCATTTCGAGGAGATCTGTGACATCTGCCGCAGCTATGACGTCGCCTTCTCACTCGGGGACGGTCTGCGCCCCGGATCCATCGCCGACGCCAACGACGCAGCGCAGTTCGCCGAGCTCGAAACCCTCGGGGAACTGACACGAATTGCCTGGAAGAAGGATTGCCAGGTGATGGTCGAGGGCCCCGGTCACGTACCGATGCACAAGATCAAGGAGAACATGGACAAGCAGCTCGCCACATGCGGCGAGGCACCCTTCTATACGCTGGGCCCGCTCACGACCGACATTGCGCCGGGCTACGACCACATCACCTCCGGTATCGGCGCGGCGATGATCGGTTGGTTCGGCACGGCGATGCTCTGCTACGTCACCCCCAAGGAGCATCTGGGCCTGCCCGACCGCGACGACGTGAAGACGGGGGTCATCACCTATAAGATCGCCGCCCACGCCGCCGATCTGGCCAAAGGGCATCCGGCAGCGCGGATGCGTGACGACGCCTTGAGCCGGGCACGGTTCGAATTCCGCTGGGAGGACCAGTTCAACCTCTCGCTCGATCCCGACACCGCACGGGCTTTTCATGACGAGACGCTGCCGAAGGAAGCGCACAAGGTCGCCCATTTCTGCTCCATGTGCGGTCCGAAATTCTGCTCTATGCGCATTTCGCACGATATCCGCGACGAGGCGCGGCGGGACGGCATGGAAAGGATGGCGGAAAAATATCGCCAGTCGGGCGATCTCTACATGCCGGTCGACCCGGCAGAGTGACCAACATGCGCGTTACCGTGATCGGAGCCGGCGTGGCCGGCCTGGCAGTTGCGGCAGAGCTGATGGCGCGGCAAATTGCCGTCGAGGTGATCGAGCGCGGGCCCGCTCCGGGTCCGCAATCGTGCTCGTGGTATGCCGGCGGCATGCTCGCGCCCTGGTGCGAAGGTGAGACCGCCGAGGAACCTGTGGTCCGGCTCGGGCAGCAGGCAGCGGACTGGTGGCAGGCGCAAGGCGTTGAGGTCACCCGGCGCGGCACATTGGTCGTCGCCCCGTCCCGCGACGGCGGGGAACTTGCCCGTTTCGCGCGCCGGACGGAACAGCATCAATGGCTCGAACGCGACGCGCTCGGTGCGCTCGAGCCCGAGCTGGCGGCGCAGTTTGCAAAGGCTCTCTATTTTCCGCGCGAGGCGCATATCGATCCGCGTCAGGCGCTGGCCGTGCTTGCGCACAAGCTCGAAGCTGGCGGCGTGACGATACGCTACGGCTCAGAACAGGCGCCACAAGCACAGGACAGTACCGTCATCGATGCCAGAGGCTTCGGCGCGCGGGACGAGTTGCCGGATCTGCGCGGTGTCAAGGGCGAGATGCTCGTCCTCAAGACGCGCGATATCGCGATCTCGCGCCCGGTTCGGCTGCTGCATCCAAGGGTCCCGGCCTATCTCGTTCCGCGTGGCAACGGCGTCTACATGCTCGGCGCAACACAGATCGAGAGCGAGGACCGGCGCCGGATCACGGCACGCGGGATGGTCGATCTCCTCAATGCCGCCTATGCCGTCCACCCGGCGTTTGCCGAGGCCGAGATCATCGAAACAGGTGCGGATGTGCGGCCCGCATTCCCCGACAACCTGCCACGGCTTCGATGGCGCGGCGGGACGCTGCACGTCAACGGCCTGTTCCGTCACGGCTTTCTGCTTGCGCCAGCCTGCGCGCGCTTGGCGGCGGAAGCGATTGCGAACCCTGACAACATTCCGGAGATGATGGATGAAGATCGTGGTGAATGGAGAACCGCGTGAGGTCGAGGCATTGCACCTCGAAGCGGTCCTTATGGAACTCGGCTATGGCGATGGGCGCGTCGCGACCGCGTTGAACGGGGAGTTCGTGCCAAAGCCCCTGCGCGCCACGACGACACTCGGCGACAACGACCGCCTTGAGGTTCTTGCGCCGATGCAGGGCGGTTGAAGCGATGCAGCTCTATGACGTGAACATCGCTTCGCGGCTCCTGCTGGGGACCGCCCAATACCCCTCGCCGGCAGTGCTTGCCGGGGCCGTCAAGGCGTCGGGAACCGAAGTCGTAACCGTATCGCTCCGGCGTGAAGCCGGCGGGAACCAACACGGCCAGGCGTTCTGGCGGCTGATTTCCGAGCTTGGTGTGCGCGTACTGCCCAATACCGCCGGCTGCCACAGCGTGAAGGATGCCGTGACCACGGCCCATATGGCACGCGAGGTGTTCGGCACTGCCTGGATCAAGCTCGAGGTCATCGGCGACAACGACACCTTGTGTCCGGACGTGTTGGCGCTGGTGGAAGCAGCACGGATCCTGTGCAGCGAGGGGTTCGAGGTGTTCCCCTACACAACCGAAGACCTCGTGGTTGCCGAACGCTTGCTCGAGGCGGGCTGCAAGGTGCTGATGCCATGGGGCGCACCCATCGGCACGGGACTCGGCCTCAACAACATCTACGGCCTGCGCACCTTGCGTGCTCATTTTGCCGAGGTTCCACTCATCGTCGACGCGGGGATCGGACTGCCCTCACATGCCGCGCACGCGATGGAACTGGGCTTTGATGCCGTGCTGCTCAACACGGCCATCGCGCGCGCCGGCGATCCGGTCGGCATGGCGAAAGCCTTTGCCAGCGCCATCGCAGCCGGCGTGGCAGGCCGCGCCGCCGACCCGATGGAACCGCGCGACATGGCGCGCCCGTCGACACCTGTTTTCGGTTTGGCGAGCCTAGGACCTGTCATCAATTATGGATAGGGGTTTGATTATGCATAAATCGTTCAATACCAAGCGTTTTCCGGAGGGCGGGGTTATCCCCCGTTCTGCGGAAAACGGGCCGGCAGTGGGCGATTTATGCATAACCCTTCGGGCGCGCCATAGTCCGGCCCTTTTCGCGGAAAGTCCCGCTTGTGGACATCAGTCCACGGCACGGCACTTTCCGCGAAAATCGCTCGGACTATGGCGCGTCAAACCCCTATCCATAATTGATGACAGGCCCTAGCATGACACACCTGCTCGACCCGTTCTACCTGATCGTCGATAGCGCCGCCTGGATGGAACGGCTGCTTCCGCTGGGCGTGAAGCTCGTGCAACTGCGGCTCAAGGACCATTCCGATGCCGTGGTGCGCGCAGAAATTCAGCGCGCCAAGACACTCTGCGCGCGCCATGGCTGCCAATTGATCGTCAATGATCACTGGCGCGCGGCGATCGCGCTGGAGTGCGGCTTCGTTCATCTCGGTCAGGGCGATTTGGACGCCGCGGATATACCCGCAATCCGCAAGGCAGGGCTCCGCCTTGGGCTATCGACGCACGATCATGCCGAGCTCGACCGCGCCCTATCCCATGATCCCGACTACGTCGCGTTGGGGCCGGTTTACCCCACCATCCTCAAAAAGATGCCGTGGGCGCCTCAGGGCCTGGCCAGAATCGCCGAATGGAAATCGCTGATCGGAAAACGCCCCCTCGTTGCGATAGGCGGTCTCAATCCCGAGCGCCTGGCCGGCGTCTTTGCGGCCGGAGCCGACAGCGCGGCAGTGGTGACCGACATCACCCTGAGCGCGAATCCCCGAGCGCGCACCCGTCAGTGGCTGAACGCAACGCACAAGAGGCGAAAATGAGCCGATATGCACGTCAGATGATCATGCCTGAATTCGGGGAAACAGGGCAACGGAAACTGCGCGACGCGCGCGTGGTCGTGGTGGGCGCGGGCGGCCTGGGTAGCCCCGTCTTGAGTTATCTCGCCGGTGCCGGCGTCGGACAGATTGCAATTATCGACCCCGATAGCGTCGAAGAGAGCAATCTCCACCGGCAGCCGCTCTTTCGCATGGCAGACATCGGCAAGCCCAAGGCGCAGGCCGCGGCAGCGGCGATCGCACACTACAATCCCGATGTTTGCGTGACGGCACACGCGGAAAGGCTCGAGCCCGCCAACGCGGCGGCGCTGTGCGATGGCGCGGATGTCGTCATCGATGCCGCCGATAGCTTTGCGGCAACCTACACATTGTCCGACCACTGTCTGGCGAGCGGACAAACGCTGGTCTCCGCCTCCGTGCTCGGATTTACCGGCTATGCGGGGGGCTATTGCGGTGGCCGCGCCCCAAGCGTGCGGGCGGTCTTCCCCGATTTACCGCGAAGCGCCGGCGATTGCGCGACGGCCGGCGTCAGCGGCCCGGCGGTCGGCGTTCTGGGCAGCTTGCAGGCGCAAATGGCGATGAACTACCTGCTGGGCATTGCGCCATCACCGCTGGGGATCATGATCCGCGTCGATCTCATGCGGCTATCGGTCTCAAACTTTTTCTTCACCGACGCCGGGGAGCCCGCTGAAGGCCTGCGATTCATTTCCGCCTCCGATCTCCGCCCCAACGACCTGCTTATCGATTTGCGCAGTACGAACGAAGCGCCCGATCCCGTTGCCCCGCAGGCCCTCAGGACGCAAGCGGATCAAGTCGTCAATGTGGTGTCCAACGCCGCTGGCCGTCGCGTCGTGCTGTGCTGCCGCAGCGGGCTGCGCGCCTGGAACGCAGCCCTTTCGCTCAGACAGACCGGACATGAAGACCTCGCGCTGATCGCAGCGGGCCCTGCATGACGTCGCATGTGATCGTCATCGGCGGGTCCGATTCCAGCGGTGGCGCGGGTCTGTCGCGTGATGTCGCCACGCTCGCCGAGCTCGGCCGCGAGGCCCGGCCCGTGCTGACGGCCGTCACCGCGCAGACCCATCGTGCCGTTGCAGCAATCACGCTTATGGACCCTCAGCTCGTCGCCCGGCAACTCATCGCCGCCTTCGAAACCGGACCGGTCGGCGCCGTCAAAATCGGCATGCTTGGCAATGGCGCAATCGTGGCGGCGATCGCGAAGGTGCTCGCGCAATATCGGCCGGTCCCCGTCGTCATCGATCCCGTAATTGCGTCGTCCTCCGGTCGGAGATTGCTTTCCGACGACGGACTTGAGGCACTCAAGCATATATTGATACCGCTCTGCCGTGTGGTGACGCCAAATCTGCCGGAGGCGTCCATCCTGACAGGCACGGATTTGGCGGCATGCGCCCAGGACGTTGAAGCTCAGGCCCGTGTTCTACAAAGCTATGGCGCGCAATTCGCTCTCATCAAGGGTGGCCACGGCGAGGGCGCCGAGGCCATCGACTGGCTGTTCGGCGGCCCTGCCCCACACCGCTTGAGCGCGCCCCGCCTGCCCGTTACCCTGCGCGGCACAGGGTGCACTCTGGCCGCGGCAATCGCGGCCTATCTCGCAGACGATCAGACGACCCGCCGATCATGTTCTTTGGCAAAAGATTTCCTGAGCAAAAAGCTACGCCGCCGTGTGACTTAAGCGCCACCGTGGCATTTCATCGCCCAAGCGCCGAGAGGCTAGGATGTTTGATCCCAGGTTTTGATGGGGCATTCTTATCTTACGAATCAAAGGATGCGCCATGGGCCAAGTTCACCATGGGAGCGCCACGACGACAGCGGCGGTCCGTCGAGCGATACAACATAGTCAAGAGAGCCTGAGGGTGCTCTCGAAGCGGTACGGAATCAATCAGAAAACCGTCGCCAAGTGGAAGAAGCGGTTATCGTCGCTTTCCGGCGCTATACGCTGTTGCCGTTCGACAACTGCCTCTTTGCCCTACAGCCGACAATCCCGCATCTGACACGCTCGTCACTGCACCGCTGCCTGCAGCGCCACGGCATCGGCCGACTGCCCGAAGTCGAAGCCGACCAGCCTTCGAAGAAAAAGTTCAAAAGCTATCCGGTCGGCTACTTCCACATCGATATCGCCGAGGTGCGCACCGAACAGGATAACCCTACACTCAGGCACCCCAATGTCGGGATCCCTACCTTCCAGTCGATGGACACCTTGAGCTGCGACCGATCGATCTGGCTGGGGGGTGAGATCGATATCGATGCAATCAAAGCCAACGATTATGTGCATTGGGAATGTAAAGAGACCAACGAGGGGATGGTTCGACAGGTTATCCGTAGAATTTCTGCCGCTTCAACCTGGTCTACCAAAGGGAAGTATGCGCGTTAAATATATTCGACTCGAAATGGGCACAAACTTTTGCATTCCTTCGGACCGGTCGTTACCATAGATGGCGAAACATCAGAACATATATACAGATACGCTAGACTTATCCTATTCCTCGCTATTATTACTGAATAGCATGCAAGTTACGAACAATTAATTCGCCAATAAGTCTTCGAGATATTCTAATGCATTGACGGTTTTCTGCTCACGAGGCGCGAGGGAGATGCGCAATACTTAACACGCCCACTTCGGCCACCTCGTTGAGATCATCCAATCGACCGAATGCGCATACGACATCGCAAACGCCCGACTTGCCTCAAAAAACTCTAGGCAACCCCACCGGGATCACCGTCGGCTCTAAGTTTGGCTCTTGTGGGCAGAAGCTCTATGCTGGTTTTGCGGCTCAATGTTCCCCATAGCCCATCGGGAAGAAAAAGGGCGAATGCCACGGCAACGGCACCGAGGCCCGCCAGGTACCAGGCGCCAAAGTCTCCAAAAAACTCCTGCAGGAGGAAGAAAACGACTGCCCCGAGGATTGGTCCTTCATAAGTTCTCAGTCCACCGACAAGAACCATAAAAAGCATGAAAACGGTCCACTGGATGCCGAAATTCGTGCGTGGCTGGAAGGTGATGGAGGTGGCCAACCAGATCACGCCGGCCAACGCGCAACCGAACGCCGCAAGCACGAAAATGATCCGCTTTACGCGCATCACATCGATCCCGATGGACGCCGCAGCGTCCTCGTCATCCCGGATCGCCTGGGCGGCCGCGCCAATGCGGCTGCGCAACAGCCAGAAGGTCGCCGAGAGGACGGTCGCGAGCAAACCCAGGCCCATCCAATAGTTGAGATTGCGCCGAGTGTCCGGATCAAACACGTTGAGCGCCAGAAGCGACGTTCCGGTTTCCCCTTGTACAAGGGGGTCGGACATCACGCCAATACGCAAGACTTCCGCGACGACCCACATCGCGATGGCGAATTCGCCCCCCTTGAGACGCAGTACAAAAATCGAGATGGGGACCGCGATCAATGCGGCACCGCCGGCGCCAACGAAAAAGGCGGGATACGGGCTCATCCCGGCTTCCACGAGCCGTAGCGCGAAATAGGCTCCGATGCCGAAAAACGCCTGCTGGCCGACGGAAACCAGACCTGCATAGCCCGCCAGCAAATTCCACATCACGGCGAGAAGAATGTAGACGATGAGCGTTGTCAGCTTGTCGATGACCAGCCCGCTGGCAAGCGCCGGCAGGAATGCCAATGCAATCAAGGCCAGCGTGGCTGCGAAGACCGTTACTCGCCCTGCCCGCGTCCAGCGATCGACGACAAATCCCCCCATATGACTCATGTCTGACTTTCCCCCGATTGCTCGGCAAGTCTCATCCTCGCCGCCGTTCTGCTCCTACCTCTTCCGCCGAGCGACACCCGCAAGCCGCCATGTCTAGCCGCGTGCGCCAGAAACAACCGGCTCGCCAGAACGGCGAGAAACACAAGGTGTCCCGAAAGCTGAAACCATTGCGCGGAAACGGTCGCACCCAGGCTTTGCGCCACGCCCAGCACGATTCCGCCGACAAGCGTTCCCCAAAGTGAGCCGATACCCCCGATCACTACGGCCTCGAACGCAAAAATGAGTTGTGCCGGCCCTGCGTAGGGAGTGATGAGCGCGCGCATGGCGAGGAACGCACCGGCAAGACCCGCAAGCGCGAGCGCGATGGCGGCGGCAGCGCGATGCACGAAACGGGCGTCGATGCCGCAAAGTTCGGCCGCTTCAGGATCGCTCGAGGTCGCGCGGATGGCCCGCCCCAGCTTGGTGAAGCTCAGCGTGAGCTGAAGGGCGACGAGTACCGCCACCGCGACGCCAAAGGTGATAACGGGCAGTTTGCCCACGGAAATGCCGAAGGGCAGTTGCCAGCTGGCCCAGGACAGGCTTCCGATGTGGTTGCCCAAAGACTGTGTATCGGGACCGAACAGGCCGAACATGCCGTTCTGCAACATGGCCCCGAGCCCAAACGTGGTCAGAAGCGGGAGCAAGACGCCGCCGCGCGCGGTGCGCGCGAACAGACCGGCCTGTAGTATCCAGCCCAGCGCCGCCATGGCCGGCAACACGCCTATGAGCGCTACCCAAGGGGAAATACCGAGAATCTCGACCGCGAACAAAACCAGATAAGCGCCGAAGATTGCCAGATCTCCGTGCGCGAGGTTGATGAACCGGACGACACCGAACATCAGCGAGAGCCCTGCGGCGAGGATCGCATAGTAGCCGCCAAGCAATATGCCCTGAATGAACGCATCAAGCATCGGCCATCTCCCTGCCAAGACCGAAATAGGCGTCCGTGATCGCCGACTTTCCCAGCGCGGAAGGCGCGCCCTCTAGCGCGACCCGCCCTTCAAGCATGCAGACGATCCGGTCCGAGAACGCCATCGCGCGGTCCAGGTCCTGCTCAACGACGATCATGGTGGTTTCTCTCGCGCTCTTGAGCGCGCCTAGCGATTGGTACAGTTCCTCCACGGCGACCGGAGACAACCCCAGAGACACCTCATCAAGAAGAAGCACGAGCGGATTGCTCATCAGCGCCCGGCCGATGGCGACAGATTGCCGTTGCCCGCCTGAAAGCCCGCCAGCAGGAACGCGAAGGAGCGGCTTGAGCGCCGGAAAGGCCCCGAGCACGCTATCGAGGTTCCAGGAACCTATCCGACCATTCTCTCCGGCGACCTGGAGGTTTTCCCTGACGGTCATATCGGAAAACAAGCGGCGTCCTTCAGGAACCATGGCGATGCCAGCGGCTACGCGCCTGGACGCCGTCAGCCCGGCAATGCTTTGGCCCTCGAGCGCAATTGTGCCGGATGTCATGGGATGCACACCCGATATGGTCCGAAAGAGCGTGGTCTTGCCCGCGCCGTTCGCACCGACCACACCGAGCACCTCGCCGCGCCCTACCGTTAGCGACACCTCCTGCACGGCGGTCAGCAAACCGTGTCGTGCAATGAGGTTTTCAATCTCGAGAATGGTCATTCGACCCCGCTCCCCAAATACGCCCGCCGCACATCCGCATCGGCCATCACCTGCCGTGGCTCGCCCTGGGCAATCACTTCACCCGCGCTCATGCACACGAGCCGGTCGATGATCTTGAGGAGCGCGTGGAGAATGTGCTCGATCCAGACAATCGTCAGTCCGCCGGCCTTGAGCCCGGCGATCAGGTTCACGAGGCGGTGCAGTTCAGCCTCGGTGAGCCCGCCGCCGATTTCATCGAGAAGGATGACGCGCGGACGTGTTGCGAGGGCCCGTGCAAGCTCGAGCCGCTTGCGGTCGAGCAGGCCGAGCGCGGCGGCAGGGCGGTTGGCGTGATCGAGCAACTGCGTTCGTTCAAGCGCTTCGGCAGCGCAATCACCCGCCTCTCTTCCCGTGAGCCCGCCGCCATTATTGGCGCCCGTCAAGACGTTCTCGAACACCGTCATCCCGAGAAAGGGGCGCGGAATCTGGTGGGTACGGGCAAGGCCGTGACGGCTGCGGCGCGCGGCGGTCCAATCGGTGATGTCGTGCTCCTCAAAGGCGACAGAACCTGCGGTTGGCGGGAAAGCTCCCGCCAACACGCCGAAAAGCGTCGTCTTTCCCGCGCCGTTTGGACCGACGATGCCAACCGCCTCGCCGGTATTCACGCGAAAGTCCACCGCCTTGAGCACGCGGAAGGCGCCGAAATTCTTGTCGATCCCAACCCCGTGAAGAACGGGGTTGGTCACCGGTAACGCTTCGGGCATAGGGTTAACCTTGCAACGTATAGGGCGTCATCTCGCCGGTCAGGGGCACCGCCGGATGATCGGCATTCGAGACGATGTTGAGCGCAAACTCCCATGGGCCCTCCTCGGCCTTGACCCATTGGACGCCGACAAGCCCCGTGGTCGCGCAGTTGGGCACCGGTCCCGTCGTGAAGTCGACAGTGCCGACCGCTGTGTCGGCCTTTAGCGTCGAAAGCGCATCGGCCAGCGCCGCCTTGTCCTTGGGGTTGCCAGACGCGGCCAGCGCAGCAACAGCCGCATCCAGGAGCGACGCGTTTGCACCGACCTGCTGGTTCCACTGCTTGCCGACCTTTGCCTCGTAGCCGGCGGCCAGGCTCGCACAGTCCAGCCCGGTCGAGGGCGAAGCGAAGGGAAAGTCCTTATGCCAGTAGGCGCCTGCGTGAAGCCCGTATCCAAGTCCACCCAGCGCCTCAAGCTCGGACGCGAACAGCCCCGCTTTGGCCAATTGCACGATCTTTGCCTGCTGGGCGAAACCCTTCTGGGCCGCCTGCCGCCAGAAAACCGGAAAGTCCGGCGGGAATGGGAAGGTGTTGAAGATCTCACAACCTTCCTGACGGTAGAGATTGATCTGCGGCGTGAAATCTGCAGCGCCGTTCTCGTACGGACCGGGATCTACGATGGTGTATCCCGCATTCTCAAGCTCGGGCAGCAGCAGGCCCCGAATGGCATTGCCGTCGGCGTCGTTGGGCAGGAGAACGCCGACCTTTTTATTGGTCTCGACTTTACTCCACTGGTCCGCATAGAGCGTCGCGAAGTTCCCGACACCGAAGCAGAAATGGTAGGTCCACCGGAAGGGCGAGGGTTCGCCGGGTTTTGCGCCACGGCCGAAATAGAAGCTCTCCCACGGGGCCGTCGTCGACAGGCACGGCACGCCGGCGGCCTCGCAGGTATCGGCAACCGGATTTACGGTTTCCGGGGTCGATGAGGTGAGCATCATGTCGATCTGCTCGGCGTTGATCATGTCCTTGGCGACCTGGCTCGCTCGGACCGGATCGGACTGCGTATCACCGAGAACGAGTTGAATGCCATAGCGCTTTTCGCCGGCCTGAACGCCTTCGGCCATATGCATATTGAACTGCTCGATCAGAACCGCATCGCCTTCCCCGAAGGGGCTCAACGGACCGGAACGCGGGCCGATAAACCCGATCCTGATAACGTCGTCGCCCTGTGCGAGGGCCGGCCGGACCATCGCTGGCACGGTGATGGCCCCTGCTGCAGCAATACCCGCAGTCTTTATGAAACGGCGGCGCGTCATCCCGCCTTGCATGCTGTTCGATGTCTTCTGGATCATGTTTTCCTCCCGATGTTGAAAATTTCGACCGACCTCCCAACCGGTCGAATGAAAGTCTGATACAGCGCGATTTTGCGACGCTGCCCGCCTCCCGGATCGACGCCATGCCTTCCTCGAGCATGGGCGCGAAGAGCTACCGGGAATGAACAGTCCCGTCCCAGACCTTGAACTCGGCGTTTCCGCCGGCGGCCTTGATGCGCTCGACGATAACCGTGGCGTCGTCACGCAGGATTTCCCGCGAGCCAATATGAATGAGCTCCGGCTTACGGGGCCTCTTCGCTAACGAACGCCTTGTCCGATCAGCGCCTAACTGCGTGGAACCCGTTCCCTTGAATATTCATATCTCCCCTCCTGGCCTTTTGCTTTGTCAGCGCATCAGACGAACCGATCCCCCCGATGCCAAAGGTATCTTCAACGGCACCACGCTGGTTTTGCCGACTGACGGCTCCTCCGTTTCTCGCCCGCTCCTCCGCGGACTTGAGGTTATGGATTGCAAAGCCCGTGCCAGAAACGCCGCCCGCTACGGAGCGTCATAAAAAGTTATAGTTCATAACAATTTAGGATCGAGAATTATGGGGCGATGCCAGGGCATCTCGCATTGTTGGTTTCACCAAATCAGAAATTCAATGGTAATTTCCATGAAATCATGAAATTCCCGTTGGAGAATGGAAAGTCCATTTGCCATGCGGCGCTCAGGCGCTGTAGCGGCAACATCTCGGTGGCGTGCAACATCAACCGGATGCGTCCGACGCAAAGTGAAGGGATGCGGCTCTCGCCCAGCCGTTCAAACTCATCGTCGAATGGCTTTTTCGGACGCTGCATCCGGCGGTCTTCACCGTACCAACAATTTCGTCGGCGACCCGCCCTCGCCTGATGTTGCGAAACGCGCTGAACCTAGGCTCAGGACTCATTGATCAGAGCCAGAAGATGACGGCTGCTGCGATGCAGATGGCCGAGAAGAAGGTGTGGGCGCATCGGTCGTAGCGGGTTGCGATGCGCCTCCAGTCCTTGAGCTTTGCGAAAAGGTTCTCGACCTTGTGGCGCTGACGGTAGAGCGCCTTGTTGTAGTCATACGGGACCTTGCGGTTGCGGCTCGAGGGAATACAGGGCTCGATGCCTCGTGCTTGAAGTTCCTGGCGGAACCAGGCGCTGTCGTAGCCGCGATCGGCGATCAGATGGGAGGCCGGCGGCAAGGCGTCGAGCACGAGGCGGGCGCCCGTGTGATCGCTCATCTGGCCTTCCGACAGGAGCAGGATGATCGGCCGACCTTCACCGTCGCAAACGGTGTGGAGCTTCGAGTTCAGTCCGCCCTTTGTTCGCCCGATGCGACGGGGAACAGCCCCTTTTTGAGCAGGCTCGCCGCGGTGCGGTGAGCCTTGAGATGCGTCGCGTCGATCATGATGCGCTCGGGTTTTGGCCCTTTGCCGGCGAGCCCGGCGAAGATGCGGTCGAAGACACCCATCCGGCTCCAGCGGATGAAACGGTTGTAGAGCGTCTTGTGCGGCCCGTAGCCGGCCGGCGCATCCTTCCACTGCAAACCGTTGCGGATCACATAGACGATGCCGCTCACAACCCGTCGGTCATCGACCCGCGGCACCCCATGCGACAGCGGAAAGAACGGAGATATCCGCGCCATCTGGCGCTCGCTCAGCAAAAACAAATCACCCATCAAGGCCTCCTGTTGGAAGCCGTGAATCACATCTCAAACGAAATTAATAGGTCCTGAGCCTAGGCTCAGGACTCATTGATCAGAGCCAGAAGATGACGGCTGCTGCGATGCAGATGGCCGAGAAGAAGGTGTGGGCGCATCGGTCGTAGCGGGTTGCGATGCGCCTCCAGTCCTTGAGCTTTGCGAAAAGGTTCTCGACCTTGTGGCGCTGACGGTAGAGCGCCTTGTTGTAGTCATACGGGACCTTGCGGTTGCGGCTCGAGGGAATACAGGGCTCGATGCCTCGTGCTTGAAGTTCCTGGCGGAACCAGGCGCTGTCGTAGCCGCGATCGGCGATCAGATGGGAGGCCGGCGGCAAGGCGTCGAGCACGAGGCGGGCGCCCGTGTGATCGCTCATCTGGCCTTCCGACAGGAGCAGGATGATCGGCCGACCTTCACCGTCGCAAACGGTGTGGAGCTTCGAGTTCAGTCCGCCCTTTGTTCGCCCGATGCGACGGGGAACAGCCCCTTTTTGAGCAGGCTCGCCGCGGTGCGGTGAGCCTTGAGATGCGTCGCGTCGATCATGATGCGCTCGGGTTTTGGCCCTTTGCCGGCGAGCCCGGCGAAGATGCGGTCGAAGACACCCATCCGGCTCCAGCGGATGAAACGGTTGTAGAGCGTCTTGTGCGGCCCGTAGCCGGCCGGCGCATCCTTCCACTGCAAACCGTTGCGGATCACATAGACGATGCCGCTCACAACCCGTCGGTCATCGACCCGCGGCACCCCATGCGACAGCGGAAAGAACGGAGATATCCGCGCCATCTGGCGCTCGCTCAGCAAAAACAAATCACCCATCAAGGCCTCCTGTTGGAAGCCGTGAATCACATCTCAAACGAAATTAATAGGTCCTGAGCCTAGGCGAGATTCAGTTCACGAGAGCCTGGGCGAAGTTCACCACCCAAATGTCAAGCCCGCCCCCCTACATGCGAGAGAGCAAAACTCACAAGAAGTTGGATGCCATTTGACCGCTTAAGCTCAGGATTTATTAATTTTCTTGCGGAGCGAGTTCCGGTTTGACACTGAGGCCAGCGATCTGCTTGCCGAACTCGCGCTGCTGGCGACCCGCCCGGCCGGATCAGAAATTGCTGCGGTTTCACACACGGGAATATCTCGACCGGATCGTCAGGATGAGCGGTAGCGGCGATGCCGGCGAGGCTGTCGCGTTCAGGCCGAACAGCGACGAGGTGGCGCGTCTGGCGTCCGGTGGCTGTGTCAGGTGATGGACACCGTGCAGAACAGTGTGGCCGCGAGCGCTTATGAAGGCGAGAGTTTCTTTCGTCGCCTCTTTCGCCGTAAAGTCGGTCTGCATCCGCACGCCTACCGCGTACGTCGCGATGGAACGATAGCTGTAGGCCGCGACTGACGGTCGGAACCAGCAAGATGCGTCACAAGCGCTCTTCATTCCAGCGCGGTGATAGCTTGGGTCGAAGGTGCGCGAATTTGGGTAACGATGGTCAACTGCGCGACTACATCACACAAAGGATGCGTTTTGCGTCGTCTGCTGTTGCCAGATCGCGCCCCGCCCGTTTCGCCAGTTCGGCAACCATGGATACGCGCTCGGCATTGTCGCGTGCGAGGCGGCCATGTTCGTCGACGATTGCATTCTCGAAGCCGACCCGGACGTGACCACCGAGTTTGATCGTTTCCTCAAGGCAAGCCATTTCGCCGCGGCCAAAGGCGCATGTCATCCAAACGGCATCGCGATCGAGACCGCGAGCGGAAAGACGGCTGTAGAGGTCCATAAAGTGGTCGAAGGTTGAACCCTCAGCCTCGCCATACCGACCCGCTACGAGAATAAGACGCGGCGGCGTGGCTGGCGAGAGCACCTTACGGGCACGCCAGTCCGCGAGGGTATCGATATCGGCCCCATCGTAAAGAATGAACTGGATTGCGATCCCCTCACCCGCTGCCCAGCGCAAGAACGCCAATGCGAACGCTTCGCCGCCGCGAAGAATCTCCCGGACCGACAACGAGATAGCGGTAGGCCGTAGAGCACGAACGGCGGCAGCCTGCTCTTCAGGCGCAAATAATCCCGCCGCCTCGGTAGTTACCTGAATGACCATCCCGTCACCGCATTGCTCGCGGATTTGGCCGATGGCGTCGCGGTAGAGTCCGGCGTCGAGCGAATGGACACCGGATGCGTCGCGCACATGGGCATGGATGGCCGCAGCGCCCGCCAGCATGCATTCCCGAGCCGCGATGCCAATGTCCCGGGCGGTCAGCGGAATACGCGGATGATCGCGCTTGGTGCGCCGCGCGCCATTGGGCGCAACCATGATCAGCAGTCTATCCACAAACGCCCACCTTCCACCCGCATTTCAAACCGTCGGTACTCGGCCTCGCGATCGCGTCTGGCCGATATCCAGTACCTACTGCTTGCGCTGTACCTGCTGGACTGGCGGGCACGGCACGTCGCCATAGGAACAGAACACACAGCAATCCCCCGTTTGAGATGTCAAAACAGTACCGCACGCGGCGCACTCGTAGAAGTGAGTGCAGGCGTCCGAGGGCATAGCCTCAGTTGCCTTGTGTCCACAGGACGGACAGGTCAGCGTTGAGGTCGTGGTGATGTTTGGCTGACTATTGGACATGAGATCATCATGGGTGCTGTGTTCGATATCGGCGTGCGGCTCTCCTGTCTTTCAAAGCCCATGTTGACAATTTCGTGCCAAGTCAGAACCCGTAGCGGATAGGCGTGTGCGATACCATCAAATTCAAGCTGGATGACAGACTCGTTAGGACCGATATCGCCGACCCGGGACACCGGTCTGAACACCAGGACGGCGATGGCAGGAATGCCGTCTTTAGGCAGGCGCCGGAAACGATCTCGTCGAGATTTACCTCAGCACTGGAAAAATCGGTCGTCCAGCCCATGCCGCGCCGTTGCGCCGGATCCGCATTGGCGGCACCCGCGGCAAAAGCTGTCACGAGGGCGATCAACGCTCCCAGGATTTTCATCATACCAGTTTGCCACTCAAACCGTACACGCGCGATTCACATGGGAGCGAGGGGATAAGTCGTTGCCATAATTACGCGAAAAAGCGCAAACAACTTCTAGGATGGTTCAGCTCCGCGGTTGACGAGATGGAATTGCTGTGCGTTGATCTTGGTGCAGTTGGAAATACAACTGATCTCAAAGGGAGAAACGATCATGAACAAAATTGCTATCGGGACCGCCATAGCCATCATGGCTGGCGGCATGTCCTTTGGCGCATCCGCGCAGCAGCAGTTTATTACGATCGGGACCGGCGGCGTGACCGGAGTCTATTATCCGACCGGCGGCTCAGTCTGCCGGTTGGTCAACCGCGATCGCGCCGAACACGGTTATCGTTGCTCGGCGGAATCGACCGGCGGATCGGTCTACAACCTCAACACCATCCGTGCCGGTGAACTCGATTTCGGTGTCGTGCAGTCGGACTGGCAATATCACGCCTATAACGGCACATCGGAGAATTTCGAGGATGCCGGACCCAATGAAGATCTCAGGGCCGTATTCTCGATCCATCCCGAGCCCTTCACGCTCGTTGTTCACCCCGACAGCGGGATCGAGTCCCTCGAAGACCTCCAGGGCAAGCGCGTCAATGTCGGCAATCCCGGCTCCGGCCAACGCGGCACCATGGAATTGCTGATGGGCGAACTGGGCTGGACCATGGACGACTTCGCCGTGGCCGCCGAACTCGCCGCCGCCCAGATGCCGGCAGCGTTGTGCGACGGACAGATCGACGCCTATGTCTATGTGGTCGGCCATCCGAGCGCCAACATCACCGAAGCGGTGACGACCTGCGGTGCCCAGTTGGTGAATGTCGAGCACGAAGTGATCGACCAACTCGTCGCGGACAACCCTTACTACCGGATCGCGACGATTCCGGCGGGCACCTATGAAGGCCAGGACGAGGACGTCACGACCTGGGGTGTCGGCGCTACGCTCGTCACCTCGGCGACTGTGCCTGAAGATGCCGTCTACGCCGTGGTCAAGGCCGTCTTCGACAATTTCGAGGACTTCAAGGGACTGCATCCTGCGTTCGCAGGCCTCGTGGAGGAGGAAATGATCTCCGACGGTCTGTCCGCGCCGCTGCATGACGGTGCGGTGCGCTACTATGAAGAACGCGGCTGGATGTAACCAGCCATACCATACGCTTTTGTGCCGGACGGCTCCGTCCGGCACATTTGATGCACGTTGCGCGGCCATGGCAATAGGCCGCCGTTGGGGAACGGCGGATCAGGAGGGGAATACCGATGTCTGATGCTGGTGGGGACCGCAAGCCCACAGTCGATGTGGACGTGCTCGTCGCGGAAACCGAAGGCGGCGCGCGCCAGGCCCAGGGGTGGGCCGGACGCATTATCGTCATCATCGCTTTCGCATGGTCTGCATTTCAGCTCTACAACGCATCGGACCTGCCTTACGTCTTTGCGGAGGCTACAGGGCTCAATCTGGTTCTGAACAATCTCCAGACGCGCCGTGTACACTTGGCCTTCGCTCTGGTACTGGCAATGCTCGCCTACCCCCTATTCCGATCGAGCCCGCGCGACCGCGTGCCCTGGTACGACTGGGGTCTCGCGCTCTTGGGCGCCATCTCCACCTTGTACCTGTTCTGGTTCAATAGAGAGATCGGCAGCCGTGCCGGACTGCCCACTACTACGGACCTGATCATCGCAACCATCGGCCTCGCATCGGTTGGCATCGCTGTCTACCGCGCTCTTGGCCTGCCGCTGGTGGTCGTCGCCTCGGTGTTCATGCTCTATGTCTTTTTCGGCAATGCCAGCTGGCTGCCCGACGCCATCCAATGGGCCGGCGCGAGCTTCAACAAGGCGATGTGGCATTATTGGATGCAGACCGAGGGTGTATTTGGCGTTGCGCTTGGGGTCTCGGCCTCGCTGATCTTCCTGTTCGTACTGTTCGGTGCCCTGCTTGAGCGCGCGGGCGCGGGCAATTACTTCATCAAACTCGCCTTCGCGTTGCTTGGGCACCTTCGCGGCGGACCAGCTAAGGCTGCGGTCGTCGCCTCGGCGTTATCGGGGCTCTACTCGGGGTCCTCCATCGCCAATGTGGTTACCACCGGCACCTTCACCATACCGTTGATGAAGCGAACCGGATTCAAGCCGGAAAAGGCCGGCGCCATCGAGGTCGCCTCCTCCACCAACGGCCAGCTCACACCGCCGGTGATGGGTGCAGCAGCGTTCCTCATCGCGGAATTTACCGGCGTCGCCTATCCGGACCTCATCGTACACGCGCTGTTGCCCGCGCTGATCTCCTATATCGCGCTCGTTTATATCGTCCATCTGGAGGCCCTCAAGCTTGGTCTAAAAGGGCTTACCCGTCCGACGCCTCTGGGAACATTCGCACAGCGCCTTTCGGGCGTCCTGTTCGGTTTCATCGCCACGGCAGTTCTGGCGGCCATCGTTTATTTCGGGCTTGGCTGGATCAAGCAGGCCTTGCCCCAGTTCACATTCTGGTCGGCAGCACTGCTGTTCCTCGTGGGCTATCTGGTCCTGCTGTGGGTTGCGGCGCGTCACCCCGACCTGTCGGAAGACGATCCCGATGCGCCCGTCCTCGAGCTTCCGCGCCCGCGCGACGTTGCCGTCACCGGGCTCTATTTCGTGCTGCCCATCATCATCCTGATCTGGAGCATCATGCTCGAACGCATGTCGCCCCAGCTCGCCGCCTATTGGGCCACGATGGCCATGCTGGTCATCGTTCTGACCCAGCGCCCGCTCAAGGTGCTCATGCGAGGGACAGGAGACTATAGTGCTGCCATTCAGCTCGGCATCACCGACTTCGCCGCGGGCATGATCAACGGCGCGCGCAACATGATCGGCATCGGCGCGGCGACTGCGGCCGCAGGCATCATCGTGGGCACGGTCTCACTGACGGGCGCGCATCAGGTGGTGGGTGAGTTCGTCGAATTCCTGTCTGGCGGCAACCTGCTGCTGATGCTGTTCTTTGTTGCCGTGATGAGTCTCATCCTCGGAATGGGTCTGCCGACGACCGCGAACTACATCGTTGTCTCCTCGCTTATGGCACCGGTCATCGTCTCGGTGGGTGCGCAGAACGGGCTGATCGTGCCGCTGGTCGCGGTGCACCTGTTCGTCTTTTACTTCGGCATTCTCGCGGACGATACGCCGCCGGTTGGCCTGGCGGCCTTCGCGGCAGCTGCAATTTCCGGAGGTGATCCGATCCGTACGGGTGTCCAGGGGTTCACATACGACATCCGAACGGCGCTGCTGCCATTCCTGTTCATCTTCAACACCGAACTGCTGCTCATCGATGTGGGACCGGTCCGTGCCGTCTTCGTGTTCATCGTCGCTGCGATTGCCATGCTGCTCTTCGCGGCGGCGACGCAGGGTTATTTCCTCGCGCGCAGCCGATGGTGGGAATCCATCATCCTGCTCGTCGTCGCTCTTACCCTGCTGCGGCCCGGCTTCTGGCTCGACCAGATCCAGCCGCCATTCGATGAATTTCCCGGCAATGAGGTTGTCGAGATTGCAGCCGAGGCGCCATCCGACGACATGCTGCGTCTTGTGATCCGTGGTCCCGACTTCGACGATATCGGCGAAATCTCCCAGCTCAGTATCCAGGCCCCGCTCGGCCCGGCCGATGTGGACGGCATAGAACGGCTGGAATCCGCAGGCCTCACGGTGATAGAAATGAACGGCATGGCCGTGCTCGAAGAACCGTTACCGGGCACGCGCTTCTTCACCAAGTTTCAGATGTTCGATTTCTACGCCGACGAGCCGGTCAGGATCGAAACCGTGAAATTGCCGGCGGACCGCATGCCGAAGGAAATTTTCTTTATCCCCGCCCTGTTGCTTCTGGGGCTGGTGTGGTTCGTGCAACGCCGCCGGCAGACCGTGCCGGCATTCTGGGGGAAGGCCGCATGACGCGTATATATCTGCTCGCGCTCGATCTGGGCGATCCAGATTCCATCGGTCGCGTCTTCCCCGTTGCCCAGGAGCTTGCCCGCAATGCCGGCGCCGAACTGCATGTGGTGACCGTCGTGCCGACCTACACCATGCCGATTGTCGGCTCTTTCTTTCCAGCCGACTATGAGCAGAAAGCGCTCGACGCGGCACGCGATGAACTGGAAAACGTGATCCGCCGCTCCGCCGACAATCCCGACGAGGTGAAAGGTCACATCGCGCATGGCACGATCTACGAGAAAATCCTGCGGACGGCGGACGACATCGGCGCCGACCTGATCATCATGGAATCGCACCGCCCCGCGCTCAGCGACTACCTGCTCGGGCCGAATGCCGCCCGCGTCGTCCGCCACGCGCGACAGTCAGTCTACGTCCACCGCTCCTGAGGAGAGCCCGGGAATGGCGTCGTCGCATGTTTTCGGACGTGACACCCGCAGATCCCTTCCCGTCATCGCCGGAGGTGACGGCTGCTGGTTGATCGATGCCGAGGGGAAGCGCTATCTCGACGCCAGTGGTGGCGCGGCAGTCTCGTGTCTGGGCCACTCCTGCCGACCCGTTCTCGACGCCGCCAAGGCTCAGCTCGACGCCATTGCCTACGCCCATACAGGCTTTTTCACTTCCGAGCCTGCCGAGGCCCTGGCCGACGCTCTGATCGCCCGCGCGCCCGAACCGCTTAACCGCGTCTATTTCGTCTCCGGCGGTTCGGAGGCGGTCGAGGCGGCGATCAAGCTTGCCCGCCAATATTTCCTCGAGATCGGGCAGCCGGAGCGGACCGAGATCATCTCGCGCTGGCAGAGCTATCACGGCAACACGCTCGGCGCGCTTGCGACCGGCGGCAACCGGTGGCGACGTGCGCAGTTCGAGCCGCTACTCGCCGACGCGATGCATCATATCTCGCCTTGTCACTATTGGCGCTGGGGCGAGGCGAACGAAAGCGCGGAGCAGTATGGGCAGCGGGTCGCCGAGGAGCTCGAGGCACGCATTCTCCAGATCGGCCCCGAACGGGTAGCGGCGTTCTTCGCCGAACCGGTCGTCGGCGCCACCATGGGGGCCGTCCCCCCCGCGCCGGGCTATTTCCAGCGCATCCGCGAAATCTGCGACCGCTACGGCGTCCTGCTCATCCTCGATGAGGTCATGTGTGGATCGGGGCGCACCGGCACCTTTTTCGCGTTTGAGCAGGACGATATTGTCCCCGATATGGTGTGCATCGCCAAAGGGCTTGGTGCGGGCATCCAGCCCATCGGCGCCATGATTTGTTCTTCGGTCATCTATGGCGCTATTGCAGCGGGCAGCGGCTTTTTTCAGCATGGGCACACCTATATGGGCCACCCGACCGGCTGTGCTACAGCGCTGGCCGTATTGGGGGAAATCGACCGGCGCAACCTCCTTGGCAATGTGCGCGAAATGGGCGAGCGCCTGGATGCGGGGCTGCGCAGGCGCTTTTCTGATGTTCCCTTCATCGGCGATATCCGTGGCCGGGGTTTGTTCCGAGGTCTGGAACTCGTCGCCGATCCGGACACAAAGGCACCGTTCGACCCTGCGCTGGGCGTGGCGGCGCGCATAAAGGCCGCCGGTATGGCGCGGGGCTTGGCCTGCTACCCCATGGGCGGCACTATAGACGGCCGTACCGGGGACCATGTGCTGCTCGCACCGCCGTACATTGTTTCCGCCGACGAGGTGGATATTATCGTCGACCGGCTTGGCGAGGCAATCGTATCCGTACTGTCCGAGACCGACGCATGAACCGTGCAACTGCAGTTCGATCGCGTCGAACGGCAAACGCTTCGCTCAGCCGTAGAGTGCGGGCTTGTCGGCCATTTCGATGTCGACCGGCTTGCCGCTGTCGGCGGCCTTCAATCCCGCGTCTGATACAACCTGGATCGCATAGCCATCCCAAGCGCTCGGCCCGGATGCGCCACCTTGTTTGGCGGCCTCGATCCAGTCGGCTAGCTCCTTATCGTACGCCTCGATGAATCGCTCGCGCCAATCCGCTGGAACACGACCGGAAAAGCTGTCGCCGGCTTTGAGAACGACGTTATTGGATTCAGAGAGTTCCACAGTGCCCTTCTCGGCCGAAATTTCGCCCCGGATATCGTAGCCGTAGCCGATGTTCACCGAAACCTCGACGGTCGCGACGGTACCGCCGCGCATTTCCATGATCCCGAGGATCGGATCGCGCAAGTTTTTTCCGACCGAGTTGCGTTTACCGGCAATCACTTGGATGCGGGCGACTTCATCGCCAAGCAGCCAGCGCGTTACGTCGATATCGTGGACCATCGTGTCTGCCACCGCCATATCGTCGGTGTAGAGCCCCTCCCGCACGGAGGCGTTGCGGTGAACCGAATGGAACATGAGCGGTTCGCCGATGACGCCCGACTCGATGGTTGCTTTGAGGTCCGCATAGGCCCGGTCATAGCGGCGCATATAACCGACCTGGATCAGGCGCTTGCCCAGCTTTACTTCGGCGTCGATGATGCGCAGGCAGGCTTCCTGTGTGGTGGCCAACGGCTTTTCACAGAAAACCGGCTTGCCCGCGGCGAGCGCCGGGAGGATAGCTTCCTCATGTGCCGGTCCCCAGGAACAGACGAGGACGGCGTCCACGGCGTCCGAGGCAATCAACGCGTCGGAGCTATCGA
Organism: Pelagibacterium halotolerans; assembly: GCF_044811015.1. Taxonomy (GTDB): domain Bacteria; phylum Pseudomonadota; class Alphaproteobacteria; order Rhizobiales; family Devosiaceae; genus Pelagibacterium; species Pelagibacterium halotolerans_A. Next base: position 1,176,902 of record NZ_CP085243.1, read on the forward strand.
AGACCTCGATGCCTCCATATGTCTTGGCGACTTCTTGGGCGCGGCTGCGATCGGTGTCGGTTACCGCAGTTACCTCGCCGCCTGCAAGGACGTGGGTTATGCGCCGGATGTGATCCTGGCCGATCATGCCGGTGCCAATGACACCGATTTTCAATTTGTCAGTCATGTTTTCTGCACTCTAGGAAAAATGCGCGTCATGCCGCGTCATTTGGGAAAGTACTTTTCGACGTAGTCCTGCATGGTCTTGCGCATGAACTTGCCGCTTTCGTCGGCGCGCTCCTCCCAGGCGAAGACGCAAGCGGTCATGATGCCGTCGAAGCCCACCTCGGCAAGGGTCCCGAAGAAATCGTCCCATGGCACCTCGCCCTGCCCGATATCCAGATGCTGATGCACCCGGGCTGACGAACCCGGCGGGTTGATGATATAGCGCAGTCCAGAAGACGCCTTGTGATTGAAGGTGTCCGCCACATGCACATGCGCCAAAACATCGGCGCACTCGCGAAGCATCGCCTTGGTGTCGTCGCCGAAATAGAAGGTGTGCGGCGAACAGTAGAGGAATTTGACCCTCGGGGAATTAACCGTGCGGATGAGGTCGACCGAAGGCTGCAGCGTTTCCACCCAATCCTCCGGGTGCGGTTCGATATGGAGATTGATGCCTTCCTTTTCAAAGATAGGCACCAACTCTTCCATCGAACGCCACCAGGCGTCCTCGCACGCCTCGATCATCGAGCCGGTATGGCAGCAATAACAGGTGCCTTTGTCCGGATGCGGGCCGCGGCCGAACTCGGAATTCATCGTTTCGACCTCCAATTCGACGGCGATCTCGATGGCGCGCTTCCAATGCTTGACGGCGGCCTTGCGCTCGTCCTCGTCATTGGACGCCCAACGGTACATAGGCAGAAGCGAGGCGATGCCGACGTTTTCGGCCCTCAGGGCCTTTTTGAAGCTTTTGAGCCGCTCAGGATAAACGCGGGGTGCCTTGAACCATTCAAGGAAGTCGCCGCGAGGTGAGAGTTCGATCCAGTCATACCCCAATTCGCGCACTTTTTTAGGCAGGTCCTCGAGAGAGAGATGCCGATGCATGAACGGGTCGAGGGCAATCTTCATCGTTTGCGCTCCTTGAAATCTGGCGGGCACAATGAAATGGCGCGCAGCGCGCCCGGACGGTGTTCTGGAAGATCAGGCGAAAGCCGGCTCTTCCTTCTGGTCGGTCTCGGTCTGGATGCCGGTGATCATGGCGACGATCTCGTTGCCGTGCGTCTTGTCTTTATCGACCGACCCGACGATCCGGCCACGCCGAAAGACCCAGATGCGATCCACCAGATCGAAGACCTGCCGCAGGTTGTGGCTGATCAGGATAAGCGGCACTCCCCGCTCCTTGAGGCCACGGATGATGTTTTCGACCTGACCGGTTTCCTGGACGCCAAGCGCCGCTGTCGGTTCGTCCATGATGATCATCTTGGACGCAAAGGTCGCCGCGCGGGAGATCGCGACGCACTGGCGCTGACCGCCGGACATGTTCCGAATCTTGTTCTTGAGATCGGGGATTTTCACACCCGTCGTCCGCAAGGCTTCCTCGGATTTCTTGGTCATCAGTCGCTCGTTGAGGAAACTGAACGGTCCGAGATTGAAGTATTTCTCCTCTCGCCCGAGGAACAGGTTAGAGGGGACGTCGAGGTCGTCGGCAAGCGCGAGATTCTGGAACACGGTCTCGATCCCCATCTCGCGGGCAGCGATCGGGCTGTCGAACGCGACCTCCTGTCCGTCGAAAAAGATTCTGCCGCCGGTCGGTTGCTCGACGCCTGTAATCTGCCGGACGAATGTCGATTTTCCAGCGCCATTGTCCCCCACGATGGCGACGTGCTCGCCATCGCGGAGATAGAAATCGGCGTCTTCAAGGGCATGCACGCCGCCATAGTGCTTGGTGAGCCCCTCGGTCCTCAGGATGACCTTCGTGTCTTCGCCAGTCATTGGATTTCTCCCTGAATGCTTGGTTCGGCCTCGGTATTGTCAGCTTCTGCCACGCAGCCGCTGGCGATAGACGTCGAGTACAACGGCACCGACGATAATAGCACCCAACACCATCTCCTGGTAATAGGCATCCAGACGCAGGAACGTGAAGCCGGATGTTATGACACCAATGATCAGCATACCGAGCACCGTACCCACAATCGAGCCCCTGCCGCCGGTCAGCGAGGCACCGCCGATGACTGCCATTGAGATGGCGTGGAGCTCATACATCAGCCCCATGCCTGCCTGGGCGGTGAGACCGCGCGCCGAAATGACAATAGCGGCAAGCCCCGAAAGCAGGCCGGCAATCGCATAAACCAGGACAATATGCCGTTCCACATTGATACCGGAAACACGAGCAGCTTCCGCATTGGATCCGATGGCATAGGTACGCCGTCCGTAAAGTGTGTACCGCAAGAGAACCTGGAAGATGACAGCAACGGAGAGGAGGATGAGCACGGGCATCATTCCCGCACCGATGGCGGCAAAGTCGTCTGTCGGGAATGAGATGGGCTGGCCTTTGGTATACCATTTGGCAACGCCGCGCGCAGAGACCATCATGCCCAGCGTCGCGATGAACGGTGGAATTTTCGTGTAGGCTATGAGCAAGCCGTTTATGAGGCCCGCAAGAAGCCCGAAACCCAGCCCCACTGCAATCGGGACAATGACGGGAAGGTCCGTAAGCCCGGGATAGACAGCTCTTGCATAGGTACTGACCTGGGCGAAACTCATCGCGATCATTGCCGCCGCAGCGACAATCGAGCCCGAGGAGAGATCAATGCCGCCGGTAATAATCACCTGCGTTACACCAACGGCGATAATGCCGATCACCGAAACCTGCAGGATCATGATCGAGAGGCGTTGCCAGTTGAGCAGGAAGCTCTGCCCCTGAAACAGCCAGCCCAGCACCTCAAAAATGCCTGCAATCACGATCAGTCCAATAAGGACGTTGACCTCCGGGGGGCGCTGCCGTTTCGGCTTCGCCTCGAGGGCCGGTGTTGCAACCACGTCTGTCATTTCGACTACTCTCCCTTTTTTGGCCCCATCGCTACTTTGCTTCCGGAAAGAGCCAATATCGGGGGCAGCCTGCCGCCGCCCCCGCCTTGCTCCGTGACAACCCGCCGCTTAGTTCTTGTCGAGATACTGATCGATGTTCTCGGGAGTGACGAGCTCGAACGGCACCCACACCTTCTGTTCGACATCCTCGCCAGCGGCGAGCGCGAGAGCAGCGTCAACAGCACCCTGCCCCTGTCCTGCCGCATTCTGGAACACGGTCACGTCGAGATCACCGGCCTGCATGGCGGCAAGCGCGTCCTGAGTGGCATCGACGCCGCCGACGATCATCTCGTCCATGGAGATACCAGCAGCTTTCATTGCCTGGATGGCACCGATTGCCATTTCATCGTTGTTGGCGACCACGGCGTCGAACTCGATGCCGGCGGACAGCCAATTGGTCATCAGGTCCTGACCTTCGATGCGGCTCCAGTTCGCCGTTTGCTCTTCTACGATTTCCATAAACGAGCATTCGTCCGTGGCGATCACGTCATGAACGTCCTGCGTGCGCTGACGCGCAGCCTGGTTGGACAATTCGCCCATCATGACGACGATCTTGGCTCCGTCGCCCTTACCCTGCTCCTTCAGCAGCCGGCAGATCTCCTCAGTTTCCAGCGTACCGGATTCAACCTCATTGGAGGCCACGAAAGCGTGAAAATCCGGCATATTGTCAACATTGATCGGCTGGCGATTCACATAGACCAGCGGAATGTTGGCTTCCGCCGCCAGATTGGTCATGGCTTCGGTCGCGTCGGTATCGACAGGATTCACAATGATCGCATCGACGCCGGAAGCGACAAAGTTCTGGATCTGATTGAGCTGCCGCCCAACGTCGTTCTGGGCGTCCTCGATCTGAACATCGACACCATCGAGCGTATCGGCGTAGTCTTGGATACCATTGCGCAGAACAGTCAGGAAGTTGTCGTCGAACAAGGCCATGGAGACACCAATGGTCTCAGCCATCGCAGTGGTCGACATCAACGACGCCATTCCCGCAGCTAAAAGCAATTTCTTCATTACTCTCCTCCCAAGAGTGATCATGACAAAATGATGTTCGTGGCCGGCATCCACGGAAAATCGCCGGAATTCCTCCGCCGCTCGGCGGAAGGAAACTATGCCGCCGCAGCCTTTATCCTCGCCTTTATAAAATCTATCGACTGACGCAATTGCGCCTCGGGATCGGCCAGCTTGTGAACAGCGGGCGAAAATGGTTCGAAGGAGAACGGACCATTATATCCGGCTTCGAGCAGCGCATCGATCTGCTCGATATTGCCCAAGACGTCGTTCTCGTCGACGAGCACGCGGTGCTCGTCGCGAATGTCGGAAATGGCAATCCTAGAATCGGTGACCCCCGAGATATGCACGATTCCAGTGTAGCTTGCGAAGAAAGACCCGCCGCCGGAAAGGTAGTGATGGAACGTGTCGTGCACGAGCTTGAAGCGATCGGCTGCGCTGAGACTTTCGATAACCTCGATCGCCTCAGCCTTACTCCTGAGCGAGGACATCTCGAACCCGAGGGGCTCAACCAACGCTACCAGATCGGCCTCGTCGAGCAGCGGTTTGATTTCGCGCAACGCAACCCGAAGATTGGCCCGCCGCTCACCATTACCCAATCCCTGGCCATCATTGCGCGGGATCAGACTGATGGTTTCGGCACCGCATGCCTTGGCCTGGGCGATCAGCGTGGTTACCTTTTCTAAAACAGCGTCGGACCAGTCGTTGAACGGATAGACCTGCGACAGACCGACTATCCGCTGATTATGGCCTGCGGCAACCTTCGCAACTTCCTCCGGCGCGTCGCCATCGAACAGAGGTCTGGCAAGATCGTTGCGCAGTTCGACACCCAAGCATCCGAGACGCCCTGCCAGGGTAAACAGCTGCTTGTAGTCCAGCCCCGGCACGGCCATGTGATTGATCGCGAACCGCAGCATGCGTGCCTCCCTCCCTTGCGCCGTTCGAGACGCCGTCATTGCTTGCAGGAAAAGTGACCCCGTACGGCAAAAACGTCAATATCTATGATGCATTTCACATCATTAATGATGAAATTTGATTATCGGCAGCCAATTTTCCATCAAAACACATCAACCGCCTCTTGCACTCTGGTCTGGCTTGCGTCCTAAATGACGTCAGGGTGAAAGAAGGAATCTATGGCGAACAGACCAACTGTCGTTGACGTCGCGAGAGAAGCCGGCGTGAGCGTTTCTACCGTCGACCGGGTCATGAATGGCCGGCAGACCGTGCGCGCGGATACTGCCAACCGCGTTTTCGAGGCTGCGGAGCGCGTCGGCTATCACGCGACGGCATTGATCGGGCGGCGGTTACGCGAAGACCTTCCCGTAGTCCGGCTTGGCTTCGTGCTGCAAAAACAGCGCCAAAGGTTTTACCAAAGCTTGGCTGAGCACCTCGAACATGCCGTCAGCGTGGCATCCGGCATCCAAGGCAAGGCGGTGATCGAATTCTGCCATTCGCAAACACCGGGCGACATCACTGAGATGATGCGCGACGTTGGCTCCAGGGTCGACGTACTGGCTGCTGTGGCGCTCAATCATCAGCAGACAACCGATACCGTGCTCGAACTCAAGGCGAAGGGCATTCAGACCTTTTCGTTGCTGTCGGATTTCGGTCAGGGTGAGCGCGCCAACTATATCGGGCTCAATAACCTGAAGGTGGGTCGTATCGCGGCGTTCATGATCGCAACGGCGGTGCATGATCCCGGCAAGATCGCGGTTTTCGTCGGCGGTCATCGCTGGCACGGCCACGAATTGCGCGAGACGGGCTTTCGGAGCTACCTGCGTGAATACCATCCCAGTTTCACGGTGCTGGATACCTTGGTCAATCTGGAAACGCGGCGACTGACGCACGAGGCCACCCTCGATCTTCTCGAAAGACATCCTGACCTCAAAGGTATGTATGTTGCCGGCGGCGGCATGGAAGGCGCAATTGCAGCCATACGCGAAGTCCGCAAGCCGGGCGAAGTCGCTCTCGTCGTCAACGAACTGACGCCGGAGTCGCGTGCCGCACTTTCCGACCGCTACCTGCTAATGGCCATTGCCACGCCCCTCGCCGAATTCAGCCGCGATCTTGTATCTTTAATGATCGAAGCCGCCGGCGGGGAACATAGCGGCCTGCCAGGGCAGCACTTCCTGGCGCCGCAACTCTACCTGCCTGAATCCTTGTAGATCCGACGTTCCTGCGACAAGGGCAGCTCTCTGCCCGTGGCAGCTTTTCAGCACTCTTGCGAGAGATTGCGTCAAAACGTGCAAATGCCTCGCAGAGCTTCAGTGATCGGTAGGAATTGTCTCTCATAATCGGCGAAGGGCGCGGATTGAATGTGCGGGCATATGGCCCGCGCGTCGAACAGTAGCGGGACACGCGGTAGACTGCGATCGCACAGCCGATGAGACATCTCCGTTTTCCTGGCCGAGGTGAGCCATGACCGACCCGAGGGTCCGGCCGTCCGTTGTCGGCCAAGGCTCGGCTATTCTGGATCTCTTGATGAAGGATCCAGAGATCATGGCTGAAGCCAACCGGCTATTGTCGGGGAGAACGCGCGACATCTGGCTTAAGGGCAAGATTGCACGGGCCTATCGAGAGCGCTCCTGGCGCCAGTCGGCCAAGGTCATCCGGTCCTGGATGATCTGGGTGATTATCCTCGACTTGATGATGCTGCTTCTCAACATGGCGCTACTGCCCCGAAATATCGCGGTCGATATGCTGGCGCCGGGCGTACTGATGGTACCTGCCGCGCTCGGCGTTGTGCTCGTATGGAGCAAGCACCGAGGCGAGGCCATCCTGAGCGGCGCGCTTGCGGCGGGCATGATGGTGATCCTGCTGTCAGTGTGTCTGTTCGGGGTCACAGCGGGCGACGCGTTGCTCGAGCGCTATCTCAACATCATGCTTTTCGTCGCTTTGACGGGGATTATCATCTTCAACGTGCCGTTCGCCCTGACCCAAGGCATTGCCGCTGTAGCGCTCGGGCTTTATTTAGCGTTTCTGCTCCAGAGCCCAGGCGTGGATGTCAAGAGCGCTCTGTCGGGGTTTTTCTTTTTCGCCTCCGGCGTCGGTGCCACAGTCGTCGCAAGACGGACTATGACGATCCTTGCCCAGAAGTCGTTCCTGCTCGAACTGCGCGACCGCCGGAACATGATCGAACTCGCGGAATCTCATCGACACCTCGAGCAGATCGCCAAGGTCGACGCGTTAACCGGCGTCGCAAACCGGCACTGGATGCAGGAGAAACTCGACGCGCTGTGGCAACAGGGCGCCCCCATCGCGCTGCTCATGTGCGATATCGACGACTTCAAGGCGCTTAACGACCACCTGGGGCATATGGAAGGTGATCGCTGCCTGACCCGTGTGGCGAGAGTTATCGAAGAATGCGTCAGATCCGAAATGGATTGCGTGGCGCGGTACGGTGGCGAGGAATTCCTGGTCCTGCTGGCCGACGCCACCGACGCTGAGGCCATGACTACGGCTGAGCGCATTCGCCAACGCGTCGCGGCGGCGCGCATGCCGAACCCTGGCTCGCGCGTATCGTCTTACGTCACCTTGAGTATCGGTGTTGCGGTCAGCAACACCCGATCGAACGCGCTTACCGCGGAGAAACTTCAGACCCAAGCGGATACCGCACTCTATTTCGCCAAGCGCGCCGGTCGGAACCAGGTTCGGCTTTGGGACGCGAACACGCACACTATGGGGAATAGCGAGGAGGAAACCTATCACGTCAGGCGCCTCGGATAGGTTTCTCCTCGAGACATCAGCCGAAGCGGCTTCTGATGAAATCTCCCGCCTCCTCTATCGAGGCCATGCCCTCGTCGAGCATGGGTGCGAAAAGCTGCCACGAGTGGACCATGCCGTCCCAGACCTTGAGTTCGGCGTTTCCACCGACGGCCTTGATACGCTCGACGATAACGACACTGTCGTCTCGCAGGATTTCCCACGATCCCACATGGACGAGTATAGGCGGCAAGCCGGACATCTCGCTATGGAATGGCGTTACAGCGGGAGATCGGCGGTCACCGTCTCCGACATAGATCGCGTTGAAGAGCCCCATCAACTCCAGTGTCAGGAGCGGCGCATCTGTAACTGTGCGGTGGGATTCCATTTCATCTGCCAGATCAAGCGCCGGCGACATCAGAACGATCGAAGACGGTAGCGGCAGCCCAGCATCCCGTGCTCGGATGGCAGTTGCGAGCGCGAGATTTCCACCCGCCGAGTCCCCGGAAAGCGCGATTGCCGAGGGGACAAAGCCCTTTTTGAGCGCCCAGCCATAGGCAACAAATGCATCCTCATGCGCGGTCGGCGCCGGATGTTCCGGAGCCAACCGATAGCCGACGCTCAGAACCGTGGCGCCGGACGTACGGGCGAGATTGCTGGCGATGACTCTGTGCGATCTCGGAGAGCCGATCATGAACCCGCCGCCGTGATAGTAGATCACTAGGCGAGAAGGCTCAGAACCGGGCAAAGTTATCAGTTCACCCTCGAAATCGCCGAGCGATGTGGGTTCGATCTTGGCGCCTTCGGCAACCGGCGTCATGGCATTGATCGCCTCGAACCATTCGCGCAGTATCTCTGGGTTTGCGTTTTCAGGCGGTGGATTCTCTGCATTGACCTGCAGGATTTCCGTGAGTTGTGCCTTGGACATAGTCTTTCCCTCAGGTCATCCGCACAATCGGCTTGATAACCTTGCCGGTCTCCGAATCGTGGATGGCGTCATTGATCGCATCGAAATCGTAGAAGCTGACGATCTTGTCGAAGGGAAAGCTGCCCTTGCGGTAGAGGTCGATCAGCATCGGGATGAAGACGTCCGGGTTGCTCTCCCCCTCAACGATCCCGATCAGCTTACGGCCGGCGCTCATGAAATGCGTTTCATTGAGAATGATCTCCGCGTCTGGCCCGGATGCACCGAGGATGCCGCACGTGCCACGCGGCGCGAGACTTTCGACCGCACTGCGGATGACGGCGGGAATGCCAGTTGTATCGAGCGCGAAGTCAACGCCATACTTGGTGACCGCCATGATCTCCTCGGTCGCGGTCGCATTGCCAGGATTGATCGTGTGGGTTGCTCCAAGCTCCCGCGCCGTCGCGAGCCGCGCGTCGTTCATATCTACGGCGATGATCGTGGTCGCGCCGACGACCCTGGCTGCCATCAGCGCCGAAAGCCCCACCGATCCGGCACCAAAAACCACGAAGGACTTGCCGGCGCTCACCTTCAGCGCGTTCATCACCGCCCCTGCCCCGGTCTGGATACCGCACGCGAGTGGACCGAGCAGATCAAGCGGTACGTCATGGGGCACTTTGACAACGTTGACCTCGTGGCAGAGCGCATGAGTGGCGAAGGAGGATTGCCCGAAGAAGTTCGAATGGATCGCTTCGCCGTCAACGCTCAGCGCCGTCGAACCATCTGCCCGCGTCGCGAAGAAATTGCGCGGAAAGAACTCGTGGCAATAGGTGATGGCGTGATCCTGACAGCTCGGGCAGGTGCCGCAGGAATTAAACGTCATAACGACATGGTCGCCCGGCTTCACCTTGGTGATGGCGCTGCCGACGGCCTCGACGACGCCAGCACCTTCATGGCCGAGCACAACCGGCATGGGTGTGGGAAGAAGGCCATCGCGTACGACGAGGTCGGTATGGCAGACGCCGGTCGCGGCGACCTTGATCAGGATTTCATCGGGGCGCGGGGCTTCGAGGTCTACCTCTTCGAGGCTCAAAGGCGTGGCCTTCTCGCGCGCTATCGCAGCACGAACTTTCATCGCATAAATCTCCGGATTGTCGGAAAAATCGGGTTCGGCCCGCCGGGTGCCCATGGAGGATGCACCCGGCGGACCAGGGAGACTCAGAAAGGATAGGCCGTCGCCTCGTCCTTTACCGAGATCCACATCCACTGGGTGAATTCCTCGAGATCGGCCGGTCCGCCGATCCGCGTGCCGTTGCCGGACTTTCCGCGCCCGCCAAAGGGGGCGAAGGGGCCACCATTGACGGTCTGGTCGTTGATGTGGAGCTGGCCAACATGGAGTTCTTCGCCCAGCGCCATCGCGCGCCCGACGGATTGGGAGAGCACGCCCGCAGCAAGGCCGTATTCAGACATATTGGCAAGTTCGATCGCCTCCGCGTCCGACGAGAACGAAACGATGCAAGCGACCGGGCCGAAGATTTCCTCCTCGAACGCACGCATGCCCGGTTTCACATCCGAGAGCACGGTCGCGGCGTAGAACCGTCCGTCATGGGTGCCGCCCGCCAGTAGCTTGGCACCCTTGGCAACTGCATCGTCCACAATGGCCTGAATGGTCTCGACCTGATTGTCCGAAATGATCGGCCCCAACGCGACCTGCCCAGTGGAGGGATCGCCCGCCGGCAAATGCGCTGCCTTGGCGACAAGGCGCTCAGTCAAGCCGTCGACGATGTTTTCATGGGCAAGGACCAACCCCGTCGCCATACAGATCTGCCCCTGATGCAGGAATGCGCCCCAGGCGGCGTTGGACGCCGCGACGTCGAGATCGGCGTCATCGAGCACGACGAGGGCATTTTTGCCCCCGAGTTCGAGTTGCACCCGCTTGAGGTGCTTGCCGCACAACTCGCCGACTTTCGATCCTCCGCGCGCCGAGCCGGTGAACGAGACCATGGCGATGTTGGGATCTGAGCAAAGCGCCTCGCCCGCCTCCGCGCCACCGGGCACGATCTGGAGTACCCCCTTGGGCAAGCCGGCTTCCTCAAAGATGCGCGCGAGAATGATCCCGCCGGAAATCGGTGTGCGTGGGTCGGGCTTGTGGACCACAGCATTGCCAACGGCGAGCGCGGCGGCGATGGCTCGGACCGAGAGTACCAACGGAAAATTGAACGGCGAGATCACGCCCACGACGCCATGCGGCACGCGCTTGGCGTAATTGGTCCGATCATCGAATCCGGACAGCATCAGCCCCATGGGCTGGATCGCGAGATTGGCGGCATGCCGGATGAACAGTGCGCCGTGCTCAATTTCGATCCCAGCCTTGGGCTGGATAGAGCCGGATTCCCTAATGATCCAGGGAATAAGCTCCGCTCCGTTCTGCTCGAGCAAATCGGCGGCCTTGCTGAGGATGGCGGCGCGGGCCGTCGGCAGCATCTTCGCCCATGCGCGCTGTGCTTGGCGCGCCTCGGCCGCTGCGCGCGCGATGTCAGCCGCGCCGCCCAATCCGACGCTGGCGATGACCTCGTTCGTCGCTGGATCGCGAACCTCTACGGCACCGGCCTGCGTCACCTCCCATTCGCTGAAAAGTGCCTTGCCCGACCAGCGCTCGACCGCGATGAAATTGCTTCCTTGAACGTTCATATCTCTCCTCCTTATGGCCTCGGCCTTGTTGGCGCATCAGGCAAACCGATCCTGGCGGCGTCGCGAGTGATTTCCGCGATACCGTGCTGTTTTTGCTGACTGACGGCTCCTCCGTCCCTCGCCCGTTCCTCCGCGGGCTTGCGATTATGGACTGCAAGGTCTGTGCCAGATACGCAGCCGACGGCAAGAGGTGGAAAAACGTTATGATTTATAACAATTTAGGACAGGACGTGCGGTTGTGCATCATTGACCGCGCACGACTCGATTCCATGAAAACACGAAATTTGTTGGCAATTTCCATGAAATAATGAATCCTCTCATCGGGAGGAGAGCAGATGCCGAACAAAGACAGTATGATTTCACTTGCCGAAGCGTCGCGGCGGGCTGGTCAGATCCTGACGCGCGGGGCGAGCAGCGAACTTGAAACCGGCGCAGCGCCGACCTTCGAGGATCTCACCGAAGTGCTCCACTTCGCGTTAGGGGATGGGCGCATCTGGCTCAACGACCAAAGGGTCGTTTTGATGCAATCCTCGGTTCTTGGGCGCATCCGTCAGGAAATCATTGATGCTTTTGGCGTTGAGACGGCCCGGGCAATGTTCATGCGCATCGGCTATATGCAGGGTGTGCGAGACGCCGAGCTCATCCAGAAGCGCTGGCCACAGGAGGACCTGACGCACGCGCTCGCCGCGGGCCCACGCGTTCATACGCTTGAAGGCTTCGTCAAGGTTACGACCAAGCATTTCGCGTTCGACCGCGACAAGGGCACGTATTTTGGTGAATTCTACTGGGACGACTCCTCGGAAGCCGCCGAGCATCTTGCAAATTATGGCGTTGCGAGTGAGCCAGTCTGCTGGCTTCAGACAGGCTACCCCTCCGGTTATACGAGCCAACTCTTTGGCAAGCCCGTCATCTTTCGGGAAACCGAATGCGCCGGGATGGGACACAAGCGTTGCTTCGTGGTCGGCCAGCACGCCGAGGCGTGGGGCAAGGACGCGCCCGAGCGAGAGTTCCTCGGCCTCGAGTGGAAAAACCGGCGCGTTCACCCCACGCGACGCGGTGTGGCGGATAAGCCGGACATGACGCCGCTGGCGGACGATACGGGCGACGTCTCGGTTGGGGTGTCGGCAAGCTTCGTGCGTACACGGCACCTGCTCGAAAAGGTCGCCTCGACCGATGCAACCGTTCTGTTCGTCGGAGAGTCCGGGGTCGGCAAGGAGCTCTTTTCAAACCAGCTCCACCAGATGAGCGCACGGGCCACCGGCCCGTTCGTCGCCATCAACTGCGCGGCCATTCCCGATACGCTAGTGGAGTCGGAACTTTTCGGGGTGGAAAAGGGCGCGTATACTGGTGCCGTCAATTCGCGCGCAGGGTATTTCGAACGCGCTGGCGGTGGCACGTTGTTTCTCGACGAAGTGTCCTCGCTCGCCTATTCGGCGCAGGGCAAGCTGTTGCGTGCGCTACAGGAACGTACCATCGAACGGGTCGGCGGCGCCAGAACCATACCCGTCGATGTGCGCGTGGTCGCGGCCTCGAACGTCGACCTCGCCGAGGAAGTGGCCAAGGGTAAGTTCCGGCAGGATCTGTATTTTCGGCTCTGTGTTTTCCCAATCGCGATCCCGCCGCTGCGCGAGCGGCGCGACGATATTCCGCTTCTGATGGCGCACTTTCTCAAGCTCTATTCGGAACGCCATGGCCGCAATGTCCATGGCTTCACCCGCCGCGCGACCGATGCGCTTTTGAAATACGACTATCCGGGCAATATCCGCGAATTGCAAAACCTCATTGAGCGGGGTGTGGTCTATGCGGACGATGGTGGACACATTGATATCGTTCACCTTTTCAGCGGCTCCGAGCTGCTGCCGCCATTCACCGTGCATCTCTCGCCCGATGGCCGGCTCAACCGGAATCCGCTCAATGAGGACAACTCGCCTTCAGGCGATATCGACGGCAAGTCGTTCTCGGATATGGAAAAATCCATCTACCGCGCGGCGCTCGAGCGTAATGGCGGCAACATCTCGGCGGCGGCGCGCGCGCTTAAGATCAGCCGCGCGAGCCTGGACTACCGGCTGGGCAAGCTGGGCTTGAAACGATGACGACAATGAAACCATCGTGGAGCTCATACCGCGTCCACGCGCTCACGTCTTTGCCTTCGACCGCGGGGTTGGGCGACTGAGGATGTAAAGGGCGCAAGCGCCCATGATGATTGCGACGATGACACCCACGATGACGCCGGGTTGAGCGCCGATAAAAAAGAGCACATAGCCCAGCGCAATGCCGACGCAGGCAAAGACCTTCGCCCGGCGCGGTACGGCGCCTTGCTCCTGCCAAACCCGCAGCGTCGGACCGAAGCGGGGATGCTCGAGCAGCCAGCGCTCCAAGCGCGGCGAAGAGCGGCCGAAAAACCAGGCGGCGAGGATCAGGAAGATGGTGGAGGGCATGACCGGCAGGAACGCCCCCGTGATGCCGAGCGCAAGCATTAGCAGGCCGAGCAGGAGAAAGCCCAGACGCCGGCTCTCGTTGAGATGATAGCGCAGTCCAGCCGCGCGCACGGGCCGCTCTTCGGCGCGTTCATCCGTGCCGGGGGTTTCGTCAGCCTGCCCGTTGCCGTCCATTGCCGCGATCCCCAACCCGAACGCCACCCTCAATATCTTGCTTTGTCGCGTGTCCGAACCGAAAAAGTGGGAACCACTTTTTCTGGACACGTTCTAGCGTCCCCACAATATAGGTACGTCAGCGGGCCATGCATCCCGCCGGATGCACAAAAACGAAAGTTGCGCCTGTCAAGAATACTTAACTTATGAACTCATGTTTAGACAAGAGTGACATCCGCGCGCGCCATCTCGTGACGCGCTGCCTGTACGTCGGGATCGGGATCGAGGCCGGCTGCAAGTAGCTTTTGGGTGTAGGCTTCCCTCGGGCGATTGAAGATTTGTTCGGCAGAACCGCTTTCCACAATCCGTCCCGACTGCATGACGATGACGTCGTCGGCAAAATCCCGCACCACAGGCAAGTCGTGCGCAATGAAGAGGAAGGCGATCCCCCCGTTCGTCGCGCAAACGGCCCAGAAGCGCGATGACCTGCGCCTGGATCGAAACGTCGAGCGCGGAGACGGCCTCGTCGCAGACGATAAGTTCAGGCTCGAGCGCTAAGGCGCGCGCGATGGCGATGCGCTGACGTTGTCCGCCCGAGAACTGGTGCGGATAGCGTTTCGCGTGCTCGGGCCGCAGCCTCACCTGCAGGAGCAATTCCTCAACCCGTTCCTTCCTTGAACCGCGAGTCCACCTTCTTGAAAAGCCGTGTCCCTTGCGGCAGCACGGCGAGCACCTGCGCGACGCACCTCCTCGCCGGGAATTTCCCGGCTCGCCGTATTGACCGCGAGAATATCGGGCGCGCGCGAAAGCGCTTCGCTAACACGGTCGACGGTGACTGCGACAGCCGTTCGCAGACCGCGACCGGCAAACGGCGCAGAAGCGTCGAGCGCTCCGCTCAGTCGTCAGCGATTATGGCCTGGGTTATGGGATACGCAGATCTGTATTACACCTTTACAACAACTTGCCCGATTTACATGACGCCATCAAGTTCGGTTTGGCGTCAGCTACGGCAATCGGCGTAAGCGGCGACGCGCAGATGTGATCATATTTGATTTGGAGCAAAGCGCCTGCGCTCCAACCTTTCTAGTATCCTTCTTCCGTCCATGGCCGAAGCCAGGCGGGAAAGGCGAAACTGATGGATGAACTCACCATTGACCCAGGATATCTGCGCGAATTGATCTTGAAGGTGCGCGCGCTCATGGTCAAAGAGGACCTGGTAACGCCGGATATCGGCGACAATCCGACCGACGACGCGCGCCCCGAGGCGCTGCAGGAATGGGAGGGCGATCTCAGTTATGAAGAGGTCGTCGAAGAACTCGAGGGCCTCGATGACGACCAGCTTGCCGAACTCGTCGCGCTGATGTGGCTGGGCCGGGGCACCGCGGATGCCGAGGATTGGGAGGAAACCGTGCAACTGGCGCGGGAACGGCACGAGGGATCGAGCGTGACCTATCTGCTCGGCCATCCGCTCGTTGCCGACGAATGGGCCGCAGGCCTCGAAATGCTGGGACACGGCACGCGGGTGCTCGAGGAAGGCGACTATTGACCGGCTCACGCGCAACGGTGCCACGATGTCCGTCGAGAATGCCGAAGTCGCAGCCATTTTCAGCGAAATGGCCGACCTCCTGGAAATCGAGGGCGCCAACCCCTTCCGCGTCCGCGCCTATCGCAACGCCGCGCAGATGGTGCGCCGCAAGCCGCAACGCTTTGCGGATCTGGTTAAAGAGAATGCCGATCTCGAAGCATTGCCCACCATCGGGGAGGACCTTGCCGAAAAGATCGCGGAAATCGTCGCGACGGGACACATGTCGGCGCTCGACGACCTCAAGCGAGAGGTTCCTTCAGAGCTCGTCGATCTCGCCGCGCTGCCGGGGCTGGGGCCCAAGCGGGTCAAAGTCCTTTACGATCAATTGGGCGTCCGCGGCCTCAAGGACCTGCGGCGCGTCGTGGAGAGCGGCGAGATCGGCACCCTTCGCGGGTTTGGCCCGAAGCTGACAGAAAGCCTCGCCGTAGCGCTGCGCGATACGCCGAGCAAAGCGGAAAAGCGCTTCCTTTTGGCCGACGTCGAGGGGGAAGCCGACACGTTGGCCGACTATCTGCGTGAAGCGCCGGGCGTCGAAAGCGTCACCATTGCCGGCAGCTTCCGCAGGCGCCGGGAAACGGTGGGCGATCTCGATGTGCTCGTCGTCGCCGAGGATGGCGAGGCCGTCAGCGCGCATTTCGTCGCCTTCGAGAAGGTTGCAAAAACGCTTTGGGCCGGAACGACCAAGGTATCGGTCGTGCTGCGTTCGGGGCTTCAGGTGGATCTGCGCGTGGTTCCCAGGGAAAGTTTTGGCGCGGCGCTTCTTTATTTCACCGGGTCCAAGGCCCACACCATCGCCTTGCGGAATATGGCTGTCGAGCGGAAGTGGAAGCTCAACGAATATGGGCTTTTCTCTGGCGATGACCGCATCGCGGGCAAGAGCGAGGACGAGATCTACGGTAAATTCGGGCTTGAGCTTATCCCGCCGGAATTGCGCGAAGATCGCGGGGAAATCGCAGCGGCCCGCAAAGGCACGTTGCCAAACCTGATCCACCAATCGGACATTCGGGGCGATCTGCACGCTCATACGGATTGGAGCGACGGTACGGCGACGCTGGAACAGATGGCGGAGGCGGCGCAAGAGCGCGGCTACGCGTATCTCGCCATTACAGACCATAGTCCGCATCTCGGTGTCGTGCATGGACTCGATGCGGAACGCCTTACAAAGCAGATCGTGGAAATCGATCGCATCAACAAAAGGCTCGATGGCTTCACCCTGCTCAAGGCCGTCGAGGTCGATATCCTCAAGGATGGCACGCTGGACCTGCCCGACGACATTCTCGAACGCCTCGATATCGTCGTTGCGTCGATCCACTCGGCATTCGACCTGCCGCGCGATGCGCAGACCGAGCGTATGCTGCGCGCTATCGACCATCCGCTGGTCACTGTCATCGGTCATCCGACCGGACGGCGCATCGGGAAACGGGGGCCCTATGCCATCGACATGGAGCGTGTCATTGGCGCGGCGGCGAAAGCCGGGTGCTGCCTTGAGATCAACAGCCAACCCGACCGCCTCGATCTCGACGACGGGACGATCAAGGCCGCCAAGGACGCCGGCGTCAAGCTGGTTATCTCGACCGATGCGCACGGCACCGAAATGCTGGAGTTGATACGCCATGGGGTCGACCAGGCGCGGCGCGGCTGGGTGGAAGCACGCGACGTCGTCAACACGCGGCCGCTCGCGGATTTGTGGAAGCTTCTCAAACGATAGTCTCCCCCTTGACATAACTGCATCAAGATATATCTTGACATAATTACATTAAGGAGGCGACAATGAATTTCAATGAACGCCGCCGTCGTCACGCGCCCTATGGCGGGCCGCATACCCGCACGCACGGGCCACATGGCGAATTTGGCAGGCGCCGGCGCAAGGTTTTCGACTCGAAGGAGTTGCAACTGGTGCTGCTCTCGCTGATCGCGGAGACGCCTCGGCATGGATACGAGCTCATTCGCGAACTCGAGGAACGCTCCAACACCGCCTATTCGCCGAGCCCGGGGATGGTCTACCCCAACCTCACGCTCTTGACGGAGATGGGGCACGCGGAAGAAGCGGAGACGTCGGGCGCGCGCAAGATCTTCACGGCCACCGAAGCAGGCAGGAAAGAACTCGCCGACGAGGCCGAGCGGCTCAGCGAGCTCGTGAACCGGCTTTCCATGCTGGCCGAGCGGACGGGCCGTGTGGACGCCGCACCGGTCCGGCGTGCGCTGGGCAATCTCCGGAGCGCGATCCGGGGCCGGCTGTCGAAGGAAGGCGTCGAGGACGAAACGATCTTTTCGGTTGCACAGCTCATCGATGAGGTCGCGGGGAAGATCGAAAGGTTGAAATAGCCTCGGATCGCTAAGCTATCCGGTTCCACGCGACGACGGCGGCGCGCGGGAACTCCGAGAGGATTTCGGGCCCGTCGGCGCGCAGGATTACGATTTCCTCGAGCCGGATGCCGAATTTTCCAGCGAGGTAGATGCCCGGCTCGATGGAGAACACCATACTCTCTTCGAGCACTGTGTCCGACGTGCCGGTGATATAGGGCGGTTCGTGGATGTCGAGGCCGAGGCCATGGCCGGTGCGGTGGAGGAAGTGCTCCCCGTATCCGGCCTTTTCGATGACGGTCCGGGCCGCCTTGTCGACGTCGCTTGCCCGGACACCGGGCCTTGCCGCAGCGAGCGCCGCCGCGACGGCGCTTTCGACAACGGCATGAACGGCGGCGAAGCCTTCGGGGGCGCTGCCGAGATAGCCAACGCGGGTCATATCGCTGGGGTAGCCGTCGATCCGGCCGCCGGTGTCGATGAGGACGGCATCGCCCAGGGCGAGCTTGGTTTCGCCGACCGCGTGGTGTGGAAAGGCGCCGTTTGCGGAAAAGCAGACGCTGGTGAATTCCGGCATAGCGCCGTGGGCTTTGTAATAGTCGCGAATGATTGTCGCGATCTCGCGCTCTGTCACGCCGGGGCGCAGGGCCTCGAAACCCGCGCGCATGGCGGCGTCATTCAGAAGGGCGCTCTTTTTGAGCGCGTCGTATTCGGATGGGTCCTTGCGGGCGCGGAGCGCGCCGACGGTATCGCCGGTGAAGCGCCGCTTTGCGCCGGGGAGCGCGTCGAGCAGCAGGAGCGCGAAATCGGCGCGCATGGTTTCGTCGATGACGACGCTCGGCGCCATCCGGTCGATCTTTGCCTCCTGCAATAGCGTTTCGAGCGCTGCATTGGGGCCTTCGGCATCGCCCCAGGTTTCGAACGGCAGATCGGTCGCCTTGCGGGCGGCGTCGGCGTTGAGCGCGGGCATCAGGAAGCCGGCATAATCCTGGCTCACGAGCAATAGGACGGGGCGCTCATCGCCATGCGGGGAGACGCCCGAAAGCCAGATCATATGGCTCGAGGGGCCGAGGGCGACGAGGTCGGTCCCCGTCGCCTTCATGGTGTCGCGCAGGCGGGCGAGGCGGTCTGAATAGGCGCTCATTTGGGTGTGTCCTTATGCATAACACAAGGAAAACCGCCCCTGAGGGCGGCCTTCCGATTTGGGATGGGGCGTCGGTTATTCGCCGTCCTTGGTGACGAGACGGTAGAACACGAAGTCCGACGTCGCGCCGTTCACATAGCCTTCGACATCGGCGTCCATGCCGACCTGATAGGCCGCCTGGAACATGATGACGATGGGCGAGTTCTCCTGCACCCGTTCCTGCAATTCGAGATACATCTCATTGCGGGCCTCGGGGTCGGATTCCGCGAGGGCGGCCATGGTCATTTCGTTCATGTCGTCCGGCACGGCCCAGGCGTTCCGCCAAGTGGTGGTGGCCTGGTAGTTGTCGTCCGAATTGTCCGAGTTGTAGGCGAAGGCCTTGGCGTTCGAGTGCGGGTCCATAAAGTCCGGGCCCCAATAGAGCAGCATGGCTTCGTGCGTGCGGTCGCGGTACTTCGTGATCACCTGCGCGCCGGTGCCCGGGATGATCTCGAAGTTGATCCCGGCCTCGGCGAAGGTTGCCTGCAGCGACTGCGCCATGTCCGTGAAGGGCGCGGCATTGATGACGTCGAGGGTGACGTCGATCGGGGTTTCGATGCCCGCTTCGTTGAGGATTTCCTCGGCCCGCTCCGGGTCGTAGGTGAAGGGGGTATCGGTCAGCGCGCCGGGGAAGCCCTCAGGCCAGAAGGCCTGGTGGATCTCCATCTGGCCGTTGAGGAAGGTGCTGGTCATCCCCTCATAGTCGACGAGATAGCGCGAGGCTTCCCAGAGAGCTTCGGGCTGCAGCGCTTCGGTCTTCTGGTTGAAGGAGAGGAAATGCACGGCGGCCTGCGGGAAGGTTTCGACCTTGATATCCTCGCTGTCGATCGAGGCGATCTGATCGGGGGTGAGGTTGCGGGCCATGTCGACGTCGCCGGATTCGAGCAGAAGCTGCTGGGTCGCTGCTTCGGCGACGTGCCGGATGATCACCGAATCCACATTGGGGCCATCCTTGAAGTAGTCCGGATTGGCATTCAGGCGGATGATCTCGGCTGGACGGTAGTCGGAGAGGACGAAGGGGCCCGAGCCGGCGGAATTGGCATTGAGCCAGGCATTGCCCATGTCGCCATCGACTTCATTGGCCATGACGGTCGCCTCATCGACGATGGAGGCGGGACGCGCGGCGAGGACGTTCATGACAAAGTTCGAGGAGAAGTCGCCGTCATAGCGGATGGTGACCGTGTTGTCGCCCTCGACCGTCACCATCTCCTCGATGTTCTCGGGCGTCCAGCCGAGCTGGGCGAGGATGAAGGCCGGAGTGAGATTGAGGTCGATCACGCGCTTGAGCGAGAAGACGACATCCTCCGGGCGGACAGGATTGCCAGAGTGGAAGGTCGCCCCGTCGCGCAAGGTGAAGGTGATCGCCTTGTTCTCCTCGTCGATCTCCCATTCGGTCGCGAGGCCGGGCGCGAGTACGGTGGGATCCTCGGCGTCGTACTGGACGAGCCGGTCATAGACGTTGGTGACGAGTTCGCCGGAGGTGAATTCGTAGGCCTGCGCGGGGTCGATGGCGACGATATCGTCGATGTTCTGCGCGACCACGAGCACGCCCGGGGGCGTTTCGGCCAGAATTGCGGCGGGAGCCAGCGGCAGGCTCAGCGCCGTTGCCAAAAGGGCAGCTCGAAAGAGCTTCATGACTATCTCTCCTTGAGTTTGACGTTCGTTTTTGTTTCCGCCGGCTTGGCGCCGGACTGGTTATTCGCATTGCGGCCGGGGCGGGCCGTCGAGCGCAGAAGCGCCAGCGTCCCGGTCCACAAGAGCCGTGTCGGCTTGTCGGTATGGTTGGCCCAGGCATGGGGCAGATTGCCCCGGAAGTGCAGACTGTCGCCGGTGCGCATGATCATTTCCTCGCCCGCGAGCCATTGGGTCAGCTCGCCTTCGAGGACGTAGAGGATCTCTTCGCCCTCGTGGCTCACGGTCTCGGACCGGTAGCCGGGAGGCACAGTCATGAGGAAGGATGAGAGCGTGTTGCCGGGGAATTCCACACCCAGCCGCTCGTAGACGATCGAGGACCCGTCTATGGAAAAGCGCTGGCGCTCCCCGGCGCGGGTATGGGCTTGGGCCGGGTTCGGCGTGGCGATGAAATAATCGACGCCGACATCGAGCGCGCGGGCGATCTGCGCGAGCGTGCCAAGAGACGGCGTCGCGTGGTCGCGTTCGAGCTGGCTGAGATACCCCACCGAAAGTTGTGCGACATCCCCAAGCTGCTGCAGCGTGAGATGCTGCTTCTTGCGCAGGGCACGGATGAGCGCGCCGACCTTGGGTTGGCTTTGGGTATCCGCCGCTGTGGACTTTTGCTGACCCACTTTTGCTCCTCATCAAAATTTTTTTGATGTAAGCAAATTTTTTTGTATGATCCAAGGGGAAATATGACAAAAAATGTCCGGGCGATATCTAGCCGGAACGCGGTAAGCTATTGCAGAAAAAGGGGAAACTGCCACAGTGTCATTCGAGCCGACGACAGAGCCCACCAGCGCCACGCCCGCCCTTTCGGGGCAAAGAGGGCGCCGCGCGCTCAAGACGGCGGGATCGTTCGTCTGGTTCGTGGTGACCGTTGCGCTCACCTTTCTGGGGCTTCTTGCGATCACCTTTTTCATCGGGCGGGTTATCCCCATCGACCCCGTGCTCTCTGTCGTTGGCGACCGGGCGACGCCGGAGGTCTATGAGGCCGCGCGGATCGAAATGGGGCTCGACCGCTCCCTGCCCGTCCAGTTCCTCGATTATGTCACCGACGTCCTGACCGGCGATTTCGGTATGTCGGTCTCGACCGGACGGCCCGTGATTTCCGATCTTGCGCGGGTTTTCCCGGCAACGCTCGAAATGGCGACCATCGGCATTCTGATGGGCATCGCGTTGGGCGTGCCCATGGGCGTTGTCGCGGCGGCGCGGCAGGGAAGCTGGGTCGATCAGACGATCCGCGTTTTCGGGCTTCTGGGCTATTCGGTGCCCGCCTTCTGGCTCGGCCTCGTCGGGCTCGCGGTATTCTACGCGCGCCTGCGCTGGGCGAGCGGGCCGGGGCGGCTCGACATCTTCTATGATGGGCTCGTTCCGCCCGTCACGGGGCTGATGCTGGTCGATACGCTCATTGCCGGGGATTACGACATCTTCTGGAACGCACTCGACCACCTCATCCTGCCCGCCTCGGTGCTGGGATTTTTCTCGCTCGCCTATATCGCGCGGATGACGCGGTCGTTCATGCTCGACCAGTTGAGCCAAGAGTTCGTTACCACCGCGCGGGTCAAAGGCGTGCCCGAACGGGTCGTTATCTGGCGGCACGCATTCTATCCGATCCGGATCCAGCTTATCACGGTAATCGGGCTCTCCTATGCCGCGCTGCTCGAAGGCTCGGTGATGGTCGAGACGGTGTTTTCCTGGCCCGGCATCGGCAATTATCTCACGACTGCGCTCCTTAACGCCGATATGAACGCCGTGCTCGGCGCGACGCTGGTGATCGGCGCGGTCTTCATCTTCATCAACAAAATCTCGGACGTGCTCTACCGCGTCCTCGACCCGAGGGCCCGCTGATGGCATCCACACGCGCCTGGCTTCTCGCCGATTCTCCCACCTCCCGCCTGCAGGCCAATCTCGGCCGGCTCTACCGCATCACCGGCATGCTGTTGCGCAACCCGCTGGCGGTCGTCGGCGCGGTGATCGTGCTCGCGCTCATCCTCACTGCGATCTTCGCGCCATGGATCGCGCCCTATTCGCCAATCGGACAATCGCTGTCCGAGAGGCTGCTGCCGCCGAGCGCGGAGCACTGGATGGGCACGGACGAGCTTGGCCGCGACATCTATTCGCGAGTCATCTACGGCTCGCAGATCACGCTGACCATCGTCCTGCTCGTTGCCATCATCGCCGCACCGGCGGGGCTCGTGATCGGCGCGATTTCGGGCTATTTCGGCGGCTGGATCGACCGGGTGCTGATGGGGGTGACAGATATCTTCCTCTCGATGCCCAAACTCATCCTCGCGCTCGCCTTCGTCGCCGCGCTGGGGCCGGGTATCAACAACGCGATCATCGCCATCGCGATTACCGCCTGGCCGGCCTATGCCCGCATTTCGCGCGCGGAAACGCTCACCTTCCGCAATGCGGAGTTCATCGATGCGGTGCGGTTGCAGGGCGGATCACCCGCGCGGATCATCGTCCGGCACGTGCTGCCCCTGTGCACCTCCTCGATGATCATTCGCGTCACACTCGACATGGCGGGGATCATCCTCACCGCCGCAGGGCTCGGCTTTATCGGCCTTGGCGCGCAACCGCCGTTGCCCGAATGGGGCGCCATGATCTCGCGCGGGCGGACCTTCATTCTCGACCAATGGTGGGTCGCGACCATGCCGGGCTTCGCGATCATCCTCGTGAGCCTTGGGTTCTGCTTTTTGGGCGACGGGCTGCGCGACGTGCTCGACCCCAAGCAGGGGGAGAAATAATGACCCGCCCGCTTCTCGACGTTCAGAACCTCCGCGTTTCCTTCCCTACGCCCCATGGCCGGGTCGAGGTGGTCAAAGGCATCTCGTTCACACTCGGACGTGAACGGCTTGGGATCGTGGGGGAATCGGGGTCGGGTAAATCCATGACCGGGCGTTCGGTCTTGAAGCTCATCCGCGCGCCGGGGCGCGTCTCCGCCGACAGGCTCGATTTCGATGGCATCGATATCCTGAGCCAATCGGAAAAGCAGATGCGCCAGATCCGCGGTGCGCGGATTTCGATGGTGATGCAGGACCCCAAATTCTCGCTCAACCCGGTGATTACGGTGGGTGACCAGATTGCCGAGGCGCTCCGCTTCCGCACCAAACTCCCGGGCCGCGAAATCCGCGACCGCGTGCTTTCGATGCTGGAATCGGTGCGCATCAACGATCCCGAGCGCGTTGCCGGGCTTTACCCGCACGAGGTTTCCGGCGGCATGGGGCAGCGGATCATGATCGCGATGATGCTCATTCCCGAGCCGGACCTGCTGATCGCCGACGAACCCACCTCGGCGCTCGACGTTTCGGTGCAGGCGCAGGTGCTCGATATCATTGACGATCTGATCCGTTCCAAGGGCATGGGGCTGATGCTCATCAGCCATGACCTCAATCTCGTTGCGCGCTATTGCGACCGGATCGTGGTTATGAACGCCGGGGAGATCGTCGAAACCTGCGTCGCAAGCGAATTGCACAACGCAACGCATCCTTATACGCGCGGCCTTCTCGCCGCGATGCCGACAATCGATGAAAGCCGGGAGGAACTCCCCGTTCTCGACCGGGCAAGCTGGGGCGGCACATGAGCGCCATCACGTTAAAAGACCTCGATATCTCCTATGGCGAGACGCAGATCACCGATGGCGTGAGCCTCGAGATCGCCGAGGGCGAGAGCTTCGCGCTTGTGGGCGAAAGCGGGTCGGGGAAGACAACCGTGCTGCGCGCCATTGCCGGGCTCGCGCCCGAATGGACGGGCACGATCGAGGTTTTCGGCAAGCCCCGCAGCCACGGGATCGACAAGGCGGTGGTCCGGAGCTGCCAGATGGTGTTTCAGGACCCGTACGGATCGATCCATCCGCGCAAGACCATCGATGCGACGCTCTCCGAGCCGCTCGCCATCCACGGCATCGGCGACCGGGGCAATCGTGTGGAAGCCATGCTCGAAGCGGTCGGGCTCGACCGGCGGTTCCGCTTCCGCTATCCGCACCAGCTCTCCGGCGGCCAGCGCCAGCGCGTGGCGATTGCGCGGGCGCTGATGCTGGAGCCGAAAATTCTCCTGCTCGACGAACCGACCTCGGCGCTCGATGTGTCGATCCAGGCGGAAATCCTCAACCTTTTGAAACGTCTGCGGCGCGAGCAGAACCTTACCTATCTGATGGTGACGCATAACCTGCCGGTCGTCTCGTTCATGTGCGACCGGCTGGCGGTGATGCGGCACGGGCGGATCGTTGAGACCGCGACAGTTGACATGCTCAAGACCGGGGCGTTCAAGGACGCCTATTCCCGCGAACTCTTCGCTGCATCGGGCGGTCCCGCGCCCGTTCTTGCCACATAGGAACCGCTTCATGCTCCAGCCCGACCCGACCGCGCCGCTGCGCGCCTTCGATGCCGCCATTGCCAAGGCCAGTAACGACGCGGCGGCGTTCGCGGCACTGCACGCGCTCGCCGATGCATTGGTCGGCGCGAAGCTTTTTACGGTTATGACCGTCGATATGCCCGCCGGGCTCGCGCGCCGCGCGTATACAAGCGACACGGAGAATTACCCGGGCGCCGGCACCAAGCCGATCGTGCGCAATGCCTGGTTCGATGTCGTGCATCGCGAGCGCAGAACGTTTGTCGCCAATACAATCGCGGCGATTGCAGAGGTGTTTCCGGACTATGAGCTGATCGACTCGCTGGGATGCCAGTCGGTGGTCAATCTACCGGTGGTGCTGGGCGATGAACTCATCGCCACGGTCAACATGCTCGATGCCGCCGGGCACTATACGCCCGAACGGGTTGCGGCGATTGAAGCGTATCTCGCGGCCCCGGCCAAGCTCGCCTGCCTTCTGACACGCAAGCGGTTGAGTTAACCGCCCTCTGCCGTCCGCGCTTCCACGCTCACGCCATCCGCGATTTCGGGGCCGGGATAGAGGATCAGCGTATCGCCTTCCTCAATGCCGCCCAGAATCTGCGCGCCCGAACCATTATTGCGGCCCACCTCGACCGGCGTCAGATGCGCCTCTCCATCCTCGACCCTGAACACGGCCCAGCCTCCACCCTCGCGGAAGAGCGCGCTCGAGGGGGCGATCAGCGCGTTCTCTTCCTCCCAGACGACGATTGAAACCTCGACACGATAGCCGGCGCCAAGGCGCTCCCTCTCCTCGGCTCCGTTGGTAATGTCGATGATGACGTTGACACGCTGCTCCTCGACGCCGAGTGCGGAAACCTTGGTGAAGCCGCCCGGCTCGATCCGCGCGACGGTGCCCTCGAGCGGACTGTTGCCGCCCCAGCCACGGATCGTGACCCGGTCGCCGGGTTCGACCTGGACCGCGTCGGTCGAAAGCAGCTCGGCGACAATTTGAAGGTCCTGTCCGATATCGCCGATATGCAGGATCGGCGTGCCGGGGGCGAGCGGTGCTGCGTTTTTCTGGTCAACGCGCAGGATCGTGCCGGAGATGGGCGCGGTCAGCGTAAGGTTGTCCTGGGCTTCGCCGTCGGGGAGGTCCGGACCGACGAGCCGCGCCCGCGCGCTTTCCAGCTCGGCCTCGCGCCCAGAAACCGCCGCGACAGCCGCCTCGTAGGCGGCGTTCGCCGCACGCCAGGCACGTTCCGCCTCATCGAGTGCCGACTGCGTGGCCGTTCCGGATTCCCTCAGCCGGCGCGTGCGTTCGAGTTCTTCCGCGGCGAGGCTCCGGTCGGCTTCAGCGGCCTCGCGTTCCGCCCGCGCACCCGCAAGTGCAGCCTCGGCCGCGGCTATGGCCGCCATAGCTTCGGCGCGCGTACGTTCGTCGAGCATCGGAGATGCAGATGGCACCATGCGTGCGACGGTTTCGCCCGCCTCGACGGTATCTCCCGGCTGCGCCACGACCCGCAGCAGCCATCCGGCAACCGGCGCGACGACAGTGAAGGGATCGCGAACGCGCGTGCGCGCTTCTTGCGAGATGCTGACCGAGATCGGCCCGCGCGTCACCGTGCCCATGTCGACCTGCACCGGACGGGGCCAGAACGCGTAGGCCAACGCCGCGGCCAGAACCGCCGTGCCGCCCACCGTGATCCAGAAGCGTGATCTCTTTTTTGCCAAAGCTCTATTCTCTCGTTTTCAATGCGGAGACCAGGTCGATCCGGTCGACATCGCGTTTGACCAGCCAGCCTGAAATCGCCGCAGCACCAAGCACCGCGATGGCCGCCAAGCCGTAGCTCGACGGCACGAAGACCGCGGGAATGTGGTAAAGATCGGTGCTGAACCCGGCGGCAATCGCGGCCGCAAGATAGTATCCGAGTGCCGCGCCGACCGGCAGCGCGAAGACCGTGACCACGGCCAGTTCGCCGAGTAGAACGAAGGCTGCCTCGCCTTTGGTGAACCCCATCACCCGCAGGCTCGCCAGATCGCGCTCACGCTCGGCAAAGGCGATGCGCGCGCTGTTGTAGACGATGCCGAAGGTGATGACCCCGGCAATCGCCGCCATGATGAAGCGGATTGCTCCAGCGCCGGTGTTCATGAGTTTCTCGAATGACGCCCGCGCGTCGCTTTGGAGGCTGACGCCGGCGACCGCGGGCATGTCCTTGAGCGCGGTATAGATCGCGTCGGCATAAGCGGCATCGATGCTCAGATGTGCGCCCGATATCCGGTTTGGCTCACCGAGCGCGCGGTTGAGCGCTTCGAGTTCCAAATAGGCGGGCGATCCCAGAAGCGCTTCGGCGACACCGACGACGGGCATCTGGAGAACGGGGCGCCGGCCCTCCTGAACCTCGATGGTCAATGTTCCGCCCGGTCCGGTCCCGAGGACATTCGCCAGGCCCGTGGCAAGGATGATGCCGTCGTCCCGGATATAGATCATATCCATATCGGCATTAACGGCGCGGTTGAGTTCAGGCTCATGGACAAGCCCCTGAATGGCCCCGCGATGGGTTTCGAGCCCGCTGCGCAGGATCGCCGGAACGGTCCGGAAAGGCTCGACCGACAACACGCCATCCATGCTCTTGAGCGTGTGAACCGCATCCGCCGCCAGCGGCTGCGTGAAGCTGACGGTCACGTCTCCCCTGTCGATGACGCTGAAATTGAGCATCAGCGTCCGGTCGAACGACCCCATGAGGCTCAGCATGGCTGCCGAGAGCGCCATACCTGCGCCAATTCCGGCGATTGAAGCCAGCGTCCGGCCCGGCTGCCGGATCAGGCGGCGCGCGACCATGCGGCTGGGCTGATCAAGCCACGCGCCGACGATGCGGCCCAGACGGGCCGAACGGCTATAATCGGCTGGCGCGGGCGGACGCATCGCTTCGGCTGGCGCCAGCGCGAAAACCCGTCTCAGGACGACGAAACCACCCGCCGATGCCGTGAGCACGCTGACGAGAAACCCGAGGATGAACGCGGCTGGATCGACGCTGAACAAGAGGAAGGGGAATTTATAATAGACCTGATAGAAGCCTGCGAGATTGATCCCCGAAAGGACCCCCAGCATACACCCCAGCACCGCGCCTGCCACGGCGATGACGAGCACGAATTTGAGGTAGTGGATCCCAACACCAATGTTCGAATAGCCGAAGGCCTTGAGCAGGCCGATTTGTTCGCGCTCGGATTCGATTGTGCGGGAGATCACGATATAGAGCAGGAACGCGGCGACCGTGAGGAAGATCGGTGGAACCACACGGCTCGATGCGCGCAGGCTGTTGATTTCTTCGGTCAGGAACCGGTTCGATACGTGCTCGTCAAGGCCATAAGCTCCAGTGCTGCCATAGCGTTCGAGAATACGGTCGGCGGCCGCAAGAACTGCTTCGAGCCTTGCGTCTCGCGTCAACGTCAGGAGTGCCTCGTTGAAGGCTCCTCCCAAATCGTATGCCGCCTGCAGCGCGCTTTCGTTCATCCAGATGACCGCGAAGCGCGCATCGTCCGGAGCGAGTTCGCCGGGCGGGGTCGTGTAGAGGAACTCGGGGGACTGGGAGAGACCAGCAATCTCGAACGTGCGACGTGCGCCGTTCATCGTTACTGTCAGGGTATCGCCGGGATTCAAGCCATGCGCGTTGGCGAACCCTTCGAGCAGCAGAATTTCGTTGTCCCGCGCCGGATCGATGGCGCGCCCTTCAGCCAGGTAGTAGGCGTTGAGCGCCGGCTCTCCGAATTCGGGCACCGAAACGGCCTGAGCGCGAACCGGGACGTTCTGGCCGGGCAGGTCGATCAGCGCCGCGCCGTTGACCCGCCCTTCGACCGCGGCGACACCGGGAAGGGCTGCAAGGTCGTCGAGAACGCGTTCGGGCGCACGAGTGACCGGAGCAAAGACGTCAGCGAGCCGGTAGCGGTCGTAATAAGCGGTTTTGGTCTCCTGGAGCGAGTTGACCAGCCCATCCATCATGATCAGCATCATGACGCCAAGGGCGATCACGACCGCAATGGCGGCGGCTTGGCCCTTGATGTGCCAGAGGTCGCGCAGAAGCTTGTGGTCGAGCGGGCTCATCCTCGGTACCAGCCTTCCGTCACCACCGGATCTCTTCGGCGGAGACCTTGCGGGTGTTGACCGAAACGTTCCGGATCCTGCCATCGGCAAAATCGATAACCCGGTCGGCCATCTCCGCGGTCGCAGCGGCGTGCGTGATAATCAGAACGGTGGCGCCGGTCTCGGCGTTCACATCCTGGAGCACGCGAAGAACGGCCTGGCCAGTCTTGCTGTCGAGCGCACCAGTCGGCTCGTCGCAGAACAAGACGTTGGGCCGCTTGGCGACAGCACGGGCAATCGCCACGCGCTGTTGTTCGCCGCCCGAAAGCTGGGAAGGGAAATGATCGACCCGTTCGGTGAGCCCCACCAGCGAGAGCGCATCGCCTGCATCCATCGGATGGTCGACGATCTCGGTGACGAGTTCGACATTCTCGCGTGCCGTGAGGCTGGGCATCAGGTTATAGAACTGGAAGACGAAGCCGACATCGCGGCGGCGGTAGCGCGTCAATTGCGCGTCGTTCATCGCCGTGAGGTTACGGTCGAAGAAGTATACGGTGCCGTCGGTCGCCCGGTCGAGGCCGCCCATGATATTGAGAAGCGTCGACTTCCCGCTGCCGGATGGGCCGAGCAGAACCACGAGTTCGCCCGCGGGAATATCGATATCGACGCCGCGCAGCGCGTGGACCGCCGTATGGCCGGAGCCGAAGATCTTGGTGAGACCTTCGATCCTGAATGCGGGCCCCTCGGGAGCTCTGGAGCCATTCTTCATCCGCCACCTCTCGGTCCCGGCCCGGAGGCGGATATCCGCGTCCAGCACCTTGCGTCATGCGGCTTACATATGGAATATTCGATTTATGCCGAATATGTCAAATAACGAACTGACGAGACCGGAACAGCGTTTTATCGAAGACGTTGCCCAGCTTTTCGTTCCGTGGGGCGTGCCGCCCACCGCCGCCCGGCTTTACGGCTATCTGCTCTTGAGCGAGGAACCAGCGAGTCTCGACCGCATCGCGGCAGTTCTCAAAGTCAGCAAAAGCAGTGCCAGCGTCGCGGCGAAGCTTTTGGAACGCTATACGCTCGCGCGGCGCCGGCCTGTGCCCGGCAGCAAGCGTATTCTCTATGAAGTTTCAGATTCTTATGAAGAAATGCTGGCTGGCGAAACCCGCATGTTGCGGGACCTTGGCGCTCTTTTAGCGGGTGCCAAGCCGATTGCGCGATCGGACGCGACTCGCGACCGGCTTGAGGAAATGGCCGAGTTCTATGCGCTGGTCCGGGAAGCCATCTCGGTTGTCCAGCAGCGTTGGCGCGAGCGCCGACACGGCCCGCGCTGACGACCTACCGGATGCTTTCGTATCCGCCTTTGACGCCGTCTTTCGAATAAACGATCTGCCAGAGGTGGATCCACCGCGCGCGGAAGATAGCCGCGCAGCACTGGAGGTAATAGCGCCACATGCGCCCGAAGCGCTCGCCGTATTTCTCCTGCAGGTCGGGCCAGGCTTTGTCGAAATTGTCGAGCCAGGCGATCAAGGTCTTATCGTAGTCCGCCCCGAAATTGTGCCAGTCTTCCATGATCAGCTTGCCCTCGACCGCGGTCGTCACCTGCTTGGGCGATGGCAGCATGCCATTGGGAAAGACGT
This sequence comes from Pelagibacterium halotolerans, assembly GCF_044811015.1. Taxonomy (GTDB): domain Bacteria; phylum Pseudomonadota; class Alphaproteobacteria; order Rhizobiales; family Devosiaceae; genus Pelagibacterium; species Pelagibacterium halotolerans_A. The sequence continues at coordinate 1,207,660 of NZ_CP085243.1, forward strand.
ACTTTTCAATCCAGGGATCGCCGCTCCGGCGCGAGAGCGCGCCGCCTATGGTATGCAGGAGAAAGAGCCCATCATCTTTAAGGAGCTCACGAACCTTGGCGAAATAGGGCGCGTAGTTCTTGTACCCGACGTGCTCGAACATCCCCACCGAAACGATCCGGTCGAACTTTCCGTCGAGTTCCATATAGTCCATGAGCCTCGTTTCGATGGGCAGGTTGCCGCGCGTATCGTTGGCGTAGCGCATCTGCTCCCTGGAGACCGTGACCCCGACACCTTTGATGCCGTAGCGTTCGGCGGCGAATTTCAGGAAGCCGCCCCAGCCCGAACCGATGTCGAGCACGGTCTGGCCTTCCTTCAAGCCGATCTTGCGGCAGATGAGGTCGAGCTTAGCCTCCTGTGCATCGGTCAGGTTGTCCGCCTCGCGCCAATAGCCGCACGAATAGATCATGCGCGGATCGAGCATGCGCTGATAAAGATCGTTGCCGATATCGTAGTGCTTTTCGCCAACCTCGCGCGCACGGGCGCGTTGCGGGTTGAAGACGATTGCCTTGATCGTCAGCAATGCCAGCGCCGGATCGATCCTGACCTTGGACGGCAGGTCGGCTGTAAGCACATGGTAGAGAAACTGGTCGACCGATTCGGCGTCCCACCAGCCATCCATATAGGCTTCGCCGAGCCCCAATGAGCCTTGCGTCATGACGCGCGAATACAGGCGGTCGTCGTGAACCTGAATGTCCCAGGGTCTGTCGCCGCCTACGGTAATGTCGGCCTGCCGCAACAAGTCGGTGATGAAGCTTTTGAATTTCGAAGACATGGAAAATTGAAGTAAGAATTGCCCCCGCGCGTCCGCGCGTCGAGTGCCTATTTCAAGTTGATTTTCGCCGACTTGTCCAGACCCGGGGTTCGACATGGTTCTTAGGCCTCGGGAACCGGTGCCGCGCCGGGGCGATATTCATCTTCCATCTCGGCGCTTTCGAGAATTTCGATCAGTTCAGCGACTTTCCCGGTCGGCATATGCGCGCCCTCATTGACGAAGGCCTCATCGGAATTGACCCAGAAGAGAGCCCTTGCGAGCTCTTCGGCCGAAGCACCGACGGAGAGAATTTCGGTTGCCATCTGGTTGTCGACAGGTCCGAGAATCTTTTCCATTTCGCTGCGAGTGATCGGCATGGCGCACCCCTTACGCTCATTCTTGTCCGTTACTCTAACGCTCGAAATGTGTGTTTGGTTGCGGGTTTTCAAGCCTCTGGCCCTGGCGTGATTTTAACGGCACAGTCAGGATGGAAGATTTTTCGTTTGCGATGTCGGGACGCGGCCATGGCCAACGTCCTTAGAAGGCAAGAAAGGACCGCATATGCTTTACGCCATCCTTTGTTACAACGACGAAGCCGTTGTTGGCGCATGGACCGAGGAAGAGGACAAGAAGGTGATGGACGACCTGCTGGCCGTCCAGAAACCGCGTATCGAGAATGGAACGCTCGGGCCGGTCGCACGGCTTTTGCCCACGACATCGGCGACCACGCTGCGCAAAACGGCAGGTGAGCCCATGGTGCTCGATGGACCGTTCGCCGAAACCAAGGAGCAGTTCCTGGGCTTTTACGTTGTCGAGGGCGAGAGCCTCGAAGAAGTGGTGGGCTTTGTGCGGGACCTTGCGGAAGCCAATCCGGGGACCGGCTCCTATGAAATCCGGCCGGTCTCCTTTTACGCACCGGGAACGTTATCGGGATGAGCCAGGACACGCGCTGGATCGGGATCGCAATCGACGGAGCACGGGCGAAGGCCGTCGCCGCTCTTTATCGCTATTTCCGCGATCTCGATCTTGCCGAGGAGGCCTTTCAGGAGGCCTCGCTCAAGGCTCTGACCAATTGGCCGAAGAACGGCCCTCCGCGCGATCCGGCGGCGTGGCTCATTTTCGTCGGGCGCAATACCGGCATCGACGTATTGCGCAAGCGCGCGCGGCATACCGCCCTGCCCGACGAAGCGGTCCTTTCCGATACCGACGATGCCGAAAGTGCCATCGCCGACAGGATCGACGAATCGCACTATCGCGACGACATCCTGCGGCTCCTGTTCGTGTGCTGCCATCCCGAATTACCGGCCACCGGGCAGATCGCGCTGGCGCTGCGGGTCGTCTCCGGGCTTTCGGTGAAACAGATCGCGCGGGCGTTCCTCGTCTCCGAGGCGGCGATGGAGCAGCGTATTACCCGCGCCAAGGGCCGCATCGCCAAGGCCGGCGTGGCGTTCGATACGCCCGACGCCGCCGAACGTGCCGAGCGGCTGGATGCCGTAGCGGCGATGGTCTATCTCATCTTCAACGAAGGTTATTCCTCGGCCAGCGAGCGCGGGGACAACGCCAAACCCTTCTGTGAGGAGGCTATCCGGCTCGGACGATTGCTCTTGGGGCTGTTTCCGTCCGAACCCGAACTCATGGGCCTTCTGGCGCTCATGCTTTTGCAGGGTTCGCGCGAAAGGGCTCGGTTCGACGCGGACCGGCATATCATCCTGATGGACGATCAGGACCGGAGCCTCTGGGACAGGATCATGATCGCCGAAGGCCTGACTCTCATCGACAAGGCCATGCGGCATCGGCGTCCCGGTCCGTTCCAGATCCAGGCAGCCATCGCGTCGCTGCACGCACGGGCGAAGACGGCGGCGGATACCGACTGGGTCGAAATCGAGCTGCTCTATCGTGCGCTCGAACAGATGCAGCCCTCACCCGTCGTCACGCTCAATCGCGCGGTGGCGGTCTCGAAGGTCAGAGGTCCACAAGCGGCGCTCGATCTCATCGATCCGCTGGCCGAGGCGCTCTCGGGCTATTTCTATTTCCACGGCCTGCGCGGCGGGCTCCTGATGGAGCTCAAGCGCGACAAGGAAGCGCGCGAAGCTTTCGACAAGGCGATGGCGCGGGCGACGACGACCGCAGAGGCGAACCACATAAGGCTGCACATCGACAAGCTCGAGGCGCGGGGCCGCGCGGGGCGGTTCGTGTATCCGTAAAAAATCGGCCGGCCGGTGTCGGCACCTCCCCTGCCCGTACGTCCTATGGACAGTTCAACCCCAGGAGGACACTATGCTCAAACACACGCTTTCTACCGTCACCGTGGCCCTCGCCGCCGGCCTCTCTCCGGTCGCGCCCGCCCAGGATACGCCGCCAATCGACCCGATCAATCTCGGCTTCGAAATGCCGGAACCCCGGGAAGCGGGGTATGAGACCGTCAATGGGCTCGACATATATTACGAGGTTCACGGCGAGGGCGAGCCGCTCCTGCTGATTCACGGAGGGCTCATGACGATCGAGGCGCTCGGGCCGATCGTTCCGACGCTCGCCCAGACACGTGCGGTCTACGCGGTCGAACTGGAAGGGCACGGCCGTACCGTGGACCTCGACCGCCCGCTTTCGATGCGCCAGATGGCCGAGGACGTCGCGGGGTTCATCACGCAGCAGGAACTGGGACCCGTCGACATCGTGGGCTACTCAATGGGCGGCGGAACTGCGCTCGGCGTGGCGATCCTGGCGCCTGAACTCGTCGACAGCATGGTCGTGATCTCGGCCTCTCATCAAGCGGATTCGATCTATGAGTCGGTGCGTGCAGGGTGGCCGCACATGACGGCGGAGATGATGGAGGGTACGCCGATGCAGGAGGCCTATAATGCGGTCGCGCCCGAACCCGAGCGTTTCCCCGGCCTCATCGACAAGATCAGAGAAACCATGCTCGCGGGCCCCGCCTGGTCGGATGAGGAGATCGCCGCGATCGATGTTCCGACGCTTCTGATTGTCGGGGATAACGACATCGTGCAGCCCGACAAGGTGCTGGAAATGTATCGGCTCATGGGAGGCGCCACGAGCACCGAACCGATGGGCCCGGTGGTCGACCCCGACCTTCAGTTCGCGGTTTTGCCGAAGACGACCCACTACGACATGCTCTTCCGCCTGGACGTGTTGATGCCCGTCATCGGGCCGTTCCTCGACGCGCATAGCGGCCAGTAGCGCCACTCGCATTCCGATTCAGGTGTCTGATCGCCTGAATCGGATTTTCAGCTCAAGCCATTGTGCTTGCAGCGAGAAATTGAATGAACTGAACACGATTTGTTTGGGAGGCATCATGAAAGCCACCTATCACGGTAGTTGCCACTGTGGCGCTGTCACCTTCAGCGCCCGGATCGATCTTTCGCGGGGTACGAGCCGATGCAATTGTTCGAGTTGCGCGAAATCGCGTTTCTGGAAGGCTGTGCTCCCAGCAGGCGATTTCGCGCTCAAGACGGGCGAAGACATGCTCGCCGACTACACTTTCGGCGGGCACGTCATCCATCACCGGTTCTGCACCCGGTGCGGGGTCAAGCCGTTCGGCTCGTTCGATATGCCCGAATTGGGCGGTGCGATGGTCGCTGTCAACGTCGCGTGCCTTGATACCATCACACCCGAAACGCTTGCCTCGCTTCCCCTTAGTTATGAGGATGGACGGCACGACGCGTGGGAGCGTGCGCCCGAGGTTTACGATTACCTCTAGCCCGGATTTCTCAGAATTCGTCCCATTCGCGGCTGACAAGGGCGATATTTCCGGCGACCGGAACGGGGTGCGCGGATGCGGGGGCTGCAACAGCCGGGGCAGGCCGGCCCGGCACCGCTCGCACGGCCGAACGGCCGCCATTTCCGTTGCCGATCGCGAAAACCTCAACGATGGAATCGAGCTGTTTGGCCTGATCTTCGGTTTGCTCGAGCGCGGCGTTTGTCTCCTCGACCAGTGCCGCATTGTGCTGTGTCATTTCGTCCATTTGGCGGACGGCCAGGTTGACCTCCTCGATCGATGAGGCCTGGCCTTTGCTGTCTTGCGCAATGATTTCCAGCAGGTCCGCGTTTTCCTTGACGGCACCGAGCAGGGTTACGAGCTTGGAGGACGCATCGGCCACGAGCTTGGAACCGCATTCCACTTCGTGGTTGGATTGCTCGACCAGTGCTTTGACTTCCTTGGAAGCCTGTGCGGCCGATTGTGCAAGGCGGCGTACTTCGACGGCGACAACCGCGAACCCCTTGCCAGCTTCGCCCGCACGCGCCGCTTCGACTGAAGCATTGAGCGCCAACAGGTTGGTCTGAAAGGCAATATTGTCGATAAGCCCGATTATATCGGACACCTTTGACGATGAGGTCCGGATTCGTTCCATAGCCGCGGTCGTTTCGCCCATAACCCGGCCACCATCCTCGGCAGTGCGCGAGGCGGCCGGTGCTTTGACGCTTGCGCTGTCGGCGTTCTCGGCGTTGCGCGTGACCGTGAGGGCCAATTGCTCCATAGCCGCCGAAGTCTGCTCGATCGTCGCGGCTTGTTTGGTTGTGCGATCGGATAGGTCGTTGGCGCCCGAAAGAATTTCCGAGGTCGCCGTCTTGAGAGCGCCCGAGGTTACCCGAAGCTGACTAACGATCTCGGCCAGCTTGTCGCCGACCGCATTGGTGTCATCCTTGATCTTCTGGAATTGCGGCTCGAATTCTTCACTGATCCTTACAGTCAGATCGCCATCGGCATAGGCACGCAGCACATCACCTGTGAGGGTTACGACGCGGTTGATCCGCGCGGCGTTTTCCTTTTCGGCGCGTTCGGCTTCGGCTGTCATTTTGTCGAAATATGTCGAGACGGCAATATCAACGTCGAGCATGATCGCGCGAATGATCTCGACAATCGCACCGGCCATGACGTCGACTTCGGCCAAAACCGCGTCGTGCTTGAGTTTGCGCATCTTGCCCAGTTGCTCGGCCATGTAGTCGTGCACCACATTCTTGACGAGCGTGTCGATGATCACCCCATAGCCACCGATATACCAGCGCGGTTCGAGCCCGATCTGAGCGTGGCGCATACCGACCTTGGTGCTGGCGGCAAGATAATCTGCATCGAACTTGCCCGAAGCAATCGCCTTCCAGTGTTCGACTTGCCGATTTTGGGCACGGTTCATCTGCTCTTTGCCGGAGAAGAAGCGTGCAACTTCGGGTACCGTTGCGATCTTGTCATAAAACCGGTCCAACGCTTTGGGCAGATGAACGTCGACCTGCTTCTGAATCTTGTTAAGCCGGGACAAACCCGCGGCATCGAGCCCGATGAAATCGAGGCGTGTCTGAAGCTCAGAATAGGAGTCGTCGTATTGATGTGTCACGGTCGTTTTTCCGTCGCATTGCCCAGGTGTCAAGCTGACGTGGCTGCGCAACCACGTCTGTCCCATTTGATTTTGCATAGCGTCCGAGCGGATGCGATGATGCCTAATGACCCCTTAAAAATCCATTAGGGATCGCGCACATTCAGGCGGGACCAGTCCTGGTCGAAAGAGGGTCACAACCTCTAAAGGTTGCATGTGAGACCAAGTCGACACCGAGGACATCGGTTAGTCGCCAATGGCAAGCCAACCAGTCATTTCAGCTCTCGATCTGTCGGGCTGGCGGGAGCCCTGATCCGATGGCGCGTTATCCCCCATCCTTCCAGCGGACGCGGTAAAGGTCGAAACGCCGGTCGCGCAAATTGCGAACGGCCCCTTGTGCCCGAGCCCATTGCAAGGTCGAGACGTTGAGGTCGGCGACGACGACCATCTCAACGTTCTCGCTGGCTTCCGCAGCGATACCGTCGCGGGCAAACGGCATATCGGAAGGGGTGAGGATGGCCGAGTGGGCGTAGTTGATGTCGAGGTTGTCGACATTGGCGAGGTTGCCCGTGATCCCGGAGGTGACGACGTAGCACTGGTTCTCGATGGTCCGCGCCTGGCAGCAATAGCGCACCCGCAAATGGCCCTGACGCGTGTCGGTGCAATAGGGCACGAACATGATCCGGGCGCCCTGATCGGCAAGCCGCCGGGCGACCTCGGGGAATTCGGCGTCGTAGCAGATCATCACGCCGATGGGCCCGCAGTCGGTGTCGATCACGTCCACCGTATCGCCGCCGACAATGCCCCAATAGTCGCGCTCGTCCGGCGTCGGGTGCATCTTTTCCTGAGCGTGGATCGTGCCATCACGCAGGAAGACGTAGCAGACGTTCTGGATATCGCCGTCATCGGTGATCGTAGGGTGCGAGCCACCGATGATGTTGATGTTCCAGGCCAGCGCCATCTTCTGCATACGCTCGACGAATTCAGGCGTATATTCGGTCAGGCGCATGACCGCCTCATGGGGCGGCCGTTCGGGTTCGCTCGATAGCAGCATCAGCGTCAGGAGCTCGGGGAACGCGATAAAATCCGAGCCGTAATCGGCGGCGACCTCGACGAAATACTGCATATGTTCGAAGAACGCATCGGCGGTCGGGAAGCGCCGGGCTTCGAGCTGAACCGTCGTCACGCGCACGGTTTCCTTGGAGCGCATATGCGCGGGCCGTTGCTCGTCTTCCGGATCGTAGCGGGGGTTGCGCCAGACCATCAATGCGGCGTGGCCGCCCGAGGCCTTGTCCTCGGGATGGTAATTGCGCAGGAGCAATTCGGGCTCGAAACCCAGCTTCATCTGGAAGCTCGCGACGGGATCGCGCACCTCGCGGTCCCTGACGGCTTCGAAATAATCCTTGATGCGTGGATAATCTTTCTTGTTGCGCCGGAACCCCGGCAGGCGCCCACCGAAGGCGATGCCCTTGAGCCAGAGCTCGTCGCACAGGCGCTGGCGGGCTTCGTAGAGTCGCTTGCCGATCCGCGCACGGCGGCGGCCCGGATCGACACAGACCTCGACACCGTAGAGCCATTCACCCTTGGCGTTGTGGAGGCTCGCATAGCCCGCGCCGGTGATGTTCTCCCAGGTGTGCTGGCGGAAAATCTGCCGCTCGGCCAACCGCAATGTCGCCGCATAGCCGACGATTTCGCCGTCGTAGATCGCCACGAACTGCCCTTCGGGGAAGGCGTTGATCTGCCCCCGTATGGTTCCGGGAAGGTACGGTCCTTCGTCGGGGTAAACTCGGGCGGCGAGCTTGATGATGTCGGAAATGTCGGAAATCGTCGCGTTACGGACTTCAAGGAGCGGCTTGGACGCGAGCTTTGCGGACACTGGGCGCGTTTCCTTCGTTTTGATGGCCGACGGAGAACCGCCGGTTCAAGCATGTTGACCGGTTCGACCTGCGGTGGGGTCGGGATGGCTTGTAGCGCGATGAACTGTCCCAATCCAAGCCCCGATTGCCCTGGCGCCCTCGCCTACGGCGCCGACACCCGGAGAACCTGGCCGTTACCCTCATCGGTCAGGAGATAGAGCGCGCCGTCCGGCCCCTGGACCACATCGCGGATACGCATACCGAAGTCGGTGAAGAGGAATTCATCCCCAACAGCCCTGTCGCCGTCCATGTCGATGCGGATCAGGCTCGTACCCGCCAGCGCACCCATGAAGGCATCGCCCTGCCAACCGGGGAACATGGCGGCATCGTAGAACGTCAGGCCGGACGGTGCGGGAGATGGCACCCAATAGGCGATTGGTTCGACGAGGCCTGGCGGGAGATCGGCGGGCGGGTTGATCGGCGCGCCGGAATATTCAGTGCCTTCGGTGACGAGCGGCCAGCCGTAATTGCCGCCCTCTTGGATGCGATTGAGCTCGTCCCCGCCGCGTGGCCCATGCTCATTGATCCAGAGTGCGCCGGTTTCCGGGTGCAGCGCCGCGCCCTGTATGTTGCGGTGACCATAGGACCAGATTTCCGGCAGCGCGCCCTCCTGCCCCACGAACGGATTGTCCTCCGGTACGGAGCCATCGGGGTAGATCCGGATTACCTTGCCCAGGTGCGAATTGAGGTCTTGCGCTTGCACACGGAATTGATCGTGCGACCGCTCGCCGGTGGTGATGAAGAGGTGACCATTGCCATCGAAGACGAGACGCGAGCCGTAGTGCATCGTCGATTGCACCTTGGGCCGCTGGGAGAAGATGACCTCAAGGCCGCCGAGCCCGGTCAGGTCCTCGCTCAGCGTGCCGCGTGCGACGGCGGTCGAGGTTGTGCCACCATCGCCGGGCTCGGCATAGCTGAGGTATACGAGCCGGCTGGAGGCAAAATCGGGATCGAGCGCGACATCGAGCAGGCCGCCCTGGCGGCGATTGTCGACCTGCGGCACGCCCGCAATCGGGCCGGACACCGTGCCGTCCGCAGCTACATACCGTAACCGCCCCGGCCGCTCGGTAACCAGCATGCCCCCCTCCGGCAGGAAGGCGAGGCCCCAGGGATGCTCAAGACCCTCGGCGACCGTTGTGAGACGCACGGCCCCCTCTTCGGTCTCCACGGTTTCATCGATAGCAAAGGCGGGGGCGGCAAGCGCGGCGGTGCACGCGAGACCGGCGAGAACACGAATGATCATCGGGCGGCTCCTCTTCATGGGTCGGACACACAAGCGCCGAGGCGCCCCGTGCGTTCCCAATAAGAGCAAAGGCAGGCGCCTCCGCCCGATCACAATCGGGTTATGCGGTTTAGTACCCCGAGCCGCCGCCGACGCCGAACCATTTGTCGTAGTCCGAAACCAGCAGGTGGATGGGGTCCTCGTCCTCTTCGATCTCGGAGAACCGGCCGATGGGATCGAGGAAAGTGTTGTCGGTCCGGTCGTCGTTGACGGTCGAGACCTCGCCGATCAGGACGTCCCCGCCTTCGCCCCAGAATTTGTGCCAGTTGCCAGGCAGGAGCGTGACGCTTTCGCCGGGCGAGAGTTTGAGGATGCCGCCGGCGGGCAGGACGCGTTTGATGCCGTCGGTGTAGACGACAACATCGGTTTCCTCATCGATGCCCTTGTCGGTGCCATCGTCGTTGTAGAGCTGAAGCGCGAGCTTGGCGCCGCCGCGGTTGATGATGTCCTCGGCCTTGATCGTGTGCCGGTGCATCGGGGAAATCTGATCGTGGCGGGAGATCATGATTTTTTCGGCGTAGAGCATGCCGCGGCCCTTGCTGAGGTCTGCGGCATCGCCATTGCGGACGGTAAAGAGGAACAGCCCGAGATTGTCGAAATCGCCCTGGCCGTAGTCGGTCACGTCCCAGCCGAGACCGGCCTTCAGGATGTTCTGGATGTCGGCCTGCCGGTCCTTCATCTCGCCGGGCGAGAAATAGGCGAAGGGCGGCATGATATAGCCGAACGAGCGGATGAACTCATCGCCCGCCTTGATGATCTCATTGACACGGGAGCGTTTCATGGATTGGGTCATAGCGTTTCCGGTATTTTCTGCGGTTGTCGGTTCATACAGCGTATGCTGCGTCTATTCCATCGGTTCGCCGATTTCGATGGCGTGCCCGTCCGGATCATGGAAGCGGAAGACGCGCTGCCCCCAGGCCTCGGTCCGGATGGGGTGGATAAGCTGGACGTGTGGCGCGATGGTCTCGAAGACACGGTCGAGATTGGTATCCTCGAAATAGAGCAGCACATTTCGGCGCCCATAAGGACCGCCCGGCTGCTCGATGTCGCCCCAAACCGTTTGCTGAAGCGCTTCGCCCTGATGGACGGCGAAACCACCCTCGAAGATGACGACACCACCGTCCTGCTCTTTGACGGTCAGCCCCATCACCTCGACATAGAACCGTCGCGAACGCTCGAGATCGGAGACGAAGACCAGCGGGTTGACGAAGCGCATCATGGTTGCCGCGCGCGCTTGTTCCCTTCTCCCCTTGAGGGAGAAGGTGGCCGCGAAGCGGTCGGATGAGCATCTGTGTTTTGTGTCAAGGCGCGATTGGGTGCCATTTCCGGTTTTGGGCGATCAGGGTATTTGCGAGCACGATGAGTTTTCGCATGACTGCGACGAGGACGACCTTGGGCCGTTTTCCGGCTGCCTTGAGGCGTTTGGCGAAGATGGCGAGGCCGGGTGCGTGGCGGCTGGCGGAGAGGGCGGCCATGTAGAGCGCGTTTCGCACATGCCGGCGCCCGCCGCGAATGAAGCGCGGAGCTTGGGCTGCGCCACTGTCGCGTGCGAGCGGAGCGAGCCCTGCAAGGCTGGCGGCCTGCTTGGCCGAACACGTGCCGAGTTCATCCATGCCGGTCAGCAGGGCGGTTGCGACGACCGGCCCGATGCCGGGGATCGAGAGGAGGATGGCCCGTTTGTGTGCCAGGACCTCATCGGCGGCGATCCGCGCCTCGATTTCGGCGTCGAGCCTGCATATATGGGTGCGGCAACTGGCGATGCGGCGGCGCAGCTCGGTGCGCAGAAACGCCGTGGTGGTGCAGGACAACCGATTGACGAGCGCGGTGTGTTCGGCGGTTGCCGCGGTGCGCGCACCCACCAGTTCGCGCAAATGCTCCAGAGCGATCGGACACGGCGCGGTGACGCCGGGATCGAGCGCGGCGCCCATCCGCGCCACCATCCGGGCGTCAAGCGCGTCGGTTTTGGCCAGCGTGCCGCTCGCCTCGGCAAACAGCCGGGCCCGCAGGGGATTGACGAGACAAACGGGCAGGCCCGCGGCGTGCAGGCTGCGCTGTACGGCACGATGGTACTTTCCGGTCGCCTCCATCACGACCCGTGCCACCGGCTGGCCGCTCAGAACACGTTTGATCCGCTTGTGCCCGACGCGATCATTGCTCACGCGCAGGCTTTGGCCGGAAGGATGCAGGTACACGTCCAGCCAGTCTTTACATACGTCAATACCGACATACACTGGCGGTATCGCGTTGGGTTCGGGCATTTCCCTGCCTTGCATGCGGGACTCGCTCCCATTCATCTGTTCAGGACCAGCGCGAAGGACGAACGGACCCATCTCATCCGCGGATCCCAAATCCAAGGGGTGCTCGGTCCCGCTCGTCCGGCTTCCGGCGGATGGCCATCCGCCGGGAGCCACCGCAACAGTTTCACAAACGCGGCAAAAACAACATGCAAGGGGTGCCTGCGGCGTTGCGAACAGCACAAAAGCCGAGCTTTGCTGCCGCGCACACCCCTCATTCGACCCTCGCTTCGCGAGGCCCACCTTCTCCCTCAAGGGGCCTGTTGCACAATTTGCGAATTGTGATTCACTGCTTGTATCTGATTTGGGAGATCGTCATGGCGGTGAAGCGGACAGGTCAGCTTGGGTTTGCGGACGGGGTCGTCGGCGCGACGGCCGGGTCGACGGCGCTGGATCGGCTTTCGGGGCTGGTGAAGTGGTACCGGTTCGAGAAGTTTTTGGCGCCCTTGCGCGACAGCGGACCGGGCCGGGCGGCCTGGCCGCCGCTGGTGTTGTTCAAGGCGCTAATCCTGCAATCGCTCTATGGGCTTTCCGACCGGGAACTGGAGGAGGCGCTTTGCGACCGGCTGTCGTTCCGGCGCTTCTGTGGCCTATCGCTGGAGGAAGGCGTTCCCGACCACACGGTGCTGTGCCGTTTCCGCAACGAACTGTCCGCCGGCGGGCATGTGGAGCGGCTTTTCGGAGAACTCGACCGGCAGTTGGAGAAGGCCGGGCTGATCCTGAAGCGCGGCACGATGCTGGATGCGACGCTGATCGCGTCCGCCTCGGCGCGGCCAGGCGACGGGCGCCCGGCCGTCGACGCGGATGCCCGCTTCGCCAAGCGCCAGGGCAAGGGCGGCTCGGTCTACGGCTACAAGGCCCATGTGGGCGTCGACGAGGGCTCCGGCCTGGTGCGCGCAGTGATCACCACACCGGCCAATGTCAACGACACCACGCCGGCCGACCGGCTGATCCGCGGCGACGAGAAGGCGGTATGGGCGGATGCGGCCTACCACACCCATGCCCGCGAAGCAGCGCTCAAGGCACGTGGCGTCAAGGCACGGCTGGCGAGACGGCCCAACAAGCACCATCCCAAACTGTCACCAAGGCTGAAGCGCTTCAACCGCCTCGTCGCAAGACGCCGGGCGGCGGTGGAAACAACTTTTGCCACATGGAAGAACCGCATGCGCTTGACCCGCATTCGCTATCGCGGTCTCGCCAAGGCAACCGCCCAGGTGCTCCTCGCCGCCATCGCCTTCAACATGCGACGTTGGGCGGCGATCACGCCATAGCTGCGTCCGCCATCCGGCAAAACCGCAACAAAACAGCCGAAACCGCCCAATCAGGCAAACCGAAAACCGCCTCCGTCGCCGTTGCGCCTGCCGCATCAACCTTCCCGTAAACTGCGCAACAGGCCCTCAAGGGGAGAAGGGGAGAGTGCGTGTGACCGCTCGGTGTGCACGATTGATGTCTCAAGGCGCCAAATCCCTTAATAGGTTTGCGCCAGATGGCGGACGGTGAGCGACGCCTCGAGCGTGGTGCGAACGACGGCCTCGCCCATGCGCGGCGTGAAGCTAAGCCGGACCGGGCGGCCCGGCAAGAGGGTCAGGCAGTTGTCAGAGAAATAGCCCGGAATATCGACCGACGCGGTGACGAAGAAGGCCGGTGCATCGGTTTCGAGCGTCAGGACGGGACCGGTCTCGCCGTCGCTCCAGCTTGCGGTAATGCCCGCCTCGGGCAGGTCGTAATATTTGTAGGCGCGCGGGAAGAAATCGTTCCGGCCGATGAGCGTGCCGTCGTGGCCGCGCCATTCGAGGAACAGGAACTGGCCCTCGCCGACCTCTTCAAGCGGAATGCGAGCGAGTTCGGACGCTGATTCAAGTTCGAGCGAAACGTCGAGTCTTTTCAGGCTCTTCTCGCCGCCTTTGATATCGGCACGGATGACGTCGAGCGTAATGTCCGCAGGGCCGCGCCCGTCATTGATGCCCTTGATGACGATCTCGTCGCCCTCGGGCACGGCGACGACGTTGACCGGCAGGTAAAAGCGTCTGGCGAGGTAATGGAGCAGCTTCCACTGTCCGCCATAATCGAGGCTCGACCAGCTTGCCACGGGCCAGTTGTCGCCCAACTGCCAGTAGAGCGTGCCCATGCAACGGGGTTTAGTCGAGCGCCAGAATTCGATGGCCGTCTTGATCGCAAGCCCCTGCTGGACCTGCGAGAGGAACACCATCTCCTCAAACCCCTTGGGGAAGCGGAAATAGCGGCACATGGTTTCGAGGATGCGGGCATTGCCGCCCTCGTTGCGCTGGTGGGTTTCCATCACCGGTGAAGAGGGGTTGCGGTCGCCGGGCTCGGTGAAGCTTTCGATGACGTTCATCGAGGTGAAGGACTGGAAGCCGAATTCCGAGGCGAAGCGCGGCTTGACCGTGCGGTAATGCTCGAAGGGCTTGGCGGAATGCCAGACATCCCAGAAGTGTATGTCGCCGCGCGTGTCGGTGTGCCAGCCGTCGGAGAAATCGAGATAGCCGAGCGAGGGTGAGGACGGCCAGAAGCGGCGCGCGGGATCCTCGTCCTCGACGATCTCGCCGAGCATGGAATTGAGCCGGTCGTAGTTGGCGACGTAGCGCTCGGGATCGGCCTTGGTTTCGGGGAACCAGCCGAGCGAGCCGATCACTTCATTGTCTCCGCACCAGAGCGCGATCGAGGCGTGGTGCGAGAGGCGGCGGACCTGCTGGGTGATCTCGGTGCGGACGTCCGCAAGGAAGGCGCGGTCGGACGGGTAGCTCATGCAGGCGAACATGAAATCGTGCCAGATGAGCAGGCCCATCTCGTCACAGAGATCGTAAAAATAATCCGGCTCGTACTGGCCACCGCCCCAGACGCGGAGCATGTTGTAGTTCGCTGCCACCGCGCTTTCCAGGAGATCGCCGACGGTTTCGGGTGTGATGCGCGAGGGGATGGCGTCGGCGGGGATCCAGTTGGCGCCCATCATGGCGATGTCGCGGCCGTTGATGCGGCATTTGAAGCAGTGGTCAATTTCGTCTTTCTCGACCACCCATTCGAGTTTCCTGAGCCCGATCCGCCGCGTCGTCGTCTCCCCGTCGAGATCGGTGACGAGGTCGTAAAGCGGCTGATCCCCCTGCCCCGCCGGCCACCACAGCTTCGGGTCGGCGATGGTGACGGCATGGGTAAAGACGTTCTCGCCGGGAGCGACCGCCACGGTGCCGCCGACGGTCTGGCCGTCGACGGTGTGGGTGAGGCTCACCTCGCCCGCCGCAAAGGCATGGATGCGGGTCTTGATCGAGAGCGTCACGCGGCTATCCGCGTGCTCCTGATCGACCTGCACGCTATCGGTGCGCGCTAGCGGGCAGCGGCGCAGGTCCATGCGGCCATAGACCCCGATGGGCATCAAGCAGATGCCCCAGTCCCAGCCGGCGTGGCAGGCGGTTTTGCGCACGAAATTGAGGTGGGCGACCTTCTGGTTCATCGCGGCATAGGGGATCGGGAACGGATGCGCGTCGGCGCGGGCCTTGGCGATTTCGGGCACGGCGGCGAAATCGATCCGGAGGGTGTTGGTTCCCTCGCGCACCTTGCCGGTGACGTCGATATCATAGCGGATGAACTGGTTCTGCGTTTCTCCAATCACCTCGCCATTGAGCGAGACGGTGGCAATGCAATCGACTTCAGAAAGCGTCAGGGTGAGGAAGCCTTCAGCCAGGTCCGCATCGGCCTCGAAGGTCCGCTCGACCGACCAGGGCGCACCGTAGACCCAGGCGACGGTGTCTTCGTTGTTGCCGAAATAGGGGTCGGGAATTTTTCCCGCGTCGAGCAACGCGGTGTGCACGTCACCCGGCAGCGCAATCGAGAGATTGCCGGCCAATGCGGGAGAGGACAGCGCATAATCGCCACCGAGCGGCACCGTCCTGTAATCGATTGCGGCACGCGTGGCCGCTTGCGATGCATTCGCCATCCTATCCTCCCCGAACGAAAAGCTGTGCCGGATCTCCCGCCCGGCATATGCGACGTGGTGGGTTCTACTTTAGTTGCAGAACGCGATAAAGGCGAAAGTTGCAGTTTGCCGGTCCGTGCCCCATGTTGGGGCCTGCTAACGAAGGAGACGCCTATGGCCGAAGCCGAACGCGACAATCCGGGTCTTATCATGCCGCCGCCTTTCTTTCCCCTGATTGCGCTCATCGTGGCCATCGCGCTCGAATGGCTGGCCCCTTTGCCAATTTTTCCGGCACCCGGTATCGGACAACTGCAGTTCTGGCTCGGGATCGTCCTGATCGTCGGCGGGATTGCGATCGCGATTCAGGCGGTGACCACCTTCCGCGCCGCGGGCACCAATGTGGAGCCTTACAAGCCCTCCACGAGCCTGGTCACGAGCGGGCCTTATCGGTTTACGCGCAACCCGATCTATCTGGGTTTCCTCGCCTTCTATACCGGCCTCTGCCTCACCTTTGCACTCGAATGGGGCTTCCTGCTCCTGCCGTTTTTGTGGCTGGCGCTTGACCGGCTGGTCATCGCGAAGGAGGAGGATTATCTCAGCCGCAAATTCGGCGATGCCTATGCGCGGTATCTCACGCACACGCGCCGCTGGATCTGAGAGCCCGATTCAAAAGTCGGGCACTGATCATTCGGCAGCTTCTTCCTCGTCGAGATCGAGGAACCCGCCCGACTGACGCGACCAGAGCCGCGCGTAGTGGCCGCCACGATCCAGGAGCTCGGTGTGCGTCCCCTCTTCAACGATATGGCCGCGCTCGAGGATCACCAGCCGGTCCATCGCCGCTATGGTCGAGAGCCGGTGGGCGATGGCGATGACGGTCTTGCCTTCCATCAGTCCTTCGAGCTGACTTTGGATCGCCGCTTCTACCTCGCTGTCGAGCGCGGAAGTCGCCTCGTCGAGCACAAGGATGGGCGCGTTCTTCAAAAGCACGCGCGCAATCGCGATGCGCTGGCGCTGTCCGCCCGAGAGCTTCACCCCGCGCTCGCCGACATGGGCGTCATAGCCTTTACGGCCACGATGATCCTCGAGTTCCATAATGAATTCGTGCGCCTCGGCGCGTTTTGCCGCCGCGATCATTTCGGCCTCGGATGCTCCAACCTTGCCGAACATGATGTTGTCGCGCACTGAGCGGTGCAGAAGCGCGGTGTCCTGGCTGACGACGCCGATATTGGCGCGCAGCGACTCTTGAGTGACCTCGGAGATATCCTGCCCGTCGATTGCGATACGGCCGCTTTCGAGATCGTAGAAGCGCAGCAAGAGGTTGACGAGGGTCGATTTCCCCGCACCCGAGCGCCCCACGAGCCCGATCTTCTCGCCCGGGGCGATGGATATGCTCAGCCCCTCGATGACACCCTTCTCCCGGCCATAGTGGAAACGGACGTTTTCGAAATCGACGGCAGCGTTCCCGACCGCGAGCGGTTTGGCGTCCGGTACGTCGACCAGTTCGAGTGGCTTGGCGATTGTTTCCATGGCGTTCTGGACGATGCCGAAATGCCGCATCATGCCGTTCAATTGCCCCATCATCCGGCCCTGCATCATGTTGAGCCGCAGGACCAGCGCCAGCGCGAACGCCACTGCGCCGACTGTGATGGCGCCGGCGGTCCAGAGCTGGATCGAGAGTACGCCGAAGGCGACGATCATCACCGTGCTCAGCAGGGCCATCGCCGTGCGCACGCCGGTCATCAACCGCCCCAGCCGGGTTGCGGAATCGAGGAAACGCTTGAAACCCTTGCGGACATACTGGTCGTTGTCCTCGTCGTTACCGAACAGGCGGAGCGTCTGGATGTTGGCGAAGCTGTCGGTGATGCGCCCGTTGAGCATCGAGGCGTTTTCGGCGTTCTCGGTAGCGCGGGCGCGCATGCGGGGGACGAAATACCACGCGAGCACTGAAAAGATCGCGATCCAGACGACGATGAGGCCCGCCATGCGCAGATCGAGCTGGGCGAAGAGAAAGAGCGTGGTTCCCGCAAAGATCGTCAGAGCCCAGGCGACCTGAACGACGCTGGCGATAAAATCGTTAAGCGATTGGGAGGCCTGGGAAACCTTTGTCACCAGCCGGCCGGCGAAGTCGTCGTTGAAGAACCGCATCGACTGGCGCGAGACGTAGAGATAAGCCTGCCAGCGCACGAGCGTCGTGAACCCGCGCCCGATCGTCTGCTCTTCGACGAGTGACTGGATCGCGGGCGCAAGGAAGCGCCCGACGATCACGACGCCGAGCATGACAAGCAATTCGGTGCCGTGGCCGGCGACGAGCCCGGTCCACCCGGCGGCGGCATTGCTCGTTTCGAGCAGGTCGATCAGGCGGCCCATGTAGAAAAAGAACAGCGCCTCAAAGAGCGCCGTGAGGCCTGCCAGCATGGCCGCAAGCAGATACGGCCATTTGGCCTGCTGCAGATAATGCCAGAGAAAACCCCGGACGGTTTCGGGAGGCTGCATGTCGTCCTGGGGGCGGAACGGGTCGATCCAGGTTTCGAAAAGGTGCGAAACCCAGAGGATCGGATTGGCGATTGTCTTGCTCATGGCGTCACCGTGCGGCGAACTCAAGAATAAGTCAAGATATATCTTGAATGCGGTTCTATAGCGGCACTGGCGGCGATGCCACCACGGGCTATTGCGCCGCTACGCCGCCCTCTTCGGCTCCGTCCACGTCGATGAAGCCGCCGGACTGCCGCGCCCAAAGCCGGGCATAGGTGCCACCGGTCTCGACGAGTTCGGCATGCGTACCTTCTTCGACGACCTTGCCTTCATCGAGGATAATGAGCCGGTCCATCGCCGCGATCGTCGAGAGCCGGTGGGCGATGGCGATCACGGTCTTTCCTTCCATCAGCATATTGAACTGGCTCTGGATCGCAGCTTCAACCTCACTGTCGAGCGCGGACGTCGCCTCGTCGAGCACGAGGATCGGCGCGTCCTTCAAGAGCACGCGCGCAATCGCGATGCGCTGGCGCTGGCCGCCGGAAAGCTTCACGCCGCGCTCGCCCACATGCGCGTCATAACCGGTGCGCCCTTTAGCGTCCGCAAGCCCGAGGATGAAGTCGTGCGCCTCGGCCTTTTTTGCCGCGGCGATCATGTCCTCATCGGAGGCGTCGGGCCGGCCATACTTGATATTCTCGCGGACCGAGCGGTGCAGCAGCGATGTATCCTGGGTCACGACGCCAATATTGGCGCGCAGCGAATCCTGGGTGACTGTCGCGATATCGTTGCCATCGACGAGGATTTCGCCCGCCTGCCGGTCATAGAACCGCAGCAGCAGGTTGACGATTGTCGATTTGCCGGCGCCCGAGCGGCCGACGAGCCCAATCTTCTCGCCAGGGCGGATATCGAGGTTCAGCCCTTCGATGACGCGGCTCTGCTCCTGCCCTTTGCGATCGTAGGTAAAGGCGACATCGCGAAATTCGATATGGCCCTTGACGCGGCCCAAAGGCTTGGCCCCCGGCGCATCGCCCACCATCCTGGGCAGCGAGATCGAATTGATCCCGTCGCGCACCGTGCCGATATTTTCGAAAAGCGCCGACATTTCCCACATGATCCAGTGGCTCATACCCTGAAAGCGCATCACGAGGCCGGTGGCTACAGCAATGGCGCCGGCGGTCATCGCACCACCCAGCCACAGCCAGATGCCGAGGGCTGCGACGGAGAAGAGAAGGAGCGCGTTGAGCGTTGTGATTGAGGTGTCGAGGATCGTCACCATGCGCATCTGCCGGTGTACGGTTTTAAGGAACTCGTCCATGCTCTCGCGCGCATAGGTTTCCTCGCGCGTCGAGTGCGAAAAGAGCTTGACGGTCGCGATATTGGTGTAGCTGTCGACGATCCGCCCGGTCATCATCGAGCGCGCGTCCGCCTGAAGCTGCGACACCTTGCCGAGCCTGGGGATGAAGTACGACAACACGGCTCCGTAGGCCGCGAGCCAGACGAGGAAAGGCAGCATGAGCCGCCAGTCGGTCAGCGCCACGAGAACGATGGCGCCAATGAAATAGATGACGACGTAGTTCACCACGTCGAGCAGCTTCATCACCGTTTCGCGCACCGCGAGCGAGGTTTGCATCACCTTTGTCGCGATGCGGCCGGCGAATTCGTCCTGGAAATAGCTCATCGACTGCCGGATGAGATAGCGGTGCGCCATCCAGCGGATACGCTGGGGGAAATTGCCCAGCAGCGTCTGATGGATGGTAAGTGCACTGAACAAGGCCAGCACAGGGATGACGATCACGACGAACGCCGCCATCAAGACAAGGAAAGGCCCCTCGTCCGCCAGGAAGGTTTCCCGGTTCGCCGAAGCCAGCCAGTCGACGATATCGCCGAGAAACGCAAACAACATCACCTCGGCCAGCGCGATGCTGGCCGAGAGCACGGCCATCGTCGCGAGCGGGAGCCGTGCGCCCTGCATATAGTGCAGACAAAAGGCTAACAGGCCACGCGGCGGTTGCGCGGGCTGCTCGGGCGGATACGGCTCGAGCCGGCTTTCAAACCAACGGAACATAACTGTCACCACAAACGGAAACCGGAATGCCCCATTGCGCGCCTCCCCATGAGAACGCCATCGGGGCGGATCGATGTCCCGGTTTATTTAACAAGTATGTACTTGATAAATTGCCGTCCGGCAATCCGTCAAGCCTCATTCATACCGCCGTCCACCGGCAAGCCTGGCAGGATACAGCAGAGCGCGGTGCGTTGTCCCAAGGTCTAGACAACGAATCGCTGCGAGCATGAACAAGAGCAGACAAACGTAACGCAGACATGATCGGGATGGCTGCAGAATAATTTTTCTCGACCTTTAAGTGACTCTGCGGACTCGCGAATTTTCTGCCGCGCGCCGGTTGGCGATTTTTGCCTCTGGACAAGAGTCATCGTGTTGATTCAATGTCTTACCTATACAGGACATTTTGAGGCAACTGCCTTCAGTGCGGGTGTTGAGGCAATGAATTCGGCGGACAGATCCGGCGTCAGCGATGGGAGATTCTCAAGTTCCCCGGCACGCGCCATCGACTGCGCTTCCGTCTCCGGTCAGTGCCCGCAAATCACCGTCAGAACTGCTCTCTTTGCCCTGGCGTTCATAGCCGCCACGGCTTTGATGGCCTACGAAATCTACCGCACGATCGCCACAACACCCCACCCGGCGCTCGTTGCCGCGCTTGCCCCGAAGCTGGGCTTTGCGCTGGCGCTGGGCCTGCTTGCCGTCCTCATGACAGCGCAGCGCAGGACGGATGCCGTACCGGTAGCACCCCTTGCCAATGCTTTCGAGCCGGCGATCGAGGTCATGCCGCAGGGGCTCGCCCGTTGGACGGCTGACGGGCGGCTCATCTGCGCCAATGCAGCCTTCGCGCGGCTCCTGCGGATCGCGGAGTCGACTCCCGTGCCCGGTGCGGATTATATGCTCGTCTCACACGCAATGACCGGCAGGATTGCCACGCGGCCGCTTATCGAGACCGATCACAGGCGCCTCGTCGAACTGACGCGTGCCGATGGTAGCGTCATTACTCTCGACGAACGCCCCTGCCCCGGCGGCGGCTTCGTTACGATTGTCACCGACATCACCGAGCACAGGGCTTCCGACCGTATGCTTCGCGCCGTTCGGGAGAAGCAACACCAGCTCGTGCAGCGGTATCACGAGGAGAAAATCCGCGCCGAAGCTGCAAGCCGCGCCAAGAGCGCATTCCTTGCGCATTTGAGCCACGACATCCGCACGCCGCTCAACCACATCATCGGCTTTGCCGACCTGATGCGCCTCGAAGCCTTCGGCCCTCTGGGCGACGACAATTACCGCACATATCTGGCGGACATCAAAACGTCGGGCGAAAAGCTGCTTGAGCGGCTTGCCGCGATCCTCGAATTCGCCGAACTCGAAAGCGGCTGCAAGGCGCTCGAATGTGAAGCTGTGGCTCTCTCCGGCTTCTTCAACGACACACGGGCGCGCTACGTCAAGAAGGCGGCGAGCGCCGGCATACGGCTTCAGGTGGCGGCACGTGTGGAGGGCGAAATTCGCGGCGACCGGCACTATCTCGACCTCATGGTCGGCCATCTCATCGACAATGCCATCCGGCATACCCCGCGCGGCGGTGAAATCCGCATGGCGGCGTGGACCGCCCAGGACGGGGTGGTCATCGAGCTCACAGACACTGGCTCCGGCATATCGCCGGAATTGCTCTGCCAGCTTTCCCAGCCGTTTGCGCTCACCGACGCCTTCGCAGCGCGGACGCATGAAGGCGCGGGATTGGGGATCGCAATGGCACGGACTATTGCGGAGTTGAGCGGGGGACGCTTCGCAATCGACTCCATGGAGGGCGTGGGTACGACAGTCGCGATCTGCCTGCCGCTTCACGCCCGAACCGATGCCCTGTCCACACAGGAAGCCGCCTAGCCTTCCAGCATCCTCGCGTAGAACACCTCCGCTGCTTCGGCGACGTCCTTGCGCATGGCCGCGATATCGGCCTCAAGCAATGCGAAGGAGGGATAGTTGGTGCGCCGGGCCAGGAGGTCGCGGAAGGCGCCGGTCCAGCCTTCATCCTTGAGCGGGTCGAGGAGGCACGCGCTCATCAGTTCGAGGACGGATGAATAAACCCCGTGGATTTCCGCGAGCCGTTCGCCCTGGGGCAGGATGCCGGTCTCGGCGAGGCGCATCAGGACTTTGGCAGGCGGCGCTTGTGGGACGTCGAGCTCCCGGCCTTTGATCAGTTGCGCGGTCTGGGCGATGAATTCGAGATCGACCAGCCCACCGTCGTGAAGCTTGAGATCGAAAGGGTGGCGCGGAGGACGTTCGCGCGCCATCAATGCACGCATGTTGCGCACGTCGGTCACCGTCTTTTCCGGGTCGCGGTCGAGCGTCATGATCGCGGCGATCTCCTCATCGACCGTTTCGGCCAGTCCGGCATCCGCGATCGTCATACGCGCACGGGTGAGCGCCAGATGCTCCCACGTCCAGGCTTCCTCGCGCTGGTAGCTTTTGAAGCGTTTGAGGTTCGTCGCCAGCGGTCCCGCATTGCCCGACGGGCGCAGACGCATGTCGGCGTCATAGAGCACGCCCTCGGCGGTCGGGGAGGTAATGGCAGCCAAAAGCCGTTGCGTGAGCCGGGTGAAGTAGGATGCCGGGTCGAGCGGTTTTTCGCCATCCGAGCCCTTGGTGCCTTCGGGGACATCGTAGAGGAGAATGAAATCGAGGTCAGAGGTCGCCGTCATTTCGCGGCTGGCCATCTTGCCGAAGGCCAGAAGCCCGACGCGCGCGCCCTCGATTACGCCGTGGCGCTCGGCGAAGGTCCGGCGCACGGCGTTGAACAGCCGCCCCATCAGCGTTTCGGCGAGCGCGGTGAACTGGCGCCCCGCCTGCTCGGCGCTGAGTGCGCCGCCGACGAGGCCGGCCGCGATCAGGAATTTCTGCTCCTGGCCGATGATCCGCGCCCTGTCGATCAGGTCTTCGTAGGAACGCGCATCGGCAAGAAACGCATCGACGCTCGCAACGAGGGATTCGGACTCCGCGATATCCCCGGCGAAGGACGGATCAATAAGCCCGTCCATGACATGTGCGCGATGGATTACTGCCTCGGCGAGCCGCGGCGCGGAGGCCATGAAGTCGATCAGAAGTTGGGCGAGGACTTCGTGATTGTGCAGCAACGCGAACATCTGAACGCCGGCGGGCAGGCGTTTGAGGAAATCATCGAAGCGCGCGAAGGCCGCGTCGGCATTGCCCGTAGCCGCGATGGTCTTGAGCAGTGTGGGCATGAATTCGGTCAGGTGCTCGCGCGCCTTGGACGCGCGCGTGGCGGAGTATCCGCCATAATGCCATTTGCGGATCGTGGCGGACACTGCCGCGGGGTCCGAGAAGCCCAGTTCCTGGAGCGTTTCGAGCGTGCCCGGATCGTCATCCGAGCCTGTAAAAACGAGGTTACCCATCTCTCCTGCCAACGAGGCGCCTTCGGTAAAGAGCTCCGAATAGTAATTGACCACGCGCCCCAGCGCGGCGCGGTACGCATCTTCGAACGCTTCGCGTGTGCCGTATCCCATCAGCAACGCGATCTCGGCAACGCCCTCCTCGGTCTCGGGCATCGTATGGGTCTGTTCGTCACGCAACATCTGTAGCCGGTTCTCGACCGCGCGCAGGAACCAGTAGGTCTCTTCCAGATCCTTCGCCGTCTCGGCGTTGATCCATCCGCCGTCGACGAGGGCGGCCAGCGCCTCAACGGTAGGTCGCGCCCGCAATTCCGGATCGCGGCCGCCCGCAATCAGTTGCTGGGTCTGGACGAAAAACTCGATCTCGCGGATCCCGCCACGCCCGAGCTTGACATTATGCCCCAGAACACGCTCGCCACCGACCTTGCGGTGAATGTTGATCTGGCGCTTCATCGCCTGGATATCGGCGATGGTGGCGAAGTCGAGATGTTTGCGCCAGATGAACGGCGCAAGCTCCTTCAGGAACCGCTCACCGACCTTTTTGTCCCCGGCGCAGGGCCGCGCCTTGATCCAGGCGGCGCGCTCCCAGTTCTGGCCGCGCGACTCATAGTAACTCATCGCTGCGTCGACCGAGATCGCGACAGGGGTCGATCCCGGGTCGGGGCGGAGACGGACGTCTGTCCGGAAGACATAGCCATCCGCCGTCCGGTCTTGCATCATCGAGACCAGATGCCGGATCATCCGCACGTAAATCTTGTTATGATCCGCGTCGGCGGGAAGCGCCGGGCTTTGCGGGTCATAAAAGGCGACGATGTCGATGTCGGAGGAATAGTTGAGTTCCTGTCCGCCGTGCTTGCCGAGCGCGAAGATCGCGAGGCCGGAATTGGCCGCCGTGGCTTCGTCCACCGGCCGCGCCAGATCGCCCCGTTTTGCCGCTTCGCGCATCATCAGATCGAGGCACGCTTCGAGCGCGGTATCGGCAATATCCGACATCGCCCGTGTCGTTTCCTTGGCGGTCCACACGCCACCCAGCTCGGCAACCGCGGAAAGCAGCGCCCCGTGCGCCTTGCCAACCCGGAGAAATTTGCTGGCCTCCGCCTCGGTTTCCGCTTCGTGGCCGGCGCGTGCCATTTCGGCAAGCAGCCTCTCAAATGTCGTTTCGGGAGCCTCGTTCAATGCCCTGGCAAGCCAGTCGCCATGCCGGGTCGCGAGTTCGTTGAGATAGGGCGCGGTGGCGAGAATTGGGCCGAGCGTTGCCCCAGCCCGTTCGAGCGTTGCGCGCGCGGGCTCTGAGGCCGACTCAAGAAGCGCCGCGAGAGCTTCAGCGGCGCCTTTGGCGTCGGGAAGCGGTTTGAGGCTGTCGAGAAGCGCCATTACAGCGGCCCTCCCGCTGTCACCTTACGCGTTGGGAAAAACGATAACTGCCTTGGCGCCGGGAGCGTTGTCCTCAAAGTGTACCGTGCCCTTGTGGAGCCGCACGACTGCGGAAACCAGCGCCAGCCCGAGCCCCGCGCCGTGCTCCGTGCGGCTGGCTTCGAGCCGCGCGAACCGCTCGAACACACGCTTGCGGTCTGGCTCGGGAATACCCGGCCCCGTGTCGGCAACCTCAATGACGATACTCCCATGCTCGCGGCGTGCGACAATGGTGATCCGCCCGCCCTCATCTTGACCTTCCACGCTATACTTTATTGCGTTTTCGACAAGATTTACAAGGGCTTGCCCAATGAGTTCACGGTTTGCCGTCAGTGTCAGACCGGCCTCGACATCGGCTTCGAGCGTGAGCCCCGCGTCCTCGGCAACCGGGCCGTAAAGCTCGGCGACATCGGAGACGACCTCCGAAATATCGGTCTCGCTCAGCGCCCCGGACGGGGTTCCGGCCTCGGCTCGGGCGATGAGCAGAAGCGCGTTGAACGTGCGGATGAGCTGGTCGGATTCGGCAATCGTCGTTTCGAGTGCCGCGCGCTGGGTTTGCGCGTCCGTACCCTCGCGCAAGGCCGACTCCGCACGATTTCGCAGGCGGGTGAGCGGGGTCTTCAGGTCGTGGGCGACGTTGTCGGTCACTTCCTTCATGCCTGCCATCAACTGTTCGATCCGGTCGAGCATGGCGTTGAGGCTGGTGGCGACGGCATCGAACTCGTCGTTGCGGCCGGTGACGGGAACGCGTTCGGAGAGGTTGCCGGACATGATCTTCATCGAGGTGTCGGTGATCCCGTCGATCCGGCGCAGCACGTAGCGCGAGGTGATCCCGCCGGCGACCACCGAAAGCAGGATGATGGCGACGGCGCCCCAGAAATAGGTCGAGAAGATGATCGCGGTGAAATCGCGCCGCTCGCCGATATCGCGGCCGATGACGAGGCGCAGTCCGTTGTCGAGTTCCAGCGATTCCACGATGGCGCGCCCCTTGGTGGGATCGCGGTCGTCCGGATCTCCGTAGATCTCGAGCCCGCGCTCATAGGTAAGCTCGTAGCGCCCCTGCTCCGCGAGCACTGCGGGCGGGAAATCCGTTACGTTGCCGGCCAGCATCGTGCCGGTGGAGTCGCCGAGATAGTAGATGCCCGGACCGGGCCGGTCGGCGAGACGCTGGACGGCGAAAATCATCGTATTGATGTTGCTGCGCGTGGCCAGCAGGCGGAGCTGTCCGGCTTCCCGTTCGATGGCATAGCTCTGCTGGCGCTGAATCTGCACCGATGTTTGAAAGGCAAGAAACGAAAGCAAGATCAGCGCGAAGCCGACAAAAATGGCGATGAACATCGCCGTCAGGCGAACCGTCGTGGTCCGCCAGAGCTTACCGAGCGAGAAAGACCGCTTAGCCCGCATTTCTCACACTCCTTGTGCCCTGCGCCGGTCCAAAATGGCGAGAGGGCAGGAAGAGAGCGCAGTGCGATGCGGGACATCGTGCAAGCTCTCTGACGCCCCCTGTCGCCATTTTCGACCGGCCCTTCGGGTCGGATTTTGGCGGCCGCCTACGGGCACGAAGCGGAAAACCGTATAGACATACGCTTTCCCGCTCCGCACCCGTATCCGTCTCGCCAAAATCCGACGCAGGGCGCAAGGAGTGTGAGAAATGCGGGCTAGCCTCAGTCACGGATCATATACCCCGCACCGCGCACGGTCTGGAGAAGCTGGTGGTCATGGCCTTTGTCCACCTTCGCGCGCAGGCGCGACATGTGGACGTCGATCACGTTGGTCTGGGGATCGAAGTGATAATCCCAGACGTTTTCCAAAAGCATCGTGCGCGTCACCACACGTCCGGCATTTTTCATCAGGTATTCGAGCAGGCGGAATTCGCGCGGCTGGAGCAATACGACCTCGCCGGCACGCTCGACGCGGCGCGAGAGGCGATCGAGCGTCAGGTCCGCCACCTGGTATTGGGTTTCGGCCTCAGCCGGGGCCGAGCGCCGCGCCAGCACTTCGATGCGGGCGAGAAGCTCCGAAAACGCATAGGGTTTGACGAGATAGTCGTCGCCTCCGGCCCGGAGGCCCTTGACCCGGTCGTCGACCTCTCCGAGCGCTGAGAGGATCAGCGCGGGCGTCTTGTCGTCTTCGGCACGCAGGGACTCAATGATCGAGAGCCCGTCACGGCGGGGCAGCATGCGGTCGACGATCAGAACGTCGTAGTCCATGCCCGACGCCATCGCATAGCCGGTTTCGCCGTCGGCGGCGTGGTGGGTGATATGGCCGCATTCGTCCAGCGCCTGGACGAGGTATGACGCAGCTTCCCTATCGTCTTCAATCAGCAGAATCTTCATCGTTCCGACCCCCAAACCCTTGTGGCGAACCAGCCCGGCTACAGTTAGGGCGGCCCCGGACAGACCGGCGCCACCCTCGCTTCGGGTTATAGCGAAGTTTACTCGTTCGCGAACGGTACGCCGAGGAAGCGCACGACGCCGTCGCGGGCCACCTTGAGCGGAACCGCTTTACGGCCGCTCTCGCGGACCGCGGCAAGCACTTCCTCGAACTGACTCATTGAGGTGAGCGCTTCGCCATCCGCTTCGAGCACTACATCGCCGGGTGCCAGACCGCGGGTCGCCGCGGGACTGTCGGGCTCGATATCCGTGACAACGAGGCCTTCGCCATCAGGATTGGGCTCGAGCACGATGCCGATGCTGGAGCTTGTCGGCGCGGCTTCGTCCTCCTGGCTTTGCTCAGACGGTGCCGGGGCGGCGCCGAGGTCGTCGGGCAGCCGGTCGAGTGTCACGTTGACCGTGATCTGCTCGCCATTGCGAATGATACCCAATTCAACCGGGGTGCCCGGCGCGATCTGGGAGATAACCCGCGAGAGCTCACGGCCATCCTCGACGTCCTGGTCATTGACCGAGACGATCACGTCGCCGGATTCGACACCCGCGGCACCCGCCGGTGCGTCCGCGATGGTTTCGGTCACCAGTGCGCCATCGGTGCTTTCAAGCCCCAGGCCGGCGGCCAGGTCCTCGGAAATGTCCTGCAGCGAGACGCCCAGGAAACCGCGGGTCACCGTCCCCGTATCGCGCAGCTGCGTGATGACGTTCTGCGCCACATGGGCGGGGATCGCGAAGGCGATGCCGACATTGCCGCCCGAGGGCGAGAAGATCGCGGTGTTGACCCCGACCACCTTGCCGCTGAGGTTGAACGACGGACCGCCGGAATTGCCCCGGTTGATCGGCGCATCGATCTGGATGAAGTCGTCATAGGCCGAGGCGTTGATGTCGCGGCCACGCGCGGAGATGATGCCCGCCGTCACCGTGCCGCCGAGGCCGAAGGGGTTGCCGACGGCAACGACCCAGTCGCCCACGCGGCCTTCGTCTTCGGCGAATTCGACGTAGGGCAGGTCGTTGATGCTTTCGTCCTGGACCTTGAGCAGCGCAAGATCGGTGCGCGGGTCCGTGCCGACGACTTCGGCCGCCAGCTCGGTATCGTCCTGCAGGACCACGAGCACCTCGGAAGCATCCGCGACGACGTGGTTGTTGGTGACGATGTAGCCGTCCTCGGAAATGAGAAAGCCCGATCCGACGGCTTGCATGAAGCGGCGCGGCGCCTCGCCATTAGGCGCGCGGGGCGGCATGAATTCGTCCTCGAACTGGTCGAAGAACCGGCGCAACGGATGGTCTTCAGGCAGATCGGGGAAGTCGAACTGGAAGCCCGGGCCCCGGCGCATGATGTCCTGGCTCGGCACCTCGGCACGGACCTGGATCGCCACGACGGCGGGACTCACGGCCTCGACGAGATCGGCAAAGCCGAGATTGGGCGCGCCGGTCTGCACTTCGATCTGCGCATTGGCCGGATGGCTGGTGAACAGATTGGTCGCGACAGCGCCGCCCGCGATAACGAGCGCCAGCGTGGACGCCGCGATCAGCTTGCGGCTGGGCGTTAGAAGCAATGAACGCATAATTGGTCTTGTCCCTTTCTAGAGGCGGATATGAAGCCCGGCGTCCTCCGGACCTTGCATGGAGATATAGTGTCCAACGCCTTTCCGCGGAGTGTCGTTCACATTAAATCTCCGTAATGGACACGGCCAAAACGTGGCTTTGGGCGGAGGATTTGACGGTTTAGCCTTTGCTTCTCTCTCCCCCCGTCATCATCCGGCTTGTCCGGGTGATCCAGATCAGCGTCTGCGCCAAGCGCGGCGTCATGAAGAGTCTTCCGCGCGCCAGACGGCGCGCCGCTGGATCACCCGGACAAGCCGGGTGATGACGGGAGGGGGGAACCCGCCATTTTCAATGACGCTGGCTACCAGAAAACCGCCGAACGAAGCATTTCGATCGCCATAAGGGACAATACCAGCCGAAAACCGAGGCGGAAGGCTTTTTCCGGCATGTGCTCGAGCAGACGGCTGCCGAGGAGCGTTCCGGCGAATCCGGAGGCGATCATAGCGAGAACGAGGGGAAGGTAGGTGGAAAAGGCGAAGCCCAAAGCCGAGAATACGGCAACCTTGGCAAGGTTCGACGAAGTCATGATCGTCGCGTGGGTTGCGATCAGGCGGCGGCGGTCGTCGATCTTCCTGAGGAAATTCGCAACCAACGGGCCGGAGACGCCGGTGATCATGCCCAATCCGGAAATGAGCACACCCGCCATGAGGTTGGCCAACGGCCCGCGTCCAGTGATGTCGGGCTGCGGTCCCCAGAGGCTGTAGAGGATGAAAGCGGCGATCAGGACCCGGAACAGAGTTTCCGGTAGCGCGACCGCAAAACCTCCGCCAACCATCGCGCCGGGGATGGCGCCGAGGGCGAACCAGAGCACTGTGTGCCATTGGATGTGCCGGCGCTGAACCATGGCGCGGCCCGCGTTCGAGCCCAGCTGGATCGCGCCGTGAACGGGCACCAGGATCGCCGGAGGCATGACGAGCCCCAACGCCGCGAGCATCGCCATGCCGCCGCCCAATCCGAAGGCCGCGGTCAGCGCCGAGGTGAAGAAACTCAGAGCAATGAGCACAATCGCCGCGCCAAGCGCCAGCCCATCGGGCAGGAATGCGAAAGTGTCGAAAGCCATTGGTCACCCGGTCCTTTTCCAGACAGGGTGTGCGGCCGGATGGCGCAAAAGGCAATTGCCGGACGGCGATGGCGGGTGACGCGTGTCGCTATGACTTGGACAGGCGATCAAGTGCTTTCTGCTCTTCGGGGGAAAGCTGGCTTGTTCCCGTCTGCACCCGTCGCCTGCGCATCGCGCCGATGAGGACGGCGACAAGTCCGATCATGAGCAGCGCAGGCGCCGCGACCCACAAGAGGATCGTGTGGAGCCCTATGACCGGCCTCAGAAGCACGAATTCGCCGTACCGTGCGACCACGTAATCGTAGACCTCCTGGTCGCTGTCTCCGGCAACGAGACGCTCGCGGACAAGGATGCGCAGGTCGCGCGCCAGTTCGGCGTCGGAATCGTCGATCGACTGGTTCTGACAGACGAGGCACCGCAGATTGCCCGAGATCGACCGGGCGCGCTCCTCGAGCACGGGATCGTCGAGCACTTCGTCGGGCTGAACGGCAAGCGCAATCCCCGGCCACGCGAGGAGAAAAGCGATCAGCAGAGCCTTGAGCCAGCGGGTCATCGCGCCGCCTCGGCGTTTTTGCGGGAGGCCTTGGGGGCGCCGACGCGTACGCGGCGGTCGGTCAGCGAGAGCACGCCCGCGCCGGCCATGATCACGGCTCCAAGCCAGATCAACGTCACGAGCGGTTTGTGCCAGAGCCGGACGACGCGGCCTGTTTCGCCCATACGCTCGCCGAACTGGATATAGAGCTGGGAGAACCCGTAGGTATCGATGCCCGCTTCGGTCGTCGGCATGCGGCTCACCAGATAGACGCGGCGCTCAGCCATGATCTGATGTGTTGTCCCCCAAGGCGATGCCACGGCAAAAATGCCCCTGTCCGCCGAGAAATTCTGGCCCGCGATCTGGCTTTCACCCTCATAGGTCACCGCATAGCCCGCGACATCAACCGTTTCGCCCGGCTCCATCGAGGTGATGACCTCCGTCTCGAATGCCGTCGCGCAGACGATTCCAATCACGGTCACGCCAACGCCGAAATGCGCGATGGCGGTCGAATAGACCGAACGCGGCAAGCCTCTGAGGCGCTGCCAGCTTTCGGCAAGGCTGCGCCGGCCCAGCGCGGCACGGTCCGCGAGTTCGGCCAGCGCGCCGATCATGATCCAGAACCCGATCGCGAGCCCGAAGGGCGCGAGCGACATCGGGAAGCCCATCAGCGCAAAGACTATGATCGAGACGATAATGGCCGCGAGAATGGCAAAGCCGAGCCGCTGGACTACGGCGAGGAGGTCGGCCCGTTTCCATGCAAGGAAGGGGCCGAATGGAATGATCAGGAGGAGCGGCACCATCAGCGCGCCGAAGGTGAGATCGAAGAAGGGGGCGCCGACGGTGATCCGCGCGCCGGTCAGCGCTTCGAGGATGAGCGGGTAGAGCGTACCAACGAGCACGCCGGCGGTCGCCGTCGAGAGGAAGAGATTGTTGAGGATCAATGCCCCCTCCCGGCTGACCGGCGCGAAGAGGCCGCCGGCGCGCAGGGACGATGCCCTGAGGGCGAAAAGCGCGAAGGCGCCGCCGATAAACACCGCAAGCATACCGAGAATCACAGTGCCGCGCGTCGGGTCGGACGCGAAGGTATGTACGGAAGTGAGAATTCCCGAACGCACGAGGAATGTGCCCAAAAGCGAAAGCGAAAAGGTGATTGTCGCGAGGAAGATCGTCCAGATCTTGAGCGCATTGCGCTTTTCCATGACGATCGCGGAGTGCAGAAGCGCCGTGCCCGCGAGCCACGGCATGAAGCTTGCGTTTTCCACCGGGTCCCAGAACCACCAGCCGCCCCAGCCGAGTTCGTAATACGCCCAGTACGATCCCATCGCGATCCCGAGGGTCAGAAACGACCAGCTCGCCAGCGTCCAGGGCCGCACCCAGCGCGCCCACGCCGCATCGATCCGCCCCGAAATGAGCGCGGCGGCGGCGAAGGAGAAGCAGATCGAAAAGCCGACATAGCCGAGATAGAGCAGCGGCGGATGGATGGCGAGGCCGAGGTCCTGCAGGATCGGGTTGAGCTCCGCGCCGTCCATCGGTGCGGGATCGAGCCTCCAGAAGGGGTTGGAGGTAAAGAGCACGAAGGCTGAAAATGCACCGACCAGCAGGCCCTGGCACGATAGCACCAGTGTCAGAAGATCGCGCGGCAGGTTGCGCCCGAACGCGGCCACCGCGGCGCCGAAAAGCACGAGGATCAGCACGAAGAGCAGCATCGAGCCCTCGTGGTTCCCCCAGACGCTGGTGACCTTGTAGATGAGCGGCTGCAGGGAATGGGAATGCTCGACGACGAGCCGGACCGAAAAGTCCGAGCTCACGAACGCCTGCGTGAGCGCTGCGAAAGCAAGCCCCACAAGCAGGAATTGCAGGATCGCCGCCTGCTGGACGAAGCGCGTCGCCGTCCCCGACGCGCGCCAGAAGACAAAGCCGAACCCGGCCTGCGCGATCGCGAGAACGCAAGCAAGAACGAGTGCGAAATGGCCGAGCTCTATGAGCACGCGCTGCTCCTATTCTCCCTGCCAGACGCCTTGGTCGCGCAACGTGCCGGCGACCTCGCGGGGCAGGTAATTTTCGTCGTGCTTGGCGAGCACATTGGTTGCTTCGAACGTCCCGTCGGCCCGCACGCTCCCTTCGGCAACAACCCCCTGCCCCTCGCGGAACAAATCGGGCAAGATGCCGACATAGTGCGCGGTCATTTCGGTCGCTCCGTCGGTCACGACGAAGGTGTTGTTCTCACCGTCCCGCACCCAGCTCCCATCGACAACCAGTCCGCCTATGCGGATCGCCTCGCCCGGTGCGACGCCTTTTTCCATGATTTCGCTGGGCGAGTAGAAAAAGACGATCTGGTCGCGCAGTGCCATCAGGATCAACCCGGCGGCAATAGCAAGGACAACACCCAGTCCGGCGATAATGCTCAAACGCTTCTGCTTGCGGGTCAAGGCCACCTATTGCTGCTCCGTCATCAAACCGAGTTCCTCAGCGAGCGCTTGGAGCGCCAGCCGGTCTTCGCCTTCGAGTGCCGCGAGCCCGCGTTCGAGGTCGTCGCGGGCAGCTTCGGCACCGTCGAGAACATTACGCGAGCGGACGAGCTGCATCCATTCCTCTGCGCTCCCGCCCTCATCATAAAGTCGTGCGGCGAGGCCTTCCACCATACCCCGGATCATGATGTCCGTCGTGGCGTCGGGGACCGGTTCGTTCAATTCGCCCACCCTTTGCCCGGCCAGGGCCGCATCCAGCCCCGCCCGCGCCGTCGCGATCCACGGCTCCTCGCCGGTGCCGAGCGAAAGCAGGTACTCCCATGCAGGAATTGCGGAGGCATAGTCACCGCTGCGGGTCAGCTCTCCGGCGATATAAAAGCGCGAACGGACGTGTTCCGGGTCCCTTTCAGCCGCACTGCGCAAAAGCGTCATGGCCTCGGGCGTCATGGCGCCTTCGTTGACCATGATCATGGCTTCGGCGAGATCGGTCTCCCGATCCGCCGTCGCACCGTCGAGATCAATCACACGCCGATAGGCGTTGACCGCCTCGGTATAGCGGCCCGATTGCATATAGATCGGCGCAAGGGCGAGCCACCCACGCACGTCGTTGGGCGTTTCCACCA
Source organism: Pelagibacterium halotolerans (assembly GCF_044811015.1). Lineage (GTDB taxonomy): Bacteria > Pseudomonadota > Alphaproteobacteria > Rhizobiales > Devosiaceae > Pelagibacterium > Pelagibacterium halotolerans_A. The sequence goes on from NZ_CP085243.1 coordinate 1,241,226, forward strand.
TCTGGGCTTCGACCCGGGCCACCGCCTCTTCGAGCGTTATATCGGTGTTCGTCGCGATTTCCCGTTCTGCGAGCGGCTGGGCCGGCAGATCGGCGCGCCCGATGGCGAGATACAATCCGAAGCTGGCGGCCAGCACACTGGCCAGCACGCCTCCGATCACGACCGGTCCCGGTCCAGCGGCTGCCTTGGCTGTTGCCTCCTGCTCGTGCCGCATGAACTCGCGTGCGAGTTCGGCCTTGGCGGCCGTTGCCTCCTCCGGCGAAAGCCGTCCCGCTTCCGCGTCTTCGTCAATCCCGGCAAGCTGGCTGCGATAGAACGCGGTCGCGGCGGCATCGCCGTCCACACCCACGCCTTTCCGGCGCGTCACCCAAAAGAGAGCGCCGCAAACGACGATGGCCAGTAAAAGGGCGGTTATCCAGAGCAAGAGTGAGGCTGACCCTTGAAATAAAAAGCAATGCTGCTTCTATAGGCGAATTGCGCACAAAATGCAGGCACCCGCCGCCGCGCGCATTGCCGCACCAGCAATAAAAAGAAAGTGAACGGACGCCTTGGCGGCTCAAGAGCGCAAAATTAACTCAAGAAGCACGATCGCCGTTGTCGGTGACAGCCCGTTCGCGGCTTTCCTCGCCGGATTGCTCGCAGCCGAGCGTGAGCGCGATGTCACTCTGGTTGCATCCGCTCCTTCCCCTCTGCACCTTCCGCGCGCACCGGCGATCTCGATCGCGCCGCTTCTGCGCCCGGAGAGCTGGCGGCTTTTGCTCGACACAACGCCCGAAGCATTGAGGCATCTTTCCCGCATCGGCCCACGCGTGAGCGTACGCACGGACGTCGTCCTGAGCGCCGCCGGGCCATCGCAAGCCCATGCGCTCGAACATGTCCGGCATCTTGCCGCAGGCTTCGACCGCATGATTGAACCCGCCGTTCCCGCCCCCGCAGGCTTCGATGCCGCTTACCGGATTCGCGACAGCCATCGGCTCCTCGAAGCGCCGTTCCGGGCTGCACTTCCGGACTGGCTCGCGCGCCGGAACGTAACTGTCATACCGCCCGGCGAGCCGCTCGACCTTCGCCGTAACGGTTCGGCCATGATTGGCGAGAGGAAAATCGATCACGTCGTCCTCGCCGATGAGGCTGCGATCGCAGACCACTGCCCCCCTTACGATCTCGGCACTATCGCGCACCGCATCGCGGCGACGGCATTCCGGACCGAACCTGTCGCCCCACTCGCCGATCCGGTTCTCCTCTCGATGGCCGGCGATTTCACGCTCACGCAGACGCCTGAAGGCGCCCTCGATATCATCGCCTACGGAGCGCCGGCCGAGGCCGCGCGGCGTGCGGGGCGTTTCATGTCCAATACTGCCGATGCCCGTCTTGCCGCTCAAGCGACCTTCGAAACGCTCGTCCCGCGCGACGGCGCGCCGGTTATCGGCCAATTACGCCAAAGCCGCGCCACCGTGGTCTTGGGGCTTGGCCCGCTTGCGATCTTCCTGGCGCCGGTTATCGCCCGTCTTGTCGCCGACCAAGCAGCCACCGCCGAGCGCAGCTGGGCCGAGGCGCGACGCCCGAACCGCAACTTCAACCGCTCATCCGTCTCCGAATATGTGCGGGAGGTTGTGGCATGAAGCAGCCCAACCGGATGCCGGATCCGCACGCGGCGGATTTCTCCGCGCCGCTCATCGACCCAGGTGCGCCAGTAACCTTTCGACTCGACGGGCGGCAGTTTACGGGGTTTGCTGGCGACACGGTCCTTTCCGCCCTTATCGCCAACGGAATCGACACCGTCGGCATCCATTTGGGGCATCCGCTCGCGCTCGACGACACCAGCGCACCGCCTGTCGCATTGCGCGGCAATGAAGGCCAGCCCGATCTCGCCATGCCCATGGCGCTATGCCCTGTCGTCGAGGGCGCCGAATTCGTTACCTGTGCGCCCAAAAAGGTACGCACCGCACTGGGTAAGGCGCTCGCCGGCCTCCGCGGTCAGCCTGTCAACCTCGATCTCGATCTCTCGCGCGGTCTTGCGCCCGCGATGCCATGGATCGCCGGATCAACGGAAATCCATGAGACTGCGGACATCGTAATCGTCGGTGGAGGACTCACCGGCATGGCTGCAGCCTTGCGAGCCTGCACGCGCGGCGCGCGCACGGTGCTCATCGAGCGCGCGCCGCGGCTAGGTGGCATGGCGGAGTATTTCGGGAAGGTCGAAGGCGAGGAGACGCCCCGGGATATGATCGGCACGCTGGTAGGCGACCTCGCCGGACATGAAAACGCAACGCTCTATCCGGGCACCGACGCTTTCGACCTTGCCGACGGCACCGTACACGCGGTCCGCGTGCTCGTTGAAAACGGCATCCCGCGTGCCCAGCGCATCGCGGTCACGGCGCGCCATGTCGTTCTCGCCACGGGCGAACAAGAGCGCCTTCCCATATTCCCGGGTAACCGGCTGCCTGGCGTTTTGGGTTCGGCCTTCGCCTGGCGTCTGGCCGCGCGGTATTCGATCTGGCGGGGCACGAGTGCGCACATCCATTCGACCACGAATGCAGGTTACCGGCTTGCGCTGTTGGGTGCGGATTGCGGCAAGGCGATCCACCGCGCCAGCGATCCGCGCGGCAATCCCCAGACCCGGTTTATCGAATTTTCGAAAGCCTACGGCTTCCGCCTCGGCTGGGGTGTCAGACTCGATACTGTCGGGACAAAAGACGGTCACCTCGAAATTCGCCACGCCGACGCCGTAACCGGCAAAACGGCGCAAGGTGCCGTCAATGCGGATACGCTCATCGTTTCTGGAGGCTGGCAGCCGGACCTGACGCTTTGGCTGCGCACAGGCGGCAAAGCGGTATGGAACGTCGACCGAGAATGCCTTGTGCCCGATGGCGAAGTATCCGGCGTCGTTTTCGCGGGGTCCGCCGCCGGTTATGCGAGCCAGACGGGCTGTATCCAGAGCGGTGAGGCGGCGATTGACGCGCTGTTTGCCGGCAAGCAGCGGGAAATCTCAGATCCGCGGATCGATCCCATCTTCGAAAGCCCGGACGGCCCACTGACCCTCGCGCGGCCGGACCAGCACGGTTTGCCGCCCGCCTACCTCGCATCAGGTGCCGCGCTCAACGTTCTCGCGGCGCCGATGGAAGCGGGTTTTCGTGCTGCATTCAAACGGGCCGCGCCATCGTCCCAGCCGGTCATGGACAGAGCGCTGTCGCCCTTGGAAGCCGCAGGTCTCGTCCGCGCGGGACTGGCGCCGGCCGAATCGGCCCGGACCCTCTGCCGCGAACGCGTTATTCTCCCGCGCGGATTTCCGCAAACGCCGGCAACCCGAACGGCGAGTGCGCCAATGCCGGATGAAATGCCCGCCTTTCTCAACGGCCGATTTGGAATGAGACAGGCACTTTGGGTCCTAACCCCCGAGGCCGGCCGCATCTTCGGGCCAGGCTGCCTCGTCTTCGTCAACACCGACGACACGGATCCCGCAAAAGCCATCGGCGTGGTCGTATCGGACGGCGCATTGACCCCGCGAGCGCTCATCGCGTCAGGGTTTTTGAAACGTGGCGAGACGGCCTTTATCCGCGAGGGCCTTGTCGCCGTCCCGGCTATTCTGACGGAGCGGTTAAGAGCAGACTGAATATAGTGGTTCTGCACCGTGATTATGACAGGTTGGCACCGTATCTGTCCCTCGACCGCCGTCATCCTCGCGCTTGACGCGAGGATGACGGCACAGTGGAGGCGAAGGTCGTGCCACCTGTCAAAATCACTGTGCACCACCAATAGATGGGGTAACGCCCTAAGCCTGCTGCACCGTCCGGCGTCCGGCGCCATCGCGGGCACGCCGGAGAATATCCGCATATTCGGGATTGAAGCGCAGCTCGGCGAGCTTGATGCCGGCATCGAGCCGCTCGCGCGCCACAGGATCGGAAGGATTGGCACGGAACATATCGAGCGCGCGCGTTACGAGAACCTCGACCGCCTGCCCCGTCTCGGACCAGGCTTTTTCGAGCAACGCATTGACTGCCAGCGAGTCGCGGCTGTTGCGTACGGTGATCAGGAGATATATGCCGTTGAGCGCACCGAGAACATCGTCGGGATCAACCCGGTCGGCGCCCTCGCGCGGTTTGCGCAGCGCCTTTGTGACGTTGGCGGTGATCTCCCGCATGGGCCGGTCGAGCCGTTCGGCGACCCGCCCGGTCAGGTCCGCGATGATCATACCCCAATGGGATTTCCGGTCGATTTCAAGATTGTAGTTGATCGCGCGCATCAGCCGGTGGAACCGGTCGATCGCCTTACAGGCGAGATCGTTGTCGGCAAAGACGCCCGGATGCGTGCCCAAAAGCGCGATCTGGCTCTGCGCGTGCGAGAGCATCGCATCCACGAGCGGCGCGAATTCCCCGTTGGCGATCCGGACTTCGTCTCCTCCGCCCGAAAGGCTGGCGGCGGCGGCCATGACACGGCTGGGATTGGCGGTCGTCGACATCATCGCCTGCATCCACAACGCGCGCGTCACCGGATTGTTGATCGCGATGGACTGAAGCGCCGTGGCGATGGCGGCTTCATCCTGAAGCGTGCTGATGGCCTTGCCGAAGACCGCTGCCTGATCGAGCAGCTTGTGACGCCTGAGCGCCATGATCACATATGGCAGACGCTTTCGCGTATCCTCGCCGCCCATTTGAATGGTGTTGCGGCGCTCGAGTTCGTAATCCTCGGCCTCTTGCCCAAGCATCGCCTTGAGCGCATCGAGGATTTCAGGAAGCATGGCTTCGAAAGCTGCGCCCGGCTCTGCGCCGGATTCGATCCCGTCGGCGAGCCGCGCCACGGGATCGACGGCAACATCGCGCGCGATCCAGGTCCAGATCGCGCCGGCAATCTCGCGGTCGATAGCACCAGGAAAATCATGGGCCACCGGCGGGTCGACGAGCACACCGGCGAGCGCAGCCTCAAAGGCCGGACGCGAAATCACTTCCCCCTTGGACGCCTTGGGCGCACCGGGAGATGCGGAAGCGTCTGCCGCACGTTTGCGTTTTTCGCCTTTGAGCATGAACTAAGCCGGACCGTCGCCAATTCGCTTGGGAGCGGTTCAGCCTACGCCTGGAGAGTAAACAAAGATTTGTTCATCGAGCGCAATAAGCCGGGCGTTGCGCCCGGCTTACTCAAGGCAGAAATACCCTGCGATATCAGATTTCTGCGACGGCCCAGGCGCCCGTCGCTTCCCGGCAGGCGGTACCGGAACGCGAATAGGTCTGGCCGTTCGCCGTCACGCGATGGCTGAACTCGCGGCAATCGAGGTTGTTGACCCGGACATAGGGACCGACAGAAACCTGGCCCGACGCCGAACCGCTCGACCAGCTACGCGGCGCGCCGGGCCGGCCAAACTGCAGTGCGTAGAACTGGGCATCGTTGGCGGCCGAAAGCGCGGCGCTCGAGAGGAGCGGCACGACAGCAGGATCGAGATAGTCGTAGTTGCCCGGAGTGAGGCTCGCGGGCTGAATCGGCGTCGAGGACGGTGTCGGCGTTTGCGTTTCGGGCAAGGTAGGCGCGCTCGTCACCGGCGGCGTCAGCAGCGTCGAAGACGGAGGCGTATACCCCCCCATTCGCGAACACGCTGCGACACTCAAAGCCAAACCGATCAAAGCAATAGTCCTTAACACAGTCATCGTTCAAACCTTTCAACGGACGCCGAACCCCGTCCAAAATCCTATTCCTGCCCCCCGGCTGGGCCGCAACCTATCACAGCTTAAGCGCGTCCGCTGCGCGCCGCGGGAAGAAAAAGCTCAACTTTGAGCCCGCCCATCTCCGAGCCCGCCATGGTCAGATCACCCCCATAGACATCCACCAGTTCCTTGACAATATCGAGCCCCAGCCCGCTTCCGGGTGTTTTTTCGTCCAGCCTGACGCCGCGGCGCAACACTTTTTCGGTTTCCTCGGCGCTCAAACCGGGTCCATCGTCTTCAACGACGATGTGGACCTGCCTGTTCCCGTCCCTGACGATTTCGGCGGCACTAAGGCGAATCGCAGAGCGCGCCCACTTGCATGCGTTTTCCAGCAGATTGCCGGCCATCTCCTCGAGATCGGCTTCGTCCCCTCGGAACCACGGCGTCGTTTCGGCGACGGAAACCCCCATATCGTGTTCTTTATGGAGCTTGGCCATCACCCTTCCGAGCCGGTCGAGCACCATTGCAGTATCGGCGCGCTTGCCGACCACGCTCGTGCGCGCGGAAAGCCGCGCGCGGTCGAGATAGGTCGCTACGATCTTGGACATGTTGGTGGTTTCGATCATGACCGTCTGGCCGAGCGCACTCTTGTCGCCATCGGCTTCATTGCGCAGCACTGCAAGTGGCGTCTTGAGCCCGTGCGCAAGATTGCCCACCTGGCTGCGGGCGCGTTCGATGATCTGGGTGTTGGAGCGCAGAAGCTCGTTCACTTCCTCGGCAAGTGGCGCAATCTCTTGGGGGAACTCCCCTGCAACGGTCGGCGCGTCGCCCTCGCGGACAGCTTCGACCGCCTCGCGCAGCCGTTCGATCTGGCGCAGCGCGAACCGCGCGATCATAGCGCTCATGGCCGCGAGAATCAGGCCCACGACGGCAAGAACAATGATCGCTTGCTCCCGGAACGCTTCGGTACGCTCGTCGAGGTCCGTGAGGTTTCCTGTGACCATGATCGAGAATCGCCCGATATCGGCCAGCGTCACCAGCCGTTCGACGGCCTGCAAACGTTGTCCGTTCGTGTCCTCAATAACGCCCGAGCGCGTATTGGCTGTATCAAAGCCGGTGTCCAGGTCGGTCAGCACCGTTCCAAGGAGCGAAGTGGAGAAATTGACCACGCGGCCCTGGTCATCGTGGATCTGCCAGTACCAGCCGGATGTCGGACGGGAAAAGCGCGGATCCTCGATCCCTATGGCGTCCGACGAAGGCGACTGAGCCTCGAACGTGCGTCCGGCCAGCGTGGCGATATGGAATTCGAGGGTTTCGTTGAGGTCGCGGATAAGCGCCTGAGAATAGAGTTCGGATAAAAGAAAAGCGGTCGCGACCAGCGTGACAATCAGCCAGCCAGCCGAAAGCCAGAATAGGCGGAATGCGATCGAACCCTTGCGCATCACTCGGCGGTAATCTGGTAGCCGAGCCCTCTGATCGTCTGGATCAGCTCATCGGGAAGCTTCTTCCGGAGACGGCCGACGAAAACCTCGATGGTGTTGGAATCGCGGTCGAAGTCCTGATCGTACAGGTGTTCGGTCAACTCGGTCCGCGAAATCACCTTGCCCTTGTGCATCATCAGATACGACAGCAGGCGGAATTCGTGCGAGGTCAGTTTGATGGCCTTGCCATCGACCGTTACACGCCCGGCCTTCACGTCGAGCCGTACTTGTCCGGCGGTGATTTCGTTAGAGGCATGGCCGGCGGCCCTGCGGACGAGCGCCCGGATGCGCGCCAGCACTTCTTCCATATGAAAGGGCTTGGCAACGTAGTCGTCGGCCCCCGCATCGATCCCCTGAACCTTGTCGCTCCATCGGTCGCGCGCGGTCAAAAGCAGGACCGGCATCATCCGGCCATCCCGCCGCCACGCTTCGAGGACTGAAATACCGTCCATCTGCGGCAGGCCGATGTCGAGCACCACGGCGTCATAAGGCTCGGTATCGCCCAGAAAATGCCCTTCCTCGCCGTCTGTCGCCGTATCGACGACATAGCCAGCATCCGTCAGGGCTTCGGCGATTTGCCGGTTGAGCGTTTCGTCATCTTCAACGACCAGAATGCGCATGGTTCCCCCGCCCCGTTCCTATTGCGCGTTGAGCGTTAAATCGCGGGTTTCGCCCGAGGCGTCATAGACGGTGAGCACATAGACGAGCGTTCCGCCCTGCTCGCACACCTTGACGTCCAGCACCTCGGTCGAAGACGGAATGCCTTCCCGCGCCCGAACCTGTCCCACATCCCGAATCCGTCCCTCCGCAACCGCCGCCTGAATCTGGGATCTGTCCCAGCACGCCGACTGCGCGGCAGCCGGAGTCACGGACACGGACAAAGGCGCGGCCGCAAGCAGCGCCATTGTCAGGATATGGGAAAGGGCGTTTTTCATGCCCTGATGTTTAGCGCGGATTGGCTGAACTGCAAATGAACGTTGTTGTCGGGCCCCTAAAAGTCGGCGACTGGGCTCTCAATATTCAAGAAGCGACCCGATCTTTGCGAGCACCTCGTCGGCTATTTCGGCACACGAGCAGATATAGTCCGCGTTCCGGGCCCGCCACGAAAGCGATTTGACGTGATCGGCGAGAACCGCTCCGCCGACGCGGTATCCCCCAGGCACAAGCACTTCGAATGGATATCCCTTGATTTGATTGGTCATGGGACAGACCAGAAAGAGCCCTGTAACCCTGTTATATTCGACCGGCGAAAGCACGTAGGCTGGCCGTCGGCCAGCCTGTTCGCGCCCGGCTTGCGGATCGAAGTCGAGCCAGACCACATCGTAGCGGTCCGGCACGTAGGGCCGACTAGTACTCGTCGGCACGGGCCGGACCAGTTTCGGTTTCGCCGTGCAGATTTTCCGGCGTGATCTGCCCGATCAGATCGTCCAGCGCGTACCGCTTACGCCCCGCGATAGGCCGCACAACGAGAACGCCTTCTTCAATGGTCAAATCGACCCTCGCGCCGTCCTCGATATGCAAGGTCTTGGCCATTGCGGAGGGGATACGGAGCGCAATACTATTGCCCCATTTCGCGACGTTCGCCTGCACGGATGTGCTCCTTTATTCGACGTATATACAATGGCTATCCGCAATCGCTACGTCAAGCCTGCCCCAGATCGGTCTTGATCCCCTTGCGCAGGAAAATCACCGCAAGTGCCTCCATCACGAGTTGCACACCCGAATATTCCCCGAAAGCAGCAATATCGACGCCGAAAATCGAAGCAATCCCGACGATCAGCATCAACACGCCCACCGCATAAGTCTTGTAGCCGGAAAAAACATTCATCTCATTCACTCCTTGGTTTGATGAACTGGGAGGGCTCAGCGGTGCATCGGCCAGGGCTGCCGAGCGGATTTCCGCTACTCGGCGCGTCCAGCCCCGCCCGAAGACGGCGAATGTGCGCAACCGCTCCAGGAAGCCCATGCGCGCGTCGCATAGCGCGCCGATCAAAGTTCTCGTGTCCCTTTTGGCGACCGCTGCCAGCGTGACCGGCCCGATGAACCCGTCCGTGACGACGCCCACCAGTGCCTGCAGCGTCTTGACGGCCCGAGCAGGCCCGGAATTGACCGCATAGTCGAACACCGCAAGATCCAGCCCGGCTGGCAGCGCCGCCGCCTTGCAGCGATCCCAATAGAGCGCCTTGTAGATCGCCCCGGCCTCTGCACGCTTGAGCGTCTGGACGTCCGCCTTTGGCAAATCCCACCAGGGCGACACCCCACGCCAGCGCGCGAGCGTCTTGCGCGTGATCCCCATATTGGTTGCCCCGCCCGGATCGGCGGGATGATCGGCATAGCCACCCTCGTGCTTCAAAATCTGCGCAAGGCAATACCCCCATCGCGACGTCGCCATGGCGTAAGCTCCTTAAAAGATTCAAGAAAATCAGGCGTTACCGGCGTAACTCAGTTCGATCCAGTCGGTACCGCGCTTGATCAGCATAAGGCTGTCCTCGAACGTATCGAGCACCCGGTCCGCACCGAGCTTTAAATTCCCCGTGCCGTCCCGAAACGTCAGCGTAATCCCCGCTGTGCCGGTCACGATCAGCACCGCGCCGTCGAACCCGCCGGAAATCGTATCGATATCGTCGCTCGTGCCGCTCTCGGGTGCCGGTACCGCGTAGCTCGTCTCAACCGTCAGCACGCCGCCCGAAACCGACGGGAAGCCGGGTTTCGCTCCCATCATGCGCTCGAAACCTATGAACCCCTCACCCGCATCGAGCGTAAACGCCGTCGTGAAGCTCACGCCGTCAGGGCTTACCTTGAAGGCGAAATCGTCGTCACCCGAGAGCCCGATCTCCGCCCGCCCCGACCAGCCGGACTGGAATAACAGCGTTGCGCTATCGCCTGCGGTCTCCTTGTTGAGCGTCAGCCGCACATCGCCGCTGCCGCCGCCCGCGGTCTCGATAGCGGTAAACAGTGCCACTTCGCTCTTGACCAGCAATCGGTTGGTCGCATCCGCATCGGCCCCGATACCGACACGCGAAAGGCTCTGTGAGAACGGAACCCAGTTTCCACCGCGCAGGACCAGTAGGTCGCCCGACGCTACGTCCCATGCCAGCCATCCCTCGGCAGGTGTGGCAAACCGCCATCCGCCTGCCGTCCAGCTGGCAACCTCCCCATCATGCCCTAGCCAGGCGTCGGTCGCCCCCACGCCGACCGAATGCGTTTCGCCATCGGCCGGCACACCCGGCGGAGAGATCGTCCCTACCCCATCAAACCGAAGCTGCACCAGCGCATCGAGCAGCACCAGCGCCTCGTTGTGCGTGATGTATTTTTGCGCCTGTTCGGACGCGAGAAGCGGTAGGCCGAGCCGCGCTGTCATCGTCATGGAAACACCCCCTGAGCCGCAGGGCCGGGGCCCAGAACGGCGCTTATTTGCTCAACGGAAAAGGAAAAACCCGACGCCAGGCCGCCGAAATCGTCGGTCTGCTCGGCTGCGGAATAAAGGAAGGCAGGTGTCGAAACGGTCTCCGCTCGTTTTACCGCCGCGCCCTGGTGGATCGTCACGCGATAAGCCTCCGGTGCAAAATCGAGCGGAGTATCGCCATAGGTCCACGCATCCCCGCCGACCCGGCTGCGCCGTACCCAGGAGATTGCCACGTCCCCCGTTCCCGCATCGCGCTCGGCCCGTAGATGTACAGGTGTCAGCGGCAGCGCCGGTCCCGCATCGATCGCAACCTGATGCTCCGTCCCTGTGAGATCGCGCGCACCGGCATAAGCCCGGACACTGCGCACACCGCCGAGATCGTCATCCGGCACCGCGACCGCCACCAGCCTCCCGTCGAGCACCACGATACGGTTGCCCGCCCCCGCACTTCCAGGCGCCGTCATCCGCAGCCCGCGCAGGAGCCCCGAAAGCACATACGTCCCTGCCGAGACCAACTCGGCCGCGGCAAATCCGATCACTTCCCAATGCCCGTCATCGCACGCAACCGCGATCCGGTTGCTCCCGGCCATCACGGCGGCTTCATCGAGCGCGGAAAGGTGTCCGTGCGCAAGCGTTACCGTCAGCGAACTGTCGCGCGACCACAGTAGACCGGTCCCAGCCGCCATAGGCGCCGCAAGGGTCCCGAACCGCATCGGAGAGGTCAGTTCGGCCACCGTCTCTCCCATGACCGCATCGGCCAACGTCACCCGCCCCGGCCAGGGTTCGGCGTATGCCCCTATAAGCAACTCCGAACCGCCGCCAGCCTTGGGCAAATGCACGAACCGCAATAGCGGCTCGACTGGCACCGTCGGCCCCGACATCACGATGGCCCGCTGCGCCGATGCCGTCACGGCGACAGCCCCCACATCCTGCGCCAGTGCCGCCGCCTTCACCGCGACCCCCGCGCCTGTCCGCATGTCGTCAAGCACGTACCGGCCCGCCTCGCCCGCAAGCGCAATCACATCGCCCGCATCGAGCATCGAAAGCGATGGGGGCAGACGCGTCTCCAGCGTCTCGCTCCCCCGCCGCATCCGCTCGAGCGCGCCGACCGCCGCCGCCCGCGCCGCGCCCTCACCGAGCACGAGCCCGGTTTGCGTGACGACCGCCCGATCCCCCTCATGGGCGACCGCATTGACGCTCGCGGCCTGGTAATCCCGGGCGCGGTCGAAGAACTGCATCGAGAGCCGCCCCGCCTGCTCCGCCGCCTCTCCCCGGCGCCGCGCGATCAACGGCCCGTCTTCCCGCTGCAAATCCTTGATGTTCAGTTCCACTGCCGTCGCCGTATCGGGCCGCATCCAGGCAACGCCGTCGATGCCGTCGCGCACGACCAGCCCACCCGCGTCCGCCAGCGGCGCGATCGCGTCGCGCAGGCTCATCACCTGGTCGAGCATCATGCCCTCGACATGCGGCCCGCCCGGCGCCACGTCCACAGGCGCCACGCCGTAGTCCGCACTTACCACGGCGATCAGTTCGTCGGGGCTCGCTGTCCCCAGCCGTCCGTTAAGCCAGTGCCCAGTTGCATAGTTGGCCGCGTCCGACCACACGTCGACCATCCCCGGAAACGCCGGAAACGGCCGCGCATCCCAGCACCACAGATACATCCGGTCCGTATCGAGCATCCGCCCGGAATATACCGAAGAGACCGGATTGCCCGAGGCTTCCTTCCAATACTGGTGCACCGCCCGCAGTGCCTGCCGCTGCACCAGCGGATCGGGCACGCCGGAAGAAAACGGCGGGCGTTTGTCTTCCGAGCTCTTGGGATCGCCAAACGCGTTGGGCGCATTCGGTCCCTTGTCCACCGCCCCGCAGCCGACTTCCGTCAGCCAGATCGGCTTACTCTCGGGCACCCACGCCGTGGCGCTCGCCGCGCGCACTCCATCCACACGGTTGTGATGCGGCTGGCTCCACCAGTTGACGAGGTCCTTGTACCGATAGACCCAGTCCTCCCCGTGCGCTCCATCGACAATCGGCGTTCGCACCCCCGCGTCGCGGTCGGCATCACTGGCATAGTACCAGTCGAACCCCTCCCCGCCCGCAATATTGCCCTTGAGATAGTCGAGATCATAGATCGTCGCGGCCTCTGCCCCATCCGCATGATCCCTCCCATCGCGCCAATCGGCCATAGGCATATAATTGTCGATCCCGACCGCATCGATATTGGCGTCCGCCCACAGCGGATCGAGGTGAAAGATCTTGTCCCCCGGCGCGTCCTCGGGCTGAAGTCCGGAATATTCCGACCAGTCCGCCGCATAGGTGATCTTGGTCCCGCCCCCGACGATCGCCCGCACATCGGCGGCAAGGTCCTTGAGCGCATCGACGAAGGGAAAGCTCGTCGCGCCCGACCGGACCCACGTCAGGTGCCGCATTTCCGAACCGATCAGAAAGGCGTCCACTCCGCCCGCCTCCTGCGCGAGTTGGGCATAGTGCAAGATCATTTCGCGATAGCCGTTGGCGATGAATGTATCGACCTGCGCCACCGCGCTCGCGGACCCGTCGGGCGACCCCGTCACGCCCGGCGCCGGCGAACATGTGATGCGCCCCCGCCAAGGATAAGCCGGCTGCCTTACGCCAAGCGTATAAGGATCGGTCAGCGTGTTATCCGCCGGAATGTCCATCATCACGAACGGATAAAGCGTCACCGAAATCCCGCGCGCGGAAAGGTCGGCGATCGCTGCCTTGACCGCCGCGTCAGAAGGCGTCCCACCATAGGCTGGCGCGCCATCGGCCAGCGAGACCGTATTCGCGGTTGCCCGCGTCCGCCCCGCCACCGCCCATTCGGTATCCTTGATCTCTCGCACCGCCGCCTCGGTCCGGGGTTCGACGACGCACTGATCGCACCGCAAATCCGTCCCGAACCAGGCCACGACGAGCCCCACATGTTCGAGATTGGGGCAAAGCGCCGTCAACTCGTCCACGGAAAGATCCCAATCCGAGCGCTCGGCGCTCACATGCGTATTCTCCGCCGCCGCGCGCCCTTCCCCGAGAACCCGCACGCGGGGCGTCGGATCGTACCCGAACTCCGTCGAGCCAGGGATCACGCACACCGCCTTTATCGACGCCTCGAGATCCCCTACCGGCCTACAGATTTCGACGCTGAGATTGGGAATGCGGTTGCCGAACGGCTTGAGCGGCAATTGCTCGAAAACGAGATAGGCAACGTTCCGATACCCCGGCGCATTCCCTACCCCCTGCTTGGCCGCGATAAAACTGTCCGGCTGCTGATCCGCCGTCCCGCGATAGAACCGGATCTTCAGCCCCTCGGTCTCCAATAGCTTCCCATCCGCCCAGATCCGCCCCAGATGCGCGACTTCACCCTCGCACAGCGCCAGCGCGAAACTCGCGGCAATCACCTCCTCGTCACCGCCACCGAACCCCTTGGCCCCCGCACTCTCGGACGCGATTTTCTCAAGGTCCGTCGCCCAGATGATATTCCCCGCAACCCGGCTCCAACCATAAACGCGCGGAACGGCGATGCCCTCGGTCGACCCGAACAGCCGGATATCCGTCCCCGAGCGCTCCGGACGGGCGCCGAAAATCGCCTGATCGACGGCGTTGCCGGCCAGAGCGCCAAGCGCCCGCCCCACGACGGCGCCAAACGGCCCGCCAATAGCCCCGCCCAGCGCCTGCCCGGCGAGGGATAATGCAAGTGTCGCCAATGGAATGTCCTCAACAACTCGTTCGAAATTGGCACTGCTGGCCACGGGCACGCTGCCCTCATCAGCGCGCGTTGCCGCCTGACATCTCTGGAAAATCGAAACACCCGGCGACCCGACGCGCCCAGGCCTCTCCCAGATACGCCTCGACGACCCCGATCTGTTCCTGCGCGTGGATGAACCGATCGTCCGCCACCATGATCCCGCAGTGCCGAGCCGGATATTTCCGCATCAGCCGAAACAGCACGAGCTGCCCCGCCTTCGGTCCGCGAGCGGGCACGAAATACCGCTCTGCGGCCACTTCCAGTGCGTCGCGCGCATCGTTACGCCGCCAGTCGGCGGCATAGGGCGGCAAGGGCTCGGGGTCGGCGGCATAGAGCGCCCGCCACACTCCGCGCACCAGGCCCAGGCAGTCACAGCCTGCGCCCAAAGCGGCCCCTTGATGCCGGTAAGGCGTCCCCAGCCAGCGCCGCGCTTCGGATACGACCCGCGCCTTCATTTGACGAAGCCCTCGCCCGTCATCGGGTCATCCTCACTGGGATAGCGCATCAGGAAATCGTTGCCCGGAATATGCGGAAATCCCTGGAAATTGACCGCGTTGTTGAACTTGCTCTTGCAGGTCGAAAACTGCTTGTCGCACCCCGCATAGACAGTCAGCGCGTCACCCACCGCAATACTGTCGGCCACCGTCTGGTCGAGCGTGATCACCGCGCCGGAATGAACGGAAATGCCGTCCTCGATTCCGGTCCGCGCACCGCTCGTCCACGAAACGTGCCCATAGGCGAACCAGCCATCGGCAAACCCCGAAAGCCCCGAAACCGTAATTCGCGCGCCACCCTCGACCGCCGTTACCACCGCATCCGCCTTGAACCCTGTCGGCCCGAGCACAAGCCCGCACCGCCCATCCCCGAGCCGGGCGTCGCACAAATGGTGATAGACCCGCCCCTTGGGCACGTTGAGCGCATACTGCCCCGAGCGCAGTTCAGCCCGAAATACCCCGTCCTCGCGCACGATCTCCCCGATCGTATCCGCGCGCATCAGATGCCGTTCTCCGACGTCCCTCCAGTTGACGCGCCAGCTCTCGACCCGCGCGCCATCATACCGCCCCATGGCGATATCGGCTTCGGTGATCGCATCGGCGTGCAATACCCCCAGAACCTCGGCGGTCTGCGTCTGCGCGCCCGTCCGCGCCACGGTCTCCCCGCCATCGAGGCCATGCGCCGGCGTATATGTGACCCCATCGAAGCTCAGCGCAACGTCATGATCCGTGAACCCGAGCGTCACCCCATCGGCGCGCACCAGTTTCCAGCACCAGCATAGCGTGGTCGCACCGGATCCGACATGCGCGGCAAAGCCAGTCGAAAAATCCCTCATTCGCCGATCACCTCGATCACGGGAATATTGGGCGCAATCGCGCCGTCGAAATCGGCCAGTTCGATATCGAGCCTGTCAGTATCAAACCGCACCGGCACGTCGAAGGTGAACCCGGCCGTCACCGTCGCGCCCAATGCCGGTGCTGCATCGAGCGTGACGATCCCGGCCACGGTGTCGACGGAGAAGGCCCCAACGTCCGTAACCACCCCATCCACCGCGACCGAGACCGAACCGGAAACGGGCTTGGTGATCGCCCGCCAATACGGATCGAACCCGGCACCATAGCGCTTGCGCAATGGGAATGCGGTTGCGTTCCCGTCCCCCGTCCCCAACACCTGGTCGCTCGCTGAAGGTGCGCCACCATCTGCCGCCGAGGAATAATCGAGCGCATCGCGCCACCGGAAGCTATGAAACCGCCCGCGCCGCTCCTCGAAAAACTCAAGCACAACGCGCATATCCGCCCGCGACTTGATCCCGTACCCGGCATTGTACCGCCGCCGTGCGTGCGCCCAGCGCGCATTGCGCTCCTCGCGTCCGGAGGCAAGCGTCACGATATCCGTCAGCCGCTGCGGCCCGCCCTGAGCGCCAAGCGCGATATCGAGCGGAAATCTCACATCGTGAAACGCCATCACGCCCCCCGCGTCCCGCGCCGCACCGCGCGCAGGAGCATCGCGCTCACCTCCGCCTCTGCGGTCGCAAAGCTCTGCGCGTCACGCGTTGCAACATTGAACGTCACATTGACGCCGGGCGCTGCGGGAGCGCTCGCGGCGCCCGGCAATCCTCCCACCGTTCCAACCATGCCCGCGTTAGACGAGAGGCCGCCCCATTGCCCCTCGCCCGGCAGATAGCGCGGCGCGGCCAGCCCGCCGCCGCTGGATAGCGAGGAACCGCCGAGCGCCGGATTGAACCCGGCAAAGACGCTCTCGACGACCCCCGAAACCAAATTCCCGATTGGCGCCAGCGCCGCCTTGAGCGCAATCTGCGCAAACGCCGCCGCGATATCGCCCAAAAGCCCCTTGAGCGACCGCCCTTCAAGAATCGCGCCGCGCAAAGACCGCGTCAGCGTATTGCCCACGGCATCCCCAAGATCGCGGATGCGCTCGAGTTCGTCGGAAATCGCATCGAGCTCACCGTCGAAATCATCGTCAAACCCGTCGGCCATTCTCACCTCCATCCGGATGCGCCGCCATCAGCCGTTCAAACCCCGCGCGGTCGAGCGGCTTAGCCGTCCCGCGCCCCGTCAGCCCCGCATGTGCCGCCGCCAGCTCGCGCGGCGTCATCGCCCAAAATGCGGTGGGCGGCAGCCGTAGCGTCCCGAGCCCGAACCGCATCGCCTCCTGCCAGGGAAACCGGCTCATGTGCCCTCCCCGAACGTGGCTTCGAGCAACCGCACCGCAATCCGTGCCGCGCCCTTGAGCCCGCCTTCGATCTGCATCCGCGCAAGGTCGTCATCGGTCACCGCATGCCCGCCTCCGCGCAGCCCCGAACCGATGATCGCCGTCAGATCCCGCGCCGAAATGCGTCCCTGCGCGAACCGTTCGGCGAGCCCATTGAGATCCCCCGCGCCCAGCCGCGCCTCGAGTTCAGCCAGCGCGCCGAGCGTCAGGCACAGCGTCATCGTCTCCCCGCCAATCTCGGCGGAGATTTCACCCCTTAGGGGATTGGCCATTTGTGCCGCTCCTTGATTGTGTTAATTTGTGTTCAGAGTGATTGTGTTGTGTGCACATGTGCACACCTGCCTCAGGAGGCCGCCATGCCCGAAACCACTACCCTCACGGTCCGTATCTCGCCCGAGACCAAGGCCAAGCTCGACCGCATCGCCGAACTCACCCAACGCTCCAAATCCTTTCTCGCCGCCAAGGCGCTCGACGCCTATGCGACGCGCGAGTTGGAGATTTGCGAAAAAATCCAGGAGGGAATCGAGGATGTGAAAGCCGGTCGGGTGGTTAGTCATGAAGACGCGATGGCCGAGCTCTACGCCGAAATTGAAAAGGCGAACAAGAAAGCAAGCTGACCGTGAAGGTAAGGTGGTCGCGTAAAGCGCTCGACGAATTGCGCGGACAAGTTGCCTATATCGCGCGTGACAATGAAGCCGCCGCTCTGCGTGTAGCCGACGCCATAAATCTTGCTGGTGAAAGGCTGGGCAAATTGTCCACCGGGCGACCGGGCAGACAAGCAGGCACCTACGAAAAACTCGTCCCGCGCCTGCCTTACATTCTCGTCTACGGCATCGACGAAAACACCGTCACCATCCTCCGCGTCATCCACACCGCCCGCGACTGGCCTTAGCCTGCAGCAAACGTCAGCTCCCCCGCGCTCTCAAGCGCCAGTTCGAACGTCACCTCACCGGCATGGTCCCCGGCAAATTCCAACGCCACGATCTGGAACGGCCCCTCGACCGTCCCGAAATCGGGCAAGATCAACTGCCAATCCCGGATCGCCCCGGCAAAGAACAGCGACCGGATTTCCGCATCCGACGCCTTGTCCTTGAAAATCCCCGCCCCGGACACCGACGCGCGTTTGATGCCGCCCCCGGCGAGCAGCTCCCGCCATCGCCCCGCGCTCTCGGCATCGGTCGTATCCACGCTCGCCGCGTTGAACGCCAGCGACCGTGTGCGCAGTCCCGCCACGGTGAGAAAACTCCCCGACCCTGTCTGGTCGAGCTTCAAAAGCATATCCTTGCCGCTTTGGGCCGCCATAGTCGTGTTCTCCTACGAGCGTTTCCAGCAAAAGCGGGAACCACTTTTGCGGTTCGGAAACGCGACAAAATAAAGACTTGGAGCGCAACGCGCTCTAATTGATGGGCTCGGAATGAACCCGCAAATGCACCGCCGCCCGCGCCCGACCTGTCGCCAGGTCGACCACGGTCTCCGTCCGCATATGGCGGCGCAGCGTGATGGTGTTTTCCGCGGGCGCCAACGCCCCCGTCACGGCAACCCGCTCGATCCGATGCGCAATTTCTAGCGCCGCCCGTCGCGAGGGATGCGGTACCCAGCAATGAATGACGAGCCGGTGCGCCAGCCCCGGCGTCTCGTCTCCGTCGCGCGGGACCGCGTCGTGTCGAAAGATCGCTGCATAAGGGGGTGTTTTGTCCCTGGGCGGGCTATCGAACATCGCATCTCCGACCAATAGCGTTAGCGGCGCATCCGCCTTCCACGCGGCCACGAGCGCGGCCTGAATATCGTTGAGCGCGCTCATCACCCCACCATCGCCGTTTCGTTGCACAAGCAGGAGAGATAGGCCCGGCGCCCGTTGATATCCTCGGTCGCCACCACCTCGAGCCGCCGCCCGCGATAGACGATCCGGTCCCCCGGCCTGAGATCCGACCGATACCGCATGACAACCACATGCGAAGATGCCGCCGCGCGCCCGTCATTGATCGCCGCGAACCGCGCCGACCGGCTCGTCACCCGCGCCCAGACGCTGGTCAGCGGCACATAAATCGCCTCGTGTCCGCCACCGGCATCCTCCACCGTTTGCCGCGATTGTAATTGCACCCGGTCGCGCAGCGTTCCGACCGGGGGGATTTCGGCTCTCACAGCCGCACCCGTTTGTAATTGGCCACCAGCCGGTCGAACCCGGCTGGCACAACGGCGCCCGCTCCAGCCATCAACACCGCATCGCGATGCTCGTACCAGTACGCCACCAGCGTCAGCAGCGCCTGGACGAGATCGGCAGGGACATCCGCCGCTCCGGCCCCGAACCCGGCGACATAATCGATCTCGATCCCCATCCGCTCGCGCAGAACAGGTGTGCCATCGATATTCGCGGGCATAATCAGCCGCGCGGGGACCGCCTGCCCATCCGGCAGAAACTGGGCGGCATCTATGATCGTTGCGTTGCCCGCATCGTCGTAACCCCGCACCTCGGTCAGCGCGATCAGCGGCGAAACCGGCAGCCGGATCACCCGATCCTCGGGCCACCCATCCAGCACCACCCGCCAGCTCTGCGCAATCAGCGCCCGCCCCGTCGTGCTCTCGACATGGATCCGCGCCGCCGTAATCAGCGCCTCGATCAGTCCGTCCTCGGCCGTATCGTCGACGCGCAGGAATTCCTTCGCCCGAACGAGCGAAACCGGCTCCTCCGCCGGCCCGGCGAGAAGATAGGAAGTCATCTACTGTTCTCTTTGATTTGTTGGGAGAAAAGCCCCTCACCCAACCGGATGAGGGGCCGCGCCGGCTTTCGCCAGCCGATCAGCTGATGCCGAACTTCAAGAGCTTGATCGCGTCATAATCCGCAATCCCGCCGCCCACGCGCTTGGTCGTATAGAACAGCACATAAGGCTTGGCGCTATAAGGATCGCGCAAGACGTTCACGCCCTGCCGGTCGACGATCAGATACCCCCGCCGGAAATCCCCAAACGCAATCGGCGTCGTATCCGTGCCGATATCCGGCATGTCCTCCGCCTCGACCAGCGGGAAGCCCATCAGCGAAGCGCGCCCGTCGGCCTGCGCCGCCGGCTGCCAGAGATAGTTCCCATCCGCGTCCTTGAGCTTGCGCACCGCCGCCTGCGTCGAGCGGTTCATCAGCCAGGTCGCGTTCTGCCGGTAGCCAGCCTTGAGCGCATAGACGAGGTCAATGAGCACATCCGACGCGTCCACCGGAGCTGTCCCGCCAGGGAAATCCCCGTCGACGCCCGTCGCGACATACCCCAGATTGTCCCAGGACCAGCTGTCCTCGGCCACAATCGTCGCATCGAGGAAGCCCGTCGGCTTATTGACCCCGTCCCCCGCGATGAACGCGCTCGTTTCCTGCTCGGCGAACGCCGCATTCACCTCCTCGGCGATCCAGCGCCCGACATCGACCGCCGCGTCGTCGAGGAAATTCTGCGTCGCCGCCGGCATCGCATAGAGCTCCATCGTCGGGAAGCTCAATTCGTCGATGGTCTGCGACGTCGTCTGCGCCCGCGCGCCGGTCTCCCCGACCCAGCCCACCTGCGGCCCCGAAACCGTGATCGGCTTCTTATAGACCGAGGAGGACACCTGCCGCACACCGCAGATCGCCCGCATGGGCGAGACCGTCGTCAGAAGCCGCGTAATCTCGGTCTCCGTCTCGGCGGGCACCAGATATCCGCCATCGGGGTTCGACCCTATCGAAAGCGCCTTCTCTTCACCCCGCTTCACATAGGCGGAAAACGCATCCTTATATTCGTCGCCCCCGTGCGCCACGCCACCTTCGAGCGCCGGACGTGCCCGCTCCACCGCGGCCTTGTCGAGCGCCGCTTTCTGCCCGTCGAGCAGGGTATTGAGCCTATCGAGCTTGTCCTCGAAAAGCGCATCGGCGCCCCCGCGCTTCTCGATCTCGGCGAGCCGCGCGTCGTTGGTCGATTTGAATTCCTCGAACGCCGACATGAACTCGGCAAAAAGCGCGTTCACATCGCCGCCAGCAGGCGTTGCCGCCGCCTTGTTTTCAAGGCGCGGTTCCTCGGTCTTGATCATCGATCGTCCTTTTTCAGTTTTGAGAGCCTGACCCAAAAGTCTGCGGTTGAGGATTGGCGAGGCATTTTTGGTCAGAAGCAGGGGGGAATTTGGGGCAATATTGAACATATTGGCTCAAATTCCCCCCCTGCTTCTGGGCAATAAAGGCCCGCCAAGCCGACCCGTCAGACTTTTGTGTCAGGCTCTAAAGAGTTGCGCCGCCGCGCCCAGCGTTGCGGCCAATTGCGCGGTCTCCGCGCCCGAAGGCACGGAGGCAATCCGCGCCTGATCCATCATCGGAAAGGTGACGATGGAGATTTCCCAAAGGTCCACGGCCCACAGCCGCCGCGTCCCCGTCCGCCCGTCGCGGCTCGCGCGCACGGCGCGGAACCCGATGGAGAGCCCGTCGATCGCCCCCTTGGCGATCAAGGCCCGCAAGCTCTGCGCCCGCGGCACCCCGTCGAGCAGCCGCCCGGAAACCCGCAACCCCCGCGCGTCCTCGGCGATTTCGTCCCAAAGCCCGATGGGCTCCTTGGGATCGTGCTGAAACAAAAGCCTCACCCTCGCAGGTGTCCGCGCCTTGAGCGAAGCGGAAAACGCCCCCGGCATCACCACGTCCCCGCCCTGGTCGGGCACCGAAAAGATCGAGGCATAGCCGGAAAACCGCCCATCTGCGTCAATCGCAACGCTCATGTGCGCGCATCCGGCTTGGCCGCAGGCGCTGCCTTCACGCCGGGCTTTTTCAGCGTTCCGGCGAGGTTCCAGGCAAACTGCCGGAACACGTCCTCCGCCTCAGCCCCGCGTGCCGTCCCCTTGCGCCTGGTCGTCTTTTTCCCCATCAGTCCTTGCTCCTGAACAGCTTGTTGAGATGCGCGATTTCGGTCACGAAGGTGTTGAACCGCCGGTTGGCTGCGACAAGCTCGCGCAAAACAAAAACGAGCGCCGCACTCGCGCCGCTCGCCCACAAAAACAGCGCCAAATGCGCCAGATCGCCCCTTTCGAGGACGGCTTTGGTGATCTCGTCCATGGCTACCTCCTTCCGAACCCCAGAAGCTCCCGCTTCTCGGCGTCGCTCAAGAAATCCGCCTCCCCGACCCGTTTCCACTCCGCCGCCCGCTCGGCGGCCAGTTCCTCGATGCCGTCGAAATCCGGCACCAGCTCTGCCCCCTCGAACGCCGGCGCCAGCCAGGCCGAAAGCTCGGCGGTCACCCGCCTCACCAGCGGGATGACCGTCTGGCGCCACAACGCCCGGCTCGCCTCCGCGTAATTGGCGTACGTATTGTCCCCCGGTATGCCCAACAGCATCGGCGGTACCCCGAAGGCCAGCGCGATTTCCCGCGCCGCCGCGTTCTTGGCTTCGAGAAAATCCATGTCTCGCGGCGAAAGCGCGATCGACTTCCAATCGAGCCCGCCTTCGAGCACCATCGGCCGCCCGGCATTGACCGCCCCGGCGAACCCCTCTTCGAGTTCCACCTTCAGCCGCTGATACTGATCCTCGGTCAAATTCCCCGCCGCCGCGCTATAAACCAACGCACCCGAAGGCCGCGCCGCGTTCTCGAGCAGCGCCTTGTTCCACCGCGAAGCCGCATTATGCGTCTCAAGGCTTGCCTGCGCCGCCTCGACCGGCGCGAAGCCATAATGATCGTCGAGCGGATGAAAGAGCGAAAGGTGCAGCACCCGCGGGATGGGCTCGGTATCGAGCATCAGCTTCATCGTCCGCCCATTGGCGGTATAACTGAACCCCACCGGCCATCCGTCGCCCCCGGCGATCACCGCCATCCGGTCGGGCCGCAGCCCATAAAGCCCTTTGACCGCGCCCTCGACCAGCGCCGCATCGAGATAAGCATTCCCCGCGGTCTGCAGGTAGCTATAAACGCTCTCCAAAAGCGCCGCCCCCGTCTGCCGCCGGTTGGGCCGGGCGACGAGATCGAGCACCGGATGATCCGTCAGAACCCGCGCCCCATCGCGCACCTCCAACGGCACCCGCGCCGCGCTCTCGGCGACGAGCCGCACACAGCGATAAACCACCGGGTTTTTCGCAAACCCCTCATTGGCCAAGGCCACGAACCCCTTCCGCGTCACCCCGCCCGTCCCGAGCGGGCTCAGCGCAAAAAAGCTCTGGCTCCCGGCCATCTTGGTTTCAGTAGGCAAGCGCGATCGCCCGCCCCAAAGGCGGTTCCACCAGTGCGGCATCGGGTCCTCGTTTTGTTTTTTGGAAAATCCTGGCGGGTCAGCGGCCCACCTGGCCGCATCATCCCCACCGTACAAGCATCATACCCCGGCGCCGTGACGCGGGGATAAGTTTGTCACCAAAAAAGTCTCACCAGCTTGGCGCAAGCATCTAGTGCCGTGCTGGTGTGGAGTTATTCAGCGTCAGGCGAGCCGCCTAATTTCTCCTGACATCAGCGCGCAAGCCGTCGATTTTTCGACGAAAATCATCCTCGCCCCGCATCTGCCAGATAGAGCGACCTACCCAGACAACGACAGCTACCAAGTAGAGCCACCAGGGTAGATCCAGACCGTAGATTATTAGGCAGGCAATAAATAGGGTCATGGTGAATGATCGCTCGTCAGGCCGCGTTCGGAAATTTCATATCGAAGCGCAAAGGATGGCCCAACGCCTTGAACGCGTCTTCAAGGCTGTCCAGCCGCGAATTGTGTTCGAGCCGGAAAAGCCGATCCACATGCTCACGCTTGCAGTCGAGCGCCCGCATCAAGTCCGCCCGCGTCCATCCTTTTTCCCGCATGATCATATAAAGCGCCGACTTCAGCAGCACCAAAGCGGACATCTCGACGAACCAGCCACGTCCAGTCGTTTCGTCGAGCGGCGCGGGAATATCCTCGCCATGCGCGATCCGGCGGGCAATCGCCTCCTCAATGGCGTTGCGGGCGTTCCGGTAGGCATCCTCCTGCGCTTCCCCAAAGCTGACCACTTCCGGGAATGCGGGCGCCGTCACCAGCCACGTTCCATTGTCGTCGGGTTTTAGGACAACTTCATACCACATACTCTGTCCTTTCACTTGAGGCCCAAATCCTTCTTGATCTTGTTGACCAAGCCGGTACCAAGCTCTTTGGCCCCACCGTGCATAGGCAATTGCGAAGTCTTTCCGTCTCGGTGCACGGTTAAATGGCCGCTCCCGCCCCGATGCCTCTCGAAGGTGCAGCCTTGCTTGGCAAGCCATCGTTTGAATTCGCTGGCATTCATGAATGTAAGCTATTCAACACTTCTGTGGAAGTCAACACAAGTGTGGAGCCACCGAAGCGCAAGCGTCTCTATTCCGTCCCGTCCGGGTCCCTCAGGAAAAAACCGGTCTTCGGAATAATCGAGTACCTTGTTCTCGAAATGAACCGCGCGGATCGGCCTTGACCACGGCGATCATCCGCTTGGCGCTATCGCTGATTGTGAAATTGACCGGGGGGCCGATGTAATCAGTCACGAGCGACCTCAATCTGAAATCAGAAGGTGCTCTATGGGCAAGTCCTGCAGGCGTTCGCGCGCGTTTTCACTGACCTGCCAAACGCCGGGGTTCTCCTCCACGGCCCGACCATGCCAATATTTTGCCTCTCGCATCCGACCCATTGCCTCATAGCATTCAGCGATGCGCATGCCCAGATAGCCGGCATCGAGCGAAGGGTCTCCATCGGCCATGAACATATAGACCTCCAGCGCATCCTGGAAACGTCCCATGTCCTGGAGCTTCGCAGCAGAACGCTCGAAGATATTGAAGTCATAAGCCATGGACACTCACCTATAAATCGGAATCAGTCAGCCTCACACCCAATAGTATTGCTCTCGCCGTTCTTACGCGCGCCCCTCAAAACCGTACCTTCGGCACACTCCCCCGCAGCAGCAATTCCCCCACCGCCCACACCAGCGCATCCACCCGGTCCGGCGAGTGCCCCTCCGCGAGCCCGTCCGGCCCGAACGCACACATCTCATCCTCAAGCGCGTCAAACGCCCCGCAGTGCACCACCCGCCCCTGCGCATAAAGCGCAGCGACCGGCTCGGCCCGTACCCATTTGCCGCGATTGGCCCGCACGGCCACGACCGGCACCAGCGGGTCCACCTGCGCCAGCACCGCCTTGACCAGATCCCCGCCCTGGTTCACCTCGGCGATGATCGCGTCGGCCGCGAACTCGTAAAACGCCTTGATCGCCACCCGCGCCCAGCCGGTCGGCGTGAGCTTGGAGGCCGTCCGGTCGGCGAGGACGAAGGCCATGTCGCCCCTGCGTCCCGCCACGACGATCCCGCACGCGTCCGATTTCGCGCTGCCGGTCATCGGCGGATCGACGGCGACGATGACGCGCTCGCATTCGGGCACTGCGTCGGTGCGCCGCCGGTCGAAATCCGCGCGGCTCCAGAGCGCGCCCTCGATTTCCTCGATAATCTCGCCCTCGAGCTCCTGCCGCCCCAGCGCCGTCTGCCGATAGCGGTCGACGATGGCGGCGAGGAAATGCGGCGCCAGATTGTCCTTGTTGGCGTCCGTTTTCATTCGCGCGCTCACCGTTCCCGGATCGGCAATCAGCCGCTTGATCAGCCGCGTGGATTTCGGCGTCGTGGTCACCAGCTGGCGCGGATGCGGGCCCAGCCGGAGCCCGAACTGCAACATATCCCACGCCGCTTCCGCCTTGGGCCATTTGGCCGTTTCGTCGCACCAGGCGGCGGCGAATTGGGGTCCGCGAAACCGCTCGGGGTCATTGGCCGGCAGCAGAAACGCCTTGGCGCCGTTGGGCCAGACGACCCGGTCGCGGCCCGCATCGAAACGCGGCCGGTCCTCGCGCGGATGAACCCGCAGGAGCCCCGAAACGCCTTCGACCATGATGGCGCGGGCCTCGGTCATGGTTTCGCCCACCAGCGCGATGGGCGAAACCGGCTCCTCGCCGGTCGCCAGCATTCGGATCCATTCGGCCCCGGCGCGGGTCTTTCCCGATCCGCGCCCGCCGATCAAAAGCCAGGTTGTCCAGTCCCCGTCAGGCGGCAATTGCTCGTCGCGCGCCCAGATGTGCCAATAATACATGAAAGCCCTGAGCTCTTCGGGCGTCATCGTCGCGACGCGGGCCAGCAGCCTCAGCTTTTGGGCCTTTGTGAGCGGCTTCACCTATTCGGTCTCGAGCGCCTGAATGCGGCTTACCAGCCGCTCGCGGATCGCTTCGAGCTCGGGATCGGGCTTTTGCTCCGGCTTGGCGCGTTTGCCGCTTTCGGTCGTATCCATCGCGATCAGCCGGTCGATCGTCTTGGTCATGGTTTCGAGCGTTCGGATTTCGGTTGCGCTCATGCTGCCTGCCTTTCGCATTTCCTCTTCGAGCGCGGCGACCTGGATGTCGATCAGCCGGATCATGCGCCGGATGATGTCGAGCCCCACCGGCCGGTTCGCGCCGGGGCGGCGTTTTGGCCAGCACGCCTTGGCGCGGTAGTAGTCGATCTGGTTTTTGGTGACGCCGTGACGCGCGGCGATTTCCTCGACATCGATGATGCCCGCCACATAGTCACGCCGCACCGCGTCCCAATCGGGACCGGAGAGTTCAGTCATCGGTTCTGCTCGGAAGATGTGTTTCATGCGGCAAGAGCGGCGCCATCGGGCGCAACAATCTCACCGTGCCACAACACTAACCGAACCGCGTGACGCGGGGATAAGTTTTGGATTTTTTTCGCGGAGGAAAGCGTGCAACGCCCGGCTTCCGGGCGTTGTGAGGATCGTTCAAGCCGCCTGGGCCTGCATGGCCTCTTCCATCCGGTCGAAGCTCTGCGCCATACCGTCGGTCATCCCGGTCGCCACCGCGCCGTCGCGCGCTTCGCGGCTGTCGAACACCATCGAAGAGATCATCAGCGTCTTGCCGCCGGCTTCTTCGAGCGTCAGCGTACACAGGCTTTTGCCGTCGAACCCGTCCATGCGTTCGGTATTGACGATGCGGGTCGGGGCCTCGATCTCGTGATATTCCCCGGTGGCGCCGAATTCGTGCGAGTCGTCATCGGCACGCCAGACATAGCGATAACCGCCGCCAACCCGAAGATCGATCTCGCACACCGGCATCGACCACCCATCGGGCCCCAGCATCCACTGCCGGACGAGCTCGGGCTTTGTGTAAAAGTCGAACACCATCTCGGCCGGCGCGTCAAAACTGCGCTTGACCACGATCTCTGTGTCGTTGGGGAGAGTGACATCCACTGGTTTGGGCATGATCGGCTCCTTCCGTGTACTGTACCGCCTTAAATATCCAAAGTGTTATATAAAAACTTGGAAATGTAAAGACCCATCTTGACCGCCGCACCGCGTTGAGCTTTCCCTTCTTCGCCAATGTGACACATGCCCGATCGGACCCCATGCGCGACAGACTCATAGCCATCGTAGCCTCCCGACGCTGGGAGCAATTCATCGTCACTGTCATCGTTATCAACGCGGTCACGCTGGGGCTCGAGACCGTGCCCGAAATGATGGCGCGTTTCGGCGGCTTCCTCATGGCGCTCGATACGCTGATTTTGGGCATCTTCGTCGTCGAAATCGCGGTGCGGCTCTATGCCCATCGCCTGCGCTTTTTCCGCGACCCTTGGTCCGTCTTCGATTTTGTCATCGTCGCCATCGCGCTTTTGCCCTCGACCGGCGCCTTCTCGGTCCTGCGCGCGCTACGCATTTTGCGGGTGCTGCGACTCATCTCGGTGGTGCCATCGCTGCGCAAGGTCATCGGCGGCCTCATCGCGGCCCTGCCCGGCCTCGCCTCGATCATCGTCCTGTTGGCCCTGGTCTTCTACGTCTTCGCCGTCATGGCCACCAAGCTCTACGGCGAGAGCTTCCCCCAATGGTTCGGCTCGATCGGCGCATCGCTCTATTCGCTCTTCCAGATCATGACGCTCGAAAGCTGGTCGATGGGCATCGTGCGGCCGGTGATGGAGGTCCACCCCTACGCCTGGGCCTTCTTCGTGCCCTTCATCGTCTGCACCGCCTTCGCGGTCCTCAATCTCTTCATCGGTGTCATCGTATCGGCCATGCAGGAGGAGCACGACTCGGCAGCCGACGACTCGCGCGCCAAGATGCTCTCGGAGACCGCCATCCTGCTCGACGAGGTCCGAGCCCTCCGCGCCGAGGTCGCCGAGATGAGGGGTGAGCGGCGCGCCGGCTAGCGGACGGTTGCATCGCCAAGCCAGAGGTCTATGGTCCGGCCATCAACCGGACCATAGACCATGCAAGACGACTATATCCGCCGCATCCTGACCTCCTCGGTCTACGACGCTGCCGTTGAAACCCCGCTCGAAAGAATGGGGCCGCTCTCGGACCGCTTGGGACGCGCGATTTACTTGAAGCGCGAGGATCTCCAACCGGTCTTCTCGTTCAAGCTGCGCGGCGCCTACAACAAGCTCGCCAGCCTTTCAGCGGACGAAAGGGCCCGCGGCGTCATTTGTGCATCGGCGGGCAACCACGCGCAAGGCGTCGCCTATTCGGCGACCCGGATGGGCGTGCGTTCGGTCATCGTCATGCCCACCACGACACCCTCGATCAAAGTCGAGGCCGTCAAGCGGCTGGGTGGCGAGGTTGTCATCCATGGCGATGCCTTCGATGATGCGCGGCTCCACGCGCTCAAGCTGTGCGAAGACGAAAACCTCGTTTTCGTCCACCCCTACGACGACCCCGATGTCATCGCTGGCCAGGGCACTATAGGGGTGGAAATCCTGCGTCAGCACCCATCCGACATCGCGGCCATCTACGTTCCCATCGGCGGCGGACTGGCTGCGGGGGTTGCGGCCTTCACGAAATTCCTGCGCCCCGGCATCAGGGTTATCGGCGTCGAACCCAACGATGCCGCCTCGATGAAAGCTGCAATCGCAGCAGGCCGGCCCATCCCGCTCAACGAAGTCGGCATCTTCGCCGATGGCGTTGCGGTCAAACAGGCGGGCGAGGAAACCTTCAGGCTCTGCCAGCAATATCTCGATGATATCGTCACGGTCTCCACCGACGAGATCTGCGCTGCGATTAAGGACATCTTCGACCACACCCGCGCCATCGCCGAACCTGCCGGCGCGGTATCGCTCGCCGGGCTGCGCAAACACGCGGGCAGGCTCACCGATCCGGGAGCGGCGATCGCGATCCATTCGGGTGCCAACATCAATTTCGACCGGCTACGCCACGTCGCCGAACGCGCGGAAATCGGCGAGCGCGCCGAAGCCATCCTTGCCGTCACGATCCCCGAAAAGCCCGGCGCCTACCGCGCCTTCATCCAGCTTATGGGCGCCCGCGCCATCACCGAGTTCAACTACCGCTTCGCCCCGGGCGCGAACGCGCAGATCTTCGTCGGCGTCAAGCTCTCGGGTGGCGACGCCGAAACTCGCGCGATCATCACCGAGCTCGAGGCGCATGGCCATCACGTCCTCGACCTCACCGATAACGAAGTGGCCAAGCTCCACATCCGCTATATGGTCGGCGGCCGCGTCGAGGGATTGGAAAACGAGCTTCTCTACCGCTTCGAATTCCCCGAACGTCCAGGCGCCTTGCTGCGCTTCCTCGAAGGCTTGCGGTCGGATTGGAACATCTCGCTCTTCCATTACCGCAACCACGGCTCGGACTATGGCCGCGTCCTCGCCGGCATCCAGGTGCCGCCACACGAGCGGGCGATGTTCGAAGCCTATCTCGATGAACTCGGCTATCCCCATTGGGACGAAAGCGACAATCCGGCCTACCGGATGTTCCTTGCCGCCAGCGATTAGGGCTTGGCCAGAAATAACTGCGCCGGATTGCGCCGGGATTTTCGGTCCTGGCCAGGAGCGATCAGCCGGGAATATCGAGATATTTCCGGCTCTCGCGACGCCGCCAGGGACGAAAAGACCAAGCAAGATGGCGCAGTTATTTCTGGACAAGCCCTTAGGCGCTATTGAGGTGAATAATGTTCCCGTCCGGATCCTTGAACCAGACCATCCGGAAATCACCGGCCTTGTGAATGCCGTTCTCGAAGGTGACACCCTCGAAGTCGTACTGTTCGAAGGTTACGCCCTTGGCGCGCAGGTCCTCGACGATAGCCTCGATATCGTCACCGCAATCGAACACGACAGCGTTCGCTTTATTGGTTCCGGCGAACTCGGACCCGTAAACGAGCAGACGGGTATCACCGGTCTTATAGACCATAACGCCGCCCATACCCTCTTCGACCAGCTCGAGTCCAAGGGTTTGGGAATAAAACGCGCGTGCCCGATCGATATCGCTTGTCGCGAGCATCGCCGATGACGATTTGGTGTTCAGCCCACCCATGGCGGCCTCCTCTTTGCGGTTGTTAACCCACCAAGGACGAGCGGCAGGGTTGCGTTCCGACAGTTCAGCCGGACCAGTTGACTATCGCGCCCGAACCGCGCCAACTCGTGCCATGCGATTCTTGGCTATCTCCGGCAGCGCCCGGCGCGATTCTACCAACACCGCGTTGCTACACTCCGTTCGGCAGGCTGCGCCTCCCGGCGTAGAGGTTGTCGTTTTCGACGGCATTGCGAGCTTGCCGGTCTTTTCACCGGATCTCGAAGGGGCGGTTCTGCCCGCTCCCGTGCAGATGTTCATGGATGCTATTGCCGCAAGCGACGGGGTGATCATCTCCAGCCCGGAATACGTGCGCGCCATTCCCGGCGGCCTCAAAAATGCAATCGACTGGCTCGTTTCCGGCGACCTCATCATCGCAAAGCCGATCGCGCTCCTGCATGCCTCACACCGGGGCGACGACATGCTCGCCAACCTTCGCGTGGTCCTATCGACCGTGAGCTACCGGTTCAACGAGGAGCTATTCCTGCGGCTCCACCTCATGAAGATGTCACCAGACGAAATCGCACGCACGCTGGCAGAGCCGGAGAACCGGGCCAGAGTCCAGCAATACCTGCAGGCTTTCGCCGAATATTGCCGGGGTTAGGTGTGCCTCACCACCCCGCGAGCAACAGCGCCAGCGCAACGAGGGCCGGCGCTGCCTGAACATAGAGGATTTTCCGGCTCACAGTAGCCGCGCCAAAAACACCGGCGACAATCACGCAGCCAAGAAAGAACACCTTGATCGCAAAGCCACCGTCGCCCAGCCACAATCCCCAGACCAGCCCGGCCACCAGAAAGCCGTTATAGAGCCCCTGGTTGGCAGCGAGCGTCTTGGACGCCTTGGCGAACTCCTCGGTCGTTCCGAACGCCTTGCGGCCCTGCGGCTGATCCCACGCGAACATCTCAAGATACACGAAAAACGCGTGCAACAGCGCCACGACGCCGATCGCGATACTGGCCAGCATGAGATCACCCTCTTTGCAAATCGATTCCCTACTCAGCTTTGAGCATGCCGATCCGCATCGAGCAAGCTGCAAGGCGGCCGATCAGCTATTGTGCAACAAGATGATGTTGCCGTCCGGGTCCTTGAACCAGGCCAACAGCATGTCATCCCACGTGTGCACGCCATCCTTGAACGTAACCCCTTCGAAGTCGTACTTTTCGAAGGTGACGCCTTTGGCGCGCAGGTCATCGACAATGGCCCGAATATCCGCGCCGCAGTCGAACGACATCGCGTTGGCCTTGTTGGTGCCGGCGAATTCCGAAGGATAGAGCTCCAGCTTCGTCAGACCGGTCTTGTAGATCACGGCATCGCCCATCCCCTGGCTCTCGGCTTCGAGCCCCAGAGTTTCGCCATAGAACTTTTTCGCTCGTTCCATGTCGCTCACCGCGAGCATCGCCGAGGAATTCTTATCTTTTAGTCCGCTCATGATCGTCCTCCTTTATCGGTCAAAAAAGAGTGACTTCGCAGCGAACGGTTCAGGGCAAAGAGCGAGTCCCTACCAGCCACAGGCCTCCCGCACCGGTTGGAGCGCCTGTTCAATCCCCTCGATCTGAAAACTCACCGTCACCGAGCGCTCACCCTGAGGCTGCGCGCGGACAATCAGCCGGTTGGTGACGAGCAGACGGTCGATAAACGCACGCGCGTCATCCTCCGAAAAGAACCCCAGCGCGGTGCGATCCCCCGAGAGGTCGAGCGATTGCGATCGCGGCGGCTGGCGGTCGAACTGGATTGTAATCAATCCCGAGCGCGATGTCTCGGTGCCCATGAATTGCCCGGCAAAACTGAATTGCACGACCGGCTGCTCGTCCTGGCACAGGATGGTCAGCCGCGCCGGCGCCCGTCCGCGGGGTTGGGCGGGGATCAGTTGCTCGGATTCGAGCGAGGCGAACGGTCTCTCGGTGCCCTCGATCTGGGACACTTCGACACCTGATGCCCACAACCCCATTTCGGGATTTCCTTCCTCATTGCCGCCGCTGAAGCGACCCGACCGGAAAATCGAATCGTAGCAGTCAAGCCGCTCGCTTGCCGGTCCGATGGCCGCACATTGCTCCGGATTGAATTGCTGGCCCACACCAGGCGAAGCATGGAAAAGCGCTATCATCACCGTTGCTGCAGCTAGAATCGCCCGGCGCATTCCGCGTCTCCCCAACTGTTGTCCTTATGGCTAATCTGGGGCGCCCCGCCCGGCAAGTCCATAGCGGGTAACATGAAAGTGGCCTTGGCATGCGCCACAGGCCGCCCTACATGTCACCTTCGACGCCAATCCAAGAGGAGCCCCCTATGAGCGCTGCTGAAGCCTTCGAGTTGATCCGGGAAGAACAGATCGACGAGGTGAACGCGCTCGCGCGTTACTACAGGCACAAGAAAACCGGCGCGGAAGTGCTCTCGCTCATCAACGACGACGAGAACAAGGTCTTCGGCATTGCCTTCGCCACGCCGCCGGAGGACTCCACGGGTATAGCACACATCCTCGAACATTCGGTCCTATGCGGATCGGAACAGTTCCCGGTCAAAAAACCCTTCGTCGAGATGCTCAAGGGCTCGCTCCACACATTCCTCAACGCCATGACCTTCCCCGACAAAACGGTCTATCCGGTGGCGAGTCAGAACCTTGCGGACTTCCACAACCTCACGGAAGTCTACCTCGACGCAGTCCTCTTCCCGCTCCTCACCCGCGAGACCTTCGAGCAGGAGGGCTGGCATTACGAACTCGAAAGCGCCGATGCTCCGCTCATCTATAAGGGTGTGGTGTTCAACGAGATGAAGGGTGGTTATTCCTCGCCCGATCAGGTCCAGCGCACCTATGCGCAGAACGCACTTTTCCCCGACAACACATACGGATTTTCCTCCGGCGGCGACCCCAAGGTAATGCCTGAACTGACCTATGAGCAGTTCGCGGCCTTCCACAAGCGCTACTACCACCCGTCCAACGCCCAGATCGTCTTCTATGGCGACGACGATCCCGATCAGCGCCTCGAGATCCTCGAAAAATACCTCTCGCGCTTTGAGAAAGCCGAGCGCGCGCCGGTCGTGCCTATCCAGCGGAAGTTCGACGAACCGCGCTACGAGGTCCGTACCTATCCGGCGGACGAGGAGAACAAGCGTTCCGCCTTCGTCACGCTCAATTGGCTGATTGCGGAAACCCACGACCACGTCGAAGCGCTGCGCCGCTCGGTTCTCGCCCACGCGCTCTTGGGCAATTCGGCAGCCCCACTCTATAAGGCGCTCACCGAGTCCGGGCTTGGGGAAAGCGTCATCGGCGGGCTCAACGGGCACTATCGCGAGCCGTGGTTCAATGCCGGATTGCGCAACGCGGACGCCGACACGGCAGAGCAGATCGAGACGTTGATCCTCGACACGCTCGCGTCTCTGGCCGAGCACGGGATCGACAAGGCAACCGTCGAATCCACGGTCAACACCATCGAATTCTCACTGCGCGAGAAGAATACCGGCGGGTATCCGCGCGGCATCATGTATTTCTTCGCCGCGTTGGGTGATTGGCTCTATGGCAAGGACCCTCTCGAAGCGCTCAAATACGAAGACGCGCTTGCAACGCTCAAGGCCGAGCTTGCGGCTGGCAAACCAATTCTCGAAGACCGCATCCGCTCCCTCCTGCTCGATAACGCCCACCGCGTGACGCTCGTCCTCAAGGCCGATAGGGAACAGGCCGCACGCGAGGAAGCCGCCGAACGGGCGAGGCTCGATGCCATCCGCGCTGGGTTCAGCGAGGAGGATATCGCCGGGGTCGTTGCGACCACGCAAAAGCTCAAGGCGCTCCAGAACGCGCCGGACAAGCCTGAAAATCTCGCCAAAATCCCGACGCTCACGCTCGACGATCTCGACCGCGAGATCAAGACCGTCCCGACGGAGGAACTTTCGCTCGCGAAGGTTCGCACGCTCTATCACGACCTGCCGACCAACGGCATCGTCTATTTCGACCTCGGGTTCGACCTCAAAACCCTCCCGTGCGAGTTGATCCCCTATCTGCCGATCTTCTCGCGCGCTTTAACCCAGACAGGCACGAGTACCGCCGATTATGTCGCGCTATCCCAACGCATCGGGCGGTCAACTGGTGGTATCGGCGTTCAGCGGTTCGCGTCGTCTCTGGTCGATGGCGCCGGCTCGGCAGCGATGCTGATCGTGCGTGGCAAATCGATGGCGGACAAATCCGACGAGTTGCTCGCGATCACCCACGACATCCTTACCGACGCCCGGCTCGACAACCGCGACCGTATCCGCCAGCTTGTGGCGCAGGACAAGGCACGGCTGGAAGCCGGTCTCGTACCGTCCGGGCACATGATGGCCTTTTCCCGGCTCCGGTCTGCTATGACCGAAGCCGATTGGCTGTCCGAGCAATGCGGCGGAATTTCACAGCTCTTCTTCTTGCGCGATCTCGCACAGCGGGTCGAGAACGACTGGGAGAGCGTCGAAAGGGCTCTGACCGCGATCCGCGAGCATGTCGTCAACGCCACCACTGCGATTGCGAACGTCACGGCGGACGCCGAAACCTGGACCGTGTTCCAGCCCCGGCTCGAAACCTTCCTCGCTGGCCTCCCCACGCATCCCGCCGTCCTCGCCGATTGGGGCGATTTGCCGGCGCCGAAAAACGAGGGACTCACGATCCCCGCGCAGGTCAACTACGTCGCCAAAGGCGTCGACCTCAGAAAGCTCGGCCATGAACCGTCCAGTGCGCTTTCGGTCGTGACCAAATATCTCGGCACGACCTATCTTTGGGACAAGATCCGCGTCGAGGGCGGCGCTTATGGCGGGTTTGCCCGCTTCGACCCGACCGCCGGCATCTACGCCTTCGGCTCCTACCGCGACCCGAACCTCACCGCCACGCTCGACGTCTACGACAAGACGCCGGAAAAACTCCGCGAGGAGATTTCCGACGCCGATCTCACCCGCTCGATCATCGGCACCATCGGCGATCTCGACGCCTACCAGCTCCCCGACGCCAAGGGCTTCACCGCGCTCGTGCGTGAGCTGACCGGCGCGACGGACGCTTACCGCCAGAAGCGGCGCGATCAGGTGCTCGCGACCAGCAAGGCTGACTTCCGCGAGGCGGCCGACCTGCTCGAAGAGGTGGCGCGGAACGGCCATATCGTCGCCATCGGCTCGGAAAGCGCGATCAACAAGGCCAATGCCGAGCGCAACGGGTTCCTCGAGGTGACCAAGGTGCTTTAGAGCTTTTCCTGGAAACGCTTTAGGCGTCCTTGGCCATCTCCGCGAGCTTGGCGACGGTGTTCAGGTTACGCGCTGTTCCGGCTTTGGCGGCTTTGATCGTGAGTTTCGAATTGCCCATGCCCGAGGGATAGTGGATGTAGATTTCTCGTCTTCCCGCCACGGCTTCCTCGTCGGCGTGCCCCTGCATGGCGTCGAGTGCATCCGCGGGCGGCGGAACGTCGAGGAAGGTCGCCGTTACCCTGTTGCCCGGCGCATCGGGGAACGGATTGTCCTTGAGGATCTGCGCAATCTCTTCGGCGGTGCGGATCATCACGCCGACGGGCTTTCCCGCGTATTCTGCGAGCCTGTCTTCGAGCGCCGTCTTGACCTCATCCGCACTCCTGTCGCTCCGCAGTACGACATTGCCGCTCGCGATGTAAGTCTCCACATTCTCAAAGCCCAGTTCGGCGCACATGGCACGCAACGTTTCCATGGGCAGTTTGCCCGTGCCGCCGACATTGACGGCCCTCAAAAGTGCGACGAATACGGTCACTGCGATCTCCGTTGCCCGTGAAACTGGTTTGGCCTCGAGTGTTGCATCACGGACCAGCCTTGTGAAGCGGAGGCTGTGTCTTGTGCTTGCCGGCCTGGCGCAGTACGCAAATGGAGACCGGCATCGCTAAGAAGGGTTCCGCCATGCTCAAAGCCTACAGCTCCGTTTCCGGCCACCTCGAGCCCCACGACGGCGCACCGGAGGATTTCGCCGATGCGATCTGGCTGGACCTGCTCTCGCCGACCCGCGAGGAAGAGCGCGCGGTTGAAGATGGGCTGGGGCTTTCAGTGCCCACGCGCGCAGATATGGAGGAGATCGAGGTCTCGTCCCGGCTTTACGCGGAAGACGGCACCTATTTCATGACCGCGATCCTGCCCGCCTATACCGATGCTGACGATACCGAAATGGCGCCGATCACCTTCGTTTTGTCGGGCGACCATCTCA
This sequence comes from Pelagibacterium halotolerans, assembly GCF_044811015.1. Taxonomy (GTDB): domain Bacteria; phylum Pseudomonadota; class Alphaproteobacteria; order Rhizobiales; family Devosiaceae; genus Pelagibacterium; species Pelagibacterium halotolerans_A. The sequence continues at coordinate 1,277,683 of NZ_CP085243.1, forward strand.
TCACCATCCGTTATCACGACCCACAAGCCTTCCGGACCTTCGCGACGCGCACCCAGCGCGCGGATGTCGGATGTACTGACAGCGAAACGGTGCTGATCGGGCTTTTGGAAACCATCGTCGACCGGCTTGCCGACGTCCTCGAACGTGCCGGCGGGGACATCGATACGCTCTCGCATGACATTTTCCAGCGCCCGGACAACAGGAAAGCCCCCAAGGCCGACTTCAACGCGACCCTCAAGGCGCTCGGGCGCAAGGGCGACCTCAACTCGAAAATCCGCGATAGCCTCGTCACGCTCGAACGGCTTTCCGGCTATCTCGGTCATGTAACGCTTCAGCGTGCCTCAAACCGGGATATCCGCGACCGGGTCAAGACGCTCGGGCGCGACATCCGCTCGCTTGCCGACCATGCCAACTTCCTCTCCCAGAAAATCACCTTTCTGCTCGATGCGACGCTGGGGATGATCAACATCGAGCAGAACGGCATCATCAAAATCTTCTCGGTGGCCGCCGTCATCTTCCTGCCACCCACGCTCATCGCGTCGATTTACGGGATGAATTTCGCCATCATGCCCGAGCTCCACTGGGCCTTCGGCTACCCTCTGGCGATAGGGTTGATGGTGGCGTCGGCGGGCGGCACGTTCTTTTACTTCAAGCGCCGCGGCTGGCTTTGATTTCGCGGCAGCGCGGATTTGGTCAACCAGCTTCTCGACCTCGGGCTGGTCGATGAGTACCGGGTTTGCATCGCACCGATTCTGCTGGGTAAGGGTACCCCGCTGTTCAGAACCAGCACGGTGACGCCCCTGAAGCTGACCGAAGCCAGGCCCCTCGAAACCGGCGGCATCCTCGCGCGATACGTGCCGGAGCCGCGTGCGGAACATGTTGGCTGAACGGCCAACCGGCGGTCGTTTGCGAGAGCATGCTTATGCGTCCGGCGGCCCTCGGGTCCCGGATGTCAAACAACGTGGACGGTATGCGGCGAGACACGCCTCATACTGATTTTAGATGCGAGACGAGCCTCGCCGCATACGACCGGGATTTTTGGCTTGGCGTCCGCTCGGGCTGGGGCCAATCCCCGCCAGGTTTCCCCGGTGACCACAGGATCGCTGTGGCTGGCCACGGTGACGTTTGGGCCTCCGCTGGGACGACTCCCATCGGACCCGGACCGGTCCCGCCCAAACGTTCGTTGCGCCTGCGCCCATCAAAAGCGGGTCCGTGAGAGGTATAGTAATCGAGGTTTTGGGGGCGGGGATAAGTTTTGAGCCGGAAACTTCGGCTTGTGCCGAATGCCCCCTCCCATCCTCCCCCGCAAGGGGGGAGGTGCTACTCAGTGCTTGTGGTGATGCAGTGCTCAACCACAAGCACTGAGTAGCACCCTCCCCTTGGCGGGGACTTCGAGCCGACCCGAAGGGGCCAATCGTGCCAGTGGCACGATTGGAGGGGAGAAGGCCATGAGGCCTATGGCCGAATGGCGGGGAGGGGTGGAGCAACGTGCATCGTGCCACGCCCTCGTAGTTCGAGGCCCGCTTCGCGGGCGCTTCCCATCTTGACTGCGCCGCCAGAGCACGCTACATACAGACCAGTCGGTTTGTTTTGTCGCACCATGCCTCCACCTCCTGAATCAAACACACGCTCCCGCATTCTCCACACCGCTTTCGGGCTGTTTCTCGCCCATGGCTATGACGGCACGGGGATGGCGCAGCTTCTGTCAGCATGTGGAGTGTCCAAGGGCGCCTTCTACCATCATTTCGCGAGTAAGGAGGCGCTCTATCGGGAAGTCGTTGCGGACTTTTTCCTCAAGCCGTTCGTCGAGATCGCGCCCGACGCGCTCGTAACGGGCTCGGTGGAGGACAGCCAGGATGCGCTGGCCGCGCTTTACGCGCATTTGCCCGAACAGGTGGCAGAGGCCACGGGCCAGGACATGGCGCGCTATTTTGCGTTCTTTTTCGAGAGCCTGTCGCGCCTGCCGGATGTCCGGACAACGATCCGCGCCCGTTACGATGCCCTCATCACCCGGCTTGCCGAAACCATCCGCGCCGAGCGCGGGATCCCAGCCGCCGATGCCGAGCAAGAAGCGCGCGCCATCGTCGCGCGGTTCGAAGGCGAACTCTATCTCGCCGCCGTTTTCGAGAACAAGGAGACAAGCTGACCATGGATCTCTATCAACGCAAAGCCTCCGCCCTGCCCCAGAAAATCGCCGCGAACCTCGTCGAGATCGCCCTTTTGGCGCTTTCGGCGTGGCTGCTGTTTGGCCCTGGGGAGACCTATGCCGCCGCGCTTTTCGGCTTCAGCCCGTCTGCGGCGGTTCCGGCACGCCACATCGTCATCTTCTGCTTCTCGGTGATCACCTTCCTGCGTTTTTTGTTCATGATGGTCTTCCTGATGAAGCGCGACATGGCCTGGGAAGAAGCGTTGAGCATCTCCATCGCGTTCTTTGTCTACTATGTCGGCTTCGCGCTGATCGCCCTGCCCAACACTGCGCCGCTGGGCTGGCCCGCCTCTCTCGGCATTGCGCTTTTCGCTCTCGGCGCGTTCCTCAACACCGCCTCGGAAATCCAGCGCGACGCCTTCAAGAAAAAGCCCGAGAACAAGGGCAAGCTCTACACCGGTGGTCTGTTCGGGCTCTCGATGCACATCAATTTCTTCGGCGATATCCTCTGGGTGACCGGCTATGCACTGGTCGCCGGCAATCCGTGGGGCGGGTTGATTCCGGTGGGCCTGACGCTGTTCTTCGCCTTCTACAATGTGCCCCAGCTCGACCGGCATCTGGCGGCGCGGTACGGGGCAGCGTTCGAAAAGTATGCGAGGCGGACGAAACGGCTGGTGCCGTTTGTGTGGTGAGGGGACTACACGCGCAGATAAACATCGAAGAACCGGACGACGCTCGGCATGATCGCCGAGGTATCCACGCCCCGGAAGCAGTGTTCGGCGCCTTCGATGAGCTCAAGCTCTGCCGGCACGCCGGCAGCCTTCAACGCATCGAACAGGGCAATGCCCTGCCCCGAAGGCACGATGCGGTCCAAAGTGCCATGCTGGATAAGGCAGGGCGCCGAACGCGCGTTGACCCAGGTGATCGGCGAGGCGCGGCGGGCCAATTCGAGATTGTCCGAGATGGCGCCGCCGATCAGGCGGCCCGCAGCTGAATCCGCCGGCTCGTGGACGGCGCGCGCATCGGGCAGCGCCTGGGCATCGAGGTTAAGAAAATCGATGACGCCATACCAGTCGACCACCGCCTTCACCGCGCTCGACGGTCCGGTGATGCCGACCTTGCCTTCGAACTCGGCAGGTGTTTCGAGACCAAGCATCACCGCCAGAAGGCCGCCCGCGCTCTCGCCCATCGCGCCGATCCGCTCGGGATCGATGTTGAACACACCGGCGTGGTGCCGCAAATAGCGCACCGCCGCTTTGCAATCGTGCAGCTGGGTGGGGAATTTCGCCTCACCCGACAACCTGTAAGCCGGACGCGCCACCGCATACCCGGCAGCAAGCAGGTTATCGGCAATCTTCATGTTCTCGAGATTGTCGTTGGTCACGTTCTGATGCCCGGCCATCCAGCCGCCGCCGTGAATGTAGACGACGAGCGGATGCGGCCCCGGCCCGGCAGGCACCATCAGCGTCATCGTCAGCGCCCGGACGCCGATCGGCTGCGCGAAATAAAGCTCACGCCACACCTTGCTGCCTTCCGCCCGCGCCTCGAAGCGCTCGAGGCAAACGTCGAGCTCGCTGAGTATCTGCTCGTGCATGCTTTGGGTGGACACTGAATGCTCCTTGGTTGAGCTAAGGTTGATTACCCACCGCCCTCCAATCGTCAACCCTGCGGGCACCGCTCCGCAACTCTCGCCGTGATCTCGATCCTTTCTCCCGAGCGGTTCTAGCGCATCAGCGCTCCACCAGGAAATACATGCGTTACCCCGGTCGGTGACCGACCTAGCGGCTGCCCATCCTCGCGGCGATCACCGAGAACAAGATAAGACTGAACAGTGACAAAGGTCCGATCATCGTAGATGCTCTTATAGCTTACGCCACACAACAAGAGACAGCCATATCTGAAGACCTGCTCCCCCAGATTCGCACGGCTCGCCTGCTCAAGCGGAATAGTCGCTTTAGGATTAAATGTATCTCTTCCATCAGGAACAACTAGAACGTCAGTAGGCACATCTAAATTGCCCTCAAGCACATCTTCCACAAAATTTCGAACTATTTTCTTTATATCAATTTCGCCAACGACCGAATACGCCTTTCCAGACGCGCGCACCTCGACCGCCGGGGACCGCCCAATATTGGTGAATGTAAAATATGTGTCTGTAATCATATCACTACCGGAGAACTTAGGAGAAGGTCGACTGTCGGCGTGGATATGCAGCCAAGGCCTTATCTCCCTAAAGCTTGTCGCTCTGGCGATCTCGTTGGCTTGTCGGGCTTGATCCGCGGTCTCGTGAGCGGCAAGGGCAGCCCTAGCCGACTGCCTTGCGCCATGCAGGGACGTTGCGTTGGCCGCCCTGGTCTCGTCCAGAGTACGCGCTATGTAATAGATACCCCCAATGCCAATAAGAGCTTGAATGGAGGCTAAGCCCCATAGCCAAACGGTGGCTCTACCCACGTCCTTTTGAGCCTGCGTTTCTTCTTCCTGCAACTGCCGCTCGCGCTCGACTGCTAGATGCCGGTTGATGCAAGGCTGCGCGCCTCTCGGACCAAGGGGAAGACATTCGATTTGGATGTTATTGGCGGTTATCTGCTGCTGGTTCCATGCGGCTGCGCCGGCCCTACGCTCGTCTTGTTCGCTCTGTTGCAGCAAATACGTCGTGCCTAGTAACCCCAGCATCGCCACTGCAATAAATACCACGGCAAACGCAAGGTCTCTGATCCGATTGCTTTGAGACATGCCAAAAGATAAACCGCTAAGAATCCCCAAAAGAAGCGGATTATACCGCACGTTGTCCTCGTCCCCGTCAATGGCTGCTGGTCAATCTACTACCTTGAGCCAAATTACTTCTCGTCGATTTGCAGGCCGCGGCGGATCCCAGGTTTGGCCTAGGGAGTCGGAGGGATTGAGCTACCTTCAACCTAAGGCAGGGCCCCGTCGCTCATAAAGGTCCCTTGGAACCTCTAATCTTACCGTACCGTACGTTACGGTACGGTTTCCCTTTACATCGCCCCGCCCGAGGTCTAAGTATAGGGCTAACGCGCCAATGGACCGTGCCACATTCGAGGAGGATGTGGCGGATATCCGCGTCCCGGCGCCGCGACCATTCACCCTCGGCAACAGGTTTTGAACGATGCCCGCATATCGCTCCCGCACCACCACTCACGGCCGCAACATGGCCGGTGCGCGTGGCCTTTGGCGCGCCACCGGGATGAAGGAGGGGGATTTCGGCAAGCCGATCATTGCCGTCGTCAACTCCTTCACCCAATTCGTGCCCGGCCATGTGCACCTTAAGGATCTCGGGCAAATGGTGGCGCGCGAGATCGAGCGCGCGGGCGGGGTGGCCAAGGAATTCAACACCATCGCGGTCGATGACGGCATCGCCATGGGCCATGACGGCATGCTCTATTCGCTGCCCTCCCGCGAGGTCATCGCCGACAGCGTCGAATATATGGTCAACGCGCATTGCGCGGACGCGATGGTGTGCATTTCGAACTGCGACAAGATCACCCCGGGCATGCTCAACGCCGCGATGCGCCTGAACATTCCCGCCGTTTTCGTTTCGGGCGGACCGATGGAGGCCGGCAAGGTGATCCATCGCGACAAGCTCCAGGCGCTCGACCTCGTCGATGCGATGGTCGTGGCCGCCGACGACAGCTACACCGACGAGGAAGTGCAGGCGATCGAAGAGGCCGCCTGCCCCACCTGCGGGTCGTGCTCGGGCATGTTCACGGCCAATTCGATGAACTGCTTGACCGAGGCGCTGGGGCTTTCGCTGCCGGGGAACGGGTCGACGCTCGCCACCCATGCGGATCGCAAGCGGCTGTTCCTCGAAGCCGGGCATCTGATCGTCGATCTGGCGCGGCGCTATTACGAACAGGACGACGAGAGCGTTCTGCCGCGTTCGATCGTCACCAAGGAGACGTTCAAGAACGCCATGGCGCTCGATATCGCCATGGGCGGGTCGACCAATACCGTGCTGCATATTCTGGCGGCGGCCTATGAGGGCGGGGTGGATTTCACGATGGACGACATCGACCAGCTTTCGCGGCAAGTTCCCGTCCTGTGCAAGGTCGCGCCGGCCAAGCAGGACGTCCATATGGAAGACGTGCATCGAGCCGGCGGCATCATGAGCATTCTCGGCCAGCTCGACCGGGCGGAGCTTCTGGACCGTACGCGACCGACCGTCCACAGCGCGACGCTGGGCGATGCGCTCGACAAATGGGATGTCTCGCGGACCAATTCGGACAGCGTGCGGCAGTTCTTCATGGCCGCGCCGGGTGGCGTGCGGACCACGGAAGCGTTTTCGCAGGCCAATCGCTGGGCCGAACTCGATCTCGACCGCAAGGATGGCGTCATCCGTTCGGCGGAGCATGCCTTCTCCAAGGATGGTGGTCTTGCGGTCCTCAAGGGCAATATCGCAGAGAACGGGTGCGTGGTGAAGACCGCGGGGGTGGACGAGTCCATTCTCAAATTCACCGGCTCGGCGGTGGTTTATGAGAGCCAGGACGCTGCGGTTTCGGGTATTCTGACCGGCAAGGTGAAGGAAGGCGACGTGGTCGTCATCCGCTATGAAGGCCCCAAGGGCGGACCGGGGATGCAGGAGATGCTGTATCCCACGAGCTATCTCAAGTCCAAGGGTCTCGGGAAAGCCTGTGCGTTGCTCACCGATGGCCGCTTCTCGGGCGGCACCTCGGGGCTCTCGATCGGGCACGTTTCGCCAGAGGCCGCCAATGGCGGGGCGATCGGGCTCGTCGAGCCGGGCGACAAAATCGAGATCGATATCCCCGCGCGGACGATCAATCTGCTGGTCTCCGATGCCGAACTCACGCGCCGCCGCGCGGCGATGGAGGCCAAGGGCGCGGACGCCTGGAAGCCGGCGGAAAAGCGCAAGCGCAAGGTGACGACCGCGCTTAAGGCCTATGCCGCGTTCGCGTCGAGTGCCGATATGGGTGCCGTTCGGATTCTGCCTGAGGATTGAGGCAATTCCCAAGAGCCCCGGCGGGCACCCCGTCGGGGCTCTCTTGGGCTTCGCCAACTAACATTTTACTTGGCCCGCCCGCCCATCTCCGCTAGCTTCTTCCCTCACCCGTCCCCTCCCCAGCCGGACCCGCACATGTCGACCACACTCGCGCCGCAGCAGGAGCGCCCGCTTTACGCCATCGGCATTGTGCTTTTCACCTATTTCTTCTTCACGCTGTGCGACACAGCGGCCAAGTGGCTCGTGCTTTCGGGCATTCCACCGCTCGAAACGGCGTTCATGCGGTATCTGGTGCAGCTGGCGTTCATGGCTGGCCTCACCCTGCCCCGTGCCGGGCTTTCGGCGTTCAGAACACAGAGGCCGGTGCAGCAGGTCGCCCGCGCGCTGGCGCTTTTGGGCATGACGGCGTTCAACTTTTTCGCCGTGCTCTATCTGCCGCTGACGATCACCTCGACCATCATGTTCGGCATCCCGCTTCTGATCACCGCGCTGTCGGTGCCGTTCCTCGGAGAACAGGTCGGCTGGCGGCGCTGGACGGCTGTCGTCGTGGGGTTTACCGGCATCCTCATCATCGTTCAGCCCTGGGGCGCCGAGTTCCATTGGGCGGTGATCTTCTCGCTCTGCTGCACCCTCTCGGGGAGCATTTACTACATTTTCACGCGCAAACTCGCTAAGACCGAAACCACGGTCTCCATGCAGCTTTATGGCGGGCTCGTCGGCGCCGTTCTGCTCCTCCCGTTCGCGGCGGCAAACTGGGTTTGGCCCGATGCGTTCTGGACCTGGGTGGCGTTTTTCGGCGTGGGGCTGGCGGCGATGACGGGGCACCAGATCGCGATCATCGCGCACCGGTTCGCGCCCGCCTCGACGCTCGCGCCGTTCGGCTACACGCAGATCATCTGGATGAGCCTTTCGAGTTGGCTTATCTTCGCGCAGCCGCCCGATATCTGGCTGTTCGTGGGGGCGCCCATCGTCGTGGGGTCCGGGCTTTACATCTGGCTGCGCGAACGCAAGCTCGCCAAGGCGACGGTGCGCCCGGTCACGACAGCGGATGCGGATCTGCCGGTCGAGGAGAAAGCAGCGGTAAAACCGCAACCGGCCTGACCCGTGTGACCTTTCCGCAACGCCTTGCCAATACGCAAAATTTTTCTTCCCTCGGACCCTTGGCGAGACAATTTGTCTCATCTATAAGGCACTTCCCTTTAACGCGAACCCTAGGAGGCGTTGCATTGACGGATTTCCCCATGCCCTCCCTGGGTTATGAGCGCCACCGTTAGGTCGCCCTCCTTACCCCGCGTCCGCCGCCGCTAGGCCGCGCACCTTTCCATAACTTCGACACGACCGGCACACGGGCACGAGTCCGTCCGCCGTTCGCGAAAACCATTTTCAGCTTATAGGACCGGTACGTCCGCATTGTCTTGCGGCAACCGGTATCGGACACATGACTCGCAAGAAACTCGATATGGACGGGACGACCTATCGTGCCGTCCTGGGATACACCTTCAGGCACTGGCGGCGTCAGCCCTGGCGCATCGCCGCGATCCTCGTCTTCATCATGCTCGCGACACTGGCGGATGTGGCGACGCCATATTTTGCCGGCCGGCTCGTTGAGGCGATTGCGTCCGGCACAGCGAGCGAAGCGGCGACGTTCGATGCGGCGCTCTCGGCCTTCGTCATGCTGCTTGGCCTAGGGGCGACGGCGGTCGTCCTGCGATTTGGGGCGTTCCGCAACATCATCCGGCTGACGCTCGTACAGATGGGGGACGTAGTCAACGAGACCTTCCATCGTGTGCAGCGGTTCTCGACCGACTGGCATGCGAACACCTTCGCAGGTTCGACCGTGCGGAAGATCACGCGCGGTATGTGGTCGCTCGACCTTTTGAACGACACCCTCCTCGTCGCGCTCTTCCCCTCGATGATCATGCTTATCGGCACCACCGTGCTGCTGGCCTCATTCTGGCCGGTGATGGGGCTGGTGATCGGGCTTGGATCGCTGATCTTCATCGCCGGGACGATCGGCTTTGCCGTAGCTTACATCTCGCCCGCGGCAACGCTGTCGAATGCGTGGGACACCAAGGTAGGCGGCGCGCTGGCCGATGCCATCGGCTGCAATGCCGTCGTCAAGGGCTTCGGAGCCGAGGAGCGGGAGGAAAGCCGGCTTGGCGGCGTCGTGGCCAAATGGCAGAAACGGACATTGCGGACCTGGAACCGGTACAACCTTAACGGCGTCTCGCAGGATACCGCGCTCCTGATTCTGCGCGGGACCATCCTCGGAACCGGTGTCCTGCTCTGGCTCGGCGGTATGGCGAATGCGGGCGATATCACCTTCGTCCTCACCTCGTTCTTCGTCTTGCAGGGCTATCTGCAGGACGTGGGCATGCATTTTAGGAACCTGCAACGCTCAGTCAACGAGATGGAGGAGCTGGTTGAGCTCGATGCCGAGCCTTATGGCGTCGCCGACCGTCCCGGCGCGACCCCGATCCGTATCGGGGACGGCGCGGTCGCGTTCAAGAACGTCACCTTCCAGTATGGCGGGCACGAAACGCCGCTCTACAAGGACTTCTCCGTGACGATTCCTTCGGGTCAGCGCGTCGGCCTCGTCGGCCACTCGGGTTCGGGCAAAACGACCTTCGTCAAGCTCATCCAGCGCCTGCATGACATCAATGGCGGTGTCATCGAGATCGACGGGCAGAACATCGCTTATCACACCCAGTCGTCCCTGCGCAGCCAGATCGCCATCGTGCAGCAGGAACCAATCCTGTTCCACCGGACGCTGGCCGATAACATCGCCTATGCCCGCCCCGGCGCCACACGCGCCGAGGTCGAGGAAGCGGCGCGGCAGGCCAACGCGCACGAGTTCATCATGGCCCTGCCCAAGGGCTATGAAACACTCGTAGGCGAGCGCGGCGTAAAGCTTTCCGGCGGCGAACGTCAGCGCGTGGCGATTGCCCGCGCGTTCCTGGCGGATTCGCCGATCCTGATCCTCGACGAGGCCACGTCAAGCCTGGATTCGGAAAGCGAATTGCTGATCCAGCAGGCCATCGAACGTTTGATGACGGGACGGACCACGCTGGTCATCGCGCACCGGCTTTCGACCGTCCGCGCGCTCGACCGGATCCTTGTCTTCGACAAGGGCCGGATCATCGAGGAAGGCACGCACGACAGCCTGATCCGCACGGACAAGGGCATCTACCGGAGGCTGTTCGAGCGGCAGGCTCTGGAACTGACCAAGGGACTTGTTGCATGACGAGAAAAGCCCGGTCCCTAATGGGGCCGGGCTTTAGGGCTCGACCAGAAATCGCTCTGTCAGATTGCGCAGGGATTTTTGTTCCTGGCAAGATGACGCAGCTGTTTCTGTTCGAGCCCTTACAACCGGCTGATCACCGCCACGTCGTAGATCGCGATCAGGTGCAGACTTGCCCCGATGACCACAAAGATGTGCCAGAGCACGTTCTGGAAGGCCAGACGCTCCCAGAGATGGAAAACGATACCCGCCGAATAGGCAACGCCACCGGCAAGGATCAGCCAGAGCGCTGCGGGTGGCAGGGTTGCGGTGAGGGTTTGGAAAGCGACGATGCCGCTCCAGCCTATGGCAAGATAAAAGATGATCGCGATGCGCCCGAAATGCCTGGGTGCAAGAAGCTTGAGGGCGACACCGACAATGGCGCCGGCCCAGACGAAAACGAGAAGCTTGTCAGCAATAGGCGCGTTGCCGGCCGCGGCCAGGAAGGGCGTATACGTCCCTGCGATAAAAAGGAAAATCGCTGCCTGATCGAAGCGCGCCAGCCACGCCTTGGTGCGGCCTTTCGGCCAGAGGTGAAATGCCAGCGAGACCGATAGCACGCCCACCAGTGTCCCCACATAGACTGAAAGCGGGACGAACGCCTCGGGCGCGGTGCGCACCAGCGCGAGCGTCAGCAGCACGCTTCCCGCGACCATCGCCATGACGAGCCCGATCCCGTGGACGACCCCGTCCGCGATCAGCTCGGCGAGCGTATAGGTCCGCGGCGTAAACAGGAAATCGCGTGCTCTTTCGCTGACCTTCGACATCCCTCTTTCTCCCAATCGGACCTCATAGTCTGCCACAAAAATGGTAACGCGCGGTATGGCAATATCGTGAACAAAAGGTGTTCCTGGGACTATTCGGCCCGGAACCGAATGGTCTCTTTGGCAATACCCCTCGGGAGGTTGACCAGATGGTCGACCGCATTCCGCACGCCATCGACGATCCCCCGCCGCGTCCGTATCAGAAAATGCAAGATCGGATGCCTTTGGGCAAAGATGTGGGCCATTTTGACGCTATTGAGATCACTCCAGCCGATCCCGCCGCGGCGATTGTCCTGCGAAATATCGCCAACCTGGATGCACAGCGCAGGGTCGGAGTGCAAGCGCACGAAGTCTTTCGCCGGCGCGGCCAGCGCACCGTAAAGAACGAGGTCCCCAGCCAATACACGCAATGCGGGATGCCCGAGCAGGACGCGCGCGGCATTCGCGCCGATGACATAACCCGACGCGCCCGAAAGCGTCGAGCGAAACGGTCGCAGCGCGATGCCCGGACCGACATGGGCGACCGGTGGAAAAACACGGATTCTTCGAACCGGCGCTTCGAAGCGCAAAACGTCGAAGGGAACACCTTCCAAATCCGCCAGGAACGCCGGAAGCAAGGACGAGAGCAAGGCGTCGTCTTCCATGACGACTGCCCGTTCATGCCCGGCTTCGAGCATGGCCCGCCACACCTTTTCGTGGCTCATCGAACAGGCAAGCTGGTTGGGGCGCAGATAGGTGGGCCGGGTGTTGTCGCAATACCGGGCGATATCGTCTGCCGGGATGTCGGCGGGCGTAACGGCCTCGACCCTCTCTGCTTCCAGCCCCAGCCGCGCGAACTGCTCCTCCATGAACGCGCGGCGGTCGGTACGGCTCGAAAGGTTGATGTAGTAGATCGGTATGCGCAAGCGGACGGCCTCCGGCGGGTACAAGGAGGCGGACGCTACAAGGGGTGGCAACGGCTGTAAAGACGGATGCTCCCCGCGGACCGAATGCAGGCTAATGCAGCTTGGGCAGACCGATATCGGGAGGTGGAAGGTCGTCGCCCGTGAGCGTCGCTTCGTCCTCCGCGCTTACGGGCGCGAAGGAGACGCAGTTGCGCCCCGCCCTTTTGGCCGCGTAAAGCGCGACGTCGGCCTGCGCGAACCAGTCCATCGCCGACCGGATGGCAGGGCTCAAAGGCGCGACACCAAGGCTGGCAGTGATCGAGAGCACACCGGATTCGGTGCGGAACCGGAGCTTGGAGATGATCTCGCGGAGGCGCTCGGCGCATTGGCTGGCTTCATAGGCCATGGTCTCGGGCAGGAGCAGGCCGAATTCCTCCCCGGCAACGCGGCCAAAGCTGTCCGGCGACCGAATCGCTTCCATGCAGCGATTGGCAACGGCCTTCAAAACCTCGTCCGCGATTTCCGGGCCGACCGCCTTGTTGATTTCGGCGAACCCGTCGATGTCCACGAAAATCAATGCGGCGGGACGTTCGTAGCGCACGGCGCGCTCATATTCGCGCTCGACATCGAGCTGGAAGCGCCGGCGTGTCAGCGCACCGGTGAGATAGTCGAAACTCTCGGGCTGACGGCTGGCCATCTGCGCCATGGCAAGGTTGGCGAGATTGATGAGGATCGTCATCTGGTCTTCGGTGAAAGCCCGCGGTTTGGTGTCGATGACGAACAGCGTGCCCAGCGCGTACCCATCTGCGGTTGTGAGCGGAACGCCGAGATAGGCCTTGGCCCCGACCGCGCCCGTAACCAGCGGCGTGCCGGCAAAGCGGGGATCGGCGGCGAGATCTTCGACGATCATCGGCTTGGCTGCGGCGACCGTCTGGTCGCAGATCGCATCCTCGCGGGGAATCGGTGCATCGTCCATGCCGCGCACAGCAAGAAAACTCTGCTTGTCGCGTTCGATCACGGACACACCTGCAATCGGAGCGCCGGTGCTGGCCATGGCAATCTTTATAATACGGTCCACGGCCTCGCCCAGATCCACCCCGGGGATGCCATGCCGATAGAGCGCGCCGAGACGACCCTCCTCATCGGTCTGCGGATTGGACACCATGTTTCCTCTCACGCTGTCGCCAGTTGCGGGCAATCTAGCGCATTTAGCACGAAATGGGGCCACGCGTGGCGGCTATGGTTACGAAGGGGTTGAACGGACACCGGTTGCCTTTCGTCATGAGCCGTATACACAAGCGGACGATGCTGCAGCGGCGGCGCAACTGCGCCATTTGTTCCAAGGCTTGATATGACTCCCGACGATAACGCAACCGCCGCCCCGGACCGACGGGCCTTTCCGACGATTGCCGAAGCCTTCCGGGTGTGGATGCGGATCGGCCTGCTCAGCTTTGGTGGCCCGGCAGGCCAGATTGCGCTCATGCACAGGATTCTCGTTGAGGAGAACAAGTGGCTTGGCGAGCGCCGCTTTCTGTACGCTTTGAATTTCTGCATGTTGCTGCCCGGGCCCGAAGCGCAGCAACTGGCCGTCTATATCGGATGGCTGATGAACAGGACGCTTGGCGGCATCATTGCGGGCGTGCTGTTCGTCCTGCCCGGCTTTGCCGCCATCATGGCGTTGAGCTGGGTTTACGCGCTCTATGGCAATGTCGGCATCGTCGAGGCTGTGTTCTTCGGGCTTAAAGCCGCGGTTCTTGCCATTGTCGTTCATGCGGTCGTGCGGATCGGACGCCGCGCCCTTCGCAACGGCGCGATGCTCGCGGTTGCCGCCGGTTCCTTCATCGCCATCTTCGCGTTCGACGTACCGTTCCCGTTGATCATCGCAACGGCTGGTGCCATCGGCTACTTCGGCGCACGATCCGGGTTCACGGCATTCATGCCCGCCGGCGGGCACGGTTCGGTCGGCGGCAAAATTGTCGAGGATGCCGACACAATCCTGGGCGAAAGCATTCCGCCACATGCGCGCGTCAACGCGCGCTGGGCGCTTCGGATCGGAGCCATCCTGGCGCTCTTGTGGCTCGGCCCTACCCTTTTGCTGCTGGGCGTATTGGGGCCGGACAGCGTCTTTGTCGATATCGCCACGTTCTTCAGCCAGATGGCCGTCGTCACCTTCGGAGGCGCATATGCGGTGCTCGCCTATGTCGCCCAGGAGGCGGTCGGTAATTTCGGGTGGCTCGCACCGGGCGAGATGCTCGACGGTCTGGGGATGGCGGAGACGACGCCCGGCCCACTCATCATGGTCACCCAATTCGTCGGTTTCATGGGAGCGTTCCGCGATCCCGGCACCCTGCATCCGCTGGTGGCCGCCACGATGGGCGGCGTACTCACGACATGGGTCACCTTCACGCCGTGCTTTCTCTTTATCTTCATCGGCGCACCGTTCATCGAGCGTCTGCGCGCCAATAAAGCCCTCTCCGCCGCCCTGGCCACGATCACTGCCGCCGTCGTCGGTGTGATCCTCAACCTTGCCGTGTGGTTCGGCCTGCATGTCATTTTCGAGGAGGTCGTCTCCTGGCGCGGCTTCGGTCTTTCCATCGACCTGCCGGTTCCCGCGAGCGTCGACCCGTTCGCGGCGGGCCTGTTCATTGCAGCATCCATCGCGCTGTTCCGGTTCCGGCTGGGAACCGCAACAATTATTGCATTGAGCGCGGCGGCCGGCTGCGGACTTTATCTCGTCAGCGGCTAGCGGCCGGCGAGCTTCGCGCTCAGAAATAGGCCTGTTTCCTTCGACACGTCGAGCACGCCATCCCCCTTTTCGAACGCATCTTCGATGGCCGCGCGGAAGGCGTCGAGTTCGGCAGCGCTTGCAGTTTCGCCCGGAGGATAGGAGGTGAGCGCGAGGAAGACGTCTTCGGGGTCGGTGACCCGCATGTGCGCGGGATGTCGTGCCAGCGCCACGTTGCCGAACTGTGCCCGCATCAGCCGCTCGGCGTCCTCGAAGCCGAAGGCGACACCGGCGGGATTGGCCGGGGCGCTGCCGAATACGGCCGCGAGGGCGTACATCTCACGCATATCCCCCGCGCTGTTCGTGGTGACTGCGAGGGTACCGCCGGGCTTGAGCACCCGGAACATCTCGGCAATCCCGACCGCCGGATCCGGCAAATGGTAAAGCATGTGCATGGCGATGACCGCATCGAACGTGCCATCATCGAAGGGGAGTGCCGTTGCGTCGGCCTGCCGGCCTTCGATGGTGCCCAGTTGCAGTGCGGTGCACCGCTCCACCGCTTCGGAAACCATGCCGGGTGAGACATCTGCCAGCGTCAGCGCCATACCCTCCGGCACATCTTCCGCCGCACCGGCCCAGAACCAGCCCGGGCCACAACCGATGTCGAGAACCCGGTCACCGGGGTGCAACGGAAGCTGGCGCGCGACCCAGGCGAACCACGGGGTCTCGGCGATCAAATATTCGGTATGCAGCCGCGCCCGCGCAGCGAGCTTGCGGCTGTCGCCGTATTGCTTGTCCAAGCCGGTCGTTATCGACGACATGTTCCGTTCCCCGCCCGGTTGCAACCGGGGGCAAGACTAAACCGCCGCCGTTGCGCGCGACAACCTTCTAGCGCAGCTGCGCCAGCAGCGCCCCCGACGCGTGTCCATCGGCAGTCATCCCGACGCTGCGCTGGTAGGCTATGATCGCCTCGCGCGTGCGCGGACCGACGACGCCATCGGGCGTTCCCGCGTCGAAGCCATAGGAATTGAGGAGGTTCTGCAACTCGCGGCGCTGGTCCTTATTGAGCGCGACCTCGTTGGGCGGGAAGGGCTGGCGAAACGGCCCCGCGCCCAGGATACGGTCGGCGAGATGGCCTACGGCTAGGGCATAGTTGTCGGAATTGTTGTAGCGCTTGATGACTTCGAAATTGTGCAGCAGCAGAAAGGCTGGGCCGTTGGCGCCTGAAGGCATGAAGATGCGCGCCTCGTCCGTCGGTCGCGGGAACGCCATGCCGTTGGCGCGCACGGCACCCATCGCCTGCCATTGCGCAAGCGATTGCCGGCCGATGTCCCAGGCGCGGCCATAGTCGAAGTTTGCCGGCAGGCGGACCTCGTAGCCCCAGGTTTCACCCGGGCGCCAGCCATGTTCCTTCAAATAGTTCGCGGTCGAGGCGAGCGCGTCGGGTACCGAATTCCAGATATCGCGCCGCCCGTCGCCGTTATAGTCGACCGCATAGCGGGCAAAGCTCGAGGGCATGAACTGGGTCTGGCCCATCGCGCCCGCCCAGGAGCCGATCATGTTCTGCGGCGTCACGTGCCCGGCCTGCAGGATCTGCAAGGCGGTCAGCAGTTCACCCTTGAAATAGCTCGCGCGGTAGTCGCCATAAGTGAGCGTCGCCAGCGCGTGGATGACGTTGTTGCCGCCCAAATAGTTGCCGAAATTGGTCTCCATGCCCCAGATGGCGAGGACGACTTCGCTCTGAACGCCCCAATGGCCCTCGATCCGCCCCAATGTCTGGCTCCACTCCCCGCGCATGCGCCGTCCGAGATCGACCTGCCCCGACGTTACGCGCCTGTCGAGATAGGCGCCGACAGTCTGGGTGAACTCGGGTTGGCTGCGGGTGAGCTCCATCACCCGGTCGGACGGGGTGAAGCCGGAAAAAGCCGCCTCGAAGATGGCGCGCGAGACCCCGCGCGCCTGTGCCTCCGGCCATAGCGCGGCAACGAACTGGCTCGGATTGGCCGCAGCGGGCGCGGCGCCGCCAAGGGTCGCCGATACGCCCAGCGCAAAAGCGACGGCAAAACGGGATAGGGTCCGGGCGAAGGGGGCTCGGGCAACGGTACGCATTGGTTGGCCTCTTTATTCCAATCCGCATGCTCTCCCTTACGCCACTATTGTGGCAAAATGCGGCTCCCCTGCCCCCGTTTAGGGTCGCCGCTGGATGGCATGCGTACGCAACTCACAACGGGGTTAAGACTGCCCCCTTTCGCTTAAGATCGCGTTAAGCACGTTTCCAAGCGGAAGCTTAACCACCCCACCCTGCGCGTTTGCGCTATTCAATCCCGCGTGGCTGCCAGGCGCGGGCCTTGGCCTCGATATTGGCGATCTGGGACGCGGTCAGCTCCTCGGTGGTGAGGGCGATATCGCCGTCTATATATTCATCGGTGCCATCGCCATTTTCCCGCGCCAGCCAAAGCCAGTAATAGGAAAGTTCATAGTCGAGCGGCACGCCCTCGCCGTAATAGTACATGAGCCCCAGATCCTGCATCGCCGGTGCATGGCCCAGTTCCGCGGACCGCCGATACCAGCGCGCAGCCTCAACGAAGTCTGTTTCGACACCGCGGCCATTATCGTACAATAGCCCGATATTGCGCATGGCGATCGGCAGCCCCTGATCGGCAGCGAGCCGGTACCAGCGCATGGCTTCGGCATAGTCCTGCGCAACGCCCTCGCCGTTGTCGTACATCACGCCGATCGAATTCTGCGCGCCGGCGTGGCCTTGACCCGCGGCGCGCTCGAAATAGTGCAGCGCCTGATCGAAATCCTGTTGCACACCGTCGCCTTCGAGATACATCAACCCCAGATTGAACTGAGCTGGCGCGTGCCCGGCATCGGCGGAAAGCGTGTAGAACTCGGCTGCAGTTTCGTAATCGACATCGAGCCCATAGCCGAAATCGTAAAACACGCCGATCCGGAACAGCGCCTCCGCGTCGCCCTGCTTGGCCGCAAGCTTGTACCATTCCAGCGCCGTGCCGTAGTTCTGCTCGACGCCGTCGCCATATTCGTAGAGATCTCCGAGGTAGAACTGCGCGTCCACATCGCCGCCTTCGGCCAGGGGTCGCCATATCTCCACAGCCCGCTCATAATCGCCGGCCTCGAACGCCTCATAGCCGTCGTTCACCGTCTGCGCAGCTGCGGACCCGGCAAAGCCCGCAAACACCAGCAGGCCCGAGAGAAGCACTCGTAGGATCTGCCAATCCCAGCGCCGACGCCGTTCTGTGCAAAAAGAAACCATTTCTCCGTCCCCTGTGCTTGTGCCGGTCTTTGCGCCACACAACAATAGTTTGTGAGTCCACAAGAAGCGCCCGGCTATTGCAAGCCTAAATTCGGCGCACAAAGAGATGTGAAAGATGACATTCGAACGTTCTTCCGGCGCAGCGCCGCGCACACCGTTCATGACCCGCGCCGCGCTCGTCGACGACCTCCGCGCGATCGGGCTCGCCCCGGGGGATATCGTCCTTGTCCATGCGGCACTCTCGAAGGTCGGACCGCTGCTCAACGGTCCCGACGCCGTTATCGGCGCCTTGCTCGACACCGTTGGCCCCGAAGGCACCGTGATGGGTTATACCGACTGGGACGCTCACTACGAAGACCTGCTCGACGCTGAGGGCCGCGTCCCCGACGCGTGGAAGTCGCACATCCCGCCGTTCGATCCCCTCCGGTCGCGATCTGTCCGCGACAATGGTGCGTTCCCTGAATTCCTGCGGACTACCCCCGGGGCGCTGCGCAGCGGCAATCCGGGCGCCTCGATGGCAGCCTTGGGCGCGAAGGCCGAGTGGCTCACCGCCGATCATCCGCTCGACTATGGCTATGGCGAAGGCTCGCCGCTGGCAAAGCTCGTCGAGACGGGCGGCAAGGTGCTGATGCTCGGGGCGCCGCGCGATACGATGACCCTCATCCACCACGCGGAACACCTCGCCCGGCTCGCGGGCAAGCGCATCAAACGGGTCGAAGTGCCGTTCGCGACGGACGCCGGTACGGTTTGGCGTTGGGTGGAAGAGTTCGATACCGGTGACCCAGTCATCCCGGCGCTGGACGGCGTCGACTACTTCACCGAGATCGTGACCGAATTCCTCGAAGGCGGTTCGGGCCGGCAGGGAAAAATCGGGCATGCCGACAGCATCCTCGTCGACGCTGCCGCCATGACCGCGTTTGCGGTGGATTGGCTTGAGAGCCGGTCCGCCTAAAGCGTCTTCGCCAGCGCTTCGAGCTGGTCCGCACAAATGCCCCAACCCTCGTGGAACCCCATCTTCTCATGCTCGAGCTTGTCCTCGACACGCCAGTGTTTGGCCCGTGCGATGTAGCGGGTCTTGCCGCCTTCATCCTGGAACGTCAGCTCGCCCACGAAGAACGGCTTTTCCGAAGGCTCCCAGGCGGCGGTAAAAGCGTCGGTGAACACCAGCCGCTCATTCGGCACGACGTCGAGATAGACACCGGGATTGGGATATTCATTGCCATCGGGGTCAGCCATTACCACAAAGCATGTACCGCCGGGGCGCACGTCGAGTTCGGCGCGCGGGGTCGTCCAGGGCTTCGGCGCGAACCACTTGGGGAGCAGTTCGGCGTCGGTCCAGCAGCGGAAGACCTTTTCGCGCGGGGCGTCGATCAGGCGGTTGAGAACCAGAATGCGGCTTTCATCGGAATTGGCATCAGCAGACATTGTCGTTTCTCCTCGTTTAGTGCCGTTGATGCCCCTAGGACGCGGCAGGATCGGGCGAGCCGACAGCGTAGGGCAAAAAATTGATCGGATGGCGAACGACAGGCTACCGCGATTGACTTTTCACGCGAGGGCTCGTACTGCCCCATACATGACAACAGCACAGCGCATCGCCGGACTGTATTACGCCCCGCTTTCATAGCGGCGGTGTGCTTTGTCATTGTTCAACCGCTGCATTGGCCAGCGGTTGATTTCCAGAAGGACGCCTCTGGCCGTGCGGCTTGTGAGAGGTCTGTCCATGTCACACGACAATCCTGAAGATTCGAATATCACGATAGGCATCATCGGCTTTGGCGCCTTTGGGCAGCTCATCGCGCGACACGTTGCGCCCCTTTTCCGGATGCTGGCTTTTGACCCTGCGCCGGATGTCGCGGCGATTGCGCAACACTTCGGTGTCGTGCCCGCGAGTCTCGAGGCGGTCGCGAGTTGTCCCGTCGTCGTGCTGGCAATGCCGGTCGAGCGCCTCGAAAGCGTTGTCGAGGCGATTGCGCCTCATATTCAGCGCGGCGCGCTGGTGCTCGATGTAGGGTCGGTGAAGGCTGGGCCAGCCAGGATCATGCAGACACGGCTTCCCGGCTACGCAGACATCGTCGCCACGCATCCGCTTTTCGGTCCGCAAAGCGCCCGGGAAGGTATAGCGGGGTTGAAGATCGCCGTGTGCGCGGTGCGCGGCTCCGGTCACCTTCGCGTGGGTGCCTTCCTGCGCCGGCATCTGAGGCTGACCGTCATCATGACGACCCCGGAGGATCACGATCGCGAGGCGGCGACTGTACAGGGGCTTACGCACCTCATCGCCAAGGTGCTTGTCGAAATGGAACCCTTGCCGACACGCATGACGACGAGGAGCTTCGACCTTCTGCTTCAGGCTGTCGAGATGGTGCGCCACGACGCGCCGGAAGTCTTTACTGCCATCGAGCGCGCCAATCCGTACGCGGCGGGCGTACGCAAGCGCTTTTTCGAGTTGGCGTCGGCGCTAGAGGCCGAGTTTGTTGAGGCGGGCGGCCCCGTCCTTGAAGATCACACCGGCCCGTAGGCCAACGGTGCAAGGCGATTGAACTCGCTTTCGTCGTAAATCCGCGAGCGGGTGAGAAATCGTTTTTCGGTGCCGTTGTCGAGCGAGAACATACCACCGCGCCCCGGGATGGCGTCGATGATCAGTTGGGTGTGCTGCCAGTATTCGAACTGGCTGGGACTCATATAGAAGGGATGCCCGCCGATCCGGCCCATGAGCACATCCCTGTCTCCGACGATAAACTCGCCGCGCGGATAGCACATCGGGGCCGAACCATCGCAGCAACCGCCGGACTGGTGGAAGAGCAACGGGCCATGCCTGCCTTCGAGTTCGGCGATGAGGGCGAGGGCGGCGGGCGTGGCGGTGACGCGTTCGACGATGGTGGTCATTGGTCTCTCCTTCTCTTCCCTGGGGCTCTTCTTCTGCCCTCCCCCTTGAGGGAGAAGGGAAGAATGCACCGCCGGCTGGCAAGAGCATCGGCCGGCGGCGCCAGGGGGAGATCAGAAGAAGCCGAGCTTTTTGGGCGAGTAGCTTACCAGCATGTTCTTGGTCTGCTGGTAGTGGTCGAGCATCATCTTGTGCGTCTCGCGCCCGATGCCGGACTGCTTGTAACCGCCGAAAGCCGCGTGGGCGGGATAGGCGTGGTAGCAATTGGTCCAGACGCGCCCGGCGTGGATGTTGCGGCCGAAGCGATAGGCGCGGTTGCCGTCGCGGGTCCAGATGCCGGCGCCCAGCCCGTAGAGGGTATCGTTGGCAATCTCGAGCGCTTCGTCCTCGTCCTTGAAAGTCGTGACCGAAACGACGGGACCGAAGATTTCCTCCTGGAAAATCCGCATCTTGTTATGGCCCTTGAAGACCGTCGGCTTGACGTAGTAGCCCTCGGCCAGATCGCCTTCGAGCATATTGCGCCCGCCGCCGGCCAGAACCTCGGCGCCTTCCTGCTTGCCGATGTCGATATAGGACAGGATCTTTTCGAGCTGCTCGGAGGACGCCTGCGCGCCGATCATGGTTGCGGGGTCGAGCGGGGAGCCCTGCACCACGGCCTCGACGCGTTTGAGCGCGCGTTCCATGAACCTCTCGTAGATCGACTCTTCGATGAGTGCGCGGGAGGGGCAGGTGCACACCTCGCCCTGGTTGAGGGCAAACATCACGAAGCCTTCGATGGCCTTGTCGAAGAAGTCGTCATCCTCGGCCAGCACATCCTTAAAGAAGATGTTGGGCGATTTGCCACCGAGTTCGAGCGTTACGGGGATGAGGTTCTGGCTGGCGTACTGCATGATCAGCCGGCCCGTTGTCGTTTCACCGGTAAACGCGATCTTGGCGATGCGATCGGAGGACGCCAGCGGCTTGCCCGCTTCGAGCCCGAAGCCATTGACGATGTTGAGGACGCCGTCGGGCAGAAGGTGCCCGATCAGTTCCATCAGCACGAGGATCGATGCCGGGGTCTGTTCGGCGGGTTTCAGAACCACGCAGTTGCCGGCGGCGAGCGCCGGGGCGAGCTTCCAGGTCGCCATCAGGATGGGGAAGTTCCAAGGGATGATCTGGCCGACCACGCCCAAGGGCTCGTGGTAGTGATAGGCGACGGTGTCGTGGTCGATCTCGCCGATCGAGCCTTCCTGCGCGCGGATGACGCCAGCGAAATAGCGGAAATGATCGATAGCGAGCGGCAGGTCGGCAGCGGTCGTTTCGCGGATCGGCTTGCCATTGTCCCAGGTCTCGCAGGTTGCGAGCAGGTCGAGATTGTCCTCCATGACATCGGCGATCCGGTTGAGGATCAGCGCGCGTTCGACCACGGAGGTCCGGCCCCAGGCGTCCTTGGCCTTGTGGGCGGCGTCGAGCGCCAGTTCGATGTCCTCCTTCTGGCTGCGTGCGACCTTGCAGATGACCTGTCCGGTGACCGGCGAGGTGTTGTCGAAGGTCTGACCGGCTACGGCGTCGACCCAGCGGCCACCGATATAGTTGCCGTATTTCTCCTTGAACGGGTTCTTGGCCTTGAGGCTCAGGAATTCGGGCTTGTTCATTTTCTCCTCCGGGTGCGCATCTGTTGCGATGCGGGTGATTTTGTTGCCCGGAGCGCATTGCAACGGCTGTGCCAGCAAATCGGCGCCGGAAGGAGCGGGTAGAACGAACGACTTACACGATTGAAAGAAAACGCTTTTCCCACCAACCCGCGCAATGTTCTGGACGCGGCGGGAAAAAGGGTGTCACACTTTGATTTCGGTCAATGAGGGATGGCGCAACACCTGTTGCAATATGCCACACTTTGTTGCCCGGGCGGCTCTATGGGAGGAGATCGCGATGCATACCGTGCCAAGCGAGGCCGACCTCGCGGCGGCCCGCAAGGTCTTCCTGAGCGACGGGACGCTGCCTGACGGTCTGGTGCCCGATACCATTCTGCGCTCCTGGCAGCGTTGCGCGGCGAGCGGGCTCGACATGACGACGCCCGGCGTGTTCGAACCGCTCGATCAGGCACATCTCAAGGAACTCTGGGAGCGCAACGAACGGCTGCGGCTTCTGAGCCGCCCCGAGCTCGCCACCTTGCGGACCGACGCCAAATCCACCGACAGCGTCGTTATCTTGACCGATGCGACCGGGCTTGTGCTCGACACCTCCGGCAGCCCCGACTTCGCCGCACAAGCGGCGCGGGTCGCGCTGCAGCCGGGAGTAGCGTGGACAGAGACCAACACCGGCACCAACGCCATCGGCACGGCCATCGTCGAGCGCCGTCCGGTGGAAGTTCTGGGCGCCGAGCATTTCTTCGAGCCGCACCAGATTCTGTCCTGCGCGGCCGCACCGATCATCGATCCCTATGGCCGGCTGGCGGGGATACTCGATATGTCGGGGCACGCGGCGGTGCACCATGTCCATGCGATGGGTCTCGTCCGCCTCGCGGCCGAGCAGATCGAGCACCGCTATTTCCGGCACGGGTTCGATCACTGCACGCTCGTGCGCTTCCACAAGGCAGGCGCATTCCTTGGCACTCCGAGAGAAGCCGTGCTGGCATTCGACGGCGACAGGCTGGTCGCGGCCAACCGCCGTGCGCTGGCGGCGCTGGGGCTCGACCGTTCGGCGTTCGCGGCCATGGCGATCGACGACATCTTCGAAGCGATCAATCGCGGCGGCGGCAAGCAGAAGCTCATGACTCACAGCGGTGACGCCTTCATTGCCAGTGTGCAGGTGCCGCGCAAGCCGCTCCGGCGCGCGGTGCCTCGCCCTGCCCCGGCGCGTGAACCCGCGCCGGTCTATGACCCCCCTACCCGTGCCGCGCTCGACAAGGCCATCAAGCTCGTCAACGCCGATATCCCACTGCTGGTCACGGGCGAGACGGGAACGGGCAAGGAGTTGTTCGCGCGGCAGGTGCACGCGGCCTGCATCCGTGCGCGAAAGCCCTTCGTCGCGATCAACTGCGCCGCCCTGCCCGAGGCGCTGATCGAATCCGAACTCTTCGGCTATGCCGAGGGCGCTTTCACCGGCGCGCGCCGGGCGGGCCGCGATGGACTCGTCCGGCAAGCCGATGGCGGCATCCTGTTTCTCGATGAGATCGGCGACATGCCGCTCGCGCTCCAAAGCCGGCTCTTGCGGGTCCTGCAGGACAAGGAAGTTATTCCGCTTGGCGGCGGCAAGGCTGCGAAGGTCGATTTCGCCGTCATCTGCGCCACACACCAGCCGCTCAAGGATCTGGTCGATGCGGGCCGGTTCCGGGCCGACCTTTATTTCCGTATCGCGCAATACGCCATCGCCCTGCCGCCCTTCCGCGAAGTGCGCGACAAGGCGCATGTGATCGGCACGCTCTGGCGGCAATTGAAGGGAGAAACCGGCGGACCAATCACCGACGACGCACTTGAGGCGTTGATCCGGTACACGTGGCCGGGCAATTTCCGGCAACTCGTCGGCACGCTGCGCGCCGGGGCGGCGCTCATCGAGGAGGGCGCCCCCCTCGACTGCACCGCCCTCCCCGCCGATATCTTCGCCCCCGCTCCGGCCGATCCCGGCAGCAGCCTCGACGCCATCACCGAAACCGCCATGCGGGCCGCACTCGCGGAGGCCGATGGCAACGTCTCGCGTGCGGCCCGGAAACTGGGCATCGACCGGTCCACCTTCTACCGCCGGGTCATCCGGAAGGACCGGCACTAACCGATCCGTGATCGCTTTAGCGTTGACGTTCAGGGGCGGACCCTATAACTGTTAAGATATCAAACTTTATGGTTATATAAAATGACAGAATCCGAACGCCTCGACGCCACATTCATCGCCCTTGCCGATCCCACGCGCCGCGCGATCCTCGCGCGGCTGACCGAGGGCGAAAGAACCGTGATGGAGCTTGCCGAACCTTTCGACATGAGTCAGCCTGCCATCTCCAAGCACCTCAAGATGCTCGAGCGTGCCGGGCTCATTTCGCGCAGCCGCGACGCACAGCGCAGGCCCTGCAAGATTGAAGGTGCCGCACTCAAGGAGGCAACCGACTGGCTGGAGAATTACCGCAAGGTCTGGGAAGCAAATTTTTCCCGTCTCGACGACCTGCTGGACGATCTCAAGGCCAAGCGCAAGAGGGAGCAGCATTAATGACCGGGCACCGTCTCGCGGTCACCGCGCCGAGTGAAACCGAGATTCGGGTCGAGCGCGACTTCGACGCGCCGGTTGATCTCGTATTCGACTGCTACACCAAGCCCGAATACGTGGCCCGGTGGGCGACGGGACCCGAAGGCTGGTCGTTCTCCAAATGCGAGATCGACCTCAGCGTGGGCGGCAAATACCGCTACGAATGGACCGGCCCCGACGATGCTTTTCTCGGGCTGACGGGCGAATTCCACGAGATCGAAAAGCCCAACCAACTGGTGAGCACCGAGGTTTTCGACGACGAGGAGGCCATGGGCGCCATGCTCGTGACGATCCAGTTCTCGGCGCTCGTCAACAAGACCAAGATGACCCAAACCATCCTCTTCGAATCCCGCGCCGCCCGCGACGCCGCGGCCGCCTCCGGCATGACCGAGGGCATGGGGATGAGCCTGGATGCCCTCGACAGGCTGCTCGCCGAGCTGCAATAGCCATGACGGCAGAGACCTTCACCGCCGATGCGTTCAAGGCGCGGATGGAGGCGCTGCAATCGGACGCCGAGCGGGAAAAATACAACCGCTACTTCAAAATGGGTGAAGGCGACTATGGCGAGGGCGACATCTTTATGGGCGTGCGCATGGGGCACGTCTTCGACCTCGCCAAGGCATTCGTTTTGATGGATCCCAGCGAGATCGAAACCCTGCTCGAAAGCGACATCCACGAGCACCGGGCCGGTGCCGTCTCCATCATGGCCAAGCAGTATAAGCGCAAGACCACCTCGCCCGAACGCCGCGAGGAACTGTACCAGCTCTACCTGCGACGGCACGACCGGATCAACAATTGGGATCTGGTCGATCTCGGTGCGTGGCACATCATCGGCCCCCACCTCATCGACGGCCCCCGCGATCTGCTCTACCGGCTGGCGCAATCAAAGAGCATATGGGAGCGCCGCACGGCGATCCTCGCCACTTACGCCTTCATCAAACGCGGCGAATATGCCGACACGCTGGCGATTGCCGACACTCTCCTTAACGACCCCGAAGACCTCATCCACAAGGCCGTCGGCTGGATGCTCCGTTGCATTCCACAAAACGACCCCGCGCTCATCGCCTTCCTCGATGCCCACGCCGCAACTATGCCCCGCACCATGCTCCGCGCGGCACTCGAGAAGTTCGATAAGGGCCGGCGCGCGCATTATATGGCGCTGGGGAAGCAATAAGGAAAACGGCGTGGCGCCCCTCGCGCCACGCCGCCTCAGCGCCCCCTTTTTGCGTCCCCGGCTTACCAGCCGAAGGCGAACCCGACACCCGACTGGCCGTTGCCGGTCTGGTTGACGTGGGCTTCGGTGCCCTTGCCGAACTGGAACAGACCGTAGGAATTGCCGTGGCCGTGCTGCTGCAGCGTCCCGTTGTGGCCGTTGCCTTCCTGGTGCACGACGCCGTAATTGCCCGCGCCGTTTTGCAGAAGGCCGGCGATATTGTTCGCGCCGTTCTGGGTGATGCCCGAGCCTTCGATCTCCGAGAAGATCGAATAGATTGCAAGGCCGGCATTGATGGCTTCGGCCTCTTCGGAATTGGCGGCGTTGATGCCGATCGAGATCTGGCCGCCGGCCTGCGCGGGCTCGGTTAGCGCGGCAGCGCCGAGAGTGACGGCGAAGATGGTGGCGATAGCGGTCTTGTAAGCCGTGTTGGTCATGGTCCTCGTCCTTTGTCCTTGTGCGTTGCGTCCCGGTCCTCAAAAACCGATGACCCCACACTGGCAGGGCGCGGCTGAACTCACCTCGAAGGGGGCGTTTATCTGACATTAAGGTTGGCTGACCGTACCCTTGCCAAATGGCATAAATTTACATATATTGTGCCAAACGAGGTTTTCGCCATGCTTGTCGAAATCGCCAAGACATCATCGGTTCCCAGTGCGGACCGGATCACGGACGAAGAAAGCGCTGCGCTTGCGCGGGCGGTGGTCAATCTCTTCGCCCGGTGGAACCTTTCGGACGGTGAGGCGCGGGAGATTCTCGGCGGACTGCCGGCGCGGACCTATGCGCGCTGGAAAGCCGGTGAGATCGGACGGATAGACCGGGATCTCGCGACGCGGCTGTCGCTGCTGATGGGTATCCACAAGGGGTTGCGCATCATGTTCACCGAGCCCGAGCGCGGCTATCGCTGGATCAAGGCGCCCAATACCGTATTCGGCGGTAAGACGCCCGCCGAGATCATGGCAGCGGGCGATATCTTCTCGCTCGCGCGCGTCCGGGATTATTTGGACGCCGAGCGCGGCGGATGGTGAGTTTCGCGGACGTCCCCGTCGCGCGGGTGAACTGGCCGCAAGCCTACCGCATCATCCGCTCGGTCCATCCGCCCATCGACCTTTTCGAGGACATTGCCGACCCCCGCGACTGGGAGGCGCTCGCTTCAGCCGAGTCCAAAACCAATCCGCGCTTGCGCGAGCAAATGGGCGCGCTGGCGCTGGTGCCGCCCGAACGCCGGGTGAGCGGGCCTGGCGCCTCTTACCTCATGGCGCCGTTCGTCCATGTCAGCCGGGATAGGCCCGGCCGATTTACCGATGGCAGCTATGGCGTCTATAGCGCGGGAAACAGCGAAGAGGTCGCGCTGCGCGAGGTTGCGTACCACCATGGCCGCGCGATGGCGGCGAGTGCGGAAGAGTCGGGCTGGACATCGCAATTCCGGGTTCTCGTCAACAGCCTCGATGTAAGCCTGCACGACGTGCGGGGGCTCGCCTCCTATCATAAGCCGGATGACTACGCTGCGTCTCAAAAGCTCGGCAAGGCTCTACGCGGCGCAGGGAGCAATGGTGTGGTCTATGACAGCGTGCGGTGCCCGGGTGGCGAATGTGCGGGGATTTTCTGGCCCGATCTCATCCCCATCCCCGTCCAGGGCGATCACTTCGATTTCCATTGGGATGGGGATCGCGTGGATCAGGTGCACAACCGCCGGACAGGGCAGCTTTTCGCGTTGTAGGGCCTGCCATCAAAAAGACCTTCCATACGGCGTGTACGGAAGGTCTTTCGTCAGAGGCGCCCGGAAGCGAGATGGTCACTTGGCGCCGATGCGGCTGCTGCATTCGAAAACCTCGCCTTCGATCTCGATCACCAGCCGGGCGTCGTAAACTGCACCCGAGCCACCGAGGTTCACCCTGCCGAGCACGGCGGTATCCTCCGCCTCAACAACGAAGCCGCCGCCCTGGGAGATGGTGGAGGAATTGGCTCCGCCGACGCTCTGGACGGTGAAGCGGTACGTGCCCTGAAAGTCTTTTTCGGCATGAAGCAGGCCTTCAAGCGCAATCATCGATCCGCTCTGGGTGGCGGCGATATCGCAATGGGCCGAGCCAGCCGCGTTGGATGCGGAGCTGTTGGCATAGCCCGCGCCGCCAAGCGCGACCAGTGCGGTGAGCGCCGCGCCGGCGGCCAGAGCCTGCATCCCGAACGATTTATCCTTGCCAAACATTGTCAATTTCCTTTCTCACCGGGTTGGACCCGGGAGAGGCGAACCTCTCCCGATCAGAGCGTGTCCAGAAAAAGCATGTCCTCGGACGGGATCCGGGGATGGTTTCCACTTTTTCGGTTCGGACACGCGACAAAACAGGAACTTGAGGGTGCCGGGCTGAATGCAATTCAGCGCGGCACGCTCCAGTATTGGGCCATGTCCCGATCAGGGGCAGGTCTGGACGAAGGCGGCGACGTTGCCCGAGCCCGTCTGGTCGACCTCGGCGGAGCAGCCATTGCCGACCTGCACGCCAGCAGCCACGTTGCCATTGCCGTCCTGGGTGAGGATCGACGTGTGGTGACTACCGAACTGGGCGACGCCTGCGGCATTGCCGTTGCCGTTCTGCCAGATATCGGAGGCGTTGTGGTGGCCATCCTGGCCGGTGGCGGCCACGTTACCGTTGCCGAACTGCTGGGAGACGGAGTCATTGCCCCAGCCGTTCTGGAAGACGCCGATGGCGTTGCCGTTGCCCGCCTGGTTGCCGCCGGCGGCGTTCGCCCAGCCCCATTGGTTGATGTGGATGCTGCTGGCCATGGCCGGAACCGAGGCGAAGCCGACGATGGCGGCGATGGCGGTCGAGATAATCAGTTTGCGCGACATGTTCTCTCTCCTGATCCTGTGGCGGTTTATCCGCCTGTGCTGCGTTGAACAGGATCAGGAGTAACGGGGTGCACCGGAACCGGCGCTGAAGCGCATGTTCAGAAAGCGTTCATGCGGGAAAAACAGTACAGAAATGATCGGACGGGCTAGGAGCGGACCCCTTCGCTCAAATCCGGGCCTATCCGCGCCCGCGATAAGGCGGCACGCCCTGATCGGGGAGCCATACCCCTTCGGGTGGTGTGCCGGTTTGCCAGAAGACATCGATGGGAATACCGCCGCGCGGATACCAGTAGCCGCCTACGCGCAGCCAATGGGGTTTGATCGCCTCGACGATCCGTTTGCCGATATCGACCGTGCAGCCCTCGTGGAACGCGCCGTGGTTGCGGAACGATCCCAGAAAGAGCTTTAGCGATTTGGATTCGACCAGATGCTGGTCGGCCACATAGTCGATGACGATATGCGCGAAGTCCGGCTGGCCGGTCACCGGGCACAGCGAGGTAAACTCGGGACAGACGAACCGGGTCACATAGAGCGTATCGGGGTGTGGGTTGGGCACCGGATCGAGCACCGCCTCTTCCGGCGAATTGGGTGCCTCGGTGTGCTTGCCCAGTTGCAGCGAGCCGCTATCGATATCCGCCATGGCCGTATCCTTTGGATGGATCCAGTGCCTTGCCTCACCTTCAATGCGGGTTCAACCCGCCATTCAAGGTGAGGATAACAAGGCCACGTCAAAGACAATCTAGGCGCGGTTTATCGACTCGCGGCGGTCGCGGCAAGCGGTCAGGCGACCAGGTCGGGCGCTGCGGCGCTTTTGCGCGGCAGGGGATAGGCCGGGTTTGCATAGAGGGCGCGGATCGCGTTGCCCGAATGCCCTTCGGTGCCCACGATAAGCAGCGCGCCGCGCAGGCTCACGGGCGCAGCCTCTTCCACCGCGAAGCGGATGGCCGCGGCTGCGGTCTTGAACGTCTTTGCCCCCAGTGAGAGGGCGGTGGTCCGGTCGCTGCCGAGATAAAGGCGCGCACGGGCGGTATAGTCGAAATTCGTCATTTTCGTTTTCTTCTCTTTTGCCGGACATTTCGCGCCCGGCCATCGGCTTTTCATTTCGGCTCCGCTGCCACGCTGCGACCGGCATCGATGCCGATGCGCCTGCGCGGACGCCGTTTCTCTGTGAGGTGGATTTGAAATCCCGACCGTTATGGCCTTCGCCAATCTGGGGTGCGCGCGCTTCTCTGCGCCGCAACGCGGGATCACTGCGATTTGCTCCACCAATTTAGGGAGTGAGTCTAGCAGTTACAAGCCACGTCAATATGACAGTGGCCTGTCAGTCCGCTGCTTCGAGCGATTTAGTGATGCGAGCGAGCATGTCGAGATAGGCCGCGCGCTCGTCCTCGCTCAGCTGCGATAGCGCAGCTGCGTTGATATCGCGAACGGCCTGTTGCACCTCACGCGCCTTTTCGCGGGCCACTGGCGTCAGCGCAATCAGCGCCGAGCGGCGGTCGGCGGGATCGGGCCGGCGTTCGAGTAGGCCATCGCGCTCCATGCGCTTGAGCGTCGCCGCCATTGTCGGCTGCTCGATGGCCGCAATTTCGGCGAGCGCCTTCTGGGTCAGCGCCGAGCCGTCACCCAGCGCGAAGAAGACCGGCATATAACCGCTCGAAACGCCAATCGACTTGAGGCGCCTGTCGACGACGCGGGCAAACAGGCGAGCGGCCCAGTTGGTCATATATCCGGCGGAGGCGCGGCGATCGAATATCATATTACATAGCTTGCTATATAACTACATTGCATGCTATATAAGCAGCATTCGGCAATACAGACAAGAAGGCGATTATGTCGACAAGAAGTACGGCCAACCGCTATGGAACCGTAGCGATCACAATCCATTGGGTGACTGCGGTCGCGGTCCTGGGCATCCTGATTTCCGGCTTCCAGGCGGCAGGCATTGAGAATGAAGCGAACAAGCGGGCCCTGCTCGCTATCCACGCCGGGATGGGGGCATCGATCGTCCTGCTGACGGTTCTGCGCATCGCGTGGTGGCGGTTCGGAGATTCGAAGCCGGCCTCCGCACCGGCGCCGAAATGGCAGCAGATGGCGGCAAGCGCCATGCATGTTCTGCTCTACGTCATCATTCTGGGTATGGGCGCGAGCGGAATCGGCATGCTTGTGCTTTCCGGCGCCGGTGCCGTCCTTTTCCTGGGCGTCCAAGACCCCCTGCCCGATTTTTGGGACTATCTCCCGCGCATTCCGCACGGGATCGGCGCACGCCTCCTGATCGCGCTGGCGCTCGTGCACATCGGCGCGGCGCTCTATCACCAGTTCGCCATGAAAGATGGCCTGATGGCGCGCATGGGGCTAGGCACGGAAAAACGGCGCTGACGGAACCGCCAGCGCCGCGCGGGTTACCGTTGGTCCGATGCCGGGTTACGCCGCCGCGTGCAGCTTGCTGTGCGCCGGTTTCCCGGCGTTCTCCTCCACGAGGCTGCGGTGCAGCGCAATCACGGCCCTGTCGAAATCGTCCTCCTCGACGATCACCTGTAGATCGACTTTGCGGATCATGTCGGTCATGCCCATCGGCTCGATGCCTGCGTCCGCGAGCACTCCGATGGCGCGCGCAAGCGTGGAGGCTCCACGCAGATCGCGCCCGATGGCCGAAACCATCGCGACCTTCCTCAAGCTGATCGTTGCGGTCGGGAACGCCTTGGCAAGGTCACCCTCGACCCGCCGGATCGCCTTCATCGAGCCCTTCAGGAAGTGCGTGATCGTATTGGCATTCGAAGACTTGGAGATGATCCAGACCTTGTGCCGGGTCAGCGCCTCGAGGATTTCGGCATCGTAACCTTTCACGCCGACCATGTCCTGATCGTAGAATTCGAGCGCGAAGACGCCCTTCAACCCGGTAACGATCTCGGCGCCCGGCGTTCTGGCCTCAAGGTCCGAGCGGATCACGGTGCCGGGATGTTCCGGCTCGAAGGCGTTCTTCACCCGCAGCGGAATACCCGATTGGCGCAGGCTTTTTGCCGCGCGCGGATGGATCGCTTCCATCCCCATGTTCGAGAGCTGGTCAGCGACGTCGTAATTGGTCTCGCCGATCACCCGCACGCGGTCTTCGCCCACAAGCTTGGGATCCGCGGAGGAAAGATGGAATTCCTTATGGATAATCGCCTCGGCAGCGCCGGTCACGACCGCAACGCGGGACAATGTGACTTCGCTATAGCCGCGATCGTATGTCTTCATCAGCACTTCGGCGCACTGGGCATAGCCGGTAACGATGGGCATCTCGGTGGCAAAATCGACGCCCTCGAAAGCGTTCTCGATCTGCGTGTCGAGCTTGTGCTCACCATCCTGCCGCCAGCCGGTCAGGTCCACCATGCGGGCATTCACGCCGCGCTCCTTCAAGAGCAGCACGGTGTTGTAAGCCGAATGCGCCTCGCCGAGCGAGGAGAGCATTTCGCGTACGGTCAAAAGATGCTGCTCGAGCTGAAAATGGCCGAACGAACACAGCCGCGACAGGTCGATAAGGCATGACCGCACACCTTCCACGCGCTCGCGGATGAACTTGTCGGCCATCTCCCGGGTCGAGGCGTCCGAGAAGATCTCGGCGTTCTTGTCGAGCATCTTCTTGCACACATCCGAAAGCGCATCGCCCCAGCTCCAGCCGCTTTCGGCGGAGGAAAAGAGCGAATAGACACCCGGCTCACCGGATTTCTTGTGCTCGAGCAGGGCGTCGGTCATCCCGCCATAGGCCGAAACCACGAACACGCGGTTGTAGAGCGCATCGCCCTTGCGGTCCCCGATAAGGACCGTATCGAGCAGCTCATGGCTGCGGGACATCGATGTGCCGCCAATCTTTTCGACGGTATGGGGGTGCTTACTCAATTCTGCCTCCCGCCGGCCGCTATGGGCCCGGCGTTGCTTGTGTTCGGATGAGGACGAAGGCCCCATATGGCCCCTCTCCCGCAGGGGGAGAGGGGAAGGGAGCTTCCCGCCTAGGCGATCTCTCCGCTCTCAATCGTGATCGGGCCTTTGGGCTCGCGCTCGGACAAGAACGCCGGGCGCGGCGCCTTGGCTGCGAACGGGTGCGTTACTTTGTTCGACCAGGCGTTGTAGACGAAGAACGCGTTCGAGCGCGGGAACGGGGTAATATTGCCGTTCGAACCGTGGATCGTGTTACATTCGAAAAGGATCACGGTACCGGCCTTGCCGGAGGCGTATTCTATGCCGAACGTTTCGGCCATCTTTTTGAGCGCCTCGTGGCTCGGCACGCCAATCTCCTGTTTCTTGAGCGAGGATTTGTAGTTGTCCCCGGGCGTCTCGCCTGCGCAGGCGATGAAGTGCTTGTGCGAACCGGGCATCAGCATCAGCGGACCGTTAAGCGCATCGTTGTCGGTCAGAAGGATCGACGCTGAAATCGCCCGCATGCGCGGCATGCCGTCCTCGGCGTGCCAGGTTTCGAAGTCCGAGTGCCAGTAGAATTCCTTGCCGGTGAACCCTGGCTTATAGTTCAGCCGACTCTGGTGGAGATAGATATCCTCATCGAGCAGAAACTTGACCTTTCCGGCAATACGCTCATCGCGCGCCAGCCGGTCGAAGACGGCACTCTCGGTGTCGAGCCGGAAGACGGTCCGAACCGCGTCGGAGTCCGGCTCGGTGATCACGTTTTCACTCGAAAGATCTGCCTCGCCGGACCGCAGGCGCGCGGACTCGGCCTTGAGTTTTTCGATCTCGGCTTCGGAGAACAGGTCCTTCAGGATCAGGAAACCGTTCTTCTCGAAGCTTTCGGTTTCGGCGCGCGTCAACGGCGCCTCGGGAGACCATTTGCCCCAGAATACGGGGTCCTGGCGCTCCATCCAGGATTCTTCGGGTAGCCGGGTCGGGTATGCGTCCCCAGTGTTATGAACGGCAGAGAGTGTCATAGCAGTAATTCCCTTCTCTTTTGTTCTAGGTTGACTTGGGCGGGTACGAACCCGTCCCGTGAGACTGCCCCTAGCGCCCCGCAGGATGCGGCGCGACTTGGCCTTGCGCGAGGCACTATGCCCCGCGCAAGAGATTCAGGCGCTCTGCGCCAGTTCCGCGGCAGGTGCGTACGAGCCGTCCTCGCGATGCACCTCGGTGCCCGTAACGGGCGGATTGAAGCAGCACGCCATCACCATTTCGCTGCGCGCGGTGAGGCGGTGCTTGTCGTTCTTGTCGAGCGCGTACATGACCCCGGGCTTGATCTGGTAAACCGTGCCGGTTGCGAGATCCTCGATTTCACCGTCGCCCGAGACACAATAAACGCTCTCGAAATGGTGCTTGTAGTGGAACACGTGGGTCGTGTTCTCGTGGATCCGGGTGATGTGGAACGAGAAGCCCATATTGTCCCCGGCGAGCAGCAGGCGGGTCGAATCCCAGCCATTGGAATGGATCAGCCGCTCGCCCTGCCGAGCCTCGTCGAGATCACGTACGATCATTTTTCTTCCTCTTGTTCTTTATTCGGCCGCCGCACGCGGCGCGTTCTTGGCCATCACCGCCTCGAAGGCGTCCTCGATGATGTCGAGGCCCTTGTCGAACTGGGCCATATCGATGGTCAACGGGCAGAGCACCTTGACCACCTCGTCCTCGCCACCCGACGTCTCGATGATCAGGCCCTTTTCGAAGCACTTGGCGCAAATCTCGGACGCCGCTTCGCCGTCGTCGGTGTTGATGCCCAGCATCATGCCGCGCCCGCGCAGCGACAGGTAATACCGCTCCGCAATAGCACCGAGACGTTTCCTAAGGTGCGCGGCCTTCTCCTTGACGGATTTGGAGAACGCTTCGTCCTTCCAGAATTTCTCGAGCGCCACACGTGCCGTCACGAAGGCATGGTTGTTGCCCCGGAACGTGCCGTTGTGCTCGGCGGGCTTCCAGATGTCGTGCTCGGGCTTGATCAGCGTCAGCGCGAAGGGCAGGCCCATGCCCGAAAGCGACTTGGCCTGGGTGATGATGTCCGGATCGAGCCCGTAGTCCTCGAACGAGAAGAACGTGCCCGTCCGGCCGATCCCGGCCTGGATATCGTCGAGGATGAAGAGCGCGCCGTGCTTTCTGGCGATCTTTTCAATTTTCCTGAGCCACTCGCCGGACGCGGCGTTCAGCCCACCCTCGCCCTGCACAGGCTCAACGAGGATCGCCGCAGGCGCATCGATGCCGCCGGAGGGATCGTCGAGCATCTGCTCGAGCATATCGGCGGTATCGACGTTGTCGCCGAAATAGCCGTCGAAAGGCGCGCGATAGACATCGTTGAGCGGCACACCGCCACCATTGCGCTTACCGGCATTGCCCGTCGCGGCGAGCGCGCCAAGGGTCATGCCGTGGAAGCCGTTGGTGAACGCGATGACATTGGTCCGCCCGGTCACCTTGCGCGCGAGTTTTAACGCAGCCTCGACCGCGTTGGCACCGGTCGGACCGGTGAACATGAGCTTATAGTCCATGCCGCGCGGCTTGAGGATGATCTCTTCATACGCTTCGAGGAACTTCTCCTTGGCGTCGGTGAACATGTCGAGCCCGTGGGCGATCCCATCGGACGTGACGTAATCGACCAGCGCAGCTTGCATGTCCGGGTCGTTATGACCGTAATTCAAGGAGGAACAGCCGGCGAGGAAATCGATATATTCCCTGCCGTCTTCCCCGAAGATCGTCGCGCCCTTGGCTTTGTTGAAGAGCTTGGGAAAGCTGCGCGAATACGAACGCACCTGGCTTTCCACGCGATCGAAGGTCGAATGGTCGGTCGTGGTCATTGCATCGTCTCCTTTGGGGACGGCGTTGAGATATTTATGCCGGGCCGGCGATCAGGCTGCGGAGCGCACCGGGAGCGCCTCGCGCTCGAACGGGCCGATGGTCACGAGAAACTCGGTGTCGTGCAGGCCGGCGAAGTGGTCGTCGCGCGTAAAGTGCGGCTTGCGGCTCAATTCGGTTTCGAGCGTTTCCGCGATCGAGCCGAAGAGCGCCCAGGACGCCTTGTTGTCGCTGGTGATCGTCGATTTCACATGCGTGACATTCCCGCATACCTTACGGGCGAGCACTGCCGCGATCAGGCGCTTGGCAAGCCCCTTGCCACGGGCCTTCGCGTCGACGCAAACCTGCCAGACGAAATAAGCTTCGGGATCTTCGGGCGGGATATAGCCCGACACCCAGCCAACGATCTCCCCATCCATTTCCGCAACCGCGCATGTCGAGGCGAAATGAGTGCACTGCAGGAGGTTGCAGTACATGGAGTTGTCGTCGAGCTTTGCGGTGTTTTTGATCAGCTGCCAGACGTCCGAGCCATCTTCGCGCCGGGGCGTCCGAATCGAAATCTTCTGGTCCGCCTTGCCCTTTATGGGCGTGATCGCCGTGAGTTGCATATTCATGCCTCCGCTCGTTTCGGGCATTTAGTTAGCTCATTCAAACTAAATGTCAACCGCGCAAAGGCCGTCAACCGCCGCCGATTATAGCCAAACTACCGCGATAATTGCCGTTTTCCGGATCAGAAAATTATTTCCGACTCAGAATAATCCATCCTCCCTTGCGTCAAGAGTGGAATGCTTTATTTTCTATATACAAACTAATTTTCTCTCGATAAATGCGTGAGCCGCTTGGGTTGCGCGGAAGGGATCGATTAAGATGGACGCGCGAAACCGCCATCGGACCAACGCCTTGGAAAACCGCACGAAAACAGCCCTGTCGGCGATGCGCAAAATCCTGCGCAAAACCGAGCTTAATTCCAAAGCACTCATGCGCGAGACGGGCCTCACGCCGTCCCAGCTCGTGTTCATGCAGCTGCTCGAGGACGGCAATGAGCAGACGGCCGGCAGTGTTGCCGGCCGCATGGGCATCACCCAGGCGACAGCGACGGCGCTCATTCAGAAGCTCGAAGCGCAAGGCCTGGTTGTCCGCCGCAAGGGCGAAACGGACCGGCGTCAGGTCTGGCTCTCGCTCACCCCAGCGGGCCGCGAGGTGCTCGCGATTGCGCCGGATGGTGTGCACGCGCGTTTCCATGAGCAGTTCACCGCGCTCGAGGAATGGGAACAGCTCATGCTGATCGCCGCGCTGGAACGCGTTGCGAGCCTCCTGGGCCAGGACGACATGGACGCAGCGGCGGTGCTCGACGCCAGCGCTACCATCGCGCCGAAGATGGTGGCGGAGACCGAGGCGCAGTAGGACCAACCGGGATTTTGTGTATCCTGCCCTCTTGCAATTCGGACATTTTTGTCCGATATTGAGACTGAACGCGCGGATGGGGGCAGCGTGGACAAACGAGACCGCTTTATAGCGGAGATCAGGAAAGAGGCTAAGGCGCAAGGCCTTGCCTTTTCGATCCGCAAAGGCAGAGGCAAGGGCGGTCATGCAATGCTCTATGTGGGCACACGGTTCTCTACCCTGCCGTCGCGGGAAATAGATCCCAAGACTGCGCGAAGAATTAGAAAGGCCCTGGGCCTGGACTAGGCGCTCTGCCGTTCGAACGGGAGTATACCATGCGCACTTATGCTTATCCGGCGATGTTCGAGCCGAGCGAGGATTCGGACGCCATCTTGGTTACGTTTGCCGATTTCCCGGAGGCGATCTCCGAGGGAGACGACGAGGTCGAAGCACGCACCAACGCGGCGGATGCTCTGGGCATCGTCATGCTCGAATATCTGCGCATAGGCCGAACTCTGCCGACACCTTCGGCAGGCGCGCTGCTTATCGCGCCGGAACCGGATGTCGCCGCCAAGATAGCCCTGCTCGAAGCGTTCAAAGCATCGGATATTTCCCGCAGCGAGTTGGCGCGACGATTGAACTGGGACGAAAAGGCGGTAAGGCGGGCGCTTGATCCTTTTCATGCCACTAAGCTTCCCCACCTGTCTGCCGCACTGAATGCGCTTGGTCGACGCCTCATTGTCTCGGTGGAAGCGGCGTAAGCTAGGCCGAGCCTACCGACAACCGGTGCCGGGGGGGGCCTCGTCACAGAATGGCAGAAACCGCCGGTGTGAACACGGCGCCGATGCGCGCCTCGGCACCTTGCCCATCGCCAAAATCGGGCACCTTGTATTCAGCGATGCTCCGCAGCGCCGACGCCGGTAAATCCACCCGCATCGGATCGCCGATCAGCACCTTGATCCCCGCTGCAGCGCACCGGTCTGCAAAAGGCAGCATGCGCCGGGCAACGTCAGCGTCGTAAAAGACGTCGCCCATCAGAACCACGTCAACCTCGGGCAGCGGAGCGCCAAGAAGGTCACCGGCGAAAAGCTCGAGACAAACGCCGTTGGCCTCGGCATTGAGCTCCGCGGCAGCGATGGCGTTGGGGTCGATATCCACAGCCAGAGCGCGCCGCGCGCCCGCTTGCGCAGCGGCAACGGCAACGACCCCTGAACCGGTGCCCAGGTCGAGCACCGACAATCCCGCAACGCTCTGGGGATGATCCCGAATGTACCGCACCAGCACCAATCCACCGCCCCAGGCATAGGCCCAATACGGCGGCAAATCGCCCGAGATGCGGGATAACCCGGTTCCCGGGTGGGCCCGATAAAGGCTGATCCCCTCCAGCCCCGGTACCTGCTCAAGGCGCATCCGTTCCCGGATGAACTGCCGCAGCGGTGCGGACGCGTCCGCCGCTGCACTCAATCGGCCGGCTCCCAATGCGGCCAGTCGGCGATGTGGCTTTCCCAATCCTCGGTATTGGCATCGGCCTCCGCGACCGTCCGGCTGCGCACCGAGACGCCCGCTTTATGCACCGTCTCGGGATCGCCCGAAACCAGCGGATGCCACCAGGCGAGCCCCCTGCCCTCGGCCAGCCGGCGGTAGGCGCAGCTTTTGGGGATCCATGGGATTTCGGTGACCTTGTCGGGAGTCAGCTTGATACAGTCGGGCACCTTGGCCTGGCGATTGGGATAATCGGTGCACCGACAGGTGTCGCCGTCGAGCAGCGAACAACGGACATCGGAGGTGTAGATTTCACCCGTATCCTCGTCCTCGAGCTTCAACAGGCAGCACTTGCCGCACCCGTCGCAGAGCGCTTCCCATTCCTCTTGGTTCATGGCCGCGAGCGGCTTTTCATCCCACCAGGACATATCCAGCCTACAGTTCATCTGGGCATAAACCCAAAGCACATAGAAGTGTTGTGACCTAAACCCTTTGCTGGCAATAAGATAGGTATAATTACCGAGAGAACCACCCGCGCGGCCCGGAGCGCATTTTTCGTGAAAGACCCATTCTATCAAAAGCAGAAGCGTGCCAAGAGCAAGACGCGCCTCCTCGAGGCCGATGCCTGGCTCGATTCCGCGCTTTACGATGGGTTCAAATCGGCCGGGCGCACATACATCAAAATCCAGGACTTCTTTTCGCTCTTCGCGGTTCGCGGGATCAAGCGGTTTTTCGTTGAGATCGCCTCGGATGCCATGAGCTTTGCGGCCATCGGCGCGGTTCTGATGACCGCGCTGGCGCTCTCGGCGATGGACGCAACGGCTTCAGGCGAATTCAATCGTGCCGAAGACTATTCGGTCGTTTTTCTCGATCGCTATGGCAACGAGATCGGCCGCCGCGGCATCCGCGCCGACGATTCCGTGGCGCTTTCGGCCATCCCCGACTACATGATCGAAGCCACGCTCGCGACCGAGGACCGGCGCTTTTACAATCACCTTGGGATCGACGTCTGGGGTACGCTGCGCGCGCTTGTGTCCAATGTGGAGGGCGACTCCAGCCTCCAAGGCGGCTCCTCGATCACTCAGCAGCTCGCCAAGAACCTGTTCCTGACCAATGAGCGGACGCTCGAGCGCAAGATCAAGGAATTGTTCCTCGCCTTCTGGCTCGAGGCCAATTTCTCCAAGGACGAGATTTTGAAGCTCTATTTCGACCGGTCTTACATGGGCGGCGGCGCATTCGGCGTCGTGGCGGCGGCGGACTTCTATTTCGGCAAGCGTATCCAGGATATCACGCTCGCCGAAGCGGCCATGCTCGCGGGGCTTTTCAAGGCCCCCACGCGCTATGCACCTCATGTCGATCTCGCGGCGGCGCGCGGGCGGGCCAATGTGGTTTTGTCCAACCTCGTCGATGCCGACTTCATGACCGAAGGCCAGGTCACCGGCGCACGGCGCCGGCCCGCCGAGCCGATCGTGCGCAACGATATCGCCGAAGCACCCAATTATTTCCTCGACTGGGCGTTCCTCGAAACCAAACAGCTCGTCGGCGACAGCGATGAAATCGGCTTCATCGTCCGCACCACCATCGATCCCGAGCTTCAGGACTATGCCGAGGACGCCATACAGACCGTTCTGCGCGAGGAGGGCGATGCATTCAACGTCTCCCAGGGTGCGCTCGTGGCCATGGATCATGACGGCGCCGTGCGGGCGATGGTCGGCGGCGTCGACTATGGGGCCAGCCAGTATAACCGCGCCACCAATCCGACCCGCCAGCCGGGCTCGTCCTTCAAACCCTTCGTCTATGCGACGGTATTCGAGATGACAGATTACACGCCACGCTCGACGATTACCGACGCCCCCGTCTGCATCGGCAATTGGTGTCCTCAGAACTACGGGCGCTCCTATCGCGGCACCACATCGATCCGCGCCGCCGTCGCCGCCTCGATCAATACCGTGCCGGTCCGGCTTTCGATCCAGACGGGCCGCGAACCCATCGCGGATATGGCGCATCGGCTGGGTATCCAGAACGATTTCCCTATCACCCGTTCGCTCGCGCTGGGCGTGGCGTCCGTGAGCGTCCTCGATATGGCGTCGTCATACGCCGTTTTCGCCAATGGCGGTTGCCGTGCGACAGGCTATGCCGTGACCCGCATCACGACCCTAAGCGGCGATCTCGTCTACGACGCACCTGAGAATACCGGTTGCGACCGGCTCTTGAGCGATGAGGTCGTGCTTTCGATGAACGACGTGCTGCACGCGGTCAACTATGGCGGCACCGGCGGGCGGGCTGTCGTCGAAGGTGTGCCCTCGGCAGGCAAGACCGGTACGACGACATCGTACCGCGATGCCTGGTATATCGGCTATACGGGCAATTACGTCGCTGCCATTTGGTACGGGAACGACAATTACGAGCCGACCAATAATCTCACGGGCGGGCGCCTGCCCGCGCAGACCTGGCACAATTTCATGGACAACGCCCACCGCGGCATCGAGGTGCTGCCGCTCTACGGCGTCGAAATGGAGCCTCGCCCGCTGATCATCGCCGAGGGCGAGGACGCGCCCGGACAGGCGGAAGAGGAGGCGCCTCCCCCCACGCTCACCGAGGCGGCAGCCGTCAAACTCCTTGATCTCTCTGAGAAAATGCGTCAGGCACAGACCGGCGCGGGATCCGGTTCACTCGATCAGGCTGCCGTGCCGATCCCTGGCAGCTCCGAGAGTTTGTGATCCTTGCGGTTCATCGTCTCCCTTATCGTCATGCTTGCGGTCGCACTCGGCGTGGGATTTGGCACAAGCTATTACGCGCTTACCGACGGGCGCCTGTTCGGTGCAATCCGTATCGGCCCATGGGCCGGTTGGTCGGAGATCGGCACCGAAAACCCCGACCCCTATTCCCGCGCCTATCTCGCGCGTACGGGGCTTTTGCAACTGGGCAAATCCGAAGGTATCCGGTTCGTCGCGCGCACGGACAGCGAGGGGGACCCGCTCGAGCGTGACTGCAACTATGCCATGACCGGCAATACGCCTGGCGCAACGTTCTGGACCTTGCTTGCCATCGCCGAGGACGGCGCGACCATCGCCGCTTCGCCAGCGCTGAGCTATTTTCATTCCGAGCGGATCGTCTATGATCCCGACGGCACCGTCACGCTGCATTTCGGTCCTGAAATGATGCCGGGCAATTGGCTGCCGACGGATGGCGATGGCCGCTTCGCGTTCGTTATGACACTCTACGATGCCGCCGGACTGGCGGGCGGGGGGGCGTCCGTAAGCACCTTGCCGGCCATCGAGAAGGTGTCCTGTTCATGACGCGCCTGATTGTGTGGATATTCGGCGGGCTCCTCTTGGGCGGGCTCATCCACGTCGTCGTGATCCTCACCCTGCCCAACCTCGCGACCCGTGACGTTTGGAGCCAGATCGCAGCGCTCAATACGCACGAGAACATGACGGCAATCGCCGCGCCCGAACCCGGAGAAGCCAATCCGCTCGGCCTCGATCCAGCGCTTTTGTATGGCATCTGCCAACTGGACCTCGATGAGGGCCCGGGCGTCGTCAACGGCACGCTGCCGCTGAGTTTCTGGTCCGTCGCGGTGTTCGACCGGCAAGGGCAAATCGTCTATTCGACGACCAATCGCTCCGGTTCGGGCACCGGTCGCGCGCTCGACATGGGCATATTCAACCCTGCGCAGATGCGGCTTCTGGCCGAGCAGCGTTTCGAGATCGAGGAGGGCCTGCTGATCGTCGAGGCGCCGTCCGACGACGTGATGGTCGTCATCCGTCTGGCCCCGGCCCACGCCGCTATGCGGGCACGGTATCGCGACATGCTCAACGACTTGCGGTGCCTTACTATCCGGTAACAAGCAAGGTGCGCTCTACTTCCTGATACAGGGAAACCGGGTGAAGGATATGGGCCTGTTTGGTCCCCCCTACGACATTCACACGTCGCCATTTGAGACTGCGGGACTTGAACGGGGCACGGTTCCCCTTCTCCCCTTGAGGGAGAAGGTGGCCGCGAAGCGGTCGGATGAGGGGTGCCTGCAGCGTTGCGAACAGCACAGAGTCTATGCGTTTTCGCAGGCGCGCACCCCTCATCCGACCCTCGCTTCGCGAGGCCCACCTTCTCCCTCAAGGGGAGAAGGGGAACCGTGCGTATGGTAAGGATTGGGTCTCAAACGGAAATGTGTGAATCCTGTAGGGTGATGACGGGGTGGCCGGAATCGGAACAAGGCGTTTCCGTCCTTCACCCGACGGCCCTACTTCCTGATATCAGGCTCCGATACCATCGTTGCATACCGCGACGGAACACCGCCATCCTTGCTCACAAACCCACCCGGATTGACCGCACAGAAATCCCCCGCTTGTGCCCGACGGACAAAGATTTCCATCTGCGCCAACAATGTATCGACAGTGCGGGCTTCGGGGTCCGGGGTTTCGACGAGCAGCCGCTCAAGCGCCGTCGAATAGGAATCGAAGCGATAGTCGAGCGCGCGGGTGAACCAGGCGATGCGCTGGTCGTTCTCCCACTTGCGCGCGGCCACCTCGGCCCGCGCATCGGGCGCGGCCAGCGTGACATTGGCCACGGCGATGGCGCGCTGGCGGTCGATCTCGATCACCGCGCAGATCGACTGGAACGTTGCCGGCAACGTCGCGATATCGAGCGTGATATCGTTGGCCACCGTACGGTAGCGAACTGCCGAGGACGCATATTCGGTCGTGCGCAGGTCGTGGTAATACCTGTCCGCCGAAAACTGCGTGTCGGTGGCTCCCGAAATCCGCGTGCGCTGCAGCTCCACCGCCGTATCGTAGAACCAGTCACGGGTATGTGGGGCGACGAGGAAGCGCCAGACGCGGTTGTGCATCTCGCGTTCCTGATCGGTCAGGTTGAAATCGGACACCGGTTCACCCCGGGCGGACGCCAGTCCATCGCCGATTTCAGGCATAATGTCGTCATGGAGCACGCTCGGCCGCGCACGGCCGAAATCGCCGACAGGCCGGGCACAGGCAGCAAGGTCAAAAGCAATCACCAGTGCGGCCAGTGCGCACCCCAACCTGCCTAACTGCAATTCTTAGCCCTTGCGTCTTTGACGGCGCGCGGGGGTCTTGCCCCCCACGCCTTGTCCCCTGTCATAGCGGATGCCGGTAAAAAGGAGCACTTTTGCCGGCTCCCGCCGGACCGATTGCGCGAGGATGGGCCGCGCGGTTCGGGGACTGAATTTGATCAGCATACCCATTGTAGCCTCTTCTTTTAGAGCCTGACCGGATGCCGGATGCCCCCTATCCGACCGGCAAATCACCGCCGCGATCCCGTACTGGCACAAGGCATTAAGAGTTCATCAAGGTTAACAGTCCGCTAACGAATTATACTTAATGCT
Organism: Pelagibacterium halotolerans; assembly: GCF_044811015.1. GTDB lineage: Bacteria > Pseudomonadota > Alphaproteobacteria > Rhizobiales > Devosiaceae > Pelagibacterium > Pelagibacterium halotolerans_A. Next base: position 1,321,862 of record NZ_CP085243.1, read on the forward strand.
GGGGTATTCATCCTAGAGTCGCGATATCGAGTCGGCCCATATGATCGGCTTCCAGCCATACGAAACGTTCCAGTTGCTCATCGAGACCGGTGGTGTCGAGCGCGCCAATACGCTGCTCGTCGCAGCCTGTGACGCCTTCGCGCGACGGCCCAGGCCGATGAGTGCGGAGGTCGCACAGTTCGAGACGCTGGCCGCCCGGCTGTTCCCCACCGCCATGCCCTCTGCCCGTGCCAAGGCTGCCGGCATTCTCGCGAGCGCTCCAGGCCTGACGCCGAACCTCGAAACCCTGGTTTTCGAAAACCTTGGCACCGGACTGATCCCGCACATCCAGAAGGCGGAAACGATTTCCGAGGACGTGCTGATGCGCCTGATCGACAAGCGCGAAATTGATGTCATTGCCGCGATAGCAAGCCGGCCGGACCTGTCCAACGCCGTCCTGGCCAAGCTTTTCCCCATCAACAGCCGTAAGGTCTATCGTGCGCTCGCAGCGAACACGGCGCTCGCGCCGCGTGGCGCCTACCTCAAGGCGCTGGCGCGTTCGGCGCAGATGGACCAGGAGGTTGCCGCGACGCTCTGCCGGCGCGACGATTTCGACGCGGCGCTTCTGAGCGAGGCCTTCTTCGATCTGCCCGAGGACGGACGGCTCGCGGTTATCGGGGCCTATGCGCATCGCCGCCTGCCCCAGGCACCGATGATGGCGACATTCGAGCACATCTCGGTGGCGACCGAGGAGTTCACCGGCGCGCTGATGAAGCTCTTTTCCCAAAACCAGCGCCCCAGGATCACGCGGCTCCTTGCGCAGATCACGGGGCTGGACGACGTCCGCTGCGGCCAGATTGCGCACGATGTCAGCGGCGCGGCGTTGTTCGTGGTTCTGCGCGCCTTCGGGTGCACGGCCCATGACGGGCTCAAGGTGCTGATCCACGCCACCAGCCATGACGAAGACCGCTCGCAGCACCTTGCACGTTTCGCGCGCCTTTTCGAGGACGTGCCGCCAGCGGCGATGGTCTATATGCTCAGCGCCTGGCGCGGCGACGTCAATCCGTTCGAGCTTACCAAGTCCGACTATGCCCCGTTCGTACAGCCCAGCCGTCGCACTGCAGAACGCCCTGCGGCCCAGCCGCGTTCGGGCGGCGTCGGCGACCGCGCACTCGAAACGCTGGACAAGCTGCGGTCGCTTCGGGCGAGCTAACTGTTAACAACCTCCAAGCCCGGATCGCCATTACGCAAATCCAGGGCGATGACCCAAAGGTCAGGATCGAAATCAACTTCGCGCGCGATCCGCTCCCGGATCGTCAGCGGTTCGACCTTGTCGTAGCGAAGCTGGAACGTTCTTTCGAGGCCATCGCTCGTGGCGCTCGGCGCGGGCACGAAGAGCGAACTCGTGCCATTAAGATGATCCACCTCGACCCAGATCTGCCCGGCAACAGGATCCCCACGCCGCGCGATGACGCACATGCGGCCCAGATCGTTATGCCGCCGCACAAAGGCGGCGCACCAGATGTCGCTGCGCAGACGCTGCATCAGGGCCTGTCATCAATTATGGATAGGGGTTTGACGGGCCATATTCGGAGGGAGTTTCGTGGACGGTTCGGGCGGAAGGCTTGCCGCCTTTGGGCCTGACCGTTCGCGAAAATCACCCGAATATGGTCCGCCCGGAGGGTTTTGCATAAATCGTCCACTGCCGGCGCGTTTCCCGCAGAACGGGGGATAACCCCGCCCTGCGGGAAACGCTTGGCATTGAACGATTTATGCAAAATCAAACCCCTATCCATAATTGATGACAGGCCCTTTGGCCTCTATCGAACCTGAATGAAGCGCCGGTTTATATGTCTGCGCCGGCGGCTTCAAGCATGTCGACGAGATCCCGGCTGACCTGTCCTGTCGTGCGGTAGTTGTGGAAGATCTCGAACTTGCGGATCGCTTCCGCCGTACTCGTGCCAGCGACGCCGTCAACCGGTGCCTGAAGGAAGCCCAATTGGGCCAGCCCGCGCTGGACCGTGCTCACGAGTTCCCGGTCGAGCGCAGCGGGGATGGGCGCGGACGCCGGGCCCGACGCCGTTTGTGCGGCCGGTTCGCTCCCACCGGATGCTGACGGATCGAAGAGCTGTGCGTCGGCTTGCTGGATTGGCACCTCGGCAGGCGCCGTTTCGTTACCGGCGATAAGCGCCGCGATATCCTGTCCCGCGGGTTCCACTGCAACCGGTGCGGGCATCGACTGTGCAGCCGGCTGCTGCGGGGGTTGAGGGGTTACCTCCGATGTCGTGACGGGTGCGTTGCGCACGGCGTCGATGACTTCAGGTGTCGCGGCCCCGGTGCGCGGCAAGCCCGTGCGCGCCTCGAATGCACGGATCGCATCGGCGGTCTTGGGGCCGTAATAGCCGTCCACGACGCCGTCGAACAGGCCCATGGCCTTGAGCTTGCGCTGGAGTTCGGCGATGTCCTCATTGCCGATCGCAACGGATGCGTTTGCACTGGTCTCGGACGTGGCCGTCTGTGTCGCGGGCTGCGCCTCTTGAGCGGCGGGCGTGGATGGCGCCACCGGGCGTTCGGCGGCAGGCTGAGGTGCTGCCGTCAGGTTGGCCGGGCGTTCGACAACGGGTTCGACGGGCTCGGGACGGCTGACTGCCGGCGCGCCGAACATGGGCGCCGGGTGATATCCATCCTGCAGGAACAGCGCGTTGGCCGCCGCCATCATCGAGAGCCCCGCGACAACGATCACGCCGGTCGAGGTCATCGGCGCGTGCATCATCCTGCCCGCTCCCCACGCAACGCCCCGTCCGATAAACGAAATGAAGGCGTTGCCAATCGCCATTGGCATCGAAGCGGTCGAGGTCTGGTTCATCTTGCGGCGCTTTGTCTTTCGTCGTGTTGCCATTTGTCTTCGTCGTTGCGGCTGGTGTCCTTATGGAGGACCGCGATTTCCGCCGAATGCGGCTTGCGCGTGCGTTCGGGCCCGTCGAGCGGCAGCAGGACGGTCACTGTCGTGCCGATTCCCGGCTCGGAGGTGACGTGCAGTTGTCCGTCATGGAGCCCCACAAGTCCCTTTACGATCGAGAGCCCAAGCCCCGTCCCCTCATACCGGCGCGAGAGACCGCCCTGCTCCTGCAGGAACGGTTCGCCGATGCGCCCGATGGTTTCGGGCGTCATGCCAATTCCGGAGTCGGAAACTGCAACGGCGAGCATCTTGCCCTGCCGCCGCATGGCCAGCTGCACCTCACCGCCTTCGTGGCTGAATTTGACTGCGTTCGAAAGCAGGTTGATGAGGATCTGGCGGCAGGCCCGCTCGTCCGCCATGAGTTGCGGCAGGCCAGGCGCCAGTGCGCGGGTGAGCGTCACGCCCTTGTCGGCGGCTTGCTGCTCGACGAGTTGGATACAGGGATCGACAAGCGTTTCAGGCGAAAACAGATCGGTCGAAATCTCGAACTTGCCCGCCTCGATCTTGGACATGTCCAAAAGCATGTTCACGACTTCGAGGAGGTGCAGTCCGCTCTGGCGGATGTGCCCGGCATATTCCTGATGCCCGGGCGAGAGCGTACCGCCGATCCCCGCTTGCATCATATCCGAAAACCCGACAATGGCATTGAGGGGTGTGCGCAGCTCATGTCCGATGGTGGCGAGGAAGCGCGACTTCGCCTCCGAGGCCTGCTCGGCCTCGCGGCGGGCCTTTTCTGTCTCGCCCTCGGTGTCCTTGCGGGCAGTAATGTCGCGCATCACACCGATGACGTCGTGCGCGTCCATGCCCTCGGCAGATTCGCTGACGGGGGAAAGGCTCATCTCGATCCAGACATAGTGTGCGGACCGGCCCGGCGTTTCGCTATCGCGGCGCATCCGCATTTCGACCTGCGAGACCTTGCCGCGCCGCGTGGCGCTGGAGATTGCGGCCATATAGGCGGGGCGGTCCATCACGTGGATGCGTTCGAAAAAGCCGTCGCCGTCGAGTTCATAGCGCTGGCACGCCAGCAGGCGACTCGTGGAGCGCGTGAGATAGCGTAGCGCGCCATCGCCCCCAAAAACGGCCACGGCATCGGGCACGCTTTCAATGAAGTCCGCAAAGGCCGGCCGCTCAGCACCCGCCGCACCCCATGCGTTTTGGGACGTAGGGTTGCGGCGAATATAACCTCCGAACGCGAAAATCACGACGCCGATGAGAGCCGCGAGCCCGAAATCGAGGACATCGGGATCTGCGAGCGTCAGCGTCAAGCCGAGCGCGGCGACGGTCGCGATAAGACAGGCCCGTTCCTGCGCGAAGCGCTTGTGCATATGCAGCGCGAGGGAAACCCCGCCGCCAGCCATGGCAATGCTGGCAAGAAGGAAAGGAATCCTAAGCCCGGTCGTCAGAAAATAGAGCGCGAACGGATAGGCGATCGCGGCGGCGGCAAGCAGACCCATAGCAGCAAAAAACAGCCCTTCGCGGCCCTTGCGCGTGGCCCGGGTTCCGATCGCCGCCGGCTCGGCCAGGGATGCGCCGATATCCACGAATTTCAAAGGGTTGCGCATGAAGCTACTCGACTTTCCGGGCGCTACTCGCCCGAATCCCACAGGAGATTTCCAGTGGTTGGCGACACAGTTCCATCCCAAGCCCTAATGCACCCTTAAGTCCCTGGCCGAAGACGTTGCCAAAGCGCAATTTGAGTGCCGAATCGGGTCGGTTTCTCCGGTTAGCGTAAATAGTTCCTTGCTGAATCCTGCCTTACCGGAGCGCCTGCAATTGATCGAAAATTTGATGACAATTTTATGCGTTTTTTCCAGACCGGCTTTACGGCGCCCTGCTAGCCTGTCCGACGTTGGTTCCCTTGCATCGGGGCAAAGGTGGTTCGGAAAATGTTTCTACTGCGCTCGGCTTTCTGGCTCACTGCCGCCTATCTCGTGCTTGCACCCCATGCGGGCACGGATATCGGCAATGCCGCACAGGCTGTCAGCAAATCCGCGCCGCAGATTGCGGTTGCGGGACTTTCGAGCCTCCCCTGCGGCTCGCTCGAATGCACCACGGGGCGCGCCGCCGCGCTTGGTGTTCTGGAGAGTATCGGTAAAGACGATGGCACCCTCCCCACCGTCATCGCATCTGCCGATCCCGCCACTTTGACGCTCATGGACGCAGCCGTCGTCCCCGAGAGCGCGCCTGTGCCGCCCAAGCGCCCCGACTGGGCAAGCTAACGACACTCCTCCCCCGGAGCCTGCTGTGGCCGAACTTGGCCGGGCACGCTTCTTCATTAGGCCGCAGATGCACGGTTTTCCGCGTCTGCGGCCCTTTTTTTGTGGCGCGCAGTACTCTATCTAGGGCGTATGACGACGACACCCGCATTTGACGAAATTGCCGAAAACCTTTCCTTCCTCGATGATTGGGAGGATCGGTACCGCTATGTCATCGAGTTGGGGCAGGCCCTGCCGCCGCTTGCGGAAACCGAGCGCAACCCGGCGAATAAGGTGCATGGCTGCGCCTCGCAGGTATGGCTTGTCACGGAGCCGCATGCGGTCAATGGCGAAACCGTGCTGACCTATCGCGGAGAGTCCGACGCGTTGATCGTCAAGGGCCTGGTTGCGATCCTGCTCGCGCTTTATTCCGGCCGCACGCCCAGGGACGTCGCCGAGACCGACGCGATCCCGCTGCTCGACGATATCGGCCTGCGCGAGCACTTGTCCACGCAGCGCTCGAACGGGCTGGCCGCGATGGTCAAGCGTATCCGCTCGGACGCCATGGCGATGGCCTGAAGCCCTGTCCGGGACAAGAACCGGCTTTCCGCTGCAGCCCCCGCAACACCATGCTTCAGGGCGAAAACAGGTGAACCAGAAAAGTTCCAAACAGCACCAGCGTCAACGCCCACAGGCTGACGGTGAGGGCATTGCCAGCAAACCGGCGAAAAGGACGCATCCGCGCGCGGCGCATCCTGTCACGGCGATTGTCTTCACCAATCTGTTTGCAATACCCCATATCCTCAACCCGATACCTCGATGGCCCCGAAATATCTGATTTTGCGATAATCTGAATTTCAGATTATTGCGAGTCCCCGTTGACGGTCTACGGGGGCGGAGTTGGAAAAAACGCTGGCATCGGCGCGCCATCGCGCCCTGATCGAATTCCTGATCGAGCAACGTCAGGCAGCCGGAATAACGCAAGCGGAACTGGCGACCCGGCTCGGCGAATATCAGTCATTCGTCGCACGACTCGAAAGCGGGCAGCGGCGGGTGGATGTGGTCGAATTTCTCGCAATTGCGGAAATTCTGGGCTTCGATGCGGCGGCAGCCTTGCGGCAATTGGCTGAAGCGTAACCCACGCAAGCTTCCCAACCGAAACCTGGCCCTACGCCATCAACAGAACTCCGCCGGCCGCGCGTCGCGATCCATCCAGCCTCTGTCACGGGCTGTGTCGGGTCCTCTTGCCACTGGCATCAGCCCGTAATCCCTGGCCAGTTGATCGAGGCCGATCCTCAGTACAAGCTTCGCGGAGCGCCGGGGCCAGCCGCGTTCGGTCTCGACCGTCTGCAACCCCTTTTCATATCCGCACACGTCGATGACGACCCCGGCGCAATCGCGCGGAAGGCGGGCGTGGATTTCCGCCAATCTTTTGCGTGCCGATGCCGCCATGTCGGTGATATCGGCAGCGCCCTGCCCATCCCGCCCGCCGGACGTCGTGACGGGACTATAGGCCATGGTGGTGCGGGGAGTGAGATGCGCCCGGTCGAATAATTGCTGAACCCTGCGCCCGGCCTCCAAATGATGCGGCGCAAGGAAAGCCGGACGGCCGCCGGTCGAACGCGCCAACGGAGCCAGCTGAGGCAGCGGATCGGTCGTTGGCGGTATGGTGCAGGGCTCGACGCCCTGAGACGCCAGTGCCCTGCGCAACCATTCGCGCGCCGGGGCGGCCGCTCGTAGTCCTGCTTCCGTTTCCGTAACGATCCCGTCCGCGATCAGCTCTGTCCGCTCACGCACCGAGAGGCTTTCGGCCTCCGCGCCCCTGCCGCGCAACAGGCCGCGGACGAACCGGATCTGCCGTTCAGTGGCGGGCATGGCGGACCTCCCGGTCTTTGCCTGGGCACATGCGGGCGGCAACCAGCGCATCCTCGATCACACGCTCAAGAGCAGCGAGGTGTTCATCGACTGCCTTGTCGTCGCGCATGTCCTCGACGGCGGCGCAGGCGTGGGAGACGGTTTTGCGGTCCCGCCCGAAAGCGCGGCCGACTTCAGTCATCGTTGTGCTCAAAAGCGTGTGGCTGAGATACATTGCCACCTGGCGCGCCGCCGCCACCTTCGCCCGCGATCGGTTGGGGGTAAGCAGTTCGGCAAGCGTCACGCCATGCGCCTCGGCAACGTGGCGCCCTACTTCACGGCATGCACGCCGCACCAGACGATCCCGCTCTGGCGGAATAGCGCCGGAACCCCCGGATTTTCCAGGCTTTTGAGCCGTCTGGATGTAGGTTTGTTCGGTCGTCATAGGAATACCCCCTCGTATATAGGATATAATTCCTATAACCGCATATGAAGGGGGCGGGGATAACTTCTTTTTCCCATGGTTTATTCGGGCACGAAAAAGGCCGCCCGGAGGCGGCCTCAAACACGATAATCGATTTGGATTCAATGCGAATCCGCTGTCCCCGACGCGGCAGGTGCGCTGCGTCTTCAGCCCGTAATCAGGCCGACTTGCGGCCCAGGCCGTTGACCTTGGCGAGTTTGGAGCGCGTGGCCGAATAGCTCGGCGCGACCATCGGGTAGTCGCTCGGCAGACCCCATTTCTCGCGGTATTCTTCCGGCGAAAGGTTGTAGTGCGTGCGCAGATGGCGCTTCAGCGACTTGAACTTCTTGCCGTCTTCGAGACAGATGATGTAGTCCGGCGTCACAGACTTGCGCACGGGAACAGCCGGCTTCTTTTCTTCTACCGGCGGGGCAGTCTCTTCGGCCTGCAATGCTTTGAGCGCCGCGTGAACATCGCCGATCAGCTTGGGAAGATCGGTCGGGCTGATGGCATTATGGCTTACATAAGCCGATACGATTTCGGTACTGAACTCAACAAGGTCGACATCGACCTTGGGCTCCGCATCCACCGTGTTGGTCATTGCGTTTCCCTTTCAGGTTGGGGACATATAAAGCTTACGCGGGGTGATTGGACGCGCATGCATCAATTGGGTACGTCTACGGTTATTTAGTCACAGATTCAAGCTTTGCAATACATCTTGGCGAAATTTAGCGCATTCTAATCTTTACTTGAATTGCCCTCACGATTTTCCAGCGCGTTAAATACGGTTTCTCCACAGGGTTTGTATCCCGCGATATAGGCGGCCCTTGCCAGAAGATGGGCGGAAATCGGTGCAGTCAGCATGAAAAACACGATCCCCACAAGCGCCCGGAGAATCACCGCGCCGTCGAACGATATCAACGCGATCGCGATCAGCGTGAGCCCCGACCCCACTGTCCCGGCCTTGGAGGCGGCGTGGGCACGCGTATAAAGATCGGGCAGCCGCAGAATGCCGACGACGGCAAGGAAACTGAACACGGCGCCAATTACAAGGAGTAGACCGGCAACGAAATAGAGCAGATCGGCGATCATTCCCTGGCCTCCTCGCGGGACTCTTCTTGCGCGCTGCGAGAGAATTCCCAGCGCTGGTAGATGAAGCGGGCGAAGGCCACGGTCGAGAGGAACCCCACCAGCCCCAGCGCGATGGCGATGTCGAGATAAAGCGTAAAGCCCGTGCGGATGGCGATAACGACGATATAGCCGATCACCACGGCCACCAGCATGTCGAGCGCCAGGATACGGTCCGGCAGCGTCGGGCCGACGACGATACGATACATCGTTAGGAGCAACGACGCGGTTAAAAGACCGAGCGAAATGGTGGTCGCCAGATGCAGGAATTCGGGGCCGGTCATGGCTCAAATACCTCAAGGATCTTGGCTTCGAAGCCGGTGCGTATGGATTGGACGGTCTCTTCCTCGCTACGCAATTCCAGCGCATGGACGTAGAGCGTCTTGCGGTCTTCTGACACGTCGATGCTCAGCGTACCCGGCGTGAGCGTGATGAGATTGGCCAGAAGCGTGATCTCGGCGTCAGAGGTGACCGTCAGCGGATAGGCGATGATGGCGGGATGGATTTTGCGCTTCATGTCCGGCGAGGCCACGAGCACCGCCACACGGATCGCCGACATCATCAGTTCGTAAAGGAATAGCCCGACCAGCGAGAGAACACGCCATATCCGGCGCAGAAAATTCGGCCGTGTCACCCTGTCGCGGACGAAGAACAGCGCGATGACCGCGACGGCGACGCCCAGCAACAGGTTCATGATGCCGAACGAACCGGTAACGGCGCCCCAGACGATGGCGAGAATCAGAACGATGAGGGCGAAATTCATCAGTGCGGCACTCCTGCGAAAACGGCAGAGATGTAACGCTCAGGGTTGAGCATATCGATGGCCGCGATCCCGCCCGCCTCGATCAGCCAGTTGGGGAAAAGTCCCAAAACCACGATCAGCGCAACCAGGACGATGGTCGGAGCGAGCCCCAGCCGGGTTTCATCGGACGTCAGGCGCCGCAAGGTTTCGTTGGGCTGCTCGGAGCGCGCGCCTTCGTGGCCGTTGCGCCAGAAAATATGCGCCCAAAGCCGGCTTGCGGCAATCAGCGTCAAAAGGGAATTGAGCAGGAGCGTCGCGACGATCACCCATTCCCCTGCCCTGACCCCACCTTCGACGAGCAGGATTTTCGGCCACAACCCGAGGAAGGGCGGTAACCCTGCGATGGCGAAAACGAGGATGATAAACAGGATCGAAAGCGGCGCATTGGCCGTATAGATCCCGCCCATATAGCGGATGTCCTGCGTGCCGCTCATGCGCTCGACGAGCCCGCCGACGAGGTAGAAGGCCGTCAGCGTCAGGATCGAATGCACCGCGTAGATGACGCCGCCACCGATCCCGTGCTGGGTGCCCAGCGTCAGCCCGGCAAAAAGCACGCCGATGCCGCCGATCACAAGAAAACCGATGGCCCGGCGCAGATTGGTCTGCGCGAGCGCGCCCAGCGGTCCGAGGATCATCGTCGCTACAGCGATGACGAGAATGACCGGCTCGAGCATTCCCCGTCCCTCGGGCAGCAAGAGCACCAGCACCCGATAGGCGGCGTAAGCGCCAACCTTGGTCAAAAGCCCGCCGAAGAGCGCCGACACAGCGACCGCAGGCGTGTGATATGCCGCCGGCAACCAGGCGTTGGCCGGGAAGGCAGCGGCCTTGATGCCGAAGGCGAACAGGAACAGCCCCGAAACCGTCAGCAGCGGCCCGATTGGCGCCTGCGCCGATTTCTGCGCGATGTCGGCCATGTTGAGCGTGCCGGTGATGCCGTAGAGATAGGCGATCGCGATCAGGAACAGCGTGGTCGCGAGGAAATTCAGGAAGCCGTATTTCACCGCGCCATCGATCTGGATACGCCGCCCGCCCAGAATCAAAAGCCCGAACGACGCAATCAGCATCACTTCGAACCAGACATAGAGGTTGAAGATATCCCCGGTGAGGAACGACCCGCTCACCCCGCACAAGAGCAGCAACAGAAGCGGATAGAAGCCGAAGCGGTATTCGCGCTCGTCAAGTTCGACCTTGGCAAAGATCACAATAACCAAAGCGGCGACCGACGCGGCCAGCGCGAAGAGCGCGCTGGTCATATCGGCGGCAAAGGTGATGCCGAAGGGCGGCAGCCATTTGCCCATGGTCATGGCAAGCGGTCCCGCCTCGAACACGCGCAGAAGCAGATAGACATTGGAAACGATGATCGCGAGCACGACCAGACCGGCGAAAACCGACTGCATCGCCCGCTGGTTGCGCAGCATCACCAGAAGCCCGGCGCCCACGAGCGCAAGCGCCACGGGCCAGACGACGATCCAGTCCGCGGACGCGGTCGCGCCCTCGATCATCGCGGGGGGGAGGTTGAGCGTATCGTGGCCTGTTGTTGCCATTCTTGCTTGGTACCTAGTAGCTCAGGGGCGGACGCGGAGCGTTTTCGGGCTCTGCGAGGCGCATATTGTCGGTGTTGTCGGCGTCGAGCGCCTGATAGGCGCGATAGCCCAGCACCAGAAGGAAGGCAAAGAGCGAGAAGCCGATCACGATGGCGGTCAAAATCAACGCCTGCGGCAAAGGGTTCGCCGAATCCGCAAGTGGCGCATACGCGCCCTCTGGTACGATGGGCGGCACTTCCCGCGTCAGCCGGCCGGTGGTGAAAATCAAAAGATTGACCGCATTGCCCAGAATGGAAATGCCCAACAGCATCCGGATAACGGATTTAGACAGCAACAGATAGAGCGAGACGGCAAAGAACAGGGCGATAAGCCCCACAAGTGCGGTTTCCATCAGTCCTCGTCCTCCCCGCCCTCGAGTGTCAGCGCGATGGTGCCTACAGCCCCCACCACCACGAAATAGACCCCGATATCGAACAGCATCGGTGTGGAAAGTGCGATCTCCGCCCCCTCCACAAAGAAGGTCACCCAGAGCCCAGTCAGGAACGGATCCGCCGCGGGCAACGAAAGGAAGCCGCTCAGCGCGGCAAGGAACACGCCAAATCCCGCGAGTGAAATGGGGTGAACCTTCAAAGCCTTGCGCGTTGCCTCGACGCCGCACGCAATGCCGTAGATCGCTATCCCCGAGGCCCCGATCAGCCCACCGATGAACCCGCCACCCGGCTCATTGTGTCCGCGCAGCAGGACGAAGACCGAAAACATGATCATCAGCGCGGCGAGGATCGGCGCCGCGGTCCGGAAAATGACGGTATTCATGACGCTTTCCTCCGGCGTCTCGCCGTGGGCCTGGCAATGCCTCTTGGCATGTCGCCATTTCCGCCCCGGAGCCGGACGAGCGCCAGAACCGCAATGCCGGCGGCCATCACGACGGAAATCTCGCCCAGTGTATCAATGGCGCGGTAGTCGACGAGGATGACGTTGACGATATTGCGCCCATGCGCCAGCGGCCGGCTTGTCTCGTTGAAGAACTCGGTGAGCGAGAGATCGAGGTTGAGCTGCAGGACGCTCAGCAGCACGACGGCGAAACCCGTCGCCGCCAGGATCGCCACCGCACCGTCGCGCAGAGCGACTTCGAACTCACGCGGATCGCGGGCATCAAGGTGCAGCCGGGTCATCACCAGCGCGAGAATGACGACCGAGAGCGTTTCGACCATGAACTGGGTAAAGCTCAGATCCGGCGCGCCGAAGAGCAGGAAGATGAGCGCGACGGCAAAACCCTGAATGCCCAGCGCAACGATGGCCGTCAGCCGCGTGCGCAGAAGCAGGATCGCGACGAGCCCCGCCGCGGCGATCAGGATGGCGCCCCATTCGTAGAAGGTGAGATCCGGAAATGCGGGCATATCCGGCATCGTCCCGGTGATCAGCATCGGCGCATAGAGCACCACCGCCAAGACGGAGAACATCAAGAGAATATACCATTCGAGCCGCCCGTGATGGAGCACGCGCGTCACCGCGTCGGCAAACCGGATAAGCCCGAACATCAGCGCGTCGAACCCGATATCGAAGGTCCAACCGATCGCCTGCCCGGTCCGCCGCAGCGCGCCGCGCACCGCATCGGCCCGCCAGATGATCGCGCCACCGAGCGCCCAGGTCGCAAGCGAGGCCCACACCGCCGGGTTGGTCAGATCGAAGGCGAGATGGACATGCGCATCGACCTCATGGTTGGTGATCGACCCGCCAATGGGGTTGAGCGCGAAATGATTGATCCAGTCGGTAAAGAGCCCCGCCGAAATGCCCATCACCCCGAGGATCACCGGTCCGATCCAGAGGGACAGCCCCCCCTCGTGCGGCTCGTGCGGCGTGGGCTTTAGCGGCCCAAGGAACGGCTTGGTGGCAACGAGGATGCCGACCGCCATCATCAGCGCATTGCCGAGGATCAGGACCGCGAGGAAGAAAAGATCAGGCCAGAGCCCGTGCACCAGGGCGAGATACATCTCTTCCTTGGCAAGGAAACCCAGCGCAATGGGAAATCCTGCCATCGAGAACGCCCCCAGAGCGGCGGCGATAAACGTCACCGGCAGGTGTTCGCGCAGGCCCCCAAGCGCGGTGATATCGCGCGTCCCGGTGCCGTGATCGATGGCGCCAGCGACCATGAAGAGACCGCCCTTGAAGAAGGAGTGTGCGCACAGATAAAGGATCGCCCCGAGCACGGCTTCCTTGGTGCCGAAGCCCAAAAGCATCACCAGAAGCCCGAGCGAGCCCAGCGTCGTATAGGCAAGTATCTGCTTGAGATCCGTTTGCCGCACCGCCAGCGCGCCGCCCCACAAAAGCGTCAGCCCGCCGACGAGCGTCAAAATCCAGAACCATTCGGGCGTCCCGCCCAGCACCGGGCTCATCCGCGCGATCAGGTAGACGCCGGCCTTCACCATCGTCGCCGAGTGCAGATAAGCCGAGACCGGCGTCGGCGCCTCCATTGCGTTGGGCAGCCAGAAATGGAACGGCACCTGCGCGGATTTGGCGAACGCACCGGCAAGCACCAGCAAAAGCGCAAGCAGGTAGATCGGCTGTTCCTGCATCGTCCCGGCCTGCCCAAGGAAGCCGGTCAGGCTGTTCTCGCCGCTCACCACAGACATCAGGATAAGCCCTGCAAGCAAGGCGAGCCCACCCGCGCCGGTCACCACCAGCGCCTGGATCGCGGCGCGGCGCGCGGCCTGGCGCGAATGGTCGAACCCGATCAGGAGGAACGACGTGATCGAGGTCAACTCCCAGAAGACGAAGAGCGTGAAGATGTTGTCCGCCAGCACTAGCCCGAGCATCGAGCCCATGAACATCAGCATATAGGAGAAGAACCGCCCCTGATGCGGATGCCCGGCGAGATAGCCGCCCGAGTAGATGACGATAAAGGTGCCGATCCCCGAGATCAGCAACCCAAACATCAGGCTCAATCCGTCGATGAAGAACGAGAAGCTGATGCCATAGGAAGGGATCCAGGGCAGCGCCGCCTGGACGACGGTATATTCGGCGACCGGTGTAACGAAGGTCAAAAGCAGCGCGAATATAGCCGCAGGGACGATGGCAAGCACCCAACCGGCGAGCGGGCCGGTAAACGATTTGATCCATGGCGCGAATATGGCGACGATAAAGGGCGCAACCGCGATCAACGCAATCGAAAAATCGAGACTTGGACCCAAATCAGCCCCCGGACCATTCAAACCAGAACCGCGACACCGATGCCCTCAAGCAGCGGAAAAGAGAATCAGCGCGCAAAGAGTAACGTGCCTCACGACAAGCTCAACCGAAACCGGCCCGATCGGACTGGAACACGGGATTGCCGCGAGGAGTTGTGAACACCATATCGCAGACAAACGCTATAATAATGAACAACACTTCAATAAAGGCGAAAACGCACCATGACCGATATGACGAAGACCTCCAACGCCGAATGGCGCGATAAATTGACGCCGGAGCAGTACCACGTCACCCGCGAGCACGGTACCGAGCGCGCGTTTTCCCATCCCTACAACCTCGAAAAACGGGAGGGGATTTATTATTGCGTGTGTTGCGGCACGGCGCTGTTCACCTCGGACGCCAAATACGATTCCGGCTCGGGCTGGCCGAGTTTCTTCCAGCCAGTGTCGGACGATGTGATCAAGGAAGTCGACGACCGCAGCTTTTTTCAGCGCCGCACCGAAATCCGCTGCGCCAATTGCGACGCGCATCTTGGCCATGTGTTTCCCGATGGCCCGGCGCCGACTGGGCAGCGCTATTGCACCAACGGGCTGGCACTGGATTTCAAGCCGGAGGCGTGAGGCTACCCCTCCATCCAGTTCTCGAACCGCAGTTCGGGGACGCGGGCGAACTCACGGCCATTGTTGGTAACCAGAACGCAGTCGGCGGCTAACGCGTGCCCCGCGATCATGGTGTCGTTGCTGCCGATGGGCATTCCCTTTACGGCCAGTGCACGCTTTATCTGCGTTGCCTCGACTGCCGCCGCCGCTTCCCAGGGCAGAATGGCCGAGAGACGCTTGACGAATGTGTCGACCAGATGCGCATGGCGGGGCGACGCATTGCGGCCCACCGTGCCCAGCAGCATTTCGTAGTAGGTGATTACGGAGATGACAATCTGATGCTGGCTTTCCACCGCTTCCTGCAGCCGTTCGAGTACGGAGACGGGCCGCTCGCGCATGATGTAGGAGCAGATGTTGGTATCGAGCATATATATGACCGACATCAGTGCTTACCGGTATCCTCGAACGAGAACCGGCCTTCCTCGATGAGGTCCAGCCGCTCGCGCAAAAAGTCCGGATCCGCGTGCGGCTCGGCCGCAAACGAAATCCAGTCCGGCCGCACGGGGCGCAGGAGGATCGTGTCGCCCTTCCGTTCGATGGACAGCTCGGTTACCCCATGGAACTCAAAATCCTTGGGGAGGCGTATTGCCTGATTGCGGTTGTTGCGGAAAATGGACACTGTGCGAGCCACGGCTGGCCTCCATAGATGCGTTGCCATTTTAGCATATACCGTGCATATGTCAAAATCTCGTACTGAGTTTGCACCCACCCCAGGACATCCCATGACCACCCCCTCCGCCGCCCAGCGTCCCTTCTCCGACACCCGCCACGGCATCACCCGCGAAGACCCCTATGCGTGGCTCCGCGCGGAGAACTGGCGCGAGGTCATGGCCGATCCCGAGACGCTGCCGCAGGACATCCGCGACTATCTCGAGGCCGAGAACGCCTTTTACGAATCCCGGTTCGGCGAACCCACCAAGGCACTGCAGGAAAAAATCTACGCGGAAATCCGCGGCCGCATCAAAGAGGACGACAGTTCCGTCCCCGCGCCCGATGGCCCCTTCGCCTATTATTCGCGCACCCGCGAGGGCGACCAGTATCCGCTCGTCTGCCGCGCACCCCGCGAGGGCGGAGACGAAACGATCCTCCTTGATTGCAACGCCGAGGCCGGTGAAGGCTATTTTGGCTTCGGGGGTGCCGAACATTCGCCCGATCACACCATGATCGCCTGGGCGGCGGACCGGAACGGGTCGGAATACTACACCATCCACATCCGCGACGCCGCGACCGGCAAAGACCGCGAAGAGACCATCGAAAAGGCCGGGTCCGGCGCGCTCTGGGCCAATGACAACGCGTCGTTCTACTACGTCGAACTCGACGAGAACCACCGCCCCTTCCGCGTCCGCCGGCATATACTGGGCACCGCACAGGACGAAGACACCATCGTCTACGAGGAGAAAGACCCCGGCTTCTTCGTCGGCGTCGGGCTCACCCAGTCCCGTCGGTTCATCACCATTTCAGCGCACGACCACCAGACCTCCGAGGTCTGGCTGATCGACGCGGACAAGGGCGGCGCGCCATCTCTCGTCGAGCCGCGGCACGAGAACACTGAATATTCTCTCGAAGAGCGTGATGGCACGCTTTACATCCTCACCAACGATAACGAGGCGGAAGACTTCAAGATCGCGACCGCGCCGGTCTCCGATCCTGGCGTTAGCAACTGGCAAGACCTCGTCCCCCACGAATCCGGCACACTCATCCTCGATATGGACGTGTTGGCCAACCACCTCATCCGCCTTGAGCGCAAGGATGGTCTTCCTCGCATCGTCGTGCGCGATCTGCGCACAGACAGCGAAGAAACCATCGCCTTCCCCGAGGAGGCGTATTCGCTGGGCCTCATCCCCGGCTACGAGTTCGACACCGCAACGATCCGCTTTTCCTATTCCTCGCCGACGACCCCCGCTCAGGTTTACGACATGGACCTCGAAACCGGCGCGCGTGTCCTCCGCAAGCAGCAGGAAGTGCCATCGGGCCACGACCCCGCGCTTTATGAAACCAGACGTCTCTTCGCCACAGCGGCCGACGGCGAAGAGGTGCCCGTCACCCTCCTCTATCGCAAGGGCCTCAGCCTCGACGGCTCGGCGCCGTGCCTTCTTTACGGCTACGGCTCTTACGGCCATTCGATTCCCGCCGCATTCTCAGTCTCCCATCTGTCGCTGGTAGACCGCGGCTTCGTCTTTGCCACGGCGCATATCCGTGGCGGCATGGACAAAGGCTATCGCTGGTACAAGACCGGCCGCGCCGAGCACAAGGTCAACACCTTCACCGATTTCATTGCCGCCGCCGAAATGCTGATTGAGGCCGGCTATACCGCCAAGGGCAGGATCGTCGCCGAGGGCGGTTCGGCGGGCGGCATGCTCATGGGCGCGATTGCAAACATGCGGCCCGATCTCTGGGCGGGCGTGATGGCCATCGTCCCCTTCGTCGACGTGCTCAACACCATGCTCGACGACACGCTTCCGCTCACCCCGCCCGAATGGCCCGAATGGGGGAACCCGATCGCGTCGAAAGAAGCGTATGAGCGTATCGCGTCCTACTCGCCTTACGACAATGTCGAAGCGAAAGACTACCCGCCCATCCTCGCGCTGGCCGGGCTCACCGACCCGCGCGTCACCTATTGGGAGCCGGCCAAATGGGTGGCGAAACTGCGCGCGACCAAGACCGACACCAATCCATTATACCTGCGGACCAATATGGGCGCCGGGCATGGCGGCGCCTCGGGCCGCTTCGAACGGATCAAGGAAACCGCGATCACCTACGCCTTCGCGCTCAAATGCGTGGGGCTGGCGTAGGTTTACGCCGCGTCGTCCTGCAGCGCGCGAACGGGCGGCTATTTGCGCTGCATGGCGCGCCACAGGTCGTAATTAGCCTGCAAGGCGATCCAGGCGCGCGCCGTGCTCACGCCGGCCTTTTCCAGCCGGATCGCCAAATCCGGGCTGATTCCGGCCTCGCCGTTCACGACCCGCGAAAGCGCCACGCGCGACATCGCCAACCGTTCGGCCGCCTCGGTTACAGAGAGGCCGAGCGGTTCGAACACGTCCTCCTTGAGGATTTTCGAGTTCGACGTCAGATCCAGCAAAACGGAACGTTACAGGCCAATTGCCGTTCACCCATACTGACCAGTGTCCCGCAAGATCACCCTTGAGCGGATGAAGCCTGTACGATGGAATCGCGACATCCTGCGGCCCGTGCGCCACTTCAAGCAGCCCCAGAATACGCCGCAGCTTCCGCGCATGCGCGACCTGAATTCCCCGTGTCGATCCTGTGCGATAGACGCTTCGAGGCCCTTGTGCCAAAACCCGGAGATCATACACAGGTTGCATCGCGTATAGCTATACGACACAAGACGAAAATCCGGAACAACTTTTCCCGTTATCCCGATTGCCCGTGCGGTTCGCTCACGTTATATAGAAAGCATTCACTTGGTAAATTCGCCAACCCTATCTTCCATATATCCCGATCCTCACTCAACAGGAGGCCAACAATGAGCTTTTCCCTTCCCGATCTTCCCTATGCCTACGATGCGCTTGGGCCTTATATGTCGGCCGAAACGCTCGAATACCATCACGACAAGCACCATCAGGCTTATGTGACCAATGGTTCGAAACTGCTCGAAGGCTCGGGCCTCGAAGGCAAAGCGCTCGAGGACATCGTCAAGGAGAGCTACGGCAAGAACCAGGGCCTCTTCAACAATGCCGGCCAGCACTACAACCACATTCATTTCTGGAAGTGGATGAAGCCCAATGGCGGCGGCTCCTCGCTGCCGGGCAAACTGCAGGCTGCCGTTGACAGCGACCTTGGCGGCTTCGACAAATTCCGCTCCGATTTCCTCGCCGCCGGCGCCGGTCAGTTCGGTTCGGGCTGGGCCTGGCTCGCCCTCAAAAACGGCAAGCTTGAAGTCATGAAGACGCCGAACGGAGAAAACCCGCTGGTCCACGGCGGCGTACCGCTTCTGGGCGTCGATGTGTGGGAGCACTCCTACTATATCGACTACCGCAACGCCCGTCCGAAATACCTCGAAGCCTGGTTCGACAACCTCGTGAACTGGGAATACGTGGAAGAGCTCTTCGACGCCGCCTCGTAAGTCCTCTCCTGGTCAGAACGGTATCGAAGCGTTTTTTCGCACAAGCATGTCCCCGGACTTGATCCGGCGATGGGCACCACTTTTGCGGGTTTACCCAAAGGGCCGCGGAAGCGGAAACGTGACAAACGCTCATATGCCCCGTCTGTGTCCACAGGCGGGGCTTTTACTTTAAGCATGCCCGCACCCTCCGCTTCCGACTCGCGGCCACACATGTTAAGAGTTTATTAAACATAGTATTAGGGGGTGCATCTTGACGGAATCTGTGCCGACCGTCGCCGTATTGTCGTCCAGCCCGGCGCTCGTTTCCATTCTGGGTGCGACGCTGCGAAGCCGGCGGGACTGGCGCGTGCGCGAATTCCGCGATGCACGGTCGCTCAACGCCTATATGCGGATCGCACCGGTCGCCATGCTGGTTTCCGATTTCACGTTTGAGGACGGCAATCTCGCCACGCTCGCTCAAGCCATCCGCAACGACGAGATGGTCATCTCCAAGCATGTGCAGATCATCGCTCTGAGCCGCACGGTCAGCCCCCGCATGCGCCGCGAATGTGTCACCGCGGGGATTGACGAAGTGATCGTCAAGCCGATGAGCCCGATCTACCTCAAGGAGCGCATCGGCGCCCGCATCGCCAAAGGCCCCACCGACCACATCGTCGTCAAGGACAGTTACTTCGGCCCCGAACGCCGCGGCCGCATTCCCATGCGCGACCACCGCGAGATCCCGGTCGAGCGCCGGGGCGACAATGTGGTGTCATTTGCCGCTCACCGTGTGCAGCGTGGGATCGAGACGCGGCCGGAGGCTTAGCCGGCCTTCGGTCTTTCCTATTCGGCACCACAAGCTCCCCCTAACCTGTCACCCTGCGTTCGTCCTCATCGTTGTCCTTAAGCAGGTTCCGCAAAAGCATGCCCTCGGGCTTGACCCGAGGGTGTCCCACGGTTTTGCGACAAGAACCTGCGACAACCAAAGGAATCTAAGCAGGCATTCGTGGGTTTCCCCACGAATGCCTGCTTAGGACGCGGCAGCACTTTGCCCTAAACCAACCGCTTGAGCCTGCCGATCAAATCATCCACGCCATCAGCAAAAACGATCAGCCGATCCGTGCTCCCAAGCCCCGGATTGGCGACATCGGAAATGAACCCGCGCACGATCTCGAACGCCTTCTTACGGTTCAAGAGCCCCACCGGCTTGCCACTCACCGGCCCGCCGACATCGGCCCAAGCGCGATAGAGTGCCGCGGTCGTGGAGAGTCCTCCCGGCAGGCCGATCAGCGCATCTGCGGTTTCCGCGGCAAGCCGTGCCGCGTCTCGTGCATCCTCGGCCAATTCGACAGCAACACTGTCGGGCAAGCCATCGGGCCGATCCGCTTTCGCGCAGATCAGTGTCACGCGCGCACCCTTGCCGAGCGCCCCGGCAACGAACTGCACAGGATAGCGCCCGGCCACCGCCGTCACCACAACGGCCACGCCGCGACTGCCCAGCGTTTCCCCCGCCTGCCGGTAAAGCGTTGCGTGCTCAGTTTCTCCGGCATCGGCAAAAACCGCGGCGGTCATCTTCTGGGCCATCAAAGCCTCCCTTTACCGGCCACGTGAGAGGCTGCCGAGAATGCCGCGCACCAACGCGTTTCCCGCCTGCCGGGCCACTGTGCGCGCGAACTGGTTGAACGCGGCTTCCATCGGCGTCTGTCGTGAAGACCGCCTTGGCGGGGGCCGATGGTTCGCCGCTTCATGCGCCTCGATCCGCGCTTCCCGTACCGCTTGTTGGGCGCGCTGGGCCAGAACCTCGTAAGCCGAACTGCGGTCTACCGCCTCGTCATATTTCCCCGCTACCGGGCTCTGCGCCATCACCGCTTTGCGCTCGGCCTCGATCAGCGGCCCCATACGCGAAGACGGCGGGCGGATCAGCGTACGCCCAACGACCGAGGGCACGCCTTTTTCACCCAGCGTCGAAACCAGCGCTTCGCCGGTGCCCAACTGGGTGATCGCCTGCTCTGTCGAGAAATCCGGATTGGCCCTGAAGCTCTCAGCTGCCGCGCGGACGGCCTTTTGCTCCTTGGGCGTATAGGCGCGCAGCGCGTGCTGCACGCGATTGCCCAGTTGCGCCAGCACCGCCTCGGGCACATCCATCGGGTTCTGCGTCACGAAATAAACACCTACGCCTTTCGAGCGCACCAGCTTCACCACCTGCTCGATCTTGTCGAGCAGCACCTTGGGCGCCTCATCGAACAAGAGGTGCGCTTCCTCGAAAAAGAAAACGAGCCGGGGCTTTTCCGGATCGCCCACTTCGGGCAACTGCTCAAAGAGCTCCGAGAGCAGCCACAAGAGAAAAATCGCATAGAGCCGCGGCGACCGCATCAGCTCATCCGCAGCAAGAATGGAGATATACCCCCGTCCCTCCGCGTCCACCCGCATCAGATCGGCAATATCGAGCGCACGTTCGCCGAAGAAATTCTCCCCGCCCTGCTGTTCGAGCACCAGCAGCGCCCGCTGGATCGCACCGACGGTCGCCGTGGAGATATGCCCGTAGAGCGTGGAAAGCTCCTTGCGCCGCTCACCCACATGGGCGAGCAGCGCGCGCAGATCCTTGAAATCGAGAAGCAGTAGCCCCTCGTCGTCGGCGAGCGCGAACGCGGCGTTCAGAACCCCTTCCTGGGTGTCGTTGAGATCGAGAATGCGCGAGAGGAGCAGCGGCCCCATCTCCGAAACCGTCGTCCTGACCGGATGCCCCTGGCGCCCGAACAGATCCCAGAAAATCGTCGGGAACCCCTCGTATCCATAATCGGCAAACCCGATCTTCTCCGCCCGCGCGGCGAGGAAATCCTTGGGCTCCCCGGCCACCGCCAGCCCCGCGACGTCACCCTTGATGTCCGCGCAAAAAACCGGCACCCCGGCGCGCGAAAAGCCCTCGGCGAGGATCTGCATGGTTACCGTCTTGCCAGTGCCGGTCGCGCCGGTCACCAATCCGTGACGGTTGGCCTTATCGAGCGCGAGATATTCGGGCTCGGTGCTCGTGCCGAGATAAACCGCCGTATCGATGAGCATATCGCCCGATTCCCCACTCGTTATGGTCGCCAACCTATACCGGGCGCGAAGCGGATGGAACAAGTGGGGAGGGGTATCGGCGGATCCATTGCCACCCTTTCCAAATCCCGCCGGACTGTCTATATTATCGGAGTGGTCGGGAAGGCTCACGCCTCCCCGACCGGTGCCTAGATGAAAAGCGAGACCCGGAGTTCCAGTGTCCAGCTGCTCCGGGTCTTTTTCAACCTAAGCGTGACGCACAGCGGTAGAAACCACATTGTCGTCACCTCCGATTTGAGGGCAAGGCCGTTGCCTCGGCCGGGATGGCCCATCCTTCCCGGTGCGCGGGCTGACTCCGCGCCTGCTGCTTCGCCCTCAAACAGGTGACCCGGGTATATAGAGTTCTTGCACTCCGCGAATAGTCAACCCGCGCCTCAAAGCAACAGGACGTCCCGCCATGCCCATCACACGACGCGGATTTGTCGCAAGCCTCGCCTGCACCGGTCTTGCCGCGCCGTTCATCGCACGCACTGCCGTCGCCCAGGACGGCATTGCGAACCACGAATCCCTACAGTCGGCCATCGATGCCAGCACCAACGGTCGTCTCGTCCTGCCGCCGGGCGAAATCTTCACGAGCCCGATCCGCCTGCCCTCGGGCTTCGTTCTCTCCGGCGTCCCCGGCGCCTCACGTCTCGTGCACACTGGCGAAGGCCCCCTCGTCCTTGTCGACGATGTCGAGGGCGTCACGATCACCGGCGTCGCATTCGACGGCGACGGCGCGGACGGCGAGGAATGGCATGGCGGTCTCATCCACATCACAAATGCGTCCGGCGTCACCATCCGCGACTGCGCCGTGACGAACACCGCACTCAATGGCATCGCCGCCCTTTCGAGCGCGGTCACCATCGAAACCTCGCGCGCCGACGCTTCCGCCAGGACCGGCATCTTCATCTATGACGGGATCGCCACCACTCTGCGCGGCAACCACATCCATGATTGCGGCAATGGCGGCATCCGCGTCTGGCGCGGCGAGAACGGCCCGGACGGTGCCATCGTCACGGGAAACCGCATCGAGCGCATCGACTGGACGAGCGGCGGCAACGGCCAGAACGGAAACGGCATCAACGTCTTCAGGGCGGACGGGGTCATCGTTTCGGACAACTGGATCTCCGATTGCGCCTTCTCCGCCATCCGCCTCAACACGACCGACAATTGCCAGGTCCGCGGCAACACCTGCCTCAAGTCCGGCGAGGTCGCGATCTTCTCCGAATTCGGTTTTTCCGGTTCGGTGATCGCCAACAACATCGTCGACGGCGCAGCGGCAGGCATTTCGATGACGAATTTCAACGATGGCGGCCGCCTCGCCACCTGCACCGGCAACATCGTGCGAAACATCGCCGAACGCTCCGAGGTCAACCCGGACACCGACCCCTATGGCATCGCCGCGGAAGCCGATGCGGTCATTTCCGGCAATGTGGTCGATAGCGTCCCAGGCATAGGCATCGCGGCGGGCTGGGGACCGTACCTGCGCGACGTCACGGTCACCGGCAATCTCGTCCGCGACGCCGATATCGGCATCCTCGTTTCAGTCGCCGAAGACGCGGGTGCGGCAGCAGTCACCAACAACACCATCGCCGGCGCCCGCCGCGCCGCGATCGCGGCCAGCCGCTGGGACGAGGTCGCGACCACCGACCTCGCGGCGGACGCGGGGGACTATCCGCAGCTCACGGTCGCGGGCAATTCTGTCAGAGAGTGACCCGCACCCCGTCCGTCGCCTCCAGCACCCCCACCTCGATCCCGCGCCAGTTCGTCGAAACCTGCCGCGAGAACTTCGCGAGCACTGCCGCCTGTTCCGCATCCGGGTCCGCCACCGCCGCAAGCAGCCCCGCGATCATCGCCGTCGCCGCCTTGGGGTTGCCGTCATCGCATTTGAGCGCGAAGCCGAGCCCCCTGTCGCGCAGCGCGCCGCAGAAGACGCCCTCGGCGCCGATCTTGATCATCAACCGGCCCCTGAACACCGTCATAGCCTCGGTATCGAATGCCTCAGTCCCGGCAATGAGGAACGGATGCGCGGTCGCTGCGTCGAACAGCCGCTGCGACGCCGCCGCCATCGGCGCGGACAGCCCCTCCCCTGTCGCCATGCGCGCGAACCCCCGCGCAAAGCTCTTGAGTGGAGCCGCCCATGTTGGGATCGAGCATCCGTCGGTGCCGCATTTGTGCTCGGTCATCGGCGTATCGAGCACCGCTTCCACCGCCGCGCGCACCCGCTTTTGCACCGCGTGCTCGCGCGTCACATAGCCCTTCGTGTCGATCCCCAGCGCCCTGGCCACCGACAGCATGCCCGCATGTTTGCCCGAGCAATTGTTGTGAAGCGGCGACGGCGCCTCGCCAGCCGCCTTGAGTGCCTTGCGCGCGGCGGGGCTCGTGGGCGGATGCGCGCCGCATTCGAGATCGTCGACCGTCAGCTCCGCGCGCTCGAGCATCGTCCGCGCCACCCGCACGTGCTCGGGCTCGCCGTAATGCGATGCGCAGGCGAGCGCCAACGCCTCGTCGTCCATCGCAAAACGCGTATCGGCGCCGGTCTCGAAAATCGGCAGCGCCTGAAGCGCCTTGATGGCCGAGCGCGGAAAAATCGCGCGCTCGATATCCCCAGCAGACGCAATCACATCCCCGTTCGCGTGGGCAATACAGAACGCCCCGCGATGGCGGTTTTCCGTCCAGTTCCCGCGCGTGAATGTGGCAAGTATGGGGTTGGCGTCCATGCTTTGGTCCTTGTTGCAGGCAGGCCTTGCGATTCTGTGTTGCCTGCCCGGAAACGGGTCAGATTCCAAGGCAATCAAGGATCGCACGGGCGGCATAAAGTCAAGATTGAACCCATTGCGCACGAAAGCGTTACCGGTCCGGACCATCAATTTTGCCCGGCGGGCCTGACTTTAGGTCAGAAACAAATCACCCTTTGTGGAGAAATGCTCATAAGGCGTTGAACATTCCGCGATTTTGGCTATTCCCTGCTATTCATACTCCTGTCATTTGTAGTAAACTTTTTACCTAGAAGCGGGTCCGCAACGGGAACGGGTCCAAAGCAAAGTCTGGGAGAACAGACACACTGGTACACGCCGCAGCGAAGTGGAGGGAGGGCTGAGGTGTGAGCCAGCCAAGATCGGGAGGGGCCTCACCCTATGTCGGCTACACGTTTGCTGGTTTTAGCCATTGTCCGGGCACACCGGCGTGCGCATGGCTATCTCGTTGGTCAGGATCTGTTGGCTTGGCAAGCCGACAAATGGGCCAACACCAAGACCGGTTCCATCTATCACGCGCTTCGCCAGCTTGCGAAAGAGGGCCTTTTGAAAGCGCACGAGATCGAGGCAACCGAATCCGTCCCGGCGCGGACAGATTATGAAATCACGGAGGCGGGGGAAGAGGAATTCCAGCGCTTGATGGCCAAGGCGTTGATCGAACCCGAGCCCAGGCCGGATTTTTTCTGCGCCGGTCTTGTCTTCATGTCCGCCCTGCCGCGCGAGACGGTGTTGAAGTTTCTGCGTCAGCGACGTGATATCCTGTTTGAACACCAAACCGCGGTCCTCGACGCTTCGGGCCAGGCCCAATGGACCGGTGGTGACGCGTTGCCCCCGCATGTGGAAGCGCTCCTGAGCTTCTGGATGCACAACACATCCTGCGCCTACGATTGGGTTCAAGGCCTCATCGGCAAGATCGAAGGCGGTGCGTATATCTTTGCGAACGAGAACGCGAAAGCGTTCGGCCAACCCGGCGCGCGCGTGGCGTTTCATTAGGGCGGGATGCGGAAAAGTTGGAACCGGCTTTCCGCAAGAATCCGCGACAACAAAAGGTTAGTACGTTGCCTGGTGGACCGTATCATCATTTCAGATGACACGGCCCACTAGTTGAGCGTCTTGTCCTCGGCAACAAACGCGGTGAACGCCTGGATCATTTCGCTGAGCATCTCGGCCCGCTCCACGCACATCAAATGACCCGCGCCCCTGAGCATTTCATACCGCGCGCCCGGGATCGACTTGGCAAGCTGCGCCACAACGTCCGGCGGCGTCGAGCCGTCCTCTTCGGCCGAAATGCACAACGCCGGCACCGCGATTTCCATCACCGCCGCCCGCAGATCGGCATCCCGTAACGCCGCGCAGGTGGCGATATAGCCATTGGCCGGCTGGCGGGTGAGCATATTGCGGTAGCCCGCCAACTCGTCATTGTCCGGCGTGCGGAAGGCTGACGTGAACCAGCGTTCGAGCGTTCCCTCGGCAAGCGCGGCGATGCCGCCCGCCTCCACCGATGCGATGCGCGCGTTCCACGTCTCGGCATCTGCGAACCGCGCCTTGGTGCCGCACAGGATAAGCCCTTTCACCTTCTCGGGGTGCGTCAACGCAAGTTGCTGGGCGATCATGCCGCCCACCGAAAGCCCACAGACGAAGGCACGCCCGATTTCCGTGTGTTCGAGCAGGAAAGCAAGGTCCTCGGCGTGCCGTTCGATCGTTACCGGCGCAGATCCGGCGTCCGATAGTCCGTGGCCGCGCTTGTCGTAGGTCAGGATCGTGTACTTCCCGGCCAGCCGCACGATAACATCCCGCCAGATGCGGAAATCGGTCCCCAGCGCGTTGGAAAAGACGATCGCGGGTTTGTCCGGCCCCGCCCCGATCACCTGATAATGGATGACGGCATCGTCGATCCTGACGAACTGCATATCGGCTCTCCTGCTGGTGGCGTGGGTGTTTGCCGTCGGGGTTACCGCAAACCGATGCACGCTTGCAATGATCGTCTGCGGAACGGATCTCGCGGCTCCTGCAAGCTGTGACAATCGCCGCGTCGCATGCTAAACGATTGCCCGCGTTGGCCGTCTTGCCACGGCCAGGAATGAACAAACACGTGAACATCTCGGGCTGAATGCAATTCAGCCCGAGATGCTTCAGAAGGGCACGACGCGTATATGGCGGCGACGGACGAACCAGTGATCGACATCTCCAGTGCCGATGGCGTCGTTGTCGCAAGCCTTTCCGGCTCGTGGACCGCGCAATGGGCACGCGAGATGCAGACCCGCATCGAAGCGGCGTTCAAGGATCGGCCGGCCCCGCCCGCGGTACGGTTCGATTTCCATCATGTCACCGGGCTCGATACCGTTGGCGCGTGGCTCATCGCGCGCAAGCGCGACCTCTTTTCGCAAGACGGCACGGTCGAGATCGCCCAGGCCACCGAGGCGTACACGGCCCTTCTGGACCGGGTCAACAAGGTGGGTCCGCACATCAAGCCTCCACGCCGTGGGCCGCCCTGGTATCTCGCGCCGTTCGACGGGCTTGGCAAGATGAGCGTGAACGCGCTGCGGGACATCTTTCTCATCCATGCGGTCATGGGCCAGACCGTCACGGCGGGGGCCGCAACGCTTGGCCTACAGGCACGGTTCCGGTTCACCGCCTTCATCAACCAGTTCGATCTCATCGTCTTCCGCGCGGTGCCCATCGTCGTGCTGATCTCGCTCGTCGTCGGCTCGATCATCACCCAGCAAACCATTCTTCAGCTCAACAATTTCGGCGTCGGCATCTATGTCGTCGATCTCGCGGCCATTCTGATGCTGCGCGAGGTTGGGCTGCTGCTCGCCGCCATCATGATCGCGGGCCGGTCGGGATCCGCGATCACCGCCGAGTTGGGCACCATGCGCATGCGCGAAGAGCTCGATGCGCTCGCCATCATGGGCGTCGATCCCTATCAGGCGCTCATCCTCCCGCGCATGCTCGCGCTTCTGATCGGTATGCCGGCGCTCGCGTTCATCGGCTCGCTCGCCGGGCTTGCCGGGTCGGCGGTCGTCGCGCTCACCTATGGCAACATTCCCATCGAAACGTTCCTCGACCGCCTCCAGGACACGCTGACCTTCCAGTCGCTCTTCGTCGGCCTCATCAAGGCCCCGGTGATGGCCTTCATCATAGGGCTTGTCGCGACGAATGAGGGCTTCAAGGTCCGGGGCAGCGCCGAATCTCTGGGCCGCCACACCACTGCATCGGTGGTGCGCGCGATCTTCCTGGTCATCGTCGCGGATGGGCTGTTTGCGATCTTCTTTGCGGCGATCGGATATTAGGGCCTGTTAACACTTATGGATAGGGGTTTGATTTTGCATAAATCGTTCAATGACAAGCGTTTCTCGGGGTGCGGGGTTATCCCCCGTGCCGCGAGAAACGCGCCGTCAGTGGGCGATTTATGCAAAACCCTCCGGGCGCGCCATAGTCCGGCCCCTTATCGCGAAAAATCCCGCTTGTGGACATTGGTCCACGGCGCGGCATTTTCCACGAAAGTTGCGCAGACTATGGCGCGTCAAACCGCTATCCATAAGTGTTAACAGGCCCTAACATGCTGAACCCCGCTGCCGATCCCATCATCTCGATCAAGGACCTCGTCGTCGGCTTCGACGAGACCAACGTCATCGAAGGGTTCAGCCTCGATGTCCGGCGCGGCGAGGTGCTCGGCGTGATCGGCCCGTCGGGTTCGGGCAAATCCGTGACCCTGCGCGCGATCATCGGGCTTCTGCCCAAGCGCGGTGGCGTTATCGAGGTTCTGGGCTCCGATTATTCCGCTCTGTCGCGCCGTGAGCGCGTTGAAATCGAACGGCGTTGGGGCGTTCTTTTCCAGCAGGGCGCGCTGTTTTCCTCGCTGACCGTGCTCGAGAACGTCGAATTCCCCATGCGCGAATATCTCGGGCTGCCCAAAAAGCTTCGCCATGAGATCGCCCGGTTCAAGATCGACCTCGTGGGCCTGAGCCCGGGCGCGGAGAACCTCTACCCGTCCGAACTCTCGGGCGGCATGATCAAGCGCGCCGCGCTCGCCCGCGCGCTCGCGCTCGACCCGCAGATCGTTTTCCTCGACGAGCCCACCGCCGGGCTCGACCCCATCAGCGCGGCCAAATTCGATGAGCTTCTCCTCGATTTGAAGGACGCGCTGGGGCTGACCGTGTATATGGTCACGCACGACCTCGACAGCCTGACGACGGTCTGCGACCGTATCGCGGCGCTGGGCAAGGGCAAATTGCTCAGGGTGGGGAGCCTGCCCGATATGCTCGCGGCGGACGATCCATGGCTCGTCGAATATTTCCACGGCCCGCGCGCGCGGCATCTGGAGAAGGCAGTACCCGAAGAGAGAACGCATGGAATATAAAGCCAACTACGCCATCGTCGGCGCGTTCGTAACCCTCGTTCTCGCTGCCTTTGCCGGTTTCGTCTACTGGTTCAGCGAAGCGGATTCCGCCGTGCCGCGCACACCCTACACCATCGTTTTCGATGGCGCGGTCACCGGGCTGGGGGTCGGCACCAACGTGCTGTTCAACGGCCTGCCGGTCGGCGAAGTCACGCACGTTAACATCAACCCTGACAATCCCAGCCAGGTGCTTGCGCACGTTCAGGTCAATGCCGACGCTCCGGTGATGAAAGACACAAAGGCCTCGCTGGAGGTTCAGGGGCTCACCGGCGCCGCCCAGATCCAGCTTCTGGGAGGCACCATCGCCGCCGGGCCGCTCGAGCCCGCGCCGGGCGAAACCGTCGCGGTGCTTCAGGGCCAGCCATCGGACTTCCAGGTCATCATGGAAGGCGCGCGCGAGATCGTGACGACGGCCCAGGATACCTTCACCCGCATCGACACTTTCTTCGTCCAGAACGAGGACCGGCTGTCCACAACGCTCGCCAATATCGAATCGCTCTCCTCCTCGCTCGCGGGTCTGGCCGGGGACACTGGAGAAGGTTCGGACTTCCAGTCCATCATTTCGAACGCGGCCGATACGCTCGAAAGCGCGACGGCGACCTTCCAGCGCATCGAAACCTTCGTCAACACAAACGAGCAAAGCCTTTCGGCCACGATCGCCAACGCCGAAACCTTCTCTGAGGCGCTCGCGAGCAACGCCGACGGGGTGGAAAGCTTCCTTTCCTCGGTCACCAGCACGAGTGACCAGATCCGTCCGCTGGCCGACGAATTGCGCAACCTCACCGCCGATATCCGCGAGATCGTTCAGGTCATCCCGCCCGACCAGGTACGCCAGACCTTCGACGACGTGAGCACCTTCGCGCAGTCGCTTTCCGCCAATGTCGACAACATCGACGGGTTCTTCGACGACGCCCGTTCGCTCGCGAGCAATCTTTCGGGGGTGTCCGACGGGCTTCAGGGCACGCTTAACCTCATCGACCAGGCGTCGTCCTCGATCGATCCCGACGTGATCGCCCGCGCCATGAACAACATCGACGCCTTCTCGGAGGCTCTGGGCAACAATTCCGACAATGTCGACGAGATCATCGTCAACGCGCGCGCGCTGACCGATACGCTCAATACCGCGGCGACGAACGCCGACACGCTTCTCACACGCATCGATAATATGATCACCAGCGAGGACGGCGAATCGTTCTTCACCGAGGCGAGCAGTGCCATGACGTCGATCCGGCAACTCGCCGAACGGCTCGATGAGATCGCCGCGTCCGACGATATCTCCACCCTCGTGACAGATTTCTCCGACGCCGCCACATCCTTGCGCCAGATGGCGCAGAACCTCGATGCGCGGATGACCGAAATCACGTCGGGGATCACCGACTTTACCAATCGCGGTCTGGGCGCCTACACTTCGCTCGCGGTCGATGCGCGCGGCACGCTGCAGCGGCTCGACCGTATCCTGCAGAGTATCGAACGCAATCCGCAGGTCCTGGTCTTCGGCGGGGACACGATCCGCGATTTCAGGCCGTAGTAGTTGAGGATATAGCGTAATGGGACAGACATACGGTCGCCGGGCGTTTCTCACCCTCTCGGCAATGGGGCTCACTTCGGCGCTTGCGGGGTGCTTCGGCGTGCAGAAGCTCACCACGTACGACCTCACCGCCGCCACGCAGGATGTCGTCCCACGCCGGTCGAACCGCACGGTAATCGTCGACCTGCCCGACGCCATCCAGATCTACGATAGCGAGCGCATCGTCGTACGCGAAACGGGCGGCGTCCTCTCTTACCTTGCGGATTCGCAATGGTCCGACACGCTCCCCCGCCTGGTGCAGACCCGTATGCTGCAATCGTTCCGCGATGCCGGCGTCGCCAATATCGGCCGCCCGTCCGATCCGCTCGATGCCGATGTGATCCTCTCCACCGACGTCCGCGCCTTCGAGCTCGACACGACGTCGGGCGCTGCCATGGCCCGCGTATCGCTGGCCGTCCGCCTCGTCGACGACTGGAACCGCCGCATCATCGCAAGCCAGACTTTCTCCGCGGATGTCCCCGCCACCAACCTCAACGCCCCCAACGTCGTCGCCGCGCTCAATACCGCGCTGGATGCCGTGCTCGTGGAGGTCGTGGGGTGGACGGCAGCGCGGGCATAAAGAGGCAACCGACCACGGCAGCGCATAGAGCAGTCGCCGCCGTTCAATCGCCCGGCGGTTCGGTCCAACCGATGCGCATGGCCCATTCGTTGGCCCCTTCGACGATGATATCGAAGACCGGGTCCTTTATGTCGTAATAGGCGTCTACATCAGTCGCGAAGCGCTCCGCCAAGCGGCGTTTGATGAGGGCGTAGGCGTCCGCAGCGACCTTGTGAGAACGTAGGAAATCGCGGCACAATAGAGCGTACCGTTGATTGAACCGCCCCTTCTCCCGGATGTGGATGTGCGCGGGCCGGGCAGCGCCTCTGAAAAACAGTTTCGCCAGATCATCCGCCGGCATTTCCATACCGGGCGGGCAATGATCGAGACGGGCCGCAATATGCCTGAACCCAAGACCTTCAAGGCGCGCCGGGTCTATCCGATCGAGCGCGTCGACGCTGATCTGGATGTCGATCACATCCTTGGCGGCGAGCCCGGGAACGGCGGTCGAACCGATATGGTGGAAGACCGACCTGTCTGGCACTGCGCCAAGCAGCACTGCTTTCAACGCCGCGAAATCATCGGGCCAGGACGAACTGGGGGGAACGATTTCAATTGTGTTCATAGCCTGTCCCATCGTCCACATTTACCCTCGCCAGACCTTACCCCGGCGCCATCCGCTCAAACCTCTGCAACCCGGCATCGACCACGTCCCAGGCATACCCACGGACGCCGTAAGTAACCACCACCGGATTGAACTGTCCCGGATCGTCGAGGCTGGCGGCATGGACCGCGATCAGGTCCGGCATTGCCGCGAATGTGAGATAGACCGGCGTTCCACACGTCGGACAGAAGGCGTGAATCTTCTCGTTTCCGCTATCGCCCGCAACCCGCCAGGTTTTCGCCTCGCCCGTAACACGCATCTCGGCGCGCTGGGGGAAGGTCAGATACGACCCGTGCCCTGTGCCGCTTCGCTTCTGGCAATCGCGGCACTGGCAGTGGTTCTCGAAAATGGGGGCGCTATCGGTTTCGTAACGGATCGCGCCGCACGCGCATCCGCCGGTATAGGACTTGGCCATGATTTGGGTTCCTTGGAAGGTTCTGGATTTCGGCCCGCGCCGGATCAGGCGGCCTTGGGTTTTGCGAAGACGTCGAGCCCGCGCCCGGTTTCCAGGAAAGATTTGAGGCTGGACAGAACGATCGGCCACCCTTTGCTGATGCCGTTCGCCATGCCGCTTCCGGCTTCGAGTTCGTCATGGGTGACGGTCAGCCGAACCATATCCTCGTACGCATCGATATCGAACGTCACGCGGCTATAGGCCGCTGGATCGGACGCCTGCGATGCGTTCGCCCAGGTGATGACAAGGCGGTGCGGCGGCGAGACTTCGACGACGTCGCCAACGAGTTGGACCGTCCGTTCGTCATCGGCGCGGATATGCTCCCATTTCGATCCGGGTTGCCAATCGGAGACGTTCTCATGCCCCCAGTAGCGCTTTGCCACCTCCGGTTTCGTGATGGCTTCG
Source organism: Pelagibacterium halotolerans (assembly GCF_044811015.1). Classification (GTDB taxonomy): domain Bacteria; phylum Pseudomonadota; class Alphaproteobacteria; order Rhizobiales; family Devosiaceae; genus Pelagibacterium; species Pelagibacterium halotolerans_A. Next base: position 1,354,582 of record NZ_CP085243.1, read on the forward strand.
AACACTTTTTCCGGTGTTGAAACAATGTAGGTCACGTAGACAAAGCTGGTCGTTTCCTTGGTCATTCCTTTTCTCCTTCGAGTTCTTTTTTCAGATCGTGCAGCAGGCTGAGCCGCTGACGTTCGAACTTCCGCACCCAGCGTTCGTAGACTTCGTGCAGGGGCACGGGATTGATGAAATGTAGCTTTTCGCGGCCGCGCTTCACCGTGCTCACCAGATTGGCCTCCTCTAATATCCCCAGATGCTGGGTGGCGGATTGCCGGGCCATATCCAGGTTCTCGCAAAGCTGGCCAAGCGTCTGGCCGTTCTTCTCGCAAAGACGGTCGAGCAGCTTCCTGCGTGTGGGGTCGCCCAGCGCCTTGAAAACCTTGTCAGCGTCCATCGGTCTCTCTCATGTTCGACACCAAATATGCAGGTAAATACCTGCATGTCAAGAGGCAGGCCGAACTGCGACTCGGTCGTCGGCCCCGCGCCTGCTGCGCAACCTGTTCTCCCGCACTATGCCGTTCCAGCGTGCAAGCCCGCGCCCGCTCCGTTATTGTCCACGTCCGATCCCGTCCGAATCAGATTGCCATGCGCCCCTCTCCCATCTCCGCGATCCTCGCCACCACCGTGTTCCTTTCCGGCGCATCCTTCGCCTCGACAGCGCCCTATCGTGCTATTGTGGGAGTCGAGACGCTGGGGCTGTCCAACGCGATCTATGCCTTGGTGATGGTGCTCAACGCGCTTGGCGGCGCGGCGGCCGCGTTGGCGCTGGGGTGGTTCTCCGACATGGTGGGAGACCGGCGCTGGCTCGTGCTGATCTGCGCCGTCGTCGGCGGATTGGGGTTCGGCTTCATTTGGGCTTTCCAGACACCGATTGCCTACATCATCGCCTTCTGCCTGCTGGTGCCGTTCGGCAACGCCCTCTTTTCGCAGAGCTTCTCGTATTCGCGCGCCTATTACGACAAGATCGATGCCAAGCGTTCGGAATTCATGATGTCGATCCTGCGGAGCCTGTTTACGGTCGCATGGGTCGTCATGCCGCCCCTTGCCGGCTGGATTGCGGCGGAAACTTCGTCCTTTTCGGTCTTTGGCCTGGCTGCGGCGATGCATGTCGGCAGCACGCTGCTGATCGGACTGCTCTTCGCCCAGCCCAAGGCCCGGATCGGTGTGCCCCGGCATACCGGATCGATCGCCGACGCCGTCGATCTCCCCAAGGCCACGATTGCACCCGGGCACCGGATCGGCATTGTGGGCGTGACGCTCGCGCGGGTCGCGCTTCAGATCAACATGACCGTACTGCCGCTCATCATCCTGCGCGATCTTAGCGGCAGTCTGGCCGATGTCGGGATCAACGCAGCCGTCGCCGCGGCAATCGAGGTTCCCTTCATGATCGGCTGGGGATACCTTGCCATGCGCATGCCCAAGGAAACCATCCTCGCGATAAGCTGCGCCATTTTCGCTCTCTACATGGTCCTCATGGCCGTCGCCCAATCGGTGTTGCAGGTTCTCATGCTCCAGGGCATTGCCGCCATCGCGATTGCGGCGCTCATGAGCATCACCATCAGCTATCTGCAGGAAGCGATCAAAGGGCGGGTGGGGCTGTCGACCTCGCTGATGGATGTCACGCAGGTGCTTTCCGTCATGGGCGCGTCCGCCGTTTTCGCGCTCAATCCCGGCGCGCTCTACGCCCCTCTCATGGGTGTCGCGGCGCTGTTGAGCATAGCCGCCGCCCTACTGCTGATCGCGGCGGGTCGCCTCGCCCGGCGCGAAATCGCCGCCGGAGCGACCGTCGACTGATGGAGGACGCGAACGGTATGCGGTAACGCGAGCGGGATTTCCCTCGCGCCCCGTCCTGCGGCGCGCTATTGAACCGCGATGACCAACGCCGCACCCTTCGAAATCTTCCTCATGGCCCCGCCCGGCCTCGAATCCGCCCTCGCCGACGAGGCCCGCGCCAAGGGCTTCGCCGATCCAAAACCCGTCCCCGGCGGTGTCATCACCCAAGGCGGCTGGCTGGACATCTGGCGCGCGAACCTCACCCTGCGCGGCGCAGGCCGTGTCCTCGCCCGCATCGCGGAATTCCGCGCGCAGCACCTCGCCCAGCTCGACAAGCGCGCCCGCCGCGTCCCCTGGGCCGAGGTCCTCAGGCCCGATATCCCCGTCCGCGTCGAAGCCACGTGCCGCAAGTCGAAGATCTACCACTCCGGCGCCGCCGCCCAGCGCATCGCCACCGCGATTGCCGAGGAGCTTGGCGCCCCAATCGCGGACAACGCCGCGCTCACCATCAAGGCGCGCATTGACAACGACGTTGTCACGATCAGCATCGATACGTCCGGAGAGTCGCTCCACAAGCGCGGCCACAAGGAAGCCGTTGCCCGCGCGCCGATGCGCGAAACGCTCGCGGCGCTCTTTCTCTATCAATGCGGCTATGATGGGCACGAACCCGTGCTCGACCCCATGTGCGGCTCGGGCACCTTCGTCATCGAAGCGGCTGAAATCGCCGCCAACCTCGCCCCCGGCCGCGCCCGGAGCTTCGCCTTCGAGGATCTTGAAACCTTCGACGCCAAAGCCTGGCAAACCCTCCGCGCCTCGACCACCCCGACCGTCCCCACAGCCCGCTTCTACGGCAGCGACCGCGACCCCGGCGCCATCCGCATGAGCCAGGCCAACGCCGAGCGCGCCGGCGTCGCCAACTGGACCGAATTCGCCCAACGCACAATCTCCACCCTCACCCCACCCGAAGGCCCCCCGGGACTCGTCATCGTCAACCCGCCCTATGGCGCGCGGATCGGCAACAAGGGGCAATTGACCGCCCTCTACGCCGCGCTGGGCCAAACGCTCCTTACCCGCTTTTCCGGCTGGCGCGTGGGGCTGATCACGAGCGAACCCGGCCTCGCCAAAGCCACCCGCCTGCCGTTCGTGCCCACAGGCGCGCCGGTGGACAATGGCGGGATCAGGGTGACGCTTTATCGGACGGGGGTGTTGAGCTCTTAATCCCAGTCCTCAATGCACAACCCGGAAACACGCTGGAATTCGCCAGTATTACGGGTGATCAACGTCATCCCCCGCGCTTTGGCCTGTCCGGCAATCAGCACGTCGTAAGGACCAATCGGTGACCCGGCCCGCTTAAGTTCGGCGCGAATCTCCCCCGCGACGCGGGCATCCTCGCCATCGTAGTCGAGCACAGAAATATCGGCAAAGAGTAGCCTCAACGTTTCGAGATTGAATGCGATGCGCTCGCTCTTATAGGCCCCGAAGTAGAGTTCGTGCGCGACAATTGACGAAACGCCTAGCGCGCCCTCTGCCAGATCCTCTATACGGCGCCATAACGCATCCGACCGTCGACCGATAAGGTCGATAACTGCGTTGGTATCCAGCAGATATTCCATCAGCGAAACGCCCTGTCGAGCGCCGGCCGCTCCTGCTCTCCGGACTGCTCGCGCCCATCCTCCATAAAATCCTCGGAAAACCCGCGCGCCGCAGCCGCGTGCAACGCCGCCCAGCGTCCTTTTAAAACGCGATGGGGGCGCAATACGACCGCATCGCCTTCGCGGGAAATTTCCACTTCGTCCACATCGAAGCGGAACTCCTTGGGCAAGCGCACGGCTTGGGAGTTGCCGGACTGGAACACACGCGTCGTTTGGGGCATAGCGAAGACCTCCGGGACCAGAAAGATATACGCTATTGTATATACTCTGTCTTGCCGAACCGTGCAAGAACCAAGCACCTCCCAGCACAGTCGCCTTCACCCGTCCGGCCCACGCACTCTGGACCACCCGCCCTCAAACCGTGTACCAAACATGGCCAAGAGGAGCCTGCCGAACCTAATGTCCCGACCGCCCTTCACCCCAATCATCGAAGCGCTGCCCGCCACCGTGCCGTTCGTCGGCCCGGAAACCATCGTCCGGGAAACCGGCCGCCCGTTTCGTGCTCGCCTGGGTGCCAACGAATCCGGCTTCGGCCCCGCACCGTCGGTCATCGCGAAAATGCGCGAGGTGGCGCCGGAGGTCTGGGCCTATGGCGATGCGCAGAACCATGATATCCGCGCCGCGCTCGCCGCGCATCTGGGCGTTGGGCTCGAAAACGTCACCGTGGGCGAAGGGATCGACGGGCTTTTAGGCCTCACCTGCCGGCTGTTCCTTTCACCGGGGGACCGCGTCGTCACCTCGCTGGGCGCCTATCCGACATTCAACTACCATGTCGCCGCCCAAGGTGCCGCGCTCGCCACGGTCCCCTATGTGGACGACCGGGAATCGCTCGAAAGCCTCCTCGCCGCCACGCGCGAAGAGCCGACACGGATCGTCTACCTCGCCAACCCCGACAATCCGATGGGCACGGTCTGGACCGCCGACAAGGTCGCGGCCTTCATCGCCGCGGTCCCCGAAGAGACCCTGATCGTGCTGGACGAGGCCTATTGCGAGACCGCACCGCAATCCGCCTTCCCCGCCTTCGATACCGCCCGCCCCAACCTCCTGCGCTTCCGCACCTTTTCGAAAGCCTATGGCCTTGCCGGCATGCGCGTGGGCTATGCCGTTGGCCACCAGGACGTCATCGCCGGCTTCGACCGCATCCGCAACCATTTCGGCGTCACCCGCATGAGCCAGGCCGCCGCGCTTGCTGCCCTGGCGGATCAGGCCTACCTCGCCGAAGTCGTCGCAAAGATCGCCCGTGCCCGCGAGACGATCTACGCCTTCTCGTCCAATCTGGGCCTCGCGACCATCCCCTCCGCCACAAATTTCGTCGCCATCGATTGCGGCCGCGATCACGATTACGCGCTCGCCGTCCTCAACGGCCTCGCCGAACGCGGCGTTTTCGTACGCAAGCCCGCCGCCCCGGTTCTCAACCGCTGCATCCGCATGAGTGTGGGCCCGGACGAAGAGTTGGCGATTGCCGCCGAAGCGCTCGAAGATACGCTCAGAGCCTGACCCGAAAGTTTGCGCCGGGGGCTCTCGAGGCGCCGGGGGGAAACGCCTTTCACCCCACATTGATTACCATCAAGGGAGCCGGACGCGTTTCATGGGAGTATAATCGTCCAAACGGGAGAACGGGATCATGAAGACAGTTCAACATATCCTCGATGCCAAGGGCCACGATGTGTACGCGGTCGGACCCGACGATACCGTCGAAGACGCACTCCGGATGATGGCGCACAAGAACATCGGTGCCGTCCTCGTCATGGACGGCGAACGCCTCGCCGGTATTTTCACCGAGCGGCATTATGCTCGCAACGTGTTCCTCAAGGGCCGCACCTCGCCCACCACGCGCGTGGCCGAGGTCATGAACGAAGACGTGCTCTATGTGGAGCCTGCGCAGTCCGCCGAGGCCTGCATGGCGCTGATGACCGACAAACGGATCCGGCACTTCCCGGTCCTCGACGAAGGCCGGATCGTCGGCGTCATTTCCATCGGCGACCTGATGAAAGCCATGATCGACGACCGCGAGTACGACATCGCGCAGCTTGTGCAATACATGCATGGCGCGGGCCGGATGTGAAGGGCGGACGGCGCGCCGTCTGGAAGCCTCTCAAGAATAACTGCGCCGGACCGGAACGGACCGGCCGTCAAGACAGGCTCCTACTCGCCGAGCACGCGCCGCCGCTCCTCATACTCGGCCTTGTCGATCTCTCCGCGGGCAAATCGTTCCTTGAGAATGTCGAGCGGCGTTCGGGAAGACGGCGGCGCTATCGTCTGCGCCGGCCCACCGAGCCAGCGGACGATTAGCACCACTATGGCGATCAACGCCGCAAGGAAGAGGATCATGAAAAGCGGACCAAAAATCATGCCGTACCAGCCTCCATTCCACCACATGCCATGCGGCCCCCAGGCGTAGCGTTCGACATCCACCTCTGCCTGCGCCCAGGCCGCGCCGGGCACAACGGCCAAGGCTGCGCCTGCACTACATGCAAGCCGTCTCCAAAAGGTTTCCATTGGGTCACTCCGTCATTGACATCCAAATCCTATATGGCCTACCGGTCCGCGCATTGCGTTAGATCAAAACCACCGTCAGGTTCCCGGTTCCATACTCTCCAGCCATTGTAAAATGGCCACCATTCCGGAAGTCGCGGAAACGGCTTAATCCCAAAGGTACCTGTGTGACGATCAACCCTTGAAACGCTCCGTCCTTCGGCGCATTCCACGCAGCGTCTGGGCGCCGTGCCCGGCGCATCGACCCTCACGGTCGGCTTCATCGAGGGCATTGCCGGGGCGATCTCCAACATCACCAAGATTTTCGCCGGCGCGATCTGGGAACTGGCTCGGCCATCACAAAACCGGTACTCCCACTCGCAAACACTGTCGGCTGGATCGTCATCGCCCACTTCGTCGACCGCATCGGCAAGGGCGTTCGCGGTGCGCCGCGCGATGCGCTCATTGCCGGCATCACACCGCCGAACCTGCGTGGCGCGAGCTTCGGCCTGCGCCAGTCGCTCGATACGGTCGGTGCCTTTATAGGTCCCCTGGCCACGATCGCACTCATGGCGCTGACCGCCGAAAATTTCCGCGCCGTCTTCTGGGTGGTCGCCGCGGCATCGGCGGTCCTGATGCTCGCCCGCGTCAGCGAGGCGTTCCTCATCCTGCGGGCGCAGGACGTGGACCTGTCTGTCGCGCTCGTGCCGGCGGTTAGAGCCCAACGGGAAATTCGGCGGCGGAGGGCTGACGAGGGATTTTCCGCCTTCCACGGGCAAACAAAACCCGCCAGACCGACCCGACCGGCGTTTAAATCGGGCTCTTGGAGCCTGACCTAACAGTCTGACGGCCTCCAGGCCTTGTTCACTTCGAGACGTCCGCACAATGCCAGCCCACCCCACCCGTCATTCCGGGGCTTGTTCCCGGAATCCCGCCACGCGCTGTCCAGCGCGTGAAAGGACTCCCTGCCCCGCACACCGCCCCTTGCACCGCCCGACAACCCCGTACACACTCCTCCCATAACAACCCCGCAGGCCCATCCATGCCAACGTCCCGCACCGGCGGCCAGATCCTCATCGACCAGCTTGCCATCCACGGCATCGAAAACGTCTTCTGCGTCCCCGGCGAGAGCTATCTCGCCGCGCTCGATGCGCTCTACGAGTCCCCGATTTCGATCACCGTCTGCCGGCAGGAAGGCGGCGCGGCAATGATGGCCGAGGCAACAGGGAAACTCACCGGCAAGCCGGGCATATGTTTCGTCACCCGTGGGCCGGGCGCAACCAACGCAGCCCATGGGGTCCATATCGCAAAGCAGGATTCCACCCCGATGATCCTGTTCGTGGGCCAGGTGGGGCGCGACATGCAGGGCCGCGAAGCGTTTCAGGAGCTCGATTATCGCGCCGTCTTCGGAACCATGGCCAAATGGGCCACCGAGATCGACGATGCCGCACGCATCCCCGAGGTCGTCGCGCACGCTTTCGCAGTTGCAACTTCCGGGCGCCCCGGCCCCGTCGTCATCGCGCTGCCCGAGGACATGCTGACGGAAGCCGCCGAGGTCGAAGACGCGCGGGCCTATACGGTCCCCGATCCTGTCCCCTCCGCGGCCGACATCGCCGCAGTTCTGGATTCGGTCGAGTCCGCCGACCGTCCGCTCGCCATTCTCGGCGGCAGCCGCTGGACAGCGGAAGCACGCGACGCCATGCACAGCGTTGCCGAAGCGTTCGGTCTGCCCGTGGCGGTCTCGTTCCGCCGGCAGATGCTCTTTTCGGCGGATCACCCCAACTATATCGGTGACCTCAGCCTGGGCCCCAATCCGTCGCTTGTCGCCTATGCCAAATCCGCCGATCTCGTGCTCCTCATCGGTACGCGCCTTTCGGAGGTGGCCAGTCAGGGCTATACGCTCCTGGATGCGCCTACCCCCCGCACGCGGCTCATCCACGTGCACCCGGACCCGAATGAACTCGGCCGCGTCTATCAGACTGAACGCGGCATCGCGACGTCGCCCTCCGCCTTCGTCGAAGCGCTCGCGGGCGCCCTGCCCGCGTCCCGGATCCGCCGCAACGCTGTTGCCGCCGAGCGTGCGGCGTTCGAGGCGTGGAATACGCCCAGGTTACGCGAAACCGGCGCCGTCGATATGGGGGCCGTCATAGCCTGGCTGCGCGAGACACTGCCACCCGAAACCGTGCTCACCAATGGCGCGGGCAACTACGCCACATGGCTGCACCGGTTCTACCGCTTCACACGATTTAACACCCAACTTGCCCCCACCTCGGGCAGCATGGGTTATGGTGTTCCAGCGGCGGTTGCTGCCGCACGGCTCGATAAGGGCCGGCCGGTCGTCGCGTTTGCGGGCGATGGGTGTTTTTTGATGAACGGACAGGAATTTGCGACGGCAATTCAATATGATCTGCCGATCATCGTGGTCATCGTGGACAATGCGATGTACGGCACGATCCGCATGCATCAGGAGCGGGAATATCCGGGCCGGGAGATGGGAACCGCGCTCACGAACCCCGATTTCGCGGCCTATGCGGAGGCCTTTGGCGGGTATGGCGAACGCGTTGAAACAACAAGCGAATTTGCTCCGGCCTTCGAGCGCGCGAGGGCCGCGGGCAAGCCCGCGATCCTCCATTGCATCGTCGACCCGGAAGCGATCACGATCGATGCGACGCTCTCGGAAATCCGCGCCAGGGCTTTGTCATCGTAAGCGCGACAATTGTTCCATTGTCGCGCACGATGAAAACCCGCTAGCCGAGCACGGATTTCACCGCGTCGACGGTTTTTTCCACAACGATATCCGCCTCGGCTGGGGTGAGGCAGAAGGGCGGCGCGAAGCCGATGATGTCGCCCTGTGGCATGGCGCGGGCGATCACCCCGTTCTTGGCCATCTCGGCTGAAATCCTGGGGCCTACCTTCTCGGAAACGTCAAAGAATTCAGTCGCTTCTTTATCCTTGGCGAGCTCTACAGCGCATATCATCCCCTCGCCGCGCACCTCGGCCACATACGGATGATCCGCCAGCGCCGCAGCCATTGCCTTGTTGAGATATGCACCTGTTTTCCCAGCGTTTTCCACAAGACCGAGCTGATCGATGAGGTTCAAATTGGCCACACCGGCAGCCGCACCGATCGGATGGGCCGAATAGGTCCAGCCATGCCCGATCGGACCGAACTCATCGGTGCCATCCTCGAGCACTTTCCACACCTTTTCCGAGACAATCGACCCGGAAAGCGGAGCGTAGGCGGAGGTCAGGCCCTTGGCGATGGTGATGATGTCGGGTTCGATGCCGTAGTGAAACGAACCGAACATCGAGCCAAGCCGCCCGAAGCCGGTCACCACCTCGTCAGCGATGAGCAGAATGTCGTGCTTTTTCAAGACCTTCTGGATCGCCTCCCAATAACCCTCCGGCGGCGGAACGATGCCGCCGGTCCCCAGAACAGGCTCCCCGATGAAGGCCGCAATCGTATCCGCGCCCTCGCGCTCGATCAGCGCTTCGAGCTCGGCGGCGCAATGCGCGACGAACTGCGCTTCACTCAACGCCTTGTTTTTCCTGCGCAAATAGTAAGGCGCCTCGGTGTGGATCACCTGAGCCAGCGGCAGGTCGAATTTGTTGTGGAAGGCCGCAAGGCCGGTCAGCGACCCGGTCATCAGCCCCGATCCGTGATAGCCACGCCAGCGCGAGATGATCTTCTTTTTCTCCGGGCGACCCAGTATGTTATTGTAATACCAGATCAATTTTATATTGGTTTCATTGGCGTCCGAGCCACCGAGGCCGAAATAGACCTTGCTCATATTCCTCGGAGCGCGGTCGAGAATCATCTTGGCGAGCGTGATCGAAGCCTCGGTGCCGTGGCCGACATAGGCGTGATAGTACGCTAACTCCTTGGCCTGCCTCGCAATTGCGTCAGCGATCTCGGGCCGGCCATAGCCGACATTGACACAGTAGAGCCCCGCGAACGCATCGAGCAGCCGGTTCCCGTCGCGGTCCTCGATATAGACGCCTGAGCCGCCGGTAACGATGCGACTGGGGCTTTCGCCGCGCGCGTGCTGGGCGAGATGGGTCGAGGGATGGAAGAAGTTTTCGCGGTCCCAGCGGTCGAGTTGATCGTTCGAGAGCATTGTTGTTTTCCTTTTTTCTTGAATGGGTTAGCGCCAGTCGCGGCAAACGTATTTGACTTCGGTAAATTCTTCCATCCCCAACCGGGCACCCTCGCGGCCCATGCCGGATTGCTTGTAGCCGCCGAAGGGAATGGGTGCACCGGTCACCTTGGTGCGGTTGACCGCGACCATGCCGAATTGCAGCCGTCGCGAGGCACGATAGATGCGGCGCGGGTTGTTGGTGTGGAGGTAGGCGACGAGGCCGTATTCGGTCGCATTTGCGCGTGAAAGCGCCTCCTCTTCGGTGTCGAATGCGCAGAGCGCCGCCACCGGTCCGAAAGTTTCTTCTTTCATAATCAAAGCATTATCGGGAACGTCAGCGAGCACAGTCGGTTCGAAGAACAACGGCCCCGCCGCGTGCCCACCGCCGCCGGTCAGAAGCCGGGCGCCCTTGGCCACGGCATCCTCGACATGGCTCTTCTGCTTGGCAATGGCGCGCTCGTTCATCAGCGGGCCGATATCGGGATCGGTATTCCCCGGCCCGACGCTCAACGCCGCTGTCGCCCTGGCGAAGCGCGTACAGAAGGCCTCATAAACCGGGCGTTCGATATAGAACCGGTTGGCGCCGAGACAGTCCTGCCCGGATGTCGCGAACTTCGCCTTGATCGCCTCGGCAACGGCCTGATCGAGGTCGGCGTCGGCGAAGACGATGAAAGGCGCATGGCCGCCCAATTCCATCACAAGGCGTTTCACGGTATCGGCGGATTGCCGGTAAAGCAGCCGACCGATTTCGGTTGAGCCAGTGAAGGACAACACCCGCACGCGCGTATCGCGGGTCCATGGCTCGACGATGGTGGAAGCCTTGCCCGTAACCACGTTGAAGCAGCCGCCCGGCATCCCCGCTCGACTGGCCAATACCGCGAGTGCGGTCGCCGAATAGGGCGTCTCGGACGATGGATGCACGACGCAGGTGCAGCCGGCGGCGAGCGCGGCGGCGGCCTTGCGCGTGATCATGGCCGAGGGGAAGTTCCACGGCGTAATGAGCGCGGCAACGCCCGATGGCTCGCGCCAGATCTCCACCTCTGCATCGGGAAGATGCGAGGTGACGGACTCGATATTGGGCCGCTTCGCCTCCTCGGAATAGAACTCGATGAAGCTTGCGGCATAGTCGATTTCGCCGCGCGCCTCGGAGAGGGGCTTGCCCTGCTCGGCCGTCATGATTTGCGCAAGGTCTTCCCTTGCGTCGACCATCAGCTCGAACCAGCGGCGCAGGATCGCGGCGCGCTCTTGCGGCAACAGCCCGGACCATTGCTCGAACGCAGCCTCCGCGGCATCGACCGCTGCGATTGCGTCCTCGGCTTCGAGCGATGGGATGGCCCCGATGGCGGTGCCGGTGGCGGGGTCGGAAACGGCAAGGTCCGTACCGGTGCTAGAGGCGACGGCCTGTCCGTTGATATGGGCGAATTCGCAAAGGAGTTCAGGGTCGGCAAGAAGGCTTGCGAGCCCGGATGGCTGATGTTTGTGAGATGAATTGGACATGATCGGGTGCTCCCAAGGCGATGGGAGAATCATAGCGATCATTGCGGAGAGACGTTCGCCAAACTAAGCCGCGCGAAGCGATGGTTGTTCTCCCGGGAGCCATCCCGAAGCGAGGAAAATTCTCCCCAGGCGGAATTTAGCCCGGCTCGGCGATGATGCCGACCGGCAGGGGCGTATCCTTCACCGGCATGGTGACGACATAGGAATAATAGCGGTTAACCCCGATCTTTGCCGCCAGAAGGTTTTCGATCAGTTTCTGATAACTCTCGAGGTCGCGGGTCATCACCTTGAGCATGTAGTCGATACCGCCCCCCACCGCCCAACATTCGACGACTTCGGGGATGTCTGCAATGGCCTTTTCAAAGCGCGCGAAGTCCTCGGCCTGATGGCTTTGCAACTCGATCTCGACGAAGATGACCGAAATTGGCCCCAGTGCCCGCAGCGATATGCGCGCGCCATAGCTCTCGATAATCCCTGCGTCCTCCAGCCGCTTGAGGCGCTCCCAGCAGGGCGTTGGGGTCAGATTGACCCGCTCGGCCAGCGTGGCCTTGGGAATGCGGCCTTCGTGCTGAAGGATCGAGAGGATTTTCAGATCACGATCGTCGAGTTTAGCCCGCATTTCTCACATTCCTTGCGCCCTGCGTCGGATTTTGGCGAGTCGCATACGGGTGCGGAGCGAAAAAGCATAGTAAACCTATGCTTTTCTCGCTCCGTGCCTGTAGGCGGCCGCCAAAATCCGACCCGGAGGGCCGCTTGAAAATGGCGACAGAGGGCGTCAGAGAACTTGCACGTATGTCCAATACGCGCTGCGCTCTCTTCTTGCCCTGCTCGCCATTTTGAAGCGGCGCAGGGCACAAGGAATGTGAGAAATGCGGGCTAAACTGACCGTTGCGAATGGGCCTGTCTCCGGATCGGCAATGTCGAGAACTATGCGGCCACGGTACATCCGCAAGGGTCGGCGCGTCCAGATTGACCGGAAAAAAGTTTCACAACAAGACTTTCGCCGGACGAGACCACCCAGCGGGGAAGATTTGTCCTGCCGCGGCGTGCGCGCCCGCGGCAGCCATAGGGCCTGGACCGTTCCGAGCCCTATTCGCCTTCGAGCACCGCCTTCAAGAAGGCGCGCGTTCGTTCTTCCTTGGGATCGCCGAAGATCTCGTCGGGCGTCCCCTGCTCCTTAATCTTGCCGCGGTCAAAAAAACAGACGCGGTCGGAAACCTGCCGCGCGAACTGCATCTCGTGGGTGACGAGCAGCATGGTTAGATCGTGCTCCTCGGCCAGCCGGCGGATGACGCCCAGCACCTCGCCTACGAGTTCTGGGTCAAGCGCGGAGGTCGGTTCGTCGAACAACATGATTTTCGGCCGCATCGCCAGAGCCCGCGCGATGCCCACGCGCTGCTGCTGCCCTCCCGAGAGCTGGTGGGGATATTTATCCGCCTGGTCGGACAACCCGACCATCTCAAGCAAACCCTCGGCGCGCTCGCGCGCTTCGGCCTTGGACATCCCGAGCACCTTGACCGGCGCCTCGGTGAGGTTGCGCCGTACACTCATATGCGGGAACAGATTAAACTGCTGGAAGACCATGCCCATTTTCTCGCGCATTTTACGCAGATGCGCTTCGCTGGCAGGTTTGATGCCACCATTGGCCTTCTCGTGCCAAAGCATGTCCCCGTCGACATAAACGATGCCTTCCTGGATCGGTTCGAGCGTCATCAGGATGCGCAGCACTGTAGATTTGCCGGAACCGGACGGGCCGATAATCGTCACCTTCTCGCCTTGGCCGACCTCGAAATCGAGCTCGTCGATCACGGTCAACGTATCGAAGCGCTTGACGACCTTGTCGAATTTAATGATGGGGTCAGTCATTTGAGCGGCAAGCCTCTCTTGGGAAGGGTCATGTCGAGGTAACGTACGGCGCTCGAAGCCACGAGCGTCATGATGAGGTAGAGCCCGCCCACCATCGAGAGCGGGATCAGATAGTTGAACGTCCGGTCGCCGATGATTTGGGCCACGTTGAGCATTTCAAGGACGGTGACCACAGAGAGGACCGGTACGTCCTTCATGATGGAAACCAGGTAATTGCCCATCGCCGGAATGATGCGCGGGATTGCCTGAGGCAGGACGACATGCGTGAATGTCCGCAGTGCCTTGAAATTCAGCGCGCGCGCGGCCTCGTGCTGCCCTTTGGCAATGGCCTCGATGCCGGCCCGATAGACTTCCGACGTATAGGCGCTGTACTGGATGCCCAGTGCCAGCGCCCCGGTCAGGAAGGCGGGGAATACCAGCCCATATTCCGGTAGCACGTAATAAAGGAAGAAAAGCTGTATGAGCAACGGTGTATCGCGGATGAACTCCGTGATCGCATAGGCGGGCCAGGAAACGATCTTCAAGGGCACCGACTTGAGCCCGGCCAGAATGAGGCCAAGCACGATAGCAATAAGAAAGCCAAGGACTGTCGCCTGGATCGTCACCCACATGCCGATAAGAAGAATCGGTAGGATTGATATAGCGAAGGCTAGGCCGCTCGAGGTATCCCATTCAAATCCGAAGAGCATTGGCTACCTCCTCACCGCACGCCAGCGGCCGACATTCCGCTCAAGCAGCTTCATAAAGGCGGTCAGAACTAGCGCCATACCGAAATACATAAACAGGACCATCGTGTAGATCGTAGTCGAATCCTGGGTAAAATTACGCAGCTGTTCGGCACGGAAAGCCAGATCGCCGAGGCTGATCAGCGAGACCAGAGCGGTATCCTTGAGGTTCTGGATCGCGAGGTTGCCAAAGGGCGGCATCATCTCAGGGACCGCCTGGGGCAGGACGATGGAATAGAGTGTCTGCCGGGGTGTGAAATTACAGGCCTTCGCCGCCTCGTATTGCTCTTTGGCGACCGCCTGGATCGCCCCGCGCACGACTTCGGCACCGTAAGCCCCGATGTTGAGCGAGAGCGCCATCACACCTGCGACGACGGGTGGCAACCGTAGGTCGATACCGACCGCGTCGCCCACAAGCGGAAGAGCGAAATACAGCCAGAAAAGCTGCACCAGCAAAGACGTGCCGCGGAACACTTCGATATAGACCACCGAAATGCCCTTCAAGATCGGATTGTGCGATGTCTTTCCGATGCCGGCGGCAAAGGAGAGGATCGCGCCGAGGATCGTCGAATAGATGGTCAGCTCGACTGTGACCCATGCCCCTTGCGAAAGGGGTCCGAAATATTCCGTCCAATGCATCAGAGTGTATCCATCGCAAATACCCCATGCCGGGGCTCAGGTCCCGAAATTTCCGACACGAAGCCGGTCGGGGCAGCCATCCTGGGGATGACGGCCCCGGCCGGGCCGATCGTTAAACGCCGGCACGACCTGCGCGAGTCGTGCGCGGACTGCAAAGCGCCTTACATAGGGGACTCGGCGCAGAGCTCTTCGGTGGTTGCATTAAACACACCGTTGATATCGGCTTCGGTGAAGCCGTAGCCAGCGAGCGTGCTGCTCCACTCTTCGGTCTGCTGGTATTCAGCCAGCACCTCGTTGACCGCGTCACGCAGCGTTTCCGAGCCCTGGGCGAAGGTGAATCCGCCCCAGGACCGGATTTCAGTGCCATCGATCACCGGGTCGACAAAATCCGACGCCGCTTCCACGGCATCGCTCCGGTTATCAAGCTCGCCTACCGTCAAGCCGGTTGCCGCATAAGCGTCAGCGCGACCCGTCGAAACGGTCGAGATCGCATCGGCGTTGGAGTTGATGGTTACCATCTGCCCTTCGGAAACGCCGAGGGCCTGCAGCATATCGAGCTGGTCGGCCCCTGCCATGATGGCGACCGTCAGGTCGGGGTTATCGGCGAAGTCCGAATAGGCATGGACGCCGGAGGGATTGCCCTCAGCAACGAGCAGACCTTCGCCGTACGAAGTCGTGGGGCTCGAATAGATCACCTGCTCGCAACGCTGCGGCAAGATCGCCATCTCAGCCGCGACCATATCGAAACGGTCGGCCTGCAGACCGGGGATCAGCGACGAGAATTCCGTGGTGATCCACTCGATGTTCTCGATGCCGAGTTCCGACATGACATAACTGGCCACGTCCGGGCCCGCGCCCTTGGCTTCGCCGTTAGGATCGATATAGCCATACGGGATTTCGTTGGCTACGGCGATACGAATGGTACCGCTTTCCTGGATTTCCTCGAGCGACGCTGCCTGCGCGGTGCCGGTCATCGCCAGCGCACCCAGCGCGACGCCGGCGAGAAGCGTATTGCGCAGTTTGTGTGTTGTTTTCCCGTGCATGAGGTCTCCTATCCTTTGATGTTATCGCGGTTGTGCAAGTTCCTATGAAGATGAAGCGCACTATTGTGCGCAAATCACTCATAGGTTTGAGCGGGCACATCGACTATGGTAGTCATGTCCGCACAAACGCTTTGTCATCTTCGATACTTGCGAAGATGGAAACGGATTGAGCACGTAAGGGTTGCCAACTTCTCGCCACAAGTCGAGGGACGATGCGTCTTTTTAGACGCGCTATGGCAGCAAGATCGCCTATTGCGGGTGCTATAATTGGAAGGACCGCCCTTCGGAAGTGGCTGCATAGTCCATTGAATATGCGTCGCTTTTGTCAGCGGTGCTTCCATGAAATTCTGGTGGTCACTGGGTGCGTGCATGGGCAAGGCTGTTGCGTTCACCGATATTCTGGCGGCGGCCAAACGGCTCGCTCCACACATTCGCCGTACGCCCGTCGAAGCGAGCCTCGCACTCACTCGCCGTTGCGGGCATCCGGTGCATCTAAAGCTCGAACACCACCAGATCACTGGCAGCTTCAAGCTGCGGGGCGCGACTAATGCCGTGCTCAACCTGCCGGAGGAGATGCGCAGGCGGGGCGTCTCGGCGGCGTCAACCGGTAACCACGGGCGTGCCGTATCGCATGCGGCCAGGGCGACGGGGACGCATGCGATCATCTGCATGTCATCACTTGTGCCGTCCAACAAGGTCGAGGCCATCGAAGCGCTTGGCGCCGAAGCACGGATCGTCGGCAACAGCCAGGACGACGCTCAGGTCGAAGTCGACCGGTTGGTCGCCGAGGACGGGTTCAACAACATCCCACCGTTCGACCATCCGGACGTTATCGCCGGGCAAGGCACGATCGGGCTGGAGCTGATGGCCGAATTGCCCGAGCTTGAGGCTGTGCTCGTGCCGCTCTCGGGCGGCGGGCTGATTTCGGGTATCGCACTGGCGGTCAAAACCATGAACCCGAAAACGCGTATTATCGGCATCACTATGGAGCGCGGCGCAGCGATGGCGGCATGTCTCAAAGCCGGACGGCCGATCCACGTCGAGGAAGTTCAGACGCTCGCGGATTCGTTGGGCGGCGGCATCGGACTCGATAATAAGCTGACATTTACGATGGTGCGCGATCTTGTCGACGAGACGATCCTCGTATCCGAGCGCGAGATCGCCGAAGCGATGCGCTTCGCCTATGAGGTTGAGCGCGAGGTCATTGAGGGTGGAGCCGCAGTCGGGCTTGCCGCGCTTTTGTCGGGCAAGCTTGCGACCAACGGGCCCACGGGTGTCGTTCTGACCGGCCGCAATATCGATACCGCGCTACACCGCGATATCATATGCGGAACCCATCCAGCATTCGAGGAGGCTTAGGACCTGTTAACACTATGGATAGGGGTTTGATTTTGCATAAATCGTTCAATGACAAGCGTTTCCCGCAATGCGGGGTTGTCCCCCGTGCTGCGGGAAACGCGCTGGCAGTGGGCGATTTATGCAAAACCGTTCGGGCGGGTCATGGTCCGGCCCCTTGTCGCGAAAAACCCGCTTGTGGACAAGCGTCCACGGCGCGGCATTTTTCCACGAAAGGTTCTCGGACTATGACCCGTCAAACCCCTATCCATAGTGTTAACAGGCCCTAATCATGCCAGACGTTTCAATCCTCACCGAAGCCCAGTTGCGCAATCTCGTGCCGCTCGACCGCGAAGCCGTGGCATGCGTCGAAGATGCATTCACAACGCTAGCGAGTGGCAAGGTGGTCATGCCCGATATCCTGCGGCTCGACATCTTCGACGCCAATGGAGAGGTGGACGTCAAAACAGCCTACGTGCCTGGGTTGGATTCCCTTGCGATCAAGGTCAGCCCCGGTTTCTTCGACAACCCCAAGATCGGGCTCCCCTCGGTCAATGGCCTGATGGTCGTCCTTTCAGCGCGCACCGGGCTGCTCGAAGCTTTGCTTTTGGATAATGGGTATCTCACCGATGTGCGCACGGCGGCCGCTGGCGCGGTCGCCGCCAAGCATCTTTCGCGAATCGACGCCAGGCGCGTGGCGGTCATCGGCGCGGGCGTTCAGGCTGCGCTACAGCTTGAAGCGTTGGCGCTGGTCCGCCCGCTTACCGAAGCCGTGATCTGGGCACGCGATCCGATCAAGGCCGAAGCGCTGGCGGAAAAGATGTCACAGCATTTGCGCATCGCCGTCGCACCCGCGCGCGACATTCCATCCGCGATTGAGGGCGCCGATATTGTCGTAACGACAACCCCGGCGAAGGAGCCGCTTGTAATGGCCGACTGGTTGGTGCCCGGCCAGCATCTGACTGCAGTAGGCTCGGACGCCGAGCACAAGAACGAGATCGACCCCGAACTCGCCGTCAAGGCCGATCTCTATGTCGCCGACCGGCTCTCGCAGACCCGGCGGCTGGGCGAGCTGCACCACGCCATTAAGGCCGGGATCATCGATCCGGAAACAATCTTTGCGGAACTTAGCGCCGTCGTCGCGGGCACCGCAGCCGGTCGTACACGCGACGACCAGATTACCTATGCGGATCTCACCGGTACAGGAGTGCAGGATACCGCCATTGCCAATTTCGCCCGCAAACGCGCACAATTGGCGCGAGCAGGGACGATACTTTCAACCTAGCAACCCGAAAGGGGTTTCTTACGGAGCATACCTTGAATGCCTAGTACGCGTTTGCCCTTTACCCTGCCAGAGTTTCACGAGCGGCTCGATTCCACGCGCCGGGCGATGCAGACGCAAGGCATTGATATTCTGATCGTCACCAACCCCTCCAACATGCACTACCTCACCGGCTATGACGGCTGGTCGTTCTACGTGCACCAGGCCGTGGTGGTTTCCCTCGTCGAAGATCCCATTTGGTGGGGACGCCCTATGGATGCCGTCGGAGCGCAAATGACAACGTGGCTCGGCGACGATTCGATTTATTCGTACCCGGACGATTACGTGCAGAACGTCGAACGTCACGCCTACGAGCACCTGTGCGGGATTCTTGAGGAGCTTGGCTGGAACGAACGCCGTATCGGCGTGGAAATGGACAATTACTATTTCACCGCCGCGTGCCTCGAAACGCTCCGCGCCAAGCTTCCCAATGCAACCTATGTAGACGCTACCGGGGTCGTCACCTGGCAGCGCTCGGTCAAATCGCATGCCGAGCTCGAATATATGCGCCGTGCCGCGCGCATCATCGAGGCGACGCACGCGCGCATTCGCGAGATCACCGAGCCGGGTCTGCGCAAGAGCGACCTCGTAGCGGAAATCTATGCCGCCTCGATCAAGGGGGTCGACGGGTATGGAGGGGACTACTCCGCCATCGTCCCGCTGACCCCTTCCGGACGCGACGCAGCGGCAGCGCACCTCACCTGGGACGACCGTCCACTGGTCAAGGGCGAAGGCACATTTTTCGAGATTGCGGGCTGCTACCGGCGCTATCACTGCCCGATTTCACGCACCGTCTATCTGGGCACGCCGCCGCCGGAAATGATGCGTGCGCAGGAAGCCGTGCTCGAAGGCCTTGAAGCCGGCCTTGCCGTCGCGAAACCCGGCAACACCTGCGGGGAGATCGCGGAAGCGTTTTTCGGGACGCTTCTGAAATACGGAGTCGAAAAGACCAGCCGTGCCGGTTATTCGGTGGGGCTTTCCTATCCGCCCGACTGGGGCGAGCATACCATGAGCATCCGTCCCGGCGATCCTTCGATCCTCAGGGCCAACATGACCTTTCACTTCATGCCGGCGATCTGGACGCCCGACTGGGGGCTCGAGATCACCGAAACCTTCCGCGTGTGCGAAGAGGGCAGGCCCGAGTGCCTCGCTAACGTGCCGCGCGAACTCTGCATCAAGCCCTAATCGCAAGCTGGGGGATCAATGGCACATAAACTCCTGGGCGAAACGCTCGAAATCCTTGCCGATCTCATCGCGTTCGAATCCGTCTCGCGCGACAGCAATCTCGATCTGATCGCCTATGTGAACCAAAGGCTCGACCAGATTGGGACGCGGACCTATCTGACGCTCGATCCCACCGGCACAAAGGCAAATCTCTTCGCCACGCTCGGCCCGCCTGAGATGGACGGTGGCATCGTGCTCTCCGGACACACCGATGTCGTGCCCGTCGATGGACAGGAGTGGAGTTCGGACCCGTTCACCGCGACCATCCGGGCGGGCAAACTCTTCGGGCGCGGTACTTGCGACATGAAGGGCTTTCTTGCCTGCGCGCTGGCCTATGCGCCCTACTACGCCGAACTGGACCTCAAGCGTCCACTGCACCTCGCCTTCACCTATGACGAGGAGGAAGGATGCCTGGGTGCGCAAGTGATGCTCAAGGAACTCCAGGCTGTCGGACGCAAGCCCTCGATCTGCATCGTGGGCGAGCCCACGATGATGAAGATCATCGAAGGCCACAAGGGCTGCTGCGAATATACGACGAGCTTCTCCGGCCTTGAAGGCCATGGATCGGTACCCGACCGCGGCGTCAATGCCGTCGAATATGCCGTGCGGTTCGTCTCCAAGCTCCTTGAAACCAGCGAAGCGCTCAAAACCCGCGCGCCGGAAGGATCGCGCTTCGATCCGCCCTGGTCGACGATCCAGATCGGCAAGATGGCTGGCGGGATCGCGCGCAATATCATTGCGGGTTCGTGCTCGGTCGATTGGGAATTGCGCACGGTCAACACGTCCGATTTCGACTTCACGCATGAACAGATCAAGGCCTATGTTGAAGACGAGCTTCTGCCGCGTATGCGGCACGTCCATCCCGAGGCCGAAATCGTCACGCAAGTGATCGGAGAAGTCGTCGGACTTGAACCGATGAGCGATTCCGAGGCGGTCGCACTCGTCCGCGCGCTTACCGGCACCAATGATGAAGCCGAATGCGTATCGTTCAACACCGAAGCCGGGCTTTACCAGCAGCTCGGCGTAGACGCGGTCATATGCGGCCCAGGCTCGATCGAGCAGGCGCACAAACCCGACGAGTTCGTTGAGTTGAGCCAGCTTAGCGCCTGCCTCGAAATGATTGAGAAGCTCGAGTCGAACCTGACCTAACTCCACCCCCGGCGTGCCGAACGGCGGACCTGCCAGGCGCGCACGAACGGCAGGTTGTGCGGGAAGGTTGCCCCTTTGCGGGTGAACTGGTGCGTCCCCACCCTGCGCCGGTGGACCTCGGCCTGCATGAGTTTGCGCGCCCAGCGCACAGCCCATTTATGGTTCCAAACGAAGACTGGATGAAGGATCCGCATGAAATAGCGGACATAGGGATGACCGATATTGACCGTCCAGACGAGCCGCGCCCGGCATCCGCCGTCCGGATCGGGCTCGACGTAAAGATCTCCGAACCCATCGAAGTCGCCGGTGACCTGCAACCTCATATATCTTTCCGGGATGACGTCGACGACCTCCGCTACAAAAAAGAAGCTGTGCGGCAGCAGTCCCTTGGAGTGCAGCCTGACAACCATTCCCAGGCCGTCGGCCGCGCCGCGCTCGACCATTTCGGAGGTCAGGAAAACACGCGGGCACCAGACGTGTAGCAGTTCGGGCGTCAGCGCGATCGCGGAGAGTTCGTCTGGTGTCGCATCGAGGTGCCATTGGGTGAGGATCGTGAAGTCCGGTCGATCGACCCCGGCCGTCCCTCGGGCGATTGCAGGTTGTCCGCTCACGCGTCCCCCTCTTGTAAAATGCGGCTTTCGCGCCGTTTCTGTTCAAACCCGTGAAGCACCATGAGGCATGCGGGCAGCACCACGAGATCGGCGAAAATGGCGAGGATAAAGACCGCGATCGACAGGACCCCGAAATAGCCGATCATCGGCGACGCGCTTGAAAAGGTGCTCAAAAGCCCGAATGACAGCACTGCTGTCGTCACGACCAGTGCCGGTGTCACTTCTACGACAGAGCGATGGATCGCGCCGGGATCGAACGGCTTGCCCTTCGGCGCATTGATCCGCAGCCGGTTGATGATGTGAACCGTATCGTCCACCGCGATGCCGAAGGCGATGGTGAGCGCCACACCGCTGGAAAACTGCAGCCCCCGCCCCGAAAGCACCAACCAGGCTCCGACCGCCAGGATCGGCAAAACGTTGGGTACGAGCGCCACCGCGCCATACCGCCAATTGGCAAACCACAGTGTCGTCAAAAGCCCCGAAGCGACCACGGCGATGAAGAAGCAGTAGTTGAGATCGAGGATCATCCCCCCGCTCACGAAGGACGACATCACCATGAAGCCCGTGGGTGTTCCTGCGGCTTGGGATGCGATGGGATCTGCGGCGAGCGCGTGTTCGATGCGTTCGGTCATGGCGCGGATTTCGCCGGCGTCGTAGGTGTTGATATGAAGCCGCACGAGCGCAGTCGTGCCATCCTCGGACAGCACCCTGCCCCTTTGGTTCGCCGACATTGACGATACGATCCGCGAGAGGCGCTCCGCTCGCTCGGCGGGCGATAGTTCGGCGCCATCGGGTACAAGACTATGGAGCGAGACCGTCACCGTTCCCGGGATAAGGCCGGCAACAGCCTCATGCGTGGCCGCAACGCGCTCAAGGGCGCCGGCGTCGAGCCCGTTGGAGGCGTCGACAGCAACGGGTATGTCGATCGTATTGATTGGCGCGAGTTCGTTGTTCAGTGTTTCGATCGCCTGCACGCGCGGTGCATCGCGATTGATGTTTTCGAGCACCGAGTAGGACGGCTCAATCGCCGTATAGACAGCCCCAAATGCGATGAGCACCGCAATGGCGGTCGCCGCTATGGGCTTGGGATAGCGCAAGCCGAATTCTGGCAGAAACCGCCAATCGAAAACGCGCAGCATCGCTTTCCGCCGCGGTGGGAACAGCTTTTCGGCCGGAACAAACCGCCCCGCCGTTGCGAACACAAGCGGCTGCACCGTGAGTACCGCAACCAGCGCAATTAGCGCCGCGACGATACCCGCCACACCGAAATCGCGGACGATTTCGCTTTCCGAAATCATAAGCCCGCCAAATGCAATGGCGGTGGTGAACGAAGCCAGCGCACAGGCCGGCCCGACACGTTTGAGCGCCAAAATAGCGAGCCGGTCGGGCGAGGGTTCGTCAGGCGCCAGCCGTCGAATCTCGAAAGCCAAATGCAGACTGTCCGCAAAAGCGAGGACAAGTATCAGCACCGGCAACGCAATCGAAAGCACGTTGATACCGAAACCGAAGATCGATAACGCCCCGAGCGACCACAGCAGCGCAGTGCCCGCCGGCAGAGTCACAAGGAACGCGAGCCGAATGCTGCGCAATGCCAGAACGCAGATCGCAAACCCCGCGATCATACCCAGCGAGTTGAGCCTGATAAGATCGCTGAAAAGGCTGTCGACAATATCGAGGCGAACCGCTGGCAGCCCGGTCAGGGTGTAGGAGACATCCG
Organism: Pelagibacterium halotolerans; assembly: GCF_044811015.1. Classification (GTDB taxonomy): domain Bacteria; phylum Pseudomonadota; class Alphaproteobacteria; order Rhizobiales; family Devosiaceae; genus Pelagibacterium; species Pelagibacterium halotolerans_A. The sequence continues at coordinate 1,377,736 of NZ_CP085243.1, forward strand.
TTCCAGCCGTGAGTTCGGTGGCGATCGTCTCAAGTTCTCCAATAATCGTACGGGCGCCATCGATCACCGCGGAGGAATCCGTCGCGATCACGACTGCCGTCAGTTTACGTCCCTCCGAGACAAGCCGCCCGCCTGAGGTATTCCCCGCAATATCGTCAAGCGTTTGGGCCAGTGAGCCATCGCGCGGCACATCGATCCCGATCAGCGGCGCACCAACACCACCTTCGGTCGGTTCACGCAGCGCGAAAACCGAAAAAACGTCGACAACGCCATCGAGAAAGCTTGTCTCGATAACGAAATCCGAAACCGGCTGTAGATTGTCGGGATCGGCAAAGTCAGGACTTTCAAACACAACAACGGTATCGCCCTCGCTGGGCGTAAATTCTCCCGAGAGTTCCCGATAGTCCGCATTCCGTGCGCTATCGGACGCGAAAACGCGCCCCAGCCCATCATCGAACCCAAGACCCGTAACCGCGATGAGCGCGAGAAGGTCGAGGATAAGCACCAGCGCCCACATGACCGTCGGGGCGAGCCCGCGCATGCCTCTGAAACCTGACGGGACCGGCATCACCAGCCGATCCGACAGGTCGCCGGCCTTTTCCAATAAGCGTCGAGGGGTCCGCGCGCAGAACCTGCGCCTGCCGGTCGACAAAGCATCCGAACCCTCATGGAATCGTGTAACCTCCCGCCATTGCTACACATTCGGCCGAGCTGAGCAAGCCGACCGACGACTGGAAACGTGTTATTGATCGGCCCGTGTTTTGGCATGCGAGGGTTCCGGGCTATTGTCATGCGCGTCTTTATTCGGGGGGACCGATGACCGAAGACAGCTTGCAGGCATTGCGCGACCAGGTTCAGGGGTGCGACATCTGCGCCGCCGAACTGCCTTTGGGTCCGCGCCCGATCGTCCAGGTCGGCAGTGCGGCGAAAATCCTCATCATCGGACAGGCACCGGGCCGGAAGGTTCACGAGAGCGGCGTGCCCTGGGATGACCAGAGTGGGCAAAGGCTGCGCGAATGGCTGGGGATTACGCCTCAGGACTTCTACGATTCTGAAAAGGTAGCGCTGCTGCCCATGGGGTTTTGCTATCCCGGCGTCGCAGCCGGTGGCGGTGATCTGCCACCGCGCCCGATCTGTGCGCCCACATGGCACCGGCGCTTTCTCGAGAAGATGCCCGACATCGGCCTGACACTCCTCGTCGGGCTTTACGCCCAGCGCGCCTATCTTCCGGGTGCGGACAAATCGCTTGGGACAAATGTGGCATGCTTTGCCGATCATATGCCCCGGATTTGCCCCTTGCCCCATCCGAGCTGGCGGGTCGTGGGGTGGATGAAGCGCAATCCGTGGTTTGAAAGCGACGTTCTGCCTGCACTCAGGTCGCGCGTTGGCTCTTGCCTCGGAGACACGTGATATCGCCCGATACTCTGGCTTACAAAAGCGTTTCGCCGCCCGTGCGCCACAAGTAAGATGAAACGATGACGCGCTCACCGCTCTCGAAAGGTCAAGCATATCTCCTGCACCACCTCCGGCGCCCCTGGACGTGGCTTGGCGTCGTTGCGCTCACTCTTATCGTCGTGATCGGCAGCGTAGGCGGCGACTACGCAACGCGAGCCTATCTCGAGACCACTGCCGAGCGCGGGCGCAATACGGTTACGCTCGCGGTTGCCGCATTGCGCGCACAGATGGCCCGGTACCTGGAATTGCCAGAATTGATTGCAGATCAGCAGAGCATCAAAGCGGTTGTCGCCGATCCGGGCAACCCTGCAGAAGTGGTCGCTGCCAATATTTACCTATTGGAAACGAACGCACTGCTCGAAGCGACGCAGATTTATGTGCTGGTGCCGGACGGCACGACCGTTGCGGCGTCCAACTTCCTCGGCCCGACGTCGTTCGCGGGCGAGCGCTTCGATGACCGCCCCTATTTTCAGGATGTTATATCGGGGCGAGAGGAGCGGTTTTTCGCGCTGAGTTCCGACACTGACGACCGCGGCTATTATTTCGGTGCGCCGATCCGCGTGAACGGCACGATTGAAGGGGCGCTTGTGTTCAAGGTCGATGCCGGCGCGCTCGAGGACGGCTGGCGTGGCGCAGATTACGAGATCATCGTCGCCGATCCCGAAGGGACGATCTTCATGAGCGGACGGCCAGAATGGCTGTTAACGGGCATCAGGCCCGTCCAAGGCGGACGCGCCGACAGCGAGAACACTGTCTACGCCAACGCGCGCGTGCGCGACCTTCCAGTGTCGCGTACGACGGCCGAGGAGGGTCATGAGCTCCTCACTATTTCCGGCAATGAGGAAACAACGGAATATCTAGTGGTCAGCGAAACGCTGCCAGAGGCAGACTGGACGCTGAGTGTACTGCTGGATACTGCGCCCGCGCGGGCGCAGGCGCTCAACACCGTCATCGCCGCACTTCTTGTCGTAGGCGTATTGGTCCTCGGCGTCGCCGTTTACCTCCAGCGTGGGGCACGCCTGCGCGAGCGCATGGATCTCCAGCGAGAGGCCAGGGAATTGCTCGAACACCGTGTTGCCGAGCGCACTGTCGAGCTTGCCGCCGTCAACAAACGGCTCGAAGGTGAGGTCGCCGAACGCCGCGCCACTGAGGATCGCCTGCGCAAGACCCAGGCGGACCTCATCCAGGCAGGCAAGCTCGCGGCGCTTGGCCAGATGTCCGCGGCACTTTCGCACGAGTTCAACCAGCCGCTCGCCGCAGCGCGCAATTATGCCGATAACACGCAGGTGCTGATCGAGCGTGGTCGGATCGATGAAGCTGCGGAAAACGTGTCGCGCATCGCAGGGCTCATAGACCGTATGGGTTCGATTTCGCGCCACCTGAGAAACTTCGCACGCAAGCCCAACCAGAAGCTCTCCGCAGTGCCCGTAGCCCAGGCAATCACTGATGCGCTCGACATTCTGGGCTGGCGCGTTAAACAGACGGCGGTCCAAATAGAAACGGATTTCCCCGATACACCACTTTATGCGCGCGGCGGTCCGGTCCGGTTGCAGCAAGTGCTCGTGAACATTCTTTCAAACGCGATCGACGCGGTGAGCGAAACCAACGACAAACGTATTAAGCTCAGTGTCCAGGGCGACGGTCAGACCGTTGTCATCGCAATCCGGGATCACGGCCCGGGCATCGCTGAAGGTCTCGGCGAGCGCATTTTCGACCCGTTCTTTTCCACCAAGGGCGTGGGCAAAGGGCTCGGTCTGGGGCTTTCGATCTCGTATAACATCGTCAAGGATTTTGGTGGTGAGTTGCGTGCGGCCAACCACCCCGAGGGTGGCGCGGTCTTTACCGTCGAGCTCGTGGAAACTGGAGCCGCAGTAGCCGAGGCCGCGCAATGAAACCGGGCAAGGTTCTTCTGATCGATGACGAGGATGAACTGCGTCAATCGACGGCACAGGCGCTCGATCTAGCTGGTTTCGCGGTCGAGCATTTCGCCACCGCCGAACGAGCGCTCGACCTCGTAGGGTTCGGGTTCAAGGGCATCGTCATCACCGACATCCGCATGCCCGGCATGGACGGCCTCAGCCTCATGAACCGCATCCATGCTCTCGACCGCGACATTCCGGTCATTCTCTTTACGGGTCACGGAGAAGTGCAACTTGCCGTGCGCGCGATGCGCGAAGGAGCCTTCGACTTCATAGAGAAGCCCTTCCCCAGCGGCCAGCTCACCGAAATCGCCGCCCGCGCACTCGACTACCGCCGCCTCGTCCTCGAAAACCGCGTGCTGCGCGCCGCCGCTGGGCAAAGCGACGATCTTGAGCAGCGCATGCTGGGCCGCTCCAATGCGATGATCGATCTGCGCCGTAAAGTGCGCACCGTCGGGCCCACAGATGCGGACGTGCTCATCGTCGGCCCAACCGGCTCGGGCAAGGAAGTCGCAGCCCGCGCATTGCACGACCTTTCAAGCAGAGCCCAAAAGCCGTTTATCGCCATCAACTGCGCGGCACTTCCAGCCAACCTAATCGAAAGTGAACTCTTCGGCCACGAGGCTGGTGCCTTCCCCGGCGCGATGCGGGCACGGTTCGGCAAGTTCGAGCACGCGCAGGGCGGCACGATCCTGCTCGACGAAATCGGTTCGATGCCGCTCGACGTACAAGGCAAATTACTGCGCGTCATCCAGGAGCGCATCATCACCCGACTGGGGAGCAACGAACCCCTACCGCTCGACGTGCGGTTTCTCGCAACCTCCAAGACCGATCTCTCCAAAGACGTCGCTGAAGGCAGGTTCCGATCCGACCTGCTCTACCGGCTTAACGTCATCACGCTAGAAGTCCCTCCGCTCGAAGACCGCCGCGAGGATATTCCGCTCCTTTTCATGCAGCTGGTGACCGAGGCGGCGTCCCGCTACCGGCGCGATCCCGTTGCGGTCCCACCGCATGTCATCGCCGCACTGAGTGAACGGAAATGGCCCGGCAATGTGCGCGAACTTCGCAACGCCGCGGACCGGTACGCGCTCGACCTCGGCCTTCCCTTTACCGGCGAGGAGAACAGCGCGCCCGATGGCGGGAAGCGGCTCGCAGAGCGCGTGGCCGATTTTGAGCGCAGCATCATCGAAAACGCGCTGCGCGCGCATGGCGGACGCATCAGACCAGTTTATGAAACTTTGGGCCTGTCGCGCAAATCGCTTTACGAAAAGATGCAGAAACACGGCATCGACCGTCGCCAGTTCCTGCTTGAACCGGGCGCCGAAGTCGAATGATGGGTGGGAATCCACCCACACTTTTGCGCCCATGATACCGTTTCCACACATAGCCCGCCGCTTTTGCGAAAAAAGAGTCGCGTGACGCAGCCACAGCGCTTGCGCATGTCGATCTCATGGGGACTTTTCGAGTATCGCATTCGGCGCGGAGGAGGATATCCGGTGCCGGATGGGTTGAACTGACAAAGCTAAACCCAACGGGAGGACGCAATGCGTTTCACCACTTTTGCTGCCATCGCGGCAGCGTCAATGCTCGTGGCTGCGCCGGCTTTCGCGCAGGACGACCGGGCCGACTGGCCGTCGAGCCTCACGATCGGCACCGCCAGCCAGGGCGGCACCTACTTCATCTACGGCACTGGCCTGGGTGGTCTGATCACCGAGGAACTCGGCATCAATGCCTCGGGCGAAGTGACTGGCGGGCCGGTTCAGAACGCTACGCTGGTCGAAACCGGCGACCACCAGATCGGCCTCGTTACGATGGGCCCCGCCTATGATGCCTGGACGGGGCAATCTGAACTGGCGCCGGGCGTCGAACACAAGAACCTGCGCGCGCTCTTCCCGATGTATCAGACGCCGTTCCAGGCCGTTGCGCTCACCTCTTCGGGCATCGACTCGGTCGACGATCTCGACGGCAAGCGCGTCGCGGTTGGCCCCGCCGGCGGCACCTCGGCAACGTATTGGCCGCGCTTCTTCGAAATCCTGGGCGTGTCGCCCGACGTGAGCTATGCGGGCGCCAATGACGCCGTCGGTCAGGTCAAGGACGGCCTTATTGACACATTTGCCTTTTCGGCCGGTCTGCCCATCGCGGCGTTCGCGCAAATCGCCGCGGAAAACGACGTCAACATTTTCGCGTTTACCGAAGAGCAGCGCGGCCAGATCCTCGAGGCGCGTCCCGAGCTTGCCGCCTTCGACATTCCCGCCGGCACCTATGAAGGCTTCGAGGATCCTCAGCTCACCGTTGCGCTCTGGAACTTCGCAGTCGCGAACCAGGATATGCCCGAAAGCCTCGCCTATGAGATCACCAAGCTCGTGATGGAGAATACCGAGAGCATGGTGCAGATCCACTCGGCCGCGCGCGAAACGCTTCCTGAGAACGTCGACAAGAACACCTTCCTGCCGTTCCACCCCGGCGCGGTGCGGTACTTCGAAGAAATCGGCATCGAAATTCCCGAAGACCTGCGCGGCTGACGCCACCAACTTACACCAGGACGGATGGCGGTATGCCGCCATCCGCTTACGAAACGTTAGGCGGCCGCGTATGCCGCCGGTCGGGGACGAGTGGCCCCGGGGAGGATCTCACAATGTCGAAGACGAACGCAACCGCATCGCAACGCGATGCCGGCCCGATGATCGCACAGGGCGTGGACGAGGAACCTCTCGCCACCAACCAGCGCTCGCCGCAGGGGCGCCTCAACTGGTTCGTTGTCGTATTGTGCATCGCCTATACGGCGTTCCACGTTCTAACGATGAACCTCTATCCGCTTGAGACGTGGACCTACCGGCTGATCCACGTCGCAGGCGGGCTGTTTATCGGGTTCCTCATCTATTCGGCGCTTTCGCTCTCACCTGAAGCGCCGCAGGAAAAAGCCAAACGTTCGCCCCTGGAACTGGGTCTCCTCGTGGTTGCGGCTGGGGGCATCGGCTATGGCTTCGCGATGATTGCCTATGCCTGGCTCGGCCTTTGGGCCGCTGGCATCCGTATGCCTGACCCGTTCGTTTTTTCGAGCTACGGTCTTCCACTGGTCGTCGGCACAGCAGCAGCAATAGCTGCCGGCTGGCTTTTCGGCGATCGCAACGCGCATCGCATCTATGTGGCGGACTGGCTCTTGGGCATCGCCTCGCTCGCCGTTCTCGGCTACATCCTCTTCAACGTCGAACCGATCCGGCTGCGCGCGGGCACAGCGCTTGCGCAAACCGCTGACTTTTACGCCGCGCTCGTCGGTGTCGCGCTCATCCTCGAATTGACCCGCCGCGTGGCCGGGCTCGCGCTCGTCATCATCGCAGGCGTCTTCATCGCTTACTCCTTCCTCGGACCGTGGCTGCCGGGCTTCCTCACTCACCGCGGTTATTCCCCGGAACGGTTCTTCACCTATATCTTCACCGATCAGGGCATTCTGGGCGCTCCGATCGCCGTCTCCTCGACCTACATCATCCTCTTCATCACCTTCGCGGCGTTCCTGCAGGCCTCGCGCGTTGGCGATTATTTCGTCAACTTCGCGTTTGCCGGCGCTGGCGGCTGGCGCGGTGGTCCGGCAAAGGTGGCAGTCTTTGCCTCGGGCCTCATGGGCATGATCAACGGCACGTCCGCCGGCAACGTGGTCGCGACTGGCTCGCTCACCATCCCGCTGATGAAAAAGGTCGGCTATCCGTCCCGCAGTGCGGCGGCGATCGAAGCCACCGCGTCCTCGGGCGGGCAAATCCTGCCACCGATCATGGGCGCGGGCGCGTTCATCATGGCCGAGGTGACGGGCATTCCCTACACCGAGATCGTCATCGCCGCGATCATTCCGGCGCTGCTCTATTTCGTCTCGGTCTTCTTCATGGTGGACCTGCAGGCGACCAAGCTCGGCATGAAGGGCCTGCCCAAGGACGAATTGCCGAAATTCACGGTCCTCGCCAAGCAGGTCTATCTCTTCCTGCCCATCATCATCCTGATCTATACGCTGTTTTCAGGCTATTCCGTCATCCGCGCCGGCACGCTGGCGATGGCGTCGGCGGCTGTGGTGTCGTGGTTCACGCCCTATAAGATGGGTCCGATTGCCTTCGCCAAGGCGCTCGAACTCGCGGCGAAAATGGCCATTCAGCTCGTTGCGGTCTGTGCCGCCGCAGGGATCATCGTGGGTGTCATCGCATTGACCGGCGTCGGCGCGCGGTTCTCTACGCTCCTTTTAGGGATCGCCGAGCAGAACCAGCTCATTGCCCTCTTCTTTGCGATGTGCATTTCCATCATCCTGGGCATGGGCATGCCAACCACCGCAGCCTATGCGGTCGCGGCCGCCGTCGTTGCGCCAGGCCTCGTGCAACTGGGCATTCCCCCGCTCGTGGCGCACTTCTTCGTCTTCTACTACGCGGTCATGTCCGCCATCACGCCGCCGGTCGCGCTTGCCGCTTATGCTGGTGCCGGGCTTGCGGGTTCGGACCCGATGAAAACCTCGGTCGAAGCCTTCAAGTTCGGCCTCGCCGCCTTTGTCGTGCCCTTCATGTTCTTTTATAGCCACGAACTGCTCATGCAGGGGGCTTGGTACGACATCCTACACGTCGTCATCAGCGCGACCGTCGGCGTCTACCTGCTCTCAGCTGCGGTCCAGGGTTATTTCTTCGGCAAGATCGGCCCGATCCTTCGCGCGGTTTTGCTCGTCGCCGCCCTTTCGATGATCGACGGCGGCTGGCTTACCGATATCGTCGGACTAGGCGTCGGCGCGATCGTCTTCGCCATCCAGAAGGGTGGCCTGCGCGCCCGCACGGTCGTCCGGGGATCGGACTAATCCTCCACAGGTTCGAGCTCACCCAGTATCGTCGGGATGAGCTCGGACACTGTGGGATGAATGTGCATCGTATCGCGCAGAGCTGTGTAGGGAGCACCGGACTGTATCGCGTCGACAAGCACGTGAACGGCCTCGTCGCCCCCGACCCCGAATACAGCCCCACCGATGATCCTTTCACTGTCGGCGTCAACGATCACCTTCATGAAGCCCGTTGTCTCGCCCTTCTCGGTAGCGCGCGCCACGCGCGTCATTGGGCGCTTGCCGATAAGGACACGGCGCCCCGCCGCTTTGGCCTCAGCGACAGTCATCCCCGCTCGCCCGAGGGGCGGATCGGTATAAAGCGCATAGGCTTGCGTTCTGTCGGTAACCGCCCGCCCTGCCCCATCGATAAGATTGCCGGCAACGATCTCATAGTCATTGTATGCGGTATGGGTGAATGCGCCACGGCCATTGCAATCACCGAGAGCCCATATGCCTTCGACATTGGTCTCCAATGCATCGTCAGTGACGATATAGTCGCGCTCGTCCGTCACTATTCCCGCAACATCGAGACCGAGATCGTCGGTATTGGGACGCCGCCCAACGGCAAGAAGCACATGCGACCCCGCAACGCTCGGCGCTCCCTCTGTGCAATCCACCTTTACCGTCGGTCCCTCCGTTTCTTGTGAGAACGCAACGCAATCGGCGTTGAGCCGGAGTTCAATGCCTTCGGCTTCAAGCAACGCAGCCACCGTTTCAGATGTGTCCTCGTCCTCGCGCTTGAGCAGCCGGTCTCCCCGCTCGATCACGGTGACCGCACTGCCGAAGCGCCGGAACATTTGGGCAAATTCGAGCCCGACATAGCCACCGCCGACCACCACGAGGTGCCGCGGCACCGTATCGAGGTCGAGGATCGTGCTGTTGGTCAGCGCTTCGATCTCGTGGACGCCGGGATAGTCAGGAACGACGGCACGGCCCCCAACATTGAGAAAGATGCGCGGCGCCGTTATGTGCCTATCGCCGACCGCCAGCGTACGATCTCCAATAAAACGGACATGGCCACGGATCGGCGAGACCTTGTCGAGGCCGCCCAGCCAGCGTTCGAGGCCCGTTCGGGACTTCTCGACCATCTTGTCCTTGCGGTCCTTCACCGCCGCCATGTCGATGGTGACCGTACCGGAAATCTCCACGCCGTAGTCGGCGGCGCGGCGCGCCATATGCGCAGCATGGGCGCTGGCAACCATGGCCTTTGTCGGCGTGCAGCCGGTATTGACACAAGTGCCTCCGAAATGATGGCGCTCGACAATCGCGACCGCCATCCCCTCACTCGCCAGCCGGGCTGCAAGCGAAGGCCCCGCTTGGCCAGCACCGACAACAATGGCATCGAAACGCTCCACCATAGGTCTCCCTCTTCCAGTTCTGGCGCCAGGCGCGAGGCAGGCTACCACACGGATGCATGGTCTGGGGAACGGAGAACGCGACGCCAGCGTTCCTGTCCGATGCGCCGGACTCGTCTGTCCTGCTATCCGGACAGGTCGTCTGAATGCTGGAATCGATCGCCAACCCGCAGCATCAATTGCACCCGGAAATCCAGGGTTTGACGGTTCTCACGCTTCCAATCTCAACTTGGCACGCAATTTGAGGAAAGAGCGGTAGAGGGTCTGCGCTCATTGGGCGGGGCCTTAGGAGGATGGTTCCGCTCGACAGGCGCGGAACCAGGGAACCACAATAGCAGGACGCCATCGTCCAATCGGGAGGAATTCATGAATTTGTCCAGGACACTCGGCATGGCCGCATCGGCAATCCTAGCCGTCACCGGCGCTGTCACCGCGCAGGATACCGATCCGATCACGATTGCCCATGTTTACGGAAAGACCGGCGCGCTCGAGGCCTACGCCACGCAGTCGCATAACGGTCTCATGCTGGGGCTGGAATACTATACCGACGGCACGATGGAAGTGGCCGGGCGGCCCATAGAGGTGATCGAGAAGGATACCCAACTCCAGCCTGATATCGGGCGCGCCATGCTCGCAGAAGCCTATGGCGACGACGAAGTCGACCTCGCGGTTGGCGGTGTCAGCTCGGGGGTTGCGCTCGCGATGCTGCCGGTGGCCGAGGAGTATGGCAAGGTCTTCATCGTCGAACCGGCTGTGGCCGACTCCATCACCGGCGAAAACTGGAACCGCTACATCTTCCGCACGGGACGCAATTCGTCCCAGGATGCCATCGCCAACGCCGTTGCGCTCGGCCAGGAGGGTGTCAAGATCGCTACGCTTGCGCAGGACTATGCCTTTGGCCGCGACGGCGTTGCCGCATTCCGCGAAGCGCTCGAAGGGACCGGTGCCGAACTGGTGTTCGAGGAATACGCGCCGCAGGATACCACAGACTTCACGGCCCACGCCCAGCGCATTTTCGATGCGCTCGACGGCGAGGACGGCCGTAAGGTCATCTTCGTGATCTGGGCTGGTGGCGGCAATCCGCTGGGCAAAATCCAGGATATGGACCCAGGCCGTCTCGGTATCGAACTCGCCACCGGGGGCAACATCCTGCCCGCGTTGGTCGCTTATCGGGATTTTCCCGGCATGGAAGGGGCGACCTATTACTACTACGAAAACCCGGAAAATCCGATCAACGATTGGCTTGTCGAGCAGCATGAAGCCCGCTTCGGCAGCCCGCCCGACTTCTTCACCGCAGGCGGCTTTGCAGCAGCGGGAGCAATCGTTGCGGCGCTCGAGGCGACCGGCGGGGATACCGACACCGAGACGCTGATTTCGACCATGGAAGGCATGAGCTGGGATACGCCAAAGGGCGAGATGACCTTCCGGCCCGAAGACCATCAGGCGATGCAGGATATGTATCACTTCAAGATCGAGGTGCAGGAGGGCGTCGAGTGGGGCGTTCCAGCCCTCGTTGAGGTGATCGAGGCCGAAGAAATGGACGTTCCGATCCGGAACTGACCTCCTCTTTCTTCGGCACGCGGCAGGCGACGGGGACGCGCCTGCCGCGACCTTTCTGTTCAGCGAAAGACAGGCGATGCTAGAGACCACCGCGCCAGCCCTGCAAACCCGCGACTTGACGATCCGCTTTGGCGGCCATGTTGCCGTGGATGCGGTCACCTATAACTTCCGGCCCGGACGCCTGGTCGCCATCGTCGGACCGAACGGGGCTGGCAAGACGACGTATTTCAACCTGATTTCCGGCCAGTTGCGCGCCAGTGGCGGCACCGTGATCCACCGTGGTGAGGATATCACGCGCCTCTCTGTTCCCGAGCGCACGCGGCGCGGCATAGGGCGGGCGTTTCAGCTTACCAACCTCTTTCCACGACTGTCCGTGCTCGAAAACGTCCGCCTCGCCATCCAGGCGCGGCACCCCGGCGCGATGCATCTGTTCCGTCTCGCGGACGCTGACCGGCCCACAATTGAAGCCGCGATGGGCTATATCGAACGCTGTGGACTGGCGGGCCGGCGCAGCGAGCCCGCCGCCAATCTCCCACATGGCGACCAGCGCAAGCTTGAGGTGGCGCTGCTGCTGGCGCTCGAAAGCTCCATCGTCATGTTCGATGAACCGACCGCCGGCATGAGCGCTGACGAAGCACCGATCATTCTTGAACTGATCCGGTCGATCAAGGCGGATACGAGCAAGACCATCATCCTCGTCGAGCATAAGATGGACGTCATCCGCTCGCTCGCCGACGAGATCATGGTTCTGCACAACGGCCAGCTTGTCGCTTCCGGCGCACCGGCAGACGTCATGAAGTCCGACGTCGTGCGCGACGCCTATCTTGGGACGATGGGACACTAGTGCCCCACTTCGTCCAAATTGACAGGCGTCAGCCTGGCGATTTGGGTGAAGGTAACGGGGCCACGGCAAAAAATGAGTGAGGCGCTTCTCATTGATGTCCTTCAAACAACATGAAGCGCCTCACCAGGAGGGGCTATGGTCGACACGAATACGCTTTTGTCGCTCTCGGGCGTCCACACCAATATCGGGCAGTACCATATCCTGCATGGGGTGGATCTGGAGGTTCCGCGCGGCCAGCTCACCATGCTGCTCGGACGCAATGGCGCTGGCAAGACCACGACAATGCGGACGATCATGAAGCTCTGGCCGGTCCGTAACGGCCGGATCGTCTTCGCGGGCGAGGACATCACCAGGCTCGCGACGCCCGAAACCGCGCGGCGCGGCATCGCCTATGTGCCCGAAACAATGGGCATTTTTGGAACCCTGAGCGTCGAAGAGAACATGCTTCTGGCGGCGCGCAGCGGCGAGCCCGATGCGAACCGGCTCGAATGGATCTACGAGCTTTTTCCGGCGCTAAGGAAATTCTGGCGCTGGCCCGCCGGACAGCTTTCAGGCGGACAGAAACAGATGCTCGCCATCGCACGCGCGATCATAGAGCCTGCGGATCTGCTGCTCATCGATGAACCCACCAAGGGTCTCGCCCCCACCATCATCGACGCGCTTGCGACCGCCATTGTCGCGCTCAAAGAGACCGGCGTCACCATACTGATGGTCGAACAGAACTTCGCCCTTGCCGAGCGCGTAGGCGACTGGGTCGCGGTTATGGACGACGGCAGGATCATCCACACCGGCACCATGGCAGCGTTGAGCGCTGACGCGGCCCTGCAAGGCCGGTTGCTGGGCTTCGACGTTGGGGGAGACGCGGCATGAGCGCGAACATCGAACCGGTCGGCCTCTCGGGCGCCGACCGTGGCCTATTCGGATATGTTCGGGACCGGCTCGCCTATTTCACGGTCCCTGCACTCATCGCCCTGGCATTCCTGCCGATCGGCAGCATGCCGACCTGGGGCACACTGACCCTCGCCGGGCTCGCCATGGGGCTGATGATTTTCATCATGGCATCCGGCCTCACACTCGTTTTCGGGCTGATGGACGTTCTCAATTTCGGGCACGGCGCGATGATCTCGTTCGGCGCTTTTGTTGGGGTGTCGGCACTCCTGGCCCTCGGGCCGCTCTATGGCGCCGCCGGGATCGAACTCAACCTCCTTGCCCTCTTGCTGGGTGCACTTGCCGCCATGATCGCCGCCGGCGCCCTCGGCCTCGTCTTCGAGCGTCTCATCGTGCGTCCCGTCTATGGCCATCACCTCAAGCAAATCCTGATCACCACCGGCGGGCTGATCGTCATCGAACAGCTCATCGTCGTCATCTGGGGACCGAACGAAATCCCCATCCCACGCCCCGAAAGCCTCAAGGGCGCCTTCATCGTCGGCGGCATCGTTCTCGAAAAATACCGCCTGCTCGCCATCGGACTCGGCCTCGCCCTATTCGCCGCGCTGCGGATCATTTTGACGAGGACCAAGATCGGGCTGCTCGTCCGGGCGGGCGTAGAGAACCGCGAAATGGTGGAATCGCTGGGCTACCGCATCTCGGTCCTCTTCATCGGAGTCTTCGTCGTCGCCTCCGCGCTCGGTGGGCTGGGCGGCGTCATGTGGGGGCTCTACGACGAGGTGATCACCGCGCAAATGGGCATGAGCGTGATGATCCTCGTTTTCATCACCATTATCATCGGCGGTCTGGGTTCGATCGAAGGATGCTTCGTCGCAGCACTACTGATCGGGCTGACCAACAATTACGTCGCCTATCTCGCGCCCAAGCTGTCGCTGGGTTCGGCAATCCTGCTCATGGTGCTCGTTCTGATGTGGCGGCCAAACGGCCTCCTGCGGCCCAGCGGTTCGAGGTAAGCGAAGATGTTCAAGTCCATTCTTTCAGGCGATACGCCCGGCAAGCCGCTCCTGAGCCTCATCATCATAGCCATTGTCCTCTGCCTCGCCTTAGCGCCGTTCATCTTCCCCGGCACGCGCTCGGTCGATACGGCGGCACGCATCTGCATCATCATCGCGCTTGTCGCGAGCTATGACCTGCTGCTCGGCTATACCGGCATCGTTTCCTTCGCCCACACCATGTTCTTCGGCCTCGGCGCGTACGGCGTCGCTATCGCCTCGTACAATATGGGTCCCGGTTGGGGCTCCATTGGTCTCGGCGCTTTGATCGGCGTGGCAATCGCAGCGGTTCTCGCCCTGATTATCGCCCTCGCTTCGCTGCGCGTGCGGGCGATCTTCTTCGCCATGATCACGCTTGCGGTTTCGAGCGCCTTCGGCATCCTCGTCTCACAACTTTATACGATCACCGGCGGTGAGGACGGACTGACCTATCGCGTTCCGCAAATCCTGACCCCGGCCTTCAAGCTCGCCGATTTCCGCATCCTAGACGTGCGGCTCGACGGCAAACTGCTCGCCTACTATCTTGTCTTCGCCGGCGCCGCGGCCCTGTTTCTCATCCTGCTGCGCTTCGTCAATTCGCCCTTCGGCCGCGTACTGCAAGCCATCCGAGAGAATGACTTCCGCGCCGAAGCGCTGGGCTTCAAGACAGTTTATTACCGCACGATCGCGTCAGTAATATCGGCGGTTGCCGCCGCGCTCGCCGGCGTCCTTTTTGCCATCTGGCTGCGTTATACCGGCCCCGACACAACGCTTTCGCTCGACCTGATGATCGACATCCTCGTCATGGTCGTGATCGGCGGCATGGGAACCATGTGGGGGGCGATCCTGGGCGCGACGATCTTCGTTCTGGCACAGAACTACCTGCGCGACGTGATGGGCACCGCGAGCGCGGTAACGGCGGACATTCCCATCGCCACAGACCTATTACATCCGGACCGGTGGCTCTTCTGGCTCGGTCTCCTGTTCATCCTCAGCGTCTACTTTTTCCCGACAGGCATTGTCGGGCGGTTCAGGGGAAAAATCGAATGACGCAACCGATCTCCCGCTATTTCACCCTGCGCCACAGGGAAATCCACGTCACCCAATGGGGAACCTCGGACAAGCCCGCGCTCGTCATGTGGCACGGCCTTGCCCGGACGGGCCGCGATTTCGATACGATTGCGCGGGCTTTGAGCGGCGAATATTTCATCCTCGCGCCGGATACGCTGGGCCGGGGCCTGAGCCAATGGGCCGAGAATCCGGCGCGCGACTACCGGCTTGACACGTTCGGCGCGATGGCCATGGAAATGCTCGACACACTCGGCATTGCCACATGCCGTTGGATCGGCACGTCCATGGGCGGCGCCATCGGCATGCATCTCGCCGGCGGTTCCATGCGCGAGCGCATCACTCACCTTGTCATTAACGATATCGGTCCGGAAATTCCCGCGGAGGCAGTCGAGCGCATTTCGGCCTATGTCGGCAACCCTCCGGTTTTCGACACGATCGGCGAACTCGAAGCCTGGCTGCGTACCGTCTATGCGCCGTTCGGGACCCTGAGCGATACCGAATGGCGGACGATGGCGGAAAGTTCGACCCGGCGTACGGATACAGGTAAAGTGACGGTCCACTACGACCCGCGCATCGTCGCCCAGTTCGACGCCAAGAACGATGTCGGCGACCAATGGTCTGATTTCGACGCCATCACCGCGCCGACGCTGCTGATCCGCGGCATGGAAAGCGACCTCCTGCGTGAAGATCTTGCAGTCCGCATGCAGGCGCGCGGTTCGCGCCTGCAACGGCTGGATATCCCCCATATCGGCCACGCCCCTGCGCTCAACGTTCCCGCACAGATCGAGCCCGTGCGAGCGTTTCTGCGCGGCTGATATCTGGTGATCTGCGGCGGGCTCTCTGGTGGTCGAAAGCTCGCTCGCCACGTCCTTGATCTGCACCCCACCGGCTATTAGGCGACGGATATCCTCGCCTTCGCGTTCTTTCATAATGCTCAAGGCCGGAGTTGAGGGTGATCACCAACGCAATCCAGAGACTCGGTCTCAAGCATAAAATCGTCATGATCACGCACGAATTGACGCCGACCCGCCGCCAATTGCTGCGTGATGGCATTCTGGGTGTCGTTATCGATCGAAATCTGTCGCTCGATGAGAAGTAGTGCCTGTATCGCGCTTTGACGTGCGTCAAACACGCTGCTCTCTAGATAGCGTATCGTTGGTGGGGAAATCGCGGAGGACGGCATGAAAAAGATCGTTGCAGGATTGGATGGATCGGCACACGGGGAAGCCGTGGTTGCAGCCGCAGCCGATCTGGCCAAAACATATGCTGCGTCGCTCACTCTGGTTCACGTTGCTGAAAAGCGCAGATTCGGGGAGGCGGAGTGGCACTATGGCGAGGCCGACATGCCGGTTCATACCAGCCGTTTCGGTGCGCGCATGATCGAAGAGATGCCGGACTGGTATACGGATATCAATTCCCAGGAGGCTCTGCGCAGATACGACCTTCAATCCGCTGCCATTGAGGAAGCGGTGGGCGAATCCGTTCTCGCGCACGGTCGGGACATTGCCGAGGGCGCCGGTATCAGCGAAATTGCCTCGGAACTCCGTTACGGCGATCCGGCGCAGGAAATCCTTGAGGTAGTGGACGATGTTGGGGCAGACTTGATCGTCCTGGGCCGGCGTGGAATGAACCGCTTTGCGGAACTCCTGCTCGGCAGTGTCTCCCAAAAGGTTTTGCACCATACACGGACGAACGTCCTGCTGGTCGCAACCGACGCCCGCGATTAGGTCAGCGGGAACGCCTCATATCTTTCCTTTTGTCGTGTCGAGCGCTTCGGCCGGACCGGATCGGTCTCGCGCGCCCATACGTCGCTCGTTTGGCCGGCTATTCGGGATATCCGTGCCGGGCATAAAAGCGATCGATCTCGTTCTGGGCTGGGGGGTGGCCGGTAAAGACCTCGACGTATTGGGGAATACGCTTCATGCGGACGGATATGTCTTCCTGCGTCTGCATCGAAATATACCCGATCTGAACGAGATAGATCGTGCGGGCCCTGACATCTGCCGACGCCTCGCCCAATCCAAACCGCATAAGCATCCGGCCTAGCGCATCGAGGCGCTGCCGGTCGGCGGCCTGCACCTCGGCGAGAATCTCTGGCGATTGAAGCGCCCAGCTTCTGACCGCGAACTCAAACCGCGCGTCAAAGAGCGCACTATCCAGCCAGCAGTCGAAAACGTTGAGCATCGCCTCGGCGACCGTCTCGGCATAGGCTTCTGATTGTTTGACCAGATTGCCCGTGTTCTTCTCGCGCCACCGCGCGATCAGGGCATCGAGCAATGCCTCCCGGTCTTTGAAAAACCAGTAAAAGCTCGTCCGTGACAGACCGAGCTTTTTCGCCAGCGGCTGGATCTTGACCGCATCGACACCCGCCTCGAGCAGCGCATTGTACGCTGCCTCCCACCACAGGTCCGCAGACCCCCGCCAGCCGCTCTCGTTCATGGTCCGCTCCATATGCCCATCGTATTGAAATGTACATAATCGTCAACACAATTGACACTAATGTACATTTCCAATTATGCTTCCGGCAAATCTCTAGCCCGGAGCCCGGCCGATGTCGAACGACCCCCTCCTTCAGCCGTTCCAGCTCAAGCATCTCACACTGCGCAATCGCATCATCATGACGGCGCACGAGCCGGCCTATCCGGAAGAGGGCATGCCCAAGGCGCGCTACCGCGCCTATCATGTCGAGCGCGCCAAGGGTGGGGTCGCCATGACCATGACGGCGGGTTCGGCGGCCGTTTCCAAGGATAGCCCTCCGGTCTTCAACAACCTGCTCGTCTACAAGGACGAGGTTGTGCCGTGGATGAAGGACATGACCGACGCCGTGCACGAGCAGGGTGCCGCCATCATGATCCAGCTGACCCATCTCGGCCGCCGGACGCGCTGGGACAAGGCATTCTGGCTGCCCGTCGTCTCACCCTCGCACCGCCGCGAGGCGTCCCATAAAGCCTTCCCCAAGAAGATGGAAGACTGGGACATCGAGCGGATCATCACCGATTACGCCGACGCGGCCGAACGGATGAAGGCCGGCGGCATGGACGGCATCGAGCTGCAGGCTTATGGCCATTTGATGGACCAGTTCTGGTCCCCCCTGACCAACGAGCTCGATGCTCCCTATGGCGGCTCGCTGGAAAACCGGCTGCGCTTCACCTTCGATGTTCTCAAGGAAATCCGCAAGCGCGTCGGCCCCGACTTCATCGTCGGGGTGCGCTATACGGGCGACGAGATGCTTGAGGGCGGGTTGACCAAGGCGGATGGCCTGGATATCTCCAGGCGCCTCAAGGAGAGTGGCCTTGTCGATTTCCTGAACGTCGTCCGGGGGCATATCGACACCGATGCCGGGCTGACCGACGTCATCCCGATCCAGGGCATGGCCAATTCCCCGCATCTCGATTTTGCAGGCGAGGTGCGCGCCGCCACCAATTTCCCCACCTTCCATGCGGCCAAGATCCCGGATGTAGCCACTGCGCGCCACGCGATCGCCTCGGGTAAGCTCGACATGGTCGGCATGACCCGTGCCCACATGACCGATCCCCATATCGTGCGAAAGATCATCGAAAGGCGCGAAGATGACATCCGGCCCTGCGTCGGCGCGAACTATTGCCTCGACAGGATCTACCAGGGTGGCGCTGCCTACTGCATCCACAACGCGGCGACCGGGCGCGAACTCGACATGCCGCACACGATCGCGCGGGCGGAAACGCGCAAGAAGATCGTCATCGTCGGCGCGGGCCCCGCGGGCCTCGAGGCCGCGCGGGTCGCCGGGGAACGGGGTCACGAGGTCGTCGTCTTCGAGGTGGCCCCGGATCCCGGCGGCCAGATCCGCCTGACCGCGCAGAGCGAGCGGCGCAAGGAAATGATATCCATCATCGACTGGCGCATGGCACAATGCGAGAAATACGGCGTCACCTTCCACTTCAACACCTGGGCCGACGCCGGGACCGTTCAGGCGGAAAACCCCGACGTCGTCATCATCGCCACGGGTGGCATGCCGCATACCGAGGTCCTGACCAAGGGCAACGAACTGGTCGTCTCGAGCTGGGATATCATCGCCGGCGATGTGAAGCCCGGGTCCAATGTGCTGGTCTTCGACGACGCGGGAGATCATGCCGGGCTTCAGGCCGCCGAAATCCTCGCTGATGCTGGAGGCAGGGTCGAAATCATGACCCCTGACCGGTCCTTTGCGCCCGAGGTCATGGCGATGAACCTGACCCCTTATATGCGCGCGCTCCAGAACAAGGAGGTGACCTTCACGGTCACCTACCGCCTCGAGGCTGTCGAAAAGGACGGCAACCAACTGATTGCGTATGTGGGGAGCGATTATGGCGGGGTTTCCAAGCAACGCACCTTCGACCAAATCGTGGTCAATCACGGCACCGTCCCCCTCGACGAGATCTATTTCGACCTCAAACCGGCGTCCACGAACCTCGGCGAGGTGTCCTATGAGCAACTGATTGCGGGCGTTCCCCAGTCTGTGATCCGTAATCCCGATGGCGGTTTTCAGCTGTTCCGGATCGGCGATGCAGTCTCTGCC
Organism: Pelagibacterium halotolerans; assembly: GCF_044811015.1. GTDB lineage: Bacteria > Pseudomonadota > Alphaproteobacteria > Rhizobiales > Devosiaceae > Pelagibacterium > Pelagibacterium halotolerans_A. The sequence goes on from NZ_CP085243.1 coordinate 1,397,233, forward strand.
CGCAACACCCATGCCGCGATTTACGACGCGCTGCGGCTAATGAAGGACGTCTGACCGGAGACGCGGCACGTTCAGATCAGACGCAAGTGACAATAGGGAAGACCGCGATGAACCTTCTTGGGCCGATCAAGCAGTCGATATCCGCGCCTCCGTCACCCGTCCAAAGGCTCGGTCCATCGCAGAATATATATGGCCGCGCATTTCCTGCCGCCGAAAATAAGACACAAGCCGATCCCACCAATTTCTATCGAAACATTGGTGTTTATCGCTACCTTTTACCCAAAACTTAGTGGACTTCACTTCGTCGGGTTTTGCTAGGCTGCTCGTGAAATCGACGCAGAACGTCGCATTCTCATCGCCGATGGGCCGGCAAAACCATCGGCGACGACAAGGGGAAAGGAATAGCATGACGGTCCAGTCCGGTGCGGATGTGCGCTTTGATAAAGTGCAAAAAAGCTACGATGGCGAGACACTGGTCGTTAAAGAGTTTACGCTGGACATCGAAAAGGGCGAATTTCTGACCATGCTCGGGCCCTCAGGCTCCGGCAAAACGACATGCCTGATGATGCTGGCTGGCTTCGAACCGGCGACATCTGGAGAGATTTTCCTCAATAACGAGCCGATTAATAATGTGCCGCCGCATAAGCGCGGCATTGGGATGGTGTTCCAGAACTACGCCCTGTTCCCGCACATGACAGTTGCCGAGAACCTCGCCTTTCCGCTGCAGGTGCGCGGCATGGGCAAGGCTGAACAGGAAGACAAGATCAAGCGCGCGCTTGAGATGGTGGAGCTCCCTGGATTTGGTAGCCGCCGGCCCGCACAACTTTCGGGCGGGCAGCAACAGCGCGTCGCTGTAGCAAGGGCGTTGGTTTTCGAGCCTCAACTCGTGCTTATGGACGAACCCCTTGGGGCCCTCGACAAGCAGTTGCGCGAGCAAATGCAGTACGAGATCAAACACATCCACGAAAATCTCGGCGTCACCGTCGTTTATGTCACGCATGATCAGTCGGAGGCGTTGACGATGTCCGACCGGGTGGCTGTCTTTAACGACGGAGTGATCCAGCAGCTTTCGACGCCAGATGCGCTCTATGAAGCCCCTGAAAGCTCTTTCGTCGCTCAGTTCATCGGCGAAAACAACAAGTTGCATGGCAAAGTCGAGGCGATAAACGGCAAAACCTGCGATGTCCGGCTGGCGGATGGAACTCTGCTTAAGGCCGAGAAAGTGAACGTCGGTGCGGTCGGGACGGGCACCACGCTGTCGCTGCGGCCCGAGCGCGTGGAATTCGACGATGCAGAGGGCATGGACAACGTCGTCACCGGCAAGATCAAGGAAATGATTTATCTGGGCGATCACATCCGGATTCGCATGAATGTGGCCGGCAATGACGAATTCATCGTCAAGGTCCGAAACCGCGGACAGAAACGTGATCTCTCGGTGGGTCAATCGGTTCAGGTAGGTTGGGCGACCAGCGATTGCAAGGCACTCGACCTGTTCACCTGACGAATGCTGGCCATCGGGGCCGGCACGCCGCGCTGAGTTTGCGCAATTCGGCAATCTTAAACAAAGGATGAGGGAACATTTCATGAAACCACAATTGCTATTGGCGCTATCCGCGTCACTGGTTGCCATGACGACTGCGGCCAACGCCGAGGACATTACGGCCGTATCCTGGGGCGGCGCGTATTCGGAATCGCAGCTCAAGGCCTATGACGAGCCATTCACGGCTGAAACCGGTATTGAAATTCTGCACGAAGACAAGTCCGCCAACGCTCTGGCGGGCATCCGTTCGCAGGTCGAGGCCGGCAACGTGACCTGGAATGTCGTCGACATGCTGCAGGCGGACGCCCAGCGTGCCTGTGACGAAGGGCTCATCCTCGAGATCGACCCGGATGAATGGCTTGCGCCTGCCCCCGACGGCACGCCGCCGGCCGAAGACTTCGTTGAAGGCACGATGGGTGACTGCTTCATTCCCCAGATTCTGTATTCGACGATGTTTGCCTACAACACCGAAGCCTTCCCCGATGGCGGGCCGCAAACGATTGAAGACGTGTGGGATCTGGAAACCTATCCTGGTGTCCGCGCGCTGCAGAAAATCCCGCAAAAGAATCTGGAATGGGCTCTGATTGCCGATGGCGTGCCCGCTGACGACGTTTATGACGTGCTGGCGACGCCTGAAGGACAGGATCGTGCCTTTGCCAGCCTCGACCGGATCAAGGACAGCGTGATCTGGTGGGATGCCGGCGCCCAGCCGCCGCAGATGCTCGCCGACCAGGAGGCTGTCATCGCGACGGCCTACAATGGCCGCATCTTCAATGCCCAGGTCAACGAAGGCCAGCCTTTTGAGATCATCTGGGACCGCCAGATGTTCGAGACCGATGGCTGGGTCATTCCGGTGGGCCAGTCCGAAGAGGATCTCGCCCTCGTGAAGGAATACATCTACTTCGCGACCGATACCCAGCGCCTTGCCGACCAGGCCAAATACATCTCCTACGGCCCTGCTCGTAATTCGTCGGCGCCGCTGGTTGGCGTGCTCGAAGGTACGGATATCGATATGAAGCCGCATATGCCTACGAACCCGGAGAACCTGGCAACGGCAGTTGCGTTCGACGTCGACTTCTGGACCGACTACGGCGACTCGCTCGAAGAGCGTTTCGCGGCGTGGCTGGCGCAGTAGCTTTTAACCACGGCCCGGGGCGGCTCCAATGCCGACCCGGGCCGAACGTTTCTTCGGGATGCGCAATGCGCCCGGAGGTGGGGCAGGACCAACCGAGCAGGCAAAGATCACGATGGCGGAAACGACGGCAAGTCCAATCCCAGAGCACGATTCTGCACCATCGGTATTGGATGGTGGAACGTTAAAGTCGGCTCTACGCCGGTCGCAAGCCAAGGCACGGCGCCGGGCTTTCTATCTTGTGTTGCCGATCCTGATTTTTCTGGTTGCGTCGTTCGCGGTTCCGATCCTGCAACTTGTCGTGCGCTCGGTATATAATCCGGAAGTCGCCGAGTATCTGCCGAATGTCTCGCAGGTGATAGGAAACTGGGATGGGGCCGAGGTTCCATCCGAGGACGTTTTCGCTGCCCTGGCCGAGGACATCCGTATCGGCGCGGAAAACAACACGATTGGCCGCGTCGCCGCCCGTATCAATCGTGAAATCCCCGGAGCGCGGTCGACCTTCATGGGCATGTCGCGCGAGATCGACGAGATCGAACCGCCTTATCGCGAGGCGTTCCTTGCCGACGATGAGGACTGGGGCGATCTCCAGCTCTGGCGTCTCATTCAACGCGAAACACGCACAATTACCCCTGTCTATTACATGCTGGCGATGGACCTGGAATACGATTCCGAAGGGAACATCGTGGAACGGCCGGAAGACTACCGGATCTTCCGCATGCTCTTTGTCCGCACGGCATGGATGAGCCTGACGATCACCGGCCTTTGCCTGCTGCTCGGCTTTCCTGTCGCCTATCTGCTCGCGACCCAACCGGCGCGAATTGCCAACCTTTTGATGATCCTCGTACTTCTTCCGTTCTGGACGTCGCTTCTCGTGCGAACCTCGGCCTGGATGGTGCTGTTGCAGCAGCAAGGTGTTATCAACGATACTTTGGTTTGGCTTGGCATTGTATCGGATGATGGCCGCTTGCGGCTTATCTATAATCAGATCGGCACGATCATAGCGATGACTCACATCCTGCTGCCGTTCATGATCCTGCCGGTCTATTCCGTCATGAAAACGATCTCGCCATCCTACATGCGCGCCGCGCGCTCGCTTGGCGCAAACAGCCTCACAGCATTCACACGGACTTATCTGCCGCTGACGATTCCCGGAATCGCCGCTGGCGTGCTGCTCGTCTTCATCCTTGCCATTGGCTACTACATCACGCCGGCTCTTGTTGGCGGCGAGAGCGGCATCTTCGTCTCGAACCTCATTGCCAGCAACATGCAAGGATCGCTCTCTAGCTTGAAGCTCGCCGCAGCGCTTTCGGCGATCCTCCTGGTGTTCGTGATGGCGTTCTACTGGCTCTTTAACAAACTAATCGGCGTCGACCGGTTGAAGTTCGGCTAATTTCGGGGAGACCGGCCAAATGGCACTACCTGCTTACGCTTCGACAGGCGAACGGATCTGGTACTACGCATTCCGTGTCATCTGCGCGCTGATCCTGCTGTTTTTGATCTTTCCGATCCTGGTGATCATTCCGCTATCGTTCAACGCGCAGCCCTACTTTACCTTCACTCAGGAAATGTTGCGCTTTGACCCCGCCGGCTACTCCACCCGCTGGTACGATGCGTTGTTTTCAAGCGAGGAGTGGCTATCGGCCATCCGCAATTCATTCTTCATCGCGACCATGTCGACGCTGGTCGCCACATCCCTCGGAACGCTCGCGGCAATTGGCCTGAGCCGTCCGGAAATGCCCGCGCGTAGCCTCATTACGGCGCTGCTGATCTCGCCGATGGTGGTTCCGCTCATCATTACAGGCGCAGCACTTTATTCCTTCTACGCCAGGCTCAATCTGACCGATACATACTTTTCCATCATCATGGCGCACGTGGTCCTCGGCACGCCATTCGTCATCATCACCGTGACTGCATCGATGTCCGGTTTCGATCAGGGGCTTATCCGCGCGGCACAGAGCCTCGGCGCCAATCAGGTTACGACCTTCTTCAAGGTGATTCTGCCGCTTCTCCTTCCCGGCGTCATCTCCGGCGCGCTGTTTGCGTTTATCACCTCACTGGACGAGATCGTCGTCGTGCTGTTTCTCGCCGGTCCGGAACAAACACCGATGACAGTGCGCATGTTCTCGGGCTTGCGTGAGGAGATCAGTCCGATCATCCTTGCCGTCGCGTTCATACTCGTACTGGTTTCTATAGCGACACTAACCACCCTGGAGATGTTGCGCCGCCGCAGCGAGCGGATACGGGGTATGAGCCCCGCCTGAAAGCCCAACCGATAATTCGGCGGCCGAGGCCCTGAGATACAGGTCGCGAATGGCGGCCCGTCTTCCTGCCTGCCGAGACAACGATCAGTGAGGACGGGCGTTATTCGCGAACTGCTTCCATTGCGACGAATGTCGTGGTGTTCGAGACGTGCGGCAACGCCGACAAGACAGTTCCCAGCACCGCGCGATATTCCGCAATATCGCTGGTTCGCACCTTTAGAAGATAGTCGAAGCCGCCCGCAATCATGTGGCATTCCTCGATTTCCGGAATGCGCAGGGCTGCCTCGTTAAAGGCCTTCAAGGCTGCGTCTCTGGTATCGGAGAGGCAAACCTGGACAAAGGTGATGTGGCTGCGCCCGAGTTTGGTCTGGTCGACCGATGCGCGATAGCCGGTTATAAAGCCCCTAGCCTCGAGTTTGCGGAGTCGCATCTTGCACGGCGTTGCCGACAACCCGATCCGATCGGCCAGTTCCGTGATCGTTATACGTCCGTTCGTCGATATCACATCCAGAATATGCCGGTCGAACCGATCAATATGCGCGCCCTCTTTACTCATGCACCCACGTCCTCGCACGTCATCGCACCGCTCCCTTGCTGCTTCGAAACCCTCCAGAATCGAATTAGTACGACGGAGATTGCGTATATGCAAATTCCATGCGCATTGTGGATTTTCTTTGAGCGCTTTCGGGGACCGGAGGTCGGTGTCGGCGGAAGGCGCGAGAAAGAATGTGCTATATCGAATACCGAGAGAATCTTCGCGATTCAGAATGTTGCGAGAATGTTCTAGCAAGAGCACCCATGTCGAAACCGTCATCAACGAAGATCCGGAATCTGTTCCGCCAAGACAAGCCCGATCCCGCTATCTGGGAGAATCTCAAGGCTTTGCGGCGCGATAAAGGGATGACGTTGAGTGCGGCCGCGGCAGCCTGTTCGGTTTCAACCGCTACGCTTTCGCGGATCGAGAACGGGCACCTCTCGCCGACGTTCGATGTCATCTCGAAGATCGCCGAAGGTATGGGCGTAGGGCTAAGCGACTTCCTTTTCTACACTGACATGCGCATGCTGAGCGGCTGGCGCAGCATGACGCGCGGCGGCTCCGGCCGCATCGTCGAAACGCCGCAATACCGGTTCGAATTGCTGTGCGACGACGTGCTGCGCAAGGCCTTTCTGGTTCTGCGCGCAACGGTCCTGAAACGCAGCCTCGAGCAGTTCGGTCCCCTCCACTCTCATTCCGGACACGAACAGATCATCGTGCAGACCGGTCGTGTCGAGGTATGGACCGAGCATTACAAGCCCGAGGTGCTCGGCGTTGGCGACAGCATGGCCTTTGACAGCACGCTGGGGCACGCGCTGATTTCTCTCAGCGAGGACCCGGCAACCGTCCTCTGGATCTGCGACTCCCAAAAAGTGATATGACCGCCGACGTTTGGGACGGGAAAAGCCGCGCGACGGTTGTGCTCGACGCTTCGCCCGACCTTACCGACATTTCAGCGCAGGCCAGCCGGCTCGCCCGGTTCTAGGAGACAACGATGCACATTCTTTCGCTGGAGGAAACCCGGTCCGCCCTGCCCTTCGACCGGCTGATCGCGGCCCTCAACGAAGGATTCCGCGTCGATTGCATGTCTCCTCTGCAGCATCATCATTTCATCCGGACGCGTGGGCGCCAATATTCCGGCGGCCTATCGCGCCGCGCTTCCCATTGAGGACGTTGAAATCTGGAGCTGCACGGCAAAGAACGCGCGGGACCTTGCCGAAACCTTGCGTAGGCAGAACTTTTCCGCCACGGCCGCGACAAATCTTGAGGCAGCGGTTGGTCGCGCGGATATAGTCTCAAGCGCAACCTTGACGCGCGAGCCGATCCTGAAAGGTATCTGGCTTAAACCGGGCCAGCATCTCGATCTGATCGGCAGCCTCACGCCGGACATGCGGAAGGCCGATGACGACGTCATTCGCCAGGCGCGTGTCTTCCTGGACACGGACCATGCCAAGGGGGAAAGCGGCGACATCCGAATTCCGCTTGAAAGCGGCGTGATCGATGAAGCGAATATTGCAGGTACATTGCAGGATCTCTGCCGACATGACCTCTTTCGGCGCGCTTCGAACAACGAGATCACGCTGTTCAAGGGCGTCGCCACCGCTATCGAGGATCTGAGCGCGGCGGCCTTGGCCGCACCCTTTGTCTCCGAGGCCCGCCCGTGATGTGTAAAGGTATCGATACTGCCTTATGTTCTCATTACGTCGATGCGGCGGATCGATTTCGGTTTAGACGATGACCGTCGTTTGTCAGGAAACGTCTGTCGGAAACCGACCTCGGTGCAATGAAGATCCTGGCGCGACAAAACAAGTTTTCTACGTCGCTAAACGCGCTGCCCCGTCACCTGATGCGGTCGATATTTCCGCCGAGCGCTATATGGAGGGAATTGTCGATATGCTGCATCAAGGCGCGCTCGGTTTTTTCCTGATCCCGGGCTGCCAGCGCCTCCAGGATCTTGTAGTGCTCGCCAAGGATCCGCTCGGCGTTGTCCCCGGTGACCTGGAGCCGGGATTGAACCGCCATCCGGATCTTGATCGCCGTCACGCGGTAGATGTTGTCGATCAGCCTGTTTGACATCGTCCGCACGAAAGCGGCGTGCATGTTCCAGTCTTCGCGCTGAATCAGGTCTAGCAGTTGCGGCGACGCGTTCGGCCCATTCTCCAACAGTTCGGCTTCGAGCGCTTTCTGCTTGTCGATGAAAGCCGCGATCGTCCGGTCGTCGAACCTGCGGATCATGTCGGGCACCGCCGTATATTCGATCATCCGCCGCACCTGATAGGCGTCACGCACGAAGGTCACATCGAGGCTGGGTACCATCAGCCCCTTCTTGGGCACCGTGACAAGCAGCCCCTCGGCCTCGAACCGGGGCACCGACTCACGGATCGATCCGAGCGTCGCACCCGTAAGGTCTACAAGCTCGCGCTGCGATATCAACTGCCCGGGTTTCAGCCGGCCCGAATTAAGCAGGTCCTCTATCTGCTCATAGGCGAACTTGCGCAGACTGCCGTTGCCTGATCCGCGTACGTCGCGGCGCGCGCTCGGAATGGGCTCTTGCCGGGACATTTCCTTCACCATGACCTCTCCCGTAGAAGGATTGAAAACATCCTACTGACATGTTAACGTGATGTCTAGCCGAGACTGCACTCGGACACCGGCTGCGAGCGCAATAGCGGCTCAATCACCTAAGTCTCTGGGAGGAGAATACGAAATGACACTTTCCCGCCGTCAGTTTTCCATCAGGGCGTTTGCACTGACCTGTTTGGCCGCAATCGTTCCCGCCAGCGCGCAGGCGCAAGACACCGTCACTCTTCGGATGTCCACACCGGCATCTGAAACCGACCAGCGCAGCATCGCACTTGAAGAGGTCTTTGCTCCCGCGGTCGCCGAATTTGCGACCTATGAACCCCATTACAACGCATCGCTGATCGCTCAGGGCTCCGAACTCGAATCCATCGCCACGGGCGATCTGGAAATGTCGATCACCTCAGCGCAGGAACTTGCCACGTTCTTCCCCGAATTCTCGATCTTCACGGCGGGCTATGTGCATCAAAGCGCCGAGCATCAGGTCGCCGTTTTCAACGACGCGGTGATGGATCCGTTCAAGCAGAAGGTTGAAGACGAGCTTGGCGTGAAGCTTCTGGCGGTGATGTATCTGGGCAAGCGCCACGTGAATCTGCGTTTCCCCCGGTCCGAACGCGACGTGCAGACACCGGACGATCTGGCTGGTGTGAACCTGCGTATGCCCGGCAGCGAGGCCTGGCAGTTCCTTGGCCGCGCGCTCGGCGCCAATCCGACCCCGATGGCCTTCACCGAGGTTTATACCGCATTGCAGACCGGATCAGTCGACGGACAGGACAACCCTTTGCCGACGGTCGTTGACGCCAAGTTCTACGAGGTGACCGAGCAGATCGCTTTGACCCAGCACTTGGTCGACCTCAACTACATCGCGTTCTCCAAATCCGTTTGGGACAGTCTGACCCCTGAGCAGCAGGCTACCGTTGAACAGGCCGCTGTCGATGCCGCCGAGTCCGCCCGGCAGGCTCAGCTTGCCAAGGAAGAAGAGCTTGTTGCCTTCCTTGAGGAGCAGGGTCTCGACATTTATGAGCCCGATCTCGCGGCCTTCCGCGAGCATGTCCAGGCCGAATACCTGGCCTCCGACCTCGCGGCATCCTGGCCGGAAGGCGTGTTGGACCGCATCAACGAACTCGGTGAATAACGCCGATCGGTGACAAAACGGAGGGCGGGAACCGCCCTCCGCATCCCTCTCGTTTTCATAGAGAACACGACATGTCCAACGTCATTCGCTTCCTGCGCTGGTTGAGCGAAGCCGTCGCGGCGCTGTTCATGCTCCTGATGTTCGCGACGTTCATCGTACAGGTCGCCATCCGCTACGGAGCGCGGCTGGATGGATTGACCGCGGCACTGCCGTTTCTCGATCCCAACCTTTACGGCTGGACACTCGAGTTCTGCCTCGCCCTTTGGGTCTGGCTGATCTTTTGGGGCAATTCCTTCATCGTGCGGGCTGCCGATCACGTGTCGTTCGATATCATCGCGGAAAGCGTGCCGCGCCCGGTTGCACGCGTCTTTTTGGTCATCACCGGCCTGGCCATCGGCATTGGACTGCTGGCATCGATCGTACCGACTTGGGAGCGTTTTGCCATTCTGCGCATAAAGCAGACCGCGACGCTGGGCGATCTTTTCGGCGACTGGATTCGCATGCGCGACGTCTACGCGATCTATATCCTCTTCCTCGTCGTCGTGGGCCTCAGGGCCCTCTGGGCCGCTGCACAGGCGATCTGGGGCAAGAGAAGCCCGCTTCTTGCGCAGACCGACGAAGGGCAATCGGAATGACGCTCGAATTCTTCCTTTGTCTCGCGACCCTGTTCCTGATTGCCGGGATGGGCGCACCCATCGCCTATGCAATTCTTGTGGGCGCATTCGTCTATCTTCTGGCCGCCGGCCAGAGCATAGGCATTGCCGGTAAGGTGTTGATGGATGGGCTCTATCAAAGCTTCATCCTTCTCGCCGTGCCGCTCTTTATCGTTGCCGCGAATATTATGAACGCCGGAACGGTGTCGGACCGCCTGCTGCAGTTTTGCGTAGCGCTGGTCGGGCGTTTCCGGGGCGGATTGGGGCACGTCAATGTCGTTGCCTCACTGGTCTTTTCCGGCATGTCGGGATCGGCTGTGGCCGACGCTGCCGGGGTGGGCAAAATCATCATCGGGATGATGATCAAGTCGGGTCATTATACGCGCGGCTATGCCGCCGCAATTACCGCCGCGTCCGCGACCATCGGCCCGATTATCCCGCCGTCCATTCCCATGGTGCTTTATGCGCTCATCTCCAATACGTCGATTGGATATCTCTTTCTGGCCGGCATTTTGCCGGGCCTGCTGATGGGCGCGGTACTGATGGTGATGAATTTATGGATCTCGCACCGGCGCGGGTTCGGCAAGGAAGAGCCGGTACCGCTCAAGGCGTTTCCCAGGGTCACAGCGCGAGCATTCCCCGCATTGTTGATGCCGGCAATCCTGCTTTACGGCATTTATGGCGGCGTGACGACGCCGACCGAAGCGGCGGCTGTTGCAGCACTCTACGCGCTTCTTCTCGCAGCCATATTCTATCGTTCACTGAGCCTGAAAGGCTTCTACACCATCCTCGTTGCGAGCGCGCGCTCCTCCGCTGCAATCGGCCTGGTGATCGGTGGTGCGTTGATCCTCAATTATGTCGTGGCGTCAGAAAACATTCCGGGGCGCGTTGCCAACGCCCTTGTCGGGTTGGATGTGGATCCGCTGGTGTTCTTTCTTGCCGTCAACCTGCTGATTTTGCTTTTAGGCTGCATTCTCGATGCCACGACCATCATCCTCGTGATCATTCCGCTCTTTCTGCCAGCGTGCCGGGAGCTGGGTATCGATCTCGTGCATTTCGGCGTCGTAGCGATCGTCAATTGCATGATCGGCCTGATCACCCCACCTTACGGAATTCTCTTGTTCGTCATCAACGCCGTCACCGGTATTCCGCTGGCCGAGATTATCCACGAAATCTGGCTCTTCCTGGCCGTGCTCGTCTTCGCCCTTCTAATTTTGATCTTGGCGCCGGATATCACCCTATGGCTCCCCCGGCTGCTCGGCTATGCCGGCTGAGCCAACACCCTGATGGAACCCAAAATGCAGCATGACATCTCGGGCATTTTTCCCGTTGTTCTTACCCCGTTCGATGCTGAAAACCGCATCGACTGGGAAGGATATGCCCGTCTTCTCGACTGGTACGCCGCCAATGGCGCGAGCGGATTGTTCGCTGTGTGCCAATCTTCGGAGATGCAGCACCTCAGCCTCGACGAGCGCCAGGATCTGGCGCGGTTCACTGTCGAACATGTGAAGGGCCGCATACCGGTTGTGGCCTCGGGCCATATCTCGAACTCGGCGGACGACCAGAAGGCCGAATTAAGGGCCATCGCGGAAACGGGTGTCGACGCTGTGGTTTTCGTGACCAACAGGTTCGCAGCCGCCGACGATCCCGAAGGGACGTTGCTCGCCCGGATGCAGGACGTAATGTCGGCCCTGCCGAGCGATACCGTGTTTGGTCTTTACGAGTGCCCGGCACCCTATCGGCGGCTTTTGACCGACGAAGAACTTAAATGGTGTGCCGACAGCGGGCGCTTTGCCTTTCTCAAGGACGTCGCCTGCGATCTCGACATTGTGAAACGGCGGATCGCGCTCACCAAGGGAACGCCGCTTGCCATCAACAACGCCAATGCGGCGACAGCCTGGGCGGTGATGCAGGCAGGAGGCAAGGGATTTTCCGGCGTGATGAATAATTTTCATCCCGACCTCTATCGCTGGCTTTATGATCAAGGCGCGGCGTATCCGGATGCAGCCGACGAACTCGATACCTTCCTCGTCTTGTCGGCACTTTGCGAGCCCTTCGGTTACCCCAAACTGGCCAAACGCTTTCATACCCGGATCGGTACTTTTGCCAGCGAACATACGCGCTCCGTCCCCTATGACTTGCCCGATCGGCATTGGGCGATCGACGCCATCCTCGATCAGATCATCGCAGGCGCCGACCGTGCGCGGGCGCGGATTGCCGGGCTGGAGCGCCGTGACACGATTGCCTGATGGTGGCTTTCACGGATCGGCGCGTTTGGACAAAAGGTCGTCCCGGAGCCGGGCTGTATCGACAGACAGCCCGGAAAAAAGCGTCCATGCGTGAACGCCCTGAAAGAAGAACAGCTCCCAGCCTGAAATAAGGACCAATCCCTCCGCCCTGGCATCGGACAGAAATCGCGTATCGGGCGGAGTATAAACCGCGTCGAAAGCCCATGCCGCTCCCCTCATCGCCTCACGCGGGAGAGGTGTCCCCTCGAGGCCCGCCATCCCCACCGGGGTACAATTGACGAGACCGTCGGCCCCCGACGCAGCTTTCACAACATCGGTCCAGACGCTGAGATCGATACCCGGAACCGCGCGCTGCAGGTCCTCGGCCAGCCTATCGGCCCTTGCAGGGTCCTTGTCGACAAGACGGATCGCAGTCGCGCCGAGAGCCGCCAGGGCAAAGGCCGCCGCTCGTCCGACACCACCCGTGCCGATAAGCAAGGTCTCGCCGGGCGCCGCGTCGCCCCTGACCTTGCGATAGGCCTCGACAAAACCGGTGTAGTCGGTGTTGTACCCCTTTGCTCCCTCCGTCTCGAACAGCACGGTATTGACGGCCCCCATGCCCCGGACGAGATCGTCATCGATCGCCACCCGCTCCGCTGCGCGCTCCTTATAGGGATATGTAACGTTGATTCCGCGAAATGCTCCTTTGCCGCAGGCCGCAAACACCTCATCGAAAGACAGACCTAAGTCGCGCGGGACCAACCGGCGATACACCACAGCCACTCCGTGTTGCGCGCCGGCATGACGATGCAAATGTGGTGCACGCGACGAAGCGATGTTATCGCCAATGAGCCCGAGCTGAAGGCCTGTCATGTCAAATTCCGTTTTTTGGGATGCGCCCGACAACCCGACCTCCTGCGGCGCCAATTACAATCGAGAAGGCAGAACAGGATTTTTGCCCGATCGTTGGCAGCAAGCAGCCATATACGGAAAAGCGGAGTGTGGCGACAAGGATGTGGGCGCCTATCGGATGTCCCCGTGCTGAGTTCCTGTCACCGAGCGCTAAAGAGGCGGGTCAGGAAACGTGATCAGAAATTCCCTCACGTGCTGATCGATGGGCATTTCGCCCAGAACCGGGACGGAGGATTCTGGCATGCAGTCAGACCAACCTAACGCTTGACTATCAATAACTTGCATAAAAAATGGCTGAGCGCCAGGATTCGCAGTCAAGCCGAGAAGCCGCACTAACTTCTTGATTTTCAATGCATCCGCTGCAGCGCATTTCTCTCCGCGCGCCCGCGATGTGTCCTACCTATACAGGCGGGCAGGCCGCAACTGGGGAGGACGCGATCGAACCTAAGTAACTAGGCAACGCGAGCAGCGCAGGCGCATTAGCACTGTAGCCGTTCTGGGGAGAATTGATCCCATTCCCTGGCCCTCGGCCTTGTCCCTCTACCCGGTTAAGCATTCTGACCTCCGGCATTGCCGGAGGTCATTTATCAGTGCGCAAAAGATTGTCTCGGGCAAGCAGCCATCCTGTTATTGCGCGGTAGCATCGTCGGCTTCGTCCTCGGTCAACGCAGGCTCTTCAACCGCGCCCGGCTCTACCACGTCGCCATCTTCGACGACAGGCAGCTCTGAAGGATCAATCTCGGAAATCATTCGAGCACACAATGTCATGGTGGCGCGTGCGGCCTCGTCCTGGTTCGGCATCATCGCCCAACCGCCTTCCTCGATGATTTCTCGCTGCCGAATAGAACTCGACGTTTCATTGAGGTTTGCGAGGTTCTCTCGTGCGTTCTCGTCAGCCATGAAATTTTGAACGCATATAGCGGCGGCCAGGTCGGTGCGCCCTTGCGCAGCTGCGTCCGCAGCATTTTGGGCGGCTGTGCCGCCGGTGACCCAGCCTCCCCACGAGAAGCCGACGATCGCGACGGCAACGCCGCCAACGACCGCGCCGTACACGGCGGGTTTGATCCATTCGGGGATGTTCATAAATATCCGATCAGTTCGGGTGGGACGGCGGGATCACCGTCTGCAAAAACCCTAACACACCCGCTCCAGCTTTCCCAATTTCGCAACACTCAAGCAGGTTGGGTCGCGGTCCTATTGGGCAGATCGCCGAGCTTTTCTTATCCGGGAGTGGCATGTGCCGGTGCTTGAATGCTGTTCTGTTCCATAACCGCGAAATGGGTTGCCGCAACACCCAGCATGCAGACCACCACGAAAACCAGCAGTCCAAACCCTCGGAATCCCATCATGATTTCTCCGAACGGCCGCCAGGCCAACAAGACCACGACGAACCTCCGCATAGCTTGCGCAGCGGGCGCTTACCAGATGCCATTGGCACCGGTGTAATAGCCCACCATCAATAACGAGAGGCACAGCCCGGTCCAAAGCGCCATTCCATGGAGCCTGGACGGCCAACCGGATATTTTCGCGCGCCGGCTCATTGCTGCAACCGGGGCGCCGTTACGGCGGTCAATGGAACCGCCAAGACGGCCGCGGGCGTTGTCTGCGCAGTGGTGTGGGTCAGAGCGTGCGCCAGACGCGGGTAAAGGCGCCTGTCAAAGCGAAGAGCGGACATTGCCGGATTTCGTACCGGAAAGCTCACGACCTTGGATGTGTTGAGATGTTCGTGCTGCATGATATCGGCCCTCGATGGCTTCATTTGGAAGCTCGGGTTCCAGTGAACCGGATGGTCCATCGGATAGTTGACGGGCATTTGGGATGCATTCGTGGATCGATGCGACCATGCTGCTCCCTAAAGGGTAGTTTGTGCCCGTCGCTTGGCCTTCAGAAGCGAGGTACGGCTGGACGTGATCTCGGCTTGATGGGCCAGCCGCAGCGAACGCAGCCGTTCGGTTTTTTCCCGCATTGCCCGCTGTTGTTCCTCGACGGAATTCATAGCCGCAGTATCCTTGCGCAAAAGGGCTGCAAAACGGCTTTCGGCGTCTTCGCGAAGTTTGCTTGTCATAAGGTGTCCTTTCGATTGAACGGAAGCCGCCCCCACGTGGGGGCGGCTGCCAGGACTATTGCGCAAGCTGCAAGTTGGCCGCGGAAACCTTGCCGTCACGGCCCTGCTCCAGCTCGTAGGACACCTTCTGGCCCTCCGAGAGGCTGGAAATGCCAGCGGCTTCCAGAGCGGTGATGTGGACGAAAGCGTCCTTGGAGCCGTCAGACGGCGCGATAAAGCCGAAACCTTTGGTATGATTGAAGAATTTTACGGTGCCATTGGTCATTTAAACTACCTGTGTGTTGGCTCGAAGCGAAATGCACGAGCATGGACCCGCTCCGCAACAGCGCGGAGACGGTACGTTCGCAAAAATCGAAGGGTAGCCAAGCAATCCGGCAAAGCCGGTGATCAGATAGCCGATGACGGCTGTAAACGTGTTGCTAATATGGGTCCTCAAGTGACGCTTAGCAAGCCCTCATTCCCAAACGGTTGCTAGAGAGTCCGTTGGAAACCTCGGATGCAAGCCAACGGTCTCCGACAGAAGGGCCTTGCCAAGAAGGGTGTGCCCACTGAGGATTTCGGTGCGCAGTCATACCTAACGCTTGAATATCAATGGCTCGCATGAATGCTGGCTGGGGTTCCTGGAAGCATTTAGAACTTTGTGCGTTTCACCTCCAGCAGAAATGAAGGTGCTCATGGAGGATGCGGATGCGCTTGAGCGGGTTTCGGCGTAGGGGTGAAGCCTCTGCGTGTCCATCGCCATCGAACAGCTTACTGCCGCTCAAGGGTCTGGGCGGATGGTTTGATTATGCGGTGCGTTCCGGGTGTTACCTGTTCTTCTTGGGGCCATCTCCGATTGTGGCGGAGATGCGCTGAGCTAGGCGCTCGCGCAGGTCTTCCGACGCTTTCCAGACGATGTGATTATATTGGCGGGTGTCGAAGTGAACCTTGCCGAGCGCATCTTCCCGGCAAGTGAAGATGACCGGAATATTGGGGCCGTGGGCAAAACCAGCCTCGTAATAGACACCACCCCGAGCACCGGTTTCCCCTTGCGTGAAATCAGCAATAAGGAACCGGGAGCGCCGGATTTCTGCTATGATCTCGTCGTCGATCTTGTTGTTATGCTCCTTACCGTCAATCCGAACCGGCTGGTACCCCGCATCCGCAATGGCTGCGGCAATGCCCTTTTCGTAGGCGTCGTTCATGGAATTGTCGAACCACATGGCCACGAAGGCCTGGTCTGATGCGGAACTCGCACCGTCAAGCTCGGCGAGACGGGCATAGCCTGGCGGCCTGAGCATCAACTCATGGATTGTATTTTTGGATGCCCCTGTCCGCTCCGTGGCACGATGCTCAACCCACGCCTCCTGCGCGCAATACTCAGCGAGCGTAATGACTTCTGAAATTTGGCGAGAGCCAGTCCAGGCTAGCAACTCGTGCTCAGCTTCCGCAGCCTTGGAGTTATCCAATGCATAGAATTTAACGACCGCACCCAAGAGGTCGCTCTTGGTGCGGAGATAGCGCAGTAGATTGTCCGCGCGCTCGTGCACTGCCAGCGGGCGCCGACGTTCCGCCTCGTCGATGGTCGTGCTCATGATCTCCGGGCATTCGATGCCGAGTCGGCGCTGATCGACGAGCCATGTCGTGAGGCGCGCTTTTGTGGCATCGTCCGTCCGGCCCATATTTACTTCGGCGGTCCTGCTGATGAAATACCGACCGCCAGCGCGTGGTGAGTCGACATTAACGCCGTCACGTCCCGATGTTTGTGTATCTGCCGACGTTCCCCAAATTGGGCATTTGTTGTCGCTCGTCATCTTATTTTTCCTTGCTCCAATCACATATTCAACGACACCTGCCTCGCCTACTTCCAACGACCGCCAACAGCCCATTTACCCTCGAACGGCCTGCCGGCGGTAAGGGCTCGGACGGGTGGCAGAACAAACGCGGCCACCTTCGCCTGCATCTCCGCGAAGGGTCCCGGCGCCATGGCAAGGGCCGTCCGGCGCAAGAACCCCCGCCATTGCGCCTGCTTCGCGGCGTCTTCGGCAAAGGCTGGCGTCAGTGCGATGGGCGTTTCCGCAGGGACATTCGTATCGCGCCGCTCAAAGGTCGCGCGAATGGCGTCGGCGAGGATCAAGCCCTCGAACGAAAACGTCTCCGAGATCGCCCAGAGGTCGAAGAAGTCCTTCATGCGGCTGTTGAGCATGCCGAGCGCAACCAGCGCCTGGAACTTCTCGGCTACGACCGTCTCAGGCGGATAGGCCCGGAGCCGCGGCGCTGGCATATCGAGCAATGAGGGATAGTCGATTTCCTGCACGGCCGGGGTCACGGCATCGCCAAATCCGATGTCGATCTGGATGGGCAGGCGCGCGCCGGCGATCTCGGCGGTCATGGTGACCCGGACGCCGCTATATTCGTCTTCAGCCCGGGCCGGCTCGGCCTGCAGGGTTTCCGGCTTGAAGACCACGCCATCGTCCTCGACGTCGATCCCGCAGATTTCGCGGAAGACCGCAGCGATCCGCTCCGGCGCAGCATCGCCATATCCCAGAAGATCGAGATCGCCGGTGGCCCTGTAAGGCGTGGGTGCCCAGAGGCTGAACAGCATGGCACCCTTGAGGACGAATTGATCTCTGTGGGGCGACAGACTCAGCCGATAGAGAAGCCGCTCGATGGCGAAACGGATGAGCGTAAGCTGGACGTTTTCCTTGCGTTCGCTTGCGCGCCGTGTGAGCCGTCCCCGGACCGAGGCGCCGACATTCTTGAGGGGCGGCTTCGGGGTCATACCGTGGCCTCGATATAGGGGCGCATCACGTTCTGCACACGGTCGATAGCGGCGAAATGCCAGAGGTCATCGACCGTGGCGCGGCGGCTTCGGAGACAGTCTCTCAGCGCGTCGATGGCGACATCGAGACCGACCTGGCTGCGGTATTTGAAACAGTCGGCGACCGTCTTGGCCGGATTGGTGATGGGCACTTCCACCTGCTCGATCGTGCGCCAGTCCACGCCGGCCGTCAGGGCTTCGCCGGTGGCGCGGATGATACGAAGCGAGACGGGCGGTTTTTTCGGCGCCCATTTCTTGTGGCCGATCAGCATCCACACCTGATGCGGCAGTTGGGTCGTGAGTTCGTGGAACCTGAGCGCAGAGAGCAGGCATATAACGCCGTGGGGCACCGCCCGGGCGGCTTCGGCAAGGCTGTGGGACTCGGACCATTCCGCATCGGCAAGCTGGTAAAGACCGCGCCCCGTGCGCACCAGAAGCCCCTGGTCCTGCAGTCGCCGCAGATAGGCGCGCGGAACGCCCGCCGCATCGAAATCGCGCGCACGCGCGATGCCGCGCTCCCTGACGATGGTGAGCGCGCGATCCTTCAGCGTTCCTCCCATTGGCGGTTTTGGGGTGGCTCCCGCCATGCTTCTTAAGCTCGGCAATAATATATAAATGCCGAGAATTTGTATCACGAAAAACGATGTCCCGCAACCGGGGCCGGACAGCTTGACCACGAGTATAGCGCTCATGCGCCATCGGCTCTGCCCTTTGTTCTACATCAGCCGCTGCCACCGCCATCGATCCCACTTCAATCAAGTATCAAGTTAGGCAGCCTTTCGGGTTGACGAACCCTAAGTAAGATCACCTTCGATAGTGAGGCAGACGAGGGAGGCTGGCCGATTACCGTAGATTCTGTCCGGTATGCGCAAGTTTATTATCAAACGCACGGCCGTCGAATTGACACAGTATTAACGCAACATTAAGGCGAAGTAGAAGGCCTCGCACACATCTGGAGTGACTGGTGTAAGCCGCAGCGCTGACGACGATAGTTTTGCCGAATATCACTAGCAAGAACTTCCAAACTTGATATCGATCATAATAGGTAAGTTTCATGGGCAATATCCAAACGTTTACAGAATTTTGTTGTCGGTACATTTGTGGCGTCAGTATTGTTCTGTCTCGATAAACAGATAATCACCTCCGGAAACCATCTGATTTCACTGGAACGAATCGCCAATCCAACTCGCAGGCGTCGAAATGCCGTGCTCTACTGCGTCATTTGTCGCCCGGTCCAAGGTGCATCCTTATTTGTCTATAAGTTGAGGGGGTGATTTAACCGTTTCGCGGTGGAGGTCACGCCTTTTCCAACCGACCGATTCGAGAACTGAATATATGTTTCGTCTTTCCCTGTTCGGGCTTTCGACGCTGGTTTTGTGCATTTTCCAGCTCTGCAGGCCAAAATCCACTAACCGTTTCTGCCGACTGATAAAGACCTGGGCCAGACACTCGGGCGTTTCGGACGATATGGGATTCATTGCCGTTCTGGATATCGACTCCAGCTTTGGCGGCTTAAGCGCTTCGTTGGGCGATAGCGGCGTAACGGTCGAAGCGAGTGTGTAAGATGGGGCGGATTAGCGATTGGTTGAAACTGCACGAGATGGATGCAGCCACTGCGCAGGATATCATCGCTGCCTACCACTCTGGCGAACTTGCCAGTGAGCCGTTTCCTGCGAATGATCTTTCGTCAAGCTGCTCTGCGGGTTTGGAAATCGCGCGGACGAAAGCGGATTGTCTTGAGTTGCTTGTCAAACCGGCATTCGAAAAGGCATTCGAAGCGAGCGGCGACCTGGATGAACTGTTGCAACGGGTGGAGTTCGCCGATCTGTCTCCGGATGACTATGTGCAACCGCATACTGTCGACCGTGGGCCGGAAGCACCGACGCTTGTTGCAATGGATTGGCGCGGAACGCCAGACGATGTGATCTGTCTTGCTCACGAGGTGGCGCATGCACTGCAAATCCTGCTTTCCGCTCACGAAACCATGCCACCTCTGGCGCGCGAGACCTTCGCATTTCTTGGTGAGTTGCTGCTGATCGAGCACACGCGCATTGCAGCGCCCGATCTCTACGGAATGCTTTGCGATGTGTGGTGCTCCGAGAACGCGGCCTATCTCGGCGGCGATCTCGACGCGCTCGCAGCCGCTCTGGCAGACCCGCAAATGCCATATCACTATCGCCAGAACTATCCGATTGCCCGTTTGGCGGCTGTTCAATTGTTCCGGCGCCCCAAGGGAGCGTGGTTGCACGATCTTGCCGCGTCCGGTCGGAATGGCATACGGCACCTGCCCCTCGAGGTTATGGCAAATCGCGCTGGCGAGATCGCGAATTATTTGCCACCTTTCCCGCAGCCCGATACCGAGCGCCCCGCAATCGACGCCTATCGCAGCCTCGGTGCCATGGCTCTGCTCGATATCGATTATTGGCGCGGTGAATCGGAAAAGCGGATCGAAGATTACTATGCCGGCCTTCTCGCGCATCTGCACGAAAAGACAGCATTCCTTGCCCTCGATGCCGACCGCAAGCCGATGGGCTACGCGACCTGGACGCCTCCCGAAGAGGCAGGCTCCGTCACGCTGACCCGTCAGGCCGCACCGTTTGGCGATCACCTGCTGCTGCAACAGATGCTCGAACGCCATCTTGGTCATTCCGGGGCCGTATCCGCACGGCACACGAGAAGCGCGCGGCAGGAGCAGGTGGCATGGTGAATATCGACTACTACGCTAGCGTTGGCTACGCGCTCGAACTTTTGGCACAGTCCCGCTACCACAAGCAGCATGCCCTCGGAGAATACCTCAGGGTCGAGATTCTGCCGGCCCTGTGGGCAAAACAGGCACGCTTCTATGTGACAGACACCGGCATCCCCACGGCCATGGTCACCTGGGCCTGGCTCTCCGAGGCCGTTGAGCGCGATGTCCATGCCACAGGGCGCGCACTAGCCCATGACGAGTGGAATTGCGGTGACCGGTTGTTCTTCAACGACTGGATCACGCCCTATGACAATATCCGCGAAGTGCTGCACGACATGACGCACACCATCTTCCCCGACGAGGTGGCGACCAGTCTACGTCGTAACGCCGACGGCTCGGTGCGCCGCATCAATCGTTGGACAGGCGTCAATGTGCGTAAGGCGACCGAGGGGGCCGTGGCATGAATATCGCTTATCCGAAAGCGGACTTCGAGACAGACCGCGCCGCCATCGATGGATTCGCGGATTTGCTGAAATCCGGCTTTGAAAACCCTGAGGGCATAAGGGGAACCGTTCGGATCACGATCCCCGAATATCGGGATCAAGACTTTATCGCGCGTTACGACGATCAACTGCTCATCGAGCGCCACGATATGGAACGTGAGACCGACACGCAGGTCTCCATACCGATCGGCACCATTCATCGCATCTTCAATGAGTTTGAAGTCCTTGACTGGCGCGATCCGGACATCATCGGCACGATCACCTTCACCGGTAATCTTGCCTTTGCGAATCATCTGGCAAAATCCTGCATTCGACCCAGCAACTGGACGATGGCGCGGTTCCGCGGGGCCGAGCGGCGACATGCTGCAAAGGGATACCGCGAGCTGACGGAAATCGAGTATCTGAACCGGCCGACGCAGCGCCAGATTCTCGAGGTCATGAAGGAGGCTCGGCCCGTGGTCATCACCGGGCTGGAGCCGACTCCGCCATGTCGGGACTGGACGATCGACAAACTGGCCGAGCGCTATGGCGATGCGGTCGTGCGCGTGCGCTCCGCCACCCATCGGCAGACCATGGCGGAGTTCGTGGCCGAGTTGAAGGCGTTCCAGGCCAATCCCTACGACAACATGATCGAAGGCTTCGTGAAGCCCTATACCGAAGGTGCGAACCTGCCTGATGAGATGTGGGCGGATTTCGGTCCGCTCTTTTTCGACCGCGAGGATTTCATCCCGCCGCAGCTTTGGCTGGGCGCGGTGCCCACGCATATCCCGACCTCCAGCCTGCACCGTGACCCGCTGACCGGGTTCCTGTTGCAGGTGATCGGGCGCAAGCGGCTCGATCTCTATTCCGCCGATCAGGCGGAACTGCTCTACCCGATGAAGAGCTATAACAACTATCAGCCCTGCTGGTTCAAACCCGAAGCTCCGGATTACGACATCTATCCGAAAGCACGCGACGCAAGGTGCATTTCGGTGACGCTCAACCCCGGCGAGTTGATCGTGCAACCGGCGGGCTGGTTTCACCAGGTCTATGCCGAGGACAGCCCGAACATGTCGGTGAGTTATTTCTGGCGCTATTAGCGCCGCAACCGGTTTCGCTCCTCACGGTGGGGAGCGGAAGTGGGTGAAGGAGTCTTGACCACGCCTTCACCCGATTGAGCCGCCGGGCAGGAAAACCCGGCAGACAGCAACGCGGCAAGGGTAGCAGAACCCGGCCGCAACAGGAAGGATGACAGACCATGTCTCGTATCAACAAGAACGCGCTTACCGATCTCAACGGCACCGTCAGCTTCGGCGGCGGCGGCGGTGGCGGTGGCGGTGGTAGTTCCACCGTCCGGACCAGCCGATATACGGGAAACACCTGCGATGTCGGCGGAATGGCGAAGTCCGCTGCCGAAGGCGCCGTAATTGGTGGAGTAGGCGGTGCAGTCACGACAGGTACCGCCCCTGGAGCCGCGGTCGGTGCGTTGGGCGGGTCGCTGGTCGGTGCCGTCAGCCACTATGTAGGGTGTCTGTGAATTAAGGTGCCGGGGCGCTCTCAAGCGCCCCGGTCGTATCTCGAAAGGAACGAATCGTGACTAGAAAATTATTTTCGCACGCTACTCGACCATTCTTATCGTCTGTAATTTTCTTTATTATATATATGTTCGTTATTGTTTTTCCGCGCGACTTGCAGCTTTCTATATTTGAGCTGCTTTCTATATTTATATTATTATTCATTGTTAATTTGGCTGTAGATGTCATTTATAGAAAATTTTTCCCATAAATTTAACGCACCACTCCCGAGCCGGAATATGTGGCGGACTCAGTAATATGATGCCATCACAACCCCATCGCGGTTCACTCCGCGCACGATCGGTTCTTGTTCTCGCCGTCATCTGCATGGCGCTATTGGCGGCGGCCGGTTTCGCCACCTTCCGCGACGATGGCGGCCCCGACATTCCGGGCGTGCATGTGATCTCGATACCGGACAGCAATCGCGTCACCGCCCATGTCATCGTGCCGCAACTTCCTGCGCCGGCCGGGCTGGCGCATTACACCGAGCATCTGGCGTGGCTCAATGCCGTCGGCGAAGAAAAGCGCGATGCCGACCGGCATTCCAATGCCTGGACGAACGACTATGCCATAGGGTACTGGCTGTCCGGCGCGCCCGCGGACCTGCCAGACATTCTGCGCACCCTCAAGGGCGTGTTCGCGCCTCTTGAGGTGCCAGAAGACTTCGCCGAGGACGAACGCGGGATCATCCAGCGCGAGTACGAATACCGCGTGGTGAACAATCCCGATGCACAAGCGGGCGAGGTGATGGACGCCTTCCTCTACGAAGGCAACGCCATCGCTGCCTCGGTGATCGGCACGCCGCAAGACATTGCGGCGCTCGATTATGACAACGCCCGGGCACTGCATGTGGCAACCCATGTACCGCAGGACGCAAGGCTTGTCGTCGTCGGCGGTGTCAGCGAAGGCGCGGTGCTGGCGGCGATGCGCGAAGCCGGTTGGCCCGAAGCCGACACGGATGAGCACAAGGTGGCCCCGCCTCAATTCGATCTCGACGCTCCGGCCACGCGCGCCATACGCCATGTCGAGGCCGATGCCGCTCCGCGTCTTGTGTGGCGGCGTGTCGTGACCCTGCCTGAACCGGTCCCCTTCGACCTTCTGGAGGCGCGGACCGCGCTCTTGCGCGATATTCTCGACACGAATCTGCCAGGGGGGCTGGCCGGTCCCCTTCGGTTCGACACGATGATCGCCAGCAGTTTCGGTATCGAGATCTGGCCGATTGACGAAGACAATATCGAACTCAGCTTCCGTGCGGCGCCGGACCGGGATGTCTCCCTGGCCATGCTGCAAGACGCCTTCGAGACAACGCTGGAAGATATCGCCCGGAATGGAATCCCTCAGACCACGTGGTCCCGTATCCTCGGCCGCTTCGACGGATTCTGGCCCGATTGGGCCGACGCGGACGAAACCGCCGACTGGATGGCCGCCTATGTCCTGGACCGCATTTCGACCCTGCGCGAGCCGTTGTCCGCGCACGAATTGGATGAACTCAAACCCGCGCTGACGCTCGCTTCCACCAACGCCCTTTTGCGCGCACTCGCCGGAGAGGGTCGCACTGCCGTCGCCTTCATCGGCCCTGAGGAGAGATTTGAATGATCCGTATTGCTCTTGCCCTGATCGCCCTTCTGGGCCTTGCCGCCTGCGGAGGCAACAGGCAACCGTCTGCTAGTGTGGAAACGAGCCCCGGCGGGATCGATTTTACGCTTGTGGAGATGCCGGACAATGAATGGGTGTCGATCCAGATCGCCTGGCCCACGGATTGGGCCTGGCGCGAGGATGTCAACCAGGCCGCCCCCTATGTCGGAACACAGCTGATCCTTGCCGGTGGCGCCGAAGGCTATCCGGCCGGTGAGGTGGGCGAGCGGTTCGCCGATCTGGAATCGGAGGGCAATCTCGGTGTTTCACCGGACCACATTTACGGGGACTTGACCTTCAAGACCGAGCACATGGCCGAAACGGTCGAGATCGCCAATGCCCATCTGCGCGCGCCCACGCTCGATGAGGGATGGTTTACCCGTGTTCATGACGGGTTCGCGCAGAGCATGGCCGAGGCCAAGGCGCAACCCGCGCAGCGCAGCTTCGATGCCGCCCGTTGGGCGGTATTCGGCGACCAGCCCCTGCGCGATGCGCTCTCGCTTGACGCGCCTACCACGATTCCGACGCTGACCCGCGAGGATGTCGTTGCCTGGCACGCCCAGACCATCACGCGGGACCCCGAAGCCATCGTGGTGGCTGGCGATCTCGACGCGGAGAAAGCCGGGGCTGCGCTCGATGCCCTGTTCGACGGTCTGCCCGAGGCGACGCACGACATCGCCAAACAGGAGGAGGCCGATTTTTCGCCGCGCCGCATTCTCTTGCACGTGCCCGCGGCTGAAACGACCAACCTAACCTTCATCGCCCCGCTGCCGCCAACGCGGCTTGGGGGAGAATACGAGGATGTCATCATCACGCAGGCCCTTGGCGGCGGCGATCAAAGCGCGTTGCATGAGGCCGTGCGCACACAATTGAGGGCCAGCTACGGTTTCGGGGCCGGTTTCACCAATTATACCCGCAACATGCGCATTCTCGTTCTCAGCGGCGCGGTCGACACCGAAAGATTGGCGGACGCTGAAAGCGTCGTGCGGGAGGCGTATGCGGCGTTTCGGGAAAATGGTCCCACCGGGTCGATTTCCGACCGCAAGGCGATCCTTGAAGAGAATCTCACGGAGATGTCCGAGTTCGTGTTCGACCAGGCCTACGCGGAGCTGCAAAGCGCATTGGACGGGTTCGAGCCGGGCCGTTCGCTTCGCTTGCATGAGGAACTGGCCGCTGTCAGCGAAGAAAGCATCCTCGCAAGACTTGCAGCGGATTACCCGCAGGACGGCGCGTTCCTGGTTGTCGCCGTTTCGCCGGATGCCGATGCCCTGCCCGGTGCCTGTGTGATCTCTGCGCCGGAAGAGGCCGTGGATTGCCGATGAGCGACCGTGCTCACGCGAAAGCGGGCGAAATCCCGCTTTCCTGGTTCAGCAAGACACTTTGGAAGTTCACGCCACTCTACATCGAGCTGATGTTTCTGGCGATCTGCCTGCGCCTGATCGGGCTGGTCGAGCCGTTCATCTTCCAGGTTATCATCGACCGGATCCTGCCGTTCCAGCGCGAAGCCTCACTGCTGGTCGTGGTGGCGATCTTCGTGGCCGTCAGCCTGTTCCAGCTGGGATTCGAGGTGCTGTCGCAACTTCTCGGCATGCTGACAGCCAATCGCGTCACGCGCGAGTTCGGCACACGCATATTCGAACATCTCTTCAAGCTGCCCTTCAGCCACTTCCGCAAATGGTCCGTCGGAGAAACCATCGCTAGGATCAGCGAAACCGACACGATCCGGGCGTTTCTGGTGGGGACGACAACCGGGGTCTTTCTCGATCTTGCCTTCGTGTTCATTTACATTGCCGTGCTGTTCGCCCTTTCGGTGGAACTGGCCCTCATCATCCTCGCGGCCCTTCCGATACAGATCCTGATCTATCTCGGTTTCGGTCCGTTCCTGCGGCGGCGACTGCGCGCCCAGTTCGATGCAGGCGCCGCGCATCAGACCCAGATGGTCGAGAACATCTCGGGTATCGCATCGGTCAAGGCGTTGAGCGCCGAGGATAAAATGCTTGAGCGGCTTGATCAGACGCTTCATGCCAACCTCAATGCCGGCTACCGGGTCGGCCTTCTGAACATCTGGAACGATAAGCTCCTTTTCATCGTCGACAAAGCGATCACCATCAGCATCATCTACTTCGGGGCACAATTCGTGTTCGCCGGACAGATGACCCTTGGCGAACTCATTGCATTCCACCTGCTTGCTGAAAAGGTAACGGGCCCCATCGAGAATTTCTCGAGCCTTTGGGAAAGCTGGCAGAACATCCGTGTCTCGCGGCAGCGCCTTGGCGATGTGGTCAATACGCCCATGGAGCCCTTCAACGCGTTGCCCAAGCTTCCGCGTAATATCGATGCGCGGCTCGAGTTCGTCGATGTCGATTTCGCCTATATCCCTTCTGCACCGATCCTGCGCCGTTTCAATTTCATCGCCGCCCCGAACACGCTGACACTGATCGTCGGTCCATCCGGGGTTGGCAAATCGACCTTCGGTCGCCTTGCTTCCGGTATTGACGTCCCCGACAGCGGAGAAGTGCACCTTGGCGGCGAGAGAATCGCAGAGTACGAACCGCACGATGTCAGAACCCGTATCGCCTATGTCCCCCAGGAACCATACCTTTTCTCCGGGACATTGCGAGAAAACCTGACGTTCGGAGACGCGGAAATCACAGACGAGATGATTGCCCATGCCCTCCGGACTTCTGCCGCCGAAACGCTCGTCGAAGAGCTTCCTCTTGGTCTCGATACCCATGTCGGGGAACGTGGCTCGGCTCTATCCGGCGGTCAGCGGCAGCGTGTCGCCATCGCGCGATCACTTGTCCGGAACCCCAAGGTCATCATTCTCGACGAGCCGACCAGCGCCCTCGATGCCGCCTCCCAGCGCCGTATGGCAGCCGAGTTGCAGAAGCTGAAACGCGAGGCAACGCTGATCATCATTACTCACAGCCCGGATACTTTCGAGAACCCCGATCAGGTGGTCGATTTCGAGGGGCTACGGTGACGTCATATTCCGAACCAATGAAGATCACGTCCCCGACATTGCATGGGACGGTCCTGCTCACGATCGCAGTCTTCGTCGCGATCCTCGTTATGTCATTCGTCTTCAGAGTCGAGATCGTGACCCGTGGCGCCGGTAGAGTCGTTCCGATCAGCCGCGTGCAGGTGGTTCAGCCGGAGTTTTCCGGACGCATCATCGCTATCCATGTTCGCAACGGCATGTCCGTTAGCCAGGGCGATATTCTGATCGAACTCGATCCGACCGAAGCCGTGGCCGAACTAGAGACAATTCGAGCGGAGCAGGAAAGGTTGCTTATCGAGATGGCACGCATCGATGCCATCGTGCGCGCACTTAACTTCAACCCCGATGACGTCGATTTCATGGAGCAAGCGCAACGCCTCTTCAACGTCCCTATCGCATTGCGTGAACATCCTTTCACTGACGAGCAACGCAACCTGTTGAACGCCGAGGTCGCGGACTACCTTGCCTCGCTGGCTCAGATTGCTGCACGCGAAGAAACCAACCGGCGATCCGAGGACGTCACCAATGCCAATATCGAACGTGTCAATGCCGCGCTGGACATCCAGGCCGAGCGACTGCGCACGTCTGAGGAGCTTCTGCAACGGGGCACGACGAGCAGGGCGGATTTCCTCAATGTACAACAGGCCTTCACGGAATTGGAACGCGAGCGGGACGTGCACCTGCGAGAACTCGAACAGAAGGTTGCCGAACGCGCTGCCCTCGATACAGAACGGCGGCGGGTAACGGCGGACCTACGGAGTTCTTTGCTCGACCGGAAAGTGCAAATTGACGCCCGTCTGGCCACACTTGCCGAAGAGGAGCGCACAGCAAAGCACCGTGTGGACGCAGCGAGGCTGGAAGCGCCCACATCAGGCGTCGTCGATCAACTCAAGGTCTTCACGATTGGGGGCGTAGCAGATGCCGGAGCAAAATTGCTTCGCATCGTTCCGACTGGCGTTGAAGTCGAGATCGAAGGAACGTTTTCGAACCAGGATATTGGCTTCATGGAGGTCGGCCAGCAGGCGAATATTCGCCTCGATGCCTATCCGTCGGAACGGTTCGGCTTCGTACGCGGTGTGGTTTCCGACATCGCTGCGGACTCAGCAGAGGTGACTGAAGGCCAATGGGGCTACACCGTGCGGGTTGAGCCAAACAAGGGTTTTCTGGAAGCTGGGTCTGAAACCCTTCCTCTGCGCCCTGGCATGACCGCGACAATCGACGTGACCACAGGTACGCGCCGCATCATCAGCTATTTCTTTGCGCCGATAGTAAGAACAATCCAGGATGCCATGGGTGAGCGTTGAGCGCAGTTTTCGGTCGTCCTCACGGTACGGACCGATGCATGCAATGGCCATTGCCGCGATCCATTTCGCGGAGAACGTTCGCCGCCGGTCGTTCCTCGCCGTCAGATATCGTTCTGGAAGTGCTGTCGATTGAAGTTGAGTTACCGTTCGATTTAGACTTGGCAAGTTCGTCCAAGAGGCCCAGGCGTTGGCCGTCAACTCGCCGACGCGATGTAGCCGCACTGAGCTCACCGCGCCGCGGCGATTGGTCTTGACTCGGTTGCCTGGCCGCGTCCGCACAGCGCCATCGGGAACACCCGTCCGATATCACTCATGAACGCATCAAGGGCAGCCGGCCCACCCTGATGGTTCATCCCCGGAAATTCCGAATCCGGGTGGTCCAAAGTCGGGTAGCAGCTCAAAACAACCCCGGAGTCTACGTCAGACCGACCGGCTCTATCGCAACCTCAAGGATTGGGTGACGCTTGACGAGTTGGATATCGAAATCCACCTCGCCAAGGAGGGCACGGTGCTCTCGGCCGATTCGCGCTCGTCGGAAAAGTTCATGCACGGCATCAAGGTGCTGATGGCGAAGAACTATATCGACAACCTCTCCGAGGAAGCGCGCAAGGGGCAGATGGAGAAGGCCGAACAGGGTATCTGGCCGTCCAAAGCGCCGCTGGGCTATCTCAACGTCACTGCCAAGGACGGCAAGAAAGTCATCGAGCCGGATCCGGCACTGGCGCCCATGGTCACCAAGCTGTTCGAGCGCTACGCGACCGGCCATTATTCTCTGAAAGCGCTCACCAAGGCGGCCCACGCCGACGGTTTTGTCTACCCGAAGAGCGGCAACCGCGTTCCGGTCAGCACGATCCATGCCATCCTGCGCAATCGGCTCTATTCCGGGCTGTTCGAATGGAACGGCAAGCTGCACCATGGCAAGCATGAGCCGCTGGTTTCCATCGAGCTATGGGAGCGGGTGCAGGGCGTGCTGACGGGGCGGAACACGACGCCGATCCATTCCTATGGCCGCGAATTCGCCTTCTCCGGCCTCATGAAATGCGCTGACTGCGGCTGCGCCGTTGTGGCGGAAATCAAGAAGGGCAAATACATCTATTATCACTGCACCGGCCATGCCGACGGCAATCGCGGCAATCCGTCCGACTGCCGGCGCAAATATGTGCGCGAGGAGGTGCTGGAGGCGCAATTCGCGGCGTTGCTGGATCAGCTCTATTTCGACGAGGAAGTGCTGGAATGGGTGCGCGAAGCGCTGAAATCCAGCCATACGGACGAGCGGCGCGATCATGAGGACGCCATCAAACGCTGCCAGGCCGAATACAAGCGGCTGGAGGACCGTCTGAACGCCATTTATCTCGACAAGCTGGACGGGCGGATCGATCAGACCTTCCATGATCGCATGGCCAAGGGGTGGAAGACGGATCAGGTGCGGCTGCTGCGCGAGATCGAGCGGCATACGGATGCTGAGCATTCTTATATGGACGACGGAATCAGGCTGCTCGAGTTGGCCCGGAATGCCCGCGAACTCTTCGCCAAACAGGAAGCTCACGAGAAAAAACGGCTTCTGAATCTGGTGCTATCGAACTCGATCTGGCGCCAAGGAGAGGTCGAGGCGACCTTCCGGCAACCTTTTGATTTACTTGTGAAAACAAACGCCGCGATCGCGGCGAAAAATGACCCTGGCGGAGACTTATCCACAGGTCATGCAGTTTGGCTGGGGCGGCAGGATTCGAACCTGCGAATGCCGATACCAAAAACCGGTGCCTTACCACTTGGCGACGCCCCAATGCGCGCTGCTTGTTACACCGTTCGGCTGACGTGTGCAACACCGCGAAACAGGCTTGAACCGTCAATAAACGCACTATATAAGGCGGGCCAACATGGTGATCGGCGGCAAAGCCGGTCCTGCTTGTCGGAGTATAGCGCAGCCTGGTAGCGCACCTCGTTCGGGACGAGGGGGTCGCAAGTTCGAATCTTGCTACTCCGACCATTCTTCTCACCCCGGCCTCGCTAGCGAGGCCGGGGTTTTGTTTGTTGCCCCTGCACGCGACCGCTGCGGAACGCCGCGTGTGGGAAGTCGCATTGCTGCTCACAATGTTGGCGCATCATCGTCGCGTAAAGCGCAACGATTATTTCATGAAGTCTCACCTATCTGATCGCTAAACATGGGAGACTTGTGGTATTCTTAATATTGCTTCCGACACGAGGGAGTATAATAGGGGACCACAATCATGAAAGCCAAATTTCTGGGGCTCAGTTTGGCGCTGACCGCCATCCTGCTTACCGTTCAAGCGCAAGCGCAAAGCTACGACCGGCGCGTCACAATTGAGAACTTCACCTCGGTCACGATGACCTATTTCTATGCCTCCAATGTCGACAGGGCGACCTGGGAAGAAGACATTCTTGGCAATTCCGTCTTGCCGTCGGGAAACTCGGTGGTGATCAACATCGATGATGGATCGGGCTACTGTCTTTACGACTTCCGCGCCATCTTCGCCGACGGTTCCGAGGCGATCCGCTCGGGCGTCAATGTTTGCGAGGTCGGCGTCTATACCTATTACGACTGATCCGCCATAGACCGCGATAAACAAAAGGGCCGGTCATTCGACCGGCCCTTTCAC
The DNA here is from genome assembly GCF_044811015.1 of Pelagibacterium halotolerans. Taxonomy (GTDB): domain Bacteria; phylum Pseudomonadota; class Alphaproteobacteria; order Rhizobiales; family Devosiaceae; genus Pelagibacterium; species Pelagibacterium halotolerans_A. The sequence goes on from NZ_CP085243.1 coordinate 1,428,380, forward strand.
GTTCGACATTAGTCGAGCTCAACTCTCGCCGCGCTTTACCAGCGTCCAGCCGCCCACAACAGTGAGAGCCGCGAAGCCCATCTTGAGCGTGTCCCAGAGAATGAAAGGCTCGACCGCGCCCTTATAGGCGGAAACAACCACGTTGGACTGGTCGATCCAGCCGGCCTGCCCGGACATCACCAGAAGCCAGGTGAATCCGAAGGCGAACAGTGCGACCGCGCCGAGCATCATGGCGCCGAAGGCCGGCAGCACGCTGCGGGCCGCGCCGCGATCGGCGAGGTAGCCGATGATGACCGCCATGACGAGGAATCCAATGAGGAACCCGCCCGTGGGGCCCATCACATAGGCCGGGCCGGCATAGGCGCCGGCAAACACCGGCAGGCCGGCGAGGCCCTGGACAAGGTAGAGCGCGACAGTCGCCGCACCGATGCGCAGGCCGAATGCTGCCGCGATGATAGCGACCGCCATGGACTGCAGCGAAACGGGAACTGGCCAAACCGGAACCGAAATCTTGGCGGCGACGGTCAAAACGATCGAGCCGAGGAACGCCACCGCGATCGCGGTGATCGCCTGCGCCGTGCGGGATTTGGGCTGCAATGCACCCAAAAGCGTATTGGACGTGGCAAAAGTCATGGCCATCACGAATTCCTTTGCGTTAAAGCCGAGAGAACGTCCAACTTCTAGCCACACTCACGCACACGCGCAATGGCCATGCCGACGCTGCCGTATCAAACCGACTTCGATCCCCAGACAGGAACACCCGTCCCCGTCGGCGCGGGAATCGTCCGCCTTACTGCACCCAATACGGGGCCCTACACGTTCACCGGTACGAATAGCTTTATCCTCGGCGGATCCGAGGTCATGGTGCTCGACCCCGGGCCTGACGATCCCGTGCATCTTGAGGCCATCATGACCGCTATCGGCGGGCGCCCCGTGGCCGGTATTCTTCTTACCCATACGCATCCAGATCATTGCGCGCTGGTGCCCCGGCTCCAGTCGCGGACGGGCGCGCCGCTGCTTTCGGGCGGGCCGCATCGGCATTCCCGCCCGCCCACCTGGCGCGAATCGCTGATGCGCCGGCGAGGTATAGGTTTCCGGCTCAAACCGGACACGGTGCTTTGGGACGGTCAACCGCTCGAGCTCGATGGACTGACGCTCACCGCCATCGCCACGCCGGGCCATTGCGCCAATCACTTCGCCTTCGCTGTCGAGGGCACGCGGATGCTGCTTTCGGGCGACCACGTCATGGGCTGGAACTCCACACTCATCGCCTCTCCAGACGGCAAGCTTTCGGATTACTTCGCCTCGCTCGACAAGGTTATCGCCCTGCATCAAACGCGCTACGTACCCGCCCATGGCGGCGAAATCGCCGACGGGCGCGCCTTCGCCAAAGCGCTCAAGGCACACAGGATGATGCGCAACGACCAGATTCTCGACGTGCTCAGCGCGGGTCCCCTATCGCTCCGGCAAATCACGGCGGCAATCTATCCGCAGCTTCGAGGACGGCTCGCTTATGCCGCACGGCAGACGGTGCTCGCGCACCTCGAATACCTCGCCGAAACCGGCATGGTCGCGCTCAAGCGCGGCGCGTTCAGCGTCAGGGCGTGGTTACCGGCGTAGCATCCCCGGGTGCGTCGGGCGCGACATCCGGCACGACATTGCTACGAAGATGCTCAGCCACGGCCTGGTCCAGCGCAACCAGAAAGCTCTCCAGCGCACGGCCATTCGCTCCCAGATCGTGTTCGACATTGCGGACCGACGCCCCGCGCACATCGAGCCGGGCGCCGAGCGGCGCCGGCTCGATCCTGACCGCGATCTCGTCGGACCAGCCCAGCAGCGATTTGTGGATTGCGTTGAGCTGGCGTGCAGCGTCCGCGCCTTGCGAATCCTGGATGAATATCAACTGCCAGCCCCTGCCCTCGATAACCCCCCGCGCGATGCCGAAGAGGGTGGCAGGATCGAGCCTGTAAGACCGCGTAAGAACGCGCGGAAACGCCTCGAGGGCCATATCGGGATCGATCGGCTCCGGGCTCCCGGAACGCGGGAAAATCAATTCGGGGGCGTCGCGCGGGTCGGTGGATATGTCGGCGGTCGAAGGGTAGCTCGCCATCAGCCAGACCGCTGTACCCGCCGGCAGGAGGCACAGGACGCCCGTGAACAGCCCGATGCTCGCAAGGCTCCATCCCTTGTCGCCGGTGAACCAGAGCCTGACGTAGCCGGCCAATGCCAGCAACACGGCAAGACCGCCCGCCGCCGTCGCGATCGCGAGGCAGACTTCAAAAACGTCCGTGCTGATCTGGCCAAAGACGTGCAGGAGAATCGACAGCACCAGAAGGGGTACCCCGAAGGTGCCAACCCGCCGCGACCAGACCGCAAACTTCGATGTACGAAGAAAGACCCGCATGAATGGTTCAGGTCCCGCTCAGGGGTAGAGCCGGGTGCGCGTCCAGGACGCGTCGAGTCCCTCGCGCCGGAAGACGAACCGGTCATGGAGCCGGAAGGCGCCGTCTTTCCAGAACTCGATTTCAAGCGGTTTGACGCGAAAGCCCGACCAGTAGTCTGGGCGCGGCACGTCATCACCGAACTCAGCCTGTAGCTCTTCGACCTTGTCGACAAGCGCCTGGCGGCTTTGAAGCGGCTGCGATTGCGCCGAGGCATGAGCGCCGAGCCGCGATTGCACAGGGCGCGTCGCGAAATAGGCGTCGGCCTCCGCGTCGCTCACCGCTTCGACGGGACCGCGTATCCGGATCTGTCGCCGCAGCGATTTCCAATGAAACAGCAGCGCCGCCTTGGGATGCGCCTGCAGTTCGCGCCCCTTGGCACTGCCGAAGTTGGTGTAAAATACGAACCCTCGCTCATCCCGGCCGTTGAGCAGCACAACACGCGCGTCCGGCATGCCGGTCTCGTCGACCGTCGCCAACGTCATGGCGTTGGGATCGTTGATTTCGTTTTCTCGCGCCGCCTCCAGCCATTCGGAAAAGAGGGCGAAAGGATCGATTTGCCCCTCATAGCTGTCGTCGAGCAATTTGTCGGTCAAAAGCGAAGATTGCGCGGTCATATCCGTACCACTTTCAGGGGCTGTTAACACTATGGATAGGGGTTTGACGGGTCATAGTCCGAACAACAAGCGGGATTTTTCGCGACAAGGGACCGGACCATGACCCGCCCGAAGGGTTTTGCATAAATCGTTCAATGCCGACGCGTTTCCCCCAAAACGAGGAATAACCCGCCCTGCGGGAAACACTTGGCATTGAACGATTTATGCAAAATCAAACCCCTATCCATAGTGTCAACAGACCCTAGACATTAGGCGGGCCGGTCGCCATATAGGACGCGAAGATGCGGCGTTGCAACCGCCGCGAAACGAATAGAAGTTGATGGCTGTACCCGACTCAAACCAGAGCCGGGTACGCTGTTGCGGGACAAAAGAAAGAGCATGCGCGACCCTTATACAGTGCTCGGGGTGCCGCGGGACGCGAGCGATAAGGACATCAAGTCCGCCTATCGTAAGCTTGCCAAGGCTCTGCATCCCGACCAGAACCCCGACAATAAATCGGCACACGCCAAGTTTGCCGAGGTGACCGCTGCGTACGACTTTTTGTCGGACAAGACCAAACGCGGCCAATATGACCGCGGCGAGATCGATGCCGACGGCAATCCGAAATTCGCCGGGTTTGGCGGTTTCGACGGCGCTGGCATGCGCGGCGGACGCGGCAGCGCTGGCGCGGGCGGTTTTTCGGCTGAGGATATTTTGAAGGAATTCATGAGCGGGTTCGGCGGCGGACGGCGCTCGGCTGGCGCCAACCCGTTTGCGGGAACCGCAGGCGGCGCGAGCTGGGATCCTTTTACCGCATCGACGTCTTCCACAGGCCGGTCGGCCAAGGGTGAAGATGTCACCGTCAATCTCGCCGTCACGCTTGAGGACGCGCACCAAGGCGCTTCGGTGCCCGTGACGCTGCCAACGGGCAAAACGGTGTCGGTGAAGCTCCCCCACCCGCTCGAGGAAGGCCAGCAGATTCGCTTGCGCGGCCAGGGCAAGCCTTCTCCGCTCGGCGGGCAGGCAGGCGATGCGCTGGTCACCGTAAAATTCGCGCGCCACAAGCAGTTCAGGCGCGAAGGCAACGACCTGCGCGTCGACGTGCCGATCACGCTCTACGAGGCCGTTCTGGGCGCCAAGGTGCGTGTCCCCACGCTTTCGGGCACAGTTGAACTCAACCTGCCGCCGGGCGTGGATACGGCCAAGGCACTGCGTCTCAAGGGCAAGGGGTTGTTCGGCAAAGGCGATCTCTACGTCAATCTGCGAGTGGTCCTGCCTGAGGGCGGCGACCCGGACCTCGAGAGCCTGATGCGATTCTGGCGGGATCAGAAGCCCTATAAGGTGCGGGATTAACCCGCATTTTGTTGTGGCACGGCCGGTGAGGCGCTTTATCTCATCACAGCGGCTTCTTGAGCCACTTGCCCAGCACGCCGACGATCCCCTCGCGGAACAGGAGCACCGCGACGACGAAGATCGCGCCCTGCAGCACCGTGACCCACGCGCCGAACCCGGCGAAATAGTTCTGCATCGTGACGATGATCGCCGCGCCGAGGATCGGGCCAAACACCGTATGCATACCGCCCAGAAGCGCCATCAGCACCACCTCGCCGGACATCGCCCAATGCACGTCGGTCAGTGACGCGAGCTGGAAAACCAGCGCCTTGGTTGCGCCCGCAGTCCCGGCAAGCGTCGCCGACATCACAAAAACGGTGAGTTTGTAGCGGTTGACGCGATACCCGAGCGAAACCGAGCGCGCCTCGTTTTCCCGAATCGCCTTTAGAACCTGCCCGAAGGGCGAATGGATGATCCGGTAAATGAGGAACAGGCAGGCAAAAACAACCACGAAAACGAAGACATAGAGTGCCCTGTCGCTTGAAATATCGATCAGCCCGAACAGCATGTTACGGGGCACGGCCTGAATACCATCCTCGCCGCCGGTGAACGGGGCCTGCAAGGAAACGAAATAAACCATCTGTGCAAAAGCGAGCGTCACCATCGCGAAATAAATGCCCTGACGGCGGATCGCGAGAGACCCGATGACGAGCCCCAGAAGCGCCGCCGCGCCGGTACCGAGGAGCAGGCTCAGTTCGGGCGTCAGTCCCCAGGCCTTGGCGGCATATGCGGACACGTAGCTTGCCGAGCCGAAGAAAGCGGCATGGCCAAAGCTCAAGAGCCCGCCATACCCGAGCAGGAGGTTGAACGCACACGCAAAGAGCACGAAGCACATAACCTTCATCAAAAAGACCGGATAGAGAAAGAAGGGGCCTATAGCGAAGAAGGCGACGAGCGCCGCGAAGATCGCAAGGTGGAGCCTGGGGATATTTAAAGGCGTCGTGTGTCGCGCGTTGGTCGGGTTGTCCATAAGCGTCTGGTCGGTCATCACGCGACCCTCCCGAACAGGCCGGCGGGCTTTATGAGCAGCACCAGCGCCATGATGACGAAAATGACGACGGCGGAGCCTTCAGGATAGAAAACACGCGTCAGTCCCTCGACGATCCCCAATCCGAATCCGGTCAGGATCGCCCCCATGATCGAGCCAAGCCCGCCGATGACGACGACAGCGAAAACGACGATGATCAGGTCGGTACCCATATTGGGATTGACCGAATAGATCGGCGCCGCCAGCACGCCCGCGAGCGCGGCAAGGCCAACGCCGAAACCGTAGGTGAGCGTAATAAGCCTCGGCACGTTAATGCCGAAAGCGCCAACCATTGTTGGGTTTTCCGTCGCAGCGCGCAGATACGCGCCCAGCCGCGTCTTTTCGATCAGGAACCACGTGCCGAAGCACACGACGACCGACGCCACGACGACCCAGGCCCGGTAGTTTGGCAGGAACATGAATCCAAGATTCGTACCGCCCTGCAGCGCGCTGGGAATGGAATAGGGCAGACCTGAGACACCGTACTGGTTACGGAACAGGCCCTGGATGATGAGGGCCAACCCGAAGGTCAGTAGCAGCCCGTAAAGGTGATCGAGGTGATAAAGCCGCGAGATCATCAGCCGCTCGATGACGACGCCGGTTGCCCCCACGATCACCGGCACGAGGATGAGCGCCCACCAATAATCGACACCCAGATAGGTTAGCAGCATCCAGGCGACGAACGCACCCATCATATATTGCGCGCCGTGGGTGAAGTTGATGATGTTCAGAAGCCCGAAGATAACAGCCAGCCCGAGGCTGAGCAGCGCGTAAAACGAGCCGTTGATAAGCCCGAGCAGCAATTGGCCAAAAAGGGCGGCGGCCGGAATGCCAAAGATTTCGAACATGGGCGTGTGCTTTCAGACGACGCTGGATTTAGGGGATGCGCCAGCGGTCGGCGCATCCCTCTGTTCGTCAAGGCCGGGTTATTCCACCAGCTCGCATCCGCCCTCTTCAAGCGGGCGAAAGGCGTTCTCGGCCGGGATCGTATAGACGAGATCATAGTAATCCCACGCACCTTCGGACTGGTCGGGAGACTTCACGCGGAACAGGTACATGTCGTGGATCTTGCGCCCATCGGCACGGACCTCGCCCTCACCGAAGAGCGGATCGGAGGTCGGCATGGCCTTCATCGCCGCCATCACCGGGCCGGCTTCGACGCCTCCGGTTTCCTCGATCGCCTTCAGATAATGCAACATGCCCGAATAGACTCCCGCATGCACCATGGTCGGCATATTGCCGCCATTGCGCTCGGCAAAGCGTTCGGACCATTCGCGCGTGCCCTCATTGAGGTCCCAATAGAAGCTCTCGGTCAGCACCAGCCCCTGCGCGGCTTCGAGGCCGAGGGCATGTACGTCGGTGATGAACATCAGAAGAGCGGCTAGCGACTGACCTGACTGGGTGATGCCGAATTCGGCGGCCTGCTTGATGGCGTTGACCGTATCACCGCCGGCATTGGCCAGCCCGATCACCTCAGCACCTGAGGACTGCGCCTGCAAGAGGTAGGACGAAAAGTCCTGGCCAGGGAAGGGGTGACGGACCGAGCCCATCACCTCGCCGCCGGCCTCTTCGACAACCGCGCCGGTATCGGCCTCGAGCGCGTGGCCGAACGCGTAGTCGGCGGTGAGGAAGAACCAGGTGTCGTCCCCGGTTTCCACCATCGCCTGCCCCGTACCATGGGCCAGCGACCAGGTGTCATAGGTCCAGTGCACGGTATTGGGCGAGCACTGCGCGCCCGTCAGATCGGACGACGCCGCGCCCGAAACGATGAAGATCCTGTCCTTTTCGCGCGTGATCTCGTTGACCGCGAGCGCCGCCGAGGAGGTCGGCACGTCGAGGATCGCATCGACGCCCTCTTCGTCGTACCACTGGCGGGCGATGGTCGAGGCGACGTCGGGCTTGTTCTGGTGGTCTGCCGAGATGATCTCGACATTGATGCCACGCTCCGCGGCGCCGAAATCCTCCACCGCCATTTGCGCGGCGATCACCGAGCCTTCACCCGATAGGTCGGCATAGGTGCCCGAGCGGTCGTTCAGGACGCCGACCTTGACGTCGACGGCATAGGCCGATCCGGCCATGGCCAGGCCCATGGCGGCTGCCAGGATGGGGGTTGCGATTTTCACGTCTCTATCCTCCCTTGATAAACGTGACGAAGGCGCCTCCGGACGCCTCCCACTGGTTTCACACGCCAAGATAGGCGTGCAGTTTCTCGATATTGTCCTCGAGTTCGGCGTTGGGGATCATGTCGATCACCTTGCCCGTTTCGACGACGTAATGCCGGTCCGCCACCGAAGCGGCGAAATGGAAATTCTGTTCGACCAGAACGATGGTGAAGCCCTCTTCCTTCAACCGTGTGATAGTCCTGCCGATCTGCTGGACGATTACCGGCGCGAGCCCTTCGGTCGGCTCGTCGAGCAGCAGCATTTTCGCGCCCGTGCGCAGAATGCGCCCGATCGCCAGCATCTGCTGTTCGCCGCCCGAAAGCTTGGTTCCCTGGCTCGACAGACGTTCCTTCAAATTGGGGAACATCTCGAAGATCGCCTCGACCGACATGCCGCCCGGCTTCACCCTTGGCGGCAGCAGCAGGTTTTCCTCGACCGAGAGCGAAGAGAAGATCGCCCGCTCCTCCGGGCAGAGCGCAATCCCCGCCTTGGCGATCGCGCGCGAGGGCGCGTTGATCAACTCCCTTCCCTCGAACCGCACCGAGCCGGTGCGCTTTTCGATAATCCCCATGATCGCCTTGAGCGTCGTGGTCTTCCCTGCCCCGTTGCGGCCCAGAAGCGTCACGACCTCGCCCGGCGCGACGTCGAACGCCATGCCGTGCAGCACATGGCTTTCGCCATACCAGGCCTCGAGGTCGGAAACGGAAAGAAGCGGCGCTATGTCGGTGCTCGGCTGCGCGCTAGTCATGGCCCACTCCGATATACGCTTCGATAACGCGCTCGTCGTTCGAGACCGTCGCGTAATCGCCCTCTGCCAGCACCTGGCCGCGCGCCAGAACGGTGATCGTGTCCGATAGATCGGCGACGACCGAAAGGTTGTGTTCGACCATCAGAATGGTCCGGTTCGCCGAAATCCTCTTGATGAGCCCCGAGATGCGCTCGACATCGGCCTGCGCCATACCGGCCATGGGCTCATCGAGCAGCAGCATTTCAGGTTCCAGCGCCAGGGTTGTCGCGATCTCGAGCGCGCGTTTGCGCCCGTACGAAAGCTCGCTGGCGGTGTGATGCGCGAAGTCCGCGAGCCCCACTTCCTCGACCCGGCGCACGGCTTCATCGTTGAACTCGGCCAGAACCTTCTGCGCCCGCCAGAAGTCGAAATTGTGCCCCCGTCGCCGCTGCAGCGCGACACGGACGTTCTCGAGCACGGTGAGTTTGGGAAACACCGCCGAAATCTGAAACGACCGCACCATTCCGAGCCGCGCGATCTCGGATGCGGCCAGCGTCGTGATATCGCGGCCCTTGAAGGTGATCCTCCCGGCGGTCGGTTGCAGGAACTTCGTTAGCAGATTGAAGCACGTGGTCTTGCCCGCGCCATTGGGCCCGATCAGCGCGTGGATCGACCCGCGCCGGACGTTGAGATCGACGTCGTTGACCGCCATGAACCCCGCAAACCGCTTGGTCATGCCCTTGGCCGAGAGGATGAGGTCCGTGTCCGTCATTTGGCTGTCCAACCTCCATCGATCGAGATCGCGGCACCCGTGATCGAGCGCGCGAGATCGCCCGTGAGGTAATACGCCATCTCGGCGACCTCCTCGGGCAGCACGAACGCTTTCGTCGGCTGGGGCGCAAGCATCACCTTGCGCACCACGTCCTCCTCGCTCATCTTGTGCACCCGCGCCTGATCGGCCACCTGCGCAGCGACCAGCGGTGTCCAGACGTAGCCCGGACATATGGCATTTGCCGTAATCCCGGCCTCGGCAACTTCGAGCGCCACAGTCTTGGTGAGCCCGACCACCGCATGCTTGGTCGCGACATAGGCCGATTTATAGGCGGATGCCCGCAGCCCGTGCGCTGAGGCGATGTTGATGATCCGGCCCCAGCCCCTGGCCTTCATCCCCGGCAATGCGGCGCGGATCGTATGGTAGGCGCTGTCGAGGCTGACGGCGATGATCCGATGCCAATCCTCAGACGGAAAGTCCTCAATGGCCGCGACCTTCTGGATACCCGCATTGTTGATCAGCACATCGACGCGTCCGAACCGCTCGAGCACCCGGCCCGCGAGCGCCGCAGCCTGATTGTCATCGGAAAGATCGGCCTTGAAATATTCAGCCTTACCGCCTTCCGCCGCGGTTTCCGCAACCGCCGACGCCGCCTCGGCATCGGCTTCAACGCCGTTGACTGCGACCGTATGACCCGCCGCCGCGAACCGCTTTGCGATCGCTAATCCTATCCCGCTCGTTGCGCCAGTGACCAGCACAACACGATGTTCGACCTTCTCGGACACCGAGGTTCCATCCCTTTGTCTCGTCCGGACCGTTCGTCGGCCCGCCTTGTTACGCATAGGCCTATCAAGGACCGTGCCAGTTTGGCGGACCAGTCCTGGGAGGTCTGGCGCGGTAAGGGTTTGGTCTCCACCACGTTGCATTTCGGATGGGGCGGCGCACCGGCGCCTGTCCGATGTGCCGGACATGTCTGTCCGTCAAACCGGACACCTCGGGCTCGTCTGGGTGGCGACGTACGGGCTAGCGCATCGGACCACAAACCCACCAGCCCCACCGGCGCAAAGGCGTGCGACGATAAGCCGGCGAGACCACTGGCACGGGCATTGCTTCACACCGGAGGCGCTGCAAGCATGCACGATGCACGGTTGCCTCTTTCTGCCCCAGGCCAGAAAGCGGTACGCTATACGCTATCGCCACAACAGGTGCGAACTAGCGCGCCGGGAGGAGAATGAATGACCACAGACGTCCACATCGTCGCGGCCAAACGCACGGCTATCGGCGTTCTCAACGGCGGGTTGGCCTCGCTTCCCGCACACGCGTTGGGCACAATTGCGATAAGAGCTGCACTCGATGCGGCGGGCGTTCGTCCCGACGCGGTTGAGGAAACCATTCTCGGCCAGGTGCTCACCGCCGGGACCGGCCAAAACCCCGCCCGGCAGGCCGCGCGCGGCGCGGGCGTTCCAGACGCCAGCACAGCCTTCGGCGTCAATCAGGTCTGCGGCGCGGGCTTGCGGGCCGTTGCGCTGGGCTATCAGCAAATACTCTGCGGCGACGCGGACGTCATAGTTGCCGGCGGACAGGAATCGATGAGCCAGGCACCACATGTCGCGACACTGCGCGCCGGCAAGAAGCTCGGCGACATCACCCTCATCGACACGGTGATGCGCGACGGGTTGGTGGACGCGTTCTACGGCTATCCCATGGGCGTGACGGCGGAAAACGTCGTCCGCCAATGCGGCATCAGCCGCCAGGCGCAGGACGCCTTCGCGCTCGCATCCCACCAGAAAGCCTCCGCCGCAACGAAAGAAGGCCGCTTCGCTGCCCAGATCGTTCCGGTCACCATCAAGACCCGAAAGGGCGAAACTGTCGTCTCCGAAGACGAACTCATCCGCCACGACTCTACGCTCGAAGGCATGTCTAAGCTCAAACCCTCCTTCGAGGCCGATGGCACCGTCACCGCAGGCAACGCTTCGGGCATTAACGACGGTGCTGCCGCGCTCGTCCTGATGTCGGACGGCGCGCTCAAATCCCACGGCGCAACATCCATGGCGCGCATCGTCTCCTGGGCGACGACCGGACTTGATCCCGCCGTCATGGGTCTCGGCCCCATAGCCGCATCGCGCAAGGCGCTTCAAAAGGCCGGCTGGTCCGCCGACAGCGTCGACCTCTGGGAGGCTAACGAAGCCTTCGCGGCGCAGAGTCTCGCCGTCGTCGATGACCTCGACATCGACCCCGACCGCGTCAACGTCAATGGCGGCGCCATTGCACTGGGGCATCCCATCGGCGCCTCGGGCGCACGGGTTCTGACGACGCTCATTCACGAGATGACCCGCCGCAATGTCAAACGCGGCGTCGCGACGCTCTGCATCGGCGGCGGCATGGGCATCGCCATGTGTGTTGAACGGTAAGGAGGAGACAATGAACGATATCCTCTGGAAACCCACCGACACAGCGGTCCGCGCCACCGCCCTCTGGGGCTTCGCCAACAAAACCCGCCCCCTGCATGGCGCCGCGCCAGAGAACTACGCCGCCCTCCTCGACTGGTCGATCAACGACCCTGACACCTTCTACGGTGCCCTCTGGGACGAACTCGGCATCATCGGCGACAGGGGCGAAGCCGCCTTCATCCCCGGCGAAACCATCCGTGATGCGCAGTTCTACCCCGGCGCCAAACTCAACTACGCCGAAAACCTCCTCCAGCGCCGCGACGACAACCCCGCCATCATCGCCCACCGCGACGACGGCACGCGCCGGGCCATAAGCTGGGGCGGGCTCTATGATGCGGTCTCCCGGCTCGTCCAGGTCCTGCGCGCCGAAGGGGTTGGTCGCGGCGACCGCGTCGCGGCCATCGTCACGCACGATATCGAAGCGATCATCGGTTATCTCGCCACCTCGGCCATCGGGGCAATCTGGGCCTCATGCTCGCCCGACTTCGGTCCCGCCGGCGCGTCGGACCGGCTGTGCCAGATCGACCCCAAGGTGCTGATCGCGGTGCCGGGCTATTCCTACGCCGGCAAGGCCATCGACGTGACGTCGACCATCCGCGCCGTCGCCGAGGGCACCAGCCTCAACCGCATCGTCACTGTCGGTGATGTGCCCCCATCGGTCGCGGACCTACCGGCTGTCTCATGGGACGACGCGCTCGGCGCCCATACCCCGCAAAACATCACCTTTGAGCGCATGGACTTTTCCGCACCGCTCGTCATCCTCTTTTCCTCCGGCACCACGGGCAAGCCCAAATGCATCACCCATTCGGCGGCCGGCCTTCTGATCCAGCACAAGAAGGAACTCGCGCTCCACTGTGACATCCGCGCCAACGAGCGCTTCTTTTATTTCACCACCTGCGGCTGGATGATGTGGAACTGGCAGGTCTCCGGCCTGTCGCTGGGCGCAACGCTCGTCACCTATGACGGCAACCCCTTCTACCCCGAGGCCGGCCGCCTGTTGGACCTCATCGACGCCGAGGACATATCCGTCTTCGGCACCAGCGCAAAATACATCGACGCCTGCGCCAAGGCCGGCCTCAAGCCGGGGCAAAGCCACAAGCTCGAACAGCTCAGGCTCATCCTCTCGACCGGCTCGCCGCTGATCCCCGCAAGCTTCGATTACATCTACAACGACTGGAAAAAGAACGTGCACCTCGCTTCGATCTCGGGCGGCACCGATATCTGTGGATGTTTCCTCGGCGGCAATCCGATGCTTCCGGTGCGGCGCGGGGAGCTCCAATGCGCGCTCCTCGGCATGGACGTCGATACGGTCGATGACGACGGCAATCCGGTCTCCGGTGCCCCGGGCGAACTGATATGCCGCAATCCGCACCTGTCCATGCCTGTCAAATTCTGGGCCGACACGGACGGCAGCCGCTACACCGAAGCGTACTTCTCCCGCTTCCCCGGCGTCTGGGCGCATGGCGACTTCGTCGAAAGGCGCCCCTCGGGCGGCTTCATCATCCATGGCCGCTCCGACACGACCCTCAACCCAGGCGGCGTGCGCATCGGCACGGCGGAGATCTATCGTCAGGTCGAAACGCTCGACGCTATTGAAGAGGCTGTAGCCGTTGGACAGGACATCGACGGTGATCAGCGCGTCATCCTGTTCGTCAAGATGCGCGAAGGCCGCGCGCTCGACGAGGCGATGGAAAAGGAGATCCGCAGCCGCATCCGCGCGGGCGCGAGTCCCAGGCACGTCCCGGCAAGGATCATCGCGGTCCCGGCGATCCCGCGCACCCGCTCGGGCAAGATCTCCGAGATTGCTGTGCGCGATACGATCCATGGGCGCCCGGTCAAAAACACTACCGCGCTCGCCAATCCTGAATGCCTTGCCGCCTATCGCGATCTCCCGCAGTTGCAGGTCTAGCGGGACAGGCGTAGCCTCGGGTCGAGGAGAACCCGCCGATGATCGAAACTATTGGACCGTCTGGCAATACGCCCCCCGCCCTTGTCGCCGCCGCGATGGGGGCCTTCGATATGCTCCGGGAGTATTTCGAAGGCGCGATCATGGTGGACGCGGATGCGCGCATCCTCTGGCTCGACGGGAGATATCGTCGCCTTCTGAAGCTGGCGGAAGATTTCGACCCCGTTGGTCGTCCCGTCGAGGACGTGCTGCCGCATTCCCAACTGCGCCGTGTGGTCAAGACCGGCCGTCCAAGCCTTCTCGACATCATGCAGTTCGATGACCGCCAGTTTGTCGTCTGCCGAATTCCATTAAAAGACGAGGACGGTGTCGTTCAAGGCGCCATAGGCTTCGTCTTCTACGACAATGTCGATTATCTCGCGCCGATCCTCAAAAAGGTCGAATCCCTGCAGCGCCAGCTCACCCGCGCCCAGGCTGCCCTCACCCGCGAGCGGCAGACCAAATATTCGCTCTCGAATTTCGTGGGCACGAGCGAGCTTGTTCAGGAGCTCAAATCCCAGATCCGCCGCTTCGCGCTCCGTGACGGCCCGGCGCTTCTCCTCGGCGAAACCGGCACCGGCAAAGAACTCCTCGCCCACGCCCTGCACCAGGCCTCGGACCGCGCCGAGGGGCCTTTCGTCGCCGTTAACATGGCCGCAATTCCTGAGTCGCTGCTCGAGTCCGAATTCTTCGGCGTTGCGCCCGGCGCCTATACGGGCGCGGAGAAAAAGCAGCGCAAGGGCAAGTTCGAGCTCGCCCATGGCGGCACGCTGTTCCTTGATGAAATCGGCGACATGCCGCTCTCGATCCAGGCCAAATTCCTGCGCGTCCTGCAAGAAGGCGAGATCGAGGCGCTGGGCTCGAATGCTGTCAAGAAAATCGACGTCCGCATCATCGCCGCCACCTCGCAGGACCTTGACGAGCTGATGGCTGAGCGCAAATTCCGCGCCGACCTTTACTACCGCATCGCGGTCCTCACCGTGAACGTCCCGCCCTTGCGCGACCGCCTCGAAGACATCGGCCCCATCTGCGAACGCCTCCTCGACACCATCCCCCGCGCCGAGGATATGGCCGGCTGGAGCCTCGAGCCCGAAGCGATCGCCTTGCTGTGCCAGCACGATTGGCCCGGAAACGTCCGCGAACTCCGCAACACGCTTGAACGCGCCGCCGCCATCGCGCCCACCGAAACCCTTGACGCTGAAATCATCGCGCGCGCCATGCCGCGGCCCTCGCGCCCGGCTTCAACCGAAGCCCCCGAACTCGCCGACGCCCGCGCCCGCGCCGAACGCGAAGCGATGATCGACGCCCTCAAACGCGCCAACGGCCAAAAAGCCGTCGCCGCGCGCCTGCTCGGCGTCTCCCGCAGCCAGTTTTACGAAAAGCTCAAGCGGTACGATTTGAGCAATTGAGGCGGCTCAACGCACCACAAACCCGTGCGCATACGGATCCCTCGGATCAACGAAAATCGTATTGTACCCCGTCATCCGCGCCCATCCGCCGACCGAGGGGATGATCGCGTCGAAATCCCCCACCTTCGCCACCCCCTCGATCCGGCCACGAAACAGCGAGCCGATGATCGACTCGTGGATGAACTCATCCCCCACCGCGAGCTTACCCTTGGCCGCCCACTGCGCCATGCGCGCGGACGTGCCCGTTCCGCAGGGCGAGCGGTCGATGGCCTTGTCGCCGTAAAACACCGCATTGCGCGCCGTCCCGCCCGGCTCGGTCGGCGCGCCAGTCCAAAGAATATGGCTCAGCCCGGAAATCTGCGGCTTTTCGGGATGCACGAACTCGTATTTCGCGTTGAGCGCCGCCCGCAATTGCGGCGACCAGCCGATCAAATCGACCGCGCGGTGATCCGCCATATCGCGGAAAGTCTCCTGAGGGTCGACAATCGCGTAAAAATTCCCCCCGAACGCCACATCCACCCGGACCGCCCCGAGCCCGGGCACTTCGGCACTCAGACCGGTCGCGTAGAGAAACGACGGCACGTTCGTCAGCCGCACCTCTTCGACGAACCGCCCCTCCTGCCGGTATTCGGCCACCACCAGCCCAGCTGGCGTATCGAGACGCAGCACCCCAGGGTCGCGCGGGGTCACCAGCCCGTTTTCGAGCGCCATCGTCACCGTGCCGATGGTGCCGTGCCCGCACATGGGCAGGCACCCCGAGGTTTCGATGAAGAGAATCGCCACATCGCAATCCTCCCGCGTCGGCGGATAAAGGATCGCGCCCGACATCATGTCGTGCCCGCGCGGCTCGAACATCAGCGCGGTCCGGATCCAGTCGAACTGCTCAAGAAAATGCGCGCGCTTTTCGAGCATCGTCGCGCCCTCGAGCCGTGGCCCGCCGCCGGACACCAGCCGCACCGGATTGCCGCACGTATGCCCGTCAATGCACTGGAACGTATGGATCATTCTAGCGCCTGTCCGCCCGGAAGGGCGCCACATCGATGCCCGGCGCCTCGCCGCACACCATTCCTGCGACAAGCTCGCCCGTCCCCGCCGACTGCGTCAATCCCAGATGTCCGTGCCCGAACGCATAGGTGACGCCTTTCACCCCCGGCGCGGGAGAAATCACCGGCAGGCTATCGGGCATAGAGGGCCTGAAGCCCATCCACTGCGTCCCTCCGCCGGTTTTCAACCCCGGCAGGAATCGCGCGGCCTTTTTCAACATCGCCTCGGCACGCCTGAAGTTCGGCGGCAGGTCGAGCCCACCCAGCTCCACCGCGCCGCCCACGCGCACGCCCTCGCCGATGCGCGAGACGACAAACCCGTGCCCGCCGAAGGTCAGATGCGTCTCGAGTGGAAACGCCCCGGCGGGCAGCGTCGTGTTATACCCCCGCTCGGTCTCGAGCGGAACGTCGTGCCCGAGTTGCCGCGTCAGCCGCCGCGACCACGCGCCCGCGCTCACCACCACATGTCCGGCAAGGATCTCGCCATCCCCCGTCTCGATGCTCACCGCGCCATCCCGCGCCGCGATCCCGCGCACCTCGGCGGTCTCCACCGCCCCGCCGCGCTCTTTGAACCGCTCCGCAAGCGTCCGCGTCCAGACCATCGGATCGGTAACGTTGAACCAACCCGGCGTATATCCGGCATGGGTGAACCGCGGTGCGATCCCCTTCTGCACCCGCGCAATCGCCTCGGGCCCTTCGAGGTGCTCGAACGCGATCCCCGCCTCTTCGCGCAACCGCCACCCCGGCAGGCTCGCCTCGAACTCCCGCGCGCCCTCGTAAAGCTGCAATTGCCCTTCGCGCCGGATCAGCTCTTCAAGCCCGTAGTCGGCAATCTGCCGCTCCAGCGCCTCCTGCGATACCCGCATCAGCGCACTCTGCGCCTTAACCGCCGCCGCATACCGGTCCGGCCAGCTCGCCCGCCAGAACCGCAAGAGCCACGGCGCAATCTTGAGCGCGTAGCGCGGCGGAACGCTCAACGGCCCGAGCGGATCGAGGAGCCATTTGGGCGCCTTGCGCATGATCCCCGGCGTCGCCAGCGGAATGATTTCGGAAAACGCGAACGCCCCGGCATTGCCTGCCGAAGCCCCCGCGCCCGGCCCGGTCTTGTCGAGCACGGTCACGTCCCGCCCCCGCGCCTTGAGCGCCAGCGCGACCGAGAGCCCGACCACGCCGGCACCGATCACCACAATGTCACGGGAGACCATCTGTATCTTCCAAACAGCTAGTTATACTTCGAAAGGTCCGGCCTGCACGCGAAGCGTTCGTTCACCAGCGCGTCCACCCGCGCGCGGTGCTCGCCGACGAGCGGCATGCGCGGAGCGCGGACATATTCCTCCGACCCGAACGCGATCTTCTCGGCCAGCTTGATCTGCTGGACGAGGAAGGTCGAGACGTCAAGATCGAGCAGTGGCCGCATCCAGCGGTAGAGCTCCCGCGCCTCTTCGATCCGCCCGGCCTTGGCCAGATCGTAAAGCTTCTGGTTTTCCTCCGGAATCGCAATCGAAACCCCCGACACCCAGCCGTCGCACCCCATCAGAATGGCCTCGAGCCCCAGGTTGTCGACCCCTGTGAACACCTTGAACCGGTCGCCCACGGTGTTGAAAATCTCCGTGCACCGCCGGATATCGTCCGAGCTTTCCTTGATCGCAACCATATGCTCGTCCTCGGCGAGCTCGACCATCATCTCCGGCGTCACGTCGACGCGATAGCTCACCCGGTTCGAATAGATCATGATCGGCAAATTCCCCGCCGCCGCGATGGCCTTGAGGTTCGCGATCGTCTCCTCATAATTGGTGTGATAGATCGGCGAGGGCACCACCATCAGCCCGTCCGCACCGGCTGACGCCGCGCGCCTGGCGAGGTCGCAGGCCTCCCGCGTCCCCGGCTCGGAGACGGTCAGCAGCGCCGGTTTCGCCCCTGTCACCGACTTGGCGATCCGCACCACTTCGAGCCGTTCGTCATGGCTGAGCATATTGCCTTCGCCCAGCGTGCCGCAGGTGATGATCCCCGCGTTTCCCGCCGCGATCTGCAGCGCCATCGATTTCTCGGTCGCCGCCGCATCGAGACTGCCATCCTCTTTGAACTTGGTGGTGATGGCGGGCATCATGCCGGTCCACATGGGCTTGGTCCTTCCTCTCGTGCGCGGATAACCGGGCGCCTTTGGTCACGCCCCGCATCCACTTTATATTTTATTTGTCGACAAGAAGATTGCAGCTTGTCGACCCGCCGGTCAATCCCTAAAAATTCTCCTCGAATGGAACCGCCGGAGCCCACCACCGATGACCCCGCCCAAAAAGCCTAAACCCCCCGCCACCCCTCGCCCGCGCGGCTCGGGCGTGCGCACGGTTTACGAGCAGCTCAAGGCCGAAATCATCGACCTCACCCTGCGCCCCGGTAGCCCCATCGACGAGGCCCAGCTCTCCACCCGCTTCGCCATGTCGCGCACGCCGATCCGCGAGGCGCTGGTGCGGCTGGCGGCGGACGGGCTCGTCGAAACCCTTCCCAACCGCTCGACCATCGTCTCCAACATCGACTTCCTGAATCTTTCGAGCTTTTTCGACGCCCTGACGCTCATGTACCGCGTCACCACGCGGCTCGCCGCCCAAAACCGCACCGAAGCCGAACTCGAAACTATCCGCGCCCGCCAGACCGACTATCTCGAAGCCGTTGCCCAGAAGAACGCCCCCGCCATGATCGCCGCCAACAGCGCCTTCCACGCCGAGATCGCCCGGGCGGGCAAGAACAAGTACTACACTGAGCTATTCTCAAAAGTTCTCGACGAAAACCGCCGCATCCTGCGACTCTATTATTCCTCGTTCAACGACGAGGTGCCCCGGCAATATGTCGAGGAACACGAGGCGATCATCGCGGCGATCGAGCGGCGGGATGTGGAGGCGGCGGACAAGCTGGCGACCCGGCACGCAGATCAGGTGGTCAAGCAGATTCAGTCGTATATTGCGGCGGATCGGCGGGGGTGGGTGGAGTTGGGGTGAACATGATGACGCCCCCACACGAAAGCTACTTTGGGGAACGGCGATGCTCAAGCTTTCAGTAAATTGGCGGAGGGTAGGGAAAGAACCGATAACGGCGCGGATACCTTGTCCCGGGACGAGCCCGGGATGACAATTGGAGTATGGCACCACCTTGCACCATCCCCAATCTGTCACCCCGGCCTTGTGCCGGGGCCAGGTATGCGCGCCGCTCTCGGCTCTTGCACCACACACCGAACGCCTGGCCGCAGCGGTTCCCCCGAGAAACTTATCCCCGCCCCCGAAACCTCGCTTATGATGCTTCTCACGGACCCGCTTTTGATGGGCGCAGGCGCAACGAACGTTTGGGCGGGACCGGTCCGGGTCCGATGGGAGTCGTCCCAGCGGAGGCCCAAACGTCACCGAGGCCAGCCACGGCCGAGCTGTGGTAACCGCCGAAAGGCGGCGGGGATTGGCCCCAGCCCGAGCGGACGCCAAGCCAAAAATCCCGGACGTATGCGGCGAGGCGTGCCTCGCATCTATAATCAGTATGAGGCGCGTCTCGCCGCATACCGTCCACGCTATTTGACATCCGAGGCTTCAAGGCCGTCGGACGAATAGGTGTGTCTCGTTTGGGGATTTTATCCGCGGACGGGCTTTTTGCGTACGCGGCGGACGGGGCCGGCAGCTATGCGGTCTTTTTCGTCCTGCTCTTCTTTTTCGAGCCGGAGGGCCCGCAGGCGGGCGGTTTTGGCGCGGGTTGCCTCTAAAGCCAGTTCCTCCTGGCGGAGCGCCTCGCGCTGGCGGGCTTCCAGTTCCAGTGTTTTGCGCTGCGGACTGACTTTGGGCACTCTTGGGACGCCTCCAAAAAAGAAAAGGCCGCCCGGAGGCGGCCTTTGAAAGCCTTAGGCTTCCTGGATGTTGATCGCTGACGTACGACCGTCGCGACCCTTTTCCAGATCGTAGGTCACCGCCTGGCCTTCGACGAGGGTCGAAAGGCCCGAGCGCTCGACAGCCGAGATATGCACGAATGCATCCTGGCCGCCCTCGTCGGGCTGAATGAAGCCGAAGCCTTTGGTGGTGTTGAAGAATTTGACTTTGCCGGAAACCATGATGGATCCTTTCAGTGGCAGGGTTTCTTGCCGCTTATGCAAGCAAGCCGATCCTCTCTTTAGGATCTAAACGTCTTGCAGATCAGGTATCCAAGTGACCGGCAGAACCGGGAAATCAGGTAGCTAAGAGCATCGAACGTGTGCGCGCACAATATCAGCCACGCGCGAACAAAACAAGATGGGACGTTGTTCGTCTAACCTCGCGGCGCGGCAGCGCGTTCCAGCCGGTCGTTGATCGCCTCGCCCAACCCCGTCATCGGGATCGGCGCCACGGCGATCTTCCCGGCGTCCGAGGCGTCCAGCCGGGCGAGGAAGGAAAAGAGGTTGCGCGCAGCCTCGTGCAGATCGCCCATGGGCGACAGGTTGAGCGCGGCGCGGGCGCCCTCCCCCGTAAAGTCGCCGAAGCCGAGATAAGCTTCATCGGCGTGGGGCGTTTCGGCGTTGAGCCGCAGCCGGGCATCGGGCGCGTAATGGCTCAAAAGCATCCCCGGCGCGGCCACCGCCGCATTATGCCCCGCCACCGGTACCGCGATCCCCAGCGCCGCCTCCACCGCTTCGCGCGGCAGGGCGCCGGCGCGCAATTGCGTGACGGTGCTGCCCTCGACTGCAAGGATCGTCGATTCCAGCCCGCTCTCGCACGCCCCACCGTCGAGCACAGGCACGCGGCCCGCAAACCCCCGCCGCACCGCCTCGGCGGTCGTAGGGGAGAGTTTGCCCGAGGGGTTGGCCGAAGGCGCGGCCACCGGGCGCCCCACCGCAGCGACCAGCTTTCGCGCGGCCTCGTGCCCGGGAATGCGCAGCGCGACAGTGCCGAGCCCGGCGGTGACGAGATCCGATAGTTCCGCATCGGGCGCCAGCGGCAGCACCAGCGTCATCGGTCCGGGCCAGAAGCGTTCGGCAAGCTCCTCGGCGCGCGGGGAGAACACCGCGATCTTGCGCGCCATCTCCATATCGGGGCAGTGGCAGATGAGCGGATTGAAGCGCGGGCGGCCCTTGGTTTCGTAGATCGCGAGCACGGCGTCCGAATTGGTCGCGTCCGCGCCGAGTCCGTAAACGGTCTCCGTGGCAAAAGCGCACAGTGCTCCCGACCGCAGGATCGCGGCGGCCTCTTCAATCGTTTTCGGGTCTTTCTGTGGGGCGCGCATCGACGCTGTTTGACAAGGCAATTGTGTCCCGTCAAGAAGTGGTTCAACGGAGAATGTTCAAACCCATGACGACCCTTCTGGTCAGCCAGACGAATGGTGACAAGCACGTAACGCCAAAAGGCCATGCCGAGCGCCCTGAGCGGCTCGAGGCCATCGCCAACGTGCTCGCCCAGCCGCGCTTCGACCGATTGCAGCGTGAGGATGCGCCCGCGGGCGATCTGGCGCTCGCCGAACTCGTCCATGCGCCATCGGTGCTCAACACGATCCGCAGGATGCGCCCCGCCGAGGGCATCGGGCAGATCGACGCGGACACCTTCGTCTCGGGCAAGAGCCTCGAAGCCGCAGGTACGGCGCTCGGCGGCGGGTTGCGTGCGCTCGAAGCGGTCGTTCTGGGGGAAGCGGACAACGCCTTCGTCGCCGCGCGGCCGCCGGGGCATCACGCCGAACGCGACCGCTCGATGGGCTTTTGCCTCATCAACACCATCGCCATCCTTGCCCGCCAGGCCCAGCGGCTCCACGGCGCAGAGCGTGTCGCCATCGTCGATTTCGACGTGCATCACGGCAATGGCACGCAAGACATTTTCAAGGCCGATCCGACCGTCTTCTACGCCTCCTCGCACCAATGGCCGCTCTATCCGGGTACCGGGCACCCCGACGAAACCGGCGTGGGGAACATCGTCAATTGCCCGTTGCCGGAAGGTTCGGGCGGCGCGGCGATGCGGGAGGTCTATCGTGACCGCATCCTCCCTGCGCTCGATGCGTTTCGGCCCGATATCATCCTCGTTTCGGCAGGGTTCGATGCCGAGCGGCGCGATCCGCTGGCGCAGCTCGAATGGGTGGCGGACGATTACGCATGGCTCACGGGAAAGTTGTTGGACATCGCGGGCAAGCGATGTTCAAACCGGATGGTCTCGATGCTGGAAGGCGGCTACGATCTTGCTGGCCTTGCCTCCGGAGTCGCGGCGCATGTCGGTGTCCTTCTGACCGGTGAAGCCGGACGGGAACATGAAGAAGACTAGAAGGATATCGAAATGACCGAGATTTCGGAACTGAGCTTCGAGGCTGCTCTCGACGAGCTCGAAAAGATCGTCCAGCAGCTCGAAAGCGGCAAGGCCCCCCTGCAGGAGTCGATCGCCATTTACGAGCGCGGCGAGGCGCTCAAGCGCCATTGCGAAACCCTGCTCAAACAGGCCGAGGCTCGCATCGAGAAGATCACGCTCGCGAAAGACGGCACGCCTACGGGCACAGAGCCGCTGGACGGGCAATAAAGCGAGAGACAATTTCCGGGGGAAAAAACAGTGCTCAATAAGGTTCGCATCGCCCTTTGGGCGCTTGTGGCGCTTGCCGCCATTGCTGCAACGGTCATCTATTTCACGCGCCCTATGGACCGCTCGGGTTCGATGTTCGGCGGGCCGTTCGAAATGGTTTCGACCGCAACGGGCGAGACCTTCACGCAAGCGGACCTTCAAGGAACGCCGACGCTAATGTTCTTCGGCTACACCTATTGTCCGGACGTCTGCCCGCTCACGCTGGCTGAAGCCACGGCCTGGAAAGAGCAGCTGGAGCTCGGTGCGGAAGACCTCAACATCATCTTCGTGACCGTCGACCCCGAGCGCGACACGGTCGAAACGGTGCGCACCTATCTCTCCAATTTCGGCGAGGATGTTTTCGGCCTTGTGGGCAACGAAGCACAGACCGAGCAGATCAAGCGCTCCTATGGCGTTTTCTCCGAGAAAGTCGAGCCTGAAGGCTCCAGCGAATATCTCGTCAACCACACCTCGTCGGTCTATATGATCGACGCGGAGGGCGAGTTTTTCGGCACCATCGCGTATGGCGAGGACACCAGCACAGCGATGGACAAGATCCGGCGTCTCACCGGGGCATGAGCGAACGCGAAAGGCTCGACCGCGCGCTCGAGGCCCGCGGCCTCGTTCCTTCGCGTGCGCGGGCTTCCGATGCGATCAAGCGCGGTGTCGTGACGGTCAACGGCATCACCGCACGCAAGGCGGGCCAGCAGGTTGCCCACGACGACGTTATCGCCATATCCGACCCGGTGGGGGGCTATGTTTCCCGCGCCGCCCTCAAGCTCGTTGCGGGACTCGACGGCGCGGGGTTCGATCCCAAGGGCAAGGTCTGCCTTGATCTCGGTGCCTCGACAGGAGGATTCTCGCAGGTTCTCGCACAACGCGGCGCTGAAAAAATCTACGCCGTCGATGTTGGGCATGGGCAATTGCACCCGGACATAGCCGCGCTCCCCAACGTCGTCTCGCTGGAAGGCACCAACGCCCGTGACCTCGACGAGGCGCTCGTCCCCGAACCCATCGACATGCTCGTCTGCGACGTCAGTTTCGTCTCGCTCGCCAAAGTCATCTCACCGCCATCTAAGCTTTGTAAGCTTGGGGCGGAGGCAGTGCTGCTCATCAAGCCACAATTCGAAGTCGGTCGCGACTTCATCGGCAAAGGCGGCATTGTCATCGAGGGGTCACATGTCGACGCTGCGGTTCAGGCGGTGATCGATCATATGGCGCAACTGGGCTGGACACTGGTTATGCGCTTGCCGTCGCCCCTTACGGGCGGGAACGGAAATATGGAGTATATCGCGGCGTTCCGGCTCTAAGATGTGGGAAAATTGCAGATGGCGCGGTTTGTCCTCGTCCCGTTCGCCCTGGTGCTTTTGATCGTCGGCGCCATCGTCGCCCCGACCCCAATCCCCTTTGGCGTCCCGATGATGGCGCTTGCACTCTTCATCCTGATTGGAACATCCAAAACCGCGCTGCGCCTCGTCCGCCGCGCCCGCCGGCGCTGGGACTGGCTCGACGATGCGCTTACCGTGCTTGAGCAAAAGTCGAAGGGCGCGGTCGCGCGCACCTTCAAACGTTCGCGGCCAACGCGGCTCAAGCGCAAGCACAAAATCTGCTGAGCCGTTTATTCGGCGATGGTGATCCCGAACGCTTCGAGCCCGATATAACGTCGCGAGCGTGACGCCATGGGCTTGATCGAAGAAATCCCCAGGTCGCGCAAAATCTGCGCGCCCAAACCGACCTCGCGCCATTCGGCCTCGCGATCCTTGGCCGAGCGGTGCGTTTCGCTCTCGTCTGCACCGCCGTCATGGGCCACGCCAGCAGTTCCCTCGCGCAGATAGACCAGAACACCACTTGTTTGGGCAAGGTTTTCGAGAGTTGTATTAAGCTTGGACGCTCCGCCGAAAACGTCCGAGACGATATCCTCGCGCTGCAGGCGAACCGGAATGTTTTCGCCGCGCGAGATATCGCCGAAGACGATGGCAAGGTGCTGCACGCGGTCGTACGGAGTCGTATAGGCGTAGGCGATGGCTTTACCCGCGCCCGTTTGGATATCGAAAGTCCCTGCCCGCTCGATCAGTTTTTCGCGGCGTTGGCGGTAGGCGATGAGGTCAGCCACCGACACGAGCGGCAGGTCGTGTGCCTTGGCGAATTCCGACACCTGCTCGCCGCGCGTCACGGTGCCGTCGTCATTGACCAGTTCACAGATGACGCCGACGTCGGGAAGCTCCGCGAGCTTGCACAAATCCACCGCCGCCTCGGTATGACCCGAGCGCATCAGTACGCCGCCGCGCCGGGCGATCAGAGGAAAAATGTGCCCCGGACGCGAGAAATCTTCTGCGCCCACATTGCCGTTCGCAAGCGCGCGAACGGTTGCTGTGCGATCGTCTGCCGAAATTCCCGTCGTCGTGCCGTGCTTGAAATCGATCGAAACCGTAAACGCTGTCGAATGCGCAGAATCGTTAACCGCCACCATCGGGTCGAGATGGAGCTTTGCGGCCCGCTCGCTGCTGATCGGCGCGCAGACGATCCCCGAAGTGTGCCGCACGATAAAGGCCATCTGCTCAGACGTGATCATGGACGCAGCGACGACGATGTCGCCTTCGCCCTCGCGGTCATGGTCGTCGATGACGACAACCATGCCGCCACGCTTCATCGCCTCGAGCGCGACTTCAACCCGTGCGTCAGATTCGCTTTTCGCCATCGTCCTACTCCCTAAAACCGATGCCGCCGTCACGGCCGGTCTGCCCGCGATGCCTCAAATAATGATCGGCGAGAACAATCGCCATCATGGCTTCGCCTATGGGCACAGCACGAATCCCCACGCATGGATCGTGGCGCCCCTTGGTCACGATATCGACATCCTCATTGGCGGTCGTCACCGTCTCGCGCGGTGTCAGGATCGAACTCGTCGGCTTGACCGCAAAACGCGCGATGAGGGGATCACCATTGGAAATCCCACCCAGAATGCCGCCGGCCTTGTTGGACAGGAATTTCGGCATCGGCTTGTCGGAACGCATCTCGTCGGCATTCTCCTCGCCGGTCAGCGCCGCAGTCTCGAAGCCCGCGCCGATTTCGACCGCCTTCACCGCATTGATGCTCATCATTGCCGAAGCGATGTCCTGATCGAGCTTGCCGTAGACCGGTGCGCCCCAGCCTGCCGGAACGCCCTCTGCAACTACCTCGATAACAGCTCCCACGGATGAGCCTTTTTTGCGAATGCCGTCGAGATATTCGGCCCAGAATTCAGCCGCCTTGGGATCGGCGCAAAAGAAGGGATTGTTGTCGACTTCGTCCCAATCGAAGTTGGCGTAATCGATCTTGTGCGGCCCGATCTGGACGAGCGAAGCCCTGATCCTGACCTCCGGGATAACGAGCTTCGCCACCGCGCCCGCTGCAACGCGCGCAGCCGTCTCGCGCGCGGAGGATCGTCCGCCACCGCGATAGTCGCGGATGCCGTATTTCTGGAAATAGGTATAGTCCGCGTGCCCTGGCCGAAACTTGTCACGGATATCGGAATAGTCCTTGGAGCGCTGATCGGTGTTTTCGATCATCAGCGAGATCGGCGTGCCGGTCGTGCGCAAGCCGTCGGTCCGCTCGTCCTCGAAAACGCCCGAAAGGATCTTCACCATGTCCGCTTCGCGGCGCTGGGTCGTATAACGCGACTGTCCGGGCTTGCGGCGGTCGAGATCTCGCTGGATCACCTCGGCGCTGATTGGCAGGCCCGGCGGGCAGCCGTCGACGACGACGCCTAGCGCGGGCCCGTGGCTCTCGCCCCAGGTGGTAATGCGGAATAGCTGACCGAACGAATTGAAGCTCATTGGCACCCCGAAAGTGAGTTGGCGCCTTTCTAACGGAATGCTCGGCAAAGGGAAATGCGCTTTTCGGAGGGCGGTGTTTCAGCTTTGAAAATCGCTTTGCATCGCTGTCCGTAGCCGCCAGGCAGATCAAGGTCGCACAGTATGGGCGAATGGACACAATGGAGGACTGCCATGCAACGCAATGATTTTGGAAATCTCGGCAAGGTCAGCCGCCTTACCCTTGGCGGGGGCGGTATTGGCCAGGTGTGGGGAGAAACGACCCGTGAAGAAGGCATTGCTACGATCAAGATGGCGATCGACGAGGGCATAGACGTTCTTGACGCCGCGCCCGGCTATAACGTCTGCGAAGCACTGATCGGCGAGGCGTTCAACGGGCAACTGCCAGAGCACGTCAAGGTGACGACGAAATACGGGTTCGCCGCAGCGCCGGGCGAGGAGGCTTATGCTCGATTCCGCGCCTCTCTCGAAGACAGCCTCAAGGCCATGCGGCTCGATCGCGTCGACCTTCTGTTCCTTCATAACGAAATCCGACCGGATGACGGCGTGGCACCGGACGGCCATTCGCATTTCACGCGCTGGTCGGTCTATCGCGACCATGTCATTCCCGCCTTCGAGCGGTTGATGGATGACGGCCTGATCGGCGGCTGGGGCCTTACGGGCGTTGCAAAGACGCCTCAGATTCTCGATGCGCTCGGCACCGTACCGGCACCCCATGCGGTGCAAGCCGTCGCGAACCTGCTCGACAGCCCTGGCGGGCTCGTTGTCGAGGACGAACAACCGCGCCAGCGTGAGATCATCGCCATGGCGCAACGCAATGGCATCGGCGTCATGGGTATCCGAGCCGTCCAGGCCGGCGCGCTGACACGAAGCTTCGACCGGGACGTCCCCGAAGGTAATCGCGATCTGCCCGACTACCGCAAAGCCGCACCGTTCCGCGCACTTTGCGCCGAATGGAGCGAAGACCCGGCGGTCATCGCGCACCGCTACGCTCTGGGTATCGAGGGAGTGGATACGCTTGTGCTCGGCGTCAAGAATCGCGCCGAGTTGAAAGACGCGCTCGACGCTGAAGCGGCCGGACCGCTTGATCGGGAACAGATGCAGGCGATTGAGGATTTGGGTCTGCGGCCCAAGGTCAATCGGGCTGCTTAGTCGTCCCACGTCTTTTCGGCGGCGTGCAGCGTCATGCTGCCGCCGACGAAATGCGCGATCACGCCTTGGGGCGGCGCCCAGTTGAGAACGTCCTTACGCTCCGCGCCTTCGACGATATGGCGCAGAACGCGCAGGATGCCTCCATGGGCGACAATGACGCAATGGTGCGTCAACTCCTCGGCGAACGCGACGAGCCTGTGCGCAACGTCATCGTAATTCTCGCCGTTCTCTGGCCGGAAGTGCCAATAGTCCGCATCCCGGTCGCCCGGCGCGAGGGCAAGCTCCCGATTGATTTCGTCGTGTAGCCGGCCTTCGAGATTGCCGAAGGAAATCTCGACGAGTCGCTGGTCGTAGTGTACCTCGGGCAACCGCACGTCGAAGGCCGCGCGCATGCGCTCCATCGTCTCCCGCGCGCGACCGAGCGGCGAGGCATACCAGTTGAGACTTGCCGGGTCGGTGCCGGCCTCCTCGAGCAGGAAACGCAAGAGAACGCCATTCGCGTCGGCCTGCTTGCGGCCCGTCGCGTTGAGCGGGATGTCCCGGCTCCCCTGGTAGCGGCGTTCTTTGTTCCAGTCGGTCTGGCCGTGGCGCGCGAAATAGAAGTCGGGCCAAGAAACGGCAGTCATGGCAGTCGATCTTTTCAAACAGGCGGGCGGTTATTCGCCCTCATTCTCATCGAGCGTTCTCATGCCGATGACATTGTAACCGGAATCCACGTAGTGAACTTCGCCCGTCACGCCGTTGGAAAGCGGCGAAAGCAGATAGAGCGAGGAATTGCCCACCTCGTCGATGGTGACGTTGCGGCGTAGCGGCGCGTTCTCCTCGTTCCACTTGAGCATCTCGCGCAGACCCGCAATGCCGGACGCGGCAAGCGTCTTGATCGGGCCTGCGGAAATCGCGTTCACGCGGATGCCGTTGGGGCCCATATCGGCAGCGAGGTAGCGCACGGACGCTTCGAGCGCGGCCTTGGCGACGCCCATGACGTTATAGTGCGGCAGGACTTTTTCGGCGCCGTAGTAAGTGAGAGTCAGGATCGAGGAGCCCGGTTCCATCAGCGGCTCGGCGCGCTTGGCGAGTGCGGTCAGCGAATAGACCGAGATGTTCATCGTCAGCGCGAAATTGCCGGGCGTCGTGTCGATATAGCGCCCATCGAGTTCTTCCTTGTTGGAAAAGCCGATGGCATGGACAAGGAAGTCGAGCTTACCCCATTTGGACTTCAAGACATTGAACACGGCATCCATCGCGTCCGCATCGGTCACGTCGCATGGCAGCACGAGGTCGGATCCGAATTCCTCGGCGATCGGCAGCACACGGCGGTGCAGCGCCTCACCCTGGTAAGTGAAGGCCAGTTCCGCCCCCTGTGCGTGCAGCGCCTTGGCGATGCCGTATGCAATCGAGCGGTTGTTGGCGACGCCCATAATGAGCCCGCGCTTGCCTTCCATCAAACCAGCCATGTTTTTCTCCGCAAAATGACCTTTGCAGGGGTTTTGGCACAGCGCAGAGCGACGGGCAAGGTGGATCGCGGACGCGTTTTGCGATACCCCCGACGGCATAGCCGGGACGCCGCAAGTTGTGGCATAACAAGTTCCGAAAGAAGACGGCGGACCTACAAGATACTCTATGACACTTTCCCAGGACCAGATCATCTACGCGCTCACTGAGCTTTTGGGTGCTGACAGCGTGATATCGGCGCCCTCGGAGATGGCAGGGTATCTCACAGAGCCCCGGCGTCGTTTCACCACGCCGGCACGCGCGGTCGCCCTGCCCCGCACGGTTGCCGAGGTACAGCACGTGATGGCGTGGGCGCATGAAACCAACGTCCGCATCATTCCGCAGGCAGGCAACACCGGGCTTGTAGGCGGCCAAGTGCCGCTGTTCGGCGATGAGGTGATCGTCTCAATTTCCAGGCTGAAGGGCGTACGCAACGTCGATCCGGCAGCGGGGCACATGACGCTCAATGCCGGGACAACACTCGAGGAAGCACGCGAGATCGCAGAAGACGCAGGACTCCTGTTCCCACTCCACATCGCATCGCAGGGGTCCGCGCGAATCGGAGGTGTACTGGGAACGAATGCCGGCGGTGTGCAAGTTCTCTCCTATGGAAATGCGCGCGAACTGTGCATGGGCGTTGAGGCAGTCCTTGCCGACGGCACGCTTTATCAGGGCCTCAACGCCCTCAAGAAGGACAATACAGGCTACGACCTCAAAGACCTGTTCGTCGGCTCCGAAGGCACGCTTGGGATCATCACAGCGGCAACGCTCAAGCTTTTCCCCAAGCCTGCGGACTACGAGACGGCGTTCCTCAACGTCGCCTCACCCGATGCGGCGCTCAAACTGTTCGGACAATTACGCGCGCGGGCAGGCAATACGCTGACGGCGTTCGAATTGATGCCGCGCATTGGGATCGACTTCCAGCTCAAGCACAGCATGCTTGAGCACGACGTGGCCACTGAGCCCTCGCCTTGGCACGTTCTGGTGGAGATTTCGGTACCCGAGGGACGCGCGCCAGGTGCGCTGATGGCGGCGCTCGAGCCGGCATTCGAATCCGGGCTGGTCAGCAACGGCGCGATTGCCGAATCGCTGGCGCAACGCGAGGCGATGTGGCGGGCGCGCGAGCAGATGTCGGAAGTTCAGTCGCGCGAAGGCGCGTCGATCAAGCACGACGTCTCGGTGCCCATCACTGCGGTGCCTGCATTGATCGAACGTGGTTCGAAGGCTGTTGCCGGGATTGTCGAGGGCATCCGCCCGGTGCCCTTCGGACATCTGGGTGATGGCAACATCCACTTCAATTTCAGCCAGCCCGAGGACGCCGATCCCACGGCCTTCATGGCCGGCGCCGAGCCGGTGCACGCGGCTGTTTATGCCATTGTACGAGAGCTTGGCGGTTCGGTTTCGGCCGAACACGGGATCGGGCAGCTCAAGACCGGGCTCCTGGCCGAGGTCAAAGACCCTGTCGCAATGGCGATGATGCGCTCAATCAAATCCGCGCTCGATCCCAAGGGGATTTTGAACCCCGGCAAGGTGCTGGGCTAGCAATCTGTGCCCAACCGCCTACATTGACCGAACCACAAGACATCTCAGGCCTCCTCCCAATGCTTCTCGACATCAATTTTCTCGATGATGCCACGCGTCCGCGTGCACCAAAACTCGAAAACCTCACCTCCGCCCAGCGCCGGCCCGGCATGCACCTCAAGATGATCCATGATCATCTCCGCCAGAACGTCACGACCCTGCGGCAGGTGGTCAAGGATACCGCCAAGGGCAGGATGAGCGCGGCGGAAGTCGAGAAGGCCATCGATTCGCTTGAAATGGTTTCGAACTACCGGCAGTTCGGCAACCTATGTGGCCAGCACTGCCAAATCGTCCACGCGCACCACTCGATCGAGGATGCGCACATCTTCCCGGCCCTTTCGGAAAAGGGCGAAGCGTGGAAGAAAGTCACCGATCGTCTGATGGAAGAGCATAAGGTCGTCCACGAACTTCTGGTGCGGCTCGTCGATGCGCTCAACGCCCTGGCGCAGAACCCAAGCCAGGAAAATTTCGAGGCCGCGAGCGAGATCAACGACGCGCTGGGGCGCGTGCTGCTCTCGCATCTGGGCTATGAAGAAGAGTCGATCGGCGATGCACTGGGGTATTTCGAGATCGACGTTTAAACGAGCTTGTGCGCAATAAGGCTCTCGGCTGTTGCCGAGACAGCTTGGTCCGCTGCAATCAGCCTGCGGCCGAGCAGCGCTTCTGCGGTGCTGGAATCGAGGCTTTTGCGTATACCGAGTTCCCCGAGAATCCCGCGGATATCCTTGTCGAAGAGAGCATAGATGCGTACGGCCCAGTCGGGCATTTCGAAACGCGGAAGCTTCCGGGCATAGTCCGCATGGGTCTTGCGCAAGACCTGTGCCACCTCGAACATGAACATCGGGCGTTCGCCGATGGGTAGGCGCTTGCCGCCGACGTCGCCGGTCAGCGCGGCAACATGCGCGGCAGCGACGTCGCGGACGTCGACGATCACGAATGGCACGCGTGGCGCTGCCGGTACCGTGCCGTCGAGAAGGCGCTGAACGATCGCCGCGGAGGTGCCTGGATCTTCGTCGAGGAGCGGCCCCAGGATGCCGCTGGGATTGATGGTGACGAGGTCGTCTTCGCGCCCGGCGGCCTTCATCAGCTCCCAGGCGCGGCGTTCCGCGCGGGTCTTGGATTCCACATAGGCAGTGACATCTCGGCCTTCGAGATTGGTCCAATCATCTGCCGTGAAGGGCGCAGTGCGTTTCGGATCATGGCCGTAAGCTATTGAAGCCATTGAGGAAGTCAGGACAATGCGTTCGACGCCAGCAGCGAGTGCGGCGTTCAGCGCGCGTTCGGTGCCCTCTACGGCGGGGCGGATCAATTCGTTCTTGTCCCGGGGCATCTGGATAACGAAGGGGGAGGCGGTGTGGAGGAGGTAGCGGCAGCCTTCCATCGCTTCACGCCAGCCCTCATCGCGGGTCAGGTCGAGGGCGACGAATTCGAGATTGGTTGTGTCAGCGCCAGCATTTTCAAGGGTTTGGCGGACCTTGTCAGCCTTGGAAAGGTTGCGCACACTTCCACGTACGGTATATCCCGTATTGAGAAGGGCCAGGGCAATATGGCCGCCGAGGAAACCCGAGATGCCCGTCAGAAGAACACGATCTGTCATAATGACCTCATTATCAAAACTGAACGATATATATGATATTCGTTCATTTCGTTCAATACGGCGATGACGACAATGGCACAATCGATGAGAAGCCGGGACAGGCGGCGTCGGATTCTCGAAGGGGCGGAAGCGGTATTCCTGCGCTCTGGGCTCAAGGGCACGACGATGGAGATGGTCGCCAGGGAAGCCGGCGTCGCCAAGGCGACGCTCTACAGCTACTTCCCTGACAAGGACGCGATCTATGCGGCCATTATCGAGATGATGGCCGCGGACAAGCTTGCGGCGTTTCATCGCGGGCTGGCCCATCATGGCCCCCTCGATGAACGGATCGGCGAAGCGCTCGCCGGCAAGCTTGGGGTGGCAGCCGACCTCCTCGCCCGCTCGCCTCATGCGGACGAGATCTTAAACGAGCACCACCGGCTCGCCGGCAAGCTCAAGGCGCTCGACGACCAGGTGGAAACGGAGCTTACCGATCTGCTCGCCGCAGAGGGCGTCCCCGACCCGGAGATAACCGCACGCATGCTTCTGGCTTCGGCCTATGGCATCCTCCTCAAACTCCCCGACCCCGCCCAAATGCGTGCGGCGATCAAGCTTCTGGCCACCCGGGTGCTTGGTGACGGGGATAAACCGTAGTAACTATACGGTTACAACCTCTCGCCAACGGAGCCCCTGCCCCATGAACCACCGCGACCTGCTCAAGGCCATGTTCCAGGCCGCCGTCGATGCCGCCGACCCGATGACGGGCATCAGGGCGCATCTACCGGCAAAGCCCAAGGGCAAGACGGTGGTGATCGGCGCAGGGAAAGGTGCCGCGCAGATGGCGGCGGCGTTCGAGACACTCTGGGAGGAGCCGCTCTCCGGTGTCGTGGTGACACGCTACGGCTATGGGTGCGAGACGCGGGATATCGAGATCCTCGAAGCGGCGCATCCGGTGCCCGATGCGGCGGGGCTTGCGGCGGGCAAGCAGCTTATCGATGCGATATCGGGGCTTTCCGAGGACGATCTTGTCGTCGCGCTCATCTGCGGGGGTGGCTCAGCGCTCCTGCCCGCACCGCCCCATGGGATGACGCTTGAAGACGAAATCGCGGTCAACGAGGCGTTGCTGGCCTCCGGCGCGCCGATTTCGGCGATGAACACGGTGCGCAAGCATCTCTCCACCATAAAGGGCGGGCGGCTCGCGGCAGCGACCAAGGCGCCAGTGGTTAGTCTCATCGTCTCGGACATTCCCGGTGACAATCCGGCGCATGTGGCCTCGGGCCCCACGGTGCCCGACCCGGCGACGCGGCATGACGCGCTCAGGATCGTCGAACAGTACGGGCTCGCCCTGCCGTCCCCCGCGCTCAGGCATCTTAACTCCGAAGCCGCCGACGCGCCCAAGCCGGACGATCCCGTCTTCGCCCGCGACAGCCACCACATCATCGCCTCGGCGGGCGTTTCGCTCGAAGCGGCGGCGCAGGTCGCGCGAGAGGCGGGCTTCACCCCCGCCATCCTTTCGGACGCCATCGAGGGCGAATCGCGTGAAGTCGCAGGCGTCCACGCCGCCATCGCCCGCGAAGTGCTCCACCGCGACCGGCCCTTTCAAAAGCCCGCCGTGCTGCTCTCGGGCGGGGAAACCACGGTGACGATCCGCAAAAAGGGCGGCCGCGGCGGGCGGAACGGGGAGTTCGCGCTGGCCTTCGCGCTCGAGATCGAGGGGGAAGCCATCACGCTTCTGGCCGCCGATACGGACGGGATCGACGGATCGGAAGACAATGCCGGGGCGTTCGCGGATGGTGAGACGGCAGCGCGGATGCGCGCGGTTGGGCTCGACCCGCGCGGGCTGTTGGATGCGAATGATAGCTATACGGGGTTTGCGGCAGTCGGGGAGGTGTTCGAGACCGGACCGACGGGGACGAATGTGAACGATTTCCGGGCGGCGGTTGTGGGGTAGGCGACCGTAGTCACTTTCTACTCAGAAGCTCGCTGCTCGTCACTGACCTGCACCGATGTACCGTCCTTGCCGTGCGATGCGAGAAATTGCCGCCCGAGTGCCAAGGCACCTCCCCCCAGTATCAACACGACAATCAAGATAGCAGCCCACACGACCTGCCTTTCATAAATCATATAAAATGCCGCCGCTAGGCCAATTGCTACAGTCCCAAACATTAAGAAATCTCGTCGACGCATCTGTGCGCTCGGGACACGAATCGCTTCACTTTCCCAATGGTGCCTATGCTTCTGCTCTTGCTGCAAATGACCAAACAGAATTGCTGGCGCCTCAGGGTACAGCTCTGCGTATTCTTTCATCGCTTTAGCACTTGGCAGTGGTCCGGAATGAGAGCTGACGTATGTCTGGCTAACTTCGACAGCCATTCCGGCAAAGGCAGGCGCCAACACTTCGGTAAGGACATCATCCGGAACATCGCTTCCGCGCTTTGCAAGTTCACCTTTGACATGACGTACGGCCGCTTCTACGTGATGCGTAGCCACCTCGGAAGCGTCCTCCGTAGCCACATCATCCTCGTCTTCGGCGTCGTCAATCGGATGTTCCAACGCCCCACCTTTCACGTAAGGCGGCCTTGACCGCTCTAATCTTGTTCCTATGCGTTTCGGCAAGCTGGTCGTAACCACGGGGACTCCGTGGATGGCCGTGCATATCTCCGGCGGATGTCGTCTTGACTACTAAAACCGCAAGGTCATGAGCCATTGCTTCGGCATCGCGGCATAGCCCCGACTTCTTTGGTTGAACAAAAACCAAATCATCGCCACCGGTACTTAGCGACGCGAGAGACGAAAGGTACCCTTCCTCACCGTGAATTGGGCCAACGAAGGCATACTCGTTAAGCGGAATCAGTTTAGCCCTACCTATGCCCCACGACACCAGATCATCGCGTTTACCAGATCGGAACTCTTCCAGCGTTGCGCCCGATAGAGCAATCGTTTCTGACACAGGATGCAGCGTAGGTGGGACTACCGTTTTCGACACATGAAACTCTGATGCTTTATCCGTCCGACTTGTCACGACAGTATCTCACGCTCTACCTAATCGGGGATTAATGCATATTTGCGGGCCTTTGCAAGGCACTATCACTAACATGTTATACCATAACGACTGATCACTTTTTCAATAGATCAACTTCGGTTGCCACACAGGGGCATACGCCGGCATGGTCTGTCAATGACACCCACACCAAGGACCGGCGGCGCTTACGCCACCAGTCCGTTGTCGTCGTCCGGTGCGTCGGTGAAGGTTTCGCCGAAATCCCCTGCCCCGTCGACCAGCGCACGGGCGGCCTGTTGGGCGGCGGCGACGGACTCGAAGATCTTGCCTTCGAGGGGGAAGACGCCGAGCTTGACGGCCATGAAGCGGAAGTCGCCGTCGCCGGGGACGACAACACCCTGAGGTTCACCATGGACAGAGATAACGATCGGCTTGGTCATTTCGAAAAGTCTCCGAAGCGATCCGCCCAAACCCTATGGGCAGTGCTAGCAGTCTAATGTGAGGGTCTTGTGACGGCGGTGTGGCGTTATCGCGCTACGTGCCAAGTCCAGGAACTACACATCGAACCCGTATGTTTGAGCCATACGGAATACGTGGAGACGGACGCGGTCAGGCGTGCCCAAACTGTTAGTGTTGCCATTGTGCCGAACTCCAGCCTGACCTTACGGACACCCTTTACGGGCGTCACGATCGGTCTTTTACCAAGAACTTGCGTGGAAATCGAGCCCCCTTGTGCCAATTGGGCGCACGGACGCGAAAAACTTCCCGCGCAGTGAACGGCAAATGGGGAACGACGTTCCCGGTTTAAAGGCTAGAAAAGGTCGAGTTGAGATGGATTTGCCGGCTTGACGTCCTTGGCTTCGCCAGAATCCGCCTGGGGCTTTTCCACAGTGACCGGTGCGATCAAATCCTCGCCCTCGTTGCGGGCGGAATTAACCCGGTTCGAGACCGGATGGGCGGTCATGGTGCCCTCGGGGGCGGAGCGAATCACCTGAAGCGCGGTTTTGGGATCGGTGCCGCGAACGTCGAGCCAGGCATCGATGTCGGTCATACCGAGGATGGCAGGCATGCGGTCGTGGATTTGGGCAAGGTCGGAATTGGCGGGCACGGTGATGATGGCCGCTGTATCGACTTCCTCGCCGTTGGGTCCCATCCAGGACGCGTAGAGCCCGGCCATGGCCAGGGGTTCGCCAGATGCCGAGGTGATGTAATGGGGCAGCTTCTTGCCGTCGGGGGTGCGGCGCCATTCGTAATACCCCGAGGCGGGGACGACGCAGCGGTGGTGACGGACCGATGCCTTGAAGGTGGGCTTTTCCGCCATGGTTTCGGCGCGGGCATTGATAATGAGGGAAAAATCGCGCGGGTCCTTTACCCAGGCGGGGACTAGCCCCCAGCGGGCGAGCTTTGCGGCGCGTTCGCCCGATTCGTCACGCCAGATGGCGAGGATGGGCTGGGTAGGGGCAATATTGTAGCGCGGCGGGTACTCCGGTACATTTGCGACCCTGAACAGGATCTCCATCGCCTCGGATGGCAGCGTGAAAGCGTAGCGTCCGCACATGATTCTTCCGGCTCCTTGCCGGAACGTTATAACAAGAGGAAGCACCCCATGCAGCCCAACGGATGCTCAATTGCGCTTCTGAATGGCAACGCCGTGCTTCTGATCCAACGCGCCTATGCGCCCTTCGAGGGGCTCTGGACACTGCCGGGCGGCGGGCGGGAGCCAGGGGAAAGCCCGATCGAATGCGTGACACGGGAACTTTTCGAGGAGACCGGGTTGATCGTCGAGGCGCCGGCGCAGGTGCTTATCGAAACCGCCGAGGAGGCGGGCATAACCTATCGGCTCGCGGTGTTCGCGGCGCGGCACCCGTTCAGGGCGCCAATGGTTTCGGACGAGATCGCCAATTGGGACTGGGTGCTGCTTGAGGAAATTCCCCGCTATCGGACGACGCCGGGGCTCGACCGGGTGGTTGCTGCTTGCGCGCGGCATCTGGACCGCTATGGATATGCGTCTTAGCGTGTGTTTGCACACGCCAAGCTATTGCCGGGGTTTTTATTCTGAAGCGCCTTTTTGCCATCCTTATCGCTTTGCTGCCGGGCGCGGTGCTGGCCGTCGATCCGCCCTACCAGCCGCAGATGGAGCGACTCGCGGAGATTCTCGGAAGCCTCTATATGCTCGCACCGCTATGCGGGCAGGAGGAGATCGACTGGCGGGCGCAAATGGCCGAATTGATCGCGCTCGACGAGCCGGATGCGGACCGGCGGGCCCGACTCGCAGGGGCGTTCAATGCGGGGTACGAATCCTACGCGCGATTCTACCGCACGTGCACGCCATCGGCGGAACTGGCGCTCGAGCGGCTTTTGACCGAAGGCGCGGCGCTGGCGCAGGATATTCATACGCAGTTTGCCGAATAGCCTGCCCTTCGTAGCCTTGCATACGGATTTGCACAGATTTCGCCTTCCGCGTTAACCAACTGGTCATTTCTTCTTAGCAGTGCCGCAAAGCCGTGTTAACAGTCGGCTCATGAGCACGTTTCGTACCACGTTCCCGTTTTCCGCATCCGTATCCGGCTTCGAGGCCGAGCACGAAGAGCGCCGGATTGCGCTCGAATACCTCGCTGAAGCGTGGAACGCAGCCGATAGTGATGGCGTGGATACCCAGGCCCTCGCGCATGCGGCAATGTTCGCCGCCCTCGCGACGCTGGTCAAGAATTACGGCGAAGAGGCCGTAGCCAGGATGATCGGCGAGATCCCCGACCGGATCAGCAACGGCGAATATACGCTCGACCGCGTGCTGCAGTAGGGCCTCACCACTCCAGAACGATCTTGCCCGCGCCGCCCTGAATGGCGGATTGGAAGGCCGTGTCGAAATCATCCGCCGGGAAGCGGTTGGTGATGACGGGGCGGACGTTGAGACCGGATTCGAGCATGGCGAGCATCTTGTGCCAGGTCTCGAACATTTCCCGGCCGTAGATGCCCTTCAACGTGAGCATCTTTAAGACCAGCTTGGCGAAGTCATATTCGAAGGGTTTTGCCGGGAGCCCGAGCATCGCGATCTTACCGCCCATGATGAGGTGATCGGTGAGCGTCGCCAGCGCGGCGGGGGCGCCGCTCATCTCGAAGCCGACATCGAAACCCTCGTTCATGCCGAGCGATTTGACGATGGCCGTAAGATCGTCGGAGGTGTTGGCGGTGACGATTTCGGGCTCGGTCTTTTTTGCGAGTTCGAGCCGATGATCGTTCGGGTCGGTGATGACAACGTGACGCGCGCCGGCGTGTTTTGCCACCGCGGCGCTCATGATGCCGATAGGACCGGCGCCGGTGATGAGGACGTCCTCACCCACGAGGTCGAAAGCGAGCGCGGTGTGGACGGCATTGCCGAGGGGGTCGAGGATGGCGCCCATTTCGTCGTCGATCGTGTCGGGCAAGGGGACGATGTTGAAGGCGGGGACTTTGACGTATTCGGCAAAGGCACCGGGAAGGTTGACGCCTACCCCCTTGGTCTCAGGGTCGAGATGGAAGCGCCCTGCCCGGCTCGCGCGGGACTTGAAGCCGATGACGTGGCCTTCGCCGGAGACGCGCTGGCCGATCTCGAGGTTGGTGACCGCTGAGCCCAGTTCGGCGATGGTGCCGCAATATTCGTGGCCGATGGTCATGGGGACCGGGACCGCTGATTGGGCCCAGGCATCCCACTTATAGATATGCAGGTCGGTGCCGCAGATGCCGGTCTTGGTGACCTTGACCAAGACGTCGTTGGGGCCGAGTTCGGGGATGGGGACGGTTTCCATCCACAGGCCGGGTTCGGGCTTGGCCTTCACGAGGGCTTTCATGGTGCGGGTCATCAAATGGCTCCGAAGTCCTTGCCCACGGCAATGAAGGCATCAATGGCGAAGGTGAGGTCGTCCTCGGTCAGGGCGGCGGACATCTGGGTGCGGATGCGCGCTTTTTCGCGCGGGACGACGGGGAAGGAGAACGCGGAAACGAGGACGCCTTTTTTCTGCAACGCGCTGGCCATGGCCTGGGCCTTCCCCGCATCGTAGAGCATAACGGGAATGATGGGGGTTTCGCCGGGAACGAGGTCGAAACCGGCATCGGCGAGCGCGGTGCGGAAGCGGGTGGTGTGGCGGGCGAGGGTATCGCGGCGGTCGTCGGCTTTTTCCGCGATGTCGATGGCCTTGATGGCGCCCGCGGTGACCGAGGGTGGCAGGGCGTTGGAGAAGAGATAGGGACGCGCGCGCTGGCGCAGGATGTCGACGACAGGTTGCGGGCCGGCGATGAAGCCGCCCATGGCGCCGCCGAGGGTTTTTCCGAAGGTGCCCGAGATGATGTCGACGCGGTTGCCCGCACCGGTCAATGCGGGCGTGCCCCTGCCCTTTTCGCCCAGATGGCCGGTGGCGTGGCAATCGTCGATCATGACGGCGGCGCCGTAGCGTTCGGCAAGGTCGCAGATTTGCGGAAGCCTGGCGATGTAGCCGTCCATCGAGAAGACACCGTCGGTGACGATCAGCTTGAAGCGCACGCCTTGGGTGTTGGCGATCTTCAATTGGGTTTCGAGGTCGTCCATGTCCGAGGTGGCGAAGCGGAAGCGGCGGGCTTTCGAAAGCCGCACGCCATCGATGATCGAGGCGTGGTTGAGGGTGTCGGAGACGATTGCGTCGTCATGGCCGAGCAGGGTTTCGAAAATGCCGCCATTGGCGTCGAAGCACGAGCCGAAGAGGATCGCGTCGTCCTTGTCGAGGTAGCGGGCGACGGTCGCTTCGAGTTGCTTGTGGAGCTCGTGGGTGCCGCAGATGAAGCGGACCGAGGCCATGCCAGAGCCGTATTTTTCGAGCGCGGCCATGCTGGCGGCGACCACCTCGGGGTCGTCGGCAAGGCCGAGATAGTTGTTGGCACAGAGGTTGACCATCTGCCTGCCGCCGACCGTGACGCGGCCGGATTGAGATGACCCGATCGCCATTTCGTGCTTTTCGAGCCCGTCGGCGCGAATGTCCTCAAGGGTGGCCGAGAGATGCTCGGCGAGACCTTTCATCATGGGGTAGCCTCCTCAACTCGCACATTAGGGCTACCCTGAGGAACTCAGACCGGCAAGGGGCCGTCGGATTTGACCTCTTCCATAACGGGATATGTGCGAGTTTCGCTGACGTTTGGGAGGGTCAACAACACATCGCCCAAAAAGGCCCGATATTGCGACATGCCCGCGAGGCGCGCCTTCAACAGATAGTCGAAGCCGCCAGCGACCATGTGGCATTCGAGCACCTCGGGGACCTTGCGCACAGCCTTGGCGAATTTGTCGAAGGCGTCTGGGGTGGTCTTGTCCAGCGAAACTTCGACCAGGACGAGGAGTTCGAGCCCGACGCTCTTGGGATCGACCCGGGCTGAAAAGCCGGTGATGACGCCGTGCGCCTGCAGGCGCTTGAGTCGGTCGCTCATAGAGGTGGGGGCGAGCCCGACACGCTGGGCGAGCTCGGCATTGGTTATACGGCCATCGAGCTGAAGCTCTCGCAGGATGCGCCGGTCTATACGATCAACTTCCGTCATTTATACGCTCTATTCCGGTATTTCCTTATATTATACGGAAATAATCGAAAAAATCCAATAGCTCTCCGGGCGGAACCGAAGCATGCTCAGTGCAATTGCCCTCGCAGGGGCAAGCGAGCATAGTTAAACCCAGGCATGAGAGGCATCCTGCGATGGCTATTGACGCAACCACCGCGCCCGCTTCCGACGCTCCGGCGCGGCCCTTTTCCGACTTTCCGGGGCGCTCCGCGCGGGCAGACGAGCCGCTCCGCGCGGCGATCACCGCGGCCTATCGGCTCCCTGAGCCCGAGGCCGTGCCGCCGCTGATCGACGCTGCGACCGTTACGAGTGCCGAGGCGGACAAGATCCGGGCGCTTGCCGAAGACACCATAAAAGCCATCCGCACGCACGGGCCCGGCTGGGGCATCGACGGGCTGATCCACGAATATGCGCTTTCGAGCCAGGAAGGCATCGCGCTTATGTGCCTTGCCGAGGCACTGTTGCGCACGCCGGACAACGAAACGCGCGACCTGCTGATTGCCGACAAGATCGCGCCGGGGAACTGGCAAAGTCACCTCGGCATGGACCGCTCGATCTTCGTCAACGCAGCGACCTGGGGGCTGGTGGTGACCGGCAGGCTGGTGACGCCGGTGGACGAGCAAGGGCTATCGAACGCGCTCTCGCGGCTGGTTTCGCGCTCGGGCGAACCGGTGATCCGGGCCGGCGTCAAAATGGCGATGAAGATGCTCGGGGAGCAGTTCGTCTGCGGGCAGACGATCAAGGAAGCCATCAAGAATGGCAAGCGGCTCGAGGAAAAAGGCTTTTCCTATTCCTACGACATGCTGGGCGAAGCCGCGACGACGGCAGCGGATTCCGCGCGTTACATGGACGACTACGTCAACGCCATCCACGCGATCGGCAAGGCCGCCAAGGGCAAGGATCTCTATGAAGCGCCGGGGATTTCCATCAAGCTCTCGGCGCTGCACCCGCGCTATACGCGGGCAAAGTACGAGCGCGTCATGGACGAATTGCTGCCGCGGGTGAAGGATCTCGCAGCGCTGGCGCAGGGCTACGGGATCGGGCTCAATATCGACGCCGAAGAGATGGACCGGCTCGAACTTTCGCTCGACCTGCTCGAAGCGCTCGCGATGGACCCGGCTTTCAACGGCTGGGACGGGATCGGGTTTGTGGTGCAGGCCTATTCCAAGCGCTGCCCCTATGTGCTCGACTGGATCGTCGACCTCGCCAAACGCAGCGGGCACCGGATCATGGTACGGCTGGTCAAGGGCGCCTATTGGGACTCGGAGGTCAAACGCGCGCAGCTTGAAGGGCTCGAGGACTTTCCGGTCTTCACCCGCAAGGTGCATACCGATGTGAGCTACATCGCTTGCGCGCGGAAACTGCTCGACGCGCGCGAGCACGTGTTTCCGCAGTTTGCGACGCATAACGCGCAGACCATGGCGACGATCTATACGCTCGCCGGATCCGACTTCAAACACGGCGACTACGAGTTCCAGTGCCTGCACGGGATGGGCGAACCGCTCTATAATGAGGTGGTGCCTAAAGAGAAGCTGGATCGGCCCTGCCGGATTTACGCACCGGTCGGGAGCCATTCGACGCTTCTGGCGTATCTGGTACGCCGGCTCTTGGAGAACGGGGCGAATTCGAGCTTCGTCAATCAGATCGCGGATGAAGATATTCCCGTCGGGCGGCTTGCCGCCGATCCGGTCGCGGTTGCGAGCGCGATTTCGCCGGTGGGATCGAAGCATCCCGACATCGCTCTGCCGAAAGACATTCTCGCCCGCGGGCGGATGAATTCTCGCGGACTCGATCTGAGCAACGAGGATGCGCTTATCGCGCTTGGAAAGGCGCTTGGGGAAACCGTCGGGACTGACTGGACCGCTGGCGAGGACAAGGGCGGGAACCGTCGCCCGTCGATCAACCCCGCCGACCACCGCGACATCGTGGGAACCGTGTTCGAGCCAACCGAGGCGATGATTCCCGAGGTCATGGCGCGCGCGCAGGCGGCAGCGCCGGGGTGGGCGGCCGAGGCACCGGCAACGCGGGCGGCGATGCTCTATCGCGTGGCCGATATGATGGAAGACCGCATGGAGCGGTTCATGGCGCTGGCCATGCGTGAGGCTGGGAAGACCGCAGCCAACGCGATTGCCGAGGTGCGGGAGGCCGTGGATTTCCTGCGCTACTACGGACAGCAGGTTGAGGAGATGTTCGACAATGCAACGCATAGCCCGCTCGGGCCGGTCGTTTGCATTTCGCCCTGGAATTTCCCGCTTGCGATCTTTACCGGGCAAACGGCTGCGGCACTCGTCGCGGGCAATCCTGTTATCGCCAAACCGGCGGAAGAAACCCCGCTCATCGCGCAGGAAGCAGTGCGGCTGTTCCATGAGGCGGGCGTGCCTGCCGATGTGCTGCAGTTTCTCCCCGGTGACGGGACGATCGGCGCGGCGCTCGTCGCGCAGAGGGAAGTGTGCGGTGTGATGTTCACCGGGTCGGTGCCGGTGGCGCACGCGATTGCGCGGCAGCTGGCCGGGCGGACTTTGCCCAATGGAGCACCGGTGCCGCTGGTCGCGGAGACCGGCGGACAGAATGCGCTGGTCGTCGACAGCTCGGCGCTGACCGAACAGGTGGTGCTCGACGTCATCACCTCGGCGTTCGACAGTGCGGGCCAACGGTGTTCGGCGCTGCGGGTTTTGTGTCTGCAAG
The DNA here is from genome assembly GCF_044811015.1 of Pelagibacterium halotolerans. Lineage (GTDB taxonomy): Bacteria > Pseudomonadota > Alphaproteobacteria > Rhizobiales > Devosiaceae > Pelagibacterium > Pelagibacterium halotolerans_A. The sequence continues at coordinate 1,471,728 of NZ_CP085243.1, forward strand.
AGGAGGTCGCGGACCGGACGCTCGACATGCTCAAGGGCGCGACCGAGGAGCTGGCGCTGGGCAATCCCGATCAGCTTTCGACCGATGTGGGGCCGGTGATTACCGATGAGGCGCGGGACAATATCACCGCGTATATTGCTGAGATGAAGGAGAAGGGGTTCAGGGTCACGACGCTGGATCTGCCGGGATCTACGGCGCACGGCACCTTCGTTGCACCGACGATCATCGAACTCAACGATATCTCCGACCTCGGACCGGAAGTGTTCGGGCCGGTGCTGCATGTGGTGCGCTACAAGCGCAGCAAACTCGATGCGCTCATCGGCAAGATCAATGCACTCGGCTACGGGCTGACCTTCGGGCTGCATACGCGGATCGACAAGACGATGGCCGATGTGGCCGGTCAGATCGAGGTGGGCAATATCTATATCAACCGCAACCAGATCGGCGCCGTGGTGGGCGTACAGCCCTTTGGCGGACACGGGCTTTCGGGCACCGGCCCCAAGGCGGGAGGGCCGCTCTATCTGCGGCGGCTGGTTTCGACGACGAGCCGCAAGGTCTTTGACCTCCCGTTGCGTCAGGCCGGACCAACGCTTACGGGGCTCGCCGAGTGGGCGGACGCGCGGGACGAAGACCAGCTCGCCGACGCCGTGCTGCGCTATGGGCGGCATCCGGCGATCAACGCCGAGAGCGAATTGGCCGGACCCGTCGGGGAAAAAAACGTCTATCTCACGCACAGCAAGGGCGTCGTGCTCGTTGCGCCGCAAACGTTGACGGGGCTGGCGCATGGGCTGGCGGCGGCGCTGGCGGCGGGCAATGACGTGGTAGTCGAAGGTGGCGAGGAGATCGAGGCTCTGGTGGCGACCTTGCCGCAGGAGATCGGCTCGCGTGTGCGGATGGCGGTTGCGGGAGATTTCGAACGGGTCGATGCGGTGCTGGCCGAAGGCGATGCGGCGACCGTGAGCGCCATGAGCCAACGCGCAGCGGCGCTCGAGGGGCCGATCGTGCTGGTTCAGGGGTTTGCAACCGAACAGCTGGCGTCGGGTGAAGCGGTTTACGCTGTGGACCTGCTGGTCAACGAGGTGGCGATCAGCACGAATACGGCGGCGGCCGGCGGGAATGCGAGCTTGATGGCGGTGGCTTAGGGACGTGTGGCCTCACCCCTCCCTGTCAAGGCTACGACGTTCACACATTTCATTTTGAGGCACAAATCCTCGCGCCAAGCACGGGGTCCCTTCTCCCTTGAGGGAGAAGGTGGCCGCGAAGCGGTCGGATGAGGGGTGCGCGCCTGCGACAATGCGCAGACGCTGTGTTGTTCGAAGCGCCGCAGACACCCCTCATCCGACCTTTCGCTGACGCGAAAGCCCACCTTCTCCCGCAAGGGGAGAAGGGGAACCGTGCGTATGGCATGAGTGAGTACCACAAATAAGATGTGTGAACGTCGTAGCCTTGCGCGGGAGGATGGGATCCAGCGAGAAGCCGAAATTCTCTAACCGACCGGCTGCAGCGTCTCCATAAACCGGATGGGCTGCCCCTGTGCGGCTGTGACGAGTTCGTTTTCCCACATCACCGTCGCGCCCCGGATGACCGTGCCCACCGGCCAGCCCTTGACCGAAACGCCGTCATAGGGAGTCCAGCCGGCCTTGGACGCCACCCAATCATTGGTTATGGTTTCGGTGCGGTTCATGTCGACGACAGTCAAATCCGCATCGTACCCCACCGCGATGCGGCCCTTGCACGCGAGGTTGAAGAGGCGGTTGGGACCGTGGCTGGTCATGTCGACGAAACGCTGGAGCGAGAGCCGGCCGGCGTTGACGTGGTCGAGCATGATGGGGACGAGGGTCTGAACGCCGGTCATGCCCGAGGGGGAATTCGGGTAGGGCTTGTCCTTCTCCTCGCGCAGGTGCGGGGCGTGATCAGAGCCGAGGATATCGGCGACGCCGTTGGCGACGCCCTTCCAGATGCCCTCGCGATGCTCGGCGTCGCGGACGGGGGGGTTCATCTGGGCGTAGGTGCCTAGCCGGGTATAGGCGGTTTCGTCGAGCGTCAGGTGGTGCGGGGTGACTTCGACGCTTGCGACATCCTTATGGTCGGCGAGGAAGGCGATCTCTTCTTTTGTCGAGATATGGAGGACGTGGATGCGTTTTCCGGTTTTGTGGGCGAGGGCGACGAGGCGTTTGGTACTCATCAGCGCCGCTTCTGGATCGCGCCAGAGAGGATGCGAGGACGGATCGTTCTCGACGCGGACGGATTTGCGGTCTTCGAGGCGGTATTCGTCTTCCGAATGGAAGGCGGCACGGCGCGAAATGGCGCGGAGGATGGCTTCGACGCCTTCGTCGTCTGCGACAAGCAGCGAGCCTGTCGAGGAGCCCATGAAGACTTTGACGCCCGCGCAGCCCGGGAGGCGTTCCAGGATCGGGAGATCGGCGATGTTCTCGCGGGTGCCGCCGATATAGAAGGCGAAGTCGCAGTGCATGCGGTTCGTCGCGCGGGCGATCTTGTCTTCGAAGGTTTCGCGGGTGATGGTCAGCGGGTTGGTGTTGGGCATTTCGAAGACGCCCGTCACCCCGCCCATTACGGCGGACAGCGAACCGGTGGCGAGGTCTTCCTTGTGGTCGAGGCCGGGTTCGCGGAAATGGACCTGGGTGTCGATGACGCCGGGGAGGATGGTGAGGCCGGTGCAATCGACAATTTTGTCGGCGGTCGCGTCCGAAAGCGCGCCGATGGCGGCGATCTTGCCCTTGGAAACGCCGATATCCGCACCACCTATGCCATCGTGGTTGACCAGCGTGCCGCCTTTGAAGAGACAATCGAAATGGCGACTCATGGCATAAGCTCCTGGTGGTGGTGGCGATTGCCGTCGGGTGTAGCGGAGTGCGGGGCGGAAAGTCCAGATTGGAGCCTGAAATGACCGTTTATTTGCGCGCGGATCGTGTTGTTTTCCGGTTTTCCGGACCCGATGCGACGCATCTTCTGGCCGACGTTCTGACTGCGCCGGTCGATGAGACCGAGGGCATAGCGCGCTGGTTCGGGCTGTTGACGCCGCAGGGCAAAATCATCGCCGAGGGGCTGACCGGTTGGGCAGACGGGGTGCACTGGGTCGATGTGCACGAGAGCGTCGCGGAGAATTTCCATAAGCGCATGCGGATGTACAAGCTGCGGGCGAAGCTCGAGATCGAGATGCTCAATGAGACCCATCGCGTGGGATGGGCCGAGGCTGCGCCGCAAACCGGCATCAGCCATGCCGATCCGAGGGGCGGCGGCTTGGGCTACCGCGTGATCGCGGAGACCGATGCGGCGGCGGATTGGGCGCGGGGCGATGCGCCGGAGGCGGCGCGGATTGGCGCGGGGATTGCGGCGCTCGGGTGGGATTTCGGCACCGAGGAGGCCTTCCCGCACGATATCGGCATGGATCAGCTCGACGGGGTGGATTTCAAGAAGGGCTGCTATGTGGGACAGGAGGTCGTTTCCCGGATGCAGCATCGCGGCACGGCGCGGCGGCGGCCGGTGATCGTTTCGGGGATTGGCGAGGCGGCACGGGGGGATAGCCTCGTACTCGACGGCAAATCGGTGGGAACGATCGGCACGCCGGTCGCGGGCAAAGCGGTCGCCATCGTGCGCGTCGACAAGGTGAGCGATGCCAATGCAGTGACGCTCAACGACACGTCCGTTCAGCTTGCCCTGCCCGGGTGGGCGCGCTACGGTTTTGCCCTCGAAACGACCGATTCCGAATAACAAAACCTCGTGGGGGCCGGATGGCAAGGGCACAATCGCGCGCCTGGCAGCGCATGCTTTCGGGCCGCAGGCTCGACCTTCTGGATCCCTCCCCGCTCGACGTGGAACTCTCCGACATCGCGCACGGACTTGCGCGCGTGGCACGCTGGAACGGGCAGACGCAGGGCGATTATGCCTATTCGGTGGCTCAGCATTCGGTGCTGGTGACCGAAATCGTGGGAGCCATGGAGCCGAACGCGGACGATGTCACCCAGCTCTATGCGCTGCTCCACGACGCGCCCGAATATGTGATGGGCGATATCATCTCTCCGTTCAAGGCGGCGATGGGGGGAAATTACCGCGAGGTCGAGGACCGGCTCCTGAGCGCGATCCATATCCGCTTCGGCTTGCCCGCGACGCCGCCGACCGCCGTGCGCAAGCTCATCAAGCGCGCGGACAAGGAAGCGGCGTTCTTCGAGGCGGTGAACCTTGCCGGGTTCGCCGCAGATGAGGCCCGCAGGATTTTCGGCGAGCCGACGCTGGCCGGATTCGACCTACCAGGATTCGAGCGGTTGATCCGCCCTTGGCCCACGCAGGAAGCCCATGAGCGCTTCGTGGGCGTTTTCGACAGCCTTTTCACCGAGCGCTGAAGCAAACGGCGACAGGTTTCGCCGTCTACCTAACATATTGAAATCCTTAAAATTTAAATCAAATTTTCGCTATTAACCGTCGCGAAGGAAGGGCTTTGCGTTAACGGGTGGGAAAGGTTGATAAAGCGTTAACGCAACGTTGACGCTTTGAGGAATGGCCATGCGACATGCCCGTCACACGCCCGCCCATCACAGCACGCTGATCGCTCCGCATATCCGGATTGCGGTCGCGTTTTTGTTTATTTGTGTCTCGCTTTTGGGTGCGAGCGAAGCGTTTGCGGACGAAGCCACGCCGCTTTCGAATCTCGTCAAGTTCGACGGGCGGGACTATCGCGTCACTGCGGCGGGCTGGGTGTCGCTCGAACCAACGAGCACGGCGAGTGTGCGCAAGATCGGCTATGGCAAGGTGACCGAGGTCAATATCGCGACGACCGCGACGGGGGTCTATTCGAGCGATGCGATCGTTTCGCCGTATGTGCTTTATCCGGGCATCGACGTGCAGCCGGTCTTCTCGCTGCGCACTCTGTGGGAACTGGTTTCGAAGGCGATGTTGTCTTATGGGGGGGCGCAGGGGACGTCGTCTTCGATCTATCTTTGGGGGGAAGCTCCGAGCGGGCTACGGACCTATACCCGGATCACGGATCTGGGCCTGCGCTCGTGCATGTCCGGGGGCAGCTTCATGGCGTGCTATACGAGCCGGTAGGGCTCTACCCGAACAGCCAGCCGGGCTTGAACCTGTAAAAGACGTGCAGGCCGACCTGCGTTACCTGCTCCATATTGCGTGCCCAGTGCGGGCGGACGTAAGTCGCGTGGTAGTGCGTCGCGTCGGCGACTTCTGAGAGGTAGATATCCTCGTTGAGGACTTCGGCGGTGATTTCCTTGGCCTGCGCCCAGGCCTCGGGCTCGTTGATGCGGTCGGCAATACCGTCGCAGGCGAACGAGAACTGGCAGGCATTGCGCCGGTGCTGGTTCTGGTAGACGACGCCGCATATGGTGTCGGGATAGTCCTCGTGCGCGACGCGGTTCATGATGACCTGAGCCACCGCGACCTGACCACGATAGCTCTCCCCACGTGCCTCGAAATAAATCCCCGTCGAGAGACACCATTGCTCGCGCTCCGAGTAATTGTGGCGCGGTGTGAAGTCTGTTGGCGGGGTGGTGGCGCGGGCGTAAGCCAGGCTTTCGGGAATGGAAACAGGCGCCGGCCGGCTGGAAGTGCCTGAGGTGCCCCCAGAAATCGCATCAATGGCGGCGAGGCCGCCCGACGAAACCATATCCGGGTCGATCGACGCGACGGACATACGCGGACCGGCTTCGTCCTGGACATCTTCGTTATCGGCCATCATGAGTGAGGACTGCCTGGTGATATTGGCGTCCTCAAGCGAACGCGCCGAGGCAATGGCGATCCGGGCCTCATCGAACGCACCGGAGAACTCCGCAATATCGGTTTGCGGCGCTGCACGGCTCGTCTTGCCCATGCGATTGGGGCCGGTGAACATATCGTTCTCAAAGAGCGTGGCGACCGAGCCGGTGATGACGGGGGTGCCGGTCTCGTAGCTTAAATAGGCGGTTGGGGTGGCCGGCATCTCGGTTTCGAGGTCAACGCTCCGCCCGCCGCCGGTGGGCGCCATCGTCATGCCATAGAGAGAAAGGCTGAGCGCGAGCCCCAAAATGGCACGCGCTGGTCTACTCGATATGCGGACCTTCGCCCGCACCGGATCCTGCCGATACGCCATACTCTAACGCCAACTACCTTTTTCGGTGCGACAGCGGCCAACCCGACCGTTCGGGCGCACCGAACGCCACGCAAACTCTTCGGCAGTACGCGAGCCCGGCATGAGACTTTCCCAAGCCCTCTGCAGCAGCTCAAATTCGCGACCGCAAACTCCGCGATGCCCAAAAGCAACACAAACACGATCAAATGCCGACAATCGGGATGATCGATTATTAAGGTTAGAAAGGTGTAAACAGGGGCATTCGGGCGCTGGAAAGGAGACAATCAGGCAGCGGGGAGGAGATTTTCCGGCCAAGATATGGCAGTATAGTTGACTAAATTTGAGTGCAGGTTCCCGAATCCCTTTCCCATCCCTCCCGCAAAGGGGGGGGAGTGCTACACCATGTTTCTGACAACGAGGTGCCCGCCAAGGGGGCAACACCCTCCCTTGTTATGGGAAGGGTGGAGCACCGCGCCGGCGGAGCGGAGATACCCCCTACACATCCTCCTGCGCCAACACCATGCGCGCGACCGGGACCCGATAGGGGGAGCAACTCACGTAGTCGATGTCGAGCCCGGCGAAGAACCGTAGCGAGCGGGGTTCACCGGCGTGTTCGCCGCAGATGCCGACCTTCAGATGCGGGTTGACCGCCCTGCCCCGCTCTATGGCGATGTGGATCAACTCGCCAACGCCGCGCTGGTCGATGGTGACGAAGGGATCGACATCGTAAAGCGCACGGCGGTGATAGGCGGCGAGGAAAGCCGGGGCGTCGTCGCGGGAGATACCGTAGGTAGTCTGGGTCAGATCGTTGGTACCGAAGGAAATGAAATCCACCTCGCGCGCGATATCGCCCGCACGCAGACAGGCGCGGGGCAATTCGATCATCGTGCCAAAGGAGAGGCTGGCGCCTTCGCGGAAGACTTCCGCGTTGCCGATGAGATCTCGAACGCGGGATCTGACCCAGGCAACTTCTCGCGCGGACGTGACGAAGGGCACCATGATTTCGAGATGGACCGGCAGATCCTGATTATCCATCGCCGTTTCGACGCCCGCGACCAGAGCCCTGATCTGCATGGAGAGGATTTCGGGATAGGTGATGATCAGGCGGCAGCCACGATGCCCCAGCATGGGGTTGACCTCAACGAGACGCTCGAGCCGCGCGCGCAACGCCTTGACCGATAAGCCCAGCGCCGAGGCGGTTTCCTCGATATCGTCTTCGGAGCGCGGCAGAAATTCATGCAGTGGCGGATCGAATAGACGAACGTTGACCGGCTTGTTCTGCATGGTCGCAAAAAGCGCGGCGTAGTCGGCGGCCTGATAGTCGACGAGCCCTTCAAGGGCGGAGGCGCGGTCATATTCGTTTTCCGAGAGGATGAGGCGCCTGAGCGCCAGCATCCGGTCGGCGGAAAAGAACATGTGTTCGGAGCGCGCGAGGCCGATGCCCTCCGCGCCGAAGCTCAGGGCGGTGCGCGCGGCTTCGATGGTTTCGGCGTTGGTGCGCACCGCAATGGTGCGGCTGTCGTCGGCCCAATCGAGCAGGCGCGACAGCGCCCCCCCGATATGCGGGCGCGATAGTGGCAGCGCGTCAGCGAAGACCTGCCCCTCGGTCCCGTCGATGGTGATCTTGTCTCCGGCGGCAAAGCTGCGCTCGCCGATTTTGCAGGTACCACTGGCAGCGTCGATCTGCAGAGCCTTCACACCCGCGACGCAGGGTTTTCCGGTGATACGCGCGACCACGGCGGCGTGGCTGGTCATGCCACCACGCGCGGTGAGAACGCCTGTCGCCGCCTTCATGCCCTCGATATCGCCTGGCCCGGTTTCAATGACGACGAGTATGCAATGCCGCCCGCGTGCGCGGAGCCTCGCGGCGTCCTCTGGAGAAAAGACGATCTCGCCGCTTGCGGCGCCCGGGGAGACGCCCAACCCGCTGGCGAGCGGCTCGGTACCCGCGCCGTCGGCAAGCCGAGGGTGTAGCAATTGCGGCAATTGCGAGGGGTTGAAGCGCCTGACTGCCTCCGCGGGCGTCCAGACCTTGCGGTCGACCCTGTCGACCGCAGCTTCAAGCTGTGCGCCTGCGCTCACCTCGACCGACCGGGCGGAAAGGAAGTGCGCCTCGTCTCCTGCTATCGCGACGGCGCAGGCCATATGCTGGCCGGAGGCCGCATCGATTGCATTGGCCAAATCGAGCGCGCTTTCAGGCAATTTCGGCAGGCGGTCGCCCGGAAGCGCGACGGGGCCGAAGGCACCGGTCGCGGTATTGCGCGTCAGGAAATGCGCAAGCCGGCCTGCGGCCTTGGACTGGACGATGACGATCTGACTGTCGCGCGCCTCTATTTCCGCTTCGCCAGCCCAGCCTTCAGGGGCGCCATATGACGCGAAGGCGGCGTCGATCGCCTTGCCCAGCGGCCGTTCGGGATCGACGGCATCATCCTCGCTTTGCGGGGCGGGAATGCCGATCTTTGCGGATTTCAGGCCAGGCATATGCTTGGGCGCGGAGGTTCTGACCACAAGGTCAGGCGGCTGGGTGCCGGGTTTGACGAGCTTGAAGAGCGTGGCAACCCAGACCTTGCGCAGGTTATCCCCCTGCGTTGGGCGTTCGGCCTGCAACGCATCCCACGCTGCCCGAGTGATCGCGATTGTAGGAACGACCGGCAATCCCACCTCGGCCATCGCGTAGATCCACAGCGCCTTGCCCACCAAAAGCCGGATCTGACTTTTGGCGAGCGAAGGCAGGCCCATGGCCGGCGCGAGTGCAAACATTTGCTGGGACGGTGCCACCGGAAAATTCCCCTTGATTCCCAATCATATTGCCCGTGAGCGGGGCGTTGGGCAACAGCCCGACACTGCGGTCAATTGACTGACGATCGTGGCTTGACTTGGGCGGGTGGAAACCGCATGTCAGGACCTATGAGCGCCAAACCCCATCTCGATATCTATCTATGCGCCCCACGTGGCTTCTGCGCGGGTGTGGACCGCGCGATCCAGATCGTGGATCTGGCGCTCAAGAAGTATGGCGCGCCCGTCTATGTACGCCACGAGATCGTGCACAACAAATACGTTGTCGACGGATTGCGGGCCAAGGGTGCGGTGTTCGTCGAGGAGCTTTCGGAAATCCCCGAAGGGACCGAGGCGCCGGTTATTTTCTCCGCGCATGGCGTTGCCAAATCGGTGCCCGAGGAAGCGCGGCACCGGAACATGTTCTATCTCGATGCCACATGTCCGCTCGTCACCAAGGTGCATGTGGAAGCCCAGCGGCACGCCGAAGAAGGGCGCGATATCGTGCTGATCGGGCACAAGGGGCATCCGGAGGTGATCGGCACGATGGGGCAGTTGCCGCCGGGCAAGATCACGCTCATCGAGACGGTTGCGGACGCGGAAGCGTTTACCCCGCGCGATCCTGCCAATCTGGCGCTCGTGACGCAAACGACGCTTTCGGTGGACGACACCAGCGCCATGGTGATGGTGCTCAAAAGCCGGTTCCCCGAGATCTCGGTGCCGCATAAGGAAGATATCTGCTACGCGACGACCAACCGGCAGGAGTCCGTCAAGGCCGTCGCGCCGAAGGTGGACGCGATGATCGTCGTCGGAGCGCCGAATTCGTCGAATTCGATGCGATTGGTGGAAGTGGGCGAGCGCGCCGGATGCCGCGTGTCGGTTCTGGTGCAGCGGGCGAGCGACATCGACTGGGCCCAGTTCGAAGACATCGCCTCGATCGGGATCACCGCCGGGGCGTCCGCGCCCGAGGCGCTGGTCGAAGAAGTGATCGACGCGTTTTCGGAACGCTATGACGTTGCCGTCGAGATGGTCTCGACGGCGGACGAGAATATCGCCTTCAACATCCCACGCGTCCTGCGCGAACTCGAAGCAGCGTCCGGGCACGTGGCGTGAGGCAGAGCGTCGTCATTCACACCGACGGAGCGTGTTCGGGCAATCCCGGCCCTGGGGGCTGGGGCGCGATCCTGCAATATGGCGGGACGACCAAGGAACTCAAAGGCGGTGCACGGCTGACGACCAATAACCAGATGGAACTGACCGCCGCAATCGAAGCGCTCAACGCCTTGAAACGTCCCTGCGAGGTGGAGCTTTATACTGACAGCCAGTATGTCAAGAACGGCATCAATGGCTGGCTTTTTTCCTGGAAGAAAAACGGCTGGAAGACGGCGGCGAAAAAGCCGGTCAAGAATGTGGAACTCTGGCAGGCGCTGGACGCGGCCGTTTCTCGGCACAAGGTGAATTGGCACTGGGTGCGTGGGCATGCCGGGCACGATCTCAACGAGCGGGCCGACGAGCTCGCCAATGAGGGGATGGCGCCGTTCAAGACGGGTGCGCGGGCGGGTTAGCGGGCTGCCGGTTTTTCCTTGCGGAACAGCCCCAGCACCGGCGCAATCGCAAATTCGGCGACCGGGATCAGGATAAATCCAACGACAAGGCCGAGGACGCCCGAAAGCGTGGCAGCGGAGAGCCAGCCAAGGATGCCGCCAAGGGCAGGAATGGCGGCTTGCACTGCGTGGGCGGCGTCTTCGATCCAGTGTTCTGGGTCGTGGAGCCCGAAGCCGGCAAGGCCGTGGATGAGGATGCCCCCGCCGACCCAGATCATCGCTGCGGTGCCGACCGCCGAGAGGGTTCTCATGAAGCCCGGCATCGCCTTTACGATCCCGCGCCCAAGCGCCCTGCCCCAGGCGGTGCGGCCGTTCTTGGCAATATAGAGCCCGAAATCGTCGGCCTTCACGATCAGTGCGACGCCGCCATAAACGACGCCGGTGATGCCGAAGGCGACGACGGCGAGGACAAGGGCCTGGTTGACGATATTGCCCGCGGGGATGGCCGCGAGGGCGATGGTCATGATTTCCGCCGAGAGGATGAAATCGGTCTTGATCGCTCCGGCGACCTTTTCGGCCTCGAGCTTTTCGGCATGGGCAGCGGAGGGCTCGACCTTGGCCTCGTGGTGCGCGGCACTGTGGGGGAAGAGGGTCGCGTAGACCTTTTCGGCGCCTTCATAGCAGAGGTAGGCGCCGCCGATCATCAAGAGCGGGTTGATGAGCCAGGGGAGGAAAAGGCTCAGGATGAGCGCGGCGGGGAGGAGGAAAATGAGCTTATTTTTGATCGAGCCGAGCGCGATCTTGCCAACGATGGGCAACTCGCGTTCCGGGGCGAAGCCGTGGACGTAGCGCGGGGTGACGGCGGCATCGTCAATGACCGCGCCCGCGGCCTTGGCCCCGGCTTTCATCGCCTGGCCGGCAATATCGTCGAGCGAGGCGGCGGCCACCTTGGCGATGGCGGCAACGTCGTCGAGAAGGGCGAGAAGGCCGACACTCATCGATGGGCTCCGTCTTTCGTTTCCGCTTATCCGGCGACCCTGCCGAAATCGGCAACCAGGTGCATGGTGTCGCGCAGTTTCGCCAAGAGGTTCAACCGGTTGGCGCGGATGGCCGGGTCGGCATCGTTGACCAGCACCGCTTCGAAGAAGGCGTCGACCGGACCGCGCAGGGCTGCGAGAGCGCTGACGGCACCCGCATAGTCATCGGCGGCCAGCTTGGCATCCACGGTGGTGCGGGCAAGGTCGATGGCCGTTGCCAGTTCGGTCTCCTCGGGCGCGGAAAGCGCCTTCGAGTCGACGTCGCCAGTATAGGCCTTGCCGTCCTTTTTCTCCTCGGCGACGACGATGTTGACCGCGCGCTTGTAACCCGCGAGGAGCGCCTTGCCATCGTCGGTTTCGAGCAAAGTGCCGAGCGCGGTGACGCGGGAGACGATCTGGAGGATGTCGTCGCTGTCCTCGGAGATCACCGCGTCGACGAGGTCGTGGCGGGCGCCGGCGTCGCGGAGGGAGACTTTGAGGCGGTCGTGGAAGAAGGCGAGGAGCCCCTCATTCGGATTGAAGACACGTTCGAACGCTTCCCAGTCCTTATCCGAAGGACGCGCAGCTCGAGCTATAGTTAGTGTCGAAGACATCACCACGTAATTTCGTTCGCCCTCGCTCAGCCCCCGGCCCAACAAGCGCTGTGCGATCAGACCGAGCAAGTTTAGACGCAGACCATTCTCGCCAACGATCCGGATCACGCCTAGCGCCGCCCTCCGCAATGCATATGGGTCCTTACTGCCGGTCGGCTTTTCGTCGATTGCCCAGAAGCCGGTGAGGACATCGAGCTTGTCCGCGAGCGCGACGGCGATGGCGACGGGATCGGTGGGCACGCGGTCCGACGGGCCGAGCGGCTTGTAGTGGTCCTCAATGGCGGCAGCGACCTCGGGCTTTTCACCCTGTGCCAGCGCATAGTAGCGCCCCATCAGGCCCTGGAGTTCGGGGAACTCGCCGACCATGCCGGTGGGAAGATCGGCCTTCGAGAGCGTCGCGGCGCGCTTGGCGTCGGTGACATCGGCGCCCACCAGCGGCGCGATTTCGGCGGCCAGTTTTTCGATGCGCGCGACGCGTTCGGCCTGGGTGCCGAGCTTGGCGTGGAAGACGACGTTTTCGAGCTTGGGCAGATTGTCCGCGAGCGGGGTTGCGAGGTCGGATTCGTAGAAGAATTTGGCGTCCGAGAGCCGCGCGCGGATGACGCGCTCATTGCCCGAACGAATAGTCTTGCCGTCATCCTCGGCGATGAGGTTGGAGGTCAGGATGAACCTATTGGCAAGCTTGCCCGTGGCCGCGTCGCGCAGGCAGAAGCATTTCTGGTTGGCGCGGATGGTGGCGATGATGGCTTCCTCGGGGACCGAAAGGAAATCCTCGTCGAACGTTCCCATCATCACGACCGGCCATTCGACGAGCCCGGCGACTTCCTCCAAAAGCCCCTCATCCTCGATCAGTTCGAGCCCCTGCGCGAAAGCAAGCTGACGGGCGTCGGCGCGGATGATGTCCTTGCGGCGGTCGATATCGAGCACGACCTTGGCCTTTTCGAGCGCCTGCACATAATCGTCGAAGCGGCGCACCTTGATAGCGTCGGGCGCGAGGAAACGGTGGCCGAAGGTCTGGTTACCGGTTGCAATCCCATCGATTTCAAACGGCACAATCTCCGGCTCCTCGCCCTCGGGGCCGAAGGTCGCGGTCACCGCGCGCAAGGGACGGACCCATTCGAGCCGGCCCGAGCCCCAACGCATGGGCTTGCCCCAGGGGAAGGACTGGACGGTCTTGGGCAGGATGTCCTTCAAGATCTCGATGGCCGGGGCGCCCTTCTTTTCGATCACCGCGACGTAGAAATCGCCCTTTTTGGGGTCGGACTGGATCTTGGCCTCGTCGATCGAGGTGAGCCCGGCGCCGCGCAGGAAGCCTTCGACGGCTTTTTCCGGCGCGCCGACCTTGGGGCCCTTGCGCTCCTCGCGCGTATCGGGAGACGCCGGCGGCAGGCCGGTAACGGTGAGCGCAAGGCGGCGCGGGGTGGCAAAGGCACCGGCGCTTTCATAGACGAGACCGTTTTCGACCAGCGCGTTAGTGACGGCTTTTTTGAGATCCTCGGCAGCGCGGCGCTGCAGGCGGGCGGGAATTTCCTCGGAAAAGAGCTCGAGCAACAGTTCAGGCATGGTCGGATGGCCTTGGGCGGGTCATTTTGGGGTTTGGTTGGGCGAAGCGGTAGCAGGGGACGGGGCGAAAGTCCATTGGGTGGGAGGTGCCGCGCGGCGGCTACTCGCAATATGTGGCGAGGTTTTCGAGCGTCGAGTTGAGTCCCGCCTCGTGATCCTCCGCCCGGATACCGTGGGGCACGTTTTCGGCTCGGATCGTGACCCGCGTGCCATCTTCGGATGGTTCCAGCGCCCATGTCATCGTCATGGTGCCCGCAAAGGCAGGATCGTCGGAGACGAAATCGACCGCCCAGACCATGCGCGCACCGGGGATCAACTCCGCGAAACGCGCCTCGACGATATCGGCGTTCTCCGAAGCCTTGCCCAGAGCACCTTCGGGATTCTCATAAATCAGCGTCATGCGGAATCGTCCGCCGGGATGCGGCTCGAAGATTTCGAAATGACCGCTCATGCCATGGGGCGGCAGCCAAGAGGCGACGGCGTCGGGCGTGACGAAGGCGCGGTAGATGGCGCCCGGTGCAGCACGAATGATGCGGGATGCGGTGTCGGTGCGTTTGGCCATTGTAGCCCTCCTCGACAGCACCGTTTCACCATAGTGGCTTCCCACCCCCTTGTCATCGCCGTGCTCGGCCCGGTGATTACAAGGGAGAGGAAGTGCTGATCCGCAATCATGGCTACGGCGTCCCGATCACCATCCGATTGCCCTCGCTATCCCGAAACTCCGCAACCGTCCGGCCAGGCTGCCAGGCGGGCTCGTGCGGCTCGGTGACGATCTCGACCCCCTTGGCCCTCAACGCTTCGACAGCCGTTTCGACGTTGCGCTCGACGAGGACGAGAACCGGCATGTCCGAAGGCGTGTCGTTTTCGCGGTGAATGAAATGCAGATGGGTCTGGGCGCCGGGGAAGCCGAGTTCGATCCAGCGCCAGCCATCCTCGCCCATAGGAGCGTCGGCGGCGACGGTGCAGTTGAGGTTTTCGGTATAGAACGCCTTGGCGCGGTCCTGGTCGAAGACGGGCAGTTCAGCGAATTGGATGTGCATGTCCGGGCTCCTTACCGGGATGAAAAGGTTTGGTGCAGGATTTCGGCGAAGCCGTCCGCATACGCTTCGAAACCCGAATGATCGCCGGGAAAGGTGACGGGATCAACACCGAGGGCCTTGGCGAGCGCGAGGCTCATTTCGGCAATCGGCAGGCCTTCGGACTCCGACCCGATGCCGACGATGACACGCGGTTCGCCCGCCTTCAGCGTATCGACCTCGGGGCGGTAATGCGCGAGCGGCAGCATGCCATGGGCGAGCCAGTACTCGAAATTGCCGCTGACGCGCTCGAAGGTTTCGAAGGCCTCGGGCGGTATATCCAAATCGGGCGGACCATCCGAGCTGTCCGAAAGGGCGTTGGCGCCGAAGAACATGCCCATGGCCGCGTCGACGCCGTCGTTTTTGTAGGTCTCGTAAAGCGCCTCGTCGAAGGCGATGGCTTCGGCGGGGTCGTCGAGAAGCATTGTCGTGGGCGGCTCGTGGGCGAGGAGCATCTTGACCTTGTGCGGATAGCGGGCCGCGAGGTTGAGCCCGATCTGGGCGCCACCGCTGGTGCCGAAGACATAGGCGCTGCCCTCTCCCAGCGCGTCGATCAGCGCCGCCGCGTCATCGGCCTGGGTATCGAGATCGAGCGGCTGGGTGTCGCCGTCGAACGGCGAGCGCGAATTGCCGCGCGGATCGTAGGCAACGACGGCATAGCGATCCGCCAGGACACGGGCGAGATCGGCGAAGACGCCTGCATCTTGCGGGCCGCCGGGGATAACGAGCAGCATCGGCCCTTGCCCCCAGCGTTCATAATAGAGCGTTGCGCCGGGCACCTTGAGCGTGCCGGCTTTTGGGGACTGGGACATCGCATATTCTCCTGTTGCGTCCATCGCGGTTTCCATCTGCGCCGGGGCGGTGCCCGGGACCATGATTGCGGCGGCGACCGCCAGAAGTCCGATCGGTTTCATCTCGCGCTCCTTCTGAGGCGGCCAACTTATAGAACTAGACCGTCCAGTACTAAATGACTTGCACAGAACTAGACTGTCCAGTACTGTGGTGTCAACATCGAATCGGCTCAAGGGGAATGAACCTTTCATGGCGAAAGCGACTCCGGACGACCATTCAGGCTACGCAGCGAGCCTGCGCTCGACCAAGAAACGCAAAGCGATCCTCGATGCGGCGACGGAGATTTTTCTCGTTAACGGATATCTGGGGACCAATATGGACGAAATCGCCGCGCGTTCGGCGGTGTCGAAACAGACTGTCTACAAGCATTTTTCCAGCAAGGAGGCGCTGTTCGTCGAGATTGTCTCCTCTATGACGAACGCCGCTGGCGACCTCGTGCATGAGAAGGCACCTGACGTCGATAGCGTGAACGTCGCGGCCTATCTCGAGGAATACGCCTTTCGCCAGCTCTATATCGTCCTCACACCGCGTATCATGCAGTTGCGGCGGCTGGTGATCGGCGAGGTGCCGCGCTTCCCCGAGCTTGCGAAGGTACTTTACGAACGTGGTCCGATGCGGGCCATTGCGACGCTGGCGCGGGTATTCGAGGCGCTCAAGGCGCGCGGCGTCCTTGCGTTCGACGATGCCATGATGGCGGCAGCGCATTTCAATTGGCTGGTGATGTCCACCCCACTCAACCGGGCGATGCTCTTGGGCGACGATGCGATTCCCGGCCCAGACGAATTGCGCAAGGAAGCGCATGAGGGCGTACGGGTGTTTCTCGCCGCTTATGGCGTAAAGAAGGGAAGTTGATGGCTCAGGAACAGAGAATCGCCCGCTGCGCGTGTAGCACGGTGGAGATCGCCGCACTCAGCAAGCCGGTCGCGCATATCGTCTGTTATTGCGACGACTGCCAGGCGGGTTCGGCTGCGGTCAGCGCCCTCGGTGCCGACGGTGGCTCGGATTATCTCGTTTATCGGGAAGATCGGATCGCGCCGGTCAAGGGCGAAGACCTTTTAGAAGGGTACAAGCTCAAGCCCCGGTCGGCGACGAACCGGGTGGTTGCCAGCTGTTGCGGCGCTGCGATGTATATGGACTTCGACGATGCGCGGCATTGGGTTTCTGTCTACAGCGCACGGTTTGACGAGGACGTCCCGCCGCTCGACGCGCGGATCTGCGTCAAATACGCTCCCGCGCCTGCCGCTCTTGCCGAAGACGTCCCATGTTCGGAGAGCTATCCGGTGCGGTTCTTGCTGCAATTGCTTGGGGCAAGGGTGGCTATGCTGTTCGGGCGATGAGCCGGCGCTATCCGGGCGGAAGCGGGCTTGGGGCCTGGACCCTAATATGCCCGGGCCGTGCAGAATTCGGGCACGTCGAAGAGAATATCCCTCACCTCGGATGGCGCGATGTCCGCGAGCGCGGCGCGGGCGGCATTGGCGTGCCGTTCGGCTTTGGCCATCGTTTGGGCGAGCGCGCCGTAGCGGTTGAGAATCGCGAGCACCGCTTCGAATTCGACATCCCCGCCATCGGCGTTGCCGAGCGCGACTTCGATGATGCGGCGTTCCTCGGGCGAGGCGGTCTGTAGCGCGAGGATGATGGGCAAGGTCATTTTGCCTTCACGAAGATCGTCGCCGGTGTTTTTCCCCAGCGCACCCTTGGCGCCGCCATAATCGAGCACGTCGTCGACCAGTTGGAAGGCCATGCCGAGCTCGCGTCCGTATACGGCCAGCGCCTTTCGCGCGAGCGGGTCCGCGCCACCGGCCTTGGCGCCGACTTCGGTCGCCGCCTCGAAGAGCGTCGCGGTTTTGGCGCTGATAATCTTTTCGTAGTCCTCGGGGGTCGCGGAAAGATCTCCGGCCTTGGCGAGCTGAAAGACCTCGCCCTCGGCAATGACGGCCGCGGCGCGCGAGAGCACGCCGAGCGCATCGAGGTCACCCGATTCCACCATCATCAAAAACGCCTGCCCGAGGAGAAAGTCGCCCACGAGCACCGATGCCTGGTTGCCCCATATGGTGCGCGCGGCGGGGCGGCCGCGGCGCATGTCGCTTTCGTCGACCACGTCGTCGTGCAAAAGCGTGGCGTTGTGCATGAATTCGACAGCGGCGGCGAAACGCACGCCATTGCCCTGGGCCGTACCGAAGAGCGCGGCGGCGGCGAGCGTCAGCATGGGCCGGAGCCGTTTGCCGCCAGCGTCGATCAGGTGATTGGCGACTTCGGGAACCATATCGACCGGCGAGTCCGACCGTGACAGGATGAGCCGGTTGACCGCCTCCATATCCTCACGCGTCGATGCGATCAGACGGTCCATTGTGCCGGGACTTACGCCCTCGTACTGTTTCGCCAAACTCTCAACCGGCATATGTCAGTTCTCTTTCGCGAAGACGGCCTCGTCCCTAGGCCATCGCGTTGCAAACGTCTATTGTTGTGTTCTCGACACCTATGAGGCGGCGCACACAAGCAAGATATGTCGGTAAACCAGACGCCCGGTTTTGTAAAACATCAAGACACGACAATCGATGCCTTTCTGGGCGGCAAATTGTCCATCTGCCAACCCAAGGGCGGGTTCCGGGCCGGGCTCGACTCGGTGCTTTTGGGCGCCAGCGTGCCTGCCGGAACCGGCAGACTGCTCGATATGGGTGCGGGCGTGGGCGTCGCCGGACTGGTGGCGCTGGCGCACGCACCGGCCATGCACGTCCATATGGCGGAAATCGACCCGGAGATGGCCGCGCTCGCTCGCGCCAACGCTGAACGCAACGGGTTTGACCGTCATGCCGAGGTTTCGGTCCTCGACGTAACCGCCTCCGGTACCGCCCGCGCCGCGGCGGGCCTGGGAACGGACATCTACGATGTCGTTATCGCCAACCCCCCTTTTTTCGGCAACGGCACGCTGGCGCCAGACAACGGCCGCGCCCGGGCGCGGCATATGGACGAGACCGCGATCGATGCATGGGTCAAAACCGCGGTATCGGCTGCTCATGCGCACGCAGAAGTGATCTTCATCCACACGGTCGCCGCCCTGCCCGAACTGCTCGCCGCATTCACGGCGCGCATGGGTGGGGTCAGTGTCCTGCCCATAGCGGCGCGGCCGGGCATGGCGGCGAGCCGGGTGCTGATCTCGGGGCGCAAGGGCTCGCGCGCGCCGCTGACGCTCTTGCCCTCGCTCGTGCTGCATGGCACCGAAGGCAACGCGTTTTTACCCCATGTCGACGCGGTCTTCCGCGGAAAATCGGTGCTGGACTGGCGAAACGGCGTTGAAATGCCTAAATGCTCGGCTGAGTAGAGGAGTTCGAGATCTATGACCGATACCGCGCCCACCAAGCCGGCTGCCGCCGCACCCCTGCCCTGGTACGGGCGCGTTTTCAGACGCGGCGGGCCGGTCATCCCCGTCGTGCGGATGCAGGGCGTCATCAGTTCCGAATCGCGGCCGGGCCGGCTCAACATTGCGGGGGTCAATCCGCTCCTCGAAAAGGCGTTCGCGTTCAAGAAGGCGCCGGTGGTCGCCATCGTCGTCAATTCCCCGGGCGGCTCGGCGGTGCAATCGCGGCTCATCGCGCAGCGCATCCGGCAGTTGGCGGATCAGAAACATAAAAAGGTGCTCGTTTTCGTCGAGGATGCCGCGGCCTCTGGCGGATACTTCATTGCCACGGCGGGCGACGAAATCATCGCCGATCCGTCCTCGGTCGTCGGGTCGATCGGCGTGATCTTTGCGAGTTTCGGGCTGGTCGAAGCCATCGGCAAGCTCGGCGTTACGCGGCGGCTCTATACGGCGGGCAAGAACAAATCGTTCCTCGACCCGTTTCAGCCGGAAAAGGAAGAGGACATCGCGCGCGTCAAGCAGTTGAGCACGGATGTGCATGAAGTCTTCATCGATCACGTCAAGGAGCGCCGGAGCGACAAGTTCAAGGTGGACGACGACGTACTCTATACCGGCGAATTCTGGACCGCCAAGCGCGGGCTCGACATGGGGCTGGTCGATGCTCTGGGCGATGTCTATTCGACGCTCCGCGAGCGGTTCGGTCCGCACATCAAACTCAAGACGATCGCACCGCGTCGCGGCTGGTTCGCCTTGCCCCGGTTCGGGCTCGGCGCGGACGCCGCCGCCGAAGCGATCGCGCGGATCGAAGACCGGTTGATCTGGTCGCGGCTAGGGTTATAGCGCCATGGGCATATCCACACTCGTCCTCATTGTCACCGGACTGCTGATCGGGCTAGGCCTGCGCACGATCATAAAGGACTGGCGCAAAAAGTTCGAAGAGGATGACAAACTGGCCGAAGCGCGCAAGAAGGCGCAACAGGCCCGCAACCGCGAGGAAGCCAAGCGCCCGGACGTCGTAACGTTGGAGCGTGGCGAAGACGGGGTCTACCGGCCCGGCAAGCGGGATTGAGCGTGCTTGACCTTATAGTGCACCCAAACTAGGTTCGCGCGGCTTTTTGCCCGAACCTGTCGAGACTGCCATGCCCGATACGTCCAAGCCCCACATGGACCCCCGAAACTCCTTTCAGGGGCTCATCCTGACGCTGCAGAACTTCTGGGCCGAGCAGGGTTGCGTGATCCTGCAGCCTTACGACATGCAGGTGGGCGCGGGCACCTTCCATCCGGCGACGACGCTGCGCTCGCTCGGCCCCAAGCCGTGGAACGCGGCCTATGTGCAGCCCTCGCGGCGCCCGACCGACGGGCGGTATGGGGAAAATCCCAACCGGTTGCAGCACTATTATCAGTTCCAGGTGATCCTGAAGCCCTCCCCGGCAAACATCCAGGACCTCTACCTGCAATCGCTCGCCGCCATTGGGCTCGATTCGAAGGTCCATGACATCCGTTTCGTCGAGGACGACTGGGAAAGCCCGACGCTGGGTGCGTGGGGGCTGGGCTGGGAGTGCTGGTGCGACGGGATGGAGGTCTCCCAGTTCACCTATTTCCAGCAGGTGGCGGGGTTCGAGTGTGCGCCGGTGCCCGGCGAGATCACCTACGGGCTCGAGCGCTTGGCGATGTATGTGCAGGGGGTCGAGAACGTCTACGACCTCAACTTCAACGGTGGCGGGGGTAACTCCAAGGTCACCTATGGCGACGTCTTCCTGCAGAACGAGCAGGAATCCTCGAAGTATAATTTCGAAGTTGCCGACACCGAGATGTTGTTCCGGCATTTCGCCGACGCGGAGAAGGAATGCCTCGCGCTACTCGAGGCAGGAGATGAGGGCGAACGGCACACGCTGGCCCTGCCTGCCTATGAGCAGGTTATCAAGGCGAGCCACACCTTCAACCTTCTCGATGCGCGCGGGGTGATCTCGGTGACCGAGCGGCAGAGCTATATCCTGCGCATCCGCGAACTGGCCAAGCAGTGCGGTGCGGCATGGCTGAAGACTGAGGGCGGCGGGGCTTAGAGGCCCGTGGCCTCACCTCTTCCCTGAGACCACGGATTCATACATCCGTTCAGAGGCGCGGTTTCGCCGCTGCCACGCTTTACAATCCGAGATGCTGCATCACCAAATCCCATTGATATCGCGCCATGCCGGTGCGAAAGTCGCTTTCAGCCAATCGCGAAGAGGGATGCGGATATGGGTTGGGTTATTCTGGTGCTGGCCGTCGCCATCGTCGGCTACGCCATCGTTCTCTACAACAGCCTCGTCAAGAACCGGCAATTGACCGAGGAGGGCTGGTCGGGCATCGACGTGCAATTGAAGCGCCGAGCGGACCTCATTCCCAATCTGATGGAGACCGTCAAAGGTTATATGAGCCACGAACGCGAGACGCTGCAGGCGGTCACCGATGCGCGCGCGGCAGTGCAGGCGGCGCAGAATGGCACGCCAGGAGAGCGCGGGCAGGCCGAAGGGCTGCTTTCGGGCGCGTTGGGGCGGTTGTTCGCAGTGGCCGAGGCGTATCCGGATTTGAAGGCCAATACGACCTTTATAGAATTCCAGGAGGCGCTGCAGACGGTTGAGGACGAAATCCAGCTCTCGCGGCGCTATTACAATGGTGCGGTGCGCAATCTCAACGTGTCCGTGGAATCCTTTCCCTCCAATATCGTCGCCAACAGCTTCGGGTTCACGAAAGCGGAGTATTTCGAGCTTGAGAATGAAGCCGACCGTGCCGTGCCGGAAGTGAGCTTCGCGCGTTAATCCGGGCGCCATATTGCGGGGGAACTCATGACAAAGACCGCAGCCTTCGTGCTGGGCTGGATGATCATTGCCGTACTGGTGCTCATCGCACCGGCGGGTATCGCGTCCGCCGCCGAGGTCATCGAGCGGTTCGATACGAACATCACCGTTCATACGGACACGTCGGTAACGATCACCGAGACGATCGCCGTCAACGCCGAGGGGATTTCCATCAGGCGCGGGATTTTCCGCGATATCCCCACGGCGCTCGAAGGGCCGCAAGGCGCGCCGATCGTCTCGAATCTCGACGTCATTTCCGTCACCCGCGACGGCCGCCCCGAACCCTACGCTGTCGAATCGATCCGGAACGGCAAGCGCATCCGGATCGGGGATGCGGACGTCTTCATCAGCCACGGGCTCCACACCTACGAGATCACCTATACGATGGATCGCGCGGCGCGCATGTTCGCCGAGCATGACGAACTTTATTGGAACGCGACGGGTAATTTCTGGCAGTTCCCGATTCTCGCGGCAAAGGCCACCGTCACCCTGCCCGAGGGCGCGGACATCATCGATCTCAATGTCTTCACCGGCGCGCAGGGCGCGACCGGCAGCGCCGCGCGGGCGGAGCGTGTTTCCGATACCGTCGCGCGCTTTGCCACCACCGCGCGCCTTGCCCCCTATGAAGGCATGACCGTCGCCGTCGCCTTCGAAAAGGGCGTCCTTGCCGGACCGAGCGGCGGACAGGCGGCCTGGTACTGGTTCTGGGACAATCGCGGGCTCATCATTCCGGCGATCCTGCTTGTGATCGTACTTGCCTATAATGGCTATGCGTGGTCGTCGGTCGGGCGCGATCCGGCCAAGGGGGTCATTTTCCCGCGGTTTTATCCGCCGGCCGGTTTCTCGCCGGCGCTCACCCACTACGTGCACCGCATGGGCTGGCAGCGCAGCGGCTGGACGGCGTTCTCGGCGGCGCTCATCTCGCTCGCCACCAAGGACCTCGTCGAGATCGACCAGGAAGGCAAGAAGACCATCGTGCTCAAGGTGACCGGGAAGCAGCCGGAAGATGAATTGCCGCCGGGCGAGGAAATCATTTTCAACTTTCTTTCGAGGAAGGGCACGGTCAAGATCGACAAGAAGCATGGCAAGGCGCTCGGCGAGACACGCTCGAAATTCGTTTCCGCGCTGCAGAACGAGAACCGTTCGGTCTATTTCAAGAACAACATCCTTTATACGCTGTGCGGTGTCGCAATCGGCATTGGAGCGCTGGTGGTGATGGTGCTTGCCGGCATTCTCGATCCGCTCTTCCTTTTTTTCGGCCTGTTCGCCTCGGTCTTTCTTTCGCTTTTCGTCTTCGGCGTGCGCTCGATCTGGCAAGGACCGCTCTTCGGCCGCTTCATGGGCGGGCTCGTCGCTGCCGTGTTCCTTTTCAATTTCGGAGGCATAGCGCTGGACGCGCTGGACATGGCCAGCATTAACTTCCCCATTATCGCGGCGATCTCGATTGCCGCGACCACCATCGTCTTCGGCATCCTGATGCGTGCGCCGACCGTGCATGGCCGCAAGGTCATGGATGAGATCGAGGGGTTCAGACTGTACCTCGAGACCGCCGAAAAGGAGCGGCTCAACTTCCAGGACGAGCCGGACATGACCGTTTCCCGGTTCGAGGCGATCCTGCCTTACGCGATGGCGCTCGGGGTGGAAAAGCCGTGGTCGGAGCGGTTCGAGAACGACCTCCAGCGCCATGCGGTACGGGATGCGGACACGAGCTATACGCCGCGCTGGTATCACGGCGGCGATTTCTCGAGCGGCCGGTTCGCCTCGACGATGAGCGGGGTGGCGACGGGCATGGCCGCAGCGATGGTCTCGGCGCAGCCGTCGTCATCGTCGGGATCCGGCTTTTCGGGCGGTGGGTCGTCCGGTGGTGGCGGGGGTGGCGGTGGCGGCGGCGGTTGGTAGGCCGGTTGCTCCCCGAGAATTCGGATGGGCCCGTACGTCCGCCCTACGCCGCCAATATTGGTGTCGCGGCCACCCAATACCCCGGCAGCTTCTCCCTCAAATCATGAGCTGCCTGATGCGCCGCCGCAGCGCTGCCATAAAGGCCGAAGCAGGTGGCGCCCGAACCGGACATGCGGGCGAGCGCGCAGCCTTGGGTCTGGGCAATCGCACCGATAATGCCGCCAATCGCCGGGACGATTTCGCGCGCGGGAGCTTCGAGATCGTTGCGGGTATCAGCGAGCCAGAGCGAAAGCATCGCCGCACGATCCATGGTCCCCGGAAGCTGCGGCATGGCGGGATTGCTCCGCGATTTCAACCGTCGGAAGACCTCCGGGGTCGAGACCGCCTCGCGCGGGTTGACCAGTACCAGATGGAGCGCGGGGAATGGATTGACAGGCTTCAGCGTCTCCCCGATGCCCAGGACCTCGCAGGGGCGCGAGAAGAGGCACATCGGTACGTCTGCTCCCAAATTTGCGGCGAGCGCGAAGAGGTCGGCGTCGGGGATGGGCTCGTCCACCAGTTGCGCCAGGAGCCGGATCACAGCTGCCGCGTCCGCCGAACCGCCGCCTAGACCTGCGGCGACAGGCAGGTGTTTTTCGAGGTGCAGCGCCACGCCGGTTTCAAGCGCATCGGGAAAGCGTGCGCGGAACTTTTCAACCGTACGGACGACGAGATTGGACCGGCCATTCGGCAGGTCGTCGCCGAAGGGGCCCGATACCGACAGCGCGTCGGTTTCCGCCGGCTCAGCGGAGACCAGGTCGGCGAGTTCGGTGAAGACGCACAGGGAATGGAGCGTATGAAAACCGTCCTCGCGCCGCCCGGTCACGTGCAGCGCGAGGTTGACCTTGGCCGGCGCGGTCTCAGTGAGGCGCTTCACGTTAATAGACAGCCCATCATCAGAAGCGCCTTACTCATTCTTGCCGTGGCCCCGTTCCCTTCATCCAAATCGCCAGGCTAACACGCCTGTCATCTGGATGAAGCCTGGCACTCAGTGAGCCTCTACGTCGGTCTGGACGTGATTGCCGTTGGCAACGGTGGCCTCGCCATCCAGTCCATGGATGAGCTTGGGCCGCGCCCTCGCGGTGACTGTACCTTCCTCATCGACGTCGATGGCGATGCGCCATTGGAACATGGCCTCGCGCCGGCGCCCGGCCATCCAGTAAGCATCGCCCAGATGGTCGTTGAGCTCGGGATCGTTTGGCAGCAGCGATACCGCGCGTTCGAGTTCGGCAACGGCGTCCTCAATGCGGCCAAGCTTGAAATAAGCCCACCCGAGGCTGTCAATGATGTAGCCGTCACGCGGGCGCATCTCGACCGCGCGCTGGATCATGTCGAGCGCGGTTTCAAGGTTCATGCCCTTATCGACCCAGGTGTAGCCCAGATAGTTGAGCACCTGAGGCTGTTCGGGGTTGAGTTCGAGCGCATGGAGGAAATCGGCCTCAGCGGCATCCCAATTGCTGGCGCGCTCATAGGCAATGCCGCGGACATAATAGAACCGCCAGTCGCGCGGGCGTTCGCCGTCGATTGCATCGAGAAGCTGCGAATAGGCTTCGGCTGCGCCTTCCCACTGTTCATCATAGCGCAAGATGTCGCCAAGCGCCCCCAGGGCTTCGACATTGCCCGGATCGTTGTTGATGATGTTGCGCAGCCGCGAAATCGCCTCGTCCTGCCGTTCCTGGGCGTCGAAGTTCTCCGCGATGGAAATCAGAGCGCTCGTTCGCAGCGGCGAGGTTTCAGGGATGGACGCGTAAATTTCATTCGCCGCGTCATACCGGCCCGCCGCAGAAAGAATGTCGCCGAGACTCATCGAAACGATATCCGCGTCGGGGTCGAGATAGAGCGCGAGGCGCAGGAAGATAATCGAAAGCTCGGACGAGCCGTCGCGTGCGAGCGCGGCGCCGAGCCCGTGATAAACCTCGGCTGCACCGGCTTGAATGTTGGCGGCGAACAAACCCGGCTTGCGCCCTTCGGCAATCGGCTTGCGCAGAGCGTCGATCACCGGGTGGGCGATGCCCTCTTCGGTGAACCTGTCGAGCACGGCCTGCGCCTCCTCAAACCGCCCGGCATTGCCAAGGATGCGGATATAGGCTTCGGCGATACGGGTGACGAAGGGGTCGATCTCGTAGGCCTGCCGCGAAAGCGTGATCGCCTGTTCGCGATTGCCGCCCAGATCGGCCATAACGGCGCGATGGAAGACGAGAAACTCCTCGAAACCTCCCTGCCCTATCGAATCGAGCGTCGCGTTGGCTCCGGCAAGATCGCCATTGCCCAATTGCGCCCAGGCGCGGGTAATCCCGGCGGTAATCCCGACGAGCGATAGGTTCGGAATGCGCGCGAACATCTGATCGGCGGAGGTATAGCGGCGCTCTTTGAGCGCGACCGTACCAAGGGTCAGCCGGGCGAGTTCGTCGGCGGGGTCGAGATCGAGCACGTGCTGGGCGATCGGCGCGGCCTCGGAAATCTTGCCGGCTCCGAGATAGGCCAGAAAGGCCCGGCCGGTGAGGATCGGGTTGTCCCAATCGGCCTCGGCCGCGCGCATGAAAAACTCAGCCGCGACCCCGGGATTGAGGTCGTCCTGCGCGGCCAGCCCCGCGAGATAGGACCCAGTGATCGAGGGCTCGCGCAGCGACAGCATGTCCGTCTGCGCCGCCGCGGCAAACGGAGCCACCGTGGAGGCCGCGATGGCGAGCCCGAGGCCGGTCAGTTTCCGGAGGATGATATGCACGCGTTTCCCTTTGATTTTCCTGGCGCTAGAGCTTTTTCGATTTTGATGGAATCAAAATCGGGCTCCAAGTCTTTGTTTTGTCACGTGTCCGAACCGAAAAAGTAGTAACCACTTTTTCTGGACACGCTCCAGCGATACCCAAACAGGCCAAGCATGTCGAATTTGAGACGATCCTAGGCAGCAAAGTCTTTACCATTCGCGAACCGCCCGCAAGCCCGGCGCATTCACGCACCCGTCACATCCCCGAGTAATTCGGTCCGCTGCCACCTTCGGGCGGCACCCAGGTGATGTTTTGAGCCGGGTCCTTGATATCGCAGGTCTTGCAGTGCACGCAGTTCTGCGCGTGGATGCGAAAGACTGGCTCGCCGTTTTCCTCGGTCATCTCGTAAACGCCCGCCGGGCAATAAAGTGGCGCGGGTTCGCCATAAAGGGGCAGGTTGTCCTCGACCGGCACCGCCGGATCGGTCAGCCGCAAGTGCACGGGCTGATCCTCATCATGGGCGATGTTGGCGTGATAGACCGCTTCGTTGCGCGCGAAGGTGATCTTTCCGTCGGGTTTGGGATAGGTCAGCGGCTTGACCTTTGAAATCGGCTTTAGCCGCGCGAAATCGGGCTTGTGCGACACCATCCCGCCGAACGGCGACTGTTTTATGAGGCTCGATACCCACATGTCGAAACCCGCCAGGGCAACCCCCACATACAGCCCGAAGCGTGACCAGAGCGGCTTGACCGAGCGGATGGGATAGAGATCGTCGCGGATGCCGCTCGAAAGCACTGCCTCGTCGAGCGTTTCGATCTCGTCATTGGACCGCCCGGCGCCGATGGCGGCGGCGATTTCGATAGCCGCGGCCTTGCCCGAACGGATGGCGTTGTGGATCGCCTTGAGCCGGGGAACATTCATGAAACCCGCCGAACATCCGATCAGCGCACCGCCGGGAAAAGCGAGCTTGGGGATCGCCTGCCAGCCGCCCGAGGTGATCGCGCGCGCACCGTAGGAGATCATCGTCGCGCCTTCGAGCAACTCCCGGATTTCAGGATGCAGCTTGAATCGCTGGAATTCGCCGAAGGGCGAGAAGGTCGGGTTCTCGTAGTCCAGATGCGGCACGAGCCCCAGATAGATCTTGTTTCCCTCCGCGTGATAGCAGAACCCGCCGCCCGAGGTCGCGTTGCCCAACGGGTAGCCCATATAGTGGGACACCTTGCCCGGGCTATGCTTGGCCGGATCGATCTCCCATATTTCCTTGATCCCCAGCCCGTATTTCTGCGGTGCGCGGCCTTCATCCAGATGGAAATTGCGGATCAGCCGCTTGGCGAGCGAGCCGCGCGCGCCCTCGCCGATCAGCGTATACTTCGCGCGCAGCTCGATCCCCGCTGCGAAGGTGGACTTATGGCTGCCGTCGCGCGCCACCCCCAGGTCGCCGGTGATGATACCGAGAATTTCGCCGTCCTTGCCGAAAATCAGATCCATCGCCGCGGTGCCGGGGAAAACGTCCACCCCAAGCGCTTCGGCCTGCTCGGCCAGCCAGCGACACAGATTGCCCAGCGAGGTGATGATCCCGCCCTTCGTCCGCATGATCGGCGGAATGAGGGCGTCGGGGAAGGTATAGGCCTTGGTTTCCGTCAAGTAGACGAAATGGTCTTCGGTCACTTCCGGCCCCACCGGCGCCCCTTTTTCGCGCCAGTCCGGGATCAGTTCGTCGAGCCCGGCCGGGTCCATCACCGCGCCGGAAATGATATGCCCGCCCACCTCGGCGGACTTTTCCACCACGATGACTTCGAGGTCGGGGGATTGCTGCTTGAGCGCGATGGCCGCGGCGAGGCCCGAAGGACCTGCGCCGACGATCACGACATCGGTTTCCATTGTCTCGCGCTCGAGGGAATCACTCATGTGAGGCCGTCCGTACTTGCTTGCAAAAGGGGTATGCCCCCTACGCGCCGATATGCAATAAGCGTCTTGCATACAGGGTAGAGAATGGCAAATCGAGACCTCAATCGCGACGAAATCCTCGCGGCGCTGGACTGGTACCGCGCCGTAGGAGTGGATATCGCGGTGCGGGAAGACCCGGTGGACCGGTTCGCGCTTTCAGCCATCGCGCCAGCGAAAACCCAACGTGCCGCACCGCCGCAACGGGCATCTCAGCAGGCCCCGGCGAGCCAACCGCCCGCCGCGCCTGCCGCTTCCACATCGGACGCCGATCCGGAAACCGCCCGTGCCCTCGCCGCCAAGGCACAAACCCTCGACGACCTGCGCGAAACCCTCGCGGCCTTCGAAGGCTGCGGGCTCAAACTCCGCGCCACCAACCTCGTCTTCGCCGACGGCAATCCGGACGCCGACATCATGCTCGTGGGCGAAGCGCCGGGCCGCGACGAGGACCTGCAAGGCAAACCCTTCGTGGGCCGCTCGGGGCAATTGCTCGATAGGATGCTCGCCGCGATCGGGCTGGACCGCACGAAAGTCTATATCGCCAACACCGTCCCCTGGCGTCCGCCGGGCAACCGCACCCCTGCCCCGTCCGAAGTCGCCGTGTGTCTGCCGTTTTTGTACCGCCAGATCGAGCTCGTCGCCCCCAAGGTCCTGGTCGCGCTGGGCGGCGCCTCGGCCTCGACGCTGTTCGAGACCAATACCGGGATCACGCGGCTCCGGGGCCAATGGCGGGATTTGACGATCAATGGCCACACCATGCGCGCTGTCGCGACGCTGCATCCGGCGTACCTCCTGCGCCAGCCGGCGGCGAAAAAGCTTGCGTGGCAGGATTTGTTGGCAATCCAGGGGGAATTGGGTGGATGATGTCGCCCTGATGAATGCCGGTGAGCCCCGCTTTCACTTCTCCCGTTGAGAGAGAAGGGAAAACGAACCTCCGAACGCCGTAATTTATCCCATAAATCCCGCGTCTAAGCTGGGCTCGAAACCTTCCGCGATTTCGTCCGGTCGATCCCCAGCATATGCTCGCGGTAGATGATGAAAATCCCGGCCAGCACCACGATCGTCCCGCCCACGAGCATTTCAGGCGTCGGGATTTCCCCGAAGACGATGAGCCCGACGAGGATCGAGAGCACCATCGAGGAATACTCGAAGGGCGCGATGGTCGAGATTTCGGCGTGCCTGTAGCTCTCGGTCAAAAGAATTTGCCCGAGCCCTCCGGCGATCCCCGCGCCGACGAGGATGGCGAATTCGGCAGGTCCCAGCGGCACCCAGCCGAAAGGGATGGTCATGAGCCCGATCGCGGCACTCACGATGGAGAAATAGATCACCACCGTCGCGCTACGTTCGGTCTTGACGAGCGTGCGGACCATGAGCTGCGCCGATGCGGCGACAGCGCATGCGGTGAAGGCTGAAAGAGCGCCGAGCGTTTCGGGACCCATCGCCTCGGTGCCACCGGAAAAAACCGTCAAGCGCGGCCACATGATGATCACGACGCCCACGAGCCCGACCAGCACCGCTGTCCAGCGGAAGGCCCTGATCTTTTCGTGCAGAAAGACCGCCGAGAAAATGACGACGAAGAGCGGCGTCGCGTAATGGATCGTCGTCGCTTCGGGCAGGGGTAGCCGCGTCAATCCGAAAAAGATGAGGAACATGCCCGATGTGCCCATGACGCCGCGCAGGATGTGCCCCGCAAGCCTCGTGGTCTTGAACCCGTCGATCAATTCGCGCCTGACGCCGAGAAAAATCATTACGGGCATGAGCGCGAAGGCTGAGCGGAAGAAGACAAGTTGGCCGACCGGCACGCCTTCCGCGGATTTGATGATCGCGCTCATGCCGACAAAGACGAAGACCGAAGCGACTTTAAGCGCGATCCCCAGCATGACGCTGCTTTTTACCGCCCAGCGTTTGGCAGTGGGCTTAGGGGATGCAGGTTGAATATCGGGCACGGAATATTTCCAAGGGTGGGCGGCTTAGGCCGACATGAATGCAGAAGCAAGGCTAAAATATTAGTTGCTGGCGCGGCCGTTTCGGTCAAGGGTCTAGACGGTCTTTTCGTTCGCATCGGTGAAGGACAACGCCATCGTTATGTCATTTCTCCCTGCCTATCGTCCTTGTGCTTCGTACGGGTAGGCAGCCACGTTCGGAGCAGCTACCATCACCGCGAATTCCTATTCCATCCAAGGCCTTGGCATGTCGCAAGTCGTCAAGATTTCCGCCCTTTTATTCAGTTCGGCGCTGTTGATGTTCGCGGGCGGGATGCACGGGCTGATTCTCCCTGTGCGCGGTGAGGAGGAGGGATTCTCGCTCCTTGCGCTGGGTCTCATCGGCACGGGCTGGTCGATCGGGTTCATCGCAGGGTCGATTGCGGTACCCAAGCTCGTCAAGGCGGTCGGGCACATTCGCGCCTATGCCGTGATGGCCGCTGTCGCGTCGATGACAATCCTGCTGAACCTGCTCGTCATCAATGATTGGGCGTGGATATTCCTGCGTATCTTTTCCGGCTTCTGCTTTGCCGGAGCGGCGATGGTGGTGGAAAGCTGGCTCAACGAGGTGTCGGACAACGAAAGCCGGGGCACGACCTTTTCGATCTATATCTCGGTGACGCTGTTCGCTTCGACCGCCGGCCAGATGGCGATCTCGGTGACCGGTGTGGCCGGGTTTATCCCCTTCGTTCTCGCCGCGCTCGCCTATACCGCTGCGGTGCTGCCCACGGCCGTGACGCGCACGCCGCAACCTTTGCCGCTGCAATCGGCCACTCTGGACATACGCTATTTGATCAGGACGTCCCCTATCGCGGTTCTGGCAGCCTTCGCGGTCGGCATGACGAACGGCTCATTTGGGACGCTGGCCCCCGTCTATGGCATCGAAAGCGGATTTTCGACCGCAACGATCGCCTATATCATGAGCCTCGCCATCGTCGCCGGAGCTCTGTCGCAAATTCCACTGGGTCGGCTTTCAGACAGGATTGACCGCCGCAAAGTTATCATGGGCACGTCGATTGTCGGTGCCGCGGCGGGGATTGCGATGATTACGATCAATCCCGGCGAGAACCTCATGCTCTATGCTCTGTTTGCCGTCTATGGGCTCGCGGCCTACTCGATCTACGGAATTGCCGTTGCACATGCGAACGACTTCGCGCTCGACGGGGACTTTTCGAAGGTTGCTTCCGGCATGTTGCTGATCTTCGGAACGGGATCGATGCTCGGGCCGATCGCGTCGTCGGTCGTCATGAGCATCTTGGGACCCGTTGCCCTGTTTGCCGTAGGCATCATCTTTCACGGAACCCTCGCCGGTGCCGCCTATTGGCGCATGCAAGCGCGCGACGCAGCGCCTGCCGAGGAACGGGCACCTTATCAGGTCGTTCCGGC
This sequence comes from Pelagibacterium halotolerans, assembly GCF_044811015.1. Classification (GTDB taxonomy): domain Bacteria; phylum Pseudomonadota; class Alphaproteobacteria; order Rhizobiales; family Devosiaceae; genus Pelagibacterium; species Pelagibacterium halotolerans_A. Next base: position 1,503,391 of record NZ_CP085243.1, read on the forward strand.
CGACCATATCGTAACCTCGGAAACCGCTGCCCTCGACCCGCGTTCCGACCCTGAGGACATCGTTTTGCCTGACGACGATGAAGAGCAGGAAGAGACACCACAGGCGCAACCAGGATAATCGGGGCCAGCCATGTTTCCCTATAAGACCGACGACAGCATCGCCTTCGTGCCCGTGACTTTCGCCATCCTCGCGGTGAGCGATACGCGGACGTTGGAGACCGACACCTCGGGCGCGCTCCTCAAGGAGCTGATCGAGGCCGACGGACACCGGTGTTTCGACCGCAAGGTGGTGAAGGACGACCGCGAGGCGATTGCCGGCCAGGTCAAAGCGTGGATCGATGCTTCGGACATCGACGTGGTCGTCACGACCGGCGGCACGGGCTTTTCCGGCCGCGACGTCACCCCCGAGGCCGTTGAGCCCATGTTCGATAAACGGATGGAAGGGTTCTCCGTGCTCTTCCACCAGTATTCGGCAACCAAGGTTGGCACCTCCACGATCCAGTCGCGGGCGACCGCGGGGCTGATCGGGCATACCTTCGTTTTCTGTCTGCCCGGCTCGCGCGGCGCATGCCGCGATGCCTGGGAGGCCATCCTACGGCATCAGTTCAATAGCCGGCACATGCCGTGCAACTTCATCGAGGTGATGCCGCGACTCAATGAGTGAGTTATCGCACTCCGGCAAATGTTCTTGTTATGTTCCGTTCGTTTCGCTAAAGTTAACGGGAACGGACAAGGCGTGATTCGCCTTGTTCCTCGCGAAATGGACGGAGACCGGATATGGCGCAGGTTGCGGCATCGGGGCACATAAACGAAGCACGGGCGCGGCTGTTCGGCACGCGGGATGTCGATCTTTTAAGCCGGCCAATCGTCGAGAGCGACGCACTGAGAGGGCGCGGCGCGCGTTCGAACGAGAGCGGGCGGTTCGAGCGGCTGCGGCGTGAATTCGTCGAGGACGGCTGGGAGGCCGACCACGAGGAGACTTTCGAGACGCGTGAGCATATCGAGCGCGCCAAATCGATCATCACCCGAAACGTCTCGCCCGACATTGGTTTCGACCGCTCGATCAACCCCTATCGCGGGTGCGAGCACGGCTGCTCCTACTGCTACGCGCGGCCCAGCCATGCCTATCTCGGGCATTCGGCGGGGGTCGATTTCGAGCGCGACATCTATATCAAGGTCAACGCCGCCGAATTGCTGCGCGCCGAACTCGCCAACTCGCGCTACAAGCCCAAGCCGATCGCGATCGGTACAAATACCGATCCGTACCAGCCGCTCGAGCGCAAATACAAGCTTATGCGCGGCATCCTCAAGGTGCTGCTCGACGCGCGGCATCCGGTGATGATCACGACGAAGTCCGCACTCATCGTGCGCGATCTGGATTTGCTTACCAAGCTCAACAAGCACGGGCTGGTGACGGTGGGTTTGTCCGTCACTTCGATGGACCACAAGCTCTCGCGCTTCATGGAGCCGCGTGCCTCGACGCCCTCGCGGCGGCTCGAAGCGCTGCGGCTGCTCTCGGAAGCCGGCATTCCAACGCGGATCATGGCGTCCCCGATGATCCCGGCGGTCAACGACCACGAGCTCGAACGCATTCTCGATGCGGGCAGGGCGCAGGGCGCGAGTCTTGCGTCGATGATCGTGTTGCGCTTGCCTGGGGAGGTGCGCGACATTTTTCGCGAATGGCTGCTTTCGAACTACCCCGACAAGGTCAAGCACGTGATGAACCTCGTGCGCGACATGCGCGGCGGGACAGAAAACGATCCGCGCTTCGGCTCGCGATTCTCCGGCGAGGGGCCTTATGCGGTGATGATGCAGCAGCGCTTCGACAAGGCTTGCGCGCGCTACGGGCTCGAGCATGACAGCGTGCCGCTGCGGACCGATCTGTTCGTTCACCCGCAAAAGGACGATGCGCAGTTGAGCCTCTTCTGATAGGCTCAGCAGGCCGATTTTGAGCCAGGGTGGAGGCAGCTGTGACTGACGGAGCGGTATTGGCATCCGAATACTGGCGCCGGATGAATACCAACCGGTGGGCCTTGGCGGGCGAGCTTTTCGCACCGGATTTCGAGATTGTCTGGCCGCAATCGGGCGAGGTGATCTCAACACTCGACAATTTCGTCGCGCTCAACGAGAACTACCCCGCCAGTGGCCCGTGGACCTTCACCGTCCACCGCCTGATCGGCTCGGGCCGGCAGGCGGCCAGCGAAACGCTCGTCAGCGACGGATCGGTCGAGACCGTTGCGCTATCGTTCTTCGAATGTGCCGACGACAAGATCAGCCGGCTCACCGAATACTGGCCGGAAGCCTTCGAAGCCCCGGAATGGCGAGCGCAATGGGTCGAACGGATGATCGACTGAGAGCCCATCCGAAAATTCGCTTGCGCAGCCCTTCGGGTCGGACGGGTCGATCTGTCGGGCTTTTCCTCGGCGCGCCGTTGGGGCAGTTTGGCCGTCATGGTCAAATCCGATTCGTCAGTTCCCGATGCTCCCAGCTATGCGCTCGAAAAAGCGGCACTTGAGCGCGGTTTCAAATGCATCGCGGGCATAGACGAGGCGGGACGTGGCCCCTTGGCTGGCCCGGTCGTCGCCGCCGCTGTCGTTCTCGACCCGGACCGCATCCCCGACGGTCTCAACGATTCCAAAAAACTGACCGAAGCCAGGCGATCGGCAATCTTTGCCGCGATCATCGCGAACGCGGATGTCGGGTTCTGCGCGGCTCCAGCCACTGTCGTCGACCGGCTCAACATCCGCGGCGCGACGCTTTGGGCAATGTGCGGAGCGCTCGATGCCCTGCGGACGAAACCGGATCTAGCACTCGTCGATGGACGCGACATCCCCGAAGCTCTTTCCTGTCCGGGCGAGCATGTCATCGGCGGGGATGGCAGAAGCCTATCCATCGCGGCAGCTTCGATCGTCGCCAAGGTGGTCCGGGATTCGATGTGCCCGATCATGGATTGCGGCCATCCGCATTTCGATTTCGCCCGGCACAAGGGCTATGGCACGGCCGCGCATCTCCAAGCGCTTGTTGCACACGGCCCGACCGAACTGCACCGGCAGAGCTTCGCGCCCGTGATGGCGGCGCGGCGATAGCCGCCTCAATCGCGCGACACCACCGCATCTTCGAGGCATTCTTCCTGCTCCGCCGACGCAGACCGGCGCTCGCGCCATTCGCACCAATGCTTTTGCCAGAGGATCATCCACAATAGCCCCTGCCATTCCGGCGCCTGCAGCGGATCCGCGAAGCGATCGCGCGAGCGGCGTCTTTGCATGCGGCCAGCATGCACATACAGTGCAATCCAGTCATACATGAGAATGCTCCTTTGTTCGGAGCACCTCACATAAAGGGCCTGTCCGGACCAATGTAGACCGGCGGGTGAAAGGGGCCTTTCATCCATGAAAAACGAAAGCGGGGATGATCTGCGGCTCTTTCTCGAAGTCGCGCGGCACGGCGGCTGACCGGCGCCGCCCGGGCCGATGCGCCGCGCACACTGCTCGACCTCGTTAGAGCAGGAGCCGGATACAGTGTCCCCCCATGCTTTGTGGGCGATAGCGAACCGGACCTCGTCCGTTACGGAGAAGCGATCAAAGCGCACAGCGCGCTATTTAAGGGCCGGTCCGGACAAAAGCATTTCCTGTTTTGATGGAATCAAAACAGGAGCTTTAAGTCTTTGTTTTGTCGCGTTTCGCTTGTGCGGCCCTTCGGGTCCGAACCGCAAAAGTGGTATCCACTTTTGCTGGAAACGCTCTAATGCTCGGGAATGAAAGGACGCGAGGATGACCCATCTGCCGACGCTCGCCCTGGTTTATCTGGGTGCCGCCGTCGCCGAAATCGCCGGCAGCTTTGCCGTTTGGGCCTGGTTGCGCAACGGACAGTCGGCGCTTTGGCTCATTCCCGGCGGCGTGATGCTGTTTGCCTTCGCCTATCTTCTGACGCTGATCCCGGCGGATTATGCAGGCCGGGCCTATGCCTCCTATGGCGGGGTTTATATCGCTGCTTCGCTCGCCTGGCTCTGGCTGATCGAATCGCGCGTGCCCGACCGCTGGGACCTTGTCGGCGCTGCGCTGGCGCTGGTGGGAGCTGCCGTGATCGTTCTGGGCCCGCGTAGCTAACCCTATGTTAACCCTAAACCTTAGGCCCGGTTTAACCCTAACGGGGTACAAACAGGACCGTTAGTTTTGCGTTAGGGTTACTGTTATGTTGCGTACCGGTGCGGCGGCGCTTATGCGCCCGCAGGACGGCCTTTCCGGCCGCGAGTCTCTTCCCCTCGATACGATCCTCGTCGGCGATTGCATCGCGCATATGGAGGCCCTGCCCGCCAATTCGGTCGATCTGATCTTCGCGGACCCGCCCTACAATCTCCAGCTCGAAGAGGGCTTGACGCGACCCGATCAGAGCCGTGTGGATGCCGTCGACGACGACTGGGACAAGTTCGAAAGCTTCGCAACCTACGACGCGTTCACCCGCGCCTGGCTCACCGCCGCGCGGCGGATTTTGAAGCCAGATGGGGCGATCTGGGTCATCGGCTCGTACCACAATATCTTCCGCCTCGGCACGGCGCTGCAGGATCTGGGATTCTGGATGCTCAACGACATCGTGTGGCGCAAGGCCAACCCGATGCCGAACTTCCGCGGCACGCGGTTTACCAATGCGCATGAGACGCTCATCTGGGCGTCGCGCGACAAGAAGAGCCGGCCGGTCTTCAATTACGAGGCGCTCAAGCTTGCCAATGACGACACGCAGATGCGTTCGGACTGGCTGTTTCCCATCTGCACGGGCGCCGAGCGCTTGAAGGACGATAACGACGAGAAGGTACACCCCACCCAGAAGCCCGAAGCGCTGCTTTATCGCATAATGCTCGCAACGACGAAGCCGGGGCACGTGGTACTCGACCCCTTCTTCGGCACGGGCACCACCGGCGCGGTCGCCAAAAAGCTGGGGCGGCATTTCATCGGCATCGAACGCGAAAATGCCTATATCAATGCCGCTTTGAAGCGCATTGCGGCCATAAAACCGCACGAAAAGGCTGCTATTGCCACGATAACGCCAAAACGCGCGGAGCCGCGCGTTGCGTTCGGGGCGCTCGTCGAACAAGGACTAGTGACCCCTGGGACGCAACTGTTCGACGCAAAACGGCGTTATACTGCCACGGTACGCGTGGACGGTTCGCTTATGAGCGACGCCCATAGTGGTTCGATCCATAGGGTCGGCGCGCTGGTGCAGGGGTTCGATGCCTGTAACGGCTGGACCTTCTGGCACTATGAGGATGAGGGCCAATTGCGGCCCATCGATGCGTTAAGGGCCCAGGTGCGGGCGACGATGGACAAGCTTTCTGCCTGATTTCGACCTCCAATCAGTCAGGCATTCTGGCCCCCGGCAACCTACCGGGGGCTTTTTTTGTCCGGCCCGCCTGCGTGAGAATCTTCGCCCCTGCCATCGTCCAACCACAATTTGGCGCATTGACGCAATGCCGCACCCTACCACTAAGCTTCCAACCCATTGATTTAACTTCATTTTTAAGCCATCACATCGCCTTGACTTCCCCCAAAGCCAACACTATGGTGCGCGCGACTTTTCGAGGCACCCTCTTGCCGGGTGTCCGGCGGGGGTGGAGTGGGCAGGTAAGTCGCGTGACCAATTCCAATAACACCCCTGACGGACATGAGCCCAAAACGGGCGCGCACCCTTCGGAGACTTCCGATCTGGCTGCGCGCATCGCCAAGGCCCAGGCCGCCAGGCGCGCTCAGACCGAGGCGCAGAATGGCAGCCGGCAGGACGACATGACGGGACTGGCTCGCGGTTTGCGGATCGGTGCCGAATTTGTTGCGGCCATTCTGGTGGGTTCAGGGCTAGGCTACCTGATCGACCAGCTTGCGGGGACCTCGCCTTGGGCATTGCTCATCATGTTCATGTTGGGCTTTGCCGCTGGTGTTTTGAACGTCACTCGTGTAGTGGCGGAACTGAATGCGAAGAGCGCGGCCGGGAAACCGGACGCAGAAGACTAGACCCGACGGGCAGGACAGGGGCGAAACGACCTTGGCGAACGATCCGATTCACCAATTTGTCATCCAGGACATATTCACCTTCGGAACGATCGGCGGAGACGCCGCCGAAGGTTCGGGCATTTCGCTCGCCTTTACCAATTCCGCGTTCTTTATGGTGCTCACAACCGGCATCGTCGCGGCTTACCTTATCCTTTCGACCCGGGGCCGCGGTCTTGTACCGACCCGCTGGCAGCTGACCAGCGAGCTGATGTACGAATTCGTCGCCAGTATGGTGCGAAGTAGCGCGGGCACCGAGGGGATGCGGTTTTTCCCGTTCGTCTTCTCGATCTTCATCTTCATTTTCGTCGGTAACATGCTGGGCATGGTACCCTACTTCTTCACCATCACGAGCCACATCATCGTCACCTTCGCCATGGCGATGACGGTCATGACCGTCGTGGTGGCTTACGGTTTCATCCGGAACGGGCCGAAATTCCTGAAGCTTTTTGTGCCCGCGGGTGTCCCGGGCTACCTTCTTTTTCTCGTGACGCCGATCGAGGTCATTTCCTTCCTCTCGCGTCCGATCTCTCTTTCGGTGCGACTGTTCGGCAACATGCTGGCCGGCCACATCACGCTCAAGGTGTTCACCGGCTTTGTTGTCACAATGGGCTCGCTGGGCTTTTTGGGCATACTGGGTGCAGCCCTTCCGCTTTTGATGGGCGTTGCGCTCACAGCTCTCGAATTCATGGTGGCCGCAGTTCAGGCTTATGTCTTTGCCGTCCTGACCTCCATGTACCTCAACGATGCGATCCATCCGTCGCATTGATCTCCTAAAACGAAAATCAACGTTCCAAGGCTTTGAAAGGATCTAAAAATGGAAGCTGAAGCCGCAAAGTTCATCGGTGCCGGTTTGGCCTGTTTCGGTATGGCGGGTGCTGCCATCGGTGTGTCCAACATCTTCGGCAACTTCCTCTCCGGCGCCCTGCGCAACCCGTCGGCTGCGCCTTCGCAGACCGGCAACCTCATCTTCGGCTTCGCTGTGACCGAAGCTCTGGGCATCTTCTCGTTCCTCGTTGCCCTCCTGCTGCTGTTCGCCGTCTAATCGACCTTTCAAGCGAACTTAGAAACGGTTTCGGCAGCCGGGGCTTGACCCTTGGCTGCCGGTTCTTGTCCGGATCCCATCCGGAAATACGCACCGGCGAGTGACAAAGATATGGCACGCATTCTCATTGCCCAGGCCGACGGCACCGAAGGGGAACTGCACGTTCCTGCCGAGGACCAGATCCAGTTCGACGAGGTCGGTGGCGATCATTCCCAACCCGAGGGACACCTGATCGAGGGGACCGAAGCGCATGGCGGCGAGCATACGGATATCTTCCCGCCGTTCGATACCTCGACATTCCCCTCGCAAATTCTTTGGCTCGCGATCAGCTTTGCCGCGCTCTATTTCATCATGAGCCGGATTGCCCTGCCGCGGATCGGCGAAATCCTCGAAGTGCGGCGCGACCGTATCGAGGGCGATCTGGCGGAAGCCGACCGGCTGCGCCAGAAGACCGACCAGGCAATTGCCTCTTATGAAGAGGCACTTTCGGATGCTCGATCCAAGGCGCACGAGATCGCGGAAAAGACGCGTGCGGAGATCAAGGCCGATCTCGACGCCAAGCGCGCCAAGGTCGAAGCCGACCTGGGCAAGAAGATGTCTTCGGCCGAGGCCCGTATTGCCGAGACCAAGGCTGAGGCGCTAGGACATGTAGATGCTATCGCTGCGGAGACGGCGCAGGCGCTCGTTGCCCAGCTCGTGGGCAAGGTTCCCGTCAAGGCCGCGCGCGATGCTGTTGCCAAAGTGACCAAGGAGTAGCTCGATGGAATTCGATAATACTTTCTGGGCCTTCATCGCGCTCATCCTGTTCTTCGCGGTCATCATCTACCTCAAGGTTCCGGGTATGATCGCCGGGCAACTCGACAGCCGCATCCGGAAGATCGAGGAGGACCTCGAGGAGGCGAAAAAGCTTCGCGAGGACGCTCAGGCGCTACTCGCCGAATACGAGCGCAAGCGCAAGGCTGCCGAAAACGAAGCCGATGAGATCGTCGCCGCCGCTAGGGAAGATGCCGAGCGGATGACATCCGAAGCCCAGACCGCGCTCGAAGAGCTTGTCGCGCGCCGCACGAAAGCAGTTGAAGACAAGATTGCACAAGCCGAGGCGCAAGCGCTCGCCGAAGTGCGCGCCCGCTCCGCCGACGTTGCGGTGGAAGCGGCCCGTGTTCTGCTCATCGATCAGGTCAAGGAACAGGGCAGCGACCTTGTCGATCAATCGATCAAGGATGTCGGTGCCAAGCTGAATTGAGGCGTTGCCGAAGCGTTGAATTTGAAACGGGCCCACAGGGGCCCGTTTTGTTTTGGAGGCTTGTCGCGGTCACTGCTACGCCCAGTCCACCCAGCGACCGTGATAGTCCGCGAGCCCCAGCGTTTGCTTTTCACCGCCCGGCCAGACGGTTTGTTTAAGCACTGCACCGCCTGGGTGATCTTCGGTTTCCATATACATCCAAACAAGTGGAGTTTCGTCGGTAGCTTGTGCACCGGCGGCTTCGAAGGCTTTTGCGATGTGTAGGCGCGTATCAAGCGGCAGGTATTGCCAGACGATCGTATGAAAAAAGACTCGCACGATACCGGGTTCGGCAGGGGTGGCGAGCATGCGGTCAACCCAGTCGGCGGCGTCGGCCTTTTCGACACGCAGAGATGTGCTGGCAGCGGCTTCGAGCGCGGCAGATATCCGGCCTATACGCTCGTGCTGATCCGCCCAAATATAGGCTAGAAGATGCTCGACCTCCTCGGGATCGCCGGGATCGAGCGGGTTGCGGTCACAGCCAGCGCGGCTTTTGATTTCGAGCTTGGTTTCAAGGTCGGGGGCATTGCCGCGCCACTCACTTTCAATATGCACGAGCGCTTCGGGCGAGCCCCATTCGCGGTCGTCGCCGAGGACGTAATGGAAGCTGTCGAAGGCGAGATTGATGCCGGCGCTGGCGCCGATCTCGTAGATCGCCAGTGGCATATCGAACCGTTCGGCAACGTTCAGCATCATCCCCAGGATGGCCGATGAGCGCATGACCTCATTGGTTTGTGGAGGGCTGTCGAGAAAGTCGTGCAACACATCGTCATGCCTGTAGATCGCGGCAGCGATGGCTTCCCAGAGCACGTCGGGTTTGGTCTCGAGCGGTGGATAGAGCGACGCCAGTTCGCGCGCCTTGCCCGAACGCACCAGGCTGTGCAGCGCACCGACGGCACGCAGCGCCAATGCGTCGTCCTTCACCGATTCGGGCCAGTTGATGATCCGCGCCCCAAAACGCGACGACGCATCGAGATGGTCAGCGAAAAGCTCGCAAAGCTGCGCGGTGAAAGGGGAGCCCAAACTTCGGCAGGCCTGTGCCTGGAACCGGAAGTTCTCAAGCACATGGGGGGTCATGTTCGACATATTTGCCCTCCGCGAAGAGAACCTTGCGAAGTGCAAGGCGCTCTATAATCCTGTTGGTCGCGCCATCGACCCGCGAAAGTGCACCCCACTTTCGCTGATGGCGCTCCAGATGCCGGGCGAGTTTATTGAGATATCGAACGCAATCAATGACAAGTTTGCCCCACCCAAATATGGCGAGGCATTGACGCAGCGCTATTGAGCTGCTTCGGACAGGCTCCATTTGAGCCGCGGCTGGCGCGCTGCGCGGGTTTCGTCCAACCGGCGCAGCGGAGCGCGGACGGGGGCGGCGGCAAACCGTGCAGCGTTGCCTATTTTTGCGTCCTGGGCGAGATCGCGCATCATGGCGATGAACGCATCGAGCGTCTGCAGCGATTCGGACTCGGTTGGCTCGATCAGCATGGCGCCATGGACGACGAGGGGGAAATACATCGTCATCGGGTGCACGCCCTCATCGATCATCGCCTTGGCGAAGTCGAGAGTGGAGACGTCCGTGCCCTTCAAGAACGTGTCGTCGAAGAGCACCTCGTGCATCACCGGTTGATGATTGTAGGGCGCTGAAAAAAGGTCCGAGAGACGGGCCTTGATGTAGTTGGCGTTCAACACCGCGTCGCGTGCAGCCTGCGCCAGCCCGTCGGCGCCGTGGCTGAGCATGTAGGTGAGCGCGCGCACGAACATGCCCATCTGTCCGTGGAAGGCGGTCAGACGCCCGAAGTGCTGGCCCTCGGTATGTTCGACGAGCTCGAGCGCATCGCCCTTGTGCCGCACAAAGGGAACGGGGGCAAACGGTGCGAGCGCAGCGGAGAGAACCACCGGCCCGGCGCCCGGACCGCCGCCGCCATGGGGCGTCGAGAACGTCTTGTGGAGGTTGATGTGCATTGCATCGATCCCCAGGTCACCCGGACGCACAACGCCCATGATGGCGTTGAAATTGGCGCCGTCGCAGTAGAAATACGCGCCGGCTTCGTGAACCGCGCGGGCAATCTCGATCACCTGTGGCTCGAATAACCCGCAGGTGTTGGGATTGGTGAGCATGATCGCGGCGACATCCTCCGAGAGCGCGGCCTTGACCGCCTCGACGTCGACCGTTCCGTGTTCATTGGCGTCGATTGACTTGACCGTGTAGCCAAGGAATGCGGCGGTTGCCGGGTTGGTGCCGTGGGCGCTTTCAGGCACGAGCACGATCTTGCGGTGCCCCTGCCCTTTGGCTTCGTGCGCGGCCTTGATGGCCATCATGCCGCACAATTCGCCATGCGCGCCGGCCTTGGGGGACATGGCGACGGCGGTCGTGTTGGTCAACTCCATCAGCCAATGGCTGAGCTGTTCGATGACGCCGAGCGCGCCCTGGACAGTGGAGACCGGCTGAAGCGGGTGGACGTCGGCAAAGCCGGGCAATCGCGCGATTTTCTCGTTCAATCGCGGGTTGTGCTTCATGGTGCACGAGCCCAGCGGATAGATACCCGAATCGATTGCGTAGTTCTGGCGCGAAAGGCGTACATAATGCCGCATCGCCTCGGGTTCGGTGAGCCCGGGCAGGTCGAGCGGCGTCTTGCGGCGGAGCCCGCCGAGGCGGTCGTCGGACACCTCGATATCCGGCAGGTCAACGCCGGAATGATCGCGGTCGCCGATTTCGAACAGCAACGGTTCAGCGGGGAGCAGCGCGGCCGTACCAGTGGGGAGGGGACCGGGCGCGGTGACCGGGGCGGAGGGACGGCCTTGCGTGTTCATGCTCATGCCAGTTCTCCCTTAAGGGCGACACAAAGCGCGGCGATGTCGTCGTCCGTTGTCAGTTCTGTGGCGGCAAGGACGATGAGGTTTTCGACCTCGGGCTTGCCCGGCTCCAGCCGCGATACGGGAACACCCGCGAGAATACCCTTGGCCGCGAGTGCTTCGACGACCGGCGCGGCGGGCCTGGCCAGCCGGATGGTCATCTCATTGAAGAAGGTCTTGTTGAGCACCTCGACGCCCGGCACGGCGGACAGCGCATCGGCCAGCGCCACGGCGCGGGCGTGGTTGAGGCGCGCGAGCCGGGAGAGCCCGACTTCGCCCAGCAGCGACAGATGGATCGAGAAGGAGAGCGCGCAGAGCCCCGAATTGGTGCAGATGTTGGAGGTCGCCTTTTCGCGGCGGATGTGCTGCTCGCGGGTCGAGAGTGTCAGAACGAAGCCGCGCTTGCCGTCCGCATCGACGGTTTCCCCGCAAAGCCGGCCCGGCATCTGCCGGACGAATTTCTCGCGGCAGGCCATGAGACCGACATAAGGCCCGCCGAAGGTGAGCGGATTGCCGATGGACTGCCCCTCGGCCACGACGATATCCGCGCCAAGTGCGCCGGGCGCTTCGAGGAGCCCCAGCGAGACGATCTCCGTGACGACAACGATCAGCAGCGCGCCTTTTTCGTGCGCAGCGTTGGCGAGCGCGGAAACATCGCGCAGGTGCCCATAAAAATCGGGGGTTTGGATCACAATGGCCGCGGTGTCTTCATCGATGTGGTCGACGATATCGCCCTGCCCTTCAGGCGACGCAGACAGGCACTCAAGACCCTCTTCACCCGAAAGATAGGTGACGACGGTATCCCGATATTGAGGATGCAGACCGCCCGAAAGGAACACCTTGCTCTTCTTCGTGATCCGGCGCGCCATCAGCACGGCCTCGGCAGTCGCGGTCGAGCCGTCGTACATGGACGCATTGGCGATATCCATGCCCGTGAGGTGCGCGACCTGGGTCTGGAACTCGAAAAGCATCTGCAAGGTGCCCTGCGAGATTTCCGGCTGGTAGGGGGTATAGGCGGTGAGCCATTCCGAGCGCTGGATCAGGTGATCGACCGTCGCTGGAACATGGTGCCGGTAAGCCCCTGCCCCAACGAAGAACGGCCCGTCGGCACCGGAGCGATTCTGTTTCGCCAGAGCGCGCATATGCGCTTCGACAGCGAATTCGGGCTGGTGGTCGGGCAGATCGGGCGCGAACGTGCCGAGCACCGATTTGGGCACGGCGGCAAAAAGATCCTCGATCCCGGCCGCGCCAATGGCGGCGAGCATGTCGGCCCTGTCGGCCGCGGAATGGGGCAGATAGCGCAATTTACAGCCTTTGCTTAAGCGGTGTGATCGGCGTAGGCGGCCTCGTCCATGAGGCCTTCGAGTTCGGATTCGTCGGAGAGTGCAATTTTGAAAATCCAGCCGCCATTGGCGGGGTCGGAATTGATGAGCCCGGGTTCGTCGCCCAGCGCCTCGTTAACTTCGGTCACGGTGCCCGAAACGGGGGCATAGATTTCCGATGCGGCTTTGACCGATTCAACGACGGCAGCCTCGTCGCCCTTCTTGAGGCTTGTACCAACGGCGGGCAGCTCGACGAAGACGATATCGCCGAGCTGTTCCTGAGCGTAGTTTGAAATCCCGATAGTGCCGGTCTTGCCCTCGACACGGACGTATTCGTGATCTTCGGTGTAGCGGGTGGTCATGGTGAGGTTCCCTCGATTATGGTTTGCGCACGTAGTGGTTCTGAACGAACGGCATTTTGACGACGGCGCCGGAAATGGGCTTGCCGCGCACCAACGCGGTGACCGGACTGCCAACGCTGGAAGCATCGGTGGGCATATAGCCCATGGCGATCGGCGCCTGGATGGTTGGGCCGAACGTGCCGGAAGTCACTTTGCCGATAACATTGCCATGCACATCGACCAAGTCCGCGCCCTCGCGCACGGGCTGACGACCTTCGAATTTGATGCCGACGCGCTTGTTCTCGGTGCCCTCGGCGATCTTCTTGAGAATCGCCTCAGCGCCAAAGAAACCACCTTCAGTGCGGCGATTCTTGCCGATGGCGAAGACGAGGCTCGCCGAGACCGGATCGGTCCGATCGTCCATGTCGTGACCATAAAGACAAAGACCCGCCTCAAGCCGCAGGCTATCGCGGGCGCCAAGCCCGGCAGGCTTCACCCGCGCGTCGGAGACCAACAGATCAAAGAGCGCTTCGGCATCCGCGTGGCCGATGGAAAGCTCGAACCCGTCCTCGCCGGTATAGCCGGACCGGGACACGACCGCTTCAATACCGCCAATCGTGGTAGGCGCAGCCTGCATGAAGCCGAGCTTTTCGACGATATCCGTGTGTTGGCCGAGGACTTCGGCAGCCAGCGGGCCTTGCAACGCTATGAGCGCGAGGTCGGGCCGCATCTCAATACGCGCCGCGCCTTCCAATGTTTCCTGCATGTAGCGCAGATCATGATGCTTGCGGGCCGCGTTCACGACCATAAGCATCACCCCGTCTTCGGCCTGCCCTGCAACGGGGCGGGTGATGATCAGATCGTCCTCGATGCCGCCATCTCGATTGAGCAGAACCGTGTAACGCATCTCGCCTGGCGCGAGAGAGGCGAGATCGGCGGGCGTGACGGTTTCGAGCGCCTTGACCGCCGCCGCGTGATCGTGCGCGACGAGGACGATCTGGCCCATATGTGAGACGTCGAACAGCGACGCCGAATTGCGCGTGTGGTTATGCTCGGCGACAATGCCGTCGGGGTATTGGACAGGCAGCATATAGCCGCCGAATTCGACCATGCGGCCGCCGGCGGCGACGTGCTTATCATAGAGCGGTGTTTTATTGACTTCGCCGGTCAGCGCTTCGGCCATGCCGATCTCCCTGGTTGCAAGACGCACCGTGCCGACACGAAGTTGTATCCTGCGCGGTGCCCCCTCTGTCGGTCAACCTGAGAGATTTCCCGGGATGCTTGTCTGCATCACATCCCGGCTACGCCCTTCGGTGGGAAGCGATAGCGCTTCCGCTTTCCAGAGTTCTACGGCGGGCAGCGGTCCCTTGTGCCTGAGAGTTTCCGGGGCGGTTGCTCCTTCGGCGCCTCGATCTTTGAAGTCGAGGACTCTCCCGCTGCCTGGGACCGACCTTTAAAGAAAGCCGGCCACAAGTCAATTGCCCCGGCGCGGAACAGCATACGCCGGGACGGTTTTTACAAGGCTAGTTGTCGAATCCCACCCAGAACGTGATGTCCTCGCCGCCGACATAGGGTACGGCAACATTTTCAGCCGTGTAGGCGAATTCGTTGGCTGCATTCGCCGAGACCGTGACGGGAATGCTGTAAAGCTCGGAAAAAACCGCCATGCCGTCGCGCACAACGACGAAGCGAAGCGGCACGTTGACGGATGACTGGTTGAATGCCGGACCGGGAATGACGCGACCGACCGCACCCATGCTCACCGTGATCTGCCCGTTCGAGACGACACAGTTGCGCGAAATCCTGTCGATGACCGCCTGGTAGCGCACAGCGTTGCCGGAAGTCACGCGGTAGGAGCCCGCGCCGTCGCGCACCTTGATTTCGGGGCATTCCGTGGCGATCGCCGGCATAGCCCCGGCGACGGCGGAATCGATCTGACTCTGGCTGGGAGTGACGCTCGACAATGCCGGATCGCCTCCACCAAACATCGAGCCCATGGAGCACCCGGCAAGTGCCAGCGCGAGGACCGGGGTCAGGATGCGTGGGATGAAAGTCAACGTCATGGCCGGTGCTCCTTTCGCGGTTTTTCAGAGTGCCTTGACGGCGTCGAGCATAACGGGAGCGCCGGACTCAACCACCTCGCCGGGGGCGGCTTCGGTATTCACCGTCTTGACCACGCCGTCGACGATGATGAGCGCATGGCGACCGAACCTTGTCCCCAGCCCGCCCGCCGACAGATCGCGGTCGAGCCCGATGGCCTTGGCGAATTCGGCCAGGCCGTCGGCGATAAACTCGACCTTGTCCAAAGCATCGGTAGCTTCGGCCCAGGCGCGCACCACGTGGTGGTCGTTGGCCGTAGCGCAGACGATTTTGTCGACACCGGCAGCCTTGAAGTCGTCCGCTGTGAGCAGGTAACCTGGCAGATGATCGACGTGGCAGGTGGGTGTGAATGCACCGGGCACCGTAAACATTATGACTGTACCACCCCCGAGAATTTCCGCCGCGCTGGCGTCAGCAACGCCTGCCTTGGTGACATGCTTGACGGGAACAGCTGGAATCGGCTGACCGGGTGCAATCGCCATATTATTCGTCCTTATACGTATGTTCTGCCGGCCCTTCATATTGCAGTTGTCGGGCGACGTCGAGCGTTCCGGCGGAAATTGGATCTCAGAGTCTGCCGACTTCCCGGGTAACTTCGTAGGGCCCGTCCTGGGTCATAAAAGTCAGCGTTGCACTCTTGCCCACCAGGTCAGGATGTTGGCCATTCGCAAAGACGGGAAAGAGCAGTTGGCTCCCATCCGCGCTCAGCTGCCCCGGTCCCAAAGGCGTCGTTTCCCCGGCAATGTCGGCGATCGTGGTTTCGTAGGGAAAGCCAGAATCCAGAAGTTCGACGGCAAGTTGGGAGGTTTCGGAATCGAAACACGCGTCGCCGAAAGGATCGGTATTCCCGTCCCACGGAAGCGGTGTTTCCGCGAGCGCCTGGCGGATGCGCAGGCTGTGACCGGTGTCGGCAGCATCGAACGCGAGCTGGTGAGTGAAGCTGACAACGACAGGGACACAGATATGCGAGCAGATCCCAAGCGTCGCTTCAGCTTCAAGAACCGGCGCGTCGCCCGTGGTTTGAAGCTTTATCGGCAGAACCACATGGCCGTAATAAACGTAGTCGAGATAGCCGCCATCGGTCTCGCGGACGGGGAACGGCCAGACCACGTCCAGTGCGTTTATGCCTTGCGAACCCGAGATATCCAGCGTCAGAGGAATGCCGGTTTCTCCCGGTACGCGCCAGTAGGTCTTGGTGCGGGGCGGCATGTCGATTTCGACCGCTGCCCATGTGCTGCCGTCGCCTTCGCGAACGTCGGAGAAGACGAGGCGCAGGCGCGAATTCTCACCAACCGATTGCCATTCGGTTTCCCCTGCGTACGAGGCATTGGTCATCGCAAAAAGAGCAAAAGCAAAAAGCAACAATCTCATGGCGGATTTGATAGCCCGGCGCGAAACATCCGCCAAGCACGAAACGATCAGGGGTTCGTGATCGTTAGACTCTTTGTGTTTGGATCTCGTTGGCTGTAAACTTGGAGGTGCGGCGGGCAGAAAGAGAAGGGCATGATGGATACGCTCAAAGGTCAGTTCCTCATTGCTACGCCCGACATGGCCGATGAACGCTTTGCCGGGGCGCTGGTCTATGTCGTTGCGCATGGCGAAGACGGGGCAATGGGACTCGTCGTCAACCAGGCTCTACCCGATATGCACTTTTCCGATATTCTCGACGAGGTCGACCTGGGCACGGATGACGAAGAAATCCGCGTCTCGGACAGTTTGCTCGACAAAGACGTCCTGCGCGGCGGGCCGGTGGATTCGAGCCGCGGGTTCGTCCTCCATACCGCCGATTACTTCCGCGACGGCAATTCCTATATCGTCGACGACAATGTATGCCTGACCGCAACCCTCGACGTTTTGCGGGCGATTGCGCAGGGCCAGGGCCCCGAGCAGAGCCTTCTGGCATTGGGCTATTGCGGCTGGGGTGCGGGCCAGCTCGAGGCCGAGCTCAAGCAGAATGGCTGGCTGACGATGGAATTTTCCGACGAGCTGTTGTTCACCGTTCCACTCGACAAGCGCTACGATGCGGCGCTCAAGAAAATCGGCGTCACGCGCGCGACACTCAGCCCGCAACAGGGTAGCAGCCTGCCGAATTAGCGCTATCCCTTGCCGTTCAGCTTGCGCCGTAGCTCTTCGGCAGGCATCGCCGCGCCATAGACGTAGCCCTGGGCGTAGCGGCAGTTGAGGGACTTGAGCCGTTCGGCCTCTTCCATGCTTTCAACCCCTTCGGCGATAAGCGCGATATCGAGATCGCGCGCGAGCGCCACGACCGAAGAGATAATCGGTACCTGCGTGTGCGACATGCCAGCGTCGTCATGGATCTGCACGAAGGTCGCGGGCAGCTTGAGCGTGTCGAAGGGGAACCGGTGGAGATAGGCGAGGGACGAATACCCCGTGCCGAAATCATCGAGCGCCAGACCCAGCCCAAGGTCCTTAAAGGCTTTGAGCATATAGACCGCGTGCTCGGGATTGCTCATGAGCTGGCTCTCGGTCACCTCGAGCTTCATATGGTTGGCGACGCCGCGATATTCACGCATGAGCGCGCGAATGTCCCCAAGAAGGCTTTCGCTGGTCATCTGTCCCGCGGAGAGGTTGACCGAAACGAAGAAGCGCTCGCCCAAGTCGAGTTCGTTCACCCAAGTCTGTGTCTGTGCGGCGGCTTGCTCGAAGGCGAGGCGACCGAGTTTTTCGATCTGACCGGTGCGTTCTGCGAGCGGGATGAAGGCGTTCGGGCTCACCGCCCCGCGCTCGGGATGGTTCCAACGCATCAACGCCTCGGCACCGACGACAGCCTCGGTATGGATGTCGACGATGGGCTGGTAGAGGAGTTGCAGATCGCCATTGTCGAGAGCCTGCTCGAGATCGTCCTCCATGGCTTGCGCGTAAATCGCAATCGAGCGCGTCGCGGCACGGAAAGCCTCGATACGGTCCCCACCATGGCGCTTGGCATAGTGCATGGCCAGTTCAGCGTCACGCAGCACATCCTCGGCGGAGACCGGACGGTTGTCGTAGATCGTGATGCCGATCGAGGCTGTGAGCGAGAGATTGCGATCGCCGAAGTTGAAAGGTGTCCGCAGCGCCTTGCGCAATTGCTCGGCGACGTCGGCGATCTGGCTGGCGGATTGTTCGGAGAGCAGAATCACGGCGAACTGGTCGCCGCCGATCCGCGCGAGCGTATCGAGCGGGCGCAGGAGCCGCGAGAGGCGGCGGGAGACGCCGAGGACGACAGAGTCGGCGGCCATGTGGCCAATGCGCTCGTCGATATCTGTGAACTTGTCGATGTCGATCAGGAAAACCGCCGGTTTGACCTCGTCGAACTCGCGCGAGCGCATCAGCGCGCGTTCGAGCCGGTCGAGAAACAGTTGGCGATTGGGCAGTCCGGTGAGGCTGTCGTGCACGGCGTCGTGCAGAAGCCGCTCGCAGGCGGCGCGCTCATCCGTGACGTCCTGGAGCGTGCCCACGATACGGATCACCTGGCTATCGCTTCCCAGAACCGGTTTCACCCGCATCTTGAAGGTCCGGTAATTGCCGTCGAACCCGGCAACACGGATATCGGAATTGACCTTGCCGCGCTTGAGTTCGACCAGCGTATCGAGCGCCGTGCGGAAGCGGTCGCGGTCGTCGGGGTGAATGCGGTCGAGCCAGCGCTTGATCGCTCCGCGCAGCGCGCCCTTGCGCTCGCCCAGCCGCGTGGCGAGCTCGTCGGAGACATTGACGCGGTCGCGGTCGATGTTCCAGTCGAAGACGAAATCGCCCGATCCGGTCAGCGCCAGCGCACGGCGCTCAACTTCCGACAGCGCACCAATCGAAACCTGCCCGTCGGAAAACGCATGCTGGATTGCCGTGAAACCCAGAAGCATGACGATGAGCACCAACCCGCCGGAAACGGCGGATTGTGCGATGTCGTTGGAGACCTGCCCCGTAACCACCATCCAGGCATAGGCAAGCCATGCGAGATAGATGACCCAGGTCGGGACGAGCAGGATCGCGCGGTCGTAACCTCGTATCGAGAGAAGCGCGATGAGGAACAGGCCCAAAAGGCCGATCAGTGCCAGGGAGGTCCGGGCGATGCCTGCGGCGATGACCGGATCGATGAACGAATACCCCAAAAGCGCGAGGAAGATGGCCGAGAGCCCGAGCGCAAGGTGGGTGAACCGGATGTGCCATCGGTGGAGGTTCAGATAAATGAACAAGAACGCGAATAGCGTAATTGCGAGACCGGCCTCGGCGGCAGCGCGCCAGGTCTGGATGGCCTGGTTTCCAGTCCCGAGCAATTGGCCCAGAATACCGAAATCGACAAGGAGATAGGCCAGAACAGCCCACGCGAGCGCGGCCGTCGCCGGAAATACGCCCCTGCCCTTGACCACGAACATTATGGTCAAGAACACCGCCGCGAGTGACGAAATACCCAATACCGTGCCGCGAAAGAGCGTGAATGAGTTGATGTACGTCCGGTAGGCGTCAGGTTCCCACAGATAGAGCTCGGGCAAATCCTCGCCGGCGAGTTCGGCAACGAGCGTCACCGTCGCTCCGGGATCGAGAACGATTTCGTAGACATCCGCTTCGCGGTCCGGCACACGCTTGGGGCGCAGACCCTGCGAGGGGGTCAGCGCGGTAATCCGCGCGCCGCCAAGGTCCGGCAGAAAGACACCCGATCCGGGCAATCGGAAAAAAGGCGCGACAAGCAGCCTTTCGATCTGTGCATCGCCCTCGTTGCGCAAGGCGAAGGCGGCGAAGTTCGGGTCGCCTTCGGAATCCACCGCGACAACCTCAATGCGGCGAATGATGCCGTCGGCGCCCGGAGCGGTGCTCAGCTGAACATGCCCGTCGTCGCCATCGAGAATGTCGACACCGGCGGCAACGTTGAGCGCATTGATGCCCTCGGGCACCGAAATCACTTCGAACGCCGCAGCCTGCCCTGCCCAACCGGCCAGCGTCACGACCATGACGGCAATCGCGATCAGAAGGCGGGAAAACGGCTGGCGCATAAAACTCACAAAATCCTGATATACTCTTTGGTAACGGCGATCCGCCTGCTTTGGCAACCGCACGCAGTCAGTTCTTAGGGGCCTGTCAACACTTATGGATAAGCCCTAACCGGCAAGCGCATCATAGTGCTCGCGGGTTAGCGCAAACAGCATGTGATCCCGCCAGGCGCCGTTGATCTGCAAATAGTGCTCGGCAATGCCGATTTCCTTAAATCCGTTCGCTTTGAGAACCCGCCGGGAGGCTTCATTGTCCGGCAGGCAGGCCGCATCGATGCGGTGAAGCGCCAAAGTGTCGAAGACAAAAGGCAAGATCAGGGCAACCGCCCGCGTCATTATGCCTTGTCCCGCATAATCTTCGCCCATCCAGTAGCCAAGCGTCACGTTCTGCGCGGCGCGCCGGCGAACGTTGGAGAGCGTCAGGCCGCCGACCAGAGGCAACTGCTTGTCGATATGAGCGAAAATGAAGAACGCGAATTCAGTGCCCAACATCGCATCGCGCCGGTTGCGCCGTACGCGGGCGGCGAAGTTGCGGGCGGAGAGGTCCGCGTCGGACCAGCGCGGCTCGAAAGGCGTGAGGAATTTACGGCTTTTTACACGCAGCGCGCGCCATTCGACGTGATCGGATTGATGGGGGCAGCGCAACAGCAGTCCGTCGCCCTGGATAACAGGCGTTGGCTGGCGCATGACGGCAAAACCGAACACCCCCGTTCGCCGTCACTTAAAGTTGGAAGCGATCGCGGAATAGTCCGGCATCTTGTGGACCGGGCCGACGCTCGCCACCGAAGGATTGGCCGCCGAGAGGATCTGCCCGGCCACATGCTTCACGCGATCGGCATCGATACGGTTGATGCGGTCGACTGTTTCCTGCAGCGGAATGGGGCGGCCCCAGAGGATTTGCTGCCGCGCAAGCTGGCCAGCGCGGGAGGACGGGCTTTCGAGCGACATCAGCAGTCCCGCCCGGATCTGGGCGCGCACGCGCATGACCTCTTCCTCGGTGATATCCCGCGCAGCCTTTTGCAATTCTTCGAGCAACACAGGCATCAGTTCGCCGACCTCGTCGCCGCCGGTCGATGCCGCCACGCCGAAAACCCCGCTGTCGGCAAAGGCCCAGTGGAACGCATAGACGGAATAGCACAAGCCCCGGCGCTCGCGCACTTCCTGGAACAGCCGGGAGCTCATGCCTCCGCCCAATACGGTCGCGAGCACCTGGGCGGCGTAGAAGCCGTCCGTATTGTAGGCGCGGCCTTCGAGCCCCAGAACGATATGGGTCTGCTCGTGATCGGAATCCTCACGCTTGTCGCCGCCCTTGTAGCTTGCACGGTCGGGTTCGGGCGCGCCGGTAGGCTTGAGGGTATGGAAACGATCGTTGATAACGTCGACGAGTTGGTCGTGATCCACATTACCGGCAGCCGAAACCACCATGTGATCGCCCACATAATGGCTATCCATATAGGCGCGCACCGAGCCGGAATCGAAACTGCGCACGGTTTCCGCCGTACCTAGAATGGTCCGCCCGATGGGCTGTTCGGGATAAGCGGCGCTTTGGAAAAGGTCGAAGACGTGATCGTCGGGATCGTCCTGGGACGCTCCGATTTCCTGGACGATGACGTGCTGCTCGCGCGCGAGCTCCTTTTCGTCGAAAACCGAATTCTGAAGGATATCGGAGAGGATGTCGGCGGCGAGTGCCACGTCGTCCTTCAAGATACGCGCGAAATAGCCGGTGTGTTCGATAGATGTCGCCGCGTTGATATCTCCGCCCACCGATTCAATGGTTTCGGCGATTTCGCGAGCCGAGCGTGTCTTAGTGCCCTTGAAGGCCATATGCTCGAGTAGGTGCGAGATGCCGTGCTGGTCGTCGTTTTCGCTGCGCGACCCGGACCTCACCCAAACGCCAAGAGCGGCACTTTCGAGATGAGGCATGGCATCGGTGATCACCGTCATGCCGTTATCGAGGGTCGTGCTTTTTACGGGCAAAATTCTAATCCTCCCAGGCGCGTGTTTTCGCGCGAATGAAATCTTCCACTTTCGAGGCGTCGTTGGCCAGCACCGTATAACGCTCCTCGCGATTATTTAGGTCGGCGAGACGCGGCGGCAAGGCCGGATGCACGCCCGTCGCCGCTTCTACCGCTTCGGGGAACTTGGCCGGATGCGCCGTCGAGAGTGTGATGATCGGCGTGTGGCCGAAATTGAACCCGCGCCCAACCGCAACGCCGACAGCGGTGTGCGGATCGATCAGATAAGACGAATGCTCGTAAACATCGCGGATGATATTGGCCGTTGCCGTCTCGTCGGCCATGCCGGCGCCGAAGTCCGAGCGGATCGTTTCGAGCGCAACGCCCGGAATGGCGAAGCCGCCGGACTGCTTGAGCGACCCCAATAGCGCTGCGGTCTTTTCCCCGTTCCTGTTGAGGGCTTCGAACAGGAGCCGTTCGAAATTGGACGAGACCTCGATATCCATCGAGGGGCTGGCCGTGGGGATCACGCCGCGCTTGTCATAGCGGCCGACCTTGATGGCGCGGCGCAAAATATCGTTGGAATTGGTTGCAACGATCAGCTTCTCGATAGGCAGGCCCATCTTTTTGGCGCAGTAGCCGGCGAAGATGTCGCCGAAATTGCCGGTCGGCACGCAGAACGTGACCGGGCGGTGCGGCGCGCCAAGTGCGATAGCCGAGGTGAAGTAGTACACAATCTGAGCGACGATCCGGCCCCAGTTGATCGAATTGACGCCCGAAAGCTTGGCCGCGTCCCTGAACCGATGGTCGGCGAAGAGATCCTTGACGATAGCCTGGCAATCGTCAAACGAGCCTTCGAGCGCGATGTTATGGACGTTGGCGTCCGCCACCGTCGTCATCTGCCGGCGCTGCACGACGGATGTGCGGCCCTTGGGGTGCAGAATGAAGATATCTGTGTTCTCGCGTCCTTTGAACGCCTCGATAGCCGCCGATCCCGTGTCACCCGAAGTCGCGCCGATGATCGTCGCACGCTGGCCGCGCTCGCCAAGGATATAGTCCATCACCCGCGCGAGGAACTGCATCGCCACGTCCTTGAAGGCGAGCGTCGGGCCGTGCCAGAGCTCGAGCACGAAATGACCCGGTTCGAGTTCGGTCACGGGTGCAATCGAGGGATGGTTGAAGCTCTTGTAGGCTTCCTTGATCATGGTCTTGAGGACATCGGCAGGGATTTCGTCCCCGACGAAGCGCGAGATCACCGCGAGCGCCACATCCTCATAGTGGCGGTTGGCGAAATTGTGCATCTCCTCGGCGGTAAATTGCGGCCAGCTTTCGGGAACATAGAGCCCGCCATCGCGTGCGAGGCCCGCCAGCACAGCATCACAAAATCCCAGTGCCGGCGCTTGGCCGCGCGTACTGACATACCGCATGAAAGAGGACCCCTTATTGTTTTGGGCGCACCTTAACTCGGACTTCTCACACTGGCTACGTCCTGCGTCGGATTTTGGCGAGTCGCATACGGGTGCGGAGCGAAAAAGCGTATCGGGCATACGCTTTTCTCGCGCCGTGCCCGGAGGCGGCCGCCAAAATCCGACCCGAAGGGCTGGTTGAAAGTGGCGACAGTGTACGCCGGAGAGCTTGCACGTATGTCCAATACGCACTGCGCTCTCCGGCTACCCTGACGCCACTTTGAACCAGCGCAGGGCATAGCCAGTGTGAGAAGTCCGAGTTAGTTGTCATTGTCCCGATGGGCAAGATTTCCCGGATGGAGCTGGCGCCATATCCAGAAGCCGAGCATCACGAGGGTTACGAGTGCGAAGGCATACCATGTACCCGCATATTCGAAATGCCGGTTGGGAAACGTGATCTTCGTTTCCCCGCCCTGGGGCAAGGTGCCTGATGGACCCGCGATCTGGTCCAGCGTGACGGGCGCAACAGGCGCGATCCCTTCGGGCAGGAACAGCGCGAGCCGTTCCGGATCCCGCACCCATTCGCGGCGCTCGGCGACCTTGGGACCCGGCGTAAACGGATTGGCCATTTCGGGGCGTCGCGCGACACCTTCGATTGCGACTTCGCCCTGGGGTGCGGGGCCCCCATTGGCAAAAGAGGAAGCCTGATTTTCAGGCACGAAGCCGCGATTGACCCAGAGCGCGCCGTCATTGTCCGTCATAAGGGGTGCCATCACCCAGTATCCCGGGCCGGAGAACTGGCCATTCGCATCGGTGAGGTTATCGAAAACGAGCACCGTCAGGTCGTGTCTGAACGTGCCTGTCACCTTGAAAGGGCGGTAGTCGAATACTTCGGGATCGATCGAGGACCATGCGCTGGCCGCTGGAAACGCAATAGGCGCTTCGGAAAACCGCGCTTCGACGCGAGCGATGAGCGTGTCTTTCTCCGCGAGGCGTTGAACTTGCCAGGTGCCCAGCACCAGAAACACGACCATCAGGAGGAGCATGAAGACGACGAAAGTCCACTGACCTAGCGAGCCGAACCTGCGCGCTGCCATCAGCCTTCCATCTCTCCCGGTCCCCCGCCGGGCCGGGCGCCGGCCTTATATTGGAGGTTGATCATCACGCCCTTGAATGGCCGCAGGAGCGCGATCGAGAGGATGATCGTGGTGGGGAACCATAAGAGGATATGGACGATGAACGGAAAACCGAACAGCGCATCCGTTAAGAGCCACAGCAGCACGACGATGGTCCCTACGGGGAACATGATGAGGACGGCAGGGCCGTCACCGCTATCGGCAAAGGAATAATCGAGCCCGCAGCTTTCACAGGTGTCGGCGAGGGTCAGGAAGCCTGAGAATAAGTGCCCCTCGCCACACCGGGGACACCGGCCAGCAAGACCCGTAGCGATTGGGGAAGGCGGCGTAGCGTTCATGTGAGTATCGCCGGGAGCCCGAATCGGGCTCCCGGCCTTTCTGTTTGTCTAATGGATCCCGACCGCGCCGATCGAGCCCCAGACGTAGATCGAGGAAAACAGGAACAGCCACACGACGTCGACGAAGTGCCAGTACCAGGCAGCGAATTCGAAGCCCAGATGCTGCTTGGGCGTGAACTGCCCGGCTATCGCGCGGACAAGGCACACCAGCAGGAAGATCGTGCCGATGAAGACGTGGAAGCCGTGGAAACCCGTCGCCATGAAGAAGGTCGCGCCGTAGATAT
Organism: Pelagibacterium halotolerans; assembly: GCF_044811015.1. Taxonomy (GTDB): domain Bacteria; phylum Pseudomonadota; class Alphaproteobacteria; order Rhizobiales; family Devosiaceae; genus Pelagibacterium; species Pelagibacterium halotolerans_A. The sequence continues at coordinate 1,528,470 of NZ_CP085243.1, forward strand.
TGCCCGAGAAGGAGAACGGCGCCTCGGAATATTCGAGGATCTGGACGGAGGAGAACAGCACGCCGAGCAGGACAGTCAGCACAAGCCCCCATTTGAGGCCCTCCCGATCACCCTCGAGCAGCGCATGGTGCGCCCAGGTGACCGTGGTGCCCGAAAGCAGCAGCACGAGCGTATTGAACAGCGGCAGGTGCCAGGGATTGAACACTTCGATGCCTTGGGGAGGCCAGTGGCCACCGGTGAACTCCGTACGCGCGAACTGAACCGCCTCGCCTGGATACCAGGACGCATCGAAATAGGCCCAGAACCAGGCGACGAAGAACATCACTTCCGAGGCGATGAACAGCATCATGCCGTAGCGGTGATGAAGCTGGACGACCGGCGTGTGGTAACCGGTTTCAGCTTCCTTCACGACGTCCGACCACCAGGCGAACATGACATAAAGCACGCCCACGAGCCCGGCCAGGAACATCCATGGCGGCGAGCCGTGCATGAAAAGAATACCGCCGATGGCCATGATGAGCACCGCGACGGACCCCAAGAAGGGCCACGGGCTCAGATCGACCAGATGGTAGTCATGGTTCTTGGTAGCTGCCATGATTTATGTGTTCCCCATCAATTTTGGTGAAATGTGTAAGACAGCGTGATCTGCTGGATCGTCCGCAAGGTGCTGTCGGAATCGAGGTCGGGATCGACAAAATAGGTGACGGGCATTTCGACCGTCGTATTGGGCGGAATCGTCTGCTCGGTAAAGCAGAAACATTCGATCTTGTTGAAATAGATACCGGTGGTCTGCGGCGTTACGTTGAAGCTTGCCGTCGTCGTCAGCGGTTCGCTCGAAAGGTTGGTCGCGCGGTAGACGATAGTCTGCACCTCGCCGATCCTGCTCGTCGTCACCGCCGCGGGTTCGACATGCAGCGGCAGACCCGCATCTATATTGGCGTCGAAGCGCACGCCCATTTCCCGGTCGATAACGCCCTTGGGATTGGCCTCCGCCGCCTGTGTGGTGCCGCCATATCCGGTAACGGCGCAAAAGATGTTGTAGAGCGGCACGGCGGCAAAGGACATCCCCACCATGAACGCAACAAAGCCCGCCGCCATCAGGACGATGGTGCGATTGGAAACTTTGCGGTGGATCGGATGCGCAACGGCCATCGGAGTGCTCCCTAAAGCGGCCTGTCGAGGACGCCCGGACCGAGCTTGATGATGGTCACGGCGTAGAAAATAAGAACCAGCGCGCCCAGCGCCAGACCGATCGCGATAGAACGGCGGCGGCGGCGCTTCTGAAATATCTCAGCTTCGGTCATATTCTTTTCCTCATCCGCCATCAGACCGACCCAAACCATCTGATGAGGCCCACATCGGCCAGCAGCGCGACAAAAAGCACAAACAGATAGCTCAAGGAATAGGCGAAAAGGACGCGGGCGCGGCGCTTCATCTCAACCCCGCTCGAAAGGCGGACCCGGACGGCGAGCGCGGAGAATATAGCCCCCAGAACCGCAGCCGGGATCGCATAGAACCAGCCCACGAGCCCGGTCAGCACCGGACCGAAGCCGGTTACGGTCAGAAGCACCGTATAAATGACGATCTGGTTTTGCGTCGCACGTTCGCCGGCGACATTGGGCAGCATCGGAATGCCTGCAGCCTCGTAGTCACCTTTCTTATAGAGCGCCAGTGCCCAGAAATGGGGCGGAGTCCACAGAAAGATGATCATGAAAAGGATGAGGGCATCCATCGAGACCGTGCCGGTCACCGCCGCCCAGCCGATCATCGGCGGGAAGGCGCCCGCCGCACCGCCGATCACGATGTTCTGTGGCGTCGAACGCTTGAGCCACATCGTGTAGATGACAACATAGAAGAAGATCGTAAAGGCCAGAAGGCCCGCGGCGAGCCAGTTGGTCGCCAGCCCCAGCGTGCCGACGGAAAAAGCCGACAGCGTCAACCCGAAGCCGAGCGCCTCCTCGCGCGTGACGCGACCGGAAGGGATCGGCCGGTTGAGCGTGCGGCTCATGATGGCGTCGATATCGGCGTCGTACCACATATTGAGCGCGCCGGAGGCCCCTGCCCCCACCGCGATGCACAAAATGGCGACGAAGCCGATGAACGGATGAATATTGCCGGGAGCGACGAGCATGCCCACAAAGGCCGTGAACACCACAAGCGACATGACACGCGGCTTTAAAAGCGCAACGTAATCCTCCACCCGCCCGCCAGCGGATGAAGAAGCCGTCTTTGCGTTGTGCTCCACGAAAACCAAGAGTGAGGATCCCGGTACTTTTTCTAAAAGATGCAACCCGGCGAACCGGGTTGCACATGTCTTGCATGACTTCGAAACGCCCGGCCTAGCTGAAGCGCGGCAGGGTCTCGAACTGGTGGTACGGCGGCGGCGAAGAAAGCGTCCACTCGAGCGTGGTCGCGCCTTCCCCCCAAGGATTGTCCGCTGCCTTGCGCTTTTTGGCAAACGCTTCAACCAGCGACCACAGGAACACAGCAACCGCCGCAAGCGTAATCACGTAGCCAACCGAGGAGACCATATTCCACAGCGCATAGCTGTCGGGGTAGTCGATATAGCGGCGCGGCATACCGGCGAGGCCGAGGAAATGCTGCGGGAAGAAGATCAGGTTCACACCGACGAACATGATCCAGAAATGCAGCTTGCCCAGGAACTCGGAGTACATCACGCCGAACATCTTGGGGAACCAGTAGTACCAGCCCGCGAAGATGGCGAACACGGCGCCCAGCGAAAGCACATAGTGGAAGTGCGCCACGACGTAGTAGGTGTCGTGGAGCGCGCGGTCCGCACCGGCGTTGGCCAGGACGACGCCTGTCACGCCGCCGACGGTGAACAGGAAGATGAACCCAACGGCCCAGAGCATCGGCGTCGTGAAGCGGATCGAGCCCCCCCACATCGTCGCAATCCACGAGAAGATCTTAACGCCGGTCGGCACCGCGATGATCATGGTCGCGGCAACGAAGTAGCGCTGGGTGTCGAGCGACACGCCGGTGGTGTACATGTGGTGCGCCCACACGACGAACCCGACGGCACCGATCGCGATCATCGCGTAGACCATGCCCAGATAGCCGAAGATCGGCTTGCGCGAGAAGGTCGAGACGATGTGGCTGATGATGCCGAAGCCCGGCAGGATCAGAATGTACACTTCCGGGTGACCGAAGAACCAGAACAGGTGTTGGAACAGGATCGGATCACCGCCGCCGGCCGGATCGAAGAAGGTCGTTCCGAAATTGCGGTCAGTCAGAAGCATGGTGATGGCGCCCGCAAGAACCGGCAGCGAAAGCAGCAGCAGGAACGCGGTGATCAGCACGGCCCAGGGGAAGAGCGGCATCTTGAACATGGTCATGCCGGGCGCGCGCATGTTGAAGATCGTGGTGATGAAGTTGATCGCACCAAGGATCGAGGACGCGCCGGCAATGTGCAGGGCCAGGATCGCAAAATCCATCGCAGGCCCGGGCTGACCGGTCGTGGACAGCGGCGGATAGATCGTCCAACCGCCGCCGACCCCGAAAGCGCCCGGAGGGCCTTCGAAGAACATCGACATCAAGAGCAAGATGAACGCCGGCGGGAGCAGCCAGAACGAGATGTTGTTCATGCGCGGGAACGCCATGTCCGGCGCGCCGATCATGATGGGCACCATGAAGTTGGCAAAGCCGCCGATCATCGCTGGCATGACCATGAAGAAGATCATGATCAGCGCGTGCGCGGTGGTGAACACATTGAACATGTGCTTGCCGGCGTCAATCGCAGCATTACCCTCGGCGCCATAGGCCATAGCAGCGAGGCCGTGGAAGATCTGAATGCCCGGCTCGGCAAGCTCCCAGCGCATGAAGCCCGAAAGCGCGCCGCCGATGACCCCCGCCACGACGGCGAAGACCAGATAGAGTATGCCGATATCCTTATGGTTGGTCGAATAGACGTAACGCTTCCAACCGGTCGGAACACCGTGGTGTTCGGCGTGAGCGTCGTGAGCCACGTCAGCCATTATTCTTTCCCTCACTCAATCTTCATTCGGCCTGCGCCAGAAGCGCATTGGCCCCGGCCAGGTCGCCCTCGCCCGCCTGCGCGATCCAGGCATCGAACTGCTCCTGGCTTACGACGCGCACAGCGATCGGCATGAAGGCGTGATCCTTGCCGCACAATTCCGAACACTGACCGTAGTACATCCCCGTCTCACGGGCATAGAACCAGGTCTCATTATTCCGCCCAGGCACCGCGTCAACCTTGATGCCGAAAGACGGCACCGCGAACGCGTGGATTACGTCGGCACCGGTCACGAGCACACGCACCGTGGTATCGACTGGAACGACGAGTTCCTGATCCACGGCCAGAAGGCGGGGTTCATCCGGTTTCTCCTGGGCGCGCTGCTCGTCGGTGAGCATGATCGAGGCGAAATTGACGCCGTCATCCATATATTCATAGCCCCAGTACCACTGGTAGCCGGTCGCCTTGATGGTCAATTCGGGCGCCGGAACAGCGACCTCGCCATTCGAGAAGATCGCGGATCCCAGATAGCTGCGCTCGCCATCGGGAATGGTTTCCTGATCGGCCAGAACGCCGAAGGACGGGATCGCGATAACGATGAGGATCAGGATCGGCACCACGGTCCAGACGATCTCGACAAGCGTGTTGTGGGTCGTCCTGGAAGGCGTGGGATTTGCGCGCTGATTGTACCGCACGATCACCCAGATGAGGAGCGCAAGGACAAACAGCGTGATCGCCGTAATGATCCACATAAGCAGGTTGTCATGGAACGCTGTAATGGAGTCCATGATGGGGGTAACCGACGTCTGCAAGCCAATCTGTCCCGGGGCCGCATGTCCGTCCTGCGCCATTGCGGCGGCGGGAGACACGGCGGCAAGTGCCGCGAGCGAGGCCTTAGCGAGACGGAAAGAAAATCCTGTCACCTGGATCTCTCCTGAACCTTCGTTTGTTTTATATGCCCCCATTACCCGGCCCGACGCACGCATAGCGATAAGCTGCACGCGCCCGACTCAGATGCAGGGTGCAGGGTTTTCTCGTGGGTCAGCTAAACCACATCCGGGGAATGAAGGCAATTGAACATCAGCCCCGGTTCGTGCGTCATATTGCACCGATTTCGCCTCATGCGTGCCGCAGTTGTGCCTCAAGCGCTGTGATTGGATTGACAAAGGCGGTTGCGCCTTGGACACAAGGGCGAAACCATGAGCCGACTCGGAAATAGTCGGCCGGCGTTCGGCAGGAGAGAATTCGTGACGCGTATGACCATTCCGCTTTCGGCGCTGCTCATTGGGCTTGGCCTCATCGTTACCGCGCTCCTTACCCAGCCCGCGCAGGCGCAAGGTACAGTGCGTTCGCAGCACGGAGACTGGCAGTTGAGCTGCGACATGCCTCCCGGCGCGAGCGAGGAGCAGTGCGCGCTCATCCAGAACGTCACCGCCGAAGACCAGCCCAACGTTGCGCTCTCGGTCATCGTGATGAAGACTGCCGACCGGCAGGCGCGCCTCTTGCGCGTGCTGGCGCCGCTCGGCGTACTCCTACTCGGAGAATCGTCCGACGGCCAGCCCGTCGGCGGGCTCGGGCTCAATATCGACGGCGAGGATCAGGGACGCGTCCACTTCGTACGCTGCCTGCCCAACGGGTGCATCGCCGAAGTGGTGATGGACGATGCGCTGATAGAAAGGCTGTCCACGGGCGAGACGGGTATCTTTATCATCTTCCGCACACCGGAAGAGGGCATCGGCATTCCGGTTTCACTCAACGGCTTCGCGGAAGGCTTTGCGGCTCTGCCGTAGCCCAAAAACAAAAGCCGGACCCCAAAAAGGTCCGGCTTAAGGCTAGGAAACACAAGGCCATAGGCAAATTCGACCTTGCTGAGGTGGAGGACCTTCCGTGCTTTGAATGGCCCACCCACGTCGGCAAAAACGCAGGGGGGCAGAAGGCCCACCGTCAGGCTATCGGCAAGGGGTCACCGAAGCCATTCGGCTGCGCGCGCGTTACGGCGCGCGTCGAGGAATGCGCCGGCGGCAACACCGGGGTGACGCAAGGCCTCTGCAACATCATGATGGGTCAGGCCCATATCACCGAGTTGGGCCGCGTCCATACGCATCATTGAAACAAGGGTGGACCGGCGCATGCCGGAACCTCTGTGGGATTTACCAAAAAACCAGGCCATCGATCAACTCCATCTGGCACTAGCACGGGCGCAAGGCACCGCGCGCCCGGCAGGGCCGGGCACCGTTATTCAACCGATCGGACTCGTCGTCTTTGGGGCGCTACGTCCGGATCATCATGCACGAAAGGGGAGATAGGCACTTGAACCGCATTATTCAAACAAATAGATTTCATCTTTCTGATCAAAAAAAGTGATGGATTTGCGCAATGGCTGCGCCCCTCGATCTCGACCAGCTTCAGACCTTCTGTGCGATTGCCGATTGCGGCAGCTTCACCGAAGCGGCAAAGCGCGTCTACAAGACCCAGTCGGCGGTTTCCATGCAGATCAAGCGGCTGGAAGAACGGCTTGGGCAATCCCTTTTCACGCGCGACGGACGGCGTGTCACGCTCACCACGGAAGGCGAGGGGCTCTACGCCCGCGCCCGGAGAATGCTCAAGATCAATGCCGAGATCATCGATATGTTCTCGGAGGGTGACCTTGCGGGCAATATCCGGTTCGGCGTGCCGGACGACTACGCCGTGAAGCTCCTGCCCGTGCTGCTTTCAAGCTTCCAGCGCACGCACCCCAAGATAACGGTCGATGTGAGCTGCCAGCCTTCGGAAGTGCTGCTCAAAGGCATGCGCGAAGGACGGTACGACATTATCGTTTTCACCCAGGGCACCATGCATGAGTTCGGCGAGCTCTTCCGTACCGAGCGGATGTTCTGGGTGGCGAGCCATGGCGGCCGGGCGCTTGCGACCGACCCGATGCCGCTCGCCTGTGGCCCCAATTTCTGCATCTGGCGCGCCGATGCGGTGGACGCGCTGAGCCGGGTCAACCGCGATTTCCGCATCGTCTACACCTCGTCGAACGCCATGGCGATCACGAGCGCGGTGCTCTCGGACCTCGCCGTTGGCTTCCTGCCCGAAAGCGCGCTGCAGCCGGGTATGCGGGTGGTCGGCGAGGAACAGCGCCTGCCCCGCCTGCAGGATGCCCAGATCGCCCTCCTGCGCGCCTCGCACGCCTATGGCGGGATCTACGACGCGCTGGTGAAGCATATTACCGAGTCGATGGGCAATCTTCCGGGTTCGGACCGCAATGGGGCCGAGGCAGCGGAGTAAGCCCCTACTCCTCAAACGTCTCTTCGCTGATCGGCTTGCCGGCATCGTAGGCGCTCTGCGCCTTGCGCGTCATGATCTGCGTGTCGCGCTCGAACGCGCGAGCTTCCACGATCCGGTCTTCGTTGGTTCCTTCGGGCGGTACCATATGTTGCATCAGAAGACGCGTGCGCTCCCGGTTGATGGCAGTGTTCATTTCGATGAAGCGCGTAATCGCATCGATTTCTTCGACGGTGAAATACTGCATGATCAGGACGCCGATATCCGCGAACTGGCTGAACACGCGCGCTGCAATCCGCCCGGCAAGCTCTGTCGGCTCGATCCAGACCTTGCGCCGGTCGGTTTCATCGCGCACACGGCGGGCGTAGCCGGCACGCTCAAGCCGATCGACAACGCCGGTCACCGCACCCGTCGTTAGCCGCGCCTGTTCGGCCAATTGCCCCGCGGTAACCCGCCCCGCAAGGCTCATGATCTCAAGGCAACGTCCGCCGTTGGCGTCGATTCCGAGAAATGCCGCGAAGGTCTCGTCGAAGAGCGAGGTTGCAACCTGGTCGTGCCGCACGGCGGATTTGAGCGCCATAGCCGCGTCAGCGGGGTTGCCATTTGAATTATCTTGCTTCATAAGATATTTATACCCTAAGATAATATCCATCGTCCAGAGTTTTTGCCCATGCCTACCCCTGCTTCCGATCTCATCGTGCATGCGCGCGGATTGAGGCGCGTGTATAAGACCCGCAAGACCGTGATCGAAGCCGTTCGCGGTATCGATATCGATGTCCATCGCGGCGAAATCGTCGGCTTTCTCGGTCCCAACGGCGCGGGCAAGACAACGACGCTCAAAATGCTCTGCACCCTGCTCGAACCTACGGGGGGCGAGGCGCAGGTCGTCGGCTGCGATCTCTTGAAAGATCCCGAAGGCGTGCGGCGGCGGATCGGCTATGTCTCGCAAAGCGGCGGTACGTTCGGCGAGGCCATAGCGGGCAATGAGATTGTCGATCACGCCCGGCTCTACGGCATCCCCAAGCAAACCGCGATTGCACGCGGCAAGGCACTGCTTTCGGCGCTCGATCTCGAGGGCATATGGGACCGCAAGTGCAATGCGCTTTCGGGCGGCCAGCGGCGACGGCTCGATATCGTGATGGGCCTCATCCACGAGCCTGAACTCGTCTTCCTCGATGAACCCTCGACCGGTCTTGATCCGCAAAGCCGCGCCAATCTGTGGGATCACATCCGCAAGCTGAGGGACGAGCTGGGCACGACAGTGTTCATCACCACCCATTATATGGACGAGGCCGACCAGCTTTCCGACCGCATTCTTGTCATTGACCATGGCGAGATCGTCGCGACGGGCACCCAGGAAGAGCTCAAGAAACGCGTTTCGGGCGACGCGGTGACGCTGACGCTCGAAGACCCCGAGACAGCCGAAACCGCCGCCGGGCTGCTCGGCGAATTGCCTGGTGCGGATGCTCCGATTGTCGAGGACAGTGTTGTGCGCGTCCATCTTCCCGACGGCGGCGCGGCATTGCCAGGCATCCTCCGGCTTCTGGACAAGAACGCCATCGAGATCGCCGGCGTCGCGGTCAAGCGCCCGACACTGGACGACGTGTTTCTGACTTTGACTGGCCGCTCGCTACGCGACGAAGCCGCTTAGAGGATACCCCCAATGCGCTTTCTCTCCGAAACCTACATCGTTTTCCTGCGCGCGCTGCGGTTGTCGCTGGCAAACCCCACGTGGAGCCTCATCTCCATCATGCAGCCGATCCTCTATCTCACGCTGTTCGGTCCGCTTCTGCAGCAGGTCGCGCAGACGCCGGGATTTCCCGCCGGCGATGCGTGGCAGGTGTTCGTTCCCGGACTGCTCGTTCAGCTGGGGATTTTCGGTACGGCATTTGTCGGCTTTGGCATCATCGCCGAGTGGCGGTCCGGCGTGATCGACCGTATGCTCGTCACACCGGCGAGCCGCTGGGCGCTGATCGGCGGCCGGGTTTTGCACGATACGCTGCTCGTCATCACCCAGGGGCTTATCCTTCTCGGCGCGGCGTATGTCATGGGGCTCCGCGTGCCTTTGGACGTCGTCGTCGTCGGGATTTTCGTCGTGGGCCTGCTGGGCGCCGCCTTTTCCGCGCTTTCCTACGCGGCGGCCCTGAGCTTGAAGAGCGAAAACGCCTTTGCCCCGCTCGTCAACATGTTCGCGCTGCCGATCCTGCTGCTATCGGGCATCCTCCTACCCATGAGCCTCGCACCGTTCTGGCTCCGGATCGTTTCCGACATCAATCCGATCAAACATGTGGTCGAGGGTTTGCGCGCGGTCTTCCGCGGCGACATCGCGTCACCGGAAACCGGCATTGGCGTCGCCGTCGCGCTGGGCTTTCTGTTACTGGGCACTTGGCTGGGCGTGCGGGTATTCAAGGCGCAGACGAAATAGCCAAACGCCGACTGCTCTACGCCGCTCCGCGTGCCATCGCATGATCGGTATAAATGCGGGTCACATCCCCGTGCCACTCGCCATAATAGCAATCAAGCAGCCGTTCGGCGGGCGTTTTGCCGGTTTCGAGCGTAAAATCGAGTGGCTTGAGAAAGATCGACTCGTCAGCGCCTTCCCAATTGCTGCGGTCGCGCGCCTTGAGCCCCACGCGTGCGATTGCGACAGCCTCTCTGGCAAGGTCGCGAACCGTTCCGGACCGGAATGGCGTATTGAGCGCCGTGCGCGGCACCTCGGCGCGTAAACCTTCGCGTTCCTCGGCGGTCCAGTCCTTGACGAGATTCCAGGCGGCCTCCAGGGACGGACTGTCGTACATAAGCCCGACCCAGAACGCGGGCAGCGCACAAACGCCCTGCCAGGGTGCGCCGTCCGCCCCGCGCATTTCAAGGAATTGTTTCATCCGCACTTCGGGGAAGAGTGTCGAGAGATGGTCTTCCCAATCCTTCAGCGTCGGAACCTCGCCGGGCAGTTGCGGCAGCCTGCCATCGAGAAAAGCGCGGAAGCTCTCGCCGGCGCAGTTGATGTATTTGCCGTCGCGGATAACGAAATACATCGGCACGTCGAGTGCGTAGTCCGCATACCGCTCGAAACTCATCCCCTCCTCGAACACAAAGGGCAGCATGCCTGTCCGCGCTGCGTCGGTATTGCGCCAGATGTGCGATCGGAACGAGAGATAGCCATTGGGCTTGCCCTCCAGGAAGGGCGAATTGGCGAAAAGCGCCGTCGCGATCGGCTGCAACGCCAACCCGACGCGCAGCTTTTTGACCATGTCCGCCTCATCGGCAAAGTCGAGATTGACCTGCACCGTGCATGAGCGGAACATCATCGAGGTGCCCAGCGTGCCGACCTTTTCCATATAGGGCGCCATGATCCCGTAGCGCGATTTCGGCATTTGCGGGATTTCCGCGAGCGTCCATGTCGGCGTTACGCCCATACCGAGAAATTCGATCCCCATCGGCCCGGTGAACTTGCGCAGCATGCGTAGATGATCGTTGGTCTCGACGCAGGTCTCGTGAATCGTTTCGAGCGGTGCGCCCGAAAGCTCGAACTGCCCCCCTGGTTCGAGAGAGATCGCGCCACCGCCAAGCGGGTTGTTGAGCCCGATGACGTTCTCGCCGTCATAGTACGGCAGCCACGCGGTCTCGCGCTGCGCTTTGTCGAGCAGCGCGCCAATGCCGCGCTCGCCGAAATACGGGACGGGTTTGAACGTGTCCGAATAGTAGGTGAATTTCTCGTGCTCGGTGCCGATGCGCCAGTCGGATTTGGGCTTGCAGCCACGTGAAAGGGTTTCGACGAGCTGATGCCGCGATTCGATAGGCGGAGACGACGCATGGGCCATGAGCTACCTCGGTAATCGGCGCCGGCGATCTTGTGGATTGGTTTTGTACCGGCGCCGCGACAATACCGGTCCAGATTTTGGTTTCAATCCCTTTTATCGTCAATTGCCGATAAATGTCTTACCAGTCTCCGGCAACCGCCTGTATCAGCGCAAGCGCCGCCACGGCGGCGGTGTCGGCCCTCAAGATACGCGGCCCAAGGCTGATGGGGATCACGAAATCTTGTGCGAGCAAACGTTCGCGCTCCTCGGGCGCGAACCCGCCTTCCGGCCCGATAAGGAGCCCCAGACGCTCCCCTTCGAGCGCTGCGAGGGTATCTATGGGCGACTCGGACGCCGCTTCCTCGTCACAAAACACAAGCTTCCGGTCGCCATGGGCCTCCCGCCAGCCGGAGAGAAGCGCATCGAACGCGATTGCGTCTCCAATCTGTGGAACCGAGAGCACTTCGCACTGTTCCGCCGCCTCTATGGCGTTGGCGCGCAGCTTGTCAGGATTGACGCGCGGGTTCTGGACATGTCGCGTGAGGACCGGTTGGATGATCCCGGCCCCCATTTCGGTTGCCTTCTGGACGATATAGTCGAGCCGCTTGATCGGCGCGAAGCCGTACCAGAGATCGTTGGGCTCGGTCTGCACCGCGCTTTGCTCAACCAGCGTGAGCGTTACGGTCTTCTTGGACGCCTGCGCGATTTGCGTTAGAAACGCGCCGTCGCGGCCGTTAAAGACCACACACTGCTCCCCTGCCCCGCGCCGCAATACGTTGACGAGGTAGTTGGTCTGCGCCTTGTCGAGCGCGATCTCGGCGCCGGGGCTCATCGCGATATCGACGAAAAGGCGCGGCAGGCTCTTGTGGGTACGCGGCATCGGGTCCAATTGACTTGCTGGTTACGGAAGCTACTGCTTTGTGAGAGAAGCAAAACTCCACGCCCGGGGATAGCCCCCTTGCGCGCCTTGCCACAAGAGGCTCGCTCCATTGGGTAGGAAAGGAACCGTCATGTCATCGCCATCCGCCGGACCGTCGGGCAGCGTCGCGGACGCGGTAAAGGGCAATTGGGTCGACCGTTTCGCGCCCGAAGCGGCAAAACCCTATCTGCGCATGTCGCGGCTGGACCGGCCCATCGGCTACCAGCTCCTGTTCTGGCCCTGCGCCTTCGCGCTCGCTATCGCCAGCACGGCAACCGGGACTGTCTTCAACATCTATTATTTCGTGCTCTTCCTCATCGGTGCAGTGGCCATGCGCGGCGCCGGGTGCACGTTCAACGACATCGTGGACCGCGATATCGACGACAAGGTCGCCCGCACCCGCTCGCGCCCGATTCCGTCTGGACAAGTGAGTGTGAAGCAAGCCGCTGTGTGGCTCGTAGCGCAGGCGCTTGTCGGGCTCATCGTGCTGTTGCAGTTCAACACGCTCACCATCCTCTTCGGGCTTGCCTCACTCATTCCGGTGGCCATTTATCCGTTCATGAAACGGTTCACCTACTGGCCGCAGCTCTTCCTCGGTTTTGCGTTTTCGTGGGGGGCATTCGTAGGGTGGACGGCAGTTACCGGCGGCTTCAGCTGGGCCCCGGTCGTCCTCTATGCCGCGACCATCGCCTGGACCATCGGCTACGATACGATCTATGCGTTGCAGGACGTGGAGGACGACGTTCTGATCGGCGTCAAATCCACCGCACTTCTGGTGGGCGAGCGGCCCAAACCCTTCGTCACCGGCTTTTACGCGCTCGCGATGGTCCTCTGGTTCGTCGCCGGCCAACTTGCAGGCTCAGGCTGGGACCTTGCAGTCTTCATGCTGGCGCCGGGCGCGATCCTCGCCTGGCAGGTTGTAACGCTCGACCGGATGGATGGACAGAACTGCCTTACGCGCTTCAAGGCGAACCATTGGGTGGGCGTGGCGCTGACGCTGGCATTTATTGTGGCGGGGCTGGTTTAGGGGCTTTGCCAACCGACCGACGCAGTCACCGCTTGTCAGCTGCCTTGTACACCTGCCCTCTGTCGCGTTTACCAACCGCGATCACAACGATAACCAGCTGCGCGTCGCGAACCTCATATACCAGGCGGTAGCCGACACCGCGAAGTTTGATTTTGTATCGATTCTTCGCACCCGACAGCCTCGCGGATGCCACATGCGGTGCGACAAGGCGCTCGGCCAGCTTCTTCTTGAACTGCGTCCGTGTGTTGCTATCAAGCTTGCGCCATTCCTTTAGAGCCGGCTCGACGAACGCAAGCTCATAGCTCATCCAGCTTGACCTTGACGACGGGCTCGTCCGCGCGCGCGTCGGCTATGGCGTTCAGTTCGGCGTCTTCGAGACGTTCGAGCATCGCTTCATAGACATCCGCCGGAACGCAATAGAATGCGGGTTCATTGCGGTTGAGGACTGCAACCGGTGCGCCCTCGCCCGCAGCGACGGTACCCATCGGGTTCCGCTTGAGTTCAGAGACGCTTGCCGTAACCTCGGCCAGGACAATATGAGGCATGGGATTTTCCATAGCACTTTTTATCATGCCCTATATAGCATCTTTAAGAGCGCTATTAAAGATGCTTACGTGACATCCAAAAGCCCGGCCGTCCCCGACCGGGCTTTCGCCTATACCCCCAAAGTGTCCTGCAGTTACGCGCGCTTCTCGCCGGGCTTCCGGCGCCGCGCGAAGCGGGTGCGGCGGTCGATGTCGGGGCCGAGCATGCGGCGGCCCGATTGCTCACCAACCATCAGCCCGTCGACATTTTGCGAATAGGCAATGAGATTGCCGTCACCGGCCCGGATATAGAGCGGCAGACGGAGCTTCTTGCCCCAGTTCTGCCATTCGGCCACGACGTTGGTGTTGCCCTTTTCCTCATAGACCCGATAGGTGAGATCGGAATTGGGATGAATGAGTTCGATGGCGCTCGATAACTCTCCGTCCTCGGAAATCGATGTCGCGACAGCGACCCCGGTATATTCCTCGACCGGCACCTTGATCTTGACCACCAGGCCGCTCTTGTCGAGCTTGCGCCGTACGGTAACGGTCATCACCTCGCGCGCGGGGCGATTGTCGTTGGCCGCGTAAAGGGGCGTGCCGGGTGGAAAGGGGGTGCCCATGTTAAGAGCGACGGGCGAACCGATAATGCTAGCGCCGCGAACCATATTTAGCCTCACTGTCAACTTTCGAGAGCTTGTTTTTTGTTCCGCTCTCTTTTGATGAAGCCAACCTATCGCACCGGGCTATGCATCCGCTTAAAAAACTGGGTTAAGTTTGTCTTGTCTCAAAATGGGTTAGCAGTTTCTCACCGGGTGTAAGGGGTGATTAACCGGGCTCACTTGCGCCTTTACCGCCAAGCGCATAGGAAGGGCGCAAACCGGTAGGCTGCAAGGGCCTGCCGGATGCTCGCGGTCAACCACGGAACCCCTATGTCCATACCCGCCCCGACACCGGCACAGGACGACCTGGCGCTTCTGCGCTCGGCTGCGGTGCATGCGGGGATTATCGGATTGGGGTTTTTCCGGACCGATCTCAAGACCTGGACCAAGAACATCTCCTCGCCGGTCACCGAAGCGGATATCGCCATCGATACCTTTCTTGGCCAGGCGCTTCTGGGCGCGCGGCCTGACTATGGCTGGCTGAGCGAAGAGCAGATGGACACGACCGACCGGCTGGCGCATAGCCGGGTCTTTATCGTCGATCCGATCGATGGCACGCGCGGGTTCATCAAAGGCGAGGACAGCTGGTGTGTCAGCCTTGCCGTGGTGGAGGACGGGGTGCCCGTGGCCGGCGTCGTCTACGCCCCGGCGCGCGATGAAATGTACGCCGCTGCGCTTGGCATGGGCGCGACGCTCAACGGTCAGCCGATCAAGGCTGCGTACCGGACGGATGAAAGCCGGTTGATCCCCGGCCCCGCGGCGGTGCACAACGAACTGCAAGGCGCAGGGCTGACGTACAAAAAGGGGCCGATGTACCCCTCGCTCGCCTACAGGCTCGTTCAGGTCGCGCGCGGCAAACTCGATGCCGCCGTCGCGCGGCGGGGTGCACAGGATTGGGACATCGCCGGTGCCGACATCATCCTCACCGAAGCCGGAGCAGATTTTGTCGATGTTTGTGCCGGCCGGCCGCGCTACAACCGCGCCGATACCCGCCACGGCGCCCTTGCGACAACCGCCGATCCCTCGCTAAAAGACATGCTGTGCGACGCCCTGCGCACCGTCTATGGCTGTCCTGAACCAACCACCCCGGAGCAAAACGAAAGATGAGCGAGACCGAACAAAAACAATTGCTGCACCTTGTCATCGGCGGCGAACTCTCGGACCTTGAGGGCGTGCAGTTCAAGGACCTCGATGCTGTCGATGTCGTGGGCGTCTTTCCGAACTACAAGGCAGCCTACGATGTGTGGAAGCAGAAGGCGCAGATGACGGTCGATAACGCCGAGATGCGCTATTTCATTGTGCACCTGCACCGGCTGCTCGATCCGGCGGAAAAGGCTTAAGAAGCGGCCAACCGGTCAGCCCTTGTGATCCCGTAGATAGGCCGTAAACGCCGCCTCGGCATTCGCATAGGGCTCCTGCCGGTCGACGCTCCAATAGGTCAGTTCTTCGATTGGAATCGGCGCACCGGTCACCGCGCAGCGCACGAATGTGCCCGGCTTGACGACGACATAGTCGGCATCGAGGTATTTGATCTGCGCTTCGGACGGGGTGAACCCGTTTTCGAGAATATTCATCACGCTTTCTTTTTACGCTTCGGTGCAGGCCCCGTCAAAAGAGACTTTCCTGCTCACCGGGATCTGGCTTGGCCTTGCGCCGCGGCGCGGCGGGCGCGCCGGAGACATGGGCATCAATCTTGCCCTCCGCAACCGTGATTTCAAGCGCATCGCCGGGTTTGACAGAACCGGGCGAGCGCACGATCTGCCCATCCGCATCGGTCACAAGCGCGAAACCGCGCGCGAGCACCTGCTTGTAACCGACAGTATCGAGCAACCGTGCCGCACTATCGAGCCGGTTGCGCCTGTCCTCCACCTTTCGGACGAAGGCGGGCACAAGCCGCTGCGCAAGCGTGTCGATCCGCGTCGTGGCACGCTCGATCGGCGTTTTGAGCAATTGCGGGCGCAGGGCGCTGGCGAGAGGGGAAAAGCGCAGTTGCGCGCGAGAGACCCGGCCCGTGGCCAGATAGGCGGCCCGGCTCGACAGCCGGTCGAGATCGGCGCGGCTTTTCTGCATCCGCGTCTGCAGGAGCCCCGGCCCGAATGCGCGGGACTTTTCCGAAAAGGTAAGCACTTTCGTATGCTGGGCCGAGCGCAGTGCCGATGTCAGTCGCGTTGCCGCCATGTCGAGCCGCTGGCGCTGGGTGGCTGTGAGGTCGCTGGCGCGCGGCAGGCCCGCCGCAGCGGCCCGGAAGCGATCCCGCAGGTTCCCGGCCAACCGCCGCGCCGCGCCGCGCTGGCGTGTGCCAAGGTCTTCGACATAAGCGATCAACTCGCCGCGGACCGGTACGGCCATTTCAGCGGCACCAGTCGGTGTGGGCGCGCGCTTGTCGGCGACATAGTCCACGAGCGTGATATCGGTTTCGTGCCCTACCGCCGAAATTACGGGAATGTCCGAGCGCGCCACCGCGCGCACGACGCTTTCCTCGTTGAAGCCCCAAAGGTCCTCAATCGACCCACCGCCGCGGGCGACGATCAGCAGATCCGGACGCGGAATAGCCCCACCGGGCATCAGTGCGTTGAACCCGTCTATGGCTGCGGTCACCTCCGGTGCGCAGGTTTCCCCTTGCACGCGGACCGGCCACACGATCACATGGGATGGAAACCGGTCTTCGAGCCGGTGGATGATATCCCGGATCACGGCCCCTGTGGGCGATGTCACCACTCCGATGACACGCGGAAGGTAAGGCAGTTCCTTCTTGCGCTCGGGTGCGAACAATCCTTCGGCGATGAATTTCTTCCGCCGCTCTTCGAGCAGCGCCATCAGCGCGCCTGCACCGGCGGGCTCGAGCTGTTCGATGACAATCTGGTATTTGGATGAGCGCGGATAGGTGGTCAGCCGCCCTGTCGCGATGACTTCGAGCCCCTCTTCGGGCTTGAAGGCGAGCCGGTTGTAATTGCCCTTCCAGATCACCGAGTCGATCGCGGCGCTCTCATCCTTCAGAGTGAAATAGCAATGCCCGGACGAGTGCCGCCCGCGAAAGCCCGAGATTTCCCCGCGCACGCGGACATAGCCGAAATTGTCCTCAACCGTGCGTTTGACCGCCTGGGAGATCTCGGAAACGGTAAATTCGTGGGCGTTCGATTGGGCGTCGCTCATTGTCCTGTGGTCGCGCATTGGAGGGATTCGGTCAAGGCTGGCGGGCACGCGCCGCCCATGATAGACGGACCATCTCAACGCAATTTACGAAGGGGAGCGGGCGAGAATGCGGGTATTGCTGATCGGGTCGGGGGGCCGCGAGCATGCGCTGGCATGGCGGATTGCAATGTCTGACCGGCTCGAAAAGCTCTTTGTCGCACCCGGCAATGGTGGCACGTCACTTGTCGCTGAAAACATTGCACTCGACATTGATGACCACGCTGCCATCGTCACCTTCTGCCAGCGCGAATTGATCGACCTTGTCGTGATCGGCCCCGAAGCGCCGCTTGTGGCAGGGATCGCCGACGACTTACGCGCCGCCGGTCTCGCAGTCTTCGGCCCCTCGAAAGCCGCGGCACAGCTCGAAGGCTCGAAAGCCTTCACCAAGGCACTCTGCGACGAGATGGGCATCCCCACCGCGCGCTACGCCAAATTCGACGCACTCGAACCCGCCCTCGCCTATCTCAAGGAGCAAGGCGCACCCATCGTCATCAAGGCTGACGGGCTCGCCGCCGGCAAGGGCGTAACGGTCGCCGACACGCTCGAAGCCGCCGAAGCTGCGCTGCGCGATTGTTTCGACGGCGCGTTCGGAGAGGCGGGCGCAGAAGTCGTCATCGAGGAATGCCTTGTCGGTGAGGAGGCGAGCCTGTTCGCAATCTGCGACGGTAAGCATATCACCCTCCTGCCCGCCGCCCAGGACCACAAGCGCGCCTATGACGGCGATGAAGGTCCGAATACCGGCGGCATGGGGGCCTATGCGCCTGCCCCTGTCATGACGGACGCGCTCGTCGAACGCTCCTTACGCGAGATCATCGAGCCGGCAATTCGCGGCATGGCGGCGCGCGGCACGCCCTTTTCCGGCGTGCTCTTTGCCGGTTTGATGATCACCGCGGACGGCCCCAAGCTCATCGAGTTCAACACAAGGTTCGGCGATCCCGAGTGCCAGGTGCTGATGATGCTTCTCGAAAGCGATCTCCTCGATCTTCTGGAAGGCGCCGCCAGGGGCACGCTGGCACAGACGACGCCGCGCTGGCGCGATGGCGTTGCACTCACGGTCGTGCTGGCTGCCAACGGATATCCCGGCGCTTACGAGAAAGGCACGGTGATCGCGGGAGCGGATGCCGCCAATTCCGATGGTGTCCAGGTCTTCCACGCCGGCACGGCCCGCGAAGACGGGGTCCTCAAGGCCAAAGGCGGTCGCGTTCTCAACGTCACCGCACTCGGCCGCGATGTCGCCGAAGCGCGGGCACGTGCCTATGCGGCGGTCGATACCATCGACTGGCCCGAAGGCTTCTGCCGCCGCGACATCGGCTGGCGCGCGCTCTCTTCTCAATAGGCCTCTCTTGGTTTAGCCTCTTAATTAGAAGAACAAGAGGCTAGAGCGTGGGCACAATCAGCGATCCTCGGATCGGTATCGCACTCGGGGGCGGGTCCGCCCGGGGGCTTGCGCACATCCCCTTCATCGAAGCCATGGACGAAATGGGGCTCAAGCCCGACCGGATCGCCGGCACCTCGATCGGCGCGCTGATCGGCTCGGGCTGGGCTGCCGGCATGAAAGGCGAAGAGATCAGGGAATTGTCTCAGGAGCGGCTGGGCTCGATGAACGGCTTGTTCGGCCGCCTGCTCTCGACGCATATGCGCTCGATCAAGCAAGTTCTGGCCGAGGGACTGTCGATCCAGCTCAATGCCGAGAAGGTCTATGACGCCTTCACGCCTTTGGACATGCCCAAGGTCTTCGAAGACCTGACCATTCCCTTTTCCTGCATCGCGACGGACTTCAAATCCTGGCATCAGGTGGTTTTCCACGAAGGGCCGCTACGTCCGGCTGTCGCCGGGTCGCTCGCCATTCCGAGCCTGTTCAGGCCCGTCCATTACCACGAAACGCTTCTGGTCGACGGCGGTGTGGTTAACCCGCTGCCGCTCGATACTGCAGCAGACGGCAGCGATATCCTCATCGGCATCGACGTCAATGGCGACCCGCAGGACTGGCCGCGCGACGTCGTCCCCTCGGCCCTCGATATCGGGCTGGGTTCAGCGCAGATCATGATGCATGCGCTGACTGCGCATATGATCGCCGCCTATCCGCCGGACCTCTATTTCCGCCCGTTCCTGTCGGCCTATGGCGCGCACGAATATTGGCGGGTCAAGGAGATTATCGCTGCGGGAGATAAGGAAAAGGACCGGTTCAAGCGGCTTTTGAACGACAAGATCGAGGAATTCATCGCCGCTCAGCGAAAAATCTCCTGAGCATCTCCGCCGCCCGTCCTTCGGAGAGCCCGCCGATCACCTCGGGCGCGTGATGGCATGTGGGCTGGCCGAAGAACCGTACGCCATTGTCCACCGCCCCACCCTTGGGGTCTTCGGCACCGTAATAGAGCCTGCGGATTTTCGCATGCGCGATGGCCCCTGCGCACATGGTGCAGGGTTCGAGCGTCACATAGAGATCGCACTGCGCCAGCCGCCCGCTGCCGATCTTCTTGAGCGCGGCGCGGATCGCGAGCATTTCGGCATGCCCGGTCGGATCGCCGGAAGCACGCATGCGATTGCGCTCGGCGGCAACGAGTTGCCCGTCCCTGACAATCACGGCGCCCACCGGCACTTCTCCGGCAAGCGCGGCCTGTTCGGCCAGGGCAAAGGCCATATCCATCGGGTTGAAACCTGCATCCATGGCGAAATGCCTCTATCAGCTTTGGACTTCTCTGTCTCGCCTCGTGCATCGCCGGAGCGGGCCGCCTAGAATGGCGCCAAAGGAGAATCACCGCCCCATGGCCATCCGGCAGCTTCCAGACGATCTGGTCAACAAAATCGCGGCGGGCGAGGTCGTTGAACGGCCCGCAAGCGTCGTCAAGGAGCTCGTCGAGAATGCGCTTGACGCCGGCGCCAAGCGTATCGCGATCACGACGGCAGCCGGTGGCAAAGGCCTTATCCGGATCGAGGACGACGGCCATGGCATGGACGAAACCGACCTCCTCCTGTCGGTCGAGCGCCACGCCACCTCGAAACTCGCCGATGACGGGCTCGACGACATCCGCACTTTGGGCTTCCGCGGCGAGGCATTGGCCTCGATCGGCGCGGTTTCGGACCTTTCGATTGCCTCGCGCACGGCAGAAGCGCAAAGCGGGCTGAAGCTCACGCTCAGGCGCGGCTTGCGAGATGGCCCGGTGCCGCAGGCGATGAACCGGGGCACCATCGTCGAAGTGAAGAACCTCTTCGCCGCCATTCCTGCCCGTCTCAAATTCCTCAAATCCGACCGCGCCGAAGCCAATGCGATCACCGACGTGGTCAAGCGCCTCGCCATGGCACATCGCGGTGTACATTTCGTGCTCTCGGGTTCGGACCGCTCGGCGATCAATTGGCCCGCTCAGACGGGCGAAAACGCGGTGCACGCTCGCCTGGCGCAGATCATCGGTACGGACTTTCCCAAGAACGCGCAGGAGATCGCGTTTTCGCGCGGCGGCATCGTCGTGGGCGGGCTTGCGGGGTTGCCGACCTTCAGCCGCGCCAACACACTCAACCAGTTCTATTTCGTCAATGGCCGCTCGGTGCGCGACAAGGTGCTTCTGGGTGCCGTGCGCGCGGCCTATGCGGATTTCCTCCACCGCGATCGTTTCCCGGTGCTGGCGCTCTTCGTCGCCATCGACCCGGCGGATGTCGACGTCAACGTCCACCCCACCAAGGCCGAATTGCGCTTCCGCGATCCCGGCGCGGTACGCGGCACGGTGATCCGTGCGCTGACCGAAGCCCTCGGCGCGGCAGGCTTCCGCGCCTCATCCTCGGTGGCCGACAATGCGCTCGCGAGCTTCCGTGTGTCCGAGGCAAAGCCGCAAGCTCCCGAACCAAGCCAATCGGCCTTCGCCGAGCCTGCGCCAGCGCACTCGGCGCCTCCACCGGGCTGGACGCCGGCGGAACGCCCAAGCTTTTCGGCGGACATCGCCGCGCATCAGCGCCGGTTCGATGCGCCGAGCGCGCGCATGGAGGTGGTGACCGAATCCGCTCCGGACACCGACTACCCCCTCGGCGTTGCGCGAGCGCAGGTGTTCGAAAACTACATCGTGGCGCAAAATGGCGATGCGCTCGTCCTCATCGACCAGCACGCCGCCCATGAGCGCCTGGTCTACGAGCGCTTCCGCAATCAGCTCCGCTCCGGCCCGGTCCCCAGCCAGGCACAGCTCATTCCCGTCGTTATCGATCTCCCAGAGGAAGACTGTGGCCGTCTCGAAGAGGCCCGGCCCGTACTTGAAAGGCTGGGGCTTTATCTCGAACGCTTCGGCCCTTCGTCCATCGCCGTCAACGAAACCCCCGCCCTGCTCGGTCAGACCGATGTCGAAGGCCTCATCCGCGACCTTGCCGACGGCCTCGCCGAATGGGATAGCGTCGCGATCATCGAAGAGCGCATGGACGCGATCATCGCGCGGATGGCCTGCCACGGCTCAGTCCGCTCGGGCCGTCGGCTGCGTGGGGACGAGATGAACGCGCTCCTGCGCGAAATGGAGGCAACGCCGCATTCTGGCCAATGCATCCATGGACGCCCGACTTATATCGAGCTCAAGAAGGGCGATCTGGAGCGGTTGTTCGGGCGCCGGTAGATCACAACCGATAGGGAACGCGGATACCTGGCACATCGTCCGGAAAGTCTTTTCGGTCGCGGGTGACCAACAACATGGAATGAACGTCCGCCGATGCCCATACGACGGCGTCGGGCAGTTTGATGCGATATCGCTTTCTCAGCGCGACCGCGCGCTCGGCAACGAGGCTGTCCAAGGGTAGGATTGAAAAACCATCAAGGAACGCACGGGTTGCCGCCTCAACCTCCGTAGCCGCACCGACCAGCACTTCCATCCAGGTAATGATGCTGATCGCCCTTTGGCCATAGCGCGCCAATTCATCTCGCGCCTCGGGCACGGCGTTCAGATAGTCTATGAGGATGTTGGTGTCAAAAAGCGCTCTCACCATTCCTCACGGATTTTGTTCTGGTAGGCGAGCCCGTCGACTTCGCGCTGCCCCCAAAGTCCGAACGCTTCGGTAACAGCCTTTTCAGAACGCTGGTCCAGATAGGCACCAATAGCCTCCCGGATCAGGGCCGCACGCGGCCGCTTCTCCTTCTTGGCAAGCAAATCCAACTGCCGGAGCTGTGGCTCCTTAATGTCGATCAAGGTGCGCATAATGCACTCCGATATGTGATATCGACAATATATATCTTTTTTGGAGATTTCCAAGATGCGTGGACGACGATGACTGTCTCACGGCATCAACTGGCCGCCATTGACCTCAAGCGTCTGCCCGATCACGTAGCCCGACAGCATCTCCGACGCGAGAAACAGATACGCCCCGACGCAATCTTCCGCCGTGCCCAGCCGTCCCATCGGAATGCCCTGGCGGATCGCTTCCAGCCCCTCGGGCGTCGAATACCGCTCCTGGAACGGCGTCGTGATCACGCCGGGCGATACGGCGTTGACGCGGATACCATAGGGGATGAATTCCTTGGCCATGCCGCGCGTGGCGTTCGAGACGAATGCCTTTGCGGATCCATAGATCCCCGCTCCGCCCAACCCGCCGGTGCGCCCGGCGATGGAGCTTGTGTTGATGATGAACCCGCCTTTGGCCTTCATATGCGCGAAAGCCACGCGCGAGGCGATGATGACCGATCGTGCATTGAGGTCCATGACCTGGTCGTAATATTCGTTCGTCGCGTCGGCATAGTCCACGCGTCCGATCATCGCGCCGGCGTTGTTGATCAACCCATCGAGGCCACCGAGCGCCGCGACCGCTTCCTCAACGACCCGTTCGACGTCCTCGGGCTTGCTGAGGTCGCCTTGGAGCAGCGTCGCGCTACCGCCCGCAGCTTCAATCTCGTCGGCGACGGCCCGCGCGTTTTCAATACCACTGTTGTAATGCAGTCCGACCTTCGCCCCCTGCCTGGCGAATGCACGCGCGAGCGCCGCGCCGATCCCTGTCGAGGCACCGGTGATCAGGACGGCCTTGTCTTTGAGGTCGGGTATAATTAGCGCTTGGGCCATTCTCGCACTCTCCCTTACGATGGCATCGCGTTACGCGGCCACCTCCATCAGTGTCACCGCTGTATCGGCATACTCCCGACGGTCCGTAACCTCAAACCCCTCGGGCGCAACAACTTCCACATCCTTGCGCTCTTCGAGCACAACCAGCGCCCCCGGCGCGATCCAGCCGCCCCTGAGCGCGCTCGCCAACGCCCTTTCGCCCAGTCCCTGCCCGTAGGGCGGATCGGCGAAAACGAGCGTTGCGGGCTTGAGCCGCTCTATGGGCCCCAAATCGGTCGCGTCGCGCTTGAGCAACTTGACCTGCCCCGCCACCCCAAAGGCCTCGATATGCCCACGGATCAACCCGCGTGCCTCAATCCCGGTATCGACAAAGATGCAATGTTCGGCGCCGCGTGAGAGCGCTTCAAGTCCCATTGCGCCGGTTCCAGCGAAGAGGTCGAGTACCCGCACCCCTTCGAGGTTTGGCCCGATCCGCGAGCCAATGATCGACAACACCGCTTCTCGCACCCGGTCCGCCGTGGGACGGATGGCACCGGATTTGGGCGTGTCGAGTTGCTTGCCCCGGAACTTGCCCGCAACGATCCGCATCGTTTATTCGCTTCGCGGTTTGCGTGAACCGGGACGTCCACCGGGCTTTCCGCCGCGCGAGCCACCGGGTTTGTCGGTGCGGCGCTGGCCATCGGCACGCTTGCCAAAAGGTTTGCCGCCTGGCTTGCCGCCGCTGCGCTCTGGGCGCGGGCCTTTGCCAAACGGTTTGCCGCCGTCGCGGCGAGGGCCTTTGGCGAAGGGCTTGTCTCCCTCCCGGCGGGGTGGACGTTCCCCGGCCTCGCGCTGCTCCCGGTCGGCGCGGGTTGGACGTTTGGACATCGGGCGCCCTTCATCCTTACGGAAGGGTTTGTCGCCGCGCGGCCCCTTGGCGAAAGGTTTCTTGTCGCCGTCGCGTGCAGGGCGCTCGTCGTCACGTCCGCGCTTTTCGAATTTCGGCTTCTCGACGAAGGTTTCGGATGGGCGGCCGTCGTCGAAGTGAATGGTGCGCTCGCGGCCTCTCGGCGCCTCGTTGCGCTTGAAATCCGGCCGCTTGCGCAGCCCGCCGAACCGGTCGCGCTCCGTGGGGCGGCTTTCGGGTTTTTCCGGCATGCGGCGGCGCGGCTGATTAGAGGCATCCTCGCGCTCGGGACTGTCGAAATCGGCGCCCGATCTTTCAGCAAGCTTCTTGCCCAGCTGATCCTGAAGGATGCGCGTTTTCACCTTTTCAACCGCGCCAACCGGCAGATCGCCAAGTTGGAACGGGCCGTACGAGATGCGGATCAGCCGGTTGACTTCGAGCCCGAGCGCGCCGAGCACCACGCGCACCTCCCGGTTTTTGCCCTCGCGCAGGGCAACCGTCATCCAGACGTTGGAGCCCTTGACGGTATCGAGCTTGGCCTCGATGGGCCCGTATTCGACGCCCTCAACCGTCGTACCCTTGGCAAGCGTATCGAGCTGCTCCTGAGTCACCACGCCGAATGCGCGCACGCGATAGCGGCGCAGCCAGCCGGTCGCGGGCAGCTCGAGTGTGCGCTTTACGCCGCCGTCATTGGTCAGCAGCAGCAGACCCTCGGTGTTAAAATCCAGCCTCCCCACCGTCAGCACGCGCGGCAGACCGAGCTTGGCGAATTCCTCGAACACCGTCGGGCGCCCCTCGGGGTCTTTCTCCGTCACCATCAACCCGGCGGGCTTGTGGTAAAGCCAGGCTTGCGTCGGCTCGCGCCTCGCCACCGGCTTGCCGTCGACCGCGACCGTATCGGTCTCGATCACGTTGAAGGCCGGTGTCTTGACTATGCTGCCATTCACCGAGACGCGACCGGCGCTGATCCATGTTTCGGCGTCACGGCGCGAGCACAGTCCGGCGCGGGCGATGACTTTGGCGAGGCGTTCGCCGGAGGGTGCTTTGGTGTCGTTCATTTCTCAGGGCGCTCCCGGTAAAAAAGGGTGCGGTCTCAATTCAAGGGGTCAAATGACACAAGCGAGGCCCCACGGGACCTC
Organism: Pelagibacterium halotolerans; assembly: GCF_044811015.1. Classification (GTDB taxonomy): domain Bacteria; phylum Pseudomonadota; class Alphaproteobacteria; order Rhizobiales; family Devosiaceae; genus Pelagibacterium; species Pelagibacterium halotolerans_A. The sequence goes on from NZ_CP085243.1 coordinate 1,553,897, forward strand.
GCCTGAAGAAAGGTCGGAACATCGTCAGTGCTACTGGTTCTGCGCCGCCAGTTGCGCCCGGACATCGGGCGGGCACGCGGGATCGTTGATAGATACCAGATCGCCATTGGGTGCAAGGCAAATCAGGTCCTCGCCGCCGACTCGGGTGAAATAGTCTTCCGGAGGCAGATATATGTTGCGCTCGACGATCCCTTGCTGCCGGTTGTACGCGGCCATGCGAGCGGCGAGCTGACGGGTTTCGGCCTCGGTCAGCGGCCGTCCCGAGGTTGAAGCCACATCGACCACACGCCCCTGGCGCAGCATTTGCAGATCGGCCTGGGTGAGGCCGGAAGCGTCAACCACCACCTCGTCGCGGTCCTCGGGGATCGTCGCGGTGGATTGCTGCGGCTGGGGTGCCGTTGTGCCGGCGGCGGGGACGACAAGCGGGGCACGTTCGACGGATACCGGCGTCTTGTCCTCTTCGGGCACGAGCCCAACCCCCTGCAGCGTCGAGCGCAGCACTTCGCGCTCGAAGGTCACGGGATCCGTCATCGCATTCGTGCCCTCGATGGTCGTGCAGGCATTGAGCGCCACAAGACCGAACAGGGCGACCACGCCCGCCATTATACGGGCGGGGCCACCGCCATGCGTAAAGATATCGACTACGCGAGAATACATACGACGCCTCGAACCCATAAAATCGTGCCCCCTATATCGCATCTCACCCGCTATGGCCAGAATTTGACTGAATTCAGGTATCCGCCCTGCGCCGAGGCCAGACCACGTCGGCGACAAGCAGAACCACGCCAAAGGTGATGGCGACATCGGCGATATTGAACACGTACCAGGAAAAATTCCCTACGTAGAAATGGAAAAAATCGGCCACCGCGCCGTAGATCACGCGGTCGATGGCGTTCGACAGCGCGCCACCGATAACCAAGGCGATCCCGACGCGGGTGAGAAGCCCCTCGTCCTTCGCCCACCAAAAGGCAAGCGCGACAATCGCGATACCCATGACGATCAACAGCATCTCCGGCGTCAGCCCGCCGAGCAGGCCATACGAAATGCCTGTATTCCAAACGAGGATATAGTCGAAAAACGAGGTCACCGGCACGACCTCGCCGCCCGTCCAGCCGAAGACGTCGATCTGGATGTACTTATGCAGCCGGTCGAGGATCAGGACGTCCGCCCCCAGGAAGAGGCTCCAGAGGACGGACGGTTGGGAAACTGCCCTCATACAGGCAACCCGGCACTCGCACGCTCGCGCATGGCCTGCGCATCTCGTGGAGTGATATCCGGATACTCAGGGTCGGACCCGACATCGGCGCTGATCTTCCACGAACGCGCGCAGCGCTTACCCGCAGCGAGCGCAAACTCGACCGCGACGCCGGGGACGTCTTCAAGCGCGAACGCATCGGCAGGCGGCGTGCCGCCTTCGATAATCTCCAGCCCCGAGGTGATGGCGATATCGGCCATGTCGTGGCCGCTCATCGCTTCGAGCAGCGCCGGATCGGAAACGTAGACCTTGGGCGCGGCTTCGAGCGAAGAACCGATGGTCTTGTTCTTGCGTTCGATCTCCAGCGCCCCGGTGATCACCCGGCGCACGGCACGGATTTTCGACCATTTTTCAGCGAGCGCCTCATCCTGCCAGTCGGCTGGAATGGCGGGGAAGACGCGGGTATGCACCGAACTCGTTTCGCCCGGGTTCCGTTCGAGCCAGACTTCTTCCATCGTGAACACGAGTACCGGCGCGAGCCAGGCGGTGAGGCACGAATAGAGCTGATCGAGCACGGTGAGCGATGCCTTGCGGCGCACCGAGGAGATCGGGTCGCAGTAAAGCGCGTCCTTCCTGACGTCGAAATAGAACGCGGAGAGCTCAAGGTTCATGAAATTGCCTACGAGCGAGACGGCGCGCTTGTAGTCGAACGCCTCATAGGCCGCGCGCACCTCCTTATCGAGCACGAAGAGCCGATGGAGGATCAAGCGTTCGAGCTCCGGCATCTGCGCGCGCTCAACCGCCTCGTCGGGGTTGTAATGTGCGAGATTGCCCAGAAGCCAACGGAACGAGTTGCGGATTTTCCGATAGGTCTCGACGGTGTTTTTGAGGATTTCATCGCCAAGCCGGTGATCCTCGGCGTAGTCGATCGTCGCCGTCCAGAGCCGCAGGATATCGGCGCCGTACTGCTTGATGATATCCTGGGGCGCGACGACGTTGCCCGCGGATTTGGACATCTTGAACCCGTTCTGGTCCATGGTGAACCCGTGGGTCAGAACCGAATCGTAGGGCGCCCGTCCCCGCGTCACGCAGCTTTCAAGCAGCGAGGAATGGAACCACCCGCGATGCTGGTCGGTGCCTTCGAGATACATCGAGGCCGGCCATTTGAGGTGCGGCCATTTCTGCTTGTTTTCGAGAACGAACGCGTGCGTCGAACCGCTATCGAACCACACATCGAGGATGTCGGTCACCTGCTCCCAATCGTCGTGGTTTTCGACCGCATCGCCGAGGAACCGCGCCTTTGCGCCCTCGGCGAACCACGCATCGGCACCTTCTTCCTCGAAGGCCTGCGCGATGCGATGATTGACCGTCTCGTCGACGAGAATTTTGCCGGTGTCCTTATGGACGAACACAGTGATCGGCACGCCCCAGGCGCGCTGGCGCGAGAGCACCCAGTCGGGCCGGTTCTCGATCATCGAACGCAGGCGCGTCTGCCGCGCGGCGGGCACGAATTTGGTGTCGTCGATGGCTTTGAGGGCGCGCGAACGCAGCGTATCGCCTTCCCCGTCGATGTCCTTGTCCATATAGACGAACCATTGCGGGGTGTTGCGGAAGATGATCGGCTTTTTCGAGCGCCAGGAATGCGGATACTGGTGCTTGACCCGCCCGCGCGCAAAGAGCCTGTCGGCTTCGATCAACGCAGCGATAACACGCTTGTTGGCGTCGCCCTTCTTGCCCTTGTCGTCGATGATCCGTGCGGCACCATCCTGGGAGTCCGGGCCGAAGCCGGGGACGTCTTTGGTGTAGAAACCGTCGGCGTCGACGAGGAAGGGGATGTTTGTGTCGATGCCGCGCGCTTCGAGTTGCCGGGCGTTCGACATCCAGACTTCAAAGTCGTCCACGCCGTGACCGGGTGCCGTATGCACGAAGCCGGTGCCCGCCTCGTCGGTGACGTGCTCGCCGTCGAGGAGGGGGACATCGAAGTCGTAGCCGTTGCCGAGGCCTCGTAACGGGTGGTAGCAGGTGATCGCGGCGAGTTCTTCGGCCCTCACCGAGGCGATGGGCTCTAAGGTCAGCTTTGCTTTCTTTGCGCATTCCTCAGCTAGAGCGTCGGCAAAGATCAGCTTTTCGCCCGGCTGCGGCCCGAAATCGTTCTCGGTGGCCTGAACTTCATAGAGGCCGTATTCGAGCTTCGATGAGTAGGAGATCGCTCGGTTGGCCGGGATCGTCCACGGAGTCGTTGTCCAGATAACGACGGAAGCATTTTTCAGTGAAGCAGCGGTGAGAGACTCGTACTCAAGGCCAGCTTCGTTAGGCGCTTCCTTTGGCGTCGTCGCCACCGGAAACTTCACCCAGATCGCATCGCTCTCATAGTCCTGATACTCGATCTCGGCCTCGGCCAGCGCCGTGCGCTCGACCACGCTCCACATCACGGGCTTGGACCCGCGATAAAGTTGCCCCAGCCCCGCGACCTTCATCAGCTCCCGCGCGATCTGCGCTTCGGCGTCGAAGCTCATGGTGAGGTAGGGATTGTCCCAGTCCCCCATGACCCCGAGCCGCTTGAATTCCTCGCGCTGCACGTCGACCCAGTGTTCGGCAAATGTCCGGCATTCGGCGCGGAATTCGTTGATCGGCACTTCGTCCTTGTTCTTGCCCTTGGCGCGGTATTGCTCCTCGATCTTCCATTCGATGGGCAGGCCGTGGCAGTCCCAGCCCGGCACATAGGCCGAATTGTAGCCCAGCATCTGCATCGAGCGTGAAACGAGGTCCTTCAATGTCTTATTGAGCGCGTGCCCGATATGGATGTTGCCGTTGGCGTAGGGCGGGCCGTCGTGGAGGGTGAATTTGGGCCTGTCGGCGCTTTGTTCGCGCAGGCGTTCGTAAAGGTTCATATCCTCCCAGCGCTTGAGCCATTCGGGCTCGCGCTTGGGCAGGCCGGCCCGCATGGGGAACTCGGTCTGGGGCAGGAAAAGCGTTGTCGAATAGTCGCGCTCGGTCGTCGCGCCCGGTGCAGTATCGGTCATTGCTACTCGCAAAATCTTGAAGAGATTTCGGGGTTGGGCCGCTTTTAGCAGTGCAGCCCGGTTTATCCAACGAACTTTTAGTCCGCGATAAAGCCCAGCGCCGCGTCGAGCTGCGAAAGCGGACGCGCCTGGGCGATGGTAATTCGCGCAGCCGCCGTGTCGGCGTCCATCTGTGCAATGAGCGCGTCGAGGCTGTCGAATGTCATTTGTCCGCGGATATAGCTCAAAAGCGCCACCTCTATGGTCTTGCCATAGATATCGCGGTCGAAATCGAAAATGAAGGCCTCAAATGGCGGACGGATGTTGTCGAACATCGGCTTGCCGTAAGCAGCCACCCCGCCGAACACCTCGCCCCCGACCTGCACCTTGACGGCATAGACGCCCTGCGCCAGCGCGCTGGTCTCGGGCAGCGCGAAATTGGCGGTGGGGTATCCCAGTTCCCGCCCGCGCCTGTCGCCTTCGACCACAGTGCCGGAAATGAAGTGATGATAGCCCAGCAGCCGGTTGGCCGCCTCGACCCCGCCCTCGGCGAGCGCCGCGCGTACGCGGGAAGAAGACACCGGCTCGTCGCCCTCGGCGAGCATATCGATGAACCTGACGTCAAAACCGCGCCGTTCGCCCTCGGCCTTCAAGAACTCCGGCGTCCCGGCCCGGCCCTTGCCAAAATGAAAGTCCGCTCCGGCGACGACGCCACTCGCCCCAAGCGCATCGATCAGATAGCGCGAAACGAAGTCGGGCGCCTCGACACTAGAGAGTTCGCGCGAAAACGGCATCACCGCGATCCCGTCGAACCCCAGCGCCTCGGCCAGCTTCGCCTTGGCTTCGGCATAAGTCAGCCGATGCAGGAAGGGCGCGGGCGCGAAGACGTCGCGCGGGTGCGGCTCGAAGGTCAGGATCAGCGCCGGCACGCACTTTTCCCGCGCCATCGCCTTGGCCACCTCGAATACGCTCTGGTGCCCGCGATGAAACCCGTCGAAATTCCCAATCGCAACCACCCCGCCCCGAACCGCGTCGGGCACGGCATCGAGGCCGTCGAGCCTGAAAAATTCGGAGGTTGTGGTCATCGGGGGCGTGTGAGGGGTTGATTGTCGTTTTGAGGCGGGAACCTGCCTTGTTCGGGTGTCGGATGCAAGGGGATAGTGGGTTGGCCGTTTTAGAGCTTGATCCGCTCATGTTGAATCGCTTTGCGAGCACAGCGCCCCCAACTCCTCGTCATCGCCGGGCTTGACCCGGCGACCTTGCAGCCCATCGCCCGCAATGCGTTTGCGGCGAGGCACTCAGGTCCGCAGGGTGAGGAGACGGCGTCCGAATATCGAGAGCAAGCGGGTAAACGTCGATTTTCCCGCGTGGATGGTTACGGGTCTGGACCGGCAGGCCAAACGCTTGGGTATAACCCGGCAAGCGCTCTTCAAGATGTGGATAGCGGAACACTTGGAATAGTGCAGTTCACCACTCAAGCTTCGGCATATACCCTGCCAACCGCGCCCGGCTGGGCGAGATGAAATCCGCAATCCGCCGCGGAGGCGGATTGTTGAACGCATCGAGTTCCGCCGCATGAATCGAGCCGGTGACGAACAGCAGGTCGATCCCGAACTGCGCCGCGCCCATCGCGTCGGTCCGCAGCGAATCCCCGATCGCCAGCACGCGAGAGGGCGCAAAGGTGCGCCTGCCGGCATCGTCGAGCATCTGCTTGGCCTGCTCGTAGATCGGGTTGAACGGCTTGCCTGCCATCATCACCCGCCCGCCGGCATCCTCATAGGCATCCGCCAGCGCGCCGCCGCAATAGACAAGCCGGTCGCCGTCTTCGACCACCTTGTCGGGATTGGCGCAGATCATCGGCAGTCCGCGCGCGAGCCATTGTTCCATACGGTCGCGGTAGTCGTCCGGCGTGTCATCGTCGGTATCGAGATCGGTCACCACCACCGCGCTGGCCTCGCTGACGTCGCCAAAGGCGATATCGAGGCCATCGAAGAGGACATCATCCTGTTTCGGTCCAACCCGGCAGACCGTCTTGCCCTTGAACCCCTCAAGCAGTGTCCGCGTCGCGTCTCCGGACGAAATGAGCCCGTCATATGCGTCACGGGAAACCCCGAGCGCATCGAGCTGCGCAATGATCGGTCCGCGTGGACGCGGCGCGTTGGTGATCAGCACCACGCGCCCACCCTGCGCACGGAACCGCACAAGCGCATCGACTGCGGCGGTGTGCTGGGTGACCCCGTTATGAACGACACCCCAGACATCCGAAAGAATGGCATGGTACTGCGAGGTCAATACGGAAAGGCCCGGAAGAGGGCCGGTCAGTTCGGTCATGGGTGCACGTTTACTCATTCGAAGCGGCTTACGCCAAGCCTATCTGCGCAGGCCTGAAGATTTCGTGTCGGGGAAACGCCAGGTCAACGTCCGGCCGCGGTCTGCAGATCGTCATCGCCATCCTCGGCGAGGTCGGACCGGACGGGCCCCGGTTCGGCCAGCGCATTACCCTGGGCGAGCTTCACCTCGTCGTCGAGCAGCGACAAAATCTGCTGTTCGGAACGCGTGCCGGCGGCGACCAGATTGATGCCGAAGCGGCGGATATAGTCGTTGATATCGGCGGAGTGGAAATCGGTGAGCGCAGACGGCCGGTCGATGAACTGGCCCGCATCGACGGAAAGATACCGCACACCCTTGCCCGCCAGCGCGGCGAAATCGAGCCGCAGCGTATCCGCCTCCCGCACGGCCAGCCCGGCGCCTTCTTCGACGAGCAGGGCCAGCCGGTCGCTCTCGGTCTTGTCGAGTGTGGTCCAGTCGGCATAGTCGAGTGCAAAAAAGAGATCGGGATTGATCGCACGGTTGGCGGCAAGCAGGGCCATGAGTTGGTCGAAATAGGCGCGGTTGGCGAGCGAGGACGGTGCGAGCGGAACGTGCACCTTGATCGCCTCCCCTAAAAGCCGTGCGCGCCGGACGAGGCGGATGGCCTCTTCGGTACAGATCCGCTCGATCCGCCGAATGACAGTAGCGCCGCCTTCGATCCCGACCGGCATATATTCGGGCGGATCGGCGAGCCTGCCGCCTTCGAGTTGCAGGCGCGGGTAAAGCTCGTAAGCGTGCAACCGCCTCTGGGGCAGCGTCAGGATCGGGCGGACATGATGGATGAGCCGGCCATTGTCGAGCGCCGCCTCGACGACCGTAAGCGGAACGGTCGGGCTTGCTCGCCGTACCGGCTTGTCGACTTGCCCATTCTTCGAAGCGAAATTCGCCGACGCCGCTTGCGCCGTTTCGAGCTCCGACACCGCCTCGGCAACCTGCCGGACGACCGTACCCAGCACGCTCATGTCAGCCTCGATCACGTCCATGCGCGCACCCAGATCGAGATCGATCAATGCGTTGACCCGCTTGGACAAGACCTGCCCGGCCTGCGCGTCGGTGCTCAAGAGCTTGGTCATCTCGCTCACCGCCTTCTGCAGCTTGGCCTCGGCACGGTGGCGCAGGGTGCGTTCGAGGATCAGCACGCCGCCGATGAAGACGATGAGAGCCAATAGCGCCGCTTCGATCGGCGTAAAGGCGAGCATAAAATAAGTGGCGGTGCCCAGTCCGGCGCCGCTCAGCGCTATGAAAAGATAGACAAGACCTTGCACGCCTTTAGGACCTGTTAACACTTATAGATAGGAGTTTGACGGATCATAGTCCGAGAACCTTTCGTGGAAAATCCTGCGCCGTGGACCAATGTCCACAAGCGGGTTTTTCGCGACAAGGGGCCGGACCATGGCTCGCCCGAAGGGTTTTGCATAAATCGTCCACTGCCGGCGCGTTTCCCCTTGCGAAGGGGAGTCCCTGCGCGGCGGGAAAACACTTGGCATTGAACGATTTATGCAAAATCAAACCCCTGTCCATAAGTGTTAACAGGTCCTCGCCTCGAATGGGGAATCGATCCTGCTTTGCTTGCAAAGCCTTAGCACCGGTGGCGCCGTGGAAAAAGGCGCAGGCGGCAAATGCTCCCCGTTTGCCAACCGTTTGTTTACCCTAATTGGCAAATAGTAGGGGCCACGCAATAGCCGCGCTGATCCGGCAAGGAGAGTATCACCCCATGCGTTCCGGAGTATCGTCCGCCGCAGATGTTTCGTTGTTGCTCATCGAGGCAGACGCAGGCGCGGCGCGCCAAACCGTTGCCGCGATCCAAAACCACTGGGGCGAAGGTGCCCGTATCGCGCACAGCGAAGACACGGCCCGCGCCCTGAGAGTGCTGCGGGTTGAGCGGTTCGACGTCATTTTGGCGGACATCTCCGCGATCAAGGCTGGCGACGCAGCGCTTGAAGACGGCATTTCCCGGCTCGCGCAGCACGCCGATGGCGCACTCGTTATCGCGCTGTCGGACGGCGCATCGGTCTCCTCCGCCGTCGGCGCGATGCAGGCGGGTGCGCATGACTTTCTCGCCAAGCCCATCGGCGGGCCAGCGCTTGCGGCACGGCTCGAGGAACTCGGCCAGCGCCACGGCAAGGCCCGCGCACTTGCCTGCGACGCCGCCAAGGGCGTCGAAGCGGATTTCGAGGGTTTTGTCGGCACCTCGCCGCAGATGCGCGCGGTCTACGATCAGATCGTCCGTATCGCGTCTTCCTCCGCGCCCGTTTTCATCACGGGGGAAAGCGGCACGGGCAAGGATGTGAGCGCCGAGGCGCTGCACAAGCGCAGCCCACGCGCCAACGGCCCGTTCATTGCTCTTAATGCCGGCGCCATCCCGCGCGATCTGCTTGAAAGCGAGATGTTCGGGGCGGCTAAGGGCGCTTATACGGGCGCCGTTCAGGACCGCAAGGGTGCTGTCGAGCTTGCTGACGGCGGAACGTTGTTCCTCGACGAAATCGGGGAAATGGATCTCTCGTTGCAATCCAAGCTTCTGCGCTTCCTGCAGACCGGCACGATCACGCGCGTCGGCGATGCCAAGGCACGCACAGTCGACGTCCGCATCGTGTGTGCGACCAACCGCAACCCGATGCAGCTTGTGACCGACAAGAAGTTCCGTGAGGACCTTTTCTACCGCCTGCATGTCCTGCCCATCCACCTGCCGCCGCTCCGACAACGCCCGGCGGACATCATGACGCTGGCCAATTGCTTCCTGAGCCGTTTCGCCGCTGAAGAAAACAAGCAGTTCTCGGGCTTCGATTCCGAAGTCGCCGACCTCTTCGTCGCGCGCGAATGGCCGGGCAATGTCCGGCAGTTACAGAACCTCGTCAGGCGCGTCGTCGTGATGTTCGACGGGGGGCTCGTCACACCGGAAATGGCAAACGCCGCCGATATCGAAGCGCGCGGCCCCATAGGCGCCGAGCCGCCCGTCTCCTCGGCCATGCCGGCAATCCTGCCCATGTGGCAGCAGGAGCAAAGGATCATCGAGGACGCACTGGCGGCTTATGGCGGCAACATCGCCCGTGCCGCCGCCGCGCTCGAAATCAGCCCCTCGACGATCTACCGCAAGAAGCTCAACTGGGAGCGTGAGGGCAAGCTGGCCGGTGCGGCTTAATCGCCGCCCCGGAACCCCGTCGCCCGGAAAATCTGGATATCGCTAATCTCAACGGTACCACCGCGCGCGATGGAAACCGTACCGATATGCTCGATGGTCTCGAACGCGTCGTCATAGCTCTCCACGACCCATGTGGGATCACCGGTTTGCGACGCCACGTACGCGTCCCATCCGGTAAGCGTCTCCGGATCGACTGCAAACCCGAGATTGCGCGGATCACCGCCCATGCACAGAAACGGTATGCGCCCCTCGACCTGCGTATCGATATACCCGCAATCGATCCAGTTTATCCCGGCAACAAACGTCTTGTCCGCGTCGAATGCGCCCAGCGCTTCGAGTTCCTCCCCCAGCTCCGTCCACGGGAGCTGAAGCGCCGTCGGGTCTTCCCAATCCCCTGGCACGACCTGCCGCCCCCAACCCGTCGCCGCATGGCTGACGAGCAGTGCGAGGATAATGAAGGTCAGTATCGCTGAGCCGTAAAGCCACACGCGTACACCCCTGCCATCCCGGTTCGCCGCCCACGTGCCCATGAGGATAAAGAGCATCAGGTATCCCGGCGCCTGCCAATGGAAGTGGAACTGGGTATCCGACCAGAGCGCGACGACGGTGAAAAAGAGGACCGGCGGCCAGCCGATATAGCTCAGAAGCGCCGCCGCGCCGGACGGCATCCCCGGCGGATAAACGCCACGCGCGCCCGCGAAAATCGCACGCGCACCGACCATCAATGCCGGAATGGCCAGCCACGGCACCATGTAGAGCAGTTGCCCCCAGATCATGCGAACGAGCCGATCCCAATGCAGCCCTTCTTCGGCAAGCGCGCGTCCGCCCTGAAAGCCGAACGAAACCCAATCGTTCTGCGCGTTCCACAGAATGACCGGCGAGAAAACAACAAGCGCGATCAGCACCGCGAGATAGGGCGCCGGATGGAAAAGCCACCGCCGCGCATCGCGGTTGAGGAGGACGAACAGACCGGTCCCCGCCACGAGAAAGGCCGCGTGGTATTTCGAAAGAAACGTCAGCCCCAGCAGCACCCCGGCCATCGCCCAATTCCTATAGGGCTGCTCCCCGCCGTCACCGAAAAAAATGCCGACGAGCACCAGGAAGGTTGCCAGCCAGAACAGCAGCATGGGCGCATCGGGCTGCGTCCAGGAGCCGATGGAGAGCGAAAACAGGACACAGGCGTTGACGATCAGCGCCGCATAGAACCCGCCAAGCGGAGAATGCAGCCGTTTACCGATGAGATAGATCAGCCATGTCGAAACCGCGAACATCGCGATGAACGGCAACCGAATGACGAGCACGTTCTCGCTGCCCGTGAGCGTCATCGTTGCCCAGATGGTCCAGAGCGAAAGCGGCGGCTGGTCGAAATAGCTCAGCGCCGGCACGCGTGCCGAAGCGAGATAATAGGCCTCCCCCGTCCCCCAGCCGATCGCGGCAGCGCCGATCATACGCAGGATGAAGGTGACTGCGATGAGGATGAGTGTGGCCTGGGCAGGCGTAAACGGGCCGACCTTCACATTATCCGGACGCATCGCCTACGACCGCCACGTAAAGGTGCGCGTCACCGAATAATTGAACACCACGCTCATGACCGCCCCCGCGATCCCCGCGATCAGGAAATTGGCCAAATTGGTCTCGTAGATGATGCTCGCCACCGACACGTTGGCGAGCGTGCCGAAGCTGCATACGAGATAAAAGCTCAAAAGCCCGGTGAAGAACCGGTGCCCGCGCAGGCGCTTGTCGGCATAGGTCAATTCGTTATTGAGGACGAAGTTCGTCGTCATCGCCACCAGCGTCGCCAAAAGCTGGCTGTTGGCGAAGTTGAAGCTCAGCACATCGAAGGCAAAGGTCAGCGTCGCCAGATGCACGACGACGCCACTTGCGCCCACGAGCGAAAAGAGCAGGAAGCTCGTCGGCAGGATGCCGCGCGAAATCTGCGAGACGATCAACCCGAGAAACTGCGCGGCAATCAGCGGACTCATCTTGCTCTCGCCGGCATGGCGCGGACGGAAACTGTAGGGCACTTCCGCAATCGTAATTCCACCGCGGTCGCGGTTGGCCGAGACGATGATGTCGAGCAGAATCTTGAAGCCCTCGCGCGACAGTCCCGGTACCACGGCGTTGAACAGCTCGCGGCGCAGGAGGAAGAACCCGCTCATCGGGTCGGATAGCGCCTTGCCAGTCAAAATCTGCGAAAGCCGCGTTGCAATCGTGCTCCCCGCCTGCCGGCGCTTTGAGAACCCCTCGGTCGAGGACCCTTCGCCCGCGTAGCGCGTTCCCACGACGATATCCGCGCCGCTTTCGGCTTCCTCGAGCATCCGGGGCAGAATCGCTTCGTCGTGCTGATGATCCGCATCGATCACCGCAACGAATTCGGCCGCGCTCGACGCCATGCCCTCGATCACGGCCGAGGACAATCCGCGCCGTCCCACGCGATGAATGCAGCGCACATACGGCCGCTCACCGGCGACCTCTTTTGCGAGTTCGGCGGTCCCGTCGGGACTGTTGTCGTCGACGACGATGACTTCGAACGGCACGTCTACGAATACGGTTTCGAGCTTGTCGATCAACGGCACGATATTATCGCGCTCGTTGAAGGTCGGCACGATAACCGAAAGTTTCGGCGCGGTCCAAATGGACGCGCTCGGTTGGACAAGGGTTGAAGTCATGGTCTTATTATGGTTCTCGTGATCGGCAAAAGCGAGGCGCGCCGCGCAGCTTCGCTTAGCAAGCTCGCCCGCACGATGCAAATTTTTGTCACCGGCGCGCTTGACTCTCTTCTGGCCGCTCCCTATCTCACCGCCATCCTGTTAGCACTCTTGCTCAATGAGTGCTAACAGGGGAGGAAATTGAGCTTTCAACCTACGTTCCAAGGAGCGACCATGAGCTTCCGTCCATTGCACGACCGGGTAGTTGTCCGTCGTGTCGAAAGTGAAGAAAAGACCGCTGGCGGCATCATCATTCCCGACACCGCGAAAGAAAAGCCCTCCGAGGGCGTGATCGTCTCGGTTGGCCCTGGTGCCCGCGACGATGCTGGCAAGGTGGCCCCGCTCGACGTCAAGGCGGGTGACCGCGTGCTGTTCGGCAAGTGGAGCGGCACCGAAGTCAAGATCAACGGGGAAGACCTGCTGATTATGAAAGAATCCGACATCATGGGCGTGATCGAGGCCTAAGCACCTCTCACGTCTTTTTTGGAGCGCTTCCAGAAAAAGTGGACACCGGTATTTCGGTTCGGAAGCGCGACGAAACCATGATCAAGTGCAACTTGCATTCTATTTGAGGAGCCAAGCAAAATGGCTGCAAAGGACGTAAAGTTCTCGACCGATGCCCGCGACAAGATGCTGCGCGGCGTCAACATCCTGGCCAACGCGGTCAAGGTGACCTTGGGCCCCAAGGGCCGCAACGTCGTCATCGAAAAGTCCTTCGGCGCTCCGCGCATCACCAAGGACGGCGTGACCGTTGCCAAGGAAATCGAACTTGAAGACAAGTTCGAGAACATGGGCGCACAGATGCTGCGCACCGTGGCCTCCAAGACCAACGACGTTGCCGGCGACGGCACCACGACCTCGACGGTCCTGGCCCAGTCGATTGTCAACGAGGGTGTCAAGGCGGTTGCCGCCGGCATGAACCCGATGGACCTGAAGCGCGGTATCGATCTCGCCGTGACCGACGTCGTCGAAAACCTCGCCAACCGTGCTGTCAAGATCTCCAATTCGAGCGAAGTCGCTCAGGTCGGCACCATCTCGGCCAATGGCGAAAAAGAAATCGGCGAGATGATCGCCGAAGCCATGCAGAAGGTCGGCAATGAAGGCGTGATTACGGTCGAAGAAGCCAAGACCGCCGAAACCGAACTCGACGTCGTCGAAGGCATGCAGTTCGACCGCGGCTATCTCTCGCCGTACTTCGTGACCAACTCCGAGAAGATGGTCGCCCAGCTCGAGGATCCGCTCATCCTCCTGCACGAAAAGAAGCTCTCGAACCTCCAGGCCCTGCTGCCGGTTCTCGAAAGCGTCGTTCAGTCCAACCGTCCGCTCCTGATCATCGCGGAAGACGTTGAGGGCGAAGCCCTTGCCACCCTCGTGGTCAACCGTCTGCGCGGCGGCCTCAAGGTTGCTGCCGTCAAGGCTCCGGGCTTCGGCGACCGCCGCAAGGCCATGCTCGAAGACATCGCGATCCTCACCGGTGGCCAGGTCATTTCCGAAGACCTCGGCATCAAGCTCGAGAACGTGACCCTCGATATGCTCGGCACTGCCAAGCGCGTCGAGATCACCAAGGAAGAGACCACGATTGTCGACGGCGCCGGCGCCAAGGAAGACATCGAAGGCCGTGTCAACCAGATCAAGGCCCAGATCGAGGAAACCACCTCGGACTACGACCGCGAAAAGCTCCAGGAACGCCTGGCCAAGCTCGCGGGCGGCGTTGCCGTGATCCGCGTCGGCGGTTCGACCGAAGTCGAGGTGAAGGAACGCAAGGACCGCGTCGACGACGCGCTCAACGCGACCCGCGCCGCTGTTGAAGAAGGTATCGTTGCCGGCGGCGGCGTCGCCCTTCTGCGCGCTTCGACCGAAATCAAGGTCAAGGGCGTTAACGCCGACCAGGATGCCGGTATCGCCATCGTACGCCGCGCGCTGCAGGAGCCGGTCCGGCAGATCGCCAACAATGCGGGCAATGAAGGCTCGATCGTTGTCGGCAAGATCCTCGACAACGCCGACGCCGCGTTCGGCTTCGACGCCCAGACCGGCGAATATGGCGACCTGATCAAGATGGGCATCATCGACCCCGTCAAGGTCGTCCGCGCCGCGATCCAGGACGCCGCCTCGGTTGCCGGTCTCCTGATCACGACCGAAGCCATGGTTGCCGACCTGCCCAAGGACGAAGCTCCGGCAATGCCCGGTGGCGGCGGCATGGGCGGTATGGGCGGCATGGACTTCTAAGTCCGGCTACAAGCCAATCGCTTTCGAACCAAGTCTCTCCAGACTTCGAAACGGAAAGGGCGGCTCTCGGGCCGCCCTTTTTGTGTGTGAAGGAGGGCGATCGTTTGAAGTGAAATTGCTCCGTGGCACGCCCGCTTGGTGGCTTTTACACTTACCGCCAGAGACTTGCACACCGACCGCCCCTCACTCCACCGTCATCCTCGCGCTTGACGCGAGGACCCGCAAGCTCGAAGCACCCCGCGCAGAGGTTGATGCCCGTGCGGTTAGGCAAGGCGCGTCCGTCTCCTGCCGGGCTTGCGGTGGCGTTGCGGATCCTCGCGTCAAGCGCGAGGATGACGGCGGGGTACGGGTAGGCGCGGTGCATCAAGGAATACCGCACAGTTCGCGACGGCATTGCTTCAAGCGATCGCCCTTTTTGTGTGTGGCGACCTATACCGCCTCGCGTTACATAACGCATCGCGTTATATGGATCTAATGATCCAAAGTTTCGCCGACCCGCAAACAGAGTTGTTTTGTCTGACACGATGGAGGACCAAGCGATGTCGAAATCGTCGACTACCACGACTGAGCTTCTCCCAAACCCGCATCCTGGCGAAATCCTGCTTGAGGAGTTCCTGAAGCCTATGAACCTCAGCCAGAACGCGCTCGCCCGCGCCGTGCACGTCCCGCCGCGCCGGATCAATGAAATCGTTCTGGGCAAGCGCGCGATGACGGCGGACACCGATCTCCGGCTTGCCCGTTATTTCGGTATGTCCGAGGGATTCTTTCTGCGGCTGCAAGCCGATTACGACCTCATGGAGCGTCGGCGGCAGATCCAGGACGACCTCTCCACGATCGAGCCACGGGCAGCATAAGGGGCGACCGGCTTTCCGGCCACCCGCACGCCCCCTATTCGTTCAAAATCTCCTCGAACCCGCCCCAGATCAGGCGCTTGCCGTCGAACGGCATCTGCATGTTCGCCATCTCCGGGTCGTCCATCATCGCTTTGTTGGCTGCGTCGCGCGTGGCCTTGTCCGGATATTCGACCCAGCTGAAAACCGGCGTCTCGTCGTCCTTGGCCTGCGTGGCCTTATAGAAGTCGGTAAGCACGCCTTTGGGCACATCGCTGCCCCAACACTCCACGCAGCGCGTCGCGCCGAGTTTCTTGAAGTATGCCGCCGCCTCTTTGGCGTGCTCGACGTACTTTTCCTTATTGGCCGTCGGCACTGCGGCAACAAATCCTTCGATATAGGGCATGGCAGGTCTCCTTTCTTGCTGTACTCACCCTTCGCGTTTTCCCAACGCACGGGATAAGACGAGCGATCCCTGCCCATACCGACAAGGCGGGCGTTTTTTTTCGCTATGGAAACAGCAGAAGCCGGATCGCGAGGATGATCGACACGACAATCACCAGCGGCCGGATCACCTTCGCACCGAACTTTATGCCGGTCAGCGCGCCGAGATAGCCGCCCACCACCTGCCCGAGCGCCATCGCGATCCCCGCCGACCAGACGACATCGCCCGAGGGGATAAACAGTGCCAGCGCCGCGAGGTTGGAGGTGACGTTCAACACCTTGGTATGCGCCGAGGCTCGCGCCGCGCCCAGCCCGAACAGCGCAACGAAAGTGAGCATGAAGAACGAGCCCGTTCCGGGGCCGAAAATACCGTCGTAAAATCCGATCACGAAGCCGAAAACCGGCACGAAGACCGCGAATTTGAGCCGGGCGATGCGGTCGATATCCTTGATCGAGGGCGAGAAGGTGAAATAGAGCGCCACCGCGATGATCGCGATGGGCACGGCAATATCGAGCGCCGATGTATCGATGGCCTTGACCGTTATCGCCCCGAGATAGGACCCGGAAAAGGTCGCGACGATGCCGGGGCCCATCGTCCTCAGCGTCACATACCCGCCGCGCCAATAGGTGAATGCGGCGGTAAACGTGCCCACGATGCCCTGCACCTTGTTGGTCGCGAGCGCCGCGACGGGATTGAGCCCAGCGGACAACAATGCGGGAAGCGCAACCAGTCCCCCACCCCCGGCGACCGCGTCGACGAACCCCGCGATCACCCCCACGCCGCCCAAAGCGACGAGCACCCAAAGATCCAGCACGCGAATCCATCCTCAACAACACAATTGAGACGCTGCTGTATCAAACTTCACGCAAAGTCCAGCCGTCTCCAGCGATATTCTGCATGCATGTGCGTGCCATTGGTCGCTATCGCTGAACAATCTGTGTGGCGAGAGGGGCATTTTCTCAACGCGAAAGCTGCGTCATCTTGCCACTATCGCATCTCAACCAGGACGTACACAATGAACGGACTTCAGACTTACCTGCCCACCGTCGGGCGGATTCTTATCGCCATCATCTTCATCCTGTCGGGCTTCAACAAGATCACCGGCATGGAAGGCACGGTCGGTTACATGGAAGCCTACGGTCTGCCGGGCGTCCTGATCTGGCCGACGATTGTCGTCGAGTTGGGCGGCGGCCTTCTGCTGCTCGTCGGCTATCAGACCCGCCTGGCCGCAGCGGCGCTTGCAGCATTCACACTGGCCTCGGGGATCATCTTCCACTCCAATTTCGCCGACCAGATGCAGATGATCAACTTCCTCAAGAATCTCGCGATCACCGGTGGCGCACTCTACGTCGTCGCCTATGGCGCGGGCGCTCTTTCGGTGGACGACCGCAAGGCCACCGCCTGACGGACGCCGACGCAACACGATCAAAGGGGGCCAAGCGGCCCCCTTCTTCTTTACCCGAACGGCTCCGCGCCGATCTTGCCAAGCAGCGCATTGAGCGTTGCGCGCTTTTCGTCCGGCCAGTCGGCGTTGCGCGAAACCATCAACAGAGACTCGCTTTTGAGGATCACACCGTCCTCAAGAATGCGCAGCCCGTTGGCCTTTAGCGTCGAGCCCGTCGAGGTGATATCGACGATCAAATCCGCCGCGCCCGAGGCCGGCGCCGCCTCGGTCGCCCCGAGGCTTTCCACGATCCGGTATTCCGCAATTCCGGCTAACGCGAAGTGCCGGCGCGTCAGGTTGACGAATTTCGTTGCCACCTTGAGCCAGCGCCCATGCCGCGCCCGGAAGTCGGCAGCGACGTCCGAAAGATCGTCCATCGCCGTCACATCGATCCACGCATCGGGCACCGCCACCACCGCGTCGGCACGCCCGAAGCCAAGGCGCTTGACGATCTCGACCTGGCTCGGCCCCATCTCGGCGGTTTCGTGAATCAGGTCCTCGCCTGTAATCCCCATATCAATGGTGCCGCGAATGAGTTCCCGCGCGATCTCCGACGCCGAAAGGAAGCGCACGACGACGTCCGGCATCCCGGCCATATCTCCAAGATACGACCGCGCCCCGCCGGGCCGTTCAATGGGCAGCCCCGCATCGGCGAACACCTTGACCGCATCTTCCTGAATGCGTCCCTTGGACGGCAGCGCCAGCATGATCGTGCTCATCGCCCCGCCTCCTTCTCCAGCCGCGCCACCCAGACCGCGCACCCCACGGCCGGAATATCGCTCTTTGCGCCCAGACGCTTCAAAAGCCGGTCGTACTGCCCGCCCGAGGCGAGCACCGCCCCGTCCCGCCCGGTCACCTCGAAGGTGATGCCGGTATAATAATCGAGCCGCGGCGAGAACCCGGCGTCAAATGTCAGCGCCCCGAGCGCGTTGCCGTTCCGAAGCTGCGCCAGCCGCTGGTGGGTCACCTCGAGCGTCGCGCCAAGGTCGATCCCCGCATGAATGGCCAGATCGGCAATCCGCCCCAGCGCGGCACCGGCTTCACCGTCAATCGCGAGATATGCCTTTAGGAGCGCAATCGTCTCGCCGGGCACCTGCGCGGCCTCGAGCGCCTGTTTTTCGACATAGCGCCACGCGATTTCCTCCGGCGAGCGGCTTTCGGTAAGGCTCAGTCCGCTTGTAAGCATCAACTCGCGCACCCAGTCCGCGATGTCCTCGACCGGCATTCCCTTGGGCCCTTCGGTGGGCTTGTGCGGATCGGCCAGCCGGTCCAAAAGCCGCGCCATGGCCTCAGGGTGCCCGAAACGCGCGCGGATGCGCGGGCGCCAGACGTCGGGCATGTTGCAGGCGGCGAGCAGCGTTTCGAAAAGGTCGATGCTCCCCACGCGCACGCGGGGTTCGGTCACCGCGTAGAGCTCCAGCACGTCGCGGGCAAACCGGATTATTCGCTCCAACGCCGCTTCGGCGTCGGGCTGGGCGAGGAGTTCGAGCCCGGCCTGATCGAATTCGGCCGGCCCATCGGCGCGCTGGCGGAAGACCGGGCCGAGATAGCCATAGGCCGCCGGCGTCGCCCCTCCCGCCTCGAGATGCCCCATGGCAATGGGCAGCGTGAAATCGGGCCGCAGGCAAAATTCCGCGCCATCGGCGGCGGTCGTCAAAATCATCCGCGCGCCGAATTCCTCCCCCGCGAGGTCGAAATACGGTGCGGGCGGCACGAGGATCGGCGTCGCGGCGAAGGCGATCCCTTCGCCCGACACCAGCCCCTTGAGCGCTTCGCGGCGGGCGTGGCTCCGATACTCACGCATCGTAAAAGCTCCGGCAGTATAGCACTTTTCCCTTCTCCCCTTGAGGGAGAAGGTGGCCGGAGCGTAGCGGAGGTCGGATGAGGGGTGCACGCCAGAGAGGAGCACCCCTCATCCGACCCGGCTGCGCCGGCCCACCTTCTCCCTCAAGGGGAGAAGGGAAACCGGGCCTAATGTGAGCCCCCGCGCATGACCGACGTTCTGCGCTCATCCGCCCTATCACCCGTTCGCCTTCATCCACGCGGCGACCGCCGGGATCTGCTTGATGAACTCCACCATCTCCCCGCGCGGCACCGAATACTGCCCCGGGCGCTCCATCTTCCAGGCGGCGTTGTCGGTGATCGACTTGGCCGCCTCGGCGCCCTCGGCGAGGTCCTTGATCTGGACGATCCCGCCTTCGCGCTCGTCCGAACCTTGAATTACCACCGCCGGCGCATTGCGCTTGTCGGCGTATTTCATCTGCTTGCCCATGTTCTTGGACGAGCCCAGGAACATCTCGGCCCGAATACCGGCGGCCCGCAGCTCGGCGACCATCTGCTGATAGTCCGCGATCCGGTCCTTCTCCATGACGGTCACGACGACGGGCCCGGTCACCGGTTCGGTGCCCAAATTGCCGGTCAGCTGCAATGCGTGCGCGAGCCGCGAGACGCCAATGGAAAACCCGGTTGCGGGCGTTTCCTCATTGCGGAAGCGCGAAACGAGCCCGTCATAGCGCCCACCGCCGCCGACCGAGCCGAAGACGACCTCCTGGCCCTTTTCGTTGGTGACGGGGAAGGTAAGTTGAATCTCAAAAACCGGGCCGGTGTAGTATTCGAGACCGCGGACGACGGAGGGATCGATCTTGATGCGTTCGTTCCCCATTTCCGAGTAGCCTGCAGCGCCGAAAAACAACTCCATAATCTCAAGCTCGTCACAAGCCTCGGAAACCAGCGCGCTATCCTCAAATGCGCAACGGATATTGTTTATGGTAATGCCATTCGCAACACCCGCCGAACCGGAACCGGCTTCTCCCCAGCCAGTGAGATTGATGAGCCTTGTGATTTGTTCGTCAGAAAGGCCCGCACCTTTCGTAAAGTCACCACTCGCGTCTTTCCGACCGGAACCAAGAAGCTTCACTATTTCTTCGACCGGAAACTTATCCAATTTGTCGAAAGACCGCATAATCGCTAGCTTCTGTTCGGCGTCTACAACACCTACAGCTTCCATAGCACCATCAAGCACCTTGCGGTTATTCACCCGCACCACGTACTTCCCCGCAAGCCCCAACGCGTCCATCGTATCCGCCATCATCATGCAGATTTCCGCGTCCGCCTCCGGCCCGGCGGCACCCACGGTGTCGGCGTCGAACTGCATGAACTGCCGGAACCGCCCCGGCCCGGGCTTTTCGTTCCGGAACACCCACCCCGCCCGATACGAGCGGAAGGGTTTTGGCAAATCCTGATAGTTCTGCGCGAAATAGCGCGCGAGCGGCGCGGTCAGGTCGTAGCGCAGGCTCATCCACTGCTCGTCGTCGTCCTGCACCGAGAAAACCCCGGCATTGGGCCGGTCGGTGTCGGGCAGGAACTTGCCCAGCGCCTCGGTATATTCGAAGAACGGCGTTTGTACCGGATCGAAGCCATAGCGCTCATAGACCTTCCTGATCTTCGCCATCATCTCATCGACGGCGGCGAGTTCGGCAGGTTCAAAGTCGACAAAGCCGCGCGGCAGGCGCGGCGTGATGAGCGCGGTATTCTTCTTGGACATTGGTCTTTGCGGCTCCGAAGTCGCCCATGATCGGGCAGTGTGCAAATCCGCGCCGTTCCTAGCCGATTAGCCTTTTAGAGACAAGGCAAGCGGCACGCTGTTGCGGATATGTCACAGCCAAGCGTGATGTGCGACATTCTGTCCCGGCGTGGGTTGGCGATGACGGATTCGTGATCTACAAGCAGCCTCGCTTTGACACCAATCCCTCGGGAGGCGCATCCATGACAGCATCTGTTACCGCCACAACCCGTTGTGTCGAAGGCACCGGCTGGTCCGCAGTAAATCCGCTTCGCCATTATAATATTATGCGTCGCGGCTAAGGCAGCCCTCTTTCCGGGCCGCCCAAAGGCTCCGGTCTTTCCAGCACAACTCCCGACCATAGCGATTCCCGACGCCGGCACCTTTGCGTCCTGACGCCAGGATTCCCTTCAATTTCACCCCGGATCGACGCCCGTAAAGCGGGTGCCGGCCCATTTCCCAACTCCAAAAGGAGCCAGCTCGCCTTTGGCGGCTGGATAATTGACTATGCAAAACGTGCATTTGCGCGCGGACGCTGGCGTTCCGCATGTTTCGATCGAAAACCTGATTGCCCAGCATGGGGCATGGCGTGTCTTGAGGGCTGCTCTCGTCGCTTTGATCTGGAGCGAAGAGCGCAAGAAAAGGCGCATCGCCCGGCACCTGCCCAACTACCTGCGCAAGGATGTTGGTCTGCCGCCGATCGAAGACGACATCGGCATGCCGCCCGAGGCGATCTTTCCCGGGGCGTTGCCGCGCAAGGTTCATCCCTTAAGTTTCAGGGATAGTCAGTATTAGCGCATCGGGGCGGAGATAACGGCGAACCAGGCGTATCTCCGTCCCTTCGAGCCCCCACGCACCGTGTCCCACCCCTCCCCATCCCTCCCCGTCAAGGGGAGGATGGGAGGGGGGTATTCGGCGAGAAGCCGAAGTTTCCGCCTCAAAACTTATCCCCGCCCCCGAAACCTCGATTACTATACCTCTCACGGATCCGCTTTTGATGGGCGCAGGCGCAACGAACGTTTGGGCGGGACCGGTCCGGGTCCGATGGGAGTCGTCCCAGCGGAGGCCCAAACGTCACCGTGGCCAGCCACAGCGATCCTGTGGTCACCGGGGAAACCTGGCGGGGATTGGCCCCAGCCCGAGCGGACGCCAAGCCAAAAATCCCGGACGTATGCGGCGAGACTCGTCTCGCATCTATAATCAGTATGAGGCACGTCTCGCCGCATACCGTCCACGCTATTTGACACCGGGGCTCGAGGGTCGCCGGACGAACAGGTGCGCCCTTAGACCGGTCGCACGAACGCCGCACGTTCGGCCTCTGCCTTCTCCCGGCAGTGGCATTCGGTAACATGATCGTTCACCAGCCCCATCGCCTGCATGAACGCATAGCACGTCGTCGGCCCCACGAACGAAAAGCCGCGCTTTTTGAGATCTTTCGAAAGCACCGTCGAGGCCGGGGTCGTCGCAATCTGGCGCAGGCTTTCCCAGCTCAAATCACCCGGACGATCCTCGGGCCGGGGCTCGAAGCGCCAGAAATAGGCCGCGAGCGATCCGAATTCCTCCCTCAACGCAAGCGCGCGCTGGGCGTTGTTGATGGTCGAATTGATCTTGCCGCGATGGCGCACGATCCCCGCATCGGAAAGCAGGCGCTCCACATCCGCCTCAGTAAAGCGCGCGACCGTCTCGATATCGAACCCGGCGAAGGCGGCGCGGAAATTCTCGCGCTTTTTGAGGATCGTCAGCCACGAGAGCCCGGACTGGAACCCTTCAAGGCACAGCTTTTCGAAAAGCCGCGTGTCGTCATCGACCGGATACCCCCATTCGGTGTCGTGATAATGCTGGTAGAGCGGGTCGCTGCCGGCCCAGTCGCAGCGCGTGATCTCCACGTCCATCCTGTCCTCTCGCGCATTTTGGTGATTCACGTTTGGGCAACCATAGCGCTGAAGCGGTATTTAACCATCACATTTGACTCAATCTTTGCCCTCTTTGCGCACAATGACTCACAAGCCGTGTTTCCTGCGGCATCGATCAAAAAAGTTACCAGCGTATCGGACCGGGTCATGTTGCGTATCGTTCTGGGCATCGCCGTTTCTCTGGCGCTCGCCACGCCCTCTCTCGCCGCCTCATCAAGAGCATTCATGAACGCGATGTTCGGCCCGCCGCCGGGCATGGAGCTGACGCAGAGCCGGCCGACGAACGCCCTGCAATACCAGACAAGCTATGTCAGCCACCCGGCGCTCCTGCGACAAGTCGTCAACTACCGGACGTCGGAAGCACCGGGCACGCTCGTCGTCGATACCGGCCGGCACTTCCTTTATCTCGTAATGCCGAATGGCAAGGCGATGCGCTACGGCATCGGCGTGGCGCGGTCGGGTTTCGAGTGGTCGGGAACGCATCGGGTCAGCGCCAAACGCGAATGGCCCAGTTGGACGCCGCCGGCGGAAATGCACGCACGCCAGCCGGGTTTGCCGACCTTCATGCCGGGCGGGCCGAACAACCCGATGGGCGCTCGTGCGCTCTACATCGGGTCGACGCTCTACCGCATTCACGGCACCAACGAGCCCTGGACCATCGGCCGCTCAGTCTCTTCGGGGTGCATCAGAATGACCAATGAGGACGTCGTCGACCTTTATAGCCGCGTGCCCGTGGGTGCCAAGGTCGTCGTCATCTAGAAAAGGAGGATGGTACCGCCTCCCCGGATCGAACGGGGGACCTCTAGATCCACAATCTAGCGCTCTAACCTACTGAGCTAAGGCGGCATGAGGAGCGCCCGACCGGTGCCAAACGCATCACGGCTCGGAACGGGGCGGACCATAGGTCGAGACGATCGCAAAGACAAGAGGCGTTTTCAGACGATTGACCAGTTTTCCTCTTAGAGCCCAACCGAAAACTCGGCGGTTGAGGACTTGCGAGGGATTTTTCCCTTCTCGGGAACAAACAAGACCCGCAAGGCGGACCCGTCCGAGTTTTCGGTTGGGTTCTTAACCATCCGGCAGATTGTCGCGACGCATTAGCGCAGCGTGGATGGACCGAGCGCTTCGCGCACTATATTTAAGACTTGATAAAATCCCGGCAAAGGTTGTCCCAAATCGGGACAGATAAAGAGGCACGGGGCGAATGGAGTAGCAGGCTCGCGGATGAACCAGGATTGGACAGAAAAGCCCGACGCGCACCGCGCGCTCGCGCTCCAAGGCGATCCCCGTCCGGCGTGGCTCTGGGCGGATGGCGGCAAAGAGCTTCTGTGGCACAACGATGCCGCCGAGCTTTTCGGCGCCAAGATCAAATCGTCCGGGCTCAAGCGCGCCGAGCCCGCCGAACCCGTCAAGGGCCAGATCACCCGCATTCTGCGGCTTGGGCTTTTGGGTCAGTCCACGCTGTCGCGGATGCAGTTCGTCGCCGGCCGCAAGCCGCTGTCAGCCACCTGCGTGTGCACATCGCTGGATTTGGGCGACGAGCGTCCGGCGCTGCTGGTGGTTGGCGTCGATCCAATCGCCGAGGACATCCGCGCCGCCGCTGCACCCGTTCCGCCCCATAACGAGATACCCGAAGCGGCCGTCGAGGAGGTGACCGCCGAGCCTGAAGCCGAAGAAGTTGCGCCGGCTTCGGAAGACGAAGAAACCGTCGAGGAGGCACCTCAAGAGGAAACAGCCGAATCTGCCGGCAGCGGATTGAGCGCTCTGGTGTCCCGGCTGGCCGATAGCGGTGCGCTCTATGAACCGCTGAGCGAAGCCGACGACCTCCCGCTCCCGCCCGAGGCGATACCCGAGCGTCCCACTCCACCCCCGGAGACGCTCCCGGAAGAAGACGAAGGCGAGCAAAGCGATTGGGGCGAAGAAGCCTCGGTCGACGACACCGAGGTGTTCACCGCCGATGCAGACCAGGACGTCAGCGAGCGCGCCGGACTGTGGCAGATCACCGGGCGCGGGCTGACCCTGCCCAAGGCGACTTATGCGGCCGAGCCGCCCGAACATGAGGAGACGCAAGCCGAGCCCCCCGAACCCGAAGACCGGTCGGCACGCTACAATTTCGAGGAACTCGCACGCATTCTCAACGACCGGATCGGAGGCGATGCAGAGCCCCAGCCTTCCGAGCCCGCCGAACCGGCGCCGGAAGTACCGCGCGAAACCGGTTCCCTCGTCCCGCTGAGCGATGAGACGCTCGTGCTGAACCGCCTGCCCCTCGGTATCCTCATCTTCCGCGACCAGGACATCCTCTTCGCCAACCGCGCGCTCGTCGACCTGACCGGCTACGAGAATGCGACAGCATTGCGCGCACTCGGACTTGCTACCATTTTCCCAACCGTCGACACTTCCGAGCCTGCCGGACCGGTTACGCAACTCGTACGGCGCGACGGCGAGAAGATCTCCGTTGCCGCACGGCTGCAGACAGTCACCTGGCAGGGCCGCAACGCCTTCATGCTCTCGGCGCGCGCGCAGGATGGCGACGCGCTCAATGAGGGCGAGGTCAAACGCTTCGCGCAATTGGCGGCGAGCCTGTCAGGCGACCTCTTCCTTGCAACTGATGCTAATGGCGTAATCACCGAAGTCAGTACGAGCGGCGAGGACAACGACGCGCCCACGCTCGGCATGACGCTCACTACGCTCATCGCTCCAGACGCCAAGGCCGACCTCAACCGTTTCCTCGAACTTCCAGCGCGCTTCGCGGAATCCCGGCGCCCTGCGGTGACGCTCAGGGGCAAGAACCGCGGCACGCGACTCAAGCTTTTTGCGCAGGGCCGCGCCGGTGTGGTCTCGGGCTATTTCGGCATCCTCGAAATGCCGGAAACGTTGGGCACTGCCGCGCATACAGGCGTTCCGACCGCAACGCTCTCGCGCATCAGCCGTGAAGTGCGGCGGCCACTCAACACAATTTCGGGATTCGCCGAACTTATCGCTGCCCAAGCCTTCGGCCCAATCGCGAATCCGCGTTATCTCGAATATGCCCGCGACATTAAGGCCGCCGGTCAAGCCATCGGCGATTTGGCGGACGAACTGGACGATTTCGTACGACTCGCCAATGGCGAGATGCAGCTTTCGCCAGCCGATATCGATCTTGCGACGCTGCTGGCGGATTGTCTCGTGCGGGTCAGGGGGCACGCGGGATCCGCTCGTGTCCTCCTGCGCAGTGCGGTTTCCGAGCGGCTGCCGTATGTTCGGGCCGATGAAGGAACACTCAAGCAAACCATCCTCAACATGCTCGCGAGTGCCATCGCGCAAAGCGGGGAAGGCAGCAAAGTTGTGCTTTCGGCCCAGCGTGAACCTGATGGCGCGGTCTCGATCCATGTGCGCGACGCGGCGAAGTCTCCCAATGCGCTCACCGAGCAGTTCGTCGTCTTCCGCGATGGGCAGGATAAGAACGGAAGTGCGCGCGTGCCCGTACGGTCGAGCATCGGCCTAACGCTCACGCGCTCGCTGGCTGCGGTCAATGCGTGCTCACTCAACCTGGCACCTGCGAGCGAAACCGGCACGCTGATGACGCTCAGCATTCCCGCTACGCTGGTCGTCAACCAGCCGGGAGCGTCTTGACAAAAGGCCCCCCGGGGCGCTTGTGACGAGATATGATCCAGACGAAAACAGCTACCCTTTCAATTCGGAACGTCACGCGCCGCTTCGGCGCGGTTACGGCGCTCGATGACGTGTCGCTCGATATCGCGAAGGGTGAGGTCGCCTGCCTTGTGGGTCAGTCGGGTTGTGGCAAGTCCACGCTTTTACGTGTCATCGCCGGGGTCGAGGATATCGATGCCGGCTCGGTCTCGCTCGACGGCACCACAGTCACCGGTCCGGATATCTTCGTTGAACCTGAAGACCGCAATGTGGGCTTCATGTTCCAGGACTATGCCCTTTTCCCGCACCTGACCGCCCGTCAGAACATCCTGTTCGGCCTGAACCATCTCGGCCGCAAATCCGCCAGCGCGCGTGCTGACGAGTTGCTTTCAAGGCTCAAGATCGATGCACTGGCGAACCGGTATCCGCATATGCTTTCCGGCGGAGAGCAGCAGCGCGTCGCGCTGGCCCGGGCGCTCGCGCCCCAGCCGCACGTCCTTTTGATGGACGAACCGTTTTCAAACCTCGACCGGCGGCTGCGCGACAGCATCCGGCAAGAAACGAGTGCGGTGCTACGTGCGCTGGGAACGACCGCGATCATTGTAACCCACGATCCCGAGGAAGCGCTGTCGCTCGGCGACAAGGTCGTTCTCATGCACAAGGGCAAGGTGATCGAAACCGGCACAGGCGACGCGATCTACACCTATCCCCAGACCGCCTATGCCGCCGAGTTCTTTTCCCGAGTTAACCGCATCCCGGCACGCAGATCGGGCGATTGGCTCGACAGTCCTCTAGGTCGGTTCCCGGCAACCTGCGGGAGTGCCGGTCCGGTTTATCTCTATGTCCGCCCACAGGCCATCAAGCTCAACGGCAGAGGCATTGCAGCACAAGTCACCAGCCGTGTTCTGCTGGGGGAGATCGAAGAAGTCGGCCTGGCGGTCGAAGGCATGAGCGAACCGCTGGTCATGCGAACAAGCGCGCGATCGGGGCTCGATGTAGGACATACCGTACGGGTCAGTATCGAACCGGAGGATGTCCTCGTCTTTGCGGCGGACGAAACCGCACGCGCCACCCTCCCCCGAGCCTAACCCAAAGTAACCAAGCGATTACAATAGTTTAGAATGCCTCTAAACTGTCTTCATTATACTTGACTTGCATCATCAAGTATGAATTAACGCGCGGCATGGGCGCGTTTTGGCCGATGGCGCCCTTTGGGTTAACCGAACTGGGAAAGTCTCCTTATGACGACCTTCAAGACCTTTACCGCCGCCGGCCTGTTGGCGCTGGCAGCTGCCGCTCCGGCGGTTTCACAGGAAGTGAACATCTATACCACCCGCGAGCCGGGACTGATCCAGCCGATCCTGGACGCTTTTACCGCGGAGACCGGCATTACCGTCAACACCGTTTTCCTCCAGGATGGCCTTGCCGAGCGCGTTCTGGCAGAGGGTGAAAGCTCGCCCGCCGACATCCTGATGACGGTCGATTTCGGCGTTCTGAGCAGTCTCGTGGATCAGGGTCTGACCCAGCCGGTCGAGTCCGAGGTTCTCGAAGCGGCTGTCCCCGAAGCGCTGCGCGATGCGGAAGGCAACTGGTTCGCGCTGTCGGGTCGTGCCCGCGTGCTCTATGCGGCCAAGGACCTCGATCTCGATACGTTCACCTATGAGCAGCTCGATGATGAGGAATGGCGCGGGCGCCTTTGCATCCGTTCAGGCCACCACCCGTATAACACAGCGCTGTTTGCAGCCTATATCGCCCATCATGGCGAGGAAGCTGCGCTCGAATGGCTCGAAGGCGTGAAGGCCAATCAGGCCCGCGTGGCCGCCGGCGGCGACCGCGACGGCGCGCGCGATATCGCGGCCGGTGTCTGCGACATCGCGATCGGCAACTCGTACTATGTCGGATTGATGGCCAGCGGCGCGGGCGGCGACGAGCAGAAGGCCTGGAGTGACGAGATCAAGGTGATCCTGCCGACCTTTGAGGACGGTGGCACGCAGGTCAACATTTCCGGCGCGGGGGTTGCAGCGCATGCCCCCAATCGCGAGGAAGCGGTGCAGCTTCTCGAATATCTCGTCTCGGACGAAGCGCAGAAGCTCTATGCTGAAGCCAATTTCGAGTACCCGGTAACGGGCACGGCGGAAGTTCATCCGATCATTGCAGCCTTCGGCGAACTCGAACCCGACCCTATCCCGCTGACCGAAATCGTGCAATATCGCACGCTGGCGAGTGAGTTGGTCGATCAGGTCAACTTCGATACGTTCGGAAATTAACGACACACCGCGGCGGACCATCGGTCCGCCGCTTTTTTCCAGGTCTTAATGGCAGCAGTTCTTCCGGCACAGGCGAGCAGACGGCGTCACGGCGGCAGCAGGGTATGGGTCGGTCTGGCCATGCTCGCGGCGACGCTCGCGGTTATTCCAGTGTTAACCATCGCACTGACAGCCATGAGCGATACCGGCACGCTCTGGTCCCATGTCATCGCTTATGTGCTGCCGCAGGCGGTACAGAACACCGCAATCCTGCTCATAGGCACCGGACTTATCGCCACATTTGTCGGAACCGGTGCTGCATGGATCGTTTCGGCCTACGATTTCCGCGGGCGCGGGATTCTCGAATGGGCGCTTCTTCTCCCCCTCGCCGTACCGACCTATATCATGGCCTATGCTTATCTCGATGTCCTCAGCCCGCTCGGGCCGGTTCAAGGCGTCATCCGGGCCGTTTTGGGCTATGACAGCCCGCGCGATTTTCGGCTTCCCGATATTCGGTCGATGTGGGGCGCGATCCTGATCTTCGGCTTCGTGCTCTACCCTTATGTCTATCTCACCACGCGAGCGATGTTCCTCACCCAGGCCGCGAATCTCGTCGAAGTGTCTCGGACGTTGGGTGTCCGGCGCTCGGCGGTCTTTTGGCGTGTCGCTTTGCCGCTCGCCCGTCCCGCGATTGCAGTCGGGGTAAGCCTTGCCCTCATGGAAGCGCTGAACGACGTCGGTGCGGCGCAGTTCCTGGGTATTCGGACTTTGACAGCGTCTGTCTACACGACATGGATCATACGCACGGATCTGCCCGGAGCGGCGCAGATCGCGATGGCGATGCTGGTTTTCGTGGTGATGCTCATCGTCATCGAGCGCTGGGCGCGGCGCGACCAGCGATTTGCCCATAGCGCGCAGCGGGCGCGTCCGATGGTGCCGCGCCGTCTCGCAGGCGCCCAAGGTCTGCTGGCGTTCGCGCTGGGTGCGCTGCCCATCGTCATCGGCTTCCTCGGTCCGGCGCTCTACTTGTTTTTCGAGGCCATTAAAAGGATCGAATTCGCAGGCGTATCGCCCTATCTCATCCGCGCTACGATTAATACCGTCAGCCTCTCGGCCATCGCCACCCTGGTCGTTCTGTTCATGGGCTTTGCCGTCTCCTATGCTGCGCGCCTCAGGTCGGATCGGCTGACGGCCGCAATGGCGCGTGTTGCGACGCTTGGTTATGCGGTGCCCGGCACAGTGCTGGCGATCGGAATTCTGATCCCCGTCGCCTTTTTCGATCGCACCCTCGACCACGCCATGCGCGAATGGTTCGGCCTTTCGACAGGGCTTCTCCTGCTCGGCTCGGGTGCGGCGCTTGTCTATGCTTATTCGGCCCGCTTTCTCGCCATCGCGTCGGGTGGGATCGAGGCAGGATTGAGCCGCATTCCCCTATCCTACGACCACGCAGCCCGCACGCTCGGGCAATCGGCGACAGGGGCGCTCGTAAAGGTCCATCTCCCGCTCTCGCGCGCGGCGCTAACGGCGGCGGGGCTTCTCGTCTTCGTCGATTGCATGAAGGAGTTGCCCGCCACGCTGCTACTCCGGCCACTCAATTTCGAAAGTCTCTCGACCCTGCTCTATGGCGAGGCGGCGCGCGGGACATATGAGGACGCGGCGCTCGCCGCGCTCATCATCATCGTAATTGGAATTCTTCCGGTAATCTTGTTGGCGCGCACCGGGCGCATAGCGCCCGGCACCGAGAATAATCACATGGCATAGCGGGAAACCGATCAGGCCTTGGGCTTGGCCGGTGACTTGCGAGCGGGTGCCTTACGTGCTGTCGATTTGGCGCTCGTGCCCTTGGATGCGGCTGAACGCACCGCGGGCTTTTTCGCGGCGGGCTTCTTTGCCGGCATCGCCACGCCGCCCGCGGAGCCGACAACGCCCTCATCCGGCGCGCCTTCGGCGGACGCATTGGCTGCACGGCCGGATCGCCCTGCCGACGACGAGGACTTCGTCGTGGCCGGTTTGGCCGGGACAGCAAAGCCGTCATTCAACGGTCGACCCTCTGCGTCGAACCGGTGGAACAGGTCACCCTCCGGCCCGAAGGCGATCTCGTCACCGGCATGATAGGTCGCCTTGCCGTCCTGGCGGACAATCACGGGCTCTTCCTCGCCGATATCGACATAAATGAAGCTGTCCGAGCCGAGGTTTTCCGAATAGATCACCTTGCCCGACCAGCCGCCATCGGGCTTGTCGTAGATCGTCATATGTTCGGGCCGGACGCCGACTGTGTGGCACTTGTATTTTTCGGCATGCTTGCCGGTCAGGAAATTCATCTTGGGCGAGCCGATGAACCCGGCCACGAAGAGCGACTGAGGATTGTCATAAAGCTCCATCGGCGTGCCAACC
The DNA here is from genome assembly GCF_044811015.1 of Pelagibacterium halotolerans. Lineage (GTDB taxonomy): Bacteria > Pseudomonadota > Alphaproteobacteria > Rhizobiales > Devosiaceae > Pelagibacterium > Pelagibacterium halotolerans_A. Next base: position 1,585,001 of record NZ_CP085243.1, read on the forward strand.
TGCATCACGACACCATCTTTGAGAACCACGATCCGGTCGGCCAAGGTCATGGCTTCGACCTGGTCGTGGGTCACGTAGATCATGGTGGTATCGGGCAGCGTCTCGTTGAGCTTGGCAATCTCCATACGGGTCGCCACGCGCAGCGCGGCGTCGAGGTTGGAAAGCGGTTCGTCAAAGAGGAAGACCTGCGGGTTGCGCACGATGGCGCGCCCGATTGCAACGCGCTGGCGCTGGCCGCCCGAGAGCGCCTTGGGCAGGCGGTCAAGATAGGGGCGAAGCTGCAGCATATCGGCAGCTTCCTCGACCTTCTTGCGCATCTCGTCCTTGGGTGTGCGCAAAAGCTTCAGGGAATACGCCATGTTGTCGAACACGGTCATATGCGGATAGAGCGCATAGGACTGGAACACCATGGCGATGCCGCGCTTGGATGGCGCCACGTCGTTGACCACGCGACCGCCAATCTCCAGCGTACCGCTGGTAATCGTCTCGAGACCCGAGATGGTTCGAAGAAGCGTAGACTTACCGCACCCGGAGGGACCGACGAAGACGACGAACTCGCCGGACTTGATGTCGAGATTGATGTCCTTGAGGACTTCGACCTTGCCGTAGCTCTTATAAAGATTGGTGATCTTGAGATCAGACATTCTTCCTCCCAACGGGCTTCGCCCTAGCTTATGCGCCCAATATAGGCCCCGAACGGGCCAAAGCTCAACCGATTGCCGTCCAATTGCCCGTCCGATCCGGGAGCGCCGGCATCGGTGACAGGCACATCGCCCGCGAGGTCATACACGACCGGCTGTGCAGTCATATTGAAAGCGCAGAATAGCGTTTCATCTTCGAGCGTCCGGGTAAAGGCCAGAACACCCTCGGGCGTATCGTGCCGCACCGAAATACTCCCCCTCGCCAAAGCCGGGTGCTGCTTACGGAAAACCAGCATCGCCCGATAGAATTCGAGCACCGAATTGGCGACGTTCTCCTGCTGGTCCACGGCATTATGCAAATGGTGCGCGGGTACCGGCAGCCACGTGCGATTGGCCGAGGAAAAGCCGCCCTGATGGATGTGGGCCTGCCATACCATCGGTGTCCGGCAACCGTCCCGACCCTTGAATTCGGGCCAGAATTCAATGCCGTAGGGGTCGACGAGATCCTCAAAGGAAAGCTCCGCCTCGCCCAGGCCCAGTTCCTCGCCCTGATAGAGGCAGACCGAGCCGCGCATGCTCATAAGAAGCATCGCTGCCTGACGCGTGAAGCGTTCCTCATGCCCATGCGGTGCCCAGCGGGTAACATGCCGGACGACGTCGTGGTTGGAAAAGGCAATGCAGATCCAGCCCTCGGGCGCGGCCTTCTCGGTCGCTTCGATCGCCTCACGGAAATGCGCCGCGGTGTATTCGCCACCGAGATAATCGAAGGTGTAGCACATATGCAGCATGTCATCGCCCGAGGTATATTGGGCCATGATTTCGAGTTGACGCTGCGCATCGCCGATTTCGCCAACTGTCGCCTTGCCCGGATATTCGTCGAGCAACACACGCATGCGCTTTAAGAATGCGATATTGTCTGGCCGGCTCTTGTCGTAGATGTGATCCTGAAGATTGTACGGGTTCACCGCCGGGGCGATCGAAGCGTTAAAGCTTTCCGGGCTCACCGGCGGATTGTTCTCGAGTCCCTCGGAATGGAAATAGAAATTCACCGTATCGAGCCGGAAGCCGTCGACGCCGCGCTCGAGCCAGAAGCGCATTTCCCCCAAAACCGCGTTCTGCACGTCCGGGTTATGAAAGTTCAGATCGGGCTGGGCGACGAGGAAGTTATGCAGATAATACTGCATACGCCGCCCGTCCCAATGCCAGGCCGAGCCGCCGAAGATTGAAAGCCAGTTGTTAGGCGGCGAGCCGTCCGGCTTGGGATCGGCCCAGACATACCAGTCCGCCTTTTCGTTGGTGCGCGAGACACGGCTTTCAGCAAACCAGGGATGCCGGTCCGAAGTGTGCGAGATCACCTGATCGATGATCACCTTCAAACCCAGTGCGTGCGCTTTTTCAACGAGCCTGTCGAAATCCTCGAGCGTGCCGAAGATCGGGTCGATGTCCCGATAGTTCGAGACGTCGTAACCGAAATCCTTCATCGGCGAGGTGAAGACGGGCGACAGCCAGATCGCATCGACACCGAGGTCCGCAACATATTCGAGCCGCGAGGTGATACCTACAAGATCGCCGACGCCATCGCCGTTCTGGTCCTGAAACGAACGCGGATAAATCTGGTAGATCACCGCACCGCGCCACCAGTTGCGGTCGAGGGGAGAGGTGTCGGTCGGATGCCAGTACTGTGTGGAATCAGGCGCAAAATGACTCATGGCCTGGAAGGTCTCCCCTAATCGATCGCGGGTGGCGCCGTAACACTGGCCCGGCTGCTTCTTGCGATCCTGCCCTAGCGAATTTTCTTTCCAAAACGTTTTGGATATGACCTCATTACGCATGGAAAAGAGCCGCCGTCAACAGGGGTTAGGGCATGGTCTTTTTCCCGGCCCACCACTATAAGCGGACGCATGGAGGAGCCGGCTTGCCGGTCGAAGACATATTGCGGGAGGAAGGTGATGGCGCCGTCGCCACGCCGAAGGAGAGCTGCGGACGAAACGCCCACGCGCGGCGTTACAATCAAGCATCTGGCCACCGAACTGGGGCTCTCGATCACGACGATTTCTCGCGCGCTGAACGGGTATTCCGATGTGGGCGAAAAAACACGCGAACGGATCATCGAAGCGGCGCGGAGGGCGGGGTATACACCCAACCGCAACGCGCAGCGGCTCGTGACCCAGCGCAGCCATACAATCGCCTGGGTGCAGTCCGATCACGACGCGAAATTCGCCGACCCGCACTTTGTCGAGGTCTTGGCGGGGGCTCTGCGCGAAGCCCGGCTGAGCCGGTACGATATCATCCTTGCGGCAGAGCCGCCCGAAGGCCAGCTTGCAGCCTATGAACGCTATGTCCGGGACGGCAGCGTCGACGGGTTCATCGTCGATGTGCCGAGGCCTGAGGACCCGCGCGTTGCGTTCCTCAAGGCAGCCGGGGTGCCGTTCGCCGTTCATGGCCGGGAGGGAGTCGTTGAGGACTATGGCTGGGTGGACATCGACAATTACGGGATTTTCTACAATCTCGCCAAGCTGATGGTCGAAAATGGGCATCGGAAGTTCGCCTTCATCAACGGCGACGAGCAATACCTTTACGCTCGTACCCGCCGGCGGGCGGCCGATACCGCGATCCGGGACCTCGGCTTGCCGCCGGACACCGTTCTGCATTTGGAAGGCACACATCCGATGGGCGATGCGGGATATCAATTGACCGAACTGGCCTTGGCAGACCCGGATGTGACCGCGATCATCTATTCCTCGATTCTCTTCACCATGGAGGGTCTGGCCGCGATCACACAGGCGGGCAGGAAGCCCGGCAAGGACATCATGATCGCCTCGATGAACGACCAGCTCCAATATCTCAATCTCGCGCCACTCGAAGGGGTCGTGACCCTCGTCAACTCCTCGCTGCGCGCGGGCGGGCGGGCACTGGTAGCCGAGGTTATCCGGCAATGCGAAACCGGCAAGACCGGCGGCACGATGATCCCCGCATTCTTCTATCTCGCCGATGGCGTGCGCGCCGAAACGATCAAGGACGACGTACTCTTCGCCTAAAGCACGCATTGGCACATACTTTTCAATGCGGTATGGGCAGGGCCAACCAACCTATCAACATTTGAGGGAAGAGCATGAAAACACGCGCGGCGGTCGCTTTCGAGGCAGGTAAGCCATTGGAGATCGTGGAACTCGATCTTGAAGGTCCAAAGGCGGGCGAAGTGCTCGTTGAGATCAAGGCGACGGGGCTCTGCCATACTGACGATTTCACGCTTTCGGGTGCCGATCCGGAGGGGCTCTTTCCGTCTGTCCTCGGTCACGAAGGAGCAGGCGTGGTGGTGGATGTCGGCGCGGGCGTCACGAGCGTAAAAAAGGGCGACCACGTGATCCCGCTCTATACGCCCGAATGTCGGGAGTGCCCCTCATGCCTCTCGCGCAAGACGAATCTTTGCACCGCAATCCGCGCCACGCAGGGCCAGGGCCTGATGCCCGACGGGACGACGCGCTTCTCCTACAACGGCAAGCCGGTTTTCCACTATATGGGCTGCTCGACCTTTTCGAACTACACGGTGATGCCTGAGATCGCGGTGGCCAAGATCGATCCGGCAGCGCCGTTCGATAAGGTTTGCTATGTGGGCTGCGGCGTCACCACCGGTGTCGGGGCTGTGATCAACACCGCCAAGGTCGAACAGGGCGCGACTGCGGCCGTCTTCGGGCTCGGCGGCATCGGGCTCAACGTCATTCAGGGCCTGCGCATGGCGGGCGCGGACATGATTATCGGCATCGACATCAACAACGACAAAAAGCCGTGGGGCGAACGCTTCGGGATGACGCATTTCGTCAACCCAAAGGAAATCGACGGCGATATCGTTGCGCATCTGATCAACATGACCAAACGCGGCGCCGATCAGATCGGCGGCGTCGACTACTCCTTCGACTGCACAGGCAATGTCACGGTGATGCGCCAAGCGCTCGAAGCGAGCCATCGCGGCTGGGGCAAGTCGGTGATTATCGGGGTGGCCGGCGCGGGGCAGGAAATCTCGACGCGCCCGTTCCAGCTCGTTACCGGACGGCAATGGATGGGCACCGCCTTCGGCGGCGCACGCGGCCGGACAGATGTGCCCAAGGTTGTCGATTGGTACATGTCGGGCAAGATCGAGATCGACCCGATGATCACGCACACGCTGCGGCTCGAAGACATCAACAAAGGCTTTGAATTGATGCATTCGGGCGAATCCATTCGCTCGGTCGTGCTGTACTGAGCCGTGCTCATGGAAACCGTTTCGACCGCCAAGGCGCATGGCGGGGTTCAGGGCGTTTATCGTCACAATTCCGCACAGACCCGCTGTGAGATGACCTTCGCCGTCTTCGTGCCACCCCATGAGGCGGGCACGAAATTGCCGGTGCTCTGGTACCTTTCGGGGCTGACCTGCACGCATCAGAACGTCATGGACAAGGGCGAATACCGGCGCCTCGCCGCCGAATTGGGGCTGATCGTCGTCTGCCCCGATACAAGCCCGCGCGGCGCGGACGTTCCCGACGAACCCGACAATTGGCAATTCGGGTCGGGTGCCGGGTTCTATGTCGATGCCACGCAGGATCCGTTCGCGCAGAACTACCGGATGCGGTCGTATCTGCTCGACGAGCTTCCGGAGCTCATCGCAACGCATTTTCCTGCCGATATGTCCCGGCAGGGCATATTCGGCCATTCGATGGGTGGCCATGGCGCGCTGACGTTTGCGCTCAGCCATCCGGGCCGCTTCAAATCCTGCTCCGCGTTCGCGCCGATCGTCAATCCGATGCAGGCGGATTGGTCCGCCGGCGCTTTTGCGCGCTATCTCGGGCCCGACACATCCGCATGGCGGGCCTACGACGCTTGTGCGTTGGTCGAGGACGGCAAGCGTTTTGATGGCGACATCCTGATCGACCAGGGCACAGCGGATGGCTTTCTCGAAACCGGCCTGATGCCCGAGCGGTTCAAGACCGCGTGCGAGCGGGCCGGCCAACCGCTTACGCTGCGGATGCAGGAGGGGTACGACCACTCCTACTTTTTCATCTCCACCTTCATGGACGACCATTTGCGCTGGCATGCCACGCGATTGACATGAAAAAGGGCCGTCCCGAGAGGCGGCCCTTTTCCGTTGTGCTTTCGCGTCCGCGTCAGCCGCCCTTGACCGACCCGGCCAGAAGGCCGCGGACGAAGTAGCGCTGGAGCGAGAAGAAGACCATCAGCGGCACGAAGATCGAAATGAACGCTCCGGCGGTGAGGATTTCCCAGTTGTCGCCGCGTGAACCGAGAAGTTCGCGCAGCCGGGCGGTCAGAACGATCTGGCCTTCATTGTTGCCCAGGAACACGGTGGCGACCAGCAGGTCGTTCCAGACCCAGAGGAACTGGAAGATCGCAAAGGACGCGAGCGCCGGGAACGAGAGCGGCAACACCATCGTGGTGAAGATCTGGAAGTGCGACGCGCCATCCATGCGCGCGCTTTCCATGATCTCCTTGGGCAGGCCCGCCATGTAGTTGCGCAAGAGGTAAATGGCGAGCGGCAGGCCAAAGCCGGTGTGGGCGAGCCAGATTCCCAGATAGGTCTTGGACGCGCCGCCGGTGATCCCCGCGATGCCGTTGTACATCCGCAAGAGCGGGATGAGCGACATCTGCAACGGCACGACAAGCAGCCCGACGATGAGCGCAACGAGCGCGCCCCGGAACGGGAAGTTCATCCACGCGAGCGCGTAGGCCGCGAACGCCGCGATCAGGATCGGGATCACGGTGGCGGGCACCGTCACCGTAAACGAGTTGATGAAACTGCGCCCGATGCCCTCGGAGGTGAGAACCTCGAAATAGTTTTGGAACGTGAAGCGCGGAGGAATGCCGACAACGACGAAAATGCGCGCGCGGTCGTATTCGAACGGCGCGTCGGATACCATCTCGAAGGAGCCGTCGGAGTTGACGGTGATCCGGCCGCCGGCACGCAAATCCAGCGTTTCGCCAGCCGCCGCCTCGGAGGGATTGTTGATGGACGTGCCGAAGCGCAGCACGGTTCGCCCGCTATCGGCGGAGAACACCTCCCCGCGGATAACGTATTGGCCGTTCTCTTCGACTTGCGTGTCGGCCGGCGGCAAGGCAGCGGCTTCTCTGGATTCGCTCATCACCAGAGCTTCCCACCAGCCCGAGGTGGTCAACTGGTCCTTGTCGCGGACCGAACTGATGAGGAGCCCGGCGGTGGGGACCGTCCAGACGACAACCAGGAGCAAAAGCGCGAGTTGCGCAACGACCTTGCCTACCGTCAACTGGGAAAGCCACGCGGCAACCGCCGAACGCTCGGTCCGGGACGTCGCTGTTGTGCCGGAAGTGATCGTAGCCATCAGCGTGTCCCTTCTTCCTTGCTGGCCTGGCGGATGTTCCAGATCATGATCGGAATGACCGCGATCATGATGCAGATGGCCACGGTAGAGCCGCGCCCGGCATCGCCACCGCCGCGGAACATCCAGTCGAACATCAGGTTTGCGAGGACCTGCGTATCCCACTGGCCGTTGGTCATCGCCAGAACGATGTCGAAGATCTTCAGAACGACGATGGTGATCGTCGTCCAGACCACGAGAATGGTCGGGAAAATCTGCGGGATCATGATGTCGAAGAAGATGCGGATATCACTCGCGCCGTCGATGCGCGCGGCCTCGATGGTTTCCTCGGGAATGCCGCGCAGCGCAGCCGAAAGGATGACCATGGCAAAGCCGGTCTGGATCCAGACGAGGATGATCATCAGAAGGAACGAGTTCCAGAAGGGCGTGATCGTCATCCAGGCCTGCGGCGTACCGCCAAACATCTGCACAATGGCGTTCAGAATGCCGATCTGGTCGACGTCGGTGCCGCGGTAATCGTAGACGAATTTCCAGATCACCGACGCGCCGACAAACGAGATGGCCATCGGCATGAAGATCAGCGACTTGGCGACCTGTCCCCACCAGATGCGGTCGGCGAGGACGGCGACGATCAGCCCGAAAGCCGTCGCAAGCGTCGGCACGATGATCAGCCAGAGCAGATTGTTGAGGATCGACTGCTGGAACTGCGGGTCGTTGAGGGCCCAAGCGTAATTGGCAAAGCCGATATAGGTCGTGCCGAACCGGTTGAAGAAGGTCAGCCGGAACGTTTCGACGACCGGAAAGATGAGGTAGAGCCCCATGAAAAAGAGTGCCGGGGCCAGAAACAGCCATGGACGGATGCGTGTACGCAGCCGGTCCTGCCCGGCCGTCGCGACACCGTCACCCACGCCCCCTGCTCCAGAGGTTCCCAGGGTCCTGTCAAGCACCCAGTTGGTGCCCCAAAAATATAGAACGCACGCCGCGACCCCGATAACCACGGTGACGAGCGCGCCGGCTATCTGAAGCCACATAACACCCCTCCGCTATGATCCTTTGACGATCATTTTCTTCTCTTGCGCCTGTGCCCGGCACGTGTAGCGCCGGACACATTTTCGTTGGGGCTGCGCCCTTTTTATTTAATCGCGTCCCAGCTCGTCTGGATCGCGTCGGCAACTTCTTCGGCCGAAGCGCCGCCGACGTAATCGACCATACCGGTCCAGAACGAACCTGCACCGACAGCGCCCGGCATAAGATCGGACCCGTCGAAGCGGAAGGTCGTGGCGTCGAGCAGAATCTCACCCTGGCCGCGCAGTGCCGCGTTGGCATAAGCGTCAAGGCTGACGTTCTTGTTCGGCGTCAGGAAGCCCGACAGCCCCATCCAGGTCTCATGTGCCTCGGTGGTTTCGAGGAACTGGATGAACGCCTGGGCCGCTTCGCTGTCTTTGGTGACGGCGAAAAGCGTGCCACCGCCGAGAACCGGCTTGCCAAGATCCTCATCCGCGAAAGCGGGGAAGTAGAAGAAGTCCGCATCGCTGCCCAGTTCGGTGCCTTCGGGGAAGAAGGACGGAATGAACGAAGCCTGACGGTGCATGTAGCACTGCGGCGGCACCGAGAAGAGGCCCGCCGGGCTATCGCGGAAGTCCGTGGTGCCTACAGCGGCAGGCCCGCCGGCCACGAAGTCGGGATTCTTGGCAAACCAGCCGAACTCCTCGATCGCGGCGATGACACGCGGATCGTTGAAGGGGATCGCGTTGGTCGTCCACTCGTCATAGACTTCCGGCGGGTTGACGCGCAGCATGAAGTCTTCGACCCAGTCGGTCGCAGGCCAACCAGTGGCCGCACCCGACCCCAGCCCGATGCACCACGGCGTACCGCCATCCGCAACGATCTGCTCGGTGAGCGCTTTGAGGTCTTCCATCGATTCAGGCACTTCGTAGCCCGCATCGGCGAAGTTGTCCGGCACGTACCAGACGAGGGATTTCACGTCCGCCTTGTAGGGGAACGCGTAAAGATGGGTCTCGCCATCTTCGCCTTCATAGCTCGAGAGATCGACCCAGGACTGGCCGGCGGCATAGTTGTCGACGAGCCAGCTTTCAACGTCGTCGCCAAGCGGGGTCAGAAGACCGCGAGCGGCGAGGTCGGCGGCAAGGCCGGGCTGAGGAAAGACAGCGATGTTGGGCGCGGAACCGGCCTGCGTGTCGATCACGATCTGCTGCTCGAAGCTGTCCGAGCCCGAATATTCGACATTGGCGCCGGTGGCTTCTTCGAACAGCGCGATGACCGTTTCGAAGTTTTCCTGGTCGGCGGTGAGCCAGGGGCCGAAAATGGTGAGGGTCTGCCCGGAGAGGTCCATTGCCTCGATATCTTCCATCATTGCGGCAGAGGCGCCGGAGGCGGAAGCGAGCAAAAGCGTGGCGGCCGAGATACCGGCCATAAGGGATTTGTGCATGTAGTCCTCCCATTGCACAGTGTGACGCAATGAAAACGTCTTATTTTTGCCGTCCATCCAAAACGTTTTGGAACCAAAACGTTTAAGTGCCCGGATACGGGTCTTGTGAATGGCGTTCGGCAATGTTCAAAGTCGCACAATCTTCCCTGCTTGCCAAGCCGATCATGCCGTAATGAAAGGAGAAATCGGCGCGCAGCCGAAAATGTCCGACGGCCTTGCGGCCTCGGATGATCGGTAGAGCGGTATGCGGCGAGACGCGCCTCATACTGATTATTAAAGTGCGAAGCGAGCCTCGCCGCATACGCCCGGGGTTTTTGGCTTGTCCGCCCATCTTACAGGCTGGGGTTTGGCCCTCCGAGCATAGCTCTCCGGGCGTTCGTGCACTGACGAAGGTCCACCGGACCTTCGTCTTTGGCTTTGCCAAACCGTTTCGAACTCCCCGCTGGCTTTCGCCAGTACGCCGTCGCAGCGCGACGACCGGCTCTGGTGACGTTTGGGCCTCCGCTGGGACGACTCCCATCGGACCCGGACCGGTCCCGCCCAGATATTCGTGGTACCTGCGCTCATCAAAAGCGAAACCGTGAGACACATCATAAAAGAGGTTTCGGAGGCGGGGATAAGTTTACGCCAAGAGCTTCTGTTTGCTCCTGAATACGTCCACCCTACGCCACTTGGGACTGATTGGCGCCGGTGAGCAGCATCTTGAACGCCTCGTAGCTCTTCTTGGGCGTACGCTTCTGAGTGTCATAGTCCACGTGGACCAGCCCGAACCGCTTGGCGTAGCCTTCGGCCCATTCGAAATTGTCCAACAGCGACCAGCCGAAATAGCCGGTAACGTTAGCGCCGCGCTTTTGTGCTGCAAGGACTGCGGACAGATGCGCGTCGTAATAGGCGATGCGGCGCGGGTCGTCCGTACCCTCGACTTCGGCCATGCCGTTCTCGGTGACGGCAAGCGGGATATCGGTATAGTCCGCGGCGATACGGGTCAGAATTTCTTCGAGCCCCTCCGGGAAGATTTCCCAGCCCATTTCGGTTTTTTCGAGCGGGCCATCGACCTTTTTGATCGGGAATACGGACCGGCTGGGGTCGGCCGCATAGAGGCCGCGCGTGTAATAGTTGACGCCGAGCCAGTCGAGCGGGGCCGAGACCGTCGCCATGTCGTTCTCGAATCCGTCCGGCATATAGGGGCCGAAGCCCTTTTCGAGGACGTCGGCGGGGTATTGCCCCTTGAAGACGCCGTCGAGATACCAGCGGTTGAAAATGCCATCCCAGAGCCGGGCTGCGGCGAGGTCTTCAGGCTTACCGGTCGCGCCCTGGGCGACCTCGAAATTGAGGACGATACCGAGGTTCTTCGCGCCCTCAGCGCGCAGGGCGTTGATCGCCGTGCCATGAGCGAACAGCACATGATGGGACGCCCGCGCGGCGGCGCGCAGGTCGCGATAGCCCGGCGCGTGGACGCCGAGCATGTGGCTCAGGAAGGCCACACACCAGGGCTCGTTGATCGTCGCGGTTGCCGCAAGCCGATCGCCGAAGCGCTTGTTGATCTCAACCGCGTAGTCGGCGAGCCAGCCGGCAATATCGCGGTTCATCCAGCCGCCCTTGTCCTGCAACGCGCTGGGCAGATCCCAGTGGTAGAGCGTCGCGTAGGGCTTGATATTGCGCTCGAGCATGCCGTCGATCACGCGATCGTAGAAATCGAAGCCCTTCTCGTTGCGCGCGCCCGTGCCTTCGGGGATCAGGCGTGGCCAGGAAAAAGAGAACCGGTAGGCGTCGAACCCCGCATCGGAGAGAAGGTCGAGATCTTCGGCCCAGCGGCTGTAGTGGTCGCAGGCGATGAGCCCCGTATCGCCGTTATAGGTGTTGCCCGGCGTGGCCGAGAATGTGTCCCAGATCGACGATCCGCGGCCATCGGTCTGGCCGCCTTCGATCTGGTAGGACGCCGTTGCCGTGCCGAAAATGAAGTCATCGCCGAAATCGGCGCGCTTGGAAGAAAACATGAGACCCTCCGCCCGGGCAGTTGTTCGGGATTTTGCAGGTCTTCTTTGCCCGCCTGCCCCGTTTGTCGAAAATGTAATCGATTACAGATAGCGTAGCAGCTTTCCGCAACGCTGTCATCAGCGTTGATCAGGCGATCGAGGCGGCCTTGCGCTCAAGTGCGGGGGCAAGCTTGTCGGCGATCGCGATGAACGCTCGGGCATCGGCGCCTTCGGGATCGGCGGCGACGGCGGGGCGGCCTGCGTCACAACCTTCGCGAATGGACATCACGAGCGGAATCTCGCCCAGGAACGGCACGCCGAACTCCGTGGCGGCTTCCTTCGCGCCGCCGTGGCCGAAGATGTCGTAGCGGGCGCCGGTATCGGGGGCGAGGAAGTAGCTCATGTTCTCGATGATGCCGAGCACGGGGATCTTCACCCGCGCGAACATGTCGATGGCCTTCTTGGCGTCGATCAGCGCGAGATCCTGCGGCGTCGAGACGATGACCGCCCCGGCGAGCTCAACCTGCTGGACGAGAGAAATCTGGATGTCGCCCGTACCCGGCGGCAGGTCGACGACGAGGACGTCGAGTTCGCCCCACTCGGTTTCGCGCAGCAACTGCCGCAGTGCCGAGGTTGCCATCGGGCCGCGCCAGACCACCGCCTGATTACCCTCAAGCATCGGGCCAATGGACATGGCCTTGAGCCCGAAGGCGTCGAACGGGCGGAAAATACCGTCCTCGCGCAGCGCGGGCTTACCCTCGAGGCCCAAAAGCTTGGGGAGAGAGGGGCCGTAAAGGTCGGCATCGAGAATGCCGGTCTTGAAACCCTTCGCGGCGAAAGCGAGCGCGATATTGACCGCGCAGGTCGATTTTCCGACCCCGCCCTTGCCCGAACCGACGGCAATGATGTGCTTGATGCCGGGGACCGGCGTGCGTGGCGGAGGCGCCGGCCTGCCCTCCCCCTGCGGCGCGGCCTTGGCGGGCGCTTTGTCCGCCGTCAATGAGACCATGACTTTGCGGCCTTCGGCGTGCTCGGTTGCGACCACCTCGGCCTTCGAGCGCACCGGCGCGAAGGCGGTTTCCATCCCCGGAGTGACCGAAATGGCGAAAGCCACGGCGCTTTTAGTGACGATGATGTCGGAGAGTCCATCAAACTCCGCAAGCGAACCGCCGCCGGGCACCTCTATAGCGCCCAGCGCGTTGCGGATTGTCCTATCGAGCGGCGCGTCGGCCATTCGCGGGCGCGATCCTTAAACGATCGACTGACCGGTGGCTTTCCAGTCCTTGACGAAGGCATCCAGACCCTTGTCCGTCAGGGCGTGGCTTGCGAGCTTCTTGAGGACCGACGGCGGGATGGTCGACACGTCGGCACCAGCCAGGGCGGCCTGGGAGACGTGGTTGGCCGAGCGGATCGAGGCGGCGAGAATCTCGGTCTCGAAGCCGTAATTGTCGTAGATCACGCGAATGTCGCCAATGAGCTCCATGCCGTCGAGGTTGAGGTCATCGAGCCGCCCGATGAAGGGCGAGATGTAGGTCGCGCCGACCTTGGCCGCCAGAAGCGCCTGGTTGGCCGAAAAGCACAGCGTGACATTGACCTTGATGCCCTGATCGGTCAGGTGCTTACAGGCCTTCAAACCGTCGAGCGTGAGCGGCACCTTGACCACCACGTTGTCAGCGAGCGCGGCGAGCACCTTGCCCTCGGCCATCATGCCGTCATAGTCGGTCGCGGCGACTTCGGCCGAAACCGGCTTTCCGGGCAGGATCTCGCAAATCTCCTTGACGACTTCCTTGAAGTCGCGGCCGGATTTGGCGACGAGCGAGGGGTTGGTGGTGACGCCATCGAGCAGGCCGATCTCGTGCAGTTCACGGATGTCGCTGACCTCGGCGGTATCGACGAAAAACTTCATTTCTCTCTCCCGTTTGGGATTAGACTTTAGTCGTAGTCTATAGGTGGACAAAAAGCGGCTCGGCTGCAAGGGCAAACGCCAGATCTTTTGGCGAATTCCGAAAAGCTTACCGCGTTGCGTTGACGATGGCGTCGGCGAGACGCTCGATGCGCTCATCCCCGAGCCCGGCGATATTGATCCGGCTATCATCCAGCATATAAACGGCATTTTCCGTTTTCAGGCGGTCGATGACCGGCTTGGGAAGCCCCAAAAGCGAAAACATGCCGCGGTGCTCGGCGACGAAATCGAAATCCGAGCTGTTCGAGCGCGCGCGGATGGCGTCGGCCAGCTTTTTCCGATTCTCGACCATGCGGGTGCGCATGGCTTCGAGTTCGGCCTTCCACTCGGCTTTGAGCGCCTCGTCCTCGAGGATGATGCGGACGATTTCCGCGCCATGATCGGGCGGCTGGGAATAGGCCGAGCGGATAATGTTGAGCATCTGCGAGTTCGCCGTATCGGCCTGGGCCACGTCGCGCGCGACGACCATCGCGCAGCCGACGCGTTCGCGGTAGAGCCCGAAATTCTTCGAGCAGCTTGTCGCGATCGCAACTTCGGGGAGAACGCCGACGACCGCGCGGGCGCCATAGGCGTCTTCCTCAAGCCCATCGCCGAAGCCCTGATAGGCGAGGTCGATAAAGGGGAAGGCGCCAGTCTTTTGCAGCGAGGCGATCACTTGGTCCCATTGTTCGGGGGAAAGGTTCGCGCCCGTCGGGTTGTGGCAGCAGCCGTGCAGGAGAACGATATCGTTCTTGCCCAGCCCGTCGAGGGTGGCAAGCATCTCCTCGAACCGGACCTTACCCGTCTCTGGATCGAAATAGGGGTAGGTCTTGACCGTGAAGCCGACGTTTTCAGCCATCGGCTTGTGGTTGGGCCATGTAGGGTCGGACACCCAGAGTGTCGCGTCAGGGTTCCCGCGCTTTAAAAGCTGCATCAGCACCCAGAGCGCGCCGGTGCCACCGGGCGCCTGTGCGGCGCGTACGCGATCTTCAGGCACCGCGCCATCGAGCGCGAGACCGACCATCGCCTTGGAGAAGGCCCTGTTGCCGGCGACGCCGATGTAGGTCTTGGTCCTGGCGGTTTTGAGAATACGCTCCTCGGCCTTTTTGACCGCGCTCATGATGGGCGTGTTGCCGTCGTCGTCCTTATAGACGCCGATGCCGAGATCGATCTTGTTGGGCCGATCGTCGGCGGCAATTTCCGCCATCAGCGCGAAAATCTTGTCCTGGGGTGCCTTGGAGAATGCTTCGAACATGGTGCCTCGCGAAATCGAGGAGAAAAGGTGCGCGGCGCCCGTTATAGAGGGCGTGTGCGACATTGCAATGGGTATTGCTGGCGGTGTTGGTGTCGCCCCCCCCTCTCGTCATCGCCGGGCTTGACCCGGCAACCTCGCGGCCAACCCTCCGCACGGCGCTTGGAGATATACTGCAAGGTCCGCGGGTCAAGCCCGCGGATGACGACGGAGAGAGGAGTGCAGGTCTGCGGCATAGCAAGCGTGCGAGACATCAGCTCCCGCCCAACCGCTTTTCCAACTCCACTGTAAGCTGCGGGACGACCTCGAACAGATCCCCCACCAGCCGGTAGTCCGCGATCTGCATCAGCGGCGCGTCCGGATCATTGTTGATCGCGACGATCTTGCGCGCGCCCTGTATGCCGGCGAGGTGCTGGAGCGCGCCGGAAATGCCGATGGCGATGTAGAGGTCCGGGGCGATCGCCTTGCCGGTCTGGCCGATCTGCCAGTCGTTGGGTGCGTAGTTGGCATCGACCGCCGCACGCGTGGCGCCGACGGCGGCGCCGAGAACCGCGGCGAGTCTTTCGATCATCCCGAAATTGTGGGTCGAGCCGAGCGCTATTCCGCCCGCGACGACAATGCGCGCGGTCGAGAGGTCCGGGCTGTCGGACACCGTGCGATGCGCGACGAGGAACTCAGCAGCCTCCGCGACCGAAGTCGTGGGGGCTGCCAGAGGTTCGATTGGCGCAGATCCGTCCGAACGCACGGGCGAAAAGGCAGAAGGGCGGATAGTGAGGACAACCTTGTCCTCGTTGCAGCTGACCGTCTCAATCGCGTTGCCCGCATAAATCGGACGGTCGAAACGGTTGGGACCGTGCACCGCGGTCACGTCCGTCACCGGGCTCACGTCGAGCTTTGCGGCAAAGCGCGGCAGGACATCCTTGCCGATGGCCCCCGCGACGGCGGCAAAGTGCGAATATTCGTCCTTGAGCGCGAGGAGAACGCCGGTCAGCGCCTCCGCCCCGCGTGCCTCAAGCGCCGCATCGTCCAGCACGCGCACCTTGCGCACGCCCTCGATTGCGGCAGCTTGGCCGCCCACAACGCCGACATTGGCGCCGATGACGAGGATATCGATGGGCAACCCCATGGGCGCGAGCGCCGCGACGGCGCGCGCGGTGGTTGCGGAAAGCTGGCTGAGATCGTGTTCGGCAAGAAGGGCGATGGCCATTATGTGCGCTCCCCCGCCGTGGCGGTTTCGGCGATGATATCGACAAGTTCGGCGACCGAGCCGACAGCCTGCCCTCCGGTTCTCTCGGGCGGCGGCGACACCTTTTCGACCGTCAGACGCGGCGCGATGTCGATCCCAAGATCCGCCGCCGGGCGCGTGTCGACAGGCTTTTTCTTGGCCTTCATCACCTGCGGCAGCGCGGTGTTGCGCGGTTCGTTCAAACGCAGGTCAGCCGTCACGATGGCGGGGGTTTTGAGCGCGTAGGTCGCGCGGCCATAATCGACCTCGCGGGTGATCTTGAGCCCGTTGTGGTCGACCTCGATCCCGGACGCAAACGTGGCCTGCGGCCAATCGAGAAGACCTGCAAGCATCTGGCCGGTCTGGTTGGCATCGTCGTCGACCGCCTGCTTGCCCAGCAGCACGAGATCGGGCTTTTCCTCCTCGACGACGGCCTTCAGGAGCTTGGCGACGGCGAGCGGTTCGGTGCGCGCCTCGGTGACAAGATGAATGCCGCGATCGGCGCCCATGGCGAGCGCGACAAGCAGCACGTCATTGGCCTTGGCCGGACCGATGGTGACCGCGACGACTTCGTCGGCATGACCATGTTCAGCAAGTTGCACCGCGGCCTCGACGGCGTGTTTGCAAAACGGGTTGATCGAGAACCTGGCGTTGTCGGTATCCACGCCCGATCCGTCGGGCCGCACGCGGATGCGGACGGTATGATCGACAACCCGTTTGACGGCCACGAGAATTTTCATTGCCAAGATGCTCCCGGTCGCAAAGCTCCGGCATGTCTTTGCAAATCGGGGCGCGCGCGGCAAGCTGGCGCCCCTGAAAAATCGCGCCATTTGCGCGCCGGTTTGGAGAACGTCAATCCGCTGGCCGGTGGAACGCGGGCTTTTCGCCCTGCTCCCCGATCACAAACACATCATAGCGCGTGGTTTTCCCCACAATCTGATGGGACGGCTTGCGTAGACCGGGCAAGGGCGAGGCGCGCAGCGGCCATTTGAGGACGACGCGGCGCGCGCCCGAGGATAACGCAGCATCCATCAGAGCGCCCGCATCCGGGTCGGTCCCGACGATATCGCGCAGGATGCGCATCTCCTTTTTGACGAGCGCGGATTTGACACGCGGCGGGTGCATGGGATCGACCAGAACGACTTCGGGCGCAAGCGTTTCCAGAAGGTCTTTTGCGTCCCCATGGAGAAGCCTCATACGCCCGACGACCTGCGCATAGTCCTCCCCGGCGCCCCGCGCGGCCTCGAGCGCACGCGCCAGTGCCGCGTGAACCACCGGACTGCGCTCGATCATCGTCACCGTCGCGCCAAGGCTTGCGAGCAGAAATGCATCGCGCCCCATGCCTGCCGTTGCATCGACGACGAACGGGTTCGCGCCCCTGGCCATCCCAACGGCTCTGGGCAGAGCCTGCTTGCGCCCCTCCCCTTGCCGCAAGCGATAGCCGACGGCGCCGCCGACGAAGTCGATAGTGAGCTCGGTTTCCATGCGCTTTCCATGCCGGAAGCCGCGTGCGACGTCAAAGTCTATCGCTTTTCCAAAGCCTGCCATTGACGCGACGGAACAAGGCGCAGAAAGTGCGCGCTTACTGATTTCTCCTCAGGTTCCTTTATGCCCGTCATCAACCGCGTAGCCGAATTCCAGGCCGACATTGCCGCTTGGCGGCACGATTTCCACGCCAATCCCGAACTGCTCTACGATGTTCACCGCACCGCGCAGACGGTCGCCGAAAAGCTCAAGAGCTTCGGTGTCGATGAGGTCGTGACAGGGATCGGGCGTACAGGCGTCGTCGGCATCATCAAGGGCAGATCGGACACTTCGGGCAGGACCATCGGGCTTCGCGCGGACATGGATGCCCTGCCGATCACCGAGCGCACCGGCAAGCCTTATGCCTCAAAAAACACCGGCAAGATGCACGCCTGCGGGCACGATGGACACACCGCCATGCTTTTGGGCGCGGCCCGTTATCTCGCCGATACGCGGAATTTCGATGGTTCGGTCGCCGTGATTTTCCAACCCGCCGAAGAAGGTGGCGCGGGCGGCAAGGCGATGATCGACGATGGGCTTATGGAGCGCTTCGATATTTCCGAGGTTTTCGGCATGCATAATATGCCGGGTATTCCGCTGGGGCGTTTTGCCATCCGCGAGGGAGGCATCATGGCGGGGACCGACGAGTTCGTCATCGAGATCACGGGGCATGGCGGGCACGCGGCGATGCCGCATCTGGCAGTCGATCCGGTGATCGTTTCAGCGCATGTCATAACGGGTCTGCAAACGCTCGTCTCGCGCAATGTCGACCCGATCCGTTCAGCGGTCCTTTCGGTCACCAAGATCAATGCAGGGACCGCACATAACGTTATTCCGCGAACCGCGAAGATCGCCGGCACCGTGCGGACGCTCGACGAGGCGGTGCGCAACCGGATGGAAGAGGGTATCAGGCGGCTCGCGCCGCAACTGGCGCAGGCCTTTGGCGCGGAGGCGGCGGTTTCCTATCACCGGGGCTATCCGGTCACGGTCAACACGCCGGATCAGACGGCGTTTTCGATCGCGGTCGCGCGCGAGATCGCCGGGGATGATCGGGTCGATCCCCGCGTCGATCCCACCATGGGCGGGGAGGATTTCGCCTATATGCTGCAGGCGCGGCCGGGCTCGTATATCTTCCTCGGCAATGGCAAGAGCTCCGAGCTCCACACCGACACCTACGACTTCAACGACGAGGCCATCCCCTATGGCGTGAGCTATTGGGTGCGGCTGGCCGAGCGTGCGCTGCCGGTGGGTTAAACCGAGATCGTCTCAGGGTTCACTCCGGCGCCCAGATCGACAAACGCAAAGCCGTTGCCTTCGAGCGCCAACGTCTCGCCCTTGAGCGCGGCGCCTTCGGAGATGGCGTCGAGCGTGATGTCATCGGGCAAGCCCTTGAACGCGATCTTCTGCGCCTTGGCCGATAGGTTGAAAACGCAGAGCATGGCTTCGTCTCCCGCACTGCGGGCGAAAGCGAAGACGGGCGGCTTGGCATCATAGAAATGGATGTCGCCCACCGTCAGCGCCGGATGCGCGCGGCGGAAGGCCAGCATGGCGCGGTAGAAATGGAGCGGTGCAGCAGGGTCTTTCTCCTCGGCCGCAACGTTGCGGGCAAGCTGGGGCGGCTTGACCGGGAGCCAGGGCTTTCCGTCCGAGAACCCGCCGTTTTTCGCGTCGGTCCAGGGCATCGGTGTACGGCACCCGTCGCGGCCCTTTATGGCGGGCCAGAAGCGGATGGCGGGCGGGTCGGTCAGTTCCTTATATTCGAGTTCGGCCTCGGGCAGGCCCAGTTCCTCGCCTTGGTAAATGCAGACCGAACCCTTGAACGAAAAGAGCATGGCGGCGGCGAGCCGCGCCATGGCGTCCGGGGTTACCGCATGGGCTTCCCAGCGGGAGACGTGGCGCATGACGTCGTGGTTGGAAAAGCTCCAGCACGGCCAGCCATCCGGCGCGCCCTTGAAGAACTCCTCGATGCGCGAACGGAAATGCCTGGGCGCGAAATCGGGGCCGAGCATGTCGAACGAATAGCACATGTGCAGGAGGTCATCGCCAGCGGTATAGGCGGCCATGATCTCGATGGCACGGTGCGCTTCACCGACTTCACCCACTGTCGTCGTGCCGGGAAATTCGTTCATCAGCGCGCGGACGCGCTTGAGGAACTTGATGTTTTCCGGGCGGTTCTTGGAATAGAGATGAAGCTGCATGTCGTACGGATTGTTCGCCGGCGGCTTGCCTTTCTGCTTGGGCGCCGGCGGATTGTCGCGCAGCTTCTTGTCGTGGAAGTAGTAGTTGACCGTGTCGAACCGGAAGCCGTCGACGCCCCTTTCGAGCCAGAACCGCATGACATCGAGCACCGCGTCCTGCACTTGGGGATTGTGGAAATTGAGGTCGGGCTGACCGGTCAGGAAATTGTGCAGATAGTACTGTCTCCGCGTGGCATTCCATTCCCAGGCCGGACCGCCGAAAACGGAGGGCCAATTGTTCGGCGGCATACCGTCTTTGCCCGGCTCGACCCAAACATACCAGTCCGCACGCGGATTGGTCCGCGAGGCCTTCGATTCGATGAACCAGGGGTGCTTGTCCGAGGTGTGGCTGACGACCTGGTCGATGATGACCTTGAGGCCGAGTTCGTGCGCTTTTTCGACCACCGCGTCGAAATCGGCGAGCGTGCCGAAGAGCGGGTCGATATCGGTATAGTTCGAGACGTCGTAGCCCATATCCGCCATAGGCGAGGTGAACACCGGGCTGAGCCAGATCGCATCGACGCCGAGGCCCGCAACGTGTTCGAGGCGCGAGAGAATCCCGCGCAGATCGCCAACGCCGTCCCCATTGCTGTCCTGAAAGGAGCGCGGATAGATTTGGTAAATGACGCAGCCGCGCCACCAGTCGTTCATACTACTTCCCCAAGCGTCCAAAGCGATTTGGGCGCACCGTAGCGGCGGCGCATGGAAATGCAAGAGGCGGTTTCAAATCCAGGATCAAACCCATTGGAGACTCACCATGCCCCACATCCTACGCGCCGCGGACGCCAGCCGGACGATCACGTTCGAAGGCGCGCCGTTCGGTGCGAACATCTCGTTTTTCGCCGTCGATTCGGGACCCGGCGCGCATGTCGGGCTGCACGTTCACCCCTACACCGAAATCTGGATCGTCAAATCGGGATCGGTGCGTTTTACCGCCGCCGGAGAAAGCCATGAGGCGGGATCGAATGACATTTTCATCGTCGAACCGCAAACGCCGCACGGCTTCACCAATATCGGACCGGACCGGTTGGAGATGATGTGCATCCACGATAGCGGGACGATTATTCAGACGTTTCTGGATGAGGCGGAGAGCTAGCTTGGAAGTCGGACGTGCCCAGGCTTGCGGCAATTGGTGACGGATGGCGCAAGAGCCGATACCGGCACGCGGACCCTGCCCCAGGACAGGCCCGGCGATACTCCCGGTTTCTCACAAACTTATCCCCGCCCCCGAAACGTCAAGTATGATGCTTTCCACGGACCCGCTTGATGGGCGCAGGCGCAACGAACGTTTGGGCGGGACCGGTCCGGGTCCGATGGGAGTCGTCCCAGCGGAGGCCCGAACGTCACCGTGGCCAGCCACAGCGATCCTGTGGTCACCGGGGAAACCTGGCGGGGATTGGCCCCAGCCCGAGCGGACGCCAAGCCAAAAATCCCGGTCGTATGCGGCGAGGCTCGCTTCGCACTTTAATAATCAGTATGAGGCGCGTCTCGCCGCATACCGTCCACATTTGCAAACCCCGGAGCCCGAGGGCCGTCGGGCCGATGAGCATGTCCGCAAAAGTCGATGGGCAATTCATGCCCGCTGGACGACACTCGATAAATATGCACCAATACCTACGCGTGTTGGGAAGCGCCCCCTATTCAGCGGGAACGCATGAGCGATAAAAAGTATTTCGACGAAATGCTCAATGCGGACGGTTCGGTCCGCGATCCCTACCGCATATTGGGGGAATGGCTGGACAGCCAGCCCACACAAGCCCTCAGGCAGCTCTCGCGCGATGCCGAGACGATCTTCCGAAGGCTGGGGATTACCTTCGCGGTTTACGGTTCGAACGAATCGACCGAACGGCTCATCCCGTTCGACGTGATCCCGCGCGTCATCTCGGCGGCCGAATGGCGGCGGCTCGAAAAGGGGATCGAGCAGCGCGTCAAGGCGCTCAACATGTTCCTTTACGATCTCTACCACAATCAGGAGATCGTCCGGGCCGGGCGCATTCCCGAAAAGCTCATCGTCCAGAACGAGGCGTTCTGCCCGCAAATGATGGGATTGAACCCGCCGCGCGGGATCTATTCGCATATCATCGGGGTCGATATCGTCCGGGTGGGGCCGGACGAATTCTACGTACTCGAGGACAATCTGCGCACGCCCTCGGGGGTCTCCTATATGCTCGAGGACCGCGAGGCGATGATGCATCTCGTCCCGGACCTCTTCCACAAGCTCAAGGTCGCGCCGGTCGAGACCTATCCCGAAAACCTCCGCCGCACGCTCGAAAGCGTCGCGCCGGAAAGCTGCACGGGCGCACCGAACCTCGTCGTGCTGACGCCGGGCATCTACAATTCGGCCTATTTCGAGCACTCCTTCCTCGCCGACCAGATGGGCGCGACGCTGTGCGAAGGGCACGACCTCTTCGTCGAGAACGGCAAGGTCTATATGCGCACCACGCTGGGACCTGAGCGGGTGGACGTCATCTACCGACGAATCGATGACGACTATCTCGATCCCCTTACCTTCCGCCCCGATTCGATGCTCGGAGTACCCGGGCTGTTCGATGCCTACCGCGCCGGAAACGTCACGCTCATCAATGCGCCAGGCACGGGGATCGCCGACGATAAGGCGGTCTACACCTACGTCCCGCAGATCATCGAGTTCTACCTCGGGGAAAAGCCGATCCTCAAAAACGTGCCGACCTACAACTGCACCGACGACGAACAGCGCGCCTATGTGCTCGATCACCTCGAAGAGCTGGTGGTCAAGGAGGTTCATGGCTCCGGCGGATACGGGATGATGGTGGGGCCGACCTCGACCAGGAAGATGCGCGCCGAGTTCGCCGAGAAGATCAAGGCCCGGCCGGACAATTACATCGTACAGCCGACCCTCGCGCTGTCGACGTGCCCCACCTTCACCGGCAAGGATATCGGCGCAAGGCATGTCGATCTGCGCCCCTTCGTTCTCGTGGGGGACCAGATCCGCATCACACCCGGCGGGCTCACCCGCGTGGCCCTCAAGCAGGGGTCTTTGGTGGTCAACTCCTCGCAAGGGGGCGGCACCAAGGACACCTGGGTTCTGGAGGATTGAGCGATGCTGGGAAGAACCGCCGCCAGCCTCTTCTGGATGTCGCGCTATGTCGAGCGCGCCGAAAACATCGCCCGGCTCCTCGAAGTCGGATACCGCATGAGCCTCACCCAACGCGAGGAAGATGGCGCGAACGATCATCTGGTGTCCATGCTCCAGGCCGCCGAGGCCGACGAGGATTTTGCGCGCAAGCACGATGTAACGGACGTGGCTTCGGTCGCGCATTTCATGCTGTTCGACACCGACAATCCCAATTCGGTGAAATCCTGCCTCGAAAAGGCGCGCATGAATGCCAAGGCCGTCAGAACGGCGATCACCACGGACATGTGGGAGAGCCTCAATTCGACATGGCTGCACTTCTCGCAGGTCCAGCCGAGGCAAGTGCTGGGCAACAAGCTTCCGGGCTTCCTGCAATGGGTCAAGCACAGCTCGCACGAGTTCCGCGGCGCGCTATTGGGGACAATCCTGCGCGATGACGGCTTCGCCTTTGCCCAGGCAGGAGGCTTCATCGAACGGGCGGACAACACCGCGCGTATCCTTGACGTCAAATATTACGTGCTCTTGCCGCGCGCTTCCATGGTGGGCGGGGATGTCGATATCCAGCAATGGACGATGATCTTAAGGGCAGCGTCGGCGCACCGGGCCTACCGGCATGTCTATCACGACCGGTACAAGGCCTGGAACATTGCGGATTTCCTGATCTTCCGAAAGGAGATGCCGCGCTCTCTCGCCTTCTGTGTCACCTCGGTGACCGCGATGCTGGGGATGCTCGAACAGGTCTATGGCGAACCTTCGAGCTGCCATGACGATGCGATCAGGATGGCGCAGCATTTAACGACCGGCAGCATGGACAAGGTCTTCTCCGAAGGGCTGCACGAATATCTCACCGGGTTCATCGCATCGAACAACGCGCTGAGTTCGGCGATCTCCGAGAGCTACAATTTTTATTAGGGAGCGGGAAATGCGCATATCCATTCGCCACGAATTCCGCTTCGCCTACCCCGAAGGCACGCAGCATGCGGTCCAGCACCTCCTGTTGACTCCCACCCCGACAAAGGCGCAGGCGATCGCGGAATGGTCGATTGCCATGCCGGGTATCGAAGGTGCCGCGCAATTCGTCGACGCATTCGGCAACACGGCGCATCTGGTCAACCAGACACGGCCGGACGACGATCTCTTCATCGCGGTTTCGGGCGTGGTCGACACGCACGATACGAGCGGGGTCGTGGGTTGGGTCGAAAGCGATCCCAACATCGCGCTCTTCAAGCGCATAACGGCGCAAACCCGCCCCAATGGACACCTGGTCAACCGGCTCAAAGCCCAGCAGAAGGCGGGAATGGCAGATGTCGAGCTCTTCCACTGGCTCATGGGCACGCTTTATGAGGCGCGGGTTGTGCAGGCGGACGATGAGGACGACGGAGAAGACCCCCTCGATATAGTAGCCGAGGACCACGCACATGTTTTCGTTGCCGCCTTGCGAGGCATCGACATTCCGGCGCGGTTCGTGACCGGATACGTGCTGGGGGAAGCAGACGCCCCTGCCCGGTTGCATGCCTGGGCCGAGGCATTCGATCCAGGGCTCGGCTGGATCGGGTTCGACCCTTCAGCCAATCTGTGCCCGACCGAAGCCTATGTGCGGCTTGCTGCGGGACTCGACGCGGAAACCACGGCGCCGGTGCGCCTGGTGCCCGATCTTTCGCCCGACGGTGATGAAACCGTTCGGGTATCGCAGATCATGATGAACCAGCAGCAATAGGACTAAGGACCCAGCACCAGCAGCCACGCGGAAATGGTTATGATCGAAGCAACCGTCGAAAACAGGATGGTGTTGGTCGCGACGTCGATCGAGCGGTTGTAATAGGTTGCAAAAATATAAGCGTTGATGCCGGTCGGCATTCCAGCGAGCAGGACGCCGTAGCGCGCGATATGCGGGTCAACGCGAAGGATCGGCACCATCACGATCCAGGCGATCAGCGGGTGCGCGATCAGTTTGAGCCCGCTCATGATGGCGGCTTGCGAGAGGTTTTCGGCGAGCTTGTAATCGTTGAGCGCGCCGCCAAGCCCGAAGAGCGCGACCGGCATAACCGACGAAGCCAGGAGAAGCGTCGTATCTTCGAGCACGCCGGTTAGCCGAATGCCGAGGAGGTTCCCGGTCACCCCGAGCGCGATGCCGATCAAAAGCGGATTGGTGACCGCGCTTCTCACCCCCTGCAGGAGCGCCGTCGAAAGCTTGCCCCCATCGCGCCGGGCAAGCTCCATGTAGAGCATTCCACCGGTCATCAGGAGCGGCGCGTGCAGGCCGATGATGGAATAAACCACCGGCATGGCCTCTTCCCCGTAAGCACGCTGCATGATCGGCAGACCGACGAGGACGGTATTGGTGAACATCGCCGCAAAGCCCACGGCGACGGACTCTCCCGGGCTGCGGCCGAAGAATTTCCGTGCCGCCAGCGACCCGAAGACCATCATCAGCACCGCGCCGAGATAGAACGGCCCGATGATCGCGGGATTGAACGCCGCTCCGAAATCCACCGTCAGCATGGCACGGAACAGGAGCGTCGGGGCGGCGAAGGTGTTGACGAAGCTGATCAGCCCGCCGACCCCCTCGCGCGGGTAAACCCGCAGCCGGACGGCGGTATAGCCGAGCGCGATGAGCGCAAAGACGGGGGCGACGACGTTGAGGACTGAAAGCATTGATGGGGCAAAGCGCTATCGGATGGTATGATGCCGACAAGATACGCTTTGCGCCCCGCGGTCAATGGCTACGCAGAGCCCCAATCCGGAAACGGGTCGGGGAGACCGGCCCACAGCTCGGGCGTGAACATCACATCGGGCTCAAGGCAAGCATCAAGACAGTCTGCCAGCCCGTACGAAGCCAGTGCCCGACCCCGCTCTCACCGGGCGCTTATCGAGACGACGCTTCGCGCTCAACGCACTCTCAAGAAGAACGGCGTCGGATCGGGCTTCAATCTGCCGCGTCGTATACGGCGAGGAGGTTCGGCAGGACGGCGAGCTGCCAGTTGATCGACTCGCCTGCCGCTAATGCCTTGCAGGCCGAATTGGCCGCATGGATCGCGGCAAAGGCGAGGATACGCTTGCGCTTGAGGCCGAGCTTTTCGGAATAAAGATCGGCCATGGCGTTGATGCGGGTTGGATTGGCGGCAAGTTTCACTTCGCCCCAGGGATGCATGAAGCTTGGTGCCAGGTCGTAGGCAGGATCGCCTAGAAGCCCGACCGGAATGCCCGCGATCCAGCCGCGCTCCGCAAGAAAGACGTCATCGTGATAGACGTTGCCGTGGAGCGGTATCTGGGCGTGCGGCTTGTCGAACACCGAATACGCGATACCGACCGACCGCGCGAAGAGATCGCGCGCCGTATCGGGCCAAAAGCGCACATCGGCGGCAAAAAAGTCCGCGAAATGCTCCCGCAAGTCGATCAGATTCTCGGGAGGATCCGGCCTGTAGACGTGGAGCATACCGACAAGATTGGCGATGGCGCTCATGGCCTGGGCGTCCTTGCCGTCCTTTGCCGGCACCGAGAGTGTCGTGCCTTCGACCCATTCGGTCAGAAGGCACTCCGGTGTCGAGCCGTAGTGCCGCACCGCGCCGTCGCCGCGATACCACTCGAGCAGCCGTCCGGCCCGCTCACCGATGCCGTCGGGCGACTTGAAGATACGTAGTGCCGCGCGACTGTTGTCCTCACGCTGGACACGATAAATCCAATAGGACGGCGTTTCGGCAACCGGTGCGAGCTTGGACAGGCTCCACCGGATCGTCGCCTTGTTGAGAATGGTTTCGTTCGGTTGTGTACCGATCTTCAGCCCCCGTCTGACACATGCTCTGCCGATTTCGGCAGAATCAGTTGGACACTGTCACCAGTGTTTCTGTTTTGAGCAAGTTTGTCGACGGCAAGTGGTTCCAATTTATGGCAGAACCGGATGAATGCGATCTATTGCCCTTTGGGCCGGGCTGACCATGCGATCATATCGATAGGTTGATGGGCGGCATTCGCAGCGCAATGAACACTGCCGTTAATGAGGCTTTTATCGAGGTCGATCAGGCGTGCGATGGCGATGTTGAGCATATGGTCGACCTGGTCGTCCCTCCAGACCTCATTGGCCATCATCGCGCGCGCTTGTTCGAGCTTGTCCTTGGCAAGGATGTATGCGGACGGCACGGGCACTCTCCTGGGTCTTTTGCGTACCTCCTGCGTATGAGCCTCAAATGAGTCGGACCAGCGGCACTATCAAGCGATGCACAAGTGCGCGGCGTCATGGGTAACAATCGGGTAACCCTATCAGCGCAATTTTCGGCAAATGTGCGGATAAATGTACCCACTTCCGCGTTAACGGCCGTGCAAGGGGACGTGCATACATTCGACCGCGCGAAAGGAGGCGAGCTATGACGGCCCACGATCTCGATGGCGCACGCGTACTGGTTGTGGAAGACGACGTCCTTATCGCGCTGGATATCGCAGATAGTCTTGAGAAGGGCGGGGCAACAGTTGTGGGACCATGCTGCACGCTAAGCGCTGCGCACGAGGCGGCGTGCACGATGGACGTGGACCTTGCGCTTCTCGATGTCGACCTTTCCGGTGAAAAGGTCTTTCCGGTGGCGCGCATCCTGCTCACCCGCGGGATCCCGTTCATGTTCCAGACCGGACACAATGACCGCGACATACTGAAATCGGAGTTTTCCGACGTCCCCGTCCGCGCCAAGCCCGTCGAACCGCGAAGACTTCTCACCGAACTGAGCGCCCTTCTGCGCCTTGCCGCATAGCGTGAGGCTATGACTTCCTTTTTGGAAGGTTCTCGCGCTTTGTCTCGGCGAGGTCCTCAAGTTCCGTTTCGGTCATGGACTTTTCCATATCGCGAGCCGCGCCCTTGAGCTGACTTTTTGGGATTTCCCCGCGCTTGGCAGCAAGGGCCGCGCCTGCAGCTTTTTGTTGTGCCTTCGATTGTGCAGGCATTTGTCGTCTCCGATTGACATCAAAGGACGAACGCTTGGGCCGGACCAGTGTTCCCTACTTCAGCCTTTGATAAAGCGCTTTTCCAGCCAGCCAATGATGCGGGTGATAATCAGCACCAGCACCGCCCCGATGGCGGCGACGGTATAAAAACCGGCGCCGCAGGCCACGCCGATCGCGCCCGCCATCCACATCGTCGCACCGGTCGTGAGCCCTTTGACTTCGGCACCCGCCCGGATGATCGCACCGGCAGCGAGGAACGCGACACCGGCGGTAACGGCTTCGATGACGCGGATAGGATCGAGGCGCGCCGTGTCGCCCCCGAGTTCAGCCATCTCGTAGTAGATCTCAAAGGTCATGATGGTGAAAAGGCCCGCCGCGAGTGAGGTCAGCATATGCGTGCGCAGGCCTGCGGGGTGCCTTTTGAGTTCACGTTCGAGCCCGATCAACGCCCCGAGGACCGCAGCGATCAGCATCCGCACGGCGATAACGCCGAGCGGCGTATGGGTTGGATTTCCTGCCAGCGCTGCAATCGTGTCCATGCTTGCCCCAATTCCCACCGATATTTTCAACGCCGGCGCACACGTGCCGTTCCGCTTCAACTAAGGCACAAGCGGCCAGAATATCGGAATAAATATCATGGACATGGTGAAGACGACGAGATTGATCGCTATGCCGACGCGCACAAAATCGAAGAACTTGTAGCCGCCAGCGCTATAGACCAGCGTATTGGTCTGATAGCCGATCGGGGTCAGGAAGCTCGCGCTCGCGGCAAACATAACAGCCACGACGAACGGCCGCGGATCGAGGCCGAGGCTGGTTGCCAGCGCAATGGCGATAGGAGTGACGATGACAGCCACGGCGTTATTCGTGACGGCTTCGGTGAGGACCGAGGCGATAATGTAGATTACGCCCAATGCAAAGATCGGTGAAAGTCCGCCGAGGAACGGTGCGATGACCCCGACGATATTCTCTACGAGACCGACCTTTTCCATGGCCACGCCGATCCCGAGCATCGCGATGATGAGACCCAGTATGCGCCAATCGACGGCCTGTACGGCTTCATCAACCTCGACGCAGCGCGTCACCAGCACCGTCGCCGCGCCAATGACGGCGAGGCCGGCAATCGGCATGATGCCGAGCGCAGCGCCAACGACAACCGCGGCCATAACGCCGATCGCAAGCGGTGCCTTAGCGCGCCGGAACCCCCGGGCGGCAGGCTCAGACACGTTGACGAGGTCATAATCCTCCACGAGGCGCCGCAAATCTTCCTGCGCGCCTTCGACAAGCAGGGTGTCGCCCACCTCAAGCGCAGTCGTCTCGAAGCGCTCGGCAAGGTTTGCGCCGCGCCGATGCAGCGCTATGGGATAGACGCCGTACCGCCGGCGTAGGCGGAGGTGACGCAAGGTTTTGCCCAGAATACCGGAGTCGGGGCCGATTAGAACTTCGACGACGGTCGATGCACGTGCGCCGAGGGACTGCATATGCTCGGTCTCTGGCGCCGTGTTCAAATCGCCCTCCTCCTTCATGGAGAGCAATTCGGCGACGGACGTACGCAGAACCACGACGTCGCCGGGCTGCAAGACCACGTCGTGCATGTGCCGGCGTAGCGAGAACGTAGCGCGCAGGACATCGATCAACTGCCGGTCCGGCCGGTTGAAGGCAGCAACCTCACGCGCTTTCTTGCCAACATGGGGAGAGTTGTCCTCGATCACTGCCTCAAGAACGAACTTCTTGTTGTTTTCCGAGACGGAAAGCGAGGATACCGTCGTCCGGTCCGGCAGCAACCTCTTGACCAGCAGTATGACGCCAATACCGACTGTGGCGACAATGACGCCGAGCGGAGCGATCTCGAAAATGTGGAACGGCTCGATACCGTTCTGCTGAGCGACACTATCGACAAGGATGTTGGTCGATGTGCCGATCAGCGTGCACATGCCGCCGAGGATTGCAGCGAACGAGACGGGGATAAGCAGCTTGGAGGCCGAGCTTTTCATTTCCCGCGCCATGGCGACGGCCACCGGTATCATCAGCATCACGAGCGGTGTGTTGTTCATAAAGGCCGACATGACCGCGATGGCAATGAGGAAAAAGAGCAGGGTCCGCTGTGGGTGCACCTTTGCACGCGCGGTTACGCGGCGCGCGAACGCCTCGAGCGCACCGGTGCGCACAAGCGCTGACGAAATGACGAACATTCCCGCGATTGTCGCCGGCGCGCTGTTGGACAGCACACTCAGCAGGTCGTCGACCGAAAGCACGCCGACGACGAGAAGTACGGATACTGCCACGGCGGCACTGACTTCGGGAGAGCGCCATTCACGGGCGAATGCAACGAACAGGACAGCAACGACCGCCGCGACGATCAATGCACCGAATGGCTCGACAAGGCTAGCGATCAAATCCGCCTCCGCTTGATCT
Source organism: Pelagibacterium halotolerans (assembly GCF_044811015.1). Lineage (GTDB taxonomy): Bacteria > Pseudomonadota > Alphaproteobacteria > Rhizobiales > Devosiaceae > Pelagibacterium > Pelagibacterium halotolerans_A. Next base: position 1,615,044 of record NZ_CP085243.1, read on the forward strand.
GCCGGGCATCCTATTGGAAGCGCAGGTTCGCGTGAACGCACAATTTGGTATCATCGCCCCTTGCCCCGTTTTATTTGCCCGGTCGGCTGTCCGCGATGAAGAACGGATTCGCAAAGTCGGTCTCATCGGCCTGATCGCGCTTGCCGTAAACTAAAGGCTCGTCACTGAGGGTCCGCACACGGCCGCCTGCGGCGCGCAATATGGCGTCGCCGGCGGCCGTATCCCATTCCATGGTGCGACCAAAGCGCGGGTACAAATCGGCGCGACCTTCGGCAACGAGACAGAATTTGAGCGACGAGCCAACCGAGACGAAATCGGTGACCGGGATAGTCTTGAGGTAGGTATCGAGTTCGGGCGTTGCGTGCGAACGACTGCCGACGACGCGAAGACCGTTCTCGCCGCAAGGCTGGCACGCGATTTTCCTGGCATCGGTTACGGTGCCGTTCGCGACGGCGGCATGAAAGGCACCTCCACCTTCACTGCCCCACCAGATTTGCCCGAGCGCGGGGGCGTAGACAACGCCGAGGACGGGAATACCTCTTTCAACGAGCGCGATGTTGACGGTGAACTCGCCATTGCGGGAGACGAATTCCTTGCTGCCATCAAGCGGGTCCACGAGAAAGAAGCGCTCGGCGCTTTCAGGTACGCGACCAGCGGCGACGGATTCCTCGGCGACGACGGGAATGCCCGGTGCAATCGCGCCCAGCCCTTCAAGAATAATGGCTTCGGCGCGCAGATCGGCTTCGGTGACAGGGGAGGCGTCGTCCTTGAGGGTAACCGCGAAGTCCTCACCGTAGATTCTGAGGATTTCGGCGCCGGCTTTAATGGCCAGCTCGATGATCGCGTCTATCTCTGGTCTCAATTGATCGCCCGGGAACGCCTAAAGAAGTGTCCAGAGAGGTACGCGATGCACTCTTGCGGCGCAAGGCTCGGGGTTGGCAACGGGTTCTGTTTGCAGCGCGCACGGGAGAAAATGGTGCTCGCACGCGCGTTTATTCAAGAGCAGACAGTGTTGAAGCGTTCGACACAGGCGGCGAGTGTTTCGTCGCCCGGACGCTTCCACCAATTGTCTTGCGAGAAGATTTCAACTTCCTGGGCTCCATGGAAGCCTGCGGCTTCGATCCAGCGGCGAATGCGTGGCAGGTCGATAACGCCGTCGCCCATCATGCCGCGGTCGAGCAGCAGATCTTTCGTCGGCACAAGCCAGTCACAGATATGGTGCGCGAAGATCGCACCCATCTGGCCGGCCCGGGCGATCTGTTGCTCAAGTTCGGGATCCCACCAGACATGGTAGACATCGATTGCGACGCCGACGCCGTCGCCGAGTTCCACACAGATATCGAGCGCCTGCCCGAGCGTGTTCACGCAGGCGCGGTCGGCTGCGTACATGGGATGGAGCGGCTCGATGGCGAGGGGGACATTGTTCCCGCGCGCGTAGGGCAGGATCGCCGCGATGCCGTCGGTCACCTGCTTGCGGGCATCGCCGATATCCTTGGACGATCCTGGCAAGCCGCCGACGACGAGCACGAGACAATCGGCACCGAGCGCGGCGGCCTCATCGATGGCGCGTTTGTTGTCGTCGATATTGGCCTGGAAGCCGGCGGCGTCCATGGCGGGGAACATACCGCCGCGGCAGTGGCCGGTGAGTTTGATGCCGTTGCCTTCAACGATCCGCACGGCTTCCTTGAGCCCGATGTCGTGGACCTGGTCGCGCCAGGGCGAAATCGAGGTGATGCCATGGCGCAGGCACCCGTCGACCGCATCGGCAAACCCCCAAGCGCCGCGCGTCGTGGCAAGGTTGATGGACAGGCCTTCAAGGCTCATTGTGTATTTCCCCCCGATTGCATCGGTGCCATTGCGGCCTACCCTTGCGCGATCCCGCGCACCGACATGACCTCGCGCATGCGCCTTTCGGCAAGCTCGGGGTTCATCAGAACGCGAGCGTCATCGGCCAGCCGGAACAGCTCGGCCAGATGTTGGGTCGAACGTGTGGACTCTTGTCCGCCGATCATCGTGAAGTGGTCCTGGAGGCCATTGAGATAGGCGAGGAACACGACGCCGGTCTTATAGAAGCGCGTGGGAGCCTTGAAGATATGGCGCGAGAGCGGGACGGTCGGTTCGAGAACGTCGTAGAATGCCTTTTCGTCGCCCTTGCCCAAAGCCTCGAGCCCAGCTGAAGCAGCGGGGGCGATGGCGTCGAAAATACCCAGCAGGGCATGGGAATACCCGGCATCGTCTCCCGCGATGAGTTCGGCGTAGTTGAAATCGTCGCCGGTATACATCTTGACGCTCTCAGGCAGGCGCCGGCGCATGTCGATTTCCTTTTCCTTCGAGAGCAGGGAAATCTTGATGCCGTCGACCTTGCTGGCGTTGCCCGCGATCACATCGAGCGCGATATCCATGGCCGCCATGTGATCGGCCTTGCCCCAATAACCTTCGAGCGCGGGGTCGAACATCTCGCCCAGCCAGTGGATGATGACCGGTTCGGCGACCTGCGAGAGAATGCGGTCGTAGACGCGCATGTAGTCGTCCGGCCCCGTGGCTGCGGCTGCGAGCGCGCGCGAGGCCATGAGGATGATGCGGCCGTTGTGGGCTTCGACCGCCTCGATCTGCTCTTCATAGGCCCTGACGATATCATCTATTGTGACGTCGGGGCCCGGCGCGACGTGGTCGGTGCCCGCACCGCAGGCGATCAGCGCGTCGTCTCGGCTCTCCGCCTCCTTAAGTGCGCGGCCGATCAGGTCTTTCGCTTCCGGCCAGCCAAGGCCCATGCCGCGCTGGGCCGTATCCATGGCCTCGGCGACACCCAGTCCCAAATCCCAGAGGTGGTGACGGAAAGCCACCGTCTTGTCCCAATCGATCGCGGGGGTAAGCCAGGGATCGGTGTCGGCGAACGGGTCGGCAACGACGTGGGCAGCGGCATAGGCGATGCGATTGAAACCGGAGGCCTTGCGCTTTTTGATTTCGACCGGCGCGTTCTTGACCGTGTAGGCCGAGACCGAGCCGTCGGCATTGGGCAGGTTGACCATAGCGTGCCCCCTTAAAGGCCGAGATCGGGAACGTCGAGCCAGCGACGTTCTTCCCAGGACTTGAGGCCGAGTTCGGCAAGCTGCACGCCCTTGGCGCCGGCTTCGAGGCCGTATTCCCATGGACCATCTTCGACGACGTGTTTTAAGAACAGCTCCCACTGGACCTTGAAGCCGTTATCCGCGGGCCAATTGTCCGGGACCTCTTCCCAGTCGTTGAAGAAATCCATGGTCTGGGGTTGGTCGGGGTTCCAGACGGGCTTGGGCGTGTTGACGCGGTGCTGGGTCCAGCATTTGTGCAGCCCGGCAACCGCCGAACCGTGCGTGCCGTCGACCTGGAAGGTGACGAGGTCGTCGCGGCGCACGCGAACGGTCCAGCTCGAATTGATCTGGGCAATGATGCCGCCTTCGAGCTCGAAGGTTGCGTAGGCCGCGTCGTCGGCGTCGGCTTTATAGGTATTCCCCTGCTCGTCGACGCGCTTGTTGATGTGCGTCGCGCCAAGGCACGAGATGGATTTGACCGGCGCAAAGGTCTTGTCCATCACATAGCGCCAGTGCGGAAGCATATCGAGGATGATGCCGCCGCCGTCGCCCTTGCGATAGTTCCAGGAGGGACGCTGCGCCTTCTGCCAGTCTCCTTCGAAAACCCAATAACCGAATTCGCCGCGAACCGAGAGGATCTCACCAAAGAAGCCGGACTCGCGCAGCATCTTGAGCTTCATCAGACCCGGCAGGAACAGTTTGTCCTGAACCACACCGTGCTTGAGGCCGGAAGCCATGGCCTTTTTGGCAATATCGATGGCAACGGAGAGGTCGTCCGAGGTCGGCTTTTCACAATAGACATGTTTGCCGGCGGCGAGCGCTTTCTCAATCAGGCCCGCGCGGATTTTGGTGGCGCCGGCATCGAAGAAGATTTCGTCGTCCTTGTTGGCGAGCGCAACATCGAGGTCGTCAGAATAGCGGGCAACGCCGTGCTTCTCCGCTACGGCCTTGACCTTGTCGAGGTTGCGGCCAACCAGAATGGGATCCACCATCAGCGTATCGCCATTCGACAGCGATAGGCCGCCCTGGTCCCGGATCGCGAGGATCGAGCGGACCAGGTGCTGATTATGCCCCATACGGCCAGTGATGCCGTGCATGATGATGCCGATGCGGCGTTGCGCCATTGCGGACCTCCACCCCTCTTTGTGTTGGTATCGTTGTAACTATCCAGTTACTTACAAGAGGATTCCGGAGGCGTCAAGCGGCGTTGAGCCCGTCTTTGGTCGAATGGGGAAAGAGTCGAGATAGCGTTGTCCCCGTCCACCCAGCGGCCGCAGAGCGGGCGGACATGCATAGGACTTTCTTGCTCGAGGGGAGTAGCGAGCACTTCGATTACAAGGGAACTAACCAGTTACTTACTTCTTGACAGCTTTCAACTCTGTCGTCAGAGTCCCGTGCCAGCGCTGCGCATTGTCATGCCTGCGGCGCGATAACTTTTGGGAGGAAATCATGCGTCTTGTGACCAAGGCCGCGCTTGCCGTGGCCGCCTCGACCATCGCCCTCACGGCGGCGGGGGCGTTCGCCCAGGACTATTCCTGGCAGCCGGATCGCCCGATCAACATCATCGTACCATGGGGTGCTGGCGGTTCGACCGACCAGGTAACCCGCGTTACGGCTCCGATCCTTGCCGAGCAACTGGGCACCGAGATCGTCGTCGTCAACCAGCCGGGTGCATCGGGCGCCGTGGGCACGCAGGAAGTGCTCAACGCGCCAAAGGACGGCTACACCTGGACGGCCAATGCGATTGCCAACAACGCCACCTATACCGTGACCGGGCTTGTCCCCGACACCAGTATCGATGACTGGCACATCTACCTTTCCGTGGCCAATGTACCAGTGGTATCGGTTCCGGCCGACAGCGAATTCGAAGATTTCGGTCAGCTGCTTGAAGCTTTCAAGGATCACGGCAGCGAAATCACCGTCGGCACGGCGGGCGTCACCTCCTCAGGCGGCATGGCGATCGCCGGGCTTGGCCATGAGGGCGATTTCGAATACCGCATGGTGACCTATGACGGCGGCGGACCGGCCGCGATTGCGACGGCCGGTGGCGAAGCCATGGTCACCACGCAGCTTGCCGTCGAGCAAGCCGAGTTGATCCGCGGTGGACGGCTGCGTCCACTCGCCGTGCTGTCGGCCGAGCCGCTCACCATCGAAGGCGCCGAGCCGATTCCGCCGATCACCGAGTGGATGCCGGAATTCCCGATCGCGCCTGACTATTTCGGTATCTTCATTCCGCAGGGCGTGCCCGAGGAAGTCGTCGAAACAGTCAACCAGATCTGGGAAGAACACGTTTCGAACTCGGAAGCGCTGATGGACTACGCGCAGACCAATGGTGCCGTGTTCTCGCCTTCTTATGGTGAAGAGGCGCGTGCACTCTCCATGCCCGTCGTGATCATGGAAGCCTGTGCCGCCGAAGGCCGCGGACTTGAAGTGAACGACCCTTCGACAATCGGCATCGATTGCGAAACCGGCACCGAGATGTAACCGTCTCGCACAGACCGAGTGTTCGGGCACCCGGCGCGTTCCGGGTGCCCTTTGCCAATTTTCCGGGTGCGCAAATGGACGAGCAGACCTCCGATTCCGAACACCGGCCAGACTGGATGAACCGCGCCGATTTCCTCAGCGGCGTAGTGTTTACCCTTCTGGGCCTCACGATTGTTTACCTGTCATGGGTGATGCCCCGTCTCGAAATCCGCGGCATTCATCCTTCGACCGTTCCCGGGCTGGTACCCGGCTTGTTGGGTGCGCTGCTGGCGATTAGCGGCGTCCTTCTGGGCGCAAAGGGCCTTTCGCGTATCCGGGGCAAAGCCGGTTGGGGCGCGTTTGCTGCGATTTTCGTTTCCCAACAGGCGATCCGCTTCGCGGTCGCCACCGCACTGTCGCTCATCTATGCGCTGGTGCTCGTTGGACTTGTGCCGTTCTGGCTGGCGACGGGGCTCTTTGTATTCGCGCTCATCGTCGCCTTCGAGGTCTGGCTCAACGATACACCCAAGCCGCTCCTGAGATCGGCGATCCTGGCCGCCATACAGGCCGTGATCGTCGCGGCCGTCGTGACGGCGGTCTTCCAGTACGGCTTCCTTGTCCGCCTTCCTTAGCGAGACCAAAGCATGTTTGACGGCCTCATCCTCCTTGCCAATGGCGTTACGCACTTTCTGACTCCCGAGGCGTTGTTCAATCTCGCCTGGGCTAGCCTTCTGGGCATTGTCATCGGCGCGCTGCCGGGCCTGACAGCAACCATGGGCGTCGCACTGCTGGTGACCCTCACTTACAAAATGGCGCCGGATCAGGCGATTCTGAGCCTGATGGCTATGTATGTGGGCTCGATCTATGGGGGCAGCCGCTCTGCCATCCTACTCGCCATTCCCGGCACGCCGGCGAGCGCAGCGACGACACTCGACGGTTTCCCGCTCGCCAAGATGGGCAAGGCGGGGATGGCGATGGGAATCGCTACGACGTCCTCGGCGCTCGGCACAGTGGTCGGCGTATTCTTCCTTGCGCTGATCGCCCCATGGCTGGCGGAGTTCGCGCTGCGGTTCCAGTCCTACGAATTCTTTTGGCTCGCCCTTTTCGGCGTGATTATTTCGGGGCGCCTCACCGCGATCGACGATCCTATCAAAGGTTACATCGCCGGTATTCTGGGTCTGATGTTCGCCATGGTGGGCATGGAGAACCTGCACGCGCATCAGCGTTTCACCTTCGGGATCAGCCAGCTCGGTGGCGGGATCGATCTTATTCCGGCCATGGTTGGGGCATTCGGTTTTGCGGAAATCCTCACGGTGATGAAGCGTACGGCTGTGCCTGAAATGGCGCAGAGCACCGATCGGGTCATCCCCCGGTTAAGCGATATCACCAAGCATTGGTGGACGACGATCCGTTCAGGCATCATCGGAACGATTGCCGGCATTATCCCTGGTGTAGGTGAGGATATCGGCTCCTGGTCGTCCTACGCTGCCGCGCGGCGCGCAAGTAAGGAGAAGCACCTTTACGGCAAAGGATCGATCGAAGGGCTTGTCGCCGCCGAAACTGGCAATTCCGCGGTTATTCCCGGCGCCATGATACCGACGTTGACGCTCGCCCTGCCCGGCTCGGCCGCAGCGGCCGTTCTGATCGCGGCGATGCTCATCCACGGCATTCGTCCCGGCCCGCAGATCATGGTCGAAAACCCGGAATTCGTCTATCAGGTCGTCGGTATGCTTCTGCTCTCGACAATCGCCATCACGATCTACGGACTGTCGCTCACCCGCCTGCTCGTGCGTGTGCTGACGGTGCCGCGCGAGAAGCTGATGCCGGTGGTATTCGTCTTGTGCGTCGTCGGCTCATTCGCCATCACCCAACGCATGTTCGACGTTTATGTGATGATCGCGTTCGGACTGGTCGGCTTCGTGCTGCGGGAGATGAAATATCCCATGGCGCCGCTCGTTCTCGGGATCATCCTGGGCGATCTGCTCGATGTCAATTTGCGACGCGGACTTTTGATCACCGACGGCGATCCGACGCCATTTTTCACGCGCCCGATCAGCGCGGCCCTGTGGATCGTCATCGTAATCACAATTTTAATGAGCATTCCCAAGGTGAACGCAGGTGTCGCGGGTCTCTTCAAGCGCGTCCTCCCCACGGGCCGGTCCGGCTAACGAAACCGGGGATAGGCCGGCGGCATCCAAGGCCCGCCCCCGCGACGCAGCACGGACGCAGGCAGCGATCCTTGCGGCTGCGCGGGCAGAGTTTACCGAACGGGGCTTTGAGGGTGCGCGGATCGATGCAATCGCGAAGCGCGCCAAGGCCAACAAGCGGATGCTCTACCATTATTTCGGCAACAAGGAAGGCTTGTACAAAACCGTCCTTATCGAAGCCTACCGCCAGATCCGGCAGGGCGAGCGGGCGTTGGAGCTCGATCAATACGAGCCCGCCGAAGCCGTTTCGCGGCTGGTGCGCTTTACGTTCCGGCACTTTCTTCAAAGCCCGTGGTTCATCGCGCTTTTGACCAACGAGAACCTTCTGCAGGCACGCTACATCAAGACTTTGCCCGAGATGCACGGGTTGCATTCGCCGCTCGTCGAGCAGTTGCGCAAGCTGGTTGAGCGCGGCAGCGCAGCTGGCGTGTTCAGATCCGATGTCGATCCTGTGCAGCTATACATTTCGATTGCCGCGCTCGGGTATTTCTACGTCTCGAACAACGCCACGCTTTCCGTCATCTTCGAGACCGACCTTTCAAGCGAAAGTCAGATCGACGCGCGCGAGGCGCACGCGGTCGAGATGGTACTCAACCATCTCAAGCCCTGACAGAGGCCAGCGTCGTTTCCACAACGTGCTCTTCCCAGCTCTTGAGCCGTTCGGCTTCCTGCAAGTCGCGATCGAAGATCGCTGACAACGTATGCTTGTTGGAGAGGTAGAAATAGCACATGGCGGCGATGGTGAGATAAACCGTCAGCGGATCGATGCCGGGGCGGAAGACGCCCTCAGCAGCCCCACGTTCGAGTACGTCGGCCAATTCCGTCATGAAATGCGAATGCATTTCCATCAGATATTTCGAGCCCTTGAGGTGCTCGGCCTCGTAGAGGTTTTCAGTATTGAGCAGGCTGATGAATTCCGGGTGGGTGAGGAAATAGGTCCAGGTGAACCGGGCGAGCTCGGATAGCGCTTCGACCGGGGATTTATGGGTGAGGTCCAGTTCATGCTCGGCGGTCCGGATCGAACGATAGGCCGCTTCGAGAACGGCGGTGTAGAGCCCGATCTTGTCGCCGAAATAGTGATAGAGCATGCGCTTGTTGGTGCCTGCGCGCTCGGCAATCGTGTCGACCCGCGCGCCACCGATACCCTTTGCGGCGAATTCGGCGGTCGCCGCCTCGAGGATCGCGCTTTGTGTGCGTTCGGGATCGCGCTTGTTCGCTTTTGCGCCGTTCTGTGTGTCCATCTACCCGATCTGCCCCAACGCCTCGACTCGTTATTGAATACTGAGGGCGATCAATAAACGAGATGCGGCGCCAATACAAAGGCGGCAAGCGGAACGCTCAGCCGCGCCCGCAGATCGCGTCGATCCGCACTGTCATGGCCTCGACCTCGATAGCCGTCAGCAGGCCCATCCGATAGTTGGCGCGCCAGGTGCTGTGTGCCGGCACCGCCGCGTAGCGTCCAGCGGCCTGTTCGGTGGCACGTCCTTCGGTGCCCGAGGTTGAAGGCAGCAAGAGCCCGAGCGCGTCTTGGTCGCCAGTGCGGCATATCCAGCGGATGGCGCGGGGGAGCTGGTCAGGGCGATGCGAGACGTAGTCGGCAGTGCCGTCTGGATGGCGCTGCAGGGCATGGGCCCAGCCTTCGGGATCGGTCTGCATCGCAACATCGAAAACAACCTCGGGATCAAATGCAAGATCCGGCTTGATGTCGTGGTGGAGCTCAGGTTCCTTCGCCAATGCCGCAAGAAATTCGGGATACCCGGGCTTGGGCGTGATGTGGCTGGGGATCGCTTCGCGGACCCGAATGGCTTCGGGCGTATAGGGCGCCGAATAGACCAGCTTCGCACCGTCGACAGGCCGGAAATTGATGTGGCCGAGATACATGAGCGCGATCTCGGCGCTCATCAGATTGTCGAGCGTCACAGCGACATCCATCACGGCAGCATCGGCACCGAGCGTGACTTCCGTACGAAGCCTATAGTCTATGGCGAAAGCCTTGCCATAGCGCACCACGCCTCCGATGGTGACAGTGCCGGCATCCGTATCGAACCGCAGATAGGCGGTATCGAACGTCATGTTGGGTACCTCACCATGAAGAGGATGATCGTCACGAGGCCCAGGCGCACCAATGGCGGACATGCCGCAATGGATGAGGAAGGCGCCGTAGTTTTCGAGATAGTTGCTTGTCTGGCGCGGCGTATCGAACATCGACTTCATAGTGAGGTCGCGACCATCGAACCGGGCGCGCCAAATCTGCTGCCCCTTGAATGGGAGCACGACGATTTCGCCGCGCGCATTGGCGATACGGAGCGCGGCGATTCCGTTGTCATAGCGGAACGTACTGGCGGTAATGGCACCGTACTGCGCCAGTTCGCGCTCACGTTCACCAAACAACGCCTCACTAAGGTGCACTGTGACGGTGTTGACTGCAGTGCCTGCAAGATCAGTCATGCTCTGTTCACGCTCCTCCCAAACCGGAACAGGGCGTAGCATAGTGCGGCACAGAGCCCAAGCGTGATCGCGACCTAGGCGACCTTCATCTGCGACGTTCTGCGTAGCCCGTAGGCGAGCGCGAACTGGACCGCCAGTCCGCTCCCCAGCAACAGCGCGTCGGTAATAAGGTGATCGCCGATACCGGCCTTGATCGCCTGCATGAGAATCGACAGCACCGATCCGGTAGCAAAAACGGCAAGACCGTGCTGCCCCAGGAGCGCGAAGGGTGCCATCCAGGTGCTGCGCGCAAACCTTTCAACCCAACCTTGCGTGGAGAGAAAATAGGCGAGCGCGAGGAAGTGCAGCATGCGCGGGAACGCCAGGAAGGTCTTGTCGAACCCGACGAAGGAGTACGGGACTCCCAATTCACGCAACACACCCAGCCCGGCCCGGCCCATAACGCCCATCTCGGGCACCAGACGCCAGATCAGTATGGCAAGAAGAAAAAGGCCGCTCGCCCATGTCAGCCAGCCGATTTTCGGCACAAAACGCTCACCGCGCTTCATCGCCATGCCGGTCAGAAGCCCGAGCACAAAAAGGATCTGCCACGTCAGCGGGTTGAAAAACCATCCGCCGGGATTGGGGTAAGCAGGGAAGTTCAAACGGAACTGGGCGGCAATCGCCCAAACGAGGATCGACGTCCCGAGCAGGAGCAACGGCCGCTTCAGTCCCACAATGATCATCGCGGGCGTGGCCAGCAGGAACACCGTATAGAGCGGCAGGATATTGAAATATCCCAATTGGTGGCCGAGCGTCGGGATGCCGATCATGACGCCGAGTGGATGGGTGAAGATCGGCGCCATGTTTATTGTTCCCAGCAATTGGGGTAGCCTGAAATAGAGCGCTCCGGCTGCCATGATGCCCATTGCCATGGCGGTCGTCGAAAGATGGACGAAGTAAAGCGCGCGGGCGCGCGCCCAGACCTTCGCGATTGCCGGCCACAGCGGACGGGAAAGGAAGCGAGTCGAATAGGCGAGCCCGGCAGCGACGCCGGAAAGAAAGACGAACGCCTCCGCGGCATCCGAAAAGCCGTAATTTCGGTTGGTAAAATGCTCGAACAGGGTGCCGGGCACGTGGTTGATGAAAATCATCACGAGCGCCAGCCCGCGGAACACGTCGATCCGCGCATCCCTGGGGCTCTTCCCAGCCGATGCAACCGATTGCACGACACCGGGTGGAACGACATCGCGCGTCCGCAGCGCGTCTTTATGCATGGCGGCGCGCACCACCGGTAGGTTTGTTTTCTACCACTTCCATGATGCCTTGCGGTCCGGTCCAGGCCAAAACAGCGCGTTCACGTTCAAGCAGCACTGGGCTCGGCTCAGCCTCCAATGGGGAACGGAAGAGCGCAGTTGTGCTCCGGCCGGACGACCAGGAAACCAGAAGCGGCGCTGCGATCATCGGAATAGCAACGGGCAGGATCCATGGCACGATCTCGGGAAGGAAATACGATGCGCCAGCAAGGAAAAACGCACCAATGACGACCACCCAACTGGTCACGGCCCAAGCGTCGCGCAACGGCATCACCGTGCCGTCGCGCCGAGTCGGCGGCCAACCACCGTCAAGCCCCAAAAGCACCTCGATGACGGCCCGGGTCTGGAACATCAGCATGAGTGGCGCAAGAAGACTGGACAGGATCAGTTCGGTGGCCACCGAAGCGCCTGCCAACGCTGCCCCGCCGAAACGGCGAACCTCACCCGTCATCACGGCGCGTATCAAAATGAACAGCTTGGGCATGATCAACAGACCGAAAATGCCCGCAAGGAGCGCTATGGCCTTTGAGGTCTGATCGTCCGGAAAGACCGGGAACAATTGATAGGGTTCGGGGAAGTAATCCGGCGGTGGCACGAAATGGGCGGCGGCGAGGCTCAGGACGAGAAACAGCGCCCAGATCGGCGAGGACAGGTAGGCGAGGATGCCCTGAATGAAAATAAACCGGTTCCAGGCTTTGAGCCCGGGGGCAAACAAAAGCCGTGCGTGCTGCAGGTTGCCTTGACACCAACGCCGGTCGCGCTTGGCGAACGCGATGAGGTCTTCCGGCCCCTCTTCATAGGAGCCTGTAAGATCGGGATCGAGGCGCACCCGCCACCCGGCGCGAGCCAACAGCGCGGCCTCGACATAGTCGTGGCTGAGGACGTAGCCACCGAATGGCGGTTTGCCGCTGAGCTCGGGCAATCCGCAACTGCCCGCGAATGCCCGCGTGCGCACGATGGCATTGTGCCCCCAGAACGGCCCCTCTCGACCCTGCATAAGCGCGATACCACGGGCGAAGACAGGGGAAAAGAAAGAGGCCGCGAACTGCATAGCGCGGCCGAAGCGCGAGCGCGCGCCGACGATAACCGGCAAGGTCTGCAAGAGCCCCAGTTCAGGCTCGGCCTCCATGCGCCGAACCATTTCCACTATGGTGCCCCCTTCCATCAGGCTGTCGGCATCGAGGATCAGAATGAATTCGTAGGCGGCGCCCGAATGGGTGATGAAATCCTCTATATTGCCGGCCTTCTTGCCCGCATTGTCCCCGCGGCGTCGGTAGAACATGCGCCCACGAGCATCCCGGCTCGCAACCAGACGGGCAAACCATTTTTCCTCGAGGGCAGCGATGGACGCGTCGTGCGTATCCGAAAGGATAGCGAAATCAAAGAAATGCCCCATGTTGGTCGCAGCAAGAGATGCATCCATCGCGGCAATGCGCGAGAAGGTTTCGATGGGATCTTCGTTGTAGATGGGTACCAGAATGGCGGTCCGCCCGCGGATCGGGGCGCCGGTTTGTGCCTGGTCGTGGGTCCTGGAGCGGTAGAACAAACCGACGATGCTCTGGCTCGCACCCCAGGCCAGCCAGAGTGTACTCACCGCGATCAGTGCCGTGCGCAGCAGATCAAGCGCGGTGAGGCCATCCACCGATGCAAACTGGATGAAGAGCGAAGACGCCGTGGCACTCAGCCCCGCGCTGAGCGCAAACGCTGCAGCCCTATATCCCCCCGCCTTGGCGGCGGAACCGGTCATCTCCCTAATATCCTCGACGTATGGTGAGAAGCGGTAGCCGCACCATACGCACCAGGACACTGCGCAACGGCACCTCGGGTTCGAGCTGTTGGCGAGGCATCGGCAACGGTGCGTAGGGCAATTGCGCCATAGCGGTCTCGTTTCGAGACTCTTGGGATTCGGAGAAGGCACTCATGCGGTCGGCATCCATTGATATAGCCAAGTTTCAGTCAGGCGCTGGTTGAATCCTGCGACATGGGCGACCAGTTCGATCGTTTCTTCTCCGGCAAACCGGACGTCGATCGCGAGCCGCCAGACATCGATCCCGTCAATCTTGAAGAGTGCGGTATGCACGATCTCCCCGCCAGCGATCGAAACGACCGGTTCGGGTGGCGTTTCTATGTCCGCGGGCAAGCGGCCAAGCTTGCCGCCTTTGAAGTCAACAACGAACTTGCGGAGATCTGGTTCATTTTCTACACCGGCGACCCCGCCGTGGCCGGTCCGGGTTTCGAGCACATAGGCCAGGTCCGCGGCCGGATCGGGGTCGAGATTGCCCCAGCGCATGCGGTAGCTGTATTCACGCTCGTCGCCTGCCTTTGCCTGTTGTGCGGGCACCCAGAAGGCCACGATGTTGTCGTTGATCTCCATGTCGGAGGGAATTTCGACCAGCCGGATGTTGCCTTCCCCCCAGTCACCGACCGGCTCGATCAAGAGCGATGGGCGGCGTTCGTAATGAGCTCCGGCATCCTGAAATTCAGCAAAGCTCCGGTCGCGCTGGAACAGACCGAACGCACGGGGGTTGGTCTCGGCGAAATACGAACTCGCAAGACGCGGCGGATTGTTGAGCGCGCGCCAGAGCACATCACCATCGCTGCGCAAAATCTGCAGTCCGTTGCTATCATGGACCTGCGGACGGAAATCGTCGAAGTACGAGCGATTGTTTTCGGCATAGAGGAACATCGAGGTCATCGGCGCGATACCGATCTGCTCGACGTCCTTGCGGAAGAAGAAGCGTGCGGTCACGTCGATGACTGTCTCTGTCCCTGGCCGGATATCGAACCGAAGCGCACCTGTGGCGCTCTGGCTTTCGAGAGCTGCGTTGACGACGACGTTGCGGGCGCCAGGCAGCGGCTTTTCAAGATAGAAAGCGGAAAAGCGCGGAAATTCCTCGCTGGCGGAAAGGCCGGTATTGATCGCCAGCCCGCGCGCGCTCAGCCCATAGAAATTACCGCGCCCCAGCGCCCGGAAATAGCTGGCACCGACGAAGGCGATGACTTCGTCGAAGAGGTCGGGACGATTAAGCGGATAGTTGAGCCTGAACCCGGCGACGCCAGGCAATTCGGCGTCGTCCGCAACGCTGTCGGCCAATGCACCTCGATAGTCGAAGTCTGCTGTTGTGAAACCGAACGGGATGGCCTGGCCATCCGCGACCACGTAAAGACGTACAGGCTCGTTATAGAGCCAGCCAAGGTGGAAAGCATGCACCCGGAATGCGCTATCCTGACCAGACCACCGCGCATGGTCCGGACGGAAATGGATATGCCTATAGGCGTCATAATCCATCTCCGCCATGAAAGGCGGCAGTTCGATTGCGGCGGAGCTGAACGGCTCTCCGGCTCGCCTGCGCATGGTCTCGGTCAGAATATCGAAGGAAAACGGCTCGCCCTCCGGGCGCGGGCCCGGTTCCTGGGCTTGCGAATTTTCCTGCGCAAAAAGAGCGGATACAGCAGTCGACGAGAGGAACAGGCTAACGGGCAGCGCCCCCAGAAGAAAGCGGCGGCGGGAAGAAAAAGCGGAGGATGACAAAGGCATGGATTTCGACTCTATGACGACCTCTCGACGTAAACACCGGCGCGCAAAACTGCGCTAGCGCCAAACGCGCAAGAGCCCATGAAGTTCATGCATATCTCCCCTGCATTTGTCGCATAACTGAATTTCCGACCTGAAATCATACACCTAGCCGGGCAGTTTTTGGCGCCGGGAGCGCGCTACGGCCGGTTTAAGGCAAACTTATGGACGCCCGTTCCGCACCGGAGATGCCGCAAATGCCGAACACGACCCAGGATACCCGCGTCCTCACAACGGGCGGCGCGATCCCTCTCCCACATCCGTCCGCGATGCCCCACCCCCTCAACTTCCGTGGCGTTTCGGCGACGGCACCTCAGAGCCACTGAACTCGGGACAACACGGCCAAGCCGACAGAAATGAAAAGGAATTTCATAGTAGGCCGCGATTTTCCGTAAACAATGTTGACAAGGGGTGGGTTTTTGATCAGTTTACGAAAATAAATTACACGACAGAGGGACCAGAACGGGCGTCGGCATGAAGGTTGGAATTGTAGGGCTCGGCTTCAGAATGGGCTATCTGGCCCATGTATTTACGGAGATGGGGCGCGATTTCGAAGTTGCGGGTTATGTCGATCCCGCGCCGGCTGGCCTCCCGTCCATGACGGAAGCGGGCATTCCTGCCGGCACCTCGTATGAAAGCATCGCCGCGTTGCTTGCGAATGAAAAGATCGATCTCTTGATGATCGGTTCGCCCAACCACATGCATCTCGATCATATCCGCGAGGGGCTAGAGGCGGGATGCACGGTTTTTTGTGAAAAACCGATCGTTTCGACCATCGAACAGAGCTATGAACTGGCCCGGTTAATTGCACGTCATGGCCGTAACCAGCTTTTGGTTGGGCTCGTGCTGCGCTACGCGCCTTTATATAAAGACCTGCGCGCAGCCCAGGCAGAAGGGCTCTTGGGTGATATCGTCTCTATCGAAGCGTCCGAGCATATCGAGCCGGGGCATGGTGCGTTTTTCATGCGTGACTGGCGGCGCTACGAGCAGTATGCCGGCGGCTTCATGCTCGAAAAGTGCTGCCACGATCTCGACCTTTACAACGGCGTCGTCGGCGCGCGGCCAGCGCGTGTAGCAAGCTTCGGCGGGCGCAAAAGCTTCGTTCCGCAAAACGCTCCGGCCAATGACGGCGCAAACGATCTCGACGTCTACTATGCCAAGCCTTCGGGCTGGATGGCCAGCGACAAGGTCTTCGACAGCGACGGTGACATCGTCGATTTCCAGACAGCCATCGTTGAATACGAGAACGGCGTGTCGATGACCTTCCATACCAATCTCAACGTGCCCGACCAGTTCCGGCGCTTCTGCGTTATCGGTTCCAAAGGCATGGCCGAGGGCGACTTCATCCGCGGCTATCTCAACGTGCATGAGGCACGGACCAACGCGCATCTGGTCGACAAGCGGTACTCGGCACGCACAGCTCTTTCCCAGCACTACGGTGCTGATGAGCAGATGGCCGAAGACGTTACCGCGCATGTGCTCGAAGGTGCGCCTTTGCCGGTTACGGCAATCAACGCACTCGAAGCCGGCCTGCTAGCCATGGCGATGGACGAGGCGCGGCGAACCCGGAAAGTTATTGAAATGCGCGAGATATGGGATCGCTTCGATCTCGCGCTTTCCGCAAACGCAGCCTGAGGGGGGCTACGAAATGACTGGAACCCGAAGCGCCATTACGTTCGCTTGGCTCCTTCTGCTTCCTGCCCTCGTCTACATCCTCGCGATCGTTGGGTATCCCCTCATCGATACGATCAACCTGTCGTTCACCGACGCGTCCTTGCGGCCGACGGTCAATTTCGTCGGTTGGGAAAATTACGAAGATATCTTCAACGCCGAGTTCGGCGGCATCATCCTGCGCACCATCGTCTGGACCACGTTTTCGGTGGGCCTCAAGATTTTGATCGGCACCTGCGGCGCGCTGTTGCTCAACGCAGCGATCCCGGGGCGCACGCTTTTCCGCATCCTCACCATGCCGCCCTGGATCATTCCGATCCCCATCGGCGTCTTTGCCTGGGGCTGGCTCTACAACGGCCAGTTCGGGATGATTTCGGCGATCCTCGAAGGGCTCGGGCTCACCAGCGGGCCGACGGAATTCCTCGCTTACGGCAATACGGCCTTCTGGTCGACCATCGTTACTGACGTATGGATCGGTGTGCCGATGGTGACGATGTATCTGCTCGCCGCCGTTCAATCGATCCCCAAGGACCTCTATGAGGCCGCATGGACCGATGGGGCAAACCGGTTCTACCGGTTCCGGCGCATCACGCTGCCGATGCTCCTGCCGGCGATCGCGACGATGTCCACGCTCTCGCTGATCTTCACCTTCAATTCCTTCGACATCATCTGGATTTTGACCGGCGGCGGGCCGCGCGGGCAGACCACGACAATGATCATCGATACCTACAAGACCGCCATCGGCAGCTACAAATACGGGGCCGGCGCCGCCCGGGCGGTGATGATCTGCCTGTTCCTATCGGTCTTCTGTTTCTTCTACTTCCGGCTGATCAACAAAGTTTCGAGGCAAGGCGCATGACGAGCACAGACAGCATCGTGCGGGACGGCATCGCCGCGGAAGCTACGCCCATAGTCCCCCAGACGCAGGCCGCGCCCAAGGCCAGCGATACCCCGATGATCGACCGGTATGGGCCGATCGAAAAAGTGCTGCTTTATATCGGCGCAGGCGCCTTTCTCCTGTTCATCCTGATGCCGTTCATCGAAGCGGGTCTCGTGTCGCTCAAGCCGCTGAGCCACCTCTTTTCGCGCCCGTACAATTTCTTCCCGGAAAATGCGTCGTTCGATGCATATATCGATATGTGGCAGAGCGTTCCGCTTTTGGGCCGGTACATTGTTAACGGCCTTTTCATCGCGCTTGTGCAGACCGCGCTGGCACTCCTGCTCATCGTGCCGGCATCCTACGCGCTCGCACGTTTCGAGTTTCCCGGTCACGGCCTCGTTCTCGGTGGCTTCCTTGCCGTCAGCATGTTCTCGGGCGCGGTGCTGCTGATCCCGCTTTACCGGCTGATGCGCACATTCGGTATTCTCAACACCTATTGGGCCATGATCATTCCGGGCACAGCCTTCCTGCTGCCGACGGGCATCTGGCTCTTGCGCACCTACATGCTGCGTATTCCGCGCGAGCTCGAAGAGGCCGCGTGGGTCGACGGCGCGGGACGGTTCTATATTTTCCGCCGTGTGGTGCTGCCGCTTGCCATGCCCGGCGTCGTCGTCGTGGCGCTCACCGCCTTCATCACATCCTTCGCCCAACAATTCATCTTCGCGCTGACCTTCAACTCCAAGAGCGAATTGATGCCGCTATCGGTCGGCCTGTTCTCGTTCTTCGGACGCCAGGAGGTCGTCTGGAATGAATTGATGGCCGCGAGCATTACCGGGATTTCGCCGGTGCTCGTGATGTTCATATTCCTGCAACGCTACCTCGTTGCAGGCATGACCGCTGGCGCAGTCAAACAATAACAAAGCGCCAAACCGACTACTCAAGGAGAAAAGGGAACATCATAATGAAAGCACTATCGCCCAGCGTGTTGGCAGGCGCCTCCGCCGTTGCGATCCTTGCCGCGAGCCTGCCGGTTGGATCGGCATTTGCCCAGGACACGGTTATCCGATTCATCCAGTGCGGCGACCAGATCGCCGAAACCTATCCCGAGCTTATCGAGCAATTCGAAGCCGACCATCCCGGCGTGACGGTCGAGGTCGAAGTCGTCGGCTGGGGCGAATGCCAGGACAAGGCAACCACCCTCGCCGCTGCCGGCGATCCGGTCGGGCTCGCCTATATGGGTTCGCGCACCCTCAAGCAGCTCGCGCTCAATGAGCTGATCGTGCCCATTCCGATGACCGAGGAAGAAAAGGCGTCGTATTACCCGCACATCGTCGACACCGTCACCTTCGACGGCCAGCAGTGGGGTTTCCCGACGGCGTTTTCCACCAAGGCGCTCTATTATAACAAAGGCCTGATGGAAGCGGCTGGCCTCGATCCCGAAAGCCCGCCCACGACCTGGGATGAGCTTTACGAAATGTCCGAGGCTGTCGCCGAGGAAACCGGAGTTTCCGGCTACGGTCTGATTGCCAAGAGCTTCGACTCCACCGCACACCATTTCCTCAACTGGCTCTATACCAACAATGGCAGCGTCATCGACGAAGAGGGCAACATCACGCTCAACAGCCCCGAGGCCGTCGAGGCGCTGGCAGCGATCGGACGGATGGTTCCGGTCTCCGAACCCGGCGCGACGGCCTATGAATCTGCCGAGCTTCGCGCGCTGTTCAACGACGAGCAGCTCGCCTTCCTGCAATCGGGTCCCTGGGAGCGCGTGCGCTTTAACGAGGGTATAGACTGGGGTGTAGCTCCGTTGCCGACCGGCCCGAGTGCGACCGGTCCGGGCACGCTGCTGATCACCGACAGCCTGGCGGTCTTCAACGGCACCGGGTACGAGGATCTGGCAATCGAATTCGCCCGCTTCCTGACCAATCCGGAAAACCAGTTTGCCTATGAAAAGGTGCATGGGCTTACGCCCTTGCGTCCGGTGCCGGGCGTTGATGATTTGGTGGCCGAAGACCCGACGTGGAAACCCTTCATCGACGGCATTCCAAATGGCGGGCCCGAGCCGCTGTTCGTCGATTATCGCGGGTTCCAGGACGTCATGATCGACATGGTGCAGTCCGTGGTGCTCGGCGAGGCGACAGCAGAGGACGCGATTGCGACCGCGGCAGCCGACCTCGAGGAATACAAGTAGGTCTCTCTTCCACCCACAACCCCCGCGCGGCACAAGCCGTGCGGGGGAAGTTCCGGACGATGTCCCGGTATCCCAAGCCAATAGGAGTATCGCCTTGGGCCAGCTCACCCTATCGAAACTCAGGAAGTCCTTCAGCAACATTGAGGTGATCAAGAGCGTCGACCTCGATGTCAAGGAAGGCGAATTCGTCGTGTTCGTAGGGCCGTCGGGCTGCGGAAAGTCCACGCTTTTGCGCATGATCGCCGGGCTCGAGGAAGCCACGAACGGCGACATCATCATTTCCGAAAAGCGGGTCAACGACCTTCCGCCCGTCAAGCGGGGAATTGCGATGGTGTTTCAGTCATACGCGCTTTATCCGCACATGTCGGTCTTCGAGAACATCGCCTTCCCGCTGCGCGTCGAAAAGATGAACGAGGCCGATCTGAGTACCAAGGTCCAAGAGGCGGCACGCGTTCTGCAACTCGATACGCGGCTCAAGCAGAAGCCGGGGACGCTTTCGGGCGGCCAGCGCCAGCGCGTGGCGATCGGGCGCGCTATCGTGCGCGAACCGAAGATTTTCCTCTTCGACGAGCCGCTTTCGAACCTCGATGCGGCACTTCGGGCCGAGATGCGGATCGAGTTGACGAATCTGCATAAAAAACTCGGCGCGACGATGATCTACGTCACGCACGACCAGATCGAAGCCATGACGATGGCGGATCGGATCGTGGTGCTCAATTTCGGCGAAATCGCCCAGGTCGGAACGCCGCTAGAGCTCTACCACAAACCAGCCAACACCTTCGTTGCCGCGTTTATCGGCAACCCCAAGATGAACTTCCTCAACGTAACATGTACTGGCGCCGATGCGTCCGGCGTGACGGTTTCGCTCGACGGGTCCGGCGAGGCGCTGATCCCCGTCGCACGCCATGATGGCCTAGTGGGCAAAACGTTGACGCTGGGTATCCGCCCCGAGCACGTCCACCTCGGCAATGGCGATCTCACGACGACGTTTACCCCCGGTGTCATTGAACGACTGGGCATCCACTCGGTCGCCTATGGCGCCGTTGGCACCTCTGGAGGGGGCGACTTCTGCGGCCTTTTCCCAGGTACCGCCGCTATCCACGATGGCAAGCCAGCGACGGTCGGCATCAATGCCGTCGATTGCCATCTGTTCGACGAGCATGGGCTGGCGCTCGAGCGGCAGATCGAGCTTTCGGAGGCCGATCCGGCGCTCGTCGACCCTTCAGCCGCATAAGAGCCCGATTTAAAAGTCGGTCGGGTCGGTCTGGCGGGCCTTGTTTGCCTGTGGGAGGTGGAAACTCGAAGTCAATATGGCTGATATTGCCTCCGATTTTCCACCTCCCACAACCAAAAATCCCTCGCCAGCCCTCTGCCGCCGACTTTTAAATCGGGCTCCAAGAGGAATCTGGCCAGCCTACCAGACGCGACCGCGTGCCGCGACTGGCAGGCGGCGCGTCACCACCCCCTCGTGGTGGAACACCACCGCGTCGAACATGTTTGAAACCACGCAGGTGTGATTGGGGATGATGCGGAGCTTCTCCCCGATCTCTGGCTTTCTCGCACAAGCTGAAAGGTCGACGACGGCGTGCTCTTCAGAGAGCCCGGTGATGCGCGCATCAGGGTAGTCCACGATCAACCCGTAATCTTCGAAGCCAAGCAGGTCTGAAGTGAGCGCCTTCGATCCGGAATCGAGGACAGCGCGCGTTTCAGTCGGACGGGAAACGACCGTTGCGAGGACGTGCATGGCACATTGGTCGAGACTGGCGTGCCCGGCACGCATCATGGCCCGATCGTTGTAGATATACGTGCCCGCCCGGTATTCGGTGGCCGATGGCACTTTATGAGCCGAATAGAGCGAGGGCGTGCCGCCCGTCGAAACCACCGGGCAGTCTATGCCTGCCTCAGCAAGCAAGGCGAGCGTCGCCGAAAAGAACGCCTCGACAGCCTCTTCCGAAGACGGTTTGGGATAGGTCAGCAGTCCACCGAAGCGGAGCCCTGGCGCGGCGGCAATCGCCTTGGCGAGATCAAACGCGTCGGTGGGGCCTTGTACGCCGCACCGCCCGCCTCCGGTGTCGCACTCCACGAGAACCGTCAGCGGTTGGTCGGCGGAGAACTGGCTGGCAAGCCCCGCGACCGTCTGCCGGCCGTCGGCGACGACCTTGAGGCGCGCGCGTGTGTTGAGGACCGACAGTGGGTCCAATTTCTCCGCACCCAGGATGTTGAACGTAATCAGGATGTCGTCGAAACCCGCGTCGGCGAAAACCTCGGCCTCGGAGATCTTCTGGCAGTTGATGCCCCGCGCGCCGGCTTCTCGCTGGGCTTCGGCAAGCGCGGGGATCTTATGGGTCTTGATGTGGGGACGGAATGCGAGGCCGTGGGCGTCCATATAGCTCTGTACGCGCGCAATATTACCCGCAACAACGGCCTCGTCGATCACCGGTACCGGGGTGGACAGTTCGTAGATGGACGTCCCGACGAGCATTGATGGCCTCGGTTGCTGAAAAAGGATGCCGCTACTTTTCGCTCGGCTCAGGAATTTTTTTTCCATAAGAGGCTGACCCAAAAGTCCGCGGTTGAGGATTGGCGAGGGATTTTTGGTTGGAATTGAAGGGGAATTTTGGGCAATATTGGACATATTGGCTAAAATTCCCCTTCAATTCCGGCCAACAAAGACCCGCCAAGCCGACCCGTCGGACTTTTGGGTCAGCCTCTAAGCCCGTGCGGGTCGGCAACCATCGGCCAGATGTCCTGCCGCGCCTTGCGGTAGGGAGTCTTGGCCGGATCGTTCGGATAGGGCGTCCCCGCCGCACAATAGATAATGCGGCTGGCGATGCGGGAGAAGGAATCGTAGAAATGATTGGTGGATTTGACCACCAGCACGTCCTTGGCCTCAGGATCGATGCCCAGTGCCGAAAACAGGCTCGGATCGAAACTTTGGGCGCGGGTAGAGTTGAGGATCACATCGATCCCGTCGACCTCGATCAGCGCGCAATCTCCCATTGGGACGAAGCTGTCGCCGAAGCGCATTTCGGCCTTGGGCACCACGCGGGCGATCCGGACATGCGCGTCGATAGGATCGCCGGTGCCCGGAGCTGACTTGGCGCCGAACCGGAGAGGAATGTGAGCGCCCTCTCCCGCTGCCATGCAGATCTGAACGGCGACGGGGTCCCAGATTGTGCCGACGGCTGCGTTGCTGACACCGCGCTTCAAAAGCTCTGCAAGTACAATGGTCGCATCGCCCGCCGTGCCGCCGCCGGGATTGTCCCACATGTCGGCGATGACGACCGGCTTGCCCGGCGGAACAGATAACGCTTCGTCGACGGCTGTCGCGACGTTCGCCTGCGGCATCAGGAAGGTTCCACGCTTGGCAAAGAGCTCCATGCCGAGGCGTTCGGCGAGCGCCTGTCCTTTTTGCCGATTGCCGTCGGTGATCGCAATAATCTTGGTGCCCATCTCGGGTACATCACCAGCCATGAAGCCATGAATGACCGATAATGAAAGCACCTCAGGGTCTTCTCGCTCTATGCGCATCAGTTTCTCGATGAAGCTGCGCATGGGTTCGCGCGATGTCGGGAAAACGTCGATCATCTTGACGTCGAAAACGGACATAACGGGTACGATTTCACCCTTGAGCGTACCTACGGCAATGCTCCAGAGGTCTTCGGCGCGCTCGACGAAGTCGGTATGGGGAAATTCCTTGAACGCGACGAAGAAATTGGCAGCTGCGCAGCGACGGGCGGTGAGGTGGCTGTGCGGATCGAGCTCGGCGCAGACCAGCATATCCGGACCGACGATCTCTCGAACGCGGTCGAGCAGATCGCCTTCCGGATCGTCATAGCCATCGGCGACCATGGCGCCGTGTAAACCAAGCACAACGCCGTCGACCGGCATGGCCTGGCGGAGTTGATCGAGGATTTCGTCGCGCAGGGATTCGTAGGCCTGCCGATTGATCAGCCCGGCCGGATCGGCCCAAGCGCTCGTGCCCTCCACCAAATCCCAGCCAAGCTCTTTTGTAATGGCCCGCCCTACCGTAAGCGGTGCCGAGCATAGCGTAGGGGTTTCCGGATGTTTGCCCGGAGGCGCGTAAAGCGAAGCCTCGAACGCCCTGCGGTCGATGCAGATGGGGGAAAAGGTGTTGGTTTCGGTTGCGAGGACTGCAACGAAAAGTCGCAAGAGGAAACTTCCTTATCGAGCGATACTGACGCGGCCCTCAGACCGTCGTGCTGCCGCCTCCCATCGGATAGGGCATGTAGCCGGTAAAGCCGGAAATCTTCCAGCGCTCATCATGGCGGCGGCAATAGTAAAGCGTCTGCCACCTCATTTCGTCGTAACCTCCATCGGCACGTTTGATACCACCGTTGAATTTCTTATGCGCCAGCGCGAGGTCCCCGGCGATTTCGATTTCGGTCAAGTTCGTGGTCGCGAAGATCGCCATGCGTGGATCCTCGGCAAATTCCTGTGTGGCGAAATCAGCTGCCTGACGCAGCCATTCGTCGCGATAGGCGGCAAGCGAAGGGAAACCGAGCCGCCAATCATCAGGGTTGGGCGCGCGCCGGGTATCGATGCCGATAAATCCCTCGGCGATAAAGTCACCCGCCACCATGCTCCAGTCCGCGGACAGGAAAGCATCGATGTCGCGCGGCACGAGCATTTCCCAAATGGCGCGTCTGTCGACATCGGTGGCGGTAAACGGATTGGCGAATGGGTCCATCATTGAAAAAATTTACATGATCCGCGATTTTTCCTAGCAAAAATCCCCTGAATCTGGTCAGATGTCAACCAAACAGGAAAATGATTTACAAAAATGTCGCAAAGAAGGGGCGAAAATGGCCATTAAGCGGTATGGCGCGGAAAAGAGCGGGGCCGGCGGGCAGAACCTGCCGTTCGCGCGCGCGGTCGAGGCCGACGGCTGGCTCTATGTGTCCGGTCAGGTCGCGATGAAAGACGGCGAGATTATCAATGGCAATATCGTCGAGCAAACCCACCTGACGATCCAGAACGTCCTCGCGATTCTCGAGGAGGCCCGCTACGGGCTCGAGCATATCGTGCGCGTCGGCGTATGGCTCGACGATCCGCGCGATTTCTGGTCGTTCAACGGCGTCTACAAAAGCTATTTCGGCGAACATCCACCTGCCCGCGCCTGTGTGCAATCGCGCATGATGGTGGACTGCAAAGTCGAAATCGACTGTGTTGCTTATAAGTCCGAAAAGGACTGATCGAAAAACCCCACGGGAGGAGCAACGCATGGACATCATGGCCACTTTGCAGGACGAAATGGGCAATCTGAGCCGCTCCGAGCAGCGGATTGCCGATATCGTTCTGTCGGATACGAGCTTTGCGATGAACGCCTCGATTATCGAGCTGGCTGCGCGGGCCGAAGTGTCGCCGCCGACCGTGACGCGGTTCTGCCGCCGTCTCAGCTGCCAGTCCTTTTCCGAGTTCAAGGTCCGGATCGCCCAGACCGCCTATATCGGTACGCGCTATCTCAATCCCGAAACCGAAGCACAGTCCGCGCGCGATATCGCCGAGAATATCGTCACCAAAGCGCAGTCCGCGCTTTATGCGGTACACAGCAGCCTCGATATCGACCTGATCGAAGAGGCTGCAGCCAAGGTTGCGTCTGCGGGGATGGTCTATGCGTTCGGTTCGGGCGGCAATTCGGCAATGCTGGCCAATGAGTTGCAGAACCGGTTATTCCGGCTCGGTCTCAGGGTGACCGCGAGTGCCGACCATACAATGCAGCTCATGCTGGCAGCGGCGATGCAGTCCGACGACATCATCATCGCCTCCTCCTTTTCGGGCCGCAACATGGAGCTCGTCCGCACCATCGAAACGGCGCGCGGCTACAAGGCGTTCACCATTGCATTGACGCGGCCCAACAGCCCCATCGCGGATGCTGCCGATATCGTTTTGCCGGTGGATTTGCAGGAAGGGGTCAGGATCATGCGGCCGACCTCCAGCCGCTATGCCTTCCTGATCGTCGTCGACATCCTGGCAAACCTCGTAGCGGTCAAGCGCAATCAGGCTGCGGTCGAACCGTTGCGCCGGATCAAGCAACAGCTCGTCACCCACCGCGACAAAGACGACACGGAGGTTCTGGGTGACTAGCCTACATTTCTCCTCGAATCCCACCCAGGGCCTGTCATCGGAGTAGCCATGAGTGCATCGGTTGCCATCATTACAGGAGCCGGCGGTGATATCGGACGGGCGATCGCGCAAAAGCTCATGCGCGCGGATCGTATCGTCGTACTTGCAGACAAGGACACCGCCGCGGCTAAAAAAAGCATTGAGGCGCTGTCTGGCGCGCCGGGACGCGCCGTAGCGATCGCGTGCGACGTAACCGACCCCGCCTCGGTCTCCGCCATGGTATCTGAAGCGGCCAGCCATGGCGAAATCGCTCTGCTGATCAACAATGCTGGCGCGTCCCTCGGTGTCAGCCTCCAGTCCTCAACGCCCGAGAGCTGGGCACAGGATGTCGCGCTCAACCTCAATGGCGCCTTTCACTGCTTCCACGCCGCTGCTGATCACCTCAAGGCCAATGCCGGTGTTGTCGTCAACATCGCCTCCGTCAACGGCACCGGCACATTCGGGCACCCAGCCTATAGCGCGGCGAAGGCCGGGCTCATCCACTTCACCCGCGCTATCGCGGTCGAATATGGGAAGTTCGGCGTCCGCGCCAATGCGGTCGCACCGGGCACGGTGCGCACGCAGGCATGGGAGGAGCGCGCGCGGGCCAACCCCAATGTCTTTGAAGAAGCGCGCCAATGGTATCCGCTCGAGCGAATCGCCCGCCCCGAGGATATCGCCAATGCCGTCGCCTTCCTCTCTGGTCCCGACGCCGGTGCGATCACGGGCGTCTGCTTGCCGGTGGATTGCGGGCTTTCCGCCGGACAGGCCAAACTCGCCAGAACCTTTTCTCAATCGTCCGATTTCTAGGAATCCCATATGCCGTACCCTGTCTTGCGTCTCGAATCCGTTTGGGAACCTGCCGCCACGCCCGGCGGAAAATTCACCTTCACGCTCGCCAATGTCTCCGGCGCGCGGCTCGAAGGCTTCACCCTCGCCTATTCCTCGCTCACGCGCACGCAGAAGGACCACACCTGCGAGAATGCGACCCTCAAGCGGGTCATCGCCAATTTCCATGAGTACGCGCCGCCGGCTGGGACAATCATCGAAGACGGGGAAACGTGGACCTTCACCGTCGAGGGCCTCAATCGCCCTGCCAGGCACATCACGGATGGTGCCAAAAGCGCCTACGTCGCGCTTGCCGATGGGAGCACGCGCCCCGTCGCGGTCGGTGACCTCATTTTGAAGGGCGCAACGGCAACGCCTCCCGCTCCACGCCTGCCCGAAGGGAGGCTCGACCAGCCGCTTTTCATGTTGCCCTGGCCCAACCGATGCGAAATCTCCGAAACACAAGCTGCACCGGTCGCCTTGTTTGCCGCGGAAGGCGCGAACCGTGATGCCCGTGGTGCGATCAACGACATTGCCGCGCTCTCGGACCGACTCTTTCCGGAATTGGCCACCCCCTTCTCCCTCGTTCCCGTCGAGGGCGGATTGCCCATCGCATTCAACTCGAACGCCACCCTCGCCGAAGAAGGCTACCGTATCGATTTCAGCACGGGCGGCGTTTCGGTTACGAGCAGCACAGACGCGGGGTGCCGCTATGCGCTCGTTACGCTGGCACAGTTGCTTCATGGTACTCGCATTGACGCCGAGCGCTTCTCCTTCCCCCTTGCGGGTACCATCGAGGACGCGCCGCGCTATGGCTGGCGCGGATGCCATCTCGATGTGTCCCGGCATTTCTACCCGGTCGCGGATGTTGCGCGCTTCCTCGATATCCTTGCCTGGAACAAGCTCAACATCTTCCATTGGCACCTTTCCGACGACGAGGGCTGGCGGCTCGAGATCGACGCTTATCCTGAACTCACGGATATCGGCGCCAAGCGCGGCCACGCCGAAGCGCTTATGCCGCAGCTCGGTTCGACGGCGGAAACCTATGGCGGCTATTACACCAAAGATGAAGTCCGCGGCCTGATCACACACGCGGCGGCACTCAACATCGAGATCGTTCCGGAAATCGACATTCCGGGGCACTGCACCGCAGTCCTCAAATCCCTGCCCGACCTCGTAGATGGACAGGAGGCGCCCGACAGCTATCATTCCGTCCAGGGCTATCCCAACAACGCGCTCAACCCCGCGATCGAAGACACCTATACCTTCCTCGACACCGTATTGGGTGAAATCGCCGAACTCTTCCCGTCCGACTACATCCATATCGGCGGCGATGAGGTTGCGGACGGCTCGTGGCTCGCATCGCCGCTGGCGAAGGGCCTCATGGCGCGCGAAGGACTCAACGGCACATTCGACCTGCAAGCTTATCTGCTCAAGAGGGTCAAGGCGATGCTGACCGCGCGGGGCAAGAAGATGTCAGGCTGGGACGAGGTTTCGCACGGCGGTGGGGTCGATCCCGATGGCACACTGCTCATGGCCTGGCAGAAGCCCGAGAATGGCGTGATGCTGGCCGAGCAGGGCTATGAGGTCGTGATGACGCCGGGACAGGCCTATTATCTCGACATGGTCCAGGCCGAAGACTGGCTCGAACCTGGCGCGAGTTGGGCGGGGACAGTGCCCGTGGAGCACAGCTACACCTATGAGGCGGCAGGTGCGTTCCCACCCGAACTCTCAGACAAGCTCAAGGGCGTGCAGGCCTGCATCTGGACCGAGAATCTCTTCAATCACGGGCTTTTCAACCGGCTCGTCTTTCCCCGGCTTTCAGCGGTTGCCGAGGCGGGCTGGACAGAAACGTCGAACAAGGCGTGGCTGCGCTTCGCGGCGCTCGCGCCCCTGATGCCAATGCTTTGAAGGAGCGATCAATGCGGATCGCGGTCGGCGGCTTTCATACCGAGTCGAGCACCTACAACCCCGTCCTGGCGACAG
Organism: Pelagibacterium halotolerans; assembly: GCF_044811015.1. Lineage (GTDB taxonomy): Bacteria > Pseudomonadota > Alphaproteobacteria > Rhizobiales > Devosiaceae > Pelagibacterium > Pelagibacterium halotolerans_A. The sequence continues at coordinate 1,643,781 of NZ_CP085243.1, forward strand.
CGGAGGATTTCGTTATCCTGCGCGGGACGGACCTTCTAAAGTCGTCGTACTTCGCCTTCCTCGAGGACTACGACGCGGAATTCCTGCCCACCTTCCATGCCCGCGCCGTTCCGGGCGGCCCGATTGCCCGGACGACCTATGATGCGTTCAAGGCTGAATTCCTCGAGCGCCTTGCGTCCTATGGCGAAATCGATGGCCTCTATCTCGCCCTCCACGGCGCGGCGTCGGTCGAGGACCTGGACGACGCCGAGGGTGATTTCATTGCCGCCGCCCGCACAGCGGTCGGCCCCGATTGCCCCATCGCCGCAAGCTACGATCTCCATGGCAACCTTACCCAGTCGATCATCGACAATCTCGATATGTATTCGACCTACCGCACGGCACCCCATATCGATGTCGAGGAAACGATGCGGCGCGCGGTGAGCATGCTCGTGCGGCGCCTTTCGACGGGCGAAACGCCGCACGTGATCTGGTGTCCCGTTCCTGTCGTGCTGCCCGGCGAAAAGACGGCGACGACCGACGAGCCGGCGAAAAGCCTTTACGCCCGCCTACCCGCAATAGACGCCCGTAAGGGCATATGGGACGCCTCCTTGATGGTCGGTTATGTATGGGCCGATCAGGCCCGTGCGACTGCAGCTTCCGTCATCACCGGCACCGATCCCGTGGCAATGGAAGAGGCTGCCAAGGAGTTGGCCACCGCCTACTGGAACGCGCGTCACGATTTCGGCTTCGCCGTCAAAACGGGTACCATCGCCGAATGCGTTGCCTGGGCCACCACGTCCGATACCGCGCCCGTCGTTCTCGCGGATTCAGGCGATAATCCCACCGCCGGCGGCGTTGGCGACCGGACAGATGTGCTCAAGGCCCTGATCGCGGCTGACGCCCAAGGCGTCGTCCTCGCGGCCATCGCCGACCGTCCGGCGACTGAAGCTGCCTATGCTGCAAGCGCAGGCAGCCGCATCACGGTCCAGATCGGCGCATCGCTCAGCCCCGAGGCGACCGAGCCGGTTACGATTGAAGCTGATATAGCCTTCCTAGTGCAGACCGATATACCCGCCGAACGCGAAGCCGTATTACAGATTGGTGGTATTCTCGCTGTCGTTTCAGCACGCCGGCGCCCCTATCACACCATCCCGGACTTCGAACGGCTTGGACTCGATCCCCGCAAGGCGCGGATCATCGTGGTGAAATCGGGCTATCTCGCACCCGAGCTCGCACCGCTCGCAAATCCAGTCCTTATGGCGCTCTCGCCAGGCGCCGTCGATCAGCATGTCGAGCGTCTCGCGCGCACCAAAAAGGCGCTCCCGACCTTTCCCTTCGACAAGGATTTTTCCTGGGAGCCGAAAGTCTACGCATCGATGCGACAAAAGCGTCAACTCACCTGAACCGAAGCGCGGAGCGGCGGCACATATTTGTGCCGGACAATTTTACAAGAGGCTACGGCATTTAGCCTGATGGCAAGGCTGTGGCATGACGTATTGCGTCTCCAGCCGGCCAACATCTGGCGGAACCCATGGAAGCGATCGACGTTGAGGGGACATGACTCTCCCCCTGCACGGCCTCAGTTTTGAGGAGATACGACCATGCTCTTGCCGGTTCCCAGGACCACCGCGATCTGCCGCGCGCTGATTGTATTTCTAACCACCGCCTTTTTGGCCCAACCAGCTTTCGCCTATGTCGGTCCGGGCGCCGGCCTCACAGCCATCGGGACGATGGTTGCGGTCCTGGCCGCGCTCATCTTGGCCCTTGTTGGTTTCATCTGGTATCCGCTCAAGCGCCTCATGCGCAGAAAACGCCCGGCGGACCAAATTGACGGTTCGAAATGATGGCGCTTGCTACCCTTGTCGCGGGGCTGATTGCTTTTGTTGCAGTGCTGAAAGGCCTCGCAGTCGAGCGCCATGCCGTCAGCGCAATCAGGATCGCCCAGAACGCCGTCAATGTGATCGCAGACCCCGAACTCAACGACGACGCCAAGGAAAAACATGTCCAGCGCGCGACGTTTTCGCTCCTCGGAAGTGTTGCGGTCCTGTTCGCTATCGGCGTCGCCGCTTGCCTGACTGCGGCGGCTTTCGTCGTTGGCGGTGGCCTTCTGGGTTTGGCCGATATCGACCAAACAGTCGGCATTGCGACGAGTTGGACATTCATTCTCTGGTCATCCGCTGGCGCCGTCCTGCTTTGGCTGGCCCTCACCAAACTTGGCGCGCGGCGCGGTGCCGGAGAGAGAGGCCATAAAGACGAGCGTGACGAGGTGCCCTATTCGCCTCTCGATAAAGCCCTCCACAATTTCGCCTTTGCCGCGCCGGAGCGCCAAATCACGCTTTCAGCGATGGAAGACCGGCTGTGGCGCCGTACCATCGAAAGCGCGTCCAGCGAACGGCCTGTCTTCATAACCTCCCTGCCGCGCGCGGGAACGACCATCCTCCTCGAACTTCTCGCCAACCAGAAAGAATTCGCCTCGGCCACGTACCGCAACATGCCCTTCACAATGGCGCCGCTGCTATGGGGCCGGTTCTCTGGGGTCTTCCGTAAGGCTGGCGAGAAAGCCGAGCGCGCGCATGGGGACGGGATTATCGTCGACTTCGACAGCCCCGAAGCCTTTGAGGAAATGATATGGATGGCCTTTTGGCCGCAACATTACGAAAGCGGCCGGATCGGGCTTTGGACGGAAAGCGACAGGAAGACGGATTTCGAATCCTTCCTCGCACGGCATATGCGCAAGATCGTCGCTGCTGCCCCCGGCGCACGACGCTATATCTCCAAGAACAACGCCAACGTCGCTCGGCTGCCATTGCTCTTGACCGCGTTTCCAGATGCGCAGGTTGTGATCCCCGTGCGCAATCCGGTTGCGCAGGTCGCATCTCTCATGCGGCAGCACCAGCGTTTTACCGAGTTGCACAGGCGCGATCGCTTTGCGCGGCAATATATGGAGGGAATCGGACACTTCGAGTTCGGCGCCGCGCTCAAGCCGATTGCGTTCCCCGGCGCACCGCAAAGCGCCGAAGGAGCGGAGCATGTGGATTACTGGCTAAGCTACTGGATTTGTGCTTACGAGCACATTCTAGACACTGCGCCGGTGGGAACCGCGTTTGTCGATCACGACGCGCTCAGCAACAATCCTGTGCTGCATTTACCGCGCCTCGCCGAGGCACTCGGTATAGGCGACCGGGGAAGTCTCCTCTCTGCCGCACCCATGTTCCGCGCTCCGAAAGCTCCGCCCAGCCTGCCTGGCGCATCGCCTGACCTCCTAAAGCGCGCGTTCGAACTGCACGCAACGCTCCGCGGGCGTGCGCTGCAGCCGGTACCGTTCGACAAGAAGGCTGGATGACCCGTGACACAATCTGCTCTCTCCAAGGAACGATCCCTTTTCGAGCGTGTAGGCCCTATTCTGTCGATGGCATCGCTCGCCGTTATCGCCGTGATCTATGGTATCGTTTCGTCCTGGTGGGGCTGGTTCCCCGCGCCGCAAGTCGGGCTCGCGCACCGTACCTATCTCGATCTGTCCAAGAACTGGCAGAACGATCTTGCGCTTGTGCCGACCAGGCATTTGGTGATGCCGGGTGGCGCCGATGCGGGTCCGGAACGCGGCCTTTCTGGCGTTCCGACCGGGGCCACCTCGGGAGGGTACACGCTTGTTGCGGGGCTGAGCGAGAACCAGGATCAGTCCTTCCACGCCGTCCGGCTCTACGATGGCGAAGGTAACGAGGTACACCGTTGGCCGATTTACTATGACCTGCTTGACGAAGAAAAGGAGCCGCAGAATGTCATGCTGCATGGCATGGAGGTGTTCGAGGACGGCTCCCTCGCAGTGACATTCGATGCTGGCAACGCCATTGCGCGGATCGATGCCTGCGGCCAACCGATGTGGACGGTTAACGGCAACTTCCACCATACCATCACGCGCGACGGCGAAGGCCAGCTCCTCACATGGCGGAACGATGGGGTTATTTGGCTCGACGAGAATACCGGCGAGATCCTTCATACCCTCGACGTCAAGGGCGACATGATGGTGGCGGACAACGGATCGCAACGTGCGCTGCTCAATATCCGGACCCGGACACCCGAAAGCGACCAGGGAGAGGTACGTTTCCTCGTTGATCCGTTTCACCCGAACGACGCCGAGCCTTTGCGTACGGACCTGGCGAATGCCTTTCCGATGTTCGAGACCGGAGACGTCCTGATCAGCCTGCGCGAACTTAATCTGCTCGCAGTGGCCGATCCCGAGACCGGGCGCTTCAAATGGTGGCAAGTCGGGCCATGGTTCAAACAGCACGATCCCGACTTCCAGCCGGACGGCACCATTACGGTCTACGACAACTCCACCGGTCTGGGCGCGAGCCGGGTTCTCCGAATTCGTCCGGGCGAAGACGGCATCGAGACAGTTTTCGCGGGATCGGAAGAGATCCCTTTTTATAGCTGGCGCCGAGGCAAGCACCAGGTCTTGCCGGATGGCAACGTGCTCCTGACCGAAGCGGAAGGAGGGCGTGTCCTCGAAGTCGCCCCCGACGGCGACTTAGTCTGGGAACGTCACATGGTTTGGGACGAGGAACACAACCTCATCATCACCGAAGCGCGATACGTTCCGGACGACTTTTTCGAAGACGGCATCCCCGAATGCACAGCGAGGTAAAAGAGAATTGCGCTCGTGCGCACGCTCAACCAGAAAATGACATTGCTGGGTCTGCCCCAGGCAAACATGCCACCTTCGGCGCCCTGTCCAGCCGGTATCCCGGCCTGCTATACTGCCCTTTCCGGATCACCGGAAAATCGGAGCAAGCGCAACGCATTGACGGTTACGAGCACAGTTGCACCGGTATCGGCCAGGATTGCCATCCAAAGCGGCGAGATACCGCTTAGCGTCGTGACCAAAAAGACGGCTTTGAGACCAAGCGCAAGAGCAATGTTCTGCCAGATGTTACCGACCGTTGCCCGGGAGAGACCGACCAGTTCGGCGACGCCCGTCACGCGGTTCTTGAGCAGGGCAGCGTCGGCCGTTTCCAACGCAACATCGGTGCCTCCGCCCATGGCGATGCCGACTGACGACGCCGCAAGCGCAGGCGCATCGTTGATGCCATCTCCAACCATGGCGATGCCGCCATGCGCCCGAAGTTCACCGATTGCCGAAAGCTTGGCGTCAGGCAAAAGGTCCGCTTTCGCCTCAAGACCGAGACTGCCGGCGATCGCATCGGCGGTGCACCGGTTGTCGCCGGTCAGCATCACGGTCCGGACGCCCAGAGCATTAAGCCGAGCAATCCCTGTTGCAGCGTCTTCACGTGGTTCGTCGCGAAGGGCGATCATACCAAGAAGGCGTTTGCCGGACAGCACCACCACCGCCGTCTTCCCCTCTCCCTCCAGCGCTTCAAGTTTTGCGCGGAGGCCTTCCGCGATATCTACCTGCTCGACCGCGTAGCGCGGTGAACCCACCGAGACGAAGCCTTCCTGAAGCCGTGCTGTAACCGCCTTGCCAGGGACGGCCACTGCTCCGCCGAAGCGCTTGGGCAGCTCCAGGCCGCGTTCTTGAGCGGCCTCCACAATTGCAGCGCCAAGCGGATGGCTCGAGTCGCTTTCGACGGCAGCAGCTTTCGCCAAAATTCCGGTCTCGTCGCCCTCGACGGCAACGACGTCCGTAACCCGTGGCCGCCCCACCGTCAGCGTTCCCGTCTTGTCGAAGGCGACGGTCCGCACCTTGCCGAGCATTTCCAGCGCCGCGCCGCCCTTGACCAGAAGGCCGTGCCGCGCTCCCGCGGCCAGGCCAGAGGCGATCGCCGCCGGTGTCGAGATGACCAGCGCACATGGACAGGCGATGAGAAGTGTCGCCAACCCGCGATAGATCCAGGTCCACCAATCGGCCCCAAGAAGGAGGGGTGGCGCGATCATGATGAGGGTGGAGACCGCCATGGCGGCGGGCGTATAGTACGTGCTGAAGCGATCGATAAATCGGGCCGTAGGCGCCTTCGAACTCTGTGCGTCTTCAACGAGGTGGATGATGCGGGCAATCGTGTTATCTGCCACCGTGCGCGTGATCTCCACCCGAAGCACGCCGTTGGCGTTAATGCTGCCGGCATAGACGGCACTGCCTTGCTCCTTCAGCACCGGCACGGATTCACCGGTCACCGCCGCCTCATCGAGTTCCGAACTGCCATCGATCACCTCGCCGTCCGAGGGCACGCGGTCTCCTGGCCGTACGACCACGATATCGCCGATCTCGAGCTCCTCGACGGGAATTTCCGTAACCGCACCGTCCCTTTCCCGGCGCGCCACACGCGGCACGAGATTCATCAATGCCTCAATGCCAGCCCGCGCACGACCGGAAGCGACGTTTTCCAACAACTCTCCCACGGCGAAGAGGAAGACGACGACAGCGGCTTCCGCGCCTTCGCCGATCGCAACCGCACCAGCTGCGGCAACCGACATAAGCGTTTCAATGCTGAATGGCGTACCGTGCCGCACGCCCGCTATCGCGCGCTGAAGGATCGGCAACACGCCCAGCAATGCCGCTGCCATATAGGCCCATTCGGCGAATTTGGGCACAATCGTCGCCACGAGGAAAGCAAGACACAGCAAAGCACCGGTGCCGATAACGAGCTGGCCTTTTCGCGTCCGCCACCACCGCTGTTCAACAGTCCTCGATCGCCTCGGCGAACCCTCCGTTCCGTCTTCATTTTGCATTGGGCGCGGCGTATAGCCGAGCGCGCGGATACGCTGCTCCACGGCCCTTCGGGACGTGCGGTCCTCATCGAAAACGAGCGAAAGCGTCTCCAGCCCGTAGTTCACGGTGATGGCGCTGACACCGGGCAGTCGCTTCAATCCGTTCTCGATCTTGAGAGCACAGGCGCCGCAATCCATGCCTTCGACACGGAGCTTGAGTGCTGTGGTGGCCTCGGCCGGCATGTGTCACCTCGACATATTCGATGCAACACCCTACATGCACCCTGTAGCAACTATAGGGTCAAGATCATGACGCGCGATACCTTCTCAATTGGTGATCTCGCGAAAGCGACCGGCACCAAAGTGGAAACCATCCGCTATTATGAACGCATCGGTCTCCTCCCGGAGCCGGCCCGGACGGCCGGGAATTATCGCAGCTATTCCGGCACACATATGGGCCGTCTCAGCTTCGTCCGCCGCGCGCGGGACCTAGGTTTCTCGATTGAGCAGATAAGGGGGCTTCTCGGACTGTCCGATCAGCGCGACCGCTCCTGCGCAGCGGTCGACGTAATCGCGCGCGAACACCTGGCGGATGTTGAGCGCAAGCTCGCCGACCTCGAGGCGCTCCGGCACGAATTGGCCAGCATCATCAACCAGTGCGGCCGTGGCACAATCGCGGAATGCCGGATCATCGACGCCCTGTCTCCCGAACGCTGAGGCGCCGGGTGGCGAAGGGCTCCGATCGGCAAGCGTGTGGATCAGATCATTACCCAGCCGCCATCGACGTTGATGGTCTGGCCGGTGATAAAGGACGACGACTCCGACGCAAGGAACATCAGGACCGACGCGATCTCGTCGGGCGTTCCACGCCGTTTGATCGCCTGATGCTCGAGAATACGCTGCTCGTAGGCTTCGAGATCGGGATGGATTTTCTCGGCATCTGTCGGGAACGCTCCTGGCGACACGGCGTTAGCGGTGATCCCGTACCTGCCGAACTCGCGCGCCCAGCCCCGGGCAAGCGCGATGAGCGCCCCCTTGGATTGAATGTAGGGCGTCAACCCTTCCCATCCCCCTGAGACGGTGATCGAAGCGATGTTGATGATCCTGCCCCAACCCTTCTCTTTCATATGCGGGAGAGCCGCCATGACACAGACAATGCCGGCTTCGACATTGATGCGCTGCACCATCTGGATTTCCTCGATGGTGAAATATTCGAAGGCTTTCGACGGATAGATCGCGGCGTTGTTGATGACGACGTCGAACCCGCCCGTTTCGCCCGACAGCCGCGCGAGCGTTGTCTGAAGCGTGCCGAGATCGGAAAGGTCGGTCTTTTCGATGGTGAGTCCGGAAAGCCCTTTTTCCTCAGCTTCGGTCTCTAACGCGGCGATCTTGTCCGGATCGTTATCCAGAACGACGACCCTGGCGCCGGTTTCGAGCATACGAAGCGTGGTCGGCAGCCCCAATCCGCCGGCGGCGCCGGTATATAGAATGGTCTTGCCCTTGAGCGAATTGAACCTGTCCTGCACGCCTTAACGTCTCCCTATGACCGCTCGGTGGTTACCCGATGGTTCAAGATAGTCATCGTCGGGCTGGCTGAATGCCAGCCCCCATCGGCAATACCCCAAATGATACCCCCAATTTGATGCGAAGCAAGGGTGAGCCCCGAGCTCCTATAAGTAGCTCAAACTCTCTAAACCATTGATTTTCCAAGTTCTAGGAGATGGCATGAGAAGGGGTAATGGTGCCGGGAAGTCAACGCGGTACAGCGGCGGTTCTTCCTTCTCCGGCCATCACCTCGACGCGACATACTCAATGCTGTCCGGTAATCCGTAGGCTTCAATACCTGCTGCGAGCATCAACCCTGCATTTCGCATATAAGCCAAATGCTCTTCGTTCTCGTTTTCAAAACGAACCGCCGTACCCTCCACCATGGACTTTAATGTCTCGTCGGCGTGCCTGAGTTGTTCGGGAAACTCCGACCGGATTGCTTCGATCGTTTCGAAGTCCGATGCACCACCAAAGAACTGCCACACGGCACGGAAAAAGCCACCAGCCTCGATAGCTTTCAGCTCTTCCATATGCTCAAGGGAAATGAAGGCCGGACGATATGCCACCGGATAGCTTTGCTCGGTCAGCAGTTGAATCCGGCGCGTTGTTCCGTTGCTCAGTTCGATCCCTGGGGCGATTTCAACGGGAACGGGTAGCTGCCGAAACAACCTGGCCAGATCGGCCTCGACCTCGGCCCCCACCGTGATGTTCTGCGACGTCTCGAACGTATAGCTCTCTCTGGCTTCAATGACCGTCGCCAGTATCCAGGGTATCGACCGCCACGGATCACTTGAGCTGTCTTGCATCAGCGTCCATTCAATGTGATCGCGACAGGCTTCGTTGGAAGTGTTCGCCAACCCAGTGGTAATTTCATCCCAAGTCATGCTGTGCGCCCGGGCGTCTGCAAAGGAAATGGAGAGCTTATCTCCGGTATCGACGCCGACACTGACCAAGGCCGAAGCGATATCCGGTAGACTGCCCGCGAACTCTGCTTCAAGCGTAGACTGATTTTGCTCAAAGTAACTCGGGAGCACCGTATCGACGGTATCGATGGGGGTTCCCGGGAAGCAATCCTCACTCCGGAATTGGAACTTGCGGATGGGATCGATGTAGATATCGCCGGGGATGTCTTCCTGAGGAAGTATGATGGGGAGCGCGTAGAGTTGCGTCGCAAAGTACGCTGCTCTGGCTGAGTCAAGAATAGTAGCCCGTTGCGCCACCGCACTTGATGCTTGAAACAGACCAAACGTTAGTACAGTGGCAGCAATAGCATATCGGCACAGTACGGGATTCATGGTGCCCTCCCCAAGCGTGCATTATCAATGCAATAGTGCCGTAGTTTTCGAGTGACGGCAACTTTGGCGTATGGCAACTCCCAATCTACTGGAAGAACTGACACGAAAACAGAACCCATCCGGGTGCTGTTTGACCTCAATATTCCGACGCCAACATTATCGTCAGCACACGGCTGGTGATCTCGGGATTAGCCGGATCATCAGACAGGAAGATTAGGGCGGGATCGTAGTAATCGATCTTCCAGCTGATCGAGAGGCCGCCCACCGTTGGGATGGCGCAGTTGTGCTCCCCGTAGTCGGTACGGTCTATCCTTGGCCTTGGCGCTTTTGCCAAGCGAAGTCAGAGAGGGCCATTGGGTAACGCCTCCTATGGGTAATGGGTAACACCCAGACCGTTACCCAATTTCAGAGGCGTTGCAAGGGTATGCGAGGAGCCGCTATGAGCAGCCAAAACCCGCTAAACCATTGATTTTCAACGATCTGGGAGATGATATGAGAAGCTATGGGAAGGGGTAATGGTGCCAGGGGCGGAATCGAACCACCGACACGCGGATTTTCAACGTGACTGAGGCTGCGGACGATGTTCGATCTTGCGCCACATAAGGCACGTCGGAGTTCAAGCCACACAATGTTCCGGCGCGACGGAGCCCAACACCCCGTGATGTCTTGCCATCAGCAATTGCAAAATGGCTTTGAACCCCGCGGTTACCCGGGGCTAAAGAGTAGATCCATTCATGTACTTCGTCCGCCCTTTAGCTCACCATTCACCCATCTTCGAAAGCTGTTCGGACCAGGCACCGTCTTCGCAGCGTTCTTGAAGGCTACGGCAGGAGTTTCTCCATCGAGTAGATTTCGAACAAGAAACGTCTGCACAAACTGGGACGAGATCGCGGCATGTACTGAATGAAAGGGAGCTATCACCTGTTCTACGAATGCTAGCTCCGAAAAGGATTTGGAAAAGGCTGCACGCCCGAGCTGGCAACATAAGAATGTGAACTTCCATTTTCTCTGCGGGTCGTGTGGCATCGCTTCTGCCAGCGCAGCAGGGCTAAGCGTGGAGTTCCCAACTCGGATTTCACCATCCTCAGAGCCGTGACCCACAAAAATCACGTGGTCAACGTCGTTAACAAAGTGGTTTTCCCAGATGTGCCTGATTTCAACCCCTGTTCTAACTTTGTAGGTTTTGACGAGAGAATCATCGCCGAACAGAAGCCTGCAATACTGAAGAATCGATTTCGCCAAAGGGTCCAGAACGACCTGCTCTGTCTGGAAATCGCCCAAAGTGACGATGCAAGCGCCAATCCTCTTGTGGGCATATTTCGTCGATATAGGGTCACTGATCTGCCCCCCAGGAAGATATATCTGGATAGACCTGTGTTGCCGATCCACAACGTTGGCCGAGTGGAAGGCTTTTCCGTTATCAGGCAGACCGTTTACTCGACTTGAGCAAACGTAGATATGATCACCCACCCCAATTCCCGATACCATTACTCTGTCCCCCAAAATACCGCCACATAGTAAACCCTGACAGAGCTTTGTCTCATCGTCATTATTTGGCGCATGAAGATGAAGCTCACTCCAAAGACAGTCGAACACCTTAAGGCCGACGACAACCGGCGCAACGAGGTGTGGGACCTGACGTTGCCCGCCTTCGGCTTGCGTGTCTACCCGAGCGGCCGCAAGTCGTTCTTCGTCATGGTGCGCGTCCGAGGCGAACAGAAGCGAAAAACAATCGGCACCTATCCGGCCGTCTCCTTAAAAGAGGCCCGAGACCGCGCTCGCGAAATCATCCGCAATGCCCAGTTCGGGATCCTCGACGAGGAACCCGAGGAGCAGAAGCTGACTTTCGGCGAAACGGTACCGATGTTCATTAAGCTTTACGCGAAGCCGAGGAACCGAGGTTGGAAGGAGACCGAGCGCATCCTTCTGGACAAGTTCCAGGCGCTCTCGAACAAACCGCTTGATCAAATCAAGCGCGCCGACGTCGTGCGTATCCTGGACGATCTGATCGCCTCCGGAACGCCTTATCGTGCGAACCGTGCTTTGTCGGCCATAAAGAAGCTGTTCGCGTGGGCATTGGACAGGGGCATGGTCGATGTTCACCCGGTTACAGGGCTGTCCCCATTGCATACCGAGGCGGCGCGCGAGCGGGTCCTGACTGACACTGAACTTTTGGCACTTATGGGCGCCGCTGGTACGGAAGGCTATCCGTTCGGCGACCTGTTTAAGGTGCTGGCTCTGACAGGCCAACGGCGGGGTGAGGTGTCGGGCATGCGCTGGTCGGAAATCGACCTGGAACGGGCTATCTGGACGATCCCGTCTGCGCGGTCGAAGAACAAGCAATCCCATGACGTGCCGCTCTCGCCTCAGGTACTGGCTATCCTCAAAGGCGTGCCGCGTTTTCTCGGCTCCGATTTCGTTTTTACGACCACAGGACGAACTCCTATTACAGGCTTCGGTCGCGCCAAGGACCGGATCGACGATGCTGTGGGCACCAGTGACTGGCGAACGCACGACTTGCGGCGCACGGTCGCCTCGGGCATGGCGCGGATGTCGATCCCGCCCCACGTCGTTGAAAAGGTTCTGAACCACAAGTCCGGAGTTATTTCCGGGGTGGCGGCCATTTACAATCGGTATGGCTACGAAAAAGAGAAGCGCGAAGCGCTTGAGAAATGGGCAGACTATGTAGAGGCGCTAGCGCGCGCCTCCGAACCGCCCGTTAGGGACGGGGCCTGTCGATCAGGGGCTGATTGAGTCTGCATAATACCGGCTTCGGTGCGCCATGCTATGCTGCGTGACGTTTACCTGTGATTCCGAACCCGATCGCCTTTAGCACCGCCAGCGTCGTTTCCAGCGTCGGATTACCGTTCTCGCTAAGCGACTTATATAGCTGTTCCCGTGCCAGTCCTGTCTCACGGGCAATCTTGGTCATGCCCTTTGCGCGCGCGACCACGCCCAGCGCTTTAGCGATATAGCGGGAATCTCCGCTCTCGAAGGCATCACTAAGAAAGATTTCGATCGCCTCATCCGATTTCAGCGCATCGGCAGGATCGTAGTTGTAGAGCTTTTCTGCCATTTTCAATCTTCCCATGCGGCCAAATCGATCTGTGATTTAAAAATCACGATCTGTCAACCTTAGAGATGCAAAGCAAGCCTTCGCAACCGAGAGCAACAGGGCTGCTGCGAACAGAACGGCGCATGCATCTTGAGAAGCCGGCAGACTTTGTAGAAACTCGCCGGGATCATTTGAATGGATTTCTTGATGCCCGGAGCGCTGACCAACCAAACCTGGCTGAGCTTGCGTGACACCGCCCGCGAGATCGGGCGTGAGTTGCTGGGGGACGATTGGCACGACGCTATCCTCGACCGCGACCGAAAGGCGGATAGCACTCTTGGGGAGGTCTATAAAGACCTGAGGAAGGTGCTCGACAGTACCGAGGTGACCGTGCATCTCGAAGACCACGAGCAGCGCATTCCCCTCGACCCTAAGGATCTCTATCACTTCGCTTCAAAGATCGACCTGAAGAGCAACACGATAAAATTGGGCAGATGGCCGGGCGAGGCCTTCAGGTGTTTCGTCAATGCGAAGGAGCTAGCTGATTTCCTGCAAAGGTATCGTCACACTCGGACGGGCACGTTGTCCTCAGATGAGCGCTACCGGCAGTGCCGCGACTGGTTGCGGGACCTGATGGTCAACCATCCGTCTGATAGCAAGCGCCCAACCAAGGCGGAGTTGTTCACTAAAGCCCAACGACGGTTTCAGATCGGCAAGCAACCGTTCCACGACGCATGGACTGAAGCCATCAAGTTGTCTGGCGTTAATTGGGCTAGACCTGGGCGTCCAAAATCATCCCGAAAATCGTCCCCCGCGATAAAATAAACCGCAATTTCAAAGCTGAAAAACTGCGCCACCCTCCTGTCCATACTGTGAAAGGAGGTGATCAAATGCGTGCGATACAGGGCAGTATGTCCCGCCGTCTCGTGGACTATAAGCAGCTCAAGGCCATGGGCATTCCATGGAGCCGTGAGCACATCTATCGGCTTGAGGCAAAAAACGCCTTCCCGAGGCGGCTTTATCTTTCACCACAGCGAATAGCCTGGTTCGAGGACGAGATACTCGAATTCCTCGATACCAAGGCTGCCGAACGGCATTCCCGAGAATACCCAACCCACGACTAGATGGCGTTCGCATCGTCAAACATATTTAAGGAGCGAGATGATGGAAGCGTTAAGTTTCGGTCGCGTCTGCCCTCCAGGCGACCGGCCATTGAAGAACCACTTCAGCGGCGCATATGGGTGGCGCAGATCTGCGCATGATTTTTGGAGCGAGTTTGAGCCCGGCAAGAAGTATACCTTCTGCGATGACTGGTTTTACGATGGTACGGATTTTATCGCCCGACTTGGGGAAGGCGACCCGGGCCACCGCGTTTGCGTCAATTCCGTATCGGCTCAAGGCAAGATCAAGCGCGAGGAGTTGGTCGATCCGAGCGACTTCAAAAAAACCAATGCGCGCTTGGAGGAGCTTGATCCGGTAAGGAATTCGCTGCTGTTCGATCCGGTCCTATGGCTGGATGAGGAGAGAATGGACACCACGCGTTTTGGCTGGGTGACATTGTCCGGAAGCCACCCTCTCAGCCTATTCCCCGAACCGGTGATCTATTGGGCCATCGGCTCGAATGCGTATCAAGCCCTGATACCCTGGCATCGACCGCTCACAGTCAAGGAGTCGTGCCAGAGGATCACCGAAGCCGTATTTCAAGGGCAGGAAGGAGAGGCAGAGTCTGGCGAGGATGATTTCCTTTATATGCCCGGCTCTCTGATCCATCTGGAAGGTCTACCCGCATTTACCGCCACGGTCTTATACGACGCGTTCGCGCTGGTCGACGGCATGTTCGCCGAGTACCGCTGGGTCGAGTACTGACTATGAGGGCGCCTTCGGGCGCCCTTTCCACTTTCACGACAGGAGAGTATAGCGATGACGATCATCGATCGCATCGACGGGGACATCGTATCCTCGTCGGCGGAAAAAGCTGCGCTTGCATGGGCTGAACTGGGCGTGCGCATCTTGGCCGTCTGGGGCGTCGAGAACGGCGTATGCGACTGCGGCAACCCGAATTGCGAGAATGTGGGCAAGCATCCGATCGGCCCAGCATTTCCGCATGGCCATAAGGATGCCACTACGAACCGGGCGGAGATTCGGCGCGTCTTCAAGAAGTACCCCGACGCCAATTTGGCAGTTGTCCCGCCCGAGGGTCTTGTGGTGCTCGATGTCGATGGCCCAACGGGCGCGAAGACGTATAGGTCGTTGGGGCTACCGGAGACAGCGCACCTCAAGACGGGTCGCGGAGCGCACTACTATTTCCGATACGAGGGATCGCTGCCCGACCGTGTGCCGCGTCTCGACGGTATCGATATCAAGACGGGCAACGGATACCTCGTTACGTCACCTAGCGACCATACGAGTGGCAAGCGCTACCGTTGGAACCGGTCTGGTCCGCGCAGAATTGCGACACTACCCAAGGATTTCTTCGCCGCCCCGGAATCAGCACCACGTACCGTGAACTTTTCGGAATCTACGTTGCGTGTAGGCCAGGGCGGACGAAACTCCGTATTGACGAGTTTTGCGGGATTCTTGCGGTATCGTGGCTTAGCCGAGAGTGCGCTCGAAAGAGTGCTTCAAGCTCTGAACGGTGAAGTCTGCACTCCACCTCTTTCAGATGGCGAAGTTGCGAAGATCGCCGAGAGCGTCGGGCGCTACGAGGTCGGCAGCGAGGATGCCTTCCTGTCCTTGGCCGATATCGAGGAGGAAGACGTTCAATATCTTGCCTATCCCTATCTGGTGCGTGGTGCTGCCAACCTGCTCGACGGCCATATGGGGCAAGGAAAATCCACATTTACGGCAGCGCTGGCAGCGGCAGTGACGACCGGAAAACCGCCACCCTTCTTGACTGAAATTGAGCAGGGTAATGTTCTGTTTCTCTCTGCAGAAGATGATGCGGCTCGGGCGTTGAAGCCGAGGCTAGTGGCCAACGGCGCCGACGTTTCGCGTATCCGGTTCCAGAACCAGCCCTTTACCCTCGACGACAAGGGCATGTTCCTACTCCGCCAAGAAGTCGAGGTGCATCGCCCTGCACTGGTCGTTATCGATCCGGTCATTGCCTACATGGACTCGGACATCGATGGCAACAGTGCCAACGATACCATGCGCTTCATCGTTAAGCTCGACTACTTGGCGCGTGAATTCGACACCTGCATCCTGCTTGTGCGCCACTTCCGCAAGGCCAAGACCGACACACCCATGCACCGCGGCGTTGGCTCGATCGCGCTTGCCGCGCGGGTACGGTCGGCTCTGATGCTCGGCACGCATCCCGAGGACGGCGACTTACGCCTCGTTGCACACGCCAAGGCCAACTATTCCATGCAGGGGCCAAGCATTGTGTTCGAATTGGCGAGTACCGGCGAGCGAAAGCCCTCCAAGGTCGTCTGGCACGACCTCCGGCCCGACCTAAGCGAATACGACATCGTGGACAAGCCGGAGGGGCAGCGTGGACGCCCCAGCGCCGAGCGAGACTTTGCCAAAGATTTTCTTCACCGTTCCCTTCAAGACGGCCCAATGGAAAAGCACAAGCTTGTGCATATGGCGGAAGCGCGAGGAATAACGCCACCCACCTTACGCCGTGCGGCGAATGAACTGGGCGTCATCAAGTTCAGAGGCGAAAGCGGTCGTTCGATGTGGCGCCGACCCGACGCCGGCGATCCGCCGACCAAGAAGGATTCGTAACGAGAAGCGGCCCGGCCACCGCGCCGGGCTTTTTTGTACCGACACCCACTTGCTCAAAATTCACCCACGTAGAGCAATTTTGAGCAAGTGCCGATGGGCGCACCAAGAGGACGTGCTGTTCCCGTGCACCGACCGCTATCTTATGAAACGTGATGCAACAACAGGAGCGGTACGATCATGAGACAGCCTGAGAGTCATCAGAAAATCCTTTACACTCGCGCTGACCTTCGGCGATTGGGCATCACGTTCTCGAACGCAACCTTGCTTCGGCAGGAGGCGGCGGGACGGTTTCCGCGGAGGATATACCTTTCTCCAGCCAGCGTGGCATGGGTCAGCGCGGAAATTCATGCTCACATCCAGAGCAAAATCGCCGACCGTGATGGAGGCGAGCCGACGCCATGACCGGCAATTTGCTGAACCCACATCCGGGGGAAGTGCTACTTGAGGAGTTCCTGAAGCCGATGGGTGTCAGCCAGAATGCTCTTGCGCGTGCTGTACATGTGCCCCCGCGCCGCATCAACGAGATTGTTTTAGGTAAGCGGGCGATGACCGCTGACACGGACCTGCGCCTCGCGCGCTACTTCGGCATGTCCGAGGGCTTCTTCCTCGGGCTTCAGGTTGATTATGACCTGATGGAACGTCGCCGAGAAATCGAGGGGGAACTAAACAACATTACTCCTAGACACGAATACAGAAGCGGCTAGCGGACCACCACCTCGGCAGTCGATGTGGGCACTTGTCCGCGCCCGGAGGAGTTGCGATTAAAAAAAGCACCTCCCCGCCTCCACTCTTGCCACCAAGGAGAAGGTGATGCGCGCATCCCATAACGCTACTAAGGATATTGACGAGCGAGCGAACGCGCGGATGAACATCCGCACCAAACCCTGCGTGAAGAAGGCAATCCAGCAGGCGGCTGCGTTGAGTGGAGTAAGTGCCACTGCTTTCACGGTGAACTCTGCCTATCGTTCTGCGTTGGAAGTCATCGCCGAGTATGAACATACCACGCTCCATCAGGCGGATCACGCAACGTTCTTTTCATCGCTTGACCATCCAGAGGGCCCGACCGAGGATTTGCAGGGTGCTTTTGTTCGCTATCGAGCCACTGTTGCGCCGAAATGACATCACAAGTGAACCCGTCGTAATCAACCCGCCGAGCGGCGTTCAGGGCGACACGCTGATATATCGTCAAGCCGTCGTGCCGATCGTGGCGGCCGAAAGTCGAACGTTTTCAATCGGTCCGACACGAACATGACGGGGACACCATCCATCGGGTAACATATAGGCGCTGAAAGTGCTCAAAATCGAGCCACGAGGCGCTGTTTCCCTGGCACCGGCAGTCGCCCTCGGCATTGGCGTGCAATCGCAGCCGTGGCGCGTGCAAAGGCCCACGCGGACATCGAGGTGTACTACTTGTTCTCCTGACCGGCACTTCTCCAAGTGCCATTCCAACGCGGCCGTGCGCGCGGAAGTCCGCCTGCCGGATCGGTTCGTTGCAGATGCTAATCCCATTCGCCAGCCTCGTATCGCCGCCAAAGCTCACGGCGTACCCGTCGCCATTTTGCCTGCTCGTAGGTATCCGACCTGTACCAACCTTCTTCTTCGTAACCACGCGCCCAATCCTCGGCGTCTGAGCCGTACTTCTCGATCAGTGCATCCACAACCGCATTGATTTCGGGTTTCGGAATAAACAGGGGGCGAACGCGGAATTCCCACACGTGCCACACTGCAACCCCACCAACGAGCACCACGAGAACCGGAACAGCCGGATAGGATCGAATGAATTCGAGCATGCTTTCCATAGGACCACGATTTGTCGGTTTCTATGCCGCCATATTGTACATGGACCCGTGGTGTCTGTCAGGAACACTTTGTTCTTATGGATTCATTTTCAGATACCCTCAGAAGACGCGCGGCGGATTTGGGAATTTCCAACGCCGAAGTTGCTCGACGCGCGGGGCTTACAGAGCGTCGGTATGGCAACTACGTCAGCGGCAGACGTGAACCGGACCTCGCGACACTTGTCCGCATCGCGCGCGTTCTGGAAACAACGCCAAATGTGCTTTTGGGATTTGAGGAGATCGGAAGCAACGGCGGTGATGCGCTTCGCGCCAAGATCAATTCCGCCGTGGCCGCGCTAGGCAATGACGACCGGGAGACCTTGGCGGCATGTGCGGAGGCGATCGTAAAATTGCGATCAGGTTGAGCTAGGGTTTTCCCTGACACGCCCGTATTGGCTATCTTAATAGAAGGATCGTCTTGAAACCAAAGGAGACGATCAATGACCGACAAGACCCCTGAAATCGTCACGCTCAAGCAGCTCTGCGCGGAGTTGAAGGTTGACCCTCGTGAAGCTCGCGAACGTCTGCGCGCTGCCGCCCGCGACGCAAAGAAGAACCCCGAGCTGGCAAAGATGCACAAGCCCCGCACACCCTGGCAGTGGGCGAAAGGATCGCCTGCCGAGAAGGAGGCGTGGGCAGCTCTCACCCACTGACATCTCGTCAAACACTTCGGAAAGGGCGGCTCTCAGGAGCCGCTTTTTTTGGTCGAAACGCCGTCTTAGCAAGTCAGGGCCTTGGAACGATTTCAACCGCCGTGTAACAATGGATTATCGACTCGGCAATTGGCGAGTGACGGGGGCAAGTTTATTGGCGAGCAAGGAAGCAACGGCGCGCATTAAGATCAACCGCCTGCTTGATGAGGCAGGTTGGCGCTTCTTCGACGACGAGAATGGCCCCGCTAATATCGTCCTCGAGCCGAACATCAAGATCAAGCAGACGGATATCGAAGCGCTCGGACAAAACTTCGAGAAAACGGCTAAGGGCTTTATCGATTTCCTTCTGCTCGACCAGGATGGCAAGCCCCTGATCGTTTTGGAGGCGAAGTCTGAGGACAAAAACCCACTTTCTGCCAAGGAGCAGGCGCGTAAATACGCACGCTCGCAGAACGCCCGCTTCGTGATCTTGAGCAACGGAAACATCCATTATCTTTGGGACCTAGAGCAGGGAAATCCTTCGGTCATCTCCGAATTCCCCGGGCCGGGCGAGATCAAGAACCACTATGCGTTCGAACCGGACGCCAACAGACTGGCGGCTGAGCCAGTAGGGCTGGATTTCATCGCGCTGACACAGATGGCCGGATATGCCAACGAAGCAGCGTGGAAGAACGAGGCCGAGCGTCCAGCCTTCATCAGGAAGGTTGGGTTGCGGTTTTTACGGGACTACCAGCGCCGCGCGATCGTACGGGTTCAGGAAGCCGTGAAGAGAGGCGCTACCCGGTTCCTTTTTGAGATGGCCACAGGAACTGGCAAGACGCTGACATCGGCCGCCGTCATCAAGCTCTTCCTGAAAACCCGCAACGCCAAGCGGGTATTGTTCCTAGTCGATCGGCTTGAACTCGAGGTACAGGCCCAGACAGCATTCAAGGATCTTCTAAAGAACGACTTCACGTCAGTCATCTACAAGGAGCAACGCGATGACTGGCGAAAGGCTGACATCGTTGTCACCACTGTCCAGTCACTGCTCTTCAACGACAAGTACCGGCGCCTCTTCGCGCCCACGGATTTCGACCTGGTCATCTCCGATGAAGCCCATCGCTCCATCGGCGGCAATGCGCGTGCCGTTTTCGAGTATTTTATCGGCTACAAGCTCGGGCTCACCGCTACGCCCAAAGATTATCTGAAACAATCCAAGGATCGTAAGTCGGCTCGTGACCCGCGCGAAACCGAGCGCCGGATGATGCTCGATACCTATCGGACCTTCGGCTGCGAGACAGGTGAGCCCACGTTCCGCTATTCCCTCATCGACGGTGTGCGCGATGGTTTCCTGATCAACCCTTACGTGGTCGATGCCCGAACCGGCGTAACCACCCAGCTCCTGTCTGACGAAGGCTTCGTTCTCGATACGCTGGATGAAAACGGCAACGAGACGCAGGAAGCGTTCGCGGGCCGCGACTTTGAGAAGCGCTTTTTTGCCGAGGCAACCAATCGGGCATTTTGTCAGACCCTGCTCGAGCACGGGTTGCGAGACCCGATCTCAGGCGAGTTCGGTAAAACTATAGCCTTTGCCGTAAGCCAAAACCACGCGGCCAAGCTCACCCAAATCCTCAACGAGATGGCCGACCAGCTTTGGCCCGGCATGTACCAGTCCGATTTCGCCATGCAGGTCACCAGCCACGTGGCCGATGCGCAAAAGATGACAATCAATTTTCGGGACAACAATCTCGGCGGCTGGAACGAGTTCACGCAGGACTATCGGACCAGCAAGACGCGCGTTTGCGTCACCGTCGGTATGATGACCACAGGTTATGATTGCCCGGACATCCTGAACCTGGCGCTTATGCGCCCCATCTTTTCGCCATCCGATTTCGTCCAGATGAAGGGCCGCGGCACGCGTACGCACGATTTCGCAAACGAGATGTTCGATCCCGCCAAAAAGGCACAAATCGGCACGGCGAGAAAAACCGCGTTCCGGCTCTTCGACTTCTTCGCCAACTGCGAGTTTTTCGAGGAAAGGTTCCAATACGACGAAGAGATCGAGCTTCCGAAGCCGGCAGCCATGCCTCTGCTCGGCGGTGGCGAAGACGGCGGCACCACCACCACACGCAGCACGTTCGAATTCTCGGAGCCCGATCAGGTCGTCTACCAGGCCGAGCAGCAGATCGGCCCAGATGGCATGCGCGTCGACCGCGAGCTGTTCCAAAAGTTCGAGCAGATGGCCCGCTCGGACCCACACCTGTCAGAGCTTGTTGAGCAACAGAATTGGGAAGCCGTATCACGCCGCGTCATCGAAGAGTTGTTCGACAAGCCCGACGAATATTTCAATCTCGAAAGGTTACGTCAGGCTGCCGGTGTCGATCGCCGCATTTCAATCCGGGAACTTATCGAAAAGGCGTTCGGCCACATCCCCAAGTTCAAAAACAAGGCCGAGCTTATCGAAGATGAATTCCAGAAGTTCCTGGCTGATCAGAAGCCCGAACAGGCCGACCGCATCCGCGAGATGCGTTATTTCTTCGAAGCCTATATCCGCGACGCCAAGGTCCGCGCTTTGATCGACGCAGGCCATTTTGCCGACCTGAACGTCAACCCCACCTTCACCACCCGCGACCTAAAGGAAGTGCCTGCGCCTTGGCGCACCCGCATCCCTGAGTACATCAAGGACTACGTGTCCCTGAACCCCTTTATGTAACGAAAGACCACCATGCTCGACTCTGCCACGAAGCGTCGTATTGATACCTGCCGCGATATTCTCGTCGGCAAAGTACCCGACCCCAAAAGTCAGGTCGAACAGATCACCGTCGCTTTGATCTACAAGTTCATGGATGACATGGACATCGAAGCCGAGGAACTGGGCGGTCAGCGGCGTTTCTTCACCGATGAGTTTGAGCGCTACCGTTGGGCAAAGCTTGTTGCGCCCGGCGTGTCTGGGCAGGATATGCTCAACACCTATTCCGAGGCGCTCACCAAGATGGTCGAGAACGAGCGCCTGCCCGCGCTCTTCCGCTCGATTTTCCGCAACGCCTATCTGCCCTATCGCGACCCCGAGACGCTGCGCAGCTTTCTGCGCGAGATCAACAATTTCACTTACGACCACAGCGAGAAGCTGGGCGACGCTTTCGAATATCTACTTTCGGTGCTCGGCAGTCAGGGTGATGCAGGTCAGTTTCGCACACCGCGCCACATCATCGACTTCATGGTCGAGATCATCGACCCGAAAAAAAATGAAGTCGTTCTCGATCCGGCCTGCGGCACGGCCGGCTTTCTCATCTCGGCCTTCAAGCACATCCTCAAGCAGAACTCGACCCATGTCGTAAACGGCAATGGCGACGGACCGGAGACAGACGCCGCTGAACAGGCGCTCGAAAGCCCGATGCGCTTTCCGGGCGACCTGCTGTCGGGCGAGGATCGTGATCGTTTGGCGCGCAATATCAAGGGCTATGATATCTCGCCCGACATGGTGCGGCTGAGCCTTGTGAACCTCTATCTGCACGGCTTTGCCGATCCCAAGATCGAGGAATACGACACGCTGACGTCTGAAGCCAAATGGACCGAGACGGCAGACGTCATCTTCGCCAATCCGCCCTTTATGTCGCCGAAAGGTGGCATCAAGCCGCACACGCGGTTTCAGGTGCAATCCAAGCGCAGCGAAGTGCTGTTCGTCGACTATATTGCAGAGCACCTGAACCCCAATGGGCGTGCCGCCATTGTCGTGCCCGAAGGGATTATTTTTCAGAGCCAGAGTGCCTATGCGGCTCTGCGCAAGATGCTGGTCGAGAAATACCTAGCCGCCGTCATCTCCCTGCCCGCCGGCGTGTTCAACCCCTATTCGGGCGTCAAGACCTCCATCCTGATCCTCGACCGCCCAGTAGCCAAGACCAGCCAGCACGTTGCTTTCTTCAAGATCGAGAATGACGGCTTCGCCCTTGGCGCCCAACGCAAGGCGGTAAAGGGGTCGCAACTCGCGCTGGTGAAGGCCGAACTCACGGAGTGGCTGCAGGCCGCGCGATCAGGGGGCGGTGAGAATCTAGAAAGCATTTTTGGCAATGCGATCGAGCGGAAAAAGTTGGCGGACGATGGCAACTACAACCTGAGCGCCGAACGCTATCAAGAAAAAGAAGCCGTGCAGCGCGCTTGGCCAATGGTTGCGCTTGGTCAGCTAACCAAACGTCTCAGCGGCGGAACCCCTTCAAAAGCAAACCCGGATTTCTGGGAAGGTGACATTCCCTGGGTCTCACCGAAAGACATGAAGGTCGACTTGCTGAGTGACACTGAAGACCATGTTTCCCGGGCCGCCGTCGAGAGTAGCGCGGCGTCACTCGTTCCACCCGGAACAATCCTTTGCGTGGTCCGCTCCGGCATTCTCCAACACACGTTCCCCGTTGCAATCGCGTCTCGAGAGATGTGTTTCAACCAAGATTTGATCGCCCTCATAGCTGACGGCGAAAAGCTGCTGAGCAAGTTCCTTTTCTGGAACCTCAAGGTACGTGGCAAGGAAATCTTGGCACAGGGCATCAAGCCCGGCGTTACGGTTCAAAGCTTTCATTCAGGGTTCTTCCAGAACTTTGAAATACCCCTTCCGCCGCTTGAGATACAACGCGAGATTGTGGCCGAGGTCGAGGGGTATCAGCGCATCATCGACGGTGCCCGTGCCGTCATCGACAACTACCGCCCCCACATCTCGGTTGATCCTCAGTGGAACACAGAAGAATTGCAAAATCTTGTCGACACGGTCACACCGCCGTTGAAGCTACCGACCTCAGAATATGATAAGGCCGGAGCAATACCGATCATCGACCAATCACAGGAATACATTGCGGGATGGACGAACAACGTGGAGGCGTCCATTTCCCCCCAAGATGGTCTGGTGATCTTCGGTGACCATACCTGTGCAGTGAAGTTCGTCGATCAACCTTTTGCCCAAGGGGCTGACGGCATCAAGATTTTGCGCCCCCGACAGGGCCTTTTGCCGAAGTATCTGGCATTTTACTTACAAGCGCACCCCCTCGCACAGGATGGCTACAGACGCCACTTCTCATTACTCAAGCGCCATCCGGTAGCAGTACCGCCTCCCGAAGTGCAAAACGCGATTTCTGCCGAAATCGAAGCTGAGCAAGCCCTCGTCAATGGCAATCGCGATCTGATCGACCGCTTCGAGAAAAAGATTCAAGATGCAATCGCTCGTGTCTGGGGCGAGGCAAGAGCTGAGGACGGTGTCTGATGGAGGAGGCACTGGAACTTGCAGAGTATCTGCCGCAGTCCTTCGCGAGTGCAAACGAGCAGGCCTATCTCGATTTCCTCTGGTCGGCCTTTCAAACGAATTACGAAACCGGACGTTACGAATTTGCCAGCCTCGCCTTTCATCTGCTGTACATGAGCTTTGTCAGCTTCTCGATTTGGCAGATCAGGCTAGCGCGGCCAGAGCAGTTCGCCATGGCAATGGTGGGATTTGATAAGCAGGAGAGCAACCTTGTATCCTGCAAGACTCCTTTCGACTTCTATGAATGCCTCAAAGAAAGTCAAATATTCCGGTTCCTGAAGTTGATTGGTTGCACGAACCAACAAGTGGGTGAGTTTGCCAAATTCGTGAGACGTCGTAATAAGATCGCGCACCCGACCGGCAACGTATTTTTTAATGATCACGCCGCGATCGATGCTGAGATAGCGGAGATGATGAAGGAAGTTCGGAACATTGAGCAGCACATGGAGCCGGTCATTTCTGAACTGTACAGTCGCTTCCTTGAAACCAGCGCCGAGATAGAGGAGCGTGAGTACACCGATCCAAAAGACGAGATAACGGCAAATTTAGTCCATGCCAGCTATATGTCCTCCGCCGACTTGGCCTTTTGTCGCACGTTCGATCTGGCCTCGTTCTCGGATCACGACCTGTATCCAGAAATAGTCATTCTTCAAGAGGCTCTCGTCACCCTCTACCCAGCTGAAGAAGCAGAGGAAGCCGCATGACCTCACTCTACGGAATTGTCGGAAATCAGCTTCGTCCCGCCACCCGCCGAGCGCTCACCAAAGAAAGTCTGATAGAGGATTGGCTTGCTGCAGATCCGAGGCTTGCGGGTCTCGATGCCATGATCATTGGACGCCAGGTGCCAACCGACCACGGCAAGTTCATCGACTTGCTGGCATTGGACGCCACGGGCGTGCTGATCATCATAGAACTGAAAAAGGATCGCACACCGCGCGAGATCGTAGCGCAAGTGCTCGACTATGCGTCCTGGGTGCGCACGCTGACGACGCCTGAAATATACGAGCGCGCGGAAAAGTTCCTCAACAAGCGGCTCGTGACTGCCTTCCGCGAAAAGTTCGGCGAAGCGATCCCCGATCGGCTCAACGCCACGCATTCCATGCTGATCGTCGCCAGCGAGCTTGACCCGGCCTCACGCCGGATCGTCGAATATCTTTCCGAGGAGTACGGTGTCGCCATCAACACCGTATTTTTTAACGTCTTTGAGGCCAATGGACAGGAATGGCTGACCACGGATTTCCTGCTCGATCAGGAAGAGGTCGAAGAACGCTCCGAACGCAAGGTTCGCGCGCCTTGGTCCGGCTACTTTTTCGCCAATGCCGGCCTCAACGAAAGTCGGACTTGGGAAGACTATCGCAAGTATGGCTTCATAGCGGCTGGAGGTGGAGAATTCTATTCAGGCCGCTTAGGCCAGCTGAGTGTTGGTGACGAGGTTTTCGTCTTCGACAAGGGTAATGGCTACATTGGCTATGGCGTCGTCACGGTGGAAAAGACCCTAGCAGCCGACTTCCAGACGCCGGACGGCCCTCTTCTCGAACAGCCGCTAATTGGACAGAATTTGGGACATGATGCCGACAATCCCGAGCTCGCCGAATATGTGATCGGCATAGACTGGAAGCACACCGTCGACCGCAGCCAAGGCAAGTGGTTCAAAGGCGCCTTCGCCAACCAGAACATTGTCTGCAAACTGCGCGACCAAGCCACGGTGGATTTCCTGGTTCAGGAATTTGGGGTTGTTAGTAAGAAGTTGGAACCTGACCGGATCGGATCGTCCACATGAGCACCGCTCATTCGCACCGGCAAGGGTCGTCGAGAAGCTCAAATGCTATGCGTATACGCGAGATTTTAAGCACAACTCCGGAGAAACCGATCCACCTTTTTGGCAACCAAGTTCTGGTCGCGAGTCTCGCATTCCCAAATCACCATTGCCGACCAGCCTTGCCGTTGTAGTTCCATCATGACTCTCCTGTCGCGAGCGACGTTGTCTCGGAACTTCGCTTCCCAGTACTCCCGGCGCGTTTTCGGCGTTGTTGATCTCGGACAACCATCGTGCCGGTGCCAGAAGCAGCCGTGCACGAAGATGACCGCTTTGCGAGACGGGAATACTAGGTCGGGACTTCCCGGTAGGCTTGCCCGATGGAGTCGATGTCGAAACCCGAGCGCGTGCGATATTCGCCGGACGACCATTTCCGGAGCGGAACCTTTTTGCCGTACCCGCGCCATCAGTGCGGACCGGCTGGGATCTACGTCGACTGGATTTCGGGATTTGTTCATTGCTGCCGGATATGGTTCATTCGAGTCTCGGAAACAAATTTGAACGGAAGTCCGTCTTGCAGACAATCAACTTCACAGTTGACGCCGCTCTACTGCAGGAGTTGGGCGAACGTTTGATAGGAAAGCCGCACATCGCACTCGCGGAACTTATCAAGAATTCGTACGATGCCGACGCCTTTAGCTGCACGGTCACCTTTGGAAACGACAGTATCGAGATTGCCGACGATGGACATGGTATGTCCTTCGATGAATTTCGTAGCTTTTGGGCACGGATCGGAACCACCCATAAACTGGAAGACGGGGTGTCTCGAGAACTGCACCGCCCCCTAACAGGCTCAAAGGGTGTCGGGCGCCTGGCAGTTCAGTTTCTTGCTCGGGAAATGGAGCTCCGGACGGTAGCCAAAGGAGCCGAGCATCAAACACTGCACGCGCTCGTCGACTGGACAACCATAACGCGCGGAAGAGACCTCAACACAGTCGAAATCGCTTGGCAGACTCAACAGCAAGGCTCGTCATTTCCATACGGTGCGACATCGGGCACGATCATCACCCTCAAGGGGCTCAGGGACAAATGGGACGCAGACAGACTGCAAGAACTGGGGGAGGAGCTTTGGTCCTTGCGCTCCCCGTTCAGGCGGCGACATGCCAGCCCCACCACGCGTACGGCGGAAGACTTTGACGTCTCAGTTGTGGCCCCCGAAATCGAGGACGCACAGCAGAAATTTGACGCCCACATCAATGCCTTGCGCACCAATTGGAAGGCGCGGATCCGAGGCAAACTGAGAAATGGTCGCAGGGGGCACCCGGCATCGGTTGTCGTCGAATTCAAGGAAGGTTACCCCGCCAAAGCGCCAGCTGAAAAATTCGAGCATTCGGTTTCGCTTCCTATCAGCGATTCCAGTGATGCCCTTCTTGACCGAGTCGATTTTGAAATCCTCGTATTCAAGCTGGAGGGCCGACAAGCAGGGGGCGTGCTCGTTTCCGAGCTGAGGGACTATCTGACCAGGTTTGGCAATGTCGCTATATACGACGCCGGATTCCGACTGCCCTACTACGGAATGGCTCACGACTGGCTAGACATCGCGGCGGACCAAGCTGCGCGGACGTCGATTTCGCTGCTGCTACCAGCAAGCCTACGAATTGGCCAGCGATACATGCTGGACCTGCCCGATGCACGTC
Source organism: Pelagibacterium halotolerans (assembly GCF_044811015.1). Taxonomy (GTDB): domain Bacteria; phylum Pseudomonadota; class Alphaproteobacteria; order Rhizobiales; family Devosiaceae; genus Pelagibacterium; species Pelagibacterium halotolerans_A. The sequence goes on from NZ_CP085243.1 coordinate 1,671,254, forward strand.
GTCTTTTTGGTGCGGTCGACATCAGTACGAGCCATGAGCGCTCTGTGGCAGAAAGTGCGAGCGAAACGCCTGGAAAGTATCTGCAACTCCAGCCCGGACGTGATCGGCTCCATGACAACGAAGCTCACCGTCAATTGCGCGACTTGGTTAGATTCAGCATCGATTTTTATGCAAACCGGTATCGACTGCGGGAGGCGCGCCGTGTCGAACAGGTCAGGACTGTGGAAAGGGCGACAACCAAGCAAGCCCGTGTGCTAGAGGTCCTGGAAGAAAACAAGGCCTCAATTCCGCAGAACGTTTTCAGCGAAGTGCGTAGGGAGGTTTCCGACGCTCTTAAGACCTCGAAAGTTGAAGAAGAAGAGCAAGACCGCCGGGCGGCTCTTCTTGCACCTCTCGCTTCGGCCGGAATGGCGGCTTTGGCCTTAAGCCACGAGCTATCGCGCGAAAGGCGACTGCTAAAGAGTGCAATTCAACAACTGAGCGCGTTGGCAGTGGAGCACGAACTAACGGAACTGCAAGACGTGCTAGCGAGCCTAAACGAGGCTCACGATCGGCTACAGAATCTCCAGGGTCTATTCGTACCCTTACTTTCGGATGAGGATAAGTCGGCACTTCACCGGCTCAAGGTAAAGCCTGTTGTGGAGCAAACAGTCAATGCGGTGAAGACTATCATGCCCGGCGTGCAATTTGAGATTGAGGCAATTCCTGACGATTTGCGCTTTCCCATAGGCTCTGCTGCAGAATGGAACGCTTTGATACAGAACGCACTCACGAATGCATGGAACGCCATGTTGCAGACACCCCATCCTCTTATTTGCATTGAAGGCGGCCAACGCAGCCGATCAACAGAATTCCTGCGTATCAGCGACAACGGTAGGGGGCTAGGAGTTGCGGTGGATCAAGCTGATAAACTATTTGAACCATTCGAGCGCCTCCTCGAATTAGATCCGGACCACGCATCAATTGCAATTGGAGGTCAAGGATTGGGACTGACTATTTGTCGAATGATAGCTCGCCAGCGCCGGGCGGACATATGCTTTGTTTCCCCTCCGGAAGGATATTCCACCTGTCTAGAGGTTTCGTGGAGGGCATGACCTTGAAGATCCTACTTTGTGATGACCGTGAGGTTGAGCGTGGCAAAACTCAAGGTCTTATCGAAGACACACTCGGAAATGCTGAGCACCACGTTACGGCCTGGGATAACACAGAGCTTTCAGACGCCTTGCGAACATTGTTTGGGATCGTAAAGTCCCGTTTAGATGAGAACGCGTCGTCTGCAGTGGCTACTTGTACGTTTGACGACTACGACCTCGTCATCATTGACAACAATCTTTCCGCTTTGGAGCTATTCGAGACCAGATTGACGGCGGAGTCCATTGCGGGCTATCTGCGGGCCTTTTCGCGCGTTCCTTATGTCGTGTCACTGAACAAGAACCCTTACGTAGACTTTGATCTCCGCTTTCTCATGGGTGACTACAGTACACGAGCCGACGTAGCGATTAGAACCGAGCATCTTCAAAACGACTGGCTATGGCACCGAAAGGACAACGGCTCACCCGACGAATTTAGACCGTGGTACTGGCCCTGCTTGTCGCAGGTATCGTCCTCAAGGCAGCAACAGATAGAATACGTTAAAGAGCATCTAGATGACCCCATCCTACCCACACTAGGGTTCGATGCGCGAGCAGCGGCTGGACTCTCTAGGCATACGGAAGGTGCGCTTTCACCTGAAGTAGGTCCTGAAACTGGAGCTGATGCTTCGAAAGATCCGTTAAAGGTCACGTTTCGCGATTTCTTTCGCCACTCAAATCGTTCACTGCCGCTCTATGACGAACGAGAAACACTTCTGCAAAATGGAGAGGATGACATAATATCTCGGGTTGTCGCGGCAGAATGGGACGTATTGATGCGTCGCGATATCGTCGGCGCCCAAGCCGTCCTTGTGGATTTACCGCATCTCTTGGCACGCATGCCATTTCTTCTAGGGCCGGGAGCGAAATCACTCGATAGTTGGAACAATTGCTTGCTATCAGACGCCCCTCCATTTGGGCTTGACAAAGACATCTATGACCGAGTTCTAAGCCCAGCGCGCTTTCAGCATGATCTCTGGTCGCAGCGGCCTGCATTTTGGTGGACGACGCTGGAGGACAATCCTGAATTGCGACGGTTGTTTTACGAATCGAAAGGTGAATGGGGCGACTTCGTTTTTTGTGAGGACACGTCCAAATTCGCACCCCGACGTTCGAAAGGGGGGCAGAAAGTCTACGAATTCGCTGCAGAGTTTGAAAGTGAATGGGACCGTCGATTCATCCAGAAGATAGATGGATATAACTATTCCCCGAATAGCCGATTCGCACTGTGAACACCCAAATGACTAACACTTGGCACAACGTAGATATTTCAGATTACTGCGATATGATTCGTATATACGCAGAAAAAGGAATAAAGAAATATAAATCCCTTGATTCCGATGTCAGAACTCCGATCGAAAATTTCATATTCGACATTGAGAGAGATGAAAAAAAGATTCAGTATAAATTTTCTGACATGAAAAAGGGGAAGGATACGAGCGTAGGATTTATTCCTATGCCCGACCACAATGATCGCGGATACAGATACACCTTCTTTAGGCCAAAAATTCAGCCGACGGATGGAGGTTTTCTTTGTGACTTTTCAATTCTCTTCTGGGTCGGTTCGTCCAAAGAGGGTGAGTACGCTGGTCGCACATTCGCCTATCGGATGGAAGCCATAGACGCAGAAGGAGCACACTGTTATCCGCACATTCAAATATGTCGCGCGCTGTTTGGAGCAGACGCTGACGGCAATCAGCTCGAAACTTCTTTGCCTGGCTGGCTACCCGATAGCTATCCAGCGTTTCCTATAGTACGTGCGAACCCTACTACTTTGTTTGCCACGATGTTGGTATCCGTGCATGGCTTCGACCCTCACGATACAGGGAAGTTCGCCTACTCGGTTTTGCGCGATTCCTTTTCCAACAGCGCCCCAAAAGTTGCAGTGCAGCTGGCTACAGACATCGTCAAGTGGCTATTCGTATGCGACTAGACTCGGATCTGTTCTAGGAAGCGCTTATAGCATCTCACATAACCGCCCTTAACCTTGGGAGCTATGCCTTCCAGAGCCTTGGCCAATCCCCCCTTGGCCAACTGGCGATACAAGCATTCCAGATCGTCGCTCTCGCCGAAGATTGCGTAAACGCCGTGTGACGGAATTGCCCCGCTTGTATCGAAGGCTATTCGGGGAACCTTGGCGATTTCGGGCACAAGGAGTTTCGGCTGCTCCCAATCAGTGGCACAGACTTTGTCGATTGGTCGGTACCACTCAGCACCTTTTCTTGAAACCGCTCGGTTCTCAAGCGTGGGACGGAACTGCGCCATGTGACGCCCTGCGAGGGGATAATGTGATAGATCGCGCAACTTTCCGTCGTCCCCATAAAGGGCAATGACTTTCCTTCCCCGGTAGTCAATAGCACCCTCTTTCACCTCAGTTCCGTCCAACCAGGGCACAAGAATCTCAGGCTCTAGATGCTGTGCCGCCTCCGCATCCAAGACAAATGCGGGGGTACAACCCAGCGCGGGGCCAACCTTGACCTTGAAGCCCGCCTCGCGGAGAGTTTTCTGACTAGATACAGGTTTCCGGTCAACTCTCTTCGTCGCGCGTCGTCTCAAAACCAGGAGCGTCGGATAAGCGTCGACATCGCGCACATATGCATCGATCGCGCTGATCGGTTCATCCAACTGAATTTCAATTTCCGGTAACCAATAATCGCGGAACTCTTCCGCGAACGCCATAAACCGCCACCGGTCCGAACACACCATACCTAGCCGACCACCAGGAAGTAAGGAGCTGAGGGAACGGTCAAGGAAGGGCAGGAACAAGTCCCCGCGTGCTGTTCGACGCGGAAGTACCCGTTCATAGAGATATCTCAGTCTTTCGGGTATAGTCGACCACCGCGCATACGGTGGATTTCCTGCGACGTGACTAAAGGCGCGCTCCTCGTAGCCCTCGATCAGGAAGTCGCCTGTGCGCAACCATCGTCTCGCCAAGTGGCCCGCGTCCTCTTTGCGGAGGCCATGTTCGACGAGGCAGGTCCTGATTCTTTCTCGTGCTTTCGCCGCCTCACTCTCAAGGATCTCATAGGCAACGATAGAATTTTCCACCTCGTTTACTTTGGGAAGGCACCCCCTCCTCTTGAACGAGCTAATCAGACGTGAAGCGGCTTCGACGACAAATGCCCCATCACCTGCAGCCGGCTCAAGTAGTCGACTGACAGACAGATTCTCTCGCGCGCTCCAGCTTATGGCGTCGAGTAGCTCACTCACAACCTTCTGCTGCGTATAGACTCCACAGCGCTCGTGCAGCGCTACAACGTCGTCATGAAATGGTTGTGGCGACGTCGGATCGAGCATACTCACCTATCTGACAGTAACACGAGAAAACCTTCGGGTCTCGCTACCACATCTTCTATAAGACGGAAACTGTTGTCGAGTCGGAGACCTCAATGAAGGTAGCGGGGCTTTTTGCCGGGATTGGCGGAATCGAATTGGCCTTCTCAAGGGCAGGTTGCGAAACGGTACTGCTTGCCGATTCCGATTCCGCTGCACAATCGGTGCTGCAACACCACTTTACCGATGTGGAGATTTCGGGAGACGTTGCGGAGCTGGCGGCGCTGCCATCCGAAGTGGAGGTTTTGACCGCTGGCTTTCCTTGCCAAAACTTGAGCATGGCTGGAGACAAGAGTGGCATAGCCGGGAAGAAATCCGGCGTCGTATCGAACCTGTTTCGTCTTATCGAGGACGCCCATGTTCCGACTATTGTCATCGAAAACGTGTACTTCATGCTTCATCTCGATCGCGGCAAGGCCATGGATTGGCTCCTCACGCAGTTCGAAAATCTAGGCTACGCGTGGGCATATAGAGTACTGGATACGATCGGATTCGGAGTACCGCAACGTCGGCGCCGTGTGTACCTCGTAGCCAGTCGTACTCTCGATCCGCGAGAGGTGCTGTTTGCCGACGATCAGCCGACGCAGAAGCCAAAGGCGCCGCACATTTCCAAGCCTATTGGTTTTTATTGGACCGAGGGACGCTCCGGAGTGGGGCTAGCCGCTGAAGGGGTTCCACCGATTAAGGGGGGATCAGGCCTCGGCATTCCGTCTCAACCTGCAGTGCTGTTTCCGGATGGGAAAGTTCTGAAACCCGACATTGAAACGTGCGAGCAGCTGCAGGGTTTTCCTCGTGGGTGGACCGAGTCAGCGGTTGGAAACAGAAACCCCCGTTGGCGTCTGATAGGTAACGCAGTTTCAGTGCCAGTCGCCGAGTGGGTAGCGAAGAACATTAACAAGCCGCGTGCTGTTCTGGAATTTGAGGCTATTCCCATGGCGGAGTATCGAACATGGCCCGACGCTGGCTTTGGCAATGCCGATGGCCGTTTCGGGATGATGGCCGGAGACAAGCCCATTTCAGTGACTGCACCATCCATTTCCACGTACAGGTCCCCGTCCTGGGAACCACTTTCACCAAGAGCTTTACGCGGCTTCCTCTCTCGCGCAAGGGAGGGGGGCCTCTCATTCCCTGCAGGCTTCCTTGAAGCGCTAGACTGCGCTCTTCAACAGGTGACCGAGTCGCCGTCGGAAACACTTGCCCCTTAAGCCGCTGAATAAATCTATCGCACCCCAGTGCACTCCGGTGTTACCCAAAGTGACACCCAGCGCGATTTCGTCTGTCTGAACGCAAATGCAGGTAGACATTAAACCATTGATATTATTAAAGAAAAATGGTGCCCAGGGGCGGAATCGAACCACCGACACGCGGATTTTCAATCCGCTGCTCTACCAACTGAGCTACCTGGGCATCCAAAGCACGGCGCATGATGCACCGGCGTGTGTTGGTCGGGCGGTTTATAGGGGGTTGGTTGGGGCCTGTCCAGCGGGAGGATTAAGAAAATTCGCCGGTTCGTGAACTTTTCACAACACCAGCACGAAGGCACCCCAAATGCCCATCTGGACTGTCACTCGTCATCATCCTCGAAGGTCGGCGTTTCCTCCTCGTCGAGCCCTTCGGCAAGGGGTTTGCCAGGGATGGCATAGCTCCCCTTGAGCCAGCGGCCCAGGTCGAGATCAGCGCAGCGAGATGAGCAGAAGGGGTGGTAGGCCTGTACCGAGGGCTTGCCGCAGATGGGGCAAGGTTTGGGTTTTCTGAGCCGGGTAACGTTGTCGGGCATGGGTTATACTCCAGTGGCGACCGGATTGAGCCAGCCGAACTGAACGGGATACCCCTCGCCTGCAAGCAACGATACCGTCTCATAGAGCGGCAGGCCGACGACGGCGGAATAGGACCCGCTGAGCTTGAGCGCGAACGCCCCGGCGATGCCCTGGATGGCATACCCGCCAGCTTTCCCGTTCCATTCGCCCGAAGCGAGATAGGCTTCGATATCCTTGTTGGATAGCCGCTTGAAGCGGATGCGCGTATCGACAACCCGCTCATGCGCGTGCCCGCCGGGCGAGAGCACGCAAACGCCCGTATAGACCCTATGCGACCGCCCCGAGAGCAGCTTGAGGCAATCAGCCGCCTCGTCCATGGTTTCGGCCTTGGGCAGGATGCGCCGGCCTACGGCGACGACCGTATCGGCGGCAAGAACGATTGCGCCGCTCGCGAGCCCGGCCTGCTTGGCCTTTTTTTGCACCGCGACCGCCTTGGTGTGCGCGAGGCGCTGGGCCAGCCGGCGCGGCAGCTCGCCGCGCTCGGGGGTCTCGTCCACATGGGCGGGAATCAGGTGATCGGGCTCAATGCCGATCTGGTTGAGCAGGGCGAGCCGGCGCGGAGAAGCCGAGGCCAGAATCAGTTCGGGACGGGCTGCCCGCATGAGGTCTCCTGGGGCCTGCTACTTGAAGCGGTACGTGATACGGCCTTTGGTGAGGTCGTAGGGGGTCATTTCGACAAGAACCTTGTCGCCCGCCAGAACGCGGATGCGGTTCTTGCGCATACGCCCAGCGGTATGGGCGATGATTTCGTGATCGTTCTCAAGCTTGACGCGAAAAGTTGCGTTGGGGAGCAACTCGACAACAACGCCCGGGAATTCGAGCACTTCTTCCTTTGCCATTGGGTCTCCTGACAATAGCGGACGGGCCAGTAGATGTCGTGCCTGGCCTCGGTCGCGATCCAATAAAAAACACCGGGCACCGCGCATACCGCGATGCCCGCAGCCCGGTTTATTTCACCCGGCGGCGATTTGGCGCGCAAACTAAACGGAATTGCCCATAAATAAAAGGGGTCAGACGTCCTGTCCCGCATCGACGAGAAATTGCGGGAGCGTCTTCAATAACCTTGCGTCGAGATCCTCGCGCAAATCGCGGTATGCGGCGAGGACGGTTTCGCGCCTCCCTTCGATCTCGGAAGGGTCAGGGACGTTCCAGTACAGCATTTGGCCCGCTTCCAATCCGCGGTCGAGCACGGCCTTTTTTGCGTCCTCGGCGAGCGTGATCACCAGATCGAAATGGCTGGCCATCAATTCATCCATTGTATGCGGGGTATGGACCGACATATCGATGCCGATCTCCTCCATCACCTCGTGGACGAAATGATCCGCCTTGCCCGAGCGTACGCCCGCCGAACGCGCGATCAGCCGGCCGGGGAAATGCTTGCGCGCAAGTGCCGCGGCGATGGGCGAGCGTACCGAATTCATGGAGCACACGAAGAGAATCGTGGGCAACTCGCTGTCTTTCTCCGCAACGCGCGCAGCGTAGGGCTGGATCGCGCAGATGAGCGTGAAAAGCCGCCGCGCGGTCTCGAGATCCATCACGAGCTTGTTGTCGAGGCGCTCGATCAGCAATTCGGCGGCCTGGTTGTGCAGCCCGCGCCGGCCCATATCGACGGCCTCGATCTGGAAGGTCGAAGCCGAACGGATGGCTTCGTAATAGCTCTCGCGGATACGGAAATAGTCGCGGATCAGGCCGCGGAACGGGGTCAGCGAGAGGTAATGCGCGGCGATGGGGCTGAAATTCACCGGATCGCGGACGTCGAGCACGACGTGGTTGCCGATGATCGAAAGGTGCAGCGCGTAGGGCCCTTTGGCAGAAACACGCGCGGGATAGAATTTGTTCGAATCGACGAGATCGTATGTCGCGATGCGCCACTCATGCACCTCGTCGGGGTCGACGGAGGTGATGGTGTTGGGGTCGAGCGTGACCGTGACGATCCTGTCGGTCTCTGGATCGAACGCCCGTTTGCTCATGGTCTTACCGATTGAGCCTTATGGAGACCGACCGGCCATGTGCCGAAAGACCTTCGGTTTCGGCAAGCGTAACCGTTGCGCCTGCAAGTTCGGCGAGGCTGGAGGGATCGCAGCCCAGCACCGACGTGCGCTTCATAAAGTCGAACACACCCAGACCGGAGGCGAAGCGGGCCGTACCATCTGTCGGCAGCACATGATTGGAGCCGCCGACATAATCACCAATAGCTTCGGGCGTGAAATGACCGAGAAAAACGGCACCGGCATTGTGGACCTTGTCGAGGTGACGCCTCGGCTCATCGACAGCCAGCTCAAGATGCTCGGGCGCAATGCGATTGGTCAGGTTGAACGCTTCATCCAGCGTCCGGACGGTTATAACGGCGCCCAGGTTTTCCCAGCCTTCACGCGTGATGTCCGCGCGCGGCAGCAGGATAAGTTGACGCTCAACCTCCGCGGCGATGGCTTCGGAAAGCTTTGGATCGGTGGCAATCGCAATAGCCTGCGCCCCTGCCCCGTGCTCGACCTGCGCCAAAAGATCGGCAGCAACCCATGCCGGATTGGCCGTACCGTCCGCGATGACCAGAACGTCGGATGGCCCCGCAATGGTGTCGATGCCGACAGCGCCGAACACCTGGCGTTTGGCTGCGGCGACATAGGCGTTGCCCGGCCCGACGATCTTGACGACCGGTGCTACGTTCTGTGTGCCATAGGCCAAGGCTGCGACTGCATGCGCACCGCCTATGCGGTAGACTTCGTCCACCCCGGCGATACGGGCAGCCGCGAGAACCGCGGGGTTGAGCGCGCCGTCCGGGGTGGGAACGACCATTGCGATACGCTCGACCCCTGCGACCTTGGCCGGCACCGCGTTCATCAGCACCGAGGACGGATAGGACGCCAGCCCGCCGGGCACATAAAGCCCCGCTGCCTCGATCGGCGTCCAGCGCGTTCCGAGTGTCACGCCGATATCGTCGGTATAGATATGATCCTGCGGTTTCTGCTTTTCGTGATGCGCGGTGATGCGCCGATGCGCGAATTCCAGCGCCTCGCGCACCTCCGGCGCTGTTGCCTCATAGGCAGCGTCGATCTCCTCGCTGGAAATCCGCAGCGTCTCGGGCGTCAGCGAAAGCCTGTCGAATTTTTCGGTATAGTGGATCAGCGCCGCGTCGCCGCGGTCCCTGACATCCGCGATGATGGCGGCGACGGTCTCGCCGACCTCCACCGAGGATTCGCGTTTGGAACCGAGCAGATCGGCAAAGGCACGTTCGAAACCGGCATCGGCCGTCGAGAGAAAAACCGTCATATCCGGCGAATAGCCCCCGTGCCCTAAGAGGTCAATCGACTTCGTGCCTGGGTTGCGCCTTGGCGGCCCAAACGCCGCCCAGGTCTTTGAGGCGCGCTTCGAGGCATTCGACATCGAGCCTGACCGTCGCGCCGCCCGCAAATGTCAAAAGCACCTCTCCCGCCGGGTCGTCTCCAGTGAGAAACCGTACGGCCAGCAGTTCGAGCACGCCGTCCTTGGCCTTGATATCGAAGCCCTCGGCATGGGCGTTGGTGACATAATCGAAATGCAGCCCCGCCCTCTTGCGCTGGCCGCGCCCACGCGGATCGTCCGCCTCCCATGCATAGCGGTTCATCAGGAGTACGAAGCGCCGGTCGGCCTTGGCGTAACCCATGTCGCCCACGCGCACCACGGCGTCCTGCACATGCGCGGACAGCACGTCGAGGTCTTCACTATCGAGGGCGAGCAGCTTGAGGTCGGTCATGGCATCCCGGCTTGAAACAATATGCGGTTCGGTTGCCGCATATCTGGGGTACGCGACACGTGCCTGCAAGGCCACGCTTTACTAGCGTGTCCTTTTGTCCAATGCGAGGGCCAATCGTGGATATGCCTAACCGGTAACGCGCTCGATCTCGGCGCCGCAACGGCTGAGCTTGTCTTCCAGCCGCTCGAAACCCCGGTCGAGGTGATAGATGCGGTTGACCACCGTCTCCCCACGTGCCGCAAGCCCGGCAATGACGAGGGAGACCGACGCGCGCAGGTCCGTTGCCATTACCTGAGCGCCCTTGAGCTCTGGCACACCCCTGACCGTTGCTGTCTGGCCGTCGACATGGATGTCGGCGCCAAAGCGCGCAAGTTCGGCCACGTGCATGAAGCGGTTTTCAAAGATGGTTTCCTTGATCGCCGAGGTGCCGTTCGCGCGCGTCATCAGCGCCATGAACTGGGCCTGCAAGTCGGTGGGGAAGCCGGGGAAGGGCTGGGTCTCGACGTCAATAGCTGTGAGCCCGTTGCCGTTGCGCTTGATACGCAGCCCTTCGGTCTCATGGCTGACGGTAACACCGACCTCGCCCAGCGAATCAAGCGCCGCCTGCAGCAGATCCCCCCGCGCTCCGCGCAGCAGGACATCGCCACCGGTCATGGCCGCGGCCATGGCATAGGTGCCGGTTTCAATACGATCGGGCAACACTTCATGGCTGGTGCCGTGCAGACGTTCGACGCCTTCGATCACGAGCCTGTCCGTCCCTATGCCGGAAATCTTTGCGCCCATGGAGACGAGACAATCGGCAAGGTTGCCGACTTCCGGTTCCCGGGCGGCGTTCTCAATCACCGTCGTGCCATCGGCTAGCGAAGCCGCCATCATCACCACATGCGTTGCGCCCACGGAGACGCGCGGGAATGCGACTGTCGCGCCCTTGAGCCGACCGCCAGGCGCGGCCGCGACGACATAGCCCCCATCGATGTCGATCTGGGCACCGAGCGCGCGCAAACCCTCAAGATAGAAATCGACCGGCCTGGTGCCGATGGCACAGCCGCCGGGCAGCGAGACGCGTGCCTGCCCTTCGCGCGCCAGAAGTGGACCGATGACCCAGAAGCTCGCGCGCATCTTCGCGACGAGCTCATAAGGCGCAGTCGTATCGACGATATCTCCGGCGGTAATCGTGAGCCGCTGCCCGCCCATCTCGCGGTCGCCGCGGCGCCGGCCGTGAACGGCGATATCGACACCATGATTTTCAAGGATACGTTCGAGCTGTTTGACGTCGGCGAGGCGCGGCACGTTGAGCAACGTGACCGGTTCATCGGTCAAAAGCGCGGCAATCATCAGAGGCAGCGCGGCGTTCTTTGCGCCCGAGATTTCGATCTCGCCGTTCAGGGCGTTGCCGCCGACAATGCGTATCCGGTCCATGGTGATACTCCTAGGGTATGCGCGCGGCGCGAATCATAAAAGGGAAGCCACGGGCATCAGCGCGAACGCTCTGGTACCGCAGCGTGTGGGCGGGTGCAAGAAATGGTCAGGACTTGGAGGACGTCCTGCTACTTCGGACGGCCGGTGGTGTTGCGGCCGGCTTGCGCGTCATCGTCTTTCCCCTGCACTTTATCGTTCGTCTCATGCGCCTGGCGCGCCTTGGCCTGCGCTTTGCGACGCTTAAGATTTTCGCGGAGCTTTGCGGCCAATCTTTGATTGCGGTCGGGGTTGGTCATTGCTTAGTCAAATCAAGATCAGAGAAAGTAGCAGGAATCCGCTGCAAACGAGCGCAAGCACTCCTAGGCCCTTGGCAAGGTAGAGGGACAGGTCCTTCGCCTCCGCAAAGGACGTGGCAGCCCAAATGGCCAAGAAAACAAAACCCATGAGATAGGCGATACCAACCCAGAATGCGTGCGACCTAATCGTTGGCACGGTAATAAAGATGCCGCAAACGAGCGCCCAGGCCAACTGGCTGACTAGGAAGACCAAGAATCTGCCTCTTGGTGGGGCGTGATCGGGGAATCGCGTCACTGCTTCTGCTTTGCTCGCCGGATAGTCTGTTTACCGAGGCCCCAAATGCCCACCCAAATTGCTGTGGCGATGCCTGAAAATACAAGTGCGGTAACAGGGTCTGGATGGTTTGTTACCAAAGCGATTGCGATGCCAAGGCCAAAAACCAAAGCGATAGCCGAAAAGGTGGCGACAACAACGTTCGGCGCGAGCCAGACGGCAAGTAGAGCAATGATCCACACGAACGGATCAATCATCGTTCCGGCTAATCGTCCAGCGAAAGCGGCCAACTCGACCATCTAACTCCTTCCTTGGAGGTCAACTGAACACCGAAACCACGATCCTGACAAGGGTTGCTTTCCCACGCGACCTATTTGCCGCCGTTGGGGAACTCAATGTCATTCCAAATCGACCGTACGGCACCACCCTGCGACGTCCGAATGGATCGTTGCGCTGACTTACAGCGCCATAATCTCTGCCAGCTTATAATCACGGGCGGTTTCAAGAAAAACACAGGTTATTCATTGCCCCGAGAATCGCAGCTTTTTGCCCTTGCGTCCATAAGGGGTCTGTGGCAGTAGAAGCGCGCATCGGCGGCGGCGCCTCGCGCGGCTTCCACAAGCATGATTTCAAGCTGCTGTAGCTCAGGGGTAGAGCACTCCCTTGGTAAGGGAGAGGCCGAGAGTTCAAATCTCTCCAGCAGCACCATTTTCCCCGCATTACCGATCAAGGCAGACTGCCTGTGTCCTGCCTGCCGATAATGGCCATGATCTCCACTCTATCCCCCACGACCCGGTAATAGATGCTTTCGCTACCACAGATTGCCCGGCGATACCCGGCGCGTATCTCGTCGACGGCCTGATGCATCAGCGGTTGCCGGGCAATATGTTCGAATGCGTCGAACAGAGCGTTATAATACTTGTCGGCTTGAGCTTCGCCGAACTCGCAAAGCCCGTGCATGTAAATCCGCCGCAAGTCCTCTTTGGCGTGAGCCGATAGCCTATAGATCGCCATGCCGGCGCGCCTCATCCTTGAACTCTTCAAGGATTTCGGCACGCGTCTGGTCGATCAGAACACCCTGCTCGGCCTCGACAAGCTTGCCACGAACTGCCTCGATCTCGCGCGCACGCCGGATAAGGTCGTTCACGACCTCGCTCTTGCTCATATATTCCTGACTTTCGACCCGCGCCTTCAGCCAGTCATCGTTCGGCTTGGTCAGGGAAACGCTTTGTCTCACCATGTCCGAGACTCCTCATATTGACGGTGCAATTGTGCACCATATGTGCACCACAAGCAAGTCGCACCACTGCTCACGACTTCCGCCGCATCGCATCCGCCAGCGCCGCGCCGAATACGCCTTGCCCTGCACCGCCACTCTCGCTCCGCCCCTTGCCACGCGGTTTGCCACCGCGTTCCGGCGCCGGCCGTTTATCCGTCCCCGCCACTCCATCCTTGCGCATCGAGAGCCCGATCCGCTTGCGCTTGACGTCGACCTCCACGACGCGGACCTTCACAACGTCGCCAGTTTTGACCACCTCGTGCGCGTCCTTCACGAACCTGTCGGCAAGCTGGGAGACATGGACCAGCCCGTCCTGATGCACACCGATATCGACGAAGGCGCCGAAGGCGGCAACGTTGGTCACAGTGCCTTCGAGCATCATGCCGGGTTTGAGGTCCGATATCTCCTCGATCCCTTCGGCAAATTGCGCGGTCTTGAATTCAGGGCGCGGATCGCGGCCGGGTTTTTCGAGTTCGGCGAGAATGTCCCGCACCGTGGGCAGACCGAAATGCGCGTCAACGAAACGCTGCGGATCGAGAGCCTTGAGCGCCTTGCTGTCTCCCATCAACGTACGGATATCGCGCCCGCACGCAGCAACAATCTTGCGCGCGACGCCATACGCTTCCGGATGCACCGAGGAGGCGTCGAGTGGCTCGGCGCCGTCGCGGATGCGCAGGAAGCCGGCGGCCTGCTCGAAGGCCTTGGGGCCAAGCCGGGGTACCGCCTTGAGATCACTCCGCGCCGCAAACGCACCATTGGCGTTCCGATGCGCGACGATGGCTTCGGCCAGCGACGCGCCGAGTCCCGAAACGCGGGCCAGCAACGAGGCGGAAGCCGTATTGAGATCGACACCGACCGCGTTCACCGCATCCTCGACCACCGCGTCGAGCGATTTGGCCAACCTGTGCTGGTCGACGTCGTGCTGGTACTGCCCCACCCCGATCGATTTGGGTTCGATCTTCACAAGCTCCGCCAGCGGATCCTGCAGCCGCCGTGCAATCGACACCGCGCCGCGCAACGATACATCGAGATCGGGCAATTCGTTCGAAGCGGCTTCAGAGGCAGAGTAGACCGATGCCCCTGCCTCGCTCACGACGACCTTGAGCGGTTTGGGTGCGGGAATGCGCGTCAGCATGTCCGTCACCAACCGCTCGGTCTCGCGGCTGGCGGTGCCATTGCCGATGGCGATCAGTTCGACCCTGTGCCGGGCGATGAGCGCCATCAGCGCCGCCTGGCTGCCCTGCACGTCGTTGCGGGGCGCGAAGGGATACACCGTCGCTGTATCGAGAACCTTGCCGGTTGCATCGACCACCGCAACCTTGACGCCGGTGCGGATGCCGGGATCGAGCCCTAGGGTCGCCCGGCTTCCGGCGGGTGCGGCGAGCAGCAAATCCTTGAGGTTGCGCGCAAAAACCGTGATTGCCTCTTCCTCGGCGCGTTCGCGCAGGCGCGTCATCAGATCGACCGAGAGGTGCAGCCACAGCTTCACCCGCCAACTCCAACGCGCAACCTCCATCAACCACTGATCCGCTGGCCCGCCATCGGCGGTGATGTTGAAATGCCGCGCGACCATAAGTTCGGCGGGCTTAAACCGCCCCTCGGCGTCCGCATCGAGCTCAAGATCGACCGAAAGCACCTCCTCGTTACGTCCGCGCAACATGGCGAGGGCGCGGTGGCTGGGGACTTTCGACCAGGGTTCGGCATGGTCGAAATAATCGGAAAATTTCGCGCCTGCCTCCTCCTTGCCCTCGACAACGCGTGACCGCAGCAGCGCTCTCTGCTCCATATATGCCCGGAGCGTGCCGATCAGCTGCGCGTCTTCGGCAAAGCGCTCGGCAAGGATGTCGCGCGCGCCTTCGAGGGCGGCTTTGGCATCGGGCACGTCATCGGTCAGGTACGCTTCGGCAGCTTCAAGCGGCACAAGGCTCCGATTGCCGAACAGCGTATCGGCGAGCGGCTCTAGCCCACGCTCGCGGGCGATCTCGGCCTTGGTGCGGCGCTTCGGCTTATAGGGAAGATAGATATCCTCAAGTTCGGCTTTTGTCGTCACCCGCGCGATTTCGGCGGCCAGCGCGTCGGTCAGCTTCCCTTGCGAGTCGATCGACTGCAAGATCGCCGCGCGCCGGGCCTCGAGCTCGCGCAGATAGGTGAGCCGGTCCCCGAGCGTGCGCAATTGCGCATCGTCGAGCCCGCCGGTTGCCTCCTTACGGTAGCGCGCAATGAACGGCACCGTCGCGCCTTCATCGAGCAGCTTCACCGCTGCCACGACCTGCTCGGGCCGGGCGGCGATGTCTTTTGCGATAGTCGCGGCGATGGCGGTTTCGTTGGCGCTCATGAATACCTCTTGCTCGTAAGGAACCGGACCATATGCGTGTAGCAGCCATCGCGCCAAGCCTTTGGCACGCGCCATCCACAGGACCAGTGTTGCACCATGGCAACGAGAATGGGCGTTCTGCAAGGTCACTTCAACGTGATCCGATATTGCCCCGATCTTGCCCCTTTTGACCCGCTAAGCGCGAGGATATGTCACGCTTTCTGCCCATCGTCCTTCTGGCCACAGGCCTCCTTCTGATCTTCACCAGCTTTGCATCCGCCAACCCAACCGCCAACGCCGGCCCGGTTGAGAACGCCATCTGCGAAGAGGTCGCTGCGGACGCCCGCGTCGAACCATCGACGCCCAAAGCACATTGCTGGAAGAAGATCGGATTGGGCAAAGTGCTGCCCTCCTGCCCGACCGAACACGCCATTGTCGCGGCGATCACCCTGCCCGTGCAGGCACCGCGGGCCGAACCGGTCTTTGAACCGATCGCGAGGGATGTCCCGCTTGCCGCCACAGGTTTCGATCCGCCCCCGCCCAAGGCCTGATCCGTTCGCAAACCCATCCCTGGCATTCACCGCGCGCCTGGCGCGCGATATTTCGTTGCGAGCTTACCGATGTTTCATTTCTCTTCCGCCCCTAACCGGCGCGGCTTCCTGACTGGCGCCGCCAGCCTTTTGGCTCTCACCGCCGCCGGCTGTTCGACCACGTTCAGTCCAACCCTCCCGGCCCAGCCGGCACGCCCACCGATTCCCGAACACGCGCGGCTCATGTACAGGGCAATGCCGGAGGAGGACTTCTCGCTCCCGGCTATAGACCTTAACCAACTCGATCCGATCTATTACCGCCAGGTCGTCGACTATCCGACCACCGAAGCTCCCGGCACGATCGTTGTCGATACGCCCAACCGTTTTCTCTACCACGTCCAGGACGGTGACACGGCGATGCGGTACGGTGTCGGCATCGGGCGCGCAGGGTTTGCGTGGGGCGGTCTCGCGCGCATCGCTTATGGCCGCAAATGGCCAACGTGGACGCCACCAGCGGAGATGATTGAGCGCCAGCCCGAGCTCGAGCAATGGCGTGGCGGCCAGCCGCCGGGGCTCACCAATCCCCTGGGAGCCCGGGCGCTCTATATCCACCAGAACAACCGCGACACACTCTACCGCCTGCACGGAACCGGTGAGGTCTGGTCAATCGGTAAGGCGGTCTCCTCGGGCTGCGTCCGCCTCCTGCATCAGGACGTTATCGATCTTTATGACCGGGTCGCATGGGGCTCAAAGATCGTGGTCCTCCAGGAACCCGATGACGGAGTCATGCCGCTTAAGGTTTGACCCGACACAAAAAGGCGCGCCCGAAGCGCGCCTTTTTCATATTCGTTGAAAACCTGAAGCCGTGAGGCCGATCAGCTCCGGATCGGAATGATCGTGATTTCGACGCGGCGGTTCTGCGCGCGGCCGGCTTCGGTGTCGTTGGAGGCGATCGGGTTGGCCTCGCCGCGACCTTCGACAAAGAAGCGTCGCGAATCGACGCCATTCTGGGCCAGAACGCGGGCAACAGCCGTGGCGCGCTGTTGGGACAGCGTCAGGTTGTAGCTCTCAGAACCCGTCGAGTCGGTATATCCGACGATATCGACCAGCGTCTGGTTATATTCCTGCAGCACCAGCGCGACCGAGTTCAGCGTGCTCTGGAACTGCGGCTGCACCGTTGCCTGGTTGGTGGCGAAGGTGATGTTGGAGGGCATGTTGAGGATGATCTGGTCACCCACTCGGGTCACCGACACACCCGTGCCCTGGAGCTGGGCGCGCAACGCAGCTTCCTGCTGGTCCATATAGTTACCGATCGCGCCACCTGCGAGCGCCCCGACACCCGCGCCGATCAACGCGCCGATCCGCGGATCGCCGCCGACCACGGAGCCGATCACCGCGCCGCCGATGGCGCCACCGCCGGCGCCGATCAGCGCACCGCCCGCGGTGTTGGAAATCTTGGTTTCACCGGTAAAAGGATTAGTCGTCGTGCAGCCCGCGAGGGTCAGCGCCGCGACGGCGGAAAGTGCAATTGCTTTTTTCATGATGATTCTACCGCTCTATTGGTTATGCCTGCGTTCTCGCGTGGCGCGGGTCACGACTGTGTCTTTCGCCGGCAAAACCACGCATAATCAAAGATCTAGGGTCTGTCTCCGAAATTTCGCGCCCCAAGTCCTCTCTCGCTTGGCACTCTAGGTGCAATTGTGGCAGCACCGTGTTTATGCCTCCCCGCGAGAGCGGAGTTTAGCCTATTTTCCGGCCATGTCCCAGCCGGTGGGTGCCGTATTTCCGCCCGATCCTCCGGAGCGGCATTGCGTCACGCTGGCGAACGTCCGGCAAAGCGCATAAATTGACAAAATCTTGTGACCGGTCGTCGGGTGGATGCCGCCGTTTCGCATTTCGTATGATCGACTTAGCGGCGTTTGATCCAGATCAAACTGCATAAACCCGGCTCCCGTTAGGGTTGATTCGTCACAAGAAAAGCCCACACTGTGCCAAGCCGCAGTTTGGCGGATGGCTTGAATACTATTGAATAGGAGCGCGGACCGGAACGGGTATGTCCCCCGCGGCGGAAAAGCGCCAGAATCGGAGTAGGCCTCATGGACTATCGCGGCATTTTCGAGGACGCGCTCGACGCGCTTCGAATAGAGAAACGCTATCGCGTTTTTGCCGATCTCGAACGTATTGCGGGCAGCTTCCCGCGCGCGGTTTATCGCGATAGCGCCGACAACGCCCGTGAGATTACCATCTGGTGCTCGAACGACTACCTGGGCATGGGCCAGCATCCCAAGGTTATCGCCGCGATGCAGGAGACCGCGGGCAAGCTCGGCGCGGGCGCAGGCGGCACACGCAATATTTCGGGCACCAACCGCCCGCTGGTCGAGCTGGAGCGCTCGCTTGCCGATCTGCACCACAAGGAAGCCGCGCTTGTTTTTACCTCGGGGTTCGTTTCCAACGAAGCTGCGATCTCGACCATCGGCCGGCTGATCCCCGACTGCCTGATCCTTTCGGACCAGCTTAACCACGCCTCAATGATCGCTGGCGTGCGGCAATCGGGCATGGAAAAGAAGATTTTCCGCCACAACGACCTTGAGCACCTGCGCGAGCTTCTCGCTGCTGCCGGCAAGCAACGGCCCAAACTCATCGTTTTCGAGTCTGTTTATTCGATGGATGGCGACATCGCGCCGATCAAGGAAATCTGCGATCTGGCTGAAGAATTCAACGCCATGACCTATATCGATGAAGTCCATGCCGTGGGCATGTACGGCCCGCGCGGCGGCGGTATCTGTGAGCGCGAAGGCCTGATGGACCGGATCGATATCATCGAAGGTACACTCGCCAAGGGTTTCGGCGTCATGGGCGGGTATATTGCCGCCAACAAAACGATTGTCGACGCGGTACGTTCCTACGCGCCCGAGTTTATCTTCACTACCGCCCTGCCCCCGGCGCTCTGCGCGGCAGCCCGGACGTCGATCGAGCATCTGAAGACCTCCGATGCCGAACGCGAGGCGCATCAGCGCCAGGCCGGTCGCGTCAAGCGCGTCCTGGCAGAGGCCGGGCTGCCGGTGATGCCGACCGATACGCATATCGTTCCGCTGATCGTGGGTGATGCGCGGCTGTGCAAGGCGGCCAGCGACATGCTGATGGAGCGGCACAACATCTACATCCAGCCGATCAACTATCCCACGGTTCCAAAAGGCACCGAACGGCTGCGGATCACGCCAACGCCATATCATACAGATGACATGGTCGCCGAACTATGCGACGCGCTGATCGTCGTCTGGCAGACCCTCGACCTGCCACGCGATTTCGACATGTCGCGGTTGATGGAAAACAAGCTGATCGCCGGCGACCTGACGCTGCCCACAGTGGGTGGGTGAGCTGGATGCGGTCATGTCGGGCTTTCTCCGGCCCGCGCAAGTCATCGGGATTCGTCGGTTAACAGGTCCGCCGTTGTCGTTTCGAGCGCCTCTGCGAATTTCGCAACCACGGTGATCGTGGGATTCCTGACCTGCCTCTCAATCCCGGAGACATAGGTGCGGTCGATCTCTGCCCGCGCGGCAAGGTCTTCCTGCGACAGGTTCAACCGTTTCCGGGCAGCCTTGATGTTTCGGGCCAGTATCGCGCGCACGTCTTCCATGCACGCCATCGGTTCGCTATGTAGACGAAAAACCCACGGACGATGAGTCTCTTTTTTGCTTTCAGCCCAGCTGTGTTGACTATAGGCTACATTGCACTTTCTCGGGAGCGGTGCGATGTGGGATATACTCGGTCAAGCATTCTCATGACTCTTGCTGATCGTCTTCGGCGGTCAGGCCCTCATCTTCATCGGCTTGGTTCTGTGGATGATCTGGACCGACGCCATCAAGCCGAGGTTGATCCCCATGCGGGAAATCGACCGCGTGGCCGCCGACATTATCGCCAACTACCCCGCCCCCGAGCTTGAGGCGTTCGCCCGGCACGAGTACGCGTGGTACCGCAGCGACGGCGCGGAGCAGGCCTATTGGTATCGAGTGCGGAAGGCCGTCAGGCAGCGACTTGGCCGTTGCTAGAGTGGGATGCGGAATCGAAGGTCCGCGCAAGCGCAAAGCCGCGAACCGGAGTTCCGCAAAAAATCCCACGCAACCAAGGATCTAGAGCGATATGGCGCTTCAACGAAACGCCATCTCGCTCTAGGCATCGGGGCTCTGACGAAAGCCTCCCTCCTCAGCTCGTCAGCACGATCCGGATCAAATCCGCTGTGTTGCGCGCGCCAAGCTTTTCCATCACCCGCGCGCGGTGAACTTCGATGGTGCGCGGCGAGATACCCAATTCGCGTCCGGCCTCCTTGTTGGATTGCCCGTTGGTGATCAATTGCAACACCTCGCGCTCACGCGGGGTTAACTGGGTGAACCCACGAATTTCGACTTCGCGCTGCCCGTCCCGTACCGCGCCTATATGCACGTCGCGGCGCAGGGTTTCGCGAACCGCGCGAACGAAGCGATCGGTATCGATGGGTTTGACGAACACATCGCTGGCGCCCAGCCGCATGGCCTCCACGGTCATGCCGACGTCCGAGGTATCGGAGATGACAAAAACGGGAACACCCGTCCGCAGTGCTTTGACCTCTTCGAGCACCGGCAACGCCGAGGCGCCGTCCATGATCGCATTGAGCACCACGACATCGGGCTTGCGCTCCTCGAACCGGCCCAGGAAATCTGTCATATCGAGCGACACGGCGGTTTGGAATCCTTCGAGCCGGAATAGCAGCGTCAGCGCCTCGCAAGTATTGGCGTCGTTATCGACGACGTGGATCAACCGGTCGCGATTGAGAAAAGAACGGTAGGAAATTTCCGTGTTCATCGTGTCCTCCAGACATGTGAGGCGCCCCCGGCACCCCGGCTTGCTATGACTGGTTTCACCGGCAGGCGCCTTGCCACGCGTCCGCCCCGAAACCCGCGTGCGTCCCCGTTCCCCTGTCAGGCATCCGGATCAACCGGTGCCGTCAAGGAGCGGTTCGGGCATAAGGAGAGTGTCCGCCGTCCGGCAGAATTGCCGGCACGCGCAAGAGCCCCCGCTATGTCCATCCTTCAGGTCCGCTGCATGCGCCTCAGAAGAATCGCGCACGCATTTTGCGATAGGTAGGCCGCCGTGCCGAGTGGATGAATCCGTAGGAGCGACTACCTACGATAGGACTATAGACCTATACGCGGTGGGATGACAATCCGTAACTTTACCAATGGGGTTGCAGCTTCCGGGTCTTCCACATGGAAAGCGAAAACGGCGCGGCCGCAGACTGCCTTCCTACAGGCCTACCGCGCCTTGAGCAGGTCCCGGATTTCGGTCAACAGGACCTCCTCGCGCGGCGGGGCGGGCGCAATTTCGGGCTCGGGCTCCTTGGCCTTTTCCCGGCGCAGATTGTTGATGCCCTTGACCACGAGGAAGAGCACGAAGGCCACGATCGCGAACTTCACCACCGCGTTGATGAACAGCCCGACATTAAGCGTCGCAATCCCTGCTTCCTGGGCGGCGGCCAGTGACGGCACCGCAATGCCTTCGGGGTTGGCGAGAACGATGAACAGATTCGAGAAATCGATCCCCCCCAGAATCAGACCGACGACCGGCATGAAGATGTCGTCGACGAGCGAAGTCACGATCGCGGTGAACGCAGCACCGATGACGATGCCGATGGCCATGTCGACCATGTTGCCCTTTACTGCGAATTCCTTGAACTCTTTGAATAACGACATCTGCCTCTCCATATCTGTCGTAACATTCGTGCCAACGCGCTGGAATGCTTGGAGAAAGCTAGCCTCAACGGGCGGCAATTGTCCATTGGAATAACTTGACAGCCGCGCCCTGCGGGCCGACCAAGGCAGTAACGCGCAACAATGAGGTCGTCGGCGTGAGCGAGGTATCGCATTCCGAAACGGTGAGGCAGGACGCCTATTTGCGCGTCGCGGTCGACCATTTGCCTTACGGCATCGCGCTGTTCGATGCCGATCTCAGGCTCGTGGTCGCCAACCCCACCTACGCCCAAGTACTGGCGTTGCCGGAAACCCTGGTGAGAGAAGGCACGAGCCTCGACGAAATTCTTCTCTTTGTTGCCCGCAGGGGCGACCTGGGGCCGGGCACACCCGAAGTGCTCGCCGATCAGCGCCGACGCTTGATCACGTCGCAACCCACAACGCTTACCCAGCGGCTCTCGGTTCTGGGCCACTACATCGAGATCCACACAAGCCAGGCACCGGGTGGCGGGCTCGTCATTTCCCTTTCCGACGTCACCGACCGGGCCAAGGCCGAGGCCGCGCTCGAACAGATCAATCATACGCTCGAAGAGCGCGTCGACGATCGCACACGGGCTTTGACGCTGCTCAACGCCGAGCTTGAAAAGGCGCGCGCCAAGGCGGATGCGGCCAATCACGAGAAGACGCGCTTTCTCGCGGCGGCCAGCCACGACCTCCTGCAGCCGCTCAACGCCGCCCGGCTTTACACCTCGACGCTTTTCGAGCGCACGCGCGGCACCCCGATGGCCGATCTGGCGTCGTCCATCGATGCGTCACTCAATGCGGTCGAAGATATCATGTCCACGCTGCTGGACATCTCGCGGATGGACAGCGGCGCGCTCAAGGTGACGCGGTCGAACTTCAACAGCCTCGATCTTTTGAAGAAAGTCGAGATCGAGTTCCAGCCGCTCGCGGAGGAAAAGAATATCGATCTGCGCGTTGTCGGCGCATCCTTCCTCGTGCGGTCGGACCGTATGCTGCTCGCGCGGGTCATCCAGAACCTGGTTTCGAACGCCATCAAATACACAAAGCCCGGTGGCCGGGTGCTCGTGGGATGCCGGAAGCGGGGCGAGACCGTCCGGATCGACGTGATCGACACCGGCATCGGCATCGACAGTCATCAGCACCAGATGATCTTCACCGAGTTCTCGCGGCTCGAGCAGGGCGCGCGGATCGCGCAGGGGCTGGGGCTCGGGCTTTCCATCGTCCAGCGCATCCTCATCGCGCTCGACCATCCTCTCGCCATCGAGAGCGTGGTGGGCAAAGGCTCGCGCTTTTCCGTCACGGTCCCCCGCATCGTCGAGAGCGAGCCGATTGCCGTTGTCGACGAACCGCCGGCGACACGCCCCGATTCCCAACTCGCGGGCCTTCAGGTGCTCTGTGTCGATAACGAACGCTCCATCCTCGACGCCATGTCGGGCCTTCTCGAAAACTGGGGCTGCGATGTGCGGACCGCGACGTCGCTCAAGGACATCTCACAGGCCAACATGCTCGAAGGCTGGGTGCCCGACCTTGTTCTGATGGATTATCACCTCGATCAGTCCTCTGGCCTCGATGCCATCGAATGGCTCAAACAGGTCGCCGGTGGCCAGCTTCCGGCAATCCTCGTCACGGCAGACCGCACCAATGCAGTGCGGCAACTGGCCGAGGCACGCGGGACGGCGGTGCTCAACAAGCCTGTGAAACCGGCGGCGTTGAGGGCGTTGATCACGCAGGTGACGCGACGGGGCTAATCTCGAGACCCCGCCAACCCCTCGATCACGGCAACCATAACTGCATCGACATCCGCCCGCGCTTCACCGGCTGCAACCGCAACGGCCGCTCGGTCGAATGCAGCTGATAGAATCTGCGTCAGCGCATTGAGCGGCAAGGCTCCGATGACACCAGCCTCGATCGCGGCGATAAGTCCCTCGCGCAATGTGCGATTGGCGTGTCGCTCGTCTATCGCAGTGTTTACAGCCTGCCCCAACACCGCAGGTGCCTCGAGCAGGAGGAGCCGTGTGCGTCCTGGCGCCTGCATGGCTTCGAGATAGGTTCGCCCCCCCGAAATAAGCGCCTCGAGCGGCTCCATTCCGGCAGGTGTTGCCGCATCGATCTCCGCTGCTACCGCCGCGGCCTCGGCCTCCACTACCGCAGCGAACAGCGCGCGCTTGTCGGCAAAGTGATGATAGAGCGCGCCACGTGTCACGCCCGCCTCGGCGACGAGTTCCGGAGTCCCCACATCGGCGTAGCCGCGCGCGATAAACAATTCCCGAGCCGCTGCCAGAAGCGCCCCTCGTGTGGCATCCGAGCGAGCCTTGTTCGACCGCCGTGATTCATTTTCTTGCATACATGCAGCCTGTATGTTATTTCATCCTAACATACATACTGTATGTTTCTTTTTGTTGCGAGGGAAGCCATGAAAACAACAAGCTATTATCCGGTCATCATGACCGACAACGTTGCAGTCACCGCCGCGTTCTATCGCGCTCATTTCACCTTCGAAGCGGCATTCGAGGCCGATTGGTATGTGCACTTGCAATTAAGAAGCGATCCGGCGGTCAATCTTGCCGTACTCGACGGTAGCCATGAAACCATCCCCGCTGCCAGTCGTGGAAAGGTGAACGGACTTTTGCTCAACTTCGAAGTCGACGACGTCGATGCAGAATATGTCCGATTAAGGAACGCGGGGTTGCCAATCCTGCTGGAATTGCGCGACGAGGATTTCGGTCAGCGTCATTTCATCACCGCCGATCCGAACGGCGTCCTGATCGACATCATCAAGCCGATCCCGCCGAGTACGGAGTTTGCTATGCAATATGCAGATGACGCGCTTCCGGAGTAAGAGTTCTCACTCCCCCTCGACAAGCTGGGCAAACTGTCCCTGCTCGATCTTCGAAGCAGCGATCACGGCTTGCGTCCGGCTGTCGACATTGAGCTTCTGCAGGATCGCCGAAACGTGCGCCTTGACCGTCGCTTCCGAGATCGAAAGCTCATAGGCGATCTGCTTGTTCATCAGCCCGTCCGAGAGCATCATCAGCACCCGCACCTGTTGCGGCGTCAGCGTCGCGAGCCGGGCCAGCATTTCGGTCTGCTCGTCCTCGCCTTCGAGCGAGATGCCTTCGGGCACCCAGAGCTCGCCCGACAGCACCGTATCGATGGAGGACCGGATCGTTTCGGCGCTTTCGGATTTGGAGAGATAGCCCGCGGCCCCCAGATCGAAGCAGCGCCTGATCACCCCCTGGTCCTCGACCGCCGAGATGATCATCACCGGGATTTCGGGGAATTGCGCGCGCAACAGCAAGAGCCCCGAGAACCCGCGCACGCCGGGCATGTTGAGATCGAGCAGCACGAGGTCGCAATCCCGGTCGGCTTCGAGCGCGCCGAGGAGGCCGTCGATATCCCCGGCTTCCTCGAAGGCATAGCCGTTATCCTCTCCTTCGAGCGTCTGGCGCAATGCCGCGCGGAAGAGAGGATGATCGTCGACAATGATGATGCGATGGCTCATATGCCAAATGTCCCGAGAACAAGCCCTTTTTTGCGTTTACCGGATGCGGGAGCAGTACACAAGCAAAAGGCCTGTACCTATTGGTCTAACTGCAGAACGCGGCGTTATATAATATCCCCCCGCCCGTCAGGGTCCTGCGGCTCGGATAGCATGCCCTCGATGATCTGCTCGACGCGCGCCAGTTCGCTGAGCGATTTTTCAATCGCCGCCCGGCGCTGCTGGAGAAGGTGGCGCTGGTGGTGCACCTTGTCGAGCGCCCGGCGCAGATGGTCGTAGGAGCCGTCGCGCAGGTCGTAGGTGTCGAGATATTCCTGTATCTCGCGCAGCGTCAGCCCCACCTGCTTGCCGTCGAGGATGATCCGCAGGCGGCGGCGGTCGCGGTTGGTATAGAGGCGCTTGTTGCCCACGCGGCGCGGGCGCAGCATGCCCTTGTCTTCGTAAAAGCGAAGCGTTCTGTGGGTTACGTCGAAGGCTTCGGCGAGCTCGGCGATGGTGTAGATGGCCGGGCCATCACCCCTCCGCTGCGCGCGGTCCTTCCGGGCGGCGTTGGTCATATCTAGGCGTTTCACGAATCCGGAAATTTCTCGGTTTTACAAACTGTACGATTGGGCGGCGCGGCGCAAGCGTGGCGTAATGACCGCGCGCGTCGACATGTCAGTCACGAGATTGGGAAAAGCCGTTAGGGAACGCGTTACCGCCGCACCGGATTGCGTTAGGCGGTGCTCCGCCCGATGGCGTGGGTGTCCAAGACAAACGGAGGAGGAAGGAATATGGGAGCAAAGCTCAAATTCGGCGCGGCGCTTTGTGCCGTTTTCGCAATCGGCGGCGGGGCGGTCGCGCAGGACGCCATGTTCGGAACACAGGACGATCTCGATACGGCCGCCGCGCTGTGGCAGGCCATGATCGACGCGCGACTGGCTGGCGAGGACGCAATTCACACCCGGCCTTATGAAGGTACGGAACCCCATGGGGCGGTGCTCGAAACGTTTTATGCACCGTTCGCATTGAACGGTCAGGAAGGACAATTGATCGTCAAGCGTAACCAT
This sequence comes from Pelagibacterium halotolerans, assembly GCF_044811015.1. Classification (GTDB taxonomy): domain Bacteria; phylum Pseudomonadota; class Alphaproteobacteria; order Rhizobiales; family Devosiaceae; genus Pelagibacterium; species Pelagibacterium halotolerans_A. The sequence goes on from NZ_CP085243.1 coordinate 1,697,671, forward strand.
ATGGCGGAGGGCCTGACGCCCGGTGCCGTCTGGGACGATCCGGACGCTTCGCTCGCCGCTGTTACGGTCATGTTCGAACAACCGGACGCCGAAAGCGGCTGGTTCTGGGCGAAATATTTCCCCGACGGCTCACTCGATCAGACCCCGGACGGTGTCGCACTCGCCGGCCAGGCTGCCGGCTGCATTTCTTGCCATAGCGGGGCAGCGGGCGGCGACATGGTGTTTGCCAACGACTGAACCTGCGGCGATCGGGACCGGCTCAACGGGTTGGCCGGCCCTGCTCTTGGCGCTACGAATAAACAGTTAGCTCTTGCGCTAAGTATTGCGCCATGATACTTAGCCTTATGGCTCAGTATTCACATACTCTCGACACGATCTTTCAGGCGCTCGCCGATCCGACCCGGCGGACGGTGCTGAAGCGGCTGGGCGCAGGCCCGGCGAGCATCAGCGATCTGGCCGAGCCGTTCGACATGGCCTTGCCCTCCTTTATGAAGCACATCCGCTGCCTCGAAGAAGGTGGCCTGATCCATACGCGGAAGGAAGGGCGCGTGCGTACGTGCACGATCAATACCGAGCAATTCGCCGCGGTTGAAGACTGGCTGTCGAATCAGCGTGCGATCTGGGAGGGCCGGACCGACCGGCTTGAGCAGTTCGTCACCGCCAAAGCCGAAAGAAAGGCGTAAATCATGACACAACCAGTTAATCCCGATCTCGACCTCACGATTTCCCGCATCATCCAGGCGCCCCGATCGGCGATCTGGAGCGCTTGGACCAACCCGGACCAATTCGCGCAATGGTGGGTACCCGCACCGGCGCTCTGCAAGGTCGAAGTGATGAACGTCCGTCCCGGTGGCGGGCTTGTCACAAAGATCAGCGAAGACGGCGGCGATTTCGGGCCGCACCTCGATGCATGCTTTCTTGCAGTAGACCCGGGCGAACGGATCGTCTTCACCAACGCGCTCATCGCCGGTTGGCGGCCTGCTGAGCAGCCCTTCATAACGGCGATCATCACGCTCGCGGACCATCCGGGCGGCACGGACTATTCCGCGCACGTCATGCACAAGAGCAATGCCGACCGTAATAAGCACGCCGAATTGGGCTTTTACGATGGCTGGGGAACCGTCATCGAACAACTCGCTGCGCTTGTCGAAAAACGGACTTAGGGCACTCTCAAGAATAACTGCGTCGGATCGCGCCGGATTTTTCTTGTCCGGCAAGGCGCGCGATGTCCCGCATATCCAGATATACGGGGCATCGCGCAACGCCGCCGGGCGAGAAAAAGACAAGCGAGGCGATGCGGGTATTCTTGAGAGTGTCCTTAGACGACAACTACGAGAGCGTCCGCCTCACCGCATCGGCCCAGCCCGCAAGCTTCACCCGCCGCGTTTCGGCGTCCATCGTCGGGGTAAACTGCCGGTCGACCGCCCAGCCCTTGGCGAATTCCTCCTGGTCGGGCCAGACACCAGCCGCCGAACCCGCCAGCCACGCCGCGCCGAGCACCGTGGTTTCGAGCATTTTAGGCCGGTCAACGGGTGCATCGAGAATATCGGCGAGGCATTGCATCGTCCAGTCGGACGCGACCATGCCACCATCGACCCGCAGGACCGTGCGGGCATCGCCGGATGCCCAGTCCTTGTGCATGGCTTCGAGAAGGTCGTGGGTCTGATAGCAGACCGATTCCAGCGCCGCGCGGGCAATCTCGGCCGCGCCCGAGGCTCGCGTTAGCCCAAAAATAGCACCGCGCGCATCCGGGTCCCACCAGGGCGCGCCGAGCCCTACGAAGGCAGGAACGAGGTACACCGACTGGTGCGGGTCCGATCGCCCGGCAAGCGCGCCAGTTTCCGCTGCAGACTTGATGATACCGAGTTCGTCGCGCAGCCACTGGACAGCCGCCCCGGCGATGAAGATCGAGCCTTCGAGCGCATAGGTTGTCGTCCCGCCGAGCCGGTAGGCGATGGTGGTCAAGAGCCTGTTCTTGGAAGGTACAAACTCCTCTCCGGTGTTGATCAGCGCAAAGCACCCCGTGCCGTATGTCGACTTGATCATTCCCGGCGCAAAACAGGCCTGCCCGATCACCGCAGCTTGTTGGTCTCCCGCCACCCCCCGGATGGGAACAGCAGCGCCGAACAGCGCCGGGTCGGTCTCCCCGAACGCATCCGCGCAATCGAGTACCTCGGGCAACATCGACTGGGGCACCCCGAGGATGGCGCATAACTCGTCGTCCCAGGCGTTCTCGCGGATGTTGTAGAGCAGGGTGCGACTGGCGTTGGTCGCATCGGTGACGTGCCTCTTGCCGCTGGTCAGGCGCCAGATCAGGAAGCTGTCGATGGTTCCGAAAGCAAGTTCGCCGCGCTCTGCCTTTTCGCGCGCGCCGTCAACCTCGTCGAGGAGGTACTTGACCTTTGTCCCGGCGAAATAGGGATCGACCAGAAGCCCGGTCTTTTCGGCGAATACCCGCTCGTGCCCGTCTGCGCGCAGCCGCTCGCAGATCGGCGCTGTGCGCCTGTCCTGCCAGACGATGGCGTTGTGTATCGGCTTGCCGGTCGTCCGATCCCAGACGACGACCGTCTCGCGCTGATTGGTGATCCCGAGCGCAGCCACCTCGTTCACCGACGCACCCGCCTTCTCGAGCGCAGACTTTACCGCCCAAACCGTCGTCTTCCAGATCTCCTCAGGGTCGTGCTCGACCCATCCCGAACGCGGAAAATGTTGGGTAAACTCGGTTTGCGCGGTGGCGACCGCATGCATCTTGCCATCGAACACCATGGCGCGTGTCGACGTTGTTCCCTGATCGATGGCGACGACATAAGCGGTCACGGCATTCTCCTCCCGGCGGCGATAACGAAACTGAACCGAAAACTATACGAAAGCGCCCGCCGGTCAATCACCGGCGCCTGCCTCAATCAGTTGCACACCGTGTTCGGCACACACAGCGCGCACCGCCCCGCTCGTGCAGCGGTCGGTGACGAAGGTCGAAATCTGACTCAGATGCGCGATCCGAACCGGCGCGGTGCGTTCGAATTTCGTGGCGTCGGCGGCGAGGATCACGTGACGGGCATTGGCGATGATCGCCTGAGCGACCTTCACCTCGCGAAAGTCGTAGTCAAGCAGCGCCCCGTCGTCGTCGATGGCCGAGGTGCCGATCACCGCATAATCCACCTTGAACTGGCGGATGAAATCCACCGCCGCCTCACCCACAATACCGCCATCCGAACCGCGCACCACACCACCGGCGATCACGACTTCGCAGTCTTTAAGTACACGCAAGCGATTGGCGACGTTGATGTTGTTGGTGATGACCATCAGCCCCTTGTGGCCCGCGAGCGCCTGCCCGACGGCCTCGGTCGTCGTGCCGATATTGATGAAAAGCGAGGCATTGTCGGGGATGAGCGTGGCCACCGCACGCCCGATCTGCGCCTTTTCCTCCGCCGCGATCTGGCGGCGGGCCTCATATTCGAGGTTCTCGATTCCCGATGGATAGAGCGCACCGCCATGGATGCGCATCAGGCGTCCGTCCGCGCACAAGGTATTGAGGTCCTTGCGGATCGTTTGCACCGAAACCCCGAACGTCTCGGCAAGCGCCTCTGCGGAAACCCGTCCCTCCGTGCGCGCGAGCGCAAGGATTTCGTCGTGCCGTGGATTGGGTGGCTGCATGGGGAGAAGTTTCGCTTTGTTTCGCTTCGAAACGCGAACTAGGCCATGATCGGGATAAAAGTACAAGCCGTGGATGCGCAGGAAACATTGGAAAAGCGGCACCCGTGTGCAGTTTGCAACGGAGGTTAACGCGATATTTACTATAAGTTCTCAACAGTCAGACTAGGCGAATCCATAAGAGATTGGCGCGATGTCGCGCCGGCGAACGGCCTGGCTTTGGGAATTTGCAATGGCGCGTACCGAACCACACAGCGACTGGCAGGAAACAGGCACCAAGTCTGGAACAAACGCCGAGTGGGAAAGCCTTCGAAACGAGCTCGTTGCCCTTCTCGACCAGGTCGAAGACCAGATCGGGTCTACCGGCCAGGTTTCCGTTCCCAGACCCTCTGCTCCCAAACCGTCCCCGCGTCAGACCGCACCGGTTGAAGAAAAAAAGTCGCGCCACGAAATGGCGCTACGTTCTGTACGGCATGCTGTCGACAAGCTGGCCGAACGCGGAGAACCGGCCGCCAATCCTTCCCGGTCCGACAGCGTAACCGATGCGATCAATCAGATTCGTGCGCGCCAGGGCCGGCAGACGCACGAAGCCGCACAGACCGCGCCGCGTGATATTCCGCCCCAGTCCGCCCCGCGCGCACCTGAACCCCAGGCGCTCTCGGCGCATGAATTGGCGGGATTTGCCGATGCCGTCTCCCGGCTCGGCGAGCGCATTACCGAATTCGAAGGCCGGATCTCCGAACGGTTCGACACGCTCGACCAGCAGGGTGACGTCGCAGGCCAAATCGCCCAATTGAGCGAAGTCATCGAGCTTTTAGCCAATGCGGTGGGTGAAAGCGGACAGGTCAAGCGGCTCGAAACGCAGATCGCGCAGCTTGCCGACGACGTCGTACGCGCGCACGCCCAGGGCCCGGATGCGATTGCCGCGCAGATCGAAGCGCTCGCCGACAGCATCGACAAGCTCGCAACCCATCAGGTCCAGAATGCGGGCCGCGACGCGCAGACCGAGGCCCGTCAGGCCGAGAGCATGCGCGTGATCGAAGAGAGCGTGCGTAATATCTACGACCGGATCGATGCGCTTGAGCACGCGCGCCCGGAAGGCTCTGCGGACTTTGAAAGGATGAGCCGCGACGTCGCCGCGCTCGCCGCGGCCATCGAAAGCAACACCGACGCCGAGGTTCTCGTTCATAAGATCGACGCGCTGGGCGCGCAGATCGCACGGCTCGAAACCGCGCCGGGGGACATGGGCGCGCTGCGCGAGGCGGTCACCGAGGCCATCGATCCCAGATTATCGGCGCTCGAAACGCGGATCGACGATCTGGGCACCCGGCTCGACACCAACACGACCGCGCCTCAGGACCTTTCCGAAATCGAAGCACAATTGCGCCACCTCTCCCAGCGGGTCGAGGAGACCAGCAGCGAACTGAAAGTGCTCGCGGGGCTCTATGAAGGCCACGAAGGTGGCACGGATGGGATCGATGTCGACGCGCTTGCGCGGGCGATTGCCGCCCATTCCCCGTCCCAGCCGGCATCCGAGGCGAGTGAAGGCATTGCCCGTGCCGACCTCCAGGCGCTCGAAACCCGGCTGGCCGGTTTGCTTGCACGCGAAACCGACGCAGGCGAACATAGGGATGAGCATCTTTCCGGTGTGAAGGATGGCATCGCTCAGGTCGATAGCCGGCTCGCACGGCTTGAAGCCATGCTCAACAGCAATCAGACAAAGGTTGCCGAAACCGAGACGGCACCGCAGCCGGAGCAACGTTCCCGGCGCATGGCCAGCGACATCATGCCGAATGACCCTGCTTCCGGTGCCAGCCGCAAGATCGAGCCGGCAGAGGCGCCGTTTTCCGCACTGTCGCAGGCTCCGCTTTCAAAGTCCGAACCCTTGATCCGCCCCGAACTCGCCAAGGACGCTCCGCGTCATGAGGCAGGGCCGACCTTTACGCTCGATCCCGAGCATGTCGAGCGTCCGAGGAAACCCGTGTCGCGCCTGGCCGCCGACCTTGCGGACGAAGCCCCAGAACGGGCAGATCGAGAGCCACCGCAGGAGGCCGACGATCCCTCGCCTGAACTTCAAAGCGCCAATGCCAGCCGTGCGAGCTTCATCGAAGCGGCGCGCCGTTCGGCCCGGCAGCATGCTTCCGAAGAGGAAAATGCCGAGCCCAAATCGCTGATCGGCCGGGCCCTGGCTCGCTTCCAGCGCTCAGAGGCAGCAACGGAGGACGCGGACGACACGCCCAAGGCTCGGGCTCCGAAGGTCGCGCCCGCCGAAGAACCGCAGCTTGAAGGGTTCGGCGGAATCGACGACGAAATCGACCCGGAAGATAGCCGTCCAGGCTTTATCGCCCGCAACAAGCGCGCGCTGCTTCTGGGCGCGGCACTGGTGGTCGTTCTCGGACTCACCGCGGCGCTCGTGATTTCGCGCGGCCCAGGCAACAGGGTGCCTGCATCCGAGCCCGCCCGAACCACGCAGTCCACGCCCGCGGAAACCACCGAAACACCGACCTCGGATGCGGGTGCCGGCAACACCCCTGCGCCCGGCAAGCCTACCGCCGCGCCCTCGGGAACCGGGGACGGTTCGCTGACGTCCAATGTCCGTGTGATTGAGCAGAACCCGGCACTCGCGAGTGGCCGGCCGGACATCGCCGCAATGATGGGCGATCTCGGCGTCGACACGACCGAAACCGCTGCAATCCAACCCGCTCCGGACCGTTATATCGACAGCGCCGATACCGGATCGCTCGCCGCAGAGCCGGTTGCGCTCTCCACCCTGCCACCGGTCGCGGTGCCTGAAGGCATCGAGCCTGCGCAATTGCGCGAGGCGGCCGAGGCCGGTGACATGCGGGCGCAATTCGAGGTCGGAGCGATCCTCACCGAGGGGCATGTCGTTGCACAGGATATCACCCAGGCCGCCGCCTGGTACGAGCGCGCCGCCGCGCAGGGCTTCGCCCCGGCGCAATACCGGCTCGGTAATCTTTACGAAAACGGCCAGGGCGTCGAGAAAGACCTTGAGCAGGCCCGGCTCTGGTACCAGCGGGCGGCCGAGGCGGGCAACCGTATGTCCATGCACAACCTCGCCTCGCTTTATGCGGGCGGGGAGCTTTCAAGCCAGGATTTCGAAGCCGCGGCGCACTGGTTCGAGGAAGCCGCTGCACGGGGGCTCACCGACAGCCAGTTCAATCTGGGCATGCTTTATGCGCGTGGACTCGGCGTGGAGCAGAGCTTTGAGAATTCCTACATCTGGTTCTCGCTCGCGGCCAAATCCGGGGATGAAGACGCCGCTGCCGCTCGCGACGACGTCGCGCGCTCGCTCGATGCCGACACCGTGCAGCGGCTTAACCAGACGATTGAAAGCTGGCTCCCGGTCGAGATCGATATGGCCGCAAATTTCGCGCCCATCGGGACCTGGGACGAAAATTTCGACCCCGGCCAGGAAATCGGTAATGCTGATGTCATCAAGCGCGTCCAGGAGCTTCTTGACAAACTGGGCTATGATGTCGGAACACCCGACGGCATAGTCGGTCCCTTGACGCGCGACGCGATCGCCGCGTTCGAAGAGGCCACCGGCATGAGTGAAAGCGGCCAAGTCAATCCGCGCCTGCTCGCCGTCCTGGGCAGTCAGCCGGTCTGATCGGACGAGTTGGATGAAGCGTGTCCAGAAACGGATACGCGACAAAACAAAGACTTGAGGGTCTCGGGCTGAGTGCAATTCAGCGCGACAGGCGCTCGTTACGAACCTGCATACGGGACGCGCCGCCGCCCTGTGATGCGTTTCTCATGGGCTGCCGGCAGTGCAAATCTATTTGCCTATCGCGGAAATCTCGGTCAACCTCTTCTTCCTCGTCGGAATTGGTGGCGCGATCGGATTTCTGTCGGGGCTGTTCGGTGTCGGCGGCGGTTTCCTCCTCACGCCATTGCTGATCTTTTCCGGCGTTCCCTCGCCGGTGGCCGTTGCCTCGGTGACCGGCCAGGTTGCCGCCGCCTCGACTTCGGGTGCGCTGTCGTACTGGCGGCGCGGTGGTATCGATCTGCAGCTTGCGATGTTCCTCGTCATGGGTGGCGTACTCGGCGCTGCGCTTGGCGTGTGGATCTTCGACCTGCTGCGCTTCCTCGGGCAACTCGACCTCGCGATTTCGCTCGGTTACCTCATTTTCCTCGGCTCCATCGGAACGCTGATGCTGATCGAGGCCGTGCGCTCGCTTATCCGTTCGCGCAAGGCCGGCCCGGTTCAGCGCCGCCTGCCCGGTCAGCACAATTGGGTGCACGGATTGCCACTGCGGATGCGGTTCAAGCGCTCCAAGCTTTACATCTCCGTGCTGCCGGTCATGGGCATCGGTTTTCTCATCGGCATTGTCGGCTCGCTCCTGGGCATTGGCGGGGGATTCATTCTGGTGCCCGCGCTCGTTTATATCCTGCGCGTTCCCGGCGCCGTGGTTATCGGCACTTCGCTTCTGCACGTCCTCGCGGTGATGGCGGTCACCTGTGTCCTGCACGCAACTCTCAACCAGAGCGTCGACATTCTGCTCGCGTTCAGCTTGATGGTGGGCAGCGTCGTGGGCGCGCAATTCGGCGCCTCGGCGGGTCAATACCTGCGCGGCGACCAATTGCGCGCGCTTTTGGCTCTCATCGTTCTGGGTGTGGCCATCCGGTTCGCGCTTTCGCTGCTCTTAACCCCGGAAGACCCCTTCTCCATGGCCGTCCTGAGCTTCGGAGAGTCGATATGACGGCGCGGCTCATTCTCATTCTCGTCGCAGCTTTAGCCTTTGCGAGGCCAGCGGGCGCACAAGGGGTGATCTTTGCCAGTTCCGATCCGATCGTCTCGATCACGTCGAACTTCTCGGGCGCGACCATCACCTTTTTCGGCAATATCGAACCCTCCATCGAGGGCACGATCGCGCAGGGCCCGTTCGACGTGGTCCTCGTCGTGCGCGGTCCGCTGGTCGATCGTGTGGTTCGGCGCAAGTCGCGGCAATTCGGCATCATGCTCAACGCCGACTATGCGCTTTATGAGCGTCTCCCCTCCTTCTACCGCGTGCTCTCAAGCCGGCCGGTCGAGGATATCATCGATCCCGCGATTATCGGCGAGCGGATCGTGACCGTTGAAGATCAGGTGGAGGGAACGCTGGCCGCATCAACGGGCAATGTGGCGCTTTTCAACCATGAAGCGATCCGGCTCATGGAAAGAGCGGACCTCTTCCGGACCGATGGCCGCGCCATCGCGTTCCTGTCGCCGACATTTTTCGCAACACGAGTGGGCTTGCCGGCCAATGTGCCCAATGGCCGCTTTCTGGCTCAGGTCTTCGTCGTCAAAAACGGCGAGATCGTCGCCGAGCGCAGCCAGAGTTTTTTCGTCGAAAAAACCGGCTTCGAGCGCTTTTTGGGCGATGCGGCGCACAACCAACCGTTCCTCTATGGCCTCGCCACTGTCCTGCTCGCGCTTTTGACCGGCTGGCTGGGCGGGGTTGTGTTCAGGCGGTAGATGCGAGGATCATGGCATGGGACTGATCAAAAGCTTTTCGACACTCACCGGCGCCGCCGCCCTTTTGGGACTGCTACCGTTCCTTGCGGGCCTATTCTTCGCTATCTTCCCCGCGCTCCTGCCGATCGATGCAGTGATCTACGAACGCGCCATGCTCGGCTATGGCGCAGCGATTCTTTCGTTCCTCGGCGGGGTGCGTTGGGGCGTCCGGCTTGGCAGCGGCGCGGGGTCGGAGTTGACCTATGTCGCCGGCATCCTTGGCTCGATCCTGGGCTTCATCACCATCCTGATGCCGCTGAATATCGGGCTCGGCATGCTGATCTTCGGTTTCCTGGTCTACGGCGCCTGGGACGTCTGGTCCGGCTACACCGGCGCGCTCCCCTCGGACTACGGCCGCATCCGCTCGGTGATGACGCTGTTTGTATGCCTGGTGCTGGTGATGATCATTCTGGTGCGGCTGGTTTAACCGTTCACCAGCCGCCCCGCACTCACCGGGTACACCCGCCCTCGCCCCAGCATCATCACCCGCATCTTCGAGCGGTCGATGAGCCCGTTGAACGCCGGCGACAACACGTTGAGGCTCCCCGTCGAGGCCCCATAAGCGGGCAAAATCATCACCTCATCGTCCCACACAAAGCACGCGCGCCGCGAGGATTTCCCGTTCATCGCCACGCGCGCCGCCGGATGAAGGTGCCCCGCGATCAGCCCGGGAATGCCCCGCCGCGGCTCGTGGGTCAGATGGCACCCTGCAACGCCAAGCTCGGCACAGCACGCCCCGCCCAGCGCGTGCGGTGCCGGGTCGTGGTTGCCCGATAGCCATGTCCATTCGGCCCGGTCGGTGAGGCTTTTGAGATGTGCGCGGTCGCCAGCAAGCAGCGTCGAGGTTCCTTCATCGCGATGAAAGCTGTCACCGAGCGCAAAGACCCGTTCCGCCCGCGTCAGCATCAGGTCGCGCTCGAGCCGCCGCAGCGTCATGCCCGTGTCGTAGGGCGGCAGAAGCTGACCGGTTCGGGCAAAGCTCGAATGCTTTTCGAGGTGCAGATCGGCAACGAGCAGCGCATTCAGTCGAGGCCAGTAGAGCGCCCCTGAGACAAGCGGCACGAACTCTGCACCGGCAAAGCGGATCGGCGAGGTCACCTCGTCCTCATCTCGCAGCAGCACGCTTGTCAATGTGCATGGCCTCCGCAATCAACTCGTCGGCGGCCTCGCGCAACACCGCTTCGCGCGCCTCGCCGAAAACCGGCTCCTTGCCGATGTCCAGCATTACCGGTACCGCAAGCGGAGAGATTCGGTCCAGCGGCTTATGCTGAATGTGCCGCCGGATGCGCCTGAGCGCCTGCCCCAGCCGCTCGATATCCAGGAGCCCTCGCGCCGCGTCGCGCCGGGTGGCCTCGATAAGGATATGGTCGGGCTCGTGCTGGTAGAGCACGTCGTAGATGATGTCCGAACTCATCGTCATCTGCCGCCCGGATTTCTCCTTGCCCGGATGCCGCCTTTCGATCAGCCCCGCAATGATCGCGCAATTACGGAAAGTCCGCTTCATGAGCGCCGACTCGTCGAGCCAGGCTTCGAGATCGTCACCCAGCATATCCTCGTCGAACAATTGGTCGAGCGAGAGCCGCCCGGTCCGGATCAGCCCGCCAATGTCGCTCGCGCACCAGATCGCCAGCGAATAGTCCGACGCCACGAACCCCAAAGGCTGCGCCCTTGCGCGTTCGAGCCGTCGTGTCAGCAGCATCCCGAGTGTCTGATGCGCCAGCCGCCCCTCGAACGGGTAGCAGACCATGTAGTATTTATCCGCGCGCGGAAACGTCTCCACGAGCAGGCTGTCCCGCCCCGGCAGCACCGAGACCGCGCGCTGGATTTCCAGCCATTCGCGCACCTGATCGGGCAGCACCCGCCAGCTTTCCGGGTCGGCCAATTGCCGCCGCACCCCGTCGGCGAGATAGGTCGAGAGCGGAAACTTCCCGCCCATGTAAGAGGGGATTTTCGGATTGTCCGAGAAGGCCCGGGATACATAGGCCTCCGTCTCCACCACCCCCTCGAAGGCAACAATCTCGCCGCCGAACATGAAGGTATCCCCGCGCACGAGCTGGTCGATGAAATATTCCTCGATCTGCCCCAGCATACGCCCGCCGCGCCCGATCGGCCCCGTCGTCGCACCCTTCTTGATCCCCCGCGCCCGCACAAGCCGCACCCTGAGCATGGGCTCCTCGACAATAGTCCCGATATTGAGCCTGTACTGCTGCGCAATCTGCGGGTTGGCGATCCTGAGCTTGCCATCCGGCGTTTTTCTCAACTTGGCGAACCGCTCATAGGCGCGGAGGGCGTATCCGCCCGTCGAGACGAAATCGAGCACCTTGTCGAACTTCTCCCGCGTCAGTTCACGGTAAGGCCAGGCCGATATGATCTCGGCAAACGTCTCATCCGGGTCGAGCGGCGCCGAGCACGCGAGTCCCAGAAGATGCTGCGCGAGCACATCGAGCCCGCCCGGCAGCGGCGTTTCGGAATCCTGCGCCCCAGCCGCCACGGCCTCCAGCGCCGCCTCGCATTCGAGCACCTCGAAGCGGTTGGCCGGCACGAACAGCGCCTTGGAAGGCTCATCCAATCTATGGTTCGCCCGCCCGATCCTTTGCAGCATCCGAGAAGCCCCCTTGGGCGCGCCGATCTGAACAACGAGGTCGACATCGCCCCAGTCGATGCCGAGGTCGAGCGTCGACGTGCACACCACTGCGCTCAGCCGCCCCGACACCATCGCGCTTTCCACCTTACGGCGCTGCTCGACCGAGAGCGAACCGTGGTGGAGCGCGATGGGCAGGCTGTCCTCGTTGATCGCCCAGAGGTTCTGGAACAGCATCTCAGCCTGCGAGCGGGTATTGACGAACAGGAGCGTCGTCCCGTGTTCCTTGATGATCCGGTAGAGATCCGGCACCGCATAGGCCGCTGAATGGCCCGCCCAGGGCAGCCTGTCCTCGCTCCTAAGAATAGAAAGCTCCGGCGTTGCGCCGCCCGGTGCGTTGAGCAGCACCGCCGGGCGCGGCGCCACCGGCGCGGCGATCCAGTCGCGCAATGTCTCGGGTTGGGCAACAGTCGCCGAGAGCGCGGTGACCTGCACCTGCGGCGCAAGCCGCGCCAGCCGCGAGACACCGAGCGAAAGAAGATCGCCGCGCTTGGACGTCACCAACGCGTGCAATTCATCGAGTACGATGCGCTTGAGCCCCCCGAAAAGCCGCACACTATCGGGATGGCTCAGAAGCAACGCAATCTGCTCGGGCGTCGTCATCAGGATATTGGGCGGGTCGAACCTTTGCCTCTGCCGCCGCGACGCGGGCGTATCGCCCGTCCGCGTCTCGACCTTGATCTTGAGCCCCATCTCGGCAATCGGGTCCGAAAGGTTCCGCGCCACGTCCACCGCCAGCGCCTTCAAGGGCGAGATATAGAGCGTATGGAGCCCCTCATGCGGTGCTTCGATCAGATCCTCGATAGAAGGCAGAAACCCCGCCAGCGTCTTGCCCGCGCCCGTCGGCGCGATCAACAGCACCGAATTGCCCGCCCGCTCGGCCTCGAGCACGGCCAATTGGTGTGGCCGAGCCCGCCAGCCCTTGGCCTTGAACCAGTCGGCAACGATCGGAGAAAGTTCAGACAAACGCTTCGCGCTCTTTGCAATGGACACGGTTTCGACCCATATGCGGGGACTATAATGGGAATCGAACAAGAGGACATGAGCTTGGCAGAGAGTTTTAAAACCCGCGAGCCCCGATCGCAGAACGGGCTCACCGCCTTGCTTGGCGATACGCCGGGCCGGGTCGTTGTCCGGCTGGTGCTTTTAAGCCTGTTCGTCGGCTTTCTGATGGCGCTTTTCGGTGTCAGTCCCCAGGACCTCCTGCGCGGTGCCGAGCGGATGGTGTCCGGCCTTTTCGACGACGGTTTCGCCTCTGTGCGACAGATCGCGGGCTACATCCTGACCGGCGCGATCATCGTCGTGCCCATCTGGATCGTCGCGCGCCTCCTCGCAATGGGCAAAAAACGCTGACGTTCCGGGAACTTCCGCCTACGGCAACCCGTTCCTGATGGGCACATGCAAATCAGGAGGACGGAACAATGACCGTTGCACGGGTAACCGAAATCTCGGCAACCTCGCCGACAAGCTTCGATGAGGCGGTCCAGCAAGGGATCGCGCGGGCATCTAAAACGCTGCGCGGGATGAAAAGCGCCTGGGTCAAGGACCAGAACGTCGAGATCGAAGACGGAAAAGTTGCCGCCTACCGCGTCAATCTCTCGGTCACCTTCGTCCTCGAGGACTAACTAGGTCCGTCTCCGCGAGCCATCCGGGTGATGGCAAGCGAGCCGCTTTGCCCTCGGCCAGCGACTCGTTTACACCCGGCTTGTCTTTGATTCTGGGGAATGGACCGCAATGCAGCCCGTCATCTTCATCACCGGCGCCACTTCGGGCTTCGGTCAGGCCACCGCCCGCAAATTCGCCTCCAACGGCTGGAAAGTCATCGCCACGGGCCGGCGTGCCGAACGGCTCAAGACGCTCGAAAACGAGTTCCCCGGCATCGTCCACGGCATTGTCATGGACCTCGTCGACAAGGCGAGCATCGACGCCGCCGTCGCAGCCATCCCTGAGGATTTCAAGCCGGTCACCTGTCTGTTCAACAATGGCGGGCTCGCACTCGGCACCCAGCCGATCCCCGATATCGACCCCGAGCAGTGGCGGACCATGGTGGAAACCAACATCATGGGGCTCCTGCATACCACGCTCGCCGTCCTGCCGCTCCTGCGCGAAACCGGCAAGGGTGCCTCGATCATCAGCACGGGCTCGATCGCCCGACGTTTCGCCTATGCCGGGGGTAACGTCTATGGCGCGACCAAAGCATTCGTGCACCAGTTCTCGATGAACCTCAGGACCGACCTTGCCGGCACCGGTATCCGCATCACCTCGCTCGAACCCGGCCATGCGAAATCCGAATTCACCGCCGTGCGCACGGGCGGGGATTTCGAGGCCAACGAGAAGATGTACGCCGACAACGATCCCCTGATGCCCGAAGATATCGCCGAGGCCGTTTGGTGGGTCGCGACCCTGCCAGATCACGTCAACATCAACGTCATGGAGATCATGCCGGTCTGCCAGGTCCCAATCCGGCCGGTGATCTTGAAGCGCGACGAATTCGAGAACTGACCCGGCCACGATTTCGTCTACAAAAGTGACGGTTAGCGGCTTCTTTACCCTAACCGTCATAGTCTCTGGAGCCACCAGAACGGTTTCCAGAGTATTAATCATGAAATTCCGCATCGCCACCCGTCTCTACATCATGGGCGCCATCGCGCTTGGGATGATGACCCTCGGGACGCTTTTCAGCGTCGTCAACACGCAGAACCGGCTCGTCGAAGAGCGCAAGACCATGCTCACGGCGATGACCGACAGCGCGGTTTCCATCATCGAGTCCTATGCAGGTCTCGCCGATGCGGGAACGCTCTCGGAGGCGGAGGCCCAGCTTCAGGCGCTCGAGACTATCCGAGCCATGCGCTATAATGAATCGGACTATCTGTGGATCAACGACATGACCCCAGTGATGGTCATGCATCCCATCAAGCCCGAGCTCGACGGCCAGAACCTCTCAGCGATAGAGGACCCCAACGGCAAGCGTCTGTTTATGGCTTTCGTCGACGCCGTGCGGCAAAATGGAGCGGGTTTTGTCGACTATATGTGGCCCAAGCCCGGCAGCGACCAACCTCAGCCTAAACTTTCCTACGTCAAAGGCACCGACTGGGGCTGGATCGTTGGCACCGGCGTTTATACCGACGACCTCGCCGCGATGTTTTGGGACAATGTCATGCTGCTCGGCGCCGCGCTGATTGCCGGGTTCATCGCCATGGGCGCCGCCGCTTATGTCATCACCCGCTCGATCACCAAGCCGGTCAACGCCCTGACCACCGCCATGGGCAAGCTTGCCCAAGGCGATAACTCAGTCGACATCCCAGGTACCAAGGCGGGCGATGAAGTCGGAGACATGGCCCGCGCCGTGCTGGTCTTCAAGCAGGCGGCGATCGACAAACAGGCGATTGAAGCCGAGGCGGCCGCAACCCGTCAGCAGCGCGAAGCCGAACGCACCGCGACCGAACAGGAGCGCGCCGCCGCCCAGGCTGAGAAGGAGCGCGAGGCGCAAAGCGACATGGTCGTCGTCGAGAGCATTTCGGACGGCCTCTCGGCACTGGCATCGGGCGATCTCACCTACCGGATCACGACGGCATTCCCCGAGAAAGCGCAGCGCATCAAGGACGATTTCAACCGCACCGCCGAAACGCTGAGCGACGTCGTCTCACGGCTGCGGACCACGTCGCGGGCGCTCAAATCCGCCACCGGTGAAATCCTCGCTGGCGCCAACGACCTCTCCGAGCGCACAACCAGGCAGGCCGCTACCATTGAGCAAACCTCCGCGGCGATGGATCAGTTGACCAATGCGGTCACGGCCAACGCCGACAAGGCCCAGGAAGCCTATGCGGGCAGTCAGACCGCCGCAAAGCTTGCCGATGAAGGCGGTACCACAATGCAGGCGGCGACAAGCGCAATGGAGCGAATTACGGCCTCCTCCTCGCAGATTTCCAACATCATCGGCATGATCGACGACATTGCCTTCCAGACAAATCTCCTGGCTCTGAATGCCTCGGTCGAAGCCGCCCGCGCGGGTGAAGCCGGCAAGGGCTTCGCCGTCGTCGCCATCGAGGTGCGCCGCCTCGCGCAGTCGGCCGCCGATGCCTCGGCCGAGGTCAAGGCCCTTGTCGAAAAGAGCGGCGGAGAAGTCGCGGACGGTTCTAAACTGGTTGCTGAGGCGGCGGCCAAGCTTGGGGACATTCTCGAAGCCGTACAATCGAACGCCAAACTGATGCAGGGCATTTCGGAAGCCAACCGCGAACAGACCGACGCCATCCGCGAAGTCAGCACCGCCATTCGCCAGATGGACGAAATGACCCAGCACAACGCCGCGCTGGTTGAAGAGACCAACGCCGCGATCGAGCAGACTGAGGCACAGGCAAGCGAACTCGACGGGATCGTCGAAGTGTTCAGCATTGATGGCACCAGCGCCAGTGGCAGGATCAAGCCTGCAGTAGAACCGGTCTCCAGTTCCAAAGCGCCACCGCCCAAAACCACACAAGCGGCAAGAGCCTATCTCTCGGACGGCGGTGCGGCAATCGACGCGGACTGGGCCGAGTTCTAATGACAGCGTAGTCAGAAAAGGCGTCTCTCGAGGCGCCTTTTCGTTTCAGTTTATCCAAAACGCGCGCGCAAAGGTCGATATGCGCACCTCGTTTCCTTCGGATAAATCATTGAAACTTATAATTAACAATCGGTTCCTTAAGATACGCGAAAACAAGCGGTTAGGTATGTCTCAACGAAAGCGTAACAGCTGCCACGAGCGAACTTCACCTGCAATTGCCATCGATCTCAACTAGACAGAAAGATGAGAAAACAAATGCTTAAAGGCATGCTCGGCAGCAAAGATCAGAAACAGAACGCAGCTATGGCACAGGCAACCCTCGATGCCATTCAGCGCTCCCAGGCAACGATCGAGTTTCAACTCGATGGAACTATTCTAACCGCAAACCAGAATTTCCTCGATGCGCTCGGCTATGATTTGTCTGAAATCGTTGGCCAGCATCACCGGATGTTCGTAGATCCTGTCTATGCCCAAAGCACAGAGTATCAAGCTTTTTGGGACAATCTGCGGCGAGGTAAATTCGAGGCCGCCGAATTCAAGCGCATCGGCAAGGGCGGACGCGAGATCTGGATTCAGGCGTCATACAACCCGATCCTCGACGGCAAGGGCAATCCGGTCAAGGTCATCAAATTCGCAGCCGATGTAACCGCCCAAAAGCTGGCCGCAGCCGATGCTCAAGGCCAGATCGCCGCAATCTCAAAATCGCAGGCGGTCATTGCGTTCGATCTGTCCGGCATTGTCCTTGAAGCCAACGAGAACTTTCTCTCGGCCCTGGGCTATCAGTTGAGCGAGATTAAAGGCCAGCACCATAAGATGTTCGTTGAGCCCCAGTTTGCTCAGAGCGCCGAGTACACGGCATTCTGGGACGGCTTGAGGCGTGGCGAATACCAAGCTGCCGAGTTCAAGCGTATCGGCAAGGGCGGGCGCGAGGTCTGGATTCAGGCGTCCTACAATCCGATCTTCGATCTCAACGGCAAGCCGTTCAAAGTAGTCAAATACGCGACTGACATTACAGGCCGCAAGCAAGCGGTCAACACATTGGGCATTCATCTTGCAAAACTGGCGGAGGGCGATTTGACCGCACAGATCGACACCGTCTTTGTCGGTGAGCTCGATGAGGTGCGCCTCGCCTTCAACGAGACCGCATCCAAGTTTGCAACGATCATGCGCAGGCTACGCAATGCATCGAACGGAATTCGTACGGCCACCACCGAGATCGTGGCCGGGTCCAACGACCTCTCCGAGCGCACAACCAAGCAGGCCGCTGCCATCGAAGAGACCTCGGCGGCAATGAACCAGCTGACCAGCACGGTTGCAGCCAATGCGGACAACGCCAATGAGGCCTATGCGGGCAGTCAGACCGCCGCAAAGCTTGCCGATGAAGGCGGTACCACAATGCAGGCGGTCACCAGCGCAATGGAGCGAATTACGGCCTCCTCCTCGCAGATCTCCAACATCATCGGCATGATCGATGACATTGCCTTCCAGACAAACCTCCTGGCTCTGAACGCCTCGGTCGAAGCCGCCCGCGCGGGTGAAGCCGGCAAGGGCTTCGCCGTCGTCGCCATCGAGGTGCGCCGCCTCGCGCAGTCGGCCGCCGATGCCTCGGCCGAGGTCAAGGCCCTTGTCGAAAAGAGCGGCGGAGAAGTCGCGGACGGTTCTAAACTGGTTGCTGAGGCGGCGGCCAAGCTTGGGGACATTCTCGAAGCCGTGCAATCGAACGCCAAACTGATGCGGGGCATTTCGGAAGCCAACCGCGAACAGACCGACGCCATCCGCGAAGTCAGCACCGCCATTCGCCAGATGGACGAAATGACCCAGCACAACGCCGCGCTGGTTGAAGAGACCAACGCCGCGATCGAGCAGACCGAGGCACAGGCAAGCGAACTCGACGGGATCGTCGAAGTGTTCACCATCGACCACGCGGCGAATGACCACGCCAAACCCGTCGTGGAGGCACAACCTGCCAAGGGCAGACGGCACGCGCCCGCAGGTGCCGCCAGAACCTACCTCTCGGAAGGCGGAGCTGCCATCGACGCGGACTGGGCAGAGTTTTGATCTCAAGCCGCAAGACACAAAAAGGCGCCTTCTGGGCGCCTTTTTTAATGCTCGCCTATCCGTTTCGCGCGCACTATAGCCGAAAAACGCACCGAATTTGCTTTGATAACACATTGAAATTTATTGTTAATATCCTTCTCGTCTAAAGGTTGGCAGCGGAGCTTGAAGCGCCGGATTTGAGCGTAGTGGTGCGCACACGGTCAAGGCTGGGACTTCATCCGCGTAGGCGGCAACGTCGCCGTGGCTGGGCTTACGCTCTGTAAGTCCGTAAGCCGGGCCGGCGCTTTCATCCCCCTCCACCGCGAGCGCCGGCCCCTTCCCGTTCCGAGGCTGGGAGAATCGGATACCTTGGTGACCGTCTCCACCCAGGGCCTGCCGATGTCCTCCCAGCAACACGCCTTCTCCGTCCGCAGCAAGGACATTTGGGCCATCGCCCTGCCCGCCTCACTGGCGTTCATCACCGAGCCGGTCGCCGGCGTTGTCGATACCGCTGTCATCGGACAATTGGGCGATGCGGGGCTTTTGGGCGGACTGGCGTTGGGCGCCGTCGCCTTCAGCGTCATCTTCGCGCTCGCCTTCTTCCTGCGCTTCGGCACTGCGGGGCTCGTCGCCCAGGCCGTCGGCGCGCGCGACCCCAAGGATGGGCTTTTGCATCTCGCCCGCGCCATGCTCGTCGCTGTGGTTCTCGGTGTCGTGCTGCTCGCCCTGTCGGTGCCGGTCTACTGGTTCTTCGCCGCAACCCTCGCGCCGCCCGCAGAATCCCAAACCGCCTTTACCGATTACCTCTTCACCCGCCTGTGGTCGGTCCCCTTCGTCTTCGTCAACTATGTGCTTTTAGGCTGGTTCTATGGCCGGGCGGCGGCGAAGACCGGCATGGCGCTGCAGATGCTCGTCAACATCGTCAACATTATCCTCTCGGTCGTCTTCGTTTTCGGGTTCGGCTGGAGCGTCGTCGGTGTGGCCGCCGCGACCGTGATCGGGCAGGTCTGTGCGAGCGTTGGCGGCATCGTCCTCACAATCCGTCACTATGGCGGTCTCGCCAATATTCTCGCCGGCACGCCCCGGACAGAGTTGCTCGACCTTGCCGCGATCCGCCGTATGGTCGGCATCAGCCGCGATCTCATCATCCGCTCTGCGGCATTGATGGGTGCCTTCGCCTATTTCGCCGCGCAGGGTGCGCGGATGGGCGAGATCATCCTCGCGTCCAACGCCATCCTTTTGCAGCTCTTTGCGATTTCGGCCTTCTTCCTCGACGGGCTCGCGACCGCCACCGAACAGCTCTGCGGCCGCGCCGTCGGCGCCAACTGGCGCCCGGCCTTCGAGAGGGCCATGAAGCTAAGCTTCGTCTGGGGAACTTTGATTGGCGGCACGCTTGCGCTTGTCCTCTTGGCATTCGGTTGGCTCGCCATCGATTTGATGACCACCAATGCCGCAGTCCGCGAGACCGCACGGGTCTATCTGGTCATGGCCGCGCTCACGCCGCTCACAGGCATGACGGCCTTCATCTACGATGGCATCATGATCGGCGCGACGCTCAACGTCACCATGCGCAACGGCATGCTTGCCTCGTTGGCAATCTATCTCATCGCCGCGATCATCCTCCAGCCGCTGCTTGGGCTCTGGGGCCTATGGCTGGCTCTGCACATCCTCCTGCTCACCCGTGCAGGGATCTATGCAGTCGCAATCGAACGGCGGAAGGGAGAGCTTTTTGCCTAATCCTACTGTGTCACAAACGCCATATTGGCCTGCAAATGGAGGGTTTCCTAACCCACCACCCCCGTCATCACCCGGCTTGTCCGGGTGATGACGGGGAGGGGGATGCAGTAGCCCTAAAGGTCTGCGCGGCCGGAAGCCCAGGCATCGACCGCAGTACCGGTCAGCCCAGCGACGGACGTCAGTCCCCGCTCGGCCACTGCCCGCGCCAATCCCGCCTTGATTTCATCGATCATCTCGAGCCCGCCATAAACCAGCGCCGAATAGAGCTGCACCGCATTGGCCCCCGCCTCGAACTTGGCCACCGCACTCCGGCCCGAATGAATGCCGCCAACCCCGATGATCGGAAAGTCCGGTCCCAGCCTCTGGCGCATCTGCGCGAGCCTTTGGGTCGCGAGCGCAAAGAGCGGCTTGCCCGACAGCCCGCCGGTTTGATCGGCGTTGGGCATCCCCGCGACCGGTTCGCGCGAGAGCGTCGTATTGGAGACGATCAGCCCGTCGATCCCGCTTCCGAGCACCACCCGCGCGATGTCGTCCATCTCCGGCTCGCTCAGATCCGGCGCGACCTTCAAAAATACCGGCGTCTGGCGCGGCTGTGCTGCGCGCGTCTCGGTGATAGCTCCCAACAACCGCGTCAGCGCCTCGTCGGACTGGAGGTTCCGAAGCCCTGGCGTGTTGGGCGAGGAGATATTCGCCGTCAGATAATCCGCGATGGGCGAAAACGCTTTCACGCCGAGAACGTAATCGGCAACGAAATCCTCGCTGTCCTTGTTCGCCCCGATATTGACCCCGATCACCTGGCTGCGGTCCCGGTCGGTCAGCCGCTCGAATGCAGCCGCGTGGCCTTCATTGTTGAACCCCAGCCGGTTGACGACGCCCATGGCCTCGGGAATGCGAAAGAGCCGCGGCACCGGGTTGCCCGTCTGCGGACGTGGCGTCACGGTGCCCACCTCGACGAAGCCGAACCCCACCTTTGCGAGCGGCCCGGGCACTTCGGCGTTCTTGTCGAATCCCGCCGCCATGCCGACCGGATTGGGCAACTTGAGCCCACATAGCGCGGTTGCAAGGCTCTCCGCGTCCGGCGCCCCCTTAGGTGCGAACCCGAACTTCAGCGCATTGATCGTCGCCCTGTGCGCGGTTTCGGGCTCCATGCGCAAAAGCGCATCGCGGGTGAATTTCTGCACGCCCTTGTTGCGCAGGATGTCCGTCCACCCCATCAGCCGATCTCCGGCAGGTCGAAGCCGCCATCCGGGCGTGCGTCGAGTGCGCGTTCGGCAATCACCGCGCTCATGGGCAGCGCTGCGTAAAGATGCGGGAACAGTGCCCCGCCGCGCGACGGCTCCCATTTGAGCCCCTCGGGCAAAAGGCCCGGATCGATCGTCGCCAGCACCAACTCCGACCGTCCGCGATAATGCTTGTCCAGCGTTTCAGCGAGTTGATCGGCTGTTGAGAAGTGAATATAGCCGTCCGCCAGGTCGATGGGTGTGCCCTTGAGTTCGCCAGCCGCCCATGCGGCTTCCCAGTCGGCCTTGGTGGCAATTTTGTAGATCGGTTCTGCCATATTCCGCACCTTTTATTGCGCGGACCCTACAAGGGGACCGTAGGGCCTGTCATCGATTGTAGATAGGGGTTTGACGGGCCATGTCCGGAGGGAGTGTCGTGGACAGACCGGACCGAAGGCTTTTGCCGCCTCTGGGCCGGACTGTTCGCGAAAATCACCCGGATATGCCCGCCCGAAGGGTTTTGAATAAATCGTCCGCTCCCGGCGGTTTTCCCCGCGCGCGGGGGATAACCCTGCACGACGCGAAAAGCCTTGGCATTGAACGATTTATACAAAATCAAAACCCTATCTACAATTGATGACAGGCGCTGGTACTGCCAGGGCACGTTTTGACTTTACAAAACGGTTAACTGCCTGTAGAAAGAAATAGGATTATTTCCCTTATTGGAGACTTCATTCCTTTAAGATGATTTCGCACCGCGCCATATGGGTCGCTCTCGACGCCCTCGCCGAGCGGCATCAGCTTTCGACAT
Source organism: Pelagibacterium halotolerans (assembly GCF_044811015.1). GTDB lineage: Bacteria > Pseudomonadota > Alphaproteobacteria > Rhizobiales > Devosiaceae > Pelagibacterium > Pelagibacterium halotolerans_A. The sequence goes on from NZ_CP085243.1 coordinate 1,719,826, forward strand.
CGGGCCTGGCAAAGCTTGCCGGGCTCGACGCGACGGCGTTCAACCCCTCAAAGCGGGTTTCCAAGGATGGGCGCGAGCGCTGGCCGTCGACCGAATCGATTGCCAAGGTGCTCGAAGCGACCAACGAGACCTTCGACAGCTTCCTCGCCGGTTCGGTGCCCTATTCGCAGACAGCCGCGCGCGCGTCGGGCCAGACCGTGCCGCTTCTGGGGCTTGCCCAGGCTGGCTCGGGTGGCTTTTTCGATTCAGCGGGCTTCCCCGCTGGCCAGGGCTGGGACGAAGTGCGTTTCCCCGGCTTTTCGGACGGCACGGCCTATGCCCTCGAGGTCACGGGGGATTCGATGCAGCCGCTCTACCGCGACGGTGACGTCCTCATCGTCTCGCCCACCGAGCAATTGCGGCGCGGCGACCGCGTCGTCGCGCGCACGCAGGAGGGCGAGGTCATGGCTAAGATTCTGCACCGCCGCACTGAAAAGCAGATCGAATTGCACTCGATCAACCCCGACCATGCCCCGCGCATCTTCAAGCCCGAGGAGATCGACTGGATCGCCCGGATTTTGTGGGCGAGCCAGTAGACCGGCCCGCCCCTTTTTCAAACAGGAACACGCTTTAACGGCACCCGGCGCGTTCGAGCATATCGGCAAGGATGATCGGGGCTGCCGGTGTCTGCGCCCAAGCGCTGCTGTCGGGTACAGCCGTCGCGATTGCGGCCCAGGCGGTGTCGCTGCCCAGGCTGAACGAATGCGGGCATTCGAACGCCACCCCGACATCCTCCGACATCGATATGAGATACCCCGCGCTCTCGCCGATCCCTGTGAGGTAGAGGCTGAGCCGCTGGCGTGCCGCGCTGTCGCTGGGCGATCGCGAGATCATGTCGGCAACCGTGGCGACGGAGATGTGACCCTGAGCGGTCCGGCCTTGGGATTGTGCCAGCGCGGTTGCGGGCAGCGCGAGCATGGCGAGGGCGATGGGCAAGGCAAGGCGCTTTACACGTCTGAGAGAAGAGAAGGGGAAGGCAGGCATACTCAAGCTCCTGATGCTTTGATGGAACAGCCATATCGTTTTGCGAAAATTTTTTATTGTCAAACGATAATTTTTTGGCATTATCCGCATACCACAACGAACAGCACTGGATCACTTCATGACCGCTCCTATCACCGCCCCCCTTTCGAGGTCCGCACGCACCAGCATCTCGGCGCTACGCCTTATGGCGCTCCTTACCATTCTCGCGCTGCCGGTCGGCATGGCCTATTTCTGGTTCGCGCTCGACGGTGCCGAGCTTAAAGGGATTCTGCATATGCCTGCGACGGCGGACCCGGTCGGCACGTTCGAGCGCGGCGCGGGGTTCGCGCTTTCGATGATCCCTGGCGGCGTCCTGATCTTCGGGCTTGTCCGGCTTCGGGCGTGCCTTGCCGCCTTCCTTTCAGGGGCCATCTTCTCAAGCACGGCGAGTGCAGGGTTGAGGGATTTCGCAATCGGGATCGGCGCCAGCGCGCTTGCCCGGCCGTTCGTTTCAGCGCTTTTGAGCGTCGTTCTGAGTTGGTCGGCCCCGCCGGGTCAACGCATGATCGTTTTTTCAATCTCTTCGGACACGATCCTGTTCGTGCTTTTCGCAGGCACCATTGCCGCTGCAGCATGGGTGATGCAGCAAGCCGCCCGGATCGCCGAAGAAAACGCGCAGTTCGTTTGAGGATTTTGGTATGCCGATCAAGGTCAATCTCGGCGTCGTCCTGGCCCAGCGCGGCGTCAAGTCCAAAGACCTCGCCGAGCATGTGGGGATCACCGAGGCCAATCTCTCGCTTTTACGGCAGGGCAAGGTCAAAGGCGTGCGCTTTGAAACGCTCGCTGCGATCTGCGCCTATCTTAGGTGCCAGCCGGGCGATCTTCTCGAATACACTGACGAATAGGCGCGCCTTTCCGCTGCGCGCCCATCGTTCAAGCCGCCAATTGCCCGCTCAACCCCTTCTCGATCAGCGCGCGGGTGTTCTCCACCCCGTAAAGCGCGATGAACGAGCCGAAGCGTGGGCCCTGGTCCTGCCCCAGCAGCACCTGATAGATCGTCTTGAACCAGTCACGCAGGTTCTCGAACGGATGGCTCTTGCCGATCTCGTAGACGATGTTCTGCAATTGTATTGCGTCGGTCGATCCCGCATGAGGCGCGAGGGCTTCCGAGAGATCCCGTAGCGCTGCCGCCTCGATCTCCGTCGGCGCCCGGAAGGATTTCTCGGGTTTGACGAAATCCTCGAAATACCGGATCGCGAAGGTCGCGAGCTTGGCCAGTTCGGGGTGGTTTTCCGGCGTTCCGCCCGGCACATAGCGTTCGATGAAGCCCCAGAGCACGGTCTCGTCTTCGGCGTTGGCCGCCGAAACGAGGTTAAGCATCAGCGCAAAGGAAATCGGCACATCGTAAGCCGGCGGCCTGTGCGAATGAATATGGAAAGCCGGGTTCTCCAGCAACTGGGCCGCATCCTGCTCCTGTGCGGCGGCGGCGAAGCTATAGTATTCATCTACGGCTTTGGGGATGACGTCGAAGTGCAACCGCTTGGCCGCCTTGGGCTTCTGGAACATGAAGAGCGACAAGCTCTCTGGCGTGGCGTAGCGCAGCCATTCCTCGATGGAGAGGCCGTTGCCCTTTGACTTCGAGATCTTCGCGCCGTCCTTGTCGAGGAACAGCTCGTAATTGAACCCCTCGGGCGGCGTACCACCGAGCGCGGAAACGATCCGGCTCGAAAGCCGCACCGAGTCGATCAGATCCTTGCCCGACATCTCGTAGTCCACGCCCAGCGCATACCAGCGCAGCGCCCAGTCGGCCTTCCACTGGCACTTGACCTTGCCGCCCGTCACTGTGGTTTCGATATGCGCGCCCGTATCGGGGTCGAGATAAACGATCGTCCCCGATGCCGCGTCGCGCGCGACAACGGGCACCTGGAGCACCTTCCCCGTCGTCTGGGAGATCGGCAGGAAGGGCGAATAGGTCGCCCGACGCTCTTCGCCCAGCGTCGGCAGGATGATCTCCATCACCTCGTCGTAGACTTCGAGCATACGCATCAGCGCCGCATCGAAGACGCCGGAGCCGTAATACTCGGCGGACGAAGCGAAGTCGTACTCGAACCCGAAATCGTTGAGGAATGCCTGCAGCCGCGCATTGTTGTGCGCGGCAAAGCTCGGATACTCATTGCCGAACGGATCGGGCACACGCGAAACCGGATAGCCGAGAAACCCGGCCAGCATCTCCTGGTTCGGCAGGTTCGTCGGCACCTTCCGCAGCGCATCCATATCGTCGGAAAACGAAATGAGTCGCGTAGGGATCTTATCTCCGGTCAAAAGCCGGAACGCCGTGCGTACCATGGTCGTGCGCGCAACTTCGCCGAACGTGCCGATATGGGGCAGCCCCGATGGTCCGTAGCCGGTCTCGAATATGGCCTCGCCCTTGCCCGTTTTCTCGATCCGCGCAACGACTTTGCGCGCTTCCTCGAAAGGCCATGCGCGTGCGTTGGGAGCCGCCTCGATGGCGGCGGGGTCGAGTGGTGACAGGGTGCCGGACACGGGTGCCCATCCTTTTGGTTGGTGGTAGTGGAAGCGTGGCAGGTGTTGCACCATCGGCCGGGAAAGGTCAATGCCGGGGCCCGCGGGAGACAAGAAAGTGACAAGCTATGCCCCAGCCGCAACGCTGTTTGCTGTCAGTCCGTGGCATCCGGTTTCTGCTGATCAAGCCACGCGGCCCATCGTTTTGACGTTTCAGAAAGCGGGATCAGCGACCGATACACCGCCTGCCCCAACTCCGTGACCTGATAGCCATCCGCGCCTTGCGTAACGAATCCAGCCGCCTGAAGCTCCTTCAACCGGGCGTTCAGAACGTTGGGCGATATCGTTTCGCAGGCCGATTGCAGCGCGCGGAACGTGCTGGGGCCGCGCTCACTGAGCGTCCAGACAACACCCATCGCCCAGCGCCGTCCCAAAAGATCGAACAACGCCATGATCGGACTGCCAGTTCTGGATCCCCTGACCGGTTGTCCCGGTACCGGTATTTTCATCATACCGCCCCTTGCTATTAAAAACGTAGCACGCTATTGATTTCGTAGCAGTCTATAGGGAGCGCGCTGGTGGATGTAAAGGATTTCGGGCTTTGGTGCCTGCTTGCCTGCCTCTGGGGCAGTTCGTTCCTGGCTGTTGACATAGGCATTGAAACCATTTCACCGCTCTTTCTGGTCGCCGGCAGAATGGCTGTCGGCGCTCTTTTTCTAGTCGCCTTCGTCTACGCACGCGGTGGCGCGCTCCGGCTTGGCGTCCGCGGATGGCTTATTGCAGCAATCGTTGGAATCACCGGTAACGTTCTGCCCTTCCTGCTCATCGGCTTCGCAGAACAGCGTGTCGACAGTGGCTTGGCCGCTCTCATTATGGGAATAGCCCCCGTCCTAACCTTAACCATCGCACCGCTTGTCCATCCCGATGAAACGCTTGGTCCGGTCAAGGCATTGGGCGCAGCCATCGGTTTTTGCGGCATTGCCGTGCTTGTCGGACCCGCCGCGTTCGATGGCCTGTCCGGCCCGTTAATCCCGCAAGTAGCACTCATCGGTGCCGCGATGTGCTACGCGTCGACGGCACTCTTCTCCCGCCGCTTTCCGCATCCCGATCCGATCCAGATGGCGGCAGGCTCGGTTCTGGTCGGTGCTGGCGTGATTTGCGGGATTGCCGGGCTGAACCTGGCCGGAAACGCATCTGCGGCCCCTTCTGCCGGTTCGTTGCTCGCCATCGTCTATCTGGGGCTCGGCCCCACGGCTCTGGCGGCTCTGATATATTTCCGGCTGATCTCACGGATCGGCGCAGGGCGCCTGCAGCAGGTCAATTATATCGTGCCGGTTCTCGGCGTTCTTCTGGGAACGATATTTCTTGGCGAAACGCCCGGCTGGAACGCTGCAGCCGCCGTCCCCATGATCGTGACTGCGGTCTATCTCGTGTCGCACAAAGTCAGCGGACGTGCCAATCGCGCTGGCGCCCCTGGGTAATGCGATCATGCAGCATGAAAGCGATGACCTTCGCTGCAACCGCTTGCGCACCCCCGCGCCATTCCCTAACTTCGGGCAACCGCACAACGATAGGTTCCCACATGCAGCTCTCGCCCATCGATGCCCTTGTCTATTCCATGGTTATCGCGGCCGTCTCGGACCGGGACATTACGGACCGCGAACTCGACCGTTTCGCGGCACTCATCAGCCGATGGCCGGTTTTCGAGACCTTCGATATAGCCCAACTGCCCCAGGTGGCGAGCGACTGTGTCGATCTCATCAACAAGGGCGGGCTCGACGCTTTGCTCGTCGCCATTTCCGATGCGCTCGAACCGCGCCTGCAGGAGACAGCTTATGCACTCGCCGTCGAAATCACGACGGTCGATTTGAAGCTCAACCAGGAAGAATTGCGACTATTGGAAATGATCCGCGACGCTTTCTCCATCGACAGGCTCACCACCGCCGCGATTGAAACCTCGGCACGGATCAGACATCGACGGTTATAGATCCGCCGTTGCCGCCGGAAAAATCCGCGCGCGAAAGGGCTCTAATAAAACCCCACCGGGAACCACCGCAGGTACAACTCCGCCATCCGACCGTCCCGTGCCAGCCTCACCAGCGCCCAGTTGAGAGCGGTGCGCACGTTGTCGAGCCCCGCTGGTACGGCAATCGATAGCCCCGCACCAAAATAGTCCGGCCGGAAATACGGTTCGCCCGCAAAGGCGCAGCAATCGGCATTCTCGTTGAGCCAGAACGAAGCACGCATTCCGTCGGCAAAGACCGCCCCGATTTCGCCTTCCGCGAGCGCCTCGAGCGCGGCAAATTCGGTTGGATAGCCCATCTGTTCGAGATCGGGACGAACGTCTGCCAGAAGGTCCGCATGCGCTGACCCTTCGCGCACACCGATCCGTCCACGATAGATGCCTGGGTCGAACGTCCCCTCTTCCCCTCGCGCCGTCACGAACCGCGCGGGCAATTGCAGATAGATTCGTGAAAAATCGAAACGCTCGCCCGCCGCGCCGCTAATCGCAACTCCTGCAATCAGCGCATCCCCCTGGTTGTCCGCAAGCGCCTGTTGCGCGCGCTCCCAGGGCCAGGCCTGAATCGTGCAGCGCGCCGAAAGCACGCCGCAAATGGCCTTCGCGAGATCGACATTGTATCCGACCAACGCGCCATCCGTGTCTTCATAATTGAAGGGCGGGAAGTCCGTTGTCGTCAGGAATCGCAGCGCCGGCACCGTCTGGGGGTCGACCAGTTCTTCCCGCGCGCCAGGGTCGACATGGAGCGGCAGCGTTTGCGCGACGGCCATGGCCGGCGCCAGGAAAAGCGCAATACCGCCCAACACGCGCAGCACCTTCGTCATATCAATCCGCATGACCCTGGATCTTTTTTCTTCAAATTTTATGGCCCAGTCCTAATCGAATTGATAGGGTCCCCGCCAGATGCCAATTGGGGGCTTGGTCATCTATGACAAAGAAACATGATACAGCGCTCGTCAAGGCGCTGGCGGGGGACAGAATATCCGGAAGCGCCGCGGCAGCGGCCCTGGCGCGTGCCGATACGCTAGGCGTCGACCCCGCCGCGACCATCTGCAGCACATTTGGCGTCAGCCCCACCGTTCTTTATGCACGCATCGCACACTATCTGGGCGTCGGTTTCCGCGAAAGCGCGGCGCATCTCGTCGCGCCGCTTGAAGAGGATGCGGATCTCGACGTCCTGTCGCGTCTCACGACCGCGCGCGGGACGATTGATGGCCGTCCGGCACTTTTCATCGCCCCCGGCTTTTCCCAACTCGGCACGCTCAAGGCGGCCATTGCGCGTGACCCGGGCCTTGCGGACCGTCTTTGCATCGTCCCGCCCCATGCCTTGCGTCAGGCCCTCGCCGATGCCAATGCCGATGCACTGTTGGACTTCTCCGTCCAGCGCCTGGCCCGGCGCTTCCCAGGCGCCAACTCCCATCTCGAACTGACCCCGGCCTTGCGGATCGGCTTTGTCGTGGCGCTCTACGGGCTTATGGCGCTGGCGCTTTTTTCGCCGCTCTTCGTGCAGGCGCTGCTGCTGCCCATTCTCACGCTCATTCTCACCGCCCCGTCCATTTTCCGCATCTGGGCCGCCGCGACCGCGAACCGGACGAGCGTTCTCGATACGCCGGACCTTTTGGGCGACGCCGATCTCCCCAGCTATTCGGTCCTCATTCCCTTGCGTGAGGAGGCACATATGGTGCCCCAGATTGCCGAGGCGATGCGGCGGCTCGATTATCCGGCTGAAAAGTTGGAGATCGTCTTCATCGTGGAGAGCGCCAGCCCGGACACGGTCGCCGCGGTCAGGGAGCAGCTTGAGGACCGGCGCTTTTCGCTCGTTGTCGTGCCGCGCCGTGCGCCGTTTACCAAGCCCAAGGCGCTCAACTATGCGCTGCCACTGGTGACCGGCGAACACGTCGTCGTCTTCGACGCCGAGGACGTCCCCGAACGCCAGCAATTGCGCCGCGCCGCCACGCTCTTTGCGCGTCACCCCGGCGTCTCGTGCCTGCAGGCTGAGCTTCTCATCAACAACGGCGCCCGCAACTGGATCACGGCAATGTTCACGTGCGAATATGCGGGACATTTCGCGGTCTTTCTGCCCGCCATTGGCCGTGCGCGCCTGCCCATGCCGCTCGGGGGCACCTCCAACCATTTTCGCACCCGTGAATTGCGGGCTATAGGCGCCTGGGACGCGTTCAACGTCACCGAGGACGCCGATCTGGGGATCAGGCTTGCCCGGCTGGGTATGCGCTGCGCGCGCTTTGCCGCGTTGACGAGCGAAGAGGCCCCCGAAACCGTCATGGCCTGGATCAAGCAGCGCACGCGCTGGATGAAGGGGTGGGTGCAGACCTTCCTCGTTCACAACGCACACCCGCGGCAACTCCTTGCCGATCTGGGCTGGCGCGATTTCCTTGCCTTCAACGTTTTTGTGGGCGGCATGGTGTTGTCAATCGCGCTGCACGGGCTGTTCCTCATTATCGTCGTCGCCCGCGCCGGGGCCAATCTGATCTTTTTGGGGCTGGTCGACCTCTGGACGCTCGCGCAGGTCTGCATTCTTGCGTTCGGCTATAGCGGCACGGCAGCGATCAACCTGATCGGTCTTTCGCGGATTGGCCGGCAGGACCTCGCGCCCCGGCTCTTTCTTTTGCCTTTCTACTGGCTCGTCGGCTGGGTCGCCGTTGTCAACGCAACGCTCGAACTCGTTTACAAACCTTTCCATTGGGCAAAGACACACCATCTGGGCCTCGGACATCTCCTCCGAAGCCCGGCACGCCGCAGATAGCTACGATTTTCGACGAATTTGCATCAGATACGGAACCTGGCCTTAGGTTTACCCCTTATTGGCCGGTCCCGCCGTGCGTATTATGGAATACAATGTCTCATTGAGAGAGTTGGGGACGCTTGGGGGGACGCCATGCGGTATAATTTTGTCACGCAATCTTACGGCCCGGACGATGACGGGGCGGAGGGAGCGCCAGGGTGCAGCCGCTGGCTGATCGCTGCGGCGGCGATCGGGGTTGCTGCGGCAATCGTCATGAGCTTCTCGGCAGCCTGGCAGCTTTCCGTGTTCGCGCTTGTGGTCGCCGCGATCGTTTATCTGTGCGGCGCGTTCGCAGTCATCCTGCTCACCGCCAACACGACGCTCGCGGATTATTCGCGCTGGCTGCTCGCTGCGCTCGTACCACTGCCGGCCGGTGCCGCGGTTTGGTTCATCCTGCAGCTTCTGGGGCTTTAGGGCACTCTCGAAAGTTCCCTAACCCGCCCGGACCATGCGCCCGTCGTCACGCGCGACAAGCGCGCCCCGCCCGGCACGGGACCAGGCCTCCTCCGCCATGGCGCGGTCGGCGGGCTGCAGGACGCCCATGCCTGCGGCATCGATCGAGAGCACCGAGGATTTGAGCAGCTGCGAATAAGGATGTTCGGGTGCATCGAGCACGGCGCGCGCCGGGCCCATCTCCACTACGTAGCCCTTCTGCATGATGATGATCCGGTCGGAGATGTAATACGCCGTCGCAAGGTCGTGGGTGATGTAGATCACCGAAACCTTGAGCGTATCGCGCAACTCCTTCAAGAGATTGACGATCGACATGCGCAAGGACGCGTCCACCATCGAAACCGGCTCGTCGGCGATCAGCAGCGCCGGGTTGGGAATGAGCGCGCGGGCGATCGCCACGCGCTGCAGCTGCCCGCCCGAAAGCTCGTGCGCGTAGCGCCCTGCGATCTCCTTGAGACTCAACCCCACCTTATGAAGCGCGTCGTCCATCGCCGCATCCACCTCGGCCTTGGTTTTTACACCCAGAAGCGTGCGCGCCGTCGCTTCGAGATAGCGGTCGACCTGCTTGAGCGGATTGAACGTTTCAAACGGGTTTTGGAAGATCGGCTGCACCCGGCGCATGAACTCCAGCCGCGCCGCGCGGGTATTGCGCTCGGCGGCACTTTTGCCCTCGAACAGAATATCCCCCTCCGTGGGATGTTCTAACCCCAGGATCATGCGCGCCAGTGTCGTCTTGCCCGACCCCGACTCCCCGATGATCGTGAAGATCTCGGGGTTCTCCGAAGCGAGCGAAAAATTGGCGTCCACCACCGCATCGATATGGTTGCGCGAGAGCAATCCACCCATCTGAAAGCGCTTGGACACGTGGGAGACTTCGAGCAAAGTACTCATGCGACAGCCTCCGCTTGCGGCGTTCCGATTTTCGCAAGCGGACGCACCTCGTCCGCCCTCCAGCAAGCCGAGCGGTGGTCGGTCCCCACCGTTTCAAGCGGTGGCACGTCGGTCTTGCATTTGTCGATTGCCAGCGGGCAGCGCGGATGGAACCGGCACCCGGCGGGCGGATCGGCCAGGTTGGGCGGCCGCCCTTCGAGCGCCGCCTTGGGCGTCGTATCCCCGATGCGCGGCAGCGAGGCGACGAGATGCGCGGTATAAGGATGCTTGGGCGCGGCAAAAAGCGTCCGCGTCGGCCCTTCCTCCACCAGCCGCCCGGCATAAACGATGCCGATCCGGTCCGCGATATTGGCGTGCACGCTCATGTCGTGGGTGACGAACACGACCGACGATCCCATCTGCCGCTGCACGTCGCGGATCATCGCCAGCACGTCCTTTTGCACCACCACGTCGAGCGCGGTTGTCGGCTCGTCGGCGATGATGAACTCCGGCTGGCACACCGTCGCGAGCGCGATCACCACACGCTGGCGCATGCCGCCCGAAAGCTGGTGCGGATAGGCATCGAGAATTTTGGGCGACAACCCCAGACGCTCCAGATGCGCCCGCACCTTCGTCCAGAACTCGGTCCTGGGCAGCCCCATGGGCCTGAAGGCGAAATCCTCGAACGTCTTCTTGATCCGGCGCACCGGATTGAGCAGGCTCATCGAGCCTTGCATGATATAGGAGAGGTTCTTCCAGCGGATCGCGTCGACCTCCTCCTTGCTCGCCTTATAAGGATCGATCTCCTTATTGCCGAACCGGTAGGTCATCGACCCGTCGACGATCCGCAAGGGTGGCCTGATGGCTGCTGCAAAGGTCTTGATCAGCGACGTCTTGCCCGAGGAGCTCTCCCCGGCAATGCCGTAAATCTCGTTCTGGCGGATCGAAAGCGTGATGTCGTCCACCGCGCGGACTTCCCGGTCGATGCCGAAATAGGCCATCTGGTAGTAGGCTTTGAGGTTCTTGACCGTCAAAACATCGGCCATCATTCGCCTCCCATGCGCCGCAAGCGCGAGCGCGGATCGATATATTCGTTGAGCGAGACCGCGAGCAGGAACAGCCCCACGAAGGTCGTGACGACCAGCACCACGGGCACGACGATCCACCACCAGGTGCCCACCACCATCGCGGAGTGGTTGTTGGCCCAATAAATCATCGTCCCGATGGTGGGGATGTTGATGTTGGTGAAGCCCAGAACCGCCAACGTCACCTCGAGCCCGATCGACCAGATCATGTTCGCCATCGCCGTCGAAAAGACGATCGGCATCACATAGGGCAGATGCTCCTCGAACATGATTTTCCGCGCGCTCATCCCGGCGAAGACCGCATGGCGGGTGAACTCCCGGTGCCGCAGCCCCAGCGCGACCGAACGGATCAGCCGCGCGTCATAGGGCCAGCCGAAACACGCCATGATGAGCGCAAGGGTGACGGTATTGAGGTCGTTCCTGAGCACGAAATAAAAGAGCACCAGGATGGGGAAGATCGGCAGCGCCACGAAGATGTCGTTGAAGAACATCAGCACCCGGTCCACCCAGCCGCCCAGATAGCCGGCCAGAAGCCCCACGGTGATCGAGATGATGCGCGAGAGTACTGCCACCATCAGCCCGAAGGCGAGCGTATTGCGGATGGCGAAGGTCGCCTGCCAGAAGAGGTCCTGCCCGCGCGAATTGGTGCCGAACCAGTATTGTGCCGAAGGCGGCATGTCGGGCGGCTGCATATAAATGAGCGTCGGGTCGATCGGCGAGAAAAAGCTCAAGAGCGCAAAAAGCACGACGATGGTGACGAGCGTAATCCCGATGGCGAATTCGATATTGTAGCGGATGAGATCGCGGACAACTTGAAACATGACGCTACTCCGTCCGCACACGTGGATCGAGGACCGGATGCAGCAGATCGACGATGAAGATCGCCGCGGCCACAGCCGTGATCGCAACAACAGAAACCGCGAGCACTGTCGTGCTGTCGCCGGCATTGACGGCATCGACCAAAAGCGTGCCGAGCCCCGGATAGTTATAGACCTGTTCGGTGATGATCGTGCCCGAGAAGATGGCACCCAACGTCATCGCGAGCGCGGTCAACTGCGGCACCGCCGCGTTGCGGATCACATAGGAAAAGACGATCCGCTCGCGCTTGACGCCCGCCAGCTCGGCGTAGGTCACGTAGTCCTCCGTAACGATGTTGGAAACGAGCGCCCGCATGCCAAGGAACCACGTGCCGAACCCGACGATCACCAGCGAGGTCGCCGGCAGAATGGCATGCTGGAGGATCGACAAGACGAATGGCAGCGTCCATCCGGGCCGCACATTCATCGCAAACCCGCCAGAGATCGGCAGGATCGGCCAAACGAAGCCGAACAGGATCAAAAGGATGAAGGCGACAATGTAATAAGGGATCGGCTGAACGCCCATGGCGACAACGCCGAAAACCTTCAAAAGCCGGTTGTTCTGGAAATACCCCGCGAGCCCGCCGAGCGTATTGCCCAAAAGCCATGTGATCAGGATAGAGGTTGACAAAAGCCCCACGGTCCAGGGCAGCGCGCGCATCACAAGGTTCATGGCCGGCGTCGGGAACGCGATCAGCGATGGCCCGAGATCACCCACGACGACCCGGCGCCAGAAATTGATGTATTGCTGCATGATCGGCGCATCGACGCCGTAAAGATCGGTGAGCGCCGACCGCATCGCCTCGATCGCATCGGGGCTGAAGTTGGACCGCGCCGTGATCCGGCCGAGCACCTGTTCAACGGGATTGATGGGCGAAAGACTGGTGATCAGAAACGCCGCCGAAACGCCGAAGAAGATGACGACGATCAATTGCACCGCGCGCTTGAGCGCAAACCAGAGATAGGCCTTCATTGGAGCAGGGTCCTATGGGCAGATTGGCTAAATGCGGTGGGGATAGATCCCAGGGCAATCCCTTGACGCGATGGCATACCTTCCGCGCTTTTTCTGGATGCACCCCGTCTCCTCCCCCCACCGTCACCCTCGCGCTTGGCGCGAGGGCCCGCAGCCTTTGCGCCGGACGCTGAAGGGGTTGCTTGCTGGACGCGGCGGCCTCTCCCACACCTTCTCGTGCCCCTGGCCTGCCCAGCGGGCCCTCGCGTCAAGCGCGAGGGTGACGGTGGGGGGAGGGCGGGCGCCCGATCAAGAACCGCAAGGGGTCCACACAACCCGATGGCTTTCACACTCATACAAACGTCCCGATCACATCGTTCAGCATCGCGGGTCTTGGCCCGTTTACGGATGCCCGGCGCCAGCCGGGCATCCGCGTGCTTGCTAGGGAGACTAATTCCCGACCGGCTCAAGCTGGGTCAGGATGTACCGGGCATTGGCCCAGTTGTTGACCGGATTGGCGTAGGGGTTTTCCGCTGTCGGATAGCCCGTCCAATACCGTTCCGAGAGCGCTACGAACACGTTGTAGGACATGATCGGAATGTTCGGCATCTCCTCAAGGTGCAACCTCACGAACTCCTTGCCCAACGCGATATTGCGCTCGACATCGGTGAAGTCCACGGTGCGGATTTCCTCGATGATCCGGTCGAGCTCGGGGTTTTCCCACCGCATCCAGTTGCGCGCGGGCTGCAGTTCGCCAGGTTCGGCGATGTACTCGGAATGGTAGCTGTCGAGGAAGAAGGAGAGGTCGGGGTGACCGCCCCATGTCTCGACGGCCCAGGCCACATTGGCTTCATAATCGCCGGCGGCCTGCCGGTCCCAGCTGTCGGGCGCGACTTCCGGGGTCACCTCGACACCGGCCTGTGTCCACATCTGCGCAACAATCGTGCCCAGACGGTTGATCACGCCTTCGGAGGGCACCATCAGGGTGAAGGTGAACCGCTCCCCATTGGGCATGTACCAATCATTGCCCTGCTGGGTGAAGCCGGCGCTGCGCAGCAATTCCCCGGCTGCCTCGATGTTCTGGTTCCACCAGCCATAGCCGAAGGCGCGGCGGATTTCCTCTTCATCGGTCGGGACGTCGTCGCCGAATTGAGGCCGAACCATATCGGCAATCTGCAGGCCGATATCCGGGTTGTACGGCTGGATCACGCTTTCGCCGGTATCGAGCTCGAAATTGATGAGCTCTTCCTGCATGGGCGCATGATAGTCGTCCGGATGCGTGCCCGTCGGCGGGATCGAGATTGCCGAAAGCGTCGCCGCACCGCGATAGCTCGCCATCGAGATCCCGCGCGCGTCGAGCATCAGCGCAAGGGCCCAGCGCACACGGCGGTCCTGGAACTTCTCGTCCTGATGGTTGAAGATGACCATTGGCAGCGTGGGATCGGGGTGCGCATAGGGGAAGCCCGGGAACCAGCCGCGCACGTCGTCTTCCTGCTCGACGATCGAGAACATGCCCTCCGGCGAGAGGTCATGGATCATATCGAGATTGCCGTTGCGCATCTCGATGAGCCGGTTATCGATCGGCATATTGTTGCGGTAGATGACGTATTGCGGGGCAGGCTCGCCGAAGTCCGCGACCGAGGTGCGGTCCCAGTCCTCGCGCTTTTCCCAGATGTACCAGGTGCCGTTGGGATCGAAGCTGTGGAGCGTGTAGGGCCCCAGGCCAACCGGCGGGTTGAAGTCGTAGGAGAGAACGTCATCGACTTCGGAAAAGATATGCTCGGGCATGATCCAGGCGGCGTTCCAGCGCACCGAGAAGACTGCGTGGAAGCGTGAATTGGGATTCTGGAGCGTGAAGTGAACGGTCTGATCGTCCACCGCTTCAACGCTTTCGACCTGGGTCGAGAACGCGCCGCTCCAGGTCATGCCCGGAGTGTTCATCTGCGTTTCGACGGTAAAGACCACGTCGTCCGCGGTGAACTGCTCACCGTCGCTCCAGTAGATGTCGTCACGCAGGTGGACGGTCATCTCTGTGAAATCGTCGTTGTATTCCGCCGGCCCGGTGGTCAGCGAATTATGCGTCACCCCGTCGATGCCCGCATTGGGATCGATGAACCACAGGGTGTCCATCATCAACTGGTGCAGGCCGGTCGACCAGCCGCCGCCGCCATTGACCCAGATGTTGAACCAGCCGGGGTTATTGATGACCCCCTCTGGATTTTGAAGAATGAGCGTTTGCTCGCGCGGCAGATCCTCGATCGGCGGGGCCTCGCCCCCCTCCTGCGCCAGAACGGCGCCGGACAGCATGGCCGACACAAGACCGACCGACGCCAGAAGCGTCTTCCAGTTTCGCATAATATCCTCCCTTAAGAAGAATGCCTCCTCAAGCATTCCAGAAAGCATGCTAGCGCAGGATGCGATCCTGTCAACATATTATATGATATAAATCGGATATCGCGATATGAATGCAAAATGGCGTGGGAGGCGATGCACCTCCCACGCCGTCATTAAAGCTTTGAAACGCACATGTTTATGCGAAGTTCGCGACGCTCACGACCTTCCCCTTTTCCCTTCTCCCCTTGAGGGAGAAGGTGGGCCTCGCGAAGCGAGGGTCGGATGAGGGGTGCGCGGTAGCGACAAGGTGCTGACGCAGTGCTTTTCGAAGCGCCGCAGGCACCCCTCATCCGACCGCTTCGCGGCCACCTTCTCCCTCAAGGGGGAGAAGGGGAAGAGTGCGCACCGGTCCGCAGAGCGTCGACGGTCGCTCCCTACCGCCCTAACCGCACCATCTGGTACGAATAGGCCGGCAGAGAAACCGCCAGGTTTCCATCGGAAACCGATGCCCCTTCGCCCTTTTTCGGCGCAACCTCGTCCATCTTGCTCTTGGAATTCACCGCCTTGAGGTCGGCATGTGTCATCACCTGATGGTCGATGACCTTGAGATCGCCGAACCCCTGCAGATCGAGCTCAAGATCCACCGCCTCGCTCGCATGCCGGTTGACCGCAAAGACCGTAACCGTCCCGGCTTCCTCGTCATGCACCGCCGAAACGTCGGCATAAGGCACGCCCTTGTAGTCCTCGCTGTCATAGGTCGGGCAATCGACCGACACATTGAGCGCCGTGCCGCGGCCGAAACGCGAGGCGAAGTAGTAGGGGTAATAGATCGTCTGCCGCCAGGCCGGTCCACCCTTCTCGGTCATGATCGGCGCAATGACGTTCACGAGCTGGGCGATGCAGGCGATCTTCACCACGTCCGAACGCCGGATGAAGGTGTTGAGAATGAGCCCGACCTGCAACACATCCTCGAAATTATAGATATCCTCCAAGAGCGCCGGGGCGTGCGGCCACCCGTCATTGCCCTCGAGAATCTTCCGGTCCTGCGCGTTGGAGTGGTACCAGACGTTCCACTCGTCAAACGAGATATAGACGTCCTTTGTCGAGCGCCGCTTGGCCTTGATGAACTTGATGACCCCGGAAACGGCCTCGATGTAGTCGTCCAGCTTCTCGTTCAGCGCCAGATATTTCGCGGTGTTGTTATCCCGGTTGCCGAAATACATGTGCAGCGAGATGTAGTCGACCTCGTCATAAGTGTGCTCGAGTACGGTCGCTTCCCAATCGGGGTAGGATGGCATGTCGGAGTTGGATGAACCGCAGACGACCAGTTCGAGCGACCGATCGAAGGCCCGGATCGCCTTGGCGGTTTCAGCAGCGAGCTTGCCGTATTCCTCGGCATCCTTGTGGCCGATCTGCCAGGGTCCGTCCATTTCATTGCCCAGGCACCAGAGCTTGACGTTCCAAGGCTCCTCGCGCCCGTTCTTCTTGCGCAAGTCGCTCCAGTAGCTGCCGCCGGGGTGGTTGACGTATTCGACGAAATTGCGCGCCGCATCGAGCCCGCGCGAGCCGAGATTCACCGCCAGCATCATCTCGGTGCCAACCGAATCGCACCAGTCAGCGAATTCGTGGACGCCGACCTCGTTGCTCTCGGAGGTATGCCAGGCGAGGTCAAGCCGCACCGGACGCTCTTCTTTCGGCCCGATGCCGTCTTCCCAGTTATAGGCGGAAACGAAGTTCCCCCCGGGGTAGCGAACCACGGGCACATCGAGCTCCTTGACGAGCTCGATCACATCCGCGCGCATCCCGTTTGCGTCGGCGGTCGGGTGATCGGGCTCGTAGATACCCGAATAGATCGCGCGCCCGAGGTGCTCGAGAAACGCGCCATAGACGCGGTCGTCGATCTTGGACACCGTGAAATCTTTATGAGCAACCGCCGCAGCTTTCATTGCCCCCTCCCCTTTATCGCAGGATTTTAGATATGTATCGGAATTAATGATTGATAGGATCGCGCTTGTCAACGCACCGTTTGCATGGGCGGCAAAATAGTTTGACGGGCCGATCGGACTCCTAGCGCGCCTGATAGATCCGCATCACGATGTCCTGGTCGTAATTGCCGAAGCCCCGCCCGAAGATGTTGATCCCGCCGGGCCGTGTGGCGTCGTCGCGGATGCCGACGCGCAGGCGGATCGAGTGATGGGCACTGATATCGAGATCGGCGAGGGTCACCGGGGATATCTTCAGCCCGTCGACATAGCTGCCGTCCTTGGTGACCCGGAAGGTCTTGAGCTTCCCGTATTGCGAGCCCTTGAGCTTCCACCAGCTCGGCGTATAGACGCCACGCTTGTCGCCGTAATCGCCCGGCGAGGTCCAGGTGCCGATATCGGTGCCATTGACCCAGACAGAGATGTCCGAAGGCCAATCCGCGCTCGTGCCGGGCACTTCGGAGGACAGTTCCATCGAAAATTCAATGGCCTCGATCTCCGTATCCGAGAGTTTGGCGTTGTTCGGGAACTGATATTCCACATGGCCGCGCGTAAACCAGATCAGCCCGGCCCGCATGCGCTCGGGGTCGAGAAACGTGTCGGGCACGTCCAGAAGCCCCACGACACCATCCGGCGTGCACAGCCCGCACGGCGCAAGCACATCGCAGCTCGTATAGAGCCCCAGCGGCATCGACACCTCGATATGCCCGCCCTTGACCTTGGCGATGTCCTCCTTGAAGGCGACGAGCACCTCGTCGAAGGTCGAGTGGCAGATCTTCTGGTTGCCCTTGCGCGCCTTTTGCGTTTCCGACCGTACCAGCCCGGCATCCTCGAGAATCGAGACATTGGACGAAACCGTCGACTGCGGCAGGTCGAGGATGTGCGCAATGTCGTTGACGTTCTGCGACCCCTTCTCGTGAAGAAGCTTCAAAATCTTCACCCGGACCGGCGAAGCGAGCCCCTTGAGCACCGCCATCCCCTCTTCCGGGTCAACGACAAGAAAATTGCGCGTCATAAATATCCAGCCCCCATGCCGGTTTTCCGTCGGAATGATCGAATATCGAGGTGTATCAGCTTTTCTGATAGAATCTAGTCTGGCGCAATAAGGCTGTCGCTTTTTATACTCAGGACGTGCCGTCGCGGCGCTGGCTCTGCCGGAATTCGCTCGGCGAAGTATCGTGCACGCGCCGGAAGGCCTTGGCGAAATAGTTGGCGTTGGCGAACCCGCACGCCTTTGCGATCTCGTTGACGGTCGCATCGGTGGCCAGAAGCATGCGCTCGGCCCGCGCAACGCGTGCGGCAAAGACATAGTCGGACGGCGGCGCGCCCATGGCGGCGGTGAACTGCCGTACGAAATGTGCCCGGCTCAGTCCCGCGAGCCGCGCGAGGCTATCGACGTCGAGTTGTCCGGAAAGATGGGTATGAACGAAGCGGACGGCGCGCTCGATCCGCGGTGGCGGCGCGTTGACCGGCGCGGGCGCGCTGAAGGCTTCGTCGTAAAGTGCCATGACTGCCCCATAAGCTGCGGCAGACATCTCTCCCGGAGTCGCGTCGGGACGGGCCAGCAGACGCAAGCAACTCTCCGCCATACGGTCGACCGCCGCCTGCGCCGGGGTCAGCACCGGCCCTCTGGCCGAGAGCACCGCACCAGCGACCCGCAGCGCTTCGCGACCAACGAGGATGATCCAAAAATACTCCCAGCTCTTGCCGTATTCGAGCCAATACCGATTGGCGTGCGGAAAGGTCAACAGCATGGTCTCGCCCGGCCCGAGCCGATGGTTGGCCCCGGCGTAATCGAGCCGCCCTTCCCCCGCGATCGTGTGCTGGATCAGCGCAAACGGTGTATCGCCGCGCCGTAATCCGTCCCAGGAATAAATCTCGTTGACCCGCAACTCATACCCCGCGCCACCGGCCATGCAAAAGAGCCCGACATCGGATTTCCCGGTCGAGAGCTGGCGCATGCCGTGGCCATGGGCGATGAGGTCCGAGAGCATGAAATTACCCTAATTGGCACAACCTTTGTCTACACCGTCCGGCATCGTTGCGCTAGAGCTAAGGAAAGTCGGCGCAATGCCGGATATCGTATGGAGGAAAGCTCATGAGCTTCAAGGTCGCCATCATCGGCGCTGGGTCGGTCGGGTTCACCAAGCGGCTGGTTTCGGACCTCTTCAAGGTTCCCGAATTCACCGACATCGAAATCGCGCTGACCGATATCAATCCGCACAATCTCGACATGATCCGGCAGATCATCGAGAAGATCGTGTCCGTCAACAACCTGCCGGCAAAAGTCACCGCCACAACCGACCGCCGCGAAGCCCTCACCGGCGCACGCTACATCATGAGCTGTGTGCGCGTGGGCGGGCTCGAAGCCTTCTCAAGCGATATTTCCATCCCCCTCAAATACGGCGTCGATCAGTGCGTGGGCGATACGCTCTGTGCAGGCGGCATCCTCTACGGCCAGCGCAACATCCCCGTCATCCTCGACTTCTGCAAGGACATCCGCGAGGTCGCCGAACCGGGCGCGAAATTCCTCAACTACGCCAACCCCATGGCCATGAACACCTGGGCGGCCAACGCCTATGGCGGGGTCGAGACCATCGGGCTGTGCCACGGCGTCCAGCACGGCGCCGAGCAGATCGCACGGGTTCTCAACGTCGAACTCGACGAGCTCGATTACATCTGCGCAGGGATAAATCACCAGACCTGGTATGTCGATATCCGCGCCAAGGGCCGGAAGATCGAGAAAGACGAACTGATCGCCGGGTTCGAAAAGCACCCGGTCTATTCCAAACAGGAAAAGGTCCGGATCGACGTCCTCAAGCGCTTCGGCGTCTATTCGACCGAATCCAACGGACACCTTTCCGAATACCTCCCCTGGTACCGCAAGCGTCCCGAGGAACTCCACCGCTGGATTGACATGAGCGACTGGATCCACGGGGAGACCGGCGGTTATCTGCGGCACACCACCGAACAGCGCAATTGGTTCGAAACCGACTTCCCCAAATTCCTCGAAGAGGCTGGCAAGCCGCTCACCGAGCACACGCGCACCTCCGAACACGCCTCCTGGATCATCGAAGCCATCGAAACCGGGCGCGTCTATCGCGGGCATTTCAACGTCCGCAACAACGGCATCATCCGGAACCTCCCGGAAGACGCCATCATCGAAAGCCCGGGTTTCGTCGACCGGTTCGGTCTCAACATGATCGAGGGCATCGAACTGCCGCTCGCCTGCGCGGCCACCTGCTCGGCCTCGATCTCGGTCCAGCGCATGAGCGTCGAAGCGGCGATGACCGGTGATATCGACCTCCTGAAGCTTGCGGTCCTGCACGACCCGCTCGTTGGTGCCATCTGCACGCCGGACGAAGTCTGGGCGATGGTCGACGAACTGATCGTCGCGCAAGCCGAATGGCTCCCACAATATGCCGACGCTGTCCCGGCGGCGAAGGACCGCATGGCCAAGTCGACGGTCAAAACCCGCGAATGGGAAGGCGCGGCGCGGCGGAAGGTCCGGAGCGTCGAGGAATTGCGCAGCGCGGGGTGAGGATAGGCCTTGGATCTCGGTGCCATCGCGTGATATGTTATTGAAAGGTATTACCTCTCGATAAAGAGGGACGCGATGGCAACCTCGGTCAAAATCGACGACGACCTCAAGGCGCGCATTCAGACGCTCGCCGGGCAGCGCCGTCGCTCGGCACATTGGATCATGCGCGAGGCGATCCGGGAATATGTCGAACGCGAGGAGGCGCGCGAAAGCTTCAAGCAGGAAGCCTTGGCGTCTTGGGCGCACTTCCAGGAAACCGGACTACACCTCACCGGCGAGGAGGTCTTTGCCTGGCTTGATACCTGGGGCACTGACGAAGAGCAGGATGCCCCTGAGTGCCACACCTGATCGTTACCGAAGACGCGCGGCGCGGCCTCAACCGGTGTCTCCAATTTCTCGCAACCAAAAATGCGCGGGCGTCGAGCCGGGCAGCAATGGCGATCAAGGATCGTCTTTTGCGGCTACAGCATAGCCCTGACATCGGTCGACCGTTCGATGGCGAAGTGGATTTACGCGAGCTTGTCATTCCGTTTGGCGATACGGGATATGTTGCACTGTATCGGCATATTCCTTCGCTTGATGCGGTCTACATTCTCGCTTTCCGACACCAAAAAGAAGCAGGATATTGAGCACCGCTCAACCAAGGTTTTCCGGGTTCTAAAGAAACCAGGCAATACCGCCGCCCACGCTCTTGCCGCCTCATCCTGATCACCATAATCTTCCCCGCGGGAAGAGGATAACCTATGGCAAAACCTATCGAATTCGTCATAGTCGGGGGCGGCACGGCGGGGTGGATCGCGGCCTTCATCATCCAGGATAGCGCCCGCCGCAAAAAGCTCGACCTCAAGGTCAAGGTCGTGGAATCCTCGAAGATCCCCACGGTCGGCGTGGGCGAGGCGACGACCGCGGCGTTTCGCGTGCTCATCAAGCATTTCGGTATCGACGAATTCGAATTCTTGAGAAAAACCGAAGCCACCTTCAAGCTCGGCATCAAGCACGAGGACTGGCGCCGCAAGGGCTACAGCTATTTCGGCCCCATCGACGATCCCCATCAGGTCGTCGCGGTCCCGCGCGGAACGCCGGACGATTATCTCAACGTCTATGCGGTTTCCGCCGGCAAGCCGGTCGCCGACATGCACATGTTCGGGCCGCTGCTCGAACGCAAGAAAGCCCCGTACGCACAAAAGCCGGATGGCTCGCTGATCCCGCTCGGCCCCTTCCACCATGCCTATCATTTCGATCAGGCGCTCGTCGGTAAGTTCTTCGCGTCGAAATCTCAAGGCGTCGAGGTCGTCGACGCGCTGGTTTCCGGCGTCGAACGCGATTCCGAAACCGGCGATATCGCCGCACTCGTCCTCGACGACGGCAGCACACTCACCGGCGATTTCTTCATCGACGCCACGGGCTTCCGCAAGCAGTTGATCGTCAAGGAGCTCGGCGCGGCGTGGAAATCCTATGCCGAAGAACTCCCGGTCAACCGCGCCCTGCCCTTCTGGATCGATATCGAAGAGGGCGCCGAGATCGCCAACTATACCCGCGCCTGGGCCCAAAGCTCAGGCTGGATGTGGCAGATCCCCACCCAGTTCCGCTATGGCTGCGGCTATGTCTATTCCGATGCGTTTCTCACGCCTGACGAAGCGAAAGCCGAAGTCGAAACCGCTCTGGGTCATCCCATCGAAACGCGCGGCGATATTCCGTTTTCCATCGGGAGGCTGGAGACGCCGTGGCTGGGCAATTGCCTCGCGGTCGGGCTCTCTTCGAGCTTCCTCGAACCGCTCGAATCCACTTCGATCCACGGCACCATCGTCCAAATGATGCTCTTCGCGGGCCGCTTCCTCGACGATCCGGCAAGAATGACGCCCGCGCACCGTGACGATTACAACGCCCGCATCGGCCGCCAGGTCGATGATTTCCGAACCTTCGTCAACATGCACTATATGACGGAGCGCGACGACACCCCCTTCTGGCGCGAGGTCCGTGCCCAGCGCATCCACCCGGAGACCCGTGCGCGGTTCGAACGCTGGCAAAAGGAAATGCCACGCCGCGCGCATTTCCGCGATTATCTCGATGGCCTGCCGCATATCGAAACGCAGCTCTACTACCCGGTGCTCGACGGGCTGGGGCTATTGGACCGGGAGGTCGCGAAGGCCGAAATGGCGCGCGACCCCAAGCTGCGCAGCTTCGCCAAGAAAACCTATGACGGGCTGGTCAAGGAATACAAGCAAGCCGCCACCAAGGCGCTGGGGCATGCGGAGTTTCTACGGCTGGTGCGGGAGATGGGGTAGCGGCCGGAGCGAACGCTTTGCGCGCCCGCGCCGGTCCAATGTACCAGTTGCGGTAGACGCTAAGCCACCCGCTTCCGATCAACCCGTGCCCATTCGGGCAGCATATCGCCATGCGCCTCCAGGAGCGCATCGACGAGCTTCCAGATCTGGTCGAGATCCAGCTCCGCCGCCGTGTGCGGGTCCATCATCGCCGCGTGGTAGATGTGCTCGCGGTTCTCGGTCATGAGCGCTTTGACGGTCAGTTCCTGCACGTTGATGTTGGTGCGCATCAGCGCGGTCAGCTGCGGCGGCAGCTCGCCGATATAGGTGGGCTGGATACCCGAGGCGTCGACGAGGCACGGCACTTCGGCCGCACAGTTCGCCGGCAGCGAGGTGATGCAGCCATTGTTGCGCACATTGCCGTAAATGATCGCGGGCTGCCCGGTCCAGACCGCATTGACGATCTCGGACGCGTATTCGTGGCTGGCCTTGACCTCGATGGTCTCGGCATTGCGGTATTCTTCGGCTTGGCCTTTCCAGTGCTCGATCTGCTCGATGCAGCGCTTGGGATATTCGTCGAGGGGCACGCCGAATTTCTCGATGAGGTCCTCGCGGCCCTCCTTGATGAAATAGGGCGTATATTCGGCGAAATGCTCGGAGCTTTCGGTGACGAAATAACCGAGCCGGCGCAGCATCTCGTAGCGGACCTTATTGGGGCAACGCGGCATGGCGCGATGCTTGGGCAGTCGGCCTTCGAGATAGCCCTGGAGCAGGTCCGGATAGAGGTTGCGGTAGGACCCGTCCTCCATGCGTTCCTCGAATTTGAGATAGAACGCCATGTGGTTGATGCCCGCCGAGCGGTAGCGGATTTTCTCAAGCGGAATGCCGAGGTCCCGCGCCAGTTCGTGCGCCGTACCCTGCACGGAATGGCAGAGCCCGACCTGCTTGATCTGCGGATATTTCTCCGCAATCGCCCAGGTGTTGATCGCCATGGGGTTCACATACTGGAGCATGATCGCCTCGGGACATACTTCGAGCATGTCCTCACAGATCGCCCAGAGGTGCGGCACCGTCCGGATGCCGCGCATGATGCCGCCCACACCGAGCGTATCGGCGATGGTCTGGCGCAGGCCGAATTTCTTGGGGATCTCGAAGTCGATCACCGTCGACGGCTCATAGCCCCCGATCTGGAACGCGACGACAACAAAGTCGGCGCCTTCGAGGGCCGTGCGCCGGTCGAGCGTCGTCGAAACGGTTGCCGAGACTCCAAGCGCCTTGATGATCTTGGAGACGACAATCTCGCTCTCCTCGAGCCGGGTGGGGTTGATGTCCATCAGCGCCACATGCGCGCCCGAAAGCGCCTCACGCTGGAGGATGTCGCCGACGATGTTCTTCATGAAGACGGTCGAGCCGGCGCCGATGAATGCAATCTTGGGATGTGCCATGGAAAAAGACTCCGTATTCAGGCAGCGATTTCGAATGCGGCGCGGACGAGCCGGGCCGTGTATTCCGTTTTGGGGTTGGTCAGCACCTCGCTGACGGGCCCTTCTTCGACGATCTTGCCGAATTGCATGACCATCACGCGATGGCACAGGGCGCGGACGACCTTGAGGTCGTGCGAGATGAAGACGTAGGAGAGGCCCTTCTCGTCCTGCAGCTTGCGCAACAGGGCAATGATCTGGGCCTGTACCGAAAGGTCGAGCGCGGAGGTCGGCTCGTCCAATAGGATGAATTCGGGTTCGAGCGCGATGGCGCGCGCAATCGCGATGCGCTGACGCTGGCCGCCCGAGAATTCGTGCGGGAAGCGATTGAGGATCGTGTCGGGCATCCCGGCATCCACCAGCGCCTGCCGCACGCGATTGACGCGGTCCTTGGTGTTCGCGCCAATCCCGTTGACGATCAGCCCTTCCTCGATGATCTGGCGGATCGACATGCGCGGATTGAGCGAGGCGAAGGGATCCTGGAACACCACCTGCATCCGGGAACGCAAGGGCCGCATCGCCTTGCGGTCGAAGCCGTGGATCGGCTGGCCATCAAAGAAGATTTCGCCGCCCTGATTGCCGATCAGGCGGATGAGCGCCTGCCCGAAGGTCGTCTTGCCCGACCCCGATTCGCCCACCAGCCCGAGCGTTTCATGGCGCTGGAGCTTGATGTCGAGGTTGTCGACCGCGACGAGATCGAAATAGTCGGGCTTGAAGAACCCGCCACGCTTCAGCGTAAACGAGACCCGCACATCCCTGCCTTCGAGCACCGTATCGTGCTCTCCGACAAGCGGATTGGCGACGCCCTTGGGCTCGGAGGCCAGCAAATGCCGCGTATAGGCGTGGCGGGGATTGGCAAAGAGCGCCTCGGTCTCGTTGTGCTCCTGCACCGCCCCGTTCTGCATCACATAGACGTACTCGGAGAACTGCCGGACGATGGTGAGATCGTGCGTGATCAGGATCACCGCCATGCCGTAGCGGTCTTTCAAATCCTTGATGAGGTGCAAAATCTGCGCCTGCACCGTGACGTCGAGCGCCGTCGTCGGCTCGTCCGCGATGAGCACCTCTGGCCGGTTGGCGAGCGCCATGGCGATCATCACGCGCTGGCGCTGTCCGCCCGAGAGCTGGTGCGGATACTGCTTCAAGCGTGCCGCCGGTTCGGGGATTTGCACCTCTTCGAGGAGCTCCCGCGCGCGATCCATCGCCTCCTTGCGCGACATCTTGTTGTGCAGGTGCAGAATTTCGCAGAGCTGCTGGCCGATCGTGTAGACCGGGTTCAAAGAGCTCATCGGCTCCTGGAAGATCATCGCGACGTCGTTGCCCCTGAGCTTGCGCATCTCGCGGTCGCTCATCGCAACGATATCCTGGCCTTTCAATGTGATCTTCGTGCCCGGCAGGATCGTCGCGCGCTTGGTCAGAAGCCGCATCACCGTGCGCGCGGTCACCGATTTCCCCGACCCCGATTCCCCCACAAGCGCGATGGTCTCGCCCTTGTGGAGCTGGAAGGAGACGTCCCTGACCGCGTGTACGGTGCCGCCTTCGACCTTGAAGTCGACAGCCACGTTGCGCGCATCGAGGATCAGTTCCCGGCCATGCGTGCCGAGGTCGTGCCGTTCGGAGGGTGCAAGAGTATCGTGTGTCATGTCTTCCTCCTCAATACGGGTCGATGGCGTCGCGCAGCCCGTCGCCGAGCGCGTTGAAGGCGAAAACGGTGATCAGCACGAACACCACGGGGGAGAGGATCCATGGATACGACCCGATCACCGAGAAGGTGCCGGTGTCCTGGAGCATCAGCCCCCAGGAGATGAGCGGCGGTTTCACGGCAAAGCCCAGAAAGCCCAAAAAGCTTTCGAGCAGCACCACGGTGGGAATTGCTATCGTCACCGCGACGATGACGTGGCTGAGCACATTGGGCAGAATATGCCGCACGATAATCCGCAGATCGCCAGAGCCCACCGCAATGGCGGCGCGCACATATTCGATCCGCGCCAGCGCCAGGGTTTTCGAGCGCACTTCTCGGGAAAGCTGCGCCCAGCCGATCGCCGCCATCACGCCGATGACGAAGGCGATGAACACGTTGGTCGGCGCGGTCACCGGGACCAGCGAGGTGAGCGCCAGATAGAGCGGCAGCTGCGGGAAGGCGAGCACGAACTCGACGAAACGTTGCAGCCACGTATCGAACCGCCCGCCGATATAGCCCGACGTGATCCCCACCAGCGTGCCGACGATAGTCGTGATCGTCACCACGGCAAGGGCAATCATCAGCGAAATACGCGAGCCGACAATGCCGCGCGAGAGGATATCGCGGCCGAACTTGTCGGTCCCCAGAAGCTGGATCGGGCGGCCGTCCGTCGTCCCGAAGAAATGGATATTCGCCGGGATGAACCAGAACAGCCGGTATTCGTACCCCTGAACGAAAAAGCCCGTGGGCGTCGGATCGTCCATCACCGGTCCGGTCAGGGGCTGGAAGGTGATGGGATCGAGTTCCCCGGTCTCCCCGATAGGATAGACATAGGGAATGAGGCTGAAATTGCCCTGCGGGTCCTGAAACGCGATCATGTCGGGCGGCGCGAAGGGCAGCTCGGACCGCTTGGGGTCCATGGGGGCGAAGAAATCCGCGAACACGGCCATGAGCAGCAGCGCAACGACGAGCACCAGCCCGATCATGCCCATGGTCGAGCGCCGGAAGCGCCGCCAGACAAGCTTGGCATAACCTTCATTGCCGCGCGCGAAGCGGTCCTCGAGCGTATCGATATCTTCCTCGATCTCCGGGCCGGGCGCGGCGCCGATCCCGGCGTCCGACGGCAGGGGCGGGGTGGCGTGGTGTTTCACATCAGTCATTTTTCTCCCCTCCCAGGCGGATGCGGGGGTCGAGAAGCGCCAGCAGGATATCGGCGATGATGTTGCCGATGATCAGCGTCGTGGCGAGCACCAGCATGAAGGTCGCGGTGACGAAGACGTCACCGACCCCCATCGAGCCCACGATGGCGGGACCGACGGTGGCGAGGCCGAAGACGATGGCAACCTCGATTTCACCGGTCAGCATATAGGGCATCACGACACCCTGATAGGCGACCAGCGGATGGAGCGCATTGGGGACCGCGTGGCGCATGATGACCGTGCCCTCGGGCAGGCCCTTGGCGCGCGCGGTTTCGATATATTGCGCGTTCAAAACATCCAGCAGGTTGGCGCGCATTACGCGCATATTGTAGGCGAGCCCGCCAAAGGTCGCGATGAAGACGACAGGCCAGATGTGCTGGACGAGGTTGACGAACTTGTCCCAACTCCACGGCGCGCCGCCATAGCGCGCGGAAAAGAACATGCCGACTTCCGAGACGTTCAATCGGAAAACCAGGAGATAAAGAATGATGATCGCCAGCAGAAAGCGGGGGATCGTCATGCCGAGGAACGAGAAGAACCCCAGAAGCGTATCGACCCAGCTATATTGGCGCGTCGCCGCGACGACGCCGAGCGTGATGCCGAAAATCGATGCGAGAATGTGGCAGGTGAGCGCGAGCATGATGGTCGCGGGCAGGCGTTCGGCAACCACGTCGCCGACAGGCTTGTTGTAGTAGAGCGAATGCCCGAAATCGAAGCGCGTCACGATGCCCGTGATCCAGCGGAAATACTGAACGACGAGCGGATCGTTGAGCCCGTTGGCCTCGCGATAGGCCTCGGCCTGCGCTTCTGCCTGCTCAATGGTTGCGCCGCCCTGATTGATCAGCATCGACTTGATGTAGTCGCCGTAGTCGCCTGGAGGCGCTTGGATGATGGCGAACGTAACGACGCTGAGAAGCAGGAGCAGCGGAATTGCACCCAGTATTCTCGCAGCCAAAAATCGGAACATGGTCGCGGCCCTTCAATCGGTGGCGAGGCAGGGGAATAAAATCCCCCTGCCTCTGGCTAGGGAGGAGCTAGGAAACCGGCCCGTTGCCGCCCGGAACGTCGGGCAGGGTCTGCGGGTGCAGCTCGTAACCGGGTTGATCTTCCGCGGGCACATAGACCCGTTCGCGGATGATGTTGTCTTCCGCCCAGTTGAACATGAAGATCGGCGCGCCTGCAGGGATATTGGCAAAGCGCTTGTTGATGATCAGCGCACCGGGATACTGGGTCAGGCCGACCGAGTAGACGTTCTCGGTGAAGATCCGCTGATACTCCTTCATGAGTTCGGCACGCTCGGCATTATCGTCGGTTGCGACAAACGCATTGACGATATCGACGAGTTCCTCCTCGAACGGCAGCAGATCGAGCGTACCGTCCGAACCCGCGCGGTGGAACTGGTGATTGCGCAGGCCAACCGGGGCCAGGCCGACGGTGTTTTGAACCACCGAAATGTACTCGGCAGGCTGGCGCATGACGGACCAGTCGAATTGACCGGAGTCCTGCATGTCGTCGCGGGCATTACCGGACTGGAAGTTGGCGATGACCCGAAGCCCCAGCGGCTCCATCATGGCGATCACACCCTCGGCGAGGTTGGTGTCCGTGGCGTAGTCGGTATTGGCCAGAAGCGTGATCTCCACGTCCTGCCCGCCGGCTGTGCCTTCGGGGAAGTTCCGCACGCCGTTCCCATCGGTATCGACCAGACCGAGACCGTCAAGCAGGGCCTGGGCTTCCTCGAAGTTATACGGATAGTACGCCGTCGATTCCGCGTCGTAATAAGCCGTGCCGGCATAAAGCCCGCCCGGATAGATGGCGGTAAACGGACCGCGCACAAGCGCGTCGCCGAGCCACTGCCGGTCAATCGCCATCGTGATGGCCTTGCGGAAGTCGAGATTGCGGTTGAGCTCACGCACGGCCTGGGCGCGGGCGTCGGGATCACCCCAGCCATTGCCCGACATATTCATCTGCAACGCGTAACCGATTGTGCGGGCGCCGAACTGTAGACGGGCAGGCGCGTCGTCATCGGCAGAGCGGCGCAGGGCCTCGACGTAGCTTTCGGCCTGCTCGAGGTTGGAGAAGTCGCCCGAACCGGCAACCGCCTGCACGTCGCGATCAGCCCAGGTCGAGAGGCGATAATGCATCTCGTCGAGATAGGGAAGCTGGTTCCCCTCTTCGTCGACCTTCCAATAGTAGGGGTTACGCCGCAGGACGATGATGTCGTTGGGACGGTACTCGACCGGCACCCAGGCGCCCATTACCGGGAAATTGAGGTATTCGGGCGGGAAGGCGTTTTTGTATTCTTCGTAGGTGTTATCCGAGTATTTGGGATGCTCGGGCTTCAGGATGTGGCTCGGGCCAGGACAGAAGGTGCCATAAGCCATCTGATAAAGATATTGGGTCGGGAACGCCTCCTGGAAGGTCCATTTGATCGTGTACTCGTCGATCGCTTCGAGGGTCGTCCCCTCGCCAAAGCTCTGGGGCGTCGCGCCATTGAGCGGGGAGACGTTCGGATCGAGGACGTTGTCCTCCCAGTAGAACATGATGTCTTCCGAATCGAACGGATCCCCGTCGGACCATTTCGCACCTTCGATCAGGTGCATGGTCAACTCATGCCCGTCCTCGGACCATTCCCAGCTCTTGGCGAGGTTGGGGAGCGGTTCGAGTTCATCGGCGCGCACCATGAACAAGGGGCCTGTGCGCGTCAGACACTCATACATCCCGATATCGATGCCGCCCCAGCCCTGGGACTGGCCACCGATATAGTTCCAGCCTTCGGGCCGGCCGCCGATGACGTGGCGCATGACGTCGCCATATTCGCCGATCCCGTCGGGCATGTTGGCGGTCTTGTAGACCATCGGTTCGACGGGCAGACGCTCCTCGACCGGCGGCAACTTGCCTTCATTGACGAAATTCTCGGTGATCCAGGCTGGCTCGGAATAGCTGTCGAGCGCGCGGAATTCGAAAATATCGGAAATGCCGACGAAGTTCGGCTCGCTCTGGGCGGCGAATTCCGGCGGCGGTGGCGGTGTCGTCGGTTCGACCGACTGGGCATAAACGGCAAATGCCGAAATCCCCATAAGCAGACTTGCCCCGGTAAGGGCTATAGGATGCTTTCGCATATGTCCTCCCAATCCATACGATGAACATGCGCAGGGTCTCCTCAACCCCATCGCTGCACCCTCAATCGTAGGACTTGCAAAAAGTATGACAATTCGTATTGTTAAACACTTCTTCCGGGTTTTAAAGATCGATAGCCATGACTGAAATCACAAATTCGACACTGGCCCGCAAGTCGCCGAGTGCTGCCCCCGTCCCCAGGCCCGACCGGAAATTCTATGCGCATACCCGCGCCTTCGGGCGTTTCGGTATCCGCTGGTTCGCTCCCCAGATCATGCCGCGCGAGCATTGGCATGGGCATATCGAGTTCAATTGGCTCACCGAAGGGCAGATGGATTATCTCTTCGATGAGCGCGCCATTACCGTGCCTTCGGGACGGCTCATTATGTTCTGGGCGGGCATCCCGCACCAGACCGTTTCCATCGACCGGGGGCCGTCGCACGAAAGCCGTCAGTGCAATATCTACCTTTCGCTCGACTCGTTCCTTTATATGCCGGGGCTCGGTTCCCTCACCGAGACGATGATGGGTGGCGGTGTCATCATGCTGCCCCGGGATGCCGTCGATACCGCCTTGCTTGAACGCTGGTACAGCGACTATCGCAGCGGCAACGCCGAACGCACTGACATTCTCAAATCCGAAATCGCCAGCATGCTCCGCCGGACAGCGATGGTCGGTTGGGATACGTTGCTCGATCCGTGGATCGAGCCTGACGCGAAGGGCACGCGCACCGGTACACCGCTCCGCTATGTCGTCGCGATGGTGCGCCACATCCTTGAAAACCTCTCGGAGCCCCTAACGAGCAAGGACGTTGCCAAAGTCGTCGGCCTACACCCCAATTACGCGCTCAACCTGTTCACGAGCGTCATGGGCATCGCGATGCAGAAATTCGTCATCCGGATGCGGCTCATCCGGGCCCGCTCGCTTTTGTTTGCCAATTCGATGTCGATTGCCAATGTGGCATATGAATCCGGCTTTTCCTCACAAAGCCAGTTCTACGAACATTTCCGCTCCGCCTATGGCATGACGCCCCGCGAAATGCAGAAGAGCCTCGCGGCGAGCGGCTATTTGCCGGGGAGCGAAAAGGTGTATTAACTTTTTACAGTTGCATATTCGCGCACAATGCCGCCCTCCCCCCACCGTCATCCTCGCGCTTGACGCGAGGACCACAAACCCTCCGCGTTCCGCAGCAGGGGTGATGCGCATAGCTTGGGGGCGGGCATTCAACTTCAGTTGGGAATGTGGCGACGCAGCGGGTCCTCGCGTCAAGCGCGAGGATGACGGTGGGGGAGGGCAATCGGGTGAAGGGACCTTCTCTCTACCTTGATAGAGGTATGCTCCAGCGCCTCCACCATTCCCACGCCGCCCCCGACTTGATCGGGGGCCTATCAGCGTTTGGGTGCCCGAATTGGTCGTACGATGCCAAGCGTTGCCTTGAACCGAGTCCGTTCCGGATGGTGAGACCGCGAGGGGCGTGTTGTCAGCCCAATGCACCCGATGTCCTCACCATTCGGCATGGCAAGGATCGGCAGCACCGCCGTGCATCGCACGAGGATCCCGGATTAACAAAGCTCTGATGGACCCCCGATCAAGTCGGGGGCGACACCGGAGGGGGGAGAGGTTGGTTTCACCCGATTGCCCTGACGGTGGGGGGAGGAGATGTTGCGCGAATGCGCAATTGTGTCCAGAACAAGTGGTTGCCACTTTTTCGCTTACGCGGGCCTTCGGGTCCGTTCGGACACGCCCTACCCCTCCGCCCGCCGCGCCTTGAAGGCGAGGACCTTACGCGCGAGGCTCCACAGTGCCGGGTTCTGCTTGATCGTCCGCTTCGCCCGCCGCGCGGCGCGCAGCATCGGCGCGGCGATCTGCCCCAGGGCCGACACGGGGACAACGCTGTCATAGACCGTATGGCGAGACGTCCATTCCGTCTTGTAGTCGAAATCCCCGAGCCCCATGTCGAAGCTCTCGATGCCTTTGGCGCGTAACTCATCGACGAGCAACGAGAGCGTCACGCCCATGAGCGCGTATTTCGCGGCCTCTCCATCGGTGGTCGAGTTGATGTACTGCGAATAATGCTTGCTGGCGGAAACCCCGATGCTGGTGGCGACGACAGTCTCGCCGGCATAAAGCGCATGATAGCTCAGGACGGGTGTCCCGCCATCCGGACCGGAATGCGCGGCTGTCTTGAACAGAACTTCGAATTCCGGGCGGGCGAAGATGTTCTCGACCCCCATCTGCTTGAAACGCTTGCCGCGCTGCTTGAGGAAGATCGCGTGGAGGGCATCGATCTCCTCTTCGGTCGTCGCCTGGCGGAGCTGTAGTTCGCCGAAGCTCTCGTTGAGCCGCCGCATCGAGCGTCTGATATTGGTGCGACGCTTACGGGGAAGCGCCTCGTCGATATAATGTCCGTCGGCCTCAAGAAAGGTGCAAAAGTAGAAATGGTCGGGCGATGGTGCGTGGGGGAAGGCCAGCAACGGATTGCGGCGCTCCGTTTCGCCGGCGAACAGG
Source organism: Pelagibacterium halotolerans (assembly GCF_044811015.1). Classification (GTDB taxonomy): domain Bacteria; phylum Pseudomonadota; class Alphaproteobacteria; order Rhizobiales; family Devosiaceae; genus Pelagibacterium; species Pelagibacterium halotolerans_A. The sequence continues at coordinate 1,752,496 of NZ_CP085243.1, forward strand.
CAATGGAAATTAACGATGTCCACAGCCGCCCCGGTCTTGCCGAGTGCCTTGAACGCCGCCTTGAGCACGCGCGGGGTCAGCCGGTCGGCATAAGCCGGGTCGTAGACGAGGCTGTCCCCGTTGGAAATCTCCATGCCGATGACATGTCCGATCCGGACGCCGAACCGTGAGGAGATTTCGAGCGGCAGCAGCGCAACCGGCTTCCCGCTATCCATCCACACGATGACCCGGACCTTAGCGCCGGGGGAAAACCCCGCGATCCGGAACGCCCGGATCCAGTCGAAGGTTTGATAGGGCGTCAGAACGGCGCGCGCTTCGAGTTCGCGCCAGACGGGTTCGACCGTATCGAGCGTATCGAACACGGCGACGTCGAGCCCTTCGACCGCGTCGGCCGTGTGCCCGGCTGCCGCTTGGCCGTAGACTGCCTGAATTGCCATAGATCGCACCCATGCATCGGAAATCGCTGCGGATACTGGGCCCAAAATGCTATGGAAAGCTGAAAACAGCCGTGTGAATAACGGGCAAACCGGCTCGCATGGTTAACAAAAGCGCAACGACCCGCCAGGCATGTACCGGGCGGGCCTTGCATGCCTTGCCGGGCGGTCGGCCCAGCCGGCGATCAATCGCGACCGGTCAGCCGTTCACGACTTCGATGAGTTCCACGTCGAAAACCAGATCCTTGCCCGCGAGCGGGTGATTGGCATCGACGGTCACCTCTTCCTCGGTCGAGTTGACCACCGTCAGGGTCATCGCGCGGCCATCCGCGCCGGTTGCCTGCAGGCGCGCGCCGGGGGAAACATCCACGCCTTCGGGGATGCGCTCGCGCGGCACGGTCTGAACGCCCTCGGGCCGATGCTGGCCATAAGCCTCGTCGGCCGGGATCGTCACCGTTGCAGATTCACCCTCGTTCATTCCCTGCACCTGGTTATCCAGGCCCGAAATGATCTGACCCGATCCAAGCTGGAACTCGAGCGGCTCCCGATCTTTCGAGGAGTCGAACTCGGTCCCGTCGGTCAACCGGCCGGTATAATGGATGCGCACAGTGTCCCCGTGCTTTGCCTGGGTCATGCTGTGTCCTTCATATGCTTGCGTTTGTGTTGGGACCGGAAAAGCGTACTTCGCGCACGACAAAACGAACCGGATCCCGCGAAAGTCCGCCGCAGCGTAAAAGTGCCACGAACGCGGACGGCACCTCCAACTGTAAGCCTCAGAACACAGATGTAAACCGTCAGCTGCGCTTAAGTTCCCGCATCCAGAGCCGATCCGCTGCGACATTACCGCCACCCAGCGTCGCGAGCGTCAGCGCCATCGCGGCCCAGGGCAGATGGAAATTGGCCCAGCCCTCGGGCACCGTAAGCTGAATGACCGCCGTCATCGCGAGGATGCCCAGCGCGGTGAAGCGGGTAAAGAGCCCCAGTATCAGCAGGACCGGCAGGACGATCTCGGCAACCCCGGCAACGAAAGCCATGACGCCGGGGAAAGGATACGCATAAGCCGCGCCGAAGATGTGGAGCTTGAAATGCTGCTCGAAGAGGAGCCGCGCTGACGGCGAAAGGCTTAAAAAGCCGTCCCATTTGGTGAGCCCCGAGCGGAAAAACGGCACCGCGAGCGCCACGCGCAACGCGAGCAACGCAAGGGACGGGGGAATAGCCGCAAGCAGCGCGTCGGCGCGATTGATGAGGCGGGTACGCATGGGGTTCACCGTGGTCATGGAAACTACTCCTTGTTGATGGCACCGAAGGCACCGAGACCGATAAGCCCGACCAGCGCACGACCGGCGTCGAAGCCGTGCGCGTTCTGGCCGCCTTCGCTCGCGTCGTTGATCGTCGCTCCGGTGAAAAGCGCGGTCGCGAACCGGCTGTCCGCTGTGGGTATCGCTGTCACGCGGACCTCGGTGCCGGGCCGGGTGACGAGGACGGTTTGCGCATCGGTCTCCGTAAGCTTCCCCACCGCTTCGCTTTGATGCGCCGCCCAGATCGCGCCGACGGGGTAGGCCGAGACAACGAGACGCGCCGCCGGATGCGGTTCGAGCCGCGCCGCCGCAAGGGCATCGGGCGCGATCCCGGCGATATCGGAAAGCCCGAGTGGCGCCGCGTCGGCGGCGTGATAGCTCTCTGTCCAGGCGTATTCGAGCCGCGCGACGTCAGACAGATATGGAAGGGACGCCGCGGGCTCGAAGCCTGCGATGAAATCGGGGAAGGTCTCCCCATAAAAGAGCATGACCGGCGAAGCAGGCTTGGTCTCTCCCACATAGACGCGCGCCATCGCCTTGAAGAAATCCGCGCCCACGAGCCGGCGGGTCACCGGAAACGCTTTGCCGAGCGCTTCAACAAGGCTCACATGCACATTGTTGCGGTAAACCGCGAATCGCAGCGGGTCCGGTTCGCCGCGTGCCGATGTGACCCCGTCGGGCAACGCCCTCGCGGGATCCGCAAGCGCGGCGGCGAACGCATCCTGAGAAACCACCGCGCTCATTGCGCGGCCCTCATTTCCCGCCCTGCAGCCGCATCGAGCGCAGCCTGCGCGCGTCGGGACTCGGCATAAAGCGTATCGAAATCGGGCACGTCGTTATCCCATTCGACAAGCACCGGCTTGGGGCCGGTCCGCTTGAGCGTGAAGAGGAAGAGCTCGAACACATCCGGCCGGATCGCCGATCCGTGGGCGTCGATCAAAAGCCGCTCGCCGGCGCTGTCCTCGGTTTCGTCATACCCCGCAAGATGGATCTCCCCTACCTCGTCGATCGGATACGCCTCGACATAGGCAAAGGGGTCGCGCTTATGGTTGACCGCCGAAACCATGACATTGTTGACGTCGAGCAACAGCCCGCAGCCCGTGCGCTGGGCAATCGCGGCCATAAAATCGATCTCGTCGATGGTGCTCTCTTCAAAGAGCACATAGGTCGAGGGGTTTTCGAGCAGCATTCTGACCCCGAGCGCGTCCTGTACCTGCGAAACGTGCGCACAGACCTGATCGAGCGTCTTTGGAGTATAGGGCAGTGGCAAAAGGTCGTTGAAATAGCCCGTATCGTGGGTAGACCATGCCAGATGCTCGGAGAATGAAGCGGGGCTGTATTTATCGATCAGGAACCGCAGGCGCTTCAAATGTTCTTTATCGAGTGGCTTCTCTCCGCCGATGGAGAGGCCCACGCCGTGAAGCGAAAGCGGATAATGCGCACAGATCGCCTCCAGATAGCGATGGGGCGGCCCGCCCGCGCCCATATAGTTTTCCGCATGGACCTCGAAGAACCCCAGTTCCGGCTTGTGTTCGAGAATCTGCGCGTAGTGTTCGGGCTTTAGTCCGAGCCCTGCGCGATTGGGCAATGGCGCTGAAAGCGGCATGATCGTTCCCCTCGTCGGCATCGAAAATGGGTAGGGCACCCTCATGCGCCCTACCCGCGGCACCAGCCTTACGCCGGCAGATCGCGGTCGAGCGGTTCAAGGCTGCCCATGCGCCCGCCCGGCAGGTCCATGGTTTCGCAAGTGCCGGCGGGCACGTACTTCCAGGAATTGCCCTGGTAGTCGACGCTCGCGGTGCCCGCGCAGGTCGTGCCGGGGCCCGCGGCGCAATCGTTCTGGCCGGCCAGCGCAACGCCGTAGCACTGCACCATATCGCCTGCCATGGCATCCGAAGCCATCGAGTCCTGCGCAACGGCGGAGCCGGCGCCGATGGCGGCGGCCAGCGATGTTGCCAGGGCGAGCGAAGTGATGTGACGATTCATGAGGTCTCTTCCTTTGACTGCATTGAACGTTTGTCTTTTGAGAGGCCACCGGTGAAGTCCGGCGCCATAATCGCCATTTCGACGCGTGAAGATGTTTGTTACGCCCCGTTTTCCGCCTCACGGGCTTGTGATTGCCTTGTGAATGCTGTTTCGTCGATTTTGCACGCCGACGCGTAACATCTGCCGGGACGCAAACGTATTGAGGAGTGGTGGTGACGCCGCAAAAAGATAACGAGCTGGCCGCGCGCATGCGTGCGGCGATAGCCGGGGACACGACGGGGTATGACCAACTCCTGCGCGACATCGCAGGGCTGGTGCGTGGTCTTGTTGCCCGCAAGCTCGGGCCCGGCTCGGCGATCGATGCCGAGGATATCGTGCAGGAGACGCTCTTGGCAGTGCATCTCAAACGGCATACATGGCGCCCCGAGGCCCCCATCCTGCCCTGGATCTATGCCATTGCGCGCTACAAGGTCATCGATGCCTTCCGGCGCCGCGGACAAAGGGTCACCCTCGATATCGACGAGTTTGCCGATGTGCTGGCCGCCGATGAACCCGAAACCGCCAGCGAGCGCGACATCGAACGCGCTTTGGCGAGCCTTTCGGATGGCCAACGGAAGGTCGTTGCCGCGATCAGCGTCGAGGGCCGTTCGATTTCCGAGACGGCAACGACGCTGGGCATGAAGGAAACCGCGGTTCGCGTCGCGCTCCACCGGGGGCTTGCGGCAATCGCGGCGAAGTTTGGGAAGATAGATTGATGAAGACCGACGATCTCATCGCTGCCCTGGCTGCCGACGCCCCTCCGCGGGGGCCGCGCCTCGATTCGGTCTGGGCGATTGCTCTCGTCTGCGCGGCCCTGTTCGCCCTCGCTGTCTTTTTTGGCACCATCGGCCCGCGTCCGGATTTCTGGAGCGCTATCCAGACGATCCGTTTCGATTTCAAGTTCGTCCTGACAGGCGTTCTCGGCGTCACGAGTTTCGTCATGCTGCGTGCCCTGGCTGTCCCCGGCGCCAAACGGCCCCACTGGAGCCTTTTGGCGCTTGCGCCCGCGCTCGGCATCGCTGCCGTCATCCTTGAGCTTATCGCGCTGCCCCCTGACACCTGGCAGATGGCACAGATCGGCAAGAACTCGGTCGTCTGCCTCACCTTCATCCCGATCATCGGGCTCGCGCCGGTCGGAGCACTCATTCTCGCGCTGCGGCGCGCGGCGCCGACCCGCCCGACCCTCGCCGGCGGCGTTGCCGGCCTTGTCGCTGGCGGTATCGCGGCCACGCTCTATGCGGCGCATTGCATCGACGATTCCCCGCTCTTCGTCATGACGTGGTACCCGCTCGCGATAGCGATGCTGGTCGTGCTTGGGGCGGTGCTGGGACGGATTTTCGCGCGCTGGTAAATGGCTAGCCCGCAGGCCGATCGCCTGAAGTGATGTGCTATCTTCCCGGATAGAGGCGTGCTCTGGCTCTGGCTCTGGCTCTGGCTCTGGCGCTTCCACCTCCCCACCGCCGCCCCCGACTTGATCGGGGGCCTATCAGCGTTTGCGCGCCCGAATTGGATGTGCTGCGCAATGCGCTGCCTGAAACCGGGCGCATACCGGATGGGGAGACCGCGACGATCCCGTTGCCAACCCAATGCACCCGACGCCCTCACCATTCGGCACGGCAAGGGTCGGTGGCACTGCCGTGCATCGCACGACGATCCCGGATCGGCAAAGCGCTGATGGGCCCCCGATCAAGTCCTACAGTATCCACACATCGTTTCGGCCCTGTGCCACGCCCTCGTGGTTCGAGGCGAGGCTTTGCCTCGCACCTCACCATGAGGGCTACTGGGAAGGCCACGCACCTACAAGTAGCCCTCATCCTGAGGTGCCCGCGAAGCGGGCCTCGAAGGGCGAGGGCGTGGCACGAACGCGCGCAACGGGATGTGTGAATCCCGTAGGATCAAGTCGGGGGCAACGAGCGGGTAGCGGAGAATCTGGCGTCAAGCGATTCCCCTGGCCTACCCCCGCATCGGCGCAAACGTCTTCGCACTCAATTCCAGAAACGCCTCCACAGGTGCCGAAACCGGCCCCTTCTTCCGCCGCGCGATCAGCAATTGCCGTTTGGCCCAATCCTCCCCGAGCGGTGCATAAACCAGATCGGTCCCCGCCAGCAGATGGATCGAGGAATTGCGCAGGAACCCGATCCCGAATCCCGCCTCGACCATGCGCACCATCGCGGGGAACCCCTCGACATTCACCCGCCCGTGCAGGGCCTGTCCCGCCTTCTGCGCCGCGTCGTTCAGGAGCCGGTCGAGCGCGCCGGTATGGTGCACGCGCACCACTTCGTGCGCGACGGTTTCGACAAAGCGCAGAGGTTTGCGCGTTCCCATCCGCGCGGCCAGCGGATGGTCGGGCGAAGCGATCACCCAGACATGGTCGTCCTCGAAAGGCGATACCTCAAAGCGCGAAAAATCATAACTGTCGACAACGATGGCGAGATCCACCTGCGCGTCCTCGAGCGCCGAGAGCGATGCGCGCGCGGCCATTTCCTTAATCTCGAGCGTGACGCCGGGATTGGCGCGGGCATATTCCGCCAAAAGCTCGGGTAGCCGCCCCGAAAGTGCCGACGAGGACGAAGCAATCTGCAACTCACCCGCCTTGCCGTCGGCATAGCCGCCCATCGCGGTTTCGAGGTCGGCAATCTCGCGAAAAATCCTGCGACAGCCTTGCGCATACTCCTCCCCCGCCGCCGTCGGCGTCACGCCGAAGGCCGAGCGGTCGAACAGCACCACCTCAAGCCGCGCCTCAAGGTCGGCGATGCGTCGCGAAATCGCCGAAGGCGCGATCCCCTCATGCTCGGCGGCCCTGGCAATCGACCCGTCACGCGCGAGAGCCAGAACGAGGCGGGCGGTGACGGGGTCGAAATGGGACATGGGCTGGCGTTCCGAATCTCAAACAGAGCCGGACTATATCAAGCGGATGCATCTTTGCGCGACTGCTATGGGTGGCCGGAATAGGGCTATCACGTGAAGTGATGTTCTATCGGCCCGGATGGAGGTATGCTCTGGCGCTCCCTCTCCTCGCCGCCCCCGACTTGATCGGGGGCCCATCAGCGTTTGCGTACCCGAATTGGCAGTGCGATGCAGAGCGCTACCTGGAACCGGGTGCATACCGGATGGTGAGACTGTGAGGATTCCGTTGCCCGTCCAATGCACCCGACACCCTCACCATTCGGCACGGCAAAAGTCGGCGCCGCCGCCGTGCATCGCACGACGATCCCGGGTCGGCAAGGCGCTGATGGGCCCCCGATCAAGTCGGGGGCAGCGAGCGGACGGTGGAGAGGTTGGCTTCAAGCGATTGCCGTGGTGGGTGGAAATCACCCCACGGGTATGGGCAATGCGGAACGGCATACGTTGGACTGGCCTCACGCGCTCCGGTACGCGGTTTGCGGTTCCTCAATCGGCAAAGCCGCTCCCCGCCCCACCGCGTCGCCAATGGCGATAATCGTCGGCTGGCGCACATCGACCGCCATCGCGCCATCCCGCAGATCGGCCAGCGTGCCGAACGCCACCGTCTGCTCTGGCCGCGACACCGAGGAGGCCACAACGAGCGGCGTCGAAAGCGCCAACCCGGCCTCCGCCAGCCTCCCGGCCAACGCCCGCGACGTCCGTCCGGCCATATAATAGACATGCGTCGTCGCCGGGTCGGCGAGCGCGCGCCAGTCGAGACTGTCCGGTAGTTTGCCGTTGCGCGCGTGCCCCGTCACGAACCGCACCGATTGCGCATAATCGCGATGGGTGAGCGAAATACCAAGCTGTGCCGCCAACGCGAATGCCGTGCTGATCCCAGGCACCACCTCGACGGGGATATTCTCGGCCTCGAGCGCGGCAATCTCCTCCCCTGCGCGGCCGAAAATCATCGGATCGCCGGATTTCAATCGCACCACGCTGCGCCCTTGCTTGGCCAGCGAGAGCATCATGGCGTTGATGTCGTCCTGCTTGCAGCTTTCGCGCCCGCCGCGCTTGCCCACGAGGATACGCTTGGCCTCGCGGCGCGCCAGTTCGAGCACGTCGTCGGACACCAGATCGTCAAAGAGGATCACGTCCGCAGATTGCAAGGCACGCACAGCCTTGATGGTCAGATATTCCGCATCCCCCGGCCCGGCCCCCACAAGCGTCACGCGGCCTTCGGGTGCGGCTTTCGCCTTCTCGATCCAGCCTTCGGGAGAGTTATCCCCGGGGTCCGCACGGAAGGCATAATCGGCAAGCCGTTCCCAGAACGCGCGCCGCTCGGCGCCGGGAGCGAGCGCTTCGGTGACGCGCGCGCGGACCGTCCGGGCCATTTGCGCCCAGGCCGCGAGCGTTTTGGGCAGAAGTGTCTCGATCCGGCGCCGGACGGCCTGCCCCAGGATCGGCGCGGCGCCATTGGTCGAAATGCCGACAACGACCGGTGAACGGTTGACGATGGAGCCGAACTGGAACTGGCAGAAGGCGGGCTTGTCGATCACGTTGACCGGAACGCCCTCTGCCGCGGCGCGATCGGCGAAGTCCTGCGCCTCGTCCTCCGCGCAATCGCCCACGGCAAGCGCCATAATCGACCAGTCAGCGTCCACCCACGATGAATCGTGAAGCACGACAACGCCTGCGTCTGCGAGTTCGCGCATATCCTCGATTGTTTCATTGTGGTCAGCGTAGACATGCACGATGGCGCCCGCCGCCGCGAGCAGTTCCGCCTTCCACGCCGCCGCCTCCGAACCACCGGCGACGAGCACGGATTTACCCGTCAGCGTAAAGAAGACGGGGAGACAGGCAAGCTCACCCATCCGGCGGCGGTCATTCTGCGGCCTGGAGACGATGCGCATCGATGATCCTCCTGATTTCCGTGCGGCACGAGCCGCAATTGGTCCCCGCCTTGAGAGCCGCCCCCACCGCATCCACAGTCGTCGCTTCGCCCGAAGCGGCGAGTTCGGCGATCTGGTTGGCGCCCACGCCAAAGCACGAGCATACGAGCGGCCCCGGATCGGGCCTGTCGGCGCCCGGACGCCCGGAAAGCACAGCGCTGCGAGCCATTGGCTTGTCGTGAGTTTCGGTCAATTGCGCCACCGCCCATTGGCGCGAAACGAGCACCGGATCGGGCGCAAGCCAGAGCGCGAAAACCAACCGCGGCCCGGCGAATGCGGCAAGGCTGGCGCGCCCGGATTTGGCGTCACTATAGGAGAGGACGTCGAGCGCGGTTGCGTCGCCAAAAAGCGACGCAGCGATGTCGTCTGTGGCCTCGAAAAGCCCCAATTCCGTGCGCCATCCACCCTCGGCGCGGGCCGTCGCCCAATAGTCGGCAGCCGCGCAATCGGGCCGTGCAGCAGACACAGCGAACCCATAGAGCGCGACCTTCGCCGGATAGAGGCTCACAGCGCTCATCTTGAGCCCGGGTTGGCCAGAAACCGGGTCGGCCATGGGTGCCACGAGCGCATTGACGCGGCCTTCGGAGGAATAGGCGCCGGTCCAGTGCATGGGCGCAAAGACGGTCCCGGGCCGCTGACGGTCGGTGACCTGCGCCCGCATGACGGCCCGCCCCAGCGCGTTTTCGAGCTGGACCAGAGTGGCGCCGCGGATGCCCAGGCGATCGGCGTCGGTGGGGTGGATTTCGACGAATGGTTCGGCGTAGTGACCTGAAAGTCTTGGCGTATTCCCCGTACGCGTCATCGTGTGCCAATGGTCGCGCACGCGCCCGGTGTTGAGGATCACCTGCCCCGGCGCCGTCGCCTTGGGCGGTGGCGGCTGGGTGGCGATGAAGCGGGCTCGGCGGTCGGGGGTGAAGAACGCACCATCGGCAAAGTTGCGCGCAACCGGGGACGAACTTGCGCGGACTGGCCATTGCGTTGGGACCAATCTGTCATAGTCCTGGTCCATGAGCCCGGAAATATCGAAATCGCGCGTCCCCCCATTCTCGAACCCCGAGAGCGCGGCGTGCTCGGCGAAGATCTCCGCGGGCGAGGCGAAGGCGAACGCATCGCCGAAACCGAGCCGTTTGGCGACCTCGCAGATGATCCACCAATCGGGCCGCGCCTCGCCCGGATGAGCCAAAAACGCCCGTTGGCGCGAGATGCGACGCTCGGAATTCGTCACCGTCCCGGACTTCTCGCCCCAGCCGGCGGCGGGGAGGAAGATATCGGCGCAACGGGCGGTGTCCGTGGTCGCATACATGTCCGAAACGATGACCGTATGGCACCCCAGAAGCGCCTCACGGGCCTTGTCGGCGTCGGGCATGGAGACCACTGGATTGGTGGCCATGATCCAGACGGCCTTGACCGTCCTGGCTTCGAGCGCGGCGAACAAGTCGACTGCCTTCAAGCCCGGTTCGCGGGCGATGTTCGGAGCGCTCCAGAAGCGCTCGACGATGTTGGCCTTGTCGAAATCCATATGCGCGGCCAGCATGTTAGCCAATCCGCCCACTTCGCGTCCGCCCATCGCGTTGGGCTGGCCGGTGATCGAGAACGGCCCCATGCCAGGGCGCCCGATCCGGCCCGTCGCGAGGTGGCAATTGATGATGGCATTGGCCTTGTCAGTCCCCGAAACCGACTGGTTCACGCCCTGCGAGAAGATGGTCACGACATTTTCCGTGCCGGCGAAAACGTCAAAGAACATAGCGACATCGGAGGTTGAAAGGCCGGTCGCCCCGGCAACCTGGGTAATCGTCCAGGGCTCGGCCAGCTCGAGCGCGGTCTCGAACCCGGTCGTGTGCTTTTCGACAAACCGCCGATCAACCGCGTTGGAGGCCACCAAGTGCGCAAGAAGGCCGGAAAACAACGCAACATCGCCGTCATTAGCAATAGCAAGATGCAGGTCCGCCTGCTCGGCGGCGTTGGTGCGGCGGGGGTCGATGACGACCACCCGCATGTCGGGCCGGGCTTCCTTGGCAGCGAGAATGCGCTGGTAGAGGACAGGGTGGCACCATGCAAGGTTCGAGCCCACGAGGACGATGAGGTCCGCCTGCTCGAAGTCCTCGTAGCAGCCGGGGACTGTATCCGAGCCGAAGGCGCGTTTATGCCCGGCGACCGAAGACGCCATGCACAGGCGCGAGTTGGTGTCGATGTTCGCCGTGCCGATGAAGCCCTTCATCAGCTTGTTGGCGACGTAGTAGTCCTCGGTCAGGAGCTGACCCGAACCATAAAGCCCGACAGCATCCGGGCCATACTCGGCGATGACGCTTTTGAGCCGGTCCGCCACCGCATCAAGCGCGGTATCCCAATCCACCTCGGTCCCGTCGACCATGGGGCGCAATTGCCGGCCTTCGAGCGAGAGGGTCTCCCCGAGCGCCGAGCCTTTCGAGCACAACCGCCCGAAATTGGCTGGATGATCCGGGTCGCCCGCGATCGTTACAGTGCCGTCGGGCTGCGGGGTTGCGAGAACGCCGCAGCCGACGCCACAGTAAGGGCATGTGGTCCGGATGGCCTCGCGCGACATACCTTACTCCGCCGCGGCTGCGAGCAGGACGTTCGCGTCCATGAAGATTTTCTCACCGTCGAGCCTGAGCGCAAAGGTGCGCACCGCCCCCTCGTCCGCGCCCTGGGCCTCGCCGGTTTCGAGCGAGAAGACCCAGTTGTGCAGGGGACAGGTGACCTGTGCGCCATGAACGATGCCCTGGCTCAAGGGGCCGCCCTTGTGGGGGCACTGGTCATCGATGGCAAAGACCTCGTCGGCCGCAGTACGAAACACTGCGATCTTGCCGATCGGAGTTTTGACGCAGCGGGCGCCGCGCCGAGGAATGTCGGAAAGCTTGCCGATTTCGACCCAATCACTCATTTGCCTTTACTCCGCTGCCTGGGGCATGCCGAATTCGGCCATGGCGGCGAATTCGTGGGCGTCCTTGCCATTGACCCGCTCCTCCCACGGATCGACCTGCGCAAACTTCTGTGAGTAGACGAAGCGGTCGAAGTATGAGCGGCGCTTTTCGAAATCATCAACGATCGCGGCCTTGATCGAATCCGAACCGACCCGCTTGGCCCATTTGTAGATGCGCTCGAGATAGCGTCCCTGCTCGCGGTAGAGCTGGACCAGCGCGACGATGATCTCCATCGCCTCGTCCTCGGTCTTGGCGTGGCAGAGAACCTCGGTGCCCTTGATGTCGAGGCCAGCGGCGCCAGCGAAGTGGATTTCGTAACCCGAATCCACGCACACGACACCGACATCCTTGCAGGTGGCTTCCGCGCAGTTGCGCGGACAACCCGATACGGCCATCTTGACTTTGGCCGGGGTCCAGGCGCCCCACATGAACTTTTCGATGCGGATGCCCAGCCCGGTCGAATCCTGCGTGCCGAAACGGCACCAGTCCGAACCCACGCAGGTCTTGACCGTGCGCAAACCCTTGGCGTAGGCGGCGCCCGAGACCATGCCGGCGGCGTTCAGATCCGCCCAGACACCCGGGAGATCTTCCTTTTTTACGCCGAGCAAGTCGATGCGTTGACCGCCGGTGACCTTGACCGTCGGGATGTTGAACTTGTCCGCGACATCGGCGATTGCGCGCAGTTCTTTCGGGTTGGTAATGCCGCCGAACATGCGCGGCACGACCGAATAGGTGCCGTCCTTCTGGATGTTGGCGTGGACACGCTCGTTGATGAACCGCGACTGGTTGTCGTCCTCATATTCACCCGGCCAGGTGGCGACGAGGTAGTAGTTCAGTGCCGGACGGCACTTGGCGCAGCCGCAGGAGGTCTTCCATTCGAGCTCCTGCATGACCGCCGGGATGGATTTGAGCTCCTTGGCAACGATCAGACGGCGCACTTCGTCGTGCCCCAGTTCGGTGCACGGGCACATGGGCTGAATGGCAGCGGGGTTGTACGCGTCCCCCAGCGTGGCCATCAGGAGCTTTTCGACAAGTCCGGTGCACGAGCCACACGAGGCCGAAGCCTTGGTGTGGGCCCGGACATCGTCAAGGCTGGTCAGCCCTTTTTCCATGATCGCGCCGGTGATCGTGGATTTGCATACGCCGTTACAGCCGCAGATTTCTGCATCATCCGGCAAGGCTGCAACGGCCGCCGTAGGGTCCAGTTGGGCACCCCCCTGATAGGCCTGGCCGAAGATCAGCGTGTCGCGCATTTCGGTGATGGGTTCGGCGCGCTTCAGTAGATCGAAGAACCACGCGCCATCGCCGGTTTCGCCGTAAAGCACGGCACCGATGATCCTGTCCTCCTTGAGGACCACACGTTTATAGACGCCGGCGGCGGCATCACGCAGCACGATCTCCTCACGGTCGTCCGCTTCGGCGAAGTCGCCCGCCGAGTAGAGGTTGACGCCGGTGACCTTCAGTTGCGTTGCGGTCTGGACCGGCTTGAAGGCGGCTTGGGTGCCCGTGAGCGTTTTTGCGGCGATCTTGGCCATGTCGTAAAGCGGAGCGACGAGACCGTAGACCATGCCGTTGTGCTCGACGCATTCGCCAAGCGCGAGGATGTCGGGATCCGAGGTGCGCATCTGATCGTCGACGACAATGCCGCGCTCGACGGCGATCCCAGCGTCGGTGGCGATGCGTGTCTCAGGCCGGATGCCGACAGCCATCACCACCAGATCCGCGTCGTAGACGGTGCCGTCCTCCAACAGCACCGCCTCGACGCGCTCCTCCCCGAGTATGGCTTTGGTCTGCGCCTTGCAGTGGATCCTGATGCCGCGACTTTCGAGTTCTCTTTGCAGCAGATAACCCGCAGCGGGATCGAGCTGACGCTCCATCAGGTGACCCATCAGGTGCAGCACCACCACATCCATGCCGCGATTGGAAAGCGCGGCGGCGGCTTCGAGCCCCAGGAGCCCGCCGCCGATGACAACGGCCTTGGCGCCGGGTTTTTCCGCCGCCGCAACCATGTTGTTGACGTCATCGAGATCGCGAAAAGCCATGACGCCCGGCAGGTCCTTGCCCGCGACCGGAATGATGAAGGGTGCCGAACCGGTGGCGATCACCAGCTTGTCATAGGGCGTTTCCACACCGTCGGCGAAAACCGTCTTGCTCTCCCGGTCGATCTTGGTCACTGTCTGGCCGAACCGGCAGGTGACGCTGTTTGCCGCGTACCAGTCCTGATCGTGGGTAACGATCTCCTCGTAGGTCTTTTCGCCCGCGAGCACCGGGGAGAGCATGATGCGATTGTAGTTGCCGCGCGGTTCGGCGCCGAAGAGCGTCACGTCGTAGGTGTCGGGACCGGCTTCGAAAAGGTGCTCGAGCATGCGGCCAGAGGCCATGCCGGCACCGATAACGATGAGCTTCTGTTTCATCGTCTGTCCTCCTATTCGGCCGCGACTGCGCGTTGGGCGCGCTTGGAACGGATGCGGTCGAGTGTTTCCTGGTCGGGATTTGCGCCACCCTCATAGGCTTCGAGGAAATCGAAGAGTTCCTCGCGATAGGCGTAGTAATCCTTGTGAGCGAGCAGCGCCTTGCGCGAGCGCGGGCGCGGCAGATCGACATCCATGATGTTACCGATCTTGGCGCTGGGGCCGTTCGACATCATCACCACACGGTCGGCGAGGAGGATCGCCTCATCCACGTCGTGTGTGACGCAGATGGCTGTGACCTGGGTCTTGGCCCAGACGTCCATCAGGACGTCCTGAAGCTCCCAGCGGGTGATCGAATCGAGCATGCCGAAGGGCTCGTCGAGCAGCAGCAGCTTGGGCGAGAGCGCGAAGGCACGCGCAATGCCGACACGCTGCTTCATGCCGTTGGATAGATCGCCAGCGCTGCGATCCATGGCGTCGGCCAAACCGACGCGGCTCAGATAGTATTCGATGATGTCGCGGCGCTCGGCGGTGCTGGCCTTGGGGTAGACGCGGTCCACGCCGAGAGCGACGTTTTCACGCGCCGTGAGCCAGGGCATCAAGGAGGGCGCCTGAAAGACGACCGCGCGATCTGGCCCCGCTCCCACGACTTCGGTACCGTCGAGAATAATGCCGCCGGAGGATATATCGTTGAGCCCCGCGACCATCGAGAGGACGGTGGACTTGCCGCAGCCCGAATGGCCGATGAGCGTGACGAACTCCCCCTTCTTCATCTTGAGATCGAACCCGTCGACGACCGTCAGCGGACCCTTGGGGGTGGGGTAGACCTTCTTGACCCCGGAGAATTCGAGATAGCGCTCCGACGCCGGTCCGGCGGCGGCGTCCTTATAGGCCTTGGGTGGCTGGGCCTTGCCGATGGAAATCGGCACGACATTGGGCAGCCGGACTTCGCGTTCGACCTCGATGTTGCGCTCAGCCCCTGCATCCATCAGATATTCTGTGATCTCGCGGCGCAACGCGATGAACCTGTCGTCGCCGTTGAGCTCGCCACGGTCGCGGGGACGCTCGATATCCACAGTAAAGGACGGCCCGAGCGTTGCGTCGGGACCCGGCGTCAGCGGGATCACGCGGTCGGCGAGAAGGATGGCTTCGTCCACATCGTTGGTGATCAAAACGATGGTCTTTTTCTCGGCTTGCGAGATTTCGGCAAATTCGTCCTGGAGCTTGGAACGGGTGAGCGCGTCGAGCGCCGAGAGCGGCTCGTCGAGCAGCAGAACTTCGGGCTGCATGGCCAATGCGCGGGCAACCGCCACGCGCTGGCGCATGCCGCCGGATAGCTCTGCAGGACGGCGGTCGGCGGCATGGTCGAGGCCGACCATTTCGACATAACGGTTACGCAGCGCCACGCGCTCGGCCTTGGACAGCTTGGTGTGCACAGCATCGACCGCGAGGTCGACATTGCCGGCGACAGTGAGCCAGGGCATGAGCGAATAGGACTGGAAGACGACACCCCGTTCGCGGCCCGGGCCGTCGATCTCCTTACCCTTGAAGAGCACGCCGCCGCGGTCGGGCTCGATGAGCCCGGCCATCAGCGAAATAAGTGTCGTCTTGCCCGCGCCGGAGAACCCGAGGATGGCGACGAATTCGCCATCCTCGACCTTCAAATTCAGCCCGTCGAGTACGCCGTTGCGCTTTGCGCCTTCGCCGTAGTGCTTGGCAACGTCGGTGAGTTCGAGAATGGTCGACATCTGGCTCTTCCCCTATCGATTGGACGAGAAGGTGAAGGCGGTCTGCAGGGTGAACATCACCCGGTCGAGCAGGAAGCCAATGATACCGATGGTCAGAACGGCCACCATGATGCGCGCCAGCGAGGAGGAAGAACCATTCTGGAACTCATCCCAGACGAACTTTCCGAGCCCGGGGTTCTGCGCGAGCATTTCGGCGGCGATCAGCACCATCCAGCCCACGCCCAGCGACAGACGGAGCCCGGTAAAGATCAGCGGCAGCGCCGAGGGCAGCACCAGCTTGGTGACGGTCTTGGCCGTCGAAAGGCGCAGCACCTTACTAACGTTGACCAGATCCTTATCGATCGAGGCCACGCCAAGCGCAGTATTGATCAGCGTCGGCCAGAGCGAGCACAGCGTCACGGTGACCGCCGAGATGACGAGCGACTTGGGTAGCGCTTCGGAGGCGTCCACGTAAACAGCCGACACCACCATTGTGACGATGGGCAGCCAGGCGAGCGGTGAGACCGGCTTGAAGAGCTGGACGATGGGATTCAGGGCACCGTTGAAGGGTTTGGAGAGCCCCGAGGCAATGCCGAGCGGAACGGCCACGACGGTTGCGATGAGGAAGCCCAGGCCGACGGTCTTTAGCGACGTGAATATCTGGTCGATGAAGGTCGGGCTGCCGGTATAGTCGCGCCACTTGATCCGGTCGGTTTCGCCTTCGGCTTCGAGTTCGGCGTTGCGTTCGACCTGCATCTGGTAAAAGCGGTCGGCTTTTTCGCGCTCTTCGACATGATCTTCCCAGAGCCCGCCGGCCTGTTCGAGCACCTGGAGCGGGCCAGGGATGGCGCCGAGCGAGGTCTGGACCTGCGGCGCGAGAATGGCCCAGCCGGCGACGAAGACGGTGATGCCCATCAGCGGGAACAGGAGGGTATCGCGCAGCTCGCCCATCTGCTGGCGCGGATCGTCGCCCACTGCGATCTTGAGCAGCGGGGTGAGCCAGCCAAACCCCAGCGCGCCGAGCCAAGCCGACGCGCGGTTGATGACTGCGAAGAGCTTTTCGCGGCGGCCCGCGCCTGTGTTTTCGGAAGTGTCACTCGCGATGCTCATAACCGAAACATCCTTCTGGTTGTTGGCGGGCGGCCAGGGAGGAGCCCGGTCGCCCGAAAAGTGAGGAACAGCTAGTTGGTCGAGACGATCGCGTTGCCTTCGACGACCTCGCCGGTCTTGAGCCCGATTTCGAGGCTGTCGATATAGGCGTTGGGTTCGCGGCCGTCGTAGAGAATGCCGTCGATGAATTCGTCCGTCGGTTCGCGATAACCGTCGGTATCCCAGGGGATATCGGCTTCATCGATCAAACCCTCATCGACGAGCATCCGAGCGGCTTGGAGGTAGATATCCGGGCGATAGACGGACTCGGCGACTTCGGCGTACCAGTCGTCGGGTTTATCTTCTGCGATCTGGCCCCAGCGGCGCATCTGGGTGAGGTACCAGATGGCGTCCGAATAGTATGGATAGGTCGCGTAATAGCGGTAGAAGACGTTGAAATCCGGGATTTCGCGGATGTCGCCAGCTTCGTACTCGAAGGTGCCTGTCATCGAGGCTGCGATGACTTCCGCATCCGCGCCGACATATTCGGGCTCGGAGAGGATTTCGACGGCTTCGGCGCGATTGGCGTTGTCGTTTTCATCGAGCCATTTGGCGGCACGGATCAGCGCCTTGGTAATGGCGATGGTGGTGTTGGGGTATTGTTCGGCAAACTCGGCGGTGATGCCGAACACCTTTTCCGGGTTATTCTTCCAGAGTTCGTAGTCGGTGATGACCGGGACGCCGATGCCCTTGAAGACGGCAGCCTGGTTCCAGGGCTCGCCTACGGCATAGCCGTCGATGGTGCCAGCTTCGAGCGTCGAGGGCATTTGCGGCGGCGGGGTGACCGAAAGATAAGCATCTGCATCAATCTGGCCGGTGACGTCGTCACCACCCGCATAGAATCCGGGATTGATGCCACCGGCCGCGAGCCAGTAGCGCAATTCGTAATTGTGGGTCGATACCGGGAAAACCATGCCCATATTGAAGGGGCGGCCGCTGGCCCGGTATTCCTCGATGACCGGCTGAAGCGCCGAAGCCGAGATCGGATGAACGGGGAAACCGTCCGCGTTCATCTCGAGGTTTGGTTTCATCAGCTCCCAGACTTCGTTGGAAACGGTGATGCCGTTGCCGTTCAAATCCATGGAGAAGGGAGTGATGATGTGCGCCTCGGTGCCATAGCCGATGGTGGCGGCGAGGGGTTGGCCGGCGAGCATATGCGCGCCGTCGAGCTCACCCGTGATCACGCCGTCGAGCAGCACCTTCCAATTGGCTTGGGCTTCGAGCGTGACGTAGAGTCCCTCGTCCCAGAAATAGCCCTTCTCGTAGGCGATGGCGAGCGGCGCCATGTCCGTGAGCTTAATAAAGCCGAAGGTGAGCTCGTCCTTTTCGAGGTCGAGCATTTCGGCGTTCGCGGCTCCGGCGCTCAGCGCCGAGGCAGCCAGCAGCAATGTTGCCGCAATTTTGGCCTTGCCCCTTGTCCAGTTCATTGTCGTCTCCGTCGTTTGCACCGTTTTGTCCAACGTCTGCCGGCACGCGCACCGCGAAATGCAAAAAGCCGCCAACCGACACGCGCGCCGGGACTTTTGCCCGGACACATGCACCAGTTGGCGGCTTTGCCATTTTCCGCGGCGCCCGCCCTTGGACGCCAGATCTATCATGAGCCGTCTTGGGAGGAGCTCATTCGCATACTGCTTTGCAGGAAGCGTGCCAGTTTGGAAGAATCCCGAAAAATAGTTGAGTCTCAAGGATATAAGCATACGGCTGGAAAATCGCGCCAACCGCAGGCGGAAATTTCACCGCACAAGACTCGCGCATATTGATTATATTTTGCGCACAAGTCGGCAGTGATTACAGCGGCGGCACACGTAATTATGCCGCAACGCCTGAGCTTTGCGCGGCAATATAGCCGTCGATGGCGTCGGGATCGAACTGCATCCCGTCGAAGAAGCCGTCCGGGCCAAGGATCAGCCTGCCCTCCATCGCCCCGAGTGCCGTCGGTTCGGAGAGCGCACCTTCAACCTTGGCGTTGGCGGCAGGCACGGGAATGCCCTGCCCGGCAAGCGCGGCGCGATAGATGTCGGGTCGATAGGTGGCGGTGACCTTGGCAGCATTCTCCGCACTATGGGCAACCTGCCCCCAGCGCACCATTTGCGCGTAGAACCAGAGAGCGTGAGAAATCCAGGGGAAGTTTGCTGCCCGCTCAAAGGGAATAAAGAAGTCCGAAACCTCAAAGACCGCGCCACCTCCAAGGTCGAGCCTGCCCGAAAGCGCGCCCATGAGAATGGGAGGCGCAATGCCGAGGCGGTCATCACGGGCGAGAATATCCGCCAGCTTACCGTGATTGGCCGGATCACCACACCAGCGCGCCGCGCGCGTCGTCGCACGGATCAGGGCCGCAAGCTGCTCGGGATAACGCTCGGCCCATTGCGTACGGGTACCGAGAACCTTCTCGGGGCTCGAGCGCCAGATCGAAGACTTGGTCGTGACGATGCGCCCGACACCGCGCGCGACCGCAACCGAATTGAACGGCTCTCCGACGCAATAGCCATCGATTCGACCCGCACCCAGCGCGTCGGGCAAAAATGGCGGCGGCACAATCACGATTTCGATATCGCGGACCGGATCGATACCCGAAGCCGCAAGCCAGTAGCGCAGCTCATAGTTATGACCACTTTCAGGATGTACAACGCCAAATCTTAGCGGAGGCTGGCCACTGGCGGTACGGGCTTCAATAACACGCTTGAGCGCCAAGCCCGAAGCCGCAGCTTCGACACCCTCAGACGCCCCCTGACCTTTCATCGCGCCCCAGAGGCCGTTGGAAACCGTTACGGCATTGCCGCCGAGGCCAAGCGCCATCGGCGCGGCCATGGAAACCTCAAGCGGCGCCAAACCGAGATTCACACTCAGCGGCATGGGGGCGAGCATATGGGCGACATCGAAATGGCCGATGGCGACGCGGTCGCGAATATTGGCCCAAGACGTCTCGCGCGTCAGCGTGAGGAAAAGCCCCTCAGTTTCGGCGAACCCCATTTCCTGGGCAGCGATCAGCACAGCGCTATCAAGGAGGGGCACATAGCCGACGGAGATGTGGGTCAGTCCCATGGTTTTTCCCTTCCCCTCACGACTCGAGTAGTCCGGCCGCCGTGATGAGACTCTGCGCGATTTCGACAACGCGGCGGTTCTGGTTCATCGCCGTGCGGCGCAAAAGCGTATAGGCCTCTTCTTCCGAGAGCCCGCGAGTCTTCATCAGAATGCCCTTGGCCTTCTCGATAGTCTTGCGATCCTCGAGTTCGGATTTCGCAGCCGCGAGTTCATCCCGCAGGCGCGAGAATGCGCGGAAACGGGAGATAGCCATGTCAAGGATCGGCTTGATCCGCTCCTTGCGCAGACCGTCGACGACATAGGCCGAGACGCCCGCATCCACCGCCGCCTCCATCGAGCCGATATCGGATTTGTCCACAAACATCGCGATAGGACGCTGGAGCGCCCGGGAGAGCGCGAAGAAATGTTCGAGCATGTCACGGTTGGGGTTTTCAAGATCGATGATTACGACGTCTGGTGCGATCTCGCCGATCCGGGCCGCGACCTCGTTGACCTCCGTAATCACGACAACATTGGCATGCCCGGCCTCACGCAAACCGTCCTCGATGATCGAAGCCCGGATGCGATTATCGTCCACCACCAATATGGAAAGCTCGTGAGGCATGCGCGCCTTATCGCGCAGCTTTACGCATTAGGCAATGCGGTATATTGCACAATTATTGTGCAATTGCACTCACTTCCAGGCCGCCCTCGACGGCGCCACACCATATCGCTCTTTGTATTGCGCCGCAAACCGGCCCATATGGGTGAACCCCCATTTCAGCGCAACCTCCCGGACGGAGAGCCGATTACCCGGCAACGACAACTCCGCATGCGCGGCCTCGAGGCGGATACGGCGCAGGTAGGCGGCCGGAGTTGTCTCATGAAATTGCCTGAAGCCGGTCTGCAGGGCCCGCGCACTGACGCCAACAGCCGTCGCAATGTCGGTTATCGTGAGGGGCTTATGAATATTGGCGTGCATGTAGTCGACAGCGGCCCGAATATGGCGCGGAAGAATAACGTATCGGTGCGAATGCATCCGACTGGAAAGCTTATGGGGCACGTTTTCCATGATCACATGCAGGACGCTCTCCGTAAGAAGAGCCAGCGCCTTGGGCGACCGATGCAAAGGCTTGTCACCCCCCAACCCTGAAACAAGCGTTGTCAGGAGCATGCCGAGCGTAAGACCAGCGGACTGGCTCAGATCGACCACAGGCGCCAAACCCAGAGTGCTTGCGGAAATACCCTGCGCGCACTGGCCGAGCGCCCGGGCGACCGCATCGGCGCTAAACCGTATTGCAGCCCCCGAACGCATGGCGTTGCTGAAAACATCCAAACGCTCGACATGCAGCCTCGGCATAAGCAGAGCCACTCCAGGCGCAATGTCGAACTGCCCGCTTCGCGCTGTCACTCTATACCCGCCCGCCCGCGGCATCACAACGTAGAGGTCGTCTTCCGTTCCTTCATAGATAGACCGACAGGACCAATCCGCGTCAAACTGCATCCGGAACAGCGTAAGCGCTTCGGTTACCACGAAGGACGCACGCCAGTTAAACGCATCCCACGCCCCCTTCGGCGCAGGGAGCCCCATTAACCCGTGCGGTATGAACGTCTCACGAAAGGTATCGAAGTCGCTTCCATGCAATGTAGCGAACTGATGCGCTGACCCTTCACTCAATGCAGCCACCCGTCCCGGTTGCAACGTTATTGTCAGGTGCTGCCGAGCGCGCCGTGCTTCCACAGAAACGCAAAGCAACACCAAAACCCCGCCGCATAAGAGAAGAATCAATGGGCGAGACAGACCCAACACGCAAGCAGCACCTTTCAGAAACCTGCGTTTTTCGGACTTGGGCTGCGTTTATTGGATATACCCAACAGCCGAGAACGCTTCTGGCGCCCCTATTGTCTTTGCGCCACACTCTCTGTATACATTATGTTATGAAATAAAACATTCTACTCATTATCGGAGAGGAGGCCGGGCATGAGCGATCAAACATTCCCCTTGAATGCATGGTATGCGGCGGCTTGGGACGTTGAGGTGAAACGTGCGCTGCTGCCGCGCAAGATCTGCGGGAAGCCGGTTGTTTTGTATCGCCGACAGGATGGCACTGCCGTCGCTCTCGCCGATGCATGTTGGCACCGGCTCCTTCCGCTTTCGATGGGCGAGCTTTATGGCGACAACGTCATCTGTGGTTATCATGGGCTCGAATTCGACGACACGGGCCGCTGTGTATACATGCCGTCGCAGGATACGATTAATCCCTCAGCCTGTGTCAAGGCTTACCCACTTGTCGAAAAACATCGTTTCATCTGGTTGTGGATGGGCGATCCGGCACTTGCAGATCCTGCGAAAATCCCGGATCTGCACTGGAATGACGATCCCGAATGGGCTGCGGACGGCAAGACCATCCACGTCAAATGCGACTATCGGCTGGTGATAGACAATCTGATGGACCTGACCCACGAAACATACGTGCACGGATCGTCCATCGGCAACCGAGCCGTTGCCGAGGCGCCATTTACTGCGACCCATTCGGACACCACAGCAACCATAACCCGCTGGATGATCGATATCGACGCCCCACCTTTCTGGCGCGGCCAGTTGGGCAAGCCGGGCAATGTCGACCGCTGGCAGATCATCAATTTCGAAGCGCCTGCGACCATCGCCATCGATGTGGGTGTGGCGCCGCATGGTACCGGCGCACCCGAGGGCGATCGCAGCCAAGGCGTCAACGGCTTCGTGCTCAACACAATCACGCCGGAAACCGAAAAGACCTGTCACTATTTCTGGGCGTTCGCGCGCAACTACAAGCTCGACGAGCAGAGGCGGACTCACGAATTGCGCGAAGGCGTCGCCTCGATCTTCAGGGAAGACGAGACCATCCTCGAAGCCCAGCAGATTGCCATAGACGCCAATCCCGACCACGTCATCTATAACCTCAACATCGACGCGGGATCGATGTGGGCGCGCAAGCTCATCGACAGAATGATCGCCGAGGAACAGGCGATCCAGAACGCGGCGGAATAACAATGAGCCTGTCCCATCCCCTCCGTCAGCAACCCCAGGCGCTCAAGGCGCTGATGGGAATCCGCGATCTCGTGCTCGGCGGCGCGGTAACCCCCGGCGCGCGTCTCTCCGAGGTCGCCATCGCTGAGCGGCTGGGGATTTCGCGCACGCCCATACGTGCAGCGCTCGCGCGGCTGGAACAGGAAGGCCTCGTTGAGATTCTGCCCTCCGGTGGATATGCTGTACGCCGCTTTTCCCGGGCCGAGGTCGTCGATGCCATCGAGTTGCGCGGCGTTCTCGAGGGGACGGCCGCCCGCCTCGCCGCGGAACGCGGGCCATCGCCGGACCGGCTTGCCAATCTCAGGAACGTCGTCGAAGCGCTTGAGAAAGCGGTCGCGGATTGGCCGGAAGCGCTCGATTTCGACTGTTACGTCGAGCTCAACGCAGCATTCCACGATGCGCTTGCCGCGCTCGCAGGCAGCGAGACGATCCGGCGGGAGGTCGAACGGGTCAAGAACCTGCCTTTCGCCTCACCAAGCGCATTCCTCGACAAGCAGGCCGACGTTCCCGCTTTCCGCCGGTCGCTGGTTACCGGCCAGGCCCAACACCGCGCCATCGTCGAGGCCATCGAAATGCGCGAGGGTGCCCGCGCCGAGGCACTTGCGCGTGAGCATGCGCGGTTGGCACGTGCAAATCTTGAATATGTCATGGAGGAAGACCGGAGCCTTTTAGCGCGGGTCCCCGCGCTGGCGCTGGTCAACGAATGAGGAGGCCTCATGCGCAGCAAGCTTGAATGGCGCCAGGCTCGAGTCGCGGCGGTTTGCGACGTTGCCAGCGATGTCCGGCAGATCGATTTTGCCCTCGACGGATTCGTTCCCCGGTTCGATCCCGGATCTCACGTCAATTTCCAAACGGAGATTTCCGGCGCACCGGTAACGCGGACCTATAGCTGTGTGCCGACGCCGCATCCGGGGCAGATCCGGGTAGCGGTGAAACTGCATGAAAAAAGCCGGGGCGGCTCGCGCTTTATGTGGAGCCTGAAACCTGGCGACACGATCACCATGAGCCTACCGGAAAATCGGTTCGAGTTGTCATGGCGCGCGCCCTACTACCTCTTGCTCGCCGGTGGGATCGGGATCACGCCGATCTATGGAATGGCGTTAACGCTCAAAGCGCGCGGCATACCATTCCGGTTGGTTTACGGTGCGCGCAGCAAGGCGCTGATGGCCTATGCGGACGACCTCGCGGCGCAACTGGGCGAGGCCGTCACGTTCCGTGACGGCGAAAAAGACGAGTTCATCGACATTGCCAGCGAGATCGCGGCGCTGCCGGAAAAGGGCGAACTCTATGTCTGCGGGCCAATCCCCATGCTCAACGCGGTCAAGGCTGCATGGGAAGACGCGGGTCGGCCGCCGGGCCGACTGCGCTATGAAGTTTTCGGAGATAGCGGCGCGTTCACCGAGGAAGCCTTCGAGGTGACCGTTGCCAACCGTGACGTGACCGTGGCCGTGCGACCCGACCAAAGCCTGCTCGAAGCGCTTATGGCGGCAGGGGTCGACATGATCTACGACTGCCAGCGGGGCGAATGCGGACTGTGCGCAGTTGACGTCGTGGAGCATACCGGCGAGATCGACCACCGCGACGTGTTCTTCAGCGCCGAGGAAAAAGAAGAGGGCAAACGCATGTGTGCATGCGTCTCCCGTCTTGCTTCGGGCAGCGCGACAATCGATATCGGCTATAGACCGTAGGTGGCGCAAAAAAGGGCGCCACGCAGGCGCCCTTTTTCGGGTTGATCCGAAGATATGCTTTATTGCATTTCGGCTTCAAGCGCCGCCTGGGCTGCCGCATAGAGCGCCTCACCGTCGATTCCGACGGCTTCCATGTCGGCAAACCACTGCTCGATGGTCGGCTGCGCTGCCTCGCGCCAACGGGCGGTTTCTTCTTCATCGAGAACGATAATATTGTTGCCCCGTTCCTCGGCGATCTGCAGGCCAACGATATCGCCCTGGTCCATGACACGGCCAAATTCGCGTGACGTCTCAAGGCCCGAGTTTGCGTCGATGACAGCCTTGAGGTCGTCCGGCAGACTATCGTAGCTCGCTTGATTCATGACAAAGCCGAAGGTCAGGCTATAGAGCCCCCGATCACCAGAGAACCCGGTGTGATTTCCGACGAGTTCGGAGACACGTAGGGCTGGCGTTACCTCCCAGGGAATGGTTGTACCGTTGATCACACCGCGCGAAAGCGCCTCGGTGACCTGCGGCACGGGCATGCCGACGGGTTCGGCTCCCAGGTTTGCCAGCATGTCGGAAATGATGCGTGAACCACCCCGGATTTTTAGACCCTCCAGATCCTCGAGCGACTCGATTGGCGTGTCGGAGTGGAAGAGTCCGGGCCCGTGAGCATGCAGGGCGATGACGTGTACGCCGGAAAATTCGTCCATGGCGTTGTCCTGGACGTAGTTGTAGAAGGCCGCCGAGGTTTCCTCACCATTGGTTACCATGAACGGCAGTTCGAATACCTCGGACTTGGGGAAGCGGCCCGGCGTATAACCTAGAACCGTCCAGACGACGTCCACGACGCCATCGAGTGCCTGGTCGTAGAGGCTCGGCGGCGTCCCGCCCAATTGCATCGCCGGATAAAGCTCGACATTGATCCGCCCGTCGGATTGCTCCTCGATGCGCTCGGCCCAGGGCTCGATTGCCTGGGCGGGGATGGTTGCCTGCGCGGGCAGCATCTGGTGGACGCGCAACGTCACTTCCTGGGCGAACGCCGTGGTCGATAGCAAAGCCGCTGCCAGGGCTGCTCCCACTATGGTCTTCAATAGTCTCATCTTCTCTCTCCCTTTTTGTCATGCCGCTCGCATGATCCCTCCGAAGGCCAGCTTAATAATGGATTTATCCGGCGCTTCGAACTCTCCTTGCTCATTGCAAGAGCCATACCAGCCCGAGCGTGAGGCTCGGGAAGGCAATCAGAATGCCGGTCCGCACGATATCGCTCGCCACAAAGGGCAGCACACCGCGGAACGTGTCGGACAGTTTGGTGTCGCGCGCCATCGCGCTGATGATGAATAGGTTCATCCCCACGGGCGGGGTAATCAGCCCCACCTCGACGACGATCAGGACGAGAATGCCAAACCAAATGGCGAATTCGTCCGGCGTCAGGCCGAAGTCCAGCCCCGTCATCATCGGGAAGATGATGGGTACCGTCAGCAGGATCATGGAAAGAGAGTCCATGACGCAGCCCATGATGAGGTAGAATATCAGCACGACGACAAGGACGAGCCATGGGTTGAACCCCTGCTCGGCGACCCATGCCGATGCGAATTGCGGAAGTTGCGAAAGCGCGAGAAAGCCGTTGAGCGCGGCAGCGCCCAGCACGATCAGGAAGATCATCGCAGTCGAGGAGGCGGTCGCAAGAAGGGCCTCCACAAGCTTTTCGCGCGTTAGGCTTCCCGACGTGAGCGCAATGAGCCCGGTACCCGCAGCGCCGATGGCCGCAGCCTCGGTCGGGGTGAATATCCCCGAATAAATGCCGCCGATGACGAGCAGGAAGATGAGCAGAACCGGCCAGACACGAAGGAGTTGGCGGAAGCGCTCGCGATAAGGCACCCGCTCCCGCAGGCCCGAGGAATGGGGATCGACGCGGACGTAGATGGCAGCGACGATCATATAACCGATGGCCGCGAGTATGCCGGGAACAAATGCCGCCATAAAGAGCTTGGCAATGTTCTGTTCGGTCAGGACCGCAAAAATAACAAGGATCACAGAGGGTGGAATGAGGATGCCCAGCGTGCCGCCTGCAGCGATAACGCCGGTTGCGAGCGCGCCCGAATAACCGTGCTTGCGCATTTCAGGCAGTGCGACGTGCCCCATGGTGGCAGCAGTCGCGAGCGAGGAGCCGCAGATAGCGCCAAACCCGGCGCAGGCGCCCACCGCCGCCATCGCAACGCCGCCGCGCCTGTGCCCGAGCCAGCCTGAAGCCGCCTCGAAAAGTGCCGAGGACATACCGCCAATCGTCGCGAACTGCCCCATGAGCAGGAAGAGCGGCACCACCGAAAGGGACTCGTTGGCGAAGGTGCCGTAAGTAAGGTTCTTGAACTGGGCGAGAACCGGGGTGAACGACCCCATGATGAGATATGAGCCGAAAATGCCGACGCCCATCATGGCAAGGCCGATCGGCACACGCAGAAAGATCAGCGCGAGAACGATGGGAAACGCGTAAAGGCCGAGTTCGACGTTGCTCAATGTCCCGCTCCCCCTTCATGCGCTGCCGGCCCACGCCCGGCGATAGCATCTGCGAAAGAACGGACGAACACATAAAGCGCAACGATGACGAAGACGACCGCACCGACCAGTCCGGCAGCATAGCCCCAACCCAGCGGCATACGCAGCAAGAGCGTCGTCTCACCGTAGTTGAACTTGTCAATCATGCCGAGCCCATGCCGCCAGGCTATAAAGATTGCCGCAGCGAGCATGAAAAAATCCGTTACGACCAGGATCCAGGCGTTGATACGTGGACCGAAACTGTCGGAGAGAATAGTCACGACAGCATGGCCGCGATTGAGATGCGCCCAAGGCAGAAACGCGAAAACAGCGAAACCGACGCCGGTGGCAACGAGTTCATAGTCGCCGGTAATCGGCCGCAGCCCAAGCCAGATCAGTGCGCGGCCTGTAACGCTGACGACGACGAGGGCCGCGAGCAGCAAAAGTACGAGACCACCGGCTATTGCCGTCAGTTTCGCAAGGCCGCTGACGGCGCGTCCAACGATTGTTCGGTCCATCTGCACGATGGTTCCCCTCCCGATTAAAACCCCTGCGCGTTAGCTCCCAGGAACAGAGCCATAATGCTGAGCGCGCCCGGTAACGTAAAATGAAACGTCCGGCCACAATGATAACTTGAGAGTTATTCTTTTAATATTCGCGCTTTCTTCCCTTTCGGCATAATTCCGATCCCCTTCCCGAGACGGCGATGCCCCGGGTTTCGGCGCGTCACCCGAACTTCGGCTGCCGCTTTTCGAGAAATGCCTTCAGGCCTTCTTCGGCATCCGCACCGGTTTGACTGAGCGCCGCTGCGAGGCTTTCGGTATAGAGTCCATCCTCGGCGGACATGTTGGCGATTCGCGCTATCGACTGGATGACGAGATAATTGACGGCACTTGAATTGGACGCGATCTGACGCGCGAGTTCCTCTGCCTTACCAAGCGCACCACCAGTTTCGGTGAGATAATGTACGAGACCGAGGTGCTCCCCTTCCTCGGCGGAATAGGTGCGTCCGGTAAGCATCATCTCGGTCAGCCTGTCCGCCCCGATGATATTGGCGACCCGGACCGAAGCTCCACCACCAACGAAAATCCCCCGCTGGCCTTCGGGCATACGGAACCGAACGTCAGGCTCGGCAACGCGAACATGACATGCCGCGGCGATTTCAAGCCCGCCCCCCATAACCGCACCAGTCATCGCGGCAACGACGGGAATACCGCCAAGTTGGATGCGCTGCGCAACGGCGTGCCAGTCCCGCGAATGACGCATGACGTCGAGCGGTTCGCGACGGACCTGCTCGGACAGATCGAGGCCGGCAGAGAAGTGACCTCCGCTGCCCGAGAGAATTGCGACCCGGACGCCCGCCGGGATATCGGAGAAGAACGCACGTAGCCCATCGATGACGGCATCGTTGATCGCATTGCGTTTTTCCGGACGATTGAAGGTAAGATAGGCAATCTCGCCTTCAATCCGCGTTTCCAATACCGCGTTACTGTCGGTCACCCGCTTCTCCTCATCGCTACTCTCCGCGCAGGGCTTTGACCTGCGCCACTGTTTATGAGAATGTTATAGTACATAACAATAAAGAGTGCCAGCCATGAATGTGATCAGGGGTGAATGCGAATATCCGGTCGCTCGTCCACTATCCCTTGCGTTTGCATGCGCGCGCCGGGATAAGGTTCGTGATGCGCGCGCAGTCGAGCGGGAGCGAAGGATATGACCGAAATCGCGAATCAGAGCCCTCGGAAAGCGGGAAGCAGGTTCACTGCAACGCCGGTTACATCGATCGTCGGATTCCAGCTCCGCCGGGCCCAGCTCAGCGTTTTCCAGCGGTTTCAACAGCATTTCGCCGATCATGACGTCCGCCCGGCGGAATATTCCGTGCTCGCGCTCATCGCGAACAATCCCGGCTGCAAGCAGATCGACATCGCCCGAGTTCTGGGGATCAAACGGGCCAATTTCGCAGCGCTGATGAATCGGCTCGATGCACGCGGCTGGACCGAGCGCCATGCGGCGGAAGGCGACAAACGCTCGCAAGCGCTGTTTCTGACCGAGGCCGGCGAAAAGCTCATGGTCGAACTCGACGCGCTGCAGGCCGAGTTCGAGCGAATCTGCGTCGAACAGCTCGGCGGAGAGGCGGAGCGGGATACGCTTGTCATGCTGCTGAGACGGTTGTCCGAACTTTAAACTATCCCCGCTCGAACGCCGCAATGACATCTTGCGGGATCGGCGCAGCGCGGATGGCATCGGGGTTGTCGGGGTGGCGTTCGGCCCAAACCCGGACTTCATGGGCGACAATCGCCTCCTCTTCACCGTGGAAGAGGCGATGCTCTACCCTGAAGCTCGTGCGCTTGAACGCCTCGACGCGCGACTGGATCGAGACAACGTCACCATAGCGGGCAGGCTTGGAAAACGACGCGCCAGTATCGACCATCGGAATGCCGGCGATGCCAAATTTCTTTGTCCAGGCGATCTTCTTCATGCCGAGCGCGGCTTCGAAAAGATGCGCGGTCGACGCGTCGAACATCCTGAAATAGTTAGGGTAATAGACGATCCCCGCGGGATCGCAGTCGCCGAATTCGATCTCGACGGTGCGGGTGTGAACAAACATCGGGCGTCCTATTTGGGCTGCATCCGCAAGGCGCCGTCGAGCCTGACGATTTCGCCGTTGAGATAGTCGTTGTCAATCATCGCCAGAGCGAGGCTGGCAAATTCCCTGGGATCGCCCAGGCGAGCCGGATAGGGAATGGCAGCGCCGAGGGCGGCCTGGGTTTCCTCGGGCAATTCCTCGAGCAGCGGCGTCTTGAAAAGGCCCGGCGCGATGGTGAGCACACGGATGCCGAAACGCGCCAACTCGCGCGCGACCGGCAGGGTGAGTGCAGCGATACCGCCCTTCGATGCCGCATAGGCGGCCTGTCCGATCTGCCCTTCGAAAGCAGCGACAGACGCCGTCGAGATGATGACGCCGCGCGCGCCGGTGACATCGGGTTCGCCAACGCTCATCCGCGCTCCAACGAGCCGGATCATATTGAACGTGCCGATGAGATTGACCCGGACGACGCGCTCGAAATCCTCGAGTGGCATCGGCCCGTCGCGCCCCACCACCCGGCTCGCGGTGCCAATGCCCGCGCAATTGACGAGAACCGCAGGAGCACCGAACGCTGCGATGCAGGTTTCAAGCGCCGCTTCCGCGCTACGCGGATCGGCAACGTCGCAGGCGCAGAAGGTGCCGCCGATCTCTTCGGCGAACGCCGCGCCCTTTTTCGCGTCGCGGTCCAGAACGCCGACCTTTGCCCCCTTGTCCGCCAGCGCGCGCGCCGTCGCGGCCCCGAGCCCCGACGCGCCACCGGTGACGATGGCCAGACGGTCTTTCACCTGCATGGATCAGGCCTCCATATTCTCGATCAAGAGTGCAATACCCTGCCCACCGCCGATACATGCCGACGCAATGCCATAGCGCAATCCCGACCGGCGCAGCTCGTATCCCAACGTCAGCGCCAGCCGCACGCCCGTCGCACCGAGCGGATGGCCAAGCGCGATGGCGCCACCATTGACGTTGAGCTTGTCCTCATCGAGCCCCAACTCTTGCACGCAAGCAAGCACCTGCGCACCGTAGGCTTCATTGATCTCGATGCGGTCGATCTGATCGAGGCCCAGCCCACTTGCGTCGAGCACTGCGCGGATCGCAGGGGCTGGCCCGATGCCCATGATGTGCGGCGGCACACCGACGGCCGCGCTGCAGATCATGCGGGCAAGCGGCTTGATGCCATTGCGTTCACAATAGGTCTTCGAGCCGACGAGCGCTGCTGCGGCGCCATCGACGATGGCCGAGGAGTTCCCGCCGGTCTGCACCCCGCCAAAGGCCGGGCGCAGCTTGGAAAGAACCTCGAAGGGCGAGGGCCGGATATGACTGTCCGCATCGACACCCTCGACACCGCGCCCAAGCTTGATGCCCCGTGGCTCCAACCCGTCACGCTCGAACGCTTCGGTGACAACCGGGGTAATCTCCTCACTGAAAAGCCCCTTCTCGCGCGCCGATATCGCACGCTCGAAACTGCGCGAGGCGTAGCGGTCGACTTCCTCGCGGGTGATGCCATAGTCGCGGGCGAGGTTTTCAGCCGTATCGCCCATCGAACAGCGCGCGGCGGGATCGAGCAACGCTTCCCAGAGGAAGTCCTTGAACTCGACCTGCCCCATGGTAAAGCCGTTGCGGTGGGTGTAGGCGGCGATGGGGTTGCGGCTCATGGATTCCGCGCCGACGCCGAGAACGAGATCGGCACGCCCAAGCGAGATCGTGTCGGCGGCCTGGCTAAGGACCTCGATACCGGTTCCGCAAATGCGCTGAACGAGATGGGCAGGCCGGTCAACCGGGACGCCTGCATAAAGCCCGATATGGCGCGGCGTCACATAGGCGTCGTAAGAGGCTTGCGCCATCGAGCCGGCAATCGTCGTCCCGATGTCTTCGGGCGATACACCGGTTTTGGCAATGGCCGCACGGGCCGCCTTGATCCCCAGATCGATGGGTGAGATCATCGAGAGCGCGCCGCGATAGTCGACGAACGGCGTGCGGGCGCCATCGATCAGGTAGGCGTTTTCGAATTTGGCCTGAAGGCCATGCGATGCGGTTGTCACGCTAGGCGCCCTTTCTTTTGAACTGGAGAACACTGGCCGGTACGGGATCGGCGTAGAGCGCGGAGAATTTGTCGGCACGCGCGGCGATCACGGCGCGCTGATTGATCGAGCCTTTGTCGGTCACCTCGCCCGCCTCCATGCTGGGTGGGCTGTCGAGGAGCACGGCACGGGCGATGTGGCTGGCGCTGCCGGTCGCCTGAGCCGCGAGCGCGTCCATAGCGTCCTGGAAGAAGGCAACGACCTTGGGATGCGCGGCCACTTCGGCGTCGCTTACGCTCCCGTCGAGCCCCGCATGCCGCCGGCAAGCCTCGAAATCGGGGAAGATCAATCCGCCGATATAGTTCCTGTCGGCACCGGTCACGACGATATCGCGGATCATCGGATTGCACGCTGCGATCGCCCCGGTCCGTACGCTAGCGGTATTGACCCATGTACCGGTCGAAAGCTTAAAATCTTCGGTAACACGGCCATCGAAGACGAAGCCACGCGAAACATCGTCTGGATCGGCGAATTTCAGAGCATCCCCGATCTTGTAGAATCCCTCCTCGTCGAACGATTCTGCAGTCTTGTCGGGCTGCTTCCAGTATCCAGGGGTGATCGAGGGGCCCTTGAGCCGCAATTCGAGCTTTTCGGCATTTGGCACCAGCTTGATCTCGAGCCCGGCTGCCGGAAGCCCAATGAGGCCGGCGCGGTCGACCGCCCAGGTCGTCGTGAACGCGAAAGGCGCGGTTTCGGTTGAGCCATAGCCGGTAATAATCATGATGCGCTCGCCGGTGGCCGATGTAGCGGCGGCGTCAAGGCCATCCCAGACGTGTTGGGCCAAGCTCGCTCCGGCATATTGGAGCACCTTTAGGTCCCTGAAAAAGGTCTCGCGCAGGCGCTGGTTCTCACTCAGGTGACCGACCAGCAGCTCATAACCCTTGGGCACGTTGCTATAGAAGGTTGGCGATATCTCTTCGAGATTTCGGACCGTCCGTTTGATGCCGTCGGGAGTAGCAACGCCATCGTCGATATAGAAGGTGCCGCCGTTATAGAGCACAATCCCGAAATTATGACTGCCGCCGGCGACATGGTTCCAGGGCATCCAGTCGACCATAACGGGAGGCTTGTCGGTGAGGAAGGCGAGTGCAGTACGGATCATCTCCTGGTTGCAAGTGAGCATGCGCTGGGTCGTGATGACCGCCTTGGGCATGCCCGTCGAACCGGAGGTGAAAAGAAATTTTG
Source organism: Pelagibacterium halotolerans (assembly GCF_044811015.1). Taxonomy (GTDB): domain Bacteria; phylum Pseudomonadota; class Alphaproteobacteria; order Rhizobiales; family Devosiaceae; genus Pelagibacterium; species Pelagibacterium halotolerans_A. The sequence continues at coordinate 1,785,463 of NZ_CP085243.1, forward strand.
CAATTGTGTCCGGGCCGACCGATGCATTGGCCGCATCAACCGCATCGGTCACCGGTCCGCCTCGAACATCCTCGAAGAGTTCAGACGAACGGTCCTTGAGTGGGTTCTTGCGCACGAGGACCGGAACGTCGGGGCTAAAGACCGCATCGATCGCCGGACCGAAACGGTCCCCATCGCTTGCATAGACCATACCCGGTTCAAGCAAGCCGACGATATGCCGAAGCTTGGCAAAATCCTTCGAAATGATGGAATAGGCAGGCGACAAGGGTGCATAGGGCACGCCAACGAGCATGGCCGCAAGCCCCATAAGCGCGTGCTCGATCTCATTTCCCGAAAGGATGACCAACGGATGCTCGGCACTCAGTCCCGAATTGAGAAGGCGCTGCGCAACCGGCTGGATCGCTGCCCAGGCTTCGCCATAAGTCAGTTGCCGCCATGCACCACCTTCATCCCTGTCGGCAAGGAAGACGGCATCGGGAGTTTCGCGCGCCCAGTGTGCAAGCCGGTCCGTCAGAGTACGTGCCGCAGCAGGGAGCGGTTCTGTCGAACGCGCATAGATGATGCCGTTCCCGCCCCTTTCGACGGCGACATCCATTCGCCCCATCCGAACACACCGATAGCCCGACGCGTTGGCCATGCTTTCCTCCCTTGCTAATTGTTATATTTCATAACAATATCGAATGTACAGATCAAGCCGCCATTTCGGCGTGTGCTCGAAGAGGGAGGAGCCACCTTATGCAGGACCCGAAGCGCTCGGCAAAAGCCTCATCATCCGCAGCAGCCGCCTTCGACGCTGCGGGCGATTCAGAGGGCGCACGCGATATCGGTGCACTCGATGACGCCGCCAGCGCCGTCAGCCGTAAGCTTTCCGCGCACCGTGCCGGCCTAGTCGAGCGCCTGATCTATGGTCCGCTTCCGGGCATCGACGAATTGCGAGAGGGGGGCCGTATCTGCGCCACGCTCGAAAGCGAGGCCAATCCAATTCTCTCTTCCGCAATCGACATGTTGCAAAAAGGTGCCGCCTTCACGGCGGATGGCAAGCTGTCCGGAGAACTGCGCGAAACCATCGCGAAAGCGGGCGCCTACGGACTGACCATCCCGCATACCCATGGTGGAAACGGTGGAAGCTACTTGCAACTCGCATGCCTCGAAGAAGCGCTCGCCGCGAACGGCCTGGGTGCACTTGCCGTTGAGCTTTCCGGCCAGTTGACTATCGGTGCGGGCTCGCTGCTTGGATATGGCAGCGACACGCAGCGGAGCACCTTTCTGCCTCTGGTCGCCGAAGGCGCGCTGATGGCGTTCGCGCTCACCGAGGTCGGCACGGGTATCAACGCCAAGAAGATCCAGGCCTATGTTGAAACCGACCCGGATGGAAACTACCGACTCTTTGCGGAAGGCTCAGGCAACAAGCTGTGGATCACCAATGCCCGTCATGGCGGCTTGGCGGCTATCGCCGCGCGTATCGGCAAGGATGGCAAGGAATTGGGGCTATTCATTACGCAATTCCCCGAGACAAACATTTCTATGGAAGAACACGGCTGGGCATTCCGGTGCGAGCCGTCTGGCGTCGATGCATTCACGGCCAATTACAACTCGCGGCTGCACTTCTCCAATTATCCCATCCCCGCAGCCAACCGCATCGCGGGCGATGGGGTCGAGGTCCTGTTTTATTGTCTGCGGCTCGGCCGTTGCATGCTCGCAGCGATGTCAGCCGGTTACCAACGCATGCTGGCCGGCGACGCCGTCCACTATGCCAAGGAGCGCCCCGGCGTAGGCGGCCTGGTGATCGGGCATGAATTGCCGCGGCTTGCGATCGGGCGGATGCTGGGTGGGGCGCTGCAAGCCCGCGCCCTCGCCTTCCTCGCCCTTGCCCAGGATGAGGCCAAGGCAGACCTTGCCGGCCTTCGGGACATCACCAAATCGGCGGCCGCCCAAACGGGACTCGAATCCATGATCGCGTGCGAGCACGTCCTGGGCGGACGAGCCTTCGACCGGGCAAGCCGGGTCAACGCGGCGCGCGCCAATCTGCACCTGTTCGGCATCGTCGAGGGCGAGGACGAAATGATCCGCATGGGGATGGTTCGCGATGTGACTCAGCGTTTCGTCGACGCCTATCTTGCGCCGCTTCTTGGAGAGTTGCATGCGGCCAACAAAGCCCCCGGTGGGCAATCGGTCAAGACGCGGGAGCGTTTCCTGCGGCTGAGTATCGGAGGCGCCTTCCGGCGCCCCGGCCCAGCGCTTCGGCTTCTTTTCAAGGTTGTGGCGTCGCCTGCAGCGCTCAAGCTGGGCGGCTGGATCGCACGTAATGCTCTTGCCGACCTAGTGCGCGTCCCCCTTGGCCTTGTCCCAGGCGCAATGCACCCGCGATACCGCTTATTGCCGCGATCGCTGCGGCAGCATGCCCGCTTCGCCGAACGGGAACTCCGCCGCATCCGTTGGCACTACTTGAAGCTCAGCCTGGCATTTCAACTCGAATTGACCACAATGCAGATTGCGCTGCAACGACTAGGCCAACGGATCGAATGGCTCACGTCGATCCTCGCCATTTGCCATCACGCTGCACAGCAAGACCAGAGCCAGTGGCACGTGGCATCGCTACAATCCCTGCTCTTGGGCGAACGTGTCAGAGCAAATGCAGCCGGGCTCGGAATTTCGGCCCTAAAAACGCTGCACAAAGCTGTCGTCGAAGTGGGACAAAGCGCTCAGCAGGACCGCTGCAGCCTCTTGAAAGACCTGGCGCCGGAGCAATACGCGCACCCATTCAGATAGCCGCTCCGCGACGCTCCATGCCAACCATTTGTATTCGCTCAAATACAATATATCCCTTAAGGCATCACCCCAACTATCTAAAATATAGCCCCTCAATATTGTTATTACTTATTTCGAATATAAGATCACTCTCCTCTGAGGTGAACGCATTATTCGAATCAATTCACTTTGGACAGCTAAGCTGCATGGCTGCTGGGAACCAAAAGTTGGGGGCAAAGTATATGCAAGAACAGACAGGACTGGGGCGTTTGTCACTCGGCACGATCAGGTGCGTGCGTGAAGTTTTGACGTATCAAAGCGTATCGCTCGCCGCCGAGCGTCTGGGCGTCACCCAGTCGGCAGTGTCTCAGCAGCTTGCGCGGTTTGAGAAGCTCTCCGGCATTCCCGTAATGGCGCGGAACGGTGGCAGCTTTGCGGTGCGGGGAGATGAGGTTGGCCGTCTTCTTGCGGCGATGGTCGAGGCAGCGGATACGCTTTCGCGGGTCGCGAGCGGCAACGGCAAATTCCGGCTCGGGCTTTGCGATGACTTGGCCGTATATTATTGCCACAGCATCGCCCTCTACCGCGAACTCGAGTGCGATTTCGACGTACATGTCGGCCACCCGTCCGGCCTTGCCGAAATGTTCGGTCGCGGGGAACTCGACGTCGTCATCCGGCCCTTGTTTCACCGCGAAGTCGAAATGGACCTGATGATGGAAATTCCATTGGTCTGGGTGACACTTGAGGGCAAGGCCGATCCTGCCGCAGCAGCGCCGGTTATCCTCGAAACTCATCTCTCTCCCTATGCCTACTATACGGAACGTCCCTTGCGTGAGGCGCGCGTCCCGTACAAAGTCGTCGCCCATATCGACGACTATTTGATCCGTTCCCGCTTTGTCGCCCAAGGCCTCGGCCATGCCGCCGTTCCAGCCTTTCTGCTCTCCGCCCTCCCAGAGGAGATCACGCAGACCCAGATCCTGCCGAGCCCTCACAACGTCAGATACGCTCTTTTCAGAAACAGCAAGACGATCTCTTACCGCGACGCCGAAACCATCTTCGAGCGGGTCAGAACGCAAATTGAAGACGGTCGACAGGTGCTTGAAAGAGTTTGATCGTCTAACTGATTGAAAGCGTTTTCAAAAGAACAGCGCCGTTACACCAGTATCACAGTACCGACAGTATCCTCGATCCACAGCTGTGTGCCACCATTTGTATAAAGGCTGAACCCGTCGATTGGCTCGCTAGGCTCGGCGTCAAGGACGAAGCCCGCCGCATTGACGGCATCGTCAGCATCACCGAAAACTTTCAGCGTGTCGGTAGTGTCCGACAGATCGAGCACATCCTGCAAGCTTAAGGCCAGAGTGTTGGCGCCCGATCCGGTGATGTCGATGGCCTCGATGCCGGTCACGTCGTTGCCGGCATCGAGGCCACCGGTGAAGTCTAGATCGATGTCCGCGCCGTCGAGCACGAGCACATCTGTGCCTTCTCCGCCATCGACCAGCACGAAGGTTGCGTCCGAGACGTGCAATACGTCATTGCCTTTGAGGCCGAGTAGTGTGTCCGCACCGCCACCGCCGATCAGCACGTCATCGCCGTCCGATCCGGTCAAAGGGTTCGGGCCTCCGTCGCCGGTTTGATCGATCCCCCCTGCAGTTTCCTTCGCAACAGCTTGGTCCGCACTGACATTCCCGGCTTCGTCCTTCGCTGCCACAACCACCGTCTCGCCGGGCGTAAGGCCAGACAAGTCGATATCGGTCGAGATCCATATCCCTTTTGCATTTGCAGCCGACGTGCCCGTCGATACGCCGTCGACGAGCACCTCGATGGTCTCACCGGGGCGGGCATACCCCCAAATACGGACCATATCCTCATAAGTCTTGAAGTCGCCGAGGGTACCGTAATCGTTCGACATGGCCTCGATCGTCGGCGCGGCGGTATCGATCGTAAGGGCAAGCTTTTCGGACATCTCCGACATATTGCCCGCGACATCCCACTGCCGGGCTTCGATGGCATAGCTGCCATCGGCCAGCGCGGTTCCGCTGTGATCGTAGCTCCAGTTGCCGGCAGCATCGGCAACAGCACTGCCAATAGCTGCGGTCCCGATGTAGACATCGACAACGGCGTCCGGCTCGGCCATTCCCGAGATAATCAATGTGTTGTCGTTGGTTACTCTATCGCTGGCGGATACGCCGCTATCCCCGGAAACGCCGGTGACCACGGGAGGTGCGGCCGAAGTGTCCACTGTCATGCTGAAGGATTCGGACGGGACGCTCACATTGCCGGAGGTATCCGCTGCTGTAGCGGTCAAGGTCCGGGTACCGTCCGTTAGCGCTCCGCTGGCGATGCTCCACTTGCCGGTAGCGTCTGCTGTCGCCGTTCCGACCAGGCTGGTGCCGTCATATAAGCTGACCACTGCCCCCGCCTCAGCCGTTCCGAAATATGTGGGTGTATCGTCATTCGTGATCGCATCGGATGCTGAACCGGTGATCCGGACGTTCTCCGAATCGCTCTCAATGCGCAAAATCATCGGAAAGGCCGGCGGCGTCACATCCGATGTCGGATCGCCGTCATAGGTCAGGACCGCTGGCGCACTCACGTTGCCCGAAGCGTCTGTTGCCGTCACCGTCGTTGCGCCCTGCGGTTGTGGATTTTTGCTGGTGGCTGTGAACCTGCCGTCAGGACCAGCGGTTGCGGTTGTTATCGTGCCGTCGGGCCACATAACCGAAACCGTCGAGCCAGGCTCGGCCGCGCCGGTCACTGTCACTGTGCCGTCTTCATTGGTCGTATCGGACAAGTTGCCGGGTTTGGCCGGCGCCGTCGTGTCGTCGGTCGTGTCCGCCCGGTAGGGCGCCGTCGCGGGATCGCTGGTATTGCCCGCACCGTCCGTCACTGTCACGGAAACCGTGCCTTGCGGCTGTGGGGTAGCGCTGCCGGCGGTAAACTTGCCCGTCTCATCGGCTGTGACTGTGCTGGTCGTCCCATCCGGCCAGGCGATCGTCACTTTCGCGCCAGGTTCAGCCGTGCCGGAGATTGCCATCGTTCCATCGGAATTGGTCCTGATGGACAGGCCGCCTGCGGCCTCCGGTGCGGCTGTATCGCTTGCGCCGCCGCCCGCGACCCCGAATGCGAGCAGCGCAGCCGCGGCGACCGCGGCTCCGGCGCCTGCGGACGATAGCCCAAGGGAGGCCATCGATCCATCGCCGAGTTCGGCAAGGCTGATGGAAACACCCGAATAGCGCGGCGTCAAAAATCCGGGAACCGTATCAACGAACCTGACCTGGACGAAATCCTCGGACGCTCCCCTTTCGAGCCCGATCACGCCGTCGGGATCTGCTTGCCGGACGAGAACCAGCGCCGGCTGCTCCGTGCCGAAAAAATCGTCAAGCCGAATCCGCTCTCCGTTCTGCAGGATTAAAATGAGATCGTCCCCCTCACGCCGATAAGCGAAGACATCTCCGACCGACACGTGCAACACGAGCTGGGATGCGTTGCCGACAGCAAGAACGGGCGACGCACCGTTCAACCTGCCCTGCCCCCTTTCACCTGAAAGCAGGTCGAGCACGTCATAGTCGATTTTCATTTATCACCTTCGCTTTTTGGGAATCGCTGAGCGGCGTTTTTCGGCAAGCAATGCGCACGATGTGCACGACGCGAAAACTAATAAGCAAATTAAGCGATAATGACCTTTTTTATTAATCAACTGTTTACCGGCAATTACGCGACGGCTCAGGTCATGGATTTGCGGGCGATCAACAAAGTGTTGATTCGCGGGCGTGTGGCACGTGAGGCTTGAAGTGGCGGATGGGTGGAATGCTGGCTTGTGCCAGAACCTAGCCCGGACTTCTCACACTGGCTACGCCCTTCGGGTCGGATTTTGGCGAGCTGGATACGGGTGCGGAGCGAAAAAGCGTATCGAGCATACGGTTTTCTCGCGCCGTGCCCAGAGGCGGTCCCCAAAGTCCGACCCGAAGGGCTGGTTGAACCGAAGGTCTGCACCAGCGAAAGTGGCGACAGTGTGCGCCAGAGAGCTTGCACGTATGTCCAAAACGCACGGCGCTCTCCGGCTACCCTCTCGCCACGTTGAACCAGCGCAGGGCATAGCCAGTGTGAGAAGTCCGGGCTAGAGGTCGAAGCTCACGCCTCCGACAAAAACTGCACAGGTATGGACACAGTCTGATGGGAAGGCCATCAGGGAAAGCGACCCCAGACGCGCGGCAAGACCTGCCAACGGTACGATATCCCCTACATGCAGCGGAAAGCGGCGGCCATAGACGGGATAGTAGGCCACGCCACCAAAACCCTCCAGAACGAGAGCCTCTTCCTCGACCAGCGGAACCGATACGAACCCCGCAACCGATGGCAGGGAATAGCTGTTGATGAAGGCACCGGCGGATATGTCGATATCCACTCCCTCCCATGTCAGTACCGCGCCGGGATTGAAGGCGTTATAGTCCCAGCCTTCGCTGCGCTCGGCGATATGATATGATGCCAGGGTGAGCGTCGCCCTATCCGGCGAGTTGTGCACGCACCCGCCGAGCACTGCACAGATCGCCATTAGCAGGACTGAAACCCTCCTGCTCATGGTGCCCGTTGCAGCCGGACAAGTACCATTGGAATGCGCAAATGCATTGCTGTCCGCCGGACTGGCAGTCGTCCATCGGGGTGCCATATGGCATATGCGGGGGAGATCAACACGAACTCATCCGTGGCGAAGTTGTCGATTTGCCACGTCTGAGCGTTCATTCACCTAATAGGCAAATTAACGCAAGTGCCACCGCGCGATAGCTCAGCCTCCCGGACTTGCCGTCGGCTTTTCGAACCATCGACACGCTGGTATGAAATGCATACCGATTGGACCGGAGCTACCTGATGAAGCCCTTTCTGCAACTCTTTCTTCTTTCGATTTTGGCTGCCACTCCACTCAAGGCCGCCGACCCTCATAAAACTGCGGCCATCGAACTCGCAGCCATTGAGGCGACCGTTGCAAGGGGCGTAATGTCGGACGGTGCGGCAATCGAGGTGCGCCTCGATACGCAAAGCACGCTTGCTCTCGCCGCCTTCACAGAGACGCATATGGACCAAGTCGTAGCGGTTTATGTGAGAGATAGACTGCTTGTTGCGCCCGTTGTCCGCGCACCCATTACCGGCGGCGTGCTGCAAATCTCCGGCTTCCAGGAAGAGGAGTCGGCGGAAGACATTGCGGAACGGCTTGAGGCCGGTGAAGTGATCAGGATAGTTGCCGAGGATTGAATGCCTCGGTCTTCGGTGCGACGCGACACAACGCTACACCTTCTGTACCGCTGGTCTCCCGCGCGCTGACAGGCCGCGATCACATTCTATCGGCTGACAGCCGTTAAGCTAATCTGATGAGGGACCAATAGAAGTCGAGGTCACAACGAAGGATCGATGCGCGGTATCATCCAATGGCTCGGATTGGGAAGAGGAGGTCCGGCCAGGAAACTGGGCTGCACCGGTCAATGCCGCATGCAGGGTAAACGGCGGCAGGACGAACAGAAACAGAAATGCCCATACGGGATAACGCATAAAACACAACCGGCAATAACAACCGGATGTACGCTACCAGCTGCGAGCGCTTGCCGCATTGCCGGGGTTAAGCCAGAGCAAATACCTGGCTATCGGAATTGCTGCAATTTTATCGAGCCATGCCGGGCTCGCTGACTGGAGGCGGCGCGTTACGGCGGTTGCCGGCAGGTACGCGACGGGCAAAGTTGATCGATAGCATCGATTCCAGTGTCAGATAGTTCCGCACGATCCTGAAAAGGAAATATTCAGGCAGCCCCAGAAGCGCCCTGAAATTGCCGTTCACCAGCGCGGCAAATATGGCCATGAGAATAGGAGCGCCCAGAATCAAAGCGATGATCATCTGTGCGGAAAGAGAAGACTGCTCATTTAGCGAGAAAGCGTAATTCACGAAGCTGAATATGACCAATGGCAGCCCCATTGCCCGGCGTGCGCTGTTGATCAGCATGAACGGCAATACCACCTTGCCGCGCACCGAGAACACCCAACTGTCGAGGTAGTTCCGGTTGCGCGCCGTAACGTGATAGACCGACCGGAACCAGCGCAATCGCTGTTCACGCAGATGACGCCACGTGTTGGGAACTTCCGACACGTAGGTAATCGACGGGTCGCCGAGCAAGCGATAGCCCGCTTCTCCGATGCGCAGGGATGCGTCCGTATCCTCGCCGTTCATCCCCTGCACGAAACCGCCGACCTCGCGCAACGCATCCGTGCGATACGCCGCGAACATGCCCGGAATGCCGACAATGGCATCGATCGCGCAATAGGCGACCTGATAATAGCCGTGCTTGAGCAGAACCTCGAGCGTACGCGGGCGGTCGAACGGACCGCCACCCGGCGCCAACGGCATTCCGCCAACCGCTCCGACATCCGGTCGCGCAAACAAACGCATTGTGCGGCGAATTGTGTGCGGACGGATCTGCGTATCGGCGTCGATCCTTATGAGGTAGGGCGTCTGGGTTAAGGCAATGCCATGATTCAACGCGATCGCCTTGCCCGGCGTCGTAACATCCACGACGTCTCCGTCAACGTGAGCGGCGGCATCGAGTGCCGCCTGAGCCCGTGCACGTGTATCGTCCTCCGAGCAGTTGTTGAGAACCAAAACGCGCACCGACCCGCCATACCGGGCCGCCGAAACGTCTATGGCTCCCAGGGTCCTGGCAATGACGTGGGCTTCGTTATGCGCCGGGATGATCACGGTCACCGGCGGCGCATAGGCGGTTCGCCTGCGGCCAATCGCGCGGATCGTGCCAAGAACATAGAGCATGAAGAACAGCGTAGGCAGGAACAGAAAAACGCCCGGCCCGGTGCCCCCCAGGAGCGCGACTTTACGCAGGTCGTTGATGGCCAGCAGGTCGAGCCGGTCGACGGCGATCGAGATGAAGATAGCGGCGATGACCACCATAAAGAGCAATATGGCGGATATCGGCTTGAAGCCGGAACGATAGGGCGTAGCGGCACGCGGAGGCATGGCACCACAGTCGAGCAACCGTATCGAGAAAACCAGGAACCCGGCCAACCCGGAAAAAATCTCGATGACGTGGATGGAATAAACGAGGCCAAAGGCCCTTTGCAAAACGATGTTTATAAGGTCGGTCGCGGCACACAGCAGTACGAAATAAATCGTCAGCTCGAAAAAGAGCCAAATGCGCACGCGCAGCGTCGCCCTTACCCCGCTCGCATATGCCGCAAAGAAAGACAGGATGAAAATGCGCAGCGGTAAAGAGTGCGTACCGGCGTAGGGCGAGAAAACGATGTCGTGGTTAGGAAATAGCTCCGCGAGCGCCGGCGTCCGGTTGACCAGCCAAGTCAACCAGACGCTGACGAGGACGAAGACCCCAAGCACCCAGGGTCCGGCCAAAGACGGTACCGGACATGTCAGGCGCTCGGGATTGCTGTCGACCGACCAGTAGCGGTGATCTCGCACGCCTGGGTTTCCTTCAGGTCCAGATGGCAACGACAACGTCCTGCGGGCCCAACCGATCCAGAAGCGGGGTCAGGTCCTCTTCGCCAGCGTCGTGCAGGCTGAGGACATCGTCATCGACAGCAGCGCCGGGCAGAGCGAGCCACAGGCCACCTGTCTTGCCGCTGCCGCTCCGCGACACACGGCTCGCGAAATCCAGAACTTGCCTGAACTCGGCCACCGTGAATACGGACAGCCGTACGCCATCCATTCCGTCGCCCTGCCCGAAGCGCATATCCGTGCGGGCGGGAACGAACTGGCTTAACATGGCCGTCGCGCGCATGGCCTGGGATGCGTTGAGGAGACTATCGACCTCGAAAACGACTGAACCGGCATTGGCAATAGTGCGTATCAAACGCGCCCAACCCCGCTCCGGCTGTTGGTCCGCTATCACAAGACGGGTCTCGGGCAGAAGCTGGGCCTTGACGCTGAGCCTGGCTTCGCAGACGTCGTCCGACGACGAGGTGTCGACCAGTTCTATGTCCAGAGCATTGGATATGTATTGAAGACTGGACGGCAACGCGACGGACCAGCGCTCGACGTCCGCCTGGCCATCCAGCCGCCGGCTCTCGAGCAAATGTCCGTTGAGCGAGACGTGAACCAGCCAGTCCGAGCCCGGCGTCAGTGGGCCAGTCTTCAGTGCGACATCCAGCCGCTCGGGCATCATGCCGTTTTCGAGGGCCGCCAGATCGTATTGCAGTCGCCAATGCCGTTTGCCGCGGAAATCGACCTCGGTGGTCGTAACGTCGAAATCGGCTGCAAACGCCGGCCACCCCACGGTTTCCGGTAAGCTCGCCCGCAACGCCGCAATGCGGCGCAAACCGGCGGCACCGCCGGCCAGAACCACATCGCCGTCCCGAGTCGTGAGCGGTTCATCGGCCTCGGGGACGAGTTCCAACGCCGGTGTCCTGTCGCCCTCGGAGAAGACTGTATCGATCCCACGGCGCGACAGGTAGTGGGCCAAGCCGATGGCGCGTGCCTGCTCCATCTCGGTTTCTCCCAGGTGGACGTTGAAAGGCTGCTGCATCGTGGCAACGATCACATCTCCGCCTTCGACGGGCGAAGCCGTCTCAACCGTGAGGACGCTTTGTTCGGCGAGCGTTATAGCAGCGCCGCTGTTGACGGCGCTGGTGGGACAAATCTGACCGCCCGTCGTCGTTCCGTTGGCAGCAAGTTCCACCTCTAGATAGGCGCCCAACAGGTCACCGCGTTCGACCGCGATGTCGATCTTGTGTTCCGCGATCCCCTCGTTGAGTACAATTTCGCCGCGCGGGCGTCCGTTGACGGCAACCGAAAGCCTGCCGTCACCGCCGTCGGCAATGTCAGAGCGGATCGTCAGATTGAGTTCACCCTGCTGCGCATCGAGACCGGAAGGCAGCGGAAAGCGGACTTGAGTACGGTCCGGAAAGCCCGCAAGGCCCACCCAGGTATCAGCCCGCGGGCGCGGAATGGTAAGAGTGTAAGAGATCGCATCGGCGGTCTCGGCATATGCCGCACCGCTGGCTTCATGCTGAACGGGTACGGACGGCTGTACCGCAGGAGCGGCACTGGCCTGGAGGACCGTCGAGTTCGCGGCCGTGTCGGTTCCCTGAGCGCCCGCTACAGGCGGCAGGTAAGCCGCGAGCGTGCGGTAGACAGGCGTGGTGATGGCGCTGAAATTGCCGTCGCGCGAATAGACGATAACGCCGCCGATCACGAGGAAGCTCATCACACCCAATAGCAGCAACCGTATAAAGTCACGCATTGGCGGCCTCCTTCATCTGCTCGCGGACGACGCCGGGGTTGTGGTTGGGAGTCCATACGGAACGGGCCGGAATGGCATCGAAATTGCAACGGTCGGCATATTGGGCCGCGATGTCCATCGTTTCGGACAAGAGATGATCCTCCAGAAGGATCGGCTGCAGCCCTAATGCGCGGAAGGTTGCGTTGGAGACGGCCAACGAATTTTCCGCCGCCTCACGGCGCGGATTATCGACAAAGGAGACCTCGGCGCCGGTCAGCTTGGCCACCAGGGCGGCCAAGTCACGCACGCGATGTGTTTCCGCCACCTGGTTGAGGATTTTGACTGCGTCGCCGCGCGCGGGCGGATTTTCCAGCGCCATTGCGATACAACGGACGGTATCCTGAATATGGATGAACGCGCGCGTCTGCCCTCCCGAGCCGTGGACGGTCAAGGGATGGCCGACCACGGCCTCCATCGCGAAACGGTTGAGGACCGTGCCGTAGTCGCCGTCGTAATCGAACCGGTTGATGAGGGCTGGATCGCGGCGTGTCTGGTCGGTCTGGGTACCCCAGACGATGCCCTGGTGCAAATCGGTGATCCGCAGCCGGTCATTCGCCGCGTAGAATTGGAACAGAAGCTGATCGAGCGATTTGGTCAGGTGATAGACGCTGCCCGGATTGGTCGGATAGAGGATTGAGCGGCGGTGATGCGCGCCGTCCCTGCCTTCCAAAAGCACGTCGAGATAGCCCTCGGGCAATTCGAGGTCCGCTGAATCATAGCCATAGACGCCCATGGTGCCCAGATGCACCAGATGACAGTCGAGCGCCAATTCCGATAGCGCGGCGAGCACGTTGTGCGTCCCGCGCACGTTGTTGTCCACGGTATAGGTTTTGTGCCGGGCATCCTTCATGGAGTAGGGCGCAGCCCGCTGCTCGGCGAAATGCACGACGGTGCCCGGCTTATAGCGCTCAAGCAGGCGACGAAGCGCCTCGTAGTCGGCGGCAATATCGATTCTTTCAAAGCCGATCTCAAAGCCGCTCACACGTTTCCAAGCCCTCAGCCGTTCGGCAATGCTCGAAATGGGAGTGAGGCTGTCGATCCCAAGTTCAGCATCGATTGTGCGGCGCGACAGATTGTCCGCAATGACCACATCAAAACCGATCGAGGATAGATGTAGGGCCGTCGGCCAGCCGCAGAACCCGTCTCCCCCAAGTACCAGAACTCTTTTATTCACACCGGACATACACGCTCCGTTTCTGTCAGGGCGCGGGTGCAACGCGTCGTCGCCATACCGCGCCAGCCTTCCCGCACGCGGCGTTTCGGGTAATGTTAACAATCCCTTAATGCGTGAGGACGGCGGTGTAATATGCGGAGAAACGGTGTTTGTCAGTTGGGATGATCCCAAACCCGTAAAATTCTGCGCAATTTGGCCAGCGTTTGCGTAAATCGGATATTATCACCTAAGTATCTGTGTATATTAACTATTTTTGGAACTGCGTGGCGGCACCCGAGAGCGTCCGAGGTTTGTCCGATCACGGTGTCAGAGCATATCGTTGCCCGGCTGCTGCACCTGCTCCGCATGACAGCGCCATGGTGCTACCTCGCAGCTTCATCGATCCGCGTGATCGCCGAGATCATGGGCAGGGAAGAAGAGAGCGTGGCGAAGATCACCCGCTGCTACGTCGATCGGCAGACGGCCATGCGCACCGCCATTCGTCAGTTTAACGAGGCCAAACGGTGAGCAGGTTCTGCAAAACCGGCCCGACCTGAGAGATCTGGAAACTACCTGAAACGCCCGGTGAGCGGGCTGGAGCGGGTGAAGGGAATCGAACCCTCGTCTTAAGCTTGGGAAGCTTCTGCTCTACCATTGAGCTACACCCGCCCAAAGGTGCTTTCAAAGCACCGGGTGCGCCTTGTTTGCGGCAAATCTGGTGCGTCGTCAAGATAGCTCTCGCCGTGTGAAGCGGGCGAACGCGCGATGGCTTGCCGAAGAAGTGAATTGCACCGTAAACGTAGTGATTTCAGGTGGTTCCCGGCACCCCGGAACATCGCCAATGTAAATTTTCAACACCACAGCGGTTGAACTGCATCAATCTCCGCCTTATTGTGCCTTGTGCACATTATTTTACGCGCTTCGCACGGCTGGTTTTTATAAAAAATCTGGCCTCGCGGCGCTTTGCGCTGAACAATTATTTCTGGATTTCGCGATTCACGACTTTGTATACGATAGAACAACTGTAAGGGAGCTTATGCAAGCCAAGTTATCCGTCCGAAACGTCTTCAAGATTTTCGGTGATGCCCCCGAGGAGGCCCGCGCACGGCTGGAGCAGGGTGAGACGAAGGAGGCAATCTTTGAGGCTACCGGCTCGACCGTCGGCGTGCAAAACGCAAATTTCGATGTCGAGGAAGGTGAAATCTTCGTCGTCATGGGACTTTCAGGTTCGGGCAAGTCCACGCTCGTGCGCATGCTCAACGGCCTTATTAAGCCCACCTCCGGCGAAGTCCTGATTGATGACGAGGACATCGCCAGTTGCGACGCGGAGACGCTGCGGCGCATCAGGCGTTCGAAAATCACAATGGTCTTTCAGCATTTCGCGCTCTTTCCGCACTGGACCGTTGCCGAGAACGCGGCCTACGGGCTCAAGGTCAAGGGCGTCGGCGCGGCGGAGCGCCGCGAGCACGCGCTCAAGGCGCTCGGCCAGGTCGGTCTCACCGCTTGGGCGGACAGCAAGCCGTCCGAGCTTTCGGGCGGCATGCAGCAACGTGTCGGACTTGCACGCGGTCTTGCGACAGATGCACAAATCCTCCTGATGGACGAACCGTTCGGCGCGCTTGATCCGCTTATTCGCCGTGAGATGCAGGACGAACTGCTCGAACTGCAAAAGACACTCAAGAAGACCATTGTCTTCATCACGCACGACCTCAACGAGGCATTGCTCCTGGGCGACCGGATCGCAATCATGCAGGACGGCAAGTTTGTACAGGTCGGTACTGCACAAGAGATCGTCTCCGAGCCTGCCGACGATTACGTAGCCGCATTCGTCGCGGATATCGACCGTGGGCGGGTCTTTACCGCCGATACCGTCTTCAACAATCCCGAAGCGCTAGTCCTAGGCAAGGATACCGCGGAGGTTGCGATGCGGCGGATGGAAGACCTCAACCGCAACGCCCTCTATGTCCTCGATGGCAAGAAGGTCGCCGGCATCGTTACCTATCAGGATCTCGCCACCGCCACCCGCGAAAACGGATCGGACCAAGACCTCATCAAAAAGGTACTCATCACCGATTACCCGACCGCCGACAGCGCGCACCAGCTTGCCGACCTTTATAGTGCCGCGAGCGCCGGCCTGCCGATCGCGGTCATGGATGAAAAGGGCAGGCTGATCGGCATCGTCGAACCGGAATCGGTCTTTGCGCAGCTTTCGGGCGACGAAGAGAGCGAACCGGATAGCGACAAGCCTGCTGATCCCGCCATGCAGCACAAAGGGGACGCCAATGTTTAGTCCCGCCGATCTTTTGGTCATTCCGTTCGACGACTGGGTAAACACCTTCGTGCGCGGGTTTCTCGTCCCTAATTTCCGGGATTTTTTCCGCGCCGCTCAAGTCCCCATCACCACCACGCTCAATGGACTCGACGGTTTCTTCCAATGGGTCCCGATGCTCGTCACGACCGCGCTGTTTGCGCTCGCGGCGCTCAAATGGGCCGGTCGCGGCATAGCGATTTTCGCCATACTGGGCCTGTTTTTTATCGACATGATCGAACTCTGGCCCGAGACGATGACGACTCTGGCTATGATCATCACCGCTGTGCTCTTCTGCGCGGTGATCGGTGTACCGCTCGGCATTCTAGCGGCCCGCAGCAACAAGCTTTGGGCGGTTACGCGGCCAATCCTCGACATCATGCAGACGATCCCCTCCTTCGTCTATCTCGTCCCGATCGTAATGCTCTTCGGCGTGGGAACGACACCAGGGATCATTGCGACCATCATCTTCGCCCTCCCGCCCATCGTACGCCTTACGAATCTCGGCATCCGCAACGTGCGGGGCGATCTGATCGAGGCGGCGAACGCATTCGGGTCGACAGGCTGGCAGATGCTTTGGGACGTCCAGATTCCCCTGGCGCTGCGCACCATTATGGCGGGCCTCAACCAGACGCTGATGCTGGCGCTTTCGATGGTCGTGATCGCGGCCCTGATCGGGGCGGGCGGCCTTGGCCTCGTGGTTAACACCGGCCTGGGCCGGCTCGATGTCGGCGGTGCCACCGCCGGCGGCGTGGGCATCGTCATCCTCGCCATTATCCTCGACCGCATCACGCAGGGCATGGGCGAGGCCAATGACGTCAACACCGTTTCACTGCGTCAAACGCTGATGAACCTCTTTCGCCCGCAAGGCACAAAGTCCGAGGGCGATACCAAGAAGGCGGGTTGAGCCCGCCCCAAAAAGGCTGGAGCCGAAGGCCCCACGCCTTTCGCATGGCGGGTCCGATGCCCGTCCAAATTGTCGAAAATCAAAAAGGAGACGCGATCGTCATGTTCAGTCTCAAATCTTCCCTTGCAACGCTCGGCGTCGCCGCTCTCGTCGGCGCCGGCGCCCTAGTGCCAGCGACCGCCCAGGACATGCCAGGCGAAGGCACCACGGTCAATATGGCCCGGGCCACCTGGGACACCGGCTGGTTCCACGCCGAAATCTACCGGCAGTTGCTGCAGGAACTCGGCTACGACGTGCCGCAGATCACCACGCTCGACAACCCGCCTTTCTATCAGTCCGTCGCCCAGGGCGACATGGACCTGTGGGTCAACGGCTGGTTCCCTCTACACAACACTTATGAGGACACCTTCAGTCAGGGTGCTGAGATCGTCGGTGCCGTTGCTGTGGGTGGTGCGCTCGAAGGCTACCTCGTGGACGCTGCCGCAGTCGAAGAGTTCGGCATCGAAACGCTTGACGACTTCAAGCGCGACGAAGTGAAGGCTGCCTTCGACCGCAATGGCGACGGCAAGGCCGACCTCGTTGCCTGTCCTCCGGGCTGGGGCTGCGAGATCAATATCGAGCATCACCTCGACGCCTATGATCTGCGCGACCACATCAACCCGATCAAGGCGGGTTATTCCGCTTCGATGGCTGACGCTGTCGCAGCCTACCAGAACGGCGAACACATCCTGTTCTATACCTGGACTCCGAACTGGACGGTCAACGAGCTGGTCCCGGGTGAAGACGTGATGTGGATCGAGGTACCGGAAGTGAACCTGCCGGATATGAGCCTTGCCGATGCGGCGACGCTCGAAGGCGTGGAGGGCTGCGTTGCCGATCCGTGCACGCTGGGCTTCCCGGCCAACGACATCGTTCCGGTCGCCAACAGCGAATTCATCGACAACAACCCTGCTGTCGAAACGCTGCTGCAGACCGTATCCATCCCGCTCGGCGACATCTTTGCGCAGAACGCGGCAATGAATGCGGGCGATGATGACATCGAAGCCCAGGCTTCCGCCTGGATCGAGGAAAACCGCGGCACGGTCGACGGTTGGCTCGAAGAGGCCCGCGCGGCGGCTGCGATGTAAGCCAGGTTTGTCCGTATGAAGAACGAAGGCCGGGGTCCGCCCCGGCCTTTTCTTTTGCAGGCGCCCTACTTCGCGGCGCCCGGCAAGCCCTCGAATGGCTTGAAGTGCTTCGAGAGCTTGAGGCTCTGTGCCTGATAGTTCGAGCCCAGCGCGGAGCCGTAGAGCCGTTGCGGGCGCTCGGCCATTTTCTCATAGACGAGCCTGCCGATAGTCTGGCCGTGCCCGAGAAGGAAGGGCACTTCGCGGCTGCGTACCTCGAGGACGGCACGGCTACCCTCACCGCCGGCCTCGGTATGCCCGAAGCCCGGATCGAAAAAGCCGGCATAGTGCACGCGGAACTCTCCCACCAGCGGATCGAAGGGAACCATCTCGGCGGCGTAGTCGGGCGGCACGTGCACGCTTTCGCGCGAGACGAGAATATAGAACTCATCTGGGTCGAGGATCAGCTCGTTGTCGCCACGATTGTAGAGCGGCTCCCAGTAATCGAGCACGTCGAGCGCGTCCTTCTTGTCCACATCGACAACCGCCGTGTGGCGCTTGGAGCGGAAGCCGATCAGCCCTCCCCGGCCCTCCCCCATAAGATCGATCGAGAGCGAAACACCTTCCCCAACATCCATATTCGGATCGAAGACGAGCGTTTCCTTCTTGTGCACGGCCTTGTGCTGGGCGGCGGTCAGGCGGGAATTACCGGTGCGAAAGCGCATCTGGGAGAGCCGCGAGCCGGTGCGCACGAGTATCGGGAAGGTGCGCGGCGAAATTTCGAGATAAAGAGGCCCGTGGTACCCAGCCGGGACCATGTCGAAGCCACGGGCGTTATCGGCGATCACCCGCGTGAAGATATCGAGACGACCGGTCGAGCTTTTGGGGTTCGCGGCAGCGGCGACTTCGGGCGGCAGCGCCAGACTTTCGAGCAGCGGCACGATATAGACACAGCCGCGTTCGAGCACGGCGCCTTCCTTGAGGTCGATCTCGTGGAGCTTGAGGTTCTCCACTCGCTCGGCCACGGTCCGGTTGGGGCCGGGCAGGAAGCTCGAGCGCACGCGCAGCGCCTTTTCACCCAGACGCAGATCAAGGCTGGCTGGTTGGATCTGATCGGCGTCGAATTTCTTGCCCGAGGCAATGGCTCCGCTTTTGGCCAGATCCTTGATCATCCGGGCCGAAAAAATGCCCTGGGGCCACGTGCCGCTCATTTGGTGCTGCCTCCCGTGCAAGTCTGCGCTTTTGGCTTAGCAATCGCAGCGATTGACGCCAAGCCGGTTTTGGCAGTAAGTCAAAGGAGATTGCCGGAAACGGCTCTCAGGTGGTGATTTGGCCGGTCCGATTGCAGGCCACCTAAAATAAGACTGCTAAAGCGACCATCTGTACCGGCCGCACTTCGCGCGCCGGTTTTTTCGTATTCGAGGTATACCCATGTCCCGTTCCAGTAACCCGCTCTCTGACCCCCAAAAGCGCAAGGCGCAGACGATGCTGGTCCATGGTGGCATGGAGCGCAGCCAGCACGGAGAGACCTCCGAAGCCATCTTTTTCAATTCGGGCTTCGTTTACCCGACCTCCGCCGGTGCCGAGGCGCGGTTTAAGGGCGAGGAACCGGGGCATATCTATTCGCGCTTTTCCAACCCGACCGTCGAAATGTTCCAGCAGCGCATGGCGCTTCTCGAGGGCGCGGAGGCGGCGCGGGCCACGGCGACCGGCATGGCGGCGGTGACGACAGCCGTGATGGCGCAGGTACGCGCGGGCGATCATGCGGTCGCCGCGCGGGCGCTATTTGGCGGCTGCCGGTTCGTCATTGAGGACTACCTGCCGCGTTGGGGTGTTGAGACCACGCTTGTCGACGGCCGTGACCCCGCAAACTTCGAAAAGGCGATGCGGCCCAACACCAAGGTCGTGTTCGTTGAAACACCGACCAACCCGACACTTGAACTCGTCGATATCGAAGCTGTCGCAAAGATCGCACACGCGCATGGTGCCCTGCTCATCGTCGACAACGTCTTTGCCACTGCGATCTGGCAAAAGCCCCTGGAGTTGGGCGCCGATATCGTCACCTATTCGGCGACCAAGCATATCGACGGCCAGGGGCGCGCGATGGGCGGTATCATCCTGGGGTCGAAAGAGCTGATCGAAGCGGATATCCACACCATCATCCGGCAGACTGGCCCCTCCATCAGCCCATTCAACGCCTGGGTGATGCTTAAGGGCCTCGAAACGCTGCCGCTGCGCGTCAAGGCGATGACCGAGAGCGCAGCGAAGATCGCCGATTTCCTCGCCGATCATCCCAAGGTCGAAACGATGAACTATCCGCACCACAAGAGCCATCCTCAGTATGAGCTCGCCAAACAGCAGATGGGTGCGGGTTCGACGCTGGTCGCGTTCTCGGTCAAAGGTGGCAAGGACGCTGCGTTCAAGGTTGCAGATGCGCTGGCGGTGATTGCTATCTCCAACAATCTTGGAGACGCCAAGTCCATCATCTCGCACCCGGCGACGACCACCCATCAGCGGTTCTCGGATGAGAACAAACTGGAGATGGGGATCACGGAGGGTTTGCTACGGCTGTCGGTAGGTCTCGAGGATGCCGAGGATCTTATCGCCGATCTGGCGTTCGCGCTGGATCAAGTCTAGGGTCGCAATCCGACAGATCCGCGAACCGGGTAGGGCATGGATTTCCGCACTATTTTTTCGGCGATCGGCGCCCTGACAGCGGCTCTCGGCATCTCCATGCTGCTGCCTGCGCTTGCGGATTTCGTCTACGGCAATGACGACTGGTTGATCTTTCTCACCTCGTCGCTCATTACGACGATTTTCGGTGCCGGCCTGTGGGCCTCCTCGACCGGCGGCACGTCGGAATTGAGCCTGCGTCAGGCTTTCCTGATGACGACGCTCATCTGGGTGGTTCTGACGACCTTCGGCGCACTGCCGATCTACCTGTCGAACCTGCGTCTGAGCTTCGCCGACGCCATGTTCGAAGCGATGTCGGGGATAACGACGACCGGCGCCACTGTGATCACCACGCTCGATACCGCGCCACCGGGCATCCTCCTATGGCGCAGCCTGTTACAGTGGTTCGGTGGGCTTGGCGTGGTCGTTATGGCCATCGCGGTTCTCCCCATGCTGCGCGTGGGTGGCATGCAAATGTTCCGGGCCGAAGCCTTCGAAACGCCTGACAAGATCCTCCCGCAAGCGGCTCAGATCGCCTCGGCGATGACAGTCATCTACGTGCTGCTCACATTTGCCTGTGCAGTCTGTTACTGGGTTGCGGGCATGTCGGCGTTCGACGCCGTGGCGCACGCGCTGACGACGCTGGCGACAGGCGGATTTTCAACGCGCGACGCTTCGCTCGGCGCGTTCGAGCAACCCGGGATTCACTATGTGGCAACGGTCTTCATGATCCTGGGGGCCCTGCCGTTTGTGCTTTATCTCAGCGCGTTGCAGGGAAGCGTCGTTCAGCTTTTCCGGGATTCGCAAGTGCGGCTGTTCATGTTTCTTTTGGCAGGCATCACGCTGCTTGCCGTCATGATCCAGATCCTGGGCGAGCACCATTCTGGCGAACTTGCCTTCCGCCAGGCCGCATTCTCCGCAGTTTCCATTATGACCGGGACGGGTTTCGGAATTGTGGACTATGGCGCGTGGGGGCCGCTTTCAATGGCGCTTTTTTTTGTTGTCATGTTCATCGGTGGGTGTACCGGCTCAACTTCGTGCGGGATCAAGGTTTTCCGGTTTCAAGTGCTTGCGCGTGACCTCTACCAGCACGTGCGGCAGATCGTTTTTCCATCGATAATTTATGTGAAGCGCTACAACAACCGTCCGCTGCCGGACGACGTCTCGACCTCCGTGCAGAGCTTCGTCTTCATCTATTTCGCGAGTTTTCTGATCCTTGCCGTGCTCCTCTCGCTGAGCGGAATGGCTCCGCTCGAGGCACTCAGCGGCAGCGCGACGGCCATGGCCAATGTTGGCCCGGGCCTGGGTGAAATCGGGCCTGCGGGGAATTTCGCCAGTCTCAGCGATACCTCGAAATGGCTCTTGACCATCGGCATGTTGGTCGGTCGGCTTGAAGTACTCGTTGTCCTCGTCCTGTTCACGCCGCGGTTCTGGCGAGCCTGATTATTCCGCGGACGCTTTTGGCGGGTCGTCTTGCTGACGGCCCGCCAGCTAGCCGATATACGGCGTATCGTACTGCCACCAGATCCAGACGGCATGGCCGGCTAGGACCAGACCGACAAGCGCTTTGTGGAATGCTTCCGAGCGCACGACAATCGCCACGAGACAGGCCGCGATCATGACGAAATTACGGATGGGATACTCGCTACCGAGCCAGTCGAAATAGTCTTGACCCTTGATCGCAGTGTCGATGAAATCGATGGCATAGGTGAAAGCAAGAATGCCGAAAAACCATTTGCGGCGGGAATAGAAATAGTCCTTGAACCCCGCATAGTCGCGCAACTCGTCCGGGAACAAAAGCGCGCCGAGGAAAAAGAAGACGCTCGCATAAAAGACCAGAAAGCCGTAGATGGCGAAATTCCAGTCCGTGATGCGAACCAATTCGATTTCCCACCACCAGAAGCTCACAACTGTAAGCAAGACGTGGGCGACCCAGCCGATATGGACCCAATAAACCTTGTCGCGCGACGGGTGTTGCACGAAGCGCGCCAGCCCGGCGAGCAGGCGCGCAATCGACAGCCCGAGCACCATGCCGATGATCGTGCGCACAAAAATGAAGAGTTCGGGATTGATATCCTGCCCCATGCCCCTGCCCCGCCGCTCGAAGACAGATTATGGGCATGACGGCAGGTTTGAAAGGGGCTTCGTCGGCCGCTCAGAATTGATTGGGATTGAAGCTGTAGTGGGTCGAGCAGAATTCGCACACTACCTCGATCTCACCATCGACGACCATGTCTTCGCGCTCTTCGGGCGTGAAGTCGTTGATCATCTGTTCAACGCGTTCGGCCGAGCAGGTACAGCGCTCGACAAGAATCTGCGGCTCGAACACGCGCACACCGGTCTCGTGGTAGAGCCGGAACAACAGCCGCTCTGACGAAAGCTCGGGATCGGCCAATTCGGCGTCCGAAAGCGTGTCGAGCAGCGCCTTGGCCTCGGTCCAGTGATCATCCTCGACGAAGTTGGGGTCCGCTGTCGCTTCGTTCTCGAAATCGCCGTCGCCCGGCAGGTCCGGCATGGTCTGGCCGCCGTGCTCGGGCAGGTGCTGAAGCAGCACGCCGCCGGCACGCCAGCTTGGACGCGGCTGGCCGCGCTCGGAATATTCGGCAACCGCGAGCCGCACCCGTGTGGGAATTTGCTCGGACTGCTGAAAGTAGGTATGCGCCACCTCCTCGAGCCCTTCCCCCTCGAGCGCGACGATGCCCTGGTAGCGGTCCATGTGGACACCCTGATCGACGGTCAGCGCGAGAATGCCCTTGCCCAGAAGATCCTCCGGTTTGGTCTTGCCCTCGGCGACCTGCGCGTCGAGTTGATCCTGATCGAAGCGCGCATAGGCGCGCAGGCCATCCGGCGTGTCGTAATCGACAACGAGAAGGCTCACAGGTCCGTCGGTTCGCGACTGCAGGATGAACCGGCCCTCGAATTTGAGCGATGTCCCGATCAGCGCGGTCAGCGTGATCGCTTCGCCCAGAAGCCGGGCCACGGGCTCGGGGTAACCGTGGCGATTGATGATCACATCCAGCGCATCGCCCAGCCGCACAACGCGCCCGCGGCTGTCAAGGCTGTCGAGCGTGAATGGCACGACAACGTCATCACCGCTTTCGGGCCTGTCGAGCCCAAACTGTTCGAGAGAGGTCTCGCTCATGGCGGTTCCTTATAGCGTTTCGATTCCGAAGGCCCAGCACAAGATGGCCTTCTGGACGTGAAGCCTGTTTTCGGCTTCATCAAAAACAACCGACTGCGGCCCGTCGATCACCTCGTCGGTGACCTCGTCGCCCCTGTGGGCAGGCAGACAGTGCATGAAGAGCGCGTCGGATTTGGCGTTGGCGAACAATCTGGTGTTGACTTGGAAGGGTTTCAAGATGCGGCGGCGCTCGCCCTCGTCGGTATCACCCATCGAAACCCAGGTGTCGGTAATCACAAGATCGGCACCGGCCATCGCCGCGACCGGGTCCGTGCCCAGCGTCACGGAGGCGCCGACCTCCGCGATGTCGGACAACAACCCCTGGTCGGGCCAGTATTCCTTGGGACAGGCAATTGCCAGCGAGGATCCAAACTTGGCGGTCGCGTGCACCCAGGAGGCCAGCACGTTGTTGCTGTCACCGATCCAGGCGACCTTCTTGCCCTTGAGCGAGCCCCTATGCTCCTCATAGGTCATGATATCCGCCATCACCTGGCAGGGATGCGAGCGGCGCGTCAGCCCATTGACGACCGGGATCGAAGACGCGCCGGCAAGGTCGAGCAAATCGTCATGGCTCAGTATGCGGATCATGATCGCATCGACATAGCGGCTCATCACGCGCGCCGTATCCTCGATTGTCTCTTCGCGCGCGAGCTGCATTTCCTGGCCGGTCAGCATCAACGTCTGGCCACCGAGCTGCCGCATGCCGACGTCGAATGAGACTCGTGTGCGCGTGGATTGGCGCTCGAAGATCATCGCGAGCACCTTGTCCTGCAAAAGCGCGGGGCGTTCGCCATCCTTGAGCTTCGCCTTGAGCGCGTGCGCGAAATCGAGAATGCCCCGCAGCGTTTCGGCGGGCATATCCTTGAGATCGAGAAAATGTCTGGGCTGTCCCGTCATGATGACTGGTCCTGAAAAATGGGGATGTAAAAAAGAGTGCCTATTGCGCGGCGTTTGCCGTTTCGGCGTCGAGCTCGTCGAAGGCGCTGGAGACCATCGCCATCGCCTCTTCGATATGCTCTTTTTCGACGATGAGCGGCGGCAGGAAGCGCAGAACGTTATCGCTGGCTGCTGCCGCAAGCAGCTTGTGCTTTCGCAGCCGCGCGACGAAATCGCGGACCGGCGGCGTGATCTTGACCCCCGCGAGAAGTCCCTTGCCGCGCACCTCGGTGACGTATTGCGGGTATTTCTGCGCGAGCTGTTGGAGATGCCAGGCGAGCACTTTGCCCATCTCCTCGACATGTTCGATAAAGCCGGGGCTCTCGATACGGTCGAGCACCGCGTTGCCGACCGCGCAGGCGAGCGGATTGCCGCCATAGGTCGAACCGTGCGTGCCCGGCACCATGCATTTGGCGACCTCTTGGGTTGCAAGGCACGCACCCAGCGGAAAGCCTCCACCGATGGCTTTGGCGACAGCCATGATGTCCGGCGTAACGCCCGCCCATTCATGGGCAAAGAACTTCCCCGTACGACCATAGCCGCACTGGATCTCATCGAAGATCAAGAGCATGCCGTGCTTGTCGCACAATGCCCGGAGGCCCTTGAGGAAAGCATCCGGCATGGCGGTCACCCCACCCTCGCCCTGCACCGGTTCGATGAGGATCGCGCAGGTCTTGTCGTCAACGAGTGCCTCGACGGTGGCAAGATCGCCCGGAGCCGTATGCTTGAAACCGGGAACCGCCGGGCCGAAACCTTCAGTATAGCTGGGATTGCCACCCGCCGCGATGGTCGCCATCGTGCGGCCGTGGAACGACCCGGTAAAGGCAATGATCTCGAAGCGATCGGGCTCGCCCTTGTCGTAGAAATAGCGCCGCGCGGTCTTGATCGCACATTCCATCGCCTCGGCGCCCGAATTGGTGAAGAACACCGCATCCGCGAAGGTTGATGCTACGAGACGCTCGGCGAGCTTTTCCTGCTCGGGAATACGGAAAATATTAGAGACGTGCCAGACCTTGTCGGCCTGCGCCTTGAGCGCGGCGACGACGTGCGGGTCGCCATGGCCCAGCGCGTTGACCGCGATGCCCGAGTTGAAATCGAGGTAGCCCGTCCCGTCGCTCGTGAACAATCGCACGCCCTCGCCCCGCTCGAAAGCGAGTTCGGACCGGGCATACGTGCCATAGAGCGCAGACATGGGATGAGAACCTTTTTGCTGTTGGGGTTTACTCAGAAATAAATGCTTCAGATTGCGCCGGGATTTTTGTTCCTGGCGGTGTTGATGTCAGCCGGGAATATCGAGACATTTCCGGCTGACAGCAACACCGCCAAGGGCGAAAAGACCAAGCAAGATGACGTAGTTATTTCTGAGCAAACCCTTAGTCTCGAAGTGCAGGAAAGGCCCGTTCGGGCCCAAACGAAAAACGCGCACCCTTATCTGGCGCCGTCCCGCTGCAATTCTCTTGCGTTTTGCGGAACCGCCCAGCGTTCAGGTACGCCGTCTTCGTCTTGCTTATGCTGTCAGCAGGGCAAAAAGTCAATGTCGGCGCCCGGGATGCGGGCGTTTTGGAGCGCGCGGCCACAAGCCTGACTCATCGGCGCCACAATCGAGGTCTAGCACGTCCCCGTCGCGCGCTGTGGACCGCGTGCAACAGCGATGGCTTCTTTCCGGCGACACATTCGTTTTGGGTGGGATAAACGGGGGAAACTCGGATCGCTCACTTGAAACCGATTTCGCCGCCTGTGTAGGATGAGGCCATTGGGAACACGACATCTCGTGTGGCGGACCCCATCATCATACGACACATTGTGTTTTTGCCGCTGGTGGCTATTGGCGGTGCGGGAACGGACTCTATAAAAGCGAATTGCGGTGGAGCTAAACCATGACCTGGACGGACGAGCGCGTTGCGCTGCTCAAGAAGCTCTGGATGGAAGGGCTGAGCGCGAGCCAGATCGCTGGCGAGCTGGGCAATGGCGTGACGCGGAATGCGGTGATCGGCAAGGTGCACCGGCTTAAGCTTTCAGCGCGTGCCAAGCCGACTAACGTCGCTCCGCGCGCCAAGACGTCGCGCCCGAGCGCACCACGCCGCCCGTCGTCGGGCGGATCGGGCGGCAGTGCGAGCCGTGGCGGCGGGTCGAGCACGACCTACGCGGCAAGCCAGCGTCGCACCACGTCCGCTCCAATGGTCGGTGCGACGGCGCTCAAGATGGAAGAAACCCTTGAGGTCGAAGTCGAGGTTCAGAACAAGGTTGCTGAACTCGTTATTCCACCCGAAGAGCGCATCTCGCTCCTTGAGCTGTCGGAAAAGACCTGCAAGTGGCCGATCGGTGACCCCATGAATTCGGATTTCCACTTCTGCGGACGCGAGTCCGATGAGGGTAAGCCTTATTGCGATTTCCATTCGCGGCGCGCCTATCACCAGATCGACCGCAAGAAGCGCTAGGCATTCCTCCCGGCGAACCTGACCCCGGCTATTTCGCCGGGGTTTTTTCTGTATCCTCTTTTTGGCTAGCCTTCGGCCGAACATCAGCCCGGATCCCACGCCATGCCGCCCATGATCGTTTCCCTTCTTCTGGTTGCAGTCGGGGGGGCAGTGGGTGGGTTATTGCGCTATTGGATCTCACGCCGCGTCACTGACCGGCTGGGGCATGCAGTCTGGGGCATCCTGACCGTCAATGCCACCGGAGCACTGGCCATCGGGCTTGTCGCCGGACTGACACTTGATGCTGCAACGCTGGAAACGGCTGGGCAGCCGCATTGGACCCTTCTGGCGACTGGCATTCTCGGCAGCTACACGACGGTCTCATCCTTCGCACTCCAAACGCTTGAGCTAGCAGGCACCAGACACTATCACCGCGCCTTGCGATACATTGCGGCGTCTTTGACTGCGTGCATAGCAGGAGCGGCGCTGGGGCTTTGGCTGGGGTGGACGCTGTGAGGGCGGCGGCGCGGATTTCGCTTGCAATCGCAGGTGGGAGTGCGGTCGGCGCGGTATGCCGTGCGCTGATTTCGTTGGCATTTCCGGTTTCGTTTGGCGCCGGCCTGCCCTGGGCAACGCTCATCGCCAACGGGCTCGGCTCGTTTTTGATCGGACTTATCGCTGCCGTTGGCGCGCCATCAGGACGCTGGCCGCTCCGTGCGGTCGGACGGCACCTGTGGATGACGGGGTTCTGTGGCGGGTTCACGACCTTCTCGGTCTTCAGTCTCGAGGCGGTTGCGCTGGTGCACACGGGGGCTGCGGGAATGGCACTTGGCTATGCGGCACTGTCACTCGGTGTTTGGCTGGGAGCGGTATGGCTGGGGGCCGAGGCCGGTACGATGGTCAATCGGCGCATCGACAGGCGGTGAAAGAGCCCAAATCCGGCCTCCGTGCCACGCCCTCGTGGTTCGAGGCGAGGCTTTGCCTCGCACCTCACCATGAGGGCCACTGGGATTGCGGCGCTCTATATAAGTAGCCGTCATGGTGAGGTACCCCCTTGCCCGAAAGCACCCGTCCACCAGTAGCCCCTTATCCTGAGGTGCCCGCGTGAGCGGGCCTCGAAGGGCCGAGGGGCGTGGCACGACGCAGGCAGCATCGCACAAGTGCACTCACAAACTTATCCCCGCCCCCGAAACGTCAAGTATGATGCTTTCCACGGACCCGCTTTTGATGGGCGCAGGCGCAACGAACGTTTGGGCGGGACCGGTCCGGGTCCGATGGGAGTCGTCCCAGCGGAGGCCCAAACGTCACCGTGGCCAGCCACAGCGATCCTGTGGTCACCGGGGAAACCTGGCGGGGATTGGCCCCAGCCCGAGCGGACGCCAAGCCAAAAATCCCGGGCGTATGCGGCGAGGCTCGTCTCGCACTTTAATAATCAGTATGAGGCGCGTCTCGCCGCATACCGTCCACGCTATTTGAAACCGGGGCTCGAGGGTCGCCGGACGAACAGGTGCGCCCTCAGGGCGTTACGAACTTCTCATCGAACGCATACCCCGCGCCGCGTACGGTGCGGATCGGGTCTTTCGCCCGGCCACGGTTGATAGCCTTGCGTAAGCGCCCGACGTGAACGTCCACCGTCCGCTCATCGACATAGACATCCGTGCCCCACACACCATCGAGCAGCTGCTCACGCGAATAAACACGCCCTGGATTGCCCATCAGGTATTCGAGCAGCCGGTATTCGGTTGGCCCGAGATGGACTTCTTTGCCCGAACGCCGCACACGGTGTGTGGTACGGTCGAGTTCGATATCCCCGGCCTTCAAAATCGCCGCGATCAATTGCGGGTTGGAGCGGCGCAGCAGTGCGTTTATGCGCGCCATCAGTTCAGGGAGCGAGAACGGCTTGACCACATAGTCGTCAGCCCCAGTCGCGAGCCCGCGCACGCGCTCTTCTTCTTCCCCGCGCGCGGTGAGCATGATGATCGGCACCCGTGCGGTTTCCTCGCGGGCGCGCAAGCGGCGGCAGATCTCGATACCCGAGGTGCCCGGAAGCATCCAGTCGAGCAAGATCAGGTCCGGACGGTTCTCGGCAACCCGCAGCATCGCCTCTTCGGAATCTTCAGCGGTCGAGACCGCGAAATTCTCAGCCTCGAGATTGTAGCGCAGCAACTCGACGAGATCGGTCTCGTCCTCGACGACCAATATATGCGGTATCATGACTAGCTCTTGATCTGCTCGCGCTTGATATCCTCGATATCCGAGGTCAGCGTATTGCCTGTGGCCATGAAATAGGCCTGCTCGGCAATGTTGGTGGCATGGTCACCGACCCGCTCGAGATTCTTGCCACAGAACAGAAGATTCGTGCACATGGTAATGTTACGCGGATCTTCCATCATATAGGTCAGAAGTTCGCGGAAGAGCGAGACATAGAGCGCGTCCACTTCGGTATCGCGCTCGACAACCTCGACGGCCATATCCTTGTCTTTGGATGCAAACGCATCGAGAGCAAGCTTGACCTGACGTAGCGCCAGATCCGCCATGTGGCGCATGCCGTTCTTGAACTGGGTCGAAGCGGCGAGTCCGTCAATTTCGGTTGAACGGCGAGCCGTGGATTTGGCCATATCGCCAATACGTTCAAGATCGTTGGCGACGTGGATCGAGGCGATCACTAACCTCAGGTCCGACGCCATGGGCTGGCGGCGGGCGATGATCGAAACGGCCATCTCGTCGATCTCTTTTTGCATCGCATCCACCTTCTTGTCGGCGGCGACGGTGGCGAGCGCAAGTTCGGCGTCGTTCCGCACCAGCGCGTCGGCGGCATTGGCGATGGCTTTTTCGACGAGGCCGCCCATCTCGGAGATCGAGCGGGCCAGTTCGGTCAGTTCGTCCTCGTAAGAGGCGACGATGTGTTCGTTGGTCGGCATGTTGAGAGCGCTCCTACCCGATACGGCCCGTGATGTAGTCCTGGGTTTTCTTGTCCTTGGGATTGGTGAAGATCCCTTCGGTCGGCCCTTCCTCGATCAGCTTGCCCAGGTGAAAGAACGCGGTTTTCTGCGAGACGCGCGCGGCCTGCTGCATCGAGTGGGTGACGATGACGATGGTGTAGTTCTCGCGCAATTCATCGATCAACTCTTCGATCACCGCAGTTGCGATGGGGTCGAGCGCCGAGCACGGCTCGTCCATCAGAATGACTTCGGGGCCGACGGCGATGGCGCGCGCGATGCACAAACGCTGCTGCTGGCCCCCCGAAAGCCCGGTGCCAGGCGAGTGAAGGCGATCCTTGACCTCGTTGAAAAGCCCCGCCTTCTGCAGCGAGGAGACAACGATTTCCTCGAGGTCGGTCTTGTTGCGCACGAGCCCGTGGATCTTGGGGCCGTAGGCGATATTCTCGAAAATCGATTTGGGGAACGGGTTGGGCTTTTGAAAGACCATCCCGATCCGCGCACGCAGTTCGACGACGTCAAGGCTCGAATCGTAAAGGTTCTGACCATCGAGGGAGATATCGCCGACAACCCTGCAGCCATCGATGGTGTCATTCATCCGGTTGATGCAGCGCAAGAAGGTCGACTTGCCGCACCCCGAAGGACCGATGAAGGCGCTGACCGCCTTTTCGGGGATATCGATCGAAACGTTAAAAAGCGCCTGCTTTTCTCCATAGAAGACGCTGACGTCCTGGGCACGCAGCTTGACCGAGCGCTCGATTTCGTCGGGCGTGCGGATCGTCTCGAACTTTTGCATTTCAGCCGAACTGGCGGGAGCAGCGGTGGCCATGGGAATACGTCCTTAACGTTGGTTACCAGGTGCGCTCAAGGCGCTGGCGCAGGAAGATCGCAATGCCGTTCATAACGATCAGGAAGCCGAGAAGAACCAAAATGGCAGCGGATGTTCGCGCGACAAAGCCGCGCTCGGGACTGTCGGCCCAGATGAAAATCTGCGTCGGTAAAGCGGTCGATGCGTCCATCAGGCCACCCGGGGGGCTCGTGATGAACGAATTCATTCCGATCAGCAGCAAAGGCGCGGTTTCGCCAAGCGCCTGGGCGAGGCCAATGATGGTTCCTGTGAGGATGCCTGGAAGCGCGAGCGGCAGTACATGATGCATGATCACCTGATGCCTGGACGCGCCCATGCCCATTGCCGCCTCGCGGATAGACGGTGGAACCGATTTGAGCGCGTTCCGGGTCACGATGATGATCGTCGGCAAGGTCATCAGCGACAGAACCATACCGCCGACGAGAGGAGCCGAGCGCGGCAGGCCGAATATCTGGAGGAAGACCGCAAGACCGAGCAGGCCGAACACGATGGACGGAACCGCGGCCAGGTTGTTGATATTAACCTCGATGATGTCAGTCGCCCTATTTTTCGGCGCAAACTCTTCGAGATAAATAGCCGCCGCGATGCCAACCGGGAAGCTGATCACAAAACAAACCATCAGCGCATAGAACGAACCAACGATCGCACCCGCCAAGCCAGCGATTTCCGGGAATCGGCTGTCGGAATTGAAGAACAACGCCCAGTTGAAAGGCCGCGAAACCAAGCCTTCGTCGACGAGCTGATCGAAAAGCCCGATCTGCTCGTTGTCGAGGCGCCGGCGGTCTTCCGGCAGGTCGCGGTCGAGGACGCCCTTGTTGAGCTGGTCATAAGGATCGGAGGCCGGAACTTCCATAACGAGTGTGCCGCCGATCACCGAAGGATCGCGCATCACCGCATCGCGGACGAAGAACTGCGTGTTATTCGTCAGAATCTGACCGGCAGTCCGTAGTGTAGCGGGGTCCTCGATCTGCGGGAACAGCACCTCTACGCCCTCGGCAACGACGGCGCGCCAGTTGCTACCCCGTAGATCGTCGGGATCGACATACTCGGTCGAAATCGGGAATGCGACACGGACGTGGGTCTGCGTAAAAGCCTGATAGCCGCCCAGAACAAGTGTCGCGATCAGAATGCCGAGCAGTCCGATAGCCGAAGCGATCGCGACCACGCCGTAGGCCCTGAGGCGTCGGTCGGCTGCATAGCGCCGTTTGCGCAGCCGCTCGCCGATATCTGCCGGCTGGGATGCGACGGAATGTTGCACGAGGTCGGTCATCTTGTTTGCATCCCTATTCATATTGCTCGCGATATTTACGCACGATCGTGAGCGCAACGACGTTGAGGCATAGCGTGACGATGAAGAGCACAAGCCCTAGGGCAAAGGCAGCGAGCGTCTTGGGATTGTCGAAGGCCGTATCGCCTATCAGGAGCGTCACGATCTGAACGGTAACAGTGGTGACGGAGTCGAGGGGATTGATTGTGATCGATGCGATCAGCCCAGCCGCCATTACCACAATCATGGTTTCTCCGATCGCGCGCGAAAGCGCGAGAAGGATGCCGCCTGCAATGCCCGGAAGTGCGGCCGGAAGCATGACCCTGATCATCGTTTCAGCGCGGGTCGCGCCCATGGCAAGGGAGCCGTCACGCAGCGCACGTGGCACGGCGCGCAGCGCATCGTCCGAAAGCGACGAGATAAAGGGAATGATCATGATACCCATGACGCCGCCAGCCGCCAACGCAGAGTTCGGCGACGTTGCAATGCCCATGAGGCTGCCGGCTTGGCGGATCGCGGGCGCAACGGTCAAAACCGCGAAAAAGCCGTAAACCACGGTCGGGATGCCGGCGAGAATTTCCATGATCGGCTTGACGATATTGCGCAGCCGCTGATTCGCATACTCGACCAGATAGATGGCCGTGAATACGCCCACCGGCACGGCGACGACCATAGCGATCGCAGCGATAACGAGCGTACCGACAAAGACGGGGACTGCACCAAAGGCGCCGCTCCCGGCGATCTGATCTTCGCGAATGGGGATCTGAGGCTCCCAATTGAGCCCAAAGAAAAACTCGTGCGCCGGCACCATTGCGAAGAATTGCATGGACTCGGTCACAAGCGAAATGATGATGCCCGCCGTTGTGATGATCGCAATCAGCGAGCAGAAAATCATGAACCCGCTCACGAACAATTCGACATTGTTCCGCGCACGAAAGCGCGGCGTTAGCCGCTGGTAGGCGATGAACCCGCCGATCAGCATCACCGCCAGCGCGACGACCACCATGGCCCAGCCCGCGATCGCGTTCCAGCGCAGCCAGGTTTCAGCGGCCGCGGTCACTTCGGGCGAAGGCTCACCGAACGTCATCCCGGCGGCGGCGTTCTTGATTTCGGAAAGCAGCAGATTGACGCGGCCTGGTTCCAGGCCTTCGGTCATCGAAGGCGGCAGGCTCGCAAGAAGGAGACCGTCAATGACCGTCCCTTGGAACAACAGCCACATGAGAACGAGAACAAGCGCCGGTACGCCAACCCAGATCGCAACGAAAGCGCCGTGATATCCGGCGAGGGAATGCATCTCGGCGCCGGCACTTGCGAAAAACCTGTTGCCCGCGCTTCGGCCGACAAAGAATGAGACCAGTGTCAGAATGACGATTGCTGCAAAAATGACGCCAACCACTTGCGGTCTCCGGTAGGTGTTCCAGAAAGGCTGTATGGCCGGGGATCGATACCCCCGGCCATACGTTTAGGCTTATTCGTAGCGCGTCATGTTGGTGCGCGCTTCGATGTTGGCGCGTGTCGCATCGCGCTCTTCATCCGAAAGCGGGATCAGGCCGCGTTCTTCGAGGTAACCGCCCGGACCGAAGGAGGCCTCGGAGACGTATTCGTTGACGAACTCGGTAAGACCCGGGATCACGCCCATATGCGCGTTCTTGACATAGAAGAACAGCGGACGGGAAACGCCGTAGGAACCATCGGCGATCGTTTCAGGTGCCGGCGAAACGCCCTCGATGGCGACGGCCTTGAGCGTATCCTGGTTCTCATAGAGGAACGAGTAGCCAAAGATACCCAGAGCATTGGCGTCAGCGTTGAGGCGCTGAACGATCAGGTTGTCATTCTCACCGGCTTCCACGAACGGGCCGTCCTGGCGCATGCGCTGGCAGACTTCGTCCATCTTGTCTTCGTCAAGAGCGGCGATGGCCGGGAATTCGGCGCAGCCTTCTTCCATGACGAGTTCAACGAACGCGTCGCGGGTGCCCGAGGTCGGAGGAGGACCGAAGACAGTGATTTCGAAGTTGGGGAGCGACGGGTCGATTTCCGACCAGTTGGTGTAGGGATTGGCAACGACTTCGCCGTCGACTTCAACCTCGGCAGCCAGGGCCTGGAAAAGCTGGGCCTTGGTCAGGTCCATGTCCGGCGCGCTCTGCGAATGAGCGACCGAAAGTCCGTCAAAGCCGATCAACACTTCGGAAATGCTGTCTACGCCGTTGGTCTGGCAAAGTTCGTACTCAGATTCTTTCATGGCACGCGAGGCGCCGGTGATGTCGGGGAACTCGGCACCAACACCCTCGCAGAAGATCTGCATACCACCGCCCGTGCCAGTGGATTCAACGACCGGAGCAGCGAATTCTGTGGCAGCGGCGAATTGCTCGGAAACCGCCTGCGTGTAGGGGAACACCGTCGAGGAACCAACAATGCGAATCTGATCGCGGCTCTGCGCATTCGCAGCGGTCGCACCGAGCGACGCCGCGACGAGAAGAGCAGCAGTGCTCACGTAAAGTGCGGTCTTCATAATTTCTTGCCTTCCTTTAAGAAGCCTGTTCAGGGCCTTCCAGCCCCCTTTGAAAAACTGACGAGACCCGCTCTAAGCATGATCTCGACCCTTGACGGCTCGCACCCTAAGACCCGCCCCTAAAGCTTCTATGTCGTTTTAGTGACAGTTGGATGACAACGGAACCGATTGATATATAGCATTAATTTCCCAGACCACCTGTGAACAACGGAAGTTCGGGCGGTATTTGTCACATGCGCTAGGCCGTCTCCGCGCGGTTGGGAAATCCCGCGGTCCTGTCGGCGCAGATGCGCTACGCAGCTATCGTGGCAAGAGAACTTCGACCCTGGTACCCTCTCCCACCGTCGAGCGGATCGTCATCTCGCCATGGTGGCGCGAGACAATGTGCTTGACGATGGCCAAGCCCAGGCCCGTACCCTTTTTCTTGCGGCTCGATTCCGCATCGACCCGATAAAACCGCTCGGTGAGGCGTGGGACGTGCTCCTGTGCAATACCGGGTCCGTAGTCGGTTACGGTGATCGCATGGTGCGCACCTGTGCGGCTCGCCCCCGGGGTCAGCGTGATGTCGACCCGGCCACCGCTGCCGCCATATTTGATGGCGTTGTCGGCGAGGTTCTCGAGCACCTCAAACAATTCCTGCCGGTCCCCAATCACCGTGATCGGAGTGTCCGGCAGGTCGAGATTGAGCTTTATCTTCGCCTCTTCGAGCCGTGGCTCTAGCCCTTCGGCAACCTCGCGCAACAGCAGGTTGAGGTTGACTTCCGTTGTCGGTTTGACGTGCTGGCGCAGTTCGATGCGCGAGAGCGACAAAAGGTCGTCGATCAATCCCGACATCCGCTCGGCCTGGTTGCGCATGATGCCGAGGAACCTTGCACGGGCGGCCTCGTCCTTGGCTGCGGACCCTTGCAGGGTATCGATAAACCCCATCAGTGAGGTCAATGGCGTACGCAATTCGTGGCTCGCATTGGCGACAAAGTCAGCGCGCATACGGTCGGTGCGCTTCTGCTCGGTGAAATCGAAGAGCGTGATCGCGACACAATCGTCACCGTCTTCGCCTTCGGCTCGGTAGGGTACCACGGCAGCGCGGTACCAAGTGTCGTTAGGCACCGTCAGATGTACCTCGACATGCTGCGCCGCTTTCGTTAGTAGCGCCCTATCGACGGCCTCGACGAGATCGGGATCGCGCAGCGTGAAGGCGAGCGGATCACCCAAGCGTGCACGAGGGAATTGCTGGGCGGCGGCGGGGTTGCGGTAAATGAGGACCGCGCGGTCGTTCACGATAAGGCAGGGCTGGGTGAGCGTGTCCGCGAAATGGGCCACGGCCGGCGCAACTCCGGTTTCCGGCTGCGCATCCGCTTCCTGCTCCGCGGGCGCGGTGATCAGACGTGTAGCGATCAGCATAATTGCAGCGATGGCTCCAGTGCCAAGCACGGCATCAGACCAGCCGAGCCGCCCGAAAAATGCCAACAACAAAAGGATCGCCGCAGCCGCCAGGCCGGTAGCATATTCTGGACGTGCGAACGCTCCAGGGCCACGGCGCGGCTTTGCCTTTGCGGCACGATTCCGGTTCATTGCAACAGACTCATCCATAGTGTCATTGCGCTTAGCGCGGCCATATGACATTGCCATGATATTGGTTGGAGAGGACCATAGCCCAAGTACCGGATATCACTAGATATCCACACCTCAAAGGAACAGCGGACGCGCTTTATGCCCGAATTCGATCTCAACGATCCCGATTTGCCCAAATGGGTCAAGACGAACGCCCTGGAAAGCGGCGGCTATCCTTATGGCGACACCATGGACGGCGACCTTTATCGCGACAGGCTGCGAGCGCTACAGATCGAACTGGTGAAATTGCAGAGCCACCTTCTCGCAACGGGCGGGCGCGTGTTGGCGCTGTTCGAAGGACGGGACGCCGCGGGCAAAGGCGGCACGATCAAACGCTTTCTGGAAAACCTCAACCCCCGCAATGCGCGGACCGTCGCTCTGCCCAAGCCGTCGGACCGCGAGGCGGGACAATGGTACTTCCAGCGCTATGCTGCCAACATGCCGGCGGGCGGCGAAATCGCGCTTTACGACAGGAGCTGGTACAACCGCGCGGTCGTTGAGCCGGTGATGGGGTTCTGCACCGAGGCGCAGACGGCAGCCTTTTTGCGCGAGGCGCCGCAGTTCGAGCGCATGATCAAGGACGACGGCATCCATTTTTTCAAATTCTGGCTCGAGATCGGACGCGAGATGCAGTTGAAACGCTTCCACGACCGGCGGCACGATCCGGTCAAGGTC
The DNA here is from genome assembly GCF_044811015.1 of Pelagibacterium halotolerans. Taxonomy (GTDB): domain Bacteria; phylum Pseudomonadota; class Alphaproteobacteria; order Rhizobiales; family Devosiaceae; genus Pelagibacterium; species Pelagibacterium halotolerans_A. The sequence goes on from NZ_CP085243.1 coordinate 1,822,048, forward strand.
TGGAAACTCTCGCCCGTCGATCTCAAGGCGCTCGACATGTGGGACGCATACACCGAGCACCGCGACGCGATGTTCACAGCGACCGACACGCCGGACACGCCCTGGACAGTCATTCGCGCCAACGACAAAAAGCGCGCGCGGCTCGCGGCGATCCAGTCAGTCCTTTGGGCCATCGGCTATAAGGACAAGGATTTCGGCGCGATTGGGGAGATCGACACAAGCATCGTGATGTCACCCGAAGCCTACCTCGCGGAAAGGGCGCATTCCTGATGGGCGGGCGGATCGTTTCAGCCGGCGAGGCTATGGTGGAATTGAGCGGCGGCCATGCAGGGATGTACCGGCTGGGGTTTGCGGGAGATACGCTCAACACTGCCTATTATTTGCGGCTAGGACTGGGCACGGACTGGCAGGTGGATTATTTCACCACGGTCGGAGACGACATCTATTCGGACCAGATGGTTGACCATATTGCCGCAAGCGGTATCGGCACCGATCTGATCGCGAAGATCCCCGGAAAGCGCGCCGGGCTCTACATGATCCATCAGGCCGAAGGCGACCGGCACTTCACGTATTGGCGCGATACCTCGGCGGCTAAATTGCTGGCCGACGATCCGGCGCAGCTCGACGCGGCGCTCAGGGATACAAATGTCGTCTATTTTTCCGGCATCACGCTTGCGATCCTCGCGCCCGAAGCGCGGCAACGGCTGATCACTGCCATCGGCGCGCGACGACAAGCCGGCGCGATGGTGGCGTTCGATCCCAATATCCGGCCAGCGCTTTGGCCGAGTGACGATGCCGTCCGGGAAGCGCTCACGGCAGCGGCTCGGATATCGAGCATCGTGTTGCCCACACATGCAGACGAAGTGCGCTATTTCGGCGATAAGGACGCAGAGGCCACTGCGGATCGCTATCTTGCAGCCGGCGCGGTTGAGGTCGTCGTCAAGAACGGCGGTGACCCTGCGCTCGTTGCCGCCGGAACGACGCGCGTCAGCGTGCCTGCGCAGATCGTCTCCACCGTCGTTGACGCAACGGGTGCGGGCGACAGCTTCAATGGCGGCTATATCGCAGCGAGGCTTTCCGGCCGCGACCCGGAAGCCGCCGCACGCCAGGGCCATGCCACGGCAGGCGTCGTCATCGGTCACCATGGCGCGCTGGTGCCAAAAGAGGCGTTCGTGGCTTAGGACACTCTCAAGAATACCTGCGTCGGATCGCGCCGGATTTTTCTCGCCCGGCGGCGCTGCGCGAGAAAAAGACAAGCGAGACGATGCCGGTATTCTTGAGAGTGTCCTTAATGCACCTTCTTGCGGATCGCGCGCATCGATAACCATACGCCCAAAAGCGCGAACGGCGCGGCGATTGAGAGCGCCATCGTCTTGTCCCAGTGCAGCACCGATAGCGGTCCGGCCAGCGCGTAACCGATTATGCCCAGAAGATAATAGGTAATCGCGATTATCGAGAGTCCCTCCACCGTCCGCTGCAGGCGAAACTGGCTCTGAGACGTCCGGGCGATGGTTTCGAGCACTTGTGTATTCTGGATCTGCATATCGAGCCCGATCCGCAGGTTCAAAAGCTCGATGCCGCGCTCGATCTTGGCCGAGAGCACCGCGATCCGCTTATTGATCGCCTCGCAAGTCGCGAGCGCCGGCTCGACACGGTTGCCAATAAAAGTGGTCAGCGACGAGCCATGCCCCAGTGTTGCCTCGCGCAGCTTGTCCAGCCGCATTCTCAGGATTTCGCCATAGGCCTGCGCCGCCGAGAAGCGGTATCCGAGTTTTTCCGAAATCTGCCCGGACCGCACCGAAAGCGCGTGCAGTCCCGCCAATCGCTCCTGAATCTGCTCAGGCGTTGTCGCATTCGAAAGGCCCTCGATCAGCGCTTCGAGCTCCGTTTCGGCGGCCCGCAGGGTCGGGGCGGTCTCGCGCGCGAGCGGCAGGGCGAGCAGCGCCATGGTCCTGTAGGTTTCGATTTCGAGCAGGCGTCTTAGCGTGATCGAGCGGCGGAAAGCCGTGAGCCCTCCGGCGGCAAATTCGAAGCGCGTGAACCCGTCCGCGTCGGGCACGAAGTCGGTCGCGACTTGCGCCTTACCGGTCTCCACCGAGGCCGCACATAGGCTTTCGGGCCGAAACGTCGCCAGAAGCGTCTGTGGCAGCGCGGCGCCTTCGATGACATCGACACGCGTCGCGCCGACAAGCTTTGCGTCGCCCAGCGCGCTCAGACCGATATCGTCGGGCCAGTTCTCGTTGTCGTCGAGCGGCGCATACCAGGTAACGGTGATGAATTCCGTATGGAATTCCCAGGTGACGCAGCGGGTTTCGGTTTTAAAACTGTACTGGCGCGCGGAGCGCTCCGCGCAGTCGATGCCCAAGGGTGTGGCGAAGGCTGAAAAACGCTCAATCGCCGCGCGCATCGCCCCGGCCACTGGCGCAACCACAAGCACCACCCGCCGCACGCGCACACCGGCATCGATCAGGTGGAGCGGACGCGCGTGCAATTCGGATAATACTGCGTCGCGGTCCGGGTGGAGGAATGGATATGGCGTGCCCATAGATGGTTCCCCGCTCGGAGTTTCGGCGAAGACTGTAGCGTGTGCGCATACGCGGCAAAATGCGCCTTTGGTCCTGTGCGCTGCTGCCGCAGGTGCCGATCAGAACACGCTTTCAGACCGCTCGGCGATATAGGCTTCTTCCTCGGGAGTCGAGGCACGGCCCAGCGCTGCGTTGCGCTTGGGGAAGCGGCCGAAGCGAACGATGACATCCCTATGGTCGAGCGCGTATTGGAGCAAATCGTCATTGCCGAGCGATCTGAAGAGTCGGACCGCCTCCTCCTGGATAGGAAGCGATTCCGCGTGCTGGAACGGCATGTAGACAAAGAGTTTCTGGTGTTCGGTGAACCCCTCGTCGAGCCCGCGATAGACGATTTCCTGCGCCAAGCTCACCGCCATCGTGTCGGATGAAAAGGCCTGCGGCTGGCCGCGATAAAGTTGACGCGAGAGCTGGTCAAGCAGGATGATTTCGGCTAGCCGGCCCTCGGGCGTTTCGCGCCAGGCCCAAAGCTCGGCCCGAACGGCTTTGGCGTGAACCCCCGAAAGCGCCTCACGGCAAGCATCGTCGAAGTCACCGTCGCCACCGAACCAGTCGTCGGGACCGTGCCGCTCAAACCAGAATTCCAGCACCTCTTTCGCCTGCATTCTTGTTCCTCATCCAAACTGGTCACCGACCTCGATGCCGCGCTAGTGTTGCGGTTCGACCCTGATGATTCTCTCGATTACCCGAACTGGAGTGTGGCGCACAAATGGTTGTCTGGTCCAGCCAGCAGGACGCTGCGCTCAAGGCAGTCTCTAGCTGGCTCAACGACCCCGCCGGCAAGCAGGTCTTCCGCTTGTTCGGCTGGGCCGGTACGGGCAAATCTACCCTTGCGCGCCATCTGGCGCAGGACGTCGACACCGTCAAATACGCCGCGTTTACAGGAAAGGCGGCACTCGTCATGCGCAAGCGCGGTTGCAAGGGCGCCTCGACCATCCATTCGCTGATCTATACGCGCGTGAGCGAGAAAGAAGGCGAGCCGCGCTTCGTACTCGATCCTGAATCGCCTGCGGCGGATGCGGACCTTATCGTCATCGACGAGGTTTCGATGGTCGATGAGGCATTGGGCTTGGACCTTTTGAGCTTCGGCACAAAAATTCTCGTTTTGGGCGATCCTTTCCAGCTCCCTCCGGTACAAGGCCAGGGCTTCTTCACTGCCGAAGAGCCCGACGTCATGCTCACCGAAATCCATCGCCAGGCACGGGACAACCCCATCGTGCGGCTCTCGCTCGATATCCGGGAAGGGCGTGGGCTCGACTATGGTACATATGGCGAGAGTAAGGTCGTCCCGCGCCGCGAGGTCGATCAGGCCGAAGTGCTCGACGCAGATCAGGTGCTTGTCGGGCGCAACAAGACACGGCTCCACTACAACAACCGTATCCGTGAACTCAAAGGCCTACCCGCCGATATTCCGGTCAAAGGCGACCGGCTCGTCTGCCTGCGGAACAATCCGCAGAAGAAACTATTGAACGGCCAGATCTGGTCTGTCGCCGAGATCAAAAAGCGCGCCGGCGGCACGCTTGAGTTAACTATCGACCCCGAGGATAGCGATCGCACCTCGGTACAGACCAAGGTGCGCACGCATCTAGGTTTTTTCACCGGCGACGACGCGGAAATGAGCTGGCAGCTCCGCCGGCAATATGACGAGTTTACCTATGGCTATTGCCTCACGGTCCACAAGGCGCAGGGCAGCCAGTGGGATCATGTCTACCTTTTCGACGAAAGTTTCGTCTTTCGAGAGGAGGCACAGCGGTGGCTTTATACGGGTATAACGCGGGCGGCGGAGCGAATTACCGTCGTGCGGTGAGCGGCGTTCAGCGCGGAATGCGGTTATATCGGATCGCGCCTAACCGGCCTCCTCCGCCTTCTCCCGCTCTCGCGCCGCAACAATCTCCTCGGCTTCGGGATTGATGGCAGTGCCCTGACGGCGCGGCTTGGTCAGCGGTGAGGGTTTGGGAATGCCCGTATTGCCTTGGAGCATGTCCGCGCCGGCCATCATGCCTCCGGCGATCTGCATCTCGAAGCGATCGGCGTCGCGCAATCGGACGTCCTCAATGATTTCGCGGGCCTCGTCGGCATCCACGCCGAGGGCCACCAGTGCCTCTGAGCCAAAGACAAGGGCGGATTCGAGGGTTTCGCGGATCTGGTAGTCTACACCAATCCGGACCAGTTCGAGCGCATGCTGCCGGTCAAAGGCGCGGACGTAGAGCTTGGCGAGGGGATATTCGGATTTGACATGCTCGGCGATCCGCGTCGCGTCCTCTGGCTTATCGATGCAAACGAGTATGGCCGTTGCCGTGCCCGCGCCGGCGGCGTGGAGAATATCAGGGCGCGTGCCGTCTCCGTAATAGACCTTGAAGCCAAAATCGGCGGCAGCCTGGATCATTTCGACGTCGTTGTCGATGATCGACACATCGACACCCTTGGCGAGCAGCGGCTGGCTGACGAGTTGAGCGAAGCGACCAAAGCCGATCATCAGCACCGAGCCCGAGAGCCCGTCGGGCACTTCCTCAACGCCATCGAGGTCTGTCTCGGGCTTGGGCGTCAGCCGCGTCATTGCCATGATCGCGAGCGGGGTCAATATCATCGAGACAATGACGGTGGCGTTGAGGATAGCCGCCATCCCGGCGTCCAAAATCCCGACCGAAAGGGCCGACGAAAACAGCACGAAAGCGAATTCCCCGCCTTGCGCCATGAGCACGGCCCGCTCAAGCGCCTCTGTGTGCGAGGAGCGCAGAAATCGCGCCACGGCATAAATGCCGGCGGATTTGACGACCATATAGGCGATCACCGCGAGCAAAATGAGCGGGTAACTCTGCGCAATCACATTGAGGTCCAGCGACATACCGACCGCGATGAAGAAGAGCCCCAGAAGGATGCCGCGGAACGGCTCGATATCGGCCTCGAGCTGGTGCCGGAAGGTGGATTCGGAAAGCAGAACGCCTGCGAGGAAAGCGCCCATCGCCATCGAAAGGCCGGAGATGTCCATCGCGAGAGCAGCGCCCAACACGACTAGCAGCGCGGCGGCAGTCATCACCTCACGAGCATGCGCGTTTGCGAGGATACGGAACAGCGGGTTCAGGAGGAACCGGCCAACAATCACAAGCCCGGCGATGGCCGCGACAGCAATACCGATGCCGGTCAGCCGCCCGGCTAGAGAGACATCTTCAGCCTGGGGAGCGATGAAGGCTACGAAGGCCAGCAGCGGCACGATGGCGAGGTCTTCGAGCAGAAGTACCGAAACCATCTTCTGGCCCGCCGGCGTAGCGATTTCGCCACGCTCCTCAAGCACCTGGAACACGATCGCCGTTGAAGTGAGTACGAAGCCCAGCCCCGCGATAAGCGCGATGAGCGGTGGCAGGCCGATCACCACGCCCGCGCCCGTTAGAAGCGTAGCGCATGTCGCCACCTGCAGGACCCCGAGGCCGAAGATTTCCTTACGCAGGCTCCAGAGCCGCCGCGGCTGCATTTCGAGCCCGATGACGAAGAGGAACATCACAACGCCCAGTTCAGCAGTATGAAGGATCGTCTCGGGTTCGCTGACGATGCGCAGCCCGAACGGACCGATCGCAAGGCCCGCCGCGAGATAGCCCAGCACGGAACCCAGCCCGAACCGCTTGAAAATCGGCACGGCAATAACGCCGGCGGCCAGAATGGCGACGACGGGGAAAAGGTCGAACCCGTGCGCTGCAGCCTCTGCGGCCGCGTGTGTTGCCTCGCCTGCCATGCGTCCTCCGGCCAATTAGGGTACTCTGGGCGCAAACCTAGAACGGGCCTACCAACCCGGCAAGAGAGGCGCTTGCAATTAGCGCTTGCCAAATCAGATATAGTGTACTACTCATGTAACACACTATGAGAGTTAATACATGACACAATGGCGAGACGATACGCCGATCTTCATCCAGATCCGGCAACAAATGATCGGGATGATCCTCGGCGGCACCATAGGCGAAGGTGCACCCCTGCCCTCGGTCCGGCAGGTTGCCACCGACCTTTCGGTCAATCCGTTGACCGTCACCAAGGCTTATCAGTCTCTCGTCGATCTGGAAATCGTGGAAAAGCGCAGGGGGCTGGGCATGTTCGTTCTTGAGGGCGCGCGGGAAAAACTGCGGACACATGAACGTGAAAAATTTCTCGAAGAAGACTGGCCGATGATCAAGGAGCGCATCGCCTCGCTCGGTCTCAGTCTCGACGATCTTCTCAAGCGTGAGGGCAAGAGTGATGAGTGAGAGGCCAATCGTTTCAGCACGGGGGCTCCGCAAGAGCTTCGGCAAGACCGAAATCCTGCACGGGCTGGACTTCGATATTCCGCCAGGCCGCATCTATGGGCTTGTCGGGCATAACGGGGCGGGCAAGACGACGACGCTGAACGCACTTCTGGGCCTGACCCAGTGCGAGGGCAAGATCGAGGTCCTGGGACTCGATCCGTTCGCAAGTCGCACGCAGTTGATGAACAACGTCGCATTCATTTCGGACGTCGCCTCATTGCCGCGGTTCTTGCGCGTTCGCGAACTGTTCGCGCTCCTTTCGAACATCCATCCCAATTTCAGTCAGGACAAGGCACGCGAGTTTCTCTCGGGCACGGATATCCGGCCCGAGGCCAAGATCAAGAACCTCTCCAAAGGCATGATCGCACAGCTTCACCTCGCTGTCGTCATGGCGATCGATGCGAAGCTTCTGGTGCTCGACGAACCCACGCTTGGGCTCGACATCACCTATCGCAAGCGCTTCTATCGCCGTCTTCTTGAGGACTACATGACCGAGGAGCGCACGCTCCTGATCACCACGCACCAGGTGGACGAGATCGAGTTCATGCTTTCGGACATCATGTTCATCCGCGACGGCGAGATGATCGTCCACATGCAGATGGAGACCGTGAACGAGAAGTTCGCGCAACTCGTCATTTCCGATCCGGCACATGCCGAAAGCGCGAGGGCGCTTGGGCCGATTTATGTCGAGAGCCGCTTCGGGCAGACGGTCATGATCTTCGATGGCGTAGACCGTAGCGAGCTCAAGCCGCTAGGTCAGGTCTCCACGCCGACGCTGTCGGACCTTTTCGTTGCGCTCATGCAGCGTGAGACATTCAACGCGGGAGCGGCCTGATGCGCGCCTTTATTGCTCTTATCAAGCGCGAATATATCGAGCACAAGCTTGCTTTCGTCGTCGCCCCGATGGTTTTGATCGGGCTCATGCTGGCCGCAGCGCTTTACGGCATGGTCGGGCATTCCGTGGATGCCAGCTTTTCGAATGGTCCGTCGAGCTCGCTAAGGCTCTATGAGGCCTTTCTGTCGGTGAGCATCGCGGGCTGGTGGATATATCTGCTCATTACGCTGACGTTCTACTACGCCAATGCCTTTTCCGCGGACGGCCGCAATAATGCGATGCTGTTCTGGAAATCCATGCCGCAATCGGATCTCAAGATCCTGTCCTCGAAAGTGGCCGCGGGGCTGACGATCTTCCCGGCCGCGATCCTTGTCGCGACGCTATTCACCGCCCTGATCGCCTATCTCCCGACCCACACCGTGGCCAATCTCCTGCCCAGCTTCAGTCCGCCATCGGTTGTAGAAGTCATGACAACGCTTCTCAACGTGATCGCTATCGCCGCAGCGCTGTTCGTGCTTTCGCTCCTGTGGTTCCTGCCATTCTATGGCTGGATTGGGCTTCTGGGCACGATGTTCGGACGTTGGGCAATCCCGCTCTCGGTACTGATTCCGGGCGTCGTGTCGCTATTCGAGGCTATCGCCATGCGCAACTTCCAGCGCAGCGGCGGTTATGTCTGGCAATTCCTCCAAAACCGGCTGACCTTCGGCATTGATACCATCGATTTCGAGGCCGTTTGGGAAGGAACCGGGCGGCTCGAAGCGGGGCCAGTCATCACGCAAATGCTCGTGCAGATCGACTGGATATCGATGATCGGAGGGCTGGCGGCTGCAGTGCTTCTGATCTATGCGGCGAGCGAATATAGGCGCCGTTTCGTGCTCGCCTAGAGACTCAGGACGAGCTTTGATTCGAAAGCCGACGAATTATGAATCATCTCTAAGGTCTTGAGAAGACGCCGATATCAGAAACCCACTCACATTAGTTTGCATGGATTCTTTCCAAGGGAACGCTTGCCAAACCGGGCAAACCTATGCACCATCAACATGGTTTCAACCAAGTGAAAGGAGGTGATCCAATGTCTAGTGAGATCCGCGCATGCGGGAGTGGCTTTGGGTGTGAGGTGATTTTAGCGAGGCAGCCCTCGTTGAGTTAACCCTCCCTTCCGAACCACTTGGTTGCAAGGGGTTCAAGCCATTCTCTATGGCGATTTCATGGAAGGACCGCTCTCTTAGGGCGGTCCTTTTCTTGTTTCCGGTTGCCGATTGCGTTGGCGGCACAATCATTCTATTTCTTTTATCGGCTTTTCACGATGAAATGCCGCAACATGTTCTCAGGGCGGGGTGGAAGTCCCCACCGGCGGTGATGGACCGAAAGGTCTGAAGCCCGCGAGCGCTTCGTTTCAATGAAACGAAGGTCAGCAGATTCGGTGCGATTCCGAAGCCGACGGTCATAGTCCGGATGGAAGAGAACGGGAGTGACGCTCAAGGCTCGGCATCCGCCATGGTGGCGGAGGCATCGCGCCGTCGATCCCGCATCCCCTGAGGTCCCTGGTGGTATGCGAAAGGATCGACAGATGAACCAGACGACCTCCTCACTTGTGCACGGTTCGGCGCTTACGGGTGCTGGGCTGATGCTTTTGGCCGGCATCGCGTTCGCCGGCATCAACATCACCGTGCAATGGGCTGGAATGATAAGTGGGTTGTCCTCGACGACCGTCGCGTTCTGGCAATACTTTCTCGCCTTCCTGTTCGCGCTTCCGCTCGTCTGGCGGCGCGGTTTCGGGGCAATGCGAACACGAAGGCCCGTCTTGCACTTTGCCCGCGTGATGATGTCGGCAGCGGGTGTCCAGATCTGGGTTTACGCACTTGCACATGTGCCGCTGTGGCAAGCGATTGCGCTTTCGATAACCTCACCGTTCTTCGTACTCGCTGGCGCCGCGCTCTTCCTACACGAACGCGTGACGATTCAGCGGGTCGGTGCAACCACCTTCGGCTTCATCGGCGCGCTGATCATCATCGCGCCGTGGTCGGAGGCATTCTCGGTGTTTTATTGCTACCTGTCGCCGCGGCGGCGCTTTGGGCGGGCGCCTCGCTGATCACCAAAGAGCTGACAAAAAGCGAGATGCCGGAATCGATCGCTCTTTACCTCCTCTTGTTGCTCTCACCTATCAATTTCGCCGTTTATCTCGGCTCGGGCCTGGACATTCCGCCCGCCGGGGGCTGGACGATATTGTTGACGGCGGGCGTTCTTACCGCGGCGGCGCAATATCTTCTCACGCGTGCCTACGCAGTCGCCGATGCAGCCTATCTTCAGCCCTTCGAAGATCTCAAGCTGCCACTCAATATCGCTCTGGGGTGGCTGGTGTTCGGCGCGGCGCCCAACGCTGCATTCTGGCCGGGTGCCGCAATGATCGTCCTAGGATCGCTCTACATAATGCGCAGGGAAACCGGGCGACTGTAAAGGATTGGCAGCACCTCACAAAAAGACGGCGGAATATGGAATTAGCATTCCATATTACCGCCGGAGGTTGCTCTTGCCCTTCGCGCTCTCGCGAAGGACTTCAGTGTAAACATATTGGCGCGCGATTTCCAGACGGGATTGCATACTGGTTAAGCACGGCGCTGTGATGCCTGCGATCCGACCCGGGAGATTGGTGTTTGAGACCGGCTAGGTCGCGTCGGCGACCCGAAAAGGCCGTGCCAACGAAATGCGGGTTCCTCCTTAAAGGCTGTATTAAGTCCTGTGGCATACACAATGATGTCAAGAAAACGGGGACATGGGCAGTGGCGGGAGCGAAAAAGCCTGCAGGCAGGCGCAGAATTATGCCGCGCGGCATTCGTGCGCTTTTCCGCGCGAACACCATTCCCACGATTATCGCGCTTGCCGTCACGGTCGCAGCCGCCTTTTTCGCCGACTATCAGAACCGCGCCTATTTCGAGCAGGGCCAGCGCAGCGCCGTACTCGACCACCTCTCGCTCGTGCGCGCGCGGCTCGAGGGCAAGATTAACGCCGATATCCACTTGGTGCACGGATTAGTGGGCACCATCACGGTCGAGCCGCGCATGAACCAGGACCGGTTCTCGCGGTTGGCATCCCACATATTCGAACAAGACAACCAATTGCGCAATGTCGCTGCCGCTCCCGACCTCGTGGTGCGGATGGTCTACCCGCTCGCTGGCAACGCATCGGTGCTCGGGCTCGATTACAACGCGAATGCCGCGCAGCGCGAAGCGGCGATGCGTGCCAAGGATACCGGTCAGATGGTCCTGGCCGGCCCTGTCGACCTTGTCCAGGGCGGAACGGGCTTTATTGCGCGATTTCCGGTATCCTATCGCGACGCGCTCGGACACTCTCACTTCTGGGGCATCGTTTCAGCGGTCATCGATGCCGAGGCGCTTTACACCCAGGCCGGACTCGGCGATCCCGAAAGCCCGTTCGAGATCGCGCTCTCGGGGCGGGACGGCAAGGGCGCCGACGGATCGGTCTTCTTCGGCGATCCCGCGATCCTCAAGGACGATCCCGTTACTGCAACCGTGGCTTTGCCAAGTGGCAGCTGGCTTTTGGCGGCACGGCCGGTCGGGGGGTGGAGCACTACACCACCCAACACCTGGCAGTTGCAGCTTATTCTGGCGGTTGGCGCCGCGCTCGTTCTGATCCCCATCCTGCTTGCGAGCCGGTTAAGCGAAGAGCGCCGCCGGCGCGTGATCGAGCAACGCCGGCGAGAGATCGAACTTGCACGGCTTTCGCGTCGGCTCGAACTGGCGCTGGCAACCTCGCAGGTCGGCGTGTGGGAGATGAATATCGTCACCGGCGACCTTTCCTGGGACGACAGAATGAACGAAATCTACGGCCTGCCCACCGATGGCGGTTCGCGCGACTATACGCATTGGCGGAACGCGCTGCATCCGGACGACCTTGAGCGTGCCGAACGAGAGTTCAAGGAAGCGATCAGCTCAGGTTCGCGCTACATGTCCAACTACCGCGTCAGAACGCCAGCCGGGGAGATGCGTCATATCCGGGCGATCGGCGCGGTTTATCAGGATCCTGGATCGAGCCCACGCATCGTGGGCGTCAATTGGGACGTCACCGCAGACGCGGAGCTCTCCGAAGCGCTGATGCGGGCCAAGACACAAGCCGAAGCCAAGAATTTCGAACTCGAGACCGCCAAGGCGCGGATCGAGCATAACGCGCTCCATGATCCTCTCACCGGCTTGCCCAACCGCCGTTACCTCGACGAAATTCTGGACATGCACGCGCGCGACGACACCCAACCCCGAGTGGAGTTCTCCATCCTCCATATCGATCTCGACCGCTTCAAGCAGATCAACGACACGCTCGGACATGCGGCAGGCGACGCGATGCTGATCCATGCCGCCGAGATTCTCAAATCCTCCGTCCGCCGGGACGATTTCGTGGCTCGGATCGGCGGGGACGAATTCGTTATTCTATGCATCGACCGCAAGGCTTCCGACGAATTGAAGCGGCTTTCCGAGCGCATCATCGAGGCAATGCGCCAGCCCGTCACCTATCAAGGGCATGAATGCCGGTTCGGCGTCTCGATCGGAATTGCGAGCGGAAACGGTACCGTCTCGCCCAAGCAGATGCTCATCAACGCCGATATTGCCCTTTACCGCGCCAAGCGCCGGGGGCGTAGCCGATACGAGTTCTTCTCGGAAGAGCTGCAGGCCGAAATCGTCAACACCAAGCGCACTGCCGACGAGATCCTCAATGGGCTCGAATCCAACGCATTTGTCGCGCATTACCAACCGCAATTCGATGCCAGGACGCTTGAGATTGTCGGGCTCGAAGCGCTGGCACGCTGGCAGCATCCCACAATGGGCCTTCTGGGTCCCGATCGTTTCATGGATATCGCCGAAGAGCTCAATGTCGTGGCTACACTCGACAAGCAGATCCTTGAACAGGCCATCGCGCAGCGTACAGAGTGGCAAAAGGAGGGAGTCGCCGTTCCCCGCATTTCGGTTAACGTTTCGGCGCGTCGGCTGGCCGACGAGACGCTTGTGGATACGCTCAAGGCGCTCAAGATCGCACCGGGCACCGTGTCGTTTGAATTGGTGGAATCGATTTACCTCGACGAAAGCGATACGATGGTCTCATGGACCATCGACCAAATCCGTGAATTGGGGATCGATATCGAGATCGACGATTTCGGAACGGGCTACGCTTCAATCGTCAGTCTTTTGCAGCTTAAGCCCAACCGGCTCAAAATCGACCGGCAGCTCATCATGCCCATTACAGCGTCGGTAGCCCAGCAAGGGCTCGTGCGCTCTATTGTCGATATCGGCGCCTCGCTCGGGGTCGAAGTCGTCGCCGAAGGTGTGGAAACGCTTGAACATGCGCGCATCCTCAAAGAGATGGGTTGCGACAGCCTCCAAGGTTACGCCTTCGCCCGGCCGATGAGCGGGGAAAGCGTTGCTGATTTCATCCATTCGGAACGCTGGCGTCAGACCGGCTGAAACCTACCAGCGGCTGAGGGACCTGGAGAGCCTGTTTTCCCGGACGTTTTTATTGCCCGGAACGGCCGTTCGCCGTATCCGGTGGAGCCTTGTCGTTTCCGCGCCGTGCGGCCAGCCGGGCGCGGCGTGCAATCTGAAAGCTCGTCACAACGCCCCGCACGAGCACGTAAAAGAAGACCCAGGTAAAAAGCGCCAACGGCAGCGCGCCGACCATCATGGTCTGAAAGAGCGGGAGAATCTGCCCCAGATCGAGCGCGAACAGCCCGCCCGAGAGCGCTTCCGTATTCTCCGCACTCATCTTTACGGTTCCTGCGCCCGGAGCCCTGAAAAACGCAAAGATCGCGCTACCGAACTGGTAGCTCAGCGAGAAGAATAAGGGAAAAGTGATCGGGTTGCCCCAGGCTGTGCCAATCGCCGCAGCGAGCATGTTGCCACGCGTGACGAACGCGAGCACGAAACCGAGAAAGAAATGCAACCCCACCAGAGGAAAGACCGAAACGGCGGCGCCCGAGGCCACGCCTGCGCCAATCGCATGCGGGCTCGCGCTCAATCGCAGCACCTTTTTCTGCAGATAAGTGAGGTAGCGGCGTAACCCCATGCGGGGCCACACCATGTCCCGCACCCGCGCGCTTACCGGTTTTTTCCGCGGGCCGTTGGGCGTGGGCATAAAGGTTCTTTCTCCGGGGTCTGGAAACATTCTCACATGTAAACTAAACCCCAGGGGAAACGGTTTCCAGAGAATTGAACCCTCCGAGGTCGGAAAACAGCAGATTTCCAAAGCCGGCGTGTAGCAAAGAACGACGATTTATGACGATTTCGTCATAAATCGAATGATCAATGACACATCGCTCCTGTAGAGCGGCGGAACAACCTTGCCCAGCTTAATCGCGATACGAAAGCCCCATGGCCAAAAGTGCAATCGATAAAGATCTCAAGCGCGTCGACCAATTGAAAGCCGCGACCAGGGACAGTTCCCGCGCCATGGCAGCGCCTGGGCTGGCTCTTGTCTTTCTGCTGGCCGCCCTGATCTGGGCGATCTTTGCCGCTTCGGGCAGTCCGCTGAGCTATCTGGTCATGATCGCGACGGTCATCGCAGCCTATATGGCGCTCAATATCGGTGCCAACGACGTCGCGAACAATATGGGGCCGGCGGTTGGCGCCAAGGCATTGACGATGGGCGGCGCATTGGCGATTGCAGCGATCTGCGAGGCTGGCGGCGCGCTGCTTGCCGGCGGCGACGTGGTCTCGACGATTTCGCGGAGCATCATCACGCCCGAAACGACACTGGGGATCACCGCCTTCATCATGATCATGATGGCCGCCCTCTTGTCGTCCGCCTTGTGGGTCAATCTTGCGACTTTGTTCGGTGCGCCGGTTTCCACCACACACTCCGTGGTCGGCGGCGTCGTTGGCAGCGGTATCGCGGCAGCGGGTTTTGGCGCAATCATCTGGCCGACCATGGGCAAGATCGCTGCGAGTTGGGTGATTTCACCGCTGTTGGGCGGCGTTATGGCAGCGGCCCTTCTGGCGGTCATCAACGCGACAATCCTTTTCAAGTCCGACAAGGTCGATGCGGCACGTATATGGGTTCCAGTGCTCGTCGCGCTCATGAGCGGGGTCTTCGCCATGTATATGGCGATGAAAGGCCTCAAGCGAGTGTGGTCGTTTGAGGCCCATGAGGTATTGCTGCTCGGGTTGGTGCTGGCCGGTGTCGGTTGGATCTTGACGATACCCTGGGTGCGGGGCCGCACGGGAAATATGGAGAACACAAACAAGCAGGTGGGCACCCTTTTCCGGGTTCCCCTGATTTTCGCTACGGCGCTGCTGAGCTTTGCTCATGGCGCCAATGACGTGGCCAACGCCGTGGGACCTCTTGCGGCGATCGTAGCGGCGGTTGGGACCGGAACTGCGGTATCGGACGGTGCCGTCACCTTGCCGATCTGGGTGCTGGCGATCGGCGCTCTTGGCATCGCGCTCGGGTTGGCCTTGTTCGGTCCGAGGCTCATCCGGACCGTCGGCGAACAGATCACCAAGCTCAACGAAATCCGTGGTTATTGTGTCGCGCTCGCCGCAGCGATCACGGTTCTGATTGCTTCGGCGCTCGGATTGCCGGTGTCTTCGACCCATATCGCAATCGGGGCCGTTTTCGGCGTAGGCTTCCTGCGCGAGGGCTTTTCCAACCGCGGCATTCGTAACAAGGCGGTGAGTCCCGAAGGGGTCTTCCTAAAGACCAATCATCTCAACAAGACCCCTGAAGAGGCCGTGTCCAATTTCCAGAAGCGTCAGCGCCGCTATCTCGTGCGGCGCCAGCACGCCTTCTCCATCGGCGCGGCGTGGATCATAACCGTTCCGGCATCAGCCTTGCTCTCTGCAGGCCTCTTCTTCGCGATGTCGGCTGTTTTCGGTTTTTAGCTTCCCTCTTTTCCTGAACAAACAAGACCCGCTAGGCCGACCCGTCCGAATTTCCGGTTGGGCTCTTAGCCCTCGATTGCTCGCGACTGGCGAGGGCAGCCGCCAGATCGGCGAGTCCGTCATGGGTAATCAAGCGCTTGGCCTCGGGCAAAACCGCCCAGTGCCGGTACCGCTGCCCCATTTCCTTCCAGTCGTCGCGCTGGCGCGTCACCTTAAGCGGGAACATCTTGACCTCAACCCGCGCAGGGCGCTCGTCGGTTACGGGTAGGAAATATGACCCGATCGGCGTTTCTTCGATCTCACCTTCGACACCGGCTTCCTCATAAGCCTCATGGGCCGCGCTGTCCCAGGGCGTCATCCCCTCAATTTGCCGACCCTTGGGGAAAATCCACTTCCCACGTCCGCGCGAGGTGATCAACAGCACAACAAGCTGACCATCCACGAAGGTGTAAGGCAGCGCTCCGAACTGGGGTCCGCCGGGCTCGGGGGCACCGCCCTTCAGATTACGGAACATGGCGATCACGCGATCGAGCATGAAAAAGATATCCCCAGTTGCATTAGGGCCTGTCATCAATTGTAGACAGGGGTTTGACGGGCCATATCCGGAGGGAGTTTCGTGGACGGTCCGGGCCGAAGGCTTACCGCCTTCAAGCCGGACCGTCCGCGAAAATCACCCGGATATGGCCCGCCCGAAGGGTTTTGTATAAATCGTCCACTCCCTGCGGCTTTTCGCGCGCGAAGGGGATAACCCTGCACGACGCGAAAAGCCTTGGTATTGAACGATTTATGCAAAATCAAACCCCTGTCTACAATTGATGACAGGCCCTACGATGATTGTGCCTGATTCGGTCACATAGGGCTGTGCGTAAAGCCATCGCAAGACTTGCCGGGGCCAGCAGCCCCGGTGCTAAACTGATATAGGGCGTGTTCGCGCTATCGGCAAAGAATCATTCACTCACAGGAGACTGGAAGCAGCAATGACTGTCGCGATCGACATGGGCATGAGCAACAAGGGGAGCGCCGCCCAACTCGATCTCGAAGAATTGCTCGCGACACGCCTTCTGGTACAGGGCAATTCGGGCTCGGGCAAATCGCATCTTCTGCGCCGCCTTCTTGAACAGAGCGCCAACTGGGTACAGCAATGCATCATCGATCCTGAAGGGGATTTCGTGACGCTGGCGGAGAAGTTCGGCCATGTGGTTGTCGAAGCCGACCGCTCCGAGCATGAGCTCACCCGTATTGCAGGACGCATCCGGCAGCATCGGGTTTCGGTTGTCCTTAACCTCGAAGGCCTCGAGGCTGACGCCCAGATGCGCTGCGCCGCGGCATTCCTAGGCGGACTTTTCGATGCCGAGCGCGACTATTGGTATCCCATGCTCGTGGTTGTCGACGAAGCGCAGCTTTTCGCACCCGCCGCCGCCGGCGAAGTCTCGGACGAAGCGCGGAAGCTCTCGCTCGGTGCGATGACCAACCTCATGTGCCGGGGCCGCAAGCGCGGACTCGCGGGCGTCATCGCGACCCAGCGGCTTGCCAAGCTCGCCAAGAACGTCGCCGCGGAAGCCTCCAACTTCCTGATGGGCCGGACCTTCCTCGATATCGACATGGCGCGGGCGGGCGATCTTTTGGGCATGGACAAGCGTTCGACCGAAATGTTCCGCGATCTCGAGCGCGGGCATTTCATTGCGCTCGGCCCAGCCTTGGCGCGCCGTCCCCTCAATATCGCCATCGGTCCGGTGGAAACGCAGGCACGCTCGACAAGTCCCAAGCTGATGCCGCTCCCCGAAGCGCGCGGCGAGGACGCCGCAGACCTGATCTTCACGCCCGGCGCCGACGAAGACATCCGCGCGCCGATCCGCCGCGCACCCCAGCCAGCACCGCGTCCCACCGCAGATATCCTCGCCCAACTGAGCGCTCCGCCTCCCCCCGAACTTGGCCGTACCGGGCTTTTCCCCGAAATCGACGAAAAGGAACGCGAGGACGCGATCACGACGGTGCTTGGGGAAATTCTCGAAGACCCCGAAGCGAGCTATCGCTCGGTTGCGGTGCTCTATCAGGATTTCCTCGTCCGCTGCCGTATTCGTCGCGTGCCCGGAGCCCCGCCGGACCTTGCCGATTTCAAGCGCCGCTTCGCCGTCGCCCGCGCAGGCGTCGATACGGGAACCGAACAGAGCGCGCTCTGGCAACAGGCCTTGGCGCTCGCTCAGACGCTTAGCGACGATCTTCAGGGTGTATTCCTGGTCCTTGCACGTGCAGCGGTTACGGGCCAGCCCTGCCCGTCCGACGCAACGCTGGCGCGCGCCTATGGCAGCCATTCGACCGGTCGCGCGCGGCGGGTACTTACGCATTTCGAAGAGCGGGATCTCATCGTCCTGCGCGAGGATTTTTCAGGAAATCGAATCGCGGCCTTCCCGGATCTCGCGTGCGAGACCGGGCCCGGCGATCCAAATGCCCCCGCTATGGGAGACGGCCGCGCCGCGGCGGAATAACGGTTTCCGAGGCCCAAAGCGCATTGGTCAAATTTGAAGCAAACTGAACTTGTATTGCGCTAAAATCCGCTTAGCGTGCGCGCCCATGATTTATGGGTTCGACATCGGCGGTACCGCGATCAAGGGCGGATTTTCCTTTGATGCCAAAACCATTGGCGATCCTGTCCGCGTGCCCACGCCAGCAGACGATTTCGACGCCTTTGTCGATGCCCTCAAGGCGCTGATCGAAACAGCGCCCGGACGCCCCAAAGGCGTTGCGATATCGATTACAGGGGTCGTCGACCCGGACACCGGTCGCACGATCTGCGCCAACATTCCGGCGGTCGACGGGCTTGAGCTCGACACCGTCCTCGCCGAGAGGCTCGATATACCGGTCATCATTGCCAATGACGCGGACTGCTTCGCGCTTGCAGAAGCAGAACTCGGAGCCGGGCGTGGATATTCTATCGTTTTCGGCGGCATTTTGGGCACCGGCGTCGGGGGTGGACTGGTCGTTGGGGGTGAACTTGTCAATCGCGATGGCGGGTACGCGGGTGAGTGGGGCCACGGCACCATCCTTGCAACGCATGTCGGCGATCCTCCACGCGATATCCCCCATTTTGCTTGCGGATGCGGGCGCCAAGGCTGCGTCGATACCGTCGGCGGCGCGCGCGGGCTCGAGCGGCTCCATGCGTATCTGAGCGGCCACGCCCTTTCGAGCGAAGCAATCCTCGCCGCATGGGCCGCCGGCGAGCCTGCCGCAAAAGGAACACTTAGCGCCTATATTGAGCTCGTCGCTGCCCCGCTTGCACTGGTCGTCAACGCGACCGGCGCGGATATCGTGCCGATGGGCGGAGGGCTTTCGACGGATTTGGCGCTGGTTGCCGCGCTCGACGAGGCAGTTCGCCACCGCATTTTGCGCCGCATGGCACGGCCTCTCGTGGTGCCCGCGCAATGCCGGACCGAGCCGGGCTTTCTCGGGGCGATTTTGTTGGGTCTACGTCAGTTTGAGTAACAAAGTGATTCTGGAAGTATGCGTTGACGATGCCGACGGCCTCGCCGCCGCGGTGGAAGGCGGTGCCGACCGCATCGAGTTGTGCTCTGCGCTCGCACTTGGCGGGCTCACCCCTTCACCCGGGCTCATCAAGCAGGCTGTGGACTGCCCCGTTCCCGTTTATGCGATGATCCGGCCGCGCTCGGGAGATTTCGTTTACTCCGAGACGGCAATCAGGAGCATGATGGATGACATAGATTGCATCCGGAATCATGGGCTCGATGGCGTCGTCTTCGGCGCCAGCTTGCCCGACGGAAGGCTTGACGCGGAAGTCTTGACGGCACTTTCATCCCGCGCGGAAGGGATGGGGCGAACACTCCACCGTGCCTTCGATCTGGTCCCCGAATTCGACAAGGCGATCGACCTCGCCGTACGGCTCGGGTTCGAACGCATCCTGACCTCAGGCGGTGCTGTAACCGCACCCGGGGGGCTCGCGGCGCTGCACGCGATCACGGCCTATGCCCGGGACCGCATCGCGATCATGCCGGGCGCCGGGATCAACGCCGCTAATGTCGCGGATGTGCTCTGCATCGAGGGGATCAACGAAATCCACGCGTCGTGTTCGATGGAAATCAAGGTATCCGGCGGACCAGCCCGCAAGCTCGGCTTCGAAACGCCGGGGCGCAGAGCGACCGCGACGGAAATCGTAAGAAACCTCAAGCACGCGATCGCGCACCCGCGGTAAACCGGCGCCGTCCCCCAGGGTAAATCATTTTACTTGTCATAATCTGGTCGCCGCCGCACACTCACAAAAGCGGAGACGATACCGGCCAGGAGGGGACTATGGCTAAGCGTACGGTCTATGCATTCGTTTTTTCCTTCTTCTTTCTTGCCTTGAGCGCGGGCACCTGGGCGCAGGATTTCGATCCGGTGGCCACGGCCTATGACGCGCGCAAGGCGATCGGCAAGAGTCTCGATGCCGAAACGCTCGGGCTGATGACGCTGATTGAGGCGAACGATGCCACCGCCGAGGGCGCGGAAGGTTTCGGGCACGCTTTATTGATGAACCGGCACCTCGCACCGAGCGGCTACATGTTCGCACTCGCGGTCGAACGCGATCCTGAACGCGCCGCGGCGCTGTCCGATCTTGGCGTTGTGGGTTACGAACTCGCCGCAACCGGCCAGCCAATTACGGCGCTCGGCCCAGATGCAATCGTCGGCCTGCAGCGCGCAGCGCTTGCCCAGGCGCCGGACGATCCAGCTATCCAGTACAACCTCGCCGGCGCGCTGATGGATGCGGGCGGCGACGGCGCCCTTACCGAAGCCGTCAGTATCCTGCGTGACCTCTACGCGGCCAATCCCGATGATCCGCGCTATGCTAACCGCCTCTCCGCTGCGCTCAAGCTCATGGGCGAGGACGCTGAAGCCGAGGCGATCGCGGCGGAAGCCTTCATGCTGGATCCCGCGAGCCCGCGGTTGAGCGCTGCGCGCATCCAGTATTTCGGCGGCGCACCGGTCAGCCCCGGACAGAACATGTGCAACGTCGATTTCCGCTGCGCGGAGATTTGTCCGGGCGGCATTATCGGTCAGATCAATCGCGTGACCTGCGAGATGGAGAGCGCGAGCGCCCAGCTTTCGTGCACAGAGGGCGAACCGTTCCCAACCGGCTACAATTGCGATATCGAGATGCCGCAATTCGGCATCCTCATTCCAGGCCTCTTCCCTGGCTTCTCGATCCTCACCCCGTTTGGCAGCCTCGACGTTCTCGTCCAGGGTGGAGGGCGCATCGACTACAAGGTCAAGATCAACACCCCCGCGCTTGGCCCCGTCCAGGCCTTCGTCGACAGCCAGGGCAGCTACCAGCCCTCGACCGGCGCCCTGCAATGGGATGTCGGGGGTGGAGTGCAGTACGCGCTCTACACACAGGGCGCGGCAGCCGAAGCGCTCAACGCCTACGACCTTGGCCCCAGCGGCGTCATCCGCTACGGCTCGGACCAGGAGCGCTTTGAAACAAGGATCGACGGCGCGCGCGGGATCGTCGTCACGAACTGACGCCGAACCGCTTGCGCTCGTCACACAAACCGGCGAGAGAACGGGCATGCTCGTTTTCGACTCCCCGTTGCCGATCGATTCCGTCCTCGCGCCGCTTTCCCAAGCGCTTGGGACCGGCACGCGCGCCGTGCTCGTCGCCCCGCCAGGGGCGGGCAAGACCACCCGCGTGCCGCTTGCGCTTCTCCATGCCCCGTGGCGCAAGGGTGGCAAGATTGTCGTCCTCGAACCCCGCCGTCTCGCCGCTCGCGCGGCCGCGCGACGCATGGCGCAGACATTGGGCGAGGCCGTGGGCGAAACGGTCGGTTATCGCGTGCACCTCGACACCAAAGTGAGCGCGAAGACCACGATCGAGGTCGTCACCGAAGGCGTTTTCACACGTATGATCCTCGACGATCCGGAACTCTCGGGCATCGCCGCGATTCTCTTCGACGAATTCCACGAACGCAGTCTCGACGCGGATCTCGGCCTCGCGCTGGCGCTCGACGCCACCGCGCTGCGGGAGGATTTGCGCCTCCTCGTCATGTCCGCGACCATTGACGGCGCGCGCGTCGCGAGGCTCCTGGGCGATGTCCCCGTCATCGAAAGCGAAGGCCGCGCCTATCCTGTCGAAACGGTCCACATCCCGCCCGCCCCCGACGCACGGCTCGAAGACAGCGTAGTTACCACCGTCGCGCGCGCGCTGCGGGAACACCCCGGATCGCTCCTCGTCTTCCTCCCCGGCCAGGCCGAAATCCGCCGTGTCGCCGAACGCCTCACCGCGCTTGTCCCACCCGATACCGACATCGCCCCGCTTTACGGCCAGCTCACCGGCACCGAGCAGGACCGCGCCATCCAGCCCGCGCCTCAAGGCCGGCGCAAGGTGGTGCTCGCGACCACCATCGCACAGACCTCTCTCACCATCGAGGGCGTGCGCATCGTCATCGATTGCGGCTTCGCCCGCGTGCCGGTCTATGAGCCAGATACGGGCCTCACCCGCCTCGAAACCCGCCGCATCTCCCGCGCCGCAGCCGACCAACGCCGCGGCCGCGCCGGGCGCACAGAACCTGGCGTCTGCTACCGGCTCTGGCACGAAGGGCAGACCGCGAGCCTGCAACCTTTCGATATGCCGGAGATTATGCAGGCCGACCTTTCGAACCTCGTTCTTGACCTCGCCGGCTGGGGCGTCACCGATCCGGCGATCCTCGCCTTCCTCGATCCCCCACCCGCTCCCGCCTGGGCCGAAGCCGTCGCGCTCCTAAAAGCCCTCGACGCGCTCGACGATGCTGGACGGATCACGCCGCACGGCGCTTTGCTCGCAAAGCTCCCGCTCCACCCGCGCCTCGCGCATATGATCGTTGGCGCCGCAGCCGAAGGCACTGCGGGCGACGCCGCCTTCATCGCCGCGATACTTGCCGAACCCGGTCTCGGCGGACGCGCCACCGATCTTGCTCACCGGTTCGACGACGTTCGCCGCGACCGCTCCCGCCGCGCCGAGGACGCCCGTGCCCTCGCCGCCCGCTGGGCGAAGCTTGCCGGTGGCGATGGCCGCTTGAGCACCGCCCCCGATATCGGCCACCATCTCGCTCGCGCCTATCCCGACCGCGTCGCCCAGGCAGCAGGTGAACCAGGCCGCTTCCGACTCGCCAATGGGCGCGGCGCACGTCTGGTCCCCTCCGACGCACTCGCAAAATCGCCCTATCTGGTCGTCGCGGACCTGACCGGCGCCGCCGCCAGCGCAACCATCCGCTGCGCGGCCACCATCAACCGGAGCGACATAGAAGCGCTGTTCGCAGACCGCATCGAAACGGCCATCGACCTCACCTTCGATCCGCAATCCAAATCCGTCCGCGCCCGCAAGGTTGCCCGGCTCGGCGCACTCAAGCTGGATGACACCCCCATCGCGATTCCCGATCCCGATATCGCCGCACCGCTCCTCGCCCAAGGGATCGCAAACCTCGGCATCGGCATGCTCCCTTGGAGCCGCGACCAGAAGACCCTCCGCAGCCGCGCGACATTCCTCCACCAGAGCGTCGGCGCCCCTTGGCCCGACCTTTCGGACATAGCGCTGGCGGAGAATGGTGCTTCTTGGCTGGTCCCGCACATCCCTGGCCTCACGCGCCTTTCCGACATCACAGCCGAACATCTCTCTGCGGCGCTTTACGAACTCCTGCCCTGGGCGTTGCGCGATCAGATCGATACGATGCTCCCCAGCCATTTCGATGCCCCCTCGGGCAGTCGTGTTCCCATCGACTACGACGCCGAAAACGGCCCCGTCCTCGCCATCCGCGTGCAGGAGCTTTTCGGACTCGAAACGCACCCTTCCGTCGCGAATGGCAAGGTCAAACTGCTGCTTTCGCTTCTTTCCCCGGCCCACCGTCCTATCCAGACCACGCGCGACCTCCCCGGCTTCTGGCGCGGGAGTTGGGCTGATGTGGCAAAGGATTTGAAGGGCCGCTATCCCAAGCATTATTGGCCGGACGATCCGCTTGCCGCGCAGGCGACGAACCGGGCGAAACCGCGCGGATCGTAGCGGTTAGGGCACGAGCAACAATAAATGCGTCGGATCGCGCCGGGATTTTTGATCCTGGCCAGGAGCGATGAGCCGGGAATATCGAGATATTTCCGGCTCGGTCGCGACGCCGCCAGGGACAAAAAGACCAAGCGAGGCGACGCAGTTATTGGTGCGAGTGTCCTTACCCTCGTTCTTCCACCTCTGCCCGCACCGCATCGATCATCGCCAGCGTCGGCACCCCTAGCTCCGCCCCTGCCCGCGTCGTGATCCCCACCGGCCCGTGCGAGGCCACCATATCCATCTCGAGCGCGACGAGATCGCCCTGCTCGAGATCGGTGGCTACCACCGAGCGCGAGATGAACCACACAGCATCGCTCATGAGCACATAAGCTCGCCCGAAGCTGTTGGAGACTGTCTCGATCTCCTGTGCCAGCCGCCCCACGGAATTGGCCACTAAAAGCGCATCCACGGTAGGCCGGATGATCGCACCGGGCGGTGGCATCAGCACCGGAAAGCGTTCGATGGCCCGAAGGCTCAATTCCCCTGTTCCCGCCAGCGGATGACCCGGCCGCGCGGCGAGCACGAGATCCTCGGAATAAAGGTGTTCGAAGGTTAGCCCGGTCATGACATCGGTATGCGGCATCCGTCCGATGAAGAAATCAATCGCTCCGGTGCGCAACAGGTTCAAAAGGTGCGGGCTCGGCCCGCTTTCCACCTGCACCCGGCAGGCGAGCGGACCTTGCAAGAACCGTAACACCGCACGCGGCACCACCTCCACCTCCACCGTGGGCAGCGCACCGAGTCGAACCACCGCCGCCCTGGTCTGCGCATTTGCGACACTCTCGATCCCTTCCCGCAGCGCCGCAACCGAGGTCGTCGCATAACGCAGAAACATTTCCCCGAACCCCGTCAGTGCCAGCTTGCGCCGCGACCGGTCGAAAAGGGCCACGCCCAAGATATCCTCGAGTTCGGTCACGGCTTTGGAAACTGCGGGCTGGCTCAACCCCAGCGCCGCGCCCGCGCCCACAACACCGCCCTGCCGGTTGATTTCGAGAAAGCACGCCACGTGCCGTAGCTTAATGCGTGGATCGATGAGGCTCGCAACCATATATTCCTCCATGATATATATCACGCGTCAAATATCATTTTACGCGCGAATTGTCTTGGTATTGAGTGCAATTTGGTTATCTGTCAGACAAACGGGACGGACGATGAGCAAGGTTATGCCGCTCACCGAAGCGGTGCGGAACAATCTCAATGACGGGGATACCGTCGCTTTCGAAGGATTCACCCATCTCATCCCCCATGCCGCCGCGCACGAAGCGATCCGGCAGGGTAAGAAGGACCTGACCCTGATCCGCATGACGCCCGATATCGTCTACGACCAGATGATCGGTATGGGGATGGCCAAAAAGGTGATCTTCTCTTACGCGGGCAATCCCGGCGTCGGGCTCCTGCGCCGCATGCGCGACGCTATCGAGAACGGCTACCCGCGCGCCATCGAAACCGTTGAGCATTCCCACGCCGCCATGGCCAACGCCTATGAGGCCGGCGCGGCGGGCATGCCGAGCGCGTTCTTCCGAGGCTACAAGGGCGCGGACCTACCCAAGGTCAATCCGGAGATCAAGTTCGTTACCTGCCCGTTCTCGGGCGAGGAGCTTGCCGTCGTCCCTGCGCATCGGCCCGACATCACCTTCATCCACGCGCAGAAAGCCAATAAAAAGGGTGATGTTCTGATCGAGGGCATTGTCGGCGTGCAGAAAGAAGCGGCGCTCGCAGCCAAACGCGTCGTGGTGACGGTCGAGGAAATCGTCGAGGATTTCGAGGGCCTGCACCCGAACCTCACCGTCCTGCCGCACTGGACGATCACCGCGATTTCGGTGGTCAAAGGCGGCGCGCATCCCTCCTACACTCACGGCTACTACGACCGCGACAACGCGGCTTATCTCGAATGGGACAAGGTGTCCGCCGACCGCGCGCTTTTCACCGAGTGGATGCAAGACAACGTGCTGAACGCCACCCCGGACGTTTTCGCCGAACGGATCAAGGGGCTTTAAGACATGACCGATTTCACTCCCACTGAAATGATGACCATCGCCGCCTCGCGCGCGCTCACCTCCAAAGACGTATGCTTCGTCGGCATCGGCGCACCCTCCGCGGCGTGCAATGTCGCGCGGCTCACCCACGCACCCGATATCACGCTCATCTACGAATCCGGCACCATCGGCACGGCCCCGGATGTACTGCCGCTGTCGATCGGCGATGGCGAATTGTGCGAGACCGCCGTCACCACCGTCGCGGTGCCCGAGATGTTCCGCTACTGGCTCCAGGGCGGCCGCATCACCGTGGGGTTCCTCGGCGCTGCGCAGATCGACAGGTTCGGCAATATCAACACCACCGTCATCGGCGATTATCACCACCCCAAGGTCCGCCTGCCGGGCGGCGGCGGCGCGCCGGAAATCGCAACGTCCTGCGGCGAGATCTACATCACATTGAAGCAGGCTAAGCGGGCGATGGTCGAGAAGATCGACTTCTTCACCTCCTTCGGTCACGGCGAGGGCGGGGATCATCGCCAGCGGCTGGGCATCAAGACCAAGGGCCCAACAAAGCTCATCACCGACCTCGCGCTCTGGGAGCCCGATCCGGTGACCAAGGAATTCACCGTCGTCTCGCTCCACCCTGGCGTCACCCGCGAGATGGTGCAGGAGACCTGCGGCTGGACGGTCAAATTCGCCGACGATCTCAAGGAGACACCGCCCCCCACCGCAACCGAACTCAAGACGCTCCGCGACCTCAACGAGCGGACCCAGCGCGCCCATCAGGGAAAGGCAGCATAATGGCCGAAGCTTATATCTGCGCCTATGTGCGTACCCCCATTGGCCGGTTCGGCGGAGCGCTCTCTTCAGTCCGGCCCGACGATCTGGGTGCCCTCGTCATCAAGACCCTAATGGAGCGGCACACTTCGGTCGACTGGGCGGCGGTCGACGACGTCATTTTCGGCAATGCCAATCAGGCCGGCGAAGACAACCGCAATGTCGCGCGCATGTCGCTCCTTCTTGCCGGCATGCCTGAAACGGTGACTGGCACGACCATCAATCGCCTTTGCGGTTCCGGCCTCGACGCCGTCCTCACCGCCGCGCGCGCGATTAAGACTGGCGAAGCGGATCTCCTGATTGCAGGCGGCACCGAATCCATGAGCCGCGCGCCCTTCGTGATGCCCAAGGCGGAAACCGCCTTCTCGCGCAATGCGGAAATCTACGACACCACCATCGGCTGGCGCTTCGTCAATCCGGTGATGAAGCAGCGCTTCGGTGTCGATTCCATGCCCGAGACCGGCGAGAACGTCGCTGAAGATTATAAAATCAGCCGCAAGGATCAGGACGCCTTCGCCCTGCGCAGCCAGCAAAAGGCCGCCGCCGCGCAGGCGAACGGGCGGCTGGCCAAGGAGATCGTCCCGGTCACGATCCCCCAGCGCAAGGGTGACCCCATCGTTGTCGAAAAAGACGAGCACCCCCGCGAAACCAGCCTCGAAAAGCTCGCCAAGCTGCCCACCTCGTTCCGCCAGAACGGCTCGGTCACAGCGGGCAACGCTTCGGGCGTCAATGACGGCGCCGCCGCGCTGATCATCGCCTCGGAAGCCGCGATCAAGAAGCACGGCCTCACCCCGCTCGCCCGCATCCTCGGCGGCGCCACCGCCGGTGTCCCGCCCCGCGTCATGGGCATGGGGCCGCTTCCGGCAACGCAGAAGCTCTGCACACGGCTCGGCATTTCTCCCGAGAGCTTCGACCTTATCGAACTCAACGAGGCCTTCGCCAGCCAATCCATCGCCGTCCTGCGCGGCCTCGGCATTCCCGAAGACGCGACGCACGTCAACCCGAACGGCGGCGCCATCGCGCTTGGCCACCCATTGGGCATGAGTGGCGCGCGCATCGCCGGCACGGCGGCGCTGGAACTCTCGCTTTCGGGCAAGAAGGCCGCTTTGGCAACCATGTGCATCGGCGTCGGCCAGGGTATCGCCGCCGCGCTCGAAGCCGCTTAAATAACCCGGAACATTTCGTATCCGCCCGGCGTTCGACGAGTGTCTAACCCCTTAATGTTCCCTGACTGACCCCGGCCTTATTGCCAAAGGCCGGGGTTTTCTTTCAATCCAGCGCCCTGTCGAGATGCGTATACCCGCCATCGACGAAGAGCCATTGCCCTGTCGTATGGCTCGCGCGGTCCGAAAGCAGGAACACCACGGTATCGGCGATCTCCCGATCCTCGGTCATACGCTGACCGAGCGGGATGCGCCGGGTAATTTCGGCAAGTTTTTCTTCCGGGTTTTCGAAGGTTGCAATCCACTTTTCGTAAAGCGGCGTCATCACCTCGGCGGGGATCACGGCGTTGACCCTGATCCCGTCCTTGCGCAGCGACGTCGCCCATTCCCGCGTCAGCGACAGCTGGGCTCCCTTGGCAGCCGTATAGGCGCTCGTGCCTCCTTGCCCCGTCACTGCGGTCTTCGATGAAATATTGACGATAGCGCCTTTGGTTTCCCGCAACGCCGGCACGCACAGGTGCGCCATTGTGTAATAATGGATGAGGTTCTTTTCGAGCGACGCCCGGAACGCGTCCGGCCCCGCTTCAAGCCCGATCCCGTCATTGACCCCGGCATTGTTGACCAGCCCATCGATCCGCCCGAACGTCTCGATCACCCGATCCACGGCGGCGGCACATTGCGCGTCTTCGGAAAGCTCGGCCTGGACGAACAGATAGTCCGGCGTCAATGCCTTCAGTCTCGCCTCGAACTCCGGCGCGAGTGGCGAACGCCCGACAATCACCGGCACGGCGCCCTCATGTGCCAGCCCCAACGAAATCGCCCCGCCGATCCCCGCGCCACCGCCGGTGACGATAACGACCTTGCCCTTGAGGTTGAGGTCCATTGGCATGCCTCCTGTTTGCCCTCCGGGGAGCTTGTGCTCCCCTCTCTATCCCCCTTGGACGGGGAGGGGTGACTACACCCTCTATGGCGCTCCCTAAACGGGAGCGGCCCATATGCCTACCCTGTGAACCGGTATTTCTCGCGCGAGGCTGGCTTGATCTCGATGGAGAAACCCGGTTTCTTGGGCGGCATATAGGCCGCATTCTCAACAACGCACGGGTCCTCGAAGTGCTCGTGCAGATGGTCCACATATTCGACTACGCGGCCTTGATGGGTGCCCGCAATTGAAACGTAATCGATCATAGAGAGGTGCTGGACGTACTCGCATAACCCCACCCCGCCCGCATGCGGACAGATGGGTAGGTTGAATTTCGCCGCCATCAGCATCACGGCGAGGATTTCGTTGACCCCGCCCAGCCGGCAGCTGTCGATCTGCACCACGTCGATGGCGCCGCGCATGATGAACTGCTTGAACATGATGCGGTTCTGGCACATCTCGCCGGTGGCGACCTTAACCTCTCCAATTCCCTCGCGGATCTTCCGATGCCCCTCGACATCATCGGGACTCGTAGGCTCCTCGATGAACCAGGGCTTGGCGAAGGCGAGGCGGTTGACCCAGTCGATGGCCTCGTCGACTTCCCACACCTGATTGGCGTCGATC
This sequence comes from Pelagibacterium halotolerans, assembly GCF_044811015.1. Taxonomy (GTDB): domain Bacteria; phylum Pseudomonadota; class Alphaproteobacteria; order Rhizobiales; family Devosiaceae; genus Pelagibacterium; species Pelagibacterium halotolerans_A. Next base: position 1,851,197 of record NZ_CP085243.1, read on the forward strand.
ATCAAGTTCCGGTTCGGCCCGATCACTTCTCGGGCAATCGTCAGCCGCCGGATATCGTCCTCGAGGTCGCGTCCGACCTTCATCTTCACGTAGTTGAAGCCCTCGTCGACCGCTTCCTGGCAGAGCCGGCGCAGCTTGTCGTCGGGATAGCCCAGCCAGCCCGCCGAGGTCGTGTAGCAGGGGTAGCCGTTCGCTTCGAGATCGGCGATCCGCCCTGCCTTGCCTGCCTCTTGCCCCTTGAGCATCTCGAGCGCTTCGGTAGGCGTGATGCAATCGGTGATGTAGCGGAAGTCGATGCAACGCACCAATTCTTCCGGGCTCATATCCGCCACCAACCGCCAGAGCGGCTTGCCCTCCATCTTGGCGTAAAGGTCCCATACCGCGTTGACCACGGCCCCGGTCGCCAAGTGAATGGCGCCCTTGTCCGGGCCGATCCAGCGCAACTGGCTGTCGGAGGTCACATACCGCCAGAATTTGCCCATGTCGGCAACGACGTCGGCCATGTCGAGCCCGACGAAGAGATGGCGCATGGCCTCTATCGCCGTGCAGCAAATCTCGTTGCCCCGCCCGATGGTAAAGGTCAGCCCGTGGCCCTCGAGGGGACCATCGGTCCTTAAAATCACATAGGCCGCCGAATAATCGGGGTCCGGGTTCATGGCATCCGAGCCGTCGAGATGCTGGGAGGTCGGGAAGCGCAGGTCGATGACCTGCATATCGGTAATGATCGTCATTTCTCAGCTTTTCTGGGCGGCGCTCGGACGAAAACATAAGAAGTGCCGGAGGCGGCGGACCGCCTCCGGCGGGTTCGGAGGAAACGGTTATTCGTAAAGAACGGCCTGGATTTCCGGGTCGTCGATGTTGGTGGCGTCGTAATAGTAGAAGCCCGTGTCGATGCTTTCGGGCACGTCTTCACCATTGATCGCCGCGACCGCGGCGGCGACGGTCTCGTAGCCGATGCCAACGGGGTTCTGCGTGATCGCCCCGTCCATCGCGCCCGAACGGATCGCGCCGATCTGCGCCGCGCCCGAGTCGAACCCGATGATGACGATATCGCTGCCCAATTCGGTCGCGCCGTTGACGACACCGATAGCCGACCCTTCATTGGCACCGAAAATGCCCTTCAAGTCGGGGTTGGCCAGGAGGATCGACTTGGTGATCTCGGTCGACTGCAGATGGTCGCCCCCGCCATACTGGATCGAGACGATCTCGATATCGGGATAGTTCGCCTCGATCTGGTTGACGAAGCCATCGCGGCGTTCGATGCCCGTACGCGAGGTCTGGTCGTGAACGACCAGCGCGATCTTGCCTTCCCCACCGATCAGTTCGGCCATCTTGTCCGCGGCAAGCGCGGCAGCGGCCATGTTGTCGGTGGCAGCGGTCGATAGCGGGATGTCGCTATCGACGCCTGAGTCGAACGCGATGACCGGAATACCGGCCTCCTCGGCCTGGCGCAGCAGCGGGGTCGCGGCCTGGCTGTCGAGCGCGGCAAAGCCGATGGCGTCCGGCTCGCGGGCAAGCGCCGCGGCGAGCATGTCGATCTGCTTGTCGACCTGGGATTCGTTATCCGGCCCCTCAAAGGTCACGTTGACCCCGAATTCCTCGGCGGCCTGCTCGGCGCCCTGGGCAACGGCCTGCCAGAACTGGTGCTGGAAGCCCTTGGAAATCAGCGCGATGTCGAGCGTGTCCTGCGCCGAAGCGACAGGCGCCATCCCCAGCATCGCAATGGCACTGGCTGCGGCCAGCAATGTACGTCTATTGAACATGTTCTCCTCCAACGGGAACGCTTGTGGTTATCAATTATGATTGTTCGGAGCGGCTCCACCCGCCCTTCTTTGTCTTGGCACCGGACAAGCCCGGCGCGGAATACACATCAACTCGCCGCGGCCGCCCTCTGCCGCCGCAGCATGTCCGCGTAAACAGCGAGGATGATGATCGATCCGGTCACAACCGTCTGCCATTCCTGCGCGACCGAGAGGATACGCAGCCCATTGGCGAGTACGGCCATGATGAGCGCGCCGATAACGGTGCCCAAAATCGTGCCCTGCCCGCCGCGCAGCGATGTGCCGCCTATCACCACGGCGGCGATGGCATCGAGTTCGTAACCGAGCCCCAGGGCGGGCTGTGCGGAATTGAGCCGAGAGGCAATGAGCAGCCCCGCAATACCGACGATCGATCCGCCGAGCGCATAAATCGCGATTTTCCAACGGTCGGCGTTCACACCCGAAAGCCGCAGTGCTTCTTCATTCGAGCCGAGCGCGAAGGCATAGCGACCGAGAATCGTGCGCCCGAGGATATAGGATGCGAGGCCGGCGACAGCGAAGAGGATCACAACGCCATTCGGCAGCGGTACGGCCGGGATAACCATCCCCACGATCGAACCCGTAGCAATCTCGGTGAAGCCTGGCGTGTCGTTGAAATAGATCGGGCGCGTGCCGGAGATGACCAACGAAAGGCCCTTCAGGATCAGCATCATGCCGAGCGTGGCAATGAACGGTGGGACCTTTAGCTTGGCAACGAAAGTGCCCGAAAGCAGCCCCGACGTCGTCCCGGCGAGTATAGCCGCGACGATGCCGACCGGCATGGGCAGCCCCAGATAGGTCAGCACCACGCCCGCGATCACCGCGCAGAAGGTCATGCCCGTACCCACCGAAAGGTCGATGCCGCCGGTGATGATAATCAGCGTCGCCGCCACCGCGAGCACGCCATTGACCGAGGCCGCCTGCAAGATGGCGATGATATTGGGCGTCTGCATGAAATTGGGGGACGCCAACGAGAACCCCGCGATCAAAGCGATCAAACCGGCAAAGGCGAGCAACTTTTGCGCGCCCTGCGTACGCAACACATTGCCCAATCCCGGCTGTGATGAAACCGCGCTCATGCCTTCTCTCCCATTTTCGCATCCTCCGGGATGTCCCCGGTGGGCGCATTGTTGTCGCTTCGCTGCGTTGCGAGCCGCATGATCTCCTCCTGTGGCGCACCGCCAGGCAAAAATCCGGTCAGCCGGCCCTCGCACATCACCGCGATGCGGTGCGAGAGGCGCAGGATTTCCGGCAGCTCGGACGAGATCACGATGATCGCCCGGCCCTGCGCGGCGAGCGCGTTCAAGAGCCTGTAGATTTCGCTCTTCGCCCCCACGTCGATCCCGCGCGTGGGTTCGTCGAAAATCAGCACGTCGCAATCGCGCAACAGCCATTTGGCGACGACCACCTTCTGCTGATTACCGCCCGAAAGAAGCCGCGCTTCCTGGCGTTCGGAGGGGGTCTTGATCGAAAGCTGGTCGATATATTTGCGCGCGATCGCACGGATTTCGGGATCCTTGAGAACACCACCCGCGCCGGTGAACCGCTCGAGGCTCGCCATTACCACGTTGGTCGCAACGTCCATGCCGGTCGCGAGCCCGAAATGCTTGCGGTCTTCGGAGAGGTATCCGATCCCCGCGCGCACCGCGTCCTGCGGCTGCTTGATCGTAATCTTTTTGCCGTGAACGAAAATCTCACCCGAGACGAGCGGATCGGCGCCGAAGATCACGCGCGCGACTTCGGTTCGCCCGGCACCCATCAGCCCGGCAAAGCCGAGTATCTCGCCCTTCTTGACCGAAAAGCTGACATCCTGCACTTCGCGCCCGCGGTTGAGGTTTTTCACCTCGAGCACCGTTTCGGCATCGGCTAGGTCGGGGATCGACGGCGGCTCGTCGGAAATCGCGCGGCCCACCATCATCGAGATGATCTTTTCGACAGGCGTATCGGCGGCAGGAACGGTGCCGACATACTCGCCGTCGCGCATCACCGTCACGCGGTCGGCAATGCGTTTGAGTTCATCCATCTTGTGGGAGATATAAATGATCCCCACGCCCTCGGCCTTGAGCTTCCGGATGATGCGGAACAGTTCGTTGATCTCGTTGTCGTTGAGCGCGGCGGTCGGCTCATCCATGATCAAAACGCGGCTCTTGTGCGAGAGCGCCTTGGCGATTTCGATCATCTGCTGCTTGGCGATCGTCAGCCGCGAGACCGGCGTCCGGGGATCGAGCTTTAAGTGAATCTGCTCGAAAAGCTTGGCCGCATCGGCGTTCAGCTTCTTCTCGTCGATCAGGAGCCCGCCTGCCGTCCGCGGTTCGCGCCCGATGAAGATGTTCTGCGCGGCATTGAGATCTCGCATCAGGGAAAGTTCCTGATGGATGATGCCGATGCCCATCTCCTGCGCCTGGCGGGGAGACGCGATCTCAACGGGTTGCCCGTCATATTCGATCGTCCCGCCATCGCGCTCATAAATTCCTGAAAGGATTTTCATGAGCGTCGACTTGCCCGCACCATTCTCGCCCATGAGCGCATGGACCTCGCCGGGCAGCACTGCCAAGCTCACCGATTTCAGCGCATGAACGCCGGGAAAGGATTTGTCGATCCCCTTCATCGCGACCAACGGCGTCGCCGATGCGCTTTCCATCGCAGCACTCATCGATCCGCCTCCAATCCGTAGAACCGCGCGGCAGTGCCCGAAAGGATATTGCTCTGCTCCGCGTCCGAAAGCCCGGCAATCAGGTGGTCCGTCACTTCGGCCCAAAAACCGTAATCCGCCGCAAGATTGACCACCGGCCAGTCCGAGCCCCAGGCAAGCCGATCCGCGCCGAACCAGTCCAGAAGCTGGTCGAGGATCGGCGCCAGTACCCTTGCCGTCGCTTCGGGCGTCGTTACGTCCTCGGGCGACATCTCGTTAAGCAGGCCCGAGAGCTTACAGCAGACGTTCGGCAGTCCCGCCAACCCTGCCATAGCGGTTGCCCAATGTAGGCGCTCGGGTGCATCGGAGGGAAGCGAAAGATCGGGCTTCGCCGCATGGTCGATGATAATCGGCAGGTCTGGGTTGGTCCGCGCGAATGCGAGCACGGCGTCGATCTGAGCAGGCTTGGCGAGCGCGTCAAAGCGCAGCCCCAGTTCGATCAGCTTGGCCACCGCCTCCCGCCTTGGGCGCGTCACGATCCAGTCGGGTTCGGAGAGGTCCTGAAGCATTGGCCGGATACCCTTGAAAAGAGGATCGACGGCGAGCCGTTCGAGCTCGTCGGCGGCATTGGCGGCAGACAGGTCCACCCAGCCGACGACACCTGTCGCCTTGGCATCGGCCATCGCGCACAGGAGCAGGAATTCGGTTTCCGCGACCGTCGGCGCGGCTTGAACCAGCACGCGCTGCGCCACATCGAGCCCCATGGACGCCGCATCGTGATCGGCGGCGCCGAAATCGCGATAGATCGGCTCGAGGTCGGGCGTCAGCCAGCCATATTCATCCCGCGCTAGCGTCCAATAATGACAATGGGCGTCAATGCGGCTGCCGGTCATATCGTCACCCCGCCATCGACAAGAAGTGCCTGCCCCGAGACGAATTGCGATTCGTCCGAGAGCAGGTAGACCGCCATGGGCGTGATATCGTCCACCGTTGCGAGCCGTCCCATGGGCTGGCGCGCGATGAACGCCTTTTCCGCCTCAACCGGGTCAGGAAAGGCTGCGATCCTCTCGCGCAGCGACGGCGTATCGACGGTGCCTGGGCAGAGCGCATTACAGCGCACCCCCTTGGTCACATAGTCCGCCGCTATCGCTTTGGTGAACCCGATCACGGCAGCCTTTGTTGTCCCGTAAACCAGCCGGTTCGGAAACCCTTTCGTTGAAGACGCCATCGACGCCATGTTGAGGATCGACGCCGTTCCGCTCGCCTCAGCGCGGCGCAAAAGGCCCGGCAGGAAGGCTTTGACCGTCCGGTACATGGATTTGACGTTGAGATCGAAGCTGAAGTCCCAGTCCGCCTCGGCCACCGCTTCGATGGTCCCATTATGGACGAACCCCGCACAGTTGAAGATCCCGTCGAGGTCCGGAAGCGTTGCGGCGAGCGCGTTGACGGCGCTTGTATCAAGCACATCGAGCGCGTGCGTTTCGATTTGCGGAAATTCAGCACGCAGTCCGACAAGGCCGTCCGCATTGACGTCGGTCGCAAAAACCCGCGCGCCTTCCTTTGCGAAGGCGATTGCGCTGGCGCGGCCGATGCCCTGAGCCGCGGCGGAAACAAAGATGGATTTGCCCTCAAGCCGCATCGCGATGACTGCCTCCCTACAATCGTCGTTGCGTTTCTTATATGAATATACTATTCATAAATGAACACATGCCGCAAGAGGGAAAGTGCAATGGGAGAGGCGGAAACAGTCAAAAGCCCGCGTGCCGACAGCGAGGCACGCTATCGCGCACCGGCGCTCGACAAGGGACTCGACATTCTGGAGCTTCTCTCCACCCAGTCAGGCGGAATGACGCGGGCGGAAATCGTTAAGGCAATGGATCGCGGCCCATCGGAGATCTACCGCATGCTCGAACGGCTGGTGGCGCGCGAATATGTCTCGCGCTCCCCGGAGGGCGACCGGTACTCGCTTTCGCTCAAGCTCTTCGTTCTCGCCCACAGGCACCCGCCGGTCCGGCGACTCGTGACCCGCGCGCTGCCCCTGATGGACGCCTTTGCGCGAGATGCGCGGCAGTCGCTCCATCTCGTCGTCGAGGATCGTGGCCATGCGCTCGTGGTGGGGCAAGCGCATTGCCCGGCCAATTGGGAGTTCGGTGTGCGCGCGGGGGCCGAAATCGACCTGCTGCACACGGGCTCGGGCCTGACACTTCTTGCCTTTCAGGACGATCATGCCCGTGAAGCGCTCGATGCGCGTTGGGAAGGAACGGATCGGGTTACAGAGCGCGAGGCACTTGAGGACACGCTCTCATCCATCCGCAAGGCGGGCTATCGTATCGGCCCCAGCCAGCAGATTCGCGGTGTCAACGACGTCACGGTCCCCGTCCTGAACACCGAGGGTTACGCCATTGCGGTTCTCACCTGCCCGTACATCGAACGGCTCGATCAGGACGACCACGCAACCATCGAAGAAACCCTCGATCTGCTCAGGGACCTCGCGGAGACGCTCTCGCTGCGGTAGAACCAATGGTGCGCCGTGGGCGTTGGCCCTTGGCAGATCCATTGGAGGACCCGCGCGATGGCCACGCTTGACACCACAATTCCCCGCCTCGGCTTTGGTACCAATGTCCGCAAGGGCTCGGATGGCATCCGCGCCATCCTCTATGCGTTGGAAGTCGGCTATCGGCATATCGACACCGCGCAGGATTACCAGACCGAAGGCGAAGTCGGCGCCGCTGTCGCACGGTCGGGCCTGCCGCGTAAGGAGGTGTTCGTCACCACCAAGATCGCGCCGCGCAATTTCGGCCAGGGCGCACTGATCCCATCGCTTGAAAAGAGCCTCGAAACGGCAAAGCTCGAACAGTTCGACCTCGTCCTCATCCACTGGCCCTCTCCACATGGCGAGGTCCCGCTCGAAGTTTATCTTACCCAGCTTGCCGAAGCGCAAGAGCGAGGCTTCACCCGCCTCATCGGCGTTTCGAACTTCACCATCGCGCTCATTGAGGAGTCCCGGAAAATCCTCGGCGAGGGCCGGATCGCGACCAACCAGATCGAGCTCAACCCGGTGATGCAGAACAAAAAGCTCGCCGACCACTGCATGAATGCCGGCATCCTCGTCACCTGCTACCGCCCCATCGCGCGCGGCGCGCTTTCGGGCGAGGACATTCTCGCCGAGATCGCCGAGCGGCACGACGCCACAACCGAACAGGTTGCCCTCGCCTTCGAACTCGGCAAGGGCTACTGCGCCATCCCCACTTCAGGGAAAGAAAAGCACATCAAATCCAATTACGCGGCGGTCAATCTCAAGCTCTCGAACGAAGAGATGGCGCGGATCGAAACGATGGACCGCAACGCGCGGACCATCGATCCCGATTGGGCGCCGGAATGGGATTGAGGGAAGAGGGCTCGCCAATCTTTCGCGTCCCCCCAAGTCCGCCCCACTCCGTCATCATCCGGTTTATCCGGGTGACCCAGGGCGGTGGGCGAGAACTGGCATGCGCTCCGCTTCCTATTCGTGAAACGCCGCCACCGTCTCCCGCCTCCCCAGCATCATCGCGTCCGCCACCTGCCGCAGCGGGGTAACATCCACATCGCTTTCGCCCGACGCAAGCAACTGCGCGAAATGCGCATAGATCCCCGGATATTCCCGGTCCTCGCCGTCAACCACACGCTCGCCATCGATCGCCATCTTCGCGCCGCCCTCGGAAATCGCGAGCGTGCCGGCGTCGGTCACCACAGTAATATCCCAGCTCTGCGGCCCTTCCTGCCGCCAGTCGAAATCGCCCTTCACCGCCACGCCGCTTGCGGTGACAAAATCCACCTGCGCGGCAATCGGGGTCTGGCAATTGGCCGGGAATTCGAGGTTGGCGCGGGTTACATGGATGGGCTCGGGCAGAATCGCCGTCAGGATCGAAAGCCCGTTGATGCCCGGATCGAAGACCCCCAGGCCGCCGGCCTCCCAGATCCATTTCTGCCCCGGATGCCAATGTTTGACGTCCTCGCGCCAGACAATTTCGACGCCGGTTATCGCCTTGCCTTTAAGCCAATCGCGTGCCGGCTCCACGGCTGGCGCGTAGCGCGAGTGCCAGGTGGCAAAGAGCACCACACTCTTCTCTCGGGCCATCGCTTCAAGGGTCGCGACCTCGGAAAGCGTCGCCCCCGGCGGCTTTTCCAGGAGCACGTGCTTGCCCGCCGCGATGGCCTTCTTCGCATATTCGAACCGCACTTGCGGCGGTGTGCACAGCGCGACGACACCGATGTCGGGACGGCTCTCGAACAGCTCTTCGAGCGTCGCGAAATTATCGACCCCTTCGGCGCGTGCGTTCCGGCTCACCGCTGCGGCGAACGTGAAATCCGGGTTCTCCGCGATCGACGGCACGTGCTGGTCGCGCGCGATCTTGCCGAAACCAACGATTGCGATCTTATGGACCATCAGTGCGAATCCTTGGGCACGGCCTTACCGCGCTTGCCTTTGAGAAAGTCGAAATCGGCGCCGGTATGGGCCTGCTGCACATGGTCGAGGAAGAGCTTGGCATAGCCGGATGTCGGCTGGTCGGGCAGCGGCTTCCACTCTTTGAGCCGGCGCGCGATCTCCTCTTCGGAGACGTCGAGATGCAGCCGGCGGTTCTCGACGTCCACCTCGATCATGTCGCCGGTCTGCACTACCGCGAGCGGTCCGCCCACCGCCGCCTCGGGTGAGGTATGCAGGATCACCGTACCATAGGCCGTGCCACTCATCCGCGCGTCGGAAATCCGGATCATGTCCTTGATCCCCTTGCGCAGCACCTTGGGTGGCAGCCCCATATTGCCGACCTCGGCCATGCCCGGATACCCCTTGGGCCCGCAGTTCTTCATGACCATGATGCAGTTCTCGTCAATATCGAGACTCTCGTCATTGATCCGCGCCTTGTAGTCGTCGATATCCTCGAACACCACCGCGCGGCCCCTATGCTGCATCAAATGCGGGCTCGCCGCCGAGGGCTTGAGCACAGCGCCATTGGGCGCGAGATTGCCTTTCAAAACCGCGATGCCACCATGTTCGGTCAGCGCCTTATCGACGGGCCTGATCACCTCCTCGTTCCAGTTTTTGACCTCCGAGACTTCCTCGGCCATCGTCTTGCCCGAAACCGTCAGCGCATCGCCGTGGAGCTTGCCTCCGTCGAGAAGCGATTTGAGCACCACGGGCAGCCCGCCAGCGTAGAAGAACTCTTCCATCAAGAAGCGGCCCGAAGGCATCAAATCGACGATGGTGGCGACGTCGCGACCAAGCATATCCCAGTCATCGAGCGAAAGATCGACGCCGACACGCCCGGCCAGCGCCAGAAGGTGGATCACCGCGTTCGTCGAGCCCCCGATCGCACCGTTTGTGCGGATCGCGTTTTCGAACGCCTTGCGGGTCAGGATATCGGACGGCTTCAGGTCGTCCTTCACCATATCGACGATCCGCCGCCCGGTCAGCTGCGCCATCACCCGACGGCGGCTGTCCACCGCAGGGATCGCCGCATTGCCCGACAATGCCATGCCGAGCGCCTCGGCCATCGATGCCATGGTCGAGGCCGTGCCCATGGTGTTGCACGAGCCCGGCGAGCGCGACATAGCCTGCTCGGCCTCGAGGAAATCCTCACGCGTCATCTCCCCGGCCTTGATCGCCTCGCTCATCTGCCAAAGCGCCGTTCCCGAGCCCACGCGCTCGCCCCGGAACCAGCCATTGAGCATCGGCCCGCCCGTGACGACGATGGCGGGGATATCAACGCTCGACGCGCCCATCAACAGTGCCGGGGTGGTCTTGTCGCACCCGACCATCAGCACAACGCCGTCGACCGGATTGGCGCGCAGCGCCTCTTCGACATCCATAGCCGCGAGGTTACGGTACATCATCGCCGAAGGCCTGAGCGAACTTTCGCCGGTCGAAAAGACCGGGAACTCCACCGGCAAGCCGCCGGCTTCGTAGACGCCGTTCTTCACCCGCTGGGCAAGGTCGCGCAGATGGGCATTACAGGGGGTCAGCTCAGACCACGTATTGCAGATGCCGATCACCGGACGCCCGTCGAAAAGGTCGGCGGGGAGACCCTGGTTCTTCATCCAGGAACGGTGATAGATGTTGTCGCGGCTATCGCCGCCATACCATTCCTGCGAACGCAGCTTGCGCGGCCATTCGGCTTTCTTGAACGTCATGGTTCTATTCCCTAGAGCGAGGCCACGGTGACGAGCGTTTCCGGATCGGTCGCTTCGTCCACAGCGATGGGGTTCTTGAGCGCGAGCCCGAAATCGGGCGCGGAAATTTCAAAGACATCGCCGGCACGCGTCGAGATGCCGTCGGCAAAAGAGAGTGTCGCCGTGCCGAACATGTGCACGTGCACATCGCCCGGCACACGGAAGATGTCGTATTTGAAGTGATGGTGTTCGAGATTGTCGATGGTGTGGGACATGTTGTCCTCACCCGAAAGGAACGGCTTTTCCCAGAGCGTCTCGCCATCGCGCGAAATCTTCGATGTCCCCCGGATATCACGGGGCAGGTCCCCAACAAGAATTTCCGGTCCCACCGAAGCGGGCCGCAGCTTGGAGTGCGCGAGGAAGAGATAGTTCTGTCGCTCGGTCACATGGTCGGAAAATTCGTTGGCGAGCGCAAACCCGATCCGCGTCGGCGTGCCGTCCGGCGCGATAACGTAAATCCCAGCGATCTCGGGCTCCTCGCCCGCGTCGAGCGCGAAGCATGGCGAGGCGATCGCCTCGCCCGGTGCCACCAGCGCGTGGCCGTTGCCCTTGTAGAACCATTCAGGTTGCACGCCGGCTTTGCCATTCGCCGACTTGCCGCCCTCGACGCCCATCCTGAACATCTTCATGGAGTCGGTCAGCTCGGTCTCAGGTTTGTCGGCCGCGTGCATCTTGTCGCGGGTCTGGGCTGAGCCGAGGTGCGTGAGACCGGTGCCGGTCAGATGCAGATGCGCCGGGTCCGGATGGGTAATCGGCGAAAGCATCCGCCCCTCGGCATAGGCCGCATCGAGATCAACCGTTTCGCCCAACCCCAGTTCGGCAATCCGCGCACCAAGCGTCTGGCCGTTGGCGATCGCATCGTTGGCAAGCGCGAGAACGCTTTGCGTGCCGTTGACGACACGCGCCTCGTTGCCCTCGCGCGCAACAACACGCACCTGCCCGTCAGCTCCGAGCACCTGAGAAATCAGCACCGCAACACCTCATATATTCGAATAGACCGGCGCGGACGGAATGGCCCGCGCCGGGTGCCGTTATTTAAGCGGCCTTGGTCTTGTTGTAGACGTCGAAGATCACGGCCGCGAGCAGCACAAGCCCCTTGATCATCTGCTGCCAGTCGATGCCGATACCCATGATCGACATGCCGTTGTTCATGACGCCCATGATGAAGGCGCCGATCACGGCCCCGACAATCGTCCCCACGCCGCCGGCCATCGACGCGCCGCCGATGAAGACCGCCGCGATCACGTCGAGTTCGAAGGTTTCACCGGCCTTCGGCGTCGCCATGTTGAGCCGTGCGGCAAAAACGAGTCCCGCAAGCGCGGCCAGCATGCCCATATTTGCGAAGACCATGAATGTCAGCCGTTCGGAATTGATGCCCGAGAGCTTGGCCGCTTTCTGATTGCCGCCCACGGCATAAATCCGACGCCCGATGGTCGTCTGCCGCGCGATGAAGCTATACCCCGCGATCAGCACCGCCATGATGATGAAGACGTTGGGCAAACCGCGCGAGGTCGCCAAGAGGTAGGTGAGCCACACGATCGCACCGGCCACGATGAGGTTGCGGCCAATAAAGAACGCGAAAGGCTCGTCGGGCGTCCCGTGCTTTTGCTCTTTCGCCCGCGCGCGCACCGACAGCCAGACGAGTATGGCCGCTACGGCAACGCCGAGAAAGACCGAAAAGAGGTGCAGTCCATCGCCGCCGAAGAGGTCGGGGATGAAGCCCGTCGAGATCATGCGGAACCCGTCGGGGAACGGCCCAACCGACTGTCCTGCCAGAAGCGCCATCATCAACCCCTTGAAGACAAGCATGCCCGCCAGGGTGACGATGAAGCTCGGGATCTTCCAATAGGCAATCCAGTACCCCTGGATCGCCCCGATCACCGCGCCGACGGCAAGACAGATGATCGCAGCAGGGACCCACGGAATATTGTAATTGACGATCAGCGTCGCCGAGAGCGCACCGACAAACCCCATGACCGAGCCGACCGAGAGGTCGATGTGGCCGCATACGATCACGAGCAGCATACCCACGGCCATGATGATGACGTAGGAGTTCTGCAGCACAAGATTGGTGAGGTTCACCGGCTTTAACAGGATCCCGCCCGTCGAGACCTGGAAGAACGCCATGATGACGATGAGCGCGAGCAGGATGCCGTATTCGCGCACGTGCGTCTTGAGATAGTCGAGAACGGGCGGACGACCCGCCGGTACCTGGCTGGAGGTTGCTTCGGTCATGCGGCCTTCCCTCCCTTTTGCAGAATCATGCTCATGATTTTCTCCTGGCTCGCTTCGGCGATGGGCAATTGCCCGAGGAACTGGCCCTGGTTCATCACATAGATGCGGTCACATGTCCCGAGAAGTTCCGGCATCTCCGAGGAGATGACGACAATGCCCTTACCCTGCCGGGCGAGGTCGTTGATGATCGTATAGATTTCGTATTTGGCGCCCACGTCGATACCGCGCGTGGGCTCATCGAGAATGAGGATGTCGGGCTCGGCATAAAGCCATTTCGAGAGCACCACCTTCTGCTGGTTGCCACCCGAAAGGTTGATTGTCTTCTGCCCGATCCCCGAGCTCTTGATCGCAAGTGCCTTGCGATACTCCTCGGCAACGATCCGTTCCTTGTGGTCGTCGACCACGATGCCGTTGGCGATGCCCCTGAGATTGGCGAGCGGGATATTGCGGCGGATGGTCTGGTCGAGCACCAGCCCATATTGCTTGCGGTCTTCGGTGGCATAGCAAATGCCGGAGGCAATCGCTTTTTCAACCGTTGACACGTCCACCTTCTGCCCGCGCAGGTAGACTTCGCCCGAAATCTTGTCGCCATACGATTTGCCGAAGAGGCTCATCGCCAGTTCGGTCCGTCCTGCGCCCATGAGCCCCGCGATGCCAACGACCTCGCCGGCCTTGACCTCGAAACTCACATCGTCGACGACCTTGCGATCCGAGTGGATGGGGTGATGGGCCGTCCAGTTCCTGACTTCGAGAAGGGTCTCGCCCACCTCGTGGTCACGCTTGGGGAAGCGGTCGGACAGCGACCGGCCCACCATATCGCGCACGATATCGCCTTCGCTGATCTCGCGGACATGACAATCCATGGTCGAGACCGTCGCGCCGTCGCGCAGGACGGTGATGCGGTCGGCGACCTGAGAGATTTCGTTGAGCTTGTGAGAAATGAGGATCGAGGAGACGCCTTTGTGCTTTAAATCCACAAGCAGCTCGAGAAGTGCCTGGCTGTCGTTCTCGTTGAGCGACGAGGTAGGCTCGTCGAGAATAAGCAGCTTCACCTCTTTCGAGAGCGCCTTGGCGATCTCGACAAGCTGCTGCTTGCCCAGCCCCAGATGCGTCACCTTGGTGCGTGGAGACTCCTTCAATCCCACGCGCTTCAGGAGCTCTTCGGTCCGCCTGTAGGTTTCGCTCCAGTCTACGACGCCGCGCTCGGCGCGTTCATTGCCTAGAAAAATGTTCTCGGCGATCGACAGGAGCGGAACCAGAGCGAGTTCCTGGTGAATGATGACGATGCCGGCGTGCTCGGAATCGGCGATCCCGTGAAAGTGCCGCTCTTCGCCCTCAAAGAAGATCTGCCCTTCATATTCGCCCGAAGGGTAGACCCCAGAGAGTACCTTCATGAGCGTGGATTTGCCCGCGCCGTTTTCCCCCACCAGAGCATGGATTTCGCCCTGCTCGACGGTGAGGTTCACATTGTCGAGGGCATTGACGCCGGGAAACGTCTTGGTAATGCCCCGCATTTCGAGAATGGCGGTCATGGTTCATTCCATTTCGTGTGTAGGTGAGAAGCACCCGCCTTCCGCCGGCACGGCTTCCTTTCTCCCTTGAGGAAGAAGGTGGCTTTCGCGATAGCGAAAGGTTGGATGAGGGGCGCCCCTTTCTCAAGGTAACCGGCACCCCTCACCGCATCCCCTCTCCCTCACGGGGAGAAGGGCTCAAGTCGCTTCTATGGACGACCTACTCGACGATCTGCTCGCGGGTATAATACCCCGAGCCGACCAGAACGTCTTCCCAGTTCTCCTCGGTGACCAGCACCGGATTGAGCAGGTAGGACGGCACGACCTTGACGCCGTTGTCATAGGTTTCGGTGTCGTTGATCTGCGGTTCCGCATCCTCGAGCACGGCCGAAACCATGCCCACGGTCACGCGGGCGAGCTCGCGGGTGTCCTTGAAGATCGTGGAGTACTGCTCGCCGGCGAGGATCGCCTTAACCGAGGGGATTTCCGCATCCTGGCCGGAGATGATCGGCATGGGCAGATCGTCCGAACCATAGCCGACACCCTTGAGTGAGGAGATGATACCGATCGAAAGCCCGTCATAGGGCGAGAGCACGGCATCGACCGTGTCGTCGGAATAGTAAGCGCTCAGAAGGTTGTCCATACGAGCCTGGGCGACCGAGCCGTCCCAGCGCAGCGTGCCGACCGTGTCCATGCCCATCTGGCCGGACTTCACCACAAGCGTGCCGTCGTCGATGTAGGGCTGCAGGACGCTCATCGCGCCGTCGTAGAAGAAGTAGGCGTTGTTGTCGTCGGGCGAACCGCCGAACAGTTCGATGTTGAACGGACCTTCGTTTTCGCCGACGCCAAGACCGTCGAGCAACGACTGGCCCTGCTGCACGCCAACCTGGAAGTTATCGAACGTCGCATAGTAGTCGACGTTCTCCGAACCGCGGATCAGACGGTCGTAAGCGATAACCGGGATGCCGTTGGCGGCGGCGGTTTCGAGTGCGCCCGTCAGCGTCGTGCCGTCGATGGCGGCGATCACGAGCGCATCGGCACCGCGTACGATCATGTTTTCAATCTGCGCGAGCTGGTTGGGGATATCGTCTTCGGCATACTGCAGGTCCGTCGAAAACCCGGCGGCTTCAAACTGCTCGACCATTGAGTTGCCGTCGGAAATCCACCGTGCCGACGATTGGGTCGGCATGGAAATACCCACCAGCCCCTTGTCCTGTGCGACAGCAGGCCCAGCCGTCAGCGCAGCGCCGACCACCAGGGCGCCAACGCCCATCATAATCGATTTCATGTGTGTCTCTCTCCCTAACAAATGGCGCCGCGGGTTGTCCCCATCGGCCCCTGACACCGCGCCGGTCTAACGCCGGCGCGGCACTAGATTTGCATATAGTATGATTATTTGTAAAGGGAGATTCGGCGCCCTGTGCATGACGCATGCGTATTTATAAGTATGCAGGTCAATCCACTCAGGCCAGAGCGCTTCCAGCAAAAAGGGGGCACCACTTTTGCTGTTCGGAAGCCCGCAATACAAGGACATGGAGAATTTTCGCAATTCGAAGAATCGTGGAATTTGTCCAAAGCAAGATGCTCTGAGTAAATCAGCCTTACGAGACGATTTCGTAGAGCCGCTCCTGCGCCGCTTCAGGTGACATGGTTGGGTCGTTGAAAAAGTCGTTGAGCACGCCGATCCACCCTTCCGACATCTGCGTGGGCATGGCCATGGACTGCGCGCTCACAGTGCTCGATTGCGTGATCATCTGCAGCCCGAGTTGCCCGCAGCGGTCGAGACCAGCTGGATCGACATCGGTGCGCACCGGTAGCGAGCCCTTGACACGGCTGAATGCGACCTGGTTGTCGCGGTCGAGGAGCATGCGTGCGAACTCCCGCTGCGCGTCCACCGTCTCTTCGCGATTGGTAAGCGGAAATGCAAAGGCGTCGATGACCATGAAGTACGAGATGGCTGTTCCAGGAACAAGACTGCACCCGAAGTCCTCATCCACCGCATAGCCGCGCGCGATAAGCTCGCCCTTGGCCCAGTCTCCCATAAACTGCATACCGGCCTGGCCCTCACCAACTGCGGCGGTCGCATCCGCCCAGCTCATCCCCTGCCGGGCGTCGAGCGGTTGCGTATAATCCGAGATTTGCCGCAGCATGTCGAGCGCTTCGATCATACGGGAGTCTGCGACCATCGCCGCATCGCCACTGATAAACCGCGCATACCCATCGGCCCCAAGCCTGTCGAACATGATGTTATTGAAGATCAGGGAGACCTCCCAGTGCCCGCCCCCAAGCGCAATGGGCGTATAACCTGCCGCCTCGATGCTGTCGGCGGCGGCAAAGATGTCCTCCCAACTTTCCGGGACGGAAAGGTCCAGTTCGTCGAAAATCGCCTGACTGGTCCACAGCCAGTTCTCGGCGTGGATGTTGGTCGGCGCGAAGTAGATCTTGTCCTGATAGGTAATGCGGTCGATCACGACCTGAGGCAAAACCGAGCGCCAGTCGTCGTCTTCCGCAACCTCCTCGATGTCGAGGACAATACCCATCTCCGGAAGCTCGCGCGAACCTTCATTTGCATTCCATTGCATAACCGCGGGCGCATAGCCGTTGACAACGCGTTCGCTGACGACCCGCTGGACGGCAACCTTGTTTTCGGCGGGCAGATCGACCCATTGATTGCCCGTTGCGGCCCATGCCTCGCGAAACACGTCCAGGGCCTGGCTTTCGCTTTCGGAAATCCAGAAGTGCACGACGTCGAGCGGCACCGCCTCGGCAGCTGCGCCACCATGACATACGCCAGCAAAGAGTATTGCTGCGGCAGCCGTTCTCCAACCCTTATTCCAGCCCAATTCCAACCTCCTTGGTTTCATGCGATGCCGCCCTCCTTCATGCCGTCCGGCGCTCCCGTCGCAATGTCGCGACACGGGATGGCTGGGAGAGCCATTTGCTCGCAATGTCCGCCGGAAGCGGCTTGGCGAAGAAATAGCCCTGCCCGGTCCTGCAACCGGTCTTAAGCAGGAAGCGGCGGTGTTCTTCGGTCTCGATACCTTCGGCGATACACCGTTTGCCCAGATTGCGCGCCAGATCGGCTACCGCGCGGATGATCTGCTCGGACCGGGTATCCTCGCCGATCCCGGCGACGAAGCTGCGGTCGATCTTGAGTTCGTCGAAAGGGAAATCGCGCAGGTGCACGAGCGAGGCGAAGCCGGTTCCGAAATCGTCGAACGAGACCGAAAGCCCGTGTTCGCGGAAACGCGTGACCATATCGATGATTTTGTCGGTGTTTCGGTTGAGAAAGACGTTTTCCGTGATCTCGACCCCGAAATCGCTCCATTCGAGTCCATGCTCGGCGATGACATCGGAAAAGATCTCATAGCCGCCGTCGTCGACGAGCAACATCTCGGGCAGGTTTATCGCGATAGCCTCAGGAGCGAGCCCGCAGGCCTTCCAGGCCTTGAGATCGCGCCCGGCGGCATTGACCACCGCCCGGGTCATGTCGCGGATCAGACGACTTTCCTCAATCAGGGGCAAAAACTGGCCCGGCCCCAGCAGCCCAAGTTCTGGATGTTGCCAGCGGACGAGCGCTTCGAAACCCAGATGCCGACCGCTCATAAGGTCTACCTTGGGCTGATAGTGGACCACGAACTCGTCGCGCTCCGCCGCAGTCCCCAGCGCATTGCGCAACTGGGTTCGCTCGAGTTGCTCGGCGAGCGACTTTTCGTTGAAAACGACGACTGTCCCGCGGTCGCGCTTAGCCGTATAGAGCGCCATGTCGGCTATGCGCGTCAGGTCGGCCTTGTCGCTGGCATGGGGCGGGATGATCGCGCCGCCGATACTGGCCGAAACCCACAGCGTACGGCCTTCGAACGTCAACTCGCCCAATATCGCTTCGGACAACCGCCGGGCGATCGTTTCGAGCTCTGCAGCGCCGGCAAGGCCAGGGAGAAGTACGGCAAACTCGTCGCCGCCGAGCCGGGCGGCAAGATCGCCGCCGCGCAGCACCCGCCGCATCGCGTCGGCAACGTGGCGCAGCGCTGCGTCGCCGGCCAGATGACCGTATCTATCGTTGACGGTCTTGAAGTGGTCGAGGTCCACAAGCAGCAGCCCGAACGTGGTGCCACGCTGCTCGAACTCACCGAACAGAGCCGAAAGCGCACGATTGAACGTCGACCTATTGTCGAGATCCGTTAGCGAATCGGTATGGGCGAGCTTTTCGAGACGCATTTTGAAGTCGGTCGTGCGGCGCTGCTCCCTGGCGAGCTTCTTGAGCAAAGGCCCGAACAGGAACAGGCTCGCCAGCACAACACTTGCGGCCAGCAGCCCCAGCAGTGCGGTGCTGATCAGTTTGGCATTGTTGATGGTCGATGAGCTGCTGGCATGTGCGTCCGCGATAAGATCGCTGAAGAGCCGGATCAGGGCACTGTCGGAGGCAATGGCGAAGTCGATAGCCCCCCAGAACGTGTAGCGCCGGCTCCGTTCCTCATTTGTGGCCCTGACGAGTTGTTCTGCCCTTGCGAGGAATTCGCTCAGCCGCCGATCGAGATCGGCGCGCTTGTGCACGGTGACGTCGTCATTCCCGTCGAGACGCTGGAGATAGTTCTGGTCGAGGTCGCGATAGAGCCCGTCGAGCTCTTCCGACATCGCCCGGACATCCTCAACCGCCTGCGTGACTTCATCGAGCATGGGAGTGACGATGAACTCTGGCAGGTTGGGATCGGCCGATGCCCTCATGAGCGCGCGCGTATGATTGGCCAATTGCTGAAAACGGACGAACTGGCTGCTCGTTAGAAAACTGATGTGATGATGAAGTTCGTGGCGTTCGAGCGCTGTCGTCACGGTGAAATGCGTCGCGCCAATCAGAAGACTCATGACGATCGCTGCATAGACGTAGACACGCCCGATCGTCCCAATATAGCGTTCGACCGAGCGCAACCGATGGTGGTACGGAAACAACGTTTGGGACATCTTGGGCCTGGCTATGCGTCCCTGCAACGGGTGCGCGGCGCCCCCCCAACGCTCCGTACCCCACGCCTTCCCGTCATAGGCCCGCCCCCCTCTTCAGCATGTTGATATCCCTCGCGCTAAAGACCGCAAGGGCGTGGTTCATGGGCTATTAGCCGGGGCAAAAAGTTAACCTGGTATTGCTCCGGGCTCTTCCGCCTCACTCCGCAGCGTGAATCGGATATAATCGGCGCAAATCGGATAAAATTACCGGCAAATGCGGGTCGAGCCTAGGCTCAGGACCTATTAATTTGATGTGAGATGTGATTCAGGGTCTCCGATGAAGGAGGTCCTGATGAGTGATTTGTTTCTGTTGAGCGAGCGCCAGATGGCGCGGATATCACCGTATTTCCCGCTTTCCCACGGCATTCCGCGGGTTGACGACCGGCGGGTGGTTAGCGGCATCATCTACGTGATCAGGAACGGCCTGCAGTGGAAGGACGCACCAAGCGGGTATGGCCCGCACAAGACGCTCTACAATCGCTTCATTCGCTGGAGCCGGCTGGGCGTGTTCGACAGGATCTTTGCAGCGCTGGCCGGCGAAGGGCCGCAACCCGAGCGCATCATGATCGACGCCACGCATCTGAAGGCCCACCGCACCGCGGCGAGCCTTCTTAAAAAGGGGATGTTCCCCGTCGTATCGGGCGGACGAAAGGCGGGCTGAACTCCAAGCTGCACGCCGTTTGCGACGCCGAGGGCCGGCCGCTGATACTGCTTTTGAGCGAAGGCCAGATGAGCGACCACAAGGGCGCCAGGCTCTTGCTCGACGTGCTGCCGTCCGCCGACAGCCTGCTTGGCGACAAGGGTTACGACAGCAATTGGTTCCGCCAAGCTCTCGCTGACAGGGGCATCGAGCCATGCATTCCGCCGACCAAAAGCCGCAAGCAGCCGATCGACTACGACAAAGCGCTCTATCGCCAGCGCCATAGAATTGAGAACATGTTCGGCAAGCTCAAGGACTGGCGGCGCATCGCTACCCGCTACGATCGATGCGCTCACACCTTCTTTTCAGCCATCTGCATCGCCGCAACCGTCATCTTCTGGCTCTGATTAACGAGTCCTGAGCCTAGCGCGTGGCCAATGTCGTCTGCGCCCGATCGACGCCCGACTGGATCGCCTGCCGCATGGCCATGCGGGCGACCTCGGGCTCACCCGATGCAATCGCTTCGGCGATATTGCGATGCATGCGCACGGCGCGATCGAAGGCTTCCCCACCCTCGACGGGGGAGCTTACCTTGAAGCTTGCCGTTAGCGCGACCTCGACCACCGCGCTCAAAGATACCATGAATGGATTGCCGGAAGCTTCGGCGACGACTTTGTGGAACTCAAGGTCGTTGTGGGCGAATTCCTCTGCGCTCTGCCCTGTTTGCTCCATCCGGCCCAGCCAATGCATCAGCGCCTCGACGTGTTCGGGTGTTCGGCGCTCGGCTGCGAGCGCGGCGGCCTCCGGCTCCACGGCCATGCGCACTTCGGCCAGCCGGTTTATGAAGGCGATATCGAGCCCGGATTCCAGATGCCAGGCAAGCACGTCCGGGTCGAACATGTTCCAGTGTGCCCGCGGCAGAACACGCGTTCCCACACGCGCGCGCGCTTCGATCAACCCCTTGGCCGAAAGCGTCTTTAGCGCCTCGCGCAGAACCGTGCGCGAGACGCCGAACTGCTCGGTCAGCTCCGAGTCGCCGGGCAGAATCGCGCCTTCGGGATACTCACCCTGCACGATCGCGGTGCCGAGTACCCAGATCACCTGGGAGTGGAAATTGCGCGGTCGCATCCGCCCCGCCGATCCTGTCCGGCCGGCGCGTTCTCCTCCCGCTTCCGTCGTGTCGCTCATCGCTTCCAAACCTTGCCGATTGGCCTTCCGAGGCTCCGGATCCTCCCGATTGCCCAGCACCAATATAGGCCACCGATAAAGATTATAATAGGATAAATGGCAGCCACTGCAATGCCCAGTTGAGGTTGCGGTGGACGAAGGGCGCGGTTAGCCTCGGCAAGAGAGACTCACCATAAGAGCCCGACCGAATTTTCGGTTGAGCTCTAAACCTCTGAGAGCGTCATCTTGGACCAACTGTTCGCGCGCCTGCAAGCCGATCCCAAAATCGTATTGCGCGACGTTTTTGGCTATGACGATTTCCGCGGACAGCAGGAAGCTGTAGTCCGGCACGTTGCAGATGGCGGCGACGCCGTCGTATTGTTCCCCACCGGCGCGGGAAAATCGCTGTGCTACCAGATTCCCGCCATCGCACGACCGGGCGTCGGCATCGTCATTTCGCCGTTGATCGCGCTCATGCGCGATCAGGTCGAAGCCCTGCGGCAGGCAGGAGTCAATGCGGCAGCGCTCAACTCGTCGCTCTCGGGCGCCGAAGCTTCCGCGGTGCGCGACCAGCTTCTTTCGGGCGAACTCGACCTGCTCTACGTCGCCCCCGAACGGGCGACGACGCCGGGCTTCATCCAATTGCTCGAGCGCGCCGAGATCGCGCTGTTTGCCATCGATGAGGCGCATTGCGTGAGCCAATGGGGCCACGATTTCCGCCCCGAATACCGCGCGCTTGCCGATTTCACCGCGCAGTTCCCCGGCGTCCCGCGCATCGCGCTTACGGCCACCGCCGATCCTATGACGCGCACCGATATCATCGAACGCCTCGGCCTTTCGGAGGCCGAGGTCTTTATCTCGAGCTTCGACAGGCCGAATATCACCTACACCATTGTCGAGCGCGCGAACGCCAAAACCCAACTCAAGGGCTTCCTCGCCAAGCACGAAGGTGCAAGTGGCATCGTTTATTGCCTATCACGCGCCAAGGTCGAGGCCACCGCCGAATGGCTCACTGCGCAAGGCATCCGCGCCCTGCCGTATCATGCCGGGCTCGCGCCCAACGTCCGCATGGCCAATCAGGATGCGTTCCTCAAGGAAGACGGGCTGTGCCTCGTCGCCACGGTCGCATTCGGCATGGGCATCGACAAGCCGGACGTGCGCTATGTCGCTCATCTCGACCTGCCCGCCACCATCGAGGCCTATTATCAGGAAACCGGCCGCGCAGGCCGGGATGGCCAGCCTTCGGATGCATGGATGTGCTACGGGATGGCCGACGTCGTCCAGCGCCGGCGCATGATCGAAGAAGGCAATGCGCCCGATGAGGTCAAAACCATTGAGCGGCGCAAACTCAATGCCCTGCTCGCGGTCTGCGAGACCGCCGATTGCCGCCGCAAGGCGATCCTCGCGCATTTCGGCGAGGCGCATGGCGGCAATTGCGGCAATTGCGATACCTGCCTTTCCCCGGTCGAGACCTGGGACGGCACCGATACCGCGATCAAGGCCCTTGCCGCGATCTACCGCACCGGCCAGCGTTTCGGCGCGGGACATATCGTCGATGTTCTGACCGGCAAGACCACCGACAAGGTTACCCGCTTCCGCCACGACCAGCAGCCCGTTTTCGGTGCTGGCCGTGACATCAACGCCAAGACCTGGCACTCGGTTCTGCGCCAGCTGATGGCGATGGGGCTGATCCACACCGATCACGCCGGCCATGGCGCGCTCTATCTCGACACGGAGGCCCGCGCCGTCTTCAGAAACGAGCGCCAAATCACCTTCCGCAAGGATGCCGTGCGCAAGACCACGGAGTCTCTCAAGCGCTCCCGCAGCCCTGTGGACATCTCCGAGGAGCACCAACCCGTCTTCGAAGCCCTGCGCGCCGAACGCACGCGGCTCGCCCGCGAACAGAGCGTACCGCCTTACGTCATCTTCCACGATTCAACGCTCAAGGTCATGGCCGTCGAGCGCCCGCAATCGCGCGATGCGATGATGGATTTACCGGGCGTGGGGCAAGCCAAGCTCGAGCGCTATGGCGACTCGTTCCTGGCCGTGCTCGGGCAGTTCGCGCCGGAGGAAGAACCTGACCGATAATTCGGTGAGACTCTAAGCCTTCACGCCCGCATCGGCCTCCCATCCCGGTCGAACCGGTGGATCTGGCTCTCGACCGGCGAAACCGAAATCCTCTCGCCCACCGGATGCCGGCTCGTCCCTTCCTGGCGCACGATCAGCGGTTCATCCGCACCGATCTCGACATAGACGTAGGAGTCGGATCCAAGATTTTCGGTATGTACCACATCGCCCGACCAGCGACCGTCGGGCGTGATCCGGATATGCTCGGACCGGACCCCGAGCGTCGTCGCCCGGAACGCGTCGGCGAACTGCCCGTTCAAAAAGTTCATCTTCGGGCTGCCGATAAACCCGGCAACGAAGAGCGATTGCGGGTTCTCGTAGAGTTCGAGCGGCGTGCCGACCTGCTCGATCACACCGTCACGCAGGACGCAAATCCGGTCCGCCAAAGTCATCGCCTCGACCTGATCGTGGGTGACGTAGATCATCGTGGTCTTGTGCATATCGTGGTGGAGCTTGGCGATCTCGAGCCGGGTCGCCACGCGCAGCGCGGCGTCGAGGTTCGATAGTGGCTCATCGAAGAGGAACACCTTTGGGTCGCGCACGATGGCCCGCCCGATCGCCACGCGCTGGCGCTGCCCGCCCGAGAGCTGTTTGGGCAGACGGTCGAGATAGGGTTCGATCTGCAGCATCTGTGCGGCTTTCAAGACCCGCTCGCGGATTTGCTCTTTCGATCCCTTGGCGAGCTGCATGCCGAAGGCCATGTTGTCGTAGACCGTCATGTGCGGATAAAGCGCGTAAGATTGGAACACCATCGCGATGCCGCGCTTGGACGGGGTCAACCCGTTGACCACCTTCCCATCGAACAGAAGTTCACCCGAGGTGATGTTCTCAAGCCCCGCGATCAGCCGCAAAAGCGTCGACTTCCCGCAGCCCGAAGGGCCGACGAAGACCATGAATTCCCCGGAATTGACGGTGAGGTCGACGCCACGGATCACGTCGACCATGCCGAAGGATTTGCGGATGTTTTTAAGTTCGAGATTGGCCATTGGACAGATGAACTCCTTAGCCTTTGACGCCGCCGGCGGTGAGGCCGGAGATGATCTTGCGCTGGAAGATGAGAACGAGGACGACGAGCGGCACGGTGACGATGACAGAGGCCGCCATGATATTCCCCCACGGGATTTCGTACTGACTGCCGCCCGAGAGGAGCGCGATGGCGACGGGCACCGTGCGCGTGGCGTTCGATGACGTGAACGTCAAAGCGAAGAGGAATTCGTTCCACGCCGCAATGAACGCCAGTAGCCCCGTCGTCACCAGCGCCGGCCACATCAGCGGCATGAAGACTTTGGTGATGATCACCCAGGGCGTCGCCCCGTCGACGATCGCGGCCTCTTCGATCTCGATGGGCAGATCCCGCATGAAGGTGGTCAGCACCCAGACGGTGAAGGGCAGGGTAAAGATCGTATAGGAAAAGATCAGCGCCCAGATCGTGTTGAAGAGGCCGAAAAAGCGGATCACCTCAAAGAGCCCGGCCAACACCGCGATCTGCGGGAACATCGAAACCGAAAGGATCGTCAGCAACAAAAGCCCCCGTCCCCGGAATCGCACCCGCGAGAGTGCGTAGGACGCGGTCACCGCCATCAGAAGCGCAAGGCACACAACGAGGGTCGAAACGATGAGCGAGTTCCAGAGGTTCTGGACGAAGCTGCCTTGTGTCAGGACCGAGGCGTAATTGCCCAGAGAGAGCGATGTCGGCCAATAGGTGATCCGAAAGAGGTCCGTACCCGATTTGAAGCTGGTCAGGATCGCATAGTAAAACGGGAACACTGCGATCACGACGATAGCGACAACGAGCGCGTAAAAGCTCGTGCGTTTTACGATTGCCCAGGCCATCAGCGGTCTCCCCCTTCAAGCCTGACGCGGCCGAGCCAGATATAAAGGATCGTCATCACCGCGATGATGAGGAACAAAAGCGTCGACTGTGCCGAGCCGTAGGCGAACTTGTCGAACTCGATGAGGTTCTCGCGGCTCACGATCGACATGGTTTCCGTCGCCGAGGAATTGGGCGTCAGCACATAGATGAGGTCGAAAATCCGCATGGCATCGAGCAGCCGGAAGATGATCGCGACCATGAGCGCGGGGCGCACCAGTGGCAGAGTAATGCGGAAGAACTGCTTTACCGGATGCACGCCGTCGATGTCGGCCGCCTCATAGATATCCTTGGGGATCATCTGCAGCCCGGCGAGGATCAAAAGCGCCATAAAAGGTGTCGTCTTCCAGATGTCGACCATCAGCACGGCCGTCATTGCCGTATCGGCATTGGCCGTCCAGGCGATCTTTTGCGAAATGAGCCCAAGGCTGAGGAACAGATCGTTGAGGATGCCGAACTGGTCATTGAGCATCCAGCCCCACATGCGGGCTGAGACGATGGTGGGGATGGCCCAGGGGATCAGGATCGCGGCGCGAACGATACCTCTGCCCTTGAATTCGGCGTTCAAAACCAACGCCACGATCATCCCGAACACCGCTTCGAGCGACACCGAGACGACGGCAAACCGCATCGTGTTCCACACCGCGTTCCACCAGTCGGGATCGACCAGCGTCCCGCGGAAGATCGTGCGGCCAGATTCGAGCGTGCGCCAATTGAGATAGTTCGCGAAGCCGACCCATTCGTGGTCGTAGAGATTGGTCAGCGAAGCGTCGGTGAAGGAGAAATAGATCGACCGCAAGAGTGGCCAACCGGCCACGATCAGAAGTGCGACGATCATGGGAATGAGAAAGATGCGTGCTGAGCGCACGCGCTGGGCCAGAAGCTCGTTCTTGATCGGCTTGGCTGGCGTCGCCATTGGGCTGGCAACGGTGCCTTCCACGCTCATTGGGCTACCCATTCAACGTTAGTTTTGTGGCCTGTGGACGGATAGCCGCCCACAGGCTGTTGCGGACGCACCGGGGATGACACCGGCGTGCCCAACGGGGAGGTCCTACCAGCCGTTACCCCTCAAATCCTCGAGATCGATCTCGAGGATTTCGAGGTTCTCGGCCGCTGAGCCGTTGCCCGAGAGCGTTTCGTGCACGGCACCCCAGAACAGTGAGGAGACTTCGTTATAGTCAGTCTTGGTGGGTGCCGAAGGCCGCGGCACGGAATTCTCAAAGACTTCCTTCCAGCGCGGAATGATCGGCTGGGCTTCGGCAATATCGGCGTCGTCGTAGAGCGCCTGGATGGTGGGGAGGTTGGATTGGCTGATCGCGCGTTCCTTCTGAACCTCGGCCGAGGAGAGGAACAGCGCCAGTTCGATCGCAGCGTCGGGATTTTGCGAATATTTCGAAACCGCGACATTCCACCCGCCGAGCGTTGCTGCCGAGCGCGCACCTTCGCCATCGCCCATGGGAAGCGGGGCGACGTCGAAATTCCCCGCAATGGCGGAGTCCGCCCCGTTTCCAAGCGAATAGGCATAAGGCCAATTGCGCATGAAAACCGCATTGCCGAGCTGCCAGACGCCGCGACTTTCCTCTTCCATATATGCGAGCACGCCTTCAGGCGCGATGGTACCGACCCAGCCTGCGGCCCTCTCGATGGCCGCCGCGGCCCGCGGGTTGTTGATCGAGATCGTACCGTCGGGTTCGACGATCTGCCCGCCGCCATTCGACATCACCCATTCGAGTGCGTCGCAGGTCAGCCCCTCGTAAGCGTTGCCCTGGAAGACGAAACCCCACATGTCCGCGTTCCCTGCGGCGCGCTCAGCTTCCATGACCTCGGCGGCGGTCGCTTCGAGCTCTGCCCAAGTCGTGGGGACGTCCTTGCCGTATTTTTCGAGAAGGTCGGTGCGATAGTAGAGCGCCGGCGCGTCGGTGAAGGCCGGCAATGCAACGAGACGCCCGTCGACGGTCTGGGATTCGATGATGGCGGGGAAGTGCTCATCGACAACATCCGCGGCGGCTTCAGTTAGGTCGAGGAACTGGTCGGCAAGCTGGGGCGCCCAGATGACGTCGGTCTGATAGACGTCGATGTCGGTATTGCCGGCGGCAAGCCAGAGCCGGTACTGGCCGAACTGGTCTGTCGTCGAAGAGGGCATGGGCACGATGGTGACGGTATGCCCGGTGTGCTCTTCGAAACGATTGAGTTGGCCGCGCAGGAATTCAAGCCCGTTACCGGTGTCGCCGGAGACGATCGACAGATCGGCCGCGCCTGCGACGCCCGCGAAAAGGGTCACACTCGACAAGAGACCGGCAAGTATTGTTGTTGCTTTCATAAAATCCTCCCAAGTTCTCAAAAGACAAAGGAGCACCCTCCGCCGAAACGCGATATCCACGCGGCGTAATTCCCTCCCTTGCAAAGCGACTATTGGCCCCCGACCTCCGTCAAACTGGCATCCAAAGCGCTTTGGCTGGAAATTGACAGAAGCTCATAGTCCTGTCAATACAGCCTGGTCTCACCATTTATACTTGGGGAATAATCGACATACCCGAGAATCCCTTTTGTCGGTATCCCGCTGAAATCGCGGCCATTTTTCACCAGCACCGGCAGATAGTCCGGTTCGTCCATTGCGCAATGAGACCGATTACATCACCAACGGGCGGTATATCTCGAAAAGAAATAATGCTATGGCAGGCGCGAAAATTCTTGGGATTGAACATTGGCAAGCGGTTCTGGCCCCTGCCTCAGCGCGACCGTAATGGTGAAACTCAAAGACCTCGCCGCCCAGCTCGGCGTCTCGCAAACAACCGTCAGCCGTGCCCTCAACGGCTATCCCGAAGTCAGCGAAGAAACCCGTGCGCGGGTGATCGAAG
Organism: Pelagibacterium halotolerans; assembly: GCF_044811015.1. Taxonomy (GTDB): domain Bacteria; phylum Pseudomonadota; class Alphaproteobacteria; order Rhizobiales; family Devosiaceae; genus Pelagibacterium; species Pelagibacterium halotolerans_A. The sequence continues at coordinate 1,879,241 of NZ_CP085243.1, forward strand.
CGGCCATGCGGCTCGGATACCGGCCCAATGCAAGCGCATTACGGCTGGCGACCGGACGTGCGGGCGCGATCGGGTTCGTGCTTGAAAAGAGCGGCGAGTTGCACGCGAGCGAATTCCTGATCGGCATGGGTCAACGGCTCGCACCGGAGGAAATCGATATCGTCGTCAGCCCGCTCGAATCCGATCGTGACGAGGCCGACGTCTATAAGCGCCTTGCCGCCTCGCAAAAAGTCGACGCGATGGTGCTGCATTCGCCGATGCCCGATGATCCGCGCATCGACCTCTTGCACGATCTGGACATGCCGTTCATCGTCCATGGCCGGTCCGAAGGCGCCGCGCCGCATGCCTGGCTCGACATCGACAATGAAGGCGCGTTTCGTCAGGCGACCGCCGAGCTGCTCGCGCTTGGGCACCGCCGCATCGCCAATATCAACGGCCCCAAAGGCCGCTCCTATGTCGCGCACCGCGACGCCGGTTACCGCGAGGCGCTCGCCGATTTCGATATCGCGTCCGATCCCGAACTCATGTGCTACGGCATCTTCTCGGACGAACAGGGCTTCCGCTTCGCCAACGCGCTCCTCGATCTGCCGGACCCGCCGACAGCCTTTCTCGCGGGCTCGATGATGACCGCGCTCGGGATTTTCCGCGCCGTGCGTTCGCACGGCCTGGAGCTGGGACGCGACGTCTCGCTCATCGCGCATGACGACGAGTTTCCCTATCTCAACGCCTCCGCCATGGTACCGGCGATCTCGACCACGCGCTCATCCATGCGCAAAGCCGGCATCCGGATCGCCGAACTGGCACTCGAAATCCTTGCAGGACGGGCGCCTGAGGACGTTCACGAACTCTGGCCGGTCGAGCTGGTCCTGCGCGAGTCCACGGCACCGGCGCCCAAACGCTAGCCAGGATCGAGAATGGCCCGCGCCCGCTGGATCACGGGTGCATCGACCATTTTGCCATCCACCGCAAAGGCGCCGCCCGTTGCCGCCTCTGCCGCAGCCAACACCCGCTGCGCCCACGCAATCTCCTCAGCGCGCGGGGCAAAGGCGCGGTTGAGGATATCGACCACCGAAGGATGCACGCAGCTCGCCCCGTCGAACCCGTGCCGCCGTGCCTCAAGCGCCGCCGCTTCGAGCGCACCGAGATCGCCATAGACCGCCGTCGACGGGAACAGCCCGAACGACAGCAATCCAAGCGCCTTGGCGGCATAGTGGACCAGCAATTTGGGTAGTTTGAGCGTCTCGGCATCGGGCTCCGCCCCAAGCGCCAACGCGATATCCTCGCCGCCTGCGGTAAGCGCAATCACCCGCTTTTGCCGCGCGATCTCCGCCGCGTTGAGCACTCCGGCAGGGTCCTCGATCAGCGGCACGAAGCACAGCGGCTCTCGCCCGCCGTCGGCATCGAGCGTGCTTAAAAACACATCCAGCGCATCCAGCTTGGCCGCATCGGCCTTGGCGACATAAAGCCCGAACGCCCCGCCGCGATGCGCAGCCTCGGCATCCATCCGCGCGGTGTCGAGATCGGCATTGATCCGAACGAACACCCGCCCGCCCGCCTGCCCGACCCGCGCGATAGCGTCGGCCAGTCCCGCCCGCGCACGATCCTTGTCTTCGGGTTTCACCGCATCCTCGAGGTCGAGGATCACCGCATCCGCCCCACGCTCATGCGCCCTGGCGATGAACCGGTCATTATCGGCGGGCACGTAGAGCAGCGAACGCAGCCTCATCGATCCTGCCTCAACGCCGCAGCAATCGCCTCCGCGCCGAGCCCCGCCTCAGACAAGATCGCCTCGCCATCCGCCCCAAGCTCTGGCGCCGGCCGATAGAACCCACCCGGCGTCTCCGACAGCCGCGGCACGACATTGTGCATCGGCATCGCCCCGAACTCGGCATCCTCGAGATCGACAAACACCTCCCGCTCGCGGAAATGCGCGTCCCCATAGGCATCCGCAATCGAATAGATCGGCCCCACCGTCGCCCCCGCATTGCGCATGATCTCAAGCGCCTCACCGCTCTCATGTTGCGCAAACCACCCGCCGATGGCCGCATCCACGAGGTCGCGGTGCCTGATCCGGTCAGAATTCGTCGCAAAACGCGGATCCTCGATCATATCGGGACGCCCGATAGTGCGGAAAATCCGCTCGGCCACGCTCTGGGTCGACCCCGACAGCGCGAGATATTTGCCGTCGGCACAGACATAAACGTTGCGCGGGCATGAGGTGTTGGACGCCGACCCGATCCGCTCTTTCACCAACCCCGTATGCCGGAAAATCGCCGCCTCGGGCCCGAGCACCGAAAAGATCGGCTCGAGCAGCGACAGATCGATCACCTGCCCCTCGGCCCGCCCCGTCTCGCGCGCCAGCAGCGCCGTCGCGGTCGCCGAGGCGCCGTAAATTCCGGCGATCATATCGGCCAATGCCAGCGGCGGCAGGATCGGCTCGCGGTCGGGAAAGCCTGTGCGATAGGCATATCCGCTCATCGCCTCGACAATCGTCCCGAACCCCGGCAGATGCGCGTACGGCCCCGTCTGCCCGAACCCCGAAACCCGCACAAGAATAAGCCCGGGATTGCGCGCGTGGAGCTTTTCAGGCGCCAGCCCCATCTTTTCGAGCGTACCGGGCCGGTAGTTCTCAATCAGCACGTCAGCGGTTTCAATGAGCGCCCAAAGTGCGTCCATCGCAGGTGGGTGCCGCAGGTCGAGGACAACCGAGCGCTTGTTGCGCCCATAGACCTTCCAGTAAAATGCCGCCCCGCCATCCTTCCACGCCCGCAAGGGATCGCCGGCGGGCGGCTCGACCTTGATGATGTCGGCGCCGAAATCCCCCAACTGCAGCGAAAGCATGTTGCCTGCCACGAGCCGCGACAGGTCGATGACCTTCACCCCCGAAAGCGGTCCCTTGGCCTCCGGATCGAACGCGCGCGGTGTCGTGGCCCCCGCCATCAGTGCAACCGCGCGCCGGTTCCGGCGTCGAAAACCAGCGCCTTATCGGCCTCGGGCCGCACGGCGATCGTGTCGCCCGGCGCGAACGGCGCATGGTTATGAACAACCATCGAGACCTCCTGCGCGCCGAGCCGGATCATGAGTTCCTGATCCTCACCAGTCGGCTCGACCAGCACGATTTCGGCGGGCATGCCCGTCTCATCGAGCGCGATGTGTTGCGGCCTGATGCCATAGGTCACCCGCGTGCCCTCGACCAGATCGACGGGCGCGGCAAGCGGCACCTGCGTGCCGTCCTGGAGCTTCACTTCGGCGGCCCCATTCCCGAGCACGGTTGCAGGCAAAAGGTTGATTTCGGGCGATCCGATGAATCCGGCTACAAACGTGTTGGCCGGATTTCCATAGACCTCCATGGGCGTCCCCAATTGTGCGATCTGCCCGTCATTGAGCACCACGATCCGATCCGCCAGCGTCATCGCCTCGGTCTGGTCGTGGGTGACGTAGATCATCGTCTTGCCCAGCCGCTGGTGGAGCTTCTTGATCTCCCCGCGCATTTTCACGCGCAGTTTCGCATCGAGGTTCGAAAGCGGCTCGTCGAAGAGAAACGCGGTCGGATTGCGCACGATGGCGCGCCCCATGGCAACACGCTGGCGCTGACCGCCCGAAAGCTCGCGCGGCAACCGGTCGAGGAGGTTTTCGAGCCCAAGGATCGTCGCGGCCTCGGTGACCCGCTTTTCGATCTCGGCCCTGGGCTGCCCGGCGAGCTTTAAGGCAAAGCTCATATTGTCGGCCACCTTCATATGCGGATAGAGCGCATAAGATTGAAACACCATGGCAAGATCGCGCTGCTTGGCGGGCATGGCGTTGACCACCTTGCCGCCGATGGCGACAGCCCCGGCGGTGATGTCCTCAAGCCCCGCGATCATCCGCAAAAGCGTCGATTTCCCGCAGCCCGAAGGCCCCACGAGCACGATGAATTCGCCCTCGCCGATATCGAGCGAGATATCGTTGAGAACCGGCACCTGGCCGTAGCGCTTAAAAACGCCATTGAGCGTGATCTGAGACATGGCGCTTTCTCCCTTAGAGCCCGTCAATACTCATGGATTGGATTTTGACTGGTTCCCCCTCTCCATCGTCATCCGCAGGCTTGACCCGCGGACCTGGCTGCATCCCCACGCGTGCTGTGCCGAGGACAGGCCGCAAGGTCGCCGGGTCAAGCCCGGCGATGACGAGGGGAGGGACAGGCAATCTGTGACCATCTCCGTTCGGCGTCATGAACGCTCCTCGATTTCGATAACCCCGACCGAAATCCGCCCGGGCGCGCCCATGCGAATGCCGCACTGGCCATAGGCAAAGCTGTCGTCGCGGGCTTCGAGCAGCGGCTTACCGTCGACCGCAAAGCGGATCGCATCGCCCTCGACAGTCGCTTCGAGCGCATAGCTGCGTCCATGCTCCACGGCAAAATCGGTCTCTGCCAGCACTGTCGTGCCGAAATCCTCCTTGAGGATCACCGCCTTGCCGTTCTCGAAACCAACCGCATAAAACCGCCCAGTACCCTGCGCGCGCAGGGTCAGAAGATGCGACGCCCCCGCTTCAGGGTGGATATCGGCATGCATGGTGAGGTCGCGGGCATAAAGATGCCCGGTCCAGATATCGGCGTCAGAAGCCGTCAGTCCGGTGATCCGTCCGTCTTCGAGCCTCCAGTACCCCCGGTTCCACGTGAACCGCGAGACGGCCTCCCACTCCTCGACTTCGTTGGCAGGATCGATCCGCGTACGCCCCGGCCCGGAAACCTCGAAATTGGCAAGGTGCAGCTTGCCGAGGAATTTCAGACGCCCGAAATATTCGATCCGCAAGCCGATCTCATCGACAGCCTCGCCATCCGCGTCGGGCACCACGAACGAAACCGACGTCCACGCCCCGGCCTCAGGCTGTGTCCAGGCGCCGACCTCCTCAATGGTCTTGCTCATCGTGCGCCGCACGTACGGCACGACCCGCAAATGCCCGTCGCCCTCCCAGGGCTCGAGACGGACATCGAAGGCGACCGTCTGCCCCGCAGCTACCAGCGGTGAGAACATCGGACGATAGCGCTCATCGTCGAAATCGGCCCGGCGGTAAAACGGCTTCCAGAAAACGTTGCCACTGTGCCCGCGTTCGAACCTGTCGATCAGGATTTCGAGCGCGCCTTTGGTCCCGCCCACCGTTTCGATATCCGACCACCCCAGCTCAAGCTGATTGGTCCCCGCCGTCCGGAACCCGTGCGTCGATCCGGGCAGCGCAAAGTCGAACCGCACGCCGCGTCGGGTCATATCGAGCACCCATTCGGCGGGCGCCTCACGGCCATCGAGCTGCAGCGCCAACGTCGTCAGTTCGCGCGCGAAACTTGGGATATCGACGATGTTAAGCGCTCCGGTCACACCCGAGGTCACCAACATGTCGTTGATCGGCTTGCGGTACTTGTCCCAGCCATCAGTGACGCCCTGGAACGTCCCGATGACCGCCCCGGCATTGCCCGCATTGCAGTCGGTATCCCAGCCACACATGGTCGCGATCTCGACCGTCCGGCAGAGATCGCCTTCGCCATAAGCAATCGCGAGCGCCAGCACACCCGCATTGGGGATGATATGACAGACACCGGGATAACGGTCATACCCCCAGTCGCGGGCGAGCATATCCCGGCACGCGCGCCAATCCCCCGGCGCCGCCTTGCGCTGGGCCAGCACGGCATTGACGACGGCGGCATAAGTCGAATTCGCCGGAATGACCGCCAGCCCGGATTCGAACAGCGCATCGACCGATTTGGCCTCGAACGCCGCCGCGATCATCGCGGCAACGAACCGCGCTCCGTTGAGCCCCTCCCCATCATGCGCCACGCTCGCGGCCGTTGCCGACATTTCGGCGGCCCGCTGCGGATTGCCCGGATTCACCCAGCCCCAGCTATCGATGAAAATCTGCCCGCCAATCTGCTCGGCAATCGCCGCGCCGTTCTGCGCGATCGAACCAGAGCGCGGCGCCTCGATCCCCGCGCGCAGATTGAGATAGGCCGTGTGCTCTGTCGAACGCCCATACCCGCCCCACCAATACATGCCGTGGTCCTCCGCGGCGTAGTTGAGCCACGTCTTGGCGACTTCGCGAGGGGTGGGACGCAACTGATAATCCCGCATCGCGCGGATGAAATAGACCGGACCATTGGTGTCGTCGTCGGCGGCAAAATTGGTGAAATCGCGCAGGTAGCCCGTGATCTCACCATAGGTGTCGCGGATGCGCTCATAGGTCCAGATCGTCGGTTCGACGGGTGCGCCCAGGCGCACGCCAATGGCCTTGCCGAGAAAGCCGGAATAGATGCGGAACAGAATGTCGGAAGGTGAGAGCATGAAGGGTCCGATATGTCTTAAAGCTATTGCGCGGGCACGCTCGCGCCCGCAATCGTGGCGCGGTGCCCGTCGATGGCGGCACGGCGGCGGCGGTCGGCGTCGAAGATCGCCTCAACCGTCCGCGCAAACCGCTGCGCCTCATTGGCAAGATTGAATTTATTGACGCGGTCGAGCTGGTCGGCCTCGGCGGTGTCGATCACCGCGTCCCCGTGCATCGCCCCGAGGATCGCCCCGGCCATGACCCCGATCGAATCCGTATCGCGCCCCGAATTGACCCCGTCCTCGACCGCCTTGCGGAAATCGCCCTCGGCGGTGATGCAGAAGCCGAGCGCCAGCGGCAGCTCTTCGATCGATAAAAACCGCGACGGCTGATAGTTCGGCGTCGCCTTACCCGCCTTGGCCGCGGTATGGTCGAGATCGTCCCCGAGCGGCGAGAATTTCGCAATCCGCGCGTGGAAGGTTCCGACGATTTCGGGGTAATCCGCGCCCTTGTCGCGCAGCTTTTCCGCAGCCCCCGCAATCTCTTCAATCGCCTTGCGCGTGCCGTCCTTGGCGACCCCATGCGCAGCCGCCACGACCTGCGCCACGCTCGCACCAGGCACGAACGCCGCCGCGACCGCCGCTGCCAGCACGCCCGCCGCTTCGAGCCCGTAGCTCTGCTGGTGCCCGCTCGCAAAGGCAATCGCCTCGTCATAAGCGCCCTGCGGATCGCAGGCGTTCACCACGCCGACCGGCGCGATATACATCGCCGCCCCGCAATTGACCATATTGCCGATCCCACCCTGACGCGGATCGCAAGAGGCAAGCTGATGGCGCTGGAAAATCCACTTCTCGGGATAGAACAGCCGCTCAAGCAGGGGGCATTCGCGCTGGAGTTCGGGCACGTAACGCGGCACCCACGCGATCTGCCGGACCATCCCGTCCGCCATGTCCCATGCATCGAGGTGCCGCCCGGCCTCATTGTAGACCGCCATCAGGCACAGCGTCATGAGCGTGTCGTCGGTGACGATGCCATTGCCCCGCACTCGGCCCTTGCCCGCCGCGGGATCGCGACTGGTACGGTGCCACTTGTTGTCGAGCGAGGTCACGCGCCCATAGAGCGCTTCGATCTCGGTAGGCGAGAGCTTTTCGACGGGCGCCCCGATGGCGTCGCCGAAAGCGACGCCATGGAGAAGGCCCCGGACCCGCCCGGAAAAGGACGGGTCCGATTTTGCCGTTGCGGTCATGGAAGCACGGTCCTTGCGTAGTCGGTCATCCGCTGGCCGCCCGCGTCGTACCAGCCCTGGACGTACTGGTCCCACTGGTCCATCGACCATTCGCCGGAGACGAAACGGTAGACGCTGGTGCGATAGTAGTTCTCCGCAGCGTCGACGTCGGCGGCGTATTCGGCATGCCACACGAAGGCATTGTCGGGCGTGAAATAATGCGCGCCCTGTTCGAGCGATGCCTGTGCGACCGGCGAGAGCAGATCGACCGGCGGCGTCCAGGCACTCGGTTGCGCGATCATGAAGCGCGAATACCAGGTGCCCATCGCCTCGGTGATCTCGTAGCTGCCGCCGTCATTGGTATAGTGCTCGCCCTCGAAGCCCATGCGCTCGAAGGTCTGACCTTCGGGGCTCGCGAGGAAGTCCATCAGCGCGACAACCTCTTCCTTATTCTCGGACAGCGCCGAAAGTGCGAAGCCGCGCGACTCCTTGGAGACATCGACCGCCTCGAGCCCCTGGCCCACACCGGCGGGCGGATCGAGCAGCACGAGTTCCGCCCCGTCGTTTATCTGCCGCATCTTGGTGCGGTAGATGTCGACAACCGGTCCCGCCGTGCCCATCACGATGCCGACCTTACCGGTATAGAACTTGTCTTCCTTCACCTCCCAGTTCGAGGTGATGAATTCGGGGTCGAGCAGCCCTTCGGCAAAGAGCATCTGGTAGTATTCGAGCTTGTCGCGCTCCGCGTCCGAAACCCGCGCATTGATCCACTCGCCGTTTTCATCCTGCATCCAGGTCGTGGCGACGCCGAAGGCCTGGTTGAAGACCGCGTCGAGCTCTGCGGTATTGTCCGGCGCGATGATGCCGTAAGTGTCCTCCTCGCCATTGCCGTCATAGTCCGACGCCGCGAGCACGCGCATCATCTCGGTCCATTCTTCGAGCGTCTGCGGCCGTTCGAGCCCGGTTTGCTCGAGCCAGTCCTCACGCATCACCGGAGATTTCGTGCGCGCGGGGAAGACGTAGAGGAGGTAGGGGTAGTTATCGAGCCGGTCGCCATTATGCGGCCACAGCGCCTCCTGGAGATGCTCCGTCTCCTCGATCCACGGCCGCCAGTCTTCGAACAGCCCCTGATTGGCGAACTGCTCGTCCCCGCCCTGGAAGTATATGAGGTCCGGGATATCCCCCGACAGCAACATCAGCGCGAGCTTGTCCTGATATCCGGCGCTCGGCAAATCGACGATCTCGATGTCGATCTCCGTGCCCTGCGCCGCCATCGCCTCCTCGATGCGCTCAATATGGGCGACGTCCTGGGGGTTGGTGGTTAAAAGATCTTTGGCAACCACGCGAATGGTCACCGGCTGGGCCAGTGCGGCACCGGCCAGCCCCGCGCCGAGCGCGAGCGCAGCGACCGACGCCATGAGTGTTTTCGCAAGCATTTTGGTTAAACTCCTCCGTTTTCGTGCTTGGATTATCCTTTGAGAGCACCGCTCATGGTGCCCTTGGTGAAGAATTTGAGAATGAGCGGATAGACCGCCAGGATCGGCGCGATGGTGAGCATGATCATCCCGGCCTCGAGCGCCCGGACGTTGATCCGGCTGGCGCCTTCATAGGTGTTCATCGCCTGCACCCCGACCATCCCGGCCTTGTCGCCCTCGACGACGAACTGGCGCAGCACCACCTGCAGCGGCTGCATGGCCTGATCGTTGAGATAGATCATGGGCCGCAGGAAGTCGTTCCAGTGATAGACGAGGTAAAAGAGCGTGATCGTCGCGAGCGCCGGCCGCGTTAACGGCAGCACCACCCGCCAGAGCGTCTGGAAGGCGTTGGCGCCGTCGAGCTCGGCAGCCTCCAGAAGCTCGCCGGGCACTTCCTCGAAGAAGCGGATGAGGATGATCAGGTACCAGGCGTTGACCATCTTGAAGAGGATCACCGACCAGTAGGAATTCAACAGTCCCAGTTCGCGGATGACGAAATAATCGGGAATGAGCCCAGGCTCGAAAACGATCGTCACCAGCACGAAGACGATCAGCACCCGCCGCCCCGGCAGCCGTGGCCGCGACAGCGCCCAGGCCATCAGCGCGGTGAAGACGACGTTGAGAATCGTCCCCGAAACCGTGATAAAGATCGAGTTCACAAGTCCGCGCAGGACGTTGGGATGTGTAATCAGCAGGCGCCAGACGTCGAGCGAGAACCCGTCGGGCAGCACCGCAAGCCCGCTCATTCCCGGCACCTCGGCGGGGTCCGAGAGCGAAATCGCCAAAAGGTGCAGCACCGGCTGCACGGTCACCACCACCATCAGCAGCAGCGCCGAGACGATGATCGTCTGCTCGATCCGCTCGAACCGTGTCGTGTTGGCTCGCATCACCACACCCCCTTGCCGATCAGGCGCTTGGAGATGGTGTGGGCCGCGACGATCAGCGCCATGCCGATGACGCCCTTGAAGAGCCCCGCCGCGGTCGCGAGCGAGAACTGCCCGGACTGCAGCCCGATCCGGTAGACATAGGTGTCGATGATATCGATCTGATCGCGGATCGCATCGTTGGAGAGGTTGATGATCTGGTCGAACCCGGCGTTCATGAAGAGCCCGACATTGAGAATAAAGAGCGTCGCAATCGTCGGCGCGATCCCGGGTAGCGTCACGTGCCAGATCTTGTGCCAGCGATTGGCGCCGTCCATCTCCGCCGCGTCATAGAGCTGCGGGTCGATGGCCATGATGGCGGCGAAATACAAAAGCGAATCCCAGCCCGCCGACCGCCACATTTCCGAAAAGACGACGACCCAGCGGATCGCCCCGGAATCGGTCATGAAGCCGCGTGGCGCCAGCCCGAACCAACCTGTGATCTCATTGATCACCCCGCTCGAAGGCGAGAGCGCCGCGATGAAGATGCCCGCGATCACCACCCAGGAGAGGAAGTGCGGCAGGTAGATCGCCGACTGGATGAAGCGCCGCAGGTTCGAATTGCGCACCTCGTTGATCAGAAGCGCAACGAGAATCGGCACCGGGAAGACGAAGAGAATCTTCATCCCCGAGATGATCAGCGTATTGGCCAGAACCTGGTAGAAAACCGGCGATCCAAACAGCACACCGAAATGCTTGAACCCGACCCAGAGATTGTCCCCGAAGATGCGGAAGTCCTCGAAGGCCAACTTGGCGAGATAGATCGGGTAATAGTGAAAGACCAGGAAGTACACGACGCCCGGCGCCAGCATGATGTAGTAGGGCAGCCAGGTGCGGAATTTCACCCCGCGTTGCATCCGCCGCATCACGCGTTCGTCGAACTTACCCTCTCGCGCCGTTTTGGGAACGTTCCCAAAATCGGATGCAACAGCCGCCACGGATTTTTCGTCGAGGCTCATCGCTTACCCTCTCCCCACCGAAGCCAACCGCGCCGGCCCTGTGCCGACACGGTCCGCAAGCGATCCGCGCACTTCGAGCGTGCACGGCAACAGCACGCGTCGGTGCTCGACATCGCCCTCGATCGCTTCGACCAGCAGCTTCATCCCTTCCGCACCGATCCCGCGCGCGGGCTTGGCGACGGTCGTCAGCCCGGGATCCGAAAACGCCCCTGCAGGGATCCCGTCGAACCCGAGGATCGAAATGTCGTCAGGGCATTTGAGCCCTGCCTCGCGCACAGCGAGCAGCGCGCCAAGCGCCATCAGATCGTTGGCCGCAAAGACACAGCGCACCGCATCCTTGCCGCGCTCGAGCAGCCGCAACATCGCAGCGCGCCCGGACTCCACAGTATATTCGCCCTCCTCCATCAGAAGCGTTGAAGGGTCGACATCGTGCGCAATGCAGTGATCGTGCACCACACGCAAGAATCGTACCCGAGCCAATCGCGGTGACCCCACAAGCAGCGCCGGCCGGTGGTGGCCTAGCGCCGCCAAGTGATCGAGCCCCAGCGCAACGCCCTGCGCGATATCGCTCCCCACGCTCGAAAGCTCGGGAAACCGCTCGGCGCTCGACCCGATCAGGACGACCGGCAGCCCGAACCGGCCCAGCCCGTCCACATTGTCCGCCACCGGATTGACGATGGCACCGTCCACCCGCGCCTGACGCAACGCGCGCAGATGCGATGCTTCGCGCGCGGGGTCCCAGTCGGAACTGAACACCAGAAGCGACGCCCCGCTCCGCGCCGCCTCGTCCTGCGCGCCACGCGCCACCTCGGCCCAGAAGGGGTTCGCGATATCGGGAATAACGAGCCCAAGCATACCGGTGCGCCCCGAACGCAGCGAATGGGCCAGATGATTGCGCTCATAGCCCAGCGCCCGCACGGCACCCATCACGCGCTCGCGCGTTTTCTCTCCGATATGCGGCGACCCCGACAGCGCCCGCGCGACGGTGCTCTTGGAGACCCCCGCGGCTTCGGCAATATCGATAATCGTCGGCTGCCTGTTGCGACTCTTGGACATTCACCGGCGGACAACAAATGCCCGCACCCTCCCTTTTGAAATCTTGGGAACGTTACCATCACAATTTTGAGCCGTCAATGGAACACAAAATGAAGGAAGGCGCTTCAAGCATCAGCGAGTCGCGACACCACTCCGAGTGAGGCACCCCCACCTGCCGCGGGCACGCCCGCGCGGAGTGCTCACCAATCATGCGGATGCCGCCCTTCTCGCCACAATAGGCCCCTCTGCCCGTTTCCCAATCGAATTCCAGCCCGCACTACAGCAAACCGCCGCTCCCCCGCGCGCCTTAGCTCTTTTCAAAGCCATTATAAATCGCGCTCCGCATGGGGCGCTCACGGGATCGGACAGCCTCACCGACAAGAACATCCCGACCTTCGCGCGGAGAGCTGCCGTATTCCGCGGGGATCAATACCTGCTTAACGGTACGCTATATCGACCCAGACCAGCCGGTGATCCGATGTCCGCGCATCCTCGGGACCAAGCAGTTCGGCGAGCGGATCGTCGGATCTCGGCCAGAACACACCGGAGGCGGTCACGACAAGGTCGTCGGAGGGCAGTACATAGTCCACGCGCAGATTACCGGCATTGTCCTCACCATCGGCGAAATCCGCCGTATCGAGCCGGGGATCGCCCGTGTGCTCAGCGTTTATCCCACCATCCACTTGGGCGGCTTCGGCCCCGCCTTCGCTCGTCGGCATGGGGTCCTGCACCCGTTCAGCGCCCAACAACCGGGCGCCGACCGCCCGTATTCCGTCGCCATCGTTGGGATCGAGATTAAGGTCGCCAAGGATCACGAAAGACGCGCCGTCGGCCAGGCCACCGGCTTGTCCGGCATCGTCGTAGATATAGCCGGCCCCTGCGACATAATCGATCCAGAACCGCACCTCATCGGCGTTACGTGTGCCGTTGCGGTCTTCCGGGCCGTCGAAGACGGGCGGCGTGGGGTGGCTGGCGAGCAGGTGAACAGTCGTGCCACCGGCTTCGACCGGCACGTCCCAATGGCTCTTGGACGAGAGCCGGAACTTTTCGAGCGTCTCGCTATCGTAATAATCCGCAGGCGCGGGCGTATTGGGGTCGTCGGGCAACCGGGCGCCCGGCATGTCACGCCAGAGGAATGTCTGGAATGTCCGCACCTCATCCTGGGCAATCGGCAGCTTGGACACAATCAGCATCCCGTATTGCCCGGGAAAATGGCCGAAGCCGAAGGCGTCGCCAGGGCCTACGGGTACAGAATCGCGATCGAGATCGACACCGGTGGGAATGCCGGTATTCGAAGGGGCGCTGAAAATCGCTACCGGCTCCCAGGGCTCGGCGCCGTTCTGGCTTCGGCCGAGGAAATTCTCGATGAATAACCCCGCCGCCTCGCCGGTCTCGTCATAGTCGAACTCGTTGATCAGGATCACATCCGGGTCGACTCGCTGGATGATTTCAGCCACCCGCGAGGGCTGGACGACATTCGGATTGGCAAGTTCCGCCGCCAATTGCCCCCCTTCGGCGCGATTGAGCGAGGCGTTGAAGGTCGCGATGCGTATCGAGCCATCCGCAGGAGGCTCCTGCGCGATGAGGGGCGCTGCTAAGGCAAGAAGCGTACTGGCAATCAAGACCGGCAAACGTGCCATTTCCAATGCCTCCGTGGCTGGTCGTCCGAAGAGCAGCAGGTCGCACTCATGGCGGGAGAGTGGCTTGCCATGCCGCCACGCCGCCCGTACGCTCCGCGCCACCATCACCGCCTTCCGGACGCATTCCCCATGATTCCCGTATTCGACGGTCACAACGATGTCGCCTTGCGCCTTTTTCTTCAGGATAAGGGCGATCCGGTCGAGGAGTTCCTCAACGGCACCGAGCAGGGGCACATCGATCTGCCCAGGGCAAGGGCCGGTGGACTCGTCGGCGGCCTGTTCGCACTCTATGTGCCCTCGCCCGAAAGGCTCGATCTCGCCGCACTCTCAGGCGAAACCTACGACATCCCACTGCCCGCGCCCATGGACTGTGAAGCTGCGCAAACCGTTGTCGAGACTGAGCTTGCGCTGATCAAATCCGTTGCCCAGCGCTCGGACGGCGCCGTATCGATCTGTACCAGCACGACCGATATCCGCGCCGCCCGAGACCGGGGATCGCTAGCAGTCGTCGTACATCTCGAAGGCGCCGACGCTATCGATGCCGATCTTGCCTATCTCGAAACGCTCTACGACGCCGGCCTACGGTCGCTCGGCCCGGTCTGGAGCCGCCCCACGATCTTTGGGCACGGCGTGCCCTTACGGTTTCCTGGATCGCCCGACACTGGCCCGGGGCTCACCGATGCCGGAAAGCGCCTCATCAAGGCGTGCAACCGGCTTGGCATCATGATCGACCTTTCGCACCTTAACGAACAAGGCTTCTGGGACGTCGCCTCGCTTTCTGACGCACCGCTGGTCGCAACACACTCGAACGCCCACGCGATTTCGCCCGTGCCGCGTAACCTCACCGACCGTCAACTCGATGCGATCCGCGAGAGCGACGGAATTGTCGGGCTCAATTTCGCTACCGCTTTCCTGCGTCCGGACGGCCAGATGCGCGCGGACACCGACATCGGCCTGCTGATCCGTCATCTCGACTATCTCATCGAGCGTCTGGGAGATACCCGCGTTGCCATCGGGTCGGATTTCGATGGCGCGCTCATTCCCGAGGCGATTGGATCGGCACAGAAGCTGCCGGTGCTCTTCGATCTTCTTGCGCAGCATGGCTACGACGCCGCGCTTTTTGAAAAAATCGCTTTCGAAAACTGGATGAGAATCCTCTTGAGAGCCATCGATTGAAAAGGACTTACAGGGAATATCCAGGCGAGCCCTACCACGTCGGCTATATGCTGGCCTGCACCTTATGCAGCGCCGCATAGAGCCCGTCAGCGGCCATCAGTGCGTCATGCGTGCCTTCTTCCCCGATACCGTCTTGCGTCAAGACGAGGATCCTGTCGGCATTGCGCACCGTGGATAGCCGGTGCGCAATCACAATCGTCGTCCGCCCACGTGCTAACCCGAGCAATGCCTGCTGCACGGCCCGCTCACTTTCATTGTCGAGCGCGCTGGTGGCCTCGTCGAAGATCAGGACCGCGGGGTCCTTCAAGAACGCCCGGGCGATGGTCAGGCGCTGCTTCTGCCCGCCCGAGAGCTTGACGCCACGCTGACCGATATCGGTATCGTACCCCTTCGGCAGAGCCACGATGAAATCGTGCGCATTGGCCGATTTGGCCGCCGCTACGACCTCCTCATCGGTCGCGTCGGGACGACCATAGCGCAGGTTTTCCACCACCGTACCGCTGAACAGATAGACGTCCTGCTGTACGACCCCGATACCCCGGCGCAGCGAAGCGAGCATCATGTCCCGCACGTCACAGCTATCAATCGTGAGGGTGCCCGAGCGGATATCGTAAAAGCGCGGAATGAGCGCGCACAGCGTACTCTTGCCCACGCCGGAAGGCCCCACCAGTGCCACGAATTCGCCCGGCGCGATGTCGAGCGAGAGGTTGCGCAGCACATCGGGACCTTCGTCCTCATAGCGGAAGCTGACATCCTTGAAGCTGATGGCCCCATTCATATGAGATACATCGACGGCGCCGGGCCGATCCGCAATATCGGGCGCAACCTCCAGCAACTCCATCGCCCGCACAAAGCCGGTATAACCCTCCTGCCAGAGCCGTACGAAATTTGCGAGGCGCTGGACCGGATCGACCAACACAGCGACGCACAAAAGGAACGTCAGCATGTCGGCTACCGATAGACCTGCGGTGAGGATGCGCACGGCACCGACAACGATCACCAGAACCATGACGAGCTGCGCGAAGATTTCCGCGCCGACCGAGAAGTACGCCTCGCTCTTATATCCGTCGCGCCGGCTCGCGACGAAACGGGCATTCTCCTTTTCGAATCGCCTGGTCTCGAGCGACTCGTTGGCAAACGACTGGACCACACGGATGCCCGCGAGAGCATCCTCCACCCGCTCGTTGACGCTCGCGATTTGCTCCTTGCTTTTTTGCAAGGCGCGATTCATCCGCCCATTGAAATAGAGCGCATAGGCGACCGCGAACGGCGTGAGCACAGCGATCAACGCCGTCAGCACCGGATCGATGAACGCAAGCACCAGCATTGCGCCGATGAATTTGAGTGCCGCGATCGAGAGGTCCTCCGGCCCGTGGTGGAACAGCTCGCCCAGCCACAGGGAATCGTTGGTGATCCGGCTCATGAGCTGCCCAACCCTCTGGCGGTCGTAATAGCTGAAAGAGAGCTTCTGGCAGTGCTCGAAGAGCTCTTTGCGCACCGAGCCCTCGATCTTGGCGCCCATGACATGGCCCTGATAGTCGACGAAGAAGATCGCCAGCACCTGTACGGCCAGAATGGCAAGCATGATGCCGCCCATAATGAGAATCTGCCCGATGGCGTCCGGCGTCTCCTGCAGATCGAGCAATCGCGTGGTGACGTAGTTCGCACACACCGGTAGCGCTACCGCGGTTGCGGCGACCAGAAACGCGCAGGCCAGGTCCGCCGCCAGAAGCGGCAGGTGGGGTCGATAATAGGAGAGAAATTTCCGCGCACGCGCAACGCGCCGGTTCTGCGAAGCGCAGGAAGGGCCCTTGGCCCGTCGTTTGAAAAATCTGGCTAGGAAATGTTTACCTTGCGCACCATCGCGCGTCCTCGCCAATGAAAATGGAATGTACATGAAGCTTCATGTCCTTGTTGTCGATATCTCCTTTCTGATTGGACATGGCCGCTTTCATTTCGCTCTCCCTTGGCGGGTACACAATGTTGAGCTGGTATTATGACCGGCAATCGCGCCATGGACAACCGGGGGAGAACAGACGTTCAGCAGCATGGTGTCTTCGACACACTCCGGACCGGCGTTTTTTGGCAGATCATGGGACTGACAATGCCAAAGCGCGGGAAATTGAACAGATATTGTCCGCACTCAATGTTAAACTGCGTTTTCACAACTTGTTGACGGCTACTAGCAATTAACTCAAAATTAACGTTCCAAGAAAGCTCAAAAGTGGTGATAACCAAAGTGCTTTCGCGTCATCTTGGGCATTTGACCCTGCTTGCCATCGCTCTGGTTCTGATCGTCTCCGGGGGGGGTCTGGCACGACTTGAAGCGGCGCCGTATTTCTGGGGTGCCGGGTCTGGCAATGACCGGTTCGAACGGTTGAGAACCGATGAGGTTGCACTCCCGGTATCGATCCATGGTATGCGCGTGGCAACCGATGTGTGCCTGGGTGCCCTGAGTGGATTGCGTGTGACATTGCGGAAGCCCGAGCCACTCGCACAGGCCCGGGAAAGGTGCCTTTCCCTCATGACAGATATCGTCGCGGCAATGCCGACAGACAGCTATGCTTGGTATGCCGGCGCGTTCTTATATTTCCAGGCCGGCGATATCGACGCCGCCAACCGCTGGCTCGCCATGTCCCAACGCACGGGGCCGACCGAACAATGGATCGCCGAAGTGCGTGTCGCGCTCGCGGAGGAAAATTTCGAGCGGCTCGATGACGTCACGCGTGCGCTGCACCTGTCGGACCTTGGCCTGCTCGCAGCGTCGCAGCGTGGCGTCGCCTCGATCGCCTTGCGCTATGTCAACGACGAAGCGTTCAGAGAGCGCATAACCGCTGTTGTCGAAACACTCGACCCCGCGATCCAGCAGCGTTTCGTGCAGAACGTGCGGACCGTGGCGGCGGCGCTCTAGCGGAGGATCGGAGACATGTCGGCTTCCTCCTTCAATACCATCTCGATCCGCACCATGCCCCCGGCGGCGCGCAGCAGTTCAGGCACGGCTGGACGCGGTCAGACCAGGGCCAATATAGCGCTGTCGGTCGCGCTGGCTATTTTCCTGTTCCTCGTCCCCATCCCCCTTGGCGCCAACCGGCCATTCTTCTGGGCGACGAATGCCGTCATCGTCGGCGTTATCGCCCTCGTCTATGCCGTGGCAATGATCCGCTCAGGCGAGGGTTGGCGGATTTCCGTGCGCCAGCACGCGGGCATTGTCGTTCTTTGGACCGCGTTTTTGGGAGCTCTCATCGTCCAGATCCTGCCACTCGGAGATATCTGGAACAGCACACGCTTTATCACGCAGGACGGAGCGGAGATTTCGACAGCGACGATAAGCGTCGCACCGGGGCCGACGGTGCTCATGGCGTTGCGCATGCTGACATATGGGGTCTTCTTCTTCCTCGTCCTGCAAATTGCCGCAAATCGGGCGCGTGCGACCTCGATGGTCCGCGCGGTATTCATCATCGTTTGCGCTCATGCAGCCTACGGACTTCTTGCGGTCACCCAACTCGATGATCCGTTGTTGTTTTTCGAAAAATGGGCTTATGAGGGCTCCGCGACCGGCACGTTTGTGAACCGCAATTCCTATGCGACCTTTCTTGCGTTCGGGCTGGTCATCGGGCTCGTCTCGGCATTCCGCGCGCTCTTTGCCGGCAACGGACGGCGTGGCACCAATGAAAACCTCGTCGCCGTCGCACTCTATCTGACCGGTACGGCGATCATCGCGGCCGCGCTCGTGGCGACCCGCTCGCGCATGGGTCTTGCGGCCGGAGCGATCGGCTGCGCGCTCTGCGCGTTGGTGGTCGGGCTCAAGCTTTGGTCGCACCGGAAGGATGCCTTTTTCCTTGGCATCGGAATGACCCTGGGGCTCAGCGTTGCGGCCCTTTTTCTTTTCGGGTCCGGAACTCTTGAGCGGCTCGGAAGCGCCGAGCGGGATCTCGACGTCCGCGTTGCCCTTTACGATCAGGTTATCCGGATGATCGGCGAACGGCCCTGGCTCGGCTTCGGCGGAGGCACGTTCGAAGTCGCCTACCCGCTTTTCCATGCCTTGCCGGTAAGTCCGGACCGTGTCTGGGACCGCGCCCATTCCACCTATTTGAGCCTCTGGAGCGAAATGGGCGTGGTGTTCGGTTCCCTTCCGATGATCATCCTTCTCGTCATCGGATGGCGGTGCGCGCAATTCGTGCGGCGGCGCGAACACGACTGGTGGCTGCCGTTGATGGCTCTTGGCGCGCTTGTCGTCGGCGCGGTGCATTCGACCGTCGATTTCAGCCTGGAAATGCAGGCCAACACCTTCTTCCTCCTCGCAATCCTGGGGCTTGGCGTATCGCACTACAGGCGTCAGGGGGAGGACAGGTGATGCTGCACGCGCCGGACACCTATTCCGAGCGGCACGCCATGAACGGAGCGCCAATGGACGAACCCGGTATCGACCTCCGTGGCGTTCTCGCCTTGCTGCGCCGCCAGAAGCGTCTGATCATCGGAACGTTCGTCGTCGTCCTCGGGTTGGCCATCGTTGTCGTCCTTTCGCTCACGCCACGCTACTCTTCCTCGGCGCTGCTTTTCATCGACCCGTCGAACAAGAACCTGCTCGATCCCACCGCTACGACTGCGAACGGGTCCTCGGAGAGTTCGCGCGTCGACAGCGAAGTCGAGATCATCCGCTCCCAAGGCAATCTGCTTGCCGTCATCCAGGAGCATGGTCTCGTTTCCGATCCGGAGTTCGGGGTAAAGCTGGGGTTGCGCGACCGCATACTCTCCTTCCTGCGCATTGATAATCCTGACTTGCCGGCCGGCGATATCGCGCTGCGCGACGTCGTTGAGAATTTCGAGGACGCGTTGAGCGTACGGCGGCGCGGGATCACCTATCTCGTCGACGTCACCGTCGAGTCCGAGGATCCGGATCGCGCGGCCGAATTGGCCAACGCGCTGGCGGAGGCCTACATCACCCAGCAAGTGCGCACCAAGATCGAGTCTGTCTCGGCATCCCAGGCGGTGCTCGAAGCCCGTCTGGCCGAAGCGAGCAATGCCATCGTCCGGGCGGAAGAAGCGTTCGACGCCTTCGTTTCGCAAAATCTGGAGCGGCTCGCGGCGGAGGCCGGCAGTAGCGTCGAAAGCCTGCGCGCCGAACTCCTTTCGGTTTCGGCTGAACGCGAAGCAACCACGGTCCTGCTGCGCAACGTCAACCGCCATATGGACGCGGGCAACCTGCAAGCGACCGTTACCGCTCTTGAGAACGAGGCCCTTGCGGCGCTCGATGCGCAACGCCAGCAATTGTCTGCACTGCTCGCGGACGCAGACGCCGCTTCGCCGGCTGCAATCGATCTTCGTAATGAACTCGCCGCAATCGAGGCCGAGCTTGAACAAGGAGTAAGAACACAAATCGATACGCTTTCGAGTACCGCCGCAGAACTCGAAAGCTCCGAAAGCCGGTTGCGGGAAGAAATCCGCTCGGACCTGCTCGCAAGCGATTTGCCGATCGATATGCTCACGCGCCTCTACGAGCTTCAGCAGGCTGCCCAGCTTGCGCGGTCGCAATATCAAACGCTTTTGTCGCGGAGTTTCGAACTCGGCGTGCAGACGGATCTGCAGATCGCAGACAGCCGGATCATCTCCCGTGCACTGCCCGCGCGTACGCCGAGTTTTCCCAATACGAACCTGATGCTCGCGCTGGCGGCTCTTGGCGGACTGGGGCTCGGGGTCGGGCTGGGCTTCCTCTATGAGAACTACATCGGCGGGCTGACGTCAAAGGTCCAGGCCGAGGCGATCCTTCGGCTTCCGGTTCTTGCGGAAATACCGCGCCAAAAACAGCTCCCCGGGACCGATATGAAATCCGTTTCCGATGTCGTCGTTGCCGCGCCCCTGTCGCATTATTCCGAGGCGATCCGGAGGCTCCGCGCGGGCATCGACCGGCATTTGAGCGCCCGGAGCCGCGCCGCCAATCCGTCTCTCCAAGGCGCCCGGCAAGGTGCGGTCGTCATGGTCAGCTCCCCTCTTCCCGCCGAAGGAAAGACGACTGTCGCGTTGTCGCTCGCAAGGACATACGCGCTGTCGGGCAAAAAGACGATCATCATCGACTGTGATCTGAGAAAACCCGCCATACACCGGCAACTTGATATGGCGCCCGCGCACGGCCTGCGGGAATATCTCTCGGGAACCGTCGACCAGAATACGCTCGCCGGTGCCGTTTTCGAGGATGCGAAAACCGGCCTTAGCGTACTCACAGGCGCGCGATATCTCGAAGCGCCTGCGGACCAGCTCTTTCAGGGCAGAGCCTTTGAAGAGCTGATCAAGGCAGCGGCAGCAAGCTTCGATGTCATCGTCCTCGATGCCCCTCCCATCCTGCCGGTGGTCGATAGCGCTCACTTAGCGCAATATGCCGACCATCTCGTTCTCGTCGTCAAATGGGCCAGCACCGGTCAGACCGATGTACGGAACGCGGTCGACGTGCTTCGTGAATCCTGTAGACGCGACGCGGAAATGGCGGTCGTTCTGAACCAACAAGAACGCGGCCAATCGAGCTATGGCAGCCGCTATGCGAGTTACTACCAGGAACTCTGAAGGCCCGAGAGCCCAACCGAAAACTCGAACGGGCTCCGAGACGGGCTCGTAATTATCGCAGCTTCGTGAACGAAACAGCATACATTACGTACGTATAAACATTGACTAATTCATCATTTTTTCTTAGTTTAATTTATGCTTACCTTTTGGGGACGTGGACAAATGGGTATTCAGTCAAAATTCCTGGCCCTGTCCGTTGCAGCTTTAATCGGCTCTACTACAGCAGCGCAGGCGCAAGTTACTGCCATGCCTGATCTTTCCGGAATTGATGCGGGATGCTTGTCCGAGGCCGCGACGGTCGGGCTGTGCGAGGGAGCAACCGAGACCTACGCTTCTGCCGTCGTTGGTGCGCTACCGACTGACGAAGCGGATGGTGAGTTGGTGGATGCTGCGGTTTTCATCGCCCTGAGAGTGCTTGAAAGCGTGTGCAATCCGCCTAACCCTATCGAGGTTGCGGCACTCACCATTCTCGCGGACTCTATCAGCGATCCGGTATTGGCTCAGCAGGTTCTCGACCTTATCGATGCGGTCGCCACCTGTAACGAAATTCCGGTCGCGGCAATCGGCGTGCCGACCTTCGCGAGCGCGAACTAGGATCTCAGCGCCAAGTCGGCTTTGGCAAAGTAGCATCAACGCGCGGCCGCCCAAGAGGGTGGCCGCACCACTATCGGCCCTCCGAAATTAATCACATATTCGACATACGCTTCTTGGCGCTCAACTGCGTGTCTAGAATGTCATCGGTGGACCTAAAAAATTAGGCGCTCCTGGCATGCTAGAGAAAGTCCTCATGCGACCGTCCGTAATTACGATGGCCCGGTCGCGTGGGTCCATTTCCGTTCTCGATCAGGCTGTCATTAGTGGAACGAATTTCGTAACTACGGTCTTCATTGGCCGTTTGATGGGTGCAAGCGACCTCGGCATCTATATCCTCATCTTCACTGTTCTGACGTTTCTGATCGGCACCGCGGAATCTCTGATCGCCGCCCCGATGACGTCGCTGATCCACAAATATTCCGAGGCGCGCAAGCCGGAATATCTGGGCAATGTCTTCATACATCACGGCATCCTCGTCACGATTGTCACCATTTCGATTGTCGCCGCGAGCGCATACGCATATTTCAACGCCCCTGCACTCGCATTGCCGCTGGCTGCCGCTGCGCTCTGGATACCGGCGGTTCTGACCCGTGAGCTTGCACGGCGCTATTGGATGGCGACATTCAGGCCCGCATTCGCCTTGGGGCTTGATCTGGCGATCGCAGTGCTGCATGTGGCGTGGCTCGGGCTGCTTGCCGTGACCAGGTTCACATCCCTCGCCGCGATCCTTATCGGCGCGTTCGTCGCTCAGATTGTCGGGATCTGGGTTTGGTGGCGACGTGCGGGACCGGCATTGCGCCCGGCATTACCAGCATGGCGGGAGCACCTGAAAGTCCACCTTCGGCTTGGCTCGAGCAATTTGCTGGCGTTGGGCACGTTCATCGCGCAGCTCTATGCCGCGCCCTGGCTGCTCGCGCTATTGGCCACGCCGTCGCATATCGGCCAGTTTGCAGCGTGCCATACGCTTGTCATGCTCACAAACCCGCTTACACAGGGTCTGGCTAATGCCGTCATGCCGCAGGCTGCACTCCTTTCGAGCGAAGGGAACACAAGCGCACTTCGGCACTATACAGCGACGACGGCGCTCCGTTTGTCCCTCGTCGTTCTCCCGCTCGCCGTGCCATTGGCGCTTTTCGGCGGGCCTTTGCTAGCTCTGCTTTATGGAGAAGCGTTTGGCGGCCTCCAGGCCATCATCACGATCCTGGCTCTTGCCGCTGTGATCCGGTCGGCTGCGATGGCAGCTTACGTCTCGGTTTGGGCGGTCCATCGATCCGCATGGAACGCCCTGGCCAACGTGGCCGGATTGCTCATGACCGCCGTTGTGACCTTCATGCTCTTCGACGGGCTCGGACTGCTCGGCGCCGCAATCGCATTACTGGCCGGCGACCTCCTCGCAGCCCTCATCAGAACGGTTGCCTTCTGGCACGTCACAAGGGGTTGAGGCGGCATGCAGAGAGCCAAGCCAACCTGGACAGAAAGACCGCCCCGCTCCGCCGCGACGGGCGTCTTCGGCTGGTTCTTGTTCCTTTGGATGATCGCGACCTTCGGATCGTTCCGCACGCGCGATGTGGACGCTCTTGTCGGCCATAACGCAATCGACGCACAAGTCGCGTTCCAGATCGGATCATGGCTGATCTTCGGAGCCATTGCCGCGCTGCTCGCCATTCGCAGAAGGACGGCCTGGTGGCTTTTCGATGGCGGGCCCGCCTTTTGGTACGCTGGCTTCATGGTTTTCGCCGGTGTGAGCGTCGTCTATTCGATTTCCCCGGCCTTCAGCGCCTTTTATGTGTTCCAGATCGCCGTCTTCATCGTGCTGCTTGCCTCCGTCGGATTGTCGGCAAAACGGCTGCTTTACTGGATATCCGCCTACGCCGCGCTCAACTGGCTCCTTGTCGCTTTTGGCGAGGCCGGACTGACGTTCGGCATGGATTGGATCGTGGGCGCCGAGGAGATGTACATCCGGTACGGCGGCTCTCCGGGTGAAATCTGGCGACTCTCGACGGCCATCGGACACCCCAGCCAGCTTTCCGTGGTCGCTGCCATGGGCGCGGTTGCGGCATTCGCCAACGACCGGAACGACCGGACGCCAGGCCATTGGCTGCTGTTCGTGTTTCTGCTCGTGACCGTCCTCGCCACGGTCAGCCGGACGGCGATTGCGGGTATGGGCCTCGGGCTCGTGATCGTCATGATCCTCAAGGGGCGAACCCACCTCATGCTCCTGGCAGGCGGTGCCCTGGCGCTATCGGTGATCCTCATGCCCGCCGCCGTCGATGAAGCTGTGGACTATTTTCTGCGCGGCCAGTCGGTCGATACCTTCACGTCGCTCACCGGACGCGCCTCGATCTATGAACTCGCTCTGGAACGTGCGCAGGCGAGCTGGTGGGGGGAAGGGTTCCGTTCGCTGCGCGCCGATCCGCTTATGGGGCGTTACTGGGGAGAGGGCGTCGTCCATGCCCACAACCTTGTTCTGCAAGCGATGATCGAGACGGGCATTCCGGGCGCGATCATGGCGACGCTGTGCCTTCTCTCGCTCCTTTACTGGTCGCTGCGGCTCGCACTCCCAAGCAAGGCCCTGCGTATGCACGCCCGTGTCGCGCCGATCGGGATATGCGGCCCGATCCTCGCGTTCTCCGCGCTGGACTCGGGTTTTGTCGTTAATCTCGGCCCGTTCGTTGCGGCCTTCATCGCCCAGTTGTTGGTGGTCCGCAAGCAGGTCCGCGAAGCGCGGCTGCTCGGACAGTCACACGTTCAGGATGGTCAGGATGTCCAGGGTTACCGTTCTTCTGCCGGTCTATAACGGCCTGCCCTATCTCAGGGACGCCGTTACGTGTCTTCTGGACCAAACACTCGAGGATATCGAAATCCTCGCGCTCGACGACGGATCCACGGACGGTTCGCTCGCCTATCTCAACGCGATACAGGATCCACGCTTAAGGGTTGCGCCCTCGGGCAAGAACCTGGGATTGGGCGCCACCCTGCAGCGCGGCCTGGACCTGTGCAAAACACCTTTATTCGCCCGCATGGACGCTGACGATCTATGCCATCGGGATCGGTTGCGGCTTCAATACGAATTCCTGGCCGGTAGTCCCGGCATTGCCATGGTGGGATGCCAGTTCCACTATTTCGGGCAGTCGGGCCGAAAAGCGATTTCGCCCCGGCTCCCGCTGGCGCATCCCGATATCCGGACAGGACTGCAAAACGGCCAGTTGTCGATCATCCACGGCGCGATCATGGCGCGAACCGAAACGATGCGGGCCGCTGGCGGTTATCGGGTACGCGGCATGGGCGAGGACTGGGACATGTTCCTAAGGTTCAGCGAGATCGGCCGCATGGCGAATCTCGATCAGGACCTCTACGGCTACCGCTATCATGCGGGCAACGTTTCGCTAAAGCACCTCGAACAACAAGAGATCGGCATCGCCTACGCGCGGGACTGCGCACACCGCCGGCAGGTGGGCGAAAGCGAAGTCAGCTACGCGGCGTTTCTCGACATGATCCGGACCCGGCCGATTTGGAAACGTCTTGCCGACAAGTTCGATGTCATGGCCCTGCGGCAATACAGAATAGCTATTGCAGAGCTTGCCGAGGGCCGCAGGATTTCAGGACATCTGAACCTGTTGGCGGGGGCCGCGTTGTCGCCGGGACGCGCCGTATCCCGGCTCGTGCGCGACCGCTCGCGCGCCCGCGGCGATGCGATAGACGGGGAGAAGGAAACCAGATGAAGATCGCCATGATCGGGTTGCGCGGACTGCCCGCGAACTATAGCGGCATCGAGCTGGCCGTCGAGGAGATCGGGACGCGGCTGGCCAAGGCCGGTCACGACGTCACGATCTACTGCATGGGGCGCCGTCCTGCGGAAACCTACAAGGGCATGCGATTGGTCTACATCCCGACCGTTCGCGGCAAGAACACCGAGATGGTGATCTATTCGATGCTCGCCAGCCTGCATGCGCTCTGGCGGCGGTACGACGTCGTCCACCTCCACGCACTTGGCCCGGGCGTCATGTCCGCACTTTTCAGACTGTTCCGGCGGCCGGTCGTCGTAACGTGCCACGGGCTCGACTATCTGCGCGAAAAATGGGGATTTCTGGCGCGCAGCTACATCAGGTTCGGCGAGAAGATGTCGGTGCGCTACGCCAATTCCGTTATCTGCGTATCCCAATCCATGCGATCGGATCTGGAAAAGCGCTATCGGAAATCTCTCGATTACATTCCCAACGGCGCGACGGTGAACGACGCTCCGGGCGACGATCATCTGCGAGAGGCGCTCGGGCTGGCGCCCAAAGGCTATTTCATTTTCGTCGGCAGGCTGGTGGAATGCAAACGCGTCGATGTCTTGGTCAAAGCCTTCCGTCAGCTCGAAACCGACATGAAGCTGGTCATAGTCGGCGGCGGGAGTGACGAGGCGACGGCAAGACTCTCCGGCTTGGCAGCCGGTGACGACAGGATCGTTTTCACCGGACCGGTTTATGGCGATGCCCTCAACGACCTTTTCGGAAATGCGGCCTTTTTCGTCTTGCCTTCGGTTCTCGAAGGCCTGCCGGTCGCCCTGATCGAAGCCCTTGGCCACAACCTGCCGGTCATCGTCAGTGACCTGCCCGAAAATCTCGAGGTCATCGCGGATGATACCGGGCACTATCGCGGCTTGATCTGCGAACGGGACAGCGTAACCAGCCTGCGCGATACGCTGGCGACGGCGATCCTTCACCGCGTGTCGCTGACCGAGCAGTATGCCGACAATGGAGATTTCGTCATAGGGAAGTACGGCTGGGACAGCATAGCCAGCCAGACGGCCAAGTGCTACGCGCGCGCAGCGCGGAAATGAATGGAAGGCGGCCCCCTTTATTCGGGAGCCGCGCGGTTTACCGGAGAGACTGTACTGCCGCGCTATACGTCTGCGGCGTGACCTGGGCTGCGGTGAAGATACCCTCGACGGTGAGCGCGGGCACGGCGGGCAACGTCTCGGGCACCTCCAGAATGTCCCTGAAATATGCCACCGTGGCCTCGAGTCCCTGCTCCAACGGCACTTTGGGTGCCCAACCGAGAAAAGCCTTGGCGGCTCCGATATCGGGCTTGCGTTGTCTGGGGTCGTCTACGGGCAGCGGACGCCTGACAGGCTTCCTGCCGGAGCGCGTGATCCTGGTGACGGCAATTGCCAGTTCCTTGATGGTGAACTCCGACGGATTGCCGAGGTTTATGGGACCGGTAATCGAGTCTTCGGTGCCCATCAACCGGACGAGTCCGTCAACCAGATCGTCGACATAGCAGAACGAGCGCGTTTGCTCGCCATCGCCATAGAGCGTCAGCGCTTCTCCCTGCAGAGCCTGCACGACGAAATTGGAGACGACGCGCCCATCCGCGACGTTCATGCGCGGACCGTAGGTATTGAAAATGCGGGCAACCTTGATCGGCATCCCGTATTTGCGGCGATAGTCGAAAAAGAGCGTCTCCGCGCAGCGCTTGCCTTCATCGTAACAAGCCCGCGGACCGATTGGGTTGACGTTGCCCCAATAGGTCTCGGACTGCGGATGCTGATAGGGGTCCCCGTAAACCTCCGAGGTCGAGGCCTGCAGAATGGGCGCCTTCAGCCGCCGGGCCAACCCCAGCATATTCATGGCACCGATGACGCTCGTTTTCGTCGTCTGCACCGGGTCGAATTGATAGTGAACCGGCGAAGCCGGGCAAGCCAGATTGTATATCTCGTCGACCTCGACATAGAGCGGCACCGTGATGTCGTGCCGCATCATTTCAAATCGGGGGTGCCCGAAAAGATGCGCAATATTGGCCCTGCTGCCAGTGAAGAAGTTATCGACACACAGCACCTCGTGCCCATCGCGCAAAAGCCGGTCGCAAAGATGCGACCCAATAAAACCCGCCCCACCTGTGACCAGGATGCGCTTTATATTGTATCCCTCTTTCATGGCACTCAACTCCACTTTCTCGCTTCCGCGAATGACTCACTTACTTTAATCGCCAGTCCCACGCCGCATTTCCTGGAAAATCGTGCGCGCGATAATCTTGAGGTCGAGCAGAACGGAGAAGTTCTGAATGTAGGCGACGTCATGATCAATTCGCGCGCGGGCGGGCGCCTCGTTAACGGTCGCACCGCGCAACCCCGATACTTGCGCCCAGCCCGACAAACCGGGCTTCATCGCAAGCCGAAGATCGTAATAGGGAACAAGATCCCGATAGAGCTTACCGGCGGCCAGCATTCCGACCGGGTGTGGCCTTGGCCCGATAAGGGACATATCGCCACGCAGCACATTGAGAAGTTGGGGCAGTTCGTCGATGTTTTTCCGGCGCAACACGGCGCCAAGCGGCGTAACCCGCGGATCGCTCGTAACGGTCTGGGCGACACCCGACCTGTCACAGGCATCGATATACATCGTGCGGAACTTGTAGATGGTGAAGTGCCGGCCGTTTCGGCCTTCGCGCACCTGGCGGAAAACAGCTGGCCCCTTGCTGGTTGCGCGAATAGCAATGGTAATGCCGAGCAGGAACGGTCCAAGCACACAAAGAGCGAGTCCGGCGAGGCAGATATCAAGCAACCGCTTGATCGCAAATTGGACGATCCGCATCCCGGTTAAGGCCGGTTCCATCGGCTGATCGCCGATATATATTATCGGCAATCCCGATTCCGACAATTGCGCCAGTCGGGCATGCTTTCTTAGGGCTGTTTCCGAAGTGGCGCCGGAGGTCTTATGGATACTAGTCAGCGGCACCGCAGGTAAACTTGACCTGCGGACCGCTGTTGCGTCCCCCGACACGGTTTTTCTCCCGCGATGTTATTTCAATTTGATTAGCAAGCTCCTTTAACAACTCACTAACCATACTAATTTAAATACCACAAATTGACGAACTTGCATATCAAAATAACTTGAGCAACTAATCATATAACTATTACATCAACTTTGACTTCGCCTATTAACCTGACCGGCTATCTCCTATTTTTATGAGGGAACGACTTCATAACCGTGCTCAATGAACACATCGGTTAATCACGAAAACGCGATGATAGCGTGCGCAGAGGGGGGGCTGTCGATCTCGTGCGACAAGGGGGCGAATTGACCATGCGCTAGACGCACGAGATGGCCATGCTCGGCTCACTCAAATAGGCATGCCGGACTTAGGATTGCCTGGCCGCAAGGGTATGCGCAATCAGGGCGACACCCAAACCGAGGTTGAATGCGATAAGCGCGCATACCAAGGTGACCAACGGGACGCCGATCAAAGACGCGGTCAGAAGGGACGCGCCAAGCAGAACGGCACCGGCCGCCAGCAAAGCGGCACCTCCGGCGAATACCTGAAGAAAACCCGATATGAACAGGCTTGCAAACATCAGCATCGCCCTAGGCTTGGCACCTGAACGCCTGGCGCGTACGCAACAGAGCAAGTTCCGGCCGCATTGACACCCTCGGGGGTTGGTACAACAGCGATCAACTCACGACCGTCCACCGGCGAGGATTGCTTGTCGACATGGCGATGAGGTCATGAGTGACTTCGTTCCAGGCCAAAATCTCGTTCGTCAGATTGTCGAGAACGAGATCACCCTGCGCTGTGCGAACAACCACGACCGCATGACCGATGCCATCTTTGGTGTAACCGATCGCCAGACGCAGTGCACCGGCAGGCACCCCCATCTCGATCAGCCGGTTCCATTTATTCATCGCGTAGTCTTTGCAATCGCCAACGCGCGCGCCCAGCTCCCAAATCTGGCTTTCGCGGACACGCGGCCGAATGGCACCGTTGACCTCGCGATTCACGCGCTCCAACAATTCGAATAAATCGGACGTGAGACTGACCTCGATATTGGCTGCCGCCGTACAACGGGGCGGTGTTCGCAAACAAAATATCTGGAAACCCATCGGCGCCGCAAAGGCCCCACCTGTCGATACTCGGCCTAGCGGACCGAAATCGCCTTGCCCGCGCCCCAGAACAATCGCTTGTGCGGGCAAGGCTGCCGTCAGCACTGACAGAGCACACGCCACCGAAACGATTTTGGATACAATCCGCATTGCTGCCTCCACGCCAAATCGTCGGGAACGACTATGCGTGCCAATTCCTTTAAATTTTCTGAGGGTTTCAGTACTATTTTAGATAAACGCGCCCTCGCCCGATCATCGGCAATCCACAGAAAACAGAATAGCCAGTCGATGGAACGCTCTTTCTAGGAGCAATTTCGGCGAGATTGTGAAATCCGAAGCTCATTTCCTGCTAAAACTTTCCCCTGCGCACATGAACTTGGCGCGCATTTAAATTTGAGGGATAGAATCAACTATAGCCCATCGGCTCGAAGCGAAACTGGATCGCTATCGAACGGGAAAAGCCGTAACCGCCACGGACGGATACCCATGATGCCATTGTGCGAAAGGTTGGAAAGGAAATGGCGCGCTCGGGAAGATTCGAACTCCCGACCCCCAGATTCGTAGTCTGGTGCTCTATCCAGCTGAGCTACGAGCGCGTGCTGCCGATATGGAAAAATCGCATCAGGAGGTCAACCCCCGATCGGCAGGCGCAACGCTTATAACGGCTTGTTCGCTATTGCAAGCCTTGGTCACACAATCTTTGCGATGAAATTTCATGCGAGTTAGAGCCCAACCGAAAACCCGGACGGGTCGGCTTGGCGCTTATCCCATGGATTTCAGAGGGAGCTCGATGACGAAGGCGGTACCTCGTTCCACGTCGGCGAGCGCGATGGTCCCGCCATTGGCCTCGACCAGTTCGCGGGCGATGGCCAACCCCAGGCCGGTACCTCCGGAGCGTGCCGACCCCTTGAACGCCACGAAGAGATTTTCTTTCGCTCGCGGGGGAAGCCCGGGCCCGTTGTCTGCAAGGGTCAGCCTGAGCGTCGCTTCGCTACGCTCGGCGGAGAAACTGACCATTGGCGCGGCTATCGCATCCCCCGCGGCCTCCAGCGCCTCGCGGGCGTTTTTGAAGATGTTGATGAAGGCGCGTGCAAAGTGATCGGGGTCGACCGTCACCACGAGATTATCAGGGACGCGATTGTCAAACGCGATATACGGATGCGCGGCAAGCCCTGCGGCAACGCTTGCCTCGGCGCCCAGCGCCCGTAGATCGACGGGCACCGGCTTGGGCGCACGCGATTGCTGGCGGCCATAGTCGAGCACGCTCTGGGCGAATTCGATGGCCTTGTCGAGCGTGTTGACGAGGCGCGGGGCGAGCCTTTGCACCTTGGGATCGTCGAGCGTCGCGACCTGATCGGAAAGCAATTGCGCGGACGTGAGCATATTGCGAAGGTCGTGATTGATCTTGGAAACTGCGAGGCCGAGGTCGGCCAGGTGCCGGCGCTGACGCAGCATGGTGAACAGCTCTTCCTGGGTCTGGGAGAATTCGCGCTCAAGCACGCCGATCTCGTCCTTGCGATTCTCGTCAGGTACGATGATCAACGTTCCATTTTCAGGGTTCTGTCCGAAGGCCAGGACGGCGCCTGTCAGCCTCCTGATCGGGCCGATGAGGAGCCATTCGGCAAAGACGTAAATGACGAAGGCCGTGACCCCCGCAATGATCAACGAAAGCGCGGCGATATTGCTCGCGTAGTCGATCATGTCCGCCCGCAGTGGACTCTCGGGCATGATCACCTCGACCACCACATCCCCGGCCCCCGGCGGCACGCCCACGATGCGCAGCGTGCGTCCACCTCCGAAAATCAGCGTATCGACGGCGTCGGCGATCAGCTTGAACGGATTGCGGTCGCGCATATCGGCGGTGTGGGCCACCGCCGGCATCGTCGCGGCGTCGAGCGAAATCAGATCCGATTGCCCCTCGCGCCTGTAGACGATGGCGAGCGCGCCAGCCGATTGCAGGACCGGCTCGGTGATTTCGAGCGGCAGGTCCATCACGTCTGGCACGGCATCGAAAACCCGCACCGCGACGCCACCGACACGCAGCCGGTCGTCGAGCCAGCCGGCCCGGAAATTGGCGAGTGAGGGGAAAAAGACCGCGATTTCGACAAGCAGGATGACGCCGGTAATCACGGCGATCAGCTTGAACGACAGTCCCCAGAAATGCCCTGCACGAACGCGATCGGTCATATGCAATCCATAGGGCGTGTCATCAGTTATGGATAGAGGTTTGACGGGTCATAGTCCGAGCAACTTTCGTGGAAAATACCGCGCCGTGGACCAACGTCCACAAGCGGGATTTTTCGCGACAAGGGGCCGGACTATAACCCGCCCGGAGGGTTTTGCATAAATCGCCCACTGCCGGCGCGTTTCCCCTAGCGAAGGGAGGGCCCCTGCGCCGCGGGAAAACACTTGGCATTGAACGATTTATGCAAAATCAAACCCCTATCCATAACTGATGACACGCCCTAAGCATTCGACCGACACTATAAACCTGAAATCGCCAATGCAGTTACCGCACAAGGCCCAGCAGATTTGCCATCCGTCGTCGCCAGATCGGTTCAGGATAGATCTCGGCATAGGTCTCTACCAGAGCAGAAACGATTTCAGCGAGCGCCGGATGCGGGATGACAAGACGCTGGAGATCGTAAGGCGTCAGCCGCCTGGCAATCGCCAGTGCGAAAAGCGTGATCAGTTCGCCTGCCTGCGGCCCCACGATCCCGGCGCCGAGAATGTGGCCGGCTTCGTGAACGATGAGTTTGACGTGCCCTTCGATTTCTCCCAACGCGCGAGCACGATCTATGGCGGCAAAAGGAAAGCGGGTGACGGTGAACCGCGTCTTGTGCCGTTGCCGCGCGTCGGCTTCGGTCAGCCCGACCTGCGCGATTTCCGGGTCGGTATATACGACATGGGGGATCGCCGGCTTCCGTCGTGCGGCGAACATGCCATCAAGGGCATGGGAAACCGTCCGGTGCGCCCGGTGCCGGACGGCGTGCACCGAATAAGTATCGCCGGCGGCTGCGCCAATTGCAAAGATGCGGCGGTTGGACGTACGCCCGAAGGCGTTGAGCGCGAGTTGCCCGGCGCTCGCCCGTATGCCGGCCTTATCGAGGCCAAGCGCCGCAATATTGGGGCGCCGGCCCGTGGCGACGAGCAAATGCGTCCCGCCAATGTCCCGCTCTTCCGCCCCGGTTTTGACCGTGAGGGCGATGTCGCCCTCATTCCCGCGAACCGAAACCACCCCGGTATTGGGCATCACGTCGAGCCCTTCGGCCATAAGCCGGCGCAGGACGATGGAGCGCAGTTCGACGTCGCAATCTCCCAGAGGATCGAGATTGTCGATCAGCGTCACCGGAACACCGAGCCGGAGATAGGATTGCGCGAGTGCCAGTCCGGTCTCTCCGCCGCCAAGCACAACCAGGTGGCCAGGCCTGCGGGTGAGATCGGAAATCGTTTCGGGCGTGTGGAACGGAACCGCGTCGAACCCCGGAATATCGGGGACAAAAGGTCGGGACCCCGTCGCAATGATGAAACGGCGGGCGCGAACAAGGGTTTCGCCGGCCTTGAGGGTGCGCCGGTCGACGAACCTGCCGGTTTCGTGGAGAACCATGATCCCGTCGGCCGAGAGATGTTCCGCGCTTGCCTCGGGCGCAGCCGCCGCGATCACCGCATTGATGTGCGCGTTGAGCCTTGCGAAGTTGATACGTGGCTCCTCGGCCCCGATCCCCAGGTCACGGGCGGTACGCATCTGATGCGCCCGTTTCGCCGCCGCAGCTGTCGCATGCGCCGCGAGACTGCCCCAGTTGAGCGCGATGCCGCCTAACGCGTTCTCTTCTATGAGCACGACGCCGGCGCCCCGCGCCCGCGCCTCCTTGGCCGCGGCCAGCCCACCCGGCCCGCCGCCGATGATGCACAGATCGGTCCTGATCGTTTCGGCCAAGAATTGTCCCCGCTTCATATGCCCGGTTTCCCCGCTTTTAGCGCCGCGAACGCATGCTGACCAGTATGGGCGATATCGCGACCGGGATTGATTGACTTTAGCCCCCCTTTTTCTTATAAGCCGCGCAACCTTGCCTGCGGCCAGGTCCGTTTTCGGGCCATGGCGCGGGCATTCGACATTCGGATCATCTTTTGTCTTTTAAGAGGATCGCGCGCGGCGCGCGCGGTAGAATAAGCAATGAAGCGTACTTTTCAGCCGAGCAATCTCGTGCGCAAGCGCCGTCACGGTTTCCGGGCCCGTATGGCCACCAAGAACGGCCGTAAGATCCTCAACCGCCGCCGCGCGCAGGGCCGCAAGCGGCTCTCTGCGTAAGCGAAGCCGTCCGGTTCCCATGCCGGAGGCACCGGCATCTCCGCTCAGGCGCCTGAAAAAGAGGGCGCAATTTATCAGAGCCGCGCGGGGCAAGAAGATTGCCGGGCGCGGCTTTGTGTTGCAGGCGGTTGCGGTTGCCGAGCCAGGCGCCGGCGTGGGATATACGGTGACGAAAAAAAACGGCAATGCGCCAGAGCGCAACCGGATCAAGCGGCGGCTCCGTGCTGCCGTCGATGTATGTCATGACCGCTTCAAAAGCGGATACGACTATGTCTTGATCGGCCGGCGCGAGAGCTTAAATGAACCCTTTGCCGCGCTTGTCGAACGCCTTTGTACTTCGATCGAACGCGTAAACGCCCCGGCCCAGCGGACCCGAAAACACCATGAATGAAAACAATCGCAACATGATCCTGGCTGTCGTCCTGAGCATGATCGTGCTCTTTGGATGGCAGATTTTCATAGCCGGGCCGCAGCTCGAGCAGGCGCAGCAGCAGGCCGAACTGGCCGCCCAGCAGCAGGCCGCCGAGCAAAGCGCGGACGTGGCCGCACCGCAAGCAGGCTCGGCGGGCGAAGCCCCTTCGGGA
Organism: Pelagibacterium halotolerans; assembly: GCF_044811015.1. Classification (GTDB taxonomy): domain Bacteria; phylum Pseudomonadota; class Alphaproteobacteria; order Rhizobiales; family Devosiaceae; genus Pelagibacterium; species Pelagibacterium halotolerans_A. Next base: position 1,913,872 of record NZ_CP085243.1, read on the forward strand.
TCCTCCGACATCGCGAGCTTCGAAAGCCGCGACGCGGCGATTGCGGCTTCGGAACGGGTCAATATCCAGACCGAGTCGCTGACTGGCTCGATCAATCTGACCGGCGCGCGTATCGACGACCTGCGTCTGATGAAGTACCGGGAAACCACCGATCCCGACAGCCCGCGTATCACGCTCCTTTCCCCGGCCGGTTCGCCTGAACCCTACTATCTTGAGCAGGGTTTGATCGCGCCCGCGAACACCGATATCGCGCTGCCGGGTGCCGATACGGTCTGGCGGGTCGAAGAGGGCGATGTGCTTACCGACCAGACACCGGTGACTCTCGTTTGGGACAATGGTGAGGGCCTCACCTTCCGCCGCACGATCTCGGTCGACGAGAACTATATGTTCTCCATCGAGCAAAGCATTACCAATACGTCCGGTAGCGACGTACACCTTTACCCCTATTCCCGCGTCGCACGGCTTTATACGCCCTATACGCAGAACTTCTTCATTCTCCATGAGGGCCCGATCGGCGTTCTGGGCGATGGCAATCTCATCGAGATGACCTACCAGAACCTTCGTGACGAAGGCTCGCGGGACGTTACCACGGATGACGGCTGGCTGGGTTTCACCGATAAATACTGGGCTACTGCGATCATTCCCGATCAGGATTTTGGGGTCAACGCACGCTTCTTCCATTCCACCCGCGCCAATGGCGGCGACGATTACCGCGCGAATTTCGTTTCGCAGAACGCACTCGCCATACCGGCTGGCGGCACGGTCGACTATACGAGCCAGGCCTTTGCCGGCGCGAAGGTCGAATCGATCCTCGAATCCTATCAGGAAGGCTACGGCATCCGTCAGTTCGACCTGTTGATCGACTGGGGCTGGTTCCATTTCATCACCAAGCCCATGTTCTACCTCATCCGGTTCCTGCACCAGATTCTGGGCAATTTCGGCCTCGCGATCCTGGCGGTTACCGTCATCGTCAAGGCGGTCTTCTTCCCGCTGGCCAACAAGAGCTACGCGTCGATGGCCAACATGCGGCGGGTCCAACCCAAGCTCAAGGAGATCCAGGAGAAGTATAAGGACGACCGCACTGCTCAACAGCAGGCGATGATGGAACTGTACAAGACCGAGAAGATCAATCCGATCGCGGGGTGTTGGCCGATTCTTATCCAGATTCCGGTCTTCTTCTCGCTCTACAAGGTGCTCTTCGTCACCATCGAAATGCGCCACGCGCCGTTCTTTGGCTGGATTCAGGATCTTGCGGCGCCCGATCCGACGCATATCTTCACCCTCTTCGGCCTTCTGCCGTACGACCCGACAGTTATCCCGGTTATCGGCCCCTTCCTTGCGATCGGCATCTGGCCGGTCATCATGGGCGTCACCATGTGGGTCCAGATGCGCCTGAACCCGCCCCCGACCGATCCGACGCAGGCGGCGATCTTTGCCTGGATGCCGGTCATCTTCACTTTCATGCTGGGCACCTTCCCCGCTGGCCTCGTCATCTACTGGGCGTGGAACAACTTCCTCTCGATCGTGCAGCAATGGGTGATCATGAAGCGGCACGGGGTCGAGGTCGACCTGTTCGGCAACATCTTGGCGAGCTTCAAACGCAAGAAGCCCAATGCCGCCGAATAAGCCCGAAAGGAACCCAAAAGGGCCGGTCCGCCGGCCCTTTTTCTTTGAGCCCGACCCAAAACCCGGCGGTTGAGGGCTGACGGGTTTTCGGTCGGGCTCCCAGGTTTCACGGTTCCCCTTGCAGGGATGAATGCACAAGGTTAGGCAGTTTCGCCGATACTCAATCAGGACCATCCATGACCGAGCAGCCCGACGACACCACGAGATTGCTCTTTGCCCGCCCGTGGGAATTTCTCAAGGGCTGCGTGCGCGTCAGTGACCTCCCCGCCGACCACACGGTCGAAGTGGCCTTTGCCGGTCGCTCGAATGTGGGCAAGTCCTCGCTCATCAACGCGCTTGTCGGCCAGCGCGCGCTGGCGCGCACTTCGAACACGCCGGGGCGCACGCAAGAGCTCAACCTCTTCGCGCCACAGGCAGGCGGCATCAGGCTCGTGGACATGCCCGGCTATGGTTTCGCCAAAGCGCCCAAGCCGGCGGTCGAGAAGTGGAACAAGCTCATCCACCAATTCCTGCGTGGCCGCCCGAACCTGCGGCGCGTCTATGTGCTGGTCGATGCCCGGCACGGCCCCAAGGCCAATGACGCGACGGTGATGAACGAACTCGACAAGGCCGCCGTGAGCTATCAGGTCGTGCTGACGAAAACCGACAAGCTGCCGGAAAAGGGCGTCGCCGCGGTTATCGAGGCGACGCAGAAATTCATTGCCAAACGCCCCGCCGCGCACCCGGAGATCATCGTCACCTCGAGCGAAAAGGGCCTCGGCATCGATACCCTGCGTAATGAGATCGCACGGATCCGCGAGGGGTTTTAGGCTCAATGCCGTTCACATAAACAATTTGCCCGATTGCCTGCCCCGAATGGCGCTCCCCTCACCGTCGTCATCCGCGGGCTTGACCCGCTGACCTGACGGCATCGCTACAAGCACTGCTTGAAAGCGAGGCCGCCGGGTCAAGCCCGGCGATGACGAGGCGTGAGGCAAGCGCGCGGGGCAACCCGATACTGAGGCTAAGCTTTCAAAAACCGGCTGATCGCCCGCGTCAGAAGCGGGCTATCGGATGGCTTTGCGAAGGATGCCATGGCCTTTTCAATCACCGCGTCCTCCGCCAGCCCCTTGCGAAGCTTGACGAGTTCAAGCGCATACTCGTCGGAAAATTCGGGATGCGGCTGGAAGGTGAGCGTTGTGCCGTTGGTGTAGTGCAGCCCTGCATTGGGCGTGAAGTCCGACGATAGCACCACCTTGGCGCCCTCGGGTGGCGTGATCACCTGATCCTGATGCGAGCAGGCCACCGAAAGGCTGGCGCGCGGCGCGTCGAGAAACGGCGGACGGCAGCCGATTTCGTAGGTATGCCGGCCCAGTCCCCAGCCCTTCTCGGATTTGCGGACCTCTCCGCCCAGCGCGTCTGCAATCACCTGATGGCCAAAGCATATACCCACCATCTTGGTGCGCGCCGCGTGAGCTGTGCGAATAAAATCGCGCAAGGGATCGAGCCAGAAAACGTCGTCGTAAACGCCGAAGGACGAACCGGTGATGAGGATAGCGTCAAGGCTTCCAGGATCGGGCAGGTCCGCACCAGTATCGAGTTCCACCGTCTCATAGGCGAATTTCGCGCCGTCGTGTTCGAACATCTCCCGGAACATCTCGGGGTAGGAAGGATATTGGTCGGTCAGCGGCGCGGGCACGCCACCGGTCCGGATAATCGTCAGTTTCATTTTCGCGCGAGACTCGCTGCTTGGTCGCAAACGCGCGGACTTATGCTCTCAGGTCCGAAAGAAAGCAACAGGCCCGGTGTTATACATTCGTGGCACCAGCCACAAAATTGAGCGCCACGCCGTTTATGCAATGCCGCTTGCCGGTGGGCTCGGGCCCATCGTCAAAAATATGCCCCAAATGCCCGCCGCAGCGGCGGCAATGGCATTCAGTGCGCACCATGCCAAGCGATGTATCGGTCGAGGTGCCGATCGCGTCGGGCAATGCCTCCCAGAAGCTCGGCCAGCCCGTGCCGCTGTCATATTTGACCTCGGAGGAATAAAGCGGCAGATCGCACCCGGCGCAGTGATAGAGGCCAGCCTCGTAATTCTTGTTGAGTGGCGAGGTGAAGGGCCGCTCGGTTCCGTGCTGGCGCAGCACGTAGAACTGCTCCTCGGTCAGCCGGTCCCGCCATTCATCTTCGGACAACATGATCTCGAATTCTCCCTCCGCACCCTCTGCAACCGCGAAGCGTTGAGAAAGCCCGAAAAGCGTCAGCCCGGCGGCTGCGGATGTGCCCAATAGCATCGAACGTCGGGAAATCATCACAGGTCCTCCTGATGCGCGCCATAATTTCAGAGCCATGCGCGCAACTTCAAATCAAGAGCGCGTTATCACGGGGGCTATGCATTCAATGAATTCTTGCGCTAGAACGCGGTCATAAGAGAGGAACCGCCCCGCCCATGACCGATGCCCACGAAAACGCCTACGACGCCGAGATCCTGGCGAAGGCGCTGCCGTTCATGCAGCGCTACGAGAACAAGACCGTCGTCATCAAATATGGCGGCCACGCTATGGGCGATCCCGCACTGGGCAAGGCCTTCGCCCGCGATGTCGCACTTTTGAAGCAGTCGGGCGTCAACCCGATTGTAGTTCACGGTGGTGGACCACAGATCGGGGAAATGCTCAAGAAGCTCGATATCGAATCCAAGTTCGAAAACGGGCTGCGCGTCACCGACAAGCGGACGGTCGAGATCGTCGAAATGGTCCTCGCCGGCTCGATCAACAAAGAGATCGTGGCCATGATCAACGCCGAAGGCGAATGGGCGATCGGGTTGTGCGGGAAGGACGGCAATATGGTCTTTGCCGAGAAGGCCAAAAAGACCGTCATCGACCCCACCTCCAATATCGAACGCATCCTCGACCTCGGCTTCGTTGGCGAACCCGTCGAGATCGACCGGACGCTTCTCGATCTACTCGCGCGCTCGGAGATGATCCCCGTCATCGCCCCCGTCGCGCCGGGCCGCGATGGCGCGACCTACAACATCAACGCGGACACTTTCGCCGGCGCCATCGCCGGTGCGGTCTTTGCCAAACGGCTCTTATTCCTCACCGACGTGCCCGGCGTCCTCGACAAATCCGGCACCCTCATTCCAGAGCTTTCCGTGCGCGAGGCCAAGCAGCTTATCGCCGATGGTACGATTTCGGGCGGTATGATCCCCAAGGTGGAAACCTGCATCGAAGCGCTCGACCGGGGCGTCGAGGGTGTCGTCATCGTCAACGGCAAGACGCCGCACTCTGTGCTTCTGGAGCTCTTTACCGAGCACGGCGCGGGCACGCTGATCGTGCGGTGATCACTTCGACGTTCCCGGTCATTTACCGTTCACCGAATTGGGGCATAATGGGGTAATGAACAAAATAACCCCGACTACCCGCTCGCTCGACCACGTCACCGACTGGATCTTCGATCTCGACAACACGCTCTATCCGCGCGAATGCAACCTTTTCGCGCAGATCGATACGCGCATCACCCACTACGTCATGGGCGTCACCAAGCTCGAATTCGCCGCAGCGCGGGACCTGCAAAAGGCCTACTATCGCGACCACGGGACGACGCTCAACGGGCTGATGGCTCTACATGACGTCGATCCCGATGACTATCTCGCTTCCGTCCACGCGATCGACTATTCCCCGGTCGAATCCCATCCCGAACTGGTCGCGGCCATCGCCTCGCTGCCGGGCCGGAAATTCATCTTCACCAATGCCGATGCAGGGCATGCGACCTCCGTGCTTGAACGGCTGGGGGCGGGCGATATCTTCGAAGGTATTTTTGACATACGGCTCGCGCAATTCGATCCGAAGCCCCTACCTGTCGCCTATGAGCGCTTCCTCGATGCCCACGGTGTCGATCCGGCGCGTGCCGTTATGTTCGATGACCTCGAAAAGAACCTCAAAGTGCCGCACGACAACGGCATGGTAACCGTGCAGGTCGTCGCCGCCAAAGATTTCGCCCACGAGCAAGTCGATAGCTGGGAACTGGGGCGCGGCGACGGCCAACCGCATGTCCACCACATCACTGACGACCTCGTGGCATTCTTGAAGCGATACGGTTAACCAATAACCCCGGCAGCAAGACCCAGTCGTGCGTATTTTCGCCCGATTTTTCATCATCGTGTAACCGGTGGCGGGCATAGCTCGCCTGTGCCCCGGATCGAAACCGGTGCTATAACGTTTACCGCCCGAAATCGGGCCAACCGATCCGCTCGTGCGGACCAGACACAAGGGGACGAAAGCATGCTCAATCGGGTTTCGCATCTGGCGCTTACCGGCGCCGTTATCGGGCTCACCGCGACACCTGCCTTAGCGCTCGAGGCCACGGACTTCGCCGACAAGCTCGTCGAGGTCAGCCGGCTGATGGGGGCCTCCATGACCTACGGCTCGGCCACGGCCGAAGGCAACACCATCACCGTGTCCGATTTCACCATTGCAGTGCCGGGTGAAGATCCCGCCGAAATCCCTGGCGAGATCGTTTTTGAAGGCGTCGTGGAGACCGCCGATGGCGGGTACACAGCGGAACGCGCATCGATCGCGGATATCGAATATACTGACGACGAGGAGGGGATCACCCTGACCTTCGTCGACATCCTCGCCGAAGGCATTACCCTGCCGGCCGAGATCGATGTAAATACGATGATCGATGTTAGCATGAACCTCTATGACCGCGTCTCTGCCGGCCCGCTAACAGTCTCCCAGGATGGAAGCGAGGTGTTCGTCGTCGAGTCCATGCAAGCCTGGATCGAGGACCCCGCGGCCGACGGGAGCATTACGTCCGCCTACGAGGTGACCGGCGTCCGCGCGAACCTGAATGAAATTGAAGAGGCGGAAGCCCAGGAAGTGATCGAAGCGTTCGGCGTCGAGCAATTCGGCGCCTCGCTTTCGGGCAAGGGCACCTGGTGGCCGGATACCGGCCGGGCCGAAATCACCGACGCCTCTTTCGTTCTCGACAATCTGGGGTCGTTCTCGGTGAATTTCGCCATCGAGGGGTATACGCGCGAGCTTTACCGGGAAATGGCAAAGATCAACCTCAAGATGGCTGAAATGAGCGAGGCTGGCGAAGAACTCGCCCCCGATCAAATGATGCGTTTGCAGGAATCGATGCTCGCCGAGTTCGATACCCTCAAGCTCGAGAACGCCTCGATCCGCTATGATGATGCCTCCCTCTTCATGAAGGCGCTCGATTTCGCCGCGGCCGAACAGGGGCTCGATGGCGCAACCTTTGCACAAGGGCTCAAGTTCACGGTCCCGATGATGCTCGTGGACCTGGACAATGCCGCATTCTCTGAAATGGTGACAAGCGCGGCCAACGCCTTCATCGATGACCCACGGAACCTCGAGATCGCCGCTGAGCCGGCTCAGCCTGTGGGCATAGAGGAGTTCATGGGCGTCGAGGACGATCCGCTCCTCCTGATCGACCTTCTGAACCTTCAGGTCCGCGCCAACCAGTAAGGCGCCCGAGACAACCGGGCCGAACCGGCACGCAACAAACCGGGGGCGCATGTCCATGCGCCCCTTAGGCCCTAAGCTTCCACCGCTATCTCCGGCAGATTGTAAGTCTTACGCACGATTTCCCAGGCCTCCTCGGCCGTATCGACGACGGTGAAAAGCTTCACATCGTCGGGCGAAACCGTGCCCTCTTCCACGAGCACATCGAGATTGATCACCCGGCTCCAGAAGTCCTTGCCGAACAAAAGCAGCGGAATGCGCTCCATGCGTCCGGTCTGGATCAGCGTCAGGGTCTCGAAAAACTCATCGAGCGTGCCGAACCCACCCGGGAAGATCGCGACCACCCTGGCGCGGACAAGGAAATGGATCTTGCGCGTCGCGAAATAGTGGAAGTTGAACGAGAACTGCGGCGTCACGTAGACGTTGGGCGCCTGTTCGTGCGGCAGGACGATATTGAGCCCGATCGACGGCGCCCCGACATCGGTCGCCCCGCGATTGCCCGCTTCCATCACGCCCGGCCCACCGCCGGTTACCACGACATACTCCGAATATCCCGTAGCCTTGGCTGTCATCGAGGCAAGCTGCGCGAAGCGACGGGCTTCGGTATAGTAAACCGAGTTCTCCTCGAGATTCTTCTTCGCCGTCTCGGTCTTGGCGGCCCAGGCGGGCTTGCCCGGCTCAGGAATACGCGCGCCACCGAACAGCACGACGGTTGAGTTGATGCCCGCGTCGCGCAGCCGGGACTCGATCTTGGTGTATTCGAGCTGGAACCGGATGCCGCGCAAATCCTCGGAGGTCAGGAACTCGTCGTCGGCAAACGCGAGCCGGTATGCGGAGGACTGCGTCTGCGGGGTTTGCGGCGAATGGCGGACGACTTCTATGTCGTCCTTGGAGGACCTCAGCGATGAATGGCGTTTCCGGCCCATATCGGCTCCTTGATTCCCGTCATTGTCGGTCATTCTGGCATAGGCGGTGTGTATGGATGAGGGCAAGAGCAATTGCACTGCCCCGCGCAACATCCGGGGTTCCGTGTGTCACCCCCTTGAGCTATGGTCCGCGCGCAAATTACGACCAAGAAGAGGCTTCCCCAATGTCCGACGCGCAGCTTGCCCAAACCATCGATACCGCATTCGAGAACCGCGACGCGATCAGCTATACCACCAAAGGCGAAGTGCGCGATGCGGTCAACGAGGCGCTGGCGCTTTTGGATTCGGGCAAGGCGCGCGTGGCCGAAAAAGGAGCTGACGGAACCTGGCAGGTCAACGAATGGCTCAAAAAGGCCGTCCTGCTTTCCTTCCGCCTCAATGATATGGCGCCCATCCCCGGTGGGCCCGGTGGCGCGAACTGGTGGGACAAAGTGCCTTCGAAATTCGCCGGCTGGAGCGAAAACCGTTTCCGCGAAGCGGGCTTCCGCGCGGTGCCCGGCTCTTTCGTGCGCCATTCGGCCCATATCGGGAAAAACGTCGTCCTGATGCCCTCCTTCGTCAACCTCGGCGCCTATGTCGATGACGGCGCCATGGTCGACACCTGGACAACCGTCGGCTCATGCGCGCAGATCGGCAAGAACGTACACCTTTCGGGCGGCGTCGGCATTGGCGGCGTGCTCGAGCCCCTGCAGGCCGGCCCGGTAATCATCGAGGACCACTGCTTCATCGGCGCGCGCTCGGAGATAGTCGAGGGCGTCGTCGTACGCGAGGGCTCGGTCATCTCGATGGGCGTCTTCATCGGCAAGTCGACCAAGATCGTCGACCGCAACACCGGCGAAATCTTCATCGGCGAGGTGCCGCCCTATTCCGTCGTCGTCTCGGGCAGCCTGCCGGGCAAGCCCTTCCCCGACGGCACGCCTGGGCCCAACCTCTACTGCGCCGTCATCGTCAAACGCGTCGACGCGCAGACGCGGTCCAAAACCTCGATCAACGATCTTTTGCGCGACTAGATGGGCTCGATCGCCAAAACGCTCCTCGCAAACCTCGTCCGCTGCCCCTCGGTCACACCCGAGACGGCGGGTGTGCTCGACGTGCTCGAAAATTTCCTGACCCCGCTCGGCTTTGAGGTCACGCGCCTCACCTTTGAGGGCGCCGGCTCCTATCCGGTCGAAAACCTTTTTGCCACCCGCAAAAGTGCCGAACCCGGCCCGCATCTGCTCTTTGCAGGGCATACCGATGTCGTGCCGCCCGGCGATCGTGCCGCGTGGTCGCACGATCCATTTGCCGCCGATATTGCCGATGGTGTTCTCTGGGGCCGTGGGGCGACGGACATGAAAAGCGGCGTCGCTGCCTTCTGTGCCGCGCTCGCTGAGACCGGAGCGCCCGAAAAGGGCCAGATCTCCCTCGCCATCACCAATGACGAGGAAGCCGACGCGGTCAACGGCACGGACAAGCTCATGGCATGGGCGAGAGCACAAGGGCACCGGTTCGATTTCGCCATCGTCGGCGAACCGTCCTCCGCCGAAACGCTCGGGGATTCGATCAAGATCGGGCGGCGCGGGTCGTTTTCGGGCGAGATCGTCGTCACCGGCAAGCAGGGGCACGTCGCCTATCCGGAAAAGGCCGCCAATCCCCTGCCGGTCCTCTGCGCGGCAGCGCTGGCGCTCGATGCGGACTGGGACGCAGGCACCGAACACTTCCAGCCCACCAATCTCGAAATCACCTCAATCGATACGGGCAATCCGACCTCCAACGTCATCCCCGCGCGCTCGACGCTTCGGTTCAACGTCCGGTTCAACGACACCTGGAATGCGGAAACCCTCGCCGCCGAGATCGAACGCAGGCTCGAAACCGTCGATGCAAGGGGCTGCGATATCGCCTTTGTGCCCAAAGGCCGCGTCTCGAAATGCTTTTTGTCGGCCCCGGTTGGCCATGTGGCGCTCATGTGCGCTATCATGAAGGACGAATTGGGGATCGAACCGAAGCTCGCGACTGGCGGCGGCACCTCGGATGCGCGATTCATTGCCGATTATTGCCCCGTCGTCGAATGCGGGCTCGTGGGGGCGACCATGCATCAGATCGATGAGCGGGTGCCGCTTGCGGATGTCGAACGCCTGTCGGCGCTTTATGGGCGTTTCATTGCACGGTTCTTGTCGGGGGAGAGGGGATGAACTTCATCGAAACGCTCACCAATGCCACATCGGGTTGGTCGAAAATCCTCGCCGGCAAACCGGACTGGAAGGACCACTTCACCTTCGATGCCGCCGCACTCAACCGCGGCTTTGTCCTTTATTTCACAGCCGTCCTGTTTGCGATTATCTGCCTTACCTTACGCTACGGCATGCCGGTGCCTGTTGTGATGCTCATTCTGATGGCTGGCTATATCCTGCCGGTTCTCGCCTTCATCTTCTCGGCGAGCCTGGGCAAGAGGGCGGTGAAATTCGAGGCGCCGATTGTGGAAATCTATGTGCCGGGGCTGTATATGCTCGCCTTGATGGCAGCAATCGGCGGCCTCACGCTGCTGATCGGCGTCCCGCTCTGGGGCGTCATTGTGACGCTGACGGCGTTTTTCCTCCTCCGCCTGGCGCGGGTTGCCGCCGGGGTCGATTTCGCGCCGGCATTGGCCTTCGCGTTTTTGAACTTCCTTGCGGGCCTGCCTCTCGCGCTCTACATGATGAGCGGCGGCTTCGCCGTTTTCGCCTAGAGCGTTTTCAGTAAAAGTCGATAGACTTTTTCGGTTCGAAAACGCGATAAAACAAAGAGTTAGAGCTTTCGTTCCGAAATAGTCGGAACGAAACTGCCCTAGAATGACAAGAACCGGAGCGATGCGGTGAGCGCCCAGAACCCTACACTTGTCCAGGAAGCCATCAGCGCCGCAGACGGCTGCTGGCGGCTGGCGCTTGGGCGGCCCGAAGCTCCGAGCTATTTCTCGACCGATCTGGCCGGGCTGGTCTCGAGCTTCATCGCGCTCATCGTATCGGTCGCCATCGGCCTGCTTGCGACCACGTTCAGCGTGCCTGAACTCTCCGGTGTCACGAGCTTCGGCTTTCTTTTCTCCGATGTGCTGCTCTACGCCATACTGACGGGCGCTTCCTGGGTCGTTCTGAGATATCTCGACAAGGCGGACCGGTTCGTCGCCTTTCTCACCGTCAGCAACTGGCTGAGCGCCTTCTTCGGTATCGCATTCCAGATTCTGGCAGTCATCGGCGTGCCGAGCGAAGCCATCCTGCTCGTTGCGCTCATTGCCGGGCTCGCCACCTATATCAACAATGCGCGCCTGGTCGTCGGCCTGCGGGCCGGCGGCATAGCGATCCTGATGATCGGTCAGATCATCGGGGTGATGATCGGTCTTGGAATTGCCGGCGCCATCCTCGGCCCGGCGCTTCAATAATCCACGGCGATGAGATAAAGCCCCACTGAGGGCGCCATTGCCCCGCAGCGGGCCCGGTCGCGAGCTTCGAGCGCGGCGCGCATGTCCTCGGCCGCCCATTTGCCCTCACCGACGAGCTTAAGCGACCCCACCAGCGAGCGGACCTGATGGTGCAGAAAGGACCGCGCCGAGGCCCGGACGACGACCATCTCGCCCTCGCGGCTGACATCGAGCCGGTCGAGCGTACGGATGGGCGAATTGGCCTGGCATTGCGCCGAGCGAAAGGTCGAAAAATCGTGCCTGCCGAGAAGCGGTTGTGCCGCCGCATGCATCGCGTCGGCATCGAGCGGCACGGCAACGTGCCAGACCCGGCGCGCATCGAGCGCCGGACGCGCCCTGCGGTTGAGGATGCGGTATTCGTAATGCCGTGCCGTTGCGGAAAACCTGGCCTCGAAATCTCCCCCCACCTCTTCGCATGATAAAATGACGATCGGGTGCGGCTTGAGATGGAAATTCAAGGCTTCGGATATGCGGAACGGATCCCATTCGCGTTGGAGATCGAAATGGGCCACCTGCCCCAATGCATGGACGCCGGCATCCGTGCGCCCGGCCGTCTGGGTCCGGACGTCTTCACCCGAAAACCCGAGAATCGCAATCTCCAACGCCTCCTGCACCGACAAGGCATCCGCCTGCCGCTGCCACCCGACGAAGGGCGTTCCGTCATATTCGATGGTGAGCTTGTAGCGGGGCATGGTCAGCCGACGATCTGGTCAGCAAGGTCGCCCGTCCCCCGCAGAAAGGCCTCGGCGTCCATTGCGCCCTTGCCCTCGCGCTGGACCTGGGTGAGCCGCACCGCGCCCTCGCCACATGCAATCGTCAGCCCGTCGAGCACCGTGCCCGGCGCGCCGCGCCCCTCGGCCAGCGTCGAGCGCAGAGCCTTCACCCGCACCGGTTTCCCGCCGCGTTCGAACGCGAACCACGCGCCGGGAAAAGGCGAAAGCCCGCGGATGTGGTTGTGGACCTCCTGAGCGGGCCGGGAAAAATCGATCCGGGCTTCGGCCTTTTCGATCTTCTTTGCATAGGTCACACCCGCCTCCGGCTGCGGCGTAAATTCAAGCGCGTCGCGTTCGAGCGCCGCCAAGGCCCGGCCCATGAGGTCCGCGCCGCGCCGCATCATCTCGTCGTGCAACTCGCCAGCGGTCATGTCCGGGCCGATGGGGATTTCCTCGACAAGCCCAACAGGCCCCGTATCCAGCCCCTCTTCCATCTTCATGACGCTCGCCGCCGTCCGCGTATCGCCTGCCATCACCGCACGTTGGATCGGCGCCGCGCCGCGCCAGCGCGGCAAGAGCGAGCCGTGCAGATTGAGGCAACCTTTTTCAGGCGCCGCGAGCAGTTCGGGAGGCAGCAAGAGGCCATAAGCGACGACCACCGCGACATCGGCGCCCAACGCCGCAAAGGTATCGCGATCTTCCTGCTCCTTGAAATTCTTCGGGGTAAAGACCGGAATGCCGAATTCCTCGGCGGCCAGGTGCACAGGCGATTTCCGCAAATCCTGCCCGCGTCCGGCCGGACGCGGCGCGCGCGTATAAACCGCCAGCACCTCATGCCCGCGCATGACGATTTCGGTCAGCGTCGGGACGGCGAAGTCGGGCGTCCCCATGAACACGACTCGCAAGGCGTACTCCCTTCTTGGCGGAGTGCCCGCCGGTCAGCTTGCGCGCTTGGCGGCCTTCTGGAACTTCTTGATGACCCGGTCGCGCTTCAGGCGCGAGAGGTAGTCGATATAAAGCACGCCGTCGAGGTGATCGATCTCGTGCTGCATGCAGATGGCAAGCCGCCCTTTGGCTTCGCGAGTCACCTCTTCGCCTTCGGGCGTGAAGTATTGGACCGTGATCTCGGCGGGACGCTCGACGTCATAGACGATGTCGGGGATCGACAGGCAGCCCTCTTCGCTCACCGTGGTTTCATCGCTCATGGCGATAATCTCGGGATTGACCATGGCGATCTTGCCCGAATCCGGGTTCTCCTCATCAGCCAGATCGATCACCGCGACGCGCTTCATATACCCGATCTGCGGCCCCGCAAGGCCGATGCCGGGGGCGTCGTACATGGTCTCGAACATATCCTCAACCGTCTTTTTGAGGTCCGCGTCGAAACTCTCGACGGGCTCGGCCACTTTGCGCAGCAAGGGATCGGGCAGGATGAGGATTGGGCGAATGGTCATAAACGTCTCGGTTTCGATAGAGCGCTTTCAGGAAAAGTAGAAACCACTTTTCCGGTTCGAAAGCGCGACCACATAAAATCTGGTGCTTTCGATAGAGCAGTTGGCCCTTTGCGGTCAAGCAAACCCGATATGGGCGTCCGCGAATCAGATAACAAGAACATTATGGAAACGGTGCTGTTCGAGCTGGGCGGAATGCCCATCACATTGACTCAAGCCCTGGCCGCAGGGCTGGCCCTCACGGTCGTGCTCCTGATCGTCTCGATCGCCGTGCAGATGCGCAGCGCGCGGGCACGGGAAGACGCCTTGCTCGAAGACGCCAAGCGCGCGAGCGAAATGGAGCGCCATCTCGCCGATCTCATGCGCGTGCAATCGGAAATGACGGGTCGCATGCAGACCATGAGCGAGATCTTCGGCACCCGCACCTCCGATCTCGCCCGCGCCTTGACCGAACGCATCGACGCCTCGAGCCACCGCGTCAACCAGTCGATGACGGAGACGCGCACCAAGACCGAGGAGACCCTCACCAAGCTCAACGAGCGGCTCGCAGTGATCGACAGAGCGCAGACCAACATCGCCCAACTTTCCGGTGAAATCGTTTCGCTCCAATCGATCCTTTCGAACAAGCAACAACGCGGTGCCTTCGGGCAGGGTCGCATGGAGGCGATCATAGCCGACGGTCTGGCATCCAACGCCTATTCGTTCCAGGCGACGCTTTCAAACGGCTCGCGGCCCGATGCGCTCATCCATATGCCCAACGATGCCCCATCGCTCGCGATCGATGCGAAATTCCCTCTCGAGGGCTGGCAACGGATCAACGAGGCGGAAGGCGCCGACGCCACGCGTCAGGCGATGACCACCTTCCGCAACGATCTTGGCGTGCATATCAAGGCGATCTCGGAAAAATATCTGATCGCAGGGGAAACCCAGGACACGGCCTTCATGTTCGTGCCGTCCGAATCGATCTTCGCGGACCTGCATGAGCGGTTCGAGGACATCGTCCAGCGCGCGGCCCGTGCGCGGGTGGTGATCGTCTCACCCTCGCTCCTGATGCTTTCGATCCAGGTCGTCCAGGCGCTCCTGCGGGACGTGCGCATGCGTGAGCAGGCGCACATCATCCAGAAAGAGGTCTCAATGCTGCTGGCCGATGTGGGGCGGCTGACCGAGCGGGTGCAGAAGCTCCAGACGCACTTCACCCAGGCCAATGCCGACATCGACCAGATCCTCACCTCGACGGGCAAGATCTCCAAGCGTGGAGAGCGGATCGAGGCCCTTGAATTCGAGGACAAGCCAAGGCTGACCGAATAGCCGGGCTAAAAGCTTGTGCGCGCCTTGAGCGCCTGGCTCAGCGTACCTTCGTCGAGATAGTCGAGTTCGCCGCCGACCGGCACGCCATGCGCGAGCCGTGTAATCTTGATGTCCGACCCGGCAAGCCTGTCGGTGATGTAGTGAGCTGTTGTCTGCCCCTCGACCGTAGCGTTCACCCCGATGACGATTTCCTTGTACTCCGGCGCGCGCGCGATTAGCGCGTCGATGGAAATGTCGTCCGGCCCCACACCATCGAGCGGGGAGAGCACGCCGCCGAGCACGTGATAGCGCACCGGTCCGATGCCTGCCCGTTCGAGCGCCCAGAGATCTGCGACATCCTCGACCACAATCAACAACCCGCTTTCGGCACGGCGGGGGTCCGAGCAGATCGTGCAGGGTGAGATCGTATCCACATTACCGCAGGTCTCGCAGACCTTGACAGCCTCAACCGCACGGTCGAGCGCGGCGGCGAGCGGGATCATCAGCTGCTCTTTTTTCTTGATAAGATGCAGCACGGCGCGCCGCCCCGAGCGCGGCCCGAGCCCCGGCAGCCGCGAAAGCAACTGAATGAGCTGTTCGATTTCCGGCCCACCGGACGGGTTTGCCATCGCCTAGTACCTCTGCGCAGGGGATTTGACAGGTTTACGCGGGTGTCGGTGGCGCACCGGCCGGGTCACGAGCACGATTTCCCTTCTCCCCTTGAGGGAGAAGGTGGCCGCGAAGCGGTCGGATGAGGGGTGCCTGCGGCGTTGCGAACAGCACAAAAGCCGAGCTTTGCTGCCGCGCACACCCCTCATCCGACCCTCGCTTCGCGAGGCCCACCTTCTCCCTCAAGCGGAGAAGGGAAGCCGTGCGGACGGAAAAGCCGTGCCTCAAACAGGCGCGCCAACTTGTCAAAATCACTGCGACGGGACACTAGAAAGGGAACTTCATGCCCGGCGGGATGGGCAGGCCGGCGGTCATTTCGCTCATCTTGGACTGCATAAAGTCCTCGCCTTTACGCCGCGCATCCGCGTGTGCAGCGACAATCAGATCCTCGAGGATTTCCGCCTCCTCAGGCTTGAGGAGTGAGGGATCGAGCTTCACACCGCGCAAGTCGCCCTTGGCCGTCATTGCGACCGTCACCATGCCGCCACCGGAGGAGCCTTCAACGATGGTCGAGGCTGCCTCTTCCTGCATTTCCTGCGCGCGTTGCTGGAATTCCTGGGCCTTTTTCATCATGCCCATAATGTCTTTCATTCGTCGTCCTCCGTTTCGAGACCCTCGATCGCCTCTGGGTCTTCGAGCGCCTCGTTTTCGGGCGCGGCCTCGCGGGTTTTAATGTTGACCAGCCGGGCACCGGGAAAGGTCTCCATCACGGCCTTGACCATCGGATCTTCAAGCGCCTCGTCGCGGGCGTTGCGCTGGTCGGCTTCGCGCACCTCACGCAGGGTGGGCGTATCGATTTCCTTGGTCGAGACCGTGACGAGCCAAGGGCGCCCGGTCCAATCCTTCAAGCGCGCCGAGAGCACCGACACAATCGAGGGATTCGCCGTCGGCGTCAGCGCGACCTCGATCCGGCCCGCCTCGAAGCTGACCGGCTTCATATCGGATTCGAGCGCGTGCTTGAGCAATATATCGCGCTTTTCACCCGCAAGTGCCACCAGTTCGGTGTAGCTTTGCGGCATGGGTTGCGCGGCCTGCGCCCGCGGCTCGTTTTGCGGCTGCGGCCTAGGCATGGGCGCCGTCGCACGGGCGCTGAAGCCGCCGCCGGTGGGGGCGGGGGCCGAAGGTGCCGCCGCGGTTTCCTGGGGTTGGCCGGTGAGCTTTTCGATCAGTTCGTCGGGGCTTGGGAGATCGGCGGCATAGATAAGCCGGATCAGCACCATTTCAGCGGCCTGCAAACCGTTGCCGGATTGCGCAATCTCGTTGAGCCCGCCCGAGAGGATCTGCCAGGTACGGGTCAGGATGCGCAGGCCCAGCCGGTTGGCCAGATCGGCGCCGCGCGTTTTCTCGTCGGGGGTCAACACCGGATCGTCGGCAGCCGAGGGGACGATCTTGATCCGCGTCACCAAATGTGTGAACTCGGCGAGATCGGCGATGATCGTCGAAGGGTCGGCACCCGAATCGTAAAGATTGCGCAGTCCGTCGAGCGCTGCGGCGACGTCCCCTCGCATCACGTTTTCAAACAGGTCGATCGTCTGGGCACGGTCGGCAAGCCCGAGCATCATCCGCACCGCCTCGGCGGTGATCCGTCCGTCGCCGTGAGCTATGGCCTGATCGACGAGCGAAAGACAATCGCGCGCCGAGCCCTCGCCGGCGCGCACCATCATCGCAAGCGCTTCTGGTTCGAACGGCACGCCCTCTTTTTCGAGCAGACCGGTCAGATATCCCGTCATCACCTCGGGCGTGATTCGCCGCAGGTCGAAGCGCTGGCAGCGCGAGAGGATGGTGACCGGAACTTTGCGGATTTCGGTCGTTGCGAAGATGAACTTCACATAGGGAGGCGGTTCTTCAAGCGTCTTCAGCAGCCCGTTGAAGGCCGAGGTCGAGAGCATGTGCACTTCGTCGATGATGAACACCTTATAAGGCGCGCTCATCGGCGGCGTGCGGGTCATCGCGTTGATTTCACGGATAGAATCGATGCCGGTATTGGACGCGGCGTCCATTTCCATCACGTCGACATGCGTGCCCGAAATGATCTCGGCACAGTGCAGACCTTCCTTCTGAAGATCGAGCGTGGGGTGCGGGCCGGTCTCGTCGGCGTAGTTGAACGCACGCGCCAGAATCCGCGCCGTCGTGGTCTTGCCTACGCCGCGAACGCCCGTGAGGATAAAAGCATGGTGGATGCGGCCGGACTTGAACGCGTTCGAGAGCGTCCGGACCATCGCATCCTGGCCGATCAAGCTTTCGAAACTGCCCGGCCGGTACTTGCGGGCCAGAACCTGATAGGGAGTCTTTTGCGGGTCGGAGGTCGCCATATCTTCCTGTCGCGTGCCCATCGCTGCGTGAGGACGGGGCGCCGGGTCTGGTTTCGGCTCTTGGAGCCCGTTTACGCGTTGGCGCCAAATAGCAGGAGGCTGACGACGACCCGTGCCGTACTCGTTAGGGCTGCTTCCTTCCGGACCTGACCCGGTTGGCGAGCGGTTCGTCCGCCACCAACCTCCCGATCCCTATGTGTTACATCGGCGCGCCGAATGCAAGTGCCCCGCTTTATCCAAATTGACGGGCGGTCAGCCTGCCGATTTGGATGAAGGTAACGGGCCACGGCAAAATGAGGGCCCTACTTCGAATCCGGCGCGTTCTCCGCAACAGGATAAACCCCCAGGATCTTGAAGTGATCCGAGAAAAAACCGAGCTCCTCGAGCGCGAACGCCACGTTCCGGTCTTCCGGATGCCCTTCGATGTCGGCATAGAACTGGGTGGCGGTGAACGAGCCGTCGACCATATAGCTTTCGAGCTTGGTCATGTTGACCCCGTTGGTCGCAAACCCGCCCATGGCCTTATAGAGCGCTGCGGGCACGTTGCGGACGCGGAAGACGAAAGTGGTCTTTACCTTGGTGCCGTTGGGCGTCGCATATTTGGGCTCGCGCGCCATGATGAGGAAGCGCGTCGTGTTATGCGCGGCGTCTTCGATATTTTCCGCCAGAACCTCAAGCCCGTAGATTTCGGCGGCGAGATGCGAAGCGATGGCGGCCAGCGTCTTGTCGCCCTTTTGCGCGACCTCGCGTGCCGATCCGGCCGTATCGACGGCGTTGATCGTGCGCAATTTGTGCTCCGCAATGAACTTGCGGCACTGCCCGAGCGCGACCGAAAGGCTCTGCACTGCCTTGATGTCCTCGAGCGTCGCTCCGCGGACACCGAGCAGGTTCATGCGTACCGGCAGATAGTACTCACCAATGATATGCAGCCCGCTTTCGGGCAGGATGTGGTGGATATCGGTGATCCGGCCATAGAGCGAATTTTCCACCGGGACGACGGCATAGTCCGCCTCCCCCTTCTGCACCGCGCCGATGGTTTCCTCGAAGGTCACGCAGGGCATCGGTTCGTCGTTGGGAAAAAAGCCATGCGCCGCCGCATGACTGAAAGCTCCCATCTCGCCCTGAAACGCTATCTTGTGACCCATTGTCCGGTATCCACTGTCGGTAGTTGATTGTAAGCGCGCCACTAATGGCCCCGACCCCGGCCCAAGTCAATCTTGGCGGCGTGCGGGGAGAGGCGATGCTTGCGGCAATTGTCGCACCTTTGCCGATGCTGGTTGCGCGCGCCGAAACTTCTATTATAAGGTCCGCGCGCGGGCTTGGCGGGCGAATCCGGAACTTTGGCGCGACCCTACTGACCGGGTCATGGATCGGATGCCCAACTTCCGCCTAGTGCCTTGCCTCACCTTGAATGACGGGTCGACCCGTCATTCAAGGTGAGGACAACAAGGCCACGCCAAGGAAAATCCTGGTGGGCTGTATCGTCATTTTTGACGATACAGCCCACCAGGCTCAAGAGAATTTGCACGGCCGGCGCCGGCGAGGGAAACGGTACGGAGAGACCGAGACTATGAATTCATTCGAACTCAACAAGATCTTCGGCGCCATTCTTGGCACGCTCGTTTTTGTCATGGGCGTTGGCTTTCTTGCCGAGGCCATTTACGCACCGATCGAGAATCGGGGCGCGACCTATGAATTGCCGCTGCCCGAGGGTACTGGCGAGCAGGCCGCCGAGGCCGAGCCCCAGGCCGTTTCGATCGCCGAGCGGCTGCAGACTGCCAGCGCGGATACGGGGGCGAACCTCATCAACCGCTGCCAGTCCTGCCACGATTATTCCGCGTCCAACGAAAACCGTACAGGTCCGGGACTGTGGAATATCGTCGGTCGTCCCATCGCCAACCATGAAGGCTTTGCCTATTCGGACGCGCTCGCTTCGCTGGGCGAAGCCGGCGATAGCTGGACCTATGAGAACCTCGACGCGTTCATCGAGTCCCCGCGTAATTTCGCGCCGGGCACCAAGATGACGTTCGCGGGTCTTTCAAACCCCGAGGATCGCGCCAATCTCATCGCCTTCCTGCGCGAGCAGGCGGATAATCCCGAGCCGCTGCCCGAAGCGCCCGCCGAACCGGCTGGCGAGGATCAGGCCGAGCCCGCAGACGCGATCGAGAATGGCGAGCCCACGCTCGAGCCCGTCCCGGTCGAAGACACGGTGGAAGCCGCCGAAGAGGCCGCACAGGAAGCGGAAGCCAATGAAGCTGCAGCCGGAGACGAGCCGGCGGCACACTGACAGCGCTTTTGAATTTCCGTATCATAGCCGTGCCGGTCTCCGGCGCGGCTTTTTTGTTTCAACTTTGGAGGATTGTCCCATGGCGCTTCTCGTACACCTGCCCGGCCTTGACGCGTCGCCCTGGGTGGAAGGGTTCCGCCGTGCGCTCGATGGATATCCGGTCTATGGCGATGACGATATTGTGCCGCGTTCGGAGGTCCGCTACCTCTTCGCCTGGAAGCCGGCCCCCGACGCCTTTGAAGGGCTCGACAATCTCAAGGCGATCTTTTCGCTCGGCGCCGGGGTCGATGCGCTTTTGCGCCACCCCAACCTGCCCGATGTACCCATAGTCCGGTTCGTCGACGCGGACATGACGCAATCGATGAGCGACTACGTCATCGCGCAGGTGACGATGCATCACAGGCTCATCTCGCGCTACCAGGCCCACCAGCGGGCAAAGGTCTGGACCCAGCTGTATCCTCCGCCGGCGACGGATATCGCCGTGGGCATCATGGGGCTGGGCGTTCTGGGCGAGGATGCCGCGCGCAAGATCAAGATGCTCGGCTTCACGGTCAACGGCTGGAGCCGCACCCCCAAATCGATCGGAGGGGTCGTGAGCTTTGCCGGAGCGGAGAGCGTCCCCGATTTCCTCGCGGCGACCGACATCCTCGTCAACCTTCTGCCGCTCACCGAGGAAACCCGTGGCATCCTCAACACCAAGACCTTCAAGGGCCTGCGCCGCGGCAAGCTGCCGGGCGGACCGGTCGTCGTCAACGCGGCCCGAGGCGGGCATCAGGTCGAGGCCGACATCGTCGCGGCGCTCGAAGACGGCACGCTGGGCGCGGCCAGCCTCGACGTCTTCGAGATCGAACCACTACCCAAAACGAGCCCGCTCTGGACGCTTCCGAATTGCTACATCACCCCACACATCGCGGCGGTCTCGAACGAGGCCAATGGGGTAAGGTACTTTTCCGAAATGCTCACGGCGCACGAGCGCGGCGAGCCGCTGGCGAATCTGGTGGATAGGGGGCGGGGGTATTAAAGCTCCAGCATCCAGTACTGCCCATTGAGGTCGTGCCCGAACGAATGGTGCGGCTCCTCGCGTTGGAGTTCAAAGCCCGCTGCCTGATAGATCCGGCGCGCAGAGGCGAGGCAGTCCTGTGTCCATAAAATGACACGGCGATAGCCTGACTCGCGCGAAAAGGTCACCGCTGCGTCCACCAGCAGCCGTCCCAGCTTGCGGCCCCGGAAATATGGTTCGACATAGAGCATGCGCAACTGTGCTGTGCCCGCTTCACGTGCCGGAAGGATGAACACGGAACCCGCGACCTGGCCGCCAATCTCGGCGATCCAGAGATATTTGGGTGGAGTTTCGGGCGCCTCAGCGTATTCGGCATAAATCCGCGCAATCAGCGCTTCGAATTCGGCGTTCCAGCCATATTCGTGATTGTAAAGTGCGGCTTGGCGCTCGATCAGATGGCCAAGCTCGCCAATCCGTGGCGGGCGCAGCACAAGCGCGCCGGAAGTATCGGTGGGCGCAAGGATTTCTCGAATGGTGCGCATGCTGGCCAGGAGCCTCGCCCGGCGTGTGGCGTCGAGAGGCCCGATCAGAGCTTCAGTAGCTTCATCGCTCAGCCGGTTGAGCTCGGCGCAGGCGGTCTCGCCCGAAGCGGTCAGCGTCAGTCTGTTGGAGCGCCGGTCGCCATCGTCGGGAATGATCGAGAGATGCCCCTGGTCCGACAGCCGCCAGATCAGGCGGCTTAATTGTCCGCGATCCATATCCAGCGCTTCAGCGAGCGTCCTCGCGGTCGTCGCGCCATGGTGCCCGATCTCATGGATCAGCCGCGCCTCAACCAGCGAAAACTGGCTTTTGTGCATGCCCTCTTCGAGAAGGCCAATGACCTTGGTGTAAAACCGATTGAAGGCGCGAAAGGCGGCTATGTCATCCTCGGCGACGGGCATGATGGTCTCCCACTCGAAATATCGTTGATATAGTCAACAATATACACGCAGGAGTCAACAATGTTACACGCCATAGCGCCCCTTGAGCACGCCATAAAGCGCCCGCACCCCCTGGTCCGTGCCACCGAACGGACGGCCCGGCCTTGCCTCGGGTGCCCAGGCGAAGATATCGAGATGCGCCCAGTTCGTCTCAGGAGCAACGAAGCGGTTGAGGAACAGCGCTGCGGTAATCGACCCGGCCAGCCCCCCCGACGAGATGTGATTGACGTCTGCCACCTTGGACGACAGCAGCTTGTCGTACGGCCCCCAGAGCGGCATGTGCCAAAGCGGATCGTCGATCGCCATGCCGGTCTCGACAAGCGCCTGCGCAAACGCTTCGTCACGCGCATAAAGCGGGGGCAATTCCGGGCCGAGTGCGACGCGGGCGGCGCCGGTCAGCGTCGCCATGTCGATCATGAGATCGGGTTTGTCCTCATCGCCCAGCGCCAGCGCATCGGCGAGGATCAGACGCCCCTCGGCGTCGGTATTGCCGATCTCGACGGTGATCCCCTTGCGCGAGGGCAGGACGTCCCCCGGCCGGAACGCCGCGCCGGAAATGGCGTTCTCGACAACCGGAATCAGAACGCGCAACCGGACCTTGAGCTTTGCATCGACGATGGCGTGCGCAAGCCCCAGGACGTTGGCTGAGCCGCCCATATCCTTTTTCATCAGTGCCATGGAATTGCCCGGCTTGATGTTGAGCCCGCCGGTATCGAAGGTGACGCCCTTGCCCACGAGCGTCACTTTCGGGTCGCCCTCCTGCCCCCAGGACAGGTCGAGCAAGCGCGGTGCCTCCGCGCTCGCGCGCCCGACCGCATGAATCATTGGGAAATTTTCGGCAAGCAGATCGTCCCCGGCGACAACCCGAACGTTCATCCCACGCGCCTCGGCGAAATCGCGAATCACCGCTTCATAGCGGTCCGGCCCCAAATCGTTGGCGGGTGTGTTGACGAGGTCGCGGGCAAGAAACGCCGCTTGCGTCAGCCGGTCGACCTCGGCGGCATCGGCACCATCGGGCAGAACCAGCTCCGGCGCGGCATCGGCGTGTCTGTAACGCGTGAACCGATAGGCCCCAAGCCGGAAACCGAGCGCGCCGAGCGTCGGATCGCCATAGGCGCCTTCGAGCCGGTACGCACCGGGCTTGAGCGCGGCTGCCGCGAGCCCCAGGACCAGCGGCGAGCGCTGGCTTTCGTCTCCCACACCGAAAGCATAAGCCGAAATGCCGTTCTCCCCGGGCAATGCGAGGAGCTTTCCCTCCTGCCCATCAAAACCGTTCGCCTCGGCCCATATGCGATGCGCCTCGGAAAGCGGCGCCTCGCGGAGCATACCCTTTGGGATGCAGACGAGCGGGGTCGGATCGGTCATTGGGAGAATCTCCGGAACACTTGAGGCAGGAGCCCAAGATGTAGCGGCTTGGCCCGGTTCCGGCAATCGCGCAAGGAGCCGCTTTCACGGCAATCGGGTGAAGGATATGGGCCTGTTTTGCCCCCGTCATCACCCGGCTTGTCCGGGTGATGACGGGGGAGGAAATCGGAATAGGGCGTTTCCATCCTTCACCCGATGCCCCGGCGCCCCTTAACCGCCCGTTAGGGTTAATGATTTACGTTCCCTTAAGGGCAAAATGGGTGGAAATTCGCCCGAGCAGACGTCAACGGAGTTCCCTTCATGGCCATTGGCCTCGCGCGCATCGCCTCAGTGAGCCGTTCGGCCCTTCTTGCCTCGGTGGCGCTGGTTGCGCTTTCGGCCTGCGCGACCAATCGCACCACCGCGGTCAACGCAGACTATTCCAGCCTGTCCGGCCCCCAGATCCAGACCACTGTCGCCGAGCTCGCCAACAGCTACCGCAGCAACCCGCGCGATGCCACGCTCGGCATTCACTATGCCGCCGCACTCCGCGCCGCCGGCCAGACGACGCCGGCGGTTCAGGTTATGGAATATCTGATGGGCCAGACCCGTGGCGGCCCCGCCGTCAGCCTTGCCTATGCCAAGGCCCTTGCCGCGGACGGGCGGTTCGAGCAAGCGCTTTCGGTGCTCAACAACACGATCGATCCGGTCGCGCCCGATTGGGAGGCGCTCTCGGTCAAAGGCGCGATCCTCGATCAGATGGGCCAGCACGAAGCGGCACGGGCGGCCTATTCCCAGGCGCTCCTGCTCGCTCCGGACCGGCCGGCACTCCATGCCAATATGGGGCTCTCCTATTCGATGACGGGCGATCTGCGGCAAGCCGAGCAGCACCTGCGCCAGGCCGTAGCGCTACCCAGCGCTTCAACACGTGTACGGCAGAATCTCGCTTTGGTTCTCGGCTTGCAAGGCCGCTTCGACGAAGCGCGCGCGATCTATGCGCAGGAGCTGCCCTCCGATGAGGTCGAGGCCAACATGGCCTATATCCGCGCCATGCTCACCCAGCAAAACCGCTGGGATGAAATTCGGGGGGATACGTAGTCCGGCTGTGCGGACGAAATGCCTAATTCACACGGTGTTCGTAGCGCACCGGGCGGTCACACGCACGGGTTCCCTTCTCCCCTTGAGGGAGAAGGGAACCCGTGCGGACGGCAAGCCCGTGCCTCTATAAGACGCGCCAACCTGTCGAAGCTACTGTGCCGAGATGCTACATCGTCAGCGCCGTAATGATCGCGGGCGCCATGATGATGATAAACAGCACGGGCAAGAAGAACAGGATCAGCGGCACGGTCATTTTAGGCGGCAGCGCAGCGGCTTTTTTTTCGGCCTCCATCATACGCGCCTCGCGGCTTTCCTCCGCCATCACGCGCAACGCCTGACCAATCGACGTGCCGTAACGGTCCGCCTGGATGAGTGCCGTCATCACGGAGCGCACAGGATCGAGCCCCGTCCGGCGGCCGAGATTTTCAAACGCCCGTGTGCGGTCTTCGAGAAACGAGAGTTCGGCTGTCGTCAGTGCCATTTCCTCGGCAAGCTCGGGGCTTTGCAGCCCGATTTCCTTCGACACGCGCTTCAGCGCATGTTCGATCGACATTCCCGACTCCACGCACAAAAGCACGAGGTCGAGCGCATCCGGCCAGGCCCGCTTGATCGATTGCTGGCGTTTCTGCGTCTGGTTCTTGAGCAATAGGATCGGCAGATAGGCGCCCAATAGCCCGACACCGACGGAATAGGTCACATTGAGATAAAGCGGACGTCCGCCAGGCGCGAGGATCAGGAGATAGACCGCTGCGATCGCGAACAGCACGAGCGGGGTCACAAAGCGGATGAACAGATGCCGCGTCAGCGCAGCCTGTCCACGCTGGCCGGCTTGAGCGAGTTTGTCGACGGTGCTTTCGTCCACGAATGCCTTTTGCAACGAAAAGCGGTCGACGATATCCCGCATATAGGATTTGGTTTCGGCGCCACGAATACCGCGCACGGGCCCACCGCCCTCTGCCTTGGCGTTGGCTTGGCTGCGCAAGCGCGACATTTCGCGGGCGCGCATCTGCTCGCGTTCGAGCGCAACCTTCTTGATCCGGTCTTTGCGCTCCGCCCGTTCGGCGAGCTGGGCACCGAACGTGAAGACAATGGCCGCGGCCGAAATCGCCGCAAAAGCGGCAATCAGGAAGTCCGAGCTGGCGATTTGATCGAGAATTGGCACGGGTAACTTCCTAGTACTCGAACTGAACCATGCGGTACATGACGAAGATACCCATAACGAGCATGCACACGGCTCCACCGAGCGCGATCTGCCCGCCGCTGGTCGTCCAGAGCGGCGTTAGGTAGGTCGGGCTCACGACCGAAATGGCACCGATCACGAAGAGCGGCAGCGCGCCGATGATCATCGCCGAGGCCTTGGCCTCCGAGCTCATCGCCTTGATCTTGCCCTTCATCTTCTTGCGGTCGCGCAGCACCCTGGCGAGGTTGCTGAGGGCCTCCGAAAGATTGCCGCCCGCCTGCTGCTGCACGGTGATCACGACGACGAAGAAGTTGACCTCCGGCAGCGGCACCCGGTCGAACAGGACCTCGACGGCTTCCGTCATCGATTTGCCGACCGATTGCTGGTCGAGCACGCGCATGAATTCCGATTTCACGGGCTCCTTGACTTCCTTGGCCACGAGCCGGATGGAATCGTTGAGCGGCAAGCCCGATTTGACGCCGCGTACGATCGCCTCAACCGCGTTCGGCAATTCATCGAGATACGCCGCCTGATAGCGCTTGCGGCGCCGCGACAGATACATGTTGGGGAGCACGTAGGCGCCGGCCACCGCGAAAACCGCCGCAAAAACGACCGGCACTTGCAAAAAGAAGAAGACGACAAACAGCACCCCACCGAAGATGATGCAGTTGCGCGTCCAGACGCGCGAATCGGTTTTGATCCCGGCTTGAAACAGCCGGTTTTTCAGCGTCTTTTTCTTGCGCTTGGCGTTGAGTGCGTCAGTCTGGGATTTGAGCGCGTCCTGTACGGTCCGCCTGCGGCTTTCGCGGGTTTTCTGCGCGCTCGCCACCTGCCGGTTGACCTGGGGGTCGCGCTGCATGGCTTTCATGCGCTTGGTGGCACGGTCGCCGCCCGAAAGCGCGGGGACGAAGGCGAACCCCAGCGCCCCGACGCAAACCACCACCAGAATTCCCAGGATCAATGGCGACATTACTAGGGCCTGTTAACACTATGAATAGGGGTTAGACGGGTCATAGTCCGAGAACCCTTCGTGGAAAATGCGCCGCCACAGGCTGGCGCCTGCACGGCGGATTTTTCGCGACAAGGGGCCGGACCATGACCTGCTCGAAACACTTGCCATTGAACGATTTATGCAAAATCAATCCCCTATCCATAGTGTTACCAGGCCCTAGATCATCTCGTTGTGCTCGACATTGGCACGCTCAAGCGCATCGACCAGCGCTGCCTCCTCATTGAAGTAACGCGCCTTCTCGGTGAAGTTCGGCTTCGTAATGCCGGTCGAGCGGTGCCGTCCCATCAGGTTGCCGTGCGCGTCCTCACCCAGGATGTCGTAGAGGAAGATGTCCTGGGTGACGATCACGTCACCTTCCATCCCCAGAACCTCGGAAATATGGGTGATCCGGCGCGAGCCGTCGCGCAGGCGCGCGGCCTGGACGATGACGTCGATCGAGGAGACGATCATTTCGCGGATGGTACGCGAGGGCAGCGCGAAGCCGCCCATGGTGATCATCGATTCAAGACGCGAGAGCGCCTCGCGCGGAGAGTTGGCATGGAGCGTGCCCATCGAGCCGTCGTGGCCGGTGTTCATGGCCTGGAGAAGGTCGAAGGACTCCGGGCCACGCACTTCGCCGACGATGATGCGTTCGGGCCGCATACGCAGGCAGTTCCGCACCAGCTCGCGCATGGTGATCTCGCCTTCGCCCTCGAGGTTGGGCGGGCGCGTTTCCAGCCGGACCACATGGGGCTGCTGGAGCTGCAGTTCGGCGGAGTCCTCGCAGGTGATCACGCGCTCGTCGCGGTCGATGAATGCGGTCAGGCAGTTCAGTAGCGTCGTCTTGCCCGAACCCGTGCCGCCCGAGATCAGCACATTCGCCCTGACGCGCCCCAGAATCCGCAAAACCTCGGCGCCCTCGGGCGAGATCGAACCGTATTTGACGAGCTGGTTGAGGGTCAGCTTGTCCTTCTTGAACTTACGAATGGTGAGCGCGGGGCCGTCGATCGAGAGCGGCGGCGCGATGACGTTCACGCGGGAGCCGTCGGGCAGGCGCGCGTCGCATATGGGTGAGGATTCGTCGACCCGGCGGCCAACCTGGCTCACAATGCGCTGGCACACATTCATAAGATGGGAATCGTCGCGGAAGCGCACATTGGTGAGCCGGACGCGGCCGTCAACCTCGATATAGCACTTCTGGGAACCGTTGATCATGATATCGGCAATGTCGTCGCGCGCCAGCAAGGGCTCGAGCGGGCCATAGCCCAGAACGTCGTTACAGATATCCTCGAGCAGGTCTTCCTGCTCGGAGATCGACATCACGAAGTTCTTGAGCGCGATGATTTCGGCGACGATATCGCGGATTTCCTCGCGCGCGGCGTCCTGATCCATCGCCGCGAGCTGCGAAAGGTCGATCGAGTCGATCAGCGCGTTGAAGATCGAAGATTTGGTCTGGAAGTAGGTCTTGTCGCGCGCCGCGTCACCGGCATTGCCGACGTCGACGATTTCCTGCTGCCCAGGACGGGCCGGTTTCGGAGCCTCGGCAGCGGGGACCGTGCGCGGCGGCGCCTGATGTTCGGGCACCTTGTCGCGATCGGGGCTGGGCGGAACCGCGCTGCGGGGCGCGGGTGCTGCCTGAGTATTGCCGCCGAAACTGGTACGCTTGCCGAACATGAAAGACTTTCCTTACGAAGCGCGCTTGAGCTTCTTGAAGAGGTCGGGCAACCGCAGGACGCCGGATTTTCCGCCCGCTCCTCCCTGCGTGCGCCCGGTCACCTGCTGGGAAATGCCCTTGAACACCTCGTTGAGCTTATGGCCTGCCGAGACTTCGGCGATCATCTGCCCGTTATTGGCCGCCGTGCCGAAGAGGCCGGGTTCGAACGAGACTTCACCAGCGAGGCGGCATTCGATGGATGCGGCGAATTCAGCCGCCGGGATCTCGGGCCGCTTGGGGATACCGGCCTTGTTGATCACGAGGATCGGATCGACCTCTGCAGGCCGCGCCGCCTTGATCGTATCGGCGATATTCTTGGCATTGCGCAGATTGGCGAGATCCGGCTCCGCGACGATCACGACCTCGTCGATGGCGCTCAGGGTATGGCGCACCCAGTCGGTCCACATATGCGGAATGTCGATCACGACCATCGGCACGTGCTTCTGGCTGAGTTCGATGATCTGCTCGAAGCTGCGCTCGGAAAGGTCGTATGTGCGGTCGAGCACGGCTGGCGCGGCGAGCAGGCTGATATGATTTGCGGCCTTGCTCATCAGCCGGTCGAGCATCACCGCGTCCATCTTGTCGTTGGCATAGACCGCATCCGCGATCCCCTGCGGCGGATCCTGGTTGAAATCGAGCGCGGCGGTGCCGAAGGCGAGGTCGAGATCGAGGATCAGCACGTCCTGGCGGAACTGGCGCGCCATGGCCCAGGCCGTGTTATGCGCGATGGTCGAGGCGCCCGCACCGCCCTTGGCGGAGAAAAAGCCGATGGTCCGGCCGATCGGCGCCGCATCCGCGCCGGCAAACAGGTCGGAGATCGCGCTGATGAGCACCGGTGTCGTTGTGGGCATCACGAGATATTCGGAAACGCCCGCGCGGATCAGTTCGCGATAGAGCACCACGTCGTTGACGTGCCCGATGACGATGACGCGGGTCGAGGGATCGCATACTTCGGCGAGCCGGCCCAGCGCGTTGAGGATCTGATCAGCACCGAGCGAGGTTTCAACGATGACAAGGTTCGGGGTGGGATTGGTCTTGTAGGTCTCCACCGCGCCGTCGAGACCGCCATTGTGCGTGGTGAGGGCCACCTTGGACATACGCCGGTCGCCGGCGGCGCTCTCGATCACCTGCGCGGTCTGGGAATGCTCGCAGAACGCCTGGATGGTGATGCGGGGTACGAGCCGCGCACCGCTGGGCGCATCGCCCTGCCCTGTCATCGGTGTGGTTTCGCCGTCGAAATCGCTCATCTCGCTCCCCCTTAATCGAGCACGAAGCCCACAGAGCCGCGGAACTCGCCGCCGCCCTGTCCGCCCGAAACGCCATAGAGACTCTCCATGCGCCCCAGGAACATCGCCTCGGCGTCCGAAGACGACGGATAGTCGTCTGTCGGCAGCGGCTGCGGGGCATAGGCCGAGGTCGGCTGCGCAATCGTCGGGGTGACAAGGATAACGAGCTCTGTCTGCTCGGTATTGTACTCATACGACCGGAACAGGGCGCCCAGGATGGGAATATTGCCCAGGCCTGGCACCGTGGAGAGTTGGCGGCGCATGCGTTCGTCGATCAGCCCCGCAATCGCGAGCGTCTGGTTGGTGTGCAGTTCCACCGATGTCGATGCGCTGCGCGAGTTGAGCGTATTGTCCAACTGGGGCTCGGAGACCTCGGTGTTGATGACAAGCCCGATCGCGCCGCCAGATTTGACGGTGGGGGTGAAATCGAGCGTGATCCCGTAGGGCCGGAAAAAGACCTCCCACTCCCCATCGGCGGTGAGACGTTCGACGGGCAGTTCACCGCCGACGTGGAAGCTCGCTTCCTGCCCCGACATTGCCGTCAGCACGGGCTCGGCAAGAAGGCGCACGGCGTTCTGGGCTTCGAGCGCTTCCATCGTGACGTCGATATCGAGATTGGGAAGGGACAAACCGAGCGTATAATCGCCCGTTTCGGTGCCGCCCACCGGCAGCCCCGTGGTCCCGAGCGAATTGGCGTTCGCCGTCAGCGTGGCCGCGAGATTGATGCCGAACTGCTTTGCCACATCGCGCTTGATTTCCGCGACCGTCACCTTGAGCGCCACCTGCTGGCCGCCCGCAACGTCGATGACACTCGTCACATTGCCTTCACCACCGGCATATTGCGCGGCGATCTCGATGGCCTTTTCGAGATCCGCCCCCGAATTGACATTGCCCGAAAGCACCACCGAATTGGTACCGGCCCCCGAATTGGCAACGGATTCGACGGAAACCCGCGCCCCGGGGATAAGCCGGTTGATCGTCGCCGCGAGGCCGGCCGGATCCTCGCCGACCGAGATTTCGATCACCGCGATGCCCGCTCCAGCGGGATCGAGGAAGAAGATATTGGTCTCGCCAGGCGCCATGCCCTGAATGATCGCGCGCGAGCGCGTTCGCATGATCGCGTTGGCAACACCGGGCTGCGATACGATCACCTCGCCGGCTTCGACCGGCAGGTCGACGATGATGGATTTGTTGACGCCAACCTCGATATATTGCGTGCGCCCGATCTCATTGCTCGCGATGCGCAGATGCGGCGATGTCGCCATCGCCGGAACGGAGACCAGCACTGCGCAGAACACCGCCAGTGCCGCAAGCGCTCTGGGGATCGTACGGGGCTTTGCGGACGGAAGGCTGAGAAACGTCGTCATCGGATACGGCCCGCCTATTCTGGATCGACCTGGGGTCCGCCGTCTCCGGTTTCGGGAGCGGCGGGTTCCGAGGAAGTGATGGTTTCGAGGAATGCGTCGGATAACGGCCAGCGCTCGCTATCGGAGGCGACCGTATCCGTCTGTGCGGTCTGGGCTGGCTGATTGACGGCGGTCGAGACCACCGACTGCTCGTTGCCATAACGGATCAGCCTGATCGCCTGGGCCTGGCCCGATCCGAGCCCTGCGAGGCCCGCATTGGGATCGTCAAAATCGGCCACCGAGCGCAACACCAGTGCCAGCCGTCCCGCCGAGCTGGCGTTAAGGAGCACTTCGGCTTCGCGCGGCGTCAGTTCGAGCGTCGCGATATCGTCCTTGGCGAAGCGCTGGCTGGCGGGAGCGTCGGGATCTTCGCCGCCGCCGGTTTCGCCGAGTTCGCCCAGCCGGGCGCCAATGGACAGCACGCGGATATTGTTGAGGATGGTTTCCGAATGGCTCGACCCAGAGCGCGTCAGCACCACGTCGACCCGGTCGTTCGGGGTGATATACCCGCCCGAAGCCGACTCCGGGGTTACCGGCACCGCGACCGCGCGCATGCCTTCGGAAATGACAGCGGAAAGGTACCCCTGGTCGGAATTGACCAGCTTCGCCTCGCGGATGGGCTCGCCGGGGAAAATCTCGAAACGCGCGACGGCGCCCGTCATCAGCTGCGGCGCGTCGGGCACGGCGGCGTGCGTGATATAATCGGCGCGCACGGCCCCTTCCGGCCAATCCTGCCACATGACATCGTCGGGCGTGATGCGCTGGCCAAGCCCGATGGCGTTGCGCGCGACGAGAACCTGCGCGCGCGCCTCCTCGCGAACCTGCGTCACCTCGACGGTCTGCGGCTCGGGCTCGCCACCTCCACGGGTCGCGAGGAAGGCCGCAAGCCCCCCGGCCACGAGGGCGACAACAATCAGCAGGATACGCGCCGGTTTCATGTCCAAACTCCGATTACGCGCCGCGCTGCAACGGCTCACGCGCCACGGTTCGCGAACGAGGGAAACGCCTCCGTCCTTTACGGTCACGACCGGCCCGACGGGAAAACCACGTAAGGGCTGATCGCGCAGCCGGCACTATGGTCGCCAAAGGGTCAAAACTTGGTTAACCGGAGCTTTTTTCTGGAGGTTAATTAAGCGTTTAAAGTTGTATACGTTGGAAACGGGACGTACTGCACGCGTTGCATTGCATAGCGATTTTGACAGGTTGGCACCAACGTCCTCCGCCACTCCGTCGCAGGGCATTCGGGCGAATGCTACCGGTGTTGTGCGCTCCGCCTCGCCCCTCTCTCCGTCATCAGCAATTCCAATTGATGGTGCTGCACAGTGATTTTAACAGGTTGTACCTCCTATCCCCCACCTCCGCCGTCATCCTCGCGCTTGACGCGAGGACCCGCAGGCTTGAAGCGGCCTGCGCAGGAGTTGGGCGCTTTGAGCTTGCGTGG
Source organism: Pelagibacterium halotolerans (assembly GCF_044811015.1). Classification (GTDB taxonomy): domain Bacteria; phylum Pseudomonadota; class Alphaproteobacteria; order Rhizobiales; family Devosiaceae; genus Pelagibacterium; species Pelagibacterium halotolerans_A. Next base: position 1,946,481 of record NZ_CP085243.1, read on the forward strand.
TGCGCCCGACGTCTGCTCGGTGCGCGGTGGCGTTGCGGGTCCTCGCGTCAAGCGCGAGGATGATGACGGAGGGGGCGGGGCATGGTGCGGAGGCCGATTTGGGGGGGCAAACCGGGCTCAATTAGAATTGCTGATGACGGTGTGTGTGTGGAGTGTGGGGGAGGCCGCGCAACCTGTCACAGCGACCGCACAGAACCACCTGGATCAGGCGGTGAGCAGAGAAAAGATCGCCGTTTGCGGATAAACGACGAGACCGCCGATGGCCAGCGCAATACCATAGGGAATGCCCGTAATCCGGTTATGCAACCGTGCGATCCACGCCACTTCAGACAGCCCCTGCGGCAAGGCAAAGCGGCGCATGACGACCATCACAATGGCCAGCACACCGCCTGCAATCGCGGTCACGAACAGGTAAGGCAGCGCTGCGCCGGTGCCTAACCAGAGCGCGGTCGCCGCTGCAAATTTCGCATCGCCCCCACCGATCCATCCGGCTGCGAACATGCCGAAGGTGACGGCAAGAAAGCCCAAACCGACGAGCACGTGCACGCCGATAGCGCCAAGGGGCAACCCGGCGAGCAGCGCAACGGCGAAGAAGCTACCGGCGCAGGTGAGGACCAGCCAGTTGGGAATGCGCATGGTGAGCAGGTCGGAGATGGCTGCTGCGACCATAAAGGCGGGGAAGATGAGAAGCGCTATAGCAAACAACACGAGCGAGGCAACCTTGTTCGACCGACCGTCTTAATCCTGGTTGATTTCCAGTTCGGTAAACTGTTCTGCTACGCCACCGAAGAGACCCTCGATAGGGTTGCCGAGCGCTAAGACGGAAGCAACAACGACAATTGAAAGCAAGGCAGCGATCAGCGCGTATTCGACTGCCGTGGCTCCGGATGCATTTACCAGCAACCCTGCCGATGTCTGCTGCGGCACTGCAACATCGGATTGCCTCGTCTCACGCTCGCGCCAAGACATCATGTGCACCCCTTATTCGATATGCGGCGCCCTCGACCACAGCCCAATATAAGGCGCTACAAGAAATATACAGTTTATCAGTATTTCGAGTTCGTAAAAGAACAATAAAAAAAGGGGGCATATGCCCCCTTTTTCTGAATCTTTATGCTAACTTTAGCCGTTGTCATCGCTGGCGTTGGCGGCAACCGCGTCATCATAGGCACCCTGGGCACCCGACATCTGGCCACCGATGCTGTTAAACGTGCTTTCGATCTGCGGGCCAAGCAGAGCGATCGCCGCAATTACGACAACGGCCATCAGGGCCGCAATAAGTCCGTATTCGATTGCCGTGGCGCCGGATTCGTCCTTGGCAAATTTCGCGAAGAGATTCATGTCTAGCTCCTTGTTCTGCGTCCTCTTAGTGACGACATCCGTCCGACGCGTCACACATCGAACTTGGCGCGAAGCTAGTCTTCAGCCGTTGAAAATAAGTTAATCTACGGACGTGCAAGCCCGGACTTGCGACTTGTATTTGTTATACTTTTCAAATGGTAACCGGGATACATAAACCATTAAGTATCCGTCCGGTTACGAGAGGGCGGCTTGGCCGTGGAGAAGCGGTCCTTTTCCAGGGCCGCGCTGACCGCCTCTTGCCCCAAGCTTGCGCAGCAGGCCCCTGCGTCAGGCGCGAGGATGATGGCGGGGTAGGGCAATCGCTTGAAGTAATGTTCTGTCTGCCCGGATGGAGGTAAGCTCCCGCGCCTCCAACACCCCTCGCTGCCCCCGACTTGATCGGGGCCCCATCAGCGTTTGAGCGCCCGAATTGGGTGTGCGATGCAAAGCGTTGCCCGGAACCGGGTGCGTACCGGATGGTGCGACTGTGAGGATCCCGTTGCCCGTCCAATGCACCCGATGCCCTCACCATTCGGCACGGCAAGGGTCGGTGGCATGACCGTGCATCGCGCGACGATCCCGGATCGATAAGGCGCTGATGGGCCCCCGATCAAGTCGGGGGCGGCGAGGTGGTGGTGGAGAGGTTGGCTTCATCCGATTGCCCTAGGGAAAGATGGGAGGCGAGAGCCGTACCGGCAGGCCGCTATGTTCGCCGTAGCACATTGGAAAAACAGCGAAACTGCAAAACTTATCCCCGCCCCACAAACGTCAAGTATGATGCTTCTCACGGACCCGCTTCTGATGGGCGCAGGCGCAACGAACGTTTGGGCGGGACCGGTCCGGGTCCGATGGGAGTCGTCCCAGCGGAGGCCCAAACGTCACCGTGGCCAGCCACAGCGATCCTGTGGTCACCGGGGAAACCTGGCGGGGATTGGCCCCAGCCCGAGCGGACGCCAAGCCAAAAATCCCGGTCGTATGCGGCGAGGCGTGCCTCGCATCTATAATCAGTATGAGGCGCGTCTCGCCGCATACCGTCCACGCTATTTGAACCTGATGGCAGATTGCCGGAGGGCGCTTTGGGCTGAGTATTTGCCAAATATAAACCATTCCCCGCCATTCTCGGGTAACCATAGCTTTAGTCGATTGGGATAATTGCCATGCCGGGTTTCGTTCGCAGCGCGTTTCTTGCTGCCGGTCTTTTCGGTCTCGCCGTTTTACACACGGGCGGAGGTCTCGCGGCCGAGGACGGCGTCGTGGTCAACGTCAATACCAATATGGCCCGTGTCCTGCGCATCAACGCGCCCGCGGCCACGGTGATCATCGGCAACCCGGCGGTGGCGGACGTCACCATTCAGGATCCCCAGACGCTGGTGCTGACCGGCAAGAGCTACGGGCGGACCAACCTCATCATCCTTGACGCTGCCGGCGAACCCATCGCCGACACCATTGTGGAGGTCACCCAGTTGCAGGCCGACACGCTCACGGTCTTCCAGGGCGCCCAGCGCACCTCGCTCGCCTGCGCGCCCGATTGCCAGCCCACCATCGCGCTCGGAGACGATCCGGCCTACACCTCGACGGTCATCGGCGGCAGCCAGATGGTGACATCGGCGGCGAGGTCGCATTAACCTTCGATTCACGCATCTATCCATTTTGCGCAAAGTCTGTCCGATTCAATAACCTCGAATTAGGTGTCTTGCCCGTAAGTGTACGCCAGTATTGATGCGTAGGCACAGTTACGGACACTTGGATGCGGACTTGGACACGCACGCTGAACCGCCTATTCCGCCGTTTCGGCGCCGCCCGGAGCGGGGCGACCGCCGTTGAGTTCGCCATTCTCGGGCCGATCTTCTTCGCGCTGATCGGCGCCACGATGGAAACCGCCGTGGTGTATTTCGCCGGCCAGGCGCTCGATTCCGCCATCCATGAGTCCTCACGCCGCGTGCGGACTGGCGAAGCCGTGTCCATGGATGCCGACACGTTCCGAACCGAAGTGTGCGACCGGCTTTACGGCATGTTCGACTGCGATGCGATCCACCTCACGGTGACTCCGATCGACGATTTCGCCGACTATTCCGCATCCAATCCGATGGACCCCGAATCCGGCGAGATGAACGGTGCGGAAGTCTTCGATACCGGCGACGGCGGGTCGGTCATGAAGGTCGAGGCCTATTACAAATGGCCCACCATCCTCAATATTCCCGGGCTGATGGTCGGGCTCACGCCCGACGGCAAGCGCCTCTTGTCGGCAACCCGCGTCTTCCGCAACGAGCCCTTCTGATGAGCATGCGCACCAACGCTCTCCCCTCCCTCGTCACCCGCTTCGCCAGGACCGGCAGCGGCATCGCGGCGGTGGAGTTTGCCCTGATCGTACCGATCATGCTGCTGCTTTATCTGGGAGCAGTCGATCTCACCCAGGGACTTATGGCCGACCGCAAGCTCACGCATCTCGCCGGCACGCTCGGCGATCTGGTGGCGCAGGACAACCTCGATGAAATTACCGGCGATGATATCGAAGGCTATTTCGCTGCCAGCGCGGCCTTGATGCGGCCCTATGACGGCAATGCGACACCGATGCGCATTTCGATCGTTGCCGTGGACGATTCCGGTGACGCCGACGTCACCGAAAGCGTGGCGGTGAACGGCATGACGCCTCTGGAAACCGGTACGCAGATCACGCTGCCCGAGGACATCGCCAATCTGGCATCCGGCCGATGCGCGGTCATCGCGGAGGGCTGGTATGCCTATAGTCCCATGTTCAGCTATGTCTTCCAGTCCGACGTTCCGCTCTATCAGCGCTCAATCCACATTCCGCGCATGGACACCGAGGGTTGCGAAGCGGACGGATTGCCGGACCTGGATCCTGTTGACGATGTCGTAACCGGCGTATGTGCCGGGTTCAGCGGCAACGCTCATCAAGGTGCCAATTGCGAGAATAACAATAACAGTTGGGGCACCGGAAACGGCCAGGGCGGCGGCATTACCAACAGTGGCGGCCCGAACAATGGTGGCGACAATTCCGGAAGCGGCGCGGAAGAAACAGGCAGCGGCGGAGAAACCAGCACCACGGACACCGGCAGCGCCGACACCAGCAACGTAGGCAACGGCGGCTGGTGGGATTGGTGGAGCGGATGGGCCGGCTGGAGTTGGGGCGGCTGGGGCTGGGGTTAGGACACTCTCAAGAATACCTGCATCGCCTCCCGCGCAGCGCGCTCTGCCCTTGCATTGCCCGGGCCGGTCTGCCAATAGGGCGGCAACCCCTGCCCCTTATTTCCCGGAGTGCTGCCGATGTCCGAACCGCTCATCCCCGTCTTCGACCTCGGCGGCGTCTTCGTCGACTGGAACCCGCTATATCTCTTCCGCAAGCTCTTCGAGACCGAAGAAGAAGCGGTATGGTTCCACCAGAACATCTGCACGCTCGACTGGAATCTCGAGTTCGACGCGGGCGATGTTTACTCCGAAGGTGTGGCCAAGCTCATCACACGGTTTCCCCGCTACTGGCGCGAGATCCAAGCCTATGACCTGAGGTGGAAAGAAACCATCGGCGGGCTTATCCAGGGCACGATCGACATCCACGACGAACTCGTCGCCGCGGAGATTCCCACCTTCGCGATCACCAATTTCTCCTGGGAGAAGTGGGTCTCGGTGCTGCCCGACTGGCCGTTCCTTGAAAAGTTCGACGGGGTCGTGGTTTCGGGCCTCGAACGCATGGTCAAGCCCGATATCCGCATCTACCGGCTCTTCTGCGAGCGCTACGGCCTTGCCCCGGATTCCTGCGTCTTCATCGACGACAACGAGGCCAACATCATCGCTGCGCGCAAATTCGGCATGGAAGCGATCCACTTCACCTCGCCCCAGGCGCTGCGCGCGGAACTGATCAGTTACGGCCTGCCCCTTAAAGGCTGATGCCTACCGCGTCCCGTACATCCGGTCGCCGGCGTCCCCAAGCCCCGGCACGATATAGCCGTGATCGTTGAGTTTTTCATCGAGGCTCGCAGTGAAGATCGGTACGTCCGGATGCGCCTTGGTAAACCGTTCGACACCTTCGGGGGCCGCGAGCAGGCACAGGAAACGGATATCGTTCGCGCCCCGGTCCTTGAGCTTCTGCACCGCTGCTATCGCTGAATTGGCGGTCGCAAGCATCGGGTCGACGACGATCACCAGCCGGTCGGCAGCGTCGGACGGGGCCTTGAAGTAATATTCGACAGCCTCGAGCGTCTCAGGATCGCGATAAAGCCCGATATGGGCGACCCGCGCGGATGGCACGAGGTCGAGCATCCCGGTCAGAAGCCCCTCGCCCGCTCTCAGGATAGACGCGAAGACGAGCTTCTTGCCCTTGAGCGTCGGTGCCTTTGTGGGGCCTACCGGGGTTTCGATATCGATCATCTCGGTTTCGAGGTCGCGTGTCACCTCGTAGCACAGGAGGTGGGCAATCTCCTGCAAGAGCCGCCGGAAGCTCGCCGTCGAGGTGTCCTTGCACCGCATGATCGTCAGTTTGTGCTGGACGAGAGGATGATCGACGACGGTCAAGTTCTTCATGTGGCGGCTCGCTTGTGTCCTGTTCTTGCTATAACGCGCTCGTGCCGTGCGGGCCGGGTGGCAACCCCAGCCAACGGGCGGCGGTTTCGCCAATATCGGACAGAACCGGACGCAAGCCAATGCTCCCGGCTTCCATGCCGGGGGAAAACAACAAAATTGGCACCTGCTCGCGCGTGTGGTCGGTGCCCCGCCAAGTCGGATCGTTGCCATGATCGGCGGTTAGGACCAGAAGATCCCCCTCACGCATTTTCGCTATCAACTCAGGCAACCGCGCATCGAACTGTTCGAGCGCTGCCGCATAACCGCCCGGATCGCGCCGGTGGCCGTATTCGGTGTCGAAATCGACGAAATTTGTGAAGATCAGATCGCCGTCGCGCGCCATCTCCATGGCGCCGAGCGTCTGGTCGAAATGATCCATGTTCGATGCGCCCTTGAGCTTGTGGGTCACCCCGCGCCCGGCATAGATGTCCGAAATCTTGCCAATGGCAAAGACCTGCCGCCCGGCTTCCTTGGCACGGTCGAGAAGCGTGGGTTCAGGCGGGTCGATGGCGAAATCCCGCCGGTTCCCGGTGCGCTTGAAGGTTTCTGCCGTTTCGCCAACGAACGGCCGTGCGATCACGCGCCCGATCTTCATGGGCGCGGTGTATTTGAAAACCAGCTTGCAGAGATCGTAGAGCTTTTCGAGCCCGAAATGCTCCTCATGGGCGGCAATCTGGAAGACCGAATCCACCGAGGTGTAGCAGATCGGCTTACCAGTCCGAATGCTCTCCTCGCCGAACTCTTCGATGATCGCGGTCCCTGAAGCATGGCAATTGCCTAGAATGCCAGGCAGCCCCGCCTCGGCAATAATCGTGTCCGTCAATTCCTTCGGAAAGGCCGGCTGTGTGTCGGGGAAATATCCCCACTCGAACGGCACCGGCACGCCAGCGATCTCCCAATGGCCCGATGGCGTGTCCTTGCCAATGGACACCTCCCGCCCGACGCCCCAGCGCCCGCCCTTCGGCGTATCGGTCAACCCCGGCGGAGTGGTACCGCCCGAGGAGAGAGTCGCGGCAGCACCGAGCCCCATGGCGTCCATATTGGGCAGGCTCAGCAACCCCGACCGCACGCCCGGCACGTCGCCACGCCCAGCCGCGCAGGCCTCCGCGATATGCAAAAGCGTATTGGAGCCTTCGTCCCCAAAATTAGCGGCATCGGGGGCGCCCCCGATGCCGAAGCTGTCGAGAACGCAGAGAATGGCACGCGGCATCAGGCGGCTCCTTGTGGGTCGATCTGGCTATAAATGACAGGATTGCCGGGCACGTCCCCATCCGTCGCGTATGCGGCCTTGAGCCGGCTTTCGGCCTCTTCGGCCGCAGCGTCGTCCTGCGCGTGGATGCGCGCAATCGGCGCATCGGGCCCGACGCGCTGGCCGATCCCGGCCAACCGGTCGAAGCCCACCGCATAGTCGATCTTGTCGGTTGGGTTGCGCCGCCCGCCGCCCAGAACGACGACGGCCATGCCCACCGCCTTGGTATCGACAGCGCTCACTGTGCCTTCGGTATCTGCAAAGACATCGCGGACAATTGCGGCTTTGCGTGCATGCGTGCGATGATGCGCATCGAGATCGGCCGGCCCGCCCAGCGCGGCAACCATCCTGAAGAAGATTTCCGCGGCCCTGCCGGATTCGAGCGCCACCTTGGCGCGCAGATAGCCGTCGTCGTGTTCGAGCGCCATGCCGCCGAGCACAAGCCCCGCCCCGCACAGGTTGAGCGTCACCTCCAGAAGGCGCGGATCGCGATGCGCACCCGTCAGAAAATCGATGGCGTTCTTGACTTCGAGCCAGTTACCCGCTGCGCTCGCGAGCGGCTCGTTCATATCGGTGATGAGCGCGCCGGTCTTCATCCCCGCGCCGTTGGCGACCCCGACAAGGCTTTGCGCCAGTGCCGTCGACCCATCGAGCGTCTGCATGAAGGCGCCCGAGCCGGTCTTGACATCGAGGATCAGCGCATCGAGCCCGGCAGCGAGCTTTTTCGAAAGGATCGAGGCCGTGATCAGCGAGATGTTCTCGACCGTCGCGGTAACATCGCGGATCGCGTAGAGCCGCCGGTCGGCGGGCGCAAGGTCGTCGGTCTGCCCGATAATCGCGCAGCCGACGTCTTTCACAACCCTGCGGAAGGTGTCGCTGTCGGGGTTGGTATTGTAGCCGGGGATCGCGTCGAACTTGTCGAGCGTCCCGCCGGTGTGCCCCAGCCCGCGCCCGGAGATCATCGGCACATAGACCCCGCACGCGGCGAGGATCGGCGCGAGCATCAATGAAACGTTGTCGCCGACCCCACCCGTCGAGTGCTTGTCGATGGCTGGCCCGTCGAGATCCGACCAGTCGAGCACTTTGCCGCTGTCGCGCATGGCGAGGGTCAGCGCTACCCGCTCGGGCACGCTCATATTGCGAAAAAACACGGCCATCGCGAACGCCGCCGCCTGCGCGTCGGAAACGGCGCCCGACGTGATTCCGCCGATGAACGCGGCGATCTCGTCCTTTTCGAGCGCATGGCCATCGCGCTTCTTGGCGATGATTTCCTGGGGGAGTGCAGTCATGACTAGGCTCGCTTTATTGGCAAGAGGCGGACTTTCGCGCGTGAGAGGTAGATGGTCACGAGGGCACCGCGTTCGATTTCGGAAGAGAACCGGGGAATGGCTTCCACAACACGCTCGCCGCTGACTTCAGGCATGGTGTCGCCATCCCTCAGTTGCACAACGCTCGGCCCAGCGTCTGCGTTTAATGCCAGCATCTCGCCAAAATCGGAGTCGCGCGTCAGAACGATAGCCCCCTTTGTGCGAGCGAACGACATGATCTCGCTGTCCAGTGCCGTCGCGGGCCCAACATCGCGCCAGTATTCTGCCTGATGAACAGCCTCGGACAGAATCGCAATCCAGTCGCGAGACCAGTTCATATCGATGAGAAATCGCATCAACTCGCCAGATCGAAGTCCGGTTCATCGATACGCCGTTGCGCATAATGCACGGCTTGCTCGATGTCTTCACGCTCCAGGTCCGGAAATTCGGCCAGAATGCGCTCAATGCTATAGCCGTTGGCGAGATGATCGAGGATCATGCCGACCGTCAGACGCATGCCGCGAATAGTCGGGCGCGCGCCCACCAGTCCCGGAACATGGGTAATACGATCAAACTTGCTCATCTCAGGCGTCCCTGTGTCTTGGGTATTTGCACGATAGCACAGCTATGCCCCATACGGCACCCAGACGTTCTTGATCTGCGTCGCCCGTGCCAGCAGGTAATCCCCGCCCAGCGTGTCGCCATCGGTCCAGTCGAACGCCTTTCCGCGCGTCGTCCAGGTCTGCTTGACGTTGCCCGCGCTGGCGGCCTCGACCATCGTGCAGGTTGCCTCCGACCCGGCAACCCACATGCCATCGATCCCGTCATGCTCGGCAAGCACTTTTGCAAGTGCTGGCGCATCGCCCGTGACGATATTGATGACCCCGCCAGGCACGTCCGAGGTTTCGATGACCTGATAGAGATCCGTCACCGCCAGCGGATGGGGTTCGGAGGGGACGAGCACGACGGTATTGCCCATCGCCACCGCCGGCGCCAACAGTGACACCCCACCCAGAAGCGGCGCTTCCGCCGGCGCTATGATCCCCATGGCCCCGATGGGCTCGACCATCGCCACGGCCATCATCCGAGCCGGTGGATTGTGCACCGCGCCGTCATATTTGTCGGCCCAGCCGGCAAAGGCGAAGAGCCGCTCGATTGAAAGCTCGACCTCGCGCTTGGCCGCATTGGCACTGGCGCCAGTCATCTGCCGGATGCGGTCGGCGAACTCGGCCTTGCGGTAGTCGAGGTTCTCGCCGAGATAGTAGAGAATCTGTGCACGGTTGTGGGCCGTCGCCTTTGCCCAACCAAGCGCGTTGCGCGCCGCTTCCACCGCGTTGCGGATATCCTTGCGGTTGCCGTCCGGCACCTCTCCGATGGCTTTGCCATCCGGCGCAAGGATCGTCCGGGCATAGCCGGAATCCCCACGCGCCTGCTTGCCGCCGATATAGAGCTTCGCCGTGCGGTCCAGCGCCGAGAGCCCCGCCCCCGTCATCTCCTCGGGCAGCTTGATCTCGGGCGCGGGCTTCAGGCCCTTTTCCCAGGCGGGCTTCAAATAAGCCGCCATGCCCTCCCTGCCGCCCTCACGGCCAAAGCCGCTTTCGCGGTAGCCGCCGAAACCGACTGCCGCGTCGAACTGGTTGGTCGAGTTGACCCAAACGACGCCCGCCTTGATCTGCGGCGCGATATCGAGCGCAAGGTTGACGTTCTCCGTCCAGAGGCTCGAAGCGAGCCCATAGCGCGTATTGTTGGCGAGCGCGACCGCCTCCTCGGGCGTCCGGAAGCTCATCGCGACAAGGACGGGCCCGAAAATCTCCTCGCTCATGAGCGTGTGAGCGGGCGAAATGCCGGTCACCAGCGTCGGGGCGACATAGCAGCCGGTTTCCGGCAGCGGACCATCGGGGGAATAAAATTCGCCCCCCTCCTTGGCGCCTTTCTTCAGAAGGTCCAGCACGCGCTCGACCTGCACGGGCGCAACCAACGCGCCGATATCGACGGACTTATCTAGCGGATCGCCCACGCGGAGCGTTTTCATCCGCGCCTTCACCTTGGCGATGAATTTTTCCTCGATGCTCTCCTGCACCAGAAGCCGCGATCCCGCGCAGCAGACTTGGCCCTGGTTGAACCAGATCGCGTCCACCAGACCCTCGACCGCGCTGTCGAGATCGGCGTCCTCGAAGACGATGAAGGGCGATTTCCCGCCCAGCTCCAGCGATAGCCCCTTGCCTGAGCCCGCCGTCGCGCGGCGAATGATCTTGCCCACCTCGGTCGAGCCGGTAAAAGCGATCTTGTCGATATCAGGATGATTGACGATCACCTCGCCGGTTTCCCCGGCGCCGGTCACGATATTGACCACCCCCTTGGGCAGCCCGATCTTCTCGCATACTTCGGCAAAAAGCAGTGCGGTCAGCGAGGTGAACTCGGCGGGTTTCAGAACCACGGTATTACCCGCCGCGAGCGCCGGCGCGATTTTCCAGGCGAGCATCAGGAGCGGGAAATTCCACGGAATGATCTGCCCGCAGACGCCATAGGGCACGTGATCGGGAAACGCCTTGTCGATGTGCTGCGCCCAGCCCGCATGATGGTAGAAGTGTCGCGCGACGAGCGGAATGTCGAGGTCGCGCGTTTCCCGTATCGGCTTGCCGTTGTCGAGCGTTTCGAGGACAGCGAACAGACGGCTGTCCTTCTGGATCTGCCGCGCGATGGCGTAGAGATATTTCGCGCGTTCGAAGCCCGAAAGCTGTGACCAACCCGGAAATGCCGCGCGCGCGGCCTTCACCGCCTTATCGATCTCGGCCTTGCCGGCGTTCGAAATCTGCGCCAGCTCCGCGCCATTGGCGGGATTGGCCGACGCGAAGGTGTTGGACGGCTTTGTGAACGCGCCGTCGATAAAATGCCCGAACTTGCGCTTGTGCCGCTCGAGCCAGTCGGTCGCCGGTGCCGCGCTTTCGGGGGCCGGGCCGTAGTCGAGCGTTTCGAAGATTTCCGCCACGTTAGCCATTCTCTCTTCTCCCTGCCTCAAGCCGGTACGGCGAGGCATTCTAGAATCCCCCCACCCCTACCCCCAGGGGAGGGGGCTGGAGGCGGGGCAAACCTTACGCCATTGCCATCCGGTAATCGGCGGCGTAATGCCCGCTCACCCCATGCTCCAGCTGCCGCTCGATATCTGTCAGCAATGACGATGCCCCGAACCGGAACAAATGCGGCTCAAGCCATTTGCGTCCGAGTTCTTCCTTCATCAGCGCCATATAGGTGAGCGCGTCCTTGGCCTTGGAAATTCCGCCGGCGGGCTTGTAGCCGACCTCGATACCGGTCTCTTCATGGAACCATCGGATCATCCTGATCATCGCCAGCGAAGTCGCTAGCGTCGCGTTGGTCTTTTCCTTGCCCGTCGAGGTCTTGATGAAATCAGCGCCCGCAAGCATACACACGAGCGAAGCCTTCGCCACGTTGGTCAGCGTCGCCAACTCCCCGGTCCCGAGGATCGTCTTGATATGCGCGTCGCCGCAGGCCTCGCGCATGGCCCGGACCTGATCGTAAAGCCCCTGCCAATCCCCGCGCAGCACCATGCCGCGCTCGATGACGATGTCGATTTCACGCGCGCCGTCGGCGACCGAGGCCCGGATTTCCCCCAGCCGCGTTTCGAGCGGCGTCAGCCCGTGCGGAAAGCCTGTCGACACTGCGGCAACCGGAATGTTCGTCCCCTCCAGCGCCTTCACCGCCGTCGCGACGAAGGCGTGATAGACGCACACCGCCGCCGGTGTGATTCCCATTTTCTCCGCGCCCATCGCTTCGAGGATATCGGGCCGGATCGGGTTGCGTGCCTTGGCGCACAGCCGCTCCACACGCCCCGGCGTGTCGTCGGAATTGAGCGTCGTTAGATCCATCAGCGAGACGGCCTTCAAGAGCCAGGCGAGCTGATACTCCTTCTTCACCGTCCGCCGCGTCCCGATGGTGGCCGCCCGCCGTTCGAGCGCCGAGCGGTTCATGCGGACGCGGCCGACCCAGTCAAGGTCGAGCGGAAAGCCCGGATTGCGCTTGTGGTGCGCCTCGGGGTGCGCGCTATCGACGATCTTGAGACTCATATCTCCTCCACCAGCGCCGGAATGAGGCGCTTGAGTTTGTCCGCCCCCAGTTTGGCCATCTCTTTGGTCTGGGTGTGGGAGATTTCCTCCCCCTTCTGCAGCCCTGCGCCCATGTTGGTGATCGACGAGCAGGCCCAGACTTTCAGCCCTAAAAACCGCCCCAGGATCACCTCGGGCGCGGTCGACATGCCGACGGCATTGGCGCCCAGCCGGATCGCCATCTGGATTTCGGCGGGCGTTTCGAAACTGGGGCCAGAATACCACAGGTAAACGCCGTCCTTGAGCCCGATATCCATGCGCTGCCCGATTTCATGGGTCTTGGCGCGCAGCGCCGGATCGTACGCATCGACCATGTTGACGAAGCGCGCGTCGGTTGCTTCGCCGATCAGGGGGTTCATCCCTGCATAGTTGATGTGATCGGACAAAAGCATCAGATCGCCCGGCCTCACCTCGGGGTCGAGCGAACCCGCCGAGTTGGTCAGCATCAGCGTCTTGGCGCCCAGCTCCGCCATTGTTTCGAGCGCGGGCCGCATGGCGGCGGCGTTGCCGTGCTCGTAATAATGCTGACGTCCGGTCAGAACCGCGATGCGCTTGCCGCCGAGGACGCCGATGATCAGATCCTTGCCGTGGCCCGAAACGCCGCCTGAAGGAAAACCCTTCAAATCCTCGAACGGGATCGTCACCTTGTCGGCGAGCAGATCCCCGATATCCGAAAGCCCGGAACCGAGCACCAACGCGGCCTCGATCGTTTCCTTGCCGGCAAGTTTGCGGATCGTCTTTGTTGCTTTTGTCATATCAATCCTATCTTGAAAAAGGCGGCGAACCGGCACCAGCGCCCTAGGGCCTATTTACAGGCCCTGGCCTACCGGCCCAGATGATTGGGCCCGAAAGAGTGCGGCAACAGTTCGCCCAGCGTCGTATAAAGCGGCTCGCCGTCGACGCCGTGACAGACAATCGGCGTTTCGGGCGCAGCAAACTCCCGAATGCGCTGGCGGCACCCACCGCAGGGGGTTACAGGCAGCGTTCCCGGCCCGGTTACATAAACCCGTTCGATCCTCCTGCCGCCGCCCGCGCGCATGGCGGCGATTGCCGAAGGCTCAGCGCAATTGCCGATGGGATAGGCCGCATTCTCGATATTGCATCCGGCGTAGATATTGCCGTCATCCGCGAGGATCGCAGCACCCACCTGGAAGTTGGAATAGGGCGCATAGGCCCTCGCGCGCACGGCCTCGGCCGCCTCGAAAAGGCGTTCGTCGATCGCCGCACGCGCAGCCATATTACCGCTCCTTCACATAGGGCACGCCACCGGCCTTCGGCCCCACGGCCTTGCCGATGAAGCCCGCCAGCAGCACGACGGTCAGGATGTAGGGCAGCGCCTGAACGGCCTGCACCGGCACCTGCCCGACGAGCGGCAGTTCCACGTTCTGCATGCGGATCTGCAATGCATCGAGGAAACCGAAGAGCAAGCACGTGAACATCACCGGCACGGGGCGCCATTTCGAGAAGATGAGCGCCGCGAGCGCGACATAGCCCTTGCCCGCTGTCATCTCATTGCCAAAGCCCGCGCCCTGGGCGATCGAGAAATAGGCCCCCGAAAGTCCGGCGAGAATGCCGGTAATGAAGATCGCCTGATAACGCTGCAGCGTTACGGAAATCCCCGCTGTATCAACCGCCTTGGGGTTCTCGCCCACGGCTCTGAGCCTCAGCCCGAACCGCGTGCGGTAGAGCACATAGGCCGTGATCGGCACCGCGAGGAAGGCGACGTAGACGAGGATGTAGTGGCCCGAAAGGATATTCGAATAAAGCGCGCCGATGACAGGCACGTCCGCCAGTTCGCGGGCGAACGGCAATTCGATGGGCGTAAAGCGCGCGTCGCCCGTCAATTGCGGGGTACGCCCGCCCTGGCGGAACCAGGTCTGCCCGAGGAAGGTCGTCATACCGATCGCGAGCATGGTCACCGCCACGCCGGCGATCATCTGGTTGCCTTTGAGCGTGATCGAGGCGAAACCCTGTAGCATGGTCGTAAGGATCGAAACGATCACGCCCGCCAAAAGCCCCAGCCACACATTGCCGGTCACCGCGGCGACCGAAGCGGCGGCAAAGGCCGAGGCCAGCATCTTGCCTTCGAGACCGATATCGAAGATGCCCGAGCGTTCCGAATAAAGCCCGGCGAGCGCGGCCAGAAGCAGCGGCGTTGCGAGCCGCATCGTTGCGTTGGCCATCGAGAGAATAAGGTCGATATCCATTAGGACCCTCCATCATGACTAGGCGCGTCATGAGACGGCCAGACGGAGTTCGTGGCTAGGCGCGACGCTGCAGGCGGTGCTTTCCACCGCCAAAGCGGCGGAACGACGTCCACGGGCTTCGTCTGGCCGCCCTCCGGGTCGATTTTCGCCTCGGATCCGGTGCGTTGCCGCGCTTGCCCGATGCACCGCATCGCGCTGCGCGCGGCGCCTGCCATATCCGGGCGAAAATTCGATCTCATGATGCACCTAGTCATAATGGAGGGTCCTAGCTCTCCGAATCCACGGTTGCGCGGGCCGTCGCCTCGGCCTTTTGTTCGAGCGACAAGAGCACGAAGCCGCGTTCGAGCGCGGGGCGGAACAACCCCTCCATGGCTCCGGTGAAAAGGATAATCAGCGCCTGGATCACTTCGATCATCTCGCGGGTCACCGCCGGGATGACGAATTGCAGTTCCTGCCCGCCCTGATAGAGCGCGCCGAACAGGATCGCCGCGAGCCCGATGCCGATGGGATGGTTGCGGCCGATCAGCGCCACGGCGATCCCCACGAACCCCGCATCGGCGACGAAGTCGAGCACCAGGCGGTGCTGCACACCCATCACCTCATTGATCGCAATCATGCCCGCGCAAGCGCCCGAAAGCGTCATGGCGATCATGATCAGCCGCGAGTTCGACATGCCGGCATATCTGGACGCTACCGGGTTCTGCCCCAGCGCCCTGAGTTGATAGCCGAGCTTGGTGTGCCAGATGAAGATATAGGCGAGCACCAGGAAGGCGATGGCGACGACGATGGTCAGGTTGACAGGCGAATAGCCGAAAAAGGGGATGAACTCGCGCAGTTGCGGTACGCGGCCCATCGCGTCGAGTGTTTCGGACTCGGGGGCCATGGTGGTCGCCGGCTTCAGCACCCGGTTGAGCATATAGACCATCAGCGCGGCGGCGATGAAATTGAACATGATGGTGGTGATCACCACATGGCTGCCGCGCTTGGCCTGGAGATAGCCCGGGATCAGCGCCCAGAACCCGCCGACGACCCCCGCCGCGATCATCGCCAGTGGCATGACGATCAACCAGTGCGTCTGATCGAGCAAGAGTCCCACGGAGATCGCACCCAGGCCCGCGACATAGGCCTGCCCGTTCCCACCGATATTGAAGAGCCCCGCATGTGCGGCAATCGCGAAGGCCAGCCCCGCGAAGACGAAATTGGTGGCGTAATAAAGCGTGTAACCCACACCATCGCCATAGCCGAAGGCGCCGTAGAGGATGACCTGCACGGCCTCGAGCGGGTTCTCGCCGATCATCAAGACGACGAGCCCCGAGATCAGGAACGCCATCGCAAGATTGATCGCAGGCAGGAGGACGATGTCGGCCCATCGGGGCAGGTGACGCTTCATTGGGCCGCCTCCTTCTCGTTGACGCCGGCCATCATCATGCCCAGTTCGCCCTCATTGGCAGTTTCGGGGTCTGCCTCGCCAACGATCTGCCCGTCGAACATCACGAGGATGCGGTCCGAAAGCGAGCGGATTTCGTCGAGTTCGACCGAAACCAGAAGCACGGCCTTACCCGCGTCGCGCATTTTGATGATCTGCTTATGGATGAATTCGATCGCGCCGATATCCACGCCACGCGTGGGCTGTCCGACGACAAGGACTTCGAGCTCGCGGTCCATCTCGCGGGCGAGCACGATCTTCTGCTGATTGCCGCCGGAGAAATTGGCGGTCCTCAATCGGATATTGTCCGGGCGAATGTCGAACATCTCGACCCGCTTTTGCGCTTCTTTCTGCGCAGCGGCGATATCGAGGATCATACCTTTGCCGTAGTCGGAATAGGTCTCATAGCCGAGGATAGAATTTTCCCACTCCTCAAAGGTGGTAATGAGCCCCATACGGTGACGGTCCTCGGGCACATGCGCCAGCCCGGCGCGCCGGGCACGCGCGGCGCCATCGTCGCCCTTGATGTCCATGGGTTTGCCCTTGATCTTGACGACCCCCCCACTCGGATCGGCGATCCCCGAGATGGCTTCGAGAAGCTCGGACTGGCCGTTACCGGCCACCCCCGCAATGCCGACGATCTCGCCAGCCCGCACCGAAAAGCTCACATTCTTGACGCGCTGCACGCCCATCCGATCGGTGACAGAAAGGTTCTCGACCTCGAGGACGACGTCACCGGGCTTGGCCGGCTCCTTATCCACGCGCAAGAGCACGCGGCGGCCGACCATCAGCTCGGCGAGTTCTTCGGGGTTGGTTTCGCTGGTCTTCAGCGTCTTCACCATCTCGCCGCCGCGCATGACCGACACCTCGTCGGTGATCGCCATGATCTCGCGCAGCTTGTGGGTGATGAGGATAACCGTCTTGCCCTCCGCGCGCAGCGTTTCGAGCACGCGGAAGAGGTGGTCGGCCTCCGCCGGCGTCAGAACGCCGGTGGGTTCGTCGAGGATCAGCGTGTCGGCACCGCGGAAAAGCGCCTTCAGGATTTCCACGCGCTGCTGTTGGCCGACTGAAATGTTTTCGATCAGCGCGTCGGGGTCCACTTCGAGGCTGTATTCCTGCCCCAGCCGGACAAGCTGCGAGCGCGCATGCGCGAGCGTCCTGCTTAGAAGCGGGCTGTCTTCAGCGCCCAGCACGACGTTTTCGAGCACCGTCATGTTGTCGACCAGCATGAAGTGCTGGTGCACCATGCCGATGCCCAGGGCCAGCGCGTGGCGGCTGTCGGTGATCGCGTGGGCCTCGCCATTGACGCGGATCGTGCCGCTATCGGCGGTGTAGAACCCATAAAGGATCGACATCAGGGTCGATTTGCCCGCACCGTTCTCCCCCACGATACCGTGGATGGTGCCGCGCCTGACCTTGAGGTCGATGTTCTTGTTCGCGTGGACAGGGCCGAAGCTCTTGTTGATCTTTTCCAGCTCGATCGCCCAGCTATCGGGCGAAGCAGCGGCCGGATCCGGCCGCTGCGCGTTCGTTGGGTGCTCGCTCATGAAAGGGGCTTAGAGCGGGCAGGCGTTGTCGCTGTAGTAGTCGTGCACCTCGATGTCGCCATCGATGATGCCCTGCTTGAGCGCTTCCACCTCAGCCTGCATCTCGTCAGTGATCAGGTCCGCATTGTATTCGTCGAGCGCATAGCCGACGCCTTCGTCGGCAAGCCCGAGATCGATCCGGCCGGGCTGGAAGGTGTCGTCGCTGCCCGCCTCGGTAAAGGCGGTTTGCACAGCGACATCGACGCGCTTGAGCATCGAGGTGAGGACCGAACCGGGGTGCAGGTAGTTCTGGTTGGAGTCCACACCGATAGAATAGACGTCGCTATCAGCAGCCGTTTGCAGAACACCGAGGCCGGAACCGCCCGCGGCGGCGAAAATCACGTCGGCACCGTTGTCGATCGCAGCCCGCGTCAATTCACCAGCCGTAACCGGATCGTTCCATGCGGCGGGCGTCGTGCCGGTGTAGTTCTCGATGAGCCGGACATCCGGGTTCACCTCGCGCGCGCCATAGGCATAGCCGCAATAGAAGCGGTGGATGAGCGGCACGTCCATACCACCGACAAAGGCAACCGTGCCCGTTTCGCTCTTCATGGCCGCCAGCGCACCGACGAGGAACGAGCCCGTATGTTCGTCGAACATGATCGACTGTACGTTGGGCTGATCGACGACAGTATCGATCACGACGAAGTTGGTGTCGGGGAATTCCGGAGCCACGGCATCGAGCGCGGAGGCCCAGGAGAAACCGGCCATGACGATCGGGTTGGCACCCTGCTGAGCGAAGCGGCGCAGGGCCTGCTCGCGCTGGGCGTCGTTCTGCAGCTCGAAATCGAGATAGTTGCCACCGGTTTCCGCAGCCCAGGCTTCCGCGCCATTATAGGCGGCCTCGTTGAACGACTTATCGAACTTGCCGCCAAGGTCGTAAATGATCGCAGGATCGGCAAGGGCCGCGCCCGCCATCAGCGTGGTCAGGGCGACGCCACCAGCGAGTGCGGCAAGGCCTTTGCGAAGAGTTTTATTGATTGACATGAAGATGCTCCCTGTTCTCGGGCTTGGGACACGCGCCCGGAAATTCGGCGCGCGCGCTTTCCGCGCACGATGATGGGAATACAACCGTGCAAATGGCTAGTCTGCAAGTACGAATTTCAGTTTTTTGACCATTTGGGCAAAAAATTTCCGCGCCGATGGCAAATATGGCGAACGGCTACCGGAATTCAGAGCCCGACCCGTCCGAATTTTGGGTTGGGCTCTCAGGTATCGAGCAGCGTTTCGCCCGTAGCCTTGAGGCGGGCGATATCCTTGAGCGGCGGCGCGCCGAAGAGACGCGCATATTCGCGGCTGAATTGCGAGGGACTATCATAGCCCACTTCATGCCCTGCTGCCGCGGCATCATAGCCCCTTGTCAAAATCAGCCTGCGCGCGTGCTGCAGACGAAGTCGCTTCTGATACTGAAGGGGGCTCATGGCCGTCACCTGCTTGAAGTGCTGGAAGAAGGATGAGGCGCTCATGCCGGCAGCGTCGGCGAGATCTTCCATGCGCACGGCTTCCGCGAATCGCTCGCGCAGCATTTCGACGGCGCGGCCGACCTGCTCGAGCCGGCTCTCCGCGATCGCGATCTGGCGCAATTGTGCGGCCTGCTCGCCCGAAAGCAGCCGATAGATAATCTCACGCTCGATCAGAGGCGCGAGATAGGCGATGTCCTGGGGTGCGCGCGCGAGGCGGGCAAGTCGCGTCATCGCGTCGAAGAGATCGGGCGTAGTGCGCGAGAGCCCGAGGCATTTGCAGGCCGGGTTCGCAACCTGCGGCGCAATCCGCGATTCGAGCAGGACAGAACCGATCACGGCAGGATCGAGGTCGAGCTTGACGCACAAATAAGGCTTCTCCGGCGTCGCGGCGACGACCTGGCCGATAACGGGCACGTCGAGCGAGACGACGAGGTGGCGGCTCGCGTCGTTGTTGAAAACTTTCTCGCCAACCACCACCTGTTTGGTGCCTTGCACGATCATGCACAGCGCCGGCTTGTGCACCGCGTGCAGCGGTTCGGTGGGATGGCTCTTGCGAACAAAGCTTAGCCGAGGGACGGGCGTTGCATGAACACCATCGTGCTCGGAGAATTTGACAATTTCGTCAACCAAAACCAGCCGCGCCGCCTCGGCTTCCGCATTGAGATCGCTCTGGACTTCCGGCATATTTGTTAGCTTTCTCGCAAAAATAACCTGCCCAAACCTCTAGCGCACTCGTGCCGTGCACGCACGTCTTTTTCTTATAGTTTGGAGAATCGTGCAATCAATCGGGCGGATCGATCTACCGCATTTCGCTCTGGCTGGGGCATTGTGCACTGGCCGGAGCGAGGTGGACCGCTCCGATGTTCCCGAAAGGAGGCCGTGCGATGACCCGACTGAACCGCCGCATTTACGGCGCTGCCCTGCCCGCGCCCGAAGTCCGGACGAACGGATCCCGGCTCATTGCGTGGCTTGCCCGCGTTTTGGGCGCAAGGCCGCGGCGCCAGAGAACCCTCAATGGTTAGCGTCCGCCGCAACGGGCGGCGACGCTTCGTGCGCGTCGCCTACGGCCTGGCGCTGGCCGCATCGCTTGTCACAATCGCGATTCCAATCGTCTGGTAAAGACAAGGCTACACTCCCGGTCCGCCTATGGGTGGGCCGTTCGCAACCGGGGCCTTGGCCCAAGGACAAGGAGCGTGAACCATGGTCGAATTCGATCCCGTCGGTCTTTGGATGACCGAAGACAAATTCGTGCGTCACCGGCTCTTGCCGGATGGCCGCTACGTCGAAGCCCGAGGCCTGCAGGAAGGTGCCTATACCGGACGCTACAAGGTCAGAGGCAATCGCATCGAATATGAAGACGAGACCGGCTTTACCGCCGATGGTGAATTCCGCCGCGGGGTCTTGCACCACGCCGGAATGATCCTCTTCCGCGAAGCCGATCTTTAACCTGTAACGGGCTCAGCTGGCGCTGGGCCCGCTTTCCGTTTCGGGCGGGAGCGGCGTCACCTCGGCGCCCATGGCCTCCCCGAAGCGCTCGAAGAACCCGTCGATCACCCTCTGCGCCGAATTGCCCACGAGCTTTTTGCCGAGCTGCATGATCCGCCCGGACGCGCCGCCTGTGGCGACGAAGACGAGGCGGGTTTCGCCAGCGCGGCCCACCGGGTCCGCCCCAATGTCGGATAGCACGATATCGGCGGACGCTTCTGCCATCCCCAGCACGCCTCCGCGCCCGCGCCCGGTGAGCGTATAGCTTTGTGCGGGCACGACATTGGACAGAACCAGATCGCCGGTAAAGACCGGCTTGACCACCCCAAGATTGACGCCGATCTCGGCTTCGAGACTGGCGGCATCAACCCAGTCGATCCGCCGGCAGCCGGGGATGCAGGCTTTGAGCACAGCGGTATCGTTGAGCGCTTCCCAGACCGCGAGCCGGGGAGCGGCAACGATATAGCGGCCACCGAATTCCATTCTCTGCCCTTTGTTCCCGAGGCCGGTTTGTTGCGGCTTTTTGGCACCATTGGTGCTAAAAACAACCGCCTGATGCGCCTAAACAATTGTCACTGACGGCGCTTTGGAGGAATCATGGCACCGTTAGCGGCGGAGTATCAACAGGGAATGCGCACCATGGCAACCGATCTCACCGAAACCCAAACGGCGCCTGCGGCGGACAATTCGCCCTTGCAGTATCTCGACCGCGCCGTCGGCGCAATCCGGGACATGGGCCTGTGGCCCGAAAACGGCAGCCAGGAAGCTCCGATCACGGGGCTTCTCGCCGAGATCACCGCGCTCGACGACACCAAGGTCGTGCTGATCGGCCGCGTTCTGACCCAGGCCAGCGCCTTCAACGAGGTGGTGCGCAGCCAGGTTGCCGCGATGAATGTCGGCGAGCGCTACGAAGACATCACCAACCAGTTCAATTCGATCCGCGACGACGCGAAATCCATGGTCGACCAGCTCGACGACGGCAAGCTCGATATCCTCGAGCGCGCCTCGAACGTCTGGATGAAGGTCACGCGCGGCGATATCGCGACGCGGTTCGAGAAAATCCGCGATACCTATCTCGACGTCTCGAAAGACACCAAGGATCAGATCGACCGCGAAACCACGATCCTTGAAGCCTATCGCGACTTCCGCGGCGCGCTCAAGCAGGCCGAGGTGATGGCGCTTGAAGTGCTCGAAATCGCCGAACGCAAGCTCGAAGAGAAAAAAGCCGATCTCAAGACCGCCTCCGATGCACTGGAAGCCTTCACCGAAGGCACACCGGCAGACCGTGCGCGGCTGGAGATGGCGCGCGACGAAAAGGTCCGCGCGCTCCAGAACGAGGAGCGGCGTTACCAGATCGCCAAGGACCTCTCGGACAATCTCACGATTTCCTATTCCACCTCCGAAGTCATCATGGCGCGGCTGATGCAGACGACCAACGCCAAGGAACGCGTCTATCAGCAGTCGGTCTCGTTCTTTTCGACCAACGAGACCGTCCTGACCGCGCTTTCGGCCTCCTTCACCGGTCTTTTCGGCCTGCACGAATCCACCGAAACGCTCAACGCGATGAAGGAAGGGATGAGCAAGAGCCTCGAGACCCTCGCCGATATCGGCGGCAAGGTGCAGGAAGAGGCTTTGAAGGCCGGCTATGGCCCGACCATTCGCGCGGACGCGGTCAAGACGCTGGTCGACAGCGTCGTCAATTTCCAGGAGCGCTCGCGCGAGATCATCGCCGAGATGCGCGAAGCCTCGACAAAAAACTCTGCCGAAATCCGCGATGCGGTCGAGGATGGCAAGAAGCGTCTGGCGCGCCTCGCCGCCGAAGGCAACGCGTTGTCGGCAGGGAATTGACGCGCCTGGTCGTAATGGTGGGTATCCGATGAGTACGCGGCAGGAGGCCCCTCTCGACGAGGTCATGCTGGCGATGGATGTCGTCGACACCTTGCGGCACGAGCGCAATCTCGTCGCCCGCGAGCTCAATGCGTCCAACCGCGAGGCGCAGCTCGTCGAGCGCCTGCGGGCGCTCTACCACGACCAGGGCATCGAGGTGCCCGATCATATCCTTGTCGAGGGCGTCAAGGCGCTCGACGAAGCGCGCTTCACCTATACGCCGCCACCGGAAAGCTGGCAGACGCGGCTTGCACGGCTCTACATCTCGCGTGGGCGCTGGGGCAAACCGGCGCTTGCGATTGCTGCTGCGCTCGTTATCGGGCTTGCGGGATATTTTTTCGCCTACCGGCCCTATATGGAAGCCCAGCGCGAAGCCGCCCGGATCGAACTGGCCGAAACCCTGCCGGCGCGGATCGATGCGATCTATGACGCGATTTATACGGACACCAAGGTGCAGGCCGCGCTTGAGGAAGCCGAACCCTGGGTCGTGCGCGGCAAGGCGGCGGCGGCAAACGGCGATCGCGAAGGCGCGCTCGCCGCTATCGCGGAGCTTGAGGCAATCCACCAGCGACTTCTCGCCGAATTCTCCCTGCGCATCGTCGACCGCGAGGGCGAAAACACCGGCATCTGGCGCTTTCCGGAGGAAAATTCCGACGCGACGAACTTTTATATCGTCGTCGAAGCCATTGGCCTCGACGACCAGCCCGTCGAGATGCCGATCCGGAATGAGGAGACCGGAGAAACCGAGATCGTTAGCACCTGGGCCGTTCGGGTCCCCGAGACAACCTATAATGCAATCCGCGACGACCGGCTGGACGACGGCATCATCCAGCGCAACGTTCTCGGGCTCAAGCGGTATGGCTTTCTCGATATCGAATACTCGATGCCGGTGCTCGATGGAGCGATAACGCAATGGTAGGCTTGAGCGGACCCAACGCGCTGAAGGCGCTCGACGATGCGCTTAAGGACATCCGGCGCGAGGAGGACCAAATCACGCGCCGGATTTCGCGCGCGACCGAGCGCATGGGCAAGCTGCGCGAGACCGAGCTCGCGCAATTGCGTGCGCTCGCCGAAGTCCGCCTCACAGAAGAAACCCGGGCCGATCTCGCGGGCCGCATGACCCGCGCGGAAGAACAGGCGCACGAGATGCTGCGCGCTCATGGCGAGGCCATGGAAGAGCTGCAAGACCAGCTCGCCGAGCAGGACAAGACCCTCGACGCCCTCACACATGAGCGCAGTGAGGTGCTTGCCGAGCTTTCGGCCAAGCGCGAGGAGATCGAAGCCCTCAAGAAGGCGCTATCGGTCGAGCTTTCCGCGGAGGCGCAATACAGGCGCGCCGTCGAAGCCGAGGACGAGTTGGAGGCGACCGCCGAGAACGCGCTGGAAAAGGCCGCCCAGGCCGAAGCCGATCGCGAGGAGAAGGGCCAGCCCTACCGGAACGATCCACTCTTCATGTATCTTTGGGACCGCGGCTATGCGACGCCGCAATACCGGACCCGAGGCCTCACGCGCGCGCTCGATGCCTGGGTGGCAAAGCTTGTCGGCTACGCCGACGCGCGCGCCAATTACTTCATGCTCAACGAAATCCCCGAACGCCTCAGGGCACACGCTGAACGGCTCAGAACCGAGGCCGCCGAGGCCGCGCAAAAGCGTGAAGCGCTCGAAGACGCGGCGATCGACGCAGCAGGCGGGAAAGAAACGCGGAATGCGGTCGCCACGCTCGAAGGCCGGCTCGAGGAGATCGACACGGCCATCATAGCCGCCGAGGACGCACGCGAAACGCTCACCGCCCAGCATAAGAAGCTCGCCGAAGGCGGCGATCCGAAATACGAGCAGGCCGTGGGCCTTCTGGCCCAGGCGATCAGCGGCATGGACGTTGCCCAATTGCTCGCCGATGCCCGCCAGACCGGAACACCGCGCGACGATGCCATTGTTGCCAAGCTCGAGGATACGCGCCGCCGCATCGCCGACGACGAGGCCGAGCTGCGCGAGGACCGCGCGCGCCTCAAGACATTGGAAACGCGGCGGCGCGAGCTCGAGGATATCGCGTTCGAATTCAAGAAGTCCCGCTATGACGACCCGCGCTCGCGCTTTGGGGAAGACAGGCTGGTGGGCGACCTGCTCAACGAATTTCTGCGCGGTGCGATCTCTGCATCCGCCTATTGGGGTCACTGGCGCAATTCGCAGGACTGGGCGGGCGGCTCGGGGCCCATCGTGCCACCGGCGCGCAGCCGCAAGCGCAAGCACAAAAGCGGGTTCACTATTCCGCCAGGCGGGTTCAGCCCGCGCCCGCGCTCAGGAGGCCCCTGGGGGACCGGCGGATCGTCGGGCGGCTTCAGCCGTCCACGCTCAGGCGGCTTCGGCGGCGGCGGGTTCAAGACCGGTGGCGGCTTTGGCGGCGGCGGTTTCAAGACCGGCGGTGGGTTTTAGCCGGGTTTTTTTATGGAAGAAACGATGATCGCGGGGCTCATCGGCCTTGTCATGGTATTGGTGTCCGTCGTTCTGCATTATGAACTGCTCAGCTATACCGCACGCCTTCTGCGCCGCGTCCGCCTCAAAAATCGTGTCCGCGTCACGATCGGCGTCCTCGGCGTTCTGATCGCGCATCTGGCATCGATCGTATTGTTCGCTTTTTTGTACTTCCTCATCAACGTAAGCCCCTGGCTGGGGTCTCTCGGCGGCGCGTTTGAGGGCTTACCTCGGGACTATCTCTATTTCTCCCTTACGAGCTTCACGACGCTGGGCGTGGGGGACGTCACAGCAACGGGCGACCTTCGCCTCATCTCCGGCTTGCAAGCTCTTCTGGGGTTCGTCCTGATCGGTTGGTCGGCCTCCTTTACATTCGTGGTGATGCAGCGCACCTGGGAAGAGGCGGATTAAGCTCGCGTACGGCGCCCCTTGCGAATCAAATAAGTCTATGCTTATCTGTCGATCATGATGGAACAGGACATTTTCCGCGCACTCGGCGATCCCACACGTTTCGTGATTTTCCAGAGGCTGGCCGAAGGCAGCCGCAACGCGACGGAGTTGCGCGAGGGGATGCCGATCAGCCAGCCGGCGATGAGCCAACACCTCGCCGTTTTGCGCCAGGCGGGACTCGTACGCGAGGAACGCAAAGGACGTTTCGTCAATTACCACGTCGATCCCCAGGGGCTCGACGCGATCGGACGCTGGCTCGAAAAATACCGGGCCTACTGGCCGGCCCGGATCGAAGATCTCAAAACCGTGCTCAAGGATATGGACCCATGAACACCGAGGACGCCGCAATGCCCGATGGCCCAAGGCTGGTGTTCGAAACCCCGCTCGACGCGCCGCCCGCTGCTGTCTGGCGTGCACTCACCGATCCGGTATTGCGTAACCGCTGGCTTCCGGACGCCGACCTGGCCGAAGCGGAGCCCGTCCATGCCGAACCGGAAACCGAAGTGCGCTATCGCGTCCTCGATGCGGATGCGCCTACCGCGCGCAACATCGTCGCTTTCATCATGGCGCCGGGCGAAAACGGCGGCACTGTTTTGAGGATCGTCCACGCCCGCGAGGCAACCCTCGTTGCGCTGCCGCGCGCAGTCAACGGCAATATGACCACGATGCGCGCCGCCTAGCGCCACGCGCATCCAGAGCCCACATAAGGACTATGAAAGGAGGTCGCCCATGCGCGACACGATGCAACTCGTCCCCACGGTGGTCGAACAATCGAGCCGGGGCGAACGCGCCTTCGACATTTATTCGCGCCTGCTGCGCGAGCGGATCGTCTTCGTCAACGGCGAGGTCAACGACCATATGGCCTCGGTCGTGAGCGCGCAGCTCTTGTTTCTCGAAGCGGAGAATTCCAAGCGCCCCATCGAGATGTACATCAACTCCTATGGCGGGGTGATCACTTCGGGGCTGGCGATTTACGACACCATGCGGCTCGTTCGCCCGCCGGTCCATACCCTGTGCATGGGAACCGCACGCTCGATGGGATCGTTCCTTCTCATGGCCGGCGAAGCCGGTCACCGCGCGGCATTGCCCAACGCCTCTATCCACGTGCATCAACCGCTCGGCGGTTATCAGGGGCAGGCTTCGGACATCGCGATCCATGCCGAAGAGATGCAAAAGACCAAGCACCGGATCACGCAACTTTACGCCGAGCATTGCGGACGCACCTATGAAGAGGTCGAAAAGGCGCTGGATCGCGACAAATTCATGTCGGCCGAAGAAGCCAGGGAATGGGGGCTCATCGACATCGTGATGAGCGAGCGCCCAACTGCCACCGAATAATCGCGCCGCGTCCAGAGACTTGCGGCAGTGCCTCTTGCGGACCATATTCGAAAGGAGTTTATGGGAGGCGCTTTTGGCGGAAAAAACCCCGACCCGGCGTGAGGAAAAGACGCCGCAGGCCGAAGAGCGTAGCGCGAAAAGCGAGATCGCCGATTTCGTCAAGCAAGTCGGCGCGATGACGGCTGAAAAGGGGGCATCGGGTCCGGACCGTGGCCGATTGCTCTTTGCGCTCGATGCGACGATGAGCCGCCAGCCGACATGGGACCTTGCCTGCCAACTTCAGGCGGAGATGTTCGAAACTGTCGCCAAGACCGGCGGGCTCGACGTCCAACTCATCTATTTCCGCGGGTTTGGCGAGTGCCGTTCATCCAAATGGGTGCGCGATGCCCGCGCGCTCGCGGACCTGATGACCGGCATCGACTGCCGGGGCGGACATACGCAGATTTCCAAGGTCCTTTCGCACGCGCGCAACGAGCACAAGAAGGAAAAGATCAACGCAGTCGTCTATGTGGGCGACGCGATGGAGGAAGATATCGACAAGCTCGCCCAGAAAGCGGGCGAGTTGGGGCTTTTGCACTGTCCCATCTTCCTGTTCCAGGAGGGCCATGACCGTACGGCGGAAACTGCCTTCCGCGAGTTCGCGCGGCTCACCAAGGGTGCCTATGCGCACTTCGATTCCTCCGCGCCGGACGAACTCGCCGCCCTCCTGCGGGCCGTCGCCGCCTATGCCAGCGGTGGGCGCGAGGCCTTGAAGCTCCAAAAAAGCGCCGGAGCACAAAAACTGCTCGAGCAATTGCGATGATATGGCTTGTCGCCGCCCTCGCGATCGCGCTTGGGCTTTTGTACCTTTATTCGCTCTACACCCAGAATCGCATGCGTGAGCTTGTGCGTGCCTTGCGCTGGGCGGTCGGGGGCGTCCTGCTTGCCATCGGCGCGCTCTTTGGCTTGCGGGGCAATGTTTTCGTGGCTGGCTTGCTGGGCGCGGCGGGCGTCGGCGTTTTGGCGCGTGGACGGTTGGGCCCGATCGATTTCGGCGCTGGCCGTGCGAGCCCGAACAACGCCTCAAGCGTGAAAAGCCGGTATTTCGCCATGCGGCTCGACCATGATACGGGCGCGGTCACCGGCGAGGTGCGCGAGGGGCTTTTTGGGGGCCGTGACCTCGCGGACCTCTCGGCAGAGGAATGCTGGGCGCTTTACGATGAAGTCGACGGCGATCCGGATTCCGTTGCGCTGTTCGAAAGCTGGCTCGATGCCAACCGCGCGGGGTGGCGGGAATATTTCGCCGAGCACTTCGGCATGGATAGCACGCGCGCGCAGGACGATGCCGAACCGCATTCGGGCAGCGGCCTGTCGGGCGTTGAGGAAGCCTATGAAATCCTGGGACTCTCTCCCGGCGCCACACCTGCGGAAATTCGTTCTGCACACCGGACGCTGATGAAAAAGGTCCATCCGGACGCCGGTGGCTCAGCCTTCCTCGCCGCCAGGATCAACGAGGCCAAAGACGTGCTTTTGAAACACGCGGACAAGAACGCGTAGGCTTGCGGCACAGGCTCAGCGCCAACCCACCTCGCTTTCCGGAGGGATTTCCCCAAGCTCGGTTGTATACCGGAGCATAGTTGATAGACTTGGCCATGTTAGAGCCCAACCGAAAACTCGGTGGCCGAGGACTGGCGAGGGATTTTTGTTCAGGAAAAGTGGGAAATCGGAGGCAATATCAGCCATATTGGCTTCGATTTCCCACTTTTCCTGAACAAACAAGACCCGCCAGGCCGACCCGTCCGAGTTTTCGGTTGGGCTCTTAGGCTGGCCTGCCCTGGGGAACGTAGGCCAATCCATGGAAAAGCGGAAAGTGGGGGGCTCATGTTCAGCCGATTCATCATCAACCCACCGGTCTTTTTCGGCGCTGTGATCATTATCGCTATTTTTCTTTTGATCGGCGTCGTCTTTCCCGGTCAGGCCGGAGATATATTTTCCGGGCTGCAGAGCAATATTCTCGACACCTTCGGCTGGCTCTATCTGCTTGCCGTCGGCATTTTTCTCGTCTCCGTGCTCCTTTTCACATTGGGGCGGTTCGGACGGCTGAAGCTGGGCCCCGATGATTCCGAGCCCGATTTTAAATTCCTCTCATGGATCGCGATGCTCTTTGCCGCCGGCATGGGGATCGGGCTGATGTTCTTCGCGGTCGGGGAACCGATGACCCACTACCTCGCTCCGCCCACCGCAGAGCCGGGAACTGTCGCGGCGACGCGTGAGGCCATGACGGTGACCTTCTTCCACTGGGGCATCCACGCCTGGGCCATCTATGCCGTCGTCGGGCTGTCCCTCGCCTATTTCGGCTATCGCTACAACTTGCCGCTCACCATCCGCTCCGGGCTCTATCCTCTACTCAAGGACAAGATCAATGGCCCCATCGGCCACGCGGTCGATATCTTCGCGATCGTGGGCACGATGTTCGGCATCGCAACCTCGCTTGGGCTGGGGGTTACCCAGATCAATGCCGGGCTCAACTACCTCATCGGCTTACCCATGGGCCCACTGGTTCAAATCCCGCTCATCGCGGTGATTACGCTGTTTGCGACGATCTCGGTGGTGACCGGGCTCGACAAGGGTATCCGCATCCTATCGGAGACCAATCTGGTCATCGCGGTTCTCTTGATGATCTTCGTCCTCTTCATGGGCCCTACGGCAGACCTCTTCCGTGATTTCGTCCAGAATATCGGGCTATACCTCGATACGCTGCTCCTGCGGACCTTCAACATCTACGCCTATGAACCCACACCCTGGGTTGACTCCTGGACGCTCTTTTACTGGGCTTGGTGGATTTCCTGGTCGCCCTTTGTCGGTATGTTCATCGCCCGGATTTCCCGTGGGCGGACTGTACGGGAATTCGTTATGGCGGTTCTGTTCATCCCCGCCGGGTTCACCTTCTTCTGGATGACCGTCTTCGGGAATACGGCGATCTTCGTCGATACCGGCGTCGCGGCGGGCGAATTGGGTGTGGCGGTCGCCAATGACGTCTCGGTGGGGCTCTTCCAGTTCTTCACCTATCTGCCGCTGACAGCCGTCACCTCTACACTCGCGATCCTTCTGGTGGCGATCTTCTTCATCACCTCCTCGGACTCCGGCTCGCTCGTGGTCGATACCATCGCGGCGGGCGGGGAAACTGAAACGACGACGGTGCAACGGGTCTTCTGGTGTTCGCTCGAAGGGATCGTCGCCGCCGTCCTGCTGCTCGCGGGCGGGCTTGGGGCGTTGCAATCGGCGACGATTGCGAGCGCGTTGCCGTTCACCTTCGTGATGCTGGCGCTCATCTGGGCGCTCTATGTGGGGATGAAAGCCGATCTCGCCCAGCTCGAGGCGCATGAGGCCGTGCCGCTCGCTGCACCGGCGCAGCCGGCCTCCGGGCTCACCTGGCAACGGCGGGTGGCGCTGATGCTCCACGCGCCAACCGAAGCGGAAATTACCGCCTTCATCGACAAGGAGGTCAAGCCCGCGCTCGAACAGGTCGCCAAGGAACTCACCGATGGTGGACGTCAGGCCTTCGTCGAGACAGAAGGAAACGGAGCCGTCGCGCTTAAGTCACCGGCCGAGGGCGTCCGCGATTTTGTCTACGGTGTCGTTCCGGCATCCCAGAAGCTCGCGGCGTTCACGGCGTTCGAAGCCTCGCGGCCGGGAACGCGGCACGAGGCGCATACTTATTTCTCCGGCGGCAGCCGTGGTTACGACGTCATGGGCATGACCCGCGATCAGCTCATCCACGATGTGCTGATTCAGTTCGAGCGCTACCTGCTGCTCACCCAGTCCCCGGCCTCCCAGCTCGTCTCGACAGCACCCGAGCATGAGGCCGAAGTCGCCAAGGAAACCACATAACGAAAAGGGCCCGGCGATGTGCCGGACCCTTTTTCCATCCAAAATCGGCTTACGCGAACACGCTCGCGCCGCGATCGGCTGCCCCTACGAGCTGCCGGAACCCGGCGAAAAGCTCGCGGCCCATGCCGTAATGCTCGTGCTCGAGATTTTCCGTCGCCGGCGTGCGCGCAAGGAAGGTGTGCTCGTCGCCCAGATAGGTGAGCGTGCCTTCATTGGCATCGAGCCGCAACATGTCACCGTCGCGGATTTTCGCGATCGGCCCGCCATCTGCGGCTTCGGGGGTCATATGGATCGCCGCGGGCACCTTGCCCGAGGCCCCCGACATACGCCCGTCAGTGACCAGCGCAACCTTGATCCCGCGATCCTGTAAAATCCCCAGCGTCGGCGTGAGTTTATGCAACTCGGGCATACCGACGGCCTTGGGGCCCTGGAAGCGGATGACCGCGATGAAATCCTCGGTCAGCTCCCCGGCCTTGAACGCGTCCTGCAAGCCCTGCTGGGTGTGAAATACCTTCGCCGGCGCTTCGACGACCCGGTTCTCGGGCTTGACGGCGGAAACCTTGATTACCGATTTGCCCAGATTGCCCGAAAGCAATTGCAGCCCGCCGGTCTTGGAGAACGGTTCGGACGCCGTGGTCAGAACCTTGGGGTTGCCGCTTTCGGCGGGCGCGGGCTCGAAGGTCAGCTCCTCGCCAATAAAGCGCGGTTCTTTGGTATAGGCCTCGAGCCCCTTGCCCCAGACGGTGGTCACGTCGTCGTGCAGATATCCCGCATCGAGCAGTTCGCGGATCAAAAAGCCCATGCCGCCGGCGGCGTGGAAATGGTTTACGTCCGCAAGCCCGTTGGGATAGACCCGCGCCAGAAGCGGAACGTGGTCCGAGAGCGCCGACATATCCTCCCAGGTGATCCTCAGCCCGGCGGCGTTCGCCATGGCGACGAGGTGCATGGTGTGATTGGTCGATCCGCCAGTCGCGAGCAGCCCCACCAGCCCATTGACGATCGCCTTTTCGTCGATGACGTGACCGGCGGGCGTGTATTCATTGCCCTGCGCGGTGATCGACAGCGCGCGCTTGGTCGCGGCCTTGGTCAGCGCATCGCGCAAAGGCGTGCCGGGATTGACAAAGCTCGCGCCGGGCAGGTGCAGACCCATGATCTCCATGAGCATCTGGTTGGAATTGGCCGTCCCGTAGAACGTGCAGGTTCCTGGCCCATGATAGGACTTGCTTTCGGCCTCCAGGAGCGCGTCGCGGCCGACTTTGCCCTCCATATAAAGCTGGCGCACATGCGCTTTTTCGTCGTTCGGGAGCCCCGTCGTCATCGGCCCGGCGGGGATGAACACAGCCGGCAGGTGCCCGAAGGTCAACGACGCGATGACGAGCCCCGGAACGATCTTGTCGCAAATCCCCAAAAACACCGCCGCATCGAACATGTTGTGCGAAAGCCCCACCGCCGCGGCCATCGCGATCACGTCGCGGGAAAAGAGCGACAGGTCCATCCCCGTCTGGCCCTGGGTCACCCCGTCGCACATGGCCGGAACGCCGCCGGCCACCTGCGCCACGGCGCCGATCTCGCGTGCGGCGGCCTTGATGATCCCCGGATAGGTCTCATAGGGCTGATGAGCCGAGAGCATGTCGTTATAGGCTGTGATGATCCCGAGATTGAGCGCCGTTTCGCCCGACAGCGCGGCCTTGTCCGTCGGCCCGCAGGCGGCGAACCCATGCGCGAGGTTGCCGCAGGAAAGCGTCGAGCGGTAGACGCCCTGCTTGCGCGCCTTGTCGAGCCGGTCAAGATAGTCGCGGCGTGAAAGCTCGGAGCGGGCCGCGATGCGGTCCGTCACATCCTTGATCGCCGATTTCACACTCATGTTCGGGCCTCCTTGGTGAGCGATATCCGGGCCCCAGGGCCTGTCATCGATTGTAGATAGGGGTTTGACGGGCCCTAAGGACACCAGAAAAGAGAAACGGGGACGACCGACTGCGAGAGCACGGCGCGCACCGGCATATCCTCGACCGGGCCGGTTTCGAGCGCCTTGTCGAAGACCTGCGCTTTCTCATCCCCCTCAATATGGAGATAGAGCGCGCGCGTTGCCAGAAGCCGGGGCAGGGTAAAGGTCACCCGCGCCTCGCCGGCTCCGGGTGCGCGGATGGCGATGGCCGGCCCCTCACCGGTCAGCGCATCGGAAAGCGTGTCTCCGCCGGGAAAGAACGACGCCGTGTGCCCGTCGGAACCCATGCCGAGGATGATCGCATCGAAGGGCGCCGGCAATTCCGCCAGCGCGGCATTGGTTCTCTCGATGCCCGCCGCATCGGGCTCTGCTCCGCCCGAATAAAGCGGAACGAAGGTTGCGGCCTTCGCCGGCCCCTGAAGCAGGTATTCCTTCACCAGCCGCGCGTTGGAACGGTCCGAGGTTTCGTCCACCCAGCGCTCGTCGACCAGGGTCACGACCACGTTCTCCCAGTCGACATCCTCGCGGCGCGAAAGCGCCTCGAAGAACCGCTTGGGGGTCGATCCGCCCGACACCGCCAGTGTTGCCTTGCCATGGGCGTCGATCCCGGCATTGAGGTTCTCGGCAATGGCGTCGGCGAGCGCCTCGGCGAGTTTCTCCTTCGTCGCAAAGACGTGGCGTTCGATGCTCATTGTCCGCTCCTCACTTGGTTTTGCCTGGGGGTTACTCCACGCCTTCATGCCAGGTGCGCCCATCGCGTTCGATGAGTGCCACCGAGCCGGTCGGGCCCCAGGTGCCCGCGGTATAGGACTGCGGCGCGTCCGTTGCATCATCCCAGGCTTCCCGGATCGGGTCGATCCAGCGCCAGGCCGCCTCGAGCTCGTCCCGGCGCATAAAAAGCGTCTGGTTGCCGCGGATGACGTCGAGCAGCAGCCGCTCATAGGCCTCGGGCGTCCTCTCGTGGAACGTCTCGGCGAACGAGAGGTTCAGCGGCACTTCGCGCAGGCGCATACCGCCGGGGCCGGGATCCTTGATCATCATCAGCATCTTGACCCCTTCGTCAGGCTGAAGCCGGATGATAAGCTTGTTTGGCCGAGGAGCACCCTCCGCATGGTCGAAGATCGAATGCGGAATCTGGCGGAACTGGATGACGATCTCGGAAACCCGCGTCGAAAGCCGCTTGCCGGTGCGCAGGTAGAACGGCACGCCAGCCCAGCGCCAGTTCTCGACTTCGGCTTTGATAGCCACGAAGGTCTCGGTTTTCGAACCCTTCTTGTCGTCGGGCAATTCCTCCTGGTACCCAGGCACCGAGTTGCCGTCGACCGCGCCGCCGCGATACTGGCCGCGCACGGTCATTTTCGCCACCGCATCGCCTGTGATCGGCTTTAGCGACCGGAGCACCTTGAGCTTTTCGTCGCGCAGCGCATTGGCGTCGTCCGATGCCGGCGGTTCCATGGCGACGAGGCACAAAAGCTGCATCAGATGGTTCTGCACCATATCGCGCAACGCACCGGATTCGTCGTAATAGCCGCGCGCGCCTGCGCCCACTTCCTCGGCCACGGTGATTTGCACGTGATCGATATGAGCGGCGTCCCAGATGGGCTCGAACAGGATGTTGCCGAACCGGAGCGCCAGAAGGTTCTGGACGGTTTCCTTCCCCAGATAATGGTCGATGCGGTAAACCTGATCCTCCGCGAAGACCTCCGAGATCGAATCGTTGATCTCCATCGAGGATTCGAGATCGTGCCCCAGCGGCTTTTCGAGCACCACGCGGGCGTCGCGGCGCCAGTACCCCTTCTGGTCGAGATAGTCGCAGATCGGCCCGAAAAGCGACGGGGCGACCGCCAGGTAAAAGGCACGTACGACCTCGGGTTCGGACCGGAGGCTGGCTTCAAGCTCGGCCCAGCCGTTCTTGTCGGTCACGTCGTTGGCGATATAGGAGAAACAGGAAATGAAGCGGTCGACGACCTTCTTGTCCTGGTATTCCTTCTCGACGAACTCGACGACGGCCTCGCGCGCGGTTTTCTGGAAATCGGCATCCGAAAGCGCCGTGCGCGACACGCCAATGATGCGCGAACGCTCGTCGAACTGGCCGTCGTAAAAGCGATGGAACAGGGCCGGGATCAGCTTGCGCCGGGTCAGATCCCCGGTGGCGCCGAAAACGACATAGTCAAAAGGCTGAACTGGGATGATACGGGACGACACGCAAGCCCTCCGTGTGCGTAAACGAAACTTAAGCGCCGAAGTTCTGGCGAGCCAGAATGACGGCACCGTGTAGGGGTTCGGCGCGGGGCAGGCTGACATAGTCGCCGTAGCGGATGCTCAGCAGAGGCATCAGCGCCTCACCGAAACCGCCCACGACAGCAAGTTTTTTTGCACCACACGCTTTGAAGTAAGCCACATAACGATCGATATAGCCAAGCTCGATCTCGATCATCTTCTCGGCGACCGGGTCGCCCTTTTCGAAATAATCCATGAGCATCGGCATCAATGCCCCGTAATCGGCGGGCTGGCGCTTGTCGAAGCTCCAGGCCATGACCGCGTCGAGCGTCGGACCGAGCGTATCGATCACCTTTTCAGTGAGGGGCGAACCTTCGACCAGCCCGTCCGTCGCCTCGACCGCATAGCGCACGAGTTCCCGGCCCAAAATCGCGCCGGACATCTGGTCGCCGACATGGAACCCCCAGCCGCCGACTTGGTAACGGTTGCCTTCGACCAGCGCGAGACCGGCCGAACCGGTCCCCACGATGATCACAGCACCATCTTCACCCTCGTGAGCGCCAGCGCGGGCGATATCGATGTCATCATAGACCCGGACCTTGGCGAACGGCCAGTCGCGGGCCTCGAAGGCATCGCGCGCGGTCGGCAGCCGGCCGCCGGCCATCCCGAAGCAAGCCACGGTCTGAGCGGTCTCGGCAAAATCGAGTCCGGCCTTTTCGAAGGCCTCCCGGGTACCGGCCATGATCGACTCGTAAGCGGGGTCGCCGCCCTCGAGTTGCAGATTGGAGCGCCCGTTGCGGGCTTCAGCGAGAGTCTTGAAATCGAGATCGGTCAGCCGTACGCGGCAATTGGTGCCGCCGCCGTCAACGCCGAGATAGTATTTGGTCAAAGTCGGACGCTCCGTTCTTTCGAGCACAGGGCCTAAGACAAAAGTCGTAGACGGTCAAATCGGAAATTGGCGATGACGCGGCCCGATGGGCGGGGCGAATATGGCATGATAAGGTTCAGATCCTAAATATATCATCCGGTTGGTGACCGCTGCGGAGGGTTTTTGCGTGAATGACCACATCCTGATTCTAGGGGGCGCCCGTTCGGGCAAAACCGCACTGGCCGAGGAAATTGCCACGCGTGCGGCCAAGAAACCGGCCTATCTGGCCACCGCGGAGACCCTCGACGATGAAATGGCCGAACGTGTAGCCGCACATCAGCGCATGCGTGAGGGGCGGTTCGACACCATTGAAGAGCCCATGGAGATCGCTGAAGCCATCTTCGCCGCCGCCCAGGAACATGACGTGATTCTGGTCGATTGCCTGACGCTCTGGATCACCAATCTTTTGAGCATGGAGCGTGACGTCGCCGAGGAGGTGGAAACCCTCGTTGATACACTCGATACGATTGAAGACACCAGGGTGATTATCGTTTCGAACGAAGTCGGTCTCGGCATCGTCCCCGACAACGCATTGGCCCGCACCTTCCGCGACCTCACCGGCTCCGCCCACCAACGCCTCGCGGAAATCTGCCACCACGTTTATTTGGTGGTTGCGGGGATTCCAGTGGTGGTGAAGGGCGATGCACCGTGGAAGGATGCGAATTAGAGGGCAATCCGCTCATATTGGATCGCTGCACATCCCATCCTTACCCCCCTACCCGTCATCACCCGATTTATTCGGGTGATCCAGCAGCGCGCTGTCCAGCGCGCGGGCGACTCTGCATCCGTTTGCGCTGGGCGCAGGGGCTGCTCTGGATCACCCGGACAACTTGTCCCCGCGCATGCGGGGAGCCGGATGACGACGGGGGAGGAGGAGGCCCAATGATTCAGTCAGGTCGAAAAATACTTTAGTTGGAAAATCCGGCCTCAAACCACCCAAACCACCACCGCACACGCCACTGTCGCTCCCAGCAGCACATCAAGTAGCCGCCGGTAGAGCGTGAGCGCCCTATCGATATCGTCTGCATCCAATTCCCGGCGGCCGTCCCCCATCGCCGGCAGATCGAGCACCTCACCCTTATAGGCCCGCGGACCACCCAACCCAAACCCCAGCGCGCCCGCCAGCGCAGCCTCCGGC
Organism: Pelagibacterium halotolerans; assembly: GCF_044811015.1. GTDB lineage: Bacteria > Pseudomonadota > Alphaproteobacteria > Rhizobiales > Devosiaceae > Pelagibacterium > Pelagibacterium halotolerans_A. The sequence continues at coordinate 1,983,486 of NZ_CP085243.1, forward strand.
CAGCCCGCATTGGGCGATGCGTGCCTGATCGAATCCCGCCGTGCCGTCCGCAGCGCTCCGCCCGGGACGGCACCCGGAATCCAGCGCGCGGCGAGCGCAATCAGCAGGGCTGTCAGGCGCGCCGGAATAAAGTTGGCGACATCGTCCAGCTTCGCCGCCGCCCAGCCGAAGGCGCGGTAACGGTCGGATGTGTGCCCGATCATGGAATCGGCGGTATTGATCGCCTTATAGACGGCAATCCCTGGCAGTCCGAACAGCACGAGATAAAAGAGGGGCGCCACCACCCCGTCCGATGCGTTTTCAGCAAGCGTTTCAATCGCCGCGCGGGAAATTTCGGCCTCATCGAGCCCAGCCGTATCGCGCCCCACGATATGGGAAACCGCCTCACGCGCAGCTTCGATTGGCCCCTCCCGCAATGCCGCCGCGACCCGCGCAACGGCTTCCCCAAGACTCTTCTGCGCCAGAAACGAAGACGCAACAGCCGCCTCGAACACCCACCCACCCGGCAACGCCGAGAAAAGTCGTGCCACGGGCTGGGTCACGACCAGCACCAGCGCCAGAAACGCCCCGAGGCACACCGCGCCGACGAGCCGTCCGGTTTCGAACGATGTCTCATCGGGCTTGTTGAACGTCTCGTCGCCCTTGCCGATCACCCAGCCCATCCAGACCACGGGATGGCTCAAAATCCGGTAGACCCGATCCGGATACCCCCAGACCCGTTCGATGATCAGTGCGAGGACGGCAGCCCATACACTCATGACGCCACCGGCCGTGCGAGCGCGAAAAGCGCATCGAGATCGAGATGGGCTTCGAGATGGTCCGCGAGCGCATCGAGCGTCGTATCCACCCCCGCGTCATAATCGAGCAGCGGATCCGCCGCGATCCCGAGCCGGGCGAGGAAATCGCGCCGAAAATCGTCAGCGGCGAAAAGTCCGTGCAGATATGTGCCCATGACGCGCCCGTCGGCACTGCGCGCGCCTTCCGGTACGCCCGCCACGAACCCGAACGGTCTTTGCGTATCGTCGCCGCGCGTCACACCCATATGCATATGATAGCCCGAAAGCGGCAGCCCGGACACGGCATCGCGCGCAGCCTCGACCCGTAATTGCTTGTGGGGGTCGATAACGGTCTCGACATCGAGATGCCCGAGCCCCGCACTTTCGCCCCGCGCGCCCTCGATCCCCGCTGGATCGGCCACGGTGCGCCCGAGCATTTGATACCCGCCGCATATTCCCAGCACGTGCCCACCGGCCCGGATATGCGCAGCGATATCGACATCCCACCCGTGGGCCCGTACGAAGTCCAGATCAGCCCGCGTCGCCTTAGAGCCGGGAATGACGACGAGCTTCGCCGCCCGCGGGATCGCCTCTCCTGGCGTCACCAACACCACCCGCACCCCTGGCTCCGCCCGTAGCGGGTCGAGATCGTCGAAATTGGCGATCCGCCCCAGCCGGAGCACCGCGATCACCGTCTCGCCCCCCGCCTGCTGCGGCGCATCGAGCGCCAGCACGTCCTCAGCGGGCAGCCGTCCCGCATCGGAGAAATGGGGCACGGGCCCCAGGCACGGCACGCCGGTCTTCTCGGCAATCAGCCGCCTGCCATCATCAAAGAGCGATGGATCGCCATGAAACTTATTGATAAGCGTCGCCGCGAGCAGCGCCCTATCCTCGGGATCAACCACCGCAAATGTCCCCACGACCGACGCAATCACCCCGCCCCGGTGGATATCCCCCACCAGCACCACGGGCACGCCCGCCGCTCGCGCAAAGCCGAAATTGGCGAGGTCGTTCTCGCGCAGATTGATCTCCGACGCGCTCCCCGCGCCCTCCACAAGCACGAAGTCGTTCTCCGCCGCCAATTCGGAAAACGCCGCGAGCACATCCGGCATCAAGTGTTCGCGAAACGCGAAATACTCCCGCGCGCTCATCGACGCGACACGCCGCCCCCGCACCACGATTTGCGATCCCGTCTCCCGTTCGGGCTTCAGGAGCACCGGGTTCATCGCCGTCACCGGGGCCTTTCGCGCCGCGCGCGCCTGCAGCGCCTGCGCCCGCCCGATCTCCCCGCCATCGGCGGTGACGGCAGCGTTATTCGACATGTTCTGCGGCTTGAACGGCGCAACACGAAACCCGCGATTGGCGAGCGCCCGGCACAGCCCCGCAACGATCAGCGACTTGCCGACATCGGATCCGGTCCCCATCACCATCAGCGCGCGGGCGGTCATGAGGCAGCCGCCCCCGAAATCACATGCGCGTAGGACCCCATAACGCGCCCATCCCGCGCGCCCATCGCTCCCAGCGACTCACCCGCCGCATCCGTCGCCTCGAACAGCGGTGGCAAATTGGCGGGCGCGGCGCTCGAATAGTGGAACTCATGCCCGGTGAGCCGCGCAGGCCAGGGCAGTGGCGAGTCATGTGTCAAAACCCGATACCCGAGCACCCGCCGGGGCTTGTCGATCCGCGACGTCACCGGCAAAAGCCCAGCCATCCTGTGCGTCACGCCCTCCCTGTCGACCAGCATATCCCCAAGCACCATGAACCCACCGCACTCGCCGTAAATCAGCGCCCCGCGATCCCGCGCCGCCGCGAGCCCGGCCCGAAACCCCTCCGCTTCCGCCAACGCCGCGCCGTGCAGTTCGGGATACCCGCCGGGCAAAAACACCGCATCGGCATCCCCCGCCGGCGCCTCGTCCTCAAGCGGCGAAAAGAACGAGAGCTGCGCGCCCGCCGCGTGCCAGCCACTCAGCATATGCGGATAAACAAAGGCAAACGCCGCATCGCGCGCGACCGCGATATGCTGCCCCAGGGGTGGCAGATCGGACAGCGGCGGAGCGGGCGCCACCTCGCGCACGATGGCCAGTAGCAGATCGGCATTGATATGCGTCTCCATCACTGCCCCGGCGCGCGCCACAAAGCCGTCCACACCATCGACATCGCCCGGCAGCACCAGCCCCAGATGCCGCGCCGGCAGTTCGAGATCGCCCCGTTTGGGTATGGCCCCCAGGCAGGCAATACCGGTCTCCCGCAACGCCCCGCGTAGCATGGCCTCGTGCTTCTCGGAGGCCACGCGGTTGAGGATCGCTCCGGCAACCTCCACATCCGTGCGCCACGTCGCAAACCCGTGCAAGAGCGCCGCCACTGATTGCGCCTGGCTCTGGCAATCGACCACCAGCACCACCGGCAGATCCAGCGCCGCGGCAAGATCCGCCGTCGATCCTCCCCCACTCACCGCGCCGTCGAACAGCCCCATCACGCCCTCGATCAGGACGAGGTCATGGTCCTCCCCATGCCGGGCCGCCAGGTCCCGCGCCCGGTCCCCACCCATCGCCCAGACGTCGAGATTGACCGCGGGCGAACCCGCCGCGCGTGCCAGAAACGCCGGATCGATATAATCCGGCCCCGCCTTCGCTGGCGCCACCTTGAGCCCCCGCCGCGTGAGCATCCGCGCAAGCCCGAGTGTCACTGCCGTCTTGCCCGAGCCCGAGCGCGGCGCGGCGATGACCAGCCCTTTAGCCAAGAGCGTTCTCCCGCAGCCCACCGGTGTACCAATCGAGCGCCGCGCGATACCGCGAGACCGGCCCGAGCACGACCACTGCTGGCGTGGAAATGTCCCGCGACGCCACCAGCGCTCCGGCCTCCCCCAGCGTCGTCTCGGTCACCGTCTGCTCCGCCGTCGCCGCGTTCGAAACGACCGCCACCCGGTCGTCCGCCGCCCGCCCCGCAGCAATCAACTTGTCCGCGATCGAGCCCAGATGCTTGAGTGCCATATACATCACGATCACCGGCGCCGCCGTCGCGACCGCGCCCCAATCCACCGCCTGGGGCACGCCTCCTGTGTTGTCGTGGCCGGTCAAGAAAATCACCGCCTGATTGGTGTCCCGGTGCGTCACAGGAATCCCCGCATAGGCGAGCCCGCCCACTCCGGCAGTGATCCCCGGCACGATCCGGAACGGAACCCCGGCCTTGGCGAGTGTCTCGCTTTCCTCCCCGCCGCGCCCGAACATCATGGGGTCGCCGCCCTTAAGCCGCAGCACCTTGCGCCCCGCCCTGGCCTTTTCGATAAGCGTCAGGGAAATGTCCGCCTGTTTCGCCGAAGGCTTCCCCCCGCGTTTGCCTGCATAGATCGTCTCGGCCTTCGGGTTCGCCATCTCAAGCAGGCCCTTGCCCACGAGCGCGTCATAGACGATCACATCCGCCTCCCCGAGCGCATAATAGCCCAAGAGCGAAATCAGCCCCGGCGCGCCGGGCCCCGCGCCGACGAGCCAGACCGAGCCGGACGCGAATTCGGGAAACCCCGCCGCATCGAGCCGCGCGAAATGCCCCTTATGTGTCGCACGGCGTTTGAACCAGCCCAGCACGCGCGTCTCCTTGGATGGAATCTCTTCTCGGGCTCATATAGAACCCAGCCATGACTCAGAGCAACGATCCGGCGAAGACAAAGCGCATCCTCATCCTCGGCGGCACCGCCGAGGCACGCGCGCTCGCGAATGCGCTCACGGCGCGCGGCGAGGATGTCACAACCTCGCTCGCCGGGCGCACCTCGTCGCCGGCGCTGCCCAAGGGCAAGATCCGCTCCGGGGGTTTCGGCGGCGCGGACGGCCTCGCGCGCTATATGCGGGATGCCGCCATCACCCACATGATCGACGCCACCCATCCCTTCGCCGCCCGCATCTCGGCCAACGCCGTTGCCGCCGCGCAGGCAGCGCGCATCCCCCTCCTGCGTCTCGAGCGCCCCGCATGGACGGCGCCTGAGGGTGCCGATTGGATCGCCGTGCCCGATATGGCCGCCGCAGCGGCTTCTCTTCCCGAGGGCGCCCGCGCCTTCCTCACCATCGGCAGGCAGGACCTTGCCGCCTTCCATGACGTCCGGGACGGCACCATCGTCGCCCGAGTTATCGAGCCACCCGAAGCCGTCCCGTCCGGCTGGACCATTATCGCAGAACGCGGCCCCTTCACGCTCGCGAACGAACGCGCTGTGCTCAAAGCCCACGCGATCACCCATCTCGTCACAAAGAATTCCGGCGGCCCGCACATGGCGGCCAAGCTCGACGCGGCGCGGGAATTGGGCGTTGCAGTCGTTATGATCGCCCGCCCAGTGCTTCCGGACGCGGAGACTGTAGCGACGGTCGAAGCGGCGTTCGATTGGGTTTCCACCGTCTCGCCCTCACGCGTAGTGTAAGCGCAGCGCGAACCGGCCGACTTTTAAATCGGGCTCTCAAACACCCTTGCCGAACTGTCTCGGATCGACCGGCATATCCGCCCGCCCCACGGCACAGGTCACGTGCTCGGACTTCCGCTTGGGGACCAGCAGCGCCCCGGCCTTGAGCGCCACCGCCTCACACACACCCGGCACGCCAATCGCCTCTTCCACCGCGTCGGAAGGCGAATGCAGCCGTGCCTTCTCGCGCCCAATCTCGCGTTTGGTAAAAACCCGCAACGGCACATCGAAATGCAGCGCGGCGGCCCTGAGCGCTTCGGCATCGCCATGGCTCTCGATGGTTGCGAACGCCGCAAGCGCGTGGGGCGACAATCCCTCGGAGCCCAGCACCTGTTCGATGAGCTCGATCACCTCGGCGCTTTCGGCGCGCGACGTGCACCCGAGTCCAACGACCAGCGTCTTGGGATGCACCAGCAGCCCCGGCCCCGCCGCCGCCCGTTCGGTCACCCGCAGCAAAAGGCTCCCTTCCGGATCGACAGGGTACCCCGCCAGCGAAAGCCAACCCGACGGCCCTTCGACATTGAGCTTTTCGCCCTTCAAAAGCGCCGCCATCAGCGGACGCACCGCTTCGGGATTGCCCACGGCATAACCCGGCGGCGGATCGTCGAGCGAGAAATCGTAAAGCGTATCGGAAAACGAGGTCACCGCTGCCGTCCCCCTGAACCCCTCAGCGACCCAGCGCGCCAGCGCATTGGCGCCCCGGTGACTGCCCAGAAGCGGCACGGCGATCTTGCCGTCGGCGGAAACCGCGAGCACGGGCGGCTCGGAGACCTTGTCTCCCAGATCGGTCCCCAGAAGCCGGATCAGGATGCCCGCCGCGCAGACCCCGACAATCGGCGCCCGCTCGGCATAGGCCTTCTTCACCAGCGGGGCAGCATCGTCACGCCCCGTCCCGCACAGATGCACAGGCGAGCCGAGCAATTGGGCGATATGGCGGGCAATCCGGTCGCCCTTGGGACCTATGGAAAAAACGAGCGGGGTCTTCACGCGGCAAACGTTCTAACTTGAGTGAGGCACACAGGTTTGCCCGCTTAGCACGAAGGGCGCGGGGCGACAATCGTGCGGTTTTCCGGCTACGTCCTAGCCAACCCGCTTGACGCTATCGCGCGGCACGAGGTGCACCGGCAATTCCACCACCGGATGGGAATCGATATTGCGCCTCTCGATAATATCGAGCAGCAGGCTCATCGCCTGACGGCCCATCTCTTCCTTGGGTTGATGGATCGTGGTGAGGGCAGGCACATAGGTTTCCGCGAGAATGATATCGTCGAAACCGATAACCGATGCCGCGTCGGGCACATGCAGCCCGTATTTCGAAAGCTGCGAGATGAACCCCATCGCCGCTTCGTCATTACCGACGAAGATCGCGGTGGGTCTGTCCTTGAGCGAAAGCCAGCTTTGCGCCGCCGCGCGTCCACCGATCGAGGAGAACCCGCCCTCGAAGAAATATTCCTTGCGTAGCGGGATGCCCGCTTCGGTCAGCGCGCGCTTGAGCCCGTTGGCGCGGGCGCGGCGCACGGGGGTACGATGCGGCCCATAGGCATGGGCGATCTTTCTGTGCCCCATCTCGATCAGGTGACGTCCGGCGAGATAGCCGGCGCGCTCATTGTCGATCAGCACATTGGGAATCTTGAGGTAGCCGCGTTCTTCGGAAAGCCCCACGATGGGTGGCGTGCCTGAATAGATCTTGGTCAGAAGATCGAGATCGCTTTCGGCGATCTCGTACCCCGACAGGATAATGACGCCATCGACCTTGGCGGTGCGCAGATGCGCGAAAATAACGTCATGGGTGCCGCCCGGGGTGGGGTTCGTGATCGTGATCGAATAATTCGACGCCTCGGCGCGGCGCTGGATGCCGCGAAAGAGCTCCGAATAATAGATGTTGCCAATATCGTGGGCGACCACGAGCACCGAATTGGAGCGCTGCTTTTTGAAGTTCTTGGCCGTCTCGCTCTGGACGTAATGCAACGCCTCGATCGCGGCCTCGACCTTGCGCCGCGTTTTTTCGGTTACCGATTCGGGGGAATTGATGGCGCGTGAAACCGTCGCCGTCGAAACGCCGGCCTGCCGCGCGACGTCGCCGATCGAAGCCCTTTTCACCCTGATCCTCGCTCCCAAACCGGTCAGTAAACATGCAATTTAGGATAAAGCGGAGGAAAACGGAACCAGTAACGCGCGTCACTGGAATTGAGGGGTTGCCAGCCACCCTCCCACCGTCATCACCCTCCCATACCCCCACCGCCGTCATCACCCGGCTTGTTCGGGTGATCCAGCGGCGCGCCGTCCGGCGCGCGGAAGACTCTTCACAACGCCGCGCTTGGCGCAGACGCTGCTCTGGAGAGCCCGGATAAGCCGGGTGATGACGGCGGAGAGGGCTGGCAACCCTTCAATTTCAGTGACACGGGACACCAGGAGAGAGACCGTCAGACCGGCTCGTCCGACTCGAAGGGCCGCGCAAGCGAATTTCCGGCTGGACTTTGCGCGCGGAGCCTATAGCCGGACTGTTCCTGGAAGGTCTTCCATCTCTTGATCAGAACCGCGCGGCGTCCCGGATATCTGTCCGGCATCCCTTCGAGGGCCTGCACCCGGTCAGTTCTGAAATGGCGGTAGTCCTGCCGTGTTTCACACCAGGAGACGATGATGCGCACCTCGTCCATATAGGCCATGAACAGCGGCCAAATGATCCGTTTGGACGATTGCGCGTTCTTGTCCTCATAAACGATCGACAGCTTTCGCCGCTCTCGAATTGCGCGGCGCAGTTCACCACCGTCGAAGCGTTCCGGGATTTTGGGCCTGAACGAAACAGGCCGTAGGCCGGCATCGAGAATGAGGGGCCGCAACTCGGCAGGAATTGCGTCAGATAACTTGGCAACGAGATCCCTCGCACCCCGGGCAAGAGATATGTCTCCATGCGCGGCGACCCAGGCGGCTCCGAGAGCGGCCGCCTCCAATTCATCCGCGGTCAGCATGAGCGGCGGCATGTCGTAGCCGTCTTCCAGTACGTATCCCGTCCCGGCTTCGCCTTTCACGGGCACCCGCTGTGCCGTGAGTTCGGCCATATCGCGGTATAGCGTTCGCAAAGAGACCTCGAGTTCGTCGGCAAGGTCACGTCCCGTTACGGGCCGCCGGCGCGATCTCAGGATTTGTATGATCTGGAACAGACGATCCGTACGGCGCAATTTCTTCTCCCGCTGACAGACTGCTGCCATAACGGTGTCAGCATGGCAACGCTATCGGAGGACAAATGCCCAAGGTCAGGAGAAAATCATGACAAGGACCGGCGGATGCGCCTGCGGAGCAATCCGATTTGAAGTTACCGAGCCTTTCATCGGCATCGGAAGTTGCCACTGCACCGATTGCCAGAAGGCATCGGGCGGCGGGCCGAACTACGTGGCCCTGACCCCGAGGAACGCCCTCGACGTTGTGGCGGGAGAGGTGAAGCTCTTCCATCGGAAGGGCGACAGTGGAGCGGTCGTCGCACGCGCGTTCTGCGGCGAATGCGGTACGCCCTTGTGGAGTATCCCTGCCCACGAACCGTTCATCCCCATCAAGCTCGGGGCGCTCGATGACACGGCGGATTTGATGCCACAGATGCAGATCTACGTCGATTCCGCGCCGAGCTGGCACGCAATCGACGAAAGTCTGCCGGCATTTCCGAAAATGCCGCCGCAAGCGCCGTAGAAAGGGCAGTGGCAAATAGGGCTTTATCCTCCCTTGCGCCCGCCACAATCGCGGGGCAATTTCCGGCATCATGAGTCGCTTTTTCGCCTTGGCTGGTTTCGCTGCCCTTTGTGCCCTGCCCGCGTTTGCCGCGGACTGGGGGCGCTATACCAATCCGCGTTTTGGCGCGGGCGTCGATATTCCTCCCGGCTATTCAGCCGAGGGGCCGGCCGATGTCGATGGCGACGGCAGGCTCTTCCGTGCCGAAAATGGCCGCGCGCATATTCTCGTCTGGGGCGGCCCGGTTGCCGGCGGCGATTTTTCAAATGAAATGCGCGAGCGCATTGCGCATGACGAAGCCGAGGGCTGGGCCATCACCTACCGATCGGAGACGCCCGACTGGGCGGCCTGGGGTGGCGCACGGGGCGGGCATATCTTCTATGCCAAATCGATTGCGACCTGCGACGGGCAACAGACCGCCAATGTGCGGCTGACCTACCCCGCGATAGATGTCCCGGACTTCGATTCCATCGCCAACCGGCTGGGCCGATCGCTGGCGCAGGACGGTAGCTGCTACTGATCGCCGGGCGTTTCTGCGCGCCGGGGGAGTTATCTCCCCTGACCGCATTGCCTTTAAGATTTAAAGGAAAAGGGCCTTCCGGTTTGGAAGGCCCCTTTGTGTATGCTCAGGAGGACAGGCACGTGGCGAGGTTGGAAGCCAGGTCGCGCATCAGTTCGGGGTAGAGGCCCGGCCCGTCGGTGAGATCCGCGCCCAGCGGATCGAGCACGCCAACCTTCGCGCCGGTTGCTTCGGCGATGGTTTCGACCACGGCGGGCGAAAATTGCGGTTCGGTAAAGACGCAGGTCGCGCCGGTCTCGTTCAGCGTCTCTTCGATCTCCGCGAGCCGTCCCGCGCCGGGCGCGATCTCCGGGTTGACCGTGAAGCTGCCCGTCGCCTCGATGCCGAAGCGCGCGCCGAAATAGTGGTAGGCATCATGAAAGACGAAGTAGGGCGTGCCCCTGAACGGTGCCAGGGTCGCGGAAATCTCGTCTTCGAGAGCGGAAAGCTCCTGGGAGAGCGCAAGTCCGTTCGTATTGTAGGTTTCCGCGTTTTCCGGATCGACGGCGATCAGCGCATCAGCAATCGCGGCGACCATCAGGCGAGCATTCTGCGGGTCGAGCCAGATGTGCGCGTCAACACCGCCATGCTCATCATGCTCGTCATGGGCATGCTCCTCGTGGTCGTGCCCGTCCTCGTCATGGCCGTGCTCGTCCCCGGCGTCATCGTGATGGTCATCGTGGTCATCGTTGCCGTCGTGATGATCATCGATTGTTTCATTGTCGTGATCGTGATCATGACCTTCAAAAAGCCCGCCCTCGCGGGTTTCAAGAACTGTAAGTCCTTCAATTTCCATCATTTCCACCGCAGTTGCATCGCCTGCAAGCGTTTCGAGCGGCCCCGGCAGGAACGCTTCGAGCCCTTCGCCCACCCAGAAGACCAGATCGGCATCCTCAAGCTCTGCGGCGTCGGATGGCTTGAGGGAAAACCCATGAGGGCTTGCCGCGCCGTCGACCAGCAGCGCCGGTTCGCCCACCCCCTCCATGACGGCGGCGACAAGCGAATGGATCGGCTTGACCGAGGCAACGACGTTAGGCGCGGCGACAGCAGGGCTCGTCACAAGAGCGATAAAGGCAGGGGTAATAAGGGGGGCGGCGCGCTTGAACATGGGGAATCCTTGCACAATAATGTTATGACATAACGTTTGATAACGTAACTCTATAACGCTATGTATTGAGTGACGCAACCACCCAGTTGACACTTTATCGGCCGAGGCTTTGCAACCGGTGCACGGGATAAAAGAGATTTCATCACAATTGGTTAGGCTCGATAATGTCGGCGTCCGCCGCGACGGTCGATGGCTTGTGCGCGGCGTCGGTCTCTCGTTGGCGCGCGGTGAAATCGTCACGCTGATCGGTCCGAACGGGTCGGGCAAGTCGACCACGGTCAAGACCGCGCTCGGCATCATAGCGCCCGATGAAGGCAGCGTATGGAAAGCACCTGGGCTCAAGGTCGGCTATGTGCCCCAGAAGATTGCGCTCGACCGCTCATTGCCAATGACAGTCAACCGTCTGATGCAATTGACGCAACGCCAACCGGCCAAGGCGATCGCGGATGTGCTCGCGCGTGTCGGTATCTCCCATCTCGGCGAGGCGGCCGTGCAAGCACTCTCGGGTGGGGAATTCCAGCGTGCGCTGATTGCGCGGGCATTGATCGGTAAACCTGACCTTCTCGTTCTCGACGAGCCGGTACAAGGCGTTGATTTTTCAGGGGAAGTAGCACTTTACGACCTCATCGGCCAAATCCGAGACGAGACCGGCTGCGGCGTTCTCCTGATCTCGCACGATCTGCACGTGGTGATGGCGCGCACCGATACGGTTATCTGCCTCAACGGCCACGTCTGCTGCTCGGGCACGCCCGACGCGGTAGCCGCGAGCGGGGAATATGCCGCACTTTTCGGCCCGCGCGCGGCCGAAACGCTGGCCGTTTACCGGCACCACCACGACCACACACACCTGCCCGATGGGACGGTACGCGACGCGGCCGGCCATCTGCATTTCGACCATCATCACCACAGCCCGCACTGCGATCACGACCACACCGATGCCACGGAGACGCGCGACCATGCTTGAGAGTTTTTTCACCCGCGCACTCATTGCCGGTGTCGGACTTGCCGCCGTCACCGGGCCGTTGGGCAGTTTCATCGTCTGGCGGCGCATGGCCTATTTCGGGGATACCATGGCGCATTCTGCCATTCTCGGTGTTGCGCTGGCACTGTTTTTCTCGATTTCACCGGTGGCCGGCGTCTTCGTAATCGCGATCGTCGTGGCGCTGATTCTCGCGTTTCTGCAGCGGCGCGGCACGCTTTCCGCGGACTCGCTCCTTGGGCTTTTAAGCCACTCCGCGCTTGCTTTAGGGCTCGTCATGGTCTCGCTCATGCCCCATGTCCGGGTCGACCTCATGGGGCTCCTGTTCGGCGACATACTGGCGGTATCGGTTGCCGACCTTGCGATCATTTATGGCGGCGGCATTGCGGTTCTCGGCGTTCTCGCGTGGCTCTGGCGCCCCCTGCTCGCGGGCACGGTCAGTCCGGAAATCGCGCAGGCGGAAGGTTTGAACCCCGAGCGCAACACGCTGATTTTTACCGTGCTTCTGGCAGGATTGATCGCGATTGCGATGAAAATCCTCGGGGTCCTTCTGATCACGGCGATGATGATCATCCCCGCGACGGCTGCACGGAGGCTGGCGCGCACACCCGAAGCCATGGCACTATACGCCGTCCTCGGCGGAATCGCGGCGGTGCTCGCCGGATTGTGGGCGTCGTTCCATTTCGATACCCCATCCGGACCGACCATCGTCGTCGCGGCGCTCGGGGTTTTCGCAGTGACTTCGATGATACCGCTCGATTGGCGCAACAAGGAACTCAAGTCGTGACTCAGGAACTGACCCGCAATCAGGCACTGGTACTCGGCCAGCTCGAAAAGGCCGACGCGCCGATGAGCGCCTATGCCATTCTCGACGAGTTGCGCGATGACGGACTGCGGGCGCCTCTGCAGATCTATCGCGCGCTCGACAAGCTCCTCGACATGGGCCTTGCCCATCGGCTCGAAAGCCTCAATGCCTTCGTCGCCTGCGCGCATCCCCATTGCCACAGCTCGGGGCTCATCGCCTTCGCCATCTGCGAAAAATGTGGTCAGGTCTCGGAGTTTTCCGACGACGTGGTGCGTGACCGGCTCGCCCAATGGGCGGACCGCGAGGGCTTCGTTACCAGCCGCACCACCATGGAAATCCGTGGCGCGTGCAAGGCCTGTGCCGCTCAAGCGGCCTGACGCGCCACCGCATCCCAACCAGCAGGACGCCCGCGCGCGATTTCCTCTACCGCGCGCCATTTTGTCCTGCAAGGCTTGGCCAATGGTATTTTATTGGTATTATAGCGCGCAAGACCACAATGAGCCGGCCATCCCCACTGGAGACACGTAATGGAGGATACGATAGGCGACATCTTCCGGCGCAGCGCCGGCGGCGGCCCGCTCTATCTGCGCCTGCGCCGCGCCATTGCGGAAACCGTTGATGCCGGCCTTGCCGCGCCCGGACAGGCGCTGCCATCGGAACGTGAACTGGCCGCGAGCCTCGGCGTTTCCCGGGTCACCGTGCGCAAGGCGGTCGAAGATCTCGTGCGCGAGGGCGTGCTCGTCCAGCGTCACGGCTCAGGGACCTTCGTCGCCCCGAAGGTGACCCATGTCGAGCAATCGCTTTCGAGCCTCACTTCGTTCACCGAGGATATGGCACGGCGCGGGCTGGAGCTGCGCTCGACCTGGCTCGACCGGGGCCTTTACCCACCTTCGCCGGAAGAAACCGTCGTGCTGGGACTTTCCAATGACGAACGTGTCGCGCGCATCGCGCGGCTGCGCATCGCCGACGGCACGCCGCTGGCGGTCGAGCGTGCATCGCTTTCCGCCTCGATCCTGCCCGATCCGTCGATTGTCACATCGTCGCTCTATGCGGTGCTCGATGCGTCGGGGAACCGCCCCGTGCGCGCCATCCAGCGCATCGCCGCAATGAATCTCGGCGCGTCCGACGCCAGAATGCTGGAGACGGCGCCCGGCGCAGCGGCGCTCAGGATCGAACGCACGTCCTACCTCGCCTCGGGGCGGATCGTGGAGTTCACCCGCTCGATCTATCGCGGCGACGCCTACGATTTCGTCGCCGAACTGAGATTACAAAATTTGTGACCCACGGAGGCAATCCTTGTCCGAACACATGACCCATATGAAGCGCGAGATCACGGAAATCCCTGCTGTGACCGCCCGGCTGCTCGAGACTGGAGCGGACGCTTTCAAAGCCGCCGCCGGCGCGCTTGACTCTGCCGATCCACGGCTCGTCGCGACCATCGCGCGCGGGTCGTCCGATCACGCAGCGAGCTATCTCAAATATGCGTGCGAGCTGACAGCGGGCATCCCTGTCGCCTCCATCGGCCCTTCAATTGCCTCGATCTACGGTGTGGACCTCATACTCGAACGCGCCGGCGCCATTGGTATTTCGCAGTCGGGCAAGAGCCCGGACATCGTCGCGATGCTTGAAAGTGCAAAACGCAGCGGCGCGGTCGCCATCGCGATCACCAACACGCCCGCCTCGCCCTTGGCCGATACCGCCGATCATGTCATCGATATTTGCGCGGGCGAGGAAAAATCCGTCGCCGCGACCAAGACGTTCGTGACCTCCGCTGTGGCAGGGCTCGCGATTCTCGCGCAGTGGAAAAAGGATACGGCGCTGCTCAACGCCCTCGCCGCATTGCCCAGGGCGCTCGAAGCTGCGCTTGCGTGCGACTGGTCGGACCTTGTTGCTGCGCTCGAGGGCTCCAACTCGCTCTATGTCGTTGGCCGTGGACCTGGGGCGGCCATTGCCGCCGAAGCGGCGCTCAAATTCAAGGAAACCTCGGGGCTGCACGCGGAAGCCTATTCGGCCGCCGAGGTGCTGCACGGTCCCGCGGCCATCGTCCAGAAAGGGTTCCCTGTGCTGGCGCTATGCGCCAACGACAAAGCCCGAGCATCGATCCTCGAAACCTGCGGCAAACTTGCCGGCCAGGGCGGACAGGTGTTCGTTACCGATGATGCGCCGGATGCCGGAACCGCGCTTCCGGTTGCACGCACGCGCCATCCGCTGACGGACCCGATCGCGCTCGTCGTGAGCTTCTACGGCTTCATCGAAGCGCTGGCGCGTCATCGGGGCTTCAACCCCGATACACCCCCGCATCTGCGCAAGGTCACATCCACGCTATGAGTACCGGCAACATTCTTTCTGGCGCCGCGATCTTCGACGGCGAAAGCTGGCATCAAGGCCGCGCGCTCGTGCTGCGGGACGGAACCGTGGATCAGATCGCCTCCGACGAGGACGATTTCGGCAACTTCCTCCGAACCGAATTCGACGGCGGCATGATCGTCCCCGGGTTCGTCGACCTGCAGGTCAATGGCGGGGGAGGCGTGCTCTTTAACGAGCACACCGACGCCGACGACATCGCAACGCTCTGCGCGGCCCACTTCCCCTTCGGCACCACCGCACTTCTGCCCACGCTCATCACCGATACGCCCGAGGTAACGCAGAAGGCGCTGGAGGCTGGTATGGTAGCCCAGAAGCAGGGTGTTCCGGGCTTCGCCGGGTTGCATATGGAAGGCCCGCACCTTTCGGTTGCGCGCAAAGGTGCACATAACCCCGATTTCATTCGCCCCATGGCGCCTGAGGACGTTGCACGGCTGATCGCCGCCAAAGCAGGCCTCTCGACGCTCCTGACCACAGTCGCTGTGGAATCCGTCACGCCCGAACAAGTCATGGCGCTAGCCGAATCCGGGATTGTTGTCAGCATTGGCCACAGCGATGCGCGCCGCGACGATGCCCTTGCGCTTTTTTCCGCCGGCGCAACGATGGTGACGCATTTGTTCAACGCCATGAGCCAGTTAGGCAACCGCGAGCCCGGCCTCGTCGGCGCGGCGCTCATATCCGGCGTCTGGGCGGGACTCATCGCCGACGGCATCCATGTCGACGCTGCAAGTATCGGTATCGCGCTACGCGCCAAGGCCGGGCCGGGCCGCATCTTCCTCGTCACCGATGCGATGTCGACCATAGGAACCGATCTGGGTAGCTTCACCTTGAACGGGCGCGAGATCGTCCGCGCCAACGGCGCATTACGGCTCGCGGACGGCACGCTGGCAGGCGCGGATCTCACCATGATCGATGCGGTACGCTACTTGCATAAAATGTTGGATTTACCACTCGACGAGGTATTCAGAATGGCATCGCTCTATCCCGCCCAGGCTATCGGACGGCAGGGCGAAATAGGGCACTTGAAAGCCGGTGCCCGAGCGAACCTCATACATCTTACTGAGGATCTCGATATCACCGGCGTCTGGATCGATGGAGACAGGGTGGTCGGCTAGAGCTCTTCCTGTTTTGATAGAACCAATCTAGGAGCTCTAAGTCCTTGTTTTGTCGCCTTTCCGAACCGACTAAGTGGTACCCGCTTATTCTGGAAACGCTCTAGAGAGTCGTAACCCGATCCATCTTCGCGATCAGATCGATCTCACCCACCGCGTCGGCAAGCGTCGTCCGGTCGAGCACCGCGCGGGTCGCGTCGGTCACCTTAGCGAAGACGTGCCGGATTTCGCACTCGTCCTCGTCCTTGCAGTCCTTGCAGCGGCGGTAGGCGATCTTGGATAGGCACGGTAGCGGCGCAATGGGGCCATCGATGATGCGCAGGACTTCCCCGAAACTAATGTCCGCAGGCTCCTTGAGCAGAAGGTAGCCGCCGGATTTGCCGCGCTTGGACATGACGATCCCGTTGCGTTTCAATTCGAGCAAAATCTGCTCAAGGAACTTCTTGGGAATATCCTGGTCCACCGCGATCTCCGAGATCATGAGGCTGTTCCCGTGCCCGGCCCGCGTCAGCGCCACGAGGGCACGTAAAGCATAGCGGGACTTTTGGGAAATCATCGACACGCGCGGTCACCGATCCGGATGCATGGCAGGATGTAAGGCGTTTTGTCATACTCATAGACAGGACAGGGTTCAACTCCAATCCTTCCCGCCACGCCGTTGCTCCCTCCATGGGGGGGCACCGTATTGACGCGATCAACCGCTTGTGCGCCAAATAGCTTTCCTTCACCCACAAAGGGAACGACGATGGCCACAGTATCAGGCCTGGGTGGGGTGTTTTTCAGGGCCAGCGATCCAAAGGCCCTGGCATCCTGGTATCAGGACCATTTGGGCGTGACCGAGTTGTGGAGCCAGCAGGCTGGCCCCACGGTCTTTGCGCCCTTTAGGAAGGACACCGACTACTTCGGGCGCGACAGCCAGCAGTTCATGCTCAATTTCCGCGTTACCGATCTCGATGCGCTGATTGCCGATCTCGTCATCGCCGGAATTCCGGTGGAGACACGGGACGAGTGGGACTCGCCAGAAGTGGGCCGTTTCGCGCGAATCCATGACCCCGAAGGTAATCCGATCGAGCTTTGGGAGCCTGCAAATCCTGGCGGACTCCCATAATGAACCTGGCCCGTAGCGCCTCCTTCCATTCTCGCGAAAAGAGCGCACTGCAAAACGCCGGTACTGAACACACCTAGCACGCAACGTACAGGATATCTGACCGATCCCGTATCAATTCTCGGTCGGGAACGGCCACCCAGTTGCCCAAATTTACCTACAGCCCACTGCCCACCATACGTTCAACGAAAAAATCATGCCCTAATTTTCGGCAAATCGTACCGCACGGTACGCCGAACTTTCCCAGAAATCCTTGGCATTTTTGACCACACGGTCAAGAAAGGGCAGGAAAGTTGACGCAAAGGTCGCCCACATACCCATTGCGCAATTACAAAAAAGTCGCTTTGTTGCGGGCTCGGCATGCAACGTCGGATTCCCGGCGTTGCCGGCCCCAAGTCGCAGGGAGGATCATCATGCACAACGACTATCCCTGCACGTCGATCAAGAGAGCGCGTCTATTGGACTGACCGTACCGTCGACATCGCTGGCTCGTTGACACGGACCATTGAATTTCGATTTGGCCGGGCACACCGATAGCGTGCTCTTTTCGATTAACCGCCACCCGAGGCATGGGCAAACATGTCCGGGTGGTGGACCATCGGAAGGGGAAACATCATATGCAAATCAAACTGACCGGCATTGCGGCAGCGCTGCTTGCCTCGTCCATGCTCGTATCGGCCGCGAGCGCGGAGACCGTCCGCTGGGCGCGGGCCGCCGACGCTACAACGCTCGATCCGCACGCCCAGAACCTGGGCACCAACCACACCTTCAACCACCACATCTACGAAACGCTGCTGATCCGCGACCTCGAGGGCAACCTTATCCCGCGGCTAGCAACCGACTGGTATTTGAAGGACGGTGACGACACCGTCTGGGTGTTCGAATTGCGCGAGGGTGTCACCTTCCATAACGGGAATGATTTCACCGCCGAAGACGTTGTCTTCTCGCTTAACCGCGCGCGGTCGGAAAACTCCAACATGCGCCAGTTGCACGCCGATATCGCCGATGTACGCGCCGTCGACGACTACACCGTCGAAGTTCAGATGAACGGGCCGTCTCCGCTTTATCCCAATAACGTCACCAACACGTTTATCATGGATCAGGACTGGTCCGAAGAGCATGACGTGGTCGAGGTGCAAAACTATAGCGCGGGCGAAGATAATTACGCCGTCCGTAACACCAACGGTACCGGCCCTTATAAACTCGTCTCGCGCGAGGCGGACGTCGAATCCGTGCTCGAATATTACGAAGGCTGGTGGGGCGAAACCCCGGAGGTCACGGAGGTCGTCTATCTGCCCATTGCCGAGGCGGCGACCCGCGTTGCTGCGTTGCTTTCGGGCGAAGTTGACATCGTCCAGGACGTTCCTGTTCAGGACGTCGAGCGGCTTTCGTCTTCGGATGGGTTCAAGATCGTAACCGGCCCGGAAAACCGGACAATCTATTTCGGCTACAAAATGACCGACGAGCCGCTGGCTTCCTCGAACATCACCGACGCCAACCCGTTCGCAGACACGCGCGTGCTCGAAGCCATGTCGCTCGCTGTCGATCGCAATGCCATCCAGCAGGTGGTAATGCGCGGCCAGTCGATCCCGACCTGCGTCAACGTCCCGCCCTTCGTCAACGGCTGGACCGAGGAACTTGACGCCTGCCCGCCGACCGATCTCGATCACGCCCGCGAGCTGATGGCTGAAGCCGGTTATGCGGACGGGTTCTCGGTCACCCTCGATACCCCGAACGACCGCTATGTCAACGACGAAGCCATCGCGCAAGCTGTCGTCGGCATGCTCGGCCAGATCGGCATCGACGCGACGCTCGCCAGCCGTCCGATCGCCCAGCACGCGGAAATCATCCTCAATAACGAGACGGATTTCTATCTCCTGGGCTGGGGCGTACCGACCTTCGATTCGGCCTATAACTTCAACGATCTGGTGCACACCAAGGGCGAGGAGTATGGCGACTACAATATCGGGCTCTATTCCAATCCCGAACTCGATGAGAAGATCGAGCAGCTCGGCACGATGACCGATCTCGAAGCGCGCGATGCGCTCATCGCCGAGATCTGGGCGCAGGTTCAGGAGGACCACGTCTTCCTGCCGATTCACAACCAGGTATTGGCCTACGCCATGCGCGACGACATCACGCTGCCGGTGCATCCGGAAAACCAGCCTTCGATGACTTCGGTCACGTTCGAATAACGGCCTTGTCGCATTGAGCCGCCGCGCGCGCTGCTGCGCGGCGGTTCTTTTTTTCACGGAGACCACATTCCATGCTGGCCTTCATCCTGCGGCGGCTCGGGCAGTCGATCCTTGTCATGCTCGTCGTCGCGCTCATTGCCTTCATGATGTTCCGTTATGTCGGCGATCCCATCGCTTCGATGGTGGGGCAGGAAGCCTCCATCGCCGACCGCGATGCTCTGCGGCAGCAACTCGGGCTCAACGATCCGTTCTACGTCCAGTTCTTCCGCTTCATCGCCAATGCGGTGCAGGGGCAGTTCGGCATTTCCTACCGGCTCCAGCAGCCGGTGACCGAACTCATCCTCTCGCGCCTGCCCGCGACGATCGAGCTGGCCTTCGCCTCGGCGCTTCTGGCGCTCGTTTTCGGTCTCACCTTCGGCGTCTTCGCCGCGCTCCGGCCCAAGACACTCTCGACCGCCGCGATCATGACCGGGTCGCTGGTCGGCGTCTCACTGCCGACCTTTCTGATCGGCATCGCGCTCATCTACATCTTTGCGGTCGAACTGCAATGGCTACCCTCGTTCGGGCGCGGCGAGACCGTGCAGATTGGCTGGTGGCGAACAGGTCTCCTGACCGAATCCGGGCTGCGCTCGCTCATCCTGCCGGCGATCACGCTCTCGCTTTTCCAGATGACGCTCATAATGCGGCTTGTGCGCGCGGAAATGCTCGAAGTTTTGCGGACCGACTACATCAAATTCGCCAAGGCGCGCGGACTTTCGAGTCGCGCCATCAATTTCGGTCACGCGCTCAAGAATACGTTGGTGCCGGTCATCACCATTACCGGACTCCAGCTTGGCTCGGTCATCGCGTTTGCGATCATCACCGAGACGGTTTTTCAATGGCCGGGGGTCGGTTCGCTCTTCATCAACTCTGTCGCCGTCGTCGACGTGCCGGTGATGGCAGCCTATCTCATGTTCATTGCCTTCGTCTTTGTGGTGATCAACCTCACCGTGGATATCCTCTACTACGTCGTCGACCCGCGCCTGAGGATCGGCGGCACGGCACGGGGGCACTAGGAACCGCAATGACCTCTCCTTCGCCCACGCATTCTGAACCGACAGGCCTTTTCGCAAGGGCTCTCGATTCGGACATCTTCTATTCCTACCGCACCTCGCCGGTGACAATCGTCGCCTCGATCGTTCTGGCAGCACTTATCCTTGCTGCCGTCCTTGCACCTTGGGTCGCGCCCTACAATCCGTTCAACCCCGCCTCGCTCAACCTCATGGACGGCTACACGGCACCGCTCTCGACCTCGATGATGGGCAACTACTTCATTCTGGGCACGGACCATCAAGGCCGTGACGTCCTTTCGACCATCCTTTACGGCAGCCGCGTCTCGCTGTTCGTCGGCGTCTCGGCCACGCTCTTTGCGATGGTGCTCGGCGTGACGCTCGGGCTCTTTGCGGGTTATCGCGGCAAGACGACCGACGCAATCATCATGCGCATCGCCGACATCCAATTGACGTTTCCGGCGATCCTGATCGCACTTCTGATCTTCGGCTTCGCACGCGGCATCATTCCACCCGCGCAACAGGAAGCCGCCGCCGTCTGGGTGCTGATTTTCGCAATCGGGCTTTCCAACTGGGCGCAGTTCGCCCGCACCGTCCGTGGAGCGACCATGGTCGAGCGCCAGAAGGAATATGTCGCCGCCGCGCGCATCATGGGCGTGCATCCAGTGATGATTCTCGTCAGACACATTCTACCCAACGTCACCGGGCCGGTGCTGGTCATCGCAACCATCGGGCTCGCGCTCGCGATCATCGAGGAGGCAACGCTGTCGTTCCTCGGCGTCGGCGTGCCACCAACTCAGCCCTCGCTGGGCACGCTCATCCGTATCGGTCAGCAATTCCTCTTTTCGGGCGAATGGTGGATTCTGTTTTTCCCGGCCGTCACGCTGGTGCTGCTGGCGCTTTCGGTGAACCTTCTGGGCGATTGGCTGCGCGACGCGCTCAACCCGAGGCTGCGCAAATGACCCAGCCTGTTCTTTCGGTCGAGCACCTCACCGTTCAGTTCCCGACCCGTCGCGGTATCCTCACTGCCGTTGACGACGTATCGTTCGCCATCAACCCTGGTGAAGTCCTTGGCGTCGTTGGGGAATCCGGCGCGGGCAAGTCGATGACCGGGTCCGCGATCATCGGACTCATAGAGCCGCCCGGCCGCATTGCTTCGGGCGAGATCAAGCTTCACGGTGAGCGGATCGACACGCTCTCCACTGACCGCATGCGGAAGATCCGGGGCCGCAAGATCGGCATGATCTTTCAGGATCCTCTCACGAGCCTCAATCCGCTCTATACGATCGCCCAGCAGCTCATCGAGACCATCCGCACCCATCTGCCGCTCTCGCATGAGGAGGCGCGCAAACGCGCGATTGCACTGCTCGACGATGTCGGTATTCCCGACGCCGCGCGCAGGATCGACGATTATCCGCATCAGTTCTCGGGCGGCATGCGCCAGCGCGTGGTCATCGCGCTCGCGCTGTGCGCCGATCCGGATCTCGTCATCGCAGACGAACCTACGACCGCGCTCGACGTTTCAGTGCAAGCGCAAATCATCGATGTGATGAAGCGGCTGTGCGCCGAGCGCGGCGCGGCAATCATGCTCATCACCCACGATATGGGCGTGATCGCGGAAACCGCCGACCGCGTGGCGGTGATGTATGCGGGCCGGGTGGCCGAGATCGGCCCGGTCGAAAAAGTCGTCCGCCGCGCAGCGCATCCCTATACACAAGGCCTGATGGGCTCAATCCCCACGCTTTCGACCGACGAGGACCGCTTGACGCAAATCCCCGGCACCATGCCGCGCCTTTCGGCCATCCCGGCAGGATGCCCCTTCAATCCGCGCTGCCCTAAAGTGTTCGACCGCTGCTATCACGACCGCCCCGATCCCCTGGCTTACGAAGACCGTCGCGTCGCGTGCTGGCTTTATGACAAGGCGGAGGCCGAGGCATGAGCACGCCCCTTCTCGACGTCAAAAACCTTTCGGTCGCTTTCGATGTTTCCAAGCCATGGCTCAACCGGGTGATCGAACGGCAGGACAAGCTCTATCTCAAGGCCGTCGACGATGTCTCCTTTTCCATCAACAAGGGCGAGACCTTTGCGCTTGTGGGCGAATCGGGCTCGGGCAAATCGACCATCGCGAGGTTGATCGTGGGGCTCCTGAGCCCCTCGTCGGGCGATGTTCTCTTCGAAGGCAAGTCGCTTTCAGCCGGGCTCGAAGGTGCAGAAGCCCGCCGGCTGCGCCGCCGGTTTCAGATGATCTTCCAGGATCCCTTCGCGAGCCTCAACCCGCGCTGGCATGTGGGTGATATCATCGCCGAGCCCTTGCGCGTCTTTAGGACAGAGCGCGGCGCCAGCCGCCGTGAGCGCGTTGCCGAACTCCTCTCGCTCGTCGGCCTGTCCCCCGAAGATGCCGCGCGCTTCCCGCACCAATTCTCGGGCGGTCAGCGCCAGCGCATCGCGATTGCGCGCGCGCTTGCTGCCAATCCCGATTTCATCGTCTGCGATGAGCCGACCTCGGCACTCGACGTCTCGGTGCAGGCGCAGATTCTCAATTTGATGAAAGACCTGCAAAAGCAGCTCGGGCTCACCTACCTCTTCATCAGCCATGACCTCTCGGTCGTCCGGCACATGGCCGACCGGATCGGCGTGCTCTATCTAGGCCGCCTCGCCGAAGTCGCCGACGCCAAGACGCTCTTCACCGCCAAGCAGCATCCGTATACGCGGATGCTGCTCGATGCTGTGCCTGACCTTGAAATGACCGGGCGCAAGCGCAGACCGGTCGAAGGCGAAATCCCCTCGCCGCTCAACCCGCCCTCCGGCTGTGTCTTCAACCCGCGCTGCCCCCTTGCGAACGACCGATGCCGGATCGAACGGCCGGAACTGCGCGAATATGGCCCGACATGGTCGGCATGCCACGCGGTCGAAGAGGGGCGGGACAAGGCGGCTTAGGGTTCGAGCGAGAAAGACCATAATGCTTCCTTCCTCGCCCCCCCTCATCACCCCGCCTGTGTAGCGCAGCGGCGAAACACGCGGTGGGCGAGAGTGTGCTGTCGCCCTCAGATCTCTCCGCGAATATGCGGCCTAACCTCATTTTCGTAGTACGCCGCCACCTGCGCATGAATCTCGCCCTCAAGCGGCGGCACGCTGGCGGCCTCGACATTGGCGCTAATCTGCTCTGGCCGGGACACGCCGGTGATGACCGTCGAAACTGCCGGATGGTCCAAAATCCATCGCAGCGCGAAATCGGCCATGCTCATCGAGCCAGGAATGAATTGCCGCAGCCCCTCGGCCAGCTCGACACCCTTTTCGAACGGAATGCCCCCGAACGTCTCGCCGACCGAGAACGCGGTGCCGTCGCGGTTATAATTGCGATGGTCGGTGGGCTGGAATACCGTCTCTTTGGTGAATTTGCCCGAGAGCAGCCCCGAGGCGAGCGGCAGACGCACGATGATGCCGACATCCTTTTTTGTGGCAGCCTCGAACAATTCCTTGTTCGCGTCCTGCCGAAAGAGGTTGAAGATGATCTGCAGCGTTGCGAGCCCGTCATGCTCAAGACAGACGAAAGCTTCCTCTATGGTCTCGACGCTTGCACCATAGTGTCGGATGAGCCCCTCGGACTTGAAATCATCAAGCCAGTCGAAAATCTCGCCATCCTTGAGGATTTCGGGCGGCACGCAATGAAGCTGCACGAGGTCAATCGTTTCGACGCAAAGCCGGCGCGCGGACTCTTTGAGACATTCACGGACGCCAGAACAGGTATATTTATCCGGAAATAGCGCGCCTGATCGCCCGACCTTGGTGGCAATGACGAGCCCGTCGGGTTTGCCGTAATAGGTCCCGATCCGATGTTCGGACAATCCACCACCGTAAACGTCGGCGGTATCCCAGAAGGTGACGCCAAGCCGCGCGGCGTTGGCGAGGATCGCTCCGGCGTCCTCGTCGTCCATAGGTCCGAAGTCGCCTCCGAGCTGCCAGCAACCGAGCCCGATTTCGGTCACTTCGTATCCGGTTTTCCCCAGCCGCCGCATTTTCATCGCTGATGCCTCCAGTGCCGCAATGGTCTCTTGTCCTTGATAGGCAACCCAGGCGCACCATGCAATTGACTTGGTCCGCTGGCTCTGCCAGAGATTTAACCGTGTTGGTTCCCCAATCGTTGCAAGAAACGGGAGGGGACGCAAAAGGGAACACGGTGCGGACAACCTCTAGCAAGGGCCAAAGCCGTGGCTGCCCCCGCAACTGTAAGCCGCGATGGCTTTGCGCATAACCACTGGTCGAACAAAAGACCGGGAAGGCGCGCGAAAGACCGCTCGAGCGGCGAGCCAGGAGACCTGCCGGCACATCGGTCCGTTCCCGTGAGGGAGCCCTGTTTGTTCGCACACGGAGGGTGTTGCAATGACTTCAGCAAGCATTTCCGCGGCCAAGCCGCTTTCGATCTCCCAGCGCCTCGTTCTCGGCGCCGTGTTCCTTGTCCTCGGTTTCGTCTTCGTTGCGGGAACCGGTTTTGCGGGCGACTATCGCGCCCATAACGGTGCGCACGATTCGCGGCATGCCATGGGCTTCCCCTGCCACTAGTCCGGCGCAGGCAAGGATACTCCAATGTTTAAAAATCTATTTTTCGCTGCGATTCTCGCAGCCCTTTGTGCTGGGCTTTTGACCTCGGTTCTCCAGCAAGTGCGACTCACGCCGCTGATCCTTGCGGCGGAAACCTATGAGATCGATGAAGGCCATACGCATACCCACCAAGAAAGCGAAGCGATCGCGCCGCATAGTCATGACGAAGACGAATGGATGCCCGCAGACGGGCTCGAACGCACCGCGTACACGGTTCTCGCCAACCTGCTGCTGGCGGTCGGCTTTGCTTTCGTGATCGCGGCGGCATCCCTGATCTTCAACCTGCCGATTACGCCCGCAACCGGCCTTCTTTGGGGCCTGGGAGGGTTCGCAGCCTTCTCGCTCGCCCCCGCCTTTGGCCTGCCCCCCGGATTGCCAGGCATGCCGATCGCCGAGACCGGCGCGCGGCAATTCTGGTGGGTGTTCACCGCTGGTGCTACCGGCGCGGGCTTTGTGCTCGTGGCCAAGCTGCGGACATGGTGGGCCGCTATCATAGCCATCGCCCTCATCGCCCTGCCGCACCTTGTCGGCGCACCCCAGCCGCCGCTTGAGGAAACCGGCGTGCCCGCCGGCCTCGCGGCGGCCTTCGTTTCTGCGGTGCTGTTCAACGCTGCGGTCTTCTGGACCGTCCTCGGGCTGGCCTATGGCTATTTCAACCAGCAGATTTCGGGAGGTGCGCAATGAGCACGAAGATCCCAACCACCGTCATCACAGGCTTCCTCGGCGCGGGCAAGACGACGCTCGTGCGGCACCTGCTCGCCCATGCCAAGGGGAAGCGCATTGCCTTGATCATCAACGAGTTCGGCGATATCGGGGTGGATAAAGACGTCCTCGCCGGCTGCGGGGACGAGACCTGCCGCGAAGACGATATGATCGAACTCGCCAACGGCTGTATCTGCTGCACGGTGGCCGACGATTTCATCCCGACGATGAAGGCGTTGATCGCCCGTGAGGAACGCCCCGACCACATCGTTATCGAGACCTCCGGGCTCGCCTTGCCCCAGCCGCTGATCCGCGCCTTCAACTGGCCCGAGATCAAAGCCGAGGTCACAATCGACGGCGTGGTAACAGTCGCGGACGCTGCCGCGCTCGCGGAGGGCCGGTTTGCCGCCAATGAGGACGCCGTCGACGCCCAGCGCCGTCTCGACGCCATGCTCGACCACGAAACCCCGCTCGGGGAATTGTTCGAAGACCAGATGGTCGCTGCCGACATGATCGTTCTCAATAAGACCGATCTTGTGACAGAGGCCGATCTCCAAGCGGTAGAAACCCAGTTGCGCACCCAAATGCGCAAGGGTACGAGCATCATCCGTGCCGCCAATGGCGAGGTCGACGCCGCCGCGCTTTTGGGCCTCGGGATCGGCACCGAGGACGATCTTATGGGCCGCGAAAGCCATCACGAGCTCGAGCACGCGGGCGAGCCGCACGAGCACGACGATTTCGACAGCTTCTCGGTTACACTGCCCGCTGGCCCGGCCCGCGACACGCTGCTCGCCACCATCACCGAGACCATCGCCGCCTACGATGTGCTGCGCCTGAAGGGCTTCGCCGCCATCCCTGGTGCCAAGGCCCGCCTCGCTATCCAGGCCGTCGGTCCGCGCGTCAATGCTTACTTCGACAGGCCCTGGCGCGAAGGAGAGGTGCGCGAAACGCGGCTCGTCGTCATCGGCGAAAGCCCGCTCGACAGAGCCGGCATCGAGGCGCGGCTCAAGACGCTGGCCGAGGCGGCCTAGGCGCCGGGCGGGGATCATGGCCCAGCCCAATACACCAGCAGTGCGCCGGCGCCGTGTATCGGGCCAGCGGTTCGTGCTGATCGTTCTGGCCGGCCCGGTGGTGGGGATCCTCGTCTATCTCGCCGCGGTCCTCGCCCTCGATCCGCCGGACGATTTCGCGCGCGAGGCGCTGCCCGTCGCCGTGCTGGCGCTTTTCCTGGGCTGGCCAGTGGGCGCGATCCCTGCGCTTATCGCCGCGATCGCATGGCGCCTGCTGCCCCAGCCCGGCGGCATATGGTCCCGAACGGGGCTCGCGGCCCTCGTTGGCGCGTTGGCCGGGCTTGCGGGCGCCGCCGGTGCGATCGTCCTTTTCGACCTCAGGTTCCCGCCGCCATTTGTCTATCCCGTGATTGCCGCCAGCGGCGCCATTGCGCTTGTTGCAACTGCCATCCCCCTGAGCGCGAGGAGCAAGGACTGATGCACCTACTCGCCGCACAGGCCGGTGCCCTGCAGCAGGACGGCGAGGCCATCGACCTTGCCCAATCCCCCGGACGCATCGCCTTTGCATCCTCGGCGGACAGCGAACTGGCCATGCTCGCCGCCGCCGCCGACCGCGCGGGGGAAGACGGCTTGCGGCTCGCCAACATCATGCGGCTGGCGCACAATTTCTCCGTCGACCTCTGGTGCGAAAATACGCTGTGCCACGCAAAGCTCATCGTCCTCCGCCTGATCGGCGGGGCGGGCTATTGGCCCTATGGCTGCGACGAGATCGAAACCCTGGCGCGCTCCAAAGGCATTCCGCTCGCCTTCCTGCCCGGCGATGCACAGCCGGACCCGGTCCTTCTGTCGCGCTCGACGATCTCTGAAGACGATTGGCACAAGCTGCACGCCCTGTTCTTAACCGGCGGCCCGGACGCGGCGGACGCAATCCTAGGCGCGTTCAACGCGTTGGCGGGGGGCCGAGCCGTGCCAGAGATCGCACCGGACCCGCTGCCGAAATTCGGATTCTGGAGCAAGAAGGAGGGGATGGTACAAGACGCTCCCACCTCCCCGTCACCCGTCGTCCCCATTCTCTTTTACCGCGCCGTTCTCGAAGGCGCAGGCACGGCGACGCTCGAGGCGCTCATCGCGGCACTGAGTGACGCCGGTCTCACCCCCGTCCCCATCGTAATCTCCTCGCTCAAACAAGCCGACTGCGCGCAATTCGTCCGCGAGGCCCTCGGCGCCCTGCAACCCGCAGCGGTCTTCAGCCTCACCGGCTTCGCTCTCGGCGTCGGCGAACTTGCGCCCGAGGCCAACCCTTTCGCGCTCACCGACGCGCCGATCATCCAGCTCGTTCAAGGCTCGCGCCCGCCCGCACTCTGGGAAACCGACCCACAGGGGTTGACGCAGAAAGACCTCGCCATGCAGGTCGTCCTGCCCGAAATCGATGGGCGGATCGGCGGGCTCATCGTCGGGCATAAAGCCGAAGCGGTCTGGCACGCGCGCACCGAGTGCCCCTTGACCGCCTTCACCCCCGAGCCCGAAGGCATCGCCCGCGCGGTCAAGCTTGCAAAGAACTACGCAAGGCTGCGCGCTACCCCGCGCGCCGCGCGCAAGATCGGCATCGTGCTCGCCAACTATCCCCTGCGCGACGGCCGGCTCGCCAACGGCGTTGGATATGACGCGCCGCAATCGACTGTGGAGATACTACAGAGGTTGAGGAAGGAGGGCTACACGACAGGCACCTTCAGCGACGGCACCACGCTCGTAAACCACCTCCTCACTGGCCCCACCAATGCGCGCCCCCAAAACGGCACATCCGACGCCGTCCTCCCCCTCGCGCACTACCGCGAGCTCTTCGCCAACCTCCACCCCTGCATCCGCGAGGACGTTCCCGCACGCTGGGGCGTGCCTGAGGCCGATCCTTTCGTGCGCGGCAACGCCTTCCACCTCCCGGTCAAAATCCTCGGTAACACCGCCATCCTCCTCCAGCCCGCGCGCGCCTACGACCTTTCCGAGGAGGAAAGCTATCACGACCTCAACCTCGTGCCCCCGCATGGCTATGTCGCGGCCTATCTCTGGCTTACCGAAGCGTTCGGCGCCCACGCGCTCATTCACAACGGCAAGCACGGCAACCTCGAATGGCTGCCGGGCAAGGCCAATGCGCTCGACGGGGAATCCTACCCGTTGATCCTTTCGGGCCAGCTCCCCAACCTCTATCCCTTCATCGTCAACGACCCCGGCGAGGGCACCCAGGCCAAGCGCCGCACCGCCGCAACGATCATAGACCATCTCGTCCCGCCACTCACCCGCGCGGAGACCTACGGGCCGCTCAAGGAGCTCGAAGCGCTGCTCGACGAATATTACGCCGCTATGGGCATGGACCAGCGCCGGCTCGACACGCTCAAGCGCAGGATCCTCGATTTCACGCGCGATACCCGGCTCGACGCCGATATCGGCCTGCCTGAGGACGAAGCGAGCGCGCTCAACCAGATCGACAATTTCCTCTGCGAACTCAAAGAAGCCCAGATCCGCGACGGCCTGCACGTCTTCGGCCAATCTCCCACAGGCGACTATGAACGCGACCTCGTCGTTGCCTTCGCCCGCGTGCCGCGTGGTGAGGGGCGGGGCGGCGACG
This sequence comes from Pelagibacterium halotolerans, assembly GCF_044811015.1. Lineage (GTDB taxonomy): Bacteria > Pseudomonadota > Alphaproteobacteria > Rhizobiales > Devosiaceae > Pelagibacterium > Pelagibacterium halotolerans_A. Next base: position 2,012,630 of record NZ_CP085243.1, read on the forward strand.
CCTCGCTCATCCGTGCGCTCGCCGAGGACCTCAAACTCGGTGCCGATCCGCTGGTGCTCGACCTCGGCGCGCCGTGGACCGGTCCCAAGCCCGAGGCGCTCGATACCGGCGGGGTCTGGCGCAGCTGCGGAGACACTGTCGAGCGGCTCGAAACGCTTGCCACCGAACTTGTTTCAGGGCACGCGCCCGGCCCTAGTTGGACCGCAACACGCGCCGTCCTCGACACCATCGACCGCGACATTCGTCCCCGTGTCGCAGCCTCCGGCCCCGCCGAAATGAACGCGCTCGTCGACGGGCTCGACGGCAAGTTCATCGCCCCGGGTCCTTCCGGCGCCCCCACGCGCGGGCGTCTCGACACGCTGCCCACGGGCCGCAATTTCTACGCCGTCGACAACCGCGCCATTCCCACGCAAACCGCATGGGCGCTCGGTCAGCGGGCGGCCGAAAGCCTCCTCACGCGCCATTTCCAGGACACAGGCACCTGGCTCACCTCGGTCGCCATGTCCGTCTGGGGCACGGCCAATATGCGCACCGGCGGCGACGACATCGCGCAAGCACTCGCCCTCATCGGCGCAAAACCCACCTGGCAGGGGGCATCGCTCACGATTTCAGGCTACGAAATTATCCCGCTCGCCAAGCTCGGTCGTCCGCGTGTCGATGTCACCCTGCGCATCTCGGGCTTTTTCCGCGATGCCTTCCCGGCGCAGATCGCGCTTTTCGATAAGGCGGTCCGTGCCATCGGCGCGCTCGATGAGCCCGAGGAGGACAACCCCATCGCCGCGCGCATGCGCACCGAGGCGCTTGGGATGATGGCCGAAGGGATCGCCAAGGACGACGCGGCATTGAGGGCCGGCCACCGTATCTTCGGTGCTGCGCCGGGCGGCTACGGCGCGGGAGTTGGCAAACGCATCGAAACCGCACGTTGGCAGGATCGCTCCGAACTCGCGCAAGCCGTGCTCGATGCCGGGCAATACGCCTATGGCGCACACACTCAGGGCAACGCCGAGCGCGGGTTGTTCTCCGATCGACTCAAGGCGTCGGATGCCGTACTGCACGTCCAGGACAACCGCGAGCACGATCTTCTCGATTCCGACCAGTACTACCAATTCGAAGGCGGGCTTTCCGCCGCGGTCGAAGCCCTCTCGGGCACACGCCCGGCGGCCTATCACACCGACACCTCTCGCCCCGAGCGTGTTGCCGTGCGCACGCTCGAAGAGGAAATCGCGCACGTGATGCGCGCCCGCGTCGTCAATCCCAAATGGATCGCCGGGGTCAAGCGCCACGGCTATCGCGGCGCCTTCGAAATCATCGCCACCGTCGATTACATGTTCGGCTTCGCCGCGACCACCGGCGCAGTCAAGTCGCATCATTTCGACCTCGCCTTCGAAGCCTATGTCGAAGACGAGGGCACGCGGGCATTTCTGATCGCCAACAACCGGTTCGGCTATGATGAACTGATCGCGCGGTTCAACGAAGCCCGCGAGCGGGGCCTGTGGTCGCCACGGTCGAATTCGGCGTATAGATTCCTCTCAATGAGCGACAAGGACACCTGATCATGCCCAAAGCCGTCAATCTTGCAGATAAGCTCCGCCTCTTTTCAGAGCACTGGTCGCCGAAGATCGTCTCGCAGTTCAACGGCCACGACGTGATGGTCGTGAAAATCGAAGGCCCGTTTGACTGGCACCATCATGACGATACCGACGATTTCTTCCTCGTGCTCTCGGGATCGCTGACCATCGAAACCGAAGACGGTGACGTCGATCTCGGACCGGGCGAGCTTTACGTCATTCCCAGAGGCGTCCGTCATAGACCAGTCGCGCATGGGGAGGTTCACGTGCTGCTGATGGAAGCCGCCGGCACGCCGAACACCGGCGACGAGACGACCGCCGCGACGAAGGAATGGATTTGATGGCAAAAAAAACCGACACGATGACCGACGACGAGCGCAACGCCTATCACGCGGAAAAAATGCGCAAGAAGAAGGCCGCTCGCGACAAGCTCGTCGCCGCCAACCAGGGCGAAAAAGGCCTCATCATCGTCCATACCGGCAAGGGCAAGGGCAAATCGACCGCCGCCTTCGGCATGGTCTTTAGGGGCATCGCGCACGGGTTCAAGGTTGGCGTCGTTCAGTTCGTCAAAGGCAAATTGACCACCGGCGAGCGCGATATCCTTGGGCACTTCCCCGATCAGGTCACCCTCAAGGCGATGGGCGAAGGCTTCACCTGGGAAACCCAGGACCGCCAGCGCGATCTTGCTGCCGCGCGCCAGGCCTGGGACGCCGCTAAAGCGATGATCATGGACGAAAGCTACAAGATGGTGCTCCTGGACGAGCTCAACATCTGCCTGCGCTATGACTATCTGCCGCTCGAGGAGGTCGTCGAGACGCTCAAGACGAAGCCGGCGGACACCCACGTGATCATAACGGGCCGTAACGCCAAGGACGAACTGATCGAGATCGCCGACCTCGTCACCGAAATGACGCTTGTCAAGCACCCCTTCCGCGAACAGGGCATCAAGGCGCAGGCTGGGATCGAGTTTTGATCCACTCAGCTGCCATTATCGCCATCGAGCCAAACGAAGAAGCACTCCTTCTCAGAGCTCATTTCGAGCATCTCGGGCTCGATGTGCGAATGTGGAGACTTGGTAAACCTAGCGATCTATTCAGAGCGCTGGATAATAAAATCAATTCGGTCGACTTAGCCTTGCTGTGCGGCCATGGCGACGAGCGCGGCTTCATCTTCCCAGAATTAGCGCCTGACATAGATTGGGTCAAGCTCGCTAACAATCGCCTGACAGCCCAAGATCTTGATCGGGCGGTAGAGAGCGTCCCACCAACGATCATTTCGACAGCCTGCGGAACGGGCACGAGCGCCATCGCAAATGCTTTCGCTAAAGCGGGTGCCGAACGTTTCATCGCTCCCGATGGTTATCCGAATGGTGCCGATATTCCCTTGGGCATTACTGCCCTCGTTCATGGTGTTGTCCGCGCGCAACTGTCTTGGAAACAGGCCATTGCCCGCGCCAACAGCCTTGTCGGCGCGGACAGCCAGTTCCGCCTTTTGGCCCGACCGGTTTAAGACAAACCACGGCCTTGGTCGCGGATATCCCGGAGGTGATCCCGGATCGAGAAAATCACGAGCCAGAATTCGACGACCACGCGCCATGCAATGATCGCGATAACACCGCCGACGAGAACAAACAGGAAGCCAAGGCCGCCCATCTGATTGCCCATCACATCGCTCCTGAACAGTGCGCCGAACGCGGAAGCCAGCGTTCCCAGAACGATCAACACGAGACCGATCCAATAGATGACGGTAGCGATTTTTGGAAAAATGAACGTATCGAAATTCAGAAATGACTTGATCATGTCTTGTCCCTAATCGCGGTGACAGACCGCGCTCCCGCCCCCCTGAGGACAAGACGACCACCATCGTGTGGCATTCTCATGGCCTGCTCTATGCCCGTACAATCCTGCATGTTAACATTACTGTGGGCATGATCAGGGGCTGACACTTATGCAATCGCCGTCCAATATCATTGCCGGGTTGTTCATCGCGCTCGGGGTTGTCGCCGCCTCCTGGCTCGGGGGGCAGGCATTGATCGAGAGCCGCTGGCCGGTCAGGACCGTTACGGTCAAAGGGCTTGCCGAGCGCAACGTCATGGCCGACCTCGCTAACTGGCCGATCAAGTTCGTCGCTACAGGTGCAACACTCGAAGAGGCACGCGCTGCGCTCGAGCAGTCGGATGCGGCGGTCCGCCGGTTTCTCGCTGACGCGGGCTTCTCCGAAGATGCAATGAACGTGCAGAACATCTTCGTCGAGGACAGATTGGCCGGCTATAATGCGTCGGCGACACCCGAAGAAGCGCGATTTGTTGTGACGGAAGAATTTCTTTTGACCTCGACCGATGTCGCGGCGGTCGCCGAAGCCGCCCGCAATATTGGGGATCTCCTGCGCGCGGGCGTCGTGTTCTCCTCGGACAGCTACAACGCAGGCCCGAGCTATATCTTTACCGGTCTCAACGATCTCAAGACCGACATGCTTGCCGAAGCCACCCAGCGCGCGCGGGATGCCGCCGCGGAGTTTGCGGTGCAGGCCGATGCGATGGTCGGTACCATACAAACCGCCAATCAGGGCGTCTTTGAAATCCTCGCGGCGGTCGATATTCCCGACCAACGGCCCGAAAAGCAGATCGAAAAGAAGGTGCGCGTCGTGACGACGATCACCTATTTCCTCCAATAGATCACAACAGCGCCTCGAGCTCCTGCCGCTGCGCGTGAAGCTTGAGAAACACCGCATAGTCCTTCTCGTAGCGCGCCGCGCGCGCCGGGTCAGGTATCCGGGTGACACTTTCTGCGCACATTGCGGTACCGGCGGTGGCGAGGTCAGGATAAAGCCCTGCCGCGGTGGCCGCACCGATGGCGCTACCGAGGATCATCGCGTCGGCGTGGGGTAATTCGCGCACGACGCAGCCGGTTACGTCGGCGTAAAGCTCCATGAGGAGCGGATTGCGCGTGTGCCCGCCGGTAACGTGCAGCGTGTCGATGGTATAGCCGGCGGTGCCGAGCGTTTCGAGGATTTGCCGCACCCCGAGCGCGACAGACACCGCTGTGCGCCAATAGAGCCGGCATAACCCGTCAAAGGAGGTGTCGAGGCTCAACCCCGAAATCACCCCCAACGCATCGGGGTCGGCATACGGCGTGCGGTTGCCGTGAAAGTCGGGCAGCACATGCAGGCGCGGCGCGATATCGGCAGCCCCTGCGGCCGCCCTCATCTCCGCGATACGGTCGATGACACTCGCATGCGTTCCTGCTGCACCGTGGGTCGAGAGGAGATAATCAAGCGCCGCACCCGAAGCCGATTGCCCACCCTCGTTGAGCCAGAACCCCGGTGCTACCGCGCCGCAATGCGGTCCCCACAGCCCTTTGGCGCGGCGCGGCTCATGCGATAGCGCGACGACCGCGCTCGAGGTGCCAGCAACGAGCCCCATATGCCGGTCGACACTGTCAGAATCCTTCGTATAAGGCCCGAGCACACCCAATGCACCTGCGTGCGCGTCGACCATCCCCGATGCAACCCGGCAGGTTCGCGGCAGATCGAGCGCATCCGCGGCTGCGGAGGTGAGCGTTCCGAGGTCGCTTCCGATCGGCACAGCGGTTTCGGGCAGTCTTGCCTTCACAACGAGGTCCCCAAGCCCCGCCATACGCAGGAAGTCCGGATCCCACCCGCATTCCTCGTGCGCGAGAAAACCCCATTTGCTCGTCAACGTCGATTGTGAGCGCGCCGCCGACCCACACGCTTTAAACGTCAGAAAGTCGGCGAGATCGTACATCGCCCCGGCACGCGCCCAGACTTCGGGCAGGTGGCGCTTGAGCCACATAAGCTTGGGAATTTCCATCTCCGGGGAAAACGAGCCGCCGAAATATTCCCGTACGTGCGTGCCTGACGCCGTGAGCGCCCGCGCCTCTTCGCGCGCGCGGTGATCAAGCCAGACGATGGTATCCCAGCCCGGCGCACCGTCGGGTGCCACCGAAAGCGGAGCGCCGGCCTCATCGCGCACCACTAGTGAACAGGTTGCGTCGAACCCGATGCCGGCGATCGTTGCAGGGTCAACATCGGCCTCGGTGACAGCTGTCCGCACCGCGGAGCACACCGCAGCCCAGATATCCTCGGACTGGTGTTCGGCCCTGTCTGCTCCCACCCGCTGAAGCTGGATCGGGTGCGTCGTACGTGCAAGCATGACGCCGTCGCGCGTCACCACACCGGCGCGCGCACTCGTCGTGCCGACATCGACCGCGATGAGATTCATGCCCTTGGACCGATCGATCTTTTTGTTTCTAGCGAGCTTAAAAGATCGGGAAGCGTATGCATATCGTCGAATATCGCATCGGGCGAAAGTTCGGCAACGAGCCGGTTGAGACCGGCCGGCCCGGCATGACCGCCCCCAGTAAACGCAAAAACCGCCATCCCCGCCGCTCGCGCCGCAGCGATGCCAGCCGGACTATCCTCCACAACAAGGCAGCGGTCCGGCGAAACGCCCATTTGCCGCGCAGCATAAAGGAACAAGTCCGGTGCGGGCTTGCCCTTTTTGACCATGGTGGCGGAAAAGACGTTTGGTGCAAAGCGTTTATAAAGCCCCGTCAATTCGAGACTGAGCTTTATGCGCTCGGGCTGGCTCGACGACGCAACGCAGACGCGTGGTTTCAGCCTGTCGAGCGCTCCAGCAATACCTGGAACGGGCTCGAGGGTTTTCCGGTAACGCGCGTATAGCGCGTGGCGCATGTCGTTGAGACGCTCGGGCGCGATATCAAGTCCGTATTCGGCCTGCAGCCGCTCACAGATCGCGCTCAGCGAGCGCCCCAGGAAGTCGCGGTAGGCTGCTTGCAACGGCACGTCTATGCCGTATCCGGAAAGTGTATCGCAGAGAACTTCGACGGCCAGAGGTTCGCTGTCGACGAGCACGCCGTCGCAATCGAAGATGACCAGCGCAACGTCCGTGTCAGGCGCGGCAGTGGCCATCACAGTGCATCATTAAGATATCGCGTCAGCGTTTCGCGGGCGCCTTCGGCCCATACGGTCTGGAGCGCGCGAGAGAAGGTGTCGACATAGGCCGGGCTCTTGGCGGCGGCGCCAAAGATATCGTCCATTGCAAGGAACGCCCGTGGATCGTCTTTGGCCTTGATCGAAGCCCGCTGAATACGGTCCCAATTCGGATCGTTAGGTGCGATGGTTCTGCCCGTATCGGTGACCCCGTAGCAGTAGCGACACCAGAGCGCGGACACGAGCGCGAGCCCTGTAACGGGTGCACCAACCGCCAGCCGGTCATGAGCTGAGGGCAGGATGAATTTCGGCTGGCGGTTGGAGCCATCCAGGCACAGGCGCTGGATGGTGTCTCCGATCTTGGGATTGGCGAAGCGCGATGCGATCAACGCGCGATAGGCATCCAGGTCGGTGCCGGGAACCGGCGGGACGACGGGAATGATCTCCTCTTTGGTGAGCTTTTCGAGGTAAGCTGAGATCAGCGGCTCCTCCATCGCCTCGTGGACGAAATGGATGTCCATCAGCGCCGCCGGATAAGCGATCGCAGCGTGCCCGCCATTGAGGATGCGCAGCTTCATCAATTCCCAGGGCGCGACGTCGCCAACGAAGGTGACGCCGACCTTTTCGAGCGCGGGACGCCCGAGCGGAAAAGTGTCCTCCATCACCCATTGGGTGAACTTTTCGCAAAACACCGGCCATCCGTCGGCAACCCCGAAATCCTTTTCCAGGATTGCGCGCTCGCGGTCGGAGGTCGCGGGTGTGATACGATCCACCATCGAATTGGGAAACGCCACGCTCTCGCGCACCCATTGCGCAAGTTCCGGATCGATCAGTTCTGCAAGCCCTGCCACCGCGTTCTCGGTGACGTGACCATTGCCCGGAATATTGTCGCAGCTCATCACAGTAAAGGGCGCGAGCCCTTTTTCCCGGCGCGCGACAAGCCCGGCAACGATCAGCCCGAATACGGTTTTGGGGATTTCAGGATCGGCCGCATCGGCGACGATCTCGGGATGGGTCGGGTTGAAATGCCCCTCCGAGTCGAGGAAATACCCGCCCTCCGTAATCGTCATCGAAACGATGCGGATCTCGGGGCTGGCCAGCGTTTCGATAAGCCGCGCGGTATCTCCGGGCGCAATATAATCGATCATCGGCGCGGTGACGTGGGCGGTCGTGCCCTGGGCCTCCTGCTCGACAATGGTTGTCAAAAAATCCTGACGCGCGAGCACCTCGCGCATCTGCGCATCCGCAGGCCGCACCCCTGCGCCGATCAAGCCCCAGTCGCGGTCCTCGCCCAGATTGAACAGCGCGTCGAGATAGGCCGCCTGATGCGCGCGATGGAAATTACCCACGCCGAAATGGACAATGCCGGGCGAGAGGTCGCGATGGCTGTATTTGGGCACGGCCACCGAAGGCGGCAGAGTGCGAAGCGATGATGCGGCCAGTTTGATAGTCATGGAATATTCCGAACCTTGGAAGGTATACGCACGCGTCCCGTCCCCTCAGATCGCCAGCCCTCTGGCGTCGAACTTATAGATGCGGCCTTCCTGCGGGGTGAGGTGTACCGTTTCACCATGCGTCACCGGCATGTCGCCAGGTAGCCGGGCGGTAATCTGCCCCACGCCCGCGACATTGACGTGCACGAAGGTGTCCGATCCCAGGTGTTCGGCGACCCCGACCGTGCCGGTCAGCATCCCGCCCTCGCGAGCAAGTTGCAGATGCTCGGGCCGCACGCCGATGGTTGCGGCGCCTTGCCCTTTAGCGATCTCGCCTTCGATGAAGTTCATCTTCGGGCTGCCGATGAAGCCGGCAACGAAAAGGTTGGCAGGCTTTGTGTAGAGCTCAATGGGCGAGCCCACCTGCTCGATTTTACCCGCGTTCAGCACCACGATCTTGTCGGCCATGGTCATGGCCTCGACCTGGTCGTGGGTGACGTAGACCATCGTCGTGTTGAGCTTTTTGTGCAGCTCGGAGATCTCGAGCCGCATGTTGACCCGCAAAGCCGCATCGAGGTTCGAAAGCGGTTCGTCAAAGAGGAACGCCTTGGGCTGGCGGACGATGGCGCGGCCGATGGCGACGCGCTGGCGCTGGCCGCCAGAGAGCTGGCGCGGCTTTCTATCGAGATAGTCGGTCAGGTTCAGGATCGACGCCGCGTTGGCAACGCTCTGCTCGATCTTTTCCTTGGACGCCTTCTCCATCTTCAAGGGAAAGGCAATGTTGCCGCGTACGCTCATATGCGGATAGAGCGCGTAGCTTTGGAACACCATCGAGAGCTTGCGCTGCGCCGGCGCGGTCTTGGTGATGTCGTCGCCATCGATGCTGATTTTGCCGCCGGAGACGTCCTCGAGCCCCGCGATCAGCCGCAAAAGCGTGGACTTGCCACAGCCCGAGGGGCCCACGAAGACGACGAACTCACCGTCCTTGATATCGAGGCTGACGTCGGGGATGACGGTGACGCCGCCGAAGCTCTTGTTGACATGGTCGAGTGTGATCGAGCCCATCTTAGTCTTCCTTTATTTGACGGCGCCGAAGGTCAGGCCACGCACAAGCTGTTTCTGGCTGAACCAGCCCATGATGAGGATCGGCGCAATGGCCAGCGTCGAAGCCGCCGAGAGCTTGGCCCAGAACAGTCCTTCGGGCGACGAATAGGACGCGATGAACGCTGTGAGCGGTGCGGCCTGGGTTGTCGTGAGGTTGAGCGTCCAGAACGCCTCGTTCCAGGCGAGGATGATGTTCAACAACAGCGTCGACGCGATGCCGGGCACGGCCATTGGGGTGAGCACGTAGATGATCTCCTCACGCAACCCCGCGCCGTCCATGCGCGCGGCCTCGAGGATGTCGTTGGGGATTTCCTTGAAATAGGTAAAGAGCATCCAGACGATGATCGGCAGGTTGATCATGGTCAAAACTATGATGAGTCCGATATGCGTATCGAGCAGCCGGAAATCCCGGAACAGGAGGTAGATCGGCACCAGGACGCCGACGGCGGGCAGCATCTTGGTGGAGAGCATCCACATCAAGACGTCCTTGGTGTGCTTGGTGGGTGAGAATGCCATGGCCCAGGCTGCAGGCACCGCGATCACGAGCCCGACCAGTGTAGAGCCGACCGCCGTAATTACCGAATTGGAAAAGTGCCGGAAATAGTCCGAGCGCTCCTGAACGGTGAAATAGTTCTCGAGCGTCCAATCGAAAAAGAGGAATTTGGGTGGCACGGAGATGGCCGTCCCCTCAGTCTTGAAGCTCGTTAGGAACGTCCAGAGGATCGGAAAGAAGATGATCAGTCCGATCGTCCATGCGATGATGGAAACGGTCACCTTACGGCGGGTGGAAATAGCGCGGGCCATCGCTTACGCCTCCAGGTTCTTACCGACGATGCGAAGCAGGAAGATGGCAACGATGTTGGCGAGGATGACCGCCACGATGCCGCCTGCGGATGCCAGGCCCACGTCGAATTGCAACAGGCTCTGGATGTAGATGAGGAAGGTCAAATTGGTCGTCGATGTCCCCGGCCCGCCATTGGTGGTGACGAGGATTTCCGCGAAGACCGAAAGCAGGAAGATCGTCTCGATGAGCATCACCACGGTGATCGCGCGCGCCAGGTGCGGCAACGTAATATAGAAGAACATCGAGAACGGACCGGCGCCATCAAGGCTCGCGGCCTCGCGCTGGTCCTCATCGAGCGATTGCAGCGCAGTGAGGATAATCAGCGTCGCGAACGGCAGCCATTGCCAGGCGACGATGATGATGATCGAGACGAGCGGCAATTGCGCCAGCCAATCGACCGGCTGAAAGCCGAAGACACGCGCGAGCCAGGCGAAGAAGCCGTTGACCGGGTGCATCAGCATGTTCTTCCAGACGAGAGCGGAGACAGTCGGCATCACGAAGAAGGGCGCGATAACGAGAAGGCGCACGATGCCCTGTCCGAAGATCGGCTGGTCGAGCAGAAGCGCCAGAAGCGTCCCGCCGACGAGCGTGATGATCAAGACGCCGCCCACGAGATAGAGCGTATTAAAGAGCGCCGTCCAGAAACTGGGGTTGGCAAAGAAATAGCGGTAGTTCTCAAAGCCGGTGAAATACTCCATCCCCGGCATCAAGAGATTATAGCGCTGGAAGGAGAACCACAGCGTCATCGAAAGCGGGACCAGCATCCATGCTAAAAGCAACAGAACCGCCGGCGCCATCATGAAGCGTGCCGCTGTTTGGGTATGAAGCGTTGCCATTTTTCTCCCTCGCGCCGCTCGTTGTTGTTTGAGGACAACTTTGACTGGCGCCGGTTGTCACGTTTGTTGGTCGGATCGGCTTCGCCGGTGCCCCGTCCTCACCCCCACATGGTGAGAGGGCAGGCCGGCGTGGGGCCAATATCGATTGCCGCCCGAAACAGCTAGGGGCCGGCACGGCGAACGCGCCGGCCCCTGCGGAGGAGCATGCCACCACTTACTCGTAGTAGCCGCTGCGTTCCATTTCCATGCGGGTCACCTGCTGGGCCGTCTGAAGCGCCTGCTCGACGGTTGTCTGCCCGGCAAGCGCGGCGGAGAAGGCTTGGCCGACCGCCGTGCCGATACCCTGGAATTCAGGAATGGCGACGAACTGACCGCCGGTATAGGGCGTTTCCTCCACCGAGGGGTGCTCGGGCGTTGCAGCGTTCATCGCCGCAAGGGTTTCGTCGGCAAAAGGCGCTGCTTCGAGATAAGTCGGGTTCTCGTAAAGCGAGGTTCGCGTTCCCGGAGGAACGTTGGCCCAGCCTTCTTCCTCGGCCACCATCTCGATATAGCTCTTGGACGTCGCCCAGTTGAGGAACTGCTTGGCTGCATCGACATTCTCTGAACTCGAGGGAATGGCGAGCGACCAGACCCACAGCCAGTTGCCGTGGTTGTCGAGATCCTCATAGGTCGGGAAGAGTGCGTAGCCGACGCTGTCGGCGACCTGCGATTCCTCGGGGTTGGAGACGAACGAAGCCGCGACCGTGGCGTCGATCCACATGCCGCATTTGCCCTGCTGGAAGAGGGCTAGGTTCTCGTTGAACCCGTTGGACGAGGCGCCCGGAGGGCCCGCATCGTTCATCAGGTCGACGTAGAATTGCAACGCGTTGCCCCATTCCTCGCCGTCGAATGTGGGCTCCCAATCCATATCGAACCAGCGGGCGCCCATCGAGTTGGCGAGCGCGGTGATAAACGCCATGTTCTCACCCCAGCCAGCCTTGCCACGCAGGCAGATGCCGTAAAGTTCGTTATCCTTGTCGGTGATCTGACGCGCCGCGTCGGCAATGAAATCCCACGTAGGTTCAGCGGGCATCTCGAGCCCGGCGCCTTCGAACAGGTCCGTGCGGTACATGATCATGGCACTTTCGCCATAGAACGGCGCCGCATAGAGCGTGCCCTCTACCGAAAGCGCGTCGCGCACGGCGGGCAGCAAGTCGTCGGTATCGTAGTCGGCGCCCATGTCGTCGAGCGGGGCGAGCCAGCCCTGCGCGGCCCAAATCGGCGTCTCGTAGGCACCGATGGTCATGATGTCGTATTGACCGCCCTGGGTGGCGATGTCGGTGGTGACGCGCTGGCGCAGAACGTTCTCTTCAAGCGTGACCCATTCGAGTTCGATGCCGGTTTCCTCGGTGAAGCGGTCCGAGAGCCCCTGCATACGGATCATATCGCCGTTGTTCACCGTCGCAATGGTGAGCGACTGGGCCTGCGCCGTCGCCGCCATAGCCACGAGCGACACCGACCCGAAAACGAGTGTGCGTAGTTTCATCAGGTAAATCCTCCCATATGCCCAACTTGAGCATTTGCTATACGCATGAGCAATTACTCAACATCTGCGCACGAATGTCAAGGGCATTTTCTCAACGCATGGGCAAATGCGCACCTTTGGCGTACAGGTCACCGGTCACCGGACCTGCAAATCGGATATGCCAATCCCGCGAGATCTGAAGAAAATGGACCTTATGCGAGCAGCGCCCGCGCGGTGTCCTCGTCGGTGATGAGCCCGTTGACCAGGCGCCTCCGCAGGGCGGCCCGGATCGCTTCCACCTTGCTCTCGCCCTTGGCGGCGGCGATGACGAGCGCATGCGCACGATCCGGTAGTGGCGCGCTGGCGACGCGCTCATTGATCATCCCGTCAACGAGTTGTCCGTCGGCATCGTAGGTCCACCCCAGAATCTCCCCTACGGCACCGACCTTCTGGAGTGCGGCGAGTTCGTCGTGGGTGATGAAGCCGTCATCGTAAAGCGGCGCGTCAGGCCCCAGATCGCCGACACCGACAATGGCAATCTGCACATTACCTGCGCGCTCGAGCGTACGTCCGATACCGGCCTGTTCATGTAAAAGCGCCCGCTCACCAGCACTTGCGGCGATCACCGGCAACGGCATCGGGAAGCTCGGCGCACTGACCTTGTCGGCGAGGGTGAAAACGACGTTATAGAAGGCCGCAGAGCCATCCGGCGCAATATTTCCGGTCAACGAAACGATGCTATGATGGGGGCAATCGATGAAGGGCAGTTGCTCGACAGCGGCCTTGAGGGTTCTGCCGGTACCGATCCCCATAGTCACCGGTTCGCTAGCGGAAAGCACCTTCTCAATCCGCGCGGCAACCGCTTGAGCAATGCCGAGCGTCGTATCGGGATGACCAGGATCGGAAGGAACGACCTCAACCTCATCGAGGCCGTACCGCTCCTGAAGCCTCGCAGCATAATCCATGCACTGGGCGATGGGATGATCGAGCCGAACCTTTACCAATTTCTCGCTGACCGCAAGCGACACCAGCCGCTGGGCGGTCTGGCGCGACACGCCGAGCTTCGCGGCGATTTCGTCCTGCGTGTTGCCAGCCACATAATAGAGCCAGCCCGCACGCGCCGCGTCGTCGAGCTTGGTTTTATTGACGTCTTTCGTCTTGCCGGAATCGGGTCGGCGGGCCATTGGCGATCCTCCAAGCCGACCTTTATACATCGCCAAGGTGCTTTGACCAGACGGCAAGGCTATCGCCGGCGCTTCCCCGTTCTCGTCAAGCCCAACGCCTCACAGATGGCAGCGCGGGCAATTGCGGCATCACGTGCAAGCGAAAAATGCTCGATATAGTCGAGGTCCAGGGCTCGCTGCGCTTCAGCGATTGGTGCCTTTGGCGTAAAGAGCCCTGGCCGCATCGTATGCGGCGCGCCCGGATCGCGGTTCGGTCGTGGGCCGATGAGGGACAGCTCTCCGCGCAAGACATTGAAAAGCAGCGGCATATCCTCCAGACCGGATTGGGCAAGAAATACCGAGAGCCGCCGCGCGAGCGGCGAGCGTGCCGCGGGCCTACCGAAACGGTATAGCCGGATCATACGCCCACTCTCGCCCATGCATGCCTCGCTCCTTATTGCCTGACCGCCAGTTATGAGAATGGCGATAATGACAAGAAGGATAAACGGGGCGAATGAGATGAGCGCCAAAAGGCTTACAACGCGGTCGAAGCCGTGTTTGATCAAGAGCTCCAACGCCCTTTGCCGTTTGGATTTCGCGGATAAAATACCGGCCGGTTGATTTCGGTCGATTGCCGTGCGCGCCCAGGCGCCAGAGTTTTCGTTTAGCATGCCCCCCGCCCGCGTTTTATTGCGAACTATTCAGCATGGAAGACCCCATGCTTCATACCAAAAAAAGTCTGCCACGAGTTTAATCAGAGAAACATATGTATCGGGCCGACCCATACAATCCCGAACCCTTTACACAACTCAATGGGCGCCAATTACCCTCACGTATATGATTGAAATAAAATACAAAACTTCACCCATACGGCATGTTATCCCCATAGTTATCAACAGGTCGTATTTGCACCAATAAGAATGCTTGCAAGCGGCGTCAGCTACGCCAGCGGCATTGCCGACCGCCATATGAACGCCTATTGATATCAAATAAAGCGGGCCGGAAAGACCCGATATACCGGAGAGATTTCGTTGGCCGAACCTCACATCGCCGAAGCCGACATCAGCATCATCGCCGAAACATTCAGGCTTTTAGGCGATCCTACTCGCCTACGGATCCTCCTCGTTTGCCTCGACGGGCCGCGCTCCGTGGGCGAGATTGCGCAGACGGTGGATGCATCGCAATCGCTGGTCAGCCACCATCTGCGGCTTTTGCGCGCCGCGCGGCTCGTGGTGGGTACACGCAAGGCAAAACAGGTCATCTATGAGGCGGCGGATGAACATATTCGGCACATGTTGACCGATATGATCGCGCACAGCGCGGAAGAGCCGGATCACTAAGCAGGTATTCTCGGCTTCACCAACGAATACCTGCTTAGAATACCCTTCGACACTTCCTCCGGCGGAGCTTTCCGCCGCGATCCAGGAGTTTTGCGACGTGGCAACAGCGAACGACAATATTGCACACCTTGATCTGGGCAACGGGTTCGCCCTGCGCCGGGCGCGGCGGGACGATCATCACACACTCAAGGAGATCTGCCTCAAGACGGGAGACTCGGGCGCCAACGCGAGCGAAATTGAAGACGACCCCGATCTTCTAGGGTTGATCTATGCCATACCCTATCAGGTTTTCGAGCCCAACTATGCCTTCGTCCTGGAAGATGTCGAGGGCGTATGCGGATATGTCCTTGGGACACCCGATACCGAGCGGTTCGAAAAGCGCCTGCTTGCCGAATGGTATCCGCCATTGCGGGCGCATCTACGCGATCCCGGGCCCGACCGGTCGGCGTGGCAAGGCAGTGATTGGGCGCGATATCACATCCACCATCCGCCCAATCTTACCCATCCCGCGCTCGCGGCCTATCCCGCGCACGGGCATATCGACCTGCTGCCGCGCGCGCAGGGGGCCGGGCTGGGTGCGCGAATGATCGACATTCTGACCGACCGGTTGCGCGCGGCCAATGTCGAGGGCATTCACCTGGGGGTCGCTCCGACGAATGCGCGAGCGGTCCGGTTTTACGAGAAGATCGGGTTTACACGCCTGCGGGGCACGGACGTGCCGGATGACGCGCTCTGGATGGTCAAACCCTTGCGATAACACGCGCGACCGAACATTCCCTCGAATGACCCGCCGCCCATTCAACATCGCACAGTACTTGCAAATGGTTCGCATTTGCATTGACAGACGCATACGAGTTCCGCTAAGCAAGCACCATTGACGACGAACCCGACAGAGGAAAAAAGCGCCGCCATGTCCCTTGCACGACCCCTTCTCGCCTCCGCTCTTCTTGCTAGTACGACTGCATTGCCGTTAACGGCCGTTGCGCAAGACGCCCCGCTCAACGTGGTCTCGACCATCGGCATGATTGCAGATGTGGTTGCCAATGTCGGCGGAGAATGCGTGGAGTCCATCGCGCTCATGGGCCCCGGCATCGATCCCCACCTTTATCAAGCCACGGCACGGGATGTTCAGACCTTCCAGGACGCCGAGTTGATCCTTTATTCGGGCTATTCGCTGGAAGGCCAACTCGGCGATGTGCTTGAAAGGTTCTCCGAACGCACGCCCACCGTTGCCGTATCGCCCGCGTCGATCCCGCCGTCGGACCTGATCTCGGTCGAGGATATTTACGGGATCGATCCCCACCTTTGGATGGACGTCTCGCTCTGGGCGAAGATCGCGCCGACCATTGCCGGAAAGATCGCGGAGTTGCGTCCGGGTTGCGCCGATGCGGCAAAGGCCAACGCCGAAGCTTACGTCTCCCAACTCGCGGCACTCGATGGTTGGGTCGAAGAAAGCATCGCGTCGATCCCCGAGGAGCAGCGCATTCTTGTAACCGCGCATGATGCGTTCAATTATTATGGACGCGCCTACGATATCGAAGTGGCTGGCATCCAGGGCATCAGCACCGAGTCCGAGGCCGGTATTGCCGATATCCGTGAGATGGCCGAAACCGTCGCAGAACGGGACGTGCCGGCCGTCTTTATCGAAAGCACGATTAATCCACGGACCATTCAGGCGGTGATCGATGCGGCGGCGGAACAAGGCCATACCATCGAGATCGGCGGCGAGCTTTATTCGGACGCGATGGGCGCAGCCGGGACCGCCGGCGGGACCTATATCGGGATGATCTATGAGAACACGCGGCACATCACCGAAGCCCTCGGTGGAACGCCCGCGCCCTTGCCCGAGGTGCTTTCGGACTGGGCCGAAACGTGGGGCGTTACCGAGTAGCGATGTCCGGCGCCATTTCAAGCCAATCGGAAGCGCAGGGCCCGTCTCTGCGCTTTCGTGTGAACGAAAAGGTACCCTCACCGTGACCCAACTGCACGAACCCGATCTCGCCGTCCATGTCGAAGACCTGACGGTCAGCTACCATTCCAAGCCGGTTCTCTGGGACATCGATTTCGACGTGCCCCCGGGGGTGATGGCGGCGATCGTGGGGCCGAACGGGGCAGGGAAATCGACGCTCATCAAATCGATCCTCGGGCTCGTACAGCCGACGGCAGGGCATGTGACGATCTTCGGACGGCCGTACAAAGCGCAACGTCGGCGGGTGGGGTACGTGCCGCAACGGTCGAGCGTGGACTGGGACTTTCCCACCACCGCACTCGATGTGGTGACGATGGGGCTTTACGGCCAGCTCGGCTGGCTCAGGCGTCCGGGCAAAGCCGAGCGTGCCGAAGCGCTCAATGCGCTGGAGATGGTCGGCATGCAGGATTTCGCTGACCGGCAGATCAGCCAGCTTTCGGGTGGCCAGCAGCAGCGGGTGTTCCTGGCGCGGGCGCTCGTGCAGCAGGCGGATGTCTATTTCCTCGACGAGCCGATGGCGGGGGTGGACGCGACGACGGAACGGGCCATTGTCGATATCTTGAGGACGCTGCGGGACCAGGGCAAGACCGTGATCGTGGTTCACCACGACCTGCAGACGGTCAAGAGCTATTTCGACTGGCTCTTGATCGTCAATGTGCGCGTCGTGGCGCAGGGGCCGGTTTCGGAGGTCTATACCGCAGCCAATCTGCGCAAGGCTTATGGCGGGCAGATCGCGCTTCTGGAGGCCGAGAGCTTTCTGGCGGACACGCCGCAGGCCGAGGTGGTGCCGATGAGCGGCGAGCGCCCGTGATGGACCTCCTCTTCGATTATACGATCCAGAACGTCGCCATGGGGGCCGCGCTTCTTGGGATCATATCGGGGGTTCTGGGCAGCTTTGCCGTTTTGCGCAAGCAAAGCCTTTTGGGCGACACGCTCTCGCACGCGGCGCTGCCGGGCGTATGCCTGGGGTTCATCATCGCCGGGACACGGGATATGGGCGCGATCCTTGCAGGAGCGCTCATAACCGGGGCGGCGGCGGCGCTCTTTATGTTGCTTTTGACCCGCAACAGCCGATTGAAGACCGATTCCGGACTCGGTACGGCGCTCAGCGTCTTCTTCGCGCTCGGGGTCGTGCTTCTGACCTTCATCCAGAATTCCGGCAATGCTTCGCAAGGCGGGCTCGACTCGTTCCTCTTCGGGCAGGCCGCGGCAATCCTAAGGAGCGATCTTTGGGTCATGGGCGGGGTGACGCTTGTCGCGTTGGGGCTGGTTGCCGCGTTCTGGAAGGAGTTCAAGCTCGTGTCCTTCGATCCGGTCTTCGCGCGTTCGCTGGGTTTTCCGGTCATCGCGCTCGAGGTAACGCTGACGGTGATGATCGCGCTTGCCGTCGTGGTCGGGTTGCAGATGGTCGGCGTCGTCCTGATGGCGGCGATGGTGATCGCACCGGCGGTCGCGGCGCGGCAATGGGCGAGCCGGCTCGAAACCATGGTGCTGCTCGCCGCGGCGATCGGGATGGCGTCGGGGATTTCCGGCGCAGTGATCAGCGCGATGGGGCGCGGGCTTGCGACCGGGCCTCTGATCATTCTCGCAGCGTCGGCCGCCGTCGTCGTCTCGCTTCTGATCGCGCCGGGGCGCGGGCTCCTCTGGGAGGCGATGCGGCAGGCGCAGAACCGCAAGACATTGCGCGGACAGCGCGTGCTCACCACGCTCTACCGCCTCGCCGCGCATCACGACAACCCGGACTATCCGGCGGAAGAAGCCATGGTCGACGCCTATCACGGGGTGGGCACGACGCGAGCGCTCAAGCGGCTCGAAGCGCGGGGCCATATCAAAAAGGTCCAACACGCGCCGGAAGCAACCCCGCACTGGGCGCTGACGCCTTCGGGAATCGCAGAGGCCGAACGGGTCCTCGCCGATCTCGGCAAGCAGGAGGGGTAGACGATGCTCGCAGCATTTTTCGACAACGTCCCCCTGATGATCATGCTCACCGGCGCGCTGGTGGGGATTGCGGCAACGCTTGTCGGCACCTTCCTGGTTCTGCGCGGGAACTCGATGCTGTCGGACGCGATCAGCCATTCGATCGTCTTCGGCATCGTCGTCGTCTGGCTTTTGACCCGCCAGCAAAGCGGGCCGGTGCAGATCCTCGGCGCGGCGCTGACGGGTGTTCTCACCGTGTTTCTCACCGAACTTCTGGCCAATACGCAGAGGGTCAAGAACGACGCGGCGATCGGGATCGTGTTTCCGGTGCTGTTTTCAATCGGCGTGCTTTTGCTCAACCTCTACGCGCGGGACATCCACATCGATGAACATACCGTGCTTCTGGGTGAGATCGGCTTCGTCTGGCTCGACACCTTCGACGTCTGGGGATTGCACATTCCCCAATCGCTCGTCTGGATGGGCGCGATGACGCTGGTCAACCTCGCCTTCGTCACGCTCTTTTACAAAGAGCTCAAGCTTTCGACCTTCGATACGGCGCTGGCCAAGGCGCTGGGGTTCGCGCCGGGCGTGATCTTTTATGCGCTGCTGGCTTTGACGAGCGCAACGGCGGTCGCGGCGTTCGACTCGGTGGGCGCGGTGCTGTTCATCGCCTTCGTTATCGTGCCGCCCTCGGCTGCCTACCTTCTGACTGACCGGTTGTGGCTGATGCTGGTCTACGGTTCGCTCGTTTCCATTCTTTCGAGCGTTTCGGGCTATTATCTGGCTGTCGTTCTCAATGTTTCGATCGGCGGGATGATGGCGGTGATGACGGGGGGTTTCCTCACCCTCGCCTTCCTCTTCGGACCGCGCTACGGGCTCATTGCGCAGGTGATGCGGCGGCGAAACCAGGCGCTCGTCAACGAATGCCGCACGTTGGCGGTACACCTTTTCAACCACGAGGGCCGGCCTGAAGCGGAAGAGGAGAACGTCACTGCGGCGTTACGCGAGCACCTTTTGTGGGGCGAAGCCAAGGCGCGCGCCGTGCTGATGCGCAGCTACGACCAGAAGCTCATCGAGCGGCAGGGCGAACTGCTTGCGCTTACCCCGCGGGGACGCGCGCTGGCGCGGGACATTCTCGAACCCTGGGCGCAAGGGACAGGCACGCAGACAATGCGATAAACGCCAGCGTTGGCCAGGCGCGCCGAAGCGCCCTCCGGCGGTTGCCTCGGGTTCAATCAGAATGGGCGGTATGCGGCGAGACGTGGCCTCATACTGTGTAGATATATAGATGCGAGGCACGCCTCGCCGCATACATCCGGGATTTTCGGCTTATGGGTACCCCGCCGGGGACGATCCCCTCCCTCTTTCGAGGGTATGGCGCGCTGAACTGACCGGGCGTCCCGGGGTCGTGTCGCCTTGGCGCGAGTGAGCACCCTTTGGGCCTCCGCTGGAGCGACCTCCATCGGACCCGAACCGGCCTACGGACACACCCGGAGCGCCGCGGGACCAAATGAGACCTTGGCCCGGCCCCACGCTTCCCGTCTCTCCGTTTCTGCCCTCACCGGAAGCTCGTATGCATCCTCGCCCTTGGTGCGGCCGTGAGAGGAAGTATGGCAGAGGTTTTAGGGGCGGGGATAAGTTTGGGGTAAAAATTTGAAATTTAAGGGATTTTTTTTGTTTCTCTAACTTGATGAAAAGGGGACCGGTGGCCGGCACAGCTGCTTGTGGTGCCCCACAGAGGATTTGACGGATTCACACGGCAATCGTAGCTGACGGGTCGGTCACAGGCACGGTCTTTCCTTCTCCCCTTGAGGGAGAAGGTGGGCCTTGCGCCGCGAGGGTCGGATGAGGGGTGCGCGCCAGCGACAAGGCACTGACGCCTATGTTTTTTAAAGCGCCGCAAGCACCCCTCATCCGACCGCTTCGCGGCCACCTTCTCCCTCAAGGGGAGAAGGGAAGCCGTGCGTGGGGCAAGCTCGTACCTCAAGGAGGCGGAAAACGTGCTATCCACGGGATCAGTCGAATCCGGCCCGCCAAAGGATACTGCCATGGCCAAGCCTTCCATCCGCTCCGTTCTCGCACGTCAGATCGATCGACCGGATATGGTCGTGATCGCGGCGAGCCGGATCGGTTTTCTTGCGGTTCTCGTCGCGCTGTGGTGGCTCGCCTCGATCAATGTCGCGCGCAATATCATCCCCTCGCCGGCCGCGACGCTGGAGGCGGCGGGGCGGCTTGTGTCAGACGGGGCATTGCAGAGGGCACTGTTCGAAAGCGTGTCGATCTATCTTTCGGGCTATGCGCTCGCTATCGCTGCCGCCATCCCGTTGGGGGTGGCGATGGGCGGGTTCAGACTTCTGGGCAGGACGCTCGAGGTTTACGTCTATGCATTGTCGGCAACCCCGCGGGTCGCGTTCATCCCGTTGATCATCGTGCTTCTGGGGCTCGGGGGCGAAGCCAAGATATTCATCGTGTTCCTCGGGGCGGTAATGCCGATCCTCATCAACACCTATGCCGGCGTGCGGCAGGCGGACCGCGACCTCGTCGAAATGGCACGGTCGGCCGGGGCGGGGCGGATGCGCATCTTTACCGCCATCGTGCTGCCCGGCGCGGTGCCCTACATCATCGCCGGGCTGAGACTGGGGGCGACGATCGGGCTGATCAATACCGTCGTTGCCGAACTCTACACGGCGGTTCAGGGGCTCGGCGGATTGCTGGCGATCTATGGCAACAGTTTTAGAATGGCGGAGTATTTCGTCATCGTAATCGCGCTCGCCGGGCTCGGCGTGATCGTGACTGAGGCGCTGCGCTACGTCGAATTGCGGTTCGCGCGCTGGCGGCGCCAAGAGCCTGACTCAAAAGTCTGACGGGTCGGCTTGGCGGGCCTTTATTGCCCAGAAGCAGGGGGGAATTTTAGCCAATATGTCCAATATTGCCCAAAATTCCCCCCTGCTTCTGACCAAAAATACCTCGCCAATCCTCAACCGCAGACTTTTGGGTCAGGCTCTAACGGCACATACAAAAAGGAGACAACCGCTCATGCTCAAACTCAAGCTCTTGCCGATGGTCACGGCACTGGTGCTTTTCACCGGCACCACGCAGGCGCAATCGGATGCGCCGTTCCGGCTGATCGTCACCCATCTCGAACCGCCGCTCGTGCCCAATTCGGTGATGGATCTGGCCGAGACGCTGGGCTATTTCGACGCCGAGGGGGTGGATGTGGAGCTGGTGCGGGTCCAGCAGACGCCCTCCGCGCTCGCCGCGCTGCAAGCCGGCGAGGGCGAGATGGCCAATGTCGGGGTCGATGCGCTCCTGCAGATCATCGCCGGCGGCGCCACGGATTTCCGCGCGGTGATGTCGCCCAACACATCCCTGCCCTTCCTGATCGCGGCCAAAGAGGAGATCGCAACGCCCGAAGACCTCGCTGGCGCGGTCTTCGGGGTCGGCCGCGTGGGAAGCCTCGACCATGCGCTTTCGACACTCGTGCTCGATAGCCTGGGCGTCGATATCGACGAGACCGAGATCGTCACCCTCGGCCAGCCCAGTGTTCGGGCGCAGGCGCTGGCGGCGGGCCAGGTCGATGCGACGACCATGTCCATCGGGGTGTGGAGCGAATTGCCCGACACCTCCGGCCTGCATGTGCTTGTCGATCAGGCGACCTATTTCGCGGGCGCGCCGGTGGTGAACAAGGTCAACGCGGTGTCCGGCGACGTGCTCGCGGAGCGGCCCGAGGATGTCGCGGCGGTCATTCGCGCGATCACCAGGCTCAGCCGCGATTTTGCAAACGACCCGCAGCTATGGGTCGATGCCATGGCCGAGGCGCGGCCCGATGTCGACCGGGACGTGCTCGCGATGTTGGCCGAGGCCTTTACCGGAAGCTGGCGCGTCAATGGCGGGATGAGCGCGGACGACCTCGCCTATACCGCCGATTGGCTGTATGAGACCGAGGATTTCGCCGGCCTGCCGCGCCTCGAACTGGACCAATGGGTGGCGTTCGGGCCGGTGGACGCGGTGCTCGAGGAGCTCGGCGTCGACGATGCCATGGACCCCGCCGACCGATGAGCGGCGGGCTGACCTTCGAGGGCGTGACCAAGCGCTTTGCCCGGCCCGATGGGGAGATGGTGACCGCGCTCGACGCGGTCTCGCTCACGGTTGAAGCGCAGACTTTCGTGGCGCTGATCGGACCGTCGGGGTGCGGCAAGACCACCGCGCTGCGCATGGCCAACGGGCTGATCCAGCCTGACGCGGGAACGGTGACGGTCGGCGGGGCGGCGCCCGAACCGGGTCCAGGCATGGGCTTCGTCTTCCAGGAATTCCGGCTGATGCCCTGGGCGACGGTTTTGGCCAATGTCGCATTCGCGCTTGAAGCGCTGCCGCTCTCAAAGCCCGAGCGGCGTGACCGGGCGCGGCACTATCTCGCGCTCGTGGGGCTCGGGCGTGTGGCAGAAAGCTATCCCGGCCAGCTTTCGGGCGGGATGAAGCAGCGCGTGGCGCTGGCGCGGGCGCTCGCGACCGAGCCGGGGGTGCTGTTGATGGACGAGCCCTTCGCCAGTCTCGACGCGCAGACGCGCGAATTGATGCAGGGCGAGCTTTTACAGATCTGGATGCGGCGCAAGCCCACCGTTTTGTTCGTGACCCACAGCGTTGACGAGGCGCTGATGCTGGCCGACAGCGTGGTTCTCTTGGGCCAGGGCCGTGTGCTCGAACGCTTCGATGTCGATTTGCCCCGGCCGCGCGGGCTGGCGGCGACACGGGCCGATGCGCGGTTCATCGCCATGCGCGACCACCTCTGGGCCCGCATCCGCGATCTCGTGCTGACCGATCCAAAATCGGAATTCTTCGGACGGGATCTCACGAGTTGATCCGCCCCGCCGTCTCGGCAGCGAGACGGCCCTCGATCCATTTGCGGAACTGCCTGATTTTTGCGGACTGGCCTTTGACCTCCGAGTGAACCAGCCAATAGCTGTACTCGCGTGTGGCGAGGATGTCGAAGGGCTGGACGAGGAGGCCCGAGGCAAGTTCTTCGGCGCAGGCCACTGGTTCGAGCCCGGCGGGATTGCGCCCCGGTCGCAGGACGGTAGACTCTGTGGGAATCACTTCGCCTCCCGGATGCTGCGCCGAACCATGTTTCACGCCGATCTGCATGTGCATTCGAAATATTCCCGCGCGACCAGTCGGAACCTCGATCTCGAGCATCTCGCCCTCTGGGCGGCGCGCAAGGGGATTGGCGTTGTGGGCACGGGCGATTGCGTGCATCCGGCCTGGCTCGCGGAAATCCGCGACAAGCTCGTGCCTGAGGGCAACGGGCTTTTCCGGCTCAAGCCGGAGATCGAAGCGGACATCGCGGCGCGGCTGCCCACAGCCTGCCGGGCGCCTGTCCGCTTCATGCTGTCGACCGAGATCTCGACCATCTACAAGAAGGGCGAGAAGACGCGGAAAGTCCATCACCTGATCTACGTGCCCGATTTCGACGCAGCCGACAGGCTGGCGGCGCGACTGGGGGCGATCGGCAATATCGCGTCGGACGGGCGGCCGATCTTGGGGCTCGACTCGCGAGACCTTCTCGAGATCGCGCTTGAATCGGGGCCGGATTCCTATCTCGTTCCCGCGCATATCTGGACGCCGTGGTTTTCCGCGCTCGGTTCGCAATCGGGGTTCGATTCGATCCAGGAGTGCTATGGCGATCTGGCCGAACACATCTTCGCGGTCGAGACAGGGTTGTCGTCAGACCCCGAGATGAACTGGCGGGTATCGTTTCTCGATAAATACCGGCTCACCTCGAATTCGGATGCACACTCGCCGGGCAAGCTGGGCCGCGAAGCGACGCGGTTTTCCTGCGCGCCGGATTATTTCGCGATTAAGCGCGCGCTCGAGACCGGCGATGGGTATGAGGGGACGGTGGAGTTCTTTCCCGAGGAGGGGAAGTACCACATGGACGGGCACCGCAATTGCGGGGTGCGCCTCGACCCCAAGGAAACGCTGGCGCGCGACGGGCTGTGCCCGGTCTGCGGCAAACGGGTGACGATCGGCGTGGCGCACCGGGTGGAGGTGCTCGCGGACCGGGACGACGCGGTGCGGCCCGATACGGCGGGCGCGGTCGCGAGCCTCGTGCCACTGCCTGAGATCCTTTCGGAAATCGTGGGGAGCGGGGTCGGCTCCAAAGCCGTTGCGCACGCCTATGAGCGTACGACAACGGCGCTGGGGGCGGAGCTTGCTATTCTCGACGACGTGCCGGTCGAGGACATCGCGCGGGCGGATGCGCTTTTGGGCGAAGCGGTAACGCGGCTACGCGAGGGCACGGTGATCCGGCACGCCGGGTATGACGGGGAATATGGCGTCATCCGGCTGTTTGCCGATGGCGAGCTCGACCGGTTCACGCGCGGCGACCTGCTGTTCGACGCGCCGGTGCAGCGGCGAGGGACGAAAACGGCACAGGTGGTTGGCCTGAGCGTGGAGGCCGCTACACCGCCCGAAGTGACGCCGAGCCCGTCGGAACCTTCGGGACGCACAGGCATTCTCGCGGCGCTCGATGCCGATCAGGCGCGGGCTGCAGAGATGACAGCAGGGCCGCTGACCGTCGTGGCCGGACCAGGGTCGGGCAAGACGCGGATGCTGACGCACAGGATTGCGCATCTTGTCGCCGAAATTGGCGTTCCGGCGGCCTCGTGCCTCGCCATCACCTTCACGCGCAAGGCGACCGAGGAGTTGCGGGCGCGGCTCGATGCGTTGCTTTCGGACGCGGGGCGCGATGTCGCGGTGCATAGCTTTCATTCGCTCGGGCTTGCGATTTTGCGGGCGCATGGACCGGAGCTCGGACTGGCGCAGGATTTCCGTATCGCGGGGGAAGCCGAGCGCGCCGCTGCGTTGGCGGAAGCACGAACGATCAGCGGACGCAAGGCGGCGCAGCTCATCAAGGCGGTCTCGGTGCTCAAACGGACCGGCGGCACGGATGATGGCGACGTGCGGGAAGCGCGGGTGCTGCTCGATAAACTGGGGCGCGAGCAGAACTGGATCGATTTCGACGACCTCGTGGCCCGGTCCGTGGAGCTGTTCGAGACGCATCCGGAGATCGTGGCGGTCTGGCGGGAGCGGTTTTCCCATATCGTTGCGGACGAATTTCAGGATGTCGACGAACAGCAATACCGCTTGCTGCGGTTGATGGCGGGGAAGACCGGCAACCTCTGCGTCATCGGCGATCCCGATCAGGCGATCTATGGGTTCCGCGGGGCGGATGCGCGCTGCTTTGCGCGTTTCGGTAGCGATTTCCCGGCGGCGCAAACGGCCAAGCTCGCTCGAAACTACCGCTCGAGCGGCACCATCGTCACGGCCTCGGCCCAATTGATGGGGCGGACTGCGGAGGGAATCACGCAGCCCATGGCCGAGCCGATCGTCTTGCACGCCGCACCCGACGAGAAGGCCGAGGCGGCCTTCGTCGCCGAAACGATCGAAAGCCTTTTGGGCGGCCACGATCTCCTGACCACAAAGAGTGGCGAGACACGCAAGGGCGGCCCCTTGAGCTTTGCCGATTTCGCCGTGCTCTACCGCACGGATGCGCAGGCCGGCGCATTGCGCGAAGCGCTCGATGCGGCAGGCATTCCGTTCAAGAAAAGCACGCCGGCGCCACTCGCGGGGCATGAAGGGGTCAAAGCGCTGCTGGCCGAGTTGGCGGAACAAGACGCTTCGGACGACGATCTCGCCGCGCGGATTGCCACGGCTGCGGAAACCGCGCGGCAGGCCGAGGATGCGGATAAGGCGGCGCTCGGCGAAGCGCGCAGCTGGCTTACTGCACTCGCTGCAGCGCGAACGGTCGCCGGCAATCTCGCAGCTTTGCGAGAGCAGGTTGCGCTTTCCACCGAAGCCGACTTCCGCGACGCGCGAGCCGACCGCGTCTCGCTTTTGACCATGCACGCCGCCAAGGGGCTGGAATTTCCCGTGGTTTTCATTGTGGGACTGGAAGACGGGCTGACGCCCTTTTCCTGGGGCGGCGATGACGCGCGCGACGCTGCCGCGCTCGCCGAGGAACGCCGGCTTTTCTACGTCGCGGTGACCCGGGCAAAGGACCGCCTGATCCTCTCGCGGGCCAACGAACGGCACTGGCGCGGCGCTGTCCGCACGCTGCCGCCATCGCCGTTCCTCGCCGATATCGCACCGGAACTCGTGACGCACCGTGCGCCGCGCAAACGCAGCCAGAAGCCACCGCAGCAGTACAGTTTGTTTTAGGGCGAAAAGGCCTGGCGCGAACGCGGCGAGCTCAATGCGTCTCTTTCCACACCTCATAGAGCGTGGAATGCAGCAATTGCAGGCCCTCACCGGCGCGATAGACGACAAGGTTCCGCTCGGGCATCAAATAGAGCGTCTGCCCGTTCTGTCCCAGGAAATAGCTGAAAGCCCCTTGCAGCGCTTCACCGGGGCGATCGAGGATGTTTTGGCGGACGTGATAGCCGTAATGATCCTGCCGGAGTGCGGATGCGTCGAGGTCAAGACCGAGAAATTCACGCCAAAGCGCCTCGGGGAGGAATACGCCCTTCGCATTCTCACGTCCAAGACGAATGCTGCCAGCCGGTATGACTACCAGGCCACCAGAGCGGCTCTCATAGCTCGGATCAATCGTGAGCACTCAACTCGGTTCCGGCTCGATTTTCTCCGCGAGCCGCGCCGTGATGACATCAGCGATGAAAACTGAGTACACCCCCGTTACCTCATCAGATGACATCACGCGACAATACACAGGCATTTAGTATGTCTTACGGACACATTGAGTTGGGTGCCGGTGTTTAAACGGTGTTTAAGCTCCCTTTAAAGCCGATTCTCACTTTAAAGGCTAAGGCCATTTTCCTATAATTCCGGACCATCTGATTAAAGGCAAGTTTGATGCGCACCACGGACTTTAGCGAAGCGGCCCCCGGGAAGCTAGTTCCGACAATTGAAGGCGCTCAGGCTTTTGTGCCACTACCTTTGCCGCCAGAAATCGAATTGGAAAAGATAGCGATTGCCATGGCAAACGCCATGCAAGCCATCGGAGAACTCAAGGGCGCGTGCCGACGGCTCGCCAACCCTTACATCTTAGTTAGGCCGCTTCAGCGCCAAGAGGCCCTGACCTCTTCCGCCATGGAGGGGACCTTTACGACCGATGACCACCTGCTGCTGGCAGAGGCTGGAGTGGATCGACAGAAGGACGAGTCGACAACCGAGGTTTATAACTATCTTGAAGCATTAAACGAGTGTTTGGAGCTTCTCCCTCATTTGCCGATTTCGCATCGCATGCTTAGACGGGCACACGAAATTCTATTGAGTGGGCTGAGCTCATCCCGCGGTGCACAAAAGCGTCCTGGCGAGTACAAGCGCGAGCAAAACTGGATCGGAGGGCGCACAATCGACATGGCGCGATATGTACCGCCTCCGCCGAAAGAAACGCAACGGTGTATGGACGAGCTCGAATCCTACATCAATCGTAGCGACACGGCGTTCCCGACACCGCTAATCGACTTAGCACTTGTCCACTATCAATTGGAGGCAATTCATCCCTTCGCTGATGGAAATGGGCGAGTAGGTCGCATGCTCATCTCTCTGATGGCCGTTCACAGCGGGTTGCTCGAAATGCCGGTACTTTACATCAGTCCCGTGATGGAGCGATGGAAGGACGAGTACATCGATCTAATGTTCCACGTCTCCGCCAAGGGCGACTGGGCAAGCTGGCTGAACTTCTTTTTCGACCGCGTCGCTGAGAGTTGCTCAGAAACCGTGTCAACGGTGGACCGTCTCTTAGCCCTTCAAGACGAGTATCGCTCAATAGCAGGCAAGCTGGGACGCACATCTAACGCCATCACATTGATCGACTATCTCTTCGAGCGACCAGCGATAACTGTCAACGATGCCGTGGAAAAGCTGGGCGTGACATATCCGGCCGCTAAAAACACCATCGACAAGCTCGCCGAAGCGGGAATCCTTGCTCCACTCGAAGGAAGCTATCCGAAAGTCTATTTTGCCCCGACCATAATGCGCGTATCACGGCCAATCGAATCGAGCAGCGATGGCTCCGCCAGCGGCGAAACAGAACCTGAGCTTCCGTTTGAGTAGCGGGCCGAATGGAAGCTCAGGTGGATATGGTTCATCTCAAGAACAGCAGCCTTTACGCAGGAAAGCCAATCCAGCTTTAGGGTGCTATTTAGGGCGCGAGTCGAAGAAAATCCAAAAATTTGTTGATAATCAATAAGTTAATGGAGGAAAATGGCGGAGAGAGAGGGATTCGAACCCTCGAGACGGTTGCCCGCCTACACGCGTTCCAGGCGTGCGCCTTCGACCACTCGGCCATCTCTCCGTATCCGTGACAGGGCATAGCATATCGCCGAAGCTGTCGCGTGGGCGCCCTATGGGACACCGTGTGCCCGATTATCCGGGTTTGACGCCGATGTGAAGAGCATGGATGCGATTTTCGTGAAAAATTCGGTGAGGAGGCCGCCTAAGCACGATCCACTTGCAAGTCTGGCGGCGGGATCGCATCGGCCTCCGGGTGCGTAAACCATTATAACGCTTGGGATTTGAACTTAAGTTGAAGCGCGCCTAAATGCTTCAGTACACCATTCCCCAAGGAATGGCCGCGTTTACGTTATGGAGAAGGAATGCGGACCTTTTTTCGGATTGTCGGTTTGATCTTTCTGGCGCTGGCGCTGATCCTGCTGGTCACCGATGGTACGCGGATGCTGGCCGCGAGCGGTTATGTCGCCACGCCGCTTGGCGACTGGATTGGGCAAGTCGCGCCCTTGACGCTCGAAAATGTGCGAACCGCCATTCAACAAAGCGTGCATCCCTTGCTCTGGAACCCGGGCCTGACCACATTACTCGCGTGGCCAGGGTGGGCCGTGCTGGGCGGCATCGCCGTTTTCTTCCTGCTTTTGGGGCGCTCGAAAACGCGCCGGCGCAATGTCGTCAGCATCGACCAGCTCTAGTGAGCTGTATCGTCAAAAATGACGATACAGCTCACTAGATTTTCTTTGACGTGGCCTTGTTATCCTCACCTTAAATGACGGGTTGAACCCGTCATTTAAGGTGAGGCAAGGCACTAGGGCCTGTTGACACTTATGGATAGGGGTTTGACGGCCCTACCCATCTCAAACAAGGAGGCGGCGCATGATCCTTTCGTACTTTTCCAAACCCAACACTCTGCCCGACCGCGAGACCGCGCTGCCCGGCCGCAGTACGGCGATGGATGTCGCGCCGGATCATTTCGTCTCCGGGCGCCCGCTCAAGGGGCCCTATCCCGAAGGGTGCGAGACGATCTATTTCGGGCTCGGGTGTTTCTGGGGCGCCGAGCGGCTCTTCTGGCAGATGCCGGGCGTCTATGTCACCGCCGCCGGCTATCAGGGCGGGATCACGCCCAACCCGACCTATGAGGAGGTTTGTACCGGCCAGACCGGACACACCGAGGCGGTGATGGTGGTCTACGATCCCGAGGCGGTTTCGCTCGATACGCTTCTCAAGACGTTCTGGGAAGAGCACGACCCCACCCAGGGTATGCGGCAGGGCAACGACGTGGGCACTCAATACCGCTCAGTGATCTATACGACCACCGACGAACAGCTTGCCGCAGTCAGAGCGAGCCGGGATGCCTATAACGCTGCGCTCGCGGCAGCGGGGCGCGGGGCGGTCACCACCGAGATCGCGCCGGCGGAGCCGTTCTATTTCGCCGAGACCTATCACCAGCAATACCTCGCCAAGAACCCCAACGGCTATTGCGGGCTCAAGGGGACGGGCGTTTCCTGCCCGGTTCCGGCAAGCGCATGAGCCTTTTCGAGCGCGGCGCATTCGAAAAAACGCTCACCGCGCTGCCCGCGGTCGAGATCGTGCACCAATGGGGCGATGCGTCCGTGGGCAAGGTCGGCGAGCCGGGAACGGGCAAGATTTTCGCCATCCTGTCGAGCTGGTCGACCGAGGCGCCAGCAATTTCCTTCAAGTGCTCGGATATGAGCTTCGAGATGTTGCCCACGCTCGACGGCGTTCGTCCAGCACCCTATCTGGCGCGCGCCAAATGGGTGCAGGTGCAACGCGACGGCGCGCTGAACGAGGACGATATCCGTGCCTATATCGTGCAGGCGCATGGCCTCGTCGCCGCCAAGCTGACGCGGGCGGCGCGCGCGAAGCTCGGGCTTTAGTACAAGCTTGCGCTCCCACCCGCGCTGGTCGTAACCTCCACCCCGGTCCGGGTTTGAGAGGCGCAATCCATGAAGCCAATTTTTCTTTTTCTCGCGGTGCTGATCGCAGGGGCCGTCCTGGCTTCCTGCGCGACGCTCTCGGAAGCCGAATGTCAAACGGGCGACTGGCGGGCCATCGGGATTGCCGACGGCGCCAAGGGGCGGCCAGCAAGCTACGTTCAGAACAACATCTCCGCGTGCTCGGAATACGGCATTACGCTCGACCGGCAGGCATACGAGGCCGGGCGGCGCGTGGGGCTTACCAATTACTGCCGGCTCGAGCGTGCGGAGAAAGAAGGGCTCGACGGACGGCGGTATTACGGGGTTTGCGAAGGCGAGCTGGGCGTGAGTTTCCAGCGGGTCTACGATGCAGCCATGGCGGTGTATGAACTCGAGGCAGAGTACAATTCGATCGAAAGCGATGTCGACAGCCTCATCCGCCGGATTACTCAGGATGGATTAAGCGAGGGCGAACGCGATGCGCTGCGGCTTCGGGCCATGATGCTGCAATCGGACCTGCGGCTTGTCCAGCTTCGGATCCGGGCGGCGGAACGGCGTCTGGCCGAAACCAGAATTTTCGAGCAGCAGCGGCTGGGCCGGTTGGGGATCAGCGCGTAAATAAAGAAAAGGGGCCTTGGCGGCCCCTTTTCCGTCTCTGGAGAGACGGTGACGCGTTACGCGCCGGGCTGTTTGACGATGCGCAGATAGGGGCGCAGCGCGGTCCAACCTTCGGGGAATTTTTCCTTCGCCTGCTCGTCGCTGACCGCAGGGACGATGATCACGTCCTCGCCGTGCTTCCAGTTAACCGGGGTGGCCACCTGGTGGTTTGCGGTCAGTTGCAGGCTGTCGATGACCCGCAGGACCTCATCGAAATTCCGGCCCGTGGAGGCGGGATATTCGATCTTGAGCTTCACCTTCTTGTCCGGCCCCACGACGAAAACCGAACGCACGGTCAGTGTATCGTTGGCGTTGGGGTGGATCATGTCGTAGAGCTTGGCGATCGAGCCGTCGTCGGCGATCAGCGGGAAGTTGAGCGCCGCACCCTGGGTTTCCTCAATGTCCCTGGCCCAGCCTTCGTGGTCCTCGAGCTTATCGACCGACAGGCCGAGCACCTTGACGCCGCGCTTTTCGAACTCGGGCTTAAGCTTGGCGGTGTAGCCTAACTCGGTGGTGCAGACCGGGGTGTAATTCTTCGGGTGCGAGAACAGCACAGCCCAATGGCCGTCGATATAATCGTGGAAGCGGATCGGACCTTCGGTGGTCTGCGCTTCGAAATCCGGGGCGGTATCGCCGATCAGAATGGGCATGATGATACTCCTTGTTCGTATCGCGCGGGCAATCGCGTTAGCCTCCGGGACCGCCGCGCGTCTGCCACACCATCATATGGTGAGCGGGCATCGCAAAGCCATCGTGACACGGGGAAACATTTTGGCCTTAATCGCGGCTTGCGCGCGAGTACTTTGCAGCATTTGCGACCAAAGCAGAAAAGGCTTATCGGCCCTCGTTTTCCGACCCTGCGACCACCCGGTCGACGTGCCCCAGATCGCGGCCGGGATCGATATGGTCGCGCACGAGCTGCTTTAAGGTCTTGATGTCAGGAAACCCGCCATCGCGCTTACGCTCCCAGACGAGCGCACCGTCGAGCGTGATTTCGAAAACGCCGCCCGTGCCGGGGACAAGCGTGACGCTGCCGAGGTCGGGGCCGAAGGTCGAGAGCAGTTCCTGGGCCATCCAGCCCGATCGCAAGAGCCAGTTGCATTGGGTGCAATAGGTAATGGTGATCACGGGTTTTCCGCTCATCGCTCAATGCTCCATGCCGGGGTTGAGATCGGACAGAGGGTTGCCTTGAACGGCGCATGTAATCAAACTGTAACCGGGCGCCACAACCCATGTTCCGCGGCGCGACAATACCGATTTGGAGTTTGAGAGAAAATGCACAAGTTCAAGATTGTCGACCGCAAGGACGACCAGTTCGGCGTTCAGTTCCTTTACAACAGCGAAATCATGGTCTGGTCGGAAAGCTACAAAGGCAAATCCAGCGCGATCAACTGCATCGAATCGATCAAGAAGAACGCACCGGGCGCGGCGATCGTCGACCTCAGTAAGGACGAGGAAGGCAAGGGCTATCGCTTCGAAATCGCGCCGTCGAAGAACGGCGAATTCTTCGTGCGCTTCGTCGCTTCCAATGGCGAGACCATGGTGATTTCGGAGACCTACACCGACAAACGCAATGCGATCAATTGCGCGGTCTCCGTGCAAAAGAACGCACCGGCCGCTCCGGTCGAAGACTAAACGCCGGGAAAAATCCCGCGAAATCGAACTGGACCGGAGCCCCGGTCAGGTCATAGTGTGGCGCGGTTGGTTCGCCGCGCCGCATATTGCGCATGTGCGACGGGCCAGGAATAATTTGGGGAGCACGACCATCATCATGAATACTTTCACCCGCCTTACGCTCACCGGCGCCGCGCTCGTCGGCCTTGCCGCTTCCGCGACCGCGCAGGAGCTGCCGGACCTTGAGGGCCGTACCATCGTCGCGGTCACCGAGAATGCCTATACGCCCCTCAATTTCGCCGATCCGGAAACGGGCGAGGGGATCGGGCTCGAATACGATCTCATGAACGAGATCGCCGCCCGGCTCAATGCGGAGGTTCAATGGGAACTCGCGAGCTGGGACGTGATGATCCAGGCGGTGCGCGAGGGCCAGTACGATGTCGGTATGGATGGCATCACGATCACCGAAGAGCGCGCAACGCAGATCGACTTCTCCGATCCGTATTTGACGAGCGAGCAGTTCATGCTCGTCCGCGCCGATGAGGACCGGTTCGAAAGCGCCGAAGAGTTTGCCGCCGACGAGAACCTCTTTGTTGGCGCGCAGGCCGGGACGACGAATTTCTATGTCGCGGTCTACGACCTGCTCGACGGCGACGAGGCCAATCCGCGCATCAAGCTCTTTGAGACCTTCGGGGCTTCGGTGGCGGCGCTGGCGGCGGGCGACGTCGATACCGTCCTCATGGATGCCACCTCGACCTCGGGCTATATGGGCG
This sequence comes from Pelagibacterium halotolerans, assembly GCF_044811015.1. Classification (GTDB taxonomy): domain Bacteria; phylum Pseudomonadota; class Alphaproteobacteria; order Rhizobiales; family Devosiaceae; genus Pelagibacterium; species Pelagibacterium halotolerans_A. The sequence goes on from NZ_CP085243.1 coordinate 2,046,508, forward strand.
CCAATCCCGGGGCCTTCAAAGTCGCGGGCGAGCCGATGGGCACCGAGCAGTTCGGCTTCATCTTCACGCCGGATTCGGATCTCGTCGCGCCGGTCAACGCCGCGCTTGAGCAAATGCGCGAGGACGGTACGCTCGCCGCACTCGAGCAAAAGTGGTTCTTCGACTATAACGCGGCGCAGTAGCACGCCGCGTTCCTGACATATCGAGCCGCGGCGGAGCCTTCCGCCGCGGCATCTTTTTAGAGCGCGTTTAGAAAAAGTGGGTACCGCTTTTTCGCTTATGCGGCCCTTCGGGCCGGTTCGAACACGTGATCACTCAAGGATCTGAGCGCGTCGAGACGACGCGCTCCGGGACACGTCATGACGACACTCGAAAACCCCCGCGCCAATCCCAGCCGAAAGCGCCGCGAGATTGTCCCCTATTGGCTGCTCGCCATCATCCTTTTGGGTGTTTTGATCGGCTGGGCAATCGTTGCGGACAGCGATTACCGACAGATCTGGCGGACGCTTTCGGGCGGGGTGGCGACGACGCTTTACGTCACCTTCATTGCCTTCGCGCTAGCGTGCCTTTTGGGCCTGGCGGTGGCTATGGCGCGGACGTCCACGGTGCGGGTGCTGCGGGAGATTGCGACGTTCTATACTGAAATCGTGCGTGGGATTCCGATCCTCGTCCTCTTGTTCTACGTCGCCTTCGTTGGCGCACCGGCGATCATTGAGGCGGTCAACTGGCTTTTGACCCCGCTTATCGACGCGGGCGCGATCCCGGAGCTGACCGTGCGCAATTTCGACCTCACATGGCGGGCGATCTTCGCGCTCACCATCGGCTATTCCGCCTTTATCGCGGAAGTGTTCCGGGCGGGGATCGAGGCGGTCGACAAGGGCCAGATCGAGGCCGCGCGCTCGCTGGGGCTATCGCCCTGGCGCACCTTCCGGTTGATCGTCGCGCCGCAGGCCATCCGCACCATCCTGCCGCCGCTCGGCAATGACTTCGTGTCGATGATCAAGGATTCGGCACTCGTTTCCGCGCTCGGCGTTCAGGATATCACCCAATTGGGCAAGGTCTATTCAGCCTCCAATTTCAAGTTCTTCGAGACCTACAATGTGGTGGCATTCCTCTACCTCACCATGACGATCTCGCTTTCGCTGCTGGTGCGTGCTCTCGAACACCGGATGGCGCGGGAGGGGCGGGGGTAGCGGTATTTTTTCGAAGGCATGTCGGAATGGACGTCGGCGGATCGTCTATTTGAGGACAGCTTTTTCGAGGGAGACCGATCATGGAACGGAACTACGGCTGGGTCATCGTCGCGGCGGGCGCGTTGATCACCTGCGTGGCAATGGGCGGGATGTTCGCCCTGCCCGTATATCTCACCCCCATCGAGACGGAGACCGGATGGTCACGGGCGGGAATTTCCACCGCGATGACGGTGGGTTTTGTCGTGATGGGCGTGGCCGGGTTCGGCTGGGGGACGCTGAGCGACAGAATCGGCGCGCGGCCTGTCGTGCTGATAGCTTCGGGACTTCTGGTCGCCGGGCTTCTGATTGCAAGCCGGGCAACCGATCTCCTCGTTTTCCAGCTCGCCTATGGCGGTCTGGGCGGTGCGGCGGCCGGCGGGTTTTTCGCGCCCTTGATGGCGGCGACGGTCACATGGTTCGACAAGCACCGGAGCCTTGCGGTATCGCTCGTTTCGATCGGCGTCGGTGTGGCGCCGATGGTGGTGACGCCATTCGCCGCGCTCCTGATCGAAACCTATGACTGGCGGTCCGCGATGACCATGATCGCTATCGGCGCATTCGTCATCCTGCTCCCAGCGGGGTTCCTGATCCGCCGGGCGCCGGAGGCCAAGGCGGCGCCGGCGGGGAGCGGCGAAGCTGCCGCGCCGAGCCCGGGGCGTTCGGCATTCGCCGCGTTGCGGACGCCGCAATTCATTGTCCTGGCCACGGTGTTCTTTTTATGCTGCGCGGCGCATTCGGGGCCGATCTTCCATACGGTGAGCTACGCAATGATCTGCGGCGCGGCACCGCTCGCGGCAGCGAGCATCTATAGCGTCGAGGGTGTGTCGGGGCTGTTCGGGCGCCTGATTTTCGGCGTGCTGGCGGATCGGCTGGGCGTGAAGCGCGTCCTGATCGCGGGGTTGGCGCTGCAGGCGGTCGGCATCTACAGCTATATCTACGTCTCCGAGCTCACCGAGTTCTATATGCTCGCTGTCGTGCTGGGGATGGCCTATGGCGGGGTGATGCCGCTTTATGCGGTGCTGGCGCGCGATTATTTCGGGCCGCATGTGATGGGCACCGTTCTGGGTGCGGCGACGATGACTTCAGCCATCGGCATGGCGTTCGGGCCAGTGGGTGGCGGTTGGCTCTACGACACGTTCGGGACCTATCACTGGCTCTATATCGCGTCCGCCGCTGTGGGCATCGGCGCCGCTGCCATGGCGCTCGCTTTCCCGCGGCCGAAGACGGACACCGACGGGCAAAGCGGTGTGCCGCAGCCGGCGTGAAGCACAGGCTTTCAGACACGAATATGGGCCGGCGCAGACGCACCGGCCCATATTATTTTGGTCCGCACGATGTCGGGATAGAGTGCGCCTGGCCGTCCTATGATCAGGACGCGGACGATGGCCGTCCGTTCGAAATGGGAGAGAAACCATGCGTAAGCTGATTGTCGGTGCCATGACCAGCATTGATGGCGTGATGCAGGGGCCGGGCGGTCCGGATGAGGACCTTTCGGACGGGTTCGCATATGGCGGTTGGGTCGCGCCGCATTTCGACGAAACCGGGGGCGCGTGGCTGGATGACGTATTCAAAGCCCCCTTCGACCTGCTTCTGGGGCGCACGACCTATGAGATATTCGCCGGGTATTGGCCCAAACACGAGGACACGGATATCGGGAAGCGCTTCGGCGAGGTCAACAAATATGTCGTGACCCACGAGGCCGGCTATTCAAGCGACTGGCAGAACACGCATGTCGTCTCCGGCGACGCCGTGGCCGGGATCAATGCGCTCAAGGCCGGAGATGGCCCTCCCCTTCTGACGCAGGGATCGACGGTGCTTTTGAAGACGCTCTTTGCCCACGACCTCGTAGACGAGCTTTTCACGCTCACCTTCCCGGTGATGCTGGGCAAGGGCAAGCGGCTCTTCAATGAGGACGCGACGGCGGGCGGATGGACGCTCACCGCGTGCGAATCCTCGCCTTCGGGCGTGGTGATGAACCGATACGTGCGGGATGGTGCGGTGAAGACGGGGAGCTTTGATTAGGCGGGGTTAGTCATCCCCCATCCGCAGCGCCTTGATGAAGGCCTCCTGCGGAATTTCCACCTTGCCGAACTGGCGCATCTTCTTTTTCCCCTCTTTCTGCTTTTCGAGGAGCTTGCGCTTTCGGGTCGCGTCGCCGCCATAGCATTTGGCGGTGACGTCCTTGCGCATGGCGCGGACGGTTTCGCGCGCGATGATGCGCCCGCCGATCGCTGCCTGAATGGGGATGGTGAAAAGGTGGGGCGGGATCAATTCCTTCAATTTCTCGCACATCTGCCGCCCGCGATGTTCGGCCTGAGTGCGGTGCACCAGCATTGCGAGTGCATCGACGGGCTCGGCATTGACGAGGATACTCATCTTGACGAGGTCGCCGGCACGATAGTCGGCGATCTGATAGTCGAAGCTCGCATAGCCTTTGGAAATGGATTTGAGCCGGTCGTAGAAATCGAAGACGACTTCGTTCAGGGGCAGGTCGTATTCGACCATGGCACGCTGGCCAACATAGGAAAGGTTGGTCTGGATGCCCCGACGCTCCTGGCAAAGCTTCAAAATCGGGCCGAGATAGTCGTCGGGCGTCAGGATGGTCGCCTTGATCCAGGGCTCGTGGATCTCCTCGATCTTGACCGGATCGGGCAGGTCGGCGGGGTTATGGAGCTGGATGGTTTCACCATTGGTCAGCACCACATCATAGACCACCGACGGAGCGGTGGTGATGAGATCGAGGTCGAATTCGCGCGACAGGCGCTCCTGGATGATTTCGAGGTGCAAGAGCCCCAAAAACCCGCAGCGGAAGCCGAAGCCGAGCGCGGCGGAGGTTTCCATTTCGAACGAGAAGCTCGCGTCGTTCAATCGCAGCTTGCCCATCGCCGCGCGCAGATCGTCGAAATCGGACGCATCCACCGGAAAGAGCCCGCAAAAGACCACCGGCTGGGCCGGACGGAAACCGGGGAGTGGCTTGTCGGTGGGCTTTTTGTCGTCGGTGATGGTGTCGCCGACATTGGTATCGGCGACTTCCTTGATCGAGGCGGTGAAAAAGCCGATCTCGCCCGGCCCGAGTTCACCGACCTCGACGAGCTTGGGCGTAAAGACGCCGACCCTGTCGAGCTCGTAGCTGGCGCCGGCCTGCATCATCCGGATCTTCTGGCCTTTTTTTATGCGGCCATCGATGACGCGGATCAGGACGACAACGCCGAGATAGAGATCGTACCAGCTATCGACGAGCAGCGCCTTCAAGGGCGCGTTTTCCTCGCCCTTGGGCGCGGGCAGGCGCTCGACGATGGCGGCGAGGACCTTTTCGACGCCAAGGCCGGATTTGGCCGAGATTTCCACCGAGTCGGAGGCATCGATGCCGATGACGTCCTCGATCTGCTGTTTCACGCGCTCGGGTTCGGCGGCGGGCAGGTCGATCTTGTTGAGGACCGGGACGATCTCATGGTTGACCTCGATCGCGTGGTAGACATTGGCGAGCGTCTGCGCCTCCACGCCCTGCGCGGCATCGACGACCAGCAGCGACCCCTCGCACGCGGCCAATGAGCGGTTGACCTCATAGGCGAAGTCGACATGGCCCGGCGTGTCGATAAGGTTCAGGACGTAATGCTCGCCATCGGTGTGGGTATATTCGAGCCGGACGGTCTGCGCCTTGATGGTGATGCCGCGCTCGCGCTCGATATCCATGCTGTCGAGGATCTGCTCCTTCATCTCGCGCTCGCCCAGCGCACCCGTCATCTGGATGAGGCGGTCGGCAAGGGTCGATTTCCCGTGGTCGATATGAGCGACGATGGAGAAATTGCGGATGTGGCTGAGCGGGGTCTTTTGGGGTGTCTTCATGGCTTCGAGCGTTTAGCAGGAAAGCGAAGGCCCCAAAAGATGGTTTATTCAGCCTTAAGCGGGTTTATCGTCCCCTTGCGGTAGGCCCGGGCAACCGCTTTGCCAGCCGCCTTGGCGCCAGGCGCGAGGACATCATCCATCAACGGGTCGAGCCGACCGATCAGTTCACCCCGCCAGGCGGCGAGAAGGCCGGTGAGGACGAGCCGCTCATCCTCGGGGCCGGGCCGCTTGTCGGCGAGCAGACGCGTCAACTCGTCGATGTCGTGAACGAGGCCGAGGATTTCGCCGGCGGACGCCAGATCCTTGCGGATGCGCTTTTCGTCTCCGGGCCAGAAGTCCCTGAGGAGGCGCGTGGCATAGCCGGCATATTTCACCGCCTTGCGCCATTCGTGCAGGTTTTCGGCGCCTGGAGCCTTACGCGCAGTCTTGCGGGATGTACGCAAGGTTTTGAGGATTTTCGCAACACCCTCAGCGAGCGTATTGGCCGCGCCTTTGGGGGTCAGTGACCAGTTGACTGCAGAAAGGGCAAAGGCTGCTTCGCCCAGCCTTTCCTCCGTTTGCGCGAGCAGGCTTTCGGCGCCTTGGGTCTCGGCGTGCGCGGCAGGCGTCATGTTGGCCAGCGCGCGCTCGACGCCAAGGAAGGGCTCGTCGTCCAATTGGGCGGCAAAGCGGTCCTTGAGCGCCCCGATCAATTCATCGCGCGCACCCGTTTCGCGCAGGGGCGCAAGATCTCGGGCGATGTCGCGGTAGCGGGCATTCTCCGCGCGGTAGAAATCCTCATCGGCATAGCGGACAATACGCAGGAGCCCGCGCATGCGCTTCAGGCCCTTGCGAACGTCATGGATGCGTTCGGGCAAAGGACCCTCGGTGTCCCGCAAGTCCGCGACCATCCTGTCGATCTGGCCACGCGCGACGATGACCATGTCGGCGTCGAGGGGACGTTCGCCCGCGAGGCGATAGGGCGGCTTCTTCGCGAGGTTCATAAGACGGCCTTTTCATCGAACGCGCTTTGCCGGTTCAATCTAGGGCCTATTTGCCTTACGCCCAAGCGAATGTGCCTGCCCCGCATACGGGCCCAAGAATTCCGGACATGACTTCTGGACGAAACACGGAAGACTAGCTTAGAATAATTCTAAACTATTGGGGTGCACTCATGTTTTCGCGATTCCTTCAGTCCGGCAAACGGGATTTCTCGTCGCTCTCGGAAAAGGAGATTCTGGCCCTCGCCATCTCGACCGAAGAGGAGGACGGACGGATTTATGCCGCCTATGCCGACCGGCTTCGGGACGAGTTCCCCGCCTCCGCGGCGATCTTCGAGGGCATGGCCGCAGAAGAGGACGAGCACCGGCGACGCCTTATCGACACCTACACAGAGAAATTCGGCAGCCGGATCGTGCCGATCCGCCGCGAGCACGTGCGCGGCTTTTTCACCCGCAAGCCGGTATGGCTGATGGCCGAGCTCGATCTCGATACCGTGCGCGCACAGGCCCGCGACATGGAACAGGGTGCCGCGCGGTTTTATGCGCAGGCCGCCGCGCAGACGACGGACGCGTCCGTGCGCAAGCTCCTGGGCGATCTCGAAGTCGCCGAACGTGGGCACGAACGGGCCGCCGACGCGCTCGAGGATGCGCACCTGACCGACCGGATCCGCGACGAGGAAAAGGATGCGGCCCACCGCAATTTCCTGCTCACATACGTCCAGCCGGGCCTGGCGGGGCTGATGGACGGTTCGGTTTCCACGCTTGCTCCGATCTTCGCGGCGGCGTTCGCAACCGGCGATACATGGCAGACCTTCCTCGTCGGGCTGGCGGCCTCGGTCGGCGCGGGGATATCCATGGGCTTCACCGAAGCGGCGAGCGACGACGGCAAATTGACCGGGCGTGGCTCGCCCATCAAACGCGGGTTCGCCTCGGGGATCATGACCGCCCTTGGCGGGCTGGGGCACGCCCTGCCCTATCTCATCCCCGACTTCTGGACGGCAACCTCGCTCGCGATCACCATCGTGGTCATCGAATTGTGGGCCATCGCGTTCATCCAGAACCGGTATATGGACACACCATTCTGGCGCGCGGTGATGCAGGTGGTGTTCGGTGGTTCGCTGGTCTTTGCAGCGGGGATCCTGATCGGGAACGCTTAGAAATCCGTTCAAATCAACCGTACGCCGCGCCTGCGCTGGATCACAACGGCCATGCCCACGCCCGCGAGGACGGCGAGCGCCACAAGCCCCGCGGTGACCCCGCCATCTGCAAAAATGACTGCATGCATACGGCGACCAGGCAGCAGCGTGAAGCCGCCGGTCAGGAGCAACGCAAAAACATAAAGCGAGATCATCGTCGAGCGGTGCGCGATAAGGTTTCCCGTGCGGGCCGCCCAGAATCCACCGGCGAGCGAAAAGAGCGTGAAGATCGAGAGCCCGTGGAGAAGCGAATAGGGTCCGAACATCCGGATTTCGGTGATGCCGAACGAGGAGAGCGCCACCACGGCCATCAGCCCAAGCCAGACGCGGCCCATGGCCTTGTGGACGGACGTACCCTTTTTCATGAGCATCACGACCGTACCCAGAATGGTTGCGAGGAGCGCGGCACCGGCATGGAGCTGGACGGCGAGAGCGGAATGGGCAAGAGGCGATAGATCCATGGCGTCATCCTTGTCGTTTCTCGTTGGCGACGGGTGACGCCCTCGTCCGGTTTGGCTATCAACGCAAACGGGCTTTCGCCAAAACGAGGGAAAATTTCGTGAACTGGCCGCCGCTGCACTTGGCGCTTCGTGAAACGCAGGCCGTTTATCGCGACCGGCGGGCGCTCTCCGCCATCGCCCTGGTGGGCACGATCCTGGGGCTCGCGGGGCCGTTCGGGACGTTTGCCGAACTGAGCGCGCCGCTGCGCGTGCTTTACTGGCTGGTGATCGCCTTTTCGACCTACGGGTTGGGACAGTTCGGCGGCACGCTGCTCGCGCGCTGGATCGTGCCCGAGCGGCGGCCACTATGGGCCAGTGTTCTCGTCATGGCGCTGGGCGCGGCTGTGCCGGTGACCCTCATGGTCCTCGTTATCAACCGCGTGTTCTTTACGGACATCATCTTTTCGGGCTGGGGGAGCCTTGTGCTCCTTTTCTATTGCTTTTCGATCTCGCTGGTTCTCATCGCGATGATCGAATACGTCGTCGGACCGCTCGTCGTGAAGGCGCCCGAAGCGCCTCCGCGCGAAGGACCGCGCCTTCTGTCGCGCCTGCCCCACCACCTGCGCGGGCCGCTTTCGCATATGTCGATGGCGGACCACTATGTCGAGGTGCATACGGCCAAGGGGTCGGCACTGGTGCTGATGCGGCTCGCCGACGCAATTGCCGAGACCGAGGGCGTTGCCGGGCTGCAGATCCATCGCAGCCATTGGGTGGCGCTGGACGCCGTTTCGGGGCTGGAACGGCGCGACGGGAAGACGTTCGTCGCGCTCAAATCGGGTGTACTCTTGCCGGTGAGCCGGCGCTATCTCGATGCGGCGCGGGCCGCGTTCGGGTGATCGAGCCGGTTTTCAAGGATCGTCCCTAGCTTCGCGCACTCGACGGCGATCTCCCGCGCGAAATCCCGGACCATGTCGCGCTCGAGCGCGGATTTCGAAAGCGACACGACCGCGATGTCGCGGTGCAGCGGATCGAAATCGCGCGGTTTGATCTCCACGAGGTCGCCATTTGCCAATTGCTCGGCGATGGCCGAGCGCACGAAAAAGCCCAACCCCTCGCCAGCCAGCGCAAGCTTACGCGCGGGGCCAGTGGGGATTTCGACGCTGGTCTGCGCCCGCCTCACGAGCGCGGTGGCCCCTTCGGGATCGACCTGCCACCAGCGCAGCGAGATGACGCGCGGGACGAGAGCAAGCACTTCGCCAAGCAATGGACGCGGCGGCAGTTTGGCGGCGAGGTGCGGGGCGAGAACGAGCGGGACAGTCTCGCGCATGATCAAGAGCGGATAAAGCTCGGGCACCAGCGGATCGAGATTGGGCCAGGCGATGATGCCCAGTTCGACCGAGCGGTCGTGCAGCATACTCGTGACGTGGTGATGATGGCCCTCCATCACGATGACATCGACATCCCGGTGGCTGGCCTGAAAGCGCAGAAGCGCGTCGCTCAAGAGCGGGGTCACGAGCGAGCGCAGCGACCCCAGCGTAATCCGTCCGCGCTCGACCCGGCGAAGCGCCTCCCGGCCTTCCTGAACCGTATTGATGATGCGGCGGGCATAGGGCAGAAAGGTCATGCCCTGATCGGTCAGCGCGATCTTGCGGCCACGCGTGAAAAGCTGAACGCCCAGGATATCCTCAAGCACGCGCATGCGCATCGAGACGGTCGCCTGGGTGACGTTGAGCCGCGCGGCGGCCTTGGTGAAACTTAGGTCCCGGGCGATCCTGTCGAAGGTGCGGAGTTGGTCGATATCCATAAAAATTCTTTATTTTTAGGATTGATACTCATTGTGTTTTTCAGTTTAGCATCGGCATAACTGATTTGAAAAGGTGCATTCCCATGCGCGTTCGTTCCGCGACCGAAGCCGATCTTCCACAGATTCTGGACATTCATAACCACGCCGTACGCACTCTCGATGCGATCTGGACGGAGGCCGAAGAGACGCTTGAGGACCGCCGGGCGTGGCTCCTGGATCGGCAAGGCAATGGATTCACGGTGCTGGTGGCGGTCGAGGATGGGGACGTTCTGGGGGTAGCAAGCTACGGGACCTACCGTTCGCGCTCGGGGTATCGGAAGACCGTCGAGCATTCGATCTATCTGCGCGAAGACGCGCAGGGGCGCGGCGTCGGCAAAGCGCTGATGGAGGCACTGATTGCCGATGCGAAGGCGAAGGGATTTCACTTGATGGTCGCTGTGATCGACGCGAAGAACGCGGGTTCGATAAAATTCCACGAGCGGTTCGGGTTCACAGTCGCGGGAACCCTGCCGCAGGCCGGGTTCAAGCACGGCAAGTGGCTCGATCAGGTCAATATGGTGCTGCTTTTGGACGACGACCCGGCGCCGCCGAGGGGGTATTGATCCCTACTGGTGCATCAGGATGTTGACCAGCTTGCCGAAGGGGTCGCGCACGAAGAAGCGGCGGACGCCCCAGGGCTCGTCGGCGGGACCATATTCAACGGCAATGCCCATGGCCCTCGCCTTGTCGAGCACCGCATCGACGTCCTCGACCTCGATCGAAATATCGGGGACCGGTGTGTCCGAGCCGCCCTGGGTCATGACGCTCATCTGGACACTCATCCCCTCGCTCGACCCGTAGGTACGGATCCAGCCCATATCCATGCGGATGTCGAGCCCCAAGAGGTCGCCGTAAAAGGCTTGGGCCTTGTCCGGATCGCCGGCGATATTGGTAACGATACGCTTGACGGTCATGATCTTTCCCCCACCCGGCTGCGTTGCCGGTCGGCCTCACGGCGGGCTTTTCTGGCAAGGCGGCGAGCCGCGGCGTTTTGTGCCGCATCGGCGCCAATATGGGCTTCCCCGCGTGCTTTGGCGAGATCGATCTGGCGTTGGCGCTCGGCGGCTGCGGCGCGCTTTTCGTCCGTCATGGCTTTCGCGCAGTGATGGCACTGGACCCCATCGACGAACTCCGGCCGTTCGCGGTCGAGCGGCGTCAGGGGCTGACGGCAGGCGCGGCAAAGCGTGGCATCGCCGATCTTGAGCCCGTGACCGACCGAGACGCGCTCGTCAAAGACGAAGCACTCGCCCTGCCAACGGCTCTGCGCTTCCGGCGTCTTTTCAAGATAGGCGAGAATCCCGCCCTTCAAATGGTAAACTTCCGCGAATCCCTGCGCGAGCATGTAGGAAGACGCTTTCTCGCAACGGATTCCGCCGGTGCAGAACATGGCGACCTTCTTGTGTTTTTTGGGGTCCAGGTTCTCGGCGACGTAGTCCTTGAATTGGGTGAAGGTCTCCGTTCCGGGGTCGATGGCGTTTTCAAACGTGCCCAGACCAACCTCATAATCGTTACGCGTGTCGATAAGGACGATGTCGTCGTCCGCTATCAGCGCATTCCAGTCCTTGGGGTCGACATAGGTGCCCACCTGTTTCCCCGGATTAACCTCCGGCGCCCGCAGAGTGACGATCTCGTCCTTGAGCCGCACCTTCATCCGGTGGAACGGCATTGTCTCGGCTGTCGAATATTTGACCTCCGCGCCCCTGAACCGGCCGCCAAAGATATTGCCGGCTTCAAGCCAGGTTATGAGCGCATCGATCGCCTCCGGCGTACCCGCGACCGTGCCGTTTATCCCCTCGGGTGCCAAGAGGAGCGTGCCACGGATGCCCTTCGCGCAGCAGAATTGCGCAATAGGCTGCTGCAACGCTTCGAAGTCCGGCTGGTCCACGAACTTGTAAAGCGCAACGATTTTGACAGGCGAAAACTCGATCATGACGCCCCCATACACCAGCGGAACGCCGCGCAGCAAGCAGACCTTGCGTCAATCAGCACGCAGTTGCATAGTGATGAGGAGCGTACATCACTTGCCGCTCTCGCTGCGGCAGTCCATCCGGAGGAGATTTCAATGACTTATCGTGCTGATCCGGCGCGCTATGGCGCCATGTCCTATCGCCGCTGTGGGAAATCCGGACTCAAACTCCCAGCAATCTCGCTGGGGCTCTGGCAGAATTTCGGCGGCACGCGGGACTATCCCTCCGCCTTCGAAATCCTGGGCTATGCATTCGACAACGGCATCACCCATTTCGACCTCGCCAACAATTACGGCCCTCCGCCGGGGTCTTCCGAAGAGCTGTTCGGGCAGGTGCTGGCGCGCGATTTCCGGCCCTATCGCGACGAGATGATCATCTCGACAAAGGCTGGCTATCACATGTGGGACGGGCCCTACGGGGAGTTCGGCTCGCGCAAATATCTGCTTGCCAGCCTCGATCAGTCCCTCAAGCGGATGGGGCTCGATTATGTCGATATCTTTTATTCCCACCGCTACGACCCGGAAACCCCGCTCGAAGAAACAATGGGGGCGCTCGCTCACGCCGTGCGTTCGGGCAGGGCGCTCTATGTCGGAATTTCGAGCTACCCCGAGCACGAGACACGGGAAGCCCACCGTATCCTCAAGGAGATGGGTGTCGCGCTTACCATCCACCAACCGTCCTATTCGGTGCTCAATCGCTGGATCGAGGACGACAAGACGATCGATGCGTGCGGAGAATTGGGGATCGGGATGATCGCATTCTCACCGCTCGCACAGGGCGTGCTGTCGGGCAAGTACAACAGGGGCAAAAAGGAGGGGACGCGGGCGGGCGATACGCACTCCACGCTGCGCGAGAGTCATATCGAACCGCGTGTGCTCGACGCTGTCGAAAAGCTCGGCCCCATTGCGGAAAAGCGCGGCCAATCGATGGTGCAGCTCGCGCTCTCGTGGGTGCTGCGGCGGGACGAGATGACATCCGCGCTTGTGGGCGTGCGGACGCTCGATCAGCTTCGCGACAATCTCGGAGTTCTGAAAAATCTTGAGCTGACGGTGGAGGAAATCGCCGCCATCGACCAGGCAACCGCCGGCGGCCTGATGGAACTGCATCCGAGGCCAAGCGGGTGGTTGCGGTAAAAGGAGGGAGCTCCTTGCTGGGCCTTTTTCAAAGCCCGAAGCGCTTGAGTTCCCTGTCGATGAAGCTGCCAGGCTCGGGTGGCAGGGGATCGCGGCCATGCCGGTCGGTCAGCGCCGAATTCCAGATATGGACCGAAAGCGTATCGGGGGTGACGGTCCCCTCGATATCGCTCCCCGGGGCGAGCAGCGTCCGCGCATCCGCCCAATCGAGCGGATAGAATACATCCTTGGGTTTGATCTTGCCTGTTAACCCGAGTTCGCGCACGAAATGCCCCAAGGGTGAGGGACCCGTGGCACCGAACTGCATGTGATGGATCGGCAACTCCTCGCCGAACATCCGTCGCACGGCAACTTCCGCGTGCCGCCAAAACGGCAGACCGGGCGGAATTTCGCCAGTTTCGAAGACCGCAATGAGGCGGCGCACGAGTTCGCTGTCCGCGGGCATCCCCAGCACCGCGTTATTGATCTGCTTGCTCCAGAGGTTCCGCCAGTTCGGCTCGCCGGCGTAACCGAACAGGTAGTCGGCGTCGTTTGGGAACGGACGCACGCAATAGACGTCGCAATCGGCCCAGATACCCCGGTCCTGCGCGATCAATTCGAGCCTGAACAGATCGGCAAAGACAGCCGGACTGCGGTCGCCCTTGTAAAAGAAGATCCGGTCCTTCGGGATGATCTCGTCGGCGTCACGGAAGGTCACGCCATCGGGCAGGTTTTCCGGGCGTTCATAGGCGTAAAGCTCGACGGGATGACCGTGGTCGAGGAAAGAGGTCAGGCACAGCCTTTCGAGATAGCCCATGGGGCCGTGCCAGAACGAGACAATGGTCGGCAGTTCGGTCATGCGTCAGCTTACCTTGATGAAGGGCAGGAATTTCGCCAGCCGCTTCTTCATACGGAAGCGCCAGTAGCGGTAGAAGAGTTCGTTGGTCATGACGTGGCGGTAGGTCCGTGCGAAGGCCACGCTGGAAAGCAGGTTCCAAGGCTTGCGCTCGCCGGTATAGTGCAGGATGAACGGGTTGAACGCCTGATGCTCGGCGCGCGGGCTGATCAGATTCCATCGCTGATCGAGCAGAAACACATCGTTGTTAAAGACGATGTTGAGTAGGTCTTGATCGTAATAGATCCTGTCCATCGTACCGTCGGCGATATAGGTCGCAAGGCATTCGGGGATGCGGGCCGCGTGCCACTTGTTCATGTCTATGACAATGAGGCCAGCATTGAAATAAGGATCGGCCGGATCGATGAGGTCGCGATTTTCGTTGGCGTCGCGGCGGTTTGAAATCGTGAGCGCCGAAGGCTCCTCGACGGCGGCCACGGATTTACCTTCGAGATCAAGTTCGGCAAGTTGCTCTATGGGCGCCATCACCATCATGTCGCAATCAAGATAGATGAGGCGCTTGACGTCGCCGGGCAGAAAGCGATCAAGCAGTAGGCGCGCATAAACGATGTTGGTCATGCGCTTATGATAAGGCGCGTTTTCAACCAGCGACAGGAATTCGGCGTTCTCCGTGAGATCGTAGAATTTGAGCGTCGCGCCGAACTCGGTTTCGATCTTCAAAAGGTCGATTCGATGCTCTTCAGTCAGCGGACGGTGGCAGAGGTGAAAGACCAAATCGGTGCGGCGATGGGTATGCAGGCAGATCGAGCGCATGAGCGCGAAGGCGGGCGCCCAATAGCTGTCGTCGAATGTCAGGGCGATGTGGATCGGGGCGCCGGTTTGTGTTTCTTGCATGGGCTAAGTATGCCTTTTCGCCATCGCTTTTAAGGATAAGTGCTAGCGCGCCTTGAGGAACGGCGCAGATTTCGCAATGCGCTTTTTCATCCTGAAGCGCCAATAGCGATAAAAGAGTTCGTTGGTCATGACGTGGCGGTATAAGCGCGCATAACCGACGCGCGAAAACAGGTGCCAGGGCCGGCTTACGCCTGTGTAGTGCAGATTATAGGGATTGAGTGAAACGTGCGCGGGAGCGGGATCGACAACATTCCAAAGGGTATCGAGCCTGTGCCAATTCCCCTGGAAAATGAGGTTGAGCACGTTCTGGCTGCACTGCAGACGATCGGCAGTGCCGTCGGAAATATGAGTCTCGAGCTTTTCGGCAACATTCGCCGCACGCCAGCGCGCGATGTCGATCAGTAGCAGCCCGGCATTGAAATAAGGGTCGGCAGGGTCGAGCACGCCGTGCTGACGGATATCGCGGCCCGATCCGACCCATTTCCCCCAAGGGTCCTCAACCGCGCCGACGGGCTTGTCGCCCAGATCGGTCTCCCAAAGCGTTTCAATGGGCGCAACCACCATCATATCGCAATCGAGATAGATGAGCCGGGTAACGTCGTCGGGCAGAAAGCGATCAAGTACGAACCGGGCATAGACGATATCGCTGAGCCGCTTGTGGCGCGGTACGCGATCAGCAAGGTCGAGCAGCTGCCGGGACAAGGTCAGGTCGTAAAAGCGGAGCGATGCCCCAAACTCGGTTTCGATCTTCAAAAGGTCGGCGCGATGCCCATCGCTCAAGGGGCGATGACAAAGATGAAAGACGAGATCGGCCCGCCGGCGCGTCGCTAGACAGATCGAACGCATGGTGGCGTAGGCTGGCGCCCAGAAGCCGTCGTCGAAGGTCAGTGCGACATGGATAGGGCCTTCGCCGGGTGCAAATGGCATGGGCTTGCTTCCCTGGTTGACGGATATCACGCTGCTTTCCGGCGTGCCGGTACGTCCTTGCAATAGCCCAAAAGGACGGCGGTGGCGACAGGGCTGAAGCAAAGCAGCAGTTCGGCGCCGAAGGCCGTGTTGAAGAGCCCGTGCAGCGCGTAGCTGCCGGTGACGGTCAACGCCCCAAATACGCGCGCAGTATGCTGACTGTCGGCGACACTCTTAAGAGCGCCAACGACAGGTAGCAGGAGATAAAGTGCGTAAAAGGCGATGCCGAAAACACCGGCAAGCGCCGCGAAGTTGAGATAGTCGTTGTGAAAATGCGACCAGTTCTCGACCTCGGCGGCGATATCGGGCGTCATATACTGGCGCCCGGCCTCCACGTGATCGTACCAGCCGAAGCCGAATATAGGCGAATCGAGGAAGGCGCGGATGGCGCCGATATAGAGTTGAACGCGGATTTCTGTGGAACGGTCGGGCACTGTTCCGTCTGAAAGGAATTCGTAAATCGTGTTGAAGCCTGTCAGTGCGCGCATCTGATCGGCGAAAGCTACGAACACGAATACAGCGCATAGCGCCAAAGCCAGAACCACCCCACACCAGATCAGCCGCCATTTGAGGGGCAGCCTAGCGGCGATCAAGAGTGCGAAAACCGCCGCCAAACCGGCAGCTACGATCGGTGCGGAGCGAGTACCGGCAAGAACCCCGGCTGCCGTTCCCATGATTGGCCCAAGTAGAAAGACCAGCCGCCAAAGCCCTTTACCCGAAAGCAATCCCATGAGTGACAAAAAGCCCAGCATGACCGAAGCCATCGCGAAGGGGTTGGTGAGGTTGACGAACCCTTTCGCACGGTCGAGCCCCAGGCCCCAAATATCGTAGATCGCGCTTAGAAGCGCCACAGCGGCGCCGACGAGGGCGAAGCCGGCCACAATCTGTGCGGCATTCGCGTTCGCGTTGCGATTGAATAGCGCATAGGCGGGAAGAAACAGGATGAGCGGGAGAAAATTGCCCAGATTGGCAAGATCGTCCCAGCGTTCGGCCGAGCCGATAAAGCCTATAGCCAGACTCACGAACGCAACGAGATAGCCGATCCCAACGGGATGACGGAGGGCATCACGGCCATCCTGAGTACTCAAGAGGAACGGCCAGACCAGCAGTAAGGCGATCAGATATAGATAAGGCGCGGCATTGCCGATCGCGTTCGCCAGGACCAGAAGCGAGAACAGAACAAACGGCGCAATGAACCGGTCGGCGAATACGAGGCGTGACTCCATATCAGGCTATTTCGCTCCCGGTCATGTAGCGCTCGACCTGCTCATCGAGAGCGCGCAAACGTGTATG
The DNA here is from genome assembly GCF_044811015.1 of Pelagibacterium halotolerans. Taxonomy (GTDB): domain Bacteria; phylum Pseudomonadota; class Alphaproteobacteria; order Rhizobiales; family Devosiaceae; genus Pelagibacterium; species Pelagibacterium halotolerans_A. The sequence continues at coordinate 2,063,133 of NZ_CP085243.1, forward strand.
GGTCCCTTCATTGCGGGCTTTTGCCATATTCCGCTCCTCCTTCCAATTGGTATTGATCGCCTTGAAGTGGAAGAACGGCAGGCTTGGGGCACGCTTGTTGATGGCTTTCGAAAGTCCGTATATGCGGTGCATCATGGGAGTGTAGGCGAAATTCTGGGCCCAGGGCGCCTGCGGGCTGATGATCCATTTGTTGGCACAAATCGATTTGAGGCGATTCGCGTTCCGGTAGCGGTAGCGCAGATGGTGGGGGCAATCCGCATCCTTAGGGGCGACGGCGGTTTCCACCCAGGTGCCCTTGAGCGTGGCGAGGCCGTCATGGCCTTTGGCAAGTGCGGCGAAAGCGTCGCCATCGAGCCCGATGCCCACGAGCTCGTCGATGTCGCAATTGAGGATGCCCGCCGCACGCGGGGCGAGGCGGGAGACGGTGACGCGGAAACTCGCGACCTGGAGGAAATTGGCCCAGTAGGGGTGGAAGAGCACCGCAGGGTCGACGGGGCCATAGCGGTAGGGCCAGGAGGGAACGGCAACGGTTTTGATGCCAGGGACCGCTGCGAGCGTTTCGGCGACCGTGCCCGGAGCGTAGCTGGTCGAGGCGTTATCGAAGACGATGATGGCGTCGACACCGTGGAGTTTCGCGTGCCAGTCGGCCCAGAGCGTCATCCACTCGAGATCGTTGTCCTTATTCATGGTGAACATGACGCGCCGGTTGGCGAAGGTGTCGGCGAGGTTCGGGCGAACGGGAAGGTGGAAGGTTCCTTCGCCGAAATTGAGGATGACGCTTTCTGTGTGCGCAGGGGCATTTCCAAGCGCGATTGTCATAGTCGAGCGCGAAATGTAGAAGCGCGGCTCGAGAGCCTGCCCTGAAGGCTGCGCAGCGAAGCGCGCGGCCTCCCATTGCGGGGCAAGCGTGCAGGGTGGCGGGCAGACGAGGACGATTTCGTTGCCGTTTGCCGACCAGAAGCAATCGTAAACCAGCGCACGATCCTCGAACGCCGCCCAGAACGCCTCCGGCCTTTTGCGGCGCGGTGCGCGGGGGGAGCGGCGGAGTGGGCCGTCCTCGGGGAGGAAGGCCGCGCTGCTTTCGATCTCGATGATCTGCGCGTTAGCCCGCATTTCTCACACTCCCTGTGCCCTGCGCCGGTCCAAAATGGCGAGAGGGCAGGAAGAGAGCGCAGTGCGTATTGGACATACGTGCAAGCGCTCTGACGCCCCCTGTCGCCATATTCGCTGACGCGGACCTTCGGTTCGACCGGCCCTTCGGGTCGGATTTTGGCGGTCGCCTACGGGCACGGAGCGAGAAAACCGTATGCCCGATACGCTTTTTCGCTCCGCACCCGTATGCGACGCGCCAAAATCCGACGCAGGGCACAAGGAGTGTGAGAAATGCGGGCTAAGCACGCAGAGCGCCCCCGGTCGCCTTTTCGACAGCAGCGACGATCTTGCCGCCGACCGCTTCGATTTCCTCGTCGGTCAGGGTCTTTTCGCGCGGCTGGAGCGTGACTTCGATGGCGATCGACTTCTTGCCTTCGCCCACATGGGTACCCTCGAAGACGTCGAAGATGGAGACGTCGGTCACGAGCGCCTTATCGGCACCCTTCGCCGCGCGCAGGAGCGTTGCGGCCTCGACCGACTTGTCCACCACAAAGGCGAAGTCGCGGCTTAAAGGCAGCAATGCAGAAGCATCGAGGGCAGGCTTTGAGGTCGCCTTCTTGCGCGGCAAGGGTAGCGCATCGAGGTCGATTTCAAAGGCAGCAACGGGGCCATCGAGGTCGAGATCGGCGGCGAGTGCGGGGTGCAGTTCGCCGAACCAGCCCAGGATCAGCCTGGGGCCCAGTTGCACGCGGCCACCGCGGCCCGGATGACTCCAATCGGCAGGTTCGGCGACAACCTGTGCCTTTTCGATATCGACGCCCAGCGCATCGAGCGCGGCAGCAAGGTCGGCCTTGGCGTCGTACACTCCGACCTTTTCGGCCTTGCCCTGCCAGTGGCGGCCCGAGCCGGTGAGTTTTGCCGTTCCGGTGCGGATGCCGCTCGCATAGGTGTGCTGGCCCTCGGGCGCATCCGAAAGGAAGATCTGGCCGACCTCGAAGAGCGCCACATCCGCATACCCGCGATTGGCGTTGCGGGCGGCGGCGGTCAGGAGCCCCGGCAAGAGCGAGGGCCGCATGTCGGTCATGTCCGAGGCGATGGCGTTGGCGAGCCGGAGTTCGGGCTGGCCACCGCCAAAGCGGGTGGCGAGATCTTCGGAGATGAACGACCAGGTCATCGCCTCGTCCATGCCGCGGACCGCGAGCGCCCGGCGGACGATGCGACGGCGGTTCTGGATCGGGGTCAGCATGGTCTGGGCGACGTGGTCAGCGCGCGGGAGCGGTTCGACCGGCACGCTGTCGACGCCATAGATGCGCATCACCTCTTCAACGAGATCGGCCTTCATCGTGACGTCCGGACGCCAGGAGGGGACGGCGACCTTGACGCTCTCGCCATTGCCGGACACCCAGAAACCCAGCCCCGTAAGAATAGCCTTCACTTCCGGCAGCCCGACCCTGAGGCCGGTCAAACGCTGAACCTCGGAAATAGGGAAGGTGATAACCCGTTCGGGGATTTCCTCCTCGCCTGAGATCACCGGCTCGCAGGCCTCACCGCCGCAGATGTCGAGCACCATGCGGGTGGCGAGTTCGAGGCCGGGCTCGGTGAGCGCGGGATCGACCGAACGTTCGAGCCGGTAGCGCGCGTCCGAGACGATGCCGGTCTTGCGCCCGGTCTGGGCGATCAGGTCGGGGTCCCAGCCGGCACATTCCATGAAGATGTTGACGGTCTCTTCGGTGCACGAGCTGCGCTCGCCGCCGAGTATACCCCCAAGGCAGAGCGGGCCTTGGTCATCGGCAATGACGCACATGGTTTCATCGAGCACGTGGGTCTTGTCGTCCAGCCCATCGAGAGTTTCGCCCGGGCGCGCGTTGCGCAGGTGCGGGGTGCCGACGATCTTATCTGCATCATAGGCGTGGAGTGGTCGACCGCGGCCCTGTGAGATAAAATTGGTGATGTCAGCGAGCGCGTTGATGGGGCGCAGCCCCACGGCGCGCAAACGATCCTGCAGCCACTGGGGGGAGGGACCGTTCTTGACACCCTTGATCAGCCGGCCAGCGAATTTTCGGATCGTCTTGGGTTCGCCTTCGGCGAAGCGGTGTTCAAGCGGTGGAACCGGGCTCGGACCAGCCGTCGAAGGCACAGGCTGGATGGCTGCATCGTGAAGCCTACCCAACCCCGCGGCGGCAAGATCGCGCGCGATGCCATAAATGCCGGTGCAATCGCCCCGGTTGGGTGTGATGGCGACGTCGATCACCACGTCATCGAGTCCGGCATAGTCGGGATAGGCTACACCGACGGGCGCATCCTCGGGCAATTCGATGATGCCCTCATGGTCGTCGGAGATTTCAAGCTCGCGCGCCGAGCACAGCATGCCATTGGACGCCTGGCCGCGGATATTGCCCTTGGTGAGGGTGAAATCCGAACCGGGGATATAAGTTCCGACCGGGGCGAAGACGGCTTTCATCCCCGTGCGGGCATTGGGCGCGCCGCAGACGACGTCGATCAGTTCGCCCGCGCCCGCATCGACCTTGCACACGCGGAGCTTGTCGGCGTTGGGATGTTTTTCGGCGCTCACGACATGGGCGGTGACGAAATCCCTCAGCCGCGCGCCGGTATCGACAACATCCTCAACCTCGAGGCCAATGGTGGTGAGCGTCTTGACGATCTCGTCCGCCGTCGCGTCGGTTTCGAGATAGTCCTTAAGCCATTCGATGGTGAATTTCATTTCTCTTTTCCTCGCGGCGCGCGTTAGCTGGACAGCCCGCCGAACAGCGTCGGCAGGTCCAGCGGACGGAAGCCATAATGGTCCAACCAGCGCTGATCGGCGTCGAAGAATGCGCGCAAATCCGGCATGCCGTATTTGAGCATAGCGAGGCGGTCGATGCCGATGCCCCAGGCGAAGCCCTGGTAGACGTCGGGGTCGAGCCCGGCGTTGGAAATAACGTTGGGATGCACCATGCCGCAGCCGAGAATTTCCATCCAGTCGCTGCCCTGGCCTATCTTCACGTCATTGCCCGAGCGGTCGCACTGAACGTCGACCTCCATCGAGGGCTCGGTGAAAGGGAAGAAGCTGGGGCGGAAACGCGTGGCGACGCTTTCGACTTCGAAGAAGGCTTTGAGGAATTCTTCGAGCACCCAGCGCAATTGCCCGATATGGCTCGACTTGTCGATCACCAGCCCCTCGACCTGATGGAACATCGGGGTGTGTGTCTGGTCGCTGTCGTTGCGGTAGGTCCGGCCGGGGATAACGACGCGGATGGGCGGGTCCTGTGGTGGCGTCATGTAACCGGCGGCAGGCTTTTGATTGGTTTGCTGCATGACGCGCACCTGCACGGGCGAGGTGTGTGTGCGCAGGAGCTTGCGCTTGCCGTCGGGGCCCGGCTGGAAGAAGAAGGTATCGTGCATCTCCCGCGCGGGATGACCTTCGGGGAAGTTGAGCGCGGTGAAATTGTAATAATCGGTTTCGATGTCCGGACCCTCGGCGATGGAAAAGCCCATGTCCGAGAAAATCGCGGTGATTTCGTCGATGACCTGGGAAACCGGGTGAATGCGGCCCGCAGCGGCAGGGGCGGGGCGCAGGGGGAGCGTGACGTCGACGGTCTCGCTCGCGAGCCGTTTGGCGAGGGCTTCAGCCTTCAATTGCTCGCGGCGGGTCTCGATCTTGCCTATGATCTCGTTCTTGAGGCCGTTGATCGCGGGGCCCTGTTCCTTGCGCTCTTCGGGCGTCATCTTGCCGAGGCCGGCGAGACGCGCCGAGACGGCGCCTTTCTTGCCCAGCGCTTCGACGCGCACGGCGTCCAGCGCGGCTTCGGTGTCTGCGGCGTCGATCGCGGCGGTAAGGCGCGCCGAGAGGTCGGCGAGGGATTCAGACATTATCGTTCCAGCAAAAGGTCTTTCGGAATGCGGGTGAAGCGGTAGCAAACGAAAAAGCCCCGCGCCACCCCCAAACGATGCGGGGCGGCACAAGGCTTCGTTTTTCGGCCTCAGCTTGGGGCTCAGGCGGTGCGGACGACGCGTTTACGCGTTGATCCGCTCGTGGGTCGTTGCCTCGATCTCACCGAGATAGGCAAGCGCACCCTTGGCCTTTTCAACGAGCGCGGCGAAGGCCTGCGGCTCGTGAACGGCCAGATCGGCCAGGACCTTGCGGTCCACGGCGACCTCAGCCCGGCTGAGGCCGTCGATAAATCGGCCATAGGTCAGGCCGTGCTGGCGCGCGGCGGCGTTGATGCGCTGGATCCAGAGCGCACGGAAATTGCGCTTCTTGGCCTTGCGGTCGCGGTAAGCGTACTGGCCGGCCTTTTCGACGGCCTGCACGGCGGTGCGGAAATTGGTCGAGCGGCGGCCGTAGTAACCCTTGGCGGCCTTCAAAACCTTCTTGTGACGGGCGTGGGCGGTAACGCCCCTTTTCACGCGTGACATATCTTTAGTTCCTCAAATCTGGCAGATGCGCCTTTATCAGGTCGCGTTTTCGAACCGGAAAACCGGCTTCCACTTTTCCTGAAAACGCTCCTAGCGGGCGTAGGGCATGTACTTCTTGGCAATCTTGGCATCGGGCTCGGAGAGCACCTTGGTGCCGCGATTGGTGCGGATGTACTTGGCGTTGTGGCTGATGAGGCGGTGGCGCTTGCCGGCGACGCCGGACACAATCTTGCCGGACGCCGTCACCTTGAAGCGCTTCTTGGCGCCAGATTTGGTCTTCATTTTGGGCATTTTGCTTGTCCTTTTAGTCTAAAGGAGACCCCAAAGGGTCTTCGCATTCAGAACCGCCACGGCATGCCGTTTGGCCGGGCGGTCCGGTTGGAAGTGGGCGTTATAGGGATGCGGGCGGCGAAAGGCAAGCCGGAAGTTTGCCGCCGGCAGCATGGCCCGCGCGTTACCCTGCCCTGCGCTTCATGCTGACAACAGTGCTGTCTGTGTCGGCCTGCCAAATCTCAAGACCGGCCCCGCCGTCCGAAAGCTGGAATGCCGCGACAATGGTATCGAGTTCGGTGGCCTGCGCTTCGGTCTGCTCAATCGCCGCATTGGTTTCTTCCACCAGCGCCGCGTTGTGCTGTGTCATCTCGTCGAGCTGGCGCACCGCCGTACCAACCTCGGAGATGGCTGCGGACTGCTCGCGGCTGGCGTCGGAAATCGTGCGCATCAGTTCGGCGTTCTCGGTCACCGCGTTGCGGATCGAAAGAAGCGTCTCGGCCGCCTGCGCGACAAGCTTGGAGCCGCCATCGACCTCGCTTGCGGACTGTTCGATCAGCGCCTTGACCTCGCCCGAGGCTTCCGCGGCCGATTGGGCCAGCCGGCGCACTTCGACCGCGACCACGGCAAAGCCCTTGCCCGCTTCCCCGGCGCGCGCGGCTTCAACCGAAGCGTTGAGCGCCAGAAGATTGGTCTGGAACGCGATGTCGTCGATCATCTTGATGATGTCCGAAACCTTGGCCGAGGAGGTCGTGATCCGCTCCATGGCGGACGTCGCGTCTTCCATCACATGGCCGCCCTTTTCGGCCAGCGCAGCGGCGGACCGGGTTTTGCCCAGCGCGTCGCCAGCGGCCTCGGCATTGCGCTCGACCATGCCGGAGAGTTGCTCCATGGCGGCCGCAGTTTCCTCGATGGTCGCGGCCTGGCGTGTGGTGCGTTCGGACAGGTCGTTGGCGCCGGTGAGAATTTCGCTCGTTGCGGTTTTGAGGGCGCGCGAGGTGTCCCTGAGCCTGCCGACGACATCGGAGAAGGCTTCAGCCATGGCATTGGTGCTGTTTTTGAGTTCACCGAACGCACCCCGATAATCGCCCGTAACGCGGCTCGAGAGGTTCTGCTCGGCCATGTCGGCGAGGACCTTACTGGTCTCGGAAAGTCCCGCCTCGACGGTTTGCATCAGCGTGTTCACGCTTTCCGCGACGTTCTGCAACCCGGCTTCATCGTAAGTTTGATCGATGCGCGAGGTAAAATCGCCCGCAACGGCAGCGGAAACAACTCGCTGGATGCGCGTCTGCAGATCGTCGCGAATGGCATTGGCCTCCGCTTCGCGGCGCGCGAACGCAGCTTTTTCCGCGTCGGCGGCGACTACGGCCTTGCCGTTGTCGCGGAAGACAGCGAGGGCCTCGATCATCTGTCCGATTTCATGGCGCTGGTTTTCGTCGAGTTGAATATCCAGATCCCCATCGGCGAGTCGACGCATCGTTGCCGTCACCTGCTTGATGGTCTTCGACAACCAGCGACCGACAAGGATCGCCGTTATCAAACCGAACAAAATACCGATGCCCGAGACGATGAGAACCTGCAAGGTCATAACGCTGGCCTGGCCATCCACCTGAGATGCCAACGCATCCTGGACCTGCTGCTCGTATGCCAGGATCGTATCATAAGCGACCTGCATCTGGGGGCCGAGGACATCGAGTTCGTCGGAAACTATGGCGTCTGCTGTCTGGACGAGACCGGCATAAACTTCGAGTTGGGCATCGAACGTCGCCAGTTGAGCGGTGACCGACCGTGCGATCGTCTGGACGAGCGTCGAGACCCTGAGTTCGCTCAATTTCTCGCGCGCGCGTTCGACAGCCGCCGTAGCCGCCTCGAGTATTTCGGGTGACCCGGTACGACCGAACCGTTCGGCATAAAGCCTAACGCTCATCAGCGCTTCCATAGCTTCGCCAGCGCCAACCGCAGCCTCGGCATTATCGGCGGCGGCCAACCGGCCGATCAGCGAGGACAACTGGTCGCGCATCTCGATGGCCAAGGCTTCGATCTCTGCGTCGAGCGCTTCCATTTCGGTAGTGACCGCATGCAGCCGCGAGAATGCATCGCCATAAGCGACAGCGAGGCCTTCAACCTCGGCGATAGCTTCGAGGACGGCGTCATTGCCCTCGAATACGGCGAGACCATCGGCATCGGTTGTGGCGACATCTTCGATCAAGGTGACGACGGTATCAGCCGCGTCTGCACTCGGGTTCAGGCGGTATTTGAGGGCTGCCAGACGGCTGGCGGAGAGATCGTTCACATAGTCGCCGATTTCCAGCGTCTGGCGCGCTGTTCCCCGGTATTGATCGAAAAGGTTCGTGAGTTGCTGCACACCAATAAACGCAGCGACGCCGACAAAGGCCAGCAACAGGACTATGGCGCCGAAGCCACCATAAATCCGATGTACGATACTAAGGCGGGATATCATTGAAGTCGGGGCTCCTGGATCACCTATCCAACGTCTTGGTCGGAGTCCACTAAAGCCCAGACTGGTTAAATATGATTCAAGAGGATCTCAATAATGACAAATTCCCGCCATTCACCGCGGCCGGGAAGAAGACCAGATACAAAAAGGTGGCCTTGCGACCACCTCCTCGATTATTCCCGCGATGTCGGAAGCACTCAGCGCGGAGCCAGTACCATCACCATCTGACGGCCTTCGGCGCGCGGTGTCGATTCGACCTTGGAGATCTCCTCGAATTGGTCGCGAACCTTGTTCAAAAGCTCGAGGCCGATTTCCTGATGCGCCATTTCGCGGCCACGGAAGCGCATGGTGACTTTCACCTTGTCGCCTTCGCCGAGAAACTTCTCGACCGAGCGCATTTTCACATCATAGTCGTGCTGATCGATATTGGGCCGGAGCTTGATCTCCTTGACCTCGATCACCTTCTGTTTTTTGCGGGCCTCGGCCGCTTTTTTCTGGGCCGAGTATTTGTACTTTCCCAGATCGAGGATCTTGCAGACCGGCGGCTTGGCGTTGGGTGAAACCTCGACCAGGTCCATGCCGACATCCTCGGCCATGGCGATCGCCTCGGATGTGCGGACAACGCCTAGGTTTTCACCTTCGGCACCGATCAACTGCACTTCGGGGACGGTAATGTCATTGTTTGCGCGGGGCCCCTCCTTTTGGGGCTGCACAACTCTCATCGGACGACGAATGGGCTTACATCCTTTTGGTTGGTTGCGTTCGGGCGAACTCGGGCGCGACCCTCAACGGGATCGCGCGCATAAAATCTTGGTAATCGGGCGCAAAGTCAACAGGCAAACGGGGCAGAAGCTCTGCCCGTTTTGCACGTGCCTTGCCCTTTAGCAAAGGTATTGCTAGGCGTCCACAAATCAACTGATCGAAAGGGACCGGCTCAATGAGCGTGCGCGAACAAAACCTTGCCGTCGGCACCGGTGCGCAGGCCCGGGACATAGCCATCCTGCGCCGTGGCGGCAAAACGCCCGGGCTCTTCTGGCTGGGCGGGTTCAAATCCGACATGATCGGATCGAAGGCGCAAGCGCTTGATGCGCTGGGCGAGCGCGAGGGCCTCGCGGTCACGCGCTTCGATTATTCGGGACATGGGATATCCGGCGGGCAATTTCTAGAGGGGACGATCAGCCGCTGGCTCGAGGAAGCGCTCGCGGTATTCGATACTACGGATGGAGAACAGATCGTCATCGGCTCGTCGATGGGCGGTTGGCTGGCGCTTCTTCTGAACCGCGCCCTGCGCGAGCGGGGCGACAACCGCGTGCGCGGGATCGTCTTGATCGCTCCTGCGGTCGACATGACGCAGGATTTGATGCGTTCGACCTTCACCGACGCGGAGCTCCTGGATCTGTGGGAAAAGGGCCGCGTCGAGCAGCCCTCAGACTATTCGGACGAACCTTATGTCCTGACGCGGGAATTGATTGAGGATGGGGAAAAGCATCTTATGTTCGGCCAGCCGATCCGCACCCATTGCCCCGTCGCGATCTTGCAGGGCGGCAAGGATACCGACGTGCCGCCGGCGCATGCACTCAAGCTCGTGAGTCATCTGATTTCCGACCCGGTGACGTTTACGCTCATCCCTGATGGCGATCACCGGCTAAGCCGGGAGCCGGATTTGGAAAAGCTCAAACAGACAATATTGCGGCTGGTTTAGCCCATTAATCACACCTTTTTCATCCGCATCAGTTCGGCTTTGACCGCTTCGGTATCAGCGCCAAGCCGCGGCGCGGCTTTATCGAGCGCCAGGTCCGCGTCCGACATCACGATGGGCGTCCGCACGCCGGGCAAACCGTCGATGGACAATTCCATGCCACGCGCCTTGATCTGTGGATCGGCGAACACTTCGGCGACCGTGTGGATCGGGCCCGCTGGAATGCGTGCGGCTTCCAGTGCGGCGAGGAGATCATCGCGCGTCCAGGTGCGGGTGCGGATTTCGAGCGCTTCGGTCAACGCCGCCCGATTGGCGACCCGGTCGGCATTGGTGGCAAAACGAGGATCGGCGGCGAGGGCAGGCTGGCCCAGCACAGTGGCGAGCCGGGCGAATTGCGTGTCGTTGCCCACCGCGATGATGAAATGCCCATCGGCGACAGGAAGTGTTTGATAAGGCGCGATGTTGGGGTGGGCGTTGCCGAGCCTCGTGGGCGACAGGCCAGTGGCGAAATAATTGAGCGCCTGATTGGCAAGGACGCCGGTCATGGCGTCGTAGAGCGCCATGTCGATAAACTGCCCCCTCCCCGTTACCGCGCGCTGGGCGAGCGCCGCCTGGATGGCGACCACGCTATAGAGCCCGGTGAAAATGTCGGCAAAGGCTACGCCGATCTTTTGCGGTTCGCCCTCGGGGTCACCGGTCAGGTCCATGATGCCTGAGAGGCCCTGGATGAGGAAGTCATAGCCCGCACGGGTGCTATAAGGACCGGTCTGGCCGAAGCCGGTGATCGCACAGTAGACGAGGCGGGGATTGGCGGGCGCGAGGCTTTCATAGTCGAGCCCAAATTTTGCGAGGCCGCCGAGTTTGAAATTCTCGATGACGACATCGGCGGTGCCGATCAGCTCTTTGACGAAATCGAGATCGTCCGGAACGTTGAAATCGGCAACGACAGAACGTTTGCCACGGTTAGTCGCGTGGAAGTAAGCCGCCGCGCGTTCGCCGTCATGGTCGATAAAAGGCGGCCCCCATTGGCGCGTGTCGTCGCCCTTTGGGCTCTCCACCTTGATGACGTCCGCACCGAGATCGGCGAGCACCTGCCCGGCCCAGGGTCCCGCGAGAATGCGGGCGAGTTCGACAACGCGGAGGCCGGTGAGCGGGTGTGCCATTAGGGCCTGTCAACACTATGGATAGGGGTTTGATGGGTCACAGTCCGAGAACCTTTCGTGGAAAATACGCCGCCGTAGGCTGGCGTCTGCAAGGCGGATTTTTCGCGGCAAGGAGCCGGACTATGACCCGTCCGGTAGGTTTTGCATAAATCGCCCACTGCCGGCGCGTTTCCTGCAGCACGGGGGATAACCCCGCCCCGCGGAAAACGCTTGGCATCGAACGATATATGCAAAATCAAACCCTTATCCATAGTGTTAACAGGCCCTACATAAAGGCCTGCAATCCAGTCTGGGCGCGCCCGAGGATCAGCGCGTGAACGTCGTGCGTGCCCTCATAGGTGTTGACCGTTTCAAGGTTCTGAGCGTGACGCATGACATGGTATTCGATCTGGATGCCGTTACCGCCATGCATGTCGCGCGCGGCCCGGGCGATGTCGAGCGCCTTGCCGCAATTGTTGCGCTTGATGAGCGAAATCATCTCGGGCGCGGCTTGCCCTTCATCCATCAGCCGCCCGACCCGGAGCGCGGCCTGGAGCCCGAGCGCGATCTCGGTCTGCATGTCGGCGAGCTTTTTCTGGTAGAGTTGCGTGCCCGCGAGGGGCTTATTGAACTGCTTGCGGTCGAGCCCGTATTGGCGGGTACGCAGCCAGCAATCCTCCGCCGCGCCCATGACGCCCCAGGCGATGCCGTAGCGGGCACGGTTGAGGCAGCCGAAAGGGCCCTTGAGGCCCGAGACGTTGGGCAGCAGCGCGTCTTCGCTCACTTCCACGCCATCCATGACGATTTCTCCCGTGATCGAGGCGCGCAGGGAGAGCTTGCCGCCGATCTTGGGGGCGGAGAGGCCCATCATGCCCTTTTCGAGGACGAAGCCCTTGATCGCGCCGTCATGGGCGTCGGATTTGGCCCAGACGACGAAGACGTCAGCGATGGGGGAATTGGAGATCCAGGTCTTGGCACCCGAGAGCCGATAGCCGCCCTCGGTCTTTTGCGCGCGGGTCTTCATCGCGCCGGGGTCCGAGCCCGCGTCGGGCTCGGTCAAGCCGAAACACCCGATCCACTCGCCGGTGGCGAGTTTGGGGAGATATTTGTGCCGCTGGCCGTCGGTGCCATAGGCGTATATGGGATACATGACGAGCGAGGACTGGACGCTCATCATCGAACGGTAGCCCGAATCGATGCGCTCGATCTCGCGCGCGATGAGCCCGTAAGCGACATAGCCCGCGCCGAGCCCACCATAGGCCTCGGGAACGGTGGCGCCCAGAAGTCCGACTTCACCCATCTCGCGGAAGATGTCCGGGTCGGTTTCCTCGTTGAGATAGGCGTTTTCGACGCGCGGCATCAGTTTGTCGGCAGCGAAGGCCCGAGCCGACTCGGCGATCATCTGCTCTTCGCTGTCGAGCTGATCGGCAAAGCGTAACGGATCGTCCCAGACGAAGTCCGAAAGCGAGGGGCTATCTTTTTTTGCGCGCGCCTTATCCATTGGCGATCCTCCCATTGCGCCTATTCAAGCAGGTTCAGGCGACCGCTGTCATCCTGTCGCGTTCGGAAAATGCACGACCGAAACGGTTGGCGAGGAAATCCTCCAGCGCGATGCTCTCCTGCTCGACGAACCCTTTTTGCGGCAGCTTGCCCTCGGCCAGCATATCCAGAACCGTCGAAACGCCCGAGGCGGTCGTGATCTGGATGGCGCTGCGCTTGCGCCGGCCGACATAGCCCGACAGGATGGCGCGCGAGAAGGTTTCCTTCGCCGGCTTGCCGTCCTTTATGCCAGTCACCTCGACGTAGATTACGACAACGTCCTGATCGGTTGGTTTGACGGCGTGCCGCATGATTTCGAGCGCAAGATCGCGGCGGTCTTCGAGGTGCAGGTCCTTCAAAAGGAGCTTCATAATCTTGGCGTGACCGGGATAGCGTATGGTGCGGTAGTTGAGGTTTTTGACCTTGCCGAGCATGGCGTGCGGGGTCGAACCCAGTCCACCGGAGGTATTGAAGGCCTCGTATTTGATGCCGTCGATTTCGAGTTCCTCGACGTCTTCGAGCGGCGCGACTTCGGTCAGTTTGCCGTCGACGATAGCCTCACAGGGTTCGCAGTATTCGTTGATGACACCTTCGGGCGACCAAGTGAGGGCATAGTTGAGCGCGTTGTCAGGGAATTGCGGTAGCGCGCCGACACGCATCTTGACGTCTTCGAGCGTGTCGAAGCCACGCGCAAGCGAGTTTGCGGCAATGGCGATGAAGCCCGGTGCAAGGCCGCATTGGGGGATAAAGGCAGTTTGAGCCATCGCCGCGATTTCCTTGACGCGACGGGTGCTTTTGACGTCCTCGGTCAGATCGAGATAGTGCACCCTGGCCGCAGCGGCGGCCTCGGCGATGCGGGTCGTGAGATGGTAGGGTGCGGCGCTGATCACCGCGAATTTACCCTTGAGTAAGGTTTCGAGCGCGCCCGGCGTCTCGACTTCGACCTTCTCGGCTTTAACGGTGCTGCTCACCGCAAGTGTCGCAAGCTGTTCGGCGCTTTTATCAGCGATGGTGACGGCATAGTCGCCGGATGAATCGAGCATATCCGCGATAGTAGCCCCGATCCGCCCGGCGCCGACGATAACGATCTCTTTCATGGCTCATCCCTCTGAATTCAGGTTCCCCAACCTTGAACCGCTAGAATGCCAGAAATTTTCGTTGATTTGCATTCGGTAGATCGTGTGAAATAGTATTCAGATACTGCAATGTGCCGAAAATTAACGCCAGAATGACGAAAGTTAACTCGGATCGCAAACTTGTGGCGCTTTTGCGCGAGAACGCACGCATGCCCGTAACCGAACTGGCGCGCAAACTCGGGGTGTCGCGCTCGACCGTGCAGAGCCGGTTGGAAAAGCTTGAGCGCAACGGAACGATCGTCGGGTATACAGCGAAGCTTTCGGGCGACTATCTTGCCGCGCAACTCCGGGCGCACCTTATGGTGACCGTGTCGCCGAAATATTCGGGTGCGGTGGTCAAGGCGCTCGAAGCGATCATGGACGTCAAGACGGTGCATTCGGTGAGCGGGAGTTTCGACATGATCGTTATCGTCGAGGCGCCCTCGGTGGCCGAGCTCGACGCGGTGATCGACGAGATCGGCGCGCTTGAGGGCGTCGAGCGGACGATGAGTTCGATCGTGCTCTCGACGCGGATCGACCGTTGAACGGCTACCGCCGTATCTCGTAGAGCCGATACCGCCCTTCATCCGGCGCAAAAGCCATCATGAAATGGTCCGAGCCGAGTTTGTAGACGCGGGCGATAGCGTCCATGGCGCGGTTAGCGTTGGGTGCGTCCTCGCCCATATGCGCCGAGTACATGCGTTCCTGTTCGTAGCCGTAATAAAGCGCACCAGCGAAAAAATAATACCGATGCTCCGGCTCAAGCGCCATCAGGCCGCGATGGCGCTGGGAACCGCTATCCTTGTCAAAGACCAGCGCGCGGGCTTCCCTGAAAACGCGCGCCGGGAACCACGAATAGACGAAGGCGCCCAGGTCGTCGACCTGCATCGAGCGGACCTTCCAGTCCCCCAGAAGCCCCGCCTCATCCACGATGGGGACCCGTTCGGCGTCGAGCAGCGCGCGAATCTCCTCGGCCCAGACCGCGATTTCTGCGTCCATCGGGTCCGCCGCGACCGCTTCGAGCTGAGCGCGCATCCGCTCTTCCCAGCCCTTCATCGCGTTGCGGTCGTCCGCATGAAGCGTATCGACAAGGATGTCGTAGTAGGCTGGCGCGCCGGCAGGCACAGTCTCGGTGCTGAACGCTGCAGCCGACGCGAGGGCCATCACAAGGGCGAGGGTAGCGGTCCTGAACATTGGCGGCTCTCCTTTCGGGTTAACACTCTGCCCGGATTTTTCGCCGCCGCCAATGCGGACCGTCTTAGGCCGCCTGCTGCGCCGCCACCTTTCGGCCCGTCGCCTGATCGAAGCAGTGCAACGCGCTATGGGACACGTGCAGGGCCAGTACGTCGCCGGGTTCGCCCGGGTGAATGCCCGGCGCGCGGACGACGATGTCCTTTTCGATGCCTTGCGCGCGCGCATAAATGAGGCTTTCAGAACCCACGAGTTCGACCGCATCGAGGGTGGCGCTAATTGTCAGGTGCGGCTCGGCCGGAGCTTCCAGCGTCACGTCTTCGGGTCGCAGGCCAAGCGTTCCGGTGTTCGCCGGAACAGTGCCGGGGAGATCCGCACCGATCGCCCGCAATGCGTCGACCTCAATGAGGTTCATCCCCGGCGACCCCATGAACGCGGCGACGAAAAGCGATTGAGGGTTGGAATAGACATCCAGCGGTTTGCCCATCTGCTCGATCTGCCCGCCATTCATAACGACGAGCTTGTCGGCCAGCGTCATGGCTTCGAGCTGGTCGTGGGTCACATAGACGGACGTCGTCCTGAAGGAGCGTTGCAGGCGGCGGATTTCGACCCGCATATGGCCGCGCAACTTGGCGTCGAGGTTCGAGAGCGGCTCATCGAACAGAAACGCCTTGGGCTGACGCACGATAGCGCGGCCCATGGCGACGCGTTGGCGTTGTCCGCCAGAAAGCTGGCGGGGTTTTCTGTCGAGGAAAGGCGTGATTTCGAGGACGCGCGCGGCCTCCTCGATGCGCTCGGCGATCTCGGCCTTGGGGGTGCCGCGGTTTTTCAAGCCGTATTCGAGGTTCCCGCGCACGGTCATGTGGGGGTAAAGCGCATAGTTCTGGAACACCATGGCGATGTCACGCTCGGCGGGCTCAAGCTTGTTGACGATCTTGTCTCCGATCTCGATGGTGCCATCGGTGATGGTTTCAAGCCCCGCGATCATACGCAAAAGCGTGGACTTGCCGCAGCCCGAGGGGCCAACGAGCACGACCAGTTCGCCATCGGGGATCGTAAGGTCGATGCCTTTGATCGCCTCAACGCCGCCGGCATAGGTTTTTCTGACGTTTTTGATCTCGATACCGGCCATGGATCATTTCTCCGTTTCGACCAGGCCTTTGACGAAAAGGCGTTGCATAAAGATGACGACGAGCACGGGGGGCAGCATGGCCAGCACGACCGCAGCCATGACGACGTTCCATTGGGGAATCGCGTCGGCCACGTCGGCCATGCGCTTTATGCCCATGACAACGGTGTAGTAGCGCTCGTCGGTGGTGATCAGAAGCGGCCAGAGATACTGGTTCCAGCCGTAGATGAAGAGGATGACGAACAACGCGGCGATATTGGTGCGCGAGAGCGGCAACAGGATATCGCGGAAGAATTTGAGCGCGCCGGCGCCATCGACACGCGCAGCCTCCATCAACTCGTCCGGGACCGTCAGGAAAAACTGGCGGAAGAGGAAAGTCGCGGTTGCCGACGCGATCAGCGGGATCGACAGGCCGGCATAGGAATTGAGCATTTTCAAATTGGCGACGACCTCGAAGGTCGGCACGATGCGCACCTCGACTGGCAGCATCAGGGTGATGAAGATCGCCCAGAACGCCGTCTGGCGGAACGGAAACCGGAAATAGACGATGGCGAAGGCCGAGAGGATCGAAATCGCGATCTTACCGATGGCGATGGTGAGCGCCATGATGAGCGAATTCCACATCATCAGCCCGAGCGGCGGCGCGCCCGAGGTGGAGACGCCTGACGAGAGCATTCTGCCATAGTTGTCAAGCATATGCGGTCCGGGCAGGAGCGGGATCAGCCCGGACATGAAATCGGTGGGCCCTCGGGTCGAGGCGATCAGCGCCAGATAGACCGGAAACGCGACGATCAGAACGCCGATGATCAGAACAAGGTGCGAGAGAAAATTGAGAAAGGGTCTGTTTTCGACCATGATCAGTACTCCACGCGCCGTTCGATATAGCGGAACTGGATGACGGTGAGCGTGATCACGATCGCCATGAGGATCACCGACTGGGCCGCCGAGGAGCCGAGATTGAGCCCGATGAACCCGTCATTGAACACCTTGTAGACGAGGATGTTCGTCGACTGCGCCGGCCCGCCTTCGGTCGTGGCGTGGATGACGCCGAAGGTGTCGAACATGGCGTAGACCACGTTGACGACCATTAAGAAGAACGTGGTGGGCGACAGCAGCGGCAGAATGATCGTGAAAAAGCGTTTGACCGGCCCGGCACCGTCGATGGCCGCAGCTTCCGAGAGCGAGTGCGGAATGGCCTGCAGTCCGGCAAGGAAAAACAGGAAATTGTACGAAATCTGCTTCCAGCTCGCGGCGATGACGACAAGGATCATGGCGTCGGTGCGCGAAAGCCCGTGGTTCCAATTATAGCCGAACTGATCGAGGATATAGGGCAGGATGCCGATGGTGGGGTTGAACATGAACCACCACATGATGCCCGCCACCGCCGGGGCGACGGCATAGGGCCAGACCAGAAGCGTCGTATAGGCCTGCGCGCTGCGCACCATGCGGTCGGCGGCGACCGCGAGCACGAGCGCAAAACCGATGGAGAGCACCGTCGTGCTGACCGCGAAAATGACGGTTACCGAGAGCGAATTGAGATAGGAAGCGCTTGCGAAGAGCCGCGTGTAGTTTTCGAACCAGACAAAGCTCGTCTTGAGCCCAAAAGCGTCCTCGCGCAGGAAGCTCTGGTAGAAGGCCTGCCCGGCCGGCCAGAGAAAGAAAATGGCGGTGATCGCCAATTGCGGAAGAAGGAGCGCGTAAGGCAGCCCGCGATTGGAAAAGATCGTGCGCTTTGTCTGCATGATGTGACCCGCGTCTTGTTATGGCAAAGTCCGCGTCCCCTGAGGAACGCGGACTTTTTCGGTCTTTCGAGCGGTTAGCTGTTCGCCGCTTCGAACTCGCGGATCAGCGCATTGCCACGTTCGACGACGGCGTCGAGGGCCTGCTGGGCGTCTTTGTTGCCCGAGAGCAGCTGCTCGAACTCCTCGTCGATGATCGTGCGGATCTGAACGTAGTTGCCGAAGCGCAGGCCCTTGGAATTTTCCGTCGGGGCGTTGAGCGTGATCTGCTCGATGGCGACATCGGAACCTGGATTGGCTTCATAATAGCCCTGCTCCTGACCAAGCTCATAGGCCGCCTGGGTGATTGGCAGATAGCCCGAGAACTGGTGCCAATCGGCCTGAACTTCCGCCGAGGAGAGGTAGGAGAAGAAGTCCGCGACGCCAGCATATTCTTCCGCCGGCTTGCCCTGCAGGGTCCAGAGCGTGGCCCCGCCGATGATCGAATTCTGCGGCGCGCCGTCAACGTCGGCGTAGTAAGGCAGCATGCCGTAGCCGACTTCGAAGTCCGTGGCGTTAGCGATGACGCCGGCGCGCGAAGCCGAAGAGTTCATATACATCGCACATTCCTGCGCATAGAACATCGGAGGCGCATCGTCACCGCCGACCGGACCGCCGTACTGGAAGATGCCTTCGTCCTGCCAGTCCTTGAGGTTGGCCCAATGTTGAACCTGGACGGGGCCATTGACGGTCAATTCGGTTTCAAGGCCACCGAAGCCGTTTTCCAGCGTGCCGATGGGCTGGTTGTGCCAGGCCGAGAAGTTCTCGAGCTGTACCCAGGAAATCCAGCCGGAGGTGAAGCCGCACTCGGCAGCGCCCGATTCCATGATCTGACGCGAAAATTCTTCAACTTCTTCCCAGGTGGCCGGTGCGGTTTCGGGGTCGAGACCGGCCGCTTCGAACACGTCCTTGTTGTAGTAAAGAATAGGGGTCGAGGAGTTGAACGGCATCGACAGCATGTTGCCGTTGGTGTCGGTATAATAGCCGACAACGGCGGGCAGGAAGGCATTGGGGTCGAAATCTTCGCCGGTGTCTTCCATGAGCTGATAGACCGGATAGATGGCGCCCTCGGCGGCCATCATGGTGCCGGTGCCCACTTCGAAGACCTGCACGATATGCGGCTGCTCGTTGGCCCGGAAGGCCGCGACCGCGGCTGTCATGGTTTCGACATAGGAGCCCTTGTAGGTCGGAACGACCTCGTATTCGTCCTGGCTGGCGTTGTAGCCCGCGACGATTTCCTCGAGTTTGGTGCCAAGCTCGCCACCCATGGCGTGCCACCAGTTGATTTGCGTTTGGGCGAATGCCGAGCCGGCGCCTGCGAAAAGCGCCAGGGCGGCTACGCCTGAAGCCAGAATATGTTTATGCATGATTTTCTCCCGATTATTGCCTTGTCGCGACCGCATGCCGGCCGGTGGACCAAACCACGAGCCGATGCCTAGACTGGGCGTGCAAAGCTTCCGTGACGGTATCGTGATGATTGCATGACTGTGAAAACGCCCGCTGCAAAGGCGATAGCGCGTCGGCAATCGATCGATGCCCTCCCTTTGGCTTCTCCTCCGCGCCCCAATCCGAATGTCGATCACCGCACATTTTTGCGTCAGTGACAAAGTCATTGTGACAATATTGTCATAATTGACAAGCGCGTAATGCACCCGCGTGCATTATCGATGGAAAACCGCGACAAGCTCAACGTGTGCGCTGTGGAGAAACTGATCGACCGGGGTGACCATTCCCATTCGGTATTCGCCAGCGGCGAGGATGGCGGCATCCCGCGCAAAGCTCTGGGGGTCGCATGAGACATAAACGATGCGCTCTACCTTTGAGCGGGCGAGTTCGCGGGCCTGCGTCTGGGCGCCGGCCCGTGGCGGATCGAGCACCACTGTGTGGAAGCGGTTGAGCTCGAAGGGAGACAGCGGATCGCGGAAGAGGTCACGCTTCTCGGCGGTGACCGCCTTAAGTCCCTTGGTTTTGCGCTTTGCCGCGTCGAGCGCTGCAATGGCCGGGGCGTCGCTGTCCGCCGCGTAGACCGGAGCGCTCTCGGCCAGACGAAGGGCGAAAGGGCCGACGCCGCAGAAAAGGTCGGCTATCGATTTCGCACTTTCAGCTGCATCGGTCACGAACGCGGCAAGTGTCGCCTCGGCCAGCGCCGTAGCTTGCAGGAAGCTCCCGGGAGGAATGGCTACATCGGCCCTACCCATGCGGATAGTGGGCGCGCGATAGCTGAGGACCACCTCGCCGTTTACGGCGACACGGGCGAGGTCGAACCGGGTGGCGGCTTTGGTCAGCGCGGCATTGGGCTTGATGCCTTTGCCGCGTATGGCCACGTCGAGGCCGAGGTCGGTCGCGGTGAACGAGACGTCGCACGGGCCAACAGCGGCAGCGATTGTCGTTGCGATCTCCGGAGCACGGCCCAGGGCAGGCACGAGGATCGGGCAGCTATCGAGCACATGGATCTCGTGGCTGCGCAGCCCCATGAACCCGGCACCGGCTTTCGTTGCGTGCAGGGTGGCGCGGCGCCGACCTTCGCCATGGGCAGGGACAAGGTCGGAAACCTCGGTCGCGATGCCAGCGCGATCGAGCTGGCTCGTTACAAGGCCACGCTTCCATGCGCGGTATTCGGTGTCGGCAAGATGCTGAACCTGGCATCCGCCGCAGACGCCGAAATGCGGGCACGGCGGGGCGACGCGGTCCGGGCTCGGCGTCAGCAGTTCGATAAGCCTGCCGCGATTGCCATCGATTTCGGCCCTGACGGTCTCGCCGGGCAGCGTGAAAGGGATGAAGACACGGTTTCCGTCCGCAAGAGCGACGCCCTCGCCGCGATACCCCAGCGCGGAAATCTTGATCGTCCTCTCTTCCGCCATCAGCCGGCGCGTTTCTCGTCGACCACGTCGCGCGTCGGGATGGCGGGCTGGGCGCCCGGTTTGAGGCAGGCGAGGCCCGCAGCGGTTGCTGCCAGTTCGAGCGCCGATTTGAGTGCCTTGCCCTCGGCGAGGCCAGCGGCGAGATATCCCACGAACGTGTCGCCGGCACCGACGGTATCGACGGGCTTGATCTTCAAGGCCGGTACCTTGACGATTTCCCCTGCCTCGCAGGCGATGGCACCCTTGCCACCCAGGGTCGCGACGACGATCAGGTCCAGTTCCCCGGCCAGCCACGCGACGGCCTTCTCCGGCGTCATTGCCGGAGCGCTGAGCTTCTCGAGAAGCCCGGCCATCTCGCCTTCGTTGACGACGAGCACGGAGACGTCCTCGAGCATCGCGGCTGGGAAGTCGCGATAGGGCGCTAGGTTGAGGACAACCTTTGCACCTGCGGCTCTGGCCGCCGCCGCTGCGGCTGCAACGCCTTCGAGCGGCGTTTCAAGCTGGAGCAACAGCGTATCTTCGGCAGAGATACCCGCCTGATCGAGCGCTGCGGCGCTGAGGCGGCCGTTGGCGCCCGGAAGCACGGTAATCATGTTCTCGCCTGTGTCGTCGACGACGATCATGGCAACGCCGGTATGCCGATCCATGCGGCGGACGGATGACAGATCGATTTCGGCCTCGCGCAAAAGTTCGAGCGCACGGCCGGTGAATTCGTCATCGCCAACGCAGCCGACCATCTTCACCTCGGCGCCCGCGCGCGCGGCGGCCAGTGCCTGATTCGCGCCTTTCCCTCCGGGTGCGAATTCGAGCGTCGAGCCCAGAACGGTCTCGCCGGGACGCATGAGCGTTGGCGCGTGGCCGATGAGATCGATATTGATGGACCCGTAAACTACGATCATTTTTGGTTCCCTCATTTTTTGCGTTCTTGTGCCAGAGTGCCGTGGCGCAGTTCAAACGTTTTCGACCGACGCCAAGCGGAAACGTTCAGGCGCGGTTCATAGGCGGCATGGCAAGACGCCGTCGAACCTATCCCGATCGAGGAGAAAGGCATATGAGGGCGATCACGATTTTCGGCACTACTGCCCTTACCGCGGCGCTGTTCGCCGGTATCGCGTTTTCAGAAGGCAATGGTGCGCATCCGCTCATCGATACGCAGTGGACGTTGACCACGCTCAATGGGAGCGCAACGCCCGAAGGCGTCACCTCGACGCTCCGCTTCGGCGAGGACGCTATTGGCGGTAATGGCGGATGCAACACATTTGGTGGGTCGGTGGCGTTCGAAGGCGAGACCGGGCTCGACATCTCGCAGATCTTTTCCACAATGATGGCCTGCGAGCCGCCCAAGCAGGATCAGGAACACGCCTTTTTTCGTGCGCTCGAGGCCACGACCCGTTTCACGCTCGAAGACGACACACTGACACTCCTCAGCGAGGACGGGGAAACGCTGGCAGCGCTTAAGCCAGCGTCAGACTAGCGGCGTTTGCCCCGGCCCGGGATCCATAAGTCCATGGACCCTGTCAGCGCCGATGCGTGCGAGCCTGAGCATCAGCGCTTTACGCCGTGCGCCAGCCAGGGCATCGAGCGGGGCGGGGCGCAGAATCGCCCCTTCATGTCCGTCAGCAACCATCAACCCTTCCTCGGCTGGAAAGATGTCGTCGAGCTCGGGGGGCTTACAGAAGAAGAATCGATCGCAAAATTCGCGGTATTCGTGCCATTTGGTGTCGACGCGGAAATCCTGAACCGAGGACTTGATCTCAACGATCCAGATCTCGCCCTTGGGCCCGACCCCCAGAACATCAGCGCGCCGACCGTTCGTCAGCGGCACTTCCGCGTAGCACGCCATGTCGTGAACGCCGCGCAAAAAGCGCATGACCCCGCGCTGGACGCGCAGTGCGGTGGTGGACTGGCGGCCATCGACGAGAACAGGAGTGCGTTCGGAATCGGCTGAACTCATAAGACGATTTTACGCCTCATCGCCCGACTGTGAAACCTGGTTGGGGCGCTCGCCTGCAAAAAGCGGAGTCTGCTCGGCCATGAGCGTGGCAATGCGCTCGAGGGTCCGGCGGATGGCGGGTGTATGCCGTTCGTCGTGATGCGCGACCAGCCATTGTTCGGTCGTCAAGGCCTCGATGAGCCCGCTCGCACGCTTGAGCCGCGCATCGCTATCACCCACAAAACATGGCAATACCGATATGCCCTCGCCTTGGGCGACGATCTCGCGCACGGCATAGACGCTGTTGCCCTTCAAAATAATGCGATGGCCATGGGTGGCGCTAAGCCAGCGCGCCGAAGGCGTCGTCGATGTATCGCCCGAAAGTCCGACGACCGGTGTTTCCTCGCCGGCATCGATATCGGCGGCGCAATAGAGCGCATAGGCGACCGTACCGATGCGGCGGCCGGCGAGCGCCGTATCCTCAGGCCGCGTGTTCCGGATGCCGATATCGGCAGCACGGTGCCCGATATCGATACGCGCATTGGCGGCAACGAACTCGATCGCCGGTTCGCCCTCATGCCAAAGGGCTCTGATATGGCGTGCGAGGAAATCTGTCGTCCAATTGCCCGCCGAAAGACGAACCGAGCGCTGGGATTGCGTCCCCTCCTTCCAACGCTCCACCGCGACCATGGCGCGCTCAACCTCTTCGGCAACCCCGAACAATTCCTCACCCGCCGCGGTCATCCGGTAACCGGTCTGGAGCCGGGTGAAAAGGGGCACGCCGACGCGCCGCTCGAGGGCGGTGATCCGGCGCCCGAGAGTTGCCGCTGACAGCCCCGTCGCAGTGCGGGCCGCCGAAAGCCCGCCCAGACGGCTCACGGCCAGAAAGAGGCGTAGATCGTCCCAGTCCATCTGCTATTGCATTTTTGAAAAATGAGTTGCGATCCCGGTCGTAGCATGGGCTCCAGAGATTTGGCAAACTCCAAACATGCGCTGCACCGGTTCAGCCGATGTATGGCGCACCATACTTTTTCATTCACACAACTACCGGCGCCTGCGTACCGCACCCCCTTGCGTGGACCTGCCGCGCCGGTGCTTATGGAGACATCCGATGCTCACGACCTTATTGGCCTGGCTCGCCGAATGGCGCGCCTATCGCAAGACCTATGCAACCCTGCGGCAACTGGACCCCATCCTCCTCGCCGACCTCGGTCTAGCTGACATCGACCTCTCGCGCATCAGCCGTGCCGCAGCGCGGCAGAGGGGAGCGGTCGTTTCGGTCTACGAACTCGTCGACGGGTATTTCGACGAGGACATCCGCAAGCCGGTCAAGTTCAAAGTGCGCAGCACCGAGCGCTGCGCGCCGGCGGAGACGAGGCGATATGCGGAGGTGTGCTAAACGCCTCCTCCTACCTCACCCCCGTTCGTCCTTGGGCGATCCCATAACCACATAAGTCGTGATCGCCGTCACCTGCGGCAGGGTGCCCAGGACATCGGTATGGAAGAATTTGTAGGCCGCAATGTCAGCGACCTCGACGCGGAGCAGATATTCCACCGTACCGGTGATGTTGTGGCACTCAACGACCTCGGGGGCGCGGGCGATGGCACGTTCGAAGGCTTCCTGGCTGGCCTTTGTGTGGTCTGAAAGTCCCACGGCAATATAGGCGAGGAAGCCGCCGCCGACGCGTGTGCGGTCAATGCGCGCGCGATAGCCCTTGATGATCCCCGAGCGCTCGAGCTCCTGCACACGGCGCAGGCAGGCCGAAGGCGAGAGCCCGACGCGCTCGGCCAGATGCACGTTGGGCTGCCGCGCGTCGCGCTTCAGCTCTCGCAATATATGCTCGTCAATTGTATCAATCTTCGACATTAATTGCAGAAATAGTGTGCTTTGGAGGCAATATGCAATCCTGTGTCGCGTGGACACGCTAGGCTCAGGACCTATTAATTTGATGTGAGATGTGATTCAGGGTCTCCGATGAAGGAGGTCCTGATGAGTGATTTGTTTCTGTTGAGCGAGCGCCAGATGGCGCGGATATCACCGTATTTCCCGCTTTCCCACGGCATTCCGCGGGTTGACGACCGGCGGGTGGTTAGCGGCATCATCTACGTGATCAGGAACGGCCTGCAGTGGAAGGACGCACCAAGCGGGTATGGCCCGCACAAGACGCTCTACAATCGCTTCATTCGCTGGAGCCGGCTGGGCGTGTTCGACAGGATCTTTGCAGCGCTGGCCGGCGAAGGGCCGCAACCCGAGCGCATCATGATCGACGCCACGCATCTGAAGGCCCACCGCACCGCGGCGAGCCTTCTTAAAAAGGGGATGTTCCCCGTCGTATCGGGCGGACGAAAGGCGGGCTGAACTCCAAGCTGCACGCCGTTTGCGACGCCGAGGGCCGGCCGCTGATACTGCTTTTGAGCGAAGGCCAGATGAGCGACCACAAGGGCGCCAGGCTCTTGCTCGACGTGCTGCCGTCCGCCGACAGCCTGCTTGGCGACAAGGGTTACGACAGCAATTGGTTCCGCCAAGCTCTCGCTGACAGGGGCATCGAGCCATGCATTCCGCCGACCAAAAGCCGCAAGCAGCCGATCGACTACGACAAAGCGCTCTATCGCCAGCGCCATAGAATTGAGAACATGTTCGGCAAGCTCAAGGACTGGCGGCGCATCGCTACCCGCTACGATCGATGCGCTCACACCTTCTTTTCAGCCATCTGCATCGCCGCAACCGTCATCTTCTGGCTCTGATTAACGAGTCCTGAGCCTAATATTGCACGCATGACCGACCTTGCCACACTCCTCCCCTATCTCGCATTCTGTATCGTTATGACCGGCACACCCGGCCCCAACAACACGATGGCACTTGCCTCGGGTGTGCGGGTTGGGCTTTTACGGTCGATGCCGCTCGTTGCCGGGATCGCAGTCGGCGTCGCGCTGCAGCTTATGGCCGTCGGGCTGGGGCTGGGTGCGATCTTCGAGGCCATTCCGGCGCTCCATGATGTCCTGCGCGTTGGCGGCGCGCTCTATCTCCTGTGGCTCGCCTATAAGATTGCCCGCAGCGGCCCGGTCCGTCCGGCGACGGAAGACCGGCCACCCGTCGGATTTGCCGGAGCGGCGGCATTCCAATGGATCAATCCCAAGGCCTGGGCGATCACGACGAGCGCGGCGGCGGCCTATGTGCCGACGGGCAATTACCTTGCGAATGTGGGCGTCGCGGCAATCGTCATTGCGCTTGTCGCGATTCCGTGCGTATCGGCGTGGGCCGCCGGCGGCACGGTCCTCAGGCGCTTTCTGGTACAGCCGACTTACGCGCGCGCATTCAACGTCGTCGCGGCGCTGCTGCTGGTTACAGCAATCGGGCCGATCGTTATGAGCGTCTAGCTCATAATCGTCAGGCATACATCGGCAACCCCGGCGGTGCGGAAACCAAGCTGGTTCGCCGCCGCGCGGGAAACATCGATGATACGGCCGGAGATAAACGGGCCGCGATCGTTGATCCGCAAGGTCAGTTCTTCACCATTGTCCCGGTTGAGGACATTGACCATCGTGCCGAAGGGCAGCGTGCGGTGCGCTGCGGTTAGGGCATCGGGATTCATCATTTCGCCCGACGCGGTCGTATTGCGGATGGCGTACCACGATGCATCGCCGCATTGAGTGGCGGTTTGGGCCGAAAGGGCAGAGGAGAGGGAAAGGGCCGCAAAAGCGGCAGTTATGACCATAAAACACAAAGGCAGGACGCGGCGCGTCATCATTAGGACTTATCCGTTGCAGTTGATACTGAACGGGCGCGCTAGTTAGGACTTGGGGCAAAAATGTGTCCGCCTATGCAAGTTGAATGCAAGTCGATCATCTCGCCCACCACGCTGTTGCATCAACGCAACGATTCCGCATCCTCGGAACAACTTTCCTGATTATTTTACAGGAACCATTCCACGCTTTTTATAAAATTGAATAGCGCCATTATTTACGCGATCAACTTTGAGGTCGAGATAGGGATGGTATCGGTTCCGGCACGCTTGGAAGCTGCGCAACAACAAGGCCTCGCCGATCCCTATGCGGCGCCAGCCGGGTGAGACGACGAGGTCTTTCAAAAAGCTCGAATTCCAGCAATGGGCGAACCCCACGAACGCACCATCCGCCGCCTGGGCGACGAAGAACAACTCGGCGTCGTATTCGGGGTCGGACAAGAGCCGCGCGCGCCAATCGGCATAGGGTGGAACCGAGAGGCCGTTCTGCCCATAACCGTCCTGCATCACGGCGTGCAGCTCTTCAGCCATCGATACGGCGAAAGGCACAAGCGCTATGCCTTCGGGCCAGACCGGCTCGGGGAAAGGGCGCGTCAGATCGCGTCTCATGCGCAATGGGCCGTTCATAATGGCCCTGAGCTTACCAGCTTTCGGCGGCGAACTTAAGGCATGCGCCCTAGAGCGCTATAGCGCCAGCTCCGCCCGCGCGAGCCCACCATGCTTTTCGAGAAACGCAACGATCTCCTCGACGCCCTTGCCGCGCTTGAGGTCTGTAAACACATGCGGTTTGCCACCGCGCCCGCGCCTGGCATCGGCATCCATCACATCGAGATCGACTTCGACATAAGGCGCGAGATCAGCCTTGTTGATCACCAGCATGTCCGAGCGTGTGATGCCCGGCCCGCCCTTGCGCGGAATCTCCTCCCCCTGACAAACGGAGACGACGTAAAGCGTCAGGTCGGCAAGATCGGGTGAAAAGGTCGCCGCGAGGTTGTCGCCGCCACTTTCGATGAAGACGACGTCGAGATCGGGGATACGGGCGTTGAGCTCGGCGATGGCGCGCAGGTTGATCGAAGCGTCTTCGCGGATGGCGGTATGCGGGCAACCGCCAGTTTCCACTCCAACGATGCGATCTTCGGGCAATGCCTGGAGCCGCGCCAGCATCATCGCGTCTTCTTTCGTATAGATATCGTTGGTGATCACACCGACCGAATAGTACTCGCGCATGGCCTTGCAGAGTTTCTCGGTCAAAGTCGTCTTGCCCGACCCGACCGGGCCCCCGATGCCGACGCGCAAGGGTCCGTTCTTGCTCATGATCGAAATATCCTCACTGGCAAATCTTCGTGCCTCAGGCTTGCAATATCGGTGCCAAGGCCGAACGATCCAATATCGTCAATCTGCGCCCCCGCAGCCCAATCGGCAAGCTCCGCAATGTTCGGTTCGAGTTGCGCTTGCAACGTGACGCCTTCGGTTTGTCCCAGCGGCACAAGACGAATGGCGACGGAAATCTGTTGGCCGACATAGGCATTCACAAACCCTGCGATGACCGAAGGCGCCTCGATCCCGTGCAGGCCCGCCATAGCGCCTATGGCGACAGGCAAGGCCATCGGATTTTCGAAGGCCACCGCGAGCCAATCGGACACCTCGACTGGCCAGGCGTTGGCGGCCTCGAGAAAGGATTGCGCCTGCTCGCGGGTTTCCTTGTCGCGTTCCGCAGAACTTTGCAAGGCGAGTGCAAGATCGTTGACCATTTGCAGCGAGTCTGCATCACCCTTGGCTACTGCGCGGGCAGCAATGCCTACAAAAGCGGCATCATTGCGAATAGCCCCCGCGTGGAGTTGTCCTTCCAGCCAGGCTTTGACGTCCCCGATGGTAGCGATGCGATGTTCGGCGATTGCAGTTTCGAGGCCTTGGCTATAGGCAAAACCGCCAATGGGAAAGGCTGGGGACAGCCAGGTCAAAAGCCGGACGAGTACGGCTGTTTCAGCCATGATGATGGTGGTGCCGCTCGTGGTGATGGCCATGCCCTTCGCCCGAATAGGCCCCGCGCACGGGCGAGAACGGCTCGATAACGTCGCGGACGGTCGCGCCCAGACCTTCGAGCATGTCTTTGATGACGTGGTCGCGGCCGATCAGAATGCGCTTGGGTCCGTGCGCTTCACCTTCGATCTGGCAGGGCAAGTGCCGGTTTCCGATATGCCAGCACAATTGCATGATATGCAGAGTATCGCGCGCCGTGATTTCGTACAGCTCTTCTTCGGCAGCGACGATCTCGACGATGCGGCCGTCTTCGAGCACGAGCACGTCCCCTGTCTCGAGTGCCACCGTCTGCGGCAGGTCTACGAGGACCTCATCCCCTTGGGCCAGCGTTATGAGCTTACGGCGAACGGCGCGCTCGTCATGGGCGAGCACCGCAACGTCGAACGGCGTGCCGCGGGTGTGGCCCTTGTGGTCGTGATCTATGGCGCGCATGGCGGCAACAACCTCTTTGGATCGGATTTTCAGTCGCCCGATCCAAGCAGGAAGCGTGCCAGCGGGCAAGCCTTGATCAGGGCGTATCGGTCGCCGCGATGCACGAGAGCGATGCGGCGTCCTCCCCGGCCATCTCGTCGATCAGTTGCGCTTCGTTGCCAGTCGTCCACCAGATGTACTGGCCGGACGCATAGCGGGCGCCAGAGCCCGAGATGACATTGACGAATATGAGCTTTTCGCCCTCGATGGGGACAAGCGCAAGGAAGATCGGGTGGGCATTCACGTATTCGACCGTGAGTTGTTCGTCGAGCCCATCGCAGGTGTAGCTGACCACATCGCGCTGAGCATTGCCTTCGAGTTCGAGCACAAGCTGCATGGACGTTTCGACGGCGAAGGCCGGGGCGGCGGTAAGCGCCGCCACGGCGGCAAGGGCTAGGGGCTTGAGCGTCATCTGCGGGTCTCCCGGGATGCAAATCACCTTCGATGAGTCTAGCACCGGATTTGCGGAACGAGAATGACGGCGGCTCACATCGCGATCAGTGCATAGGCAATCCCATAGGCTATCGCGCCGATGAAGGTGGCAAGCGCAACATCGCGCTTGAAGATGAAGCCTGCGACCGTCGCCGCGATACCGACGGCAATCGGCGCCAGCACTGTGATGTCCGGTTCGAGCATCGGCAGGAACGAAACCGCAAAGAGCGCGGCAATAGCGGCCGGGCCTGTGGCGGCGAGGAACCGGCTTACCGGACCGCCAGGATTGCCCGCCGAAAGATCGATCTTGGTGGGCAGCACGCGGAAGACCCATGTGCCGATGCCGACGATGAGCGTGATGATGACCAGATCGATATTCATCGTTCGAGCCCACGGATGCGGATCAACCCCACCAGCGAACCGGCGATCATGCCCGTAACGATGCCCACCGTCGTCGAAAACATGAGGCTTGCCGGGACGGTGACGACGATGGACGCCACGATGACGGCAAGCTGCTTGCGGGAGAGGACCGCGAGCAGCATGGCAAGAAACAAGGCCGGCAACAGGAACCCCAGCGCCGCATCGACAGCCGGAAAATCTTCCACCGCGCCGCCACCGAAGACGGCGCCGGTGCCCGTGCCGAGTGCCCAGGAGAAATATGGTCCGATCCCGAGCCCAAGCATCCAGCGCTCAGAAAAATTCTCCTTGGACCGGCTGACCCCTACTATCGCCGCCCCGAACGCGCCATCGGACAGCCATCCGCCCCATAGCCAGGAGAACCGCGTCGCGGCTCTATCCTTGGCCGCTTCGAGTATGGCGGGCCCATAAAGCACGTGGCGCAAATTCATCGCGAGCACCGAAAGCGCCGATACGATGACCGGCGCGCCGCCGGTCAGCAGTGCCAGCGCGAGGAATTGCGCGGCGCCGGCATAAATGACCGCAGACACGAAGACGGCTTCAAGCGGCGAAAGCCCGGCTCGCGCCGCGGCAATGCCGAAGGAAATGCCGATGGGGAAATAACCCAGCGTGATGGGCAGGGATTCACGGAAACCGGCGCGGAAGGTAGCGGTGGGAATAGGCATGTTGGTTTGTGGCGTTTTGACTAGACCGAGCTGCCGCTAGTAAGTCGCGATAAGCGAAGGTAGGGGAGACACCAACGGTTGCATGTCCGTCGTGCCACGGTTTTTTTTGGCACGTCGCTTTTATTACCGTCGACGCTGCAGCAGACACAATATCTTGCATGATCTCATTGGCTGCCCTCTCTTCGCATTGGTATAAAGCTTGCATTGAGCAGCAAGCTTGTTGGCCAGACGTCGACGACATCACTTCCGGCGTTCAGAAAGAAGATGTGCTTATCCGTCTGCAGAAGGACCCGCCATTCGGCACCATCCAATACCGTTCCATTCGAAAAACGGTATGAGCTGGTAACGTCAGTGTTCTCCAGAGTGTTTAATACCACGCCACGGGCATCAAGAATCGCCACTATGATTGCTGAAAAACAAACGACGCTCAGAGCAAGCAATGGCGAGAAATCAATTCTGAAAACGGCTGCAGACGCATATATGAACGCAAGGATTACACTAACCAAAAATATGATAGCGGCAACGGCGCTACCGAAGTAAATAATTTCGGTTAGCTCGAGCCCTTCTAGCCAGGCCCTTAAGCTGGCGTAGAAAAATGAAAATATGGCAACGCCCACCGCAAGCATTAAGGCAACTATAAATTGCTTCGCCGCCTGCTTCAATACAGCTTCACGTCGGCACGATGGCGCAAGCTCGAACAAAGGAAACATGAATAAAATCACAGTGATTGAAATAAGTGCAACCGTCATGAACATGTTCCATGCGAATCCAATCTTCACATAGTCACCAACGGACAACCACATCGCGACATCAATTCCAAACCACCCGAGAATAATACTACTTCGTATATACCCTATTACTACGATGAACGCGGAATATAACGTTAAACCCTGCAGGACAGTTTGAACAGAAGGCCTCTTGAAGCCTCGCATACGGATTTTATTCTCAGTTTCTGGCAACATACTTCGGCGCCCCCAAGTGCGCCAACGCTACACTCAATTGCCGGGCAGAGAAACTATGCCAACGCGTCAGAACAGGAAATACCGCTGCGCCATTGGCAGAACCTCCGCCGGCTCGCACGTCAGCAGCTCCCCGTCGGCGCGCACCTCGTATGTTTCGGGATCCACGCTCACCTCAGGCGTTGCGCTGTTGTGAATCATGGAAGCCTTGGAGATGCCGCCGCGCGTGTTGTTGACCGCAAGCATGGCCTTTTCGACACCGAGCGTATTCCCGATCCCAGCATCGAGCGCGGCCTTGGAGACAAACGTCACCGATGTGTTGGTGATGGCCTTGCCGAAGCCGCCGAACATATAGCGGTAGTGCTGGGGCTGGACGGGGATGGAGCCGTTGGGGTCGCCCATGGGCGCGGCGGTGATCATGCCGCCCATCAGGATCATCTCGGGCTTCACCCCGAAAAAGGCTGGGTTCCAGACGACGAGGTCGGCGCGCTTGCCGACTTCAATCGAACCGATGTGATCGGAAATCCCGTGCGCGATGGCCGGGTTGATTGTGTATTTTGCGACGTAGCGCTTGACGCGGAAATTGTCGTTGTCGCCCATTTCCTCGGCAAGCCGCCCGCGCTGGCGCTTCATCTTGTCGGCGGTTTGCCAGGTACGGATGATGACTTCGCCCACACGGCCCATCGCCTGGCTGTCGGACGAAATGATCGAGAACGCGCCCATGTCGTGCAAGATATCCTCGGCAGCAATCGTCTCCTTGCGGATACGGCTTTCGGCGAAGGCCACGTCTTCGGGGATCGAAGGGTCGAGATGGTGGCAAACCATGAGCATGTCGAGATGCTCGGCGAGCGTGTTGACCGTATAGGGGCGCGTGGGGTTGGTCGAGGACGGGATGACGTTCTCAAGCCCGCAGACCTTGATGATATCCGGCGCGTGTCCGCCACCGGCGCCTTCGGTGTGATAGGCGTGGATCGTGCGGCCCTTGAAGGCGGCGATGGTGTCCTCGACGAAGCCGGATTCGTTGAGCGTGTCGGTGTGGATCATCACCTGCACGTCGTAGTCGTCGGCGACCGACAGGCAGTTGTCGATGGCGGCGGGGGTCGTGCCCCAATCTTCGTGAAGCTTCAGTGCCGCCGCACCGCCCATGATCTGCTCGATCAGCGCTTCCGGACGCGATGCATTACCCTTGCCGGCGAGCGCAATGTTCATCGGGAAAGCATCGAAGCTCTGGATCATCTTGCCCGTATGCCAGGGCCCGGGCGTCACCGTCGTTGCCAGCGTGCCATGCGCCGGACCAGTGCCGCCGCCGAGCATGGTGGTAACCCCGCTCATCAGCGCTTCCTCGATCTGCTGGGGGCAGATGAAGTGGATGTGGGAATCGAACCCACCGGCGGTGACGATCTTGCCCTCGCCTGCGATGATTTCCGTTGTCGGGCCGATGATGATGGTGACGCCGGGTTGGGTGTCGGGGTTGCCCGCCTTGCCGATAGCAGCGATCAGCCCGTCCTTCAGCCCGATATCGGCCTTGTAGATGCCCGTATGGTCGAGGATCAGCGCGTTGGTGATGACAGTATCGACCGCCCCACCCGCGCGGGTCACCTGCGATTGACCCATGCCGTCCCGGATCACCTTGCCGCCGCCGAACTTCACCTCCTCGCCATAGATCGTGAGATCCTTTTCCACTTCGACGAAAAGCTCGGTATCCGCGAGGCGGACCTTGTCGCCGGTCGTCGGGCCATACATGTCGGCATAGAGCGCACGGGTGATTTTGGCGGACATGACTTAATTCCTCATTCTTGCAGATAAATTCCGCACCCCTTAAAAGCGCCGGATTTCAGGGGTTTGCGGCCTGCCTTGAAAATACCTTGAAACCGGACGCTGCCGGCAACGTTTTTAGCCTCCAGAGGGGCGGTACAACCTAACCCGACACGGAGGATATTCCGATGAAAACACTGTCTGTTCTTGCTCTTGGTACGGCTTTGACGCTGACCGCACCGTTCGCGCTCCCGGCCTACGCCGCCGGGCTCGACGCCAAGGTGGGCCTTGGTGTGGACGCCGACGTCGATGCCGGCGCAGATGCCGGTACGAACGGAAGCATCATCGTTGGCCAGGACACCGGTGTGGATGCCGAGGTCGATACCGACATGGATGCCGAAGTCGATGCCGATGCGGATGTCGAGGCCAGTACCAGCCTGGGCGGAGATGACACCTACACCTATGACGACGCTGTCGCCGCAATCGAAGGCTCCGCCAGCGCCGCGGCGATTCTCGAAAGCGCCACGGCCTTCGAAATCGTCTCGCTTGCCGAGCTCACTGCCGGTGAAACGGCCGATATGGCGGCCGTCGCCCAAGCCCAGGCGGCGGCCGAGGCCGATCTCAGCGCGCTGCACAGCGCGGTCGCGGCCAATGCCGAACTGATGGCGGCGCTCGAAGCCGAAGAATACGCCGATACCGATGTCGTCGGCATCTCGAGCGGGGCGAATGGCGTGGTTACCGTTTTTGTCGACGGGTAAAAGGCTGCCCAGCAAACGAGTCTCCGGGCGGAGCGCGACAGCGCCCCGCCCTTTTTGCATCGCATGCCTTCTGTGCACGGCGCCAATCATGGGAAGCCTAAAGCGCTCCCATGATCTTCTGGTTGAACCCGTAGATGACCCTATCGCCCGAAATCGGGATCAACATCACCTCGCGGGTCTGACCCGGCTCGAACCGCACAGCGGTGCCCGCAGGGATATCGAGCCGCATGCCGCGGGCCTTGTCACGGTCGAAGGCGAGCCCGGCATTGGTTTCGTAGAAATGATAGTGGCTGCCGACCTGGATCGGTCGGTCGCCGGTGTTGGCAACCTCGAGCGTCACAGTCTCACGACCGGCATTGAGTTCGATTTCGCCCGTAACGGTCGTGACTTCCCCAGGGATCATCCTAGCCTCCGATCGCGAGCCAAAGCCCGCCTAGCCCTGTCAGCATGCCGGCGACACGCATAATCGTCCTGCCATACGCACCCTTCATGAGCCCCGCGATGGCGACACCCATTGCGATGCCTGCAGCGTGCAGAAGGGCCGTTGCCAGGATGAAGCCCAGTGCGAAATCGAGTGCGCCCGCAGCGCCAAGTTCACCCCCGTGGGCGTGGCCGTGGAACAGTGCAAAAAACGCAACGATGCCAGAAACCCCAACCGTCGGGATCGGCAGCGCCAACGCTATCATGATGCCAATGAAGATCACCGAAGCGAGGATGACCGGCTCGACGAAGGGCAGCGGCATACCGGCAATCGCAGCGCCGAAACCGACAGCCATCATGGCAACGAAGGCGAGCGGTACCGTCCAGAGCGCGCGTCCGCCGATGCTTGCGGCCCAGAGCCCGACGGCAACCATTGCCAAGATGTGGTCAAGCCCGAAGAGCGGGTGCGAGAATCCGGCGGCAAACGCGCCGTGCGTTGCAGGGTCGAGATGGGCGAAGGCCGGGGCCGTGGCGGCGAAGACAGCAAGGGCCGCAAGTGCAATGCGCTTGATCATAAGAAATACTCCTAGCGGATCGGATCGTGGACGGTGACGAGCTTGGTGCCGTCGGGAAATGTGGCTTCGACCTGGATGTCGCCGATCATCTCGGCGACGCCTTCCATGACCTGGTCGCGGGTGAGCACCTGTGCACCCGCTTCCATCAGGTCCGGTACAGCACGCCCGTCGCGGGCGCCTTCGACGACGAAATCGGTTATGAGGGCCACGGCCTCGGGGTGATTGAGTTTCACCCCGCGTTCGAGCCGGCGCCGCGCGACCACGGCGGCCATCGCGACCAGAAGCTTGTCTTTCTCCCTGGGTGTCAGGTTCATGCCCTATTCTTCCCCTTTATAGTGTCCAAAGCCGCGGCACCGCATTGCCCGTTGCGAGCGCCGCAATGGCCGGCATGATGATCTTGCGCAGACGATAGCCCGAAGACGCCGCCGCGCGCATGACGATTTTGTCCCCGATCCGGCTCGCGCCGGCGGTTTTGAACGGCGCGAGGATCGTTTTCAGCGTTTCGATCTGCTGTTCGGCGTCGGTTCCGGCATATAAGAGGGTGGCATAGGCTCGCGCACCGTCGAGCAGCGCGATATTGGCGCGCGCGAGCACGTCGTTGGCGTTCAGCCGGCTTGCTTCGGCGTGGATCAGGTGTCCGCCGCGTCGAATGTGCCAGGTGTCGGAAATCGCTGCGGAAACCGCATCCTCGCCGGAAGCCTCGCGTCCGAGTATAACGGCCTCGAGCCCGAGAAACGTCGCGTCCTCGGCCAGATCGACGGCCAAGGTGCGGTCGAGCCGCGCGCCTTCAAAGAGGATCGTTTCCTGCGGCAGCCAGTCGAGGCGTGCGCCAGGGCCGGCAGCGAGCGTCGTACGGACCCTCGCTGTGCCGCCTGCAGAGCGGTAGATACGTTCGCACGCCTGGGTCGTCGCAACGAGGTGCGCGCCCTCTCCGGCAGTGCAGGACCAGTCCATAACGTCGCCGCCGGTCAACCCGCCTGAAGAGTTAATCAGCACTGCGTCGAGCCAATCGCCGTGGGTTTTTGGCGCGCGGATTTTTGCGCACCCTTCCTGGTAGAGCGTATCGAGCGCAGAGACGCCACCGCGCGTCTTTGCAGAGACACGGCCCGCGCCATAGGCCCGCTGGAGCCCGCCCGGTATCGGTGTGTCGGTTTCAGGCTCGTGCAGCATCAGACCATCAAGTGCCGTTTGACGTCCGGGTCATCGAGATCGCTCGCGGGTCCTGAATGCATGATCTCGCCCCGGTCCATGACGTAGATATCGTCGGACAATTCGCGGCAGAAATCGAGATATTGTTCGACCAGAAGGACGGTCATCCCCATCTCGTCGCGCAGAAACTGCAGGGCGCGCCCGATATCCTTGATGATCGAGGGCTGGATGCCCTCGGTCGGCTCGTCGAGCACCAGCACCTTGGGCCGTGTCACCATCGCCCGCCCGATGGCCAGTTGCTGCTGCTGCCCGCCCGATAGGTCGCCGCCGCGGCGCGAGAGCATGGATTTGAGAACCGGGAAGAGTTCGAACACAGTCTCGGGGATCGAGCGGTCTTTCGGCTTCAGCGGCGCAAAGCCCGTGAGAAGGTTTTCCTTGACCGTCAGGAGCGGGAAGATTTCCCTGCCCTGCGGGACGTAGCCGATGCCCATGCGCGCCCGGGTGTAGGGTGCGGATTTTTTGAGCGGGATATCATCGAGCGCGATGCTGCCGCCGGCGATCGGCTGTACGCCGGTGATCGCGCGCAGGAGCGAGGACTTGCCGACGCCGTTGCGGCCGAGCACAGAGGTGATGCGATTGGGCCTGACCTCGATGGTGACCCGGCGCAGTGCCTGCGCGGCGCCGTAGAAGAGATCGACATCGGTGACGGTGAGATGTGTCATGGTGCGCTACCTCCCCAGATACCGCTCGATGACTTTCTCGTCCGCGCTCACATGCGCGAGCGAACCTTGCGCGAGCACAGAGCCTTCGGCCAAGCAGGTCACCCGGCACTCGAGGTCGCGCACAAAGCTCATATCGTGCTCTACGACCACCACGGAGTGGTTCTTCGCAATTGTCTTCAACAGCTTCGAGGTCTCCTCTGTCTCCGCGTCGGTCATTCCCGCGACCGGCTCATCCACAAGCAGGAGCTTGGGATCCTGCGCGAGTAGCATGCCGATCTCGAGCCATTGCTTCTGCCCATGGGAGAGATTGGCCGCGTAATCGTCCTTGCGATGGGAGAGCCGCACGGTTTCGAGGATCTCCTCGATCCGGCCGGTATCCGCGTTCCCGCGCGCATAGAACCAGGAGGCGAAAACGCCGCGCGGGTTTTTCAGCGCCAGTTCGATATTGTCCCAGACCGTATGGCTTTCGAAGACGGTCGGCTTTTGAAACTTCCGCCCGATGCCCAGATTGGCGATTTCGGACTCGTCCTTTTTGGTGAGGTCGACCTTGCCTTCGAAGTAGACCTCACCTTTGTCGGGCTTTGTCTTACCGGTGATGATGTCCATCATCGTCGTCTTGCCCGCGCCATTGGGACCGATGATCGCCTGCAATTCACCCGGCTGGACGACGAGTGAAAGCGCATTTAAGGCCTTGAAGCCATCGAAGGAGACGGTGACGTCATCGAGATAGAGCAGCGAGGAAGCCAGTTCGGATGTCATTTGGGGCTACTCCGCGGGTTTGGGCTCGGCACCCTCAGGCGTGGTATCGGTATGGTCATCGGCCGATACGCGCGGGGTGGAGAGATCGTCGGGGCCGGGACCGGCGGTTCCAATCCCCTTTTGCGCCCGCGCCGAGGCGCGGCGCGCCCTCAGCGCCGTCCATGCCGAAACGAAGACACCGACGATACCCTTGGGCATGAAAAGCGTGACGAAAACGAACAGCCCACCCAGCGCGAAGAGCCAGAAATCGGGGAAAGCGCCGGTGAAATAGGATTTCCCGGCATTGACGAGGATCGCGCCGATGATCGGCCCCAAAAGCGTGCCGCGGCCACCCACCGCCGTCCAGATGACGATCTCGATCGAGTTGGCCGGGGAAAACTCGCCCGGATTGATGATGCCGACCTGCGGCACGTAAAGCGCGCCGGCAACGCCAGCGATCACGGCGGAAACGGTGAAAGCGAAGAGTTTAACATTCTCCACCCTGTAGCCAATGAACCGCGTGCGGCTTTCCGCGTCGCGGACGGCGACCATTACCTTGCCGAGCTTGGATTTGACGACCATCGAACAGAGGAGGAAGGAAACCGCGAGCGCAATCGCGGTCGCCGCGAAGAGCCCCGCGCGGGTCGCGGGGGCAGCGATGGGCGCACCGAGGATGTCCT
Source organism: Pelagibacterium halotolerans (assembly GCF_044811015.1). GTDB lineage: Bacteria > Pseudomonadota > Alphaproteobacteria > Rhizobiales > Devosiaceae > Pelagibacterium > Pelagibacterium halotolerans_A. The sequence continues at coordinate 2,101,280 of NZ_CP085243.1, forward strand.
TGAAATCGGTCAGTCCATTATTGCCGCCAAAGCCCATATCGTTGCGGAAGAACGCGAGCATCAACGCGAACACCATCGCCTGCGAGATGATCGAGAAATAAACACCCGTGACCCGGCTTCTGAAGGCGAACCAGCCGAAGACGAAGGCCAAAAGCCCGGGAACGAAGACGACCATCAACGCCGCAAACCAGAACATGTCCATGCCCTGCCAGTACCAGGGCAGCTCGTTCCAGCCGAGGAACACCATGAAGTCCGGCAGCGTCGCATTGGCGTAAACGCCCCGGTCGCCGATCTGGCGCATCAGGTACATGCCCATCGCGTAGCCGCCCAGCGCGAAGAATGCGCCGTGGCCAAGTGAGAGAATGCCCGCATACCCCCAGATGAGGTCGAGTGCGAGGGCGAGCATGGCATAGGAGAGGTATTTGCCCAGAAGCGAAACGAGATAGTTGGGCACGCGCAACGGGTGACCGGCGGGCAGAAACAGGTTCGAGAGCGGCACGAGGATCGCGACCGCGATCAGGATCGCGATGACGATGACCGCCTTGGTGTCGAGCGCGCGGAAGATGGCCTTGGTGATCATTGGGCGGGCCTCCCCATGCTGAATCTGTATGCGGACTTTCGCACCCGCAGCAGGGCCGAGATCCGCTTGGCGGCGCCGGGCTGGGGCGTTCGGCGCGGAAGGGGTGAAAAACCGACAAGCCCGGTGCGCGTTATCATCATGCGTCCACCGCCCGTCCCTTGAGCGCGAACAGCCCGCGTGGGCGGCGCTGGATGAAGAGGATGATCAGGACGAGGATCACGATCTTGGCGAGCACCGCGCCGGCGAAGGGTTCGAGAAACTTGTTGGCGACCCCGAGCGTCAGGGCGCCCACGAGCGTGCCCCAGAGATTGCCCACGCCCCCGAAGACGACGACCATGAACGAATCGATGATGTAGTTCTGCCCGAGATTGGGCGAGACATTGTCGATCTGCGAAAGCGCGACGCCAGCGAGCCCCGCGACGCCCGAGCCGAGCCCAAAGGTCATTGCATCGACCCAGGGCGTGCGGATACCCATCGCCGAGGCCATGCGGCGGTTCTGCGTCACCGCCCGCATCTGGAGACCCAGGGATGTGCGGTTGAGGACCAGGAGCAGCAGCGCGAAGACGACAGCGGCGAAGATAACGATCCAGAGCCGGTTCCACGTGATCATGAGCCCCATGAACTCGAACGTGCCCGACATGAACGAGGGATTGCCCACATCTCGATTGGTCGGCCCGAAGATCGTGCGCACCCCCTGCTGGATGATGAGCGAAAGCCCCCAGGTGGCGAGCAAGGTTTCGAGCGGCCGGCCATAGAGCCAGCGGATGATCCCGCGCTCGATGGCGACGCCGACAAACCCCGTGACGAGGAAGGCCAGCGGGATCGCGATGGCGAGCGAATAGTCGAACGCCCCTGGGAAGGAGGTCCGGATCACCTCCTGCACCATGAAGGTGACATAGGCGCCGATCATCACCATCTCGCCATGCGCCATGTTGATGACCCCCATCACCCCGAAGGTGATGGCGAGCCCGATGGCCGCGAGCAGCAGCACCGAGCCGAGCGAGATGCCGTACCAGACGTTCTGGGCGACATCGCGCAGCGCGAGGGCTTGGTTGATCCGGTCGATCCCGGCAGTGATCGTTGCGCGCTGCGCGTCGGTCGTCGCATTGGCGAGGTTGCGGTTAAGAATGGCGAGGGATTCGCGGTCCGATCGCGATGCTATGGCTGCGATGGCTTCGGAGAACTGGTCTTCTGAGAGCTGATCGCCGGAGGCGAGCAGCGCGGCGGCGCGGGCTTGCTCCATGACCGCACGTACACGGACATCCTCTTCTGTGGCGATGGCCTCTTCGAGGAGCGGGATGTTGTCCGGATCTGCGGTCGAGAACATTTCCCGTGCCGCGCTCATGCGCGTCTGCGCGTTCTCGCTCATCAGCGTCAGATTGCCGATGGCGGCGGCGACGTCGCGGCGCAGCGAATTGTTGATGCGGATGCGTGAGAGATCGTCTTCAACGACGCCCTCGACCGGCTCTCCGGTCACCGCATCGCGGATCGGCCCAGAACCTGAAAAGATATAGATGCCGCCGGCGTCCGTCTCATAGAGATTGCCTTCCCCCAGCGCGCGCAGCACCGGGACCACCGCCGGATCGCCCGTCGCAACCAGCGCGGCGACGGCATCCTTGAGCTCATTGAGGCTCGCATCATACATCGAGGGAACGATCTCGGCAGCGTCCTGCGCGCGGGCGGGCGCAAGCCCTACGCAAAAAAGAGCGAGAAGGATGAAGAGGATGGCAAACGGACGGAGCAGGGGCATCGTGTCTTAAAGCGTTCCGTTGTGCGGGTTTCGATGTGGATGGGGGCGGCGAACCGTCCCCGTCCGGCTTGGAGGAAAGGAGCCTTATTCGGCGGAACCGCCACAGGTCTCTGTTTCGGTGTTGTAGTTCCCGCAGTTGATGGGATCGGTCCAATCGGCCGTCAGCGGCGCGGATTCGGGCAGGTAGTCGCTCCAGGCGTCGCCCGGGACGAGGTCCTCGGTCTCCCATACGACGAAGAACTGGCCATCGTCCTGGATTTCGCCGATCAGCACCGGCTTGGTGATGTGGTGGTTGGGCAGCATTTCCGCGACGCCGCCAGTGAGGTTCGGCACTTCGATGCCAACGATCGAGTCGATCACCGCATCGGCATCTGTCGTGCCAGCCGCCTCAACGGCTTCGACCCACATGTTGAAGCCGATATAATGGGCTTCCATCGGATCATTGGTCACGCGGTCCTCGTTGCCGATGAAGTCATGCCAGGCGGCGATGAATTCTTCGTTCTCGGGCGTTTCGACGCTCATGAAGTAGTTCCAGGCGGCGAGGTGGCCGACCAGCGGAGTCGTATCGAAGCCCGAAAGCTCTTCCTCGCCCACCGAGAAGGCGACAACCGGGATATCGGCCGCATCGACGCCCTGGTTGGCGAGCTCGCGGTAGAACGGCACGTTGGCGTCGCCGTTGATGGTGGAGACCACCGCCGTCTTCTTGCCCTCGGACCCGAAGGCGACGATGTCGGAAACGATCGTCTGCCAGTCAGAGTGTCCGAAGGGGGTATAGTTGATCATGATGTCTTCTTCAGCGACACCGGAATCCTTGAGGTATTGCTCGAGAATCTTGTTGGTCGTCTGGGGGTAGACGTAGTCGGTGCCCGCGAGCACCCAACGCTCGACGCCCTCCTCGTTCATGAGGTAATCGACGGCGGGAATGGCCTGCTGGTTGGGGGCGGCGCCGGTATAAAAGACGTTGCGCTGGGATTCCTCGCCCTCGTACTGGACGGGATAAAAGAGCAGCGAGTTGAGTTCTTCGAAGACGGGCAGAACGGACTTGCGGCAGACCGAAGTCCAGCAGCCGAACACAACGTCGACATCGTCGACTTCAACGAGGCGTCGCGCCAGCTCGGCGGCCAGCGGCCAGTCCGAAGCGATATCGACCACCACGGGCTCGAGCGGCCGGCCGAGCACGCCGCCAGCTTCGTTCTGCTGCTCGATGAGCATCAGCATGGCGTCCTTGAGCGTGGTTTCGGAAATCGCCATCGTGCCCGAAAGCGAATGGAGAATACCGACTTTGATCGGCTCGCCTTCTTGCGCGAGAGCCGGTGCGGCGATCAACGACGCCCCCATGGCCCCGGCCACAATCGCGCCCCCGATGCGCTTGGTCCAGTCTTTCATAATTGTCCTCCGACAGTTGCAGTTTGCACTGCCGGCAAGATTCGCAAGAAGCGTGCCAAGGGTCTGGGGCTGTGCGAAGCGGAAAGATTAATGAATTGTAAAGGCTTGCGAATCCCCGAGTCAGGCATGCTGTTCCGTTTAAAGCCGCACACGGAAAGTCCGGCCCATCAGACAAACAACCTCTCCGGAATGACTCGTTATGGTCAAGTAATAGGCAAGTCTGTTATGGCTGTCGCGTTTATGTGCACAATTTTCAGGCAATATCCCGATGACAGAGTCACGACACTGTCGTAAAGTGGCCGATGCCGGAGTCCTCCGGCAGAGGTTGTTTGCACCACAATCTCGTGCCCCGCGCCGTACTCGGCCGGGGCACATTGTTTTTTGGGGGTGGGAGCCGCTCTGGAGGAACCTGGGCTATTGACGTCCAAACCGATCCGCCCGCTCCCCACCCAGCGCGTCAAAGTGATGACGCGCGTGAGGAGACGTTGACGCCCCTCCCCACTCCCGGCAACTCTTGAACCTACGTGATTCGCCCAAGCGGGAGTTGGCCACACGCGATGACGCCTTTGGCGAATTTCACAATGTTGAGTTACGGTTGGCGCCGCGCGGTGCTGATGATGCTTGCGGGCGCCATCGGTGCGCTCTCGATGCCGCCGCTCTTCATTCTGCTCGCGCTGTTCATCGCCCTGCCCATGCTGGTCTGGGCGCTCGATGGTGCCGAGCACCGCGACGGGGTTCTTGGCAAGCTCTTCGGCCCGGCCTTTCGCATCGGGTTCTTTTTCGGGCTGGGCTATTTCCTTGCCGCCATCCACTGGATCGGCGCGGCGTTCTTCGTCGATGGCGGATGGATGCTTGTGGCCATGCCCTTTGCCGTATTGGCGCTGGCGGCGGGTCTTGCTATTTTCTGGGCATTCGGCATCGCGTTCGCACATCTTTTCTGGAGCACCGGCACTGCGCGCATCTTCGCGCTTGCGGCGGGCCTGTCGCTTGCGGAATTTGCGCGCGGCACGCTCTTTACCGGATTTCCCTTCGACCTTTTGGGCTATGCGCTCACCGCCAATGTCGAAATGATGCAGGCGGCGAGTCTCGTCGGCGTTTACGGGCTGACCGTTGTTGCGATCCTGATCGCGGCGACCCCGGCGCTCGTCTGGCCCGCCGCCGACCGCAGCCTCGTTACCCGCCTTGTTCCGCTTTTCGCGGCCATCGCGGTCATCGCCGTGCAGATCGGGTGGGGGTACCAGCGCGTGCAGAGCACCGCGGTCGTGCCGCAAGACGGCATGGTGATGCGCATCGTCCAGCCGGTGATCCCGCAGGACGTCAAATGGCAGGCCTTTGCGCGCGAGGAAACCGTCACCCGCCTCATTGACCTTTCGACAATGCGCACGCACCCCGAAGACCAGGGGCTCGACGACGTCACGCATCTCGTCTGGCCCGAAGCGGCGTTGCCCTTTTTCCTTTCGGAAGAACCCGAATATCTCGCGCGTATCGCACGGGCCCTGCCGGACGGCATCATCTTGCTCTCCGGCGCGCCGCGCGAACCTTATGGCACCGATGACCAGATCGTGCAGGGCGCCAAGCCGTATAATTCCATCTTTGCCTTCAATTCCGAAGGCGAGGTCATCTCGAGCTACGACAAAACCCATCTCGTCCCCTTTGGCGAATTCCTGCCGTTCGACGACCAACTCCGGGCGGTGGGCTTTTCGCAAATGGTCGCAGGCACCGACGGCTGGGCACACGGCGACGCGCGCAGGCTGATGACGCTACCCGGCACGCCACCCTTCCTGCCACTCATCTGTTACGAGGCGATCTATTCGGGCGGCCTTGGCGCCACGGTCGAGAACGCGGAGTTCATTTTCGTCGTCACCAACGACGCGTGGTTCGATGGATCGTTCGGCATCTCCCAGCTCTTCCATCACTCGCGCGTCCGGACGGTCGAGGAGGGGCTGGCGATGGTGCGCGCGGCCAATTCCGGCATTTCGGCGATCATCGATCCACTCGGGCGCATCACCGCGCGGATGGAAGCCGGTAAGGTCGGTGCCATCAAGGGCACACCCGCCCAACCCATCGCAAAACCGCTCTTTGCGCAGGTGCGGCATGTGCCGTTTTACGGACTAGCCGCTGCGTGCGCACTGATCGGACTTGGCGGATTTCTGGCTGGACGGAACAAAAGGCGCAAGCGCCGCTAGCCCGCACACCTTCCTCTGAGGGAGAAGGAAGGAGTGCTCATCACCGCCGTAACATAAAGATTGCTTTATATCCCGCTTGCAATATGGCTGCAGTCCTGTCACAAGCAATCCTGAAAGTGCGTGGAACTTTTCAATAGGTCGCGCGTCCGCACCGAAAAAGTGGGTCCCACTTTTCTGGACACGCTCCCGGCCCACGCACGCGCACTCCCGCGTGCGCCCTCGCCAACGACACATGAGGTTTAACGTGGCCAGTTCTTCCTATCTCTTCACCTCGGAATCCGTCTCCGAGGGGCACCCCGACAAGGTTTGCGACCGGATTTCCGACGGGATCGTCGATCTGTTCTTTGCAAAAGACCCCCATTCGCGCGTCGCGCTCGAAACCCTCACGACCACGAACCGGGTTATTCTTGCAGGGGAAACCCGTGGACCGGCTGAGATCGACGATGCTGCGATGGAAGAGGTTGCGCGCCGGGTGGTCAGGGATATCGGTTACGAGCAGGACGGTTTCCATTGGAAGACCCTCGATTTTGACTGCTATGTCCATGAGCAGTCTATCCATATCGCCCAGGGCGTCGATGCCAATGGCAACAAGGACGAGGGTGCTGGCGACCAGGGCATCATGTTCGGTTTCGCGGTCAACGAGACGCCGGAATTGATGCCCGCGCCGATTTCCTACGCACACAACATCCTCAAAAAGATGGCTGCCGCCCGGCACTCGGGCGAAGTCAAGGAATTTGGCCCGGATGCCAAAAGCCAAGTGACGCTGCGCTATGAGCACGGCAAACCGGTCGCGGCGACCTCGGTTGTCGTTTCGACCCAGCACATCGAGGGCGTCGATCAGGACACGGTACGCGAACTCGTGCGGCCCTTCGTCGAATCCACCCTACCCGAAGGTTGGATGCCGCCCGAGGAGGAATTCTACGTCAACCCGACGGGCGCCTTCGTCATCGGCGGGCCGGACGGCGATGCGGGGCTCACGGGCCGCAAGATCATCGTCGACACCTATGGCGGCGCGGCGCCCCATGGTGGCGGCGCGTTCTCGGGCAAGGACCCCACCAAGGTGGACCGTTCGGCAGCCTACGCCGCGCGCTACCTCGCCAAGAACGTCGTGGCCGCCGGTCTCGCCGAAAAATGCGTGATCCAGCTCTCTTATGCCATCGGCGTCTCCAAGCCGCTCTCGATCTTCGTCGACACCTACGGCACCGGAAAGATCGATGACGATGCACTGGTTCCGGTTCTGCGCAAGGTGATGGACCTTTCTCCGCGCGGGATCCGCACGCATCTGGGATTGAACAAGCCCATCTACGAGCGCACCGCCGCTTATGGCCATTTCGGCCGCACGCCGACAGACGATGGTGGGTTCTCGTGGGAGAAAACCGACCTCATCGAAGCCATTAAGGCCGAACTGACGTAAGGCGCACCCTTGCGGGCAGCCCAAAAGAAACGCTAAAGCGCAGCACCGAAACGTGCTGCGCTTTTTGCCTCATGACCGACAAGCCGAAAACCCTCAAACCCATCCCGCAGGATCCGCGCGGCCCGCGCGCCTTTTTCGGCCGGCGCGCCGGCAAGACGCTGCACAAGGGCCAGCGGGACCTGTTCGATACGCTCCTGCCGGTGCTCGCCGTCGATGTCTCGGCTCCGGTCGATCCGCATGCACTGTTTCCCGAAGCGAAACGCATTCACCTCGAAATCGGCTATGGCGGGGGCGAACACCTCGCGCGCATGGCGCAGGAACACCCCGAGGATGGCTTTATTGGCTGCGAAGTCTTCACCGGCGGCATCGGCAAGCTGCTTGAAACGATCGACACCGAGGGGTTGGACAATATCCGGCTCTTCCCCGACGACGTCATCAAGCTCCTCGCGGTCATGCCGGATGCCTGCCTCGATATGATCTACGTGCTCTACCCGGATCCCTGGCCCAAGGCGCGGCACCACAAGCGGCGACTGATCCAGCATGCCATGCTCGAAAACTTCGCGCGCGTCCTCAAACCCGGCGGCACGCTGCGGTTCGCGACCGATATCGAGGACTACGCCAATTGGACGCTGGCGCATGTGCTTTTGTCTGACGATTTCGTCTGGCCGGTTCAGGAGCCGGGCGCGTGGCACACCCCCTATCCCGGCTGGCAAGCCACACGCTACGAGGCCAAGGCGCGGCGGCAGGGACGGATGGAGAGCTTCTACCTTGCATTCACGCGGCGTGGTTGACTGCGCGCTGGAACGCCTTGGACCCTTTTGGGATTGAGCAAAAGTAACTCAAGCTTTTGCCACCAAAGGATTGCCATGACCCATCAGCTCACGATCAACAGTATCGAACCTGTCACCCACAACGTTCGCCGCTTCAGGCTCGAAAAGCCCGAGGGGTTCCGATTCGAGCCAGGCCAGGCGACAGAGGTCGCGATCGACAAGGACGGCTGGCGCGACAACAAACACCCGTTCACATTTACCTCGCTCAACGACTGGCCCGAGCTTGAGCTCACGACGAAGATCTATCCCGAGCGCCAGGGCGTCACGGACCAGCTCGGCAGGCTGCAGCCGGGGGACCATCTTCTGATCGACAACCCTTGGGGCACGATCCAATATAAGGGGAAAGGTACGTTTATCGCCGGTGGCGCCGGTGTGACACCCTTCATCGCGATCCTGCGGCAGCTCGAAAAGGATGGCGCGCTTGTGGGCAATACGCTCCTGTTCTCCAACCGCACGGAAGGCGACATCATTCTCAGAAACGAGTTCGAGCTCATGAGCGGGCTGCGGACCATCTATACGCTGACCGATGAGGACATGCCGGGCTACGAGCATGGCAGGATCGACAAGGCCATGCTGGAACGGCACATCGACGACTTCTCGCAGCATTTTTATGTCTGCGGTCCGGACGCCATGGTCGACGATATCAAGGCGATGCTCGCGGAACTGGGGGCCGAGGCGGATAGCGTGGTCTTCGAGCAATAGCGGCATCTTGCAATTGCTGCCGCGCAGCGTTATATCGGCGGGCAACAATCTCAGAACCAATGAGAGAGTGGGCGCCAACCGGCCCCGCTCTTTTTTGTTACCTACGCGCGAGACTATGCCAGCAAACACAAAGCGCTACATTCGTGAATCGGCCCTCGAAGCCCGGATCGCCGCGATCGTCGAACCGGTCGCGGAGTCGCTGGGCTACGATCTCGTGCGCGTGCGCGTGACCAACGACAACGGCTGCACACTGCAGATCATGTGTGAAAACGAGAACGGGCAGTTCGCCATCGAGGACTGCGAGGCGCTGCATCGCGACGTCAATCCGGTCCTCGATCTGGAAGACCCCATCGATCGGGAGTATCATCTTGAGATCTCCTCGCCCGGCGTCGACCGGCCGCTCGTCAGGGCCCGCGACTTTATCGCGTGGGTGGGGCACGAGGCCAAGGTCGAGCTGTCAGAGCCCGTCGATGGCCGTAAGCGGTTCCGCGGCGAGATCGTGGGCGCGGATGACGAGACCTTTTCCATCCGCCTGCCCGATGCGCCGAAAACCGAGGATGCCGTGCACCAATTGCCGCTCGCGGCGCTTGCGGATGCCAAGCTCGTGATGACCGACAGGCTTCTGGATGCCGCGCGCAAGGCGCAAGAAGAAACACCCGGTTTCGATGACGACGATGACACCATCGAAACCCTTTACGATGAAACCGACGGCGAAGACGCCGCGGATCGCCAGAACTAGATACTGGAGACGAAAGACATGGCCGTTTCAGCCAACAGGCTTGAGCTTTTGCAGATCGCCGACGCGGTGGCGCGGGAGAAGTCGATCGACCGCATGATTGTGATCGAGGCGATGGAAGAGGCGATCCAGCGCGCCGCCAAGGCCCGTTATGGCGCGGAGACGGAAGTCAAGGCCGAGATCAATCCCAAGACCGGCGATCTGCGCCTGTGGCGGCTGCTCGAAGTGGTCGAGACGGTTGAAGAATACGGCCGGCAGATTGCGCTCGAAGACGCCAAGGCCAAGAACGAGGCGGCCAAGATCGGCGACTACGTCACCGAGCCCCTGCCCCCCATCGAGTTCGGCCGCATCGCGGCGCAGTCGGCCAAGCAGGTGATCGTCCAGAAGGTGCGCGATGCCGAGCGCGAGCGCATGTACGACGAATACAAGGACCGTATCGGCGAGATCGTCAACGGATCGGTCAAGCGCGTCGAATACGGCAACGTGATCGTCGATCTGGGCCGTGGCGAAGCCATCATCCGGCGCGACGAACTCATCCCGCGCGAGCTCTTCCGCTATGGCGACCGCGTGCGTGCCTATATCTACGACGTCCGCCGCGAGCAGCGCGGGCCGCAGATTTTCCTCTCGCGCACGCATCCCCAGTTCATGGCCAAGCTCTTCCAGCAGGAAGTGCCGGAAATCTACGACGGCATCATCACGATCCGCTCGATTGCCCGCGACCCGGGCTCGCGCGCCAAGATCGCGGTGACCTCGTCGGATTCCTCGATCGACCCGGTTGGCGCCTGCGTGGGCATGCGCGGCAGCCGCGTTCAGGCGGTTGTCGGAGAATTACAGGGCGAAAAGATTGATATTATCCCCTGGACGAACAATATAGCAGATCTGGTCGTTTCGGCGCTTCAGCCGGCCGATGTCGCCAAGGTGGTCCTTGACGAACAGGCCGAGCGCGTCGAAGTGGTGGTTCCCGACGAGCAACTTTCGCTCGCCATCGGTCGCCGCGGCCAGAACGTGCGGCTGGCCAGCCAGCTTCTGGGTTGGGATATCGACATTCTCACCGAGCAGGAAGAGAGCGAGCGCCGGCAGAAGGAATTCACCGAACGGTCGACGCTCTTCATGGAAGCGCTCGATGTCGACGAGATGGTGGCTCAGCTTCTGGCATCCGAAGGCTTTTCCTCGATCGAGGAACTGGCCTATGTCGATCTCTCGGAAATCGCCTCGATCGGCGGATTCGACGAGGAAACGGCGACGGAAATCCAGAACCGCGCGACCGAATATCTCGATGCGGTCGAGCGCGAACAGGACGAAGAGCGCAAGAAGCTCGGGGTCGAGGACGCGCTTTACGACATTCCGGGGCTCAATGCCGCGATGCTCGTGGCCCTGGGCAAGGACGGGGTCAAGACGGTCGAGGATTTCGCGGGCTATGTGGCCGACGACCTGATTGGCTGGACCGAACGCAAGGATGGCGAAACCCAGCGGTTCGACGGCGTGCTTTCGGCGTTCCCGCTCTCGCGGCAGGAAGCCGAGGACATGATCATGGCCGCACGGCTGAAGGTCGGCTGGATCACTGAAGAGGACCTTCCGGTCGTCGAGGACGAGATGGCCGAAGCCGAGGGCGTCGAAACCGGGGCCGCCGAGTAGTCGTTGTTTATCGCGTTTTCGCTTGTGCGGCCCTTTGGGTCGAACCGGGAAAGTGGTCTCCACTTTTTCTGAAAACGCTTCAGAAAGGGCCGAACGAACGCCTTGGGACGTCAAAAGGAGATCGTGCGCACATGTGCGCTCAGCCGGGTTGAAAAGCCGGCATCCGAGCTCATTCGATTCGCTCTGTCTCCTGACGGCGTGCTTGCGCCCGATATCGACGGCAAGGCGCCAGGGCGTGGGGTCTGGATAAGCCTTTCGCGGGCCGCCGTCGAAGAGGCGGTTAAAAAGAAAGTCTTTGCCCGCAGCCTCAAGACGCAAGTCCAGGTGCCGTCCGACCTTGCGTTATTGACCCGGACGCGGTTAGAACAGCGGCTCATGGGCGCGCTTGGACTGGCGCGGAAGGCGGGACAACTCATTACGGGCGCGGCCAAGGTGCAGAGCCTTCTTACCAAGGGTGAAGCGGCCGCACTCATTACAGCGCGCGACGCGGCACCGGACGGACGGCGCAAGATGCTCCAGGCCGCAAGACGCGCGCCGCACGGGGGAATAGACCTCGTGCATATCGAATCCCTGACCTCCACCCAATTGGGTTTGGCATTGGGGCTCGAACATGTGATACATGCAGCGCTCGCTAGCGGCGCGGCAAGCCATTCGGTGATCGAAAGGGCCAAACGGCTGGCCCAGTTCGATGCCACAGACGAAAGAGAAGACGACAGCCTATGAGCGATAAGGACAACACAAGCGACAACTCGGGTTCGGGGAAGAAGACCCTGACCTTAAAGGGCGCGCCCAATGTCGGCGCAAAGCCCGGCGTGTCGCGTTCCTCACGCACCGTCGTTGTCGAAAAACGGACGCGTCGCGTCGGTGCGCCGGGTGCCGGTGGTGCGCCCTCGGGTGCGTCCGGCGGCGGACGGCCGCAAGGCGGCCAACGTCCAGGTGGGCGCCCGCAATCGGGCGGTCCGCGCGCGGGTGGCGCACCTGCGGGTACGCTGACCCAGAGCGAGGCACAGGCACGCGAACGTGCGTTGCGTGAAGCAGCCGCGCGCGCCGATGAGGACAAGCGCAAGGCTGAGGAAGAGGCCAGGCGCCACGCTGAAATCGACGCCCGCCGCAAGGCCGAGCGTGAGGAAGCCGAGCGCAAGGCCGCCGAAGAGGCTGCGCGCCAGGCCGAAGAAGCAACCGAAGCCAAAGACGCGCCCAAGGACGAGCTCGACGAGATCGTTCCTGTCAAGGCAGGACAGGCCCGGCCCAAGCCGGCGCACAGACCCTCGCCCAAGGCCGCTCAACCCGATATGCCGCCCCCGCCCCCACCGGGCGAAGGTGAGGACGACCGCGTACGCCGCCGTGCCGCGCCCGCGCCCAAAGCCCTTGTGGACCGGGACGAGCTCGAGCGTGCCAAGCGCTCGGCTGCGCCCAAGCCCTCGAGCCAGCCTTCTCGCCGCGACGGCAATTCGCGTGGACGGCTCAACGTCAATTCCGCGCTCGCGGACAATGATAGTGATCGTGGCCGCTCTCTGGCGGCAATGCGCCGGCGGCAGAACAAGAAGATGGGCAAGACCGCCAAGGTCGCCCAACCCAAAATCAGCCGTGAAGTGACGCTACCCGAAGCTATCACGGTGGCCGAGCTGGCCAACCGTATGTCCGAGCGGGCGGTCGACGTCATCAAGCTCCTGATGGGTCAGGGGCAGATGCTCAAAATCAATGACGTGATCGATGCGGATACCGCCGAACTGGTCGCGACTGAAATGGGGCACACCGTCAAGCGCGTGGCCGACAGCGACGTGGAAGAAGGGTTGTTCGAGGAAACCGGCGATGCCGACGAGGCCGATCTGGCCGGCCGTCCTCCGGTCGTCACGATCATGGGGCACGTCGACCACGGCAAGACCTCTCTGCTCGACGCGATCCGGGAAGCCAAGGTGGTGGATTCGGAAGCTGGCGGGATCACCCAGCATATCGGTGCCTATCAGGTCGAAAAGAACGGCCAGAAGATCACGTTCCTCGATACGCCGGGCCACGAGGCGTTCACCGCGATGCGTGCTCGCGGCGCCCAGGCGACCGATATCGCTGTCCTCGTGGTTGCCGCGGACGACAGCGTAATGCCGCAGACGATCGAATCGATCAAACATGCCAAGGCGGCCGGAGTGCCGATCATCGTTGCGATCAACAAGATCGACAAGCCGGATGCCGATCCCAACCGCGTGCGCACGGCACTCCTGCAACACGAAGTGTTCGTCGAGTCGATGGGCGGCGAAGTGCTCGACGTCGAGGTCTCCGCACTCAAGAAGACCAATCTCGATGGACTTCTCGATGCCATCCTGCTGCAAGCGGAAGTGGCCGAACTCAAGGCGCCTGAAAAGGGCAATGCCCAGGGTTTGGTGATCGAATCCAAGCTCGACAAGGGCCGCGGTGCGGTCGCGACGGTTCTGGTGCAGCGCGGGACGCTCAATGTCGGGGACATCCTTGTCGCCGGCACCGAATGGGCCAAGGTCCGCGCGCTGATCGACGACAAGGGCCGGCAGGTCAAGTCCGCCGGTCCCTCGACCCCGGTCGAAGTGCTCGGGTTCTCCGGCGTGCCGGACGCGGGCGACCGGTTCGCGGTCGTCGAAAGCGAAGCGCGTGCCCGCGAGGTCACCGAGTACCGTCAGCGTGCGATCCGTGAAAAGACCGCGGGCGGCGGCGCGACGAGCCTTGAGCAGATGATGCAACAGCTCAAGGATTCGGACATCTCCAAGGTGCCGCTGGTTGTCAAGGGCGACGTGCAGGGTTCGGTCGAAGCGATCGTGACCGCACTCAACAAGCTCTCGACCGACGAGGTCTCCGCGCAGATCCTTTATTCCGGCGTGGGTGGGATCACCGAAAGCGACGTGACGCTGGCAACCGCCTCCAAGGCGGTGATCATCGGGTTCAACGTGCGTGCCAACAAGCAGGCCGCCGAACTCGCCAGCCGCGAAGGCATCGAGATCCGTTACTACAACGTCATCTACGACCTTATCGACGACGTGAAGAACGCGATGAGCGGTCTTCTCGAGCCGGAAGTGCGCGAAACCTTCATCGGGTACGCGGAAATCCTCGAGGTGTTCAACATCTCGAAAGTCGGCAAGGTCGCCGGTTGCCGGGTCACCGAAGGAACCGTGGAGCGCGGCGCGGGCGTGCGTCTCCTGCGCGACAATGTCGTCATCCACGAAGGCAAGCTCTCGACGCTCAAGCGCTTTAAGGACGAGGTCAAGGACGTGCCTGCCGGCCAGGAATGCGGCATGGCCTTCGAACGCTACGAAGACATGCGTGCAGGCGACGTCATCGAATGCTATCGCGTGGAAAAGATCCAGCGGACGCTGTAACGGCCGACGGTATAGAGAATGCGAAAAGCCCGGATCATCCGATCCGGGCTTTTTGTTTTACGAGGCCGCTCATCCCACCAGATTGCGCGGCTCACCCGACCAGAACGCCTCGATATTGTCGACCAACTGATCGGCCAGCGCCTGGATCGCCTCACGGCTCGCCCAGCCGGTATGGGGCGTGACGATGACGTTTTCGCGCCGCGCGATGCGCATGATGGTGCTATCGGCGGGCGGGGGTTCGGGTGAGGTCACGTCAACCCCGGCGCCAGAAACCTGCCCGAGTTCCAGCGCCCGCTCAAGTGCTTCCTCATCGACCAATCCGCCACGCGCGGTGTTGATCAGAAGCGGCTTTTTGGCCATTTGCACGAATTCGGCGGGCCCGATCAGATTGCGGGTTTCGGGCGTCAAAGGGCAATGGAGGGTGATGACGTCCGCGATCGCGAGCATCTCCAAGAACGGCACCTGGCCGGGCTTGGTCGTACCATCCTTGCGGCCTGAATAAACGACGGTCATGCCCAAAGCCTCGCCGATCCGCCCGACCGCAGAACCCAGCGAACCGCTGCCGACGATCCCGAGCGTCGATCCGGCGAGATCGGCGATGGGGAAGTCGAAATAGCAGAATTGGCCAGCCTCCTGCCATCGGCCCGCGATGACTGAGTTACGGTAGGCGACGAGCGAGCGGCGCAGGGCGAGGATCAGCGCGAAGGTGTGCTCGGGGACGGTATTTTTCGCATAGCCGCGGATATTGGCGACCGCGATCCCGTTGGACCTGGCCGCATCGAGGTCGATGATGTCGGTACCCGTTGCCGATACGGCGATGAGCTTGAGCCCCTTCGCCCGCGCCAGCACGTCCGCTTTGAGCGGCACCTTGTTGGTGATGACGATATCGGCGCCCGCGATCCGCTCGGCCACGTCCTGCGGCGCCGTGCGGTTGTAGACCACCAGCTCGTGCGGGAAGTCCGGCGCACGCAGACGCGTCTCCGGCGACAGCGTTTCGCGGTCGAGGAAGACGATCCGGGCCGCGTCCGCCATCACAGGAGCCCTTCGCGGGCGAGGTCGCGCATCAGGTGGCTGACCCCGTAGGTCCAGGGCGGGCACTGGGTCGAAAGCCTGACGGTGTTTTCGAGCGCGCCGAGGGCCGGGGTGGAGATCGTTACGACATCGCCGAGCTTGTGGGTAAAGCCCTTGCCCGTGCCGTCGCGGTCCTGCACCGGGGCGAACATGGTGCCGAGATAAAGCACCAGCCCGTCGGGGTATTGGTGATGATCGCCGATGGCCGCGGCAACGAGCGATTCCGGGGTGCGGGAGATCTGGCTCATCGAGCTTTTGCCCTCAAGCACGAACCCGTCCTCGCCCCTGACTTCGAGCGCGACATCCATCGCCTTGACCGCTTCGAGGGTGAAATCCTTGTCGAACAGGCGGATGAACGGCCCCAGGGATGCCGAAGCATTGTTGTCCTTGGCCTTGCCCAGAAGCAGCGCGGAGCGACCTTCAACGTCGCGGAGATTGACGTCATTGCCGAGCGTCGCCCCCAGGATTTTGCCCGTCGAGGAAACGACGACAGCGACCTCGGGCTCAGGATTGTTCCAGGTCGAGATCGGGTGCAGGCCGACATCGGCGCCGTGACCGACGGCCGCCATGGGCTGGCACTTGGTGAAGATTTCCGCGTCCGGACCAATACCGACTTCGAGGTATTGGCTCCACACGCCCTTCTCGATGAGCGCGGCCTTGACCGCCATTGCGGCCTCCGAGCCGGGAACGAGTTCGGAGAGATCGGTGCCGATGAGGTCGAGGATCTCATGGCGCAGCGCGTCGGCCCTGGCGGGATCGCCCTTGGCTTGCTCTTCGATGACACGCTCGAGAAGGCTCACGACGAAGGTGACGCCGGCAGCCTTGACGGCCTGCAGGTCGATGGGCGCGAGCAGGTACGGCTTGCCCGCGTCCCGGTTTGCGGCATGGCTGTTGGCCAAGATATCTGCGAGGGAACCGATGGGCATGCCATCGGCGCGCAACGCATAACCGGCGGGATCGTCCATTTCGCAGATATCGCGCACGGTGGGGGCCGTGGCCGATGTGATATCGGCCACCTGCCCGTCCCGGATCGTCACGACCCGCGGGCAGATGCTGGATGGCATCTGTACCCGGCCGAGGAAGGTTCCGGTTGCAAAGGGTTCAAGACCGGTCATGGCGCTCAGCCCTGAACGGTCTTCTGCTTTTGCGTGCCCAGCCCCTCGATGGAGAGCTCCATCACGTCGCCGGGCTTGAGGAACACCTGCGGGTTCTGCCCCAGCCCAACGCCTGGAGGCGTACCGGTGGAGATGATGTCGCCTGGCCTGAGGCTCATGAACTGGCTGAGATAGGAGACGAGATATTTGACGCCATAGACCATGGTCGCTGTCGAACCGTCCTGATAGCGGTGGCCGTTGACCTCGAGCCACATTTTCAGATTCTGCGGATCGGCGATTTCGTCCTTGGTGACGAGCCAGGGGCCGGTGGGGCCGAAGGTGTCGGCGGACTTGCCCTTGGTCCACTGTCCGTGGCGCTCGGCCTGGAAGGCGCGCTCGGAAATATCGTTGATGACGCAATAGCCCGCGACATGGTCGAGCGCTTCATCTTCGGAGACGTATTTGGCGGTTTTGCCGATGACGATACCGAGCTCGACTTCCCAGTCTGTCTTTTGCGAGGTGCGCGGGATTTCGACGTCGTCATTGGGCCCGACGATGGCCGAGGTGGCTTTCATGAAGATGATAGGTTCGGGGGGCACTTTGGCGCCGGTTTCCGCCGCGTGATCGGAATAGTTCAATCCGATGCAGATGAATTTGCCCGTACCCGCGACGCAGGGGCCGAGCCGCGGATTACCCTCGACCCTGGGCAGGCTATCGGCATCGAGCGCGGCGAGCGCCGCCAGCCCCTCGGGTAGAAGCGTATCGCCGGCGATGTCGGGAACATGGGCGGAAAGGTCACGGATCGTGCCGTCGCCAGCCAGAAGGCCGGGCTTTTCCAGACCCGGAGCGCCATAGCGCAACAGTTTCATGTCTCGTCTCCGTATCTTCAGATACGCGGAGAAGCGTATCGTGAAATGTTAGCCAGCGAAGACGTCGATAGCCGGTTTTGGCGCGAAGGTGAAGGGCGGGTTTTGCGATTCCGGTACGGTTGGCGGTCCCGGCACGGGCCGGGACCACCGGATTCTCGCTTAATCCGCCATCGGCACGAAATCGCGGCCGACGATGTGGCTGCCGACGATCTCGGTCAGCGCAAAGAGCGAATCATAGGTTGCGGACGAGGCAAGCTCGCGTGGGATATAGATCACCTGATTGTTGGCGCAGGCATGGAGCACGTCGCACCAGCCGGGCAACACCTCGTCGAGCGCGGCGCGCGCGTCCGCTGGCGTTTCACCACGGCTCGGGCGGTAGGTGACGAAGATGAAATCGCCGTCGAACTCGGGATAGGCCTCGCCTGAGAAAGCCTGGCGTGAATTACCCTCGATCGCGTTAATTGCGTCGGGGAAGGTGAAGCCAGCGTCGCGCAACACCTTGCCGAGCGAACCATAGGTATTCCAGACCAGCAGCTCGCCATTATGGCCCTGAATGACGCTCACGGTGATTTCAGAAGGGTCGATCAGCCCATTGATCACTTCAAGCTGCGCCTGGTAGCGGTTTTCGAGCTTTTCGAGCCGGTCGGTCGTGCCGGTCACCTCGGCGATCTGGGCATAGACGTCGAAATCGTCGGTCGCGTCGATGTCGAAGACATAGGTCGGCGCGATGGCGCGGAGCTGGTCGACGCCGGCGGTCTGCCAGCTCGTCGTCAGGATCAGGTCGGGTTCGAGCGCGGCGACCGCCTCGATGTCGGCGGGCAGGTTGCCGACGAATGCGATGTCGCTATTGGCGAAATCATAGCCGGTCACGAGTTCGCCCGAGCGGATGAAGGGGGTGCCGTCCTCCTCTGTCCGTCCGTGGCTGCCCACGGGGATGACGCCGAGTTCGATGAGCGCGACGGTTAGCGAAGTGTCGTGCAGCGATACGATGCGCTCGGGGCTCGCGGGCACGGCGACGTCGGTGCCGGTCCCGTCGGTGAGGGTGACCGTGTCCTGGGCATCGGCGGCAGTGGCGGCAAGGCTGGCGCATACCGCCACGGCAGCAAGCTTGGTGAGATAGGTCATCGTCTGGCTGTCTTTCTCCGGTTTGGGTCGAACGATCATTCGGGCATCGGCACGAAATCGCGGCCGGCAATGTGGCTGGCGACGGCCTGGGCCATTTGCCCCAGCGCCTCATAGGCGGTCGAGGACGCCACCGAACGCGGCAGGTAGATCACCTGACCGGTTCGGCAGGCATGGAGTACATCGCACCAGCCGGGCAGAACCTCGGCCATATCGGCTCGCGTGTCGGCTGGGGTCTGGCCGAAGGCCTTGAGCGGATAGGTGATGAAGATAAAATCGGCATCGAGTTCGGGGAGGACCTCGGCGCTGAAATCGGCGACGTCGGTTTCCCCGATGGCGTCGATCGTTTCGGGGAATGAGAACCCCACATCGCGCAGCACCTTGCCGAGCGAGAAATAGGTGTTCCACGCGCGGACCTGGCCCAGACGCGGCTGGATGACGCTAACTGTGATGCCGGCAGGATCCTCGATGAGCGCCCGGATCATCGCAATCTGCTCGGCGTAGCGGGCCTCGAGCGTGGCGAGGCGGTCCTCGACGCCCGTGAGTTCGGCCAGCTTTTGATAGATCTCAAATTCGTCCGCGATCGCGCCATAATCGAAGATGTAGGTCGGTGCGATGGTGCGGAGCTGATCGATGCCGACCTCCTCCCAATTGGGGGCGATGATCAGATCGGGTTCGAGCGCGGCGACCTGTTCGACGTCGATGGGCGTCTCGCCGACAAAAGCGATCTCGCTGTTGGCGAAATCGTAGCCGGTGATTTCGAGGCTCGAACGGATAAAGGGCGTGCTGTCCTCGGCCACGCGGCCATGGCTGCCCACCGGCACCACGCCGAGTTCGAGCAGAGGCACGGTGAGCCGGCTGTCGTGCAAGGTGACGATACGCTGCGGGTTGGCGGGCACGGCGACCTCCGTGCCGGTGCCGTCGATGAAGGTGCTACTGTCCTGTGCCATGGCGGCGAGCGGCGCGAGGGCCAGGACGGCGCTTAATGCGAGGGTGAATACGGGTTTCATGAGATGTCTTTCAGGCAAAAAATCATTCGGGCTTGGGCGTGAAATCGCGCCCGGAAATGTGAGAGATGACGGTATAGGCCATGACTCCGAGCGCGTAATATGAAGACGCCGAGGCTTCCTCGCGGGGCATGACGATCATCTGGTTTTCCCGGCAAGCGTGGAGGAAATCGCAGAAATTGGGCATCACCGCTTCGAGATGGGTGGTGGCATCGTCGGGAGTTTCGAGCGTATCTGTACGGTAGGTGACGAACAGGAAATCCGCGTCGAGTTCGGGAAAAGCCTCCGCGCTCATCCGCTCGAAGTCGCCTTCGGGGATCGCATCGACCCGCTCGGGAAAGGTGAAGCCGGCGTCGCGCAGCACGCGGCCCAACCCGCCATAAGTGTGCCAGGACAGAACCTCGCCATCGACGCCCTGGATGACGTTGACCGAAATCTCGGAGGTATCGATCAAGCGCCTGATCTGTTCGATCTGGCTTTCATAGCGGCCTTCGAGGATCGCGAGCGTATCCCCGGTGCCGGTGATTTCGGCAAGCGCTTCGTACATGCCGAAATCGCCGCGCACGGAATCGTCGAGGACGATTGTCGGCGCGATGGTTTCGAGCTGCTCGACCGGAGCGGGCTGCCAGGGCGTGGTGATGATGAGATCAGGCTGGACAGCCGCGACCGCTTCGATATCGACGGGATAATTGCCGACGAATTCGATGTCGGAATTGTCGAAATCCACTCCGGTCAGAACCTTGGACGAGCGAATGAATCCCTCTCCTTCCTCGGTCGTCCGCCCGTGGCTCCCGACCGGGTAGACGCCGAGTTCGATGAGCGGAACGGTCACCGAAAGATCGTGCAGCGCGGCGATGCGCTGGGGATTGGCGGGAATGTCGACGGTACGGTCGGCATCGTCGGTGAAAGAGACAGTCTCTTGGGCTATAGCGGGCGAAACGGCCAGCGCGAGAGCCAGGCAAAAACCGGACAAGCGGTTCATCATGATCGAGTCTTTCAATATTGAGGTTGCGATTGGGTTGTGGTGACGCCGTCCAAACACCAGCGCAGCGTATGCTGGCCGCCACCTTCGGCGACGACGCCGCAATTGCCCTGGACGTGGAACAGTCTGGCCCTAAGGCTGATATCGAGCTCGGTGCCGTGGACGGCCGCGTGAACCGTCAGTTCCGCGCCCTCTTGCGGGTCCTTGGGCAGGTCGGGACTATCGAGCCGGACAGGGCCTGAGCTCCTTGTGTTGGTCTCAGCCCAGCGCAAGGCCGCGAGTTCGGCAACCTGCAGGGGCTCGGGCATGTCGGTGCGGCCTTTGTAGGCAGGCAGGAAAATCTCCCCGCGCGACAGCGCTTCGAGGAAGGCCGGAGCCTGGCCCGCCGTCATGCGGCCATAGCGCTGGCGTTGCGGCACGACGACCAGCGAGGCGGCGAAGCGGCAGCCGCCCAGATGGGTCGCCTGTACGATATTGAACTGTTCGGGATCGGCGATGGCCGTAAGCGCCTTGTAGGTCGAAAACCCGTAGCGCGCGCAGCAGGCGTCACGGCGGCTGTCGGTGCAAACGAGGATGGTCGTGCGCGGATCGTAGGTCCCTTCGAAGACCGTGCCATCGACATAATTGCCGATGGCGGCGATCAACTCAGCCTCGCTTTCGAAATCGGCGAAAACCGATTCCGGCTGGGCCTGGAGTTGGGGCAGATTTTCCGTTTCCCCGACCTTGTCGACGAGCGCCACATGCACGCCCGCCAGCGCTGCCTCATGCACCGCTTTTGCAAGCGGTGCACTCATATCCGCCGATTCCCAGCGCGGGGTCCGCCATTTGCCGCGTGGCCAGGCGAGCAGGAGCACACGCGTGGGCGCGTTTCCCGTGCCCTCGTGCGGCTCTCCCCTCTCAAGGCACAGGTCGCGGCAAAAGACGTGCTTGGTCATGCCTATTCGCCTTCCTCGAACGGCACGAAATCGCGGCCCGCAATGTGGGTCGTGAGAAGGTCGAGGTTGAGCCCCAGCGCGCCGAAGGAATAGCCGAAGCTCGAATAGGGGAAGAACAGATATTGCCCCTCGCGGCAGGCGTGAAGGAAGTCGCACCAGCCCTCAAGATAATGGTCGAGCCCTGCGCGGACCTGCGCGGGCCCGTCCTCCGGCGTCGTGCCATAGAAATTGATGACGAAATCGCCGTCGATACCGGTCCAGACCTCCGGGCTGATCGCCATCGAGCGGGCATCCATCTCGCGCGCCACCGCGGGCAATTGCAGCCCGAGATCATCGAGCGCGACGGTCAGGGCGCCGAGGTCGTTATAGACGTAAACGTCTTCGCCCGCCGGGAAGGAGAAGGTCACCGAAACGGTGATCTCGCCGGGTTCGGGGATGAAATGCGAGACGGTTTCGAGCTTGCGCTCATAAGCCGTCGCGAGCGCGTCATAGGCGTCCGTCGTGCCGGTCACCTCGGCCAGCCTGCGCATGCCCTCCTTGACCGGGTATTGGTTGGGGTCGATCACCAGCGTCGGCGCGATGACCGAGAGCTGCTCGACCTGGTCTTCGATCATGGTGACGATGAGATCGGGTTCGAGCGCGGCGATCGCCTCGTAGTCGAGCGCGTTATAGGTGCCCACGAATTGGAAATCGGCGGTGTCGAAATCGATGCCGAGCAGGTCCGGAACGGCACGCAGATAGGGATTGCCCTCGGCGTTGACCCGCCCGGCGCTGCCCACGAGCGGCACGCCGAGTTCGAGGAGCGGCAGGGTCAGACGGTTGTCGTTCTGCGAAACGACACGCTGGGGATGGGCAGGCACGACAACCTCGCGCCCGGCATCGTCGGTGACCGTCATGGTCTCCTGCGCGAAGGCGGGTACGGCGAGCGCGGCGACGATCGCGGCAACGCCGATCAGTTTTGAAATACTGGACATTGAATTCTCCTCGGTCCTTAGCTGTCTTCGCCCAGCGGCACGAATTCGCGGGTTGCGAGATGGGTCAGCAGAATCTCCATCGTCGTCTCCAGGGAGCGGAAGCTAAGGGCGCGCATCGGCTCGCGGTTGATATAGAAGTGCTGGTTGTTCCTTGGGGCGTGCAGGATTTCGTCCCACGCCGGAACCAGATTTTCCCAAGCCGCGATGCGCTCGGAGGGTGGCTGGCCGAACCCGATATTGTAGGTGCCGATGAGAAAGTCGGCGTCGATTTCGGGCAGCAACTCGGCGCTGACAGTGGTGTTGCCTTCTTCGATGCCGGCGATCAGATCGGGCATGGAGAACCCCAGATCGCGCAGGGCCTGGCTCATGGCCCCGTAGTCGCGATAGACGATCAGATCGGATTCCCACGCTTCGGCAATCGCGATGGAGACCTCCGAGGGGTCGCCGATGGTCTGGCGGACCACCTCGCGCGCGCGCTCGAGCTTGGCTTGGTATCCGGCGAGTCCGGCTTCGTACACGTCGAGCTTGCCGGCAGCGTCGGCGACCTTGCGATAGCGTTCCAGCATCGGATTGGACCAGATGCCGATGACGACGGTCGGGGCGATCACGCTCAATTGGTCGTAAAGATCGGTCTGCCAGTCGGGGATCAGGATCAGATCCGGCTCGGTGGCCGCGATCGCCTCGAGGTCGGGATCGTTGGGGCTGCCAACCCAGGCGACGTCGGAGTTCTCGAAGCGGAAATCAAAGAGATCGTAGGCGCCCCGGACATAGGGCTCGCCATTGTTGACCACCTCGTCGATCCGGCCGCTGGAGCCGACGATCGGCGCGCCGAGCTCAATGAGCGGGGCGGTGAACTGTTCACCCCGGAGCGAGACGATGCGCTGCGGCGCGACGGGGATCTCCACCTCATGGCCGGCATCGTCGACGAAGATGCGGGTTTCCTGTGCGTGCGCGGCACCGGCGAGCGCCGTGAGCGCAAGCGCCGCTGCCGCCGTGCGGAGGAATGACAAGGCAGGGTCAAGAGCTGGTATCATTACGGGTTCCTTGAATGCGTGTTGCGTGATGTTCGGTCGAGGTCATTGCCGCGCGTCCGGCACGACGGTGGCCGGATCGCCATCGGCGGCGGCTTCGAGCATGGGGACGAGCGCTTCGAGCGCCACGGGGATCGAGAGCAGGGACACGCGGGCCAGCGCTGCAACCGGCAGATCGCCGAGGAAGATCTCACCCCCGGTCTGGGAGGCGCGGAGGAACTGGCGGCCCGGCTCGTCGAGGGCTTGCTGCACCTGATCGTCCGTGACGTAGTATACGATCACGTCGGCATCGATGACTTCGAGCTGCTCGGGCGACAAGTCCAGCCAGAACTCGTCCTCGTTGGACAAGGCGGCCATGCCCGGTGTCTGGGTGAAGCCCATTTCGTAGAGGAATTGCGCCCTCACGTCGTAGGCGGAATAGGCCCAGGGCGCACCATCGGTGATGCCGCCCAGAACCGCGGTCATGCCCTCCCATTCGGGGTGGGCCGAAGCAATTTCGGAAAGCTCTTCGCCGATGGCCGCGATCTGCCGCTCGGCTTCGGCCTCTTCGCCCACGGCGCGGGCTACGAGGCGAGCCCGTTCATCCCAGGAGAGCCCGTAGTCGCTCACCCCGTCGGGCACGGCGACCACCGGGGCGATGAGGCTGAGCTGCTCGTACATATCGGCATCGATCCCCGAATAGAGGGCGATGATGACGTCCGGGTCGGTCGCCGCAATCGCCTCGAGGTCGAGCTCGCTTCCGAGCACGACCGGGGTGGTGGTCAGAAGCGGCGCGGCCCATGGGCCCGCAGTCAGCTCAAATCCGTCCATCGGGCGCCAATCGCGCACGGTCACCGGCGATACGCCGACGGCAAGCAGATTGCCCAGCCCGCCATAGTCGATGCTCGCCACGCGTTCGGGTTTTTCCTCAATGACGGCGGTGCCGAATTTGTGCGCGATGGTGAGCGGGAAGTCCTGTGCCATGACGGGCACCGCTATTGCGGCAGCGAGGCCAAGGGCTGCGATGTGGATCAGGCGGATCATTTCACTATCCCTTTTTGGGTCGCCTAAGGCCGGTCATCGGCGTGGGTTTGCGGGTCGCCATCGAGCGCGGCTTCGAGGATCGGTTCGAGCCGGCCGATGGTGTAGGGCAGGCTTAAAAGCGAGGCGTGGCTGAAGGCGCCGGTGAGCAACGGCCCGAGATAGGCGTCGCGCCCCTCCTGGGTCGACGCCATGAACCGCCATGCGGTCAGGTCGTGGATGGGGTCGAGCGTCTCGTCGAAGAACCAGAGCGTGACGTCCGCATCGATGGGCGACAGGTCCTCGGGGGAGAGGTCCACGTAGAAGTCGTCCTCCTGCGCGAGCGCGTCGATTGCCGGAGGGGTCACGAACCCCATCGCCTCGAGAATGCGCTGGCGAACGTCGCGCGAGGTGTAGGCGCCAGGCGTATCGAGCCACACATTGCCGATGGCTGCGGACTTCCCGGCCCATTCGGGATGTTCGGCGGCAATATCGGCAAGGCGGGCGCGGATCGCGTCCACCTGTTCCTGTGCCGCCGCCGCCTCACCGACGGCGCGGCCGACGGTGATGGCGAGCTCGTCCCAAGCCAGGGCGTAATCGCCCACGCCCTCGGGCACGGCGACGACCGGCGCGATGCGGCTCAATGCTTCATAGTCCTTGTCGGTGATGCCGGAATAGAGCGCGATGATGACGTCCGGGTCCGTTGCCGCGATGGCTTCGAAATCGAGATCGCCCTGCAAAAGCGCCGGTTCGCCTTCGAGAAAATCGTCGGCCCAGGGCCAGACGCCGCGCGGGTAATCGCCATACCAGTAGCGGATCGTGACGGGCTGGATGCCGAGCGCGAGAAGGTTGTCCGCCCCGCCATAATCGACGCTGGCGATGCGCTCGGGCTTGTCCGCGATGACGGTCGTGCCGAACTTGTGTTCGATGGTGAGGGGAAAGTCCTGTGCCATGACGGGTGCCGAGACGGCGGCAGCAAGGCTCACGGCGGCGATCCTCAAAAAGCGGATCATGTTCAAAACTCCTGGATGGGTTTTCCGGGCCGCGGACGCGGTCAGTCGAGAGGCACTTCGGTTGCCGGGTCGCCGTCGATCGCCGCTGCGATCATCGGGGTCAGACGCTCGGCCGCTTCGGGCAGCGACAGGAGCGAGCCGTGCGACATGGCGCCGTTGGCGAGCGAATCGAGCGAGAGGAAAATCTCCCGGCCTTCGGCGGGTGCGCGCATCGCCTGGCGAGCGACAAGCCCGGCGATTTCCGGCGAATCCGGAGCCGCGTACCAGACCACCACATCGGCATCGAGCTCGGGCAGGATTTCCTCGGAAATCCCGATGTAGAATTCGCCTGGCGTCGAAAGCTCCACCACCTTGGGATGGGGGACGAGGCCGAGGGCCGACATAAAGGCGACACTCGAATCGGTCGCTGAATAAAGCCCCACCGACCCGTTCCAATAGGTCATCATGGCGAAGGTTTTGCCCTGCCATTCGGGATGCGCCTCGGCGACGGCCGCAAGGGAGGCTTTGACGCCCTCGATCTGCGCGGCGGCCTCTTCGGACTTGCCGAGCGCGAGGCCCGTCAGTTCGGCCTGTTCTTCCCAATCGAGATCGTAATCCCCCCGCCCCGGCGGCACCGCGACGACGGGTGCGATGAGCGAGAGTTTGTCGTAATCGGCCTGGGTGATGCCCGAGCGCAGGGCGAGGATGATATCGGGCTCAGTGGCGGCGATCTGTTCGAAATTGAGATCGCCATCGAGCACCTGGGGGTCAACCGTCGCAAGCGCCTCTGCCCAGGGCCAGAGCGCGTTGTCGTAGGGTCCGAACCATGCACGGGCGGTCAGGGGCTCGAACCCGAGGGCGAGGACGTTGTCGGCCCCGGCATAATCCACCGTCGCCACGCGTTCGGGCTGTTCGGGGATGACCGTGGTGCCGAACCTGGTTTCGATGGTGAGCGGGAACTCTTGCGCGAGCGCCGGCGCCGCAAGGGCGGGCGCCACGCAAAGGGCGGCGAGGAGAAGTCTGGACGTAACGTGCTTCATGGATACCGGCTTTAAAGGTGCGATTTGGCGGCGGCCCGCTGCAGGAGGTAGATGAAAACGGGGACGCCGATGATGGCTGTGATGAGGCCTGCCGGGATTTGGATGGGAGCGAATGCCGCGCTGCCGACAAGATCGGCGAACGCAACGAGCAGAGCGCCGCACAGGGCGGTCAGAACGGTATGGAGCCCGACGCCCGCGCGGGCGATACGGCGGGCGGCGTGGGGTGCCAAAAGCCCCACAAAGCCCATCGGCCCGACGATGGCGGTTGCCGCGGCGGCAAAGCCGACGCCGACGCAAATGAGCGCATAGCGCACCCATTTGACCGGTGCGCCGAGGCCGATTGCGGTGTCTTCGCCCATGCGCAGAACGGACATGATGCGGGTGAGCCCCAAAATGAGAGGGGTCAGCACGACGCACCATATAAAGAGCACCTGCACGTCGCCCCAGGTCGCTGCGTTGATCGAACCGGCGAGCCAGGAGAGCGCCGACATGGCCCTGTCGATATCGCCATAGGTCAAAAGCGCCGAGGTGATCGAGGAGATGAAGGCAGCGACGCCGATGCCGAGAAGGATGAACCGGATCGCATTGTTGCCCCGGCGCTGATAGCTCAAGGCCTGCACGAGCGTCGCGACGCCCAAGGCGCCGCCGAACGCGATCACGGGCCGCCAGGAATAATCGAGGTTGGGCGCGGCGACGATGGCGAAGACGACGGCAAGCGCGGCCCCTTGCGAGATGCCTACGAGCGAGGGATCGGCAAGCCCGTTGCGGGTGACGTTCTGCAAGGCTCCACCCGAAAGCGCCATCATCGCGCCCACGAGCGCGGCGGTCAGTGTACGCGGGAAGCGGAACTGCCAGACGACGTTGTCGATGGCCTGGGTCACCGTGGTGCCCGTCAGCGTGGCAAAGACCGTCTCGAGGTCGATGCCGTAACTGCCGATAGTGAGGCTCACTCCGATGACGGCCAGAAGCAGAAGGACGAGCCCCGCAACCGCCAGAAGCGCGCGAACGGGCAGACGCAATGCGATACGCTCGCCGCGCGAGCGGACAACGATATGATCCGGCGAAACCCCCGCGCCCGCGCTCATCTCGCCCTCATGCGTACGAGCTGGATGAAGACAGGTGCTCCCACCATGGCGGTGATGATGCCGGTCGAGATCTCGCGCGGCGGGATGGCAATGCGCGCGATGATGTCGACGCCCAAAAGATAGGCGGCGCCGAGGATGGCCGAATAGGGCACGATCCAGCGATAGTCCGACCCGACGAACAACCGCACCACATGCGGAATGACGAGCCCGACGAACCCCATCGGCCCGGCGAGCGCGACCGCACAGGCAGTCAGCACCACGACGGTTATGAGCAATTGCACCTTGAGCCAGCCGGTCTTGACGCCCAACCCCTTGGCGACGTCGTCGCCCATGGCGAGTGCCGTCACCTGCCGGGCAAGCCCGAACGCCACCAAGAGCGCCGCGGCGATCCAGGGGCCGGTGATATAGAGCATCTCGATATCGCGCCCGGCGAGCGTACCCGAAAGCCACACACGCAGGTTTTCGAATGTGTCCTCGTTCAAAAGGTGCGCGATTGAGATGATGGCGCTCAAGAAAGCGGTTATCGCCGCGCCCGACAGCGTGAGCGTCAATGGCGTCGCCCCGCCCGGCGCCCAGAGCGCGATGAGATACACGACGAGCGCGGCGACAAGCGCGCCGCCGGCAGCAATCCAGGGCAAAAAGACGAGCGGCGCTGTGCCGAAGAAGAAGGCGGTGATGACGACCGCAAAGGATGCACCCGCCATCAGCCCCAGGATGCCCGGATCGGCGAGCGGGTTGCGCGTCACGCCCTGCATCAGGGCGCCGGCGACCGCAAGCGATGCACCCACGGCCAATGCGATCAGCGCGCGCGGCAGGCGCAAATCCCAGATGATCATATGATCGAAAACGGTCGTGTCGCGCGCGAAGATCGCCTCAAGCACGGTGCCGAGCGGAAGCGGCTTGGCGCCGACGGCGATATGGAGCGCAAAAAGCAGAACCGTGACGCCGACCATCACCGGCACGCCGGAAAAGGCGGCGAGGTGAACACGCGTGCCCGGTTGCCCCGCCGCCGCGCTCATGCGACGCGCACCGCGGCCTTACGGCGGGCATGGGCGCCGAGCGGCACGCAGACGAGATGCCCTGTTTCCGCGTCGCGGACGACACGGGCATCGAGGTCGAAGACGTGCTTGAGCCGTTCGGCGGTGAAGATCGCTTCGGGCGCGCCCGCGCAGACGATGCGGCCATCCTTCATCATCACGAGGTGGTCGGCATAGGCGGCGGCAAGGCTGAGTTCGTGCAGAACGATAACGAGCGTGCGACCGCTTGCATGGGCGAGATCGGCGAGAAGCTCCATCAGGTCGACCTGGACCTTCAGGTCGAGGAAGGTCGTGGGCTCATCAAGCAGCAGAAGGTCCGTTTGCTGCGCGAGCACCATGGCAATCCAGCAGCGCTGACGCTGGCCGCCCGAAAGCGAATCCACCGGCCGATCCGCAAAACCGGTAATGTCGGCGGTCTCCATCGCGGAGTTGACAGCATCCTCGTCCTCGCGCGTCCACTGCCGTATCAACCCCTGATGGGGGAAGCGGCCCTGAGCGACGAGTTCGCGCACGGTGAGCCCCTCGGGCGCGATGGGTCCCTGGGGCAGGAGCCCCATCTTGCGCGCAACCTCGCGGGTCTTGGCCGCGTGCACCGACTTGCCATCGAGCAGCACCGTGCCCGAGGACGGGGTAAGAATGCGCGCCATGGTCTTTAAAAGTGTCGACTTGCCCGATCCGTTGGCGCCGACGAGCACCGTCATCTTGCCGGTCGGAACGGTCAGATCGATATCGGAGAGAATGGACGCGCCGTCATAGCCCGCGCAGAGCGCGCTTGCCGCCAAGCGGATTCCCGTATCCGCGCCGTTTTCATCCCAAGCCACCACGCCGAGCGCCTCAAATTATGACTGCGACTGTCACGATAAGGCGGGCGTATCAAAGCTGACTTGTACAGTCAACAATATATATATGGGCGGAGCGGCCAATCCCGCACGGTCTCGAATACCCTCTTGTCAGCACGTCGAGATTCCGTTACGTCACAACTGTTATGAAATAACGTAACATCTTCCTTTTGAGAACACATCCATATTGAGGTCCAGAACATGCAAACGGCGATCACCAAATATGCGGGAGCGCTGACGATAGGCGCTATGCTGCTTTTTGCCGCCCAGGCGCAGGCGCAGGATAGCCAGGGTGCCGACGATACTTCGGCACACGGCCACAACCACGCGCACGGCGATGACGACGCCATTTACAAGGGCTATTTCGAGGATAGCCAGATCGAGGCCCGGACGCTCGCGGATTGGGAAGGCGATTGGCAATCGGTCTATCCCTATTTGCAGGACGGCACGCTCGACGCGGTCATGGCCGACAAGGCCGAACACGGCGACAAGACCACAGAGGAATATCGCGCGTACTATGAAACGGGATACCGGACCGACGTCGAGCGCATCGTGATCGATGGCGACAGCGTGACCTTCTATACGGATGGTAACCCCGTCGAGGGTCATTACGCGTCCGACGGATACGAAATTCTGACCTATGAGGCGGGGAATCGCGGGGTGCGCTATATCTTCGAGAAAACCGGCGGCGATGCCGAGGCTCCGGGCTTCATCCAGTTCAGCGATCACCGTATCGCGCCCGCGCAGGCCGATCACTACCACCTTTATTGGGGAGAGGATCGCGCCGCCATACTCGAAGAGCTGACCAACTGGCCGACCTACTATCCCGCATCGCTGACCGGACAACAGATCGCCAGCGAGATGATGGCCCATTGATCCGCGGCTGAACCCTGCCTTGCTGATGGGCGCCCCACTCCGCCACCCTCGCGTCTGACGGAGTGGGGAGACGTCGCGCAACCTGTCAAAACCGCCGTGCGGAAGCACTAACCCTCTTCATAGCAATGCAGGTTCAGCTTATTGCCGTCTGGATCGCGGAAATAGGCGCCGTAGAAGCCTTGGCCGCGAGGGCCGGGAGCGCCTTCATCGCTCGCGCCGAGGTTCAGAGCCAGCGCGTGCAGTCTGTCGACCGCTGCCGCGCCGTCCACGGCCAAGGCCACCATCGTGCCATTGCCGACCGTGGCCGTTGCCCGGTCATACGGCGTATTCAGAACGAGCAGCGGGCCATCCTTGAAACGCCAGGCCGCCAGCCTCCCTGTCGCGTAGGCGCGGCCCGCGCCCATTGCGCCGAGCAACGTATCGTAGAAGGCCGTGGCGCGATCGAGGTTGTTTGTGCCCAGAGTGATATAGCCGATCATTTCACGCCCTTCCGCTTTGGTCGGTTTCCATCGTCTTGTTGCTCATGCGCGGACGCTGGTGTGAAACCGTTTGGCCATGATGGCCAATACGGCAATCTGCCAAACAAAGCCTGCCGCCAGAGGCAGCCACCAGTAGGCCGCTCCCGCTTCCGCCATCCAGTAAGCCTTATGCGCCAGATAGGGCGGAAACAGCGCGGCGAGCCACTGCCACGGATCGGGCAGGAACCAGGCGACGGGGATGATCCAGCCCGCAATTGCCACGAATTTCGCCATGGCGAAGCCCTGCACCTTGTTTTCAGCCGTCAACGCATAAAAGAGCACAATCAGGGACGCCGCGGGCGATGCGCCGGCGGCGACAACCACTAGTTTCGGCCAGCCGATCTGCGCCTGCCCGATCAGTGGCACGATGACGAGCGTGAGGAGGAAGGTGACAATCGCGGGCATCGTCAGCCGGTAGGCAAGGTACGTGCTGAACCGCACCGGCGTCACCAGCAGCGCCCGGAGCGTGTCGCCATCCTTCTCGTCGAGAAAGAGAAAGCCGAAGATCGCACCGACGAGCACGGCGCTCTGAAAGACGCCGATGAAGCTTACCAGCATGGGATAGAGATCGGAAAGGCGCAGGTTTGTGGCCGGATTGGGCAGCAATCCCGCTTCGGCCAGGTAGATATCGGCCCATGGCAGCAGGAACCGGAAGACTATGCCGATGGCCAGGGCCATACCGGCCATCATCACGAGAAAGCTGTCGCGCGCGCCGAGCCTGAAATCGTTGAGCGCGAACTGGCGCATGAGCAGAAGCGTCTTCGCCATTACCCCGCCCTCCCTTCACCGACGACGTGTCTGACGAAAGCGGCCCGTGCCCAGCCGCTCAGTCCGGTCACGAGAAGGAGCGTGTAGCCGACCGAATAGCCCCACTCCCAGCCCGCGAGATCGCGCCACGCGGCAAGGCTCAGCATGGCGGGCGCACTTGTCGGGATTGCGAGCAGCGCGGGGTGCGGAAAGATGCCGGCGAAATAGACGAACGGGAGCTGCAACACGATGGCGACCAGGCTGACGGGAACGAGGAACGCGGTGATCGTATCGAACCGCACAACCAGAACGATCCCGATGGCCGTGTATATTCCGCCCGTCGCAATGGTCGCGGCAATCAGCGGCAGGAAATTGGGCGGATCGACGGGTCCGGAAAGCGCCATCGCGGCAAACGCTCCGCCCACCATGATGGCCGTCTCGAAAAGACAGATGAGCGTCAGGGTGGCAATCTTTGAGCCGATGTATTCGCTCGGGGTTACGGGCGAGACCATGATAGCGCGCAGCGTGCCCTCGTCCTTTTCGAACACGATCATCGCCCCGACGTAAAGCAGGGTCGAGCCGCCGCCGATCAGGATGAGCGCCGCAGCCGCCACCAGGGCCATCTGATCGGGCCGCGCCAGCCAGGCCATCGCGGCCGCAATAATGACGGATACGACCGCGCCGATGACATAGAGACCATTGCGCAACTGGACCCGAAGATCGTTACCAATGACCGCGCCGAGCCTGGTCACGCCGTCAACTCCTGTCCGGTCACGTCGATAAAGATGGCGTCGAGCGTGGCCTCTTCGGAATGGATGGACTGGATGGATGGACCGTTGGCAATGAGCTCCTGGAACCGCGCATTGCTGCCCAGCGCGTCGAGCGGAAATTCCTCCGCATGGATATCGCCGCCGTTCGAATGCTCCACGCGCACGACTCGCCGCCCATACTTCTTCTTGAGCGCGCCCGGTGCATCGATGGCGGAAATCCGGCCGTCGGCGACGAACGCGACGCGGTCGCACAGCCGGTCGGCAAGCTGCATGTTGTGTGTCGTGACGAAGACCGTGGTTCCCTCGTGCGCAAGACGCAGAACGAGCTGCCGGATCCGCTCGGAATTGACCGGATCGAGGCCGCTGGTCGGCTCGTCGAGGAACAGGATCCTCGGCCGGTGAACGATGCTGCGCGCCAGGTTGAGGCGGATCTTCATCCCCTTGGAAAAGTCCGAGACCCGCTTGTCGGCGCTATTTGCAAGACCGACCCAATCGAGCACCGCCTCGGGATCGTGGACCGTGTTCCCGTAAAGCGCGGCGAAATACGTGAGGTTCTCGCGCGCTGTCAGCTTCAGATAGTGATTGGGCAGCTCGAACGATACGCCGATATGCGCGTAGTAATCCGGCGTCCAGGCGCTCAATTCGCGCCCCATCACGCGGGCAGAACCGGCATAGCCGCGCAAAAGCCGGATCAGGATATTCTGCGTCGTGGACTTTCCCGCGCCCGACGGCCCGAGGAAGCCGAATATCTCGCCTTCCGCGATGGAAAATGTGAGGCCTTTCAAGGTCGGTTCGACGGCGGACGACCTGCGCGCCGAAGGATAGGTGAACGTCAGATCGCCGACCTCGATCATTCGCGGTCTCCCCCCGCCAGCCGCATGACGAACATATCGCGCAACAAAGCCTTCGCGCTCCGATAGGCCTCGGCCGGAAACGTCTTTTTCTGCAGCGTGAGCGCGGCGATCAACGTCATCATATCCGCGAAGACGGGGCCCTCCAGATGCACCCCGAAACCTGTCTCGTTCCATCGGTCCGCGATCTCCGCGTAAAACCGCGCACCGACCTCCTCGTCCGCCGCCAATCGCTCCGGCGTCAGCTTTCGCTTGAGCCGCGCCATGTCGCCGGAATCGGACATGACCTGCATCAGCGTATTGGTCTCGATCATCTCGACAAGTCCGTCGAAAAGACGCCCCACCCGCGCCCGCGCGTCGCCCGACGGGTCCTTCAACATGTCCAAAAGCGCGTTCATGTGCATCTCCCGCCTGTCGTCGCCGATCGCGATGAACAGGTCCTCCTTTGACGGGAAGAAGGCATAGAAGGAGCCCTTGGAGATGCCGGCATCGCGGCAGATATCCTCCACCCGCGCCCGTCCGATCCCATGCCGCGCGAAGTGCTCCAGCCCCGCATCGAGCAGCGCTTTGCGGATTGCGGATTTGTCGGCCTCGGAAAAAGGCGCAGCCATGGGAAGTCCAATAAATACTGCCGTTACACTGCTGGCATATTCAACGCAATGACTGAATTTGTCAATTCAGTCATTGCGCATTTTGGGGCATGGCGGCAGTCCGGAAGCTTGAAGCAACGCGCCATTGAAAGCATATCCACGCACACAAGCCAGGTGATGACGGGGAGGAGCAACGCCAATGATCCCGTCAGGTCAGAAAAGGCTCCAGGTCCCTGTGGAGCCCGATGTTTCGTCCGGCCACCATACGCGCTGCACGGTCAAGCGGGAACGTATGTCAGCCGGATCGCGTCCGTACCGATGCGATCGCTTGCCACAAGGCGGAGACGCGGCCGCGGGCCGGCGAAGAATGGCTTGCCGCGGCCAAGCACGACGGGGTGGAAATAGAGCCGATACTCATCGATGAGCCCAAGGTCCATCAGGCTTCCCGCGAGCTCCGGTCCGGACACTGCAATCTCCCCGGCAAGCCGCTCCTTCAGGTCACGGATCACCGCCCCGATATCGTCCGCGACATGGGTGGCGTTGGGGCCGACCGACTTCAACGTGCGTGACACGACCCATTTCGGCTGGCGCCGCCATGCTGCCGCGAACGCGCGTTCCTCCCCGCCCCACTCGGGACGATCTTCGTCCCAATAGCGCATGACCTCATACATGCGGCGGCCGTACACACTGCCTGCCAGATCGCGCACGTGCCCGACCCAGTGGCGAAAGAGCTCAGGATCCGGGGCAAATTCCTCGTGATCGACATAGCCGTCCAGGGATAGGTTCATTCCAAAGACAAGCTTGGCCATACTGCCAGATCTCCCCGGCTCTCCAGAACGGCATAGGCCGATATTACGCGGAAGTGCAGTTGGATACAAACAACGCACGGCAGGAGCCCTTATTTGCCTATTAGCTGGAAAAAGGACGAAGGACTGGCATTTGCGATATCCAAGCAGGTGAGACAATGCCGGACGCAAATCGATACCTTCGCCGCTTCGGGCTGGCGGTTCTATGCTCGATTTCCATCGTGCACACAGGACATGCGGAGGAGCATGACGCTTATCGCCGTGTCCTCGAGGCGCTAAAGGCCGGACAAGACGTTACGGCGGTTACCGATTTCAATCGTTGCGCCATAGCGGAAGGCGGAAATTCGGGACCATCGATCCTCGGCGGTTTTCATATTGCCGCCTTCCTCGTGCCTGGCGGGCAATACATCGCCTTTTCGAACGTTCACGAAACGCTTTCCCCGCAGGCCCGGCCGACGACGGAATACCTGCGCTACAAGGTTACCCCCGACGGCAATGCCCTGGTGACCATGGATGTCATGGTGGGTGGCGCCGAGCATGTGCGCACCGAAACCTATGAATGCAAACTGGGCGACGGTCTGAGCTTTGCCTGGTGACGCAGCTCCCAAGGCAAAGAGGACTTTGAACCGCTGGAGCCGCGGCACTGGCCGGGCAAACGCGCCACCAACCGGCGCTTCACCGGCGATGGCATATTTCACGGAGTGATGGGGACGTGCGACGTTATACTGTCAAAGACTGGCTGCAGGTCCACGCGCTGGAGCGGGATACGGTGCTTTCAGTGCTCGACGCCATCAGGCTCGGCGAGCCCTCGCGCGAAGGCGAATATTCCAAAGCGCTCGAGATCGATGCGGACTTGGCCTGGCAGCTCTGCGCGAAGGCCGTTCTGTCCGCAATGCCGGTTCTCGAGGCCGACATCGTACGCATTCGCGACCATGCCTCACGTCGTTTTGGGGATGCATCTGCGCCAATTACGTCATCATTCACGCTCGACAACGGCGCTGAGCGGCTTCCTCACCTGGAATGCCCGTATTCGGGTACGGCCGGCGGCCTTTTGATACTGGCTCACGAGTTCGCGCATGCCGTGCAGATCGTTGCGTCGGACGGAAAATTCATCCCGCCGATGACGCGGGAGGTTTGTGCCTTTCTTGGCGAGCTCATGCTGATCGAGCACGTCCGGACCGGGCTGCCTTCATACGCGGAGGCCTTGCTTGCCGCCTGGCGGGCGGATACCGCAACCTATTTGGGTGAGGACGCGGACGCGCTACTGAGCGACCTGATCCGGCCCAACGCGGCCTACACCTATCGCTGGAACTATCCTGTAGCGCGATGGATCGCCGGTTGCATCTGGGGTGCGGACGACAAAGAGCTCGTGCTACGCGTGTTCACCGGACGTGTCGACGCCCCCGAACTCATCGGCACCTTTTGTAAAAAGCTGTCGGTTGACCCGATTAATCCACTGCCCCCATTCCCGCTTTCCGCGTCCGGTCAAATGGATGCTGCCCAGATCTACCGGCAGATCGGAGCCGTTGCGCTCCTCGACCTGGAAGACTGGCAGAACAAGGCACAGACCAGCATCCAAGAGTACTATGCCTTCCTCCTCGACGCGATGCGCGAAGGGCACATGTTCATCAAGCTCGACGATGCCCAGCGGCCAGCCGGCTACGTGACGTGGGACTACGGCGTGCACGAGGGCGTAGCGCTGACCCACGAATGCGCGCCATTCGGCGACGAGGGGGTGCTGCATGACGCTTTGGTCGACCATTTCTCCAAGGCCACAAGGGCCGATTCTTTCCGCTCTGCCCAAGCTGCGGGGCAACCGGCATGAGAAATATGGATATCTATATGTCCGTCGGCTTTGCCCTGGAGCTGCTCGCCGCATCGCCCTACCACCGCCAGCATAAGTACGGCCCCTATCTGGACACCGAGATCCTGACGCCTCTAAAACTTGGCCAGTACCGTTTCTACCTGGCCGAAAACGGCGCTCCCACTGCCATGGCAACCTGGGCGTGGCTCTCCGCCGAGGTTGAGGCCGAGGTTCACGCGACCGGGCGCGCACTGGCCGACGACGAGTGGCAGTGCGGCAATCGATTGTTTTTCAACGATTTTATCGCGCCTTACGACAACCTCCGCGCTGTCATGCACGATCTCACCCACGTCATTTTTCCCAATGCGACGGCAACGAGCGTCCGGCGCCACGCCGATGGGTCGGTCCGGCAGATCAGGCGCTGGACGGGGGTCAACCGTCGCCGGACGGCGGCACAGGCCGGGATCGGCGGAGAGACGGCACAAGTCCCTCCATCCGATTGAGGTGCCGGGCAAAGGCAAACCCGGAGCCACAGCAGCGAATGGACTGACATGCCTAATCAAAGGAAGGAACGGGAACTATGGAAATCGTTCAGTACATATTCCGCCTACTAATAATATCAATACTGGGCACGACAGGAATAATTCTTTCTTTAGCATTTTTATTCTTTACAGTAGATTTGACGCCAATCGAATGGTTTATTGGTTTGTCAGTAATTTTAATCTGCCTCACAATGATCCTGCGCGAAGCTTTCATTAAACTGAAACAGAGACGGAACAACGCGCCCTAAAGAAGTCATGAAGATGCAGGATATTTTCCCAATAAACAATTTGACTCCCACATAAAATCAGTAATTTTCGCACCAATTTCCATCAAAATATCTATTTTCGGTCCGTACATTTATAAATAATATTATACATTAATAACAATATATTCTTCCAGAGCGAAAATTTTCTTCAATAATGGATGCTGTACTCCTATGAAGCCAAACCTGCTTCCGATAGTCCTGCTCTGCTCTTTCCTGGCGCTATCCACGCCGGCCCGATCCCAGGATTTGTATGCCCTCGATCCCGGCCCTCTGGCTGGAGCGTGGCTCGTCACGGACCCGCGGGCCGATCGCGTCGAGGTCGATCTCATCATTCTCTCAGGCGAGGCTGACAATCCCGGTACGGAAGGATTGGCGCACTATGTCGAACATCTTGCCTGGCTGAACGCCACCGATCCCACCAGAGGCGATTTCGCGGTGCATTCCAACGCATCGACGACGTCCATCGACACGGCCTACTGGCTCGAAGGTCCAACCGGGGAGCTCGACGAGATGGTCGCCACGCTGGCAGGAGTTTTGGAGCCGTTCAGCCTCGACGAGCCCTTCATGATCGAAGAGCGCGACATCGTATTGCACGAATACACCTACAGTATGAGCGAAGACCCCTATGCGCCGATCATGGACGATTTCGCGCGGCGCGAACACGCAAACGGCCCGTTGGCCCGTTCGGTTATCGGCACGCCGGAGGATATTGCGGCCTTCTCGCTCGCGGAGGCACGCGCGCTGCACAGCGCGACGCACCGGCGGGACAATTCCGTCCTTCTGATCTATGGCAACGTCGACGCGGAAGACGCAAATCTCGCCCTTGCTTCGGCGTTCGGTACCGGAACGGGCGGCGGCATGCTGAAGACGCCGTCCTATGCCATGCCGCCCGAGGGGCGCGACGAACGCATATTGGAGGACACGGGGCTCCCGCTGCCGGCGCTGATCTACAGCAAGATCGTTACCCTGGATCACCCCCACGACATTGCAACGCTTTATTTCGAGACCTGGTTGCTGGCGGCAGCGCTCGATTCCCGTCTTCCGGGCGGGGTTGTCCGAGCGCTGCAATATAACAGCTTTATCGCGCAGAACTACCAGCTCGACGTCAGCCTTCTGGACGACCGCCATGTACGGTTGTCGTTCTCTGCAACGCCCGATGCCGGCGTACCGCTGGAAACGCTCCTGGAGGTCTTTGAAGACGCGGTCGCGCAAAGCGCGGCGTCGGGTATTCCGGACGAAACCCTTGCACGCGTGCGTCAGCGCATTGTGGATACGCTCCGCCGCGATCCCGACCCCGCGCTGGTGGTGTTTGACAGCGCCTTCGAAGCCATAGGTCTCGGCCTTGCGCCCTGGGATTTCGACAGCTACCCCGAAGCCGTCGAGCGCGTGGACCTCGCGCAAGTCAATGCCCTGCTCGCCAGTCTCGCATCCTCTGGCCGAACCACGATCACCCTTGCCTATCCTTAAGGAGCCGCCATGCGTGCCGTACTCTCCTCGTTGATCACCTGTCTTTGCCTTGCCCCTGCGTTCGGTGCCGACGGGACCGTGGATCGGCTGACCTCTCCAGCAGGACATGCATTCCTGTTCATGGCCATGCCGGACGCCAACGCCGTCGCCATCGAAATCTCCTGGCCCTCAGATTGGGCTTACGCGGAGGACCGCAATCCGGCCGTTCCCTATGTCGGTGCCGACAGCATATTGTACAGCGGTGCCGGAGACCTCGAAGCCGGCGATTTTGCGGAACAGTTTGCCGATACGCTGGCCGAAGCCTATTTGATCGTTGGCCCCGACGAGGTACGCGGCAGCTTGCTTGCCGGTCCGGACGAACTCGCCGAAGCCGCCCGGCTTGCCAATTTGGCTTTGACGGATTCGAAATTCGAGGACCAATGGCTCAGGCGCTCGCGGGACAGTTTAGCCGCCG
Organism: Pelagibacterium halotolerans; assembly: GCF_044811015.1. Taxonomy (GTDB): domain Bacteria; phylum Pseudomonadota; class Alphaproteobacteria; order Rhizobiales; family Devosiaceae; genus Pelagibacterium; species Pelagibacterium halotolerans_A. The sequence continues at coordinate 2,140,605 of NZ_CP085243.1, forward strand.
GAATTGAGCAGAGCAGGGCGCAGACCGCGAACCAGGGGTGGGACGCCGCAAGGCGGGCCATCCTTGGAGATGGTCCTGTCTATCGGTTCCTTTCCCTGCCCGATCCGTCGGTTATCGATGCCGTTACACGCGCTGAGGTTATGCGCTGGAGCGACGAGACATTCACCGTCGGGGATATCCACGTGGCGCTGGCGGGACATATCTCGCCCGAAGCCGCCGGCGCAGCCATCGATATCCTGCTCGATGGCCTTCCCATGTCGGAGGACGTGGCAGAACCGACGCTCGAGGCCGATTTCCGGCCGCGCCGCATTGTCCTCGTGCGTCCGGATGCGGAAAAAGCCACGCTGGGCTTCATGGGCGCATTGCCTCCCACGCGCGAAGGCGGGGAATACGAGGACCTCGCGATCCTGAGCGTCCTCGGCGGAGACGACAGCTCCCGGCTTTTCGAGGCCATTCGCACAAATCTGCGCGCGAGTTACGGCTTCGGTGCGGGGCTTAGCAACTTCACCCGCGATACGCGTTTCTTCGTCATGGCGGGCGAAGTGGATGCGAAACAGCTCGCGCGCGCGAGCGCCTTGGTGCGCTCCACATACGAAACGATGCGAACTCAGGGCATCGACGCGGCCGACATCGCGGCTTTGAAGGAGACGTTCAGCGCCGACTTGGGCGAGATGCTGAGGGATCCGGCTACCGTTGCAGCAATGATATTGGAGGCGGAGCTCGATGGCAGCCCTGAAAGCCGTATTCCCGAGCTTGGCGATGAACTGGAGGCGGTTACGGCGGCACAGATAAACGATCGCCTACGCACCGTGTACCCGCCTGCCGATCAGCTCATCGAAATCGTGGTGAGCGCCGACCCGGGAATCGTCGAGGATGCCTGTGTCATCGAGGCGATTTCCGAAGTTGACCGGTGTCTGTAGCCAGCCTGGGGCGGCTGCTTGCGTGAGGTTCCCTGTCCGGTTCGGCAAGACGCTTTGGTGGCCTCCTCGTGCCGCCTCACGCTCAACAAGGAGGTCGAGCGGCCTATGGGACATGCAGCAACTATTCCGAACCTCAGTGCGAGGAAGCCACTTATCTGGACTTGACATTCCGTACACATCTATACAGATTTAAACCGTACACATCGATACGGTTTGAAACTCTCATGTTGGCTTCCCAAGCGAATACCCGCGCTCAAGCGGCCTTGCTCGTGCTCATTGTCCTGCAACTTGTCATGCTCGGAGCGCTTTACGCTCAGATTCCACCACACCCGCCGCGCACGATCCCACTCTTTGCTCTGGCGCCTTTCCTGGGCGTTTCCATCGCGGTTGCCGGAGCGGCCATGGTGCTGGGAGGCACGCGCAATGGTCCGGGAACGCTCATGAGCCTTCTGGCCGCCGGGCTGGCCCTGGTTTCGTTCGGCCCCCAGAAATGGCTCGATCCCGCCATTGGTGAAATCTGGCCGGCCGTTCTGGTGGCGGAAACTGCGGTCATCGCTCTGGTCGTCGAGACCTATCTTGGCCGCGTTGCGCGCAACGCGGAATGATCATGCCCGGATCGAAAGTCATGCCGGGCTTGGATACGCCGAAACAGGCTGAACGCAGGAAGCGGATCGAACAGGCCGCTTATGAAGTGCTGGGCGAGGTGGGCTACAACAGCGCTTCGCTGCTGGCCATTGCCAAGCGCGCATCGGCGTCCAACGAGACGCTCTATAAATGGTACGGCAACAAGCAGGGGCTGTTTCGTGCGCTTGTCAAAAGCAATGCACGGGACGCCGAACAGATGCTCGCGGCCGCGCTTGCCGAGGGACACGACCCGCTTGATACACTTGCGTCGCTTGGACCGGTTCTTCTGGCGCTGGTGACGGACGAAAAAGCGATCATGCTCAATCGCGCCGCGGCGGGCGACGTCAGCGATACCGGCACGCTGGGCCGTTCGATCGCCGAGGCGGGCCGCGATACCATTGGGCCTTTGCTCCGCGATCTGCTGGACCGCGCGCAAAAGGACGGGCTGATTGCCTGCGATGATCCGGCGCAAGCCGCAGAGACCTATTTTCATCTCCTCATCGGCGATCTGCAAATCCGCAGGGTTATCGGTGTGATGGCGCAGCCGTCGGAAGCGGAAATCGACCGCCGGTCGCGCAACGCGCTTGAATTGTTTTTGAAGCTCTATGCGCCGCATGAAGGGAACGCCGATAGATGAGGCGCCCATTGTTCTTCGCAGCAAGTCTGTCGCTGGTCCTGACCGGCGCGATCTTCGGCTTTTTCTACGCCTGGATCTGCTCGACCCTATGGGGCCTGGATGCAGCTGATCCTTCGGTGGCGATCGCCGCGATGCAGGCCATGAACGCCTCCGTCCGGAATATCGTCTTCGCACCGGTCTTTTTCGGCACACCTGTCGTTCTTCTCATAACAGCGTGGCTCGCACATCGACAGGGGAGCCGCGCAGTGGCCATGGCGTTGGTGGGTGCGGGCGTGATCTATGTGTTCGGTGGTCTCGTATTGACTGCGCTGGTCAACGTCCCGATGAACCAAGCCCTCGCCAATATCCATTTGCCGCTCGATCCCGGCCAGGCGGAGGCAATCTGGTCCGCTTACTCGGCACCCTGGCAGAGATGGAACATCGCACGGACCTGTGCCAGTGGAGCCGCGCTGCTCCTGACAGGCTACGGGATCTACCGGCTGGGGCAGGACGGAGCGAGAAGCTGATGGATTTCTGGCTTTTGTTCTGTTCGTCAGTGTTTTTGGTGTCCGTGGTCCCGGGACCAAGTACGCTGATTGCCTTCACGCACGGTGCCCGGTTCGGATTGAGCAAAGCGCTTGCCACCGCGCTGGGCAACGCGACCGCCTCCGTGTTGCAGGCGGCCGCCGCTTCGGCTGGCCTGGGGGTATTGCTGGCGCAATCGGCATCTTTGTTGCTGGCGGTGAAATATCTGGGCGCGGCTTATCTCATCTACCTCGGCATCAGGATGTGGCGCAGTCCGACTGATCGCGTAAACGTCCGGTCCGGAGCATCATATGGCCCACCGGTTCCACGCTGGATGTTCCGGGATGGTTTCCTGGTCGCGGCAAGCAATCCCAAGGCAATCCTGTTTTTCACCGCGCTGTTTCCCCAGTTCCTCGGCAATTCCGAAGCCGTGTTGGGACGAATGGTTGTGATGAGTGCGCTGGTTGGCGTCACAGCATTTGCGGTTGCGGCCTTGTATGCCGGCCTCGGCGCCAGGATTTGCGCCATGCACATCACGCAAAGGATCATGCAGCGGTTGCACAAGGCCGTGGGCGGACTGTTCGTGTTCGCGGGTATCGGGATTGTCGTTAGGGACTAGCCAGCTAGGCCTTGTGCCTCATCTGCAGGCACAACTTCTTGCGCGGCATCTGCGCGGCGACCTTGATGCCTACCCGCCCTGGCTTTGGAAATAGGACGCTGCGGAAATGATGGTGCTGGTGACCTATGACGTCGAGACCACACATGCCGATGGAGCCGGCAGGTTGCGACGTATGGCAAAGGCCTGCAAGGACTACGGCCAGCGTGTGTAGTTTTCCGTGTTCGAAGTTGAAGTCGATCCCGCGCAATGGATCCTGCTCAAGGCTCGGCTGGAAAACGTCATCGACCCCGAAAGGGACAGCTTGCGCTACTACCATTTGGGCGCCAACTGGCGCCGCCGCGTGGAACACGTCAGTGCAAAGCCCGCTACCGATCTGGGCGGAACCTTGATCGTTTGACCGCATCAGGTCAATTTGGCGCGAACCCCAAGCGTGCCGAATAATACCGGCAGGTCCGCACAGCGCCAGCTTTTTGAAAATGTGAAGAAAATTCCCCCGGAGTCCCCGCATCCCGCCTTTCCACGCGACTTTTGATATCCTTCGCGATTTCCGGGGGATGGATGTCCTTAATCCGATGCGGGGAAAGATCGATCGATAACGGAAGCAGCTCAACCGGCGCGGCGCGGCGCGAGGCGATCGGGCCGGAGCCGCGCATGTGGCTCTTCATCCGCAAGGATCTGCCGATGCCGCCCGGGCAGGGCATGGCCACTCCACCTACCTTTGGTTGTCGGAGAAGCGCAATCCGGATATCGTTGCCCGATATATGAGCGGCGAGTATGGCAAGGTTGCCGTCGGTGTCAGGAACGAGGCTGAACTTATTGCCTGCGTGGACGCCTGCAAGGCTGCCGGGCTTGTGGCCGTTGCCATCAAGGATGCCGCACATACCATTTTTACCGAACCGACTTGGACGGTTGGCACGGTCGGCCCGTGTCTTCGGAGCGACCTCCCGAAGAAGGCCCTGCGCTTGCGGCTGTTTGAGGACTGGGATCTTCGTTGTGCGTGACTATGGCGCTTTGCCCGCTGGATCCAGCGTTGCAGGATGACCCGCCTGACGAGGTCCTTTCGCTCCTCCCGGCAGTACCGGAAAGGCCCATGGCCTTGCCGCCAAAAGGTCTCTTCGTTGCCCGCAATGCCGCTGAGGACCGGCCATGATCGGCGGCAACGCTGTTCGCATCGCATCGTGGTCTTGCGCAGCAAGGAGGGGCGCAGGCGCGTCGATGGTGTCGCCGATGTCGAGCAAGGGCGTGGTCGCGAGGCCAACAAGGGCGGTCATGGCGGGTTCGGGCAAGGCAAGATCGCGATCCGGCAATCGTCCGTTCAAGTCTTTCCCTGCACCGCAGTCGTGCAGTTGCCTGCTCCAACAAAACGCTCGATTTTTCCAAGAGGTAAAATCGAGCACGTCAATGATTTCTAACGCTGGTGCAAAACCGGCCAATCAATGGCTCTTCGCATGGATCGTCGATCTTCTAAGGGGCCAAGTAATCACCTGCCGTTCTATCCTAAACGCGCAAAAGTCATCCCAAATGCGAATGTACCGGCTCCTGTCTCGGCTTGTTAATCATGGTTTAAGCGAAACTCCTTTGAATTCGATCTGCCTGGTGGCGCCGGAATACCGGCATCGACGAAGGCCGGGCGCGGGGGGCATCAAGAATGACAGGTCCAGTACTGCAAGAAATCCGGGAGATCGCGTCTGTGGCGAACACGCAATCGGCGCGTGAACATACCGTCGCTGACAGTGCCTGGGCGATCGATCTTCAAGAACGGGCGCAGACCAGCATCTATCAGCACGCGATGGCTGCCATGAACGATGGCGTCGTCATCCTGTCCAGCAAGGACTATTCGGCAGTCGCCTGCAACGCGGCGTTCGCGCGTATGCTTGGCTTTAACGCTCCCCAGGATGTAATCGGCCTGCATCCGTGGGACTGGGACCCCGGCGCAACGCGCAAGGGTGTCCACTCAATCTGGTCGGCCCACCCGAAAGAGGGTTTCGCGCCTACTCGCTTCGAAACGCGGCACAGGCACCGGGACGGCAGCACTCATGATGTGGAGATCAGCTGCTTTGCTTTTCACGCCGACGGAGAAATTTTTTCTTTCAATGTGGTGCGCGACATTACCGAGGTCAAGCGCATGCGCACGGAACGCGATGCCGCAGAATTCCGCATGCGGCTTGCGGCCGAAAGCGCCGGCATCGGCATCTGGGAGTGGGATGCGCAAACCGATCGCGTAGAGACGTGCCCCCAGTACAGCGCCGTCCTCGGCGTAGCGCATGGCGAAATCGCCACCGGGCAGGACTGGATCTCCCGTGTTCATCCCGACGATATGGAGCGTTTCGCGTTCGAAGCGGCACGCGCGCTCGATCCGGAGCAGGATGGGTTCAAGATCGAGCTGCGCTTGCGTGACGGCGATGGCGGCTATCGCTGGATCAGTGATAGCTGCCGGGTTGTCGAGCGTGATGCCTCTGGCAAACCCTTGCGGCTGGTGGGCACCATCCGCAACATCGATGAGCGCAAGAAAGCCGAGCACTTGCTTCGGGAGCGTGAGGGGCTGCTTTCCGTCATGTTCGACCAAGTGCCGGGCGCCATCGCCCTGATGGACGAAGAAACACGGAGGATCATACAGTTCAACGACCATGCTGCGGCTATGCATGGATATACGCGGGAGGAATTCTCCAGCCTCGGCATCGCCGATTTGCGGATCTCGCCTCTGGGTGACGCGCTGGACGGACGGTACACGAAAATCAGGGAAACCGGTGTATTTGCCCTTGAGGGTGTCCACAAGCGCAAGGACGGTTCAACCTTCGATGTTCAGATTCGCTCCGCCCGTATTAAGCTGGACGACCGTTGGTGCGCGCTCACCATATGGACCGACGTCAGTGAGCTCAAGCAGGTCCAGAGAGCGCTCGGTGCCCGCGAAGAAGAGGTGCGCACCCTCGTTGAGCACTCACCCGACGGCATGATCCGCTATGATCGGGACCTGCGCCGCATTTATGTCAACGCGGCCATGCACAATCTCATCGGCTCCAACGCCAGCAGGCTAACCGGCCGCCGGGCGCGCAAACCCAGCGGTGTCGTCGATCCGGCATATTATATCGCTACCCTGCAAGAGGTGTTCCGCACAGGAAACGAACGGCAGATCGAGGTCGAACATTACAACCCCTCAGTGGCGATGCGCTGGTCACTGGTCAATTTCGTGCCGGAGTTCGACGAAAAGGGCGAGGTTGCCACCGTCCTTGCGACGATCCGTGACATCACGGAGCTTGTCGATCAGCGCGAGAAAATCCGGCAACTCGCCTATAGCGACACATTGACCGGCATTGTCAACCGCACCGGGTTCAACGAGCGTTTCGCGCAGGTACTGGCCGGGTGCCGTGGGGCCGGAAAGCAGGCAGCGCTGCTACTCTTCGATCTCGACCGCTTCAAGGATGTCAATGACAGCCTGGGCCATTCGGCCGGTGACGAGATGTTACGCGAGATCGGGGCGAGGCTGTCAAGGAGCATGCGCCGGGGAGACATTCTGGCGCGCCTGGGTGGCGATGAATTCGCGGTACTCCTGCCTGACCTCAGGCGCCGGGCCGATGTCGAAACCGTTGTCCGGCGCATTCGGCAAGCTCTTCGCGCACCGTTCAATCTCTGCGACCGGGAGGTCTTCACCTCGGCGGCCATCGGCATTTCCATCTTTCCGGACGATGGCCAGACCATGGACGAACTGTCCGCCCATGCCGACGCGGCCATGTACGATGCCAAGGCTGCCGGTCCGAACAGCGTTCGATTTTATGCACGCGAACTCTCCGAAGCGGCGGCAACGCGGCTGGCTTTGACGAACGACATCAAGCAGGCCTGCGGCAACGGAGAACTGGAACTCGTTTATCAGCCGAAGATCCTGCTGGCCGATGGCGTATGCATCGGCGCCGAGGCGCTCCTGAGATGGCGCCATCCCGAGCATGGTCTGCTCGGCCCCGACAAATTCATCTCCATCGCCGAACAGACCGGCGCCATCGTCGAGGTCGGCCGTTGGGTCCTCTTCGAGGCCTGCCGCACTGTCGTTGAATGGAACGCAAGGGTGCAAACGCCGCTTCGCGTGGCGGTCAACCTGTCCAGCCGGCAGTTCGTCAACAATGATGTGGCGGCCGACATCCGCGAGGCGCTGCTGGAGACCGGCTGCCGGCCGGAATGGTTGGAATGCGAGATCACCGAAAGCCTCATCCTGCAGGATGAGCAGGGCGTTCACGAGGCGCTGGCCGAACTCGCCCGTATGGGGATCACCGTGGCCATAGACGATTTCGGCACGGGGCAATCGGCGCTCGCCTATCTCAACCGGTTCGATGTCGATGTCCTCAAGATCGACCGCTCGTTTGTCAGCGATATGGAAACCGACTGGCGCAAGGCGGAACTGGTCAAGGCGTTCATCTCTCTCGCCCAGGCGCTCGATATGGAGACCGTCGCCGAGGGGATCGAGACCAGTGATCAGGCAAGGATCCTGCTTCGGCTCGGATGCAAGATCGGGCAAGGCTACCATTTCAGCAAGCCGCTGTCTGAAGCGCAGTTTCGAGAGCGCCATGTCCTGGCTGCGGCGCTCGAATCCCCGGCCTTGTCGGCTTGATGGCCCGAACGGGCAATTTCCCCGATCCATAAGTATCAAGAGCCTGACCCGGCAGACTGTCGGGTCAGGCGCTCAGGCTCCGAGACTTGGTAATACGGGCCCCGGTTCCGCCGCCGGTGCGTTGGCGCGCTATTCCCAAATCCGCGTGTGTTCGGGAATAAAAATGAGTCCAATAAACGCAAAATGAGTCCAATAAACGCACCCTTTTTATCCCCGTAAGTTTTTGTTCAGGTTTCCGGCGCCTCCTTCTCACACAGGCGGGATGGAGCGCGCGTACCTGACTTGCTGCGTTCGACCAATCCGCGAACAATGGGGGTTATCGTGACCGAAACGAATCTATCGACCGCAAATCCGGATTCAGCGGCCCGGCGAGGGCCTGGCGGCACTGTGAGGCTGGAGGATTACAGCGGCATCAAGGATGCAGCGCGCATCGCAAACGTGCTGCGGACGGCGCTTCAGGAGGCCGATGCGATCGAGGTCGACCTGGCGGCCCTGACAGAATTCGATGTCAGCATCGCCCAGCTTCTCGTGGCAGCGCGTAAAAGCGCGGTCACGCAAGGCAAGACATTTGAGCTCAACAATGTACCCGGCGGGTCGATCCGTGCCGCGCTGATCGGCCTCGGCCTGCTCGGCACCGATGGGGAGGCACATGGCCAGGATGAAGCATTCTGGCTGGGTGCGGATGCGGAGGTGCAGGCGGCATGAGCAAGACAATCCTGACTGTCGACGATTCCGCATCCATCCGGCAGATGGTGTCGCTCACCCTCTCCGGGGCCGGCTATACCGTCATCGAGGCCGTGGACGGATCGGACGGCTACACCAAGGCGACGTCCAACAAGGTCGATGCGGTCATCACCGATCTCAACATGCCGGTGATGAACGGTATCGAGTTTATCCGCAAATTCCGGACCCATCCGTCGAGCACGGGTGTGCCGATCATTTTCCTTTCCACCGAATCCGACGACGGCATGAAGCAGCAGGCCAAGGAGGCCGGCGCGCTGGGCTGGATCGTCAAACCCTTCAAACAGGACCAGTTGCTGGCCGTCATCAAAAAGGTAGCAGGCTGATGAGTGCCGATCCCACCGACACATTCCGGCAAGAGGCGCGTGAGCTGCTCGAGCAGCTCGAACAGGCGCTGCTCGACCTCGACCAGAACCCGCACGATAGCGATCTTGTCGGCAGCGCGTTCCGCGCACTGCATACCATCAAGGGCTCGGGCGCCATGTTCGGCTTCGACGAGGTGGCCGAATTCGTCCACGAGTTCGAAACCGCGTTCGATCAGGTGCGCAAAGGCAAGGCAGAGATCAGTCCGGGCCTGGTCACAATCGCTCTGGCGGCAAAGGATCATATCGCCCACCTTATAGCTGAGCCGGGCCGGCATACCGCGGCGGGCGCTCCGATCCTCGAGGCGCTCCGCAAAATCCTGACGCCGGGCGATACCGCGACGCGCGGAGCCGCCGCCGCTGAGGTCACCGACGCCGGTCCAGCCGGGCGGGTGGTCTGGAAGATCGCCTTCCGGTTGCCCGAAGACGCGCTCGTTTTGGGAACCAACCCGCTGCTGCTGCTCGAAGAGCTTCGCGCGCTCGGGACCGCGACCGTGGTGGCAAGCACCGATCACGTCCCGCCCATCGAGGAGATGAACCCCGAGGCGTCCTATCTCGCCTGGGAGGTCATTCTTGAGACCGACCAGGGACGCGAGGCGATCGAGGATGTCTTCATTTTCCTCAAGGACGGGATGGAGCTTTCGATCGTTCCGCTCGAAGCGCAAGAGAGCGTCGACGCCGGGTCCGATCCCGCGCCGTCCTCGAACGGCAAACCCGCCGCCGAGCGCTTGGCCAAATCCACCGGCGCGGCCGCGTCGTCCGGAGAAAAAGGGAATTCCTCCCTGCGCGTTCCGGCCGAGCGGCTCGATGAATTGATGGACCGGGTCGGTGAACTCGTCATCGCCCAGGCGCGGCTTTCGCAAATCGCCGTGTTGAGCGACGACGTCAGCCTCAAGGCCGTCGCCGAGGAGATCGAGCGGCTCGCTTCAGGGTTGCGCGACACCACCATGGGCATCCGCATGGTCCCCATCGGCACGCTGTTCGGCCGCTTCCGGCGGTTGGTGCACGACCTCTCGGGGGAACTTGGCAAAGAGGTGGAGTTCGTCACCTCGGGCGAGGACACCGAACTGGACAAGACCGTTATCGAACGGCTGGCCGATCCGCTGGTGCACATCATTCGCAATTCGGTCGATCACGGGCTCGAGAGTACCGAACTCCGGACGGCCTCGGGTAAACGGGCAAAAGGCACCGTGCGGCTGGCCGCCGCCCATACCGGGGCCGAAGTCGCGATTTCGATCAGCGATGATGGCGCCGGGCTCGACGCCGGACGCATCCGCGCCAAGGCCGAGGAAGCCGGGCTGATCGCCGCCGACGCCAAGATGACCGATGAGGACCTTTATCAGCTCATCTTCCATCCCGGCTTTTCAACGGCGAAGGAAATCACCTCGGTTTCGGGGCGTGGCGTGGGCATGGATGTGGTCAAACGCACCATCGAAAGCTTGCGCGGCGCCATCGATGTCGTCTCCAGGCCCGGTGAAGGCACCACGGTCACGCTGCGGCTGCCGCTCACGCTCGCCATCATCGAAGGCATGCTGGTCCGGGTGGGCAAGGGGCGCTACTCGATCCCGCTTTCGGCGGTCGAGGAATGCGTGGAGCTCTCCGCGAGCGAGGCGGAGGCCGCCAAGGGGCGCAACTTCCTCAATATCCGCGGCAATCTCGTGCCCTTCCTGCGCCTGCGGGAACTCTTCAAGACCCAGGCGCCCGCCGATATGCACCAGAAGGTCGTCATTGTCTCGACCGGCGAGAGCCGGGTTGGCCTGGTCGTCGACCAGATCCTGGGCAACAACCAGACCGTCATCAAATCGCTTTCGAAGCTTCACGCCAAGGTCGAGACCTTCTCTGGCGCCACCATTCTCGGGGACGGCACGGTCGCCCTCATCCTCGATGTGGGCCATCTGGTGCGCTTCGGACAGGCTTCCGAAGAGCGTTTCCGCAACACGACCAATGGGAGGGCCGCATGAGCGCGCTGGCCATGGAAAGTGAAACCGGCGCGCGGGGAAATTCCGCCGCCATGCAGGCTCTCACGCTGGGTCTTCAGGATGAAGTGTTCGCCATCGAGGCGACCAGCGTCCGGGAAATCCTCGATGTGGTGCCCATCACCGAGGTGCCCAATGCGAATGCGTTCGTTTCGGGCCTCATCAATGTGCGCGGGCGGGTGGTGCCGCTGGCGGACCTGCGGGTGATGTTCGGCATGGACCTCACCCCACCCGATGCCGATACGCGCATCGTCGTCATCGAGATCGACCTCGATGGCGAACCTACCCTCGCCGCCATTCTGGCGGACAGGGTGCATGACGTCACCGACATCGAAAGCGCCTCCATCGAGGAGGCGCCCAGGGTCGGCATGCGCTGGCGGCCCGAATACGTCAAGGGCATCGGCAAGCGTGGCGAAGATTTCATCATCATCCCCGATATGGGGCGGATATTTGGAAATGAGGGGGGCAGAAGCCCGTCCTTTGAATCGGAAGAAAGGATCGATTCATGAGACTAACGCTCAAGGTCAAACTGGCGGCAGCCTTTGCGGTCGTTGTCCTGCTGGCGGGGGGTGGCATGCTCCTCGGGCTCAGTTCGATGGGGACCATCAACGATACGTATGTAAGCCTCCTTGAGGGGCAACACGAGAGCATCCGCGCCGCCAACCGCGCCAATGCCGGTACGATTCGTGTCGCCCGCGACGAAAAGAATGTCATTCTGGCGACCACCGACGAGGAGATGGATCGGTACATAGCAAGCATCGCCGAACAGGACGCGCTGGTTCGCGCGGAGGTCGCCACCGTTCGCGCCATGGCCAATGAGGAAGGTCAGCGGCTTGTCGATGAGTTCCTGATGGCCTGGGATGCCTACCTCGTTCAAAACCAGAACGTGATTGACGAAGCCCGCAAGCAGTCTATTGCCACCGCCCACCGCATGGCGCAGGGCGAGGGGGCCGAGGCCTTCGAGGCTGCAGAAGCCATAGGGGCAACGTTGCTGGAGCGCTTCACCCACAGGATAGAAAACGGTGATGCGACGGCCACTGGAAAGCTTGAGGCGATCAGCGAGATCGAGCTCGATCTGTACCGCGTCCGCGTGGGCTTGCTCAACATCATCGCGTCGAACGACAACCCCGAAACCCAGCAGCGCTACGCGGACCTTCTCGATGAGTCCATTGCCCGCTTGCAAACGGACCTGGCCGCGCGTTCGACCGGCTTCGCCGGCGCCGATCGGGCCGAGTTCGACCGGTATAGCCAGGCTCTTGAAGCCTATTTGGCGATTGTGCCCGAAGTGGCCGCCAAGGCGCTTGAAAACGGCGACTACCACGCCGCGCGAATCGCCCAGACAACGGGCGCCGAGGCGCGTTCACGGGTCGTGAATATATTCCAGAAGCTTCTCGATTTCAATGCAACGCAGATGGACGAGGGCAAGGCCGCTTCGCTCGCTGCGTTCGAAACGGCGCGGGTGACCATGATCACGGTGCTGATCGGTGCTGTCCTGATCGCCGCCGTCGCTGCCTTCTGGATCGTTCTTAACATTTCGCGCGGTGTCTCGAGCGCTGTCGGGCTGGCCCGGTCGGTTGCGGCGGGAGATCTCAACGCCACGGCTTCGGTCAAGTCCAATGACGAGATCAAGGACCTTGTCGACGCGCTCAACGACATGGTTGCCAAGCTCAAGGAAGTCGTGGGCGAAGTGACCACGGCCACCCGCAACGTCGCATCGGGCTCCCAGGAGATGTCGGCAGCCGCCGAGCAGCTTAGCCAGGGCGCCGTCGAGCAGTCGTCCTCGACCGAGGAAGCCTCTTCGTCCGTCGAACAGATGGCCGCCAACATCAAGCAGAACGCCGACAATTCCGGCCAGACCGAGGAAATCGCCCGCAAGGCCGCCGCTGACGCGGAAGCATCGGGCAAGGCCGTGGGCGAAGCCGTCAGTGCGATGGAGACCATTGCCGAGAAGATCCTGATCGTTCAGGAAATTGCCCGGCAGACCGACCTTCTGGCTTTGAACGCGGCGGTCGAGGCCGCCCGCGCCGGAGAGCATGGACGCGGCTTCGCGGTCGTGGCCTCGGAAGTGCGGAAGCTTGCCGAGCGCTCGCAGGCTGCGGCGCAGGAAATCTCCGGGCTTTCGGGCAATACGGTGAAGTCTGCGCAGTCGGCCGGCGAAATGCTCGCCAAGCTGGTGCCCGATATCCAGAAGACCGCCGAACTGGTCTCGGAAATCTCCGCCGCCTCCAACGAGCAGAACGCCGGCGCGGGCCAGATCAACGCCGCCATTCAGCAGCTCGACAAGGTGACCCAGCAAAACACCTCCGCCGCCGAGGAAATGTCCTCGACCGCCGAGGAACTGGCCACCCAGGCCGAACAGCTCCAGGCCTCCATCAGCTACTTCAGGCTCGATGAGACCGCCGGTGCTCCGGCCATGACGGTCAAGCACCAGCCCCAGGTGGCCCATGTGGCGCACCCGGTAAAGGGCTTGCAGCAGAAGGTCGCCGCCGCCGCTCCGCACTTCGCGGGCAAGCGTCCGGCCAAGTCCGATGGCGGCTTCGCCTTCGAGATGGGCGATGGCAACGACGAACTCGACAAGGAGTTCAAGCGTACGGGCACGGCGTAAGCCGCCCCACATCCGCCCGGCGCACCCTGCGCCGGGCGGACCCTGTTGTCCTCCAGGATAGGAGCGCCGAAATGGCTGATGCAGTGCAATATGTCACCCTCGGGATTGCCGAGGATCTCTTGGCCGTACCCGTGGAGCGGGTGCGGGAAATCCTCGAAGTGCAGCCGATCTCCCGGTTGCCCCATGCGCCGGTTCACCTCTTGGGCATGATCGACGTGCGCGGCCAGGGCGTGCCGGTCATCGATCTGCGTATGAAGCTGGGGTTCGAGAAAGTCGAAGATACCGAGAATACGCGTATCATTGTTCTCAACGTCACCGTGAACGAGAGGGAAGTCACCTTCGGCCTCAAGACCGACCGCGTATTTGAAGTCACCGTTCTGGACGAAGACCGCCTCGAGGCCGCGCCGGAAATCGGCACCAAATGGCGCAGCGAGTTCATTGCCGGGATCGGGCGACGGCACGGGAAATTCGTCACCGTTCTCGAGCTTGGGCGCCTGTTCGCGTCCGAAGAGGCGGCGCTGGCGGATAGTCACGCCGCCTGAGTTCGGTTTTGTTTGCGTGTTCATTCAAGTAACGAGTCTCCATCGTGTCCCAAGCCGCATTGCGCGCACCCCATGAGCCGGAACAGGTCCGGCCCGATCGGCTCGAGGATGCCGATTACGATCGTATCGCCGAGCTGGTCAACGGCCAGACCGGTATCAAGCTGCCTCCGGCCAAGCGTCTCATGGTGGAGGGCCGCTTGCGCAAACGCATGCGCAGCCTGAGGCATCCCAGTCTGACGGCCTATTGCCGGTTCCTGTTCGAGGAAAACGGCATTGCCGGCGAACTGGTTCACGTCATCGACGCGGTCACCACCAACAAGACCGACTTCTTCCGCGAGGCGGATCACTTCGTGACGTTGGAACGCAGGCTCATCCCTGCGCTTCTCGCGCAGCGCCGGCCTGGCACCAGGCCGAAACTCAAATTCTGGAGCGCGGCGAGTTCCAACGGCGCGGAGGCCTATACGATTGCCATGGTCATGGCCGACCTCGCGGCCAAATACGATCTTCAGTTCGCCGTCCTGGGCACCGACATCTCCACCCAGATGCTCGCCGCCGGCGAGCGTGCCGTCTACCCTGCCGAGATGATCGCGCCGGTCCCTGCCCAGATGCAGGAGCGCTATCTGATGCGCGGACACGCCCCATCCTTGCGCTCCGACGTCCGCATCGTGCCCGAACTCCGCCGCCACGTACGTTTCCGGCGCCTCAATCTTATGGACGAAAGTTACCCGGTCGACCGGGACGTCGACGTCATTTTCCTGCGCAACGTGCTGATTTATTTCGAAAAAGCCACGCAGGAAGCCGTCGTCGCGCGGCTGATGGGACATCTGCGGCCCGGTGGCTTCCTGATTCTGGGGCACTCGGAATCCATGATCGGCACCAATTTAAGACTCAAGCAATGGGCTCCGGGGGTGTTCGAAAACGTGCCCGGAAAATGGTGACGCGATGACCGACAAGATCCGCGTTCTCATCGTCGACGATTCGGCGGCCGTCCGTCAGGCGCTGTCCGATGTCATCGCCAGCGCCCCGGACCTCGAAGTCATGGCGACCGCTTCGGACCCCTACATCGCCGCCGAGCGCATGCGTTCCGGGGTTCCCGACGTCATCCTTCTCGACATCGAAATGCCGCGCATGGACGGCCTGACCTTCCTCAGGAAGATCATGGCGCAGCGCCCCATCCCCGTCGTCATCTGCTCCACCCTGACCGAAGAGGGATCGAGCGCCTTCATGAAGGCGCTGGAGGCGGGGGCCGTCGATGTCATCACCAAGCCGCGCGTCGACACCGCCCACGCCCTGGCCGACGCGCAGATGCGCATCTGCGACGTTGTGCGCGCTGCCGCCCATGCCCGGCTGGGCAGAGTGCAACGGCGCACCTTCAAACCGGTCGCCATCGAGAAAAAACTGACCGCCGACGCGGTGCTTCCGCCCGCGCCTCCCAGCCGCGCGCTTGGGCTTGTCACCGACCCGATCGTGGCCATCGGCGCTTCGACGGGCGGCACCGAAGCCCTGCGCGCCGTGCTCTCGGCGTTGCCGGCCGATTGCCCGCCCATCGTCATTGTCCAGCACATGCCGGAAAAGTTCACCGCCGCCTTCGCGCGGCGGCTCGACGGGATTTGCACGCCCGCCGTCAAGGAGGCGCGGGATGGCGACGCCGTCATCCCGGGCCAGGTGCTGATCGCGCCGGGCAACCACCACATGCTGGTCCAGCGGGCTGGCAGGCACTTTCGTATCGCGATCAAGGACGGGCCGCACGTCTCCCGCCACCGTCCCTCGGTCGATGTGCTGTTCCGCTCGGTCGCCCAGGGCGCCGGACCGAATGCCCTTGGCGTTATCCTCACCGGCATGGGCGACGACGGCGCGCACGGTCTTCTTGAAATGAAAACCGCAGGCGCGCGCACCATTGCTCAGGACGAAGAAAGCTGCGTGGTGTTCGGCATGCCCAAGGAAGCCATTGACCGTGGCGGTGTCGACCGGGTCCTTCCGCTCAACCGCATCGCCCGGGCAATCATCGAAGACAATCGTTCGCCGGGAGGAATGCCATGAGCCAGACCGCGCTTGCCCCATCCTCCGATTTCGGAATTCTTCCCGATCCGGACGCGGTATTGACGCATATCTGCGCCTCGCTTGCCGCGCCGCGCCGAAAGATCGAAGAGACCTTCCTCGACATGGGCCAGCAGCTTCTCGATTCGGTGAGGCTGCTCAACGAAATCTCGACCGCTCATGAAGGTATCCCTGCGGAACTCAAAAGCGAGCAGTTTGCCGGCATCGAAAAGACACTGACCGCCATTCGTGATGAGGTGCTCCAGATGTCCGGGGCGCACGGCGAGGAGGTCGGTTGCCTCGACCGTCTGAACGCAATGGCGCAGGCGGCATCCACGCCCATGCACGCCTTGCGTAAATCCGTGCGCACCATCAAGCTGGTGGCGGTCAATGCCCGGGTCATCGCCTCGGTGACGCAAGGCGACCAGCGCGACCTCGAAGTGTTCACCGTGGATGTGCGGGATCTCACCCAAAAGGTCGACGAGGCCGTTGCCGACTTCGCCAAGGCCTATGAGCGGTTTGCGCACGATCTGGCGAATGCGCGAAGCGCAAGCATGGCGTTTGCCGAGCGGCACGACGGGACCATGACCGGGATTGTGAGCCGGCTGGATAAGCACCTGAATTCCGTTGCCGCCTATCGCCAGCGCGCCGCGGCGGCGGCCGGTGAGCATACGGACCTGACGGCGCAGATCCGCGCGCGTGTGTCGCAAGCGGTGTCGGCCCTTCAGATTGGCGACATGACACGCCAGCGCGTCGAGCATGTGGAAGAAGCGCTTGCCATGCTCGTTGAACGCGCATCGGGTGTGAACGTCGATACCCATGCGGCGGCGGCGAGGCTGCTCGCTGCGCTGCTCGAAGATGCCGGCCAGGATTTCGAGCGCCAGGTCGCCGACCTCGCTCAGACCCTCGAAGACCTCGCCGACGATGCCGACAAGGTCCTGCTGGCGGGCAAGAGCGAAGCGGCGACCGCCTTTTCCGATGGCGAGGCGGCGCTTGGCAGCATTGTCGATGAACTCGCGGAAATCCGGGCGCTCTTCCGTGATTTTGCCCAGACACGCGCCGAAACGGAAAAGATCGCCGCCGAAGTGGCGCGTTCGGTCGCGGTCATGGTGGAGCGCCTCGCGGCGATTGGCGAAATCGAGCAGTCCATTCGCCTCTTGAGCTTCAACACGGCGGTTCAGTGCGCCAAGCTCGGCGAGGAAGGCGGCGCGCTGCGCGTCATCGCACAGAGCCTGCGCGAGATCGTCAGCGAGACGGTCGAGGCGTCGTCGGCCATTCTGGGCGCATTGGACGCGGCGGAGAGCCATGCCCAGGCGCTTGCCGATGGCGCGGCGGCTGGCCAGGCGCGGCGGATTGCTGCGCTCGAAAGCGCGGCCGATGGCGCGGTCGATCTGCTCGGGCAGGTGTCGGGACGATTGCGGGTGCATGTTTCCACCATGACGGCGGTTGGACCGCAGGCGGTGAAACAACTCAATACCGCGGCCGGTCATGCCGCCGGTCAGCGGAATCTTTCAGCTGTTCTGCATGCGGCGCAAGCCGAAATTCTCGCCCTGGCATCCAGCGAGCCGGACCTGTCGGCGCTCGACGCGGAGTTCTTCGCCAGACTGAGAGCCAGATATACGATGGACGGTGAGCGTCAGGTACACGACCGGATACTGGACCTTCCGCCATCCCTGGACGCGACCGCCACCGCCCCGGATGAAGAGGCGGCGCTGGACGATGTGTTCTTTTGAGCGGAGCGCGCTTGTAGAACCTTGCTTTTCTTCGCCGAGCCCCGATTATGAAAATATTTGTACGTCCGATTCGCGCGTTGAACAAGGTCGGTAGCTATGTTGAACCATCAATCCTTTTATGCGCCGCCGGCGGCCTCCGGCACGGGATTCGACGCGTTTATGGATACCTTTGCGCAATTTGTGCCATCCACGTCGGGACAGATCGGGGCTGGCAAAGGGAACGCGTTTCAATGGCAGTTGGGCTGTGTGGCATCCCCCGATGTCACATTGTTTCACATGCACTATTCTGCGGATTGGTTTGTCAGTTCTGAATCCGACTATGAGGGCCTTAAGGTTCTCGCCTTGTTCTCAGGAGGCGCATACGATGCGACTGTTGGCTCGAACAATGTGACAGTCGTTCCCGGAACTGCGCTATTGCTGCCGATGGCGCGCGCCAATCGCTTCGCTTCAGTGAATGGACCGCAAATGTCGCGGGGCAATCTGGTTTTCAGCAGTTCGGCGGTCAAAAGGGTATTGTCCTCGATGTTCGGGGACGTTGTGCTGAGCGAACTCGAACTGGCGCCGCTATTCAATCTGGCTACGCCAGCGGGCGCGACCTTCTACTGCCTTATTCACGCCATCGCTTCGGGCATGACCGGTGAAAGGGTGCTGGAGCGCTCGCCCCAGGCCATGGCACTGCTTGTCGAGAGCACGCTGCGCTTCATATTCGAGAACGTCCCCCACCGACTGAGCTCGCACCTGGAGAGGGGCGGCTTTCTGGACATCGCGCCCCGCCACATCAGGGAGGCGATCGATTTCATGCACGCAAATATGCACAAGTCCCTGACGATCAGCGAAATCGCCGATGCGGCTGGCGTCAGCGTGCGTGCGCTGCAAACGGGGTTTCGACAATTCCAGGACATGACCCCGACCGCCTATTTGCGCCAGATACGTCTTCAGGCCGCGCGAGATGAACTGTCGTGCCTCGACAACAGGCTTCCCATCAATTCGGTCGCACTGAAATGGGGGTTCACCCATTTCGGGCACTTTGCAGCCCGTTATCGGGCAGCGTTCGGCGAATACCCATCCGAAACGGTCAGGAAAGTCCAGCATCGTTTATAGAGTTACTTGGGTCTCGTTGCTTTTCGACTTGAGGTTCCCAGGGGTGGCAGGAGCGATCGTGTGCATCGCAGTGCTGAAACCGTCGGCATAGGGGGAATCGATCATGAAATTGCTGGCCATTTTTCTGGACGCCAACGGTGCGATCCAGATCGAAGCTACGCGCGCGCCCGATCTCCGGCGGCGGGCCATCTCTCAGGAGGCCGGGGGAGCGGAAATCATCTTCTGCGCGGCGGCGCCCCTGGGACAGTCGGCGAGTCAGCTCGCGGCACGATTCCGAGAAAGGCTCGCTGCCGCGCCAGATACCGATCCCGTCCGTATCCGCCGCATGGCACTGTGGCAGGTCCATGTCCGGCCTGAACTGGATCGGGCTGCCAGCCGCTATCGCCGGCAAGGCTTCGGTCATCGTCACCTGGAACCTGAAGGACTTTCCGGCCACGGCCCTCCGACCTCACGGGATCGTGGCCGTTTCGCCGGACGACTTCCTCATGGATCTCCACTCAGTCATCCCGAGCGCCCTCATCGCAAGCGTCAGCCGTGCAAGGCAGAACCTCCGCAAGACGATCCCGTCGATTGCCGAGTTCATCGACGCGCTTGAGCGTCAGAGGCTGAAGGAGTTTTCTGCCTTCCTACGCAAGAATGTCAGCCAGCTGACATGACGTCGAGAAGCAGGATCGATAAATAGCCGCAGGGGAACGCTTTCCCTATGGACGGCACTGCGTTGCCGGCGCAACCCCTTCTGCGGGGAGACCCCGCAACGCCCCCTTAGCAGCCTGTCTGGTTTGGCCTGTTTGGATGTTGAGTGTTGATATTTTCAGGCGTCCTCATGGCGGCCAGGCGCTTGCAGTTGTAGGCCAGGGTGACGAGTTTCCACTCGGCTTTGATCTTTTCGATGCCGCGCAGGTTGAAGCGGGAGAAGCCGAGGATGGATTTGATGATGCCGAAGACGGGTTCGACGCTCTGTTTTCGTTTTTTGTACTGGCTTTTTGCCGGTTCGGTCTTGAGCCTGGCCATCATCTCCAGCCGCCAGGGCGTGGCAATGGCTTTAGGCAGCTTGTCCGCCGCGGGCGGGGGCGGCGGGGTATCGTCATCATCATGATCCCGCGCTTGCGCTTCCTCCAGCCGCCGCGCTGCCACATCGAGCTTTTCCTTCAAGACCTCGCGCCGGGCGATCTCCTCGGGCAGGGACAGCCCGTCATCCTGTGGGTTCATGTCGGCCGCTTCCGCCTTGACCATTAATTCCGCAATGTCCTCGGCCAGCTTTTGACGAAGCGCTTGAATGCGGTCATAGCGGATCGACTTGATCTTCAAGGCATTGGCATCGAGCTTGGTGCCATCCACAGACACCGCGCCGACCTTGAGCAATCCAGCCTCAGAGGCCAGCAGCAGAACCTGCTCAAAGGCCAGCGCGAAGGCTTTGGCGTTGCGCCGCCGGAAGACGGCGATCGTATCGTGATCGGGATGGGTATTGGCGGCGATGAAGCGCACCGAGACATCGCGATAGGTCGCCCGCTCGATCCGGCGCGAGGAAAATATCCCGCTTGCATAGCAGTAGATCAGCAGCGCCAGCATCATGCGCGGATGGTACTGCGCCTTGCCATTGCCCGTGCGGCTGACGTGAAAGGCCGACAGATCCACCCGCTCGGCGGAAGCGACAATAAAATGCGCCAGATCGTCATCCGCCACCCAGTCACAAAGATCAGCCGGCAAAACCAGGCGCTGCGAACGGTCGTAATCACGAAAATTGCTCATGACCGACCATACCTGCGCACACGCCGGAGAGGAATCCCTCCAGAAGATCAAGTCCGACAGGCTGCTAGAGGCTATCGCTGCCGACGGACCGGCAAACGACTGCGTTGCGCCTATCTCCGTCGAGGGAACTTCTCTGTTTTCTAACCGCAGCGTTTTGCGTCAGTTGCGAGCAGCTGCCTCCCCGGGGGATGGTAGTTGCAGCAAA
Organism: Pelagibacterium halotolerans; assembly: GCF_044811015.1. Taxonomy (GTDB): domain Bacteria; phylum Pseudomonadota; class Alphaproteobacteria; order Rhizobiales; family Devosiaceae; genus Pelagibacterium; species Pelagibacterium halotolerans_A. Next base: position 2,161,557 of record NZ_CP085243.1, read on the forward strand.
TCGCTGCCTGTCAACTAAACGAAACCGGTCGCTTATGGCTCCTGTCGACCGAGAGTGAGAACACGTCGGGGCGGGAGTAGTGACCGCTGACGTCGAATTTCCGGCGCGAGGCCCGGGCGACCGGCACCTCGATGTCTGCCGTAAGCAGCCCCTTTTCGCGATGCATCGGCCCGGCGGCAATCCCGCCGAAGGGCTTGTAAACCACTGCGTCGCCGGGGTTAATCCACTCGTCCTTGTTCGGAAACAGGGTGTCGTAATGGGGGATATCGGTGGGAATGTCCGACACTTCGAGCGCCGTCGCGCATCCGATCACCCAACAGCCGCCTTCGCGGGCGATATGCTGCATCGTGGCCAGCCAGGTGTCGCCGCTGTCCCAGGTCGGTGCGACATAGATGTCGACGTTCTGGGCATAGAGTGCGAAACGCGCCAATGGCATGTAGTTTTCCCAGCAGATGAGCGCGCCGATCCGCCCCACCGCGGTTTCGACCACATTCAGGCCCGCCCCGTCGCCAAAGCCCCAGATCATGCGTTCGGGATTGGTCGGCATCAGTTTGCGGTGGTTGTTGGCGATGGTGCCGTCCGCGTCGATGGTGATGCAGGAATTGAAAAGGGTCGAGCCCGACACCTCGCCATCGACTTCGTGATAACCGGCCACGATCACCATTTCGTGCTCGGCGGCGGCCTCCTGCAAGGGGGCCATGCCATTGCGGCTCAGATCGATGGAATTGGCTTGCAATCGGGCGAACAATTCGTCTGTCTTGCCCATGTCAGCACCCGGTGACAGGCGCCAGCAGAAGGTCGGGTAACCGGGAAACCAGGCCTCGGGGAAGACCAGGAGCTTGGCACCGTCGCTCGCGGCCCGCGCGACCAGTCCGACGGCGCGCTCCATGCTGGCGGCAAGGTTCAGATAGACGGGCGGCTCCTGGACAATTGCGATCTTGGTCATCGGTTTTTCCTTTGTGTGGTCTTCACTGTACGTTTTGTGCCGAACCTGATGGATAGACACTATTCCGCCACTTGCTCGCCGGACCCGCCGATTTCGGCCGGAAAATCCTTGAACTTGGGCAGGCCGTCCCGCATCGGCAGCACGGTCTCGGCGTAGTTCACATGCACTCCCGGCGTGAAGGCCAGGCTGGGGATCGTCGCCGCGAAGACATCCGTGACACCCCATCGAGGGTGATCGGTCATGAGGTGTCCGCCGCACGCCTTGCAGAACCTGCGCTTCGAATTCGGCACGGCGGCATATTCGCCAAGCAGATCCAGTCCTTTGGTGACCCGCACGCTTTCGGGCTTCCAAAGACTGAACGCGTTCACCGGCCCCGCCGACCAAGCGCGGCACGATGCGCAGTGGCAATAGCCCATTGCTTCCGGCGTGCCGGTGACCTCGATTTCGATGCGACCGCAAAAGCAGGTTCCTCTGTGTGCCGTGATCATGGTCGTTCTCCGCGGTATTCAAAGTATGCCACCAGAGTCGCCGCAATGGACGGGTCGTGATAGTCCTGAAACTGTACTGGACCGGGCCGGACATGCCGCCCAGGCGCGAACGGGCATCCGCTCCAGGCAAAAGGGAGACATTCCATGCGTGGCAGTTACGGTCAGTTCTGTCCGGTTTCGATGGCGTCTGAGATTTTCTGCGCGCGCTGGACGCCGCTTTTGATCCGCGAATTTCTGTGCGGCAGCACGCGCTTCAACGACCTTCGGCGTGGTCTGCCGCGGATGTCGCCGACGCTCTTGTCAAAGCGGTTGGGAGAATTGGAGGCGGTCGGCGTTATTCAGTCGCTCAAAGGAGACCAGGGCGTTAAGGAGTATCGTCTGACAAAAGCCGGAGAAGAACTTCGCCCGCTTGTCCTGGGGATCGGTGCATGGGGGCAGCGATGGGTAGAGAGCGAAGTTTCCCTCAACAATCTCGACCCTCAACTTTTGATATGGGACATGCACCGTTTCCTCAATATCGACCCGCTGCCGAAGCGCCGGGTTTGCCTTCAGTTCGTGTTCGACAATCTTCCAACCGCGCGGCAGAATTATTGGTTGCTGGCCGATCCGGAATCCGGGGTCGAGGCCTGCTATGCCGATCCGGGTTATGACATCGATCTCTATTCGGTATGCAGCTTGCGCACGATGACCGCGATCTGGATGGGCTTGGACACGGTCGAAAAAGCGGTGACCGAGGGGAGATTGGAGCTGACCGGTGCGCGCGAGATCGCAGCCCGAATGCAGGAGTGGATGGGCCTCAGTCCCTTTGCACATGAAAAACGGATAGCTGGCTGATATTCGCAGCAGGCGTCAAAGGCGGAAATCGCGGCGTGTTGTATGAATGGCCGGTGTCGGTAAACCTCACCAGCGGCGAATTCTTTGGTGGTCTACGATGCCAGAAATCCCACTACGGCGTCCACAAAGAGCTTTGGGGCGGTCGTCATCGCGACATGCCCTGGCCCTTCAATGTGACAATCTGACTGGCTGGAAGTGCGTCGTGCAGCGCTTTGGACGGCGCGGTCAGTTCTTTGGGGCTGTTTTCCCCCACCAGCATTAAAGTCGGCACTGCCAGGCTGCGAAATCGTTCGGGCTCAAACCGGTAATCCCCGTCCGCCAGTTCACGCAGCGCAGTATGCGCGGCCGCGATGCGGTGGCCAATGACGCCGATATTTGGCCCCGCCGCCCGGATGACTGCCGAGACATCCTCGTATTCGCGCTCCAGGGCGTAGTCAGCGGCGTCACCGCTCCCTCCACGGCCACCAGAACCAATGGCGGACCGCTGCCGCTGCGCTCAAATGCGATCCGGGTTCCGTCTGTAGAGGTGATGAAGTCCAACCCTGATGGAACTGGGCGGCAAAAACGCATCGATTATCCTGGACGATGCGGATATCGACCGCGCGGTCGAGAGTGTGCGCAGGGCATCCCGCCCCTCTCTTATTCCGGCGTGCGTACAGGACGCCGCGAGCGTCTTGAATGCGCAACTGCAAAGCTGGACAGCGGCGCCCCACAGCGCATCAGCTGCAGGGTGTTACCTTGCGCACTCAAAGTCCTGCCAATTGATATGCCGCCCTCGGCGGGCAATGTTTTACGCGATCATCGGCGATTCCCGTCGAAGGGTGGCCGCAGTCGATGCTTCCGGCAGTGGCCACGCGACCTGCCGCCGGCGCCACCATGCGTCAGCTTTTGATATCGATGCGTTTGACCTGCGACTGCGCCGTCTCGCTCTTGGGCAGGGTCACGGTCAGCACGCCATTTCTGAAGTGTGCATCGACCTTCTCTTCCTTGACTTCGTAGCCGAGCGGGATGCGGCGCTCGAATCGGCCATAATAACGCTCAGAAAACTGTCGGCCTTTGTCGTCCGTTTCGGAGCGCTTCTCGCCCTTCAGCGTCAGCACGCCGTCCTCGAGCAGAAGCTCGATGTCCTTCTCCTCAAGACCAGGCAGCTCAGCGGTCACTTTGATTTCCTTCTCGCCGTCGGAGATCTCGATGCTGGGCCAGCCGCCGCCGAAGGCGGAAACGCCATTGAAGGCGGTTAAGTTCGAACCGAAGGTGCGGAAGACGTCGTCGAACAGCCGGTTCACCTCGCGATGCAGCGACAAGAACGGATCGCGATCGCCATCGCGGAACACGGTCGGCACCTGATTGCCGTTATTTCGGCCCCAGGGAATCAGATCACGGACATTCATCTTTCTTCTCCTTTCTGATCATTCGTTTTGACAATGCGTTCCTGCGGGCGCCGGACGCGGTGCCCGGCGCCTCATGTCAATGAGATGGAGATTGCCTCAGGCGGCCTGTTTTTCGGCCTCGATCTGCTTCGTTTCGACCTTGGGCAGCGACCTGCCGACAGCGATCTCGATCTTGCGCGGCTTCATCTCTTCGGGAATCTCGCGCTTGAGATCGATCGTCAGCAGACCATTGACAAGGCTTGCGTCCACGACCGTCACGTGGTCGGCCAACTCGAAGCGGCGTTGGAAACTGCGCCCGGCGATACCGCGGTGCAGATATTGTCCGTTGTCCTTCCCGGACTTTTGGCCGGATACCACAAGCATGTTTTGTTCCTGCGTCAGCGTCAATTCGTCCAATGCGAAGCCGGCCACCGCCATTGTGATGCGGTAATCGTCGTCACCTGTCTTGACGATGTCATAGGGAGGCCAGCTGTCGACGGTCTCGAATCGGCTCGCAGCTTCGAGCGCATTCAGCATTCGGTCAAAGCCGATGGTCGACCGGAACAGGGGAGCGAAATCAATACGTATGCTCATAGCCATATCCTCCTTTGAGCAACATGGATACAAGTCGGGAGCGGGTCTTCACCAACTCCTAGCCGGACCCCATCTTGGGCATCCGACACTACATAAATCGGATATGTCCTCTTGTTTTCAATATGTTAGAGAAAGACAAAGCCGTTCAAGTTTTCGTGATAACACCAATGTTTCCCTGGCGATCCGTGACCTCTACAACAACCGAGTGTCCCGAGCGGTGAAGCGAGATATCAACTGTCGCATCCATCAATCGCAGTCGCGACAAATGGACCGAATTGAGGAAATCCGGCAGCACGGGACGTTCCAATTCTATTTGACGGGCGCCGACGTCGAACCGAAGGCCAAGACTGCACTGCAGCGTATAGAGCGGCGCAGCGGCTGCCCATGCCTGGGGAATACAGGCAACCGGATAGAAGGTTGGCCCTTGGGAAACCAGGCGCGAGAATCCGCAGAACAGTTCCGGCAAACGGCGCAGGTCGATATAGCTGGAGGCCGCGAAAAGCCCATCGAGAATACGTGCGGCGACATCCTTGAAGCCATATCGTGCCACTCCCCCCGCGATCAGCGCGTTGTCATGGGGCCACACCGAGCCATTGTGATAGCTCATAGGGTTGTACCGGTTCTGCCCGGCGGCCAGTGTGCGAACCCCCCAGCCGCTAAAACTGGATCGGCTCATAAGCGTTGCAACGACTTCCGGGGCGTGCACGGGTGATGCAATGCCCGTCCAGAGAGCATGTCCGGCATTGGAGGTTTTTACGCGGCAGGCGCGCTTGTCCTTATCGAGCGCCAGGACGAAGGTGCCCAGTTCCGGATCGAAAAAATCCCGGTTGAACGCGGCCTGCAGAATGTCGGCGCGGCGCTCATATCGCAGTGCTTCATCGGCGTGCCCCAAACATGTCGCAATGGCTTGGGCAGCGCGGAAGGCGCCATAGACATAAGCCTGTACTTCGCATAGGGCGATAGGGCCGGCAGCGAGGTTTCCATCGGCGTGAAACACAGAGTCGTGGCTGTCTTTCCAGCCTTGGTTGGCTAGGCCTTTGTCGGTCTGGCGACCATATTCGATATAGCCGTCTCCGTCTCGGTCGCCAAATTCATCGATCCAAGACAGCGCGGCCCTGAGGTGAGGCAGGAGCGTACGGATGGCGTCGATATCCCCGGTCCTGTCCAGATAGGCGCCCGCCAGCATGACAAAGAGCGGCGTGGAGTCGATACTGCCATAGTAGCGTCGAAACGGGACCTCCCCGAGTTCTGCCATTTCTCCGTAGCGGACTTCGTGCAGGATCTTTCCCGGTTCAGCGTCGGCAGCGGGGTCGACTTCCGTGGCCTGATGCGCGGCAAGGTGGTACAGCACCCCTTTGGCAATGGCCGGATCAAGCCAGAGAGTCTCGAACGCGGTGATCAGCGCGTCACGCCCGAACGCTGTGCTGAACCACGGTACCCCGGCATAGGGATAGGGCCCATGCGGCGTGTCGGTGATCAGCATGTAAAGATCGGATACACTGCGGCGCAGGCTTTCGTTGAAGACCTCATTGGAGGTGACGATTGAAGCTGCGCGTGATGACGATTTGCGCAACGCGCGTCTAGCCTCGCGTATTGCCGAGAAGAAGGTGCCGGAGCCGGCGGCGCCCATACAACCGATGGTCACAAAAATTGAGCGGGTTTCACACGGTCCCAGCCTGAAGGTGTATCGGGCGCTGGACGCCGATAGTTCTTGAGGCTGCGGGTCGAAGAGCAGATGCGTTTGCCGTTCGATTCCATCCAGCCCCGTATAGGCAAGGGTGACGCTATCGGGGTTTATCCTGGGCGGATGCCGCCGCCCGTGTTGCGACCGCCTCGTACCTCTCACTTCAAAGAGGTCGGTGAAATCGGCATCAAAACCAATATCGATTTCGACGGACACCGGTCTGTCGGCGTAATTGCGCACGGCCAGCCGCTCGTAGCAGGAATTTTGCCAGAGGAAGCGTGAGCGGCGGATATGGATCAGATCATGCTCGAGGATCCGCCGCCCGCCGTCCAAATAGAGGTCGGGATTGGTGAGATCGCAGGTCAGTGTCGCGTTGTCATCTCGAAGGGTAGAGCTCAGCAGCAGCGGTCGAACGCCATTGAGTGAGAGGGTCAATTCGGACAGGTGCCGTGTATCGCGGTGAAACAACCCCTCCGCCCCGCCGGGAGCGGCATGGATGTCACCGTTAAAATCGAATACCCCAAATGTGTCGCCGTGCTTGAGGGTCCGAGTGCGCCCTTCCTGAAGCGAGGCACGAGCCGTCACGCCATAACCGACATCTCCTTCGGGTGGAGACCCGGAGGTCTCTACCCGATCAAGGTTGCTTTCCATGGGCCGCTCCCGTCAGGCAGATAGGCTATTGTTAACCTGTTGGGTGGGCACGATGGCATTGCCGTTGGCGGCCTGGCTGATGAGGCGGCGTTCATATATTGCCAGGTAGTCCGAAGCCATGCGCGCGGCGGAGAAGCGCGCCTCAAAGGTCGCCCGCACCAGCCTGCGGTCGAGCCGCCGCGCCCTTTCAACACATTCGACTGCCTCGTCCACCGACTGAACTATGAAGCCTGAGACGCCATGGTCGATGACCTCGGGCACCGATCCGCAGCCAAAGGCGATGACTGGCGTGCCGCAGGCCATGGCTTCGATCATTACCAGACCGAAAGGTTCAGGCCAGTCGATCGGGAACAACAATGCAGCGGCATTGCCCAGGAACTCGGCCTTCTGCTTTTCGTTGATCTCGCCAATAAACTCCACATTATCGTGTTCACTCACCAGCGGTGCGATGGTCCGGTCCCAGTATTCCTGGTCAGCCTTGTCTATTTTGGCGGCGATCTTGAGCGTCATGCCAGCCTTCGCGGCGATCTCAATGGCGCGATCCGGCCGTTTTTCAGGCGAGATGCGCCCGAGGAATGCGAGATATCCTCCGCCTGCTTCCGGGCTGAACGGCAATAAATCTACGGGCAGACCGTGATGGACGGTGCCCGCCCAGTTGACCGGCGGCATTGGGCGGCGCTGATCGTTGGATATCGAGACCAGCGGGAATTCAGGAAATGTTCGATAGAAGGGCTGCAAGTCGGGCAGATCAAGCCGACCGTGCAGCGTCGTGACTGTTCTGCCGGCAAATTCACGCACCAATGGAAAGTGCAGCATATCGATGTGGAAGTGCAGAATATCGAACTCGTCCGCCCGCTGCCGAACCTGTTCGAGCATCATCACATGATAAGGTATGGGATCGCGCGCGTCCGAACTGAGCCGCAGCGCAACATGTGAGCAAGGTACCAGATGGGCCAACGTCCGCGAGTCCCCACTGGCAAAGAGCGTGACGTCATGTCCCTGACGCACGAGTTCGTCGGTGAGATAAGAGACCATACGCTCGGTTCCACCATAGAACTTTGGGGGAACACGTTCAGCCAAAGGGGCAATCTGAGCAATTTTCATCGATCGGATTCTCCTGTTCCAAGCATTGAGCGGTGGCGTTCCGGGCGACTGCCCGGAACGGTCGAATTGGGCGTCAGGCGCGAACTTCCTGGCGCTGGAAGACCACATAGGCGAGTGTAAAGAGCGCCAGCATGACAGCGATCATGCCGGCAAAGTGCGGCCAGACCAGAAGGATAGACTGGAGCGTGGGCAATGGTGCACCGATCACCGCTCCGCGCAGTTGCTCCAGAAAGATCGGTCCAATGGTCCGTGCTGCGGGATCGAGCAGCAGCTGGGTCATCTCACCGTATAGCGTGCCAGGTGAAAGCCGCGCGATTGCCTGTTGGACTTCGAACTGAGTGACCACTGACACAGGCTCAAGCGGGTCGATAGGCGAGATCCATTGGGCCAGCAGCGGTGTGATCATGCCCCAGAATACCGATACTACCAGCCATATCGCCAGCGCGGCCAGAGCCGAGGTCGCCGGTGCATTGACTGCCGTTGACAAGGCGATCGTCAGTGCCAGCCACACACCAGCATAGGCCAGGGTCGCCACCAGGTAAGCCAGACCGCGGGCCAGTGCATCGCCACTGGGCGGAAGACCGAGCAACAGGATGCCAAGCCCCATCAGCAAGAGCCAGAGCGTCATCAGAGCAATGCCGAGCACCAGCAGGCCGCCGAGGAATTTGCCGAAAAGCACGGCATCGCGGTAGATAGGCTGGGCCAGTATCCGGCTCATTGTCCGCCTGGAAAATTCCCCGTTTATCGCGTCGAAACCGAGCGCAATGGCGACCAGGGGTATCAGGAAGCCCATAAATGCTGCAAAGGACGGTAGCGGCTCACGTCCCACGGTCATAAGCTTGAGGAACAGGAATGTGTCCTCGCTTGCATTCTGCCTCATGGATTCGATGGCGCCATAGGCCGAGCCGATCGCGGTGAGCAGCACCAGCACCATGATCAGATGCATGCGCGCGCTGGTGATGTGATCGGCCGCTTCCTTGAGCGCGATGGTCCAGGAGCCCTTGAAGGGCGAGCCTTCACGCCGCATGGCTACTCTCCCTGAAATAGCGGTCATAAGCTTCACCGAGGTCGATCCGGTGGGCATCGAGCATCACCAATCGACCGCCGTCTTCCACGACCCGCGCCGCGATTTCCGGCCGCAGGTCGTGAGACGCCGATATACGCCACTGCCTGTCGCCGCCAATGACGGCATCCACCCCGTCGAGGTCGCTGAGCCTGGCAGCCGCGTCGAAGTCTTCTGCTTCAAGGTCGATCTCGAACGCGCCGCCTCCAACCCTGGCCGCCAGTTCAGCCGGAGTGCCGACAAAGCCGATCCTGCCCTTGTTGAACAGGGCCACGCGCGTACAGACCGTCTGCACGACATCGAGTAGATGCGAAGACACGAGCACGGTTCTGCCTTCGCCCGCGAACTCGGCGATAAAGCCCAAGAGTTCCTGCGTCGATTGCGGATCAAGGCCTGAGGTTGGCTCATCAAGGATCATGATCTGGCAATCGCGCATCAGCAACTCGGCAAGTCCGAGCCGTTGGCGCATGCCGCGCGAGAAGGTGTCGACCCGGCGGTCGGCCACCCCGTCCAGACGCACACGTTCCAGTGCCCGCTCGATCCGTCCCGCTGCGTCCGCGTTGGCGAACCCCGCCAACCTTGCAGAGAATGCAAGGTTTTCGCGCGCCGTCAGGGTGTCGTAGAACCCAACGGCATCGGGCAGGTAGCCGACCGCCCGCTTGACGGCCAATGGCTCGCGCAGCGGGTCCTTGCCCAGCACACGAACCGAGCCGGCGCTCGCCTCGGTCAGCCCCATCAGCATCAGGATCGTCGTGGTCTTGCCCGCCCCGTTTGGTCCCAGTAATCCCAGAACTTCTCTCTGTTCGACGGTCAGATCGATTCCGTTGACGACGTTGTTGCCCTTGTAGGTCTTGATGAGGCCGCGGGCTTCTATGACTGTTGTGCTCATCTTCTGCCATACCTCAGGACCGCAAGGACCAGAACGAGAACCGCAATGGCGATGACGGCGACGCCGACAATCCCCCAGACAGTGGACGTCTGGACGGTGACACGGAACTGCACAGATTCAGAGATGCCGCCTCCGCTGGCGCGTACGGTCACCATGTAGTCACCGGCCACAGCCTGTTCCGAGGGCGTGATGGCCACGTCAATTTCCTGGGTTGCTCCCGCCGCCAACGGGCCGGGCGTTTCGGGGGTAATCTCGACTGTCCATCCGCTTGGCCCCGAACCGCTCAGGCGCAATTCCTCAGCGGGTGCGCTGCCGGTATTGGCGATCAGGAAGGGAAAGTTCGTTGTCGCCCCTGCGTTTGCGTTGCCGCTCAACCTTTCGTTAGGGCCCACGATGCGAACGTCGGGTGTGCCTGTCACCTCGGCTTGCAGATCGACGCTGGCGGACAGTTCACCCGATACCACATCTACTCTTGCTGGATAGGTCCCGGCCGGCACGCCCGAGGCTGGTCTGAGTTCAAGCGTAATTCGCTCGCTTGAGCGCGCCGCTACCGGTATGCCGGTGATTTGCTCAGAGCCGAACCCGCGCTTGAAGGTTGCGGTAAACCCGGGCGGTGTTTCAGCCGTCAGATTGAATAGCGCATCCTCGCCACTGTTATTGGTCAGGTCCATGCGGTAAGTGAATGTGGAATTGGGCGCGCCCCGCAACGCAGGCAGTTCGGCCTCCAGATCGACGCCGCCGGATTCCACCTCGCTGAACGTCACGCTCATTGGCAGCGTGGTGGTGCCTTCCTCGTTCCGGGCCAACAGTTCGAATTCGTAACTGCCAAACCCGGTTCCCTCGGCGGGGTTTATGTCGAGTGTTAGCGTTTCAGTTGCGTCCGGCGCCACGATGGCGGCTGAGACGGAGGTGGCTCCGGAGTCTGGGCGCAGCGTCCACGACCAGTCCTCGGGCAGTCCGGTGATTTCGAACTTCACGCGCTGGGGTGGCAGTCCGATATTGCGCAGCGAGATCGGTACGCTGACGCTGTCCTCGAGCGGGACCGAAAATTCCGGAGTGGGGGTCGTGACGAAGAGACCGGTGAGTGGAGCGCTGGCCGCAGAGACAGTCGGCTTGACCTGCGCCAATCCGGGCGCGGCCGATAGCGCGAAAGCCAGTGCGAGGGGAAGAATGACACGCGATGTTGCCATTTTGCTGTATCCTTGATGCCATGCCCGTTTCCGCGCAAATTGGCGCGCAAGACATCGCCCCCGGCGCGGACGCGGGACCTTGACGACAATTTATCTGATAAACAACTTGGTGGACCCGGCGCGAGCGCCGGGTCCTGCCGACTATAGGTGGCAGACCTAGTAGTCCATGCCGCCTGCCGACATTGCGGGGGCGGTTTCCTTCTTGGGCTTTTCGGCCACCAGCGCCTCGGTCGTGATCAGGAGCGATGCCACTGAAGCGGCGTCCTCCAAAGCCGTCCGCACCACCTTGGCCGGATCGATCACACCCGCTGACATGAGTTCCTGATACTCACCCGTGGCAGCGTTATAGCCCCATCCATACTCATCTTTCTCCAGCAGTTTGCCGACGATGACAGAACCGTCTTCCCCGGCATTGAGGGCAATCTGTCTGGCAGGAGTTTGGATGGCACGGCGGATGATGTCGATACCCGCCTGTTGGTCCTGGTTGGCGCCCTTGAGACCTTCGATCGCCTTGAGTGACCGCAACAGAGCGACGCCACCACCAGGCAGGATGCCTTCCTCGACCGCCGCGCGGGTTGCGTGCAGCGCATCGTCGACGCGATCCTTCTTCTCCTTGACTTCGACTTCGGTCGCCCCGCCCACACGGATCACAGCGACGCCACCGGCGAGCTTGGCCAGGCGCTCCTGGAGCTTTTCCCGATCGTAGTCGGAAGTGGTTTCCTCGATCTGGGCCTTGATCTGGCCGATACGGGCCTGGATCTCGTCCTTGGTGCCGGCGCCTTCGACAATGGTGGTATTTTCCTTCTCGATCACCACCTTCTTGGCCCGTCCAAGCATCTCGAGTGTCACATTTTCGAGCTTGATGCCCAACTCCTCGGAGACGACGTTGCCGCCCGTGAGCACGGCGATGTCCTGCAGCATTGCCTTACGGCGATCGCCAAAGCCCGGGGCTTTGACGGCCGCGACTTTGAGGCCACCGCGCAATCGGTTGACCACGAGCGTAGCCAAAGCCTCGCCTTCGACATCCTCGGCCACGATCACCAGCGGCCTGCCTGACTGTACGACACTTTCCAGCAGGGGCAGCAGTGATTGCAGGTTCGAAAGCTTCTTCTCGTGGATCAGAATGTATGGGTCTTCAAGTTCGACCCGCATCTTCTCCGAGTTGGTCACGAAATAGGGCGAGAGGTAGCCGCGGTCGAACTGCATGCCTTCGACCACTTCAAGCTCGGTTTCGGCGGTCTTGGCTTCTTCCACGGTAATCACGCCGTCATTGCCGACCTTTTCCATGGCCTCGGCGAGGAACCGGCCGATCTCTGTGTCACCATTGGCCGAAATTGTGCCAACCTGTGCGATTTCAGAATTGGCAGTGATCTTCTTGGCATGCCCCTTGAGGTCTTCGACGACTTTGCTCACGGCAAGATCGATGCCGCGCTTGAGATCCATCGGGTTCATGCCCGCCGCCACAGCCTTGGTGCCTTCCTTGACGATGGCATGGGCCAGTACTGTCGCAGTCGTGGTGCCGTCACCGGCAAGATCATTGGTCTTGGACGCCACCTCGCGCAGCATTTGCGCGCCCATATTCTCGAACTTGTCCTCCAGTTCGATTTCCTTGGCGACCGAGACGCCGTCCTTGGTGATGCGCGGTGCGCCAAAAGACTTTTCGATGACCGCATTGCGGCCCTTGGGGCCCAGGGTCACCTTGACCGCATTTGCAAGCGTATCCACGCCGCGCAGCATCTTTTCGCGCGCTTCTGACGAGAATTTAACTTCCTTGGCAGCCATTTTCTTTCGTTTTGCTCCCTAATAACGGTGGTGCCTCACGCGGCTTTTTGGGCCGGTTCGGCGCTCTCGATAATTCCAAGAATGTCGCCTTCTTTCATGATCAACAGGTCTTCGCCGTTGATCTTGACCTCGGTGCCGCTCCACTTGCCGAACAGCACGCGATCACCCGGCTTGACGTCCAGAGCGACGATCTCGCCGTTTTCGTTGCGGGATCCCGGGCCCACGGCGACAACCTCACCTTCGACCGGCTTTTCTTTTGCTGTATCGGGAATGATGATGCCGCCAGCGGTTTTCTCGTCGGCCTCAACGCGGCGGACAAGCAGGCGGTCATGCAAGGGACGAAAGCCCATTCTAAACCTCCAATCTGATGACATGTCGGAAACTTCTCCCGGCATCCCCGGGAGGAGCGAAAATGAGATCGGTGAGGCCAAAACCGATTTCAAGGGCCCAGATGGAAATTTTAGCACTCTCCGAGTGAGAGTGCTGATTTGCCATAAGACCTTGTATGTGCTCACTATTATTGATGGAGTAAGCACCCTGGAAGGAGATTGGCACAGTGACCGACCCCGCATTCCTTAAACAAATGGAAGGCTATGGCCTGACCACTGCCGAGATTCTCTACCACCTCCCCGATCAGCCTTCCCTGCTTCAGGTATATGTCTGGCAGGAATACGACCTGGCGCCACGTTTTCCCGAACTGAAGAGCTTTCTGGATTTCTGGTCCAGCACGATAGAGGGCACGCTGCATTCGGTGGTTGTGGCTCACAGCAACCTGATTGCGCCGATGGAGTTGCGCAACGCCGCCTCAATGCAGTCGATCCATTAGGAGATCCGAATCCAAGCCCGGTCTGAGTGAGGCTTGGAGCCATTTCCCTGCATGGCGTCAGGCGCGGGATTGGGTATCGCTCGCCTTGTGTCGAACACCTTTACGAGATCGCCCTTGCCCGTCCGCATGGGCTCTGTCAGGCTTTGCCCATAGCAATGTTCGGAGGAAAATCATGCGCCACTCCAAGCCGATACATCTTGCTGCCGTCTCCCTCGTCAGCATGGCGCTCGCAGGTGCGGCGCAGTCATCAAGGACGCCAAGGCCCGGATCAAACGCCTTTATGATGCTATAGAGGCGGGCGTCGCCGACCTGGGAGATGATGAATTCCGGCAGCGCATCCAGGCGGCTAAACTCGAAGTGAGCGAGGCCGAGGCCCGCATCAAGATGCTGACCGAGCGTGCGACTCTTTCTGACATCGATATCGGACCCGACCAGATCCGACGCTTCACCAATGGCATCCGCAAATGCCTACGTGACGCCGATCCAGTCTTCCGCCGGACATGGCTGCATCTTTTCGTCGACAAGGTAATCGTCAAACCCGACAGCATCGTCATTCGCGGCCCCAAGGAGCCGATCATGGCCATTGCGAAATCTGGAAACGCCCCCGGCAATCAGGTGCCCAGTTTTGTACGGGAATGGCGCACCCGACACGATTCGAACGTGTGACCTCTGCCTTCGGAGCTGGTCTAAGGACCTATCCGAATTGCACGATAGGGCACGCCAGAGCACTCTAACCTCATGAAATCTATTGATTTTCTGAATCGGCGCTCCGAAGTCTCTATCCGAGAATACGCCTTGATTTCCGCCCGCGTGCTTGCGTGGTGCTTATTCGAAATCGGGGCTTCCGAGGGACGGGAGCATGACCAAACTGACCAAACGGTTTGTAGAAGCCGTCGAGCCGCAGAACAAGGGTCACGTCGTCTGGGACGACGAATTGCCGGGCTTCGGTCTTCGCGTCTATCCCTCCGGCAAGCGCAGCTACATCGTCCAGTACCGGTCTCGCGGCCGTTCACGTCGCTACACGATCGGTACTCATGGCGTCTGGACACCCGAGACCGCCCGCCGCGAAGCCAAGGCCCTGCTCGGACAGGTTGCCCATGGCGGTGATCCCGCTGAAGAGCGCGAGGAGGACCGCAAGGCGCTGACCATCAAGCAGCTATGTGAGCACTATATCGCCGAAATGGAAGCCGGCCTCATCCTAGGGAAAGGCGGCAGGCCGAAGAAGGACACCACCATCGCCACCGATGTCGGCCGTATCCGCAGGCACATCATTCCTCTTCTCGGGACGCGGCGTGTGCGGGACATCACCAAGCCGGACATGAACAACCTGATGAAGGACATCATCGCCGGCAAGACACGCGTGACCATGAAGACCGAAAAGCTGCGCGGAAAGGCCATCGTTCGGGGTGGCCGTGGCACTGCGATACGGACGATGGGTCTGCTTGGTGGCATCTTCTCATATGCAGTCGAGGCTGGGGTGATCGAGCACAATCCCACGCATGGCCTCCGCAAGCCGAAATACCAGGTTCGCGACCGTCGCCTTAGCGAAGCTGAGTATCGTACTTTGGGAGACATCCTTCGACAGGCTCAGCAAAGTGACCGCTACAGGATACATGCCGAGATCCTCAGGCTGATTACGCTGACCGGCTGCCGGCGCGGAGAAATCGTCAACCTCAAATGGAGCGAGGTCGATCTTGAGGGGAGCTGTCTGCGGCTGGTTGACAGCAAGGAAGGCTCCTCGGTTCGCCCGGTCGGCCTGCCGGTCGTGGAATTTCTGGAGAAGGAACGACCGCACAGAACCGGAACCTACGTCTTTCCCGGCCAGGGCATCGACAACGCGGTCGGGAATTTTCCGCAGAGCTGGAAAAAGCTATTCAAGGACACCCCACTCTGGGATGTGACCCCCCATGTGCTTCGGCACAGTTTCGCGAGCATCGCCAATGACTTGGGCTTCACCGAGATCACGATCGCAGCGCTGATTGGCCACGCCAAGGGATCGGTCACGAGCAAATATGTCCATACCCTCGACTCGACGCTGATCATGGCTGCTGACACCGTGTCCGGCTTTGTGAAGGCCCTACTTGAAGGAGTTGAGTTTAGGCGCAACACCTATACGTTGGATCGGCAATCCCGGCAGAACGCGATCAATCAAATGCTGACAGAATCGCGGCCAACGATTTAGATGGGTCATGCTCAGTGGCTTCGATCTCTGGTCCGGTCACGGTTTTGCGACTACCTGCCCTTAGGCGCAGTATTCGGCGGCTATACCCGAGTTGGCTGTCAAATATGGTACCAAACCATTGGTAGCCCTGGACCGCTACCGCCAATCCACACACCTACCGGAAATACGCTACAGGCTCCGATTATCCTCTCGGCTTCTGGCGGCGTAGGCATGCCTACTGCAAAGCTGGAAGCCAACTTTCTAAAGCGCACTTTTGCTGACCTGCTCGCCGGGGTGTAGAACGGCATCATTGTTCCCATCCAGAGAGGAATTATAAAGCCTCACTTTATAAAGCGTATCGTTTCTGAAAATACCTATCTTGACAGTGCAACACTTAAGCCCAAATATATAGCATGGCTTTAGAAAAATACGGTCTTTTGAAACAGGTTCTGACGCATGCCCGGCCGGGCCAGCCGCTGACAGCGGCCTGGCTTGCCAAGCAGGGCGTGTCGGCGCAGCTTGCCTATCATTACGTTCAGGCGGGTTGGCTCATCAGGCTGGGGCACGGCTGGTTCCTGCGCGCCGGAGATGAACCGGAACTGCTCCTTTCCCTGGCGGCCCTGCCGGGCAATTTCCATGTCGGCGGCAAGACAGCGCTCGCTTGGCACGGTTATCAGCACAATCTCGCCCATCGCCCCGATACCGAACTTTTCGCGCAAAGCCCGTTCCGCCTGCCTGAATGGATGCAGGCGCATTTTCCGCTCACAGTACGGAAACGTCACCTTTTTGACGATGATGACCAGGGCGTTGCGCCATGGCGCGACATGGTGAGTCTGCGGGTTGCCGAACCCGAACGCGCCGTTCTGGAAATGCTGTGGGGGGTCCCGCAACATCAAACGCTGGAAGAGGCCACCCATCTCGTCGAGAGCCTCTTCGGCCTGCGCGCGATGCTGATGCAACCGCTTCTGGAAAGCTGTCGCAGCATCAAGGCGGTGCGGCTTTTCCTGAAACTCGCCAAACAGGCCCCCCTCCCCATCATGGAGGAACTCGACATGGCCCGGATCCACACCGGATCGGCCACGCCCTATGTACGGCGCCACGCAGCCGGTACGATCAGGACCTGACCGTGGATAAACGCTATTTCGAGACCGTGCAGCTTCTGCTCGATGTCGCGCCGCTCATTTTTCGGGGTGGGGATTTCGCCATGAAGGGCGGCACAGCCATCAATCTTTTTCACCGCGACATGCCCCGGCTCTCGGTTGATATCGACGTGGTCTACATTCACGGAAATCGAATGCGCGAAGAAGCGCTCGGCGCCATATCCCAGGCACTGGATCAGGCAGCGACCGAGCTGGAGCGGCGCGGACTTGCCGTCAGGCGGCAAACATCAACTGGCACCGGCGATATCAAGCTGTTTGTGCGCCGGGGTCTTTCCGAGGTCAAGGTGGAGGTCAACCCGGTCGGCCGTGGTACGCTGCTGCCCGTGCGTCCGGCCGCGCTCTGCGCATCGGCGGCGGATGAATTCAAGCGCATCCTCAGGCTGCCGATCCTGGCGCCCGCGGAACTCTATGGCAGCAAACTTGTTGCCGCGATGGATCGGCAGCACCCGCGCGACTGGTTCGATTGCCTGCTGCTGCGGCGGAATGAAGGGCTGACCACCGACATACGCCAGACATTCGTCGCCTACGTCGCCGCCCACAATCGCCCTATCAACGAAATCCTGACACCGAACCCGCAACCGCTCGAGGCCACCTATCGCAATGACTTTGTCGGCATGACGCGGGATGAGGTCGGCCTGGAAGCACTTGAGGAAACGCGCATCTGGTTGTTCGAGGAGTTGCCCAAAAGCCTGACACGAACGGAGCGGGATTTTCTCATCGGCCTGAAAGCTGGAGAACCCGACTGGAGCCTCCTGCCGTTTCCCTCACTGCAGCACATGCCCGCCGTGAGATGGAAGCTCGAGAACATTCGCAAGCTGAAGCAGTCCAACCCGCGCAAACACGCTGATCTGCTGGCAACATTGGAAGAGAAATTGCAGATGTGAGGATATACGCGCCGGACGCAAGCGCGGTGCAGGCCGAATTGTAGGGGATGCGCGTATTGCCACGCCGACAGCGCGCGCATTAGCGATGGCCAAAACAGGGGGATCGAGTTGCGCTCGACTGGTGCACGCAGCGCCAGATGGCACGCTGACGTTTCAATGGTCGATTGCTTAATACTGCCAAGGTCCCCCGTTTCGCGCTATGCTCGGGACTGCGCCCCTGGTCGCAACTTTCGGCCAGCCGGCATGTCGCGGAATTTCGCGAATGGGAGGGTCACCGGATGGACTTCATCACCTCTGCAGACGGAACTCGGATCGCATTTGAGCGCAGCGGTAGCGGTCCGCCATTGGTTCTGGTTCACGGCTCAACGGCAGATCACACGCGTTGGGCGAACATTCTGCCCGATCTCGAGAGCCGCTTCACCGTCTTTGCGATGGATCGCAGGGGCCGCGGGAAAAGCGGCGACGCCTCTGACTACGCCCTGGAGCGGGAATACGAGGATGTCTCGGCAGTCATCCGGGCCGCAGGTCCCGATGTCGGCGTCATTGGCCATTCATTCGGAGCGCTGTGTACGATGGAGGCCGCGCTTCGTGTGGATAATCTCAAACAGCTCGTCCTTTACGAGCCTGCGTTTCCCGTCGGCGGAAGTCCGCTCTATTCGCCCGACATCCCCGATCGCCTCAAGGCGATTTTGGAGACCGGGGATCGCGATGCAATGCTGGTGGCCTTTTTCAAGGACGTGGTGGGCGCACCGGATGCGCAAATCGAGGCGCTTCGCGCTGACCCCTCGTGGCCCGGCCGCATCGCGGCCGCACATACCGCGCTGCGTGAACTGGCGGACGGGGATTACGTGTTTGAGCCCGAGCGATTTCAGGATCTGGCAGTGCCGACTTTGATGCTGGTGGGGGAAAACAGCCCCAAAGAACTCACCGCGCCGGCCCGGGCACTTAACGACGCACTTCCGGACAGTCAGATTGTCACTTTGAAGGGCCAGGGACATGTCGCAATGACGACCGCACCAAAACTGTTTCTGGATGCCGTGATGGGATTTCTGGCACCGTAGTCCGGCTGCAGGCCAGCAGAGAACCCGCCGCCGGGGAGGTTCGCCTACCCCGATCGTTTATACAGCGCGCCGCGATATCCGCCCTGGATGACGGTTGCGCATATTAACCGGCCATCCGTTCTTCATGCGCAAAGGGGCTGAGGCCCATCCACTCCTGCATTCGGGCTGCGATCTCGCGCGCACCGGTCAGCTCCAGTCTCCCCTCGGTCACCGCTTTTTCGACCGTGTCCAAGCCCATCCAGATCGCGGTCATCGTGCGCAGGCTGCATACCGAATAGAGATCGATGTCATAACCCGGATCGGCATAGCAGGCCTCGACCCCGGATTCCGGATCGGCCAGCAACCAATAATTCTGCCGCGCGGTTGGAAGATTGTCGAACACGAACTGAAGGCAAACCCGGCGCTTCGGCAGCGGGTCGATATTGAGGAAACGGTGCATGTCCCATATCAAAAGTTGAGGGTCGAGATTGTTGAGGGAAACTTCGCTCTCTACCCATCGCTGCCCCCATGCACCGATCCCCAGGACAAGCGGGCGAAGTTCTTCTCCGGCTTTTGTCAGACGATACTCCTTAACGCCCTGGTCTCCTTTGAGCGACTGAATAACGCCGACCGCCTCCAATTCTCCCAACCGCTTTGACAAGAGCGTCGGCGACATCCGCGGCAGACCACGCCGAAGGTCGTTGAAGCGCGTGCTGCCGCACAGAAATTCGCGGATCAAAAGCGGCGTCCAGCGCGCGCAGAAAATCTCAGACGCCATCGAAACCGGACAGAACTGACCGTAACTGCCACGCATGGAATGTCTCCCTTTTGCCTGGAGCGGATGACCGTTCGCGCCGGACCGCCCTCGGCTGGCGGCCGGAAGCGGACCAACGACACGCACGCATCAGCCACCGACCCCGATGCCAGGCTCTACAAGAAGGGCAAAGGCAAGGAGGCGAAGTTATGCTTCATGGGACATGGGCTGATGGAGAACCGCCACGGCCTTCTGGTCGACGCCTGCCTGACATTGGCTGACGACCATGCCGAGCGGGTGGCGGCACTCAACATGATTGAGCCGCATGCCGACCGACCGCGTGCAATCACGCTTGGCTTTGATTAAGGCTCGACCTGAACGGTGACATACAAACCGGACATACGCGGTTTGCGAAGGTCGAATTACGGTGATGGATCAGGTTCGACTGCGTCTCGGCCAAGTCAGCCAAAGGAGCAATCCCAGCCCTGCCAGGGCGGAGCAAAACGAACCGGCGAGTATGCCGATTTTGGCTGCATTCAGCATTGCGGGAGCATAGGCGAGCCCAGCGATAAAAAGTGACATGGTGAAGCCGATGCCGGTGAGAAATGCACCTGCCAAGACAAACGGCCAGTTCAGGCCAGTTCCCCGGACCGCCAGGCCGAGACCGACGGCCAGCCAACTGAAACTGAAGACGCCGATTGGCTTACCCAAAACCAGACCCGCCGCAATCGCAATCGAAACCGGTTGACCTAGATCCACGCCGGTGACCGCCACCCCGGCATTGGCAAGAGCGAAGATTGGCATCACCACGAATCCAACCCACGGATGCAACACAATTTCCAAGCGTTCGACGGGAGAGAGTGACTCGTTAACCGCTCTTCCGGCTTGCCGCAGGTCGCGCCGGTCTAGCGTGTCCCCGCTCCAGTGCTCACCCCCGGGATAGGCGAGAACACGCCCGAGTATCGCGCGCAGGCGTATGTCGCTCACCCACGTGCGCGTCGGTGTCATCAAGCCCAGTATGACGCCGGCGATCGTTGCGTGAACACCGGACGCATCGAAGCAAAGCCACACTAAGGCTCCCAGCAGGAAGTAGACCGGAATACTCCTGATCCCCAAGCGAGCAAACCCGGCAACCATACCGAGCCCGGCTGCTCCGAGGCCGAGAGCAGACCAGTTCAGTGCGTCGCCGTAACCGAAAGCCACTACAAGGATTGCGCCAACGTCGTCAAATATGGCCAGAGACAGCAAAAACAGGCGCAGAGCAGGTGGGATTCGGGAGCCGAACAATGCAAGGCAACCGATCACGAACGCGGTATCCGTCGCCATAACCGTTCCCCACCCGTGGATACCCGGAAGGCCACCCATCAAGGTCAGATAGATGGCGACCGGCACGACCATGCCGCCGAGAGCTCCCGCGAACGGCAGCGCCGCCGTCCGTGGGTCACGCAGTTCACCAAGAACGATTTCCCGTTTGAGCTCAAGGGAAATAACGAAGAAGAAAAGGGTCATCAGCCCGTCGTTGATCCAGTGCTGCAATGAACGACTGAAGTCCAATGAGCCAAAATGCAGGCCGATCGGCGTCTCCCAAAATGCGAGGAAGTATGCTGACCAAGCTGAATTTGCCAGAAGCAGCGCCAGAACGACCGAAAGGAGCAAAAGCCCACCCGCCGCGGCTTCGATCTTCAGAAAGCGCGCGAACGGTTTCGTAACGCGGTCGGCTAACTCCTGTGGCAAATCGGCTTTACTCTCGTCCGTCATGACGGAGACTCCCAGCAGCAAGAAGAGCTGCATTGCCGCCCGCTCGGGCGATCAGCGCAAACCTGTGACGTCATAAGTCCACACACGAAACGACTTTAGAGTATGCGGGCCGAAAGAGTTGATCAACGGAACGTCAGCAGCGTCACGACCACGCGCCACCTGCAGACGACCGATGCGTGGAACGTTGTTGCGCGGATCGAATGTCATCCACTCGCCGTCGAGATAAACCTCCATCCACGCAGAAAAATCCATCGGATCAAGGATTGGCACCCCGATGTCGCCAAGATAGCCGTTCACATATCGCGCCGGGATGTTCATGCAACGGCAAAAAGTAATGGCAAGGTGCGCATAGTCGCGGCAGACTCCAACCCCTTCCTCGTAAGCTTCTTTTGCCGTACGCGTGGCCCGCGCATTTTCATAGCCGAATGCAAGGTGCCCGTGAACGTAGTCGCAGATGGCCTGTACCCGGTTCCAACCTGGCGCCTCATGCCCAAACAGGTCCCACGCGGCCTGGCTTAGCGCGTCGGTTTCGCAATATCGGCTTCCAAGGAGAAACGACAGACACGCGTCGGGAAGGTCCTGTACCGGAACTTCCTGTGCCTTCGAGTGGACTGGATCTAGCAATCCTGAATCCGCGACGACACCATCCGCCCAAATGGAAAAATCGCCCGGAAGGGCAGTAAAGCGCCGGCAGACATTGCCAAACATGTCGAGATAGGTGCGTTTCGGGACTTCCGGCGTTGTAACGACCTTCTCGGGTGAAACCATATCCCTGCGGCGCTCAGGCCGGATGTCCATCAGGCAAACCATCGGTGTCGGCGCCTCGCAGCGAACGGCAATCTCGTACCCAAAACGGATGAGCATGAACTCTCCTGCCAGCTATGTTTCGCAACGGGTTGTTCAAATCTCCGACGTCTGCCCGAGCGGAACTATGCCTAGTTGTATTGCTCGGCCTCTCCAACAGCTGCGATAGCCTGCTGCTCCTGCAGATAATCCCCGCGGAATACGCCGTTCTCCCTCACCTCCCAGACACCGTTTCTCTTTCTGATATGGAATCCGCCAGACTTAGCCGCGGTCGCGGCGCCATCCGGAATTTCGACGACCACCGTATGCCTGCCGGTTGCAGACACTTTTGGGGCGGCCCTGGCTCTTTGGCGCTGGACCGCCACTTCTATAGCGCGGACGAACTCTTCTGCGAAATCCTCAGTGTCGGTGTAGTCCTGCTCGCGGTACTTTGTTGGCAAGCGGAAGGTCTGCTGCAAACGTTGTAGAAAATCATGGTTTGTTTCGGCCATGTGCGCGATGAGTGACTGAAGAATGCGCTCGTGTGCCAATACCCTACGCTCAAGGCTCGTGGTTTCCGCATGTGGCGCCGGATGCCATTCTGCGGCAGGGCTTTCAACGACTGTGACCATGCCTTCATTCTCGCCGCAGGCTATCTGCTCGGCAGTTGAAAGATCGATTCGAGTCGCGAGGGCCGTTTTGCTGCGCCCTTCAGCTTTGCGGATGCGGTTTTTCATGAGAAAGCCTTTCAGGCTCGTACCGGGACTATCCGGCCAGACAGGGTAATCCTGCTTTCCATTATATCGCTATTGGAGGTGTGCAATAAAAGGGTTGACCGAAAACGTAAGTCTTGGATGAGTGTGCCGCCATCCCAGTGCCTTCGGTGCGGAACGTCTCAAAAACCGCTTTGCCAAGCCAACGAAATATTGCGCAAGACGTCGGCATGTTTTGCGATGGCGGAGCTTAACCGAAGCGACGATTTCCTTCATCGATGAACACCGTTCGGTGTTCAGGGTCGAGCCGATCTGCAAACTGCTGCCGATTGCCCCTTCGACCTACCACGACCATGTTGCCAAGCGGCACGATCCTTCCCGGCTGCCGGCGCCGGCAAAGCGGGATGAGGAGCTCAAGGTGGAGGTGCGACGCGTGTTCGAGGAGAACTTCCGCGTTCATGGCATGGCGCGGCGCCTCGGCGCAAATAGATAGAGTCTGGCGCCTCACCCGATGTGACAGCGGCGCTGCCTTGTTGTAGCACCGCTCGGTCACCATTTGTATGATGAGAGTGCAGGCTTGGCACGGTGACTTTGCCGGTCCTTTGGAGTTCCTAGCTCACCCGCTCTCGCGGGAGCGTTTTCAATGTTTTCCTATCAATCCGGTGAACCGCTGGATGTCTCCAGGCAAAAGACGCTGTTGCGTACCAATGCGCTTAAGCAGTGGTCATTCCTTACACCGCTCGACCTGACAATGATCAATTCGGAACAGCAACTCGTGACCATGGTGCGGGATCGAAGCGGAATAACCAATTCCCAATCGCAAACCGACGTCCATACGTGGATGCAGCGCCAAAATCAGCCTGCGTCACCGGATACGCCGGACGCCCACAACGTCGATCTTTCGAAATCCCAGAAAAGCCCGCCTTCGGCACCCTAAACTCAAGTCGCAGGGAGTGTTCGCATCTGTTCGGGTCGTGACGTGAGCAAAAGGACCCACAAATGCACTCTTTCGCCGACTTGGTTTCCAATATCTATCATCGGCCATCACCTTGGGATGATCCGAGCCCGGTGCGCGAGGAACTCTTTGGCGTGGAGCGTCTTGAGCAGCACGCCGAAAGCTTGGCACACGCGCAGACCCTTGCATCCCGGCCGGCCAGTGTAGGTTCCCTCCATCGTCGGCTTGACGACAATGCCGCGACCCTGCTCACCGCTTATCGCGCGAGCGCTTTGGAGGTCGAGGGCGATCGTGGTGTCGTACCGGCAGCCGAGTGGTTGCTGGATAATTATCATCTCGTCGAAGCCCAGATACGCGAAATCCGCGAGGACTTGCCACCCGGCTATTATAGCCAGCTCCCCAAGCTCGCCAATGGCCCGTTCGCCGGCTACCCGCGCGTCTTTGGCATCGCTTGGGCCTTCGTCGCGCACACCGACAGCCACTTCGATCCCGAAACGCTCTCACGTTTCGTCGCTGCCTATCAGCGCGTTCAGCCACTGACCATCGGCGAGCTCTGGGCCGTCGCCATCACGCTGCGGATCGTCCTGGTCGAAAATTTGCGCCGGCTTGCGGACCAGATCACCGTGGGACGAACTGCGCGATCCGACGCCGATGCGCTGGCCGACCGGCTGTTGGCAGTGGGCCCGGAAACAAGCACGGCCTTGCCTATGCCTTCCGAACCACTTTCGGAACATTTTGCCGCCCAACTCGCGAAACGGCTGCGCGACCAAGATCCTGAAACGACTCCGGCGCAAGGCTGGCTCGAGCAGCGTCTTGCAGCGCAAGGTACCTCGATGGAAATGGTCGTGCAGCATGCCCAGCAGCGGCAGGGTGCGTCCAACGTTACCACGCGCAATATCATCACAAGCATGCGGCTGATTTCCGATGTGGATTGGGCGGCCCTGTTCGAAACAGTGAGTCTTGTAGATGCGCGCCTGTCCTCCGCAAGCGGGTTTGCGGAGATGGATTTTGCGACTCGCAACCTCTATCGCTCGGCTATCGAGCAACTGGCTCACGGCGCGCCCAAATCCGAACTCGATATTGCCGGCGAGGCGCTGGCGGCTGGCAACGAGGCACAATCGCAAGCCAAAACCCCGTCCGAAGCCGAACGGTTGAGCGATCCGGGCTTTCATCTGATCGGGCAAGGCCGAAAAGATTTTGAAGCGCGCATTGGCTTTCGCTCACCGCTACAGCTGTGGATCAGCCGTATCCCGATCCGTTTGGGCCTCGAGGGCTATGTGGGCGCCATTGCTGTTGTCACAGTGCTGGTCATCGCGGCCGGCGCATGGCTAACCTTACCCCACGGCACGCCAAGCGTCTGGCTGCTCCTTTTTGCCATCACCGCACTGCTGCCCGCGACAGAGATCGCCATCGCCTTAGTCAATAGGGCCATTGCCGGTCACGTGGGCGCTTCAGCCCTGCCAGGGCTTGAACTGGCAGGAGGAGTACCGTCTTCCCTGCGTACGCTGATCGCCGTCCCGACGCTCCTTACGACTAAGGCCGACCTTTTCGAGCAGATCGAAGGGCTGGAAGTTCACTACCTCTCGGGCGCGGAAGGCGATGTGTATTTCGCCTTGCTGGCCGATGGCATGGATGCGGCTCAGGAGATCATGGCGAGTGATGCCGAGCTGATCGAAACCGCTCATAGCGCCATCGCCACACTCAACACGCGTCACGGCCCGGGACCGTCTGGCGATCGCTTTATCTTTCTACACAGGCGACGCCAGTTCAATCCAGGTGAAGGGATCTGGATGGGGTGGGAGCGCAAGCGCGGAAAGCTCCACGAACTCAACCGGCTGTTGCGCGGCGCCGAGGATACCAGTTTCGTCTCCACTGGCGATGCGCGCCCGCATGTTCCACAGGACGTGCGCTACGTCATCACGCTCGATGCAGATACCATGCTGCCGCGCGAGACCGCTTTGCGACTCGTCGGCAAAATGGCCCACCCGCTCAACCGCCCCAGGTTCGACGCTGAAATCCGGCAGATCGTCGATGGCTACGCCATTCTGCAGCCTCGAGTTACAGCGGCACTGCCGGGTGGAGGGGATGGATCGCTGTTCCAGCGCATCTTTTCTTCACCGGGCGGCATGGACCCTTACGCGGGCGCTATCTCGGATGTTTATCAGGATCTTCTTGGTCAAGGCTCGTTCGCGGGCAAGGGCATCTACGACGTCGATGCCTTCGAAGATGCGTTGGCCGGGCGCATCCCCGAGAACACCCTGCTCAGCCATGACCTTTTGGAAGGCACGTTCGCCCGGGCCGGTCTGGCCTCCGACGTCGAACTCGTCGAGGATTTTCCAGCCCGCTACGATGTCGCCGCGCGGCGATCACACCGCTGGACCCGCGGCGACTGGCAGTTGCTGCCCTGGATCTTCGGCAAATCGGGCGTCGGCGCAGTAGGGCGCTGGAAGTTGCTCGACAATCTTCGCCGTGCGCTCCTGGCACCCTTTTCCGTTCTGGCACTTGTGCTGGCAGGTCTTTTGCCCATGCCCACCGCGCTCGTGGGTGTTGCGTTGATTGTCATCACAATCGCCGTCCCAGCTTTTCTGCCCATTGCATTCTCCGTTCTTCCCCACCGCAAAGGTCTGCATCTGCCGCACCACTATGTAGGCCTCGCCCGGGAAGCAAAACTTGCGACGATCCAAGTCGTCCTCAGGCTCGCTTTTCTTCCCGATGAAGCCTGGCGCAATCTCGATGCCATAGCGCGGACGCTTTTTCGCCTCTACATCTCGCACCGCACGCTTCTCGAATGGACAACCGCCGCGCAGGCCGCTCGCCGCCCCCGCCTTACCGTTTCGGGTTTCTACATCGAGATGGCCAGCGGCACCGTGTTCGCAACCGCCCTGCTGACCGGTGCGCTCCTGATCGCTCCTGGCAACTGGCCGTTGATCGTGCCGCTGGCGATGCTCTGGCTTGCGGCTCCAGCCATCGCGCTCCATGTCAGCCGTCCCGATCTCACCAAACAACGCATTCTGACAGCATCGGAGGCAACAGGACTTCGGTTGATCGCCCGGCGCACCTGGCGGTTTTTCGAGACCTTTGTCACGCCCGAAGACAACATGCTACCGCCGGACAATTTCCAGGAAGCACCCCACCCCGCCATCGCGCACCGAACCTCTCCGACCAATATCGGCCTTTACCTTCTCTCTGCTGTTGCCGCCCACGATTTTGGGTGGACGGGAACACTGTCCACTGTGGAGCGGCTTGAAGCGAGCTTCGAGACTCTGGGCAAATTGGCCAAATACAATGGGCACTTGTTCAACTGGTACGATACCGAGGATTTGCGAACGCTCGAACCGGCCTATGTATCCTCGGTCGATAGCGGCAATCTGGCGGGACATCTCATCGCCCTGGCCAATGCGTGCGAGGAATGGATTGGCGCACCGCCGACCGAAAATCGGACGGGCCTGATCGATACGCTCAGTCTTGCGCGGCTGGCGCTGGCCAAACAGTCCGGAAAAGCAGGCGACACCCTTGTCGCAACCCTGGATGAAATCGAGACCTTGCTCGCCGGCGCCCAATCGATGGAGAGCACGTCGCCGCCACTGGCGCGTCTGGCTGACAAGGCGCTCAAGGCCGCGTGCGAAAACCACAGTGCCAACTCCGAGCTGGTCTTCTGGATCCAGGCCGTGGGCGAAACACTCAACCAGTTCACCCGTGATCGCACAGCAATCGAGACTGATGCGGCCCAACTCGATGCCCGCCTTCAGGCACTGGCCAAGGCCGCGCGCGATATGGCTCTGGGTATGGATTTCACCTTCCTGCTCGATCCAGATCGCAAGCTGCTCTCGATTGGTTATTCGCTCGTCGACAACGACCTGGATCCCAGTTGCTATGATCTGCTCGCGTCCGAAGCGCGACTGGCCAGCCTGTACGCCATTGCCAAGGGCGATGCGCCAACCCGGCACTGGTTCCGGCTCGGGCGCACGGCGACCCCCATCGGCACTGGTTCGGCGCTCGTCTCGTGGTCGGGATCTATGTTTGAATATCTCATGCCCTCTCTGGTCATGCGGGCGCCCGATGGAAGTCTGCTCGCGCGGACCAACCGCACCATCGTTGCGCGCCAGATAGACTACGCCAGCGGTCTCGGCGTGCCGTGGGGGATTTCCGAATCCGCCTACAACGCCCGTGATCTGGAGTTCACCTATCAGTATTCTAATTTCGGCGTGCCCGGCCTCGGGCTCAAGCGCGGGCTATCGGCCAATCTCGTGATCGCCCCCTATGCCACCGGGCTGGCAGCGATGGTCGATCCGCATAGCGCCAACGAGAATTACGCCCGTCTCGCCGATATGGGGGCGCTCGGACCTTACGGTTTCTACGAAGCGCTCGATTTCACCCCCGCACGAGTGCCGCCCAAGGAAAAATTTGCAATCGTTCGCAATGTGATGGCGCACCACCAGGGCATGACCATCGTCTCGATGGTCAATACGTTGCTCGATGGCCGCATGCGCGCCCGCTTCCATCGCGAACCGATGATCAGGGCCACCGAATTGCTGCTGGCCGAAAAACTGCCGCGTGACGTCGCCGTCGCCCACACGCGAGCCGAAGAACTCAAGATCCGCGCCGGCGCAAACGGCAAAGGACTTCCGACAGTGCGCCGCATGTCCGGCGCCGCTTCCGATGCACCCGTCGCGACCCATATGCTGTCGAACGGCCGCTACGCCGTGATGATCACGGGAGCGGGTGCGGGCTACAGCCGCTGGCGCGATATCGCCGTCACGCGCTGGCGCGAGGACGCCACGAGAGACGATTGGGGCGCCTTCGTATATCTCAAGGACACGCAGACGGGCACAGCATGGTCGCCCGGCGCCCAGCCCATGGGCGGCACACCCGATACGCACAGTGTAATCTTTGCCGAAGATCACGCGGAATTTGTCCGCCGCGACGGCTCACTCACTACAGCAATGGAGTTGCTGGTCTCGGGTGAGGACGACGGGGAGGTGCGCCGCATCTCGCTGACCAATTCCGGGCGGCGCGTACGCGAGATCGAATTGACCTCCTATGCCGAACTCGTTCTGGCTACCCCAGCCTCGGACAATGCGCATCCGGCCTTTTCCAAGATGTTCGTCATCACCGAATATCTCGCCGAGTTCGGAGCGCTTATCGCTACCCGACGCCGGCGCAACCCAACGGAACCCGAAGTCTGGGCTGCCCATTTCACCGTCGTCGAGGGCGAGATCGTTGGCGAACCCCAATACGAAACGGACAGGGCGCGCTTTATCGGTCGCAACCGGACGATTGCCGATCCGATCGCCATCACAGATGGCCCGGCGCTCTCAAACACTGTGGGCACTGTGCTCGATCCAGTGTTTTCGCTGCGCCAGCGTGTCCGCATCTTGCCCGGAAAAGCCGCCCGCGTCGCCTTTTGGACCATGGTCGCACGCTCGCGCGAAAAACTGCTCGAACTGGTCGACAGCCATCGCAATCGCAGTGCTTTCGAGCGAACCAGGACCCTGGCGTGGACACAGGCGCACGTCCAGTTACACCATCTGGGCACCAGTCCGCAGCAGGCCGCCGACTTCCAGCGCCTCGCCGC
Organism: Pelagibacterium halotolerans; assembly: GCF_044811015.1. Lineage (GTDB taxonomy): Bacteria > Pseudomonadota > Alphaproteobacteria > Rhizobiales > Devosiaceae > Pelagibacterium > Pelagibacterium halotolerans_A. The sequence continues at coordinate 2,190,761 of NZ_CP085243.1, forward strand.
TCCGATCCATTACGCAGATTCCCGCTTCCGTATGCCCGCCGAGGCACTTGCCGAAGGTATCGGACCGCAATCAGGCCTCTGGGCTTACGGGATTTCAGGCGATCTGCCCCTCGTCGTGCTGTGCATTGAGGATATCGAGGACATGGGGCAGGTCCGCCAATTACTTCGCGCTCACGAATATTGGCGCATGAAGGGGCTGGCCGTGGATCTGGTGATCGTCAACGAGCGCGCCGCCTCCTATGTGCAGGACCTCCAAAGTGCTATCGAAACTGCTGTCCGCACCAGCCAGTCCCGTCTACCTTTCAGTGAGAAGCCGGCTCAAGGCGTCGTCCACTTGTTGCGTGCCGATATGATGGCGGCCGAGACCCGTGACCTTGTTTATGCCGTCGCGCGGGTCGTGCTCCTGGCTCGTCATGGCCCGATTGCCGACCAGCTTGCCCGCAATGCCGTAACGCCTGAGGCACAAGCCGCTCCTCCGACGCCGACGGTGCCCCCAATAGGGACTGAACATGTTGCAATCCAGACCGGCCTCGAATTCTTCAACGGGCTGGGAGGGTTCGATAATAACGGCACTGAATATGTAACCCTGCTCGAAGCAGGCCAATCGACCCCAGCCCCTTGGATAAACGTCATCGCCAATTCTGGCTTCGGATTTCAGGTCTCTGCAGATGGCAGCGGCTATAGCTGGGCACAGAACAGCCGCGAAAACCAGCTCACCCCCTGGTCCAACGACCCCGTCGGCGATCCAAATGGCGAAGCGATCTATATCCGGGACGAGGAAAGCGGCGCGCTGTGGAGCCCGGTCGCTCAACCCATTCGCGATTCAGGCCGCTACATTGCCCGTCACGGTTTCGGATACAGCGCCTTCGCTCACAAAGCCCATGGTATCGAAAGCACGCTGACCCAATTGGTGCCCCTTGCCGATCCGGTCAAGATATCGCGGCTCAAACTCACCAATCATTCGAAACGGCCGCGCCAGCTCACGGTCACCACTTACATCGAGTGGGTGCTCGGCACACAGCGCGGGTCCAATGCCCCCTTCATCGTCACGGAAACCGATGGCCAGACAGGCGCAATCCTGGCGTGCAACCGCTGGGGCACGCTGTTTCCAGGTCGAGTGGCCTTCGCCGATCTGGGTGCGCGTACCACAGGCTGGACGACCGACCGCACCGAGTTCCTTGGCCGCAATGGCAATACGGCGTCACCACGGGCGCTGACATGTCCATCCCGACTTTCCGGAGCAATCGGCGCCGGCCTTGACCCCTGCGCGGCCCAACAGATGTGCGTCTCACTCGAACCCGGGCAGTCGTGCGAAATCGTCTCTCTTCTCGGCCAGACCGGAACCGCCGAGGAAGCAAGTACGCTTGTGACGCGCTACCGTACAGCCGACCTCAATGCGTTGCTGGCGGAAGTCGCGGCATACTGGCGTGATCTGCTGGGCACCGTCGAGGTCAGGACCCCAGACCGAACCATGGACATCATGCTCAATGGTTGGCTGCTCTACCAGACGCTCGCCTGCCGCATCACCGCCCGCTCTGCCTTTTATCAGGCCAGCGGCGCCTATGGCTTTCGTGATCAGCTTCAGGACGGCATGGCGCTTGCCTTTGCCCGCCCCGACCAGACGCGTCATCACATCCTGCGCGCCGCCGGTCGCCAGTTCATCGAAGGCGACGTCCAGCACTGGTGGCTTCCCCATTCGGGCCAGGGCGTGCGCACCGGGATTTCCGATGATCGCGTATGGCTGGCCTTTGCCACCGCCACCTACATCGCTGTTGCCGACGATGCGGGCATCCTCGATGAGACCGTGCCGTTTCTCGAGGGTCAGCACCTGGCAGAAGGCGAGCATGACGCCTTTTTCATCCCCCAAAAGGCAGAAACTTCCGGTTCGCTTTTTGAGCATTGCGCCCGCGGAATCGATCAGGCCATCGCCCTCACCGGCCATCACGGCCTTCCGCTGATCGGCACCGGCGACTGGAACGACGGCATGAACCGAGTGGGTGAGGGTGGCAAAGGCGAAAGCGTCTGGCTTGGCTGGCTCCTCATCAGCGCGGTTGACCAGCTTGTCCCCCTGGCTAAAGCCCGCGACCTGCAAAGATCCGCACGCTGGCAGGCCCACGCCACGAAACTGCGCAAGGCACTCGAAACTCACGCCTGGGACGGCCAATGGTATCGCCGCGCCACCTTCGATGATGGCACCTGGCTCGGCTCGGCGCAAAGCGAGGAATGCAGGATTGATTCCATCGCGCAAACCTGGGCGGTACTTTCAGGCGCAGCCCGTCCTGAGCGGGCCGCCATCGCCATGGCATCGCTCGAAAAGCACCTGATCCGCAAGGATGATGGTCTGGCACTACTTTTCGCACCTCCTTTCGATAGGACGTCACACGACCCCGGGTACATCAAGGGTTATCCCCCGGGTCTTCGGGAAAATGGCGGGCAGTACAGCCACGCTGCCATGTGGGCGATTCTCGCCTTTGCCAAGCTGGGAGAAGGCCGCAAGGCCCACGATCTATTTGCCATGCTCAACCCGATCAATCACGCTGATACCCCCGAGGCCGCCAGCCGCTACAAGGTCGAACCCTATGTGGTGGCGGCCGACGTCTATTCGGTCACCCCTCACGCCGGGCGAGGTGGATGGACATGGTACACGGGCTCGGCGGGTTGGATGTACCGCGCAGGCATTGAGAGCATTCTCGGGATATCGCGCCGGGGCAATGTCCTGATTGTCGATCCGGTGCTGCCCCCCGACTGGCCGGGTTTTCAAGCCGGCGTAAGACTGGGCGCCAGCCAGTACGACATTTCCGTCACCCAGGTGGACCCGGGCGCAACAAGGCGCGTGAATCTCGATGGCAAGGACTTAACGATCAACGGCAAGAAAGTTCGTGTGCCGCTCGATGGCGGTGCACACACGCTTGCCATTGTTTTGGAGCGAGCTCTTGTCTGATTTCGCGCCTTGTTCAGCCGATCACCGGCTGCTTTCCCGACCGGCCTGCCGGGGCGGGACCAATCCCTGATTTTGCGAACGTTCGCTATCCGATCCGCATGTGCGACCTGTCGGTACCGGCTGAATACTCCCCACTTGTGCCGAAGTAAAAATCCCCAGTTTGGCGCTTGAAGTGTCCGCACCGCAGGGCATGCCCTGCGGTGCGGATATCGTCCATTTTCTACCCGATTGAGAGCCCCAAAGACGTTGATGGAGGCATTTATCGGGTGGTCGAACTGAGGAGGATCGTTTTGATCCACGATTTGAGAAGAAAAGGTCTGTCGATCAGTGCGATCGCACGGCAGACAGACTTGGACCGCAAGACCGTGCGCAAATATCTGGAGCGCGGTCTTGAAGGGCCCAGTTATGGTCCGCGCGCCCCGCGGAGCTGGGTCAAGGGATAGGCTGGGGAAACGGAGGTAAGGGCTTTGTTTGCTTCGAAGATTAGTGGATGTCCGCCGTCCCAGCATAAACCCCTCGGGCAGCATTGGCAGCCTTGGTTGCGGTGCAAACCCCATTTCCCGCCGGGGCGGTTGTTCGCAACTGACACAAAACGCTGCGGTTAGAAAACGGAGAAGTTCCCTCGACGGCCGACATAGGCGGGACGCAGTCGTTTGCCGGTCCGTCGGCAGCGATAGCCTCTAGGTCAACTCGGCCGAGGAGGAAGACGCCGCTCTGGCGTGCTCCAGCGGAGGAGATACAACGTTAGGGTATCGAGTCTAGGGACCGATACCGCCAATCCACACACCCACCGGATATACGCTACAGGCTCCGATTGTTCTCTCGGCTTTTAACGGCGTAGGTATTTGCTTACCGCATAACCTGTTTTGGGGTCGGCTGCCGTCTATCTGGCTCTGAACCGACCCGGCATAATTCCCGGCATTCCGCGATCGGTGCAGGCGGAAGTTGTACGGAGCGCTCGATACCTTGGAAGCCCGCCTCACTGGGGGCGATTAGGGAATCGAACAGCCATGCACTCCGCGCATAGCAGCCATCCCTTGCATTTCTAACCGGGCAGCCGCGCCAACGCAATTTCAGACGCTGTAAACAGGCTGGACATGAGGTGCTCCTCGCCCAGCTTGATCTCGAAGACATCCGTGCCCGTCACCGGCTCGCGCCGCCGCCGCCGCCGCAGCGTCAGCGGTCCAATTGCCGTTGGCCGATAGTCCAGTTCTTCAAACAGTTTGCTCATTGGTGGGTTATAGGGAGCGGGTGGCGCAATCGGCAAGTCAATCCACACAAGCCGGAGGAATGACCTGCCAGTATCGCGGCGGCTTCAACTTGGAGATGTAATGACTGCAGATTTCGGCAAACGCTTTGGCGACCAGACCCGCGGACATTGTCTGGGCCACTTTGATCGACAAAAATGGCTGCAACTATCCCGCGCAATCTCCGTCACGCACTACGTTTGTGGACTTTTTCAAAGACCTATGGTGCGACGGCAGCGTCCCCGACCACATCGTATCGGCTCCTGGATTTGGCTTAGGCCCTTCCTAACGACAGTCGTCGCGACCAGCCCACGATAGCCTCTCGCCGACTTCCGGATGCCCGAGCCGGCGGCTTGACGGACACCGGTGCGCAAAGCCGACATTAATTCAGATGTCAATTGCGCCTTGGATGACACGGTATGCCGAACGGAAAATGGTAGCCCTTCGAATTGAACCCTCAAAAAATTACCATTTAAAAACAGGTTATTAGCGCCATAGTCCAACGCTGGAACCCGATCACACCAAGCTGGGCGAGAAATTCACCAATAAAATCAATAAGTTGAAATGGGGACTTGGTAGCGGAGGACCGCTACCGCCAATCCCCACACCTACCGATTATACGCTATAGGCTCCGATTGTTCTCCCGGCTTCTCGCGGCGTAGGTATGCTTTCCGCGTGTGCCCAGTAGCTGACTCTGAAGCGCGCATTGGCTGTCTGGTTCGCCGGGGAAGGAGCGGCATCATTGTTCCCATCCAGAGAGTAATTATAAAGCCTCACTTTATAAAGCGTATCGTTTCTGAAAATACCTATCTTGACAGTGCAACACTTAAGCCCAAATATATAGCATGGCTTTAGAAAAATACGGTCTTTTGAAACAGGTTCTGACGCATGCCCGGCCGGGCCAGCCGCTGACAGCGGCCTGGCTTGCCAAGCAGGGCGTGTCGGCGCAGCTTGCCTATCATTACGTTCAGGCGGGTTGGCTCATCAGGCTGGGGCACGGCTGGTTCCTGCGCGCCGGAGATGAACCGGAACTGCTCCTTTCCCTGGCGGCCCTGCCGGGCAATTTCCATGTCGGCGGCAAGACAGCGCTCGCTTGGCACGGTTATCAGCACAATCTCGCCCATCGCCCCGATACCGAACTTTTCGCGCAAAGCCCGTTCCGCCTGCCTGAATGGATGCAGGCGCATTTTCCGCTCACAGTACGGAAACGTCACCTTTTTGACGATGATGACCAGGGCGTTGCGCCATGGCGCGACATGGTGAGTCTGCGGGTTGCCGAACCCGAACGCGCCGTTCTGGAAATGCTGTGGGGGGTCCCGCAACATCAAACGCTGGAAGAGGCCACCCATCTCGTCGAGAGCCTCTTCGGCCTGCGCGCGATGCTGATGCAACCGCTTCTGGAAAGCTGTCGCAGCATCAAGGCGGTGCGGCTTTTCCTGAAACTCGCCAAACAGGCCCCCCTCCCCATCATGGAGGAACTCGACATGGCCCGGATCCACACCGGATCGGCCACGCCCTATGTACGGCGCCACGCAGCCGGTACGATCAGGACCTGACCGTGGATAAACGCTATTTCGAGACCGTGCAGCTTCTGCTCGATGTCGCGCCGCTCATTTTTCGGGGTGGGGATTTCGCCATGAAGGGCGGCACAGCCATCAATCTTTTTCACCGCGACATGCCCCAGCGCCTTCTGTACAACGCAATCACGCGAGCGAAGCGAAGTTGCACAGTGCTCGTGCAGGCACAGGAACTGGAGGAAGCGCGGCCATTCACTGCCTAGGCTCAGGACCTATTAATTTCGTTTGAGATGTGATTCACGGCTTCCAACAGGAGGCCTTGATGGGTGATTTGTTTTTGCTGAGCGAGCGCCAGATGGCGCGGATATCTCCGTTCTTTCCGCTGTCGCATGGGGTGCCGCGGGTCGATGACCGACGGGTTGTGAGCGGCATCGTCTATGTGATCCGCAACGGTTTGCAGTGGAAGGATGCGCCGGCCGGCTACGGGCCGCACAAGACGCTCTACAACCGTTTCATCCGCTGGAGCCGGATGGGTGTCTTCGACCGCATCTTCGCCGGGCTCGCCGGCAAAGGGCCAAAACCCGAGCGCATCATGATCGACGCGACGCATCTCAAGGCTCACCGCACCGCGGCGAGCCTGCTCAAAAAGGGGCTGTTCCCCGTCGCATCGGGCGAACAAAGGGCGGACTGAACTCGAAGCTCCACACCGTTTGCGACGGTGAAGGTCGGCCGATCATCCTGCTCCTGTCGGAAGGCCAGATGAGCGATCACACGGGCGCCCGCCTCGTGCTCGACGCCTTGCCGCCGGCCTCCCATCTGATCGCCGATCGCGGCTACGACAGCGCCTGGTTCCGCCAGGAACTTCAAGCACGAGGCATCGAGCCCTGTATTCCCTCGAGCCGCAACCGCAAGGTCCCGTATGACTACAACAAGGCGCTCTACCGTCAGCGCCACAAGGTCGAGAACCTTTTCGCAAAGCTCAAGGACTGGAGGCGCATCGCAACCCGCTACGACCGATGCGCCCACACCTTCTTCTCGGCCATCTGCATCGCAGCAGCCGTCATCTTCTGGCTCTGATCAATGAGTCCTGAGCCTAGTCTTTGCGCGAACCGCCCCTTGCCCATTTGTTCGATCATCTTGAGCAGTTCGTCAGCGTCGAAATGCTTCGGCTTCGCTTCCCACGCATTGAGGATCGCCTTACGCTCAGCGCTGAAGTTGTGCTCGTAGAGGGTCTCTATCATCTCTTGGGCATAGCCGCCCTCGAATAGCTCAGTCTCGAGCGTGCTCCAATTCACGAAAATGCCGAACTTCTGAATTTCAGCGAATGTTTCGCCCCAGGTCTTTTTGTCCTGGATCGCCTTGATCACCGCGTCGGTGTCGTCACCGCCAGCGGCCACGTCGACGATCCGAACGAGCTTGAGCGCCCGATTGTAGGCGCGAGGTTTCTCGTCGACTTCGTCATAATCGGTGATGACAGAGAACGGGATGCGCAAGGCACAGAGCAGCTTCACATAGGGCTGGAAGTTTGTTCCGGCGACCGAGCACACCGACACGCCATACTCGTCGAGCGAGATGTCCATTTCCTCGGCAAAAGCCGGGATGAGAAATCGCTCTGCGTCACCTTCGACGAGGATGACTCCGCGCGCGAAGACAATCTCCGCGCGGGTGACATCGAGATATCGCTCGAGATCTTCGGTGTCGGCTTTGGTGAAGTCCGCTGCGGCGGTCGAATATCCTTTCGTCCCCTCGTTCGAGTGCGATCGGAGAAGTAGGAGCGACTCCAGCGGGGCAACGCTTGCGATATGCGGCGAATGGGTGGTCAGAATGACCGAAAGCGGTCCGGCGGCATCGTCGTCATTGTCGCCATCCGCGCCGTCTCCACCATCGACAATCGTCTCAAAGAGATGCTTGTAAACAAGGCGTTGAAGATGCGGATGGAGGTGAGCCTCCGGCTCCTCGATCGCGAGCAACGACTGATCACGCTTGTTGGCAGCGATCAAGCGCTGAAGATCGAGCAGTTTGAGCGTGAGAAAGATAAGATTTGCCGAGCCGAGGCTGGCGTCGGCGACGCCGCGCCGGCCCTCATCGATCAGCAGCCGGATCTGCCGATTGATGCGCGTGGCGTCGGTCGAGCTGAAGCCAAGCGATGGATGCACATCCTGCTTCGATCCAGCCATTGCCAAAAATAGCTCTGCGATGCTGGCTTCGAGCGTCTTCACCTCGTCGAAATCGATCGCCGCGGCGCTTGCCTCCGCGATCTTGTCTCCGATTTCTTTGAGCGCATCCTTGTCGATCCCGATGAACGCATCTTCGACGAGGGGACGAAGCGGGGACCGGCGCCAAGCAGCAAGATCGCCCTCGGCGTCCCGAAGGGCCGGCAGCAGATCCATCGTGATGCGGCGCCGAAGATCATGACCGAAGCGCTTAGCTTCGTCCTCGCCGCCGAAGCAAACGAATGAGAAATCATCGTCACTAGCGGGGGCGTGATCAAGGCCAGGCTGAGCACGCAATTGATAGGTAAGGCGGGCTGTGCCCGGGTCGTCATCGAGGCGATAGTCGGTCAGCACCGCTAGGAGGTCGAGATCTTCCTCGAAATCCTTGATCTCTACCGAGATGGTGATGGTTGTATCGGCGGTAATCTCCTCCAACCCGTCCCAGAAGTCCGCGAGGCCGAGCTGTCGGCCGCTATCGGGCAGTGAGGGGTCGAAGACAAGGCGCAGGCCAAAGAGCAAATTGCTCTTTCCGACGCGGTTTTCGCCGACAATGACAATGTTACCGCCAAGCGCGACATCAAGGTCGCGGAAGTTGCGGAAATTCTCAATCCTGATTCGCGACAGATACATAGTGCCCCCTCGTACCAACTTATATCACAACTGATCACATTTCAGCACGACCAGGACTGTCTAGATCGGCCCCGATCTTGTCGTACTCAGTCGCTGTACGAAGGGCAGCTTTCGGGGATCCGCAAACGGCCATCGAGTGTCCGAGATGGCGTCGAAACCTGCCGCAGTTTTCCATGGATCGATCACGCTGCTAAAACTGAGACGCGGCAATCTGTGCATTGCCTCAACGAAACGATCTGGCTCCCCAGCGGAGTACCACTCCCGCTTCTTATGCGCTGACCTTGGTCCGGCCGATGGCCTGGCGCCATCAACCCGTGAAGGGTCCGCTACGCAAGCGCGCGGCCTTGAGGCTTCGCCTCCGCGGTGATTGCGGCCTTCAGCCGGACACATCGGGCGCCTGTCGCGCGGGGGATGGTCCCCCGCCTCCAAGACAGGAGCCGGAACGATGTCCCTCGATCAAGCAAACGCCTTCGCCTTCAGCCTCGCCGCCACCCTGATGACCGTGATCGTCATCTTCCGCGCCGGTGACGGCACCGTCTCGGCCATGCCCGCCGCCGAATATGACGGTGACGACGATGCCATCATCAACGAGATCGACCCCTTTGCCTCCTGACCGGAGGCAACCCGCTTTGCGGATGCGGATCGACGATTTCCGCTCCCGAAGCAGGCCAGTTTCGGTTATGCTGACGATTGCGCCGCGGTGGTGGTGGTGGATGGCGCGACCGTTAGACCTTCTCTCACGGAGACCACCACCATGATCGTTCTAGGAATCCTCGGATCGTTCGCAGTCATTGGCCTGCTGTGCTGGCTGCTTTTCACTCTCGCGGTGTTCGCGTTGCCATTCTTCGTCGGCCTGAATGTCGGCATCTGGACGCATCAGACGGGCGCCGGAATATTCGGCGCTTTCCTCATCGGCGCTTTCGCCGCCGGCGCCACCTTCGGTATCGGCCAGTTCCTGCTCACCGTCCTGCGTTCGACTTGGTTGAGACTGCTCGTCGCGCTCGCCTTCGCTGTTCCGGCCGCACTTGCCGGCTTCCACGCGACGCATGGCATCGTAGAGCACACCATGCCGTCCCAAACCTGGCAGCTCGTCTTCTCCATCATCGGCGCGGTCGCGGTCGGGATCACGACATTCGTTCGGGTGACGGCATTGGCCGCACCCGAAGCCTCCCGACAGGGCATCGCGACGGCCTGAGCCGGCCGGCGAAGGGGCGGACCCGGGCAGCCGGGACGCCATTTTCGTCATCGTGCTGGACGGTGATGGAGCGGCGACCGGCCTGCGGCATGCGAGGCACCGAACATCTTCCTCTCGTGATGCTTGAATCCAGTGAACGCCAATCCCGGCAATCCGGCAAAGCGGTGGAGGCGGTTCGTGCGACGCCGCCGTGTCGGGCGGTGCGACGTGCCTGCCTGTCTTGATAGAGAGCACGAGCGCTGAGCGGCATGGCCGGATTCCGGCGGTCGAGGTGGGTCACCACGTTCTCCATTTGATCCCGACCGGATCGAGCGCACCGGAGCGGCCTCTCCAATGGCCTGATCTGGCCGAAGGACGGCTGACGCCTCGATCGCCTATGACGCAACAGCGTCGTCACAACTTTCTTCCCCTGCCGGCTGCGCCGCCATTCCGCGCGGAACAAGAAAGTTCCTCCTTTGCTGTCGAGCCCCTATCGGGGTGCGCCGTCGATCGCCTCCGGCCAACCGATCGCCATCGAGGCCGCATGGTGCGGGCTCGAAGCTTCAGATCAAGGAGAACTGACATGGCGACCATCGGCACCTTCAAGAAGTCCGGCAACAACGAGTTCACCGGCGAAATCGTCACCCTCTCGGTCCAGGCCAAGGGCGTCCGCATCATCCCCGAAACCCGGGCCACCGGCGAGAACGCCCCAAGCCACCGCGTCTTCGTCGGCCGCGCAGAGATCGGCGCCGCCTGGGCCAAACAGTCCAATGAGGGCCGCGACTATCTCGGCCTCAAGCTCGACGATCCGAGCTTCACCGCCCCGATCTACGCCAACCTCTTCGACGACGAGGACGGCGAGGGCTACAGCCTCATCTGGTCCCGCCCCACACGCCGCAACGGCGAGTAAGGCGCAAGCGAAACGCCCCGCCCGGAGAATCTGGGTGGGGCCAATCGCATATGGAGGCGACCGAATCAGTTCGAGCCTGACTCAGGTTCAATAAAGCTTTCGAGGCCGTTTTGACTGGTTCAGACGAACAAGAACAACTATTATAGATGGAGTATTCGGGCGCGCCCTTGGGGAGATGGTTGCCGCCGAAATCATCAAGAATGGCGGCAACGTGCGGTTCAACTGTCGCGCTAAGTCGGTGCAGGATCACGCCGGCATTCCTGCTGGTGCGCGGCGAGGGTTGGCTGAAGACGCCGGTGTAGGCGATCTTGTTCAGGATGAGGATCGGCCGAACGTTGTTGTGGGCTTGGCCCGATCGCAGCCCGTTCATCATCTACCCAACAGGGCACCGTAGATGCCAGCGCTTCGCTCACCACCTGATTGAACGATGGACTCGTGCGTCCCGCATCTCAGCCGAGGACATCGACTCAGGAACCATCATCAGCTTCAGGCGTTTCAGCGTTCTCGGTCCATGTGTCTCAGGCCAAGCGGTGCTATGCTTCAATTGATCGCGAGCCGGGAGATCTCCTTAGACGTCTGCCCGGGTCAGACACACCAACCGACCTCCCGTTTTCGGCATCCCGCGCTGGGTGCAAGAAAGGCAGTTAGTCATGCAGATTCAGGTCAATACCGACGAGAACGTAAAGGGTGGGGAAGACCTGTCCGCCCGAGTTGCGGCCGAGATCCGCACCCGTCTGGACCGCTTCAGTCAACATATCACCCGTATTGAAGTGCACCTCAGCGACGAGGACGGAGACAAGTCCGGCGGTTCCGACAAGCGTTGCGTCATCGAAGCACGCCTGGAGGGACGTCAGCCGGAAGTGGCCAGCGAACAGGCCGCCACGCTTGAAGGCGCCTATTCGGGTGCCGCGAAGAAGTTGCAGCGTGCTCTGCAGACTACCCTCGGCAGGCTCAATCGAGTGAAGGGCGCTGAGACCATACGGGCCGGCGATCTGTAGGAGATTGACTGCCGCCAATTACGCAAATCGACGAGCATAGGAGGAACAAGATCATGGTTGAGAAACAACCTAAGAGGCCGGCCGCGAAGAACAATCCCAAAAGTAAGCACGGCAAGGGCAAACCCGGGGACGGTTCGCCTGAACCCGTCGCCGTTGATCGACCTGGATTCGATCTGGGCGGTTCAACTGGCAAGACGAACGCGGGAACAGGTCTGGGCCTCGGCCCGGACGCAGCTGAAAATCGCCGCGATCGTAGTCTGCCAGGACGCCGAGGGAAGCGCACGTAGAGCATAGCCAGTTGGCACGGCACCTCTCTCTTGACCATCAAAGCGCGCGATCAAGCTAGCGGCACTCTCGCCCGAACGATTACTGATCAGCTGAAAACGGCATCGATTTGTTCTGCTCACGAATCGGTCGGAGACCGCGACCAAGTCGTTGATAGCCAGTGCTGCCGGATCCGGGGCTGGTCACTCTCGCGGAAATCGTGGCCGGGCCGTTGGTCTGCCCCTGAGGCATGGCTTTTACTTTAACGCCATTTGAGCTGCCTGATAACTGTGCTCGATGTCAGCGATGTCGGAGGCTTCCGACACTCCGCGGCGGCCGGCTTCGGCGATGATGGCAGCGTGATGGAGCAAAGCGTCGCGTTGGCTGGACAGGCGGACCTTGACCGCAAGCTGCGCAATGATGCTGAGCATTTGGATGATGACCGCGGGGTGGGTGGCTGCGGCTTGCCGGATCTGGTGGAAAGCGACGTCCACGAGACCACGGAAGCTCGACGCCAGGCCGACCACGCGCACCACGCCGGCCTCATCGCAAAACACCTCAGGCTGAAGTTCCCGCCGCATCAGTTCACCGAGTGCAGCGCCCAAGCGATTGATAACGGCAATGGCGGTGAAGGGATCGTTGATTCCCGACGAAAGCGCGCGCACGGCGATTTCGACCAGGTGGCGGATCGAGAACTCCAGATCCTGGACCGGCGTGCGCTCTTCGCCGACCAGGATGGCGCCTTCGATCTCGGTCGCCAAATCCGGCCCGAGCAGGCGCCCTGGATAGATATCGGCCTTGTGTGATCCGCGAATGACGAAATGCCCGGCACGGAAGTCCAGGCGGATCACCGCCTTGTGCCGGCAGGCGATTTCCACGAGCCGCTCATACTCGATCGCCTGCACATAGCCTTCGCCGGACAGCCACAAAGGGGCCGCACGTTCATCAAAGTCGGCCGGCAGCACGTCATCGGCCGTCGGCCGCTCGGCGGGCGGTTGGCCTTCGTCCTCCGTCGGCAGTAGCCGTGAGATCCTATTGCGGAGATCCCTGTCGACACGCCGGACCACTGTATCGGAAACGATTGACCGAGCCAAATTGTGTATAAAATACAGCAACGCAAACAGGTTGATAAGGGCAAGCGCGGTGCCGAGCGTGACCGCAATGTGCGGCACCGCGGAAATGTCGAGCGCGCTGTTGAGGGTGCGAAGCACCAGCAGGCAATAGATGATGGTCATCAGGAACATGCCGAACACGAGCTGTGTGCGCAAATCGCCCATGAAGTTGCGGACCAGCCGCGGCCCGAGCTGGCTGGCAGCGAGCGTCAGCACAACCATGGTGATCGATATGACCAGCGTCGCCATCGTGACCATCGAGGAAAAGACGGTCGACAGCAGATTGCGGGCGTCTTCAGGGCCGCCGCTGTGGAGCCAAAACTGCTGGGCCCTCTCCTCCGGCAGGGCGGCATCGAGGTTGAGGGCCACGATCGCCAGGCCGACCGCGCCGACAGCCATGAGTGTCGGCACAAACCAGAGGCCGGTCCGCAGGGTTGCCCAAAGATTATAGAGACGGCTCAGCATGGTCGTCCTCTCAGGATGAAATACAATCCACCTTTCAACTCTGGCGGACGAATACCATCTGGCGAACGTCGATCATGCCGGACCGAAAGCCGGCCTCGCAATAGGCGAGATAGTATTCCCAGAGCCGCCGGAAGCGCTCGTCGAAGCCCATCTTTTTGATCGACGGCCAGGCGGAGCGGAAGCGGGTGCGCCAGTCGCCGAGCGTGCGGACATAATCCTGGCCGAATAGTCTCTCGCCGGCCAATGCGAGCCCGTGCCGGCGGCCTAAGTCGACCAACACCTGCGGCGCCGGCAGCATGCCGCCGGGGAAGACATAGCCGCGTATGAAGTCCACGCTACGCCGGTATTCCGCGAACAGCCGATCCTGGATGGTGATGGCCTGGATGCCAACCCGCCCGTTGGGGGCGAGGCGATCACGGAGCTGGGCGAAATAGCGCGGCCAGTGGGCTTCGCCGACAGCCTCGATCATCTCGATGGAGGCGATGCGGTCATACATCCCCACCGCTTCGCGATAGTCCTGGAACTTAATCTCGACGCGCTCCGAAAGTCCGGCCTCGAAGATCCGGCGGCTGGCATAGTCGTGCTGCTCACGACTGATGGTCAAGGCCGTGACGCGTACACCATAGCTTCGGGCGACGAATTCAGCAAAGCCACCCCAGCCGCAGCCGACTTCCAGCACGCGCTGGTCTGGCACCAGGCCGATGCCTTCGGCAAGGGTGCGGTACTTCCGCTCCTGGGCGGCCTTCAGATCGTCGGTCTCGGGACCATAGATCGCTGAGGAATACGTCATCGAGGGATCGAGCCACGCGGCGTAGAAGCGATTGCCAAGGTCATAATGGGCGTGGATGTTGCGCCGTGCCTGGCGCCGTGTATTGCGGCGCCGCCAATGACCAAAGCGCTGCCACATGCGCACGAGGCGGTTGCCGCTCAAAAGCTCGTTGGCGGGTTCCCTGTTGCGGGCAAACAGATACAACAACTGGGACAGGTCCGGGGTGTCCCATTCACCGCGCAAATAGCCTTCCGCGGCACCCAGGTCGCCGCCGGCCAGCATCCGCCAGACACCGTGTGGATTATGGATCTCAATGGCCGCCGAAGGCCCCTCCTGCCGGCCGACAACAGCGTAGCGCCGGCCGTCGGGAAGACATACCTCCAGACAGCCGCACTCGAACCGGGCGATGAAACGCAACACCAGCCGCAGCGGCAGCGGCAGCCCGCGCGACGTGACGTCGACATTGTCGCGGTTGACGATCGTGACATCAGACACAGGCAGACTCCGGTGGGCCCCCGTCATTCAACGTTTGCCGGCTCATCCAACCTTTGCCAGTCTCAGGCACGATGATTGCGAATAAGCTTCGCAGCATATAATCCGATATTCCCCAGATGAGTTTCAACATCTGCCCCGATAATAGCCGAACAGGCCGTATCTGGGAATTGTGAACCGTTCTCGAGCCCGGGCGCCGCCGCATAGGGCGGACCAGCCGCCTGCGGCGGCCGACTCCGGATCGATTTTGCATCACCATGTTCCAGACTTTTGCCGGCGTGTCGCCAAAACAAAATGGGCGGTTGCAGTACCTTAGTGCCAAGATCGGAGGGCAGCTTTCAGCCCCGAACAGGTCATTCGGTAATCGGCTGGCGACGACCGCTTGGTCCGCTTCTTGCTGCCATTCCTCGGCGAAGAACGACTGAAATAGTCGTAGTTTACAAAACCGTCCGAAGATTGGTTATGAGAAGTGCCGGTCCTTGATTCGAGAGGGAACTCGGCATGTCCCAAAGCCACTATATCGGGCTGGATGTCTCGGCCCGCACCGTTAATCTCTGCGTCGTCGATCACGATGGTCACGTCGTGCACGAACGCAAAGTCTCCTCCGATCCCGAGGAGATCGCACAGCACATCCTGTCACTTCCGTTTAGGATCGTCCGCGTCGGTCTCGAGGCCGGAATGTTGTCGCAGCATATCTATGGGCGGTTAGCGGAAGCCAATATTCCTGTCGTCTGTGTCGAGACCCGGCATATGAAGGCCGCGCTTGCTGCGCAGCTTAACAAGACCGACCGGCACGATGCGCGCGGGATCGCCCAGATGATGCGCGTCGGTCTGTTCAAGCCGGTGCACGTGAAAACGCCAAACAGCCAACGTCTCCGCACGATCCTCACCGCCCGCCAACTCTTGCGGAACAAGCTCCAGGACGTCGAGAACGAAATCCGCAGTCTCATCCGCAACTTCGGCTATCACGTTGGCAAGGTGACGGCTCGCGACTTCGAGCCTCGGGTGCGCGAGCTGATTGCCGACACGGACCTGCACGCTGTGGCGGACGCTCTGCTGTTGGCGCGGCGGGGATTGCGAGAGCAATTCGGTAGGTTGGACGATATGCTTGTCCGATTGGCTCGCCAAGATCAGGTAGCACGCCGGTTCATGACCGTTCCCGGCGTCGGCCCCCTTGTCGCATTAACGTTCCGGGCCACAGTCGATGTTCCGGCCCGCTTCACGCGCTCGCGCACGGTCGGTGCACACTTCGGACTGACGCCGCGCAAGCAGCAATCCGGTGAGGTCGACCGCAACGGCCGGATTTCGAGATGGGGCGATGAGATGATGCGAAGCCTTCTCTATGAAGCCGCGCAAGTTCTGCTGACGCGAGTGAAACGGTGGTCCGCGCTCAAGGCATGGGGCGCACAGATCTCGCGACGCCGAGGCCACAAGAAGGCGATCATCGCGCTCGCTCGGAAGATCGCCGTGATCCTCCATCGCATGTGGGTCGACGGAACGGAATTCGACTGGGGCAAGCGGCCAGACGCTGCAACTCCGTCGGCATAGGATTCGACCAGGCGTAGGCCCGGTCGAGGCACCTCCCCGCGAGGGGACGGGGAACGGTGAGCGCGCAAATACGACTTGACCGCCAAGGCCGATGCCGAGGTAATGTCGCAATTTAGATTGTCCCGCCGGTTCCTCTGATCCCATCCTGTGGCGGTCTCGTCCCGACCACGAAGAGAAGCATGATCCTCGCGGGCGTGCCGCTCAAACCTCGTCGTCAGGCTCGACCAGATCGACGTGGCTGACACCGAGGGCTTGGGCAAGCTCATACAGCGTGATCACGGTCGGATTCCTCCGGCCGCGTTCGAGGCTGCTGAGATATTGTTGGCTGAAGCCGGAACGCGCTTCGACCTCTTCCTGGGTCAGGCCCTTCTCCCGACGCAGGCGGGCGAAGTTCCGGCCGACCAGTTTGCGCATATCCATGCGCAGGAAGATCGCGATTTACATACTTTAAGTTTATCAACTATAGTATGTAAATGGCCGCTGGAGAGTGTGGGAAACCACGCTATCCGGTTGGCCCGAATAGAGAAGTCGTAGTTCTGGCGTGCGCGCAGGTCCAGATGGGAGGTGATCATGCATGATCACCGCCCGACAATCGCGGGCCGCACGCGCGCTGCTTGGTTGGACGCAGGAGACGCTCGCTGACAAGGCCCGGGTATCGCTGACCGCGCTCAAGCGCCTCGAGTCCGAAAGTGGCCTCGAGGTCTATGAATCGACGCGCGATCAGGTCCGCAGGGCGTTCGAGGGTAACGGCGTGATCTTCCTGAATTCCGATCAGGGTATCGGAGTGCTGCTGGTCGATGAGAAACACCGCCAATCCCGTCCGTCTCCATAGCCTGCCGCCAGGCTCGATATCGTTCGCACGGCGGGATTCTGCAATCGCAGCGCGATTACCAAACGCCTCCGTTTTGGATAAGAAAGAGTTAAAGGGGGCTTCATGACGCAGGTCGATTTTCTCGACGAACCGCCGGAATGCGCGATGCTTACGGACTACGACCGTTCGCATATGAAGCTCTACCTGCGCATACTCGACGCGACCAGGGACGGAGCAGATTGGCGCGAGATCGCCGATGTGCTGTTCGGTCTCAACGCCGACGAGGAACCCGAGCGGGCGCGTCGGGTCATCAACAGTCATCTCGCCCGCGCCCGCTGGATGACCACGCATGGCTACCGCCTGCTGGTCCGCGAAGGACAACAGCACTGAAATCTGGCGTTGCATCGCTTGCAACACCCATTGCCGACAAGGCGCCTTCCGCCTTTCGCCTCGTCCGGTGAACCTTCCCGTCTCGACATGTACCCGCGTTACGAGGCTGGAGGGCAGCAATGTCTCCCAATACGACCCGGTGGCGTTCGTCATCGACCTATGACTATGTGGATCATCTGACGGCGCCGGATGTCGGATGGGAGTGGCTGCGGCGCAACGAGGATTACCAGTACGATTTCGACAGGCTCCAAAGGGCGAGGCTTCAGACACCGGACCTGATCGAACAGGCAAGCGCAAAGTGGGGATTGCGATTTCGCCACCGCGCCAAACCTCAACGCCACTGAGGCGCCCGTCTTCTGGCTTCCCCAGGACGACACCGGCACCGTCATTCTCGCACCGGCCCCGCCGGTCCTGTCCGACGGTGCCTCTCCGGCGGACGCGGTTGCTCACGAACGCCAGCGTGTTGCGCCGGACGCAAAGCATCTCCTGCATCCGCTCGACAACGGCCAGCATCTCCACCTCGTGCTTCCCGAAGGTGCTTCGGCCGACACGCCGCTCGCGGCCCTGGTGCCGCTCGGGCGTGAAGGCTTCGACCGCATCGAGGCGATTCTTCGGCTGCTCGCTTCCCTTCACGGCCGCGTCGTGCCTCTGGACACGCGCCTGACGGAGCAGCAACGGGCACGCACGCGGCGCATGTTGCAGGCCTTCGACGGCCGTCGTGCCGGTGCGACCCAGCAGGAAATCGCCGAGGTCGTCTTCCGCACGGGCAAACTGACCCGCGATGAGTGGCAGGCGGCTTCCGAGCGCCATGCGGTCATGAGCCTGCTCAAAGGCGCACGGGAAATGATTGCGGGCGGGTATCGCAAGCTGGGGGGCCGCGTCGTTTATGCCGTCGATGATCTCCAGGCCTGGGCCAATCGCGGTGCCGTCACTTCCACATCCGATCCGCGCGGCAGTGTGCTGCCAGCAAAGCGGCACGATTCTGCACCGGCGGCGCACGTCAGCCGGCACGGCGAGTGAGGTTGCCCGCCGTGCCGCGTCGCCGTCTCATCCTCTCCAGCGAGCGTGCCAGGCTCGATCCTTTCATTGTCGCGACGGGCGATGCCAGCCCGCGCGATCAGCGCGATCTCATGGAACGGCCTTTCTTCTCGCTTGCCAAGGCCAGGCGTATCGCGCCGATCCTTTACGAGGCCGGAGGCGTCCGCGTCGAGGTCTTCGCCGTGCCCGATCACGGAATGGCGACGATCTGGGATGCCGATGTCCTCATCTGGGCCGCCTCGCAGATCGTCGAGGCCGAAAATCTTGGCTTCAACACCTCCCGCTTCCTGCGCTTCACGCCCTACCAGCTCCTGACCGCCATCGGTCGCGAAACCGGCTCGCGTGACTACAAGCTGTTGAAGGGCGCACTCACGCGGCTGCAATCAACCGCCGTCCGGACCACCATCCGCCAGGGCGAGCATTGGCGCCGCCACCAGTTCTCCTGGATCAACGAATGGGAGGAATGCGTGACGCGCGATGGCCGCGTCGAGGGCATGGAGTTCGTGCTGCCGGACTGGTTCTACCGTAACGTCACCGACCGCTCGCTGGTGCTCACCATCGACCCGGCCTATTTCCGGCTGACCGGCGGCATCGAACGCTGGCTCTACCGTGTCGCGCGCAAGCATGCTGGCCGCCAGCCGAAGGGCTGGATCTTCGAATTCGCCCATCTCCATCAAAAGTCCGGCAGCCTCATGCGCGTCTCCGATTTCGCGCTTCAGCTCCGGCGCATCGCGGCGCGCCAGCCGCTACCCGGTTATCGGCTGCTCATCGAGCGCAAGGGCCGGCGCGAGCTACTGCGCATCGTGCCCGCGAAGCCGTTACCCCAGCCTGTGGACGGCGCTGTGGATACGGTCGGGACTTCACACGCAGACGGTATCGGGATTTCGCACGCGGGACCATCGGGACTTCGCACGCAGAGATCGCAGTTAAGTCTCTGGCCGGAAACGGCGATTCCGAGCCTTAACTTGGAATCTAATAGAGAATCTAACCATTTTGTTGCGCGGAGCGATGTGGAAAACACCGCCGCTGCCGCTATCGACGGGCTCCTTCGCAAGTCGCCGAGAGCACGGGGCTCCGGAAGCAGTGCCCCACGCACATCGCAGCGTTTTCCTGAGCGCAAGCCGGGAGGACAGAGATGATTGTGGCGCTGCTCAACCAGAAGGGCGGCGTCGGCAAGACGACGCTCGCTCTGCACCTCGCCGGGGAATGGACCCGAAGGGGAAAACGGATCACGCTGATCGATGCGGATCCGCAGGGCTCGGCGCTCGACTGGTCGCAGACACGCGGCGGAGAGGGGTTGCCGCGGCGGTTCGGCGTCATCGGTCTGGCGCGTGACACCCTGCACCACGAAGCGCCCGAACTGGCGCGCAGCGCCGATCATGTGGTGATCGACGGACCGCCGCGTGTCGCCGGCCTGATGCGCTCGGCGCTGCTTGCTGCCGACCTGGTGCTGATCCCCGTGCAACCGTCGCCCTTCGATGGCTGGGCTTCGGCCGAGATGCTGTCGCTGCTTGAGGAAGCACGCATCTACCGACCGGAGCTTGCCGCCCGCTTCGTGCTTAACCGTTGCGGCGCGCGCACCGTCATCGCCCGCGAGACGGCCGAGACGCTGGTGGACCATGACCCGCCGGCGCTTGTCGCCACCATCGGCCAACGTGTCGCCTTCGCCGCCGCAGCGCAGCAGGGCCGGCTGGTCGATGAGATCGGCGATGGCGGCCGGGCCGCCAGCGAGATCGCAGCGCTCGCCGCCGAAATCGAGCGGCTGCGTGTCGGGAGGAACGTGCCATGAGCAGACGCTCCACCCGTCGCGGTTTCGCAACCCGTCCCGCCGATCCCGAACACTGGATCAGGTCCGCCGATGCATCCCCGGCCAAAGCCGGTCTCGCGGATCGCAACACCGCGCGCCTCACCATCGACGTCACCCCCGAACTGCGCGGACGCATCAAGGTGGCGGCGTTCCGGCGTGGTCAGACCGTCGCCGACATGTTGCGCGCCTTGCTGGCGCGCGAATTCCCGCCGTCCGAGGGAGAAGACTCATGACCGGCCAGGCATCACGACATTTGGCCGGGCATCCCATGCCGGACGATGCGCCACCCTTCATGACGCTGGTCGAACTGACCTGGCTCGAGAGGCGCATCGAGCACTGGATTCGCTTCGGCAACCACAGCTACGAGCGCATCCTCAATCGCCGCAGCCGCGTCGTCGGCTTTGCGCCGGGTAGCGTCTTCGCCTTCGTCCGCTGGGCGTCGAATGACTACGGCACGGTGATCTCACGTATCGATATCGTGCGCGCGATCGAGCGCGGCGCGCCATACCAGACGCTGCCTTTCGTGCGCCCCGGCGGCGACATCCTGCTCAAGGTCTATGGCTGGCCCAAGGTCGAGCGCGTGCTGCAGGTCGTCGATGGGATCGAAGCGCTCTGTATCGAACCGGCGGACGCCGCGCCCGACTATTGGCGGCATGTCCACAACCGGCTGGAGGCGGGTCTTGAGCCACGCCCCTATGGTCTCGACCAGCACCGCGCCTGGCTCAAGCGGCGGGACATCCGGTCATGAGCTGGCGCCGCATCACGATCACCGCGATGTTCGCAGGCGTGGCGCTGCTTGCCGTGCCTGCGTGGCTCAATCCCGCACCACGCTACATCTGGAATGCCTCCGCGAGCGTGCCCATCGGGCTCTACCGCGTCGAACCGGCGACACGGATCGAGGTCACTGACCTGGTTGCCGTCATGCCGCCCGATGCGCTGGCCAACTATCTCGACACGCGCGGCTACCTGCCGCGCGGCGTTCCGATGATCAAGCGCGTGCTGGCGCTCTCCGGCACGACCGTCTGCCGCCGCGGCACGACGATCTTTGCCTACGACCACGCCTATGGCGAGGCGCGACAGCGCGACAACGCCGGACGTGACCTGCCCATCTGGCAGGGCTGCCGCATGCTTCGCGATAGCGAAGTCTTCCTCATGAACTGGGACGCACCGGACAGCTTCGACGGACGGTATTTCGGAGCACTCCCCATGGATTCGGTCATCGCCCGCGTCGTTCCGGTCTGGACCGGCGAAGATGGCGACGGCTGCTTTCGATGGCGCGCCGGCGACAACCCGACTGCGCCCTGAACCCTTCATCAACCACCGTACTGAGGACCATTCCATGACACAGATCGGCCAGTTCACGCGCAAGGGAGACAGCTTCTCCGGGCGTATCCACACGCTCACCCTCTATCGGGAAATCGCAATTGTTCCGGCAGAACCGTCGGAAGCCGGGGACGTGCCCGACTTCCGTATTCACCACGGCGCCGACGAAAACGCGCCGGAGATCGGCGCTGCCTGGAAGCGCACCGGCGAGAAGGCTGGCGAATATCTTTCGATTGTCATCGACGACCCGGCGCTGCCGCTTCCGATCCGGGCCAATCTCTTCCAGTCGGGCGACGACAGGGCATCCTGGAGCCTGCACTGGAACCGCGCATCCAGGTGCGGCGAGCGGGACTGAACCATGCCCGCGGCGCGCAACCGCAATGCCGCCGGGCGATCATTCGCCGCCCGGCGCGTTGCCTTCCTTTTCCTTTCCTGCCTCGGTCTTGCTAGCGATGTTCACGTATCACTGGCGCAAAGCGCGCCCGCTGCCGCCGCGTCCCGAACGTCGTCCTACGCTGCCTTCGTGAGTGAGGCCGCGCAGCGTTTCGGAATCCCGGAGCAATGGATTCTTGCCGTCATGCAGGCCGAAAGCCGCGGGCATGTCGGCGCGGTCTCGTCCAGGGGCGCGATGGGCCTTATGCAGATCATGCCGGGCACCTGGACCGAACTGCGTGCGCGCCATCGGCTCGGCGCCGATCCGTTCGATGCCCGCGACAACATCCTCGCGGGCGCTGCTTACCTGCGCGAAATGTTCGACCGTTATGGCGATCCGATCGCGATGCTCGCCGCTTATAATGCCGGTCCGGGCCGCTATGATGAGCATCTCGCGACGGGTCGATCGCTGCCGGCCGAAACGCGCGCCTATCTCGCCGAACTCGCCCCGCTTGTCGGCGCTGAAACATCTACCATCCCCGCGAGCGTGACGCCCGACTGGCGCGATGTGCCGCTCTTCGTTGCGCGCACCAGCGGCAATTCAACTGCACAGACCGTGCAGGCCGGCGGTGCGACGGCGGACGTTGTCGGCGCATTCTCACCGCGCGAATCCGATGCGGCTGTCCCGTCGGTGGACGGTATCTCCGCCATCCATTCCGGTGGTGGAGAGCGGCCATGAGCGGATTTGCACCAAGGCGCGTTATCGCGGATTTCCGGAAGCGGGCGGCGGAAAGTCACCTGGGTACGGGCGGCACGACCGAAGGAGGGCGAGATAAAAGCGCCTGCCCGGAACGCCGTAAGCCTCTGACGAGGCTGGCATTTTTGCGTGCATGGCGGTCGGTCGAGGGCATGGAGCCTGGATTTGATGAGGGATTTCAAGGCCTCGGCATGCACAGTGGGCGACTTCTGTCACCGGGACCGCGGCCATGAGCGAGCGCGACAGCGATATCCGCATCCGCCCCGGACGCATCCGGTCCACGCCCGCGCCGAGGTCCAAAAGCTTCATCAATCAGGTGGTCGGGGCGGCAAAGAAGGCCGGCCACGTCTCCGGCAATACTTCGCCCAGCCGGGCGACGGGCTATGGCCGTTCGACCTTCGGCCGCGGGCGCGGAAAATTCGCCCGTTCGCGATTGTTCAGCCCCGCGCGCCGCGTCGTCGTCAAGGCACGGGTCGTCCGCCATCGGGGCAAGGCCTTCCGCTCGGCGCCACTTGTCGCGCACCTCTCCTATCTCAAGCGCGAAGGCGTGACCCGGGACGGGGAACGGGGCGTGATGTTCGACGCGGCTTCTGATCGCGCCGACGACATCGGCTTTGCCGAACGCTGTCAGGATGACCGTCATCATTTCCGCTTCATCATCTCACCCGAGGACGCGGGCGATATGGCCGACCTGCGCGCGTTCACCCGCGACCTTGCCCGCCAAATGGAGGCCGATCTCGCAACGAAGCTCGACTGGGGCGCCGTCGATCACTGGAACACCGACAACCCGCATGTCCATCTGCTGGTGCGCGGTGTCGATCAGGCTGGCGCCGACCTCGTCATCGCGCGCGAGTATATCAGCCGGGGTCTGCGCTCGCGCGCCGAGGATCTGGTCTCGCTCGAACTCGGCCCCAGGCACGAGCACGAAATCCGCAATACGCTGGAAAAGGAAATCACGGCCGAGCGCTGGACGCGCCTCGATGCCGAAATTCGCCTCGCCGCCGACGATGTCGGCTATCTCGACCTTCGGCCCGAGGCACGCGGCCCCGCCGATCCGGACATCCGCCGCCTGATGATCGGCCGCCTCCAGCATCTCCGGAAAATGGGCCTCGCCACCGAGGCAAGTCCGGGCGAATGGATGCTTGGCCTTGAGGCGGAACGCAACCTGCGCGATCTCGGCATGCGCGGCGACATTATCAAGACAATGCACCGCGCCTTCGCTGAACGCGGAATGGATCGTGGCGTTGCCGACTATGTGATCGATGTCGGTCGCGGCGGCCCTTCAATCGTCGGCCGGCTTGTCGACAAGGGCTTGCGTGACGAACTGACCGGCGAAGCCTATGCGGTGATCGATGCCACAGACGGCCGCGCCCATCACGTCCGCTTCCGCGGCATCGATGCCTTCCAGCATGCCCCACCCATCGGCGGCATCGTTGAGGTGCGCCGCTTCGGGCGAGAGGGAGAGGAACGTCCAACTCTCGTCCTCGCCAACCGGTCCGACCTCGATGTTGGCGCCCAGGTCACCGCGCCGGGCGCCACCTGGCTCGACCATCGCCTGGTCGAGCGCGAACCGATGCCGCTTGCCATGGGCGGTTTCGGCCGCGAGGTGCGCGAAGCGATTCAGGCGCGCGCCGAACATCTCGCCGATGAGGGTCTCGCCCGCAGTGAAGGCCGGCGCATCGTCCTCCAGCGCAACCTGCTGGCCACGCTCCGCCGGCGCGAACTGGAGACCGTGGGGAAACAACTCGCCGCCGAGACCGGATTGCCGCACCGCCCGGCCCAGGCCGGTGAGCATGTCGCCGGCGTCTATCGCCGCCAGCTCGCGCTTTCATCGGGACGCTTCGCGATGATCGAAGGGATCGGCGGAGATGGGGGGCTCGGGTTCCAACTCGTGCCCTGGTCGCGAGAGATCGAGAAGAAGCTCGGCCAGCACATATCCGGCGTTGCCAAGGACGGTGGTGGCATTGAATGGAGCCTCGGGCGCAAGCGCGGCCTCGGCCTGTAGCGATAGAAACGTGAACCGCCCCATCAGGCCGGCAGAGGATCGGTGCCGCGGTCCAGCAATGCGAGATAGTCCGAGTAGGCGTAGATCCTGCCGCGCTGCCGGCCTGTCGTTTCCCGCACCACGCCGATGCCGGTCAGCTTTTCGAGCGCTGCGCCCGCCGTGGGAAAGGAAATGCCGAGTTGGTCGGAAACCGTCTGGATGGTGACGATCGGCCGGGCCTGCATCAGCTCGTGCACCCGCAGGGCCGATGGCGCTGCACGTCCAAGGCTGCCGATCTTCTGACGATGTGCATCGAACATGGCGATCAGATCGCGGGCAGTCGCCGCTGCCTGCTCGGCGGTCTCGGCGACCCCGGTCAGGAAGAACTCCATCCATGTTTCCCACGTCCCCGCCTGCCGGACTTCCTGGAGCAGCCGGTAATAGTCGTCGCGCCGGGCCTTCAGGAACAGGCTCAGATAAAGAATCGGCTCGCGCAATGTCCCGGCTTCGCACAGGATCAACGTGATGAGCAGACGGCCCAACCGTCCATTCCCGTCAAGAAAGGGATGGATGGTCTCGAACTGGACATGGGCAAGCCCCGCCCGAATGAGGGGCGGTAGCGCCGGGTCCTCACTATGGAGAAAACGTTCAAGGGCATCGAGGCAGTCGTCGAGCCGGTTCGGTGGCGGCGGCACGAACAAGGCGTTGCCCGGCCGCGTTCCGCCAATCCAGTTCTGCGAGCGCCGGAATTCCCCCGGCTGCTTGCCGGCGCCGCGTCCCGATTTCAGGAGGATGGCGTGCATCTCGCGGACCAGTCGGAGCGATAGCGGAAAGCCATCCTTGATGCGTCCGACGCCATGCTCGACGGCGGCCACATAGTTCGAGACTTCGGTGACATCGTCGATCTCGACCGTCGGCATCTCATGGTTTTCGAACAGCAGCAGGTCCGAGAGCGAGGACTGCGTGCCCTCGATCTGCGAGGATAAGAGCGCCTCCTTGCGGACATACATATAGAGAAACAGAGGGGTCGAAGGCAGGATCGTCGTGACGCCGTCGAGACGCCCGACCGCGGCCATCGCCCGCTCGTAGACGCGCATGAAGCGGCCGAGGTCGAGGGGCGGGTTCGGCGGCAGGGGCGCCGGCACATAGGCGCGTACGCGCTCGCCGCCCGCGCTGGTTTCGACAAAGGCCCCGAGCCTTTGATTGTCGCTGTCCGCCATCCTGCGATCCTTTAACTGGCTCGTAGTGTCGCTAAACGATACAGCCTTATCCTTTAATAAAAAAGTCCGCTAATTAAAGGTTTGTGGAAACCTGCCTCAGAGCGCCCGTTCGAAGCCGGGCGTCGGCCCATGGGCTTTTCGCCAGAGCCTGTATTTCTATCCGTTTGTGCGATCGCATCCCGGGGATGCTTGCCTTGGCGAAAACGCGGTCCAATCCTCGACATTCGATCATATCCATCGCCGGGAAAGGCATGTGTCCGCCACCAAGATCCTCTGGGGCCAGATCCTCACCGTCTCGTCGATCGTGCTCATCTGCGTCTGGACCGCCACGCAATGGGTCGCCTGGCGGCTCGGCTTCCAGCCGCAGCTCGGGCAACCCTGGTTCGAGGTCGCGGGCTGGCCGGTCTATTATCCGCCCGCCTTCTTCTGGTGGTGGTACTGCTATGACGCCTATGCGCCATCCATCTTCGTCGAAGGCGCAATCATCGCGGCCTCGGGCGGCTTCATCGCCATTGCTGTCGCGATCCTCATGTCGGTGTGGAGGGCGCGCGAGGCGCAGAACGTCGATACCTACGGCTCGGCACGCTGGGCCGAGAGGACGGAGATCCAGTCCGCCGGCCTGCTCGGCGCGGACGGGGTCGTGCTCGGCAAGTTCGAACGGGATTATCTGCGCCACGATGGGCCGGAGCACGTGCTGTGCTTCGCGCCGACCCGCTCCGGCAAGGGCGTCGGGCTGGTCGTGCCCTCGCTGCTGACCTGGCCGGGCTCCGCCATCGTCCACGACATCAAGGGCGAGAACTGGCAACTCACTGCCGGTTTCCGGGCAGAGCACGGTCGCGTTCTTCTGTTCGATCCCACCAACCCGGAATCCGCGCCCTACAACCCGCTGCTTGAGGTGCGCAAGGGCGAATGGGAGGTGCGTGACGTCCAGAACATCGCCGACGTCCTCGTCGATCCCGAAGGCTCCCTCGACAGGCGCAACCACTGGGAGAAGACCAGCCACTCGCTGCTGGTCGGCGCCATCCTCCATGTTCTCTACGCCGAGGAGGACAAGACGCTGGCCGGCGTTGCCGCCTTCCTCTCCAATCCGCGCCAGCCGATCGAATCCACGCTCAAGGCGATGATGACGACGCCGCATCTGGGAGAAGCCGGCCCCCATCCGGTCGTCGCCTCGACCGCGCGGGAACTGCTCAACAAATCTGACAACGAGCGCTCGGGCGTGCTCTCCACTGCCATGTCGTTCCTCGGGCTCTATCGCGATCCGGTGGTAGCCGAGGTGACGCGCCGCTGCGATTGGCGCATCGCCGACCTCGTCGCCGATTCCAAGCCGGCGACCCTGTACCTCGTCGTGCCGCCCTCTGACATCTCGCGTACCAAGCCCCTTATCCGCCTGGTGCTCAACCAGATCGGCCGTCGCCTGACCGAGGACCTGCATGCGAAGGACCGCAAGCATCGCGTGCTGATGATGCTCGACGAGTTCCCGGCGCTCGGGCGGCTCGACTTCTTCGAAAGCGCGCTCGCCTTCATGGCCGGCTATGGCATCAAGGCTTTTCTCATCGCGCAGTCGCTGAACCAGATCGAGAAAGCCTATGGCCAGAACAATTCGATCCTCGACAACTGCCATGTTCGGGTGAGCTTCGCGACCAATGACGAGCGCACGGCCAAGCGGGTTTCGGACGCGCTCGGCACCGCCACAGAGATCAAGGCCATGCGCAACTATGCGGGACACAGGCTCGCGCCCTGGCTTGGTCATCTGATGGTTTCGCGCTCCGAGACCGCCCGCCAGCTCATGACGCCCGGCGAGGTGATGCAACTCCCGCCCGACGACGAGATCGTCATGGTGGCCGGCACGCCGCCCATCCGGGCAAAAAAGGCCCGGTACTATGAGGATGCCCGCTTTACCGAACGGCTCCTGTCGCCACCCGATCCGAAAACGGCGGGGCGCTCCAGCCGTACCGACGGTTGGTCGGCGCTCAAACCCCAGCAGCTGGACGCCGCATTGCTCACCGCCTTCGAAAAATGTTCCGCGGATCAAGCCAATGCCGGTCTGCGCCGCGAACCCGAACTGCCTGAACATGTCGCGATCGCTCCGGAGGCCGCTCCGCAGAAACCGGCCGAAGAGGTCGCCATCATGCTCGACGACGACCCCGAGGAGGCCGCACGCCAGCGCCAGATCCTGCGGCGGCAGATGGGTGGCCTCGCCCGGCAGGCATCGCTCAACCCCGATGACGGCATCGAACTTTAGGAGCCCGCCATGCGCGACCGCCTCAACCTGTCTCTCCCCGCCGAGATGATCGGCCGGATCAACGATCTGGCCGCGCGCAAGCGCCTGACGCGCTCGGCAATCGTCGAGGCGGCCGTGGATTCGTTCCTGTCACCCGATTCCGCCGACATGCGCGAGGCGGCCTTCACGCGCCGCCTCGACCGGCTGACGCGCCAGACCGCGCGGATCGAGCGCGATCTTCGCGTCACCGCCGACACGCTGGCGCTGTTCGTCCGTTTCTGGCTCACCATCACGCCGCCGCTGCCGCCCGAGAACCAGACCGCCGCCCAGCTAAAGGGGCGCGAGCGGTTCGAAGGGTTTGTCGAAACACTCGGCCGCCGGCTCCAGAAAGGGCAGAGCTTCCTGAGCGAGATACCGGATGATGTCGTTGGCGATCGGCCGGAAGATTCGCCAACCGATTCTGTTGGACAGGAACGATAGCTCGTCGATCACCGCCCTTGAGCCGCCCGGTGCTCCGCCGTTCTCCTGTATTTGCACGCCACACTACGACGCCCCCGGAAACTTGTTGAACCGGCCCGAATTCGGGCTTTCTTAATCGACCCCGATGCGGGGAGCGTCTGTTTAGCGCCCCGTGAAGAAACGGGGCCGAGATGACTGCCAATCACCACAGACAGGAAGCGATCCAGCGCGGCGCACGCATGTTGCGCACCGCACTCGGCCCGGCTATCGCGCGGTTTCTGGAAGACCCGGCCGTCGTCGAGGTGATGCTGAACCCCGATGGTCGCCTCTGGGTCGACCGGCTTTCCGAAGGGCTGGCCGATACCGGCGAGATGATATCGGCGGCCGATGGCGAGCGCATCGTGCGCCTGGTTGCGCATCATGTCGCTGCGGAGGTGCATGCGCGAGCCCCGCGCGTCTCGGCCGAGCTTCCCGAAACCGGCGAACGCTTCGAGGGGCTGTTGCCGCCTGTCGTCGCCGCGCCCACCTTTGCCATCCGCAAGCCGGCCGTCGCTGTCTTCACGCTCGATGACTACGTGGCCGCCGGCATCATGACCGCCGAACAGGCCGCGACCTTGCGCACAGCCGTCGCGTCCCGCGCCAACATCCTTGTCGCCGGGGGCACCTCAACCGGCAAGACCACGCTGACCAACGCTCTGCTCGCCGAAGTGGCGAGGGGTACCGATCGTGTCGTCATCATCGAGGATACCCGCGAGTTGCAATGTGCGGCGCCCAATCTCGTCGCCATGCGAACGAAGGACGGCGTGGCGACCCTCTCCGATCTGGTGCGCTCGTCGCTGCGCCTGCGGCCCGACCGCATCCCCATCGGGGAGGTGCGCGGCGCCGAAGCCCTCGACCTGCTCAAAGCCTGGGGAACCGGCCATCCGGGTGGAATCGGCACCATCCATGCGGGCTCCGGCATCGGCGCGCTGCGCCGGCTCGAACAACTCATCCAGGAAGCGGTCGTCACCGTCCCGCGCGCCCTGATCGCAGAAACCATCGACCTCGTTGCCGTGCTGTCCGGCCGGGGCTCCGCGCGGCGGCTGGCCGAACTCGCCCGCGTCGAAGGGCTTGGACCCGACGCCGACTACCGCATCACCCCAGCCACCCTGAACACAGGAGAAGCCAAATGAACCGCACGCTCTCGCGCAGCTACCGCATCGCGGCGACCGCAGCCGCCACGATTTCCATCAGCCTTATGTTCGCCCCGGCCGCCCACGCTTCCGGCTCGTCCATGCCGTGGGAAGCGCCCCTCCAATCCATCCTCGAATCCATCGAGGGGCCGGTCGCCAAGATCGTTGCGGTGATCATCATCATCACGACGGGGCTGACACTGGCCTTTGGCGATACCGGCGGCGGCTTCCGCCGCCTGATCCAGATTGTTTTCGGCATCTCCATCGCCTTTGCCGCCTCATCCTTCTTCCTGTCGTTCTTCTCATTCGGCGGCGGGGCGCTGGTTTGATGACGACGCTCGAACAACTTGCCGACGTGCCGGGGTTCAGCGTTCCGGTCCATCGGGCGCTGACCGAGCACATCCTGCTCGGCGGTGCACCGCGTTCCGTCGCGATCCTGAACGGGACGCTGGCCGGCGCCGTCGGGCTCGGTCTCCAGCTTTGGCTGGTCGGTCTCGCCATCTGGGCCGTCGGCCATTTCGCGGCCGTGTGGGCAGCGAAGCGCGATCCGCTCTTTGTCGAGGTTGGCCGCCGGCACCTGCGCATTCCGGCCCTTCTATCGGTGTGAGGGCGCGGCCATGATGAACCTTGCCGAATATCGCAACCGCAACGCCCGATTGGCCGACTATCTGCCCTGGGCGGCGCTGGTCGGCCAGGGCGTCGTCCTGAACAAGGACGGCTCGTTCCAGCGTACCGCGACGTTTCGCGGTCCCGATCTCGATTCCGCCGTCGCCGCCGAACTGGTCGCGGTCGCCAGCCGCATCAACAACGCCTTCCGCCGTCTCGGCTCCGGCTGGAGCATTTTCGTCGAAGCCGTTCGGCTTGCGGCGCAGCACTATGCCGACAGCATGTTTCCCGACGCTGCCTCGGCCCTGGTCGATGCCGAGCGGAAAGCGCAGTTCGAAGAGGACGGGAGCCACTTCGAGTCCCGATACTACCTGACATTCCTCTATCTGCCGCCCGCCGAGGAAGCAGCCCGCACCGAGGCCTTGCTCTACGAGGGCCGGGACAAAACGGGCGTGGATCCGTGGGAAACCCTGCGCGGCTTCATCGACCGCACCGACCGCGTGCTGGCGCTCATGGACGGCTTCATGCCCGAATGCCGCTGGCTGGATGACGGCGAGACGCTGACCTACCTTCACGCGGCGGTTTCCACGAACCGGCACCGCGTGCGCGTGCCCGAGGTGCCGATGCATCTCGACGCGCTGCTCGCCGACCAACCCCTGACCGGAGGGCTGGAGCCGCGCCTGGGCGACGCACATCTGCGCGTCCTGACCATTGTCGGCTTTCCGACTGCCACCACGCCCGGCCTGCTCGACGAGATGAACCGGCTTGCCTTCCCGTATCGGTGGAGTACGCGCGCGATCCTCATGGACAAGACCGATGCGACGCGGCTCATCACCCGAATCCGCCGCCAATGGTTTGCCAAGCGCAAGTCCATCGCGGCGATCCTGAAAGAGGTGATGACCAACGAACAATCCGCATTGGTCGACACCGATGCCGCCAACAAGGCCGCCGACGCCGACACGGCCCTGCAGGAACTCGGATCGGATGTCGCCGGCATGGCCTATGTCACGGCGACCGTCACCGTCTGGGACGCCGATCCGCGCCTTGCCGACGAGAAATTGCGCCTGGTCGAAAAGATCGTTCAGGGCCGCGACTTCACGGCCATGCCGGAAACCGTCAATGCCGTCGATGCCTGGCTCGGCAGCTTGCCCGGACATGCTTACGCCAATGTTCGCCAACCGCCCGTCAGCACTTTGAATCTCGCCCACATGATCCCGCTTTCGGCGGTGTGGGCGGGGCCGGAACGGGATGAGCATTTCGGTGCGCCCCACTTGCTCTACGGCAAGACCGAAGGCTCGACCCCGTTCCGGCTTTCCCTCCATGTCGGCGATGTGGGCCACACCCTCGTCGTCGGCCCCACCGGCGCGGGAAAGTCGGTGCTGCTCGCGCTCATGGCCTTGCAGTTCCGCCGATATGAGCGGTCCCAGGTGTTCGCATTCGATTTCGGCGGCTCGATCCGCGCCGCGGCGCTCGCCATGGGCGGCGACTGGCACGACCTCGGCGGCGGCCTGACCGAGGGGGACGTGTTCTCTGTCTCGCTCCAACCGCTTGCCCGCATCCACGACACCCATGAACGCGCCTGGGCGGCGGACTGGATCGCCGCCATCCTCATGCGCGAGGGCGTCGCCATCACGCCGGAGGTGAAAGAGTGTCTCTGGACCGCGCTGACCTCGCTCGCGTCCGCACCGGTCGAGGAACGCACCATCACCGGCCTGGTCGTGTTGTTGCAGTCCAACGATCTCAAACAGGCGCTCCGGCCCTACTGTGTCGGCGGCACCTATGGAAGGCTGCTCGATGCCGAGACCGAGCATCTTGGACAGGCCGATGTTCAGGCGTTCGAGATCGAAGGCCTTGTCGGAACCGGGGCCGCGCCTGCCGTCCTCGCTTATTTGTTCCATCGCATCGGCGACCGGCTCGACGGACGCCCGACGCTGCTCATCATCGACGAGGGCTGGCTGGCACTGGACGATGAAGGCTTTGCCGGCCAACTGCGCGAGTGGCTGAAGACGCTGCGCAAGAAAAACGCCTCCGTCATCTTCGCCACGCAATCGCTCAGCGACATCGACAATTCCGCTATCGCCCCCGCCGTCATCGAGAGCTGCCCGACGCGACTGCTCTTGCCGAACGAGCGGGCCATCGAGCCACAGATCACGGCGATCTATCGCCGCTTCGGCCTCAACGACCGCCAGATCGAAATCCTCGCGCGGGCGACACCCAAGCGCGACTACTACTGCCAATCCCGGCGTGGCAATCGCCTGTTCGAGCTCGGCCTCTCTGAAGTCGGGCTTGCGCTCTGTGCCGCATCGTCCAAATCCGACCAGGCGTCCATCGCGCGTATCCATGCCGAATATGGACGATACGGCTTCCTCGTCGCCTGGCTGCACCATCGCGGCGTCGAATGGGCCGCTGGCCTGATCCCGAACCTCACCAATCTCGCCGTCCGGCCGGACGCCGCCGCGCCGGTCGCGCCAGATGCCCAACCGACAGAGGAGATCTGACCATGATCCGTATGCCTGTTTCCCGTCTCGCCGGTGCCTCGCTGTTGGCGCTCACGCTCGCCATGCCCGTTGCGCTTTCGCCCATGTCGGTAACGCCGGCCCATGCTTTCTTCGGCTTTGGTGGGGTGGTGTTCGATCCTTCAAACTATGCCCAGAACGTGCTTACCGCCGCGCGCACGCTCGAGCAGATCAACAACCAGATCCAGCAGCTCCAGAACGAGGCGCAGATGCTCATCAACCAGGCCCGCAATCTCGCGAGCCTGCCGTATTCCGCGCTCCAGCAGATTCAGCAGAACGTGAGCCGCACCCAGCAGCTTCTGGGTCAGGCACAGAGCATCGCCTTCGACGTCCAGCAGATCGACCAGGCGTTTCAGCAGCAATATGGCAATGTCTCGCTGTCGGCCACAGATCAGCAGCTTGTCTCCGATGCCCGCAGCCGCTGGGAAAACACAGTGGGTGGCTTGCAGGACGCTATGCGTGTGCAGGCCGGTGTCGTCGGCAATATCGACGCCAACCGCGCCGAAATGGCCGCGCTGGTTGGTCGGAGCCAGGGCGCGACGGGCGCTCTGCAAGCCACGCAGGCCGGCAATCAGTTGCTCGCGCTGCAGTCGCAACAGCTTTCCGACCTGATCGCGCTGATGTCCGCCAATGGCCGGTCGGAAGCGCTGATCGAGGCCGAGCGCGCTACAGCCGCCGAACAGGGCCGTGTCCAGCGCGAGCGCTTTCTGACGCCCGGTACGGGCTACCAGCCAGGTAACGCGCAGATGTTCAACGGCAACAACTGATAGCCTGCAGGACGGTTCCCATGGACAGCAAGATGCTGGCCCGGCTCGGGGCGATCGTATTCGTCGCCATCGCGATTACGGCCACGGTGATCGAGATGAGCCGCAAGGACGATCCCGCGCCGGTCAGGACCGCGCCGGCGCTTCAACCTGCGGCTGATCCTCTACGCGCCGCCTTGCGCAGGTGCCAGCAAATGGGCGAGGCGGCAGTCAGCGATCCGGACTGCCTCGCCGCATGGGCCGAAAGCCGCGACCGTTTTCTTGGCCGCGCGCCTGTGTCCGCCGTCCAGCAACAGAATGCGGGACAGTGACATATGGGCGGCACGGGTGTCATCGATAATTTCCTTGGGGTCTTCACCTCCTACATCGACTCCGGCTTCGGCCTGCTCGGCGGCGAGGTGACCTTCATTGCCACCACGTTGATCGTCATCGACGTGACGCTCGCCGCACTGTTCTGGAGCTGGGGCGCCGATGACGACATCATCGCCCGTCTGGTGAAGAAGACCCTGTTCGTCGGGGTCTTCGCCTATCTGATCGGCAACTGGAACAATCTGGCGAAGATCGTCTTCGACAGCTTCGCCGGCCTCGGTCTCATGGCTTCGGGCACTGGCTTTTCAGCCGCCGATTTGATGCGGCCCGGCCGCGTCGCGCAGACCGGCCTCGATGCCGGACGGCCGTTGCTCGAATCCATCTCGGATCTCATGGGCTACTGGTCCTTCTTCGAGAACTTCATCCAGATCGCCTGTCTGCTCTTCGCCTGGGCGCTGGTGCTGCTCGCCTTCTTCATCCTCGCCGTGCAGCTTTTCGTCACCCTGATCGAGTTCAAGCTGACGACGCTCGCCGGTTTCGTCCTTATCCCGTTCGGCCTCTTCGGCAAGACCGCCTTCATGGCCGAACGCGTGCTCGGCAATGTCATATCCTCCGGCATCAAGGTACTGGTGCTGGCCGTTATCATTGGCATTGGCTCAACGCTGTTCAGTCAGTTCACGGCGGGCTTCGGCGGGGTGACGCCGACCATTGACGACGCAATGGCCATTGTCCTCGCCGCGCTGTCGCTGCTCGGTCTCGGCATTTTCGGCCCCGGCATCGCTTCCGGCCTTGTGAGCGGCGGGCCGCAGCTCGGCGCGGGATCGGCCGTCGGCACCGGTCTTGCCGCCGGCGGTATGGTGCTCGCCGGCGGTGCTGCCGCAGGCATGGCCGCGAAGGGAGGGACTGCCGCGATTTCCGGCGGAACCGCTGCTGTCCGGGGTGGAGCCGTCGCCGCTGGCGCGGCCTCAGCTGCCTACACCCTCGGCTCCATGGGACAGACCGGTGCCTCCGGCGTTGCATCCGGTCTCGGCGGTATTGCCCGCGCGGCCGGATCGGCAGCCAGTTCGCCGCTTCGTCGGGCCGCCACGAGAGCCGCGGAGAGCGTCAAATCCAGCTTCTCGGACGGCGTGAGGGGTGGCTTCGAAGCAGCCGGCGGTTCCTCGACCATGGGAGCGGTCGGGCGTCATGCTGCCGGCGGCACCTCCGACAGCGTTGCCTCAAGCACCGGTCCATCACCCTCTCGTGAAGGTCCCCCTGATTGGGCGAAGCGCATGAAACGCAGCCAGGCGATGAGCCACGGCGTCGGCACGGCCGCGCACGCGATCCGCTCCGGTGACAGTCACAGTTCCGGCTCTTCCATCAATCTCTCCGAAAGTGACCGCTCATGAACCTCTTCAAACGACCCGCCACGCACTACGGCAAATCGCCCGAACCCGAAACGCCATACCAGAAGGCCGCGCAGGTCTGGGACGAGCGTATCGGTTCGGCCCGTGTACAGGCGAAGAACTGGCGGCTGATGGCCTTCGGCAGCCTGGTTCTTTCAGCGGGCTTTGCTGGCGCGCTTGTATGGCAATCGGCGCGCGGTACGGTCGTGCCCTGGGTGGTCGAGGTCGATAATCTCGGCCAGGCGCAGACCGTCGCTCCAGCCACGGCCGACTATCAGCCAACCGATCCGCAGATCGCATGGCATCTCGGCCGCTTCATCGAGCAGGTGCGCGCAATCCCTGCCGACGCCATCATTGTGCGCCAGAACTGGCTTCGCGCCTATGAATGGACAACCGACCGGGGTGCGGCCGCCCTCAACGACTATGCCCGTGCCAACGATCCCTTCACCCGTGTCGGACGCCAGCAGGTTGCCGTCGAGGTGTCGAGTGTCATCCGCGCATCGCCGAACAGTTTCCGGGTCGCCTGGACCGAACGCCACTACGAGAACGGCCAGCTCTCCACGACCGAGCGCTGGACCGCGATCCTGACCATCGTGGTCCAGACGCCGCGCGACGCCGAGCGTCTGCGCGCCAATCCGCTCGGTATCTATGTCAACGCGATTTCCTGGTCGCGGGAGATGAGCCAATGACTGGCACGACTTTCCGTAAACGCGGCTTTCCGGCTTTGCTGCTTTCAGCCACCTTGCTGGCCGGCTGCGCGACGACCCGCACGCCGCAGTTCGGCTATGATGCCGAGGTGCCGCCTCTGCCCACGGTGCGGACGACGGCGACGGACGACACGCCCCGGCCATTGCACACGCCGCCGGGCTGGACCATCGCCCGCGGCGGGCAAGCCGCGAGCACGCCAACCGGCCGCGTCGAGAACGCCAACGCCGCCGCCCGCGTCGAGCCGCGCCGCGAGGGCTACTACAACGCCATCCAGATCTATCCCTGGTCGGAAGGCGCGCTCTATCAGGTCTATGCCGCGCCCGGACAGATCACCAATATCGCGCTGGAGCCGGGCGAGAGCCTGACCGGCGCGGGACCGATTGCAGCGGGCGACACCGCCCGCTGGATCATCGGCGACACGACAAGCGGCAGCGGCGCGACGCGGCGGGTTCATGTTCTGGTGAAGCCGACGCGGCCGGACATTTCGACCAACCTCGTCATCACCACCGACCGGCGCGCCTACATAATCGAGCTGCGCGCGCGGGAATCGCTCTACATGCCGGCCGTGGCCTGGGCCTATCCCGCTCCGCCGGCAGGCCAGCGCCAGACCGTTCCGGCAGCGCCGGTCATTCCGGGCGAGATGGCGCGGAACCATCGCTATGGCCTCACCGGCGACAGCCCGCCCTGGCGCCCCATCTCGGTCTTCGACGACGGCCGCCGCGTCTATGTCGTTTTCCCGCGCGGCATCGTTCAGGGCGAGATGCCGCCGATCTTCGTGATTGGGGCGGACGGCGAGCCACAGATCGTCAATTCCCGCATTCACCAGAACATCCTGATCGTCGACCGCCTGTTCGGTGCGGCCGAGTTGCGCCTTGGCAGCGGCAACCGCCAGCAGGTGGTCAGGATCGTGCGGGTCGAGGAGCGGCAAGCCGCTGCTGCGCAACCCGCCAGCGCGAACGATGGAGGAGCGTCATGAGCGAGACCGAAACCGCCGCGCCCATGCGGCTGCGCGCCGATCCGCCGCACGTCACCCGCCTGTCCCGCAAGGTGCTGGCCAGCGTCGGCGCCGTCGCGCTTCTCGGCATCGGCGGCGCGCTCATCTACGCCCTCCAGACCCGCGACGCGGAACCGGGTGGCGAAGAACTCTATTCGACCGAGAACCGCCCCACCGCGGACGGCCTTTCCGGCCTGCCGCGTGACTATACCGGCCCGGTCCTTGGGCCGGCGCTGCCCGGCGATCTCGGCCGCCCGATCCTCGACGCGCAAACGCGCGGACAGCCGGTTGCGCCCCCAGTCATCGCCACGCCTGCCGTCGATCCGGAGGAGGAGCGCCGCCGCGCCGAGGAGGAAGCTGCGCGTCTAAGCAACGTCTTCTTCCAATCCGGGCCGCGTGCCAATCCTCCCGGCGCAGTCTCCCCGGGTCTTGCAGATCTCGACCTCGGGAACCAGGCCGCAGCGCAAGATCGACACACCGCTTTCCTGGGCGGCCCGGTGGACCGTCAGACGGTCGCGGCGGACCGCATGATGCCGCCGGCCTCGCCCTACATCCTTCAGGCTGGCTCCGTGATTCCGGCGGCGCTCATCACCGGCATCCGTTCTGATCTGCCCGGCCAGATCACCGCGCAGGTGACGGAGAACGTCTATGACAGCCCGACAGGCTCGCTGCTCCTGATCCCGCAGGGAACCCGGATCATCGGCCAGTATGATGACGGCGTGACCTTCGGGCAGCGCAGGGTATTGCTGGTGTGGAACCGCCTGATCCTGCCGGACGGCCGCTCCATCGTTCTGGAACGCCTGCCGGGCGCGGACGCGGCGGGCTATGCCGGGCTTGAAGATGGCGTCGATTATCACTGGTGGGATCTGATGAAGGCCGCCGGGCTCTCGACCCTCCTTTCGGTCGGCACCGAACTCGCCGCCAGCGATGAGGACCGCCTGATCCGCGCCATCCGCGACGGTGCGCAGGACACCATCAACCAGGCCGGCCAGCAGATCATCCAGCGCCAGTTGCAGGTCGCGCCCACACTCACCATCCGGCCGGGGTTCCCGGTCAGGATCATCGTCACCCGCGACCTTGTGCTCGAATCCTATGGAGGTTGATGATGACGAAACTGAAATTGGGACCGCTGTCCGACGACAAGCCGGTGAAAGTGACGGTGGAACTGCCCGGGCCGCTCCACCGCGATCTTGTCGCCTACGGCGAAATTCTTGGTGAAGAAAGTGGACAGGGACCTGTCGAGCCGGTGAAATTGATCGTGCCGATGCTGGAGCGATTCATTGCGACGGATCGCGGCTTCGCCAGGGCTCGGCGTGGCGGATCAGTGCAATCCTCGGACAAGCCTCGCTCTTAGAGGCCGGTTTCATTTTCTCAACGCACTTTCTGGCGACGATCACGAGTGTTCAATCACCGCAAGTCATCTTCGCTGTTTGCGTTGGACAGCGACTTCATAGCTGTGCGGCTTGAACCTTTGCATCGCAAAGTCTATACCTTTTCTGGTCAAGGCTAAGGAATTCGGAACGTGACCAAGCCGCTCAGAAACAAGCTGGACGACATCGAAGCCATGCTGGTGCGTGGCCATCGCAACGTTGAGCTTCCCGAAGAGAGTTTCGTACTTTGGGGCCTTGTCTGCGGCTTTCTCATTCTCGTCACGGATCACCTCATCAGTCCACAATACTTTCCCGACTATCAGGTGCGCTTGGCTGCTCAAATTGCTTGGCTCGGTGGCGTTCTCGGCGGTACTCTTGTTCTGGATTGTACGCGCATTCGCAGACGCAGGCTCCTGGCGGGAGAAACGGTTTCCTTCGCCCAGGGGCAGCTCAGGAAATTGTGGGCGTTGATTCTGGTGCTGGGCCTTGTCGCCACAATCGGAGTGAACAAACTGGGTGTGGGGCACCATATCTACGCAATATGGCTTCTGGTCACCGGCGCAATTGTCTTCTCGCAAGGCCTGTTCTCGGTGAAGCTTCTGGAGGCAGCGGGGCTCTGCTTTCTGGCAGCAGGCGTCTTGTTGCTTGTCATGGATTTCACTGCCCCCCAATCCCGCTTCCTAGTAGCGGCGGCCTTGGGGCTTGGCCTTCCGGGCCTGGGCGCCCTCGTTCACCTCCAAAGCCGGCAAGGACAGCACGAATGAGTGAGGTTTCCCCCCCTGAATTCGACTATGTGCTCCATCAGCCGGTGCGAACCCGCATCGTTGCGTATCTTGCAGGACGCCAGGAGGCGAGTTTTTCGGAATTGAAGCGGGTTCTCCAACTGTCTGACGGCAATCTGAAATCCCATCTGGAAAAACTGCTGGCCGCGGAATACGTCATTGCGCGGCATGAAGATGGGCCGGGACGGCCTCAAAGCCTGTACGGTTTGAGCAGTGCCGGGCGCAACGCGCTTAAGACGTACGTGAACAGCCTGAAGGCAATTCTGCCTTCGGAAGAAGAAGAGGCCCGTTTCAGCTCGTTTGGAGCGGTTGTTCCAAAACCTTCAAGCTGAACGATCCTGGCGGGTGTTTTGCCGCACATGGGAGAAAATGAAGCCGCGGGCGCGTTCGCATCGGCGGCTTTCTCCGCGTGACCCAATCCAGTGACGTTACTTTGCGTTGCGAAGTAACTAGCTTTGCATTACAAAGCTCCACATCCTTTTGACGCTGGCGGTGTGGAGGCAACATGAAACGCGCTTTTCTCATCTGGGTGGTGGGATTGTTCACCCTGGTTCCCTATGCGCTCTGGTACCTGCTGTTCGAGGCCGAACGCTCACACTATCCGTTCCTTATTACGTTCATTTTTGCATGGGTTACGGGGTACTATTCCGTTGTTCTTCCCATGATCGCCGCGTGGCGCGTTCGAAAATTTTTCCGCTTTATCCAGTCTGCATCGTCGGCCGATGAAATTCGGAAAAAGTTCGCGACGCCGGAAAACCGTGAGGCCTTCATCGTCTCGATCGCGCGGGAAAACGGTGTTCCTCTCTTTCTGGCGCGAAGGATTTTTGCACGCATCGAGCGCGGGCTTTTGAAAGAGAAGGCCGAGTATGGTTCCTAGGCGATTTTTTGCGGCCGCTCTGCTTGTGCTGTCGCTGGGCGGCTGTGCGGCAGTCGGAAATGCCCTTCTCTATAGTGGCCAATCCGAGAGCTTTCCGGTCCCGGCGAAACTCCATGAATGGCCCTCAGAGCGCCGAATTGCTGCTTTCGACGAGTTGGCGAGGCAGGAGGACTTCTTGCTGGCCGTGCTTGTCACGCAGCGCGGACAACTCATCGGCGAAAGCTACAGGAACGGCATGGGGCCGAATACGCCGCTCAACGTCAAGTCCGTTTCGAAATCGGTACTCTCGGCGCTGGTCGGCATCGCTTTGGCAGAAGGGAAACTGCAAAGCGTGGATCAGCCGATTGCCGACTTCTATTCGCACATCCCCGCCAACAAGCGGACCATCACGATCCGGCATCTACTAACGATGTCAGCGGGTTTCGACTTTGTCGAGAACAGCACCCAAGGCAATCGTGTCTATCAGGGGCAGAGCTGGACAGCCAACGCGCTCCAACTCCCCATGCGATTTCGGCCCGGCGAGAGGTTCAGTTATGCGACCCCTGCCACCCACCTTCTCGCCGATGTCCTGACCCGTGCAACCGGCGAGGATCTGGCGGTTTATGCGCGATCGCGGCTGTTCGGTCCTATTGGCATCGCCCTTCATGGGGTCACCCGTGCGCCAGAGGGTACGGTGATGGGCGGGTCTGACTTTCAGATGACCCCGCGAGGCATGGCCGCCTTCGGGCAGCTCTACCTGCAAGGGGGAAACTGGCAGGGACGGCAGATCGTGCCGGAAGACTGGATAGCCCAAAGCTGGACCATGCGTTTCGGCCCATGGCGCGATCGCTCGGCCGGCGCGAAGAACGGTTATGGATATCTTTGGTGGCTCAAGCGCTTTTCCAGCCACGATGCCTTCATTGCTGAAGGATGGGGCGGCCACTTCGTTGTTGTCTTGCCGGATCTCGACGCGGTGGTCGTGACGGCATCAAGCCAGATAGACTGGATGACCCCCTGGTGGGTCACCCATGACGACCGCAGAGCGGCCATCTTCGCGATGATCGAAGAACGGATTTTACCTGTCCTTGAAAGGGCGGAGGAGATTTCATGGCGCATCTAGAGGACTACTTTCTCAATCGCGTGCGCGGCTGGCGCATGGCCGCATTTCTGGTTGCGCCCGTCGCCTGGTTTCAGATCGTGCTCCTGTTCTCCGGGCTCTATCAGACATACACCCTTGCCCAGTCCGGGCCGCCTCTTGAGGAAACGCCGTTCTTCAGCGCCGGAATTGCCGTCGAGCGGCTTGGCGCGATCGCCGATGCGGGCCGAACGGACACCGCCTACCTGTTCTACGTCGCCGATTTCGTGAGCGCCATTTTACTCGCAGCAGCACTCGCGGCACTGATCGCCTTTGGTCTTAGAGCCGCCCACGCGGCCGGCGGTAAGCTTCGCCATGTGGTCCTGTTGCCTTTGGGAGTGATCGTTGCCGAACTGGCCGAGAACGCCCTGCTGGCGGTGGCATTGGCGACTTATCCTGACTTCCCACCATTGCTGGGAACTGCAGCTGGAATCGCGACAGGCCTCAAATTCGTTCTCATCGTGCCATCAGCGCTGCTTGCACTCGGCGGGCTAGTGGTTGGAGGGCTTCTCTCGGCAAAACGTGTCCTGGCAATCGGGCAGCGCGATGAATAAAGGAGACAAGATGACCAACGACAAGATCGAATGCCAGACGCCCACACCAGGGAAAAAGCCGGTGCGCATCCCGCGCTGGAAATACGAAACCGTTCGTGCCGCCATTCTGCAGGTGTTGCGAGAGACACCCGGTCTTGAGTTCCGGGAACTGAGCGCGGCCGTCCGCGAGAAGATCGGTGACGAGACACTTACCCGGCTGGGGTCGCTGTCCTGGCACGTCACCACGGTCAAGCTTGATCTG
Organism: Pelagibacterium halotolerans; assembly: GCF_044811015.1. Taxonomy (GTDB): domain Bacteria; phylum Pseudomonadota; class Alphaproteobacteria; order Rhizobiales; family Devosiaceae; genus Pelagibacterium; species Pelagibacterium halotolerans_A. Next base: position 2,232,818 of record NZ_CP085243.1, read on the forward strand.
GAAACGAGAGGCGAGGTCCAGCGGTTGTCCGGCAAGGGGCCGCAACGGTTGAGCCTAACGAAATGATCCCTTATGGGCACTCGCTGCGGTATGCACGCGCATAATCCGCCAGGCGCTCCATATATTTGCGCCACCAGCTCTCGTGTTCCAGCCGGACATTCCGATGGTATTACGCGCCGTGTCGGGATGACGGTTGAAGGATCGAGTTGTTGTTACCTTCGGTGTCCAGGAAACGGCAATAAAGGCCGACGCCGGGAATGTCGTCTGGTTCCCCGGACGTGTTGTGATCACCACCCAAAATTTTGCCGCCTGCCGCTGCAATTTTCTCCATCGCCGTGCGCACATCCGCAACTCGGATGACGACCGACGGCGCTTCGTTGCCCGGTGATCTTGGGAAAAAGCCGCCGCCGACGGCGCCTTTTACCGCATCTGGCGTGACATCCTCCTTTGGTTGCCGGACCAACGCATAATTGTCCATCTCAGGGCCGAGCAACTCTATCTCCCAATCAAAAACCTCGCGATAGAAGTTCACAATTCGTTCTCGGTCGTCATAGGGCAATTCGAAATGCACGACCGGGCAACAGGTGTTCGACATGGGCGCGTCCCCTTTTGCGATTTCCAAGCTTGAAACTTTGTAACGCAAAGTTTATCACTTTGCAACGCAAAGCTAAGTGGCTGTGGCCGCGTCAACTTGGAGACAATCGCATGACAGGAAGAGACTGCACCACGCGGTGCGCAGAACAGGGACGAACCGCGCTTCGATCTTGGAGGAACCGACACAAGCGCAAAGGTAACGGCCGCTTTCGATTCGGTGCCGCACTGCTTGCTGGCACCGCGTTGACGACCATGCTCGCCGGTCCGGCCGTGGCGCAGACCGTTTGGGAGGGTGACACGTCAAGCGATTGGGGCACGGCCGGGAACTGGGATACCAACACGGTGCCGACAGCTACCGATCTAGTTGTGATTGGTAGCGTCGGCCCAGGGCAAGCTAATCCCAAAATCGATGGGTTCAATGCGGTATCTCGCTCGCTCGAGATTGGAAGTTCAGTCGCTGGAGAAGATCCCCGACTGACCATCGAGAATGGCGGAACTCTCACGACGGATGTGGATGGGCGTATTGCCAAGAGTACCAATCAGATAGGAGAAGTCAGGGTACTGGGAGCCGGTGCCGCTTGGAATGTGACACGCGACATCTTGGTTGGAGAATTGGGCACCGGCACCCTGACCATTCTCAATGGAGGCGCAGTCAGCAGCCGCAGGGGATCATTGGGTGTGGGAAACCCTGCTGCCAGTGGCATCGTAAGTGTATCGGGTGCGAACTCGACCTGGACGATGAGTGAATTCCTTGTCGTCGGCGAGGTCGGCAATGGCAATTTGACGATCTCCGCCGACGGAACGGTTTCCAACACTTTTGCCACGATTGCCGCAAACGCGGGATCGACGGGCACGGCTACGGTTGGCGGTGGCGGAAGCTGGTCCAATTCCAGTACTTTAACCGTTGGTGCGAGCGGTGACGGGACGCTTGACGTTAACAGCTTTGGCTCGGTGACCAGTAATGGCGGCAATATCGGCGCCAACACCAACGCTGCTGGTACGGTGAATATCTCGGGGTCAAATGCAAAGTGGAGCAGTGCGGGCGACGTAAACGTCGGAGTCGGCGGTGTGGGAACATTGACTGTTTCGGGTGTTGGCGAAATCGAACTGACATCCGGCACCCTGAATGTTGCCCTCCAGTCAGGCTCCACCGGCACACTCAATATTGGCGCGGCGGCAGGTGAAGCCGCCGCCGTCGCGGGCATCGTCGATGCGGCGACGATTGAGTTTGGTGCCGGCACCGGCAAGATCGTCTTCAACCACACCGGAGGCGCCTACGATTTCGATTCGCTGATTTCAGGGAATGGCGCGGTGGAGCTTCACGCGGGCACCACGAGGTTTGATGCGAACAACACCTATACTGGCGGCACCTCGATTCAGAATGGCGCAACCTTACAGTTGGGAGTCAACGAAGCACTGGCCGACAGCGCATCAGTCACGGTGGCGAGTGGTGGTCAGTTTGACCTGAACGACTTTACCGAAACCATCGGCACGCTGGATGGTGCGGGCGATGTGGCCTTGGGAGTCGGGCAGCTTACCGTAGGCTCGGGAACGTTTTCCGGCGCGATTTCCGGAACAGGAACCTTTGCCAAGAATGGCAACGGCACGTTGACGCTGGCAGGTGACAGTTCCGGCTTTGGCGGAACAAGCGAAGTCTCCAATGGCAATCTGATCGTCAACGGAACACTCGGCGGCGCGTTGAATGTCACCGGTGGCACCCTCAGCGGCACGGGCACCATTGGCGGTTCCGTTTCGGTCGGAAACGGTACGGTTGCTGCTGGAAACAGCCCCGGCACGCTGACCATCGGCGGCGACTTCACGCTTGCGAATGGCTCTTCGCTCGATTTCGAGTTGGGTGACCCGTCGGGCACGGCAGGTGTCGATAGCGATCTCATCAATGTCGGCGGCGACCTCACCCTGGATGGCACGCTGAACGTCACCGATGCGGGCGGCTTCGGCTCGGGGCTCTATCGGCTCATCAACTATGGCGGCACGCTGACTGATAATGGCCTCGACATGGGGACCGCGCCTGGCGGATATTCCTATGATGTACAGACCGCCACAGCCGGTCAGGTCAATCTGCTGGTTGATCCGACTGCACTGACCTTCTGGAACGGAACGACCACGAGCGCCGATGGAACCATTCATGGCGGCGATGGCATCTGGACTGCGACCGACACCAACTGGACCGACGCCAATGGTGCTCAGAGCGCCGCCTACGATCCCGACGGTTTTCTGGTCTTCGCCGGAACCGCTGGCGAGGTAACCGTGGATGGAGCCGGTGTTTCAACCTCCGCCGGCATGCAATTCGCCGTCGATGGCTACAGCATTTCCGGCGGTGACATCGCCCTGACGGGTGCGACCAGCTTCCGCGTGGGCGACGGCACCAGCGCCGGAGCGGACTATGTCGCCACCATCGGCTCTGCCCTCACCGGCACCGGGTCCCTGACCAAGACGGATCTCGGCACGTTGCGCTTGACGGGAACCAACAGCTACACCGGCGGCACCACCGTATCGGCAGGCACGCTGGTCGGAAACATCACGAGCCTGCAAGGCAATATCGCCAATAACGCGGCCCTGGTTTTCGATCAGGAAGCCGATGGCACATATACCGGCATTCTCTCAGGCACCGGTACGACAACCAAGTCCGGCATCGGAACCTTGACGCTGATGGGCGACAATTCGGGTTTCACCGGCACGACAGAGGTTGTCGATGGCAGCCTGATCGTCGACGGGATACTCGGCGGCACGATCAATGCGGCGGGTGGCTCCATCGGCGGCTCCGGAACGCTGGGGAATATCGTGCTGGCCTCCGGTGGCAACCTCACTCCCGGCAATTCCATCGGCACGATGAATGTGGCTAATGCCACCTTTGCGTCTGGATCGGTCTTCGAGGTCGAACTCAATGACGATGGCAACGTCGCCGGCACCAATAATGACTTGCTGAACGCCACCGGAACGCTGACCATTAACGGCGGCACGGTACGTGTGACACCTGAAAACGGCAGCGATGACGGCACGACCTACACGGCGGGTACGGTCTACACGGTTGCGACTGCAGCCGGCGGCGTGACGGGGACATTCGATACCCTCACCGACAATTATGCCTTTCTGAGTTTTGCGCTGTCCTACGACGCCAACAATGTCTTCATAACCTCGGCATTGGGCGGCCTGTGCCTGGACGAATTCACCGCCAACCAATGTGCGACTGCGGACAGCATCGAAGCTTTGGGATCCGGCGCGTTGTTCACTGCCGTTACGAACCTGTCGAATACCGAAGCTGCCGGAGCGATGGATCAATTGTCCGGAGAAGTCCATGCTTCCGCTAAAACTGTCCTTCTGGAAGACAGCAGGTTTGCGCGCGAGGCGGCGCTGGATCGGTTGCGTCATGCCCTGGGAGGCACTGGCACGAATGTCGGACAGGCGACCCACGAATCTACCGAAGGCACGACCCTTTGGGCACGGGGCTTCGGCTCCTGGAGCCGCTGGAACGGCGACGGAAACGCCGCCGCAGTGAGCCGCAATACCGGCGGTCTGTTCCTCGGCGGCGACGCCCAGGTGTTCGGCGACGTCTATCTCGGCCTTATGGCGGGCTACGGCCGCAGCGGGATGAACGTCGATGACCGCGCCTCTTCGGTCACGGTCGACAGTTACACGCTCGGCGCCTATGCGGGCGGCGATTGGGACGGGTTTTCGCTCAAGGGCGGAGTGGCCCATAGCTGGCACAGCCTCGACACCTCGCGTGCGGTTGACTTCACCGGCTTTTCGGACAGCCTGACAGCGTCCTACAACGCGCGTACGTTCCAGGCCTATACTGAAGCAGCCTACGGCTTCGCGGTCGGTAGCGCCACCCTTGAGCCCTTCGCCAATCTGGCCTTCGTCAATCTCAACTCAGACGGCTATACCGAGAATGGCGGTGCGGCTGCGCTGACTGCGGCGGGACAGACGGTCAATGCCACCTTCACCACGCTCGGCATTCGCGGTGAGACGCAAGTCGAGCTGGGTGGCATGGATGCCACGCTCTCCGGTGGCCTCGGTTGGCGCCACGCTTTCGGCGATGCGCCGACGGCGACGCAGAGTTTCGCCTCTGGTGGTGATGCCTTCACCATTGCCGGCGTACCGCTCGGCCGGAATGCGCTGGTGCTCGATGCGGGGCTAGCTGTGGACCTGACCGACAGCGCCAGCTTCGGCTTGTCCTACGGCGGACAACTCGGCGCGGGCATCTCCGACCACGGCGCCAAGGCCAGCCTAAGCGTGAGCTTCTGAGCCGGTCTGCCACGGGCAGCCAGCGCCCGGTCTTTCAACATAATGGTCGGCAAGAAACCTTCAGCCGTCGCCTTTCCAGGCGACGGTCTTCTTTCCTCAAACTATGGTTCACTCAATGCGTCTTTTCAATTCCTGGATCGCTTCGCCGCTTGTTGCGGCGGTCGCGCTCGCTCACCCTATCCCCGCGTCAGCTCAAGACACAGGCCTGCCTGGCGGTGCGACAACGCTGAGCGAAGCCCACGGCGCCTGGAGCGTTACTTGCGCTGTCCGCAACCAGACAGACGAGACAATAACCAAGGTCTGCGCACTGTCTCAACAACAGCTCTCCCAGCAAACGCGCCAGCGGGCGCTTGCAATCGAACTGAGACCCGAGGATGGCGGTGCGCAAGGGGTGCTCGTCCTGCCGTTCGGCCTGGCGCTCGAAAAGGGCGTGGCATACCGCCTCGACGATGGTCAAACCGGTTCGCCACAGACCTTCCGCACATGCCTACCTGCGGGTTGCCTGATCGATATCAATTTCGATGCAAGCATCGTAGCCGGCCTCAAGGCAGGCAACACACTGAACCTGATTGCCACCGCCGATGGTGGGCAGGAGATGGTTTTCTCGATCTCGCTCGACGGGTTCTCGAGTGCTTTCGATCGCGTGACCGCGCTTATGGATTGAGGGTAAGGGTGTGGACCTCGATGCCCTCCGCCTCTTGAGATATGCGCTTGCAGCGGCCGAACTGGGCAGTATGCGTCGTGTTGCGCGGACCTTCGGCGTGCGCGAATCCACCGTCAGCCGCAACATTTGTGCACTTGAGCAGCAACTCGACATCCAGATTTTCCAGCGCAGCCACGCTGGCGTTCGGCTTACCGACGAAGGATGCGACTGGATCGACAGCGTTCGCGGCCACTATAACGGCCTCGACGAAGCTCTGAGCCGTACCGGACGGCGCAACAGGGAGGCCAATAAGCTCCGCATTGGTCTGAGTGCGCCCCTGGGCCGCGAACATCTTGTGCGCCTAATTGATAATTTCGAGAAGACATCTCCGGACGTCGAGGTCACCATACAGGATTGTTCCTGTCGCAATCAGGCCAGTGCCATTCGCCGCCGACATCTCGATATCGCATTCATGTGCGGCGGCTGCGAAGCTGGCGCGTGTCAACATGAAACGGTCTGGCGGGAAGGCATTGCTGCACTGCTGCCTGCCGATCATCCCCTTGCAGAAGAGCCGGCGCTCACTTGGAGCGATCTTGCTGGCGAACGCCTACTCGTACCTCAGGGCATCGATGGTCCACTACTCGACCCGTGCCTGATACGCCGGATAGCGGCGGGCGAACACGCACCCATCATCGAGCAGTGCCAAGCGTGTCAAGCAACCGTCATTATGAAAGTGCAGATCGGCAAGGGGTTCACAATCACCGGCGAGAGCTTTGCCAAGGGTGTCGATATCAGAGGAACCGTCTGGCGACCAATTACTGGGCCGGACACCAGCGGCATCATCAAGGCCGTCTGGCTCGACTCCAATCCCAAGCGCGCTGTCCTGCGTCTGCTCGGCATGGCGCGCAACATGTCGATGGAGCTGAAACCGACTGCGAAGTGAATTTTTGTGGGGGTGGCGCACCCATCAGGATTCGAACCTGAGGCCTTCGCCTTCGGAGGGCGACGCTCTATCCAGCTGAGCTATGGGTGCTTACCGTGTCACAACTGCTTACGCAGTGCTTACGTGAACTTTTCGCGAGTGGAAAGGCAAAAACGAAGGCCTCGCAAATCCTTGTTCTTGTTGCCTCTTTTCATCTCCTCTTTGTAGCCTAGCCCCTTGACATCAGCCTTCGGAGGGCAGCGCTCTATCCAGCTGAGCTACGGGTGCCCGGCGCTGTCCATGACCATGAAGCCCGGAGCGCGAACGGGGTGGAACGTAATCGAAGCGCGGCTTGGGCGCAACAGCGGATTTGATCGCAGGAACGACCAAACGCTACTCTGGACTTGCCAACGCGAACGGCTGGGGGACCGTGTCCTAAGCAACGGTCTCGCCCGCCCGCGCGCCAGCCGCGTCGAGCACCGCGATCTCGCAGCGGTCGCGACCGTTGTCCTTAGCCGTGTAGAGTTGCGCGTCGGCCAGCCGGTAGAGCTCGGGAAAGGTGGTGGGACGCGCGAAGACGACGCCGCCGGCGCTGACGGATAGCCGGCGTTCGGGGTCGTCCGGCACGGACGGGACGTCATGGACGGCGACGCGGACCCGTTCGGAAACCGCGCGGGTGACATCTATCGTCGCTCCGGGAAGAAAGACGCTGAATTCCTCGCCGCCCATCCGGCCCACGATATCGACCTCGCGCACCTGGGCACGGATCGTCTCGGCGATGCTGCGAAGCGCCTTGTCGCCGGCGTCGTGCCCGTGACTGTCATTAACCGATTTGAAATGATCGACATCGATGACGACCAGCGCCCCATTGGGTGGCGCCTGGCGGGCTTCCACGCGCTCCAGATAACCTTCGACGATAGCCGTGAAAGCGCGCCGGTTGAGCAATTGGGTGAGGCTGTCGGTCGCTGCGACCGACATCAGCTCATGGTGCGCGATGGCCAGCTCGCGCAACTTGCTCAGAAGAAAAAAGAGCAGGGGCGGCGCCAGGATGAGCGGGATGACGAGATTGTTGATGGCGCTCTCACGCAGCACCCATGTGCCGGTGGAGAACGAATAGCTGTCCACGGCAAAGGCCACACCGATGCACAAGAGCGTGCCCAGCACGGTCAACACCCAGACCCGCGCCCAGCCGCGTTTGGAAAAATCCCACCGGTTCTGCATCATTGCGGTTCGCGGCCTCCTTTGCCGGACCGGCAAACTAGCAGAGCGTCATTAATGCAAGGTTGTGCGGTTGCTGTTTGTTCAAAACGGCACCGTTTCCCCGATCGCACCGTGGAACCACGATACCGAGCCTTTATACGACGGTCATGCATTGGGGTGCGATCGTCGTTCCGACGGGCTATACCGACGAAACGCTCCATGCCGCCGGAGACCATCGCTCATCAGGCACTCTGGCTTGCCACCTATGCGGAAAGAATCGCCGCCTATCCAGCCCGCGTCATTTTTGCCGGAGCAGTTGCTCCCTGACCTCGCCGAGCGGATGTGGTGTGTCGAAGCGGACCGCCAGCCCGCCTTCGAAGAGCCGCACGACCTCTCCGGGCATGCCGCCCAGCGTGAGATGCGCGCCGATGGCCGGGAGCGCGTCGGTCAGAACGGCAAGGCCCGATCTGGACAGATCCTGCGTCGTCGCCTCTGCCGCCAGGCCGCCCTCGCCGGCAAGACGGACCGCATAGCGCGGCGTGGGAAAACGCCGATGGTCGCGCCGGTCGTCGGCGGTGCCGGCGAGATGGCGCTTGAGCCAGTCCAGCCGGGGCACCAGCTTGGCGATCACCTCGGCATCAAGCGATATGGCCGCCACAAAGCCGTTGGACAGGATTTTGCTCACGCGCGCCCGGCAGACGCCGAGCCCGGAAATGTTGAGGTAGATTATCGCGTCTTGCGGCGGCGCGGCTTCCGCTTCAATAACGATGCGATCGAGGGCGATTGCACGGGTGCGGCATGGATAAACCGTCGCCCGCCCATCGTCGAGCCCGGTCCCGGCGATCGTGTAGCAGGCCGGCAATGTTGCGAATACGCGGAGGTCTTCTCCAGTCCTGCCCGTACGCCTGAGCGCACTCACCCGCGGCATCAGTTTGGCGATGGCATCCGCATCGGGCGCGATGGACAGAATAAAGCCGTGGGGCACAGTCTCGCGCACGACCCCGGCACAAACGCCGAGCCCGGAAATGTTGAGATAGACCTTGGCATCTTCGGGCGGTAGCGTTTCCGCCTCGACCTCGATATGGTCGAGCGCGATCGCGCGGGTCCGGCAACGGTATACCGTGACCGGCCTGTTTTCGGGCCCGGCGAGTGTGTAGGATGCCGGCAGCGTCACGCGAACCCCGCCTTGAGGCTGGTGGGACGGCTTCGTCTGCATGGGTCCTTTCCCTTTCGCAAACATCGCATCTGGCGCGTCCTTGCCAGGGTGTCATTGTGCCCGGTTTCCCGTTCTTTCGTCGCCAAGATTACCGGTTGCAATTGAATCGAATTAGGACGCGGCGGCGTACCGCAAACCGGCGATCACCCCGCGCAGTTCGGCGAGCCCCCTGAGCCGGCCGATGGCGGGATAGCCAGGCGTGCTGTCCTTGGAAAGATCGTCGAGGATCGCCTGACCATGGTCCGGGCGGAAGGGGATCGACGCATCGCTCCGGCCCTCGGCGCGGCGGCGGTCCTCTTCGGCGAGAACGGCGCTGACCAGTGCGGCCATGTCGGTGTCTCCGCCAAGGTGCTCGGCCTCATGGAACGACCCCTTGAGCGCATCGGATTCGCGCTTGACGTTGCGCAGGTGCAGAAAATGCACGCGGGCCCCGAATTCCTTCATCATGGCGACAAGGTCGTTATCCGGACGCGCGCCGAGCGAACCCGAACATAGCGTCATGCCATTGGCCGGAGAGTCGACGGCGGTGAGCAGTGCGCGGTAATCCTCGGCGGTCGAAACGACTCGTGGCAGGCCCAGAAGCGGGAACGGCGGATCGTCGGGATGGCAGCATAACCGCACGCCGGCGCGCTTCGCGACCGGCACGACTTCCGCGAGAAAATCGGCAAGATGGGCCCGCAGCTGGTCCGGGCCGATGCCATCATAGGTTGCGAGCAACGCGCGCACGTCCTCAAGCGTGCGATGCTCTGCGGCGCCGGGCAGGCCGGCGACAATCTTCGCGGTGAGCGCCTTTTGCGTGGCTGCATCCATTTGGGCGAACCGCTTGGCCGCCTCCTCGACAATTTCGGGCGCAAAATCCTCTTTGGCGCCGGCGCGCGCAAGAATGTGGATGTCGAAAGCGGCGAAATCGGCAATGTCGAACCGCATCGCAGTGCCGCCATGGGGCAGGCGGTAAGCGAGATCGGTGCGCGTCCAGTCGAGGACCGGCATGAAATTGTAGCAAACCACCTCGATCCCGGATGCCCCGAGGTTTTCGAGGCTTTCCTTATAGGCCGCGATGTGCTCGCGCCAGGGTCCCGATCGGGTTTTGATCGCCTCGGAGACCGGCAGGCTCTCGACGACCTCCCATGTCAGTCCGGTTGTGGTGCCATCGGCAAAATAGGCGATCTCGGCCTTGCGCCGCAGGATGTCGTTCGCCGTCCAGACCATGCCGGGCGCGAGATCGTGAAGCGCGGTCACCACGCCTTCCACCCCGGCCTGAAGCATATCCGAAAGGCTGACCGGATCCTCCGGCCCGAACCATCGCCACGTCTGCCGCATCGCGTCTTCTCCCTCGCACGCGTCCTCGCTCCCGCTCCCCCGCGCGCATTTGGTGTAAGACCGATGCGTTTTGCAAGTTACGATTCAGGGCTAGAACGGCACCGGCGCCGTGAATGCGATCTCGTCCCCGCTCAAGGGATGCCGCAACGCCAGGTATGCCGCGTGCAGTTGCAGCCTGTCCGCGGCGTCGAGCGCCGCGCCGGTTGCGTAGAACGGATCGCCCAGAATCGGGTGGCCGAGCTCCATCATGTGCACGCGCAGTTGATGCGTACGGCCCGTGACCGGCGTCAGTTCGACCCGCGTCGTCCCGCCCTCACGCGCGATCACGCGCCAGCGGCTTTGCGCGGCGCGGCCGCGCTCGTAGTCGACGCGCTGGCGCGGCTTGTGCTCCCAGTCGGTGGCAAGCGGCAGGTCGACAAGCCCATCGTCCTCCGCCATCTCGCCCCAGACGCGGGCGAAATAGGTCTTTTTCGTCTGTCGCTTCTCGAACTGCATGCCCAGCTTGCCATGCGCCGCCTTGGTCTTGGCGAAGAGCATGATGCCCGAGGTATCCTTATCGAGCCGGTGCACCGTCCCCGCGCCCGGATAGGCGTCGAGCACGCGCGACTGCAGACTGTCGAACAGGGCCGGATCCTTGCCCGGCACGCTTAAAAGGCCCGACGGCTTGTCGCACGCCAGCATCGCCTCGTCCTCGTAGAGGATCGAAAGCCATGGGTCGGTCGGGGGATCGTAATTAAAGGTTTTGGGCATCGGGTTGAGCATGGCCGGTTGCCTTAGGGCCTGTCATCAATTGTAGATAGGGGTTTGACGGGTCATATCCGGAGGGAGTTTCGTGGACGGTCCGGGCCGAAGGCTTGCCGCCTTCAAGCCGGACCGTCCGCGAAAATCACCCGGATATGGCCCGCCCGAAGGGTTTTGCATAAATCGTCCACTCCCGGCGGCTTTTCGCGCGCGAAGGGGATAACCCTGCACGACGCGAAAAGCCTTGGTATTGAACGATTTATGCAAAATCAAACCCCTATCTACAATTGATGACAGGCCCTAACACTCCCCGGCGCTTATGGGAACGCTGCTGTGTGGGGACCAATCGGGCAGATTGATGCGATTTGGCCGCGATTTCGCCCTTTTGTGCCCGCACTGTGCTCACGATCTGTTGAGAGCCCCGGCGTTTTCGTTCCCTTGGAGCCTTTCTTGATGCCCGCAAGACGGCTGATCGCCCTTTTTGCCGCGCTCGTGGTCGCGGTTTGCGCAACCGGCGCCAAGGCCCAGACCCGCGAGCAGGTCGACGTCCTCATCCAGTATTACGCGCAATATTACGGCGTGCCGCACGAACTCGTCCGCCGTGTCGTCAACCGCGAGAGTACGTTCAACCCCGCCGCGCGCAACGGTCCCTATTACGGGCTGATGCAAATCCTGCCCGCCACCGCCCGGACCATGGGCTATACCGGCCCGCCCGAAGGGCTGCTCGATGCGGAAACCAACCTCATCTATGCGGTCAAATACCTGCGCGGGGCCTATCTCGTCGCCCAGGGCGATCAGGACCGCGCCGTGCAGCTTTATGCGGCGGGGTATTACTACCACGCGCGCGATATGGGTCTCCTCGAAGAGACCGGGCTGCGTCCGGGCCCCAAGTCCCCAGTTGCGCCGACCCCACCCACACAGGTCGCCGCGGCGCCGGCTTCGGTTGAACCGCCTGCGCCGGTCTCGGTACCGCTCGCCTACGCCCCACCTCCGCGTCCTTCCGGGTTTTGACGCGGCTCCCTTGCACAAACGGGGATGTCCCGTTAACCAGGCTGTGCTAGCATTTTCCCTTAATTTGGCTTTTCGCGGCGAAGGGGACCGGCGCGGGCTTGGGAGAGAGCGTGCCGTTCCGAAGGAGTTGCGTTTGCCGGGTCCGGGGCTTAGTTGCTGGGGCCTGAATCGGAATGTGTCGAGTTGGGGCCGCGTATCCGCCGTGATCAAGCGATTGCTCAAAAGCCTTGCCCTTTCCGGCGTGCTGATGGTCACGGTCAGTGCGTCCGCGACGGCGTTCGAGCTGTTCGGCATCCAGTTCTTCGGCGGCAATGAAGAGGATATCGACGCGGTCATCGCCGATCCGCGCACCTACGAGATCACCTTCGAAACGAGCGCCGACGCGGCGCTCGATGCCGCGCTGCGCAACGCTTCGAACCTCTGGACCGACCGCGACGAGCCCGCCTCGGGTGTGCCGGGCCTCCTCGCAAAGGCCCGGGGCGATTACACGCGCCTGCTCGCCGCGCTCTATAATGACGGCTATTATGGCGGCGCCATTTCGATCATCGTCGCGGGCCGCGAGGCCAGTTCCATCCCGCCGGACGCCGATCTGCCCGACCCCGTGGCCATTACCGTCACCGTCAATCCCGGACGGCAATTCGTCTTCGGCACGCTGCGCACCGGCAATACCGCGCCCGCCGATGTTCCCCCCGACGACACCGTGCCGCCGCTCCCCTCGACGGGCTTTGCGACCGGGCAGATCGCGCGGGCGGGCGTTATCGCGCAGGCGGAAACGCTGCTCGTCCAGGCCTGGCGGCATCTGGGCTATCCCAAGGCCAAAATCGCCACCCGCGAGGTGACCGCGGAACACCCGAGCGGCACGCTCGATGTGACCCTGATCGTCGATCCGGGCGCGCATGCCGTCATCGGCCCGATCTCGACCTCGGGGACTGAAAACATGGACCCCGATTTCATCGTCCGGCAGACCGGGCTCGTCCCGGGGCAGGAATACGACCCCGACGACATCGCGCTCGCCCGCGCGCGCCTCGCGCGGCTGGATGTCTTCCGCTCGCTGCGGATCCAGGCGGCCGAAGCGGTCGGCGCGGACGGTGTCCTGCCCTATACGATCTTCGTGCAGGAACAAAAGCTCCGCCGCCTCGGCATCGGCGCGACGCTGTCGAGCGTCGACGGGCTGGGCATCGAGGGGTATTGGCTCCACCGCAATCTCTTCGGACAGGCCGAGCGGCTGCGGCTCGACGCGAAAGTCGCGGGCATCGGCTTCCCGGTCGAGACGGCGGAATTCGACTACGCTTTCGGCGGCACCTTCACCAAGCCCGGCATATGGACCCCCGATACGGACCTCGTCGCCGCGATTTCCGCCGAGCGCACCGTGCTGCCGCTTTACGAGGAGACCTCCGTGGGCGGCCGGATCGGGCTCGAACATCTCTTTACCGGCGAGATCACCGGAGCGGGCGGGTTCTCGGCGGAGTACGCCTATTTCGAGGACGACGTCCACGGCGCCCGCGAATTCACCACGGTCGGGCTCTATGGCGCGGCAACCTACGATAGCCGCGATTCCACGCTCGACCCCACCGAGGGGTTCTACGTCTCGGCCACCGTCGATCCGTTGTACGAATTCACCTACGACAACGCGATTATCGGTGCCACGATCGAAGGACGGACCTATTTCTCCTTCGATCCAGACGACAACTATATCCTCGCCGCCCGGGTCAAGGCCGGCGCGATCGTTGGGCCGGACGTTTCGGAAATCCCGCCCTCAATGCTGTTCTTCGCCGGTGGTGGCGGGTCGGTGCGCGGCTATGGCTACCGCTCGATCGGGGTGGAGACCAATGCCGGGATCACCGGCGGGCGGTATCTCCTCGAAGGCTCGCTCGAAGCCCGTGCACGGTTCGGCGAAAGTTTCGGCGGCGTCGCCTTCCTCGATGGCGGGCTCGTCACCGACGACACATTCCCAACCTTCGAGGATCTGCGCTTGGGCGCGGGCGTCGGCATTCGCTATTATACAGCACTCGGTCCCTTGCGGCTCGACCTCGCCGTGCCGCTCAACAAGACCGAAGACGACCCCGATTATGCGCTTTACGTCGGCATAGGACAGGCATTTTGAGACGGCTCGCGGCAATCATAGCGGCGCTTGTTCTGATGGCCGTCCCGGCCTTCGTCCTTTATGCGCAGGACGAGGGCGAGAGCCTGATGGATACGCTCGCGCGCGCCGCCGATCTCAACGCCGCCGAGCAGCGCAACTGGCTCGTCCAGTTCGTCGAGGACACGATCTCCACGCCAGACCGGCAAATCCGCCTTGCGGGGATCGACGGCGTGCTCTCGGCACAGGCCTCGATCCGGCAGATTACTGTCGCCGACAGCGAGGGCATCTATCTCATCATCGAAAACGCCGCGATCGACTGGGACCAGGGCGCGCTTCTCTTTGGGCGGCTCGACATCCGGTCGCTTTCGGCGGATTCGATCAGCTATATCCGCAACCCCGTGGCCGCCGAACAACCCGGCGAACGTGGCCTTCAGGCACCCGCTCCGGAAGCGGGCGGCTTCGAAGTGCCCGAATTGCCCGTTGCGGTTCAGATCGAAACCCTTTCGGTTCCACGCGTTTCCTTCGGCGAGCAGGTCTTCGGGCTGGGCTCGGAGATCTCGGTCGATGGCGCGATCCGCCTTGAAGGCGGCGCCCTCGACGCCAACCTCGATATCGAACGCCTCGACGGTCCCGGCGGTACGCTCGACCTCAGCGTCGCCTATGCCAACGAGACCCGCGAAATCGACCTGTCGCTGACCCTCACCGAGCCCGAAAACGGCATCGTCGCCAACCTTCTCAACATCGAGGGCCGCCCCGATATCGCGCTCGGCGTCACCGGCGCGGGGCTTATCGACGATCTCAATGTGGCGCTCACCTTCGATGCGGACGGCAACCGGGTCCTCGAAGGCACCGGCGTTGTCGACCAGACCGGTGAAGGCATTGCGATTGCCGCCGACCTCGGCGGCCCCATCGCGACCGTCCTGCCCGGCCCCTACCGGCCGTTCTTTGGCGAGAACACATCGTTTTCCGCCGACCTGCTCCTGCGCGCCGAAGGCGGCGTCTCGCTCGACGACATCTCGCTTACGGGCGGGCAGTTGGCGCTCACCGGTAACGCATCGACCACCGCCGACGGCTTTTTGAGCCGGCTCGACATCGCCGCCGAAATCGCCTCGCGTGAAGGCGGTCCGGTCATCCTGCCGGTGCCCGGCGCCGAAACCCGCATCGAGCGGGCGCGGTTCACCGTCGACTATGGCGTGGACCAGTCCGAAGACTGGACCGGCACGCTCGAAATGATCGGGTTTTCGAGCCGCACTTTCGCCGCCGAAACGCTCTCGGTCGACGCATCGGGGGTTGCCGCCAATATCGAGGACCCGGCCACCCGGCGCGTTACCTTCAATGCCGATGGCGCGCTTTCGGGGATTTCAGCATCCTCGCCGGAAATCGAGGAAGCCTTCGGCAACGAAATCGGCCTCGGCATCGCCGCGCTCTGGCAATCGGGCGAGCCGATCACGCTCGCGCAGTTCCGCCTGATGGGCGAGGCGCTCACGCTGAACCTCGCCGGCGAGATCGACGAGGCGGTCTTTGACGGCGAAATCGGTATCGCAACGAACTCGATTGCCCCCTTCTCAGGGCTGGCCGACCGCGACCTTTCGGGCGCCTTGTCGCTCGTCGCGACCGGCACGGTCTCGCCGCTCATCGGCGGGTTCGACCTCACCCTCGACGGCGCGGCGCAGGGGCTTTCGGTCGACGACCCGGTTGCCGACAACCTGCTTACCGGCGAGATCGCGCTGTCGGGCCGTGTCGCGCGCACCGAGCGCGGCCTTGAAACCGAGGGCTTTGCGCTCACCAACAATCAGGTGCAGATCACCGCCGACGGCACCTATGCGACCGGCGCGGCGGATTTCACTCTCGATATCGCGCTGTCGGACCTTGCTCTGATCAATGAGGAGCTTTCGGGCGCACTCACCGCGCAGGGTACGGCGCAGGGCAGCGAGGGCCGTATCGCGCTCGATTTCGACGCCGCCATCCCCCAGGGCCGCCTTGCCGACCGCACGCTGACCAATGCCAGTCTCGGCTTTGCCGGGGTCACCGAAGATGGCGCGCTCACGGGCACCGTATCGGGCGCGGCCTTCCTCGACGGCTTCCGCGTTACGCTCGGCACCGATATCGACACCAATGCCGACCGGACGCGGCTCGCCAACATTGCGTTCTCCGCGCCGGGCACCGACCTTTCAGGCAACCTGACCCGCTTTAGCGACGGGCTGATGGATGGCCGTCTGTCGCTCGACGCCCCCAATATCGAAACCGCAGCCGCTTTGGCACTTGTCCAAGCCACCGGCACGGTCAATGCCGACATCGTCCTCGCGCGTTCGGGCCCGCGCCAGAGCCTTTCCGCCGAAGCCGCGCTGTCGGACGTTACCGCCAGCGCCGTCGCAATCGGCTCCGCGACCGCCGATGTCGATATCGACGACCTCT
Source organism: Pelagibacterium halotolerans (assembly GCF_044811015.1). Taxonomy (GTDB): domain Bacteria; phylum Pseudomonadota; class Alphaproteobacteria; order Rhizobiales; family Devosiaceae; genus Pelagibacterium; species Pelagibacterium halotolerans_A. Next base: position 2,249,229 of record NZ_CP085243.1, read on the forward strand.
TCGGCGTTCCCGTCATCCGCGGCACCATCGATGGGCGGACCATCGTCGCGGGCGGCACCGATATTGAAACGGTCATGCTGCGCGCGGTGAGCGCCGAGGACACGACGCGGTTCGACGGCACCGCCGCGCTCGTGGGCGGCACCGATCTCGCGCTTGCCGGTTCGCTCTCCCCCATCGCGGAAGGCTATAGCGTCAGGCTCGACACGCTTTCGCTCACACAAGGCCAGCTCGCGGCCAGCCTCGCGGAACCGGCAACGCTCACGGTTGCGGGCGACACTGTCCAGTTCACGGGACTGGAGATCAACGCCGGATCGGGCCGGATCACCGCGACCGGTTCGGCGGGCGAAACGCTCAATATCGATCTGGGGGTCAATGCCCTGCCGCTTTCCCTCGCCAACGCGATCGCCCCCGGGCTCGGGCTCACCGGCACGCTCGATGGCACCGCGCATATTTCGGGCACCGCATCCGCCCCGCAGGCATCGTTCTCGATCTCGGGGACCGGCATCGACGCAGCGTCGCTCGAAGGGCTGGGCATCACGCCCTTCTCGGTGACGGCGGAAGGCCGGTACGGCAACGAAACGGTCACCCTCACCTCCGCCACTGCCACCGGCGCGCAAGGCTTGCGCGCGACCGCCAGCGGCACGATCCCGCTTGCCGGGCGCGGGCTCAACCTGTCGGTGCAGGGCACGGCGCCCCTGAGCCTCGCCAACCGCATTCTCGCGGAGCGTGGCGCACAACTTTCGGGCACCGCGACGGTCAACGCGCAGGTCACTGGGCGCATTGCCAATCCGCAACTGTCCGGCACGATCTCGGTGGCGAACGGCGATTATATCGACCCGGGCCTCGCGCTGAGGCTCGTCGACATCACCGGCAGCGCCCAGCTTTCGGGCGAGCGGATCGCGATCTCGTCGCTCTCGGCGCAGCTCGCCACGGGCGGCTCGGTCTCGGCTTCCGGCACCATCGGGCTCGACGCGCCCGCCTTCACCTCCGATATCACCATCACGCTCGACGAGGCGCGCTATGCGGACGGATATCTGCTCGTCGCGACGCTCAACGGCGCGCTGAACCTCTCGGGACCCATCGGTACAGGCGGCCGGCTTTCGGGCCAGGTCGACATCGCGAAGGCCGACATCACCTTGCCCGAGGGGCTGGGCGCATCGAGCGAGGCCATCGATGTCCGGCACGTCTCGCCGCCCCCCGCGGTCCTCGCCACGCTCGCCCGCGCGCAGCGCGACCGGGATGGGCAGGGCGCAAGCGGAGCGGCAAGCACCTCCCCGATGGCGCTCGACGTCACGATTTCAGCGCCTAATCAGGTTTTCATCCGGGGTCTGGGACTCGACGCGGAAGTCGGGGGGCAGCTGCGCATCACCGGCAATGTGGCCAACGTCCAACCCGTGGGCGGGCTCGAACTCATCCGGGGGCGGTTCTCGATCCTCGGGCAGAGGATCGATTTCGAAACCGGCCGCGTGACGCTGATCGGCGATCTCGATCCCTATCTCGATTTCGTCGCCTCATCCGGGGCCAACGACCTCACGGTCTTCATCACGGTCACGGGACGGGCCTCCGCACCCACCATCGAATTTTCCTCCCAGCCGGCCCTGCCACAGGACGAGGTGCTCGCGCAGCTCATCTTCAAGCGCAGCGTCGGGGACCTCTCGCCCCTCCAACTCGCCCAGCTCGCGGCAACCGCCGCCGAACTCGCGGGCGGGGGCAGCGGCACGTCGCTTCTGGACAGCCTGCGCACCGCCGCCGGGCTCGACGACCTCGATATCGTCACCGACAGCGAGGGCAACGCCTCGGTGCGCGCGGGCACCTATCTCGACGACAACATCTATCTGGGCGTCGAAGCGGGCGCCCAGAACCGCGTCTCGATCAACATCGACATCACCGATTCCCTGAGGGCCAGCGGCGCGACGAGCGCGAGCGGGGAATCGGAGATTGGCGTTTTCTACGAGACGGACTATTAAACCCAGCCATGACCAACCCCACCCGCCGCCGCTTCCTCCTCCTGTCCTCGGGCTTTGCCGCCACCGCCCTTTCGGGCTGCGCGTCGGCGCCCTATGTCATGACCGTCGGGCGGGCAGAGCCTGTCTCCCACGTCTCACCCACCGATGCGCAGGCCGCGCTCAATCGCATGCGCCACGACGAAGGCCTGCCCGAGGTGCGCCACAACGCAACGCTCCAGAAGGTCGCCGACGAGCAGGCGGCGATCATGGCGCGTACGGCCAAGCTCGCGCACACCGCCGCTGACGGCGAGGCGTTCATCACCCGGTTGCGGCGGCAGAATTTCTGGGGTGGTGCGGGTGAGAACCTCGCGGGCGGACCGCCGACGCTGCAATCGGTCATCGACGGCTGGATGACCTCGCCCGCGCACCACAAGGTGATGGTCAACCCCGACTACCGGCAGTTTGGCCTTGCCATCCGCCGCGGTCAGGCGACCGCCAGCAACACCTATGGGACGTATTGGGCCCTCGTGATGGGTGTCACCCCACCCGCGTGGGCGCAGGTTTAGCGCCTACGCGCTCGCGCGCAGGGTCTCCTGCTTCTGGTGCAATATCCGCACGCCGTTCTCGATATCGCGCTGGATGATGAAGTGCGTATAGGTGCCCCCTGCACGGCGTTCCTTGCGGGCTTCTTCGTCTTCCTCCATCAGCCGGCGGCGGTCGGGACCGAAATAGTCGGCGGCCTGGAAATAGTCGATCTTGCGCCCGATCTGCAATTCGAGCCGTCCCACGATATGGCTCATGGCGCAGGGGAAGGCGATGATGTCGTCGAACCCCATCTTCAAAAAATGCTTGAGCGAGGGCACGCTCTGGTCCTTGGTGAAAACGACCATGGGCATGAACTTGACGTCGCGCTCGTGGTGGTGGCGGATCGCGATCATGGTCTCGCGCAGCACGTCCTCGCCGATTTCGTAATGCGCGAACAGGAACTGGACCGGCGTCTTGCGCACCCGGCGCGCGATATCGTCGACGCCCAGAAACCCGTAGGCTTCCTCGAAGCCCGCGTCGTGGGCGAGCGTTTTGCAGCGTTCGATCCAGGCCTTGTCCGAGGCCATCAGAATGGCCGTGCAGTTCTCGAGCATTCCGACCTCCTCTCGTTGGAATGCCTATGAATGCCGAGCCCCCACCGGCTCGCGCCATTGTGCGCGCTTATGGTTAATCAATTCCTCCAGGGGTTTTGGGGGCACCTCAGACGTCGCGCCCCTTGCCCCGAATCCCCATTCGCGCCAATCTGCCCGGCAAAGAACGACTTTATCACGTTCGGGCGCGAATGCCCCTTGTATTTCCGGGACGGACTTTCTCATGCACCTCGTACTCGTTGACGGATCGAGCTTCATTTTCCGGGCCTATCACGCCCTGCCGCCCCTGACCCGCAAGTCCGACGGTCTGCCCGTCGGCGCGGTTTCGGGGTTCTGCAACATGCTCTTCAAGCTCTATGACGATCTCAAATCGCGCGAGGAACCGACCCATATCGCGGTGATCTTCGATTATTCGGGCAAGAGCTTCCGCAACGATCTCTATCCCCAATACAAGGCCCACCGCCCCGAAGCGCCCGAAGACCTCGTCCCGCAATTCCCTCTAACCCGCACCGCCACCCGCGCCTTCTCGATCGCCTCGGTCGAGCAGGAAGGCTTCGAGGCGGACGACCTCATCGCCACCTACACGGTAAAGGCGCGCGAAAAAGGCGCGATGGTCACCATCGTCTCCTCGGACAAGGATTTGATGCAGCTCATCGGCCCCGACGTCTCGATGCTCGATACCATCGCCCGCCCCGGCCAGCCGGCCTTGCGCTGGATGGGCCCCGAGGAGGTAGAAAAGAAATTCGGCGTCGGCCCGGACAAGGTCGTCGACGTCCAGTCGCTCTGCGGCGACGCCGTCGACAACGTCCCCGGCATCCCCGGCATCGGTGTGAAGACCGCCGCCTTGCTCATCAACGAATATGGTGACCTCGACACGCTTCTGGCGCGCGCCTCGGAAATCAAGCAGACCAAGCGCCGCGAGACGATCATCGAAAACGCGGATATGGCGCGCATCTCGCGCGAACTCGTGCGCTTGAGGACCGACGTTCCCCTCGACGTCCCGCTCGACGACCTCGTCCGCCAGCCGCTCGACGCCAAGACGCTGATCCCGTTTCTAAAGGCCATGGAATTCGCCGCCTTCACCCGCCGGGTTGCGACCGCGCTCGAGGTGGACCCGGACGATTTCTCCGCCGACGCGGAACTTGCCGCCGCCGCGGACGGGCATTCGGGCGAATCCGGCATTTCCGCCGATACCGGCGATGCGCACCTCACCGCCCACGGCCCCGAGGAACACGCCGAAGCCGTACTCGCGAAGATCGCCGCGATCCCCGTCAAATACGAGGATTACGAGATCGTCCGCGACGCCGGCGCCCTCGCCGGCTGGGTCGAAAAGATCATCGAGATGGGCCACGTCGCCGTCGATACCGAAACCACCGGGCTCGACAACCAGCAGGCCGACCTCGTCGGCATCTGCCTGTCCACCGAACCGGGCAATGGCTGTTATATCCCCGTCGGCCACACGGTTGGCGAAGGCGATATGTTCGGCTCCGGCCGCGCCGAAGGCCAGATGGATCTCAAAACCGCCATCGACATGCTCAAGCCCGTCCTCGAGGACCCCGCGATCCTCAAGATCGGCCAGAACCTCAAATACGATATCGGCATCCTCGCGCGCTATGGCGTCGATCTCCACCCCATCGACGACACCATGCTCATGAGCTACGCGCTCGACGGCGCGCGCAACAACGGCATGGATGCGCTCGCCGAGCGCTATCTCAACCACACCTGTATCAAATTCTCGGAGATCGCGGGCACCGGCAAGGCGCAGAAAACCTTCAACCAGCTCGAAATCGACACGGCGGCCAAATACGCCGCCGAGGACGCCGACATCACCCTGCGGCTCTGGCACGTCTTGAAGCCCCGCCTTCCCGCCTTCGGCGCGACCACGGTCTATGAAACCATCGACCGCCCGCTCGCGCCCGTCCTCGCGCGCATGGAAGCGCGGGGGATTTCGGTGGACCGGCAGATTCTCTCCGAGCTTTCGGGCGATTTCGCCCAGCGCGCCGCCGCGCTCGAAGCGGAAGCCCACGAGATCGCGGGTGAAAAGTTCAACCTCGGCTCCCCCAAGCAATTGGGCGATATCCTTTTCGGCAAGATGGGGCTGGAGGGCGGCACCAAGACCAAGACCGGCGCATGGTCGACCGGCGCCTCGGTGCTCGACGACCTCGCGGCGAAAGGTGTCCCGCTCGCAAAGGTGCTCCTCGACTGGCGCGGGGTGACCAAACTCAAATCCACCTATACCGATGCGCTGCCCGAATATATCAACCCGCGCACGGGCCGCGTGCACACCTCCTACCACCAGGCCGCCGTCGCCACGGGGCGCTTGTCCTCGACCGACCCGAACCTCCAGAACATCCCCATCCGCACCGAGGATGGCCGCAAAATCCGCACCGCCTTCGTCGCCGAAGAGGGCAATCTGCTGATTTCCGCGGACTATTCGCAGATCGAACTGCGCGTCCTCGCGCATATCGCGGACATTCAGGCATTGAAGGACGCCTTCGAAGAGGGCCTCGACATTCACGCGATGACCGCGAGCGAGATGTTCGGCGTGCCGATCGAAGGCATGGACCCGATGATCCGCCGCCGCGCCAAGGCGATCAATTTCGGCATCATCTACGGGATTTCCGCTTTCGGGCTGGCCAACCAGCTCGGCATCTCGCGCTCGGAGGCGGGGGATTACATCAAGACCTATTTCGAGCGCTTCCCGGGCATCCAGGATTATATGGACCACCAGCGCAAGACGGTGAAGGCGCAGGGCTACGTCTCGACGATTTTCGGCCGCAAGATTCCGTTTGAAAACGCCAACACCAAAAACCCCTCCGAACGCGCCTTCATCGAACGCGCCTCCATCAACGCCCCCATCCAGGGCTCGGCCGCCGACATCATCCGCCGCGCCATGATCCGCATGGAGCGGGTGCTTACAGAGAACAAGATGGAAGCCGACATGCTCTTGCAGGTGCATGACGAGTTGATCTTCGAAGCGCCGGAGGGGCGTGCGGACGCGGCGATCCCGTTCATCTGCAAGACGATGGAGGGGGCGGCGGAGCCGGCGTTGAAGCTATCCGTGCCGCTGAAGGTGGATGCGAAAGCGGCTAAGCATTGGGGGGAGGCGCATTGAATTCGCCCGTGGAGAAGTGGATCAAAACGCTCCTTCCTGAAGAACGATTGGCACGAGCGGAGAAAAAAACCCAGGCAGCATTAGGCTCAGGACTCGTTAATCAGAGCCAGAAGATGACGGTTGCGGCGATGCAGATGGCTGAAAAGAAGGTGTGAGCGCATCGATCGTAGCGGGTAGCGATGCGCCGCCAGTCCTTGAGCTTGCCGAACATGTTCTCAATTCTATGGCGCTGGCGATAGAGCGCTTTGTCGTAGTCGATCGGCTGCTTGCGGCTTTTGGTCGGCGGAATGCATGGCTCGATGCCCCTGTCAGCGAGAGCTTGGCGGAACCAATTGCTGTCGTAACCCTTGTCGCCAAGCAGGCTGTCGGCGGACGGCAGCACGTCGAGCAAGAGCCTGGCGCCCTTGTGGTCGCTCATCTGGCCTTCGCTCAAAAGCAGTATCAGCGGCCGGCCCTCGGCGTCGCAAACGGCGTGCAGCTTGGAGTTCAGCCCGCCTTTCGTCCGCCCGATACGACGGGGAACATCCCCTTTTTAAGAAGGCTCGCCGCGGTGCGGTGGGCCTTCAGATGCGTGGCGTCGATCATGATGCGCTCGGGTTGCGGCCCTTCGCCGGCCAGCGCTGCAAAGATCCTGTCGAACACGCCCAGCCGGCTCCAGCGAATGAAGCGATTGTAGAGCGTCTTGTGCGGGCCATACCCGCTTGGTGCGTCCTTCCACTGCAGGCCGTTCCTGATCACGTAGATGATGCCGCTAACCACCCGCCGGTCGTCAACCCGCGGAATGCCGTGGGAAAGCGGGAAATACGGTGATATCCGCGCCATCTGGCGCTCGCTCAACAGAAACAAATCACTCATCAGGACCTCCTTCATCGGAGACCCTGAATCACATCTCACATCAAATTAATAGGTCCTGAGCCTAGATAACCTGATATCGGTGGTTCATCTGCATGCAAACAATCAGCTCTTGCAGTACACAAAAACGATAAACAGTCAGATTCCACAGTCGTATGCTGGAAACGCGTATCGCGTGTTCACCATCGAGCTAATGCGCGGCGAGGTGTTGCGCTTGTGCTCACTGTGGGACAAACCCGGCGAACACCGAAACAGCCTTCCCACAATTGCTCGGCTTGTTGACTGCCAACACGTAAGGGACATGATCCAAAAGCGAGCGGTCGATAACAGGCTTAGAGGTCGGTCCATTAGCGCCGATCACGATGACCCTGAGCTGATCGAGTGGCAACGGCAAATGAGCGATGCATCGGCTAGGGAAGATGCCAGCGAGCGCTTGGCTGCATTGGGCGACGGAATTAGGCAGGTTGAGGTGGGCTTAAAGTCAGACCTGCTCGCGGCTCTGGTGGATTTTCGTGATACCACGCTCGCGCATTCTTTGGAGCCCAACGCTCGGAAAGCTCCTGACCTCAAGGCGCGCTATGGGGACGAAACCAAGCTGCTTTCTCTGACGCAAGCAGCTTTGGACGCCCTCAACCTTGGCATAAGAGGAAGCTCATTTATGTGGGAAGATACCTACGCGTATGCGACGCGGAATGCTCGGGCATTGTGGCGAGGCGTCACTTTCAAGGTACTTGAATAGCGCAAGAACGCCGAATCCGGTGATTAGTAAATCAATCGACGAGATTGGCTTTACCGGAACAACTTGGGACTCACAAAGTTCGCACCAGATGTGGTTTTAACCTCTGCGCCACCCCAGATCGCCCAATCCCCTACCCCTCGTCGTCCGCGGGCTTGACTCGGGGATCTCTGTGCCGCGCCAATCCACCCCTCCGGAGATACGCCCACGTCAGCGCAAGCTGTCCCGCCCAGAGGTGGCCGGGTCAAGCCCGGCCATGACGATGGAGAGGGCGGGGGTACGCGGAGAGGGAGGGGAGTCAGACGGGAGGGTACCCCTCAAAACGGCGACCTCACCACCTCGAACCACAAATCCCGTCACTCGGGATTCGTCTCATCGACAAGCGCAGCCTTCGCCGCTCGAATCACCCACCCCTCCCTCGTCGTCCCCGGGCTTGACCCGGGGATCTCTGTGCCGCGCGAAGCCACCCATCCGGAGATTCACGCACGTCGGCGCAAGCTGCCACGCCCGGAGGTGGCCGGGTCAAGCCCGGCCATGACGATGGAGGGGGAGGGGTACGCGGAGAGGGAGGGGCAGTCAGACGGGAGGGCACCCCTCAAAACGGCGACTGCGCCACCTCGAACCACAAATCCCGCCACTCGGGATTCATCTCATCGACAAGCGCTGCCTTCCACTCCCGGCTCCAGTGCTTGATGTTCTTCTCGCGCTGAATGGCAATCGGCATTGTCGCGTGCACCTCGTAGTACACCAGCCGGAATAGCCGGTATTTCCCCGTATAGGCGTTGGGGATCAGCCTTTCGCGATGCGCGTATACCCGGCGCACGAGATCGTTCGTCACCCCGCAATAGATGGGGCGCCGTGAGAGATTGGTCATAAGATAGATATATCCCCCAGCCATGTGCGGATGAGAGGCTCAAGAAGTCGCCGGGTCAACCCCCGGATCGCGTCCGGGGGTGGCGATGACGAGAGGGGGGTATGGGTTGCCAGCAGCGCCGCAGAGGCGGAGAATCGCGACATCGCTATGACACATCACAGCCACCATGCACCACTTCCTCACCGCCCAATCCCCCATCTACCCCACCGCCCTCGCCGAACTCCGCGCTGGCGCAAAACGCACGCACTGGATGTGGTTCATCTTCCCCCAGATCGCGGGGCTGGGGCACTCCCCGATGAGCCAGCGCTACGCCCTCTCCGGCCTCGAAGACGCCCGCGCCTATTATGCGCACCCCGTCCTCGGCCCACGGCTTCTCGAATGCACACGCGCCGTGCTCGGGCACACCGATAAATCCGCGCACGCCATTTTCGGCGCACCCGACGACCTCAAATTCCGCTCATCGATGACCCTTTTTGCCCGCGCCGTGCCCGAAGAGCCAGTGTTCCGCGCGGCGCTCGAAGCGTTTTACGGCGGAGCGGAGGACCCCGAAACGGTACGCCGGGTGTAAGGCGGCGGGCGTTTTGGGTGAAACCCGAGGCGCACGCGCCGTCGGGCGTATCGGCATGCGCAAATCCGTGCGGGCGCACACCATCCTTTCCGCCAAGGGGTTCAACCGGCACGAAAAATCTGTAGGCTGGCAAAAAAATCGCGGCCAGCCATACGATGAGAACCGACATGCCCGTGCCTACCCTCCTTGCGCGCCTCGTGATGGCGCTGATGCTCGCCCTGCCGCTTGCGCTCGCGGGCGCTCCGGCCATGGCGCAGACGGGCACCGCGCCGGAAAGCAGCCCGGCCGAGAGCGCAGAATCGGTCGTCGATAACGCGCTCGAAACCCTCCTCAACGTGCTCCGCAACGAGGAGGCGCGGGCGGCGCTCATTTCCGAGCTCGAAAGCGCCGTTTCCTCGGCGCAGGAACACGCCGACACGGCGCCCGAAACCGTGGCGCTCGACGTGCGCTCGGTGGGCGGGGAGATCGCCGCCTTCACCGAAGGGCTGATCGACCGCGTCGCCGATGGCGCCGCCGAGTTCTGGGATCAGCTCCTCGCCGCGCCGCAGACCTTTGCCGCGCTCAACGCGGGCGAGGTGAGCCGGATCGGGCTCATCCTCGTCGATCTCGCCGCGCTCGTCGTCGTCACCTATGGCGTGCTCGTCTTCATGCGCACCGTGTTCGGCGGCCTGCGCGGGCGGTTGCGCGATGCGGTCAAGGCCGAGGGCTTCGTTGCCAAACTGATCGGCATTTCGCTGGGGTTCCTCGTCGATATCGGCTTCGCCATCGTCCCCTGGGCCATCGGCTATGGCCTGGCGTTGAGCGTTCTGGGCAATCAGGGCCAGATCAATTTCTCCCACTCGCTCTATCTTAATGCGTTCCTCGTCATAGAGATTTCCCTCGTGGTCCTGCGCGTCATCTTCGCGCCGCGCCGGCCCGATCTGCGGCTGGTGTCGGTCGCCGACGCGACCGCGCGCGGGGCGATGGGGTGGGGGCGGCTTTTGATTTCGCTTTTCGTTTACGGCCAGCTTTTGATGCTGCCGCTGGTCAACCAGCTGGTGGACCCGCAGGCGGGGCGGGCGCTCTCGGTGATCATGCTCATCGTCATCCTCGCGCTCATCGCCGCGCTGGTCACCGGGCTCCGCCGGCCCATCGCGCTCAAGCTCGCGCGGCGCTGGCGCACGCACCGGTCCGGCACAGGCAAGCATATGGCGGCCCGGTATTGGTCGGTGCCGATCCTTATCTATCTCGCCATTCTCGCGCTCATCGTCATCGTCCGGCCCACCGAGGGGTTCTATGGCGTGCTCGCGGCCAATGCCGAAATCGGCGCGGCGATCTTTGCGGGCATGATCGCCTACAACCTCATCACGCGGATGATCGGGGGCGGGGTCAAACTCCCCCCCACCATCGCCGAGCGCGTGCCGCTGCTCGAAGCGCGGCTCAACGCCTTCGTGCCGCGCGTGCTCTATATCGTCCGGCTCGCCGTCGTCGTCGCGGTCGTCCTGTTCTGCCTCAATGCGCTGGGAGCCTTCGACGTTTTCGCCTTCCTCGAAAGCCAGCTCGGCGCCCGGCTGGCGGGCACGACGATCACGGTGGCGGTCATCCTCCTCGTCTCCTTCGGGCTGTGGCTGGTGCTCAATTCCTGGGTCGACTACCGCATCAACCCCGATTACGCGGTGGGCGTATCCGCGCGCGCGCGGACGCTTCTGGTCCTTTTCCGCAACGCCGTCACCATTGCGTTGATCGTCATCGTTTTGATGTTCGTCCTCGCCGAACTGGGCCTCAACATCGCCCCGCTGCTGGCGTCCGCGGGGATCATCGGCCTCGCCGTGGGGTTCGGCGCGCAAAAGATGGTGCAGGACATCATCACCGGCATCTTCATCCAGCTCGAAGGCGCGATCGATGTGGGCGACGTCGTCCAGATCGGCGGGATTTCCGGCGTCGTCGAACGTCTGACCGTCCGCTCGGCGGCGCTGCGCGATCTCGAGGGCGCCTATCACATCATCCCGTTCTCCTCGGTCGATGTCGTCACCAATTATATGCGCGGCTTCTCCTACGCGCTGCTCGACATCGGCGTTGCCTATCGCGAGGATACCGAGGAGGCCAAAAAAGCGATCTACGACGCGTTCGACGAATTGCGCGCGGACCCCGAAAACGCCAAGGTCATCATCGGCGATCTCGAATGGATGGGGCTCAACGAGTTCGGCGCGAGCGAGGTCATCCTGCGCTCCCGCATCAAGACGCTGCCGGGCAATCAATGGGCCCTGAAGCGCGCGTACAACGCCATTTTGAAGCGCATCTTCGACGCGCGCGGCATCGAGATCCCCTTCCCGCACCAGACCGTCTATTTCGGCGTCGACAAGGCCGGCAACGCTCCGCCGCTCCACATGGTGCGCGACGATGCCACCACGGACGTCGAGCAGGAAGCGCCCCCCGCCGCCAAGCCGCCGCGCCGCCGCCGGCGCCGGTCGAACAGGGACGAAGTGGGCCTCCCCGCCGCCGACGAGGGCAGCGATTCCGGCGATCCGCCGCAATAAGGGCTAGCGACACGGGCGCGGCTCTGTTAGTCAGAGGTGCTTCTTTCCCTCCAAAGGAGCTCCGCCCCGATGTCCCCACTCGCCCAGCCCTTCGACGCCGTCATTTTCGATATGGACGGCACGCTGCTCGATACCGAATCGGTCTTCCGGTCGATCGTTTTCGAGGTCTGCACCGAGTTGGGCTATGAGATGCGGGACGAGGTGCATGCGAGCATCGTCGGCTCCTCGCACGAGGCGACCGAGCGGATGCTGGTCGAAGCCTACGGCGCCACCTTCCCCTATACGCTCTTTGACGAAAAGTGCCGCGCCGCGATGCACGAGCGCACGACGCATCAGGGCGTGCCGGTCAAGGCCGGCGCGCGCGAACTGCTCACCGCGCTCAGGGGCCGCGACGTCCCCCTCGCGGTCGCCACGAGTTCGCGCAGACCGCACGCCACCCGGCACCTGTCGCATGCGGGGCTCATCGAGCTTTTCGATACCGTCGTCACACGTGACGACGTCGCCAACCCCAAGCCGCACCCCGAGCCCTATCTCACCGCCGCCGCCCGGCTGGGTGTGAGCCCGGGCAATTGCATCGCCTTCGAGGATTCCCATTCGGGCGTCCGCGCCGCGCACGCGGCGGGGATGCGCACGGTGATGGTGCCCGATCTCGTCGGCCCCACCGAGGAGATCGCCGCCCTCTGCGCCGCCATACTCGAGAGCCTCTCCCATGCGCATGACGCACTCTTCGCCGTGCCGCAGACAACGGGCGATTGAGACTGCCTCTGCGAAGCATTTGCATTTAAAATCAAGGGGATAGACAAGCGCTGAGGACGGGTTTATGCGGAATGCAATCGAGAGACACCGCATGATGCAAAAACCCGTCAGCCTTGCCATCGGCAGCGTCATCGTGGGCATCGTCGTGCTCGCGCTCAAATACTGGGCGGCGGCGATGACCGGATCGGTCGCGCTATACTCCGACGCGCTCGAATCGATCGTCAACGTGGTAACGGCCCTGGCTGCCCTTGTGGCGGTCCGGCTCGCGCAAAAGCCCGCCGACGCGGCGTTGCCCTACGGCTATCACAAGGCCGAATATTTCTCGGCCGTGATCGAGGGCGTCTTCATCGTCGTCGCGGCGCTGCTGATCTTCTCGGAAGCGTGGCGCGCGTTCCAGCATCCGGCGATGCTCATGGCACCGGTGGAAGGGCTCGCGGTCAATGGGCTGGCGAGCGTTCTCAATGCGGTCTGGTGCTTTATCCTTCTCCGCGCGGGGCGGACGCTCTCCTCCCCGGCGCTCGAAGCGGACGGGCAGCATCTTTTCACCGACGTCATCTCATCGGCCGGTGTCATCGTCGGGCTCATCGTCGTCATCGTTACGGGCATGGTGGTCCTCGATGCTGTCATTGCGGTCATCGTCGGGCTCAACATCCTGTGGTCGGGCGCCAGGCTCGTTGCGCGCAGCGTAGGCGGGCTGATGGACGTCGCCGTACCCAAGGAAACCCTTGAAATCCTTCGCGAAACCATCAGCGCCAATGCCGATGGCGCGCTCGAGGCGCACGACCTGCGCACCCGCCGGGCGGGCCGGATGGCCTTCATCGACTTCCACCTCGTCGTCCCCGGCACGATGAGCGTCGAAGCCGCGCACGCGATCTGCGACCGCATCGAAGCCGCGCTCAAGGCCGAGACGCCCGAAAGCCTGATCACCATCCATGTGGAGCCCGAGAACAAGGCCAAACATACCGGTGTCGTGGTGTTATAGCTGAGGCGCGTAGAGTGCTTGCTTGCGCGTTGCAAGAATGCCTTGCAGCGAGAAAAAGACGATGCTGGCAGCGATGCAATAGGCCGCAAAGTATGGCCCTTGCGCCGCCACGGACACGCCCTGGTCGATAAAAACCCCGACAATTCCCGGCCCGACCGCCGATGCGAGCACCATCGCCGACGTCGCCACCGCACGCACCGAACCCAAATGCCGTGTGCCGTAGAGTTCTGCCCACATCGCATTCATGATCGTGCCGCTGGCACCGTTGGTGAACCCGTTGAGAAAGAAGAAGACCGGGATCACCCAGAAGGCCGAGAACTGCCAGATCAGAAGGTGCGAAAGCGCGGCGGGCAGCAGCAGGACGGGCAACAGCCGATAGGCGCCGAACCGGTCGATGAGCCAGCCGCTCGTCATCGAGGACATCACCGAAGTCACTGACATCACGGGGAAAAAGGCGGCGAAGGTCAGTAGGCCCCAGCCCTTGTCGGCGACGAGATTGGTCTGATGAAAGAAGATCGCCGTTGAAATTGCCGGCATCGCCAGCAGCCCGGCAAGGACGGGCCAAAAGACCGGGTCGGCGAGCACCCTGCGGCGCGTCCATTGGTCGCCGGTATGCGCGGTGCTCGCGGCGTCGGGATTGGTGAACCCGGCGGCTTTGGCGCGTTTGCCATCGGGGGGATTGGAAAACAGAAAGACGATGGCTGGCCCCAACACCAGCACCACGACACCCGCCGCGACGAGCCAGACATTGCGCCAACCGATCGCCGCGATGCCGAAAGCCACGAGCACCGGAAGGATCGCCTCACCGGTGTTGAGCCCCAATTGCGAGAAGGCCAGCGCACGTCCACGGAAGCGGTTGAACCAGCGCGACAGCGCAGTCGCCGCGTTGTGAGTCGACATGCCCTGGCCGAAAAAGCGTAAGCCGAACAGCGCGATAGCCAGCACCAGCACGCTTGGGGCAAAACTCATGGCCAAGCACATGACTGCAAGGCCCGCAGCGATCCCCCCCGCGAGAACGGCGGCGGGCACTCTGTCGGGCAGCGTGCCTGCCCATATCAGGCAGATGGCCGAGCACAACGTCGCGGCGGTGTAGATGAGACCGTATTGCCCGTCCGAAAGTCCGAACTCGCCCCGGATCGCCGCGCCGAAGAGCGCGATGAACAGGGTTTGTCCGGCAAGCGAGGAGAACATCGAAAGATAGCCACCGCCGATCCACTGGATCTGGCGCGGCGTCAATTCTCGCAACGGGGGTGATGGCGCGGTGAGTGACATGTTAGTGGCGTTCTAGGCAATCGGCGCGCTCATGTCACGCTCAAACACGTGTGTATCGGGCGCATTTTCGTTCAAATTGCACCATTTCACCTAACCGCATGCCAAGCCGAGGTCTTTACCCCCGAACCCATAACGGGTTAAAGAGAAGGCCGTTAACCATCGATTAAGCTTAACATCGCGTTAATCGAATGGTCTTTGTAGGGTCTTCCGCAAATGAGGGCACCGGGCAAGATTTGTCCGGCAAACGGGGACAGAAGGAACGATGGCGCGAAGCGGCAACGCCACCGAGGGTCTAAAACGGCGCATATTCGGCGCCTGTGTTTCCATCCTTTTTCTGGTCACTGCGGTTCCAGCTCAGGCCGAAGAGGCCCGGACGCTCACGTCGGAGCTGCTCGCCGATTATGTGGCGACGTCGTTCGTTCCGACCGAGGAACGCAAGGCACAGGTATCGGCGGAACGTCATTGCCTCGCGCAGGCGGTCTATCATGAAAGCCGCGGCGAGCCCGAGGAAGGCCAATGGGCTGTTGCCTCGGTCATCCTCAACCGCGTCGAATCGCCCCGCTACCCCGATACTGTCTGCGGCGTCGTTTTCCAGAACGCGGAGCTGCGCAATCGCTGCCAGTTCTCGTTCGCCTGCGACGGGCGGCCCGACGACGGCGGACACGGGAACATCATCGATCGCGAATCCTGGGTGAAGTCGCACGTCATCGCGCTTGCGGCCTACGATCAGTTCCTTGAGGGCAAAACGCCTGCCGAGGGACTCGCGACGGCGCTGTATTTCCACACGACATCGGTCTCGCCCTCCTGGGCCTCGGCCTATGCGCAAGTCGCCGCCATCGGCAATCACATCTTTTATTGATCCGATAGAGCGTGTCCGGGAGAAAGTGGTTACCCCTTTTTCGCTCACGCGGCCCTTGGGGTCGGTTCGGACACGCGACAAAACAATGATGTGAGGGCGTCATAGCAAAACGGCCCCACCACGGCTATGGCAGGGCCGCTCAAGCGTTTGGCAGGACGCCAGAGTCCGGGCGGGAGACGCTATTCCGCCGCGATCGCCAACCGGGGTCCGGCGTCGGCGATCTGGGCATCGGCGGCGCCGAACTTGGCGAAATTGGCTTCGAACAGTTCCACCAGCTTTGCCGATTGCCGATCGTAAGCGGCCTTGTCCGCCCAGGTCTCGCGCGGGTTGAGCAGAGCCGCATCGATGCCCTCGACCGCAACCGGAACGGCAAAGCCGAAGACAGGGTCGATGCGGGTTTCGGTGTTGACGAGTTCGCCCGAAAGCGCTGCGTTGAGAAGCCGCCGCGTATCCTTTATCGAGATGCGCTTGCCGACCCCATAGGCGCCGCCGGTCCAGCCGGTATTGATGAGCCAGCACTCGGCAAGGCTGTCTTTCAGACGCTTTTTGAGCATGCGGCCATAGACGGTGGGGTGTAGGCTCATGAACGGTGCACCGAAGCAGGCCGAGAACGTTGCCTGCGGCTCGGTTACCCCGCGTTCGGTGCCGGCGACCTTGGCGGTATAGCCTGAAAGGAAGTGATAGATCGCCTGGTCGGGATTGAGCCGAGCGATCGGGGGCAATACGCCAAATGCATCGGCGGTGAGAAGCACGACATTGGTGGGTGTCGGGCCGGTGCCGGTGCGCGAGACGTTGTCGAGCACGTAAAGCGGATAGGCCGCGCGCGTATTTTCCGTTTTCGAGCCGTCTGCGAAATCGGGCTCGCGGGTTTCAGGGTGCAGCACGACGTTTTCGAGCACCGTGCCGAATTTCCTCGTAGCGCCATGGATTTCAGGTTCGGCCTTGGCCGAAAGGTTGATGGTTTTGGCGTAACACCCGCCTTCGAGATTGAAGACGCCGTCGTCGGACCAGCCATGCTCGTCATCCCCGATCAGAACACGCGCCGGATCGGTCGAAAGCGTGGTCTTACCGGTGCCCGACAGCCCGAAAAAAAGCGCCGTATCGCCGTCTTTGCCGACATTGGCCGAGCAGTGCATCGGAAGGACACCCCGGCCCGGCGCATGGAAATTGAAGATCGAGAAGACGCTCTTCTTGATCTCGCCGGCATAGGCCGTTCCGCCGATCAAGACGATATTGCGGGCGAAATCGAGCGCGATGACAGTATCGCTGTTGGTGCCGTGTTTTGCCGGATTGGCGCGAAACGCGGGGTTATGCACGATGGTGATATCGGGCGCGAATCCCTCGAGCGCGGCCGCGGCGGGGCGAATAAGGAGATTGCGGATGAACAATGCATGCCAGGCCGAAGGCGTGAGCACGGCGATATTGCTCTGATGCCTCAGTTCCGCACCGGCATAAAGCTGCTGATGGAAGACCTCACGGCCCTCGAGTGCCGCGGCGAAATCCTCGAGCAGAAGGTCGAATGTCTCCGGCGTCATCGCGTTGGCGTTGTCCCACCACACGAGGTTTTCGGTTTTTTCGTCGCGAACGATGAACTTGTCCCTGACCGAGCGACCGGTAAAGATTCCGGTGTCGGCGACAAAAGCGCCGTCGGCACTCAGTGTGCCCTCGCCACGGCGCACCGCGTGCTCGACAAGCACCGGCGCGGCGTCGTTGAGATACACCTTCTGGGCCTTGGCGGCGATGGTCGCGGCGAGGCTTTGGCAGGTCGTCTTGGTCATGGCTCAACTCTCAAACAGCGGGAAAATAGGCGTGGCCGGGCATTTAGACGCCCCGCCGACCTTGGCGACGACAATAGGCGCACCATATGAGGGGAACCATCTGGCAATGGGTCTTAAGACGTTCGTCTAGGCGGCGGGAAAGCCCGGCGAGCGGAACCATTGGCTGTTGCCATAATTTACGCGTAATGTACGGGCCAAAACGCGACATCTAAAAACAACAATTGGCCCCATTGACCGCGCCGTGCCCACTCCTTCCGGGCCGGGCGCCTGTATAAAGGGAACCTTTATGCCGAAAATTGCCCTTGTCGACGATGACCGCAATATTCTCACCTCCGTTTCGATGACACTCGAAGCCGAGGGGTATCAGGTTGCGACCTATACCGATGGCGCCTCCGGGCTCGAGGGATTGAGTTCCGACCGGCCCGATCTTGCGATCCTGGATATCAAGATGCCGCGTATGGACGGGATGGAGCTGCTGCGCCGTTTGCGGCAGAAATCGGACGTTCCAGTCATCTTCCTGACCTCCAAGGACGAAGAGATCGATGAATTGTTCGGGCTCAAGATGGGTGCCGACGATTTCATTACCAAGCCGTTTTCGCAGCGGCTTCTCGTCGAGCGGGTCAAGGCCGTGCTGCGCCGTGTCGCCGCCCCCAAGGAGGCCGGGACGGTCACCGTTAACGGCGAAGACAATGGCGCAAGAGCAACGCTCGAACGCGGTGCGCTGGTCATGGACCAGGAACGCCATACCTGCACGTGGAACGGACAGCGGGTGACCCTGACGGTCACCGAGTTCCTGATCCTGCTTTCGCTCGCCCAACGCCCGGGTGTGGTCAAAAGCCGCAACGCGCTGATGGATGCGGCCTATGACGATCAGGTCTATGTTGACGACCGGACCATTGACAGCCATATCAAGCGGCTTCGCAAGAAGTTCAAAGCCGTCGACAACGGCTTCGACATGATCGAAACCCTTTACGGGGTGGGGTATCGCTTTAAAGAGCAATAGCGCGCTATCGGAACAGGTTGGACCCGTTTTGCGGTCTGATAGCGTGGCAAGATAAAGAGTCCGTCATTGGACGACCGGATTTCGCGAGAACAGAGCCGCGCCGCTGGCGCGGCGGGCAAATCTGACGCCGACAAGGCGCCCAAAACCGTGCGCAAGCCATTCCTGCGCCCGGTTTTTGCGTTTGCGCATGGGGTGGGGCGGGTGATCAATTTCACCTTCTTTGCCTCACTCACGCGCCGGATCGTCATTTTGAACCTTGTGGCCCTGGCGGCGCTGGTTGCGGGCATTCTCTACCTCAATTCCTTCCGCTCCGGACTCATCGACGTACGTGTGCAGTCGTTACGCGTGCAGGGTGAAATCATCGCTGCGGCCATTGCCGCCTCTGCGACGGCGGACTCGGATGTCATCAGCGTCAATCCCGACCGGCTGCTGGACTTCTATCAGGGCCAGGTTTCCGAGCCCTTTTCGTTCTTCGACCCGACGCTGCAATTCCCGATCAATCCCGAGCGCATCGCGCCGCTTTTGCGCAACCTCGTCACCCCGACCCGCACCCGGGCGCGGATCTATGACGATGCGGGGCTCATGATCCTCGATTCGAACAACATCTACGCAAGCGGCGAAATTCTCCGCTCGAACAGCACCACCACGCAAACGACCAACGAGTTCTTCCTGTTCGAATGGTGGAGCGCGATATCGCGCTTTTTCGGTGGTGGCAGTTATCCGCGATACCAGGACTATGGCGTGGACGAGGGGCTTAAATATCCCGAAGTCGCCTCGGCGCTCAGCGGTTCACTGTCCGATATCGTGCGCGAGGACGAGCGCGGACAGCTCGTGGTGTCGGTTGCCGTGCCGATCCAGCGCCAGCGCGCGGTGATCGGGGCGCTGCTTTTGTCGACATCGCCCGGCGATATCGACGCCATTGTTGCTCAGGAGCGTTGGAGTATCCTGCGTATTGCAGCGGTCGCCGCGACCGTCACGGGATTGATGTCGGTTCTGCTTGCCGGCACGATCGCAGGGCCGATGCGGCGCCTTTCAGAGGCCGCCGAGCGAGTGCAGACCTCGATGAAGGCGCGTGCGGAAATTCCCGACTACACGGACCGCTCCGATGAAATCGGTCACCTTTCGGGTTCGCTCAGGGCGATGACCAACGCGCTTTACAACCGCATCGAGGCGATCGAGCGATTCGCCGCGGACGTGGCGCATGAACTCAAGAATCCACTGACATCGCTGAGAAGCGCTGTTGAAACGCTACCGCTCGCCAAATCGGCGGCAGACCGCGAGCGGCTTGCCGAAATTATCCAGCACGACGTGCGCCGGCTCGACCGTCTGATCTCCGACATCTCGAACGCCAGCCGCATCGATGCCGAGCTGGCGCGCGAAAATACCGAGACGGTCAACATCGCTGGGCTGGCAGAAGCCATCGTTTCCATCCAGTCCGACCTCGCGGCCAAAAGCGATGTCAGCGTGGTTCTCAAGGCCCCCAAGGGTAAGGTCGAGCCTGTCGTCAAGGGTCACGACAACCGGCTGGCGCAAGTCTTCACCAACCTGATCGACAACGCGGTTTCGTTCTCGCCGTCCGGCGGTGTCGTGACGGTAAGCGTTTCAGTTGCGGGGGACACTGTGGTCACGCGCGTCATGGACGAAGGGCGCGGCATTTCGGGGGACGCCGAAAAGGTCTTCCAGCGGTTCTATACCGACCGGCCGGAGGGTGAATCGTTCGGCGACCATTCGGGTTTGGGGTTGTCGATATCGCGCCAGATTGCGCAGGCGCATAAAGGCACGCTAGAAGCAGGGAATCGGGATGACCGTTCGGGGGCGGTCTTCACACTCACTCTTCCACGGGCCAAAACGTGACAAAAAAGCATAATACCCATGGCACCGGCATTCTTGTCGCGCATCATGGCATTCTCCTGACCGGCGTCTCGGGCGCCGGCAAGTCTCTGCTCGCGCTCGACCTGCTTGAACAGGCGCAATTGCGTGGCGAGGACGCATTTCTGATTTCCGACGACCGGGTCGATCTCAGCGTCGACGAGGACGGGCTGGTGATGGAGCCGCCCGCGACGATCGAAGGCATGATCGAATTGCGCGGGCGCGGTATCATTAAGTTGCCGTATGCCAAATCCGCCCATGTGCATCTGGTCGTCGAATTTGTCGACACCATGGAACGGCTGCTCGAGGAGAGTGAACTTACGACACAGATCCACGGCATCTGGGTGCCCCGTTGCCCGGTGCCCAGGCGCGGGTTAGTGGACGGGCTGCATCAGCGCTTTTTGGTTCACGCAGCGCTCAGATCCCTCGGCGCGATAACATGATAAGCAGGGCAAACCGGTCAGAATTAACTTGAAACGCAATGCCGGCCGGACAACACTTCAGCCCGGTTGCGGTGCCTATAAGACGGAAAGCTGAAACGTATGATTGGCATGGTCCTTGTGACCCACGGCAGGCTTGCAGACGAATTCCGCGCCGCCCTTGAACATGTCGTCGGGCCCCAGGAGGCGATCGAGGCGGTTTCGATCGGGCCGGAGGACGATATGGAAGCCCGCCGCACCGACATCATTTCAGCTGTCGAGCGGGTGGATACCGGCGATGGCGTGGTGATTCTCACCGACATGTTTGGCGGCACGCCGTCCAACCTCGCCATCTCGGTGATGGAAGGCCGCAATATCGAGGTGATCGCAGGGGTAAATCTGCCAATGCTCGTCAAGCTTGCACGCATCCGTGCCGATGCCGATATGAAGGAGGCAGTGCGGTTTGCGCAGGATGCCGGCCGCAAGTATATTAACGTCGCAAACGATGTTTTGGGCAAATGAGTTCTATGGCTGAACCGGACCGGGCCGTATGCCAACGGCTCACGATCTGCAACAAGCGCGGGCTACATGCACGCGCTTCGGCGCGTTTCGTGCGCACGGCGGATCATTTCGATGCCGAGGTGACGGTCAGCCGCGACGGCATGACGGTCGGCGGCACCTCGATCATGGGGCTGATGATGCTCGCCGCCGGACCGGGCTCGACCATTCTCGTGCGCGCGACCGGCAACGAGGCCCGCGAAGCCATCGAAGCGCTGTCGGATCTCGTTTCGTGCGGGTTCGACGAAGACAATGAAGCCGCCGAGGACCTGACGCTCTAAGTCTTTGTTTTATCGCATTTTCGAACCGGAAAAGTCTTTCAACTTTTCCTGAAAACGCTCTAAGCGACAACGGGAGCACCATGATCAAGCGCACGCTCTGCCTTGCCGGCGCTCTCTTGGGTGGTCTCACCTTTTCCCAAGTGCCTGAATATACGCAACACTACACGCAGCGGCTGGGCGGTGCGATCGACGAGCTTCAGGCAATCATCGTGCGGTTCGACGCGGATGCGGCAGCGAGCGGGCTGACGCGCGCGGAAGGCCTTGCGCGCTATGATGCGAGCACCGATCCGTTTCTCAACGACCGTGGCGTTTCCATGCGGATGGTCTTTGCGCGCTATGAGGAACTCACCACGCAGCGGCGCGAACTCGAGACTGCCGATCCGATCGAAAAGACCATGTCGCTCGCGCGCTATTTCGACAGCGATGTCGGCACCGCCGCGCTCGAGGATTTCGCGCCCGCCGTTCCCGCGAATATCGAGGGGGTGGGCTTTGCCGTCGCGGGCCTTCTGGCGGGCTACGCTCTCACCTGGGGCGGCGCTACGGCCGCGTCGGCGCCGTTCCGCCGCAAAACGCGGCGGCAAGCGGCAAATGCGGACTAGGATATAAATAAATCTTTATATCTCGTATTGTACGAAGCCGCTGGCCCGCGTATAAACCGGGCCCAGATCGAAACTCCAAAACATGACGAGGCGGCGATGAAACCGGCAGCGACCGAGTATCAAGTCAAGGACATCTCCCTGGCCGAATGGGGCCGGCGGGAAATCGAAATGGCCGAAATCGAGATGCCCGGCCTGATGGCGATCCGGCGCGAATTCGCCGATGCGCAACCTTTGAAAGGCGCGCGGATCGCCGGCTCGCTGCACATGACGATCCAGACCGCGGTACTCATTGAAACGCTCGTCGCGCTGGGCGCCGAGGTCCGCTGGGCCTCGTGCAACATTTTTTCGACCCAGGACCACGCCGCCGCGGCAATCGCAGCCGCCGGCATCCCCGTTTTCGCGCACAAGGGCGAAACGCTCGAAGAATACTGGGACTTCGCGGATCGTATTCTCGACTGGGGCAATGGCGAAACCGCCAACATGATCCTCGACGATGGCGGGGATGCCACCATGCTGGTCCTCACCGGCGCCAAGGCCGAGACCGACCCGTCGGTCATCGCGCACCCCAAGAGCGAGGAAGAGGAATACTTTGCCGCACAGGTCAAAAAGCGCCTCGCCGCCGAGCCTGGCTTCTACTCCAGGGTCAAGGCCAACATCCGCGGCGTTTCGGAAGAAACCACCACCGGGGTGATGCGCCTCTATCAGCTCCATGAGCGCGGCGAGCTGCCGTTCCCCGCGATCAACGTCAACGACAGCGTCACCAAATCGAAATTCGACAACAAATATGGCTGCCGCGAGAGCCTCGTGGATGCCATCCGCCGGGGCACCGACGTGATGATGGCCGGCAAGGTCGCCATCGTCTGCGGCTATGGCGATGTGGGCAAGGGCTCGGCGCAGTCGCTGCGCGGCGCGGGTGCACGGGTCAAAGTGACCGAAATCGACCCGATCTGCGCGCTGCAGGCGGCAATGGACGGGTTCGAGGTCGTCACCCTCGAAGACGCCGCCCCCACCGCCGACATCATCGTCACGGCGACCGGTAACAAGGACGTCGTCACGATCGACCACATGCGCCAGCTCAAGGACATGGCGATCGTGTGCAATATCGGGCACTTCGACAATGAAATTCAGGTGTCCGAACTCCGGAACTTCCCCTGGACCAACGTCAAGCCGCAGGTCGACCTCGTCACCTTCCCGACGGGCAACCGCATGATCCTTCTCTCGCAGGGCCGGCTGGTCAATCTCGGTAACGCGACCGGACACCCGTCCTTCGTGATGAGCGCGAGCTTCGCCAACCAGACGCTGGCGCAGATCGAATTGTGGACCAAGGCGGATGCGTATGAAAACGCCGTGCACGTCCTGCCCAAACATCTCGATGAAAAGGTCGCCACGCTGCACCTGGACAAACTCGGCGCGAAGCTGACCAAGCTTTCGGACACGCAGGCCGCCTATATCGGGGTGACGCCGGAAGGCCCATTCAAGCCCGATCACTACCGGTACTAACGCGCTAAAGGGCCCTGCGGGGCCCTTTTTTCTTGCCCGCCTGAAACGCAAATCACCCCTTTGGCGCCGCGCAAGCGCAAAGTTATCCACGCATACGCGAGTTTGACTCTTGGAGGCGATTCGGGCGCCGGGTATGGTTAAGTGATTCGGTCACCCGGTCGCGGTGACATTGGCGGGCAAGTTTCAACAGTACAGGGACAACAGGTATGCGTCCGGCTGGATTCCGGAAACGAACGGGATTCCTGGCAGTTTCGACAGCACACCTTGCCCTTTTTTCGGCAAGCCCGGCCCTCGCCACCCCGCTTTCAGCCGCAACGGTCGCAAGTGCCGCGCCCTATGCGATCGCGCTGGGCGCCGCCGGGTTTGGTGTCGCGGCAACGCTTATGGCGGCCAAGTGGCGGCGGATCGCCGAGGCTGCGCACCGGCGTTCGACCGAGCGGTTGGGCACCATGCGCGCCGCGCTCGACGAGTTCGAAACGCTGCTATCGGGCATGCCCGAAGTCACCATCATCTGGAAGGATAGCGGGCTCGAACCCTCGATCCTCGGCCCCGTCACGGAAATCCTGCCCGGTGAAACACGTCCCGAAGCGGTGCTCGATTTCCGCTCCTGGCTCGAAGCCGGGCCCGCCAGGGACCTTGCCAACCGCCTCACCGATCTCCGGATCGACGGTCGGACCTTCGAGATATCGGTGCCCGCGCGCGACGGACGCATCATCCGCGCCGCAGGGCGCCTGATCGGCGATACCGCCTGTGTCCGCCTGCGTCCTTCGGGCGCGACCGTTGAGCCGCCACTCCAGGGCGACGCGCTCACCCGCATCCCCTCGCTTGCGGACGCACAGGCGATCCTCGCCAGTCTTACCATCCCCGCATGGCTGCGCGACAAGGACGGGCTGCTGGTTTACGCCAACGCGGCCTATCTGCACTTCACGCGCTCGCTGGGGCTTAAAGGCGAGCGTGGCACCGCACCGGATATCTTCGACGTGGAAACCCGCGAGCGGCATATCCGCTCGCTAGAGGACGCCAGCGACACCATCGCGATCACCGAAGAGCACGAGACCGCCGGCAAGCTCGATCTCGTGCTTTTTCCCCTTTCGGGTGGCAGCGCGGGATATTGCTACCTCCCGCAAGCCCGCCCGCAAAAGGCCGAACCGGAGCGCACCGAGCCCGATCTGGGGCACCTGACCACCGTTATCGACGCGCTGGCGACGCCTGTGGCGGTGTTCGACAAGAACCGTCGGCTGACCCACTACAACAGCGCCTATGCCGAATTCTGGGGGCTCGATATCGACTGGCTCAATACCGAGCCGGACGAGCGCGCCATTCTCGACAAGCTACGCACGCAAGGCCTGCTGCCCTCTGAGCCCGACTATCGCGACTGGCGCGCGAAACACCTGATGAGCTACGCGCTCACCGCGCCGCGCGAAACGCCATGGTATCTGCCTGACGGGCGCTGCGCCAATGTGATCGCCGCACCTGCGACAGGGACGGGTGGCGTAATATACGTCTTCGAGGACATGACCGAGCGCCTTGCGCTCGAAACACGCCACAACGCCCTCATCCACGTGCAGCGCGAAACCTTGAATGCGTTGACCGAGGGCGTTGCCGTGTTCGGCACCAACGGACGGTTGAAGCTCCACAATCCACGGCTGTCTCTCTTGTGGAAACTGCCGATGAATGCGCTGGGGAGCCACCCGCATATCGACGAGTTGACCGAGGCGGCGGGCGATACCTTCCCCGAGGATGGCACGCGCATCTGGCGCGAGCTCAAGCAAGGCATTATCGACCTCAACCCCACCCGCTCGGACACGAAGGGCCGGATTGCGCGCTCGGACGGGCGGCTTTTAGATTACGCCATCGTCCGGCTGCCCGACGGGCAAACGATGATGACCTTCGTCGATGTCTCTGAAAGCGCCAACTACGAACGCGTCCTCAAGGAGCGCAACGAGGCGCTGATCGCAGCGGACAAGCTCAAGGACACCTTCGTCCAGAACGTCTCGTACGAGTTGCGCTCGCCCTTGACCAACATCATCGGCTTTGCCGATCTCTTGGCGAGCCAGGAAGTGGGCCCGCTCAACGAGCGCCAGCGCACATATACCGAATATATACGCTCTTCGAGCGCCAATCTGGGGCTTTTGATCGACAACATTCTCGATCTCGCCACGGTGGATGCAGGTATCGCGCAGCTCAATACGTCTGTGCTCGATATCGACACTATTGTCGAAAAGGCCAAGGCAGGGCTTTCCGCCGCGTCTTCGGGTTCGGAGCGGCCGGTCGACCTCGAAGTCCACATTGCCCGCGACCTGCCGACCTTCATCGCGGATGGCACCCGGATCGTGCAGGTGCTCTACAATCTCCTGTCCAACGCAGCGAGATTCTCCGATCCGGGCGCGCGAATCTGGCTCGATGTCTCGGCGCGCGGCGACCGCATTGTCTTCACCGTCGAAGACGAGGGCGTTGGCATTCCCGAGGATATGCGCTCGGCAATGTTCCAGCGCTTCGAGGGACAATCCGTCGAGGGCCGCCAGCGCGGCGCGGGGCTGGGCCTCGCCATCGTCAAGACCTTCGTCAACCTGCATGGCGGCACCGTTTCGGTTGAGGCGCGCGAGCCGCGCGGCACGAAGGTTACCGTGATTGTGCCGGCCAATACGCAGGCCGCGCTCAACGCGGGCGAATAGCCCATGCTTACGCTCTTCGCTCACGACGCAGCGGCCACCGATGCAATCGGCGCCGCTCTGGCGCGGGTTGTGAAGCCAGGCGATATCTTGTCGCTTTATGGCGACCTCGGTGCGGGCAAGACAGCCCTCGCTCGTGCAGTGATCCGCGCCCGGCTCAACGATTCCCACCTCGATGTACCCTCGCCGACTTTCGCGCTCATACAACCCTATCCGGGCGTGATTCACGCCGATCTCTACCGGTTGTCCGACGAAAGCGAACTCGAGGAGTTGGGTCTTCTCGACAATCCGGACGCCATTATTCTCGTCGAATGGCCAGACCGCGCGCCGCATCTCGAAACGCTCCCCGGCTACGCGATCACGCTGACGCTGCATGGGACCGGTGAAGAGCGTATCCTCACCATCACCGAGCGCGGCGGACGCACTCTCGATCCCCTCGCCCTGGCCCTTGCACCCTGGGCGATCAACCCGCAAAAGTAGGGTCTGCGAACACCCATGGATGCTTTTGAGATCGATCCCTTGACCGCGCAACCCGCGCCCACCGCACCCATCCCCGACGTCGTACTGCTCGCCGCCGGGCTCGGCACGCGCATGCGTCCGCTGACATTCGACAAGCCCAAAGCGCTGATCGAAGTTGCCGGCAAGCCGCTGATCGATCACGCGATCGATGCGGCTATAGCCGAAGGATGTACGCGGTTTGCAGTCAACACACATCACAAGGCCGATCAGATCGCCGCCCATGTTACGCGGCTGCAGAGTGCCCTGCCAGACCTGTCCTTTGCGGTGAGCCACGAAAAAGACCGCCTGCTCGATACCGGTGGCGGGCTCAAGAAAGCGCTGCCGCTGCTCACGAGCGATCCGGTGCTCGCGCTCAACACCGATACGTTCTGGTTGCCCTATGCCGACACGCCAATCGGGCGCATGGCAAAGGTCTATGCACAGGGTGAGGCCGATATCGTCCTCTTGTGCGTCACCCCGGAAAAAGCCACCGGCTTCTGGAAAGGCCCCGACTTCCTCTATTCGGAAGACGGCACGCTCTCGGCCAAGCTCGGCCGCCCCGTCGTCTACGCCGGCGCGGCGCTGATAAGCCGCGAGATCGCCGCAAGCGGACCGGATATCCCCTTCTCGCTCTACACGCATTTCGCCGCCGCGCGAGAGAAGGGCCGCCTCAAGGGCGTGATGATCGAGGCGCCGTGGTTCCATGTCGGCGATCCCAATGCCATCGCGCGCACCGAGCAGGTCATTGGCGCGGTGCTATGAGTGCCGCGGGGAAAATCTATTCCATCGGTCCCCACGCCGCTTTCCTGCCGACACTCGCAAAGGCGCTGATCGGCGGCACGCTGATCCCCGATTGGCCGCGCGAGGGCCCATTCTGGCTTTCGGACATCACCATCCTCCTCCCCACCCGCCGCGCGCGCAACGCGCTTGCCGAGGCGCTAACCGCACAGATGGGCGACAACCCGCTTCTCCTGCCCAACCTCAAGGCTCTCGGCGGCGAGGACCCGTCGGCGGAGCCATTCCTGCCGCCCTACGAAGCCGAGGCCCTGCCCCCGCCCGTAGGCCGGATGAAACGGCGGCTCATGCTCGCCCAGCTCGTCGAAAAATGGCTGGCGACGCAAACCCGCCCGGTCTTTTCGGGCCCCGGCCTCGGCGGCTATACCGGCGCGCCCAACCCCGCCGAAGTGTTGGCACTCGCGGATTCCCTTGGGACGCTCATCGACGACTTCACCATCGCGCAAAAATCGACAACTGCGCTTGGCGAGATTGAGGATACCCAACTTGCCGCGCAATGGCAGGCCAATCTCGATTTCGTCCACGTCATCCTGTCCGCCTGGCCCGACATCCTCTCAGAGGACGGAGAGATCGATGCGGCGGCGCGTACCAACGCGCTCCTCGCCCGCCAGGCGCAGGGTGTCGCGGCGCTCTATGGCGACAAGCCGGTGATCGTCGCGGGGTCGACGGGCTCGATTCCCGCGACTGCCGATCTCATGACGGCTATCGCCGGGCTGCCACGCGGGGCGATTGTTCTGCCGGGCGTCGATACGGGCATGGATATGCGGCAATACGAAACGCTGCTCGAAGACAAGGCCAACCCCCACGGCCATCCGCATTACGGCCTCGCGCGGCTCCTGCGCCGGCTGGGCGTGCCGCCCTCGGGGGTCACCGAACTCGCCGAACCCGACCCGCCCCGCACGCGCTTCTTGCGCACGGCGCTGGCACTCGCCGACGACACGGCAAGCTGGGCCACGGCTCTGAGCGAGGACGAAATCGCCACGGCAACGGGAGGCATCGCAACCATCGTCGCGCGCACTCCGGAGGAAGAAGCGCGCGCCATCGCGCTGGCGGTCCGCGATGGGCTCGATACCGGGCGTTCGGTTGCCGTCATTTCCCCCGACCAGACGCTGGCCCGCCGAATCGGCGCCGAACTCGCACGGTTCGACGTGACACTCGACGACGCGGCGGGCACGCCGCTCATCCAGTCGCGGGCGGGGCAGCTGGTGCGGCAGATCGTGACGCTTGTGTGCGGGCAGATCAGCCCTGTCGATCTGATCGCACTTTTGCGTAACCGGCACGTCACGCTCGGCATAGGCCGAGGTGCTGTTGCGGCGGCGACCGAATGGCTCGATTTCGGTATTCTCCGTGGGCAGCGCCCGGCACCCGGTATCGCCGGATTGCGCAAAGGCATCGCCGCCAATCTCGCAGGCGAAATGTCGCATCCGGCTCTCAAGCTCGATGCGGAGAAGGCCGAGACGACCTCGGCGCTGCTCGATGTGCTGGAGGCGGCGCTGGATCCTCTGACAACGCTGTGCGCGGGGTCCGCTTTCAGTGCAGCAGATTTCGCGAAGGCGCTCGCGGAAACCCTCAAACGCCTGCGCGCTATTCCCGAGGGTGAACCCGTCCCTCCCCTCGAAGGCGAGGACGCGCTCGCCCGCTGGATCGAAACGACGGCGGCGCTCGGCCCCTTCGGCCCGCGCTATTCCGCACGCGGGCTCGATCTGGCGCTTGGCCAACTTATGGCCGGCGAAAGCGTTCGCCCGAAACAGGCCCCCGCCACCGACGCCGTCATCTACGGCCGGCTCGAAGCCCGCCTGATGCGCGCCGATCTGATGATCCTCGCCGGGCTCAATGAAGGCATCTGGCCCGAAATCGCCGATCCCGGGCCATGGATGAGCCGGGGGATGCGCATGGCGGCCGGGCTTGAGCCGCCCGAGAAGCTCCACGGGCTCGCCGCGCACGATTTCCTCATGGCAGCGGGCGCACCGGACATCATCCTCACCCGCGCCGAGCGCTCGGGCACCTCGCCCTCCACCCCGTCGCGGCTTCTGCAACGCATCGAGGCGCTGGCGGGCGAAGAGATCACCAACGAAATGATCACGCGTGGCGCGGTCTGGACAGATGCGGCGGCTCGAATCGACGCCATAGACGCCCCCTCCCGCGCCGCCACGCGCCCCATGCCGCGCCCGGAAGCGAACGTCCGCCCGCGATCGCTATCGGTCACCGAAGCCGAGACACTGTTGCGCTCGCCCTACGATCTTTACGCCAAATACGTCCTCGGCCTGCGTTCCGTCGATCCGCTGGGCGCGGACCCCGATGCCGCCGAGCGCGGCACGATCATCCACGACATTTTCGGCGATTACATAAAAGCCGGACATGATCCCACCGCGCACAACGCGCACGCAACGCTGATGACCATCGCCCGCGCCCGCTTCGCCGGGCTCGAAGCGATCCCAGAGCGCCGCGATATCTGGCTCAGGCGCTTTTCCCACGCGGCGGAACAATTCCTTACCTTCGAGCGCAATCGTGCCGGACGCGTCGCCCAGCGCCATGCCGAAATCGGCGGCGAGGCAGAATTCCAGATCAACGGCGAAACGTTCAAACTGCGCGGCCGGGCCGACCGGATCGACGTCATGACCTCGGGCAAGCTCGAATTCATCGACTTCAAGACCGGCTCGATCCCGGCAAAGGCCGAGATGAAGGACTATCTGGCGCCGCAATTGCCGCTCGAAGCGGTAATGGCGCTCCACGGAGGGTTCGGAGAGGCCTTGCGCGCAGATGCGGACGCGCTGAGCTACATCAAGATCGCCAACGGGCCCGAGGCCTTCAAGGAAGAGCCCTTCGCGCTCCCCAAGGATACGGATCTTTCCCAAGCCATCGAGGAAAGCTTCGCGCGCTTCTCGCGCCACGTCGATGCGCTTTTGATGCGCGATACCCGGCCCATGACTGCGCGTGTCCTGCCCAAGCCCAACCAGCGCTACAAGGGCGCCTATGAGCATCTCGCGCGTACCGGCGAATGGACACTCATCGATGGCGACGGGGAGGACGAATGAGCGACCGCCGTATGGGCTCCATCCCCGAGGATACCAAATCGGCGCAAGCCCGTGCCGCCGACCCTGCAGCGTCGGCGTGGGTGAGTGCGAATGCGGGCTCGGGCAAGACCTTTGTCCTCACCCGCCGCGTTTTGCGGCTGCTGCTTTCCGGCGCGGCACCGGAGACGATCCTGTGCCTTACCTACACCAAGGCCGCCGCCGCCGAGATGCGCCATCGCGTGGCACAGGAGCTGGCCAAATGGGCGCGGGCAACGCCGGACGATCTTGTCGCGGAACTGCGCGCCGTCCTCGGCCGCGATCCGGACCGGAGGGAACTGACGAGCGCCGGTTCTCTCTTCGCGCATGCGCTCGAAACACCCGGCGGGCTCAAGATCCAGACCATCCACGCCTTCTGCGAATCCGTCCTTCAGCGGTTCCCCTACGAAGCCGGTGTGCCGGTGGACTTCGCCGTGATGGAGGAAGACGAGCGGGCCGAACTCGTCCAGTCCGCCCGCGAAGCGGTGCTGGCCGAAGGGCTCACGGGCAGCGGGCCGGTTGCCCAAGCCGTCGCACGCCTGTTCGACACGCTCAGCGATTCCGGTATCGAGTCGGCGGTTGCCGAAGCGTTGCGCGGCGGGCGCAAGCTTGGCGCGGTGCTTGCCGACCCCGAAACGAGCAAGGCCGTGCTACGGGACTTTTTGGGACTCGGCGCCACGGACACGCTCGCTGCGCTCGAAACTGAAATCCTCTCAGGCATGCTGGTAGCACCTGCCGAATATGACGCGATCCTCGCCATTACGCCGCCGGGCCGTACCAAGCAGCGTCAGTTCGAAGACAAGCTGTGCGATATCGACTGCAAGAACCCCACAACTGCCCAGCTTTTCCACGCCTACCTCACCGGTAATGGCACGGTACCCAAACGCGGCTTTCCCAACAAAACGCTGGAAAAGGCCAATCCCGATCTCGCTGCGCGCGTTCTTGCAGAGGCCGAACGCCTCGAAGCTTTGATCGACCGCTTCCGTGCCCTCGCTATCGCCGAACAATCCGCCGCCCTCATCGATGTCCTCGCGGCAATCGCGCAGCGCTTCGAAGCCGACAAGCGCGTCCGCTCTCTGCTCGATTTCGACGACCTCATCGCCCGCACCGGCGCTCTGTTCGCCAATCCCGATTACCGCGACTGGGTGCGCTACAAGCTCGACGCCGGGATCGATCACATCCTCGTCGACGAAAGCCAGGACACCAATCCCGAGCAATGGGAAGTGATCGACGCGCTCACCGACGATTTCTTTTCGGGCACCGGCACGGGACGCAAGAAAACGCTCTTCGCCGTGGGCGACCCCAAGCAGTCGATCTATTCCTTCCAGGGCGCCGAGCCTAAATTGTTCATCGAACGCGGCCGCGAATTCGGATTCAGGGCACGCCAAGCGGAAGAGCCCTGGCACGAGATCACGCTGCAAACGAGCTTCCGCACGCTCGATACGGTTTTGAACGGCGTAGACGAAGTTTGCGCCCGGCCCGGTCTCGGCGCGGCGCTTTTCGCCGGGGATCGCGGCATCCGTCATGAAAGCGCACGCGCCGACAAAGGCTTCGGCGGCATCGAGATCTGGCCGACATTCGAAGAACCCGAGGTCGCCCCGCTCGGGGAAGACTGGCCCGTCGCCCCGCGCGAAAACCTCCAAAGCGCCGCGCGCCAGACCGCAACGGCAATTGCCAAAACCATCGCCCATTGGGTCAGAAGCGGGGCGCCGCTCGGCCCGCGCGGGCGTGCGATCGTGCCAGAGGACATCCTGATCCTCGTCCAGAAGCGCAAGGGCGTTTTCGGCGAGATTGTCCGGGCGCTCAAGGAAGAGAATATCGCCAGCCCCGGCGCCGACCGGCTGCCGGTTTCCGCACATATCGCGGTTGACGACCTCCTGGGGCTCGCCGATGTGCTTTTGAACCCCGCCGACGATCTGTTGCTCGCCGCCATCCTGCGCTCGCCACTGTTCGAGGTGAGTGAAGACGACCTCTTCGCCCTCGCGCACAAGCGCGGCAAAGACGTTTCGCTCTGGTCGGCGCTCGAGCGCTCGGATCTCCCCCCGGGGCGGGACGCCTACGCTCGGCTTTCCGACCTGCGCGCCCGGCTCGATCTCGACCGCCCCTACGCCTTCTTCGCGCATGTGCTTTACGCCGAAGGCGGGCTTAAACGCTTCCACCAGCGGCTCGGCGCCGAGGTGGATGAGGTGATTGCCGAATTCCTCGACCTTGCGCTCACCCATGAACAATCCGGCCAACCCTCGCTCACCGGGTTCGTGGCCAAAATGCGCGCCTCGGAAATCACCATAAAGCGCGACCTCGTGCAGAAGGCCGCTGGCGTGCGATTAATGACGGTGCACGGCGCCAAGGGCCTCGAAGCGCCCATCGTCTTCCTCGCTGATGCAACGGGGGCACCGCCCTCGGTCAAAGACAGTGTCTTTTTCGGCGCCTACGAACACCGGCCGTTCCTCCTGTTCTGCGCGAAAAAGGACGATCACTGCACCGCCTCAATGCCGCTTCGGGAGGCCGTGCAGGCCCGGCAGAATGCAGAATACTGGCGCAATCTCTATGTCGCGATGACACGAGCAGAGGATGCACTTTACGTCACCGGGCCCATCAAGCCCAAAGGCAAGACCGATGGGACTTGGTACGGTGTCATGAGCGACGCGCTCGCAAACCAAGCGCAGGCGGCAACCGACGTCTCGGGCCGGGAGATTTTGCGCTATCCGGCAGATACCGCCCAGCCGCTCCCAATCTCTGGCCATCGATCTGAGGGACGCACCTCAACCGAGCCGCTCACGCTTGGACCGCCGACACGCCGCACACCCCGCGCCATCGTCTCTCCCTCCCAACATGACGGCGACATAGGCCCTGAAGCGCTCTACGACAGTGCCGCGGAATCGCTCTATGAGGCGCGCACCGCACGCGCGCGCGGGATCGGCATTCACGCCCTGCTCGAGCATTTGAATAGCGTACCTCAGAACCTGCGCGCCCAACTCGCCGAAAGCGCGGCGGCAACGCTCCTACCCGAACATCCCGAACTCGCCCCCGATATCGCCCGCGAAGCCTTGGCGATCCTCGAAGACCCAGCGCTCGCGCATCTTTTCGGTCTTAACGCCCGCGCCGAAGTCAGTTTCGCGCTCAACGGCACGCGGGACGGCAAGCCGATCCGGCTCGCTGGCCGCATGGACCGGATTGTCATGGGACAAAACAATGTCCTCGTCATCGACTACAAGTCCGACGCCGCCCCGGCACCGACCGCCGCGCGCGTACCCGCACCCTACCGGCTACAGCTCGGCCTCTACCGCCTCGTCGCCCAGAGACTCTTTCCCCGCCACACCGTCGAGGCCGCAATTCTCTGGACGGCAAACCGCCATCTCATGACCTTGCCGGAGGAAGACCTGCACTCAGCGACAAGCAGCTACACACTCACGTGAGGCCCATTGGCTTGAACTGTGTTTCGACTCTGCTTAGCTATTGAAGAACTGACACGCGGGCAAAGGGCTCCGCGCCTTGTAGAATTAAGGGTAAAAGCAATGACCGAACAGGTAAGTGAAGCCACCTTCCAGAACGAAGTTCTGGGCGCAAAGGAGCCTGTCCTTGTGGATTTCTGGGCTGAGTGGTGTGGCCCCTGCCGCGCGATCGCGCCAATCCTCGAAGAGATTTCCTCCGAGATGGCGGGCAAGGTGAAGATCGTCAAACTCAATGTCGACGAGAACCCCTCGATCGCCGCGCAATATGGCGTGCGCTCTATCCCCACGATGATCCTCTTCAAGGGCGGCGAAGCCGCCGATATCAAGATCGGCGCCGGTACGCCCAAGGCCGGGCTGGTCAAGTGGCTCGAAGGCCACGCAGCTTAAGCCTTTCTCTGCCGCTCCTTTCGTTCCGGCAGAGTCCAAAGACGCCCTCGAACCTCCGCGTAGCTGGCGGATCAGTTTGGGGGCGTTTTGTTTTGCTTGAGCACGGCGCCGGCGAGATAAAGCGAGCCGCAGATGACAATGCGCGCGCCTTCGGTTGTGGCCGCGCTTTGAAGCGCCGCGCGGATCGAGCGCGCGGTTTCGACGGGAAGGCCTTGCGCCTTTACATGCGGCACGAGATCGGCCGCCTTGAGCGCACCCGGCTCACCCGGAATGGGTACGGCGACCACCCTCTTGGCCAGATCCTTGAAAGGCGCGAAAAAGCGCGCAGCGTCCTTTGAGGCCATCATGCCGGTGACAAGGACCAGCGGTGCGGGTCGCGCCCGGTTCATTTCCGATAGGGCTTTGGCAAGAACGGTGGCGCCTGCCGCGTTGTGCCCTCCGTCGAGCAAAAGCTCGTTGTCCTCGCCCACCACCTCCGACAATGCCCCGCGCAGCGGCATCAGCCGGGCCGGCCAGGCAACCGACCGCATGGCCCGCGCCATCGCCTCTTCATCGACCGGCAGGCCGAAATGGCGCACGGCAGCCACCGCGAGCGCGGCATTTTCCACCTGATGGCTGCCGATCAATGCCGGCATGGGCAGATCGATAAGTCCGGTATCGTCCTCATAGATGAACCGCCCGCGCTGGGAAAATCCGTCATAGTCGCGTCCGGCGACAAAGGGCGTAATCCCAAGCGTTTCCGCTTGCCTCTCAATCACATCGAGCGCCTCATCGGGCTGCAGCCCGATCACGGCGGGCGCGCCGCGCTTGAGGATTCCGGCCTTTGAATCGGTGATCTCCGCGACCGTTTCACCGAGGAACTGCGTATGGTCCGCCGAAACCGGCGTGATCACAGCGCCAAGCGGATGATCGATGACATTGGTCGCGTCATAGCGCCCGCCCAACCCCACTTCGAGCAGGAGGTAGTCGGCCTCGACCTCAGAGAACAGCAAAAACGCCGCCGCCGTCGTGATCTCGAAATAGGTGATCGGGACGCCTTCATTCGCCGCCTCGCAGGCTTCGAGCGCACGGTTGAGCCGCTGTGCGGAAACGAGCGTCCCTGCGAGCCGGATACGTTCGCGGAAGGCGACGAGATGGGGTGAGGTGTAGACATGCACGCGCTTGCCCGAGGCTTCGAGCATCGCGCGCAGATAGGCAATGGTCGATCCCTTGCCGTTGGTGCCGGCAACGTGGATCACCGGTGGCAGCTTGTCCTGCGGGCGCCCCAGCGCCTCGAGTAGACGCTCGACGCGCGTTAGCTCAAGATCGATCAGCTTGGGGTGCAGCCTCAACAGGCGCTTCAAAATCGCATCGGTACGGGACACGGCGCCAGCCCTGCTCAAAAGGAATCACTTGGAGTGTGTTCAGAAAAAGTGGGTACCACTTTTCCGGTTCGAACGCGCGACCGAACAAACACTCAGGAAAGAGGCTGAACCTATTCCGCGTGCGCCGCAACCGGCGCATCGGAGGCCAGATCGTCCTCGCCCGCGCCCTCGGCGGCGACGGCCACCTCGCGCATAGTCAGCGATTTGGACGGCGTGGCTGCCGGAATGTCGTCATTGGCCGCGGCCTTGGTCAGAATGCCAATGAGCGACCCGATGGTAGGACGTAGATTGTGGCGGTGGACCACCATATCCACCATGCCGTGATCCCGTAGATATTCGGAGCGCTGGAAGCCCTTGGGAAGCTTTTCGCGGATGGTCTGCTCGATTACGCGCGCGCCGGCAAAGCCGATCGTCGCACCCGGCTCTGCGATCTGGATATCCCCAAGCATGGCATAGGACGCGGTCACGCCGCCAGTGGTGGGGTTGGTCAGAACGACGATATAGGGCAGCCCGGCCTCCTTGAGGCGCTGCACGGCAACGGTCGTGCGCGGCATCTGCATGAGGGACAAAATCCCTTCCTGCATACGCGCGCCACCCGAGGCGACAAACATGACGAAGGGCTCTTTCCGCTCGACGGCGGTCTCGAGCCCCTTGACGATGGCCGACCCGGCGGCCATGCCGAGCGAGCCGCCCAGGAAGTCGAAATCCTGCACTGCGACGGTCACCGGGCGGTCATAGAGCTTGCCGGTGGCGACCATCACGCAGTCTTCCATCCCGGTCTTGGTGCGATTTTCCTTGAGCCGGTCGGTATAGCGCTTGACGTCGCGGAACTTGAGCGGATCCTGCGGCACCGAGGGAAGCGGAACGCTTTCGTATTGCCCATCGTCGAAAAAATTCGCCAACCGGTCCTTGGCCTTGATCTTCATATGGTAGCCCGAATTGGGCACGACCCACTGATTGGCCTCGAGATCGCGGTAGAACACCATTTCCCCACTCTCGGGGCATTTGACCCAGAGATTTTCCTCGACCTCGCGGCGGTTGAGGAAGGAGCGGATTTTCGGGCGGACGACGTTATCGATCCAGTTCATCGTAAATTGGCCTCGACCTGTTGGTCATCTTGTGCATCAAGCATAACGCGCGATGCCCGGCTTTCGATGCCGATTGAGTTTATATAGTTATCGATTGTGGCGATACTATCAGCTTCTGGCAGCCTTTGCACCTTGTGCAAGGTCTGCAATGAGGCTGTGGACAGCCTTGGCTGTGCCGTTTGTCGCAGCGCCGTTTTCAAGAGAATTGGCGATGGCAGAAACAATCGCCGAGCCCACCACCACACCATCGGAATCGCGCCCGATAAAGGCCGCGTCCTCTGCGGTCTTGATGCCGAAACCAACGGCGACCGGCAGGTCGGTGTGTGTCTTGATGCGCTTGACCGCCGTGCCCACCGCGTCGCGGTTCTTGATCTCAGCGCCGGTGATCCCGGTCATCGAGACATAGTAGACAAAGCCCGAGGTGTTTTTGAGCACCGTTTCGAGCCGGTTGTCGTCGGTCGTCGGGGTCGTGAGGCGAATGAAGTTGAGCCCGGCCCTAAGCGCCGGAATGCACAATTCCTCGTCTTCTTCGGCGGGCAGATCGACGACGATCAGGCCATCCACCCCCGCTTGCGCTGCGTCGGCGAGGAAGGCTTCGACACCATAGATATAGATCGGGTTGTAGTACCCCATCAGGATGATCGGCGTATCGGCGTCGGTCTTGCGGAAGCGCGCGACCGCATCGATCGTCTTCTTGAGCGTCATACCGCCGTCTAACGCCCGGCGTCCGGCCATCTGGATGGCGACGCCGTCGGCCATGGGATCGGAAAAGGGCATGCCCAGTTCGATCACATCCGCGCCGGCTGCGGGAAGCCCCGCAAGGATCGCATCGGCGGTCGCTTCGTCAGGATCGCCGGCCATCACGAAAGTGACGAGGGCGGGGCGGTTCTCCTGCCTTGTTTTTTCAAAGCGTTTCTCGATCCGCGTCGCGCTCATGGATGGCCTTTTGTGTCGTGCTCGAAACTGGCGGCGATAAAGGGCAAGATCGGTCTGCGTGTCAACATTGCGCACGCAAAGAGAGACGGGCAACCTGTCATACCCCCCGTGCGGCGCCACTACATCGCCATGCCCAAATGCCGGCCGACGGACTCGACGTCCTTGTCGCCGCGCCCCGACAAGCACAGCACGATGATTTCGTCCTTACCCATTTTCGGAGCGATTTCCATCACATGGGCGAGCCCGTGCGCACTTTCGAGCGCGGGGATGATGCCCTCATATTTTGTGCAGGCCATGAATGCATCGAGTGCTTGCTTGTCGGTAATGGGCACGTAGGTGACCCGCCCGCTATCGCGCAAAAACGCGTGCTCGGGGCCAACGCCGGGGTAGTCGAGTCCTGCGGAGATCGAATGCCCCTCGAGGATCTGGCCGTCCGCATCCTGCAAGAGATAGGTGCGGTTGCCGTGGAGCACACCGGGGCGTCCGCCGGTCATCGACGCGGCGTGACCATTATCGACGTCGAGCCCGTGCCCGCCGGCCTCCGCGCCGAAAATCTTCACATTCGGCTCGTCGATGAAGTCGTAGAACGTCCCGATAGCGTTCGACCCCCCGCCGATGCACGCGACCAGCGCGTCTGGCAGCCGACCCTCGGCCTCCATGATCTGGACGCGGATTTCCTCACCGATCACCTTCTGGAAGTCCCTGACCATCGCCGGATAAGGGTGCGGACCGGCGGCGGTGCCGATCAGGTAATAGGTGGTCTCGACATTGGTCACCCAGTCGCGCAGCGCTTCGTTCATCGCGTCTTTGAGCGTGCCGGCTCCCGCGGTGACGGGTTTCACTTCCGCGCCCAGCATCTTCAT
Source organism: Pelagibacterium halotolerans (assembly GCF_044811015.1). GTDB lineage: Bacteria > Pseudomonadota > Alphaproteobacteria > Rhizobiales > Devosiaceae > Pelagibacterium > Pelagibacterium halotolerans_A. The sequence goes on from NZ_CP085243.1 coordinate 2,287,953, forward strand.
GCGCAGAACGTTCGGCATCTGCCGCTCGACATCGGTCGCGCCCATGAACACCGTGCAGGGCAGCCCGAAGCGCGCGCAGACCGTAGCCGTCGCCACTCCGTGCTGACCGGCACCCGTTTCCGCGATGATCCGCGTTTTGCCCATGCGCTTGGCCAGGAGGATCTGCCCCAGGCAATTGTTGAGCTTGTGGGACCCCGTGTGGTTCAAATCCTCGCGCTTGAAATAAATCTTCGCACCGCCCAGCTCGGCGCTCATGCGTTCGGCAAAATAGAGCGGCGAGGGTCGCCCCGCGAAATGGGTGCGCAGGTCGTTCATCTCGCGGTGAAATTCGGGGTCGTCCTGCGCTGCGCGATAAGACTTCTCGAGATCGAGGATCAGCGGCATCAGCGTTTCGGCAACGAAGCGGCCGCCATAGATGCCGAATTTGCCCTGTTCGTCCGGACCTTGCCGCAGCGAATTGACCATAGCCTCGCTCATAAACCTGTTGTCCTAACTGCCCTGTGCGGCGCGGGCGCGTGCGATGAATTCTGTCACGAGCCCGGCATCTTTCTCGCCCTTCACGCGCTCAACCCCCGAAGAGACGTCGAGCCCGAACGGCCGCACCGTCGCAACCGCGTCCGCGACGTTGTCGATGGTGAGGCCTCCCGAAAGCATGAAGGGGATGGACGGGTCAAGCGTTTCGAGCAGCGACCAGTCGAAGACTTCGCCCAGCCCGCCGGGCCGCGTTGCACTCTGGGGCGGTTTCGCGTCGAGGATCAGCCTGTCAGCCACCGCATGATACTCGGGCACCCGCGCCACGTCTTCCGCGCTTCCGATGGGCAACGCCCTTAGAATTTTCTTGCCCGTCCGCGTTCCGGCTTCAGCGACCCGCGCGACGCTTTCGTGCCCATGAAGCTGCAACCAGTCGACGCCTGTCGCGGCGGCCAGATCGAGCAGCGCGTCGTCAGGATCGACGAGCAGGATCGCGGTTTCGATCCGCCCCGAAAGCGCCCCGGCGAGGGCAGCGATCGTTTCGAGCGGGAGATGGCGCGGGCTTTTTTCAAAATGCGCAAAGCCGATCATATCGGCGCCCTGGGCGACGACGTGCTCTGCCATCTCGCGGGTTTTGATCCCGCAGATCTTGATCATCAGGTTTCGGGTCATGCGGAGGTTTTATGCCAATTCGTCGGCGGCTGCGAGCGCTGGATCGGTTTCGCGTTTGGGGCGTTCACGCACGCCCTCGAGCTCCTTTTGAAGCTTTTCGGTTTCCTTGCGCCACCGCCGTTCGGCGCGCCGGTGCGATCCTTGCGCGAACCAGACGGCGATGCCCCCCAGCGCGATACCGAAAAAGAGAACCGCATAGATGATCAGAAACAGCGGCACACCCGCTCCCGGCGCCGTGGGATCGACCGAAATCAGCGGGTTGAAATTCACCGGCACGGTGTGGCGGTTGGCCAGCGCGAAAATGAGGATCGCCGCGCAAAGCGGAATCAGCACGAGCCAGCCGATAATGCGTTTGGCCATCAGGCGGTTACTTTCCGATAAGCAAAAGAGCCGTCAGCGGTTGAGCCGCTCACGGATTTCCTTGCCGGCCTTGAACTGCGGCACGTATTTCTCGCCCACATCGACCTGTTCGCCGGTGCGCGGATTGCGGCCCACGCGGGCGGGGCGGTTCTTGACCGAAAACGCGCCGAAGCCCCGCAGTTCGACCCGGTCGCCGCGGGCCAGGGCGTCGCTGACTTCATCGAGAATGGCGTTGACGATATTCTCGACATCCCGATGAAACAGATGCGGATTTTCCGCCGCCAGCTGTTCGATGAGTTCTGATTTGATCATCTTCTTGTTGCGCCCCCCGGCACACGGGCTGCCAAATTGGCTTTGCTCTTGTTGGGTTTACGAGTTTGAAGGGTGCCAAAGCGCAGCGAGACCGTCAAGCGCCATAACGCTTTCGAGATCGATGCCGAGCGCTGAATGCGCACGCGACAGCAGCCATTCGATCAGCCAGTTGGGGCGCTCGGGTGGCGGATAGGCGGCAAAAACCGGCAGATTGGCCGTGATTCCCCGCTCGGTTTCGAGCCAGGCGATCGCCTCGGTCTCCCCGCCGATGGCATCCATCAGCCCGGCTTCGACCGCCATCGCGCCGGTCATGATACGCCCGTCGGCCAAGTCCAGAACCGCGCGGCGCGGCATGTCGCGGCGCTCGGCGACGATGTCGACGAACCATTGATAGCTGTCATCAACCAGCGCGGCCAACGATTCCCGGATTTCCGGGGTTATGGGTTCATCGATGTCAGGCTCGGCCTTGAGCGGTCCGGACGCGACCTTGTCGTAATCGATGCCTATGTTTTCCAGAAGCGCGCCTGCGTCGATATGGCCGTAAAACACCCCGATCGATCCCACAATCGACAACCGCCGGGTGAAAATCCGGTCGGTGCCGATTGCCGCCATATAGGCGGCGGACGCACCGAGCTCGTTGACGACAGCGACAACCGGCTTGGCTTCGGCCAGCCGGAGCAGGGACTCGTAAAGCTCCTCGCCGCCAGCCGTGGTTCCACCGGGACTGTTGATCGCGACGATCACGGCCTTGACCGTATCGTCCTCGGCCAATTCGTCGAGCGTCCGGCTGCGCTCATGGTCGGTGGTGATCGTTCCGCCGATCTCCACCCGCGCGATGGCATCGGCGGGCGCGGTCCATTGCGGTGCGAACCGGGCAAACGCCAAAATCACCGCAAGCGCGAGCAGCAAAAAGGCAAAAAGCCGCCACCGGCCGCGCGAGCGCTTGAGCGCGCGGGTTGCAGGGATGGCATGGACGGGATCGTCGCCGAGCTGGGTCATTTCGGCCTCAAGGCATAGATGGGCGGTTGAGGGAACCGCTAGCGGGTGCCGGATCGGAATGCAAGTGGGGGCGCTACCGCCGCACCATGTACCGCGTGCCCGGTCCGTAACTTTGAAGCTTGTCCGAAAGTTCTGGCCGGTCCTCCACCCTGAACCCGAACCGGCTCCAGAACGGTGCGGTGCCGTTGACGGCAACGAGGCTGATCGTCGTGAAAGGCTGCGCGTTCTCGATCGACCGCCGTACGATCTCTCCCGCCGCGCCGGTTCCGCGCGCCTGGGGCAACAGGGCCAGATCGTGGAAATAGAGCGTGTCGGGATTATCCGGCAAACTGCCAAGAAGGGCATTGAGCACCGGTGGCGTACCGAGCCGCCAGGGATGAACGAGGAAATAACCCGCCGGTTCCTCCTTTCCTTCAAGGATCCAGCACCGGTCAGGCGCGAACGCCTGACGCTCGGCCAGCACCGGCTCGGATTCGGGATAGCCGGGATGAATGCGTAGCGACAGGTCGAACACCGCCGGAATGTCGCTCGCGAGCATGGGCCGCCAAGGCATGAAGCACCTCTTTACATGGGCGTGGAAGGCAAGGCGCGCCCCACACACAGATAAGGGCCCGCGCGTCACCCGCGCGAGCCCTGATTTCATGCAAGAAGAAGCGAAAGGCTTACTTCTTGTCGTCACCCTGGTTCTTGAGCGCAGCGCCGAGGATGTCGCCGAGCGAAGCGCCGGAATCCGACGAACCGTACTGCGCAACAGCTTCCTTTTCTTCCGCGATTTCCAGCGCCTTGATCGAAAGACCGATCTTGCGGGTCTTGCGATCGAACTGGGTGACGCGGGCGTCGAGCTTTTCGCCAACCGCGAAGCGCTCGGGACGCTGTTCGGAGCGGTCACGCGAGAGATCGGCGCGGCGGATGAAGGCGGAGAGATCGGTATCGGCGATCTGCACCTCGATGCCACCGTCGGTTACGGCCGTCACGGTGCCGGTCACGACAGCGCCCTTGCGCACACCGTCGCCTGCAGCCGCTTCGATCGGGTCGGAGCCGAGTTGCTTGATACCAAGCGAAATACGCTCCTTCTCGATGTCGACATCGAGGACCTTGGCCTTGACGGTGTCGCCGCGATTGTAGTCGTCGAGCGCTTCTTCGCCGGGGCGGTTCCAATCGAGATCGGAGAGGTGGACCATGCCGTCCACATCGCCGTCGAGACCGATGAACAGGCCGAATTCGGTCTTGTTCTTGACCTCGCCTTCGACCTCGGCGCCAACGGGGAACTTGTCGGCGAAAGTTTCCCAAGGATTGGCGAGGGTCTGCTTCAAGCCCAGCGAGATACGGCGCTTGTCAGGATCGACCTCGAGCACAACGACGTCGACTTCCTGGGAGGTCGAGACGATCTTGCCCGGATGCACGTTCTTCTTGGTCCAGCTCATTTCCGAGACGTGGATCAGGCCTTCGATGCCCGGCTCGAGCTCGACGAACGCACCGTAGTCGGTGATGTTGGTCACGCGGCCCGTGAAGCGGGCGTCGACCGGATACTTGGCCTGAATGCCTTCCCACGGATCAGCCTGGAGCTGCTTCATACCAAGCGAGATGCGGTGGCTTTCCTGATTGACGCGGATGATCTGAACCTTGATCGTTTCGCCAATCGAGAGCACTTCGTTCGGATGGTTGACGCGGCGCCACGCGATATCGGTGACGTGCAGCAAACCATCGATGCCGCCAAGGTCGACGAACGCGCCGTAATCGGTGATGTTCTTGACCACGCCTTCGACCACCTGGCCCTCTTCGAGCTGCTGGACGATTTCCGAACGCTGTTCGGCACGCGATTCTTCGAGGATGGCGCGGCGCGAAACGACGATGTTGCCGCGGCGCTTGTCCATTTTGAGGATCTGGAACGGCTGGGGCACGTTCATCAGCGGGGCAATATCGCGGATCGGCCGGATATCGACTTGGCTGCGTGGCAGGAAAGCCACCGCGCCGTCGAGATCGACGGTGAAGCCGCCCTTGACCTGGTTGAAGATCTGGCCTTCGACCTTTTCGTTCTTTTCGTAGAGCGCTTCGAGCCGGACCCAGCTTTCCTCGCGACGGGCCTTCTCACGGGAGAGGACGGCCTCGCCCATGGCGTTTTCGACACGGTCGACATAGACCTCGACGTCCGAACCGACGGCGATCGTGCCGTCCTTGCCGGCGGCACCGAATTCCTTGAGCGGCACGCGGCCTTCGGTCTTCAATCCGACGTCGACGATGGCGAGATCTTTTTCGATCGCGACGACCTTGCCTTTGACAACGGTGCCCTCAACGGGATCGATGTCCTGGAAGCTCTCCATAAGGAGCTGTTCGAAATCTTCGGTTGTTGCAGCAGTGTTTGCCATTCAAACTCCATTCCGGCCGGGCCGGAATATGGTTGGGTTGGTGTTGATGATCTGGCCCGCCCGCATGAAGATCACGCGAACAGCCTGGTTGTTTTTACAAAATGCGGGCACGTCCAACGCGCCAAGGGCCTCTACGGATTCCTCCGTAAACGCCACGCGCACGTTCGTTCTTGTCCTGCGGATGTACCGGCAAAAGCCTTGGGAGGCGCTATGCGTCTCACACGGTCACGATATAGGAACGACCGGCCCGAAAGTGAACCCGCCCAGGGCCGCAAGCTTGGATTTAGGTTCTTTCCGGCTTATCGGCTTTCCGAACCGAATAAGTGGTACCCACCTATTCTGGAAACCCTCCGTTTTAGAACGCTGACTTGCGGGCAATGGCGGCATCGACTTCGGCGATGGCTGCCGTAATGGCAGCTTCTATATCCAATTGTGACGTATCGAGCAAGACCGCATCCTCAGCGGGGCGAAAGCCGCCATGGGGCGCGTTGCGGTCGCGTTCGTCTCGGGCGACGATCTCGGCGAGCATGGCTTCGCGGTCGACCGTCTGGCCCCGCGCTTCGAGCTGGCGTGCACGGCGCTCGGCCCGGATTGCAGGATCGGCGACGATGAAGAGCTTGGCATCTGCCTCCGGTGCGATCACCGTACCTATATCACGGCCGTCGAGCACCGCGCCGCCCGGTTGCATGGCAAAGCTGCGCTGCGCCTCGAAAAGCGCCTGCCGGACGCCGGGAAACACAGCGACCTTGGACGCAAGGACGCCAACTTCGGCGCTCATAAGGAACTCAGGGTCGATCGCATCGGTATCGAGATCGCGCGCCACCACGAGCGCGCGATCCTCTAGATCGGGCATATCGATATAGGCCCGCACCTCGCGCCCCACGGCACGGTAGAGGAGTCCAGTATCGAGATGCGGCAGGTTATAGTGCCGCCCCAGCGCGGTGGCGATGGTGCCCTTGCCCGAGGCGGCGGGGCCGTCGACTGCGATAATCATGCTGCCTCCCCTTCCTGGGAGAATCCGGCGCCAAGCCGCGTGAAATCACCAATGAAGCTCGGAAAACTCGTGGCGATCATTGCATCGTCGTCGACGGTCACGGGACGGTCTGCTGCCAGCCCCATGACGAGAAAGCTCATGGCAATCCGGTGGTCGAGATGGGTTTCGACCTTGCCGCCACCGGCAACGCCGCCCTTGCCCTCGATGATGAGATAGTCAGCCCCCTCCTCGCAGACGACGCCATTGGCCTCGAGCCCGCGCGCGACGGCGGCGAGCCTGTCGCTCTCCTTGACGCGGAGTTCTTCGATCCCCGGCATTTCGGTGCGCCCCTGCGCATAGGCCGCGGCAACCGCGAGCACGGGGTATTCGTCGATCATAGAGGGCGCGCGCGCGGCCGGCACGGTGACACCCTTGAGCGCCGAATGCTTTACGCGAAGGTCGGCAAGGTCCTCGCCGCCGGAATTGCGGCGGTTCTCGATTGCGATATCGCCGCCCATTTCGATGAGGGTTTCGATGAGCCCCGTGCGCGTGGGATTCATCAGGACGTTCTCGATGGTGACCTCCGAACCCGGCACGATGAGCGCAGCAACCAGCGGGAAACCCGCTGAAGACGGGTCGCCCGGCACCTGCAGTTCCTGTCCCACGAGATCGGGCAGGCCCTGGACGGTGATCGTGCGTGCGCCGTCGTCGTCTGTCGCGATGGCGATCTCGGCACCGAACCCGGCGAGCATCTTTTCGGTGTGGTCGCGCGTCATAACCGGCTCGACTACGCGGGTTTCCCCTGGGACAACGAGCCCGGCGAGCAACACGCAGGATTTCACCTGCGCCGATGCCATGGGCACGCGATAATCTATGGGTAGTGGGGTTTTCGGACCCCGCAAAGCTATGGGCAGCCGGTTTTCGTTGTGTTCGACGACCTCGACGCCAACGGCGCGCAGCGGGTCGAGCACACGACCCATGGGGCGCTTGGATAGCGAGGCGTCACCGACAAAACGGGTGATGAAGGGATAGGTGCCTACGAGCCCCATGCACAGCCGCACGCCCGTGCCGGCATTGCCGAAATCAAGCGGCGCTTCGGGCTCGAGAAATCCGCCGACGCCCACCCCGTCGATCTGCCAGAGATCGCCATCCTTTTTAACCGTCGCGCCCAGCGCCTGCATGGCGCGGCCGGTCGCAAGCACGTCTTCACCCTCCAGAAGCCCTGAAACCGTCGTGCGGCCGCGCGCCATGGCGCCAAACATCATGGCTCGGTGGGAAATCGATTTATCGCCCGGCACGCGGATTGTGCCCGTAAGCGCGCCACGGGTAAAGCTTGCACGGGGGTGTGGTGAATTGGCGTGGGACATGGTCTTATGTCGCCTTCAAGAAAAGCAATGGAAAGCGAGACGGGGCTTAGCACGCCCCGGGCACGGTGCCAACGCCACAAAGCCGCCCGCATTTAGCGTTTGACAGGTCCGAAAATTTCATCGTAACCGAACCGGAAAATTTGCGGCGCGCCTTTTTGCCCGCCAGAGCCGATCTACGACATTACGAGCAATGGGGAATTGCCTTGGCCACTGACGAACGCGGTACGAAGCGCACCTGCCCGGTGACGGGCAAGAAATTCTACGATCTCAACAAGGATCCTGTGGTTTCGCCCTATACGGGTAAATCCTATCCGGTGTCCTTTTTCGAAGCCGCACCGGAAAAGGCGCCCAAGCCCGCCGAAAAAGTACGGCCAGAGGAAGACGAAACGGTCGAAGTCGATCTCGCTGCGGAAGCCGCGGGCGCTGAGGTCATTTCGCTTTCGGACGCCGAGAGCGATAGCGACACCGATGACGACGACAACGGCGACGATATCCCGGATGTCGAGGATGTCGATGTCGACGAGGACCTCGGCGGGGACGACGCGGACACTTTCCTTGAAACCGACGACGACGATGACGACATCGATTTCGACGTCGAAGTGGACGATGACGAAGACCGCTAAGCGGGCCTGTCAAAAATCCGTCGCAAGCGCCATTTTTGCTCTTGCGTCTTGGCGAGCTCTCACATAGGTTCGCCGCCGTTCGGACCGGGCTTCCGGTCAGGGATAATGGGGCCATAGCTCAGCTGGGAGAGCGCCTGCATGGCATGCAGGAGGTCAGCGGTTCGATCCCGCTTGGCTCCACCAAATCTCCGTAGAACCTCAAAAAGCCGTGCTTTCAAGCGCGGCTTTTTTGTTACGCTTTCGCAAATTCGTAAATGCGAGCCTTGTCCTGGGCAAAAGCCTGCGCTTGACTGGAGCTGATACGGCTTGAGGACGCGACACATGGCCCCGGTTATCGTCGATCCCGACAAGGTTCTCCCGTTCGAGACGGGAGAGGCGTTCTATTTGTGGCTCAAGGACAACCACGCCGCCGAGGATTTCCTGTGGGTCAAATTCTACAAGGTTCACACCGGCTATCCGACGCTAAGCTATGAGGATGCGGTGCGGGCGGCGCTGTGCTGGGGGTGGATCGACGGGATCAAGAAGAAATTCGATACCGACGCCTATGTACTGCGTTTCACGCCACGGCGGAAGGCTTCGATCTGGTCGCAGATCAATGTCCGGCACGCCGAGAACCTGATTGCCGAGGGGCTCATGCAGGCGCCGGGACTAAGGGAAATTGAAGCGGCCAAGGCTGACGGGCGATGGGAGCGCGCTTACGCGCCAGGCGCGAGTTTCGAGGTCCCGCAGGACTTCCTCGACGCTCTGGCGGCCGACGCACGCGCCAAGGCCATGTTCGAAACCCTTAACCGCGCCAATCTCTATGCTCTGACCTTCCGGATCAACAACGCCAAGCGCACCGAAACCCGCCAGCGTAAAATCGAAGAATTCATCGCCATGCTGGCGCGCGGCGAAACGCTCCACCCCAACGGCAAGCAGAAGTAACTACTGTACAAGCGCGGCGCTGCGGGCGGCCAGCCTGGGTTCTATATGATCCTCAAAAAGGCTCGGCTTGCCGGCGATCGCCCGAGGCGTGAACGTTTTCTCGGCCCGCAGGGAAATCGCAAGGAAGCTGTCCATCCCCTCTACTTCCCTAGGCCGGGAAAGACGGTAGTACCCGGCGGCGAGCCGCGCGCGCATCAATTCCTTGGTTCTCACCATTTTCTCGGTCACGCCCGGTCCGTTGGAGACCGAAACCGGTAATTTGACATAATCGTGAAGTGGCGTGCCCACATGGTAGCATGCCGGAATGGCCGCAAAGAGTTTCAAGAGGAAATCGAGGTCGGTCAGGCAAGGCAGATCGGGGTCGAAACGCGGGTCGGCGCGATTGCGGTCGTAAACCAGCATCGAATCCATCGAGAAGTTGGTAAATTTATACGTGCCGGGCGTGAGCACCCGGTCGGACCCGGCGCCGACCTGCCGGAGGGCCGTTCCGTCGGGCAGGGTCACGTTGAGCGCGCACGAAACAAGCCCGTATTGCAGCAAATGCGGCATCACCGCCGAAAGCTTGGTCGGCGCAAAGCGATCGTCGGCATCGAGGATCGCGGAAAACCGGTACCGCGCAGCATCGAGCCCCGCATTGCGCGCAGGGGGTGAACCGCCGCCAATAAGGCCGCTTTCGAGATACCGTATCCGCGCGTCCACGATCCCCTCGCGCCCCAGAACCGCCTCGTAGTCCACCCCGTCGTCAGCAACGACGATCAACTCAAAGTCGGCGAAATCCTGCGCGAGCGCGCTTCTGACCGAAGCGGCGATGGTTTTCTCGGCCTTGTAGGCGGGCATCACAATCGAGACGGGTTCGCGCTTGGTCATGGTTTAGGGGTAGGGCCTGTTAACACTCTTGAAGCGGTGCATATGCGCCCCATATCATAGTCAACGCCTTTCCGGTGCCGTAGTCGGGCCGGACAGGCAATGTTGCTTGATGGACAAGGACAGGTTTACCGCTATGTCGCGCGTATCGCTTTTCTCCGCGCCTTTCGTTTTGGGCTTCGAAGCCTTCGAGGAGCGCTTTGACCGGCTTTCCCGGGCCGCGGAAGGCTATCCTCCGTATAATATCGAACGCACGAATCTGGAAGGCGGAGGTGAGACTTACCTCATTTCAATCGCCGTGGCCGGATTCGCACGTAACGACTTGGAAGTGATTGCGGAGGATAATCAGCTTATCGTACGCGGCCGGCAAACCGATGATGGTGCGCGGGACTATTTGCATCGCGGAATTGCCGCACGACAGTTTCAGCGCACCTTCCTGCTTGCCGACGGCATGCGCGTCGAGGGTGCCGACCTTGAAAACGGCCTCCTCGTCGTAACCGTCCATCGGCCCCAGGCCGAACCCGTGACTCGCCGTATCGAGATCCGGCCGGCCGAAGCAAGGAGGTAGAGTAATGAATAAACCCGATGAAAAGCGGACGTTTGACGATACCCGGCTGGGTCGCGCCGCCGAGCCTCTCAAGCTTCTGACCGCCGAACAATTCGCCGCGCTGGGTGCGGGCGATATCGTTTTCTGGCGCCGCATGAATGCCGGCGATCTTGCCGAACTCGTGCCTCAGGCCGGCGCCGCTCCTGCCGATCAGGAACTCGAACTCCTGATGTCCGCCGATGGCGCGCCGGTGTTGGTTGCGGATTCCCGCGAAGCCGTCCAGGACTGGATCGATGGCCACGAGGTGACGCTGGCGACGCTGCATTAGGGCCTGTAACCACCTCCGAAAAAACCAAAGGCGTCATCCTGCGCAAGCGGGATGACGCCTTTTTCCGTCTCGTGACTGTCGGTCAGGCCGCGTGAATCGCTTCGAGCGGTGTGGTTAAAATCTCGCGCAGCTTGGCCTCGTCCTTGGTCGCACGCAGGCGGTCGAGAATGCCTTCCGAACGCAAAAGCCGGGCGACCTTGCTCAACGCCTTCAAATGATCGGCGCCCGATCCTTCGGGCGCAAGGAGCATCACAACGAGGTCGACGGGCTGGTCGTCCACCGCGTCGAAATCGATCGGCTCGACAAGACGTGCGAACACCGCCGTCACGCCCGTGAGCCCCTTGATCTTGCCGTGCGGGATCGCAATCCCGTTCCCCAGACCGGTCGAACCGAGCTGTTCACGGCTCAAAAGCGTATCGAAGATCACCTGAGCATCGACTCCAACCAGGCCAGACGCTTTTTCCGCGAGTTGCTGGAGGAGTTGTCGTTTGGATGCGACCTTTGCGCACGGAATCACCGATTCCTGCGACAGAATGTCAGCAAGTTCCATGAAGAGAAGCCTTTAGGTGCTGTTCGTGGGGGACGTCATTGCCCTTTGTCAATTGGAAAGGGCTGGATCGATCCAACCAATATTGCCATCGGCCCGGCGGTAAACCACATTCATGCCGCCATGTCCAGCGTGGCGGAACACGATTACGTCAGACTGCGACAAATCGAGCTCCATCACCGCCTCTCCGACGCTCATCGTCCTCAGGCTCTGGGTCGTTTCAGCGATCACCGGGGGGGCATCGTTCTCATCGAGTTCGATCTCGTCGTCGGAGAACGCAATCACATAGTCGGCATATCCGCCGGTCGCCCCGTTGGAATTCCGCCGATGGTTCTTGAGTTTGCGCTTATAGCGCCGTAGCCGCTTCTCGATATGTGCGGCCATCGTCTCGTAGGCCGAAGTTGCATCGTTTGCGCTGGCACTGGCCGAAAGGACAACGCCTGTGTCAAGATGCACCATGCAATCGGCACGGAACCCGATTCCTTCGGGTTCGAGCGTCAATTGCCCGTCATAACCTCCGTCGAAATATTTGCCCACCACCGCGTCGATGTGGTCTTCCGCCGTGGCGCGCAGCGATTCGCCGACGTCCATGTTTTTACCGGATACACGCAAGCTCATGGTTGCCTCTCGGGTTGGTTGGTGTGACGGGCGCGGGGTCAAGATCCCGTGCTCTGCAACACCAGAGTCTAGACCCGTGGCTAGGGCCAAGGCAATCGGATTGGCCCTATCAGTATTCAAATCCTTTGATGACAACGCAAAACGCCCCCGTTAATATTCGCCGCGCGGCCAAACGGGCACCGGCGCAGTGCCTGGCGAGGTCCCCACACGCGCCGGCACTGCGCGTGGCGGACGCAAACCCGCGACAGCCAAGGGGTTCAAGAGGCACAATGCTTGTATCGGGCAGTTCAGCTGACTATAGTTTAGGATCCAGACCCTAAACATGCAACACGAAGTCCGGAACCCTCACGCCCGATGACGTCTCCCCAAAAGACCGCCGCCGAACCTTCCCGCGGCCCGTGCCTTATGGCCGTTCTGCGCATGGCCGGATTGCGGCCGACCCGGCAGCGTCTGGCGCTGGCGGAATTGCTGTTTTCCGGGGAACACCGGCATGTGAATGCCGAGCAGCTTCACTCCGAAGCCGCCGAGGCGGGTGTGCAGGTGTCGCTCGCGACCATCTACAACTCTCTGCATCAGTTCCGTCAGGCCGGGCTTTTGAGGGAAATCTCGGTGGATGCGGCACGGTCCTATTTCGACACTGACACGACCGATCACCACCATTTCTATATCGAGGACGAAGAACGGATCGAGGACATCCCCTCTGAATCGATCCGGATTTCAGGCCTGCCCGATGCTCCGGACGGCATGGCGATCACGCATGTGGACGTGATCGTGCGGGTCCAGAAAACCCGCAGCTAATCGAAGACTTCCCCCTCATAGGCCCCCCAGATGGCGTTCTGGGCGACATAACCCGAATAGTGCCGGGTGTTGCCTTCGGCGTCGGTATGATCGAGCGCGACGGCACAATAGCTGCCTGTGCAACTCTGGAGCTGTATCAGCAGGCCCGGCGTCAACCATGCCCGCACCGCGGCCTGGCTATCTTGCTCACTCAGAAGCGCCGTACGGCCGTCCCGGGTCCAGGGCGTAACGAGCGCGGTTCTCGCGCCAACGACGAGACTCTGGTGCACCCAGCCCTCGGCGCCGTCGACGTCGCGGATTTTGCGCCAGGTATCGAATTCCTGAACAATTTCAACCGGCACATTGGGGCGCACGAAGATCCAGGCGATATCGTAATTGGTCCCCGGCCCCACACGCACATTGACCGGTGCCGAGCCCACGGAAACGAAGCGTGGCATGGGCAGGCCGGTTACGGGGCCCGTCTGCTGGGCATGTACCGTGCCTGCAAGCGCAATGATCGCGAGGATCGTATAGAGGACAGTTTGGACCTGGCGACGAAGATTGGACAAATCGGGATGCTCACCGGTTGATGACACGCCCTTGGGCTTTCCAGCCCGGCGGATTTTTTCTATTGGAGTACTGCACCGTTGTTAACGGTCACTGAAAGGACCGCTCATGGCGCGCATAAGCGCGAAATCAGGGAACGGAAATATCGGTTCGCCCGCCATCGCGCCGGGCCGGAGCGGTAGGGCGAAAAAATGGTGATCGTGTGACGCACGCACCGCCCAAAGTCATTGTCACCCGGCGCCTGCCGGCTCCGATCCAGGAGCGGATGGCGGCGCTTTTCGATGCGGAATTCAACGAAACGGACACGCCGCTCGGGACTGAGACACTCGTCGCCCGGGCCCAGAACGCCGATGTTCTGGTTTCCTCGATCACCGACCGGATCGATGCGCAGGTCATTGCCGCATTGCCCGCATCCCTGAAACTCATCGCGCAGTTCGGCAACGGGTTCGACAATATCGATATCGAGGCGGCGCACGCAGCCGGGATCACGGTGACCAATACGCCGTCGGTTCTGACCGAAGATACCGCCGACATGGCAATGGCGCTGATCCTCGCGATCCCGCGCCGGCTTGCCGAGGGCGCGCAGGTCATTCTCAAGGACGGCACATGGCCAGGCTGGGCGCCCACATGGATGCTGGGCCAGCGCATCGGCGGCAAGGCGCTCGGCATTGTCGGGCTGGGGCGGATCGGCACGGCCGTCGCGCGGCGCGCCAGGGCGTTCGGGCTCGAGATCCATTATTGCGGCCGCACTCGAAAGCCGCCACAGGTCGAGGATGCCCTCGGCGCGCGCTATTGGGCATCGGTCGATGAGATGCTCACGCATGTCGACATCGTCTCCTTACACACGCCGCATACGCGGGAGACCTACAACATCCTCTCGGCCGAGCGGCTGAGGCGCATGAAAAAGGGCGCAGTCGTCGTCAATATCGCCCGGCCCGAACTGGTCGATGAGGCCGCGCTTGCCGAGTGTGTCGCCTCGGGCCATTTGCTGGGCGCGGCGCTCGACGTCTTCGAGCACAAAAAGGGCGTCAATCCCAAGCTCCTGGCGCTCGCGCGCGAAAACAAGGTGGTTCTGACTCCGCATATGGGTTCAGCCACGCTCGAGGGTCGCATCGAGATGGGCGAAACGGTCATCGTTAACATCCGCACCTTCCTTGACGGGCATACGCCGCCGCACCGGGTTCTGCCCGAGGGGCGGCGCTGACGGTCCTGACGCCGGCGCGCCGCCTTCGGTTTTTCGCCATGGCTTGCCCAAGGGGATTGGCTCCTGTGTGCCGGCTCTGGCGCTTCCACCACCCCACCGCCGCCCCCGACTTGATCCTGCGAGATTCACACATCTTCGGTGCGTGCCATGATGAGCCAGCGCGAAGGGGCTCTCATATAGATGTGTGAGTATCGTAGCCTGGCATTCCGGGACGTGTTCCCGGAATCCAGCCACGCGCTGTCCCGCGCGTGAGAAGACTCTTCCAACGCGGCGTCTCTCGGCTTACCCCCACCCCTGCCCCCTCCCCACAAGCTCCGATATTCACACATCTCGGTTTGAGACCACATGGTTTTGGACCGTGCCTATGGCGAGGATTGGGACCTCAAAAGCAAATGCGTGAATCTCGGAGCTTGTGGGGAGGGGTTAGCGGTGGAGGTATTTGGCGAGAAACCGAAGTTTCTGCCCCAAAACTTATCCCCGCCCCCGAAACCGCGCTTATGATGCGCCTTACGGACCCGCTTGATGGGCGCAGGCGCAACGCACGTTTGGGCGGGACCGGTCCGGGTCCGATGGGAGTCGTCCCAGCGGAGGTCCGAACGTCACCAGAGCCAGTCGCGGCAGCACCGCGGCATACCGGGGAAACCCGGAGGGGATTGGCCCTAGCCTGTTGCGGACGCCAAGCCAAAAATCCCGGGCGTATGCGGCGAGGCTCGCCTCGCATTTATATAATCAGTATGAGGCGCGTCTCGCCGCATACCGTCCACGCTATTTGAAACCGGGGCTCGAGGGTCGCCGGATGAACAGGCATGTCGAGAACGCATAATGCGGCGGCGAGTTGTGTGGACAAGGCCCGAACTATTTCCGATAGGCCGTCTGGCTTTCAAGGCCCTGCTCTTCCATCTGCTGTGCGACCTTCTTGTGCTGCTCGATCCCCTCGCCCTGAACGAAATCCTCCATTTCGAAGATCTGACGGATTTCATAATCGGCCTGTCCGGGACTCTCAGGGACCTTCTTGAGCCATTCGATGGCTTCGGCGAGCGAGGCGCATTCCCAGATCCAGAAGCCCGCGATCACTTCCTTGGTCTCTGCGAAAGGGCCATCGGTGACGATTGTCTCGCCATCTTTCATGACAATCCTTGCGCCCCTGGACGTCGGATGCAACCCGGCGCCATCCTTCATGACGCCGGCGGCAACCAGTTCCTCGTTGTACTTGCCCATCGCCAGCAATTGCTCATCGGTTGGCATCACGCCCGCCTCGGTCTCGGCGGACGCCTTGATCATCACCATAAAGCGCATTGTGTCTCTCCTCGCGAGCGCGTGTCGCTCGAGGGGCGAAGTTTCAATGCGAAACGGGAGGCTGTCAAACCGTCGGACAAACAAAAACCCGGCGCCGAAGCGCCGGGTCTGCAGTCTTTGGAAACGGAGCGTCTACGTTTACTCGGCGTCTTCCTTTTCGACTTCCTTGCCGGTCTCCTGATCGACGACCTTCATCGACAGGCGGACCTTGCCGCGCTCGTCGAAGCCGAGGAGCTTGACCCAGACCTTGTCGCCTTCCTTGACGACATCGGTGGTCTTGCCCACGCGGTGTTCGGCAAGCTGCGAGATGTGAACGAGGCCGTCGCGGGCGCCGAAGAAATTGACGAAAGCGCCGAAATCGGCGGTCTTGACGACCGTGCCCTGATAGATTTCGCCGACTTCCGGCTCGTCGGTGATCGACTTGATCCACTTGATGGCGGCGTCGATCGCCTTGCCGTCCGAGGAGGCGACCTTGACGGTGCCGTCGTCCTCGATGTTGATCTTGGCGCCGGTCTTTTCGACGATCTCGCGGATCACCTTGCCGCCAGTGCCGATCACTTCGCGGATCTTGTCTGTCGGGATCTTGAGGGTCTCGATGCGCGGTGCGAATTCGCCCACTTCGGAGCGGGCTGTATCGATGGCCTTGGCCATTTCGCCAAGGATATGGGTGCGCCCGTCCTTGGCCTGCGCCAGGGCGATCTTCATGATCTCTTCGGTGATGCCGGCGATCTTGATGTCCATCTGGAGCGAGGTGACGCCCTCATGGGTGCCGGCGACCTTGAAGTCCATGTCGCCCAGGTGATCCTCATCGCCCAGGATGTCCGAGAGAACGGCGAACTTGTCGCCCTCGAGAATAAGGCCCATCGCGATACCCGCTACGGCCTTCTTCATCGGTACGCCCGCATCCATCAGCGCCAGCGAGGTGCCGCAGACGGTCGCCATCGAGGAGGAGCCGTTGGATTCGGTGATTTCCGAGACCACGCGCAGGGTATAGGGGAATTCCTCGACCGAGGGGCGGACCGGGTTGATGGCGCGCCATGCGAGCTTGCCATGGCCGATCTCGCGGCGGCCGGGCGAACCCATGCGGCCCGCTTCACCGACCGAATAGGGCGGGAAGTTGTAGTGCAACAGGAAGTTCTGCTTGTACGTACCCTCAAGCGAGTCGATGAACTGCTCGTCCTCACCGGTGCCGAGCGTTGCGACCACGAGCGCCTGGGTCTCACCGCGGGTAAACAGCGCCGAACCG
This sequence comes from Pelagibacterium halotolerans, assembly GCF_044811015.1. Taxonomy (GTDB): domain Bacteria; phylum Pseudomonadota; class Alphaproteobacteria; order Rhizobiales; family Devosiaceae; genus Pelagibacterium; species Pelagibacterium halotolerans_A. The sequence continues at coordinate 2,305,014 of NZ_CP085243.1, forward strand.
TGCGTACGCGGCAGAACGCCAACCTCGGCCTCGATCCCGCGAACCGTTTCCAGATCACGGCCGTCGATGCGGGTCTTGGTGTCGAGAATGTTCCAGCGGACGATCTTGGCCTGAAGCGACTTGAAAACCGCACCGACCTGCTCGGGGGTATATTTGGGCTCGTCTTCCTCGGGAAGGAAATGCGCCTTGACCTTGGCTTTGGCGGCGTCGACAGCGGCGTAGCGCTCTTCCTTGGTCGTGATCTTGTAGGCGGCACGCAGATCGTTTTCAATGAAAGCGAGCATTTCACTTTCGAGGGCGGAATTGTCCACCGGCTCGAAATCACGCGGGTCCTTGGCGGCCAGTTCAGCAAGTTTGATGATCGCGTCAATGACCTTTTGGCTCTGCTGGTGGCCGAACATCACGGCGCCGAGCATAACCTCCTCGGAAAGCTCCTGAGCCTCGGATTCCACCATCAGTACCGCATCGGCGGTGCCGGCCATGACGAGGTCGAGCTTGGAATCGCTGCGCTTGTCGATGGGGGTGTTCAGAACGTATTCGCCATCGATGTAGCCCACGCGCGCGGCGCCAATGGGGCCCATAAAGGGAATACCCGAAATCGTGAGCGCGGCAGAGGCTGCGACCATGGCCAGAACGTCCGGTTCATTTTCCATATCGTGCTGGAGAACGGTGATGACGACCTGGGTCTCGTTCTTGTAGCCAGCCGGGAAAAGCGGACGGATCGGACGGTCGATCAGGCGCGAGGTCAGGGTTTCCGCCTCGGTGGGCCGCCCTTCGCGCTTGAAATAGCCGCCCGGTATCTTGCCGGCGGCGAAGTATTTTTCCTGATAGTTGACCGTCAACGGGAAGAAGTCGATACCGGCCTTGGGTTCCTTGGCCGAAACGGCGGTGGCGAGCACCACGGTTTCACCCAGGGTGGCCACGACGGCGCCGTCGGCCTGGCGAGCGACCTTGCCGGTCTCGAGGGTCAGCGGCTGGCCACCCCAATCGAGCTCGACTTTGTGATAATCGAAGTTGAGAGACATTTTCTATTCCAGTTCCTCTTTGTGCGCCGGGACGGCGGGAACTGTGCCCGCAGGGATGTCCGGCGCAGGGGCCGACGGCCTTGGTTGGAACATGGACAAGACGGCGAGAGGCTCGTTAGCGTCGCCCAAGCCTCCGGCGATCCTGCCATGCCCCAGTCGGGCCGCGTGGCCATCGGGGTCAGCCTCGGGATCACAAGACCTCGAGGCGCGAATTATCCCCAAAGTTATCCCCGTTGTTCGGGGTCTGGGGAAAAGCAAAGATGCGGCGCCAAAGACGCCGCATCTTCGAAGTCTATTCTAGCGGCGTATGCCGAGCCGTTCGATAAGGCTCTGGTACCGTGCCTGGTCGCCGCGCTTGACGTAGTCAAGAAGGCTGCGACGGGTCGAAACGAGCTTCAGAAGGCCCCGCCGGGAGTGATTGTCCTTGGCGTGGGTCTTGAAGTGATCGGTCAGATTGTTGATCCGCTCGGTCAGGATCGCGACCTGGACCTCCGGCGAACCTGTGTCACCGTCTTTGGTCGCGTATTCCTTGATCAGCGCGGCCTTGCGCTCTGGCGTAATCGACATCGGGTCATCCTTTCGAAATCAGGTGAAGGAAAGCCGCCATAGCCGGGATGCCGTCCAGGTATGGCCTTCCGGCTGGCCGAAATGCCGCCGGTTGGCGCCCCCTATAGGGCAATTGGGCCGATATGAGAAGAAATTTCTTCGTTCCGGGCACGCAAGGGCCTATTCCGCGTCATCGAGCCCGATCTGTTCGCGCTCGGGGTCGAGCTTGGCCCGGGGAATGGCAAAAAGCCATTCAATGCCGTCCGCGTGGACCATACGCTCGACATCGGCGCCGAGCGAACCGGCCACCATGGTTTGGAGCACGACGGTGCCGAAACCCTTGCGGTCACCGGGCGCCGTGAAGCCGGGTACGAATTCGCGCCAGGAAATGTGCAGCCGGTCGTCATCCTCGAAATCCCAGGTGACCTGGAGCCGCCCTTCCGGACCGGAGAAGGCGCCGTATTTGGCGGCATTGGTAGCCATCTCGTGCGCCGCCATGCCCAGGACCTGGGCGGCCTGCACGTTGAGCCGGACGATCGGCCCGCCCTTGCTGACGCGTGCCGGATTCTCCGGGCGGAAAGGATCGATCTGGGTCTTGAACAGGTCGTAGAGCTCTATCCCTGCGGTCCCGTGAGCCAGGAGCAGGTCGGTCGAGCGGGCGAGCCCGTAGATGCGGTTCTGGAAACTTTCGACGAAGTGTTCCACCGACTCGGTGCCTTGGGCCGTCTGCTTGGCCATCGCGGAAATGACCGTAAGTTGGTTTTTGGAACGATGTGCAAGCTCGCGCATCAGAAATCGCGCCTCAGCCTCGGCCTTCTTGCGTTTTTCCGCCGCATCGAACAAGGCCTCGGACACCTGCGCAATCTCATAAACAGGGTAGGCTACGGGATCGACGACTTCACCTGCGCCCAGCCGGCGGGCCTGCCGGGCCAGTCCGCGCACCGAACGGGCAATCTGGCGAGCTACGACGGCGGCGGCGAACGCCGCAAGTCCAGCAATCGCTAGCCCGCCGATAACCAGCCAGACCAGCGTCACCCTCAAGGGACCGGCCACGACCGAAGCCGGGGCCCAGGCCACGACATACCAGCCTGCCAGGATCGAACCTTGCGTGATGGTCATGTAGGTTTCGGAGGCGGTGTTACGCTGCCGCCATCCGCGAGACCCACCTTCCGCCGGTAACAATGGCAAAAAGAACGGTTCGCCCACTATAGCGGATTCTTGCGATGCCGAGATCACCCGGTTGTCGCTGTCAACGAGCGCAACATGCCAGCCCTGGGGCAATTCGCGGGTGAGAAGCGCATTGGAGAGATTGGCCGCTACCTGCGTAAGAATCACAATCTCACGGGCCGGATCGGCGTTCGGACGCCGCATCATGACATTGAAGACCCAATCGCCCGCGGTTTGCTCCCAGAAGAGATCCGACACAATCGCGTCAGGTGTTTCGAAGGCGCGGCCGGCTGCTTCGAGATCAGGCATGAGGCCGAGAGGTTCACCGTAATCGACTCGCGTATTGAGGAGTTGACGGTAATCCCGGTCCAACATGATGAGATTGGCGCCTGTACCCTCGAGTGCGATCCGTGCATGAGCATGGAACCGGGCAAGTTGACCATCCGTCAGGGATTCCGAGGTCATCAGCACGCGTAGCGTCGTGATCATACCCGAGATTTCGCGTTCGACCGCCTGCACCACAGATCGCGTGGTAGCGACGGTGAAGGTTTCGACCGTATCTTCCTGCGCCTCGTTATGGCGCTGGATCAGAACACCGGCGAAGGCCAGCACGGGCAGGACGATCACCAGAACCAGGATCGTCAGATAATTGAGAATGGGCATAGCCCGCCATCGAGGCGTGGTTCCAGTCCTGTGATTCGTGGCAGGATCCGTCATGAAAAGAGTGGCCGTTCCTATGGGCCGCGCCGCCGCCTGCCCCTATGCTCTAAAGGCTTAGCCCTATGCCCCCAACCGGTAAAGTGCAGCGCGGACACACTTGGAGTGCAAACCACGGGAATGAACCGCATGCGGTGTGGTTGTGACGCCAGCCTCTTCGGTAGGGTTCGATTGGGGCGATCCCTAGGCACGCCGGCACGATTATCCGAGAATGACCCGCCGGGGCTTGAACTGACCATGCTCGACATAGCCGATCGCCACCGCTTGGCCGCGCTGGCTGGCCCAGGCCTCATCGAGTGTCACCGGCGCATCGCGACCGGTCAGGAGAACCGGATTGCCGCGGCGTATGATGCCGGCCTGACTGGCGTCGACGCGGATTTCAGGAAGAGCGGCAAGCCCGGCGGCGACCGGCAGCAGCATGGCGTCGCGTTCAGCCTCATCGGCAGCTTCGAGCGCTTCGAGGCTTACGGCGCCAGCGTCGGAAAAAGCACCAACACGTGCCCGGTGCAGAGCACCGACATGCCCCTTGGTGCCGAGCGCTTCGGCAATGTCGCGCGCCAGGGCGCGGACATAGGTGCCCTTGGCGCAGGTGACGGAAAGGCGGGCGTGCGTAGCGTCGTTGGCGATCAGATCCATTGCATCGATCTCCACCTCGCGGGGCGGCATATCGAGCTTTGCGCCCGCCCGGGCGAGGTCATAGGCGCGCTCACCCTTGATCTTGATCGCCGAAAAAGCCGGCGGGATCTGCGTGATCACCCCAGTAAAGCGCGGCAGTATCGCTGCGAGCGCCTCGGTATCGGGGCGTACATCGGAGGTGGCGATCACTTCGCCTTCGGTATCGTCGGTGGTTGTCTGGGCACCCCAGACGATGTCGAAGGTATAGACCTTGGTGCCGTCCTGAACCATGGGTACGGTCTTTGTCGCCTCGCCGAAGGCGATAGGCAGGACGCCGGTTGCGAGAGGATCGAGGGTACCCGCGTGGCCGGCCTTTTTCGCCCCGAAGAGCCAGCGCAGCTTGCCCACGGCCTCGGTCGAGGACATGTCGTAGGGCTTATTGAACACAAGCCAGCCGGACAGGTCGCGCTTGACCCGCTTTTTCTTGCCTTCGGTCACGAGGCGCCTTTCGTTATTCGTCTTCATCGTCGCGCGAACCGAGATCGCGCTGCACGCGCTCAGATTTCAAGAGCGCGTCGATCTTGCCGTATTCGTCGAACGTGGTGTCGACGAAAAAGCGGAACTCGGGCGCGTATTTGAGATCGAGCGCCGGAGTGACCCGGCCGCGGATGAACCGTGCGTGCGCATTGAGCGCATCGGCGACCTCTTGGGCGTTTTCGCCACCGAGCGGCATCACGTAGACATTGGCGATCTTAAGATCGGGCGTCATGCGCACCTCGGGCACGGTGACCGTTACGGTTTCCAGAAGGTCATCGATGATCTCGCCACGCGAAAGGAGCGCAGCGACCTCGTGCCTGACGAGTTCGCCGACGCGCAACATGCGCTGGGATGGTGCCGAAGTTTTGCTGCGTTTAGCCATGGCGCCATTAGGACCTGTTAACATTTATGGATAGGGGTTTGACGGGTCATAATCCGAGAACCTTTCGTGGAAAATCCCGCGCCGCAGGCTGACGCCTGCAAGCGGAATTTTTCGCGACAAGGGGCCGGACTATGACCCGCCCGAAGGGTTTTGCATAAATCGTCCACTGTTGGCGCTTTTCCCCTTCCAAAGGGGAGCCCCTTAGCTGCGGGGAAACGCTTGGCATTGAACGATTTATGCAAAAACAAACCCCTATCCATAAGTGTGAACAGGTCCTAAGGTGCAACGGGATGTGCGTCAATCGTTTGCTGGCACCCGAACCCCCTCGGCCTCAAGAATAGCCTCGAGCCCCGCGCGATAATCCGGATAGGCCAGTTCGTATCCGAGCGCCTTTCTGATCTTGCTGCCCGAAACGCGCTTGGTATTGGCGTAAAACGAGCGCGCCAGTTTGCTCATTTCCGCTTTTTCGAACGGGATTTCCGGCGGCGGCTCCATTCCGAGCAATTTCGCAGCATACGCAATGACGTCCTGCGGCGGTGCAGGCTCGTCGTCGGTGAAATTGTATATCCCACCCAAGCGCCGCATCGCGGCACGCGCCGTCATCTCGCCAATATCGGTGGTGTGGACGCGGTTGAAGACCTGACCAGGCTTGATGATCCGATGCGCCGTGCCCGCACGCAGTTTATCGAGAGCCGACCGGCCCGGGCCGTATATGCCGGCAAGCCGCATGATCGCAAGCGGGATATTCTTGGTGGTCGCCATATTGGACCAGAGCGCCTCGGCCTCGATCCGCAAGCGGATGCGGTCGTTCGTCGCAACGGTCGGCGCCGTCTCGTCGATCCATTCGCCGCCGGAATCGCCATAAACGCCGATCGTCGAATAATATCCGATCCATTCGAGGCGAGGGGCGGCCTCGATATGGGAGGCGTGCTCGCGGATGACCGGATCGCATTTGACATCCGGTGCAATGGAGATGAGCAGATGGCTCGCTCTTTCAAGATCGGGGAGAAGCGTAGCGCCGGGGGTCTCGCCATCGAACAGATGTGCATGGATGCCTTTGGCGGCGAGCATCTTCACCTTGTCCTCGTCGCGCGTCGTCACGGCCACGCGCGCACCCGGATGCGTCCGCCGCAATGCGTCGATCGCGGCGGACGCGGCAAAGCCGGCTCCAAAAACGAAAAGACTCACATCGTCCATTCAGCCAACACCTCGCTATCGGCCTCGATTTCGAGGTGGCGCTTGCGAAGCCCCGCAAGCACCTTTCCGGAGGCCAGTTGCCGCGCCGCCCAGACTGCCATACCGCGCACCAGCGGGCTTTCATGGCGCAGATGCACGGCGATCTTGTCTACCAACCCCGAGTCGCCCGAATTGCCTGCCGCGACAAGGCAATTGCGTAGGAACCGGGCCGAACCCAGACGCCTGACCGGCGTTCCGGCAAAAAGCGCCCGGAATGCTCCATCGTCGAGTGCGAGAAGGTCCGCCAGCCGCGTGTGCGCGAGTGCATTTTTCGCCTGCAGCCTGGTTTCGCGCGCTCTGGATGCAAATTTATTCCACGGACATACTGCAAGGCAATCGTCGCAGCCAAAAACCCGGTTGCCCATGGGCTTTCGGTACTGAAGCGGGATCTGCCCCCGGTGCTCGTTATTGAGATAAGCAAGGCATTTACGCGCGTCGAGCTTGAAGGGCGCGGGGAACGCGTCGGTGGGGCAGACGTCGAGACACCGGGTGCAGCTTCCACAGCTTTCGGGATGCGGGTCGTTTGCGGGCAACTGCGCGTCGGTGAGAATGGCGCCCAGGAACAGCCAGGATCCGAATTCGCGGGAGACCAGAACCGAATGTTTGCCCTGCCAGCCAATACCGGCCGCCTCTGCGAGCGGTTTTTCCATCAAGGGCGCTGTGTCGACGAAGACCTTGACCTCGGCCCCTGCCCGGCGCGCCAGAAGCCCGGCCAGCTCCTTGAGTTTGCCTTTGACGACGTCGTGATAGTCCCGCGACTGAGCATAAACCGAGATATTTCCTAGGCCCTTGTCTTTGAGCCGGTCCATCGGGTCTTGGTTGGGGCCGTAATTGATGCCGACCACGACAATCGATTTTGCGTCCGGCCAAAGGGTCTGGGGGTCAGCACGGCGGGACTTGGTTTCGGCCATCCAGTCCATGTCGCCATGCCAGCCCATTTCGAGCGCTGCCTCGAGCTTTTCTTTTAGGTCGGGGCGAGCATCGGCGGCAGCGATCCCCAACGCGTCAAAGCCCAGGGCTTCGGCACGGTCCTGCAATTCGGAGACGATCCGTTCGTTAGAGCTCAAAAATCGAGGTCCGCGTAACTCTTGGCCGCCGGCATACCGACCACGCGATCGGCCAAGAGGGTCCTAAAAGCGGGACGGGACTTGATCCGCGCGTACCAGTCCTTGGCGTCGCCCGCTTTTTCCCAATCTATATCACCCATATAGTCAAGCGTCGAAAAATGGGAAGCCAGCGCGAAGTCCGCGAGGGTCATAGCGTCGCCGGCCAACCAGTGCCGGGTTGCCAGAAGCCAGGAAAAATAGGCCAGATGTTCGTTAAGGTTGGCTTTGGCGATACGGATCACAGCAGGGTCGGGCGCCCCCGAGCGCAATTCGCGCTTGATGAGCTTTTCCTCGAGCAGATAGCCGGTCACCTCGCTCGAAAGCTTTAAAAGCACCCATTCGATCAACCGCCAGGTTTCCGCGCGTTCGGCGGGGCTTTCGGGCAAAAGCGATTCGACCGGACCATCCGGGCCGAAATTACTTTCGATATGCGCGATGGAGGCGAGAACACCAATCACCGGTGGAAACGGCTCATCGAGCATTACCGGCACGGAGGCGGCTGGGTTGATATCGAGAAAGTCAGGATCGCGCCGCCAGGGCGAAGTGTCGACGAGATCCGCCTTGACCCCGTATTCGGCGAGCATCAGCCGGATAAGGCGGGAGGCGGGGTCGAGCTTGTGATGCAGTATCGTTGGCATGGCGGAAGAATGATCCAATCGGACAAAAGGTTCGCGCAGCGCCGGTTTTTACCTGCGCCGGGATTGGCCTTATTGCGAGTAAGGGAGCGAAACTGCGCAAGGATCAAGGTCTTTTTATGCCCGGGATCCCGCCGATCCTCGCAATCCGATTGGACCGGTTAACCGGCGATTAATGCTGACGGGCGTCCGGCATACCGAAGCGGTCGAACTCACCGTGCTTGCGGAAGCGCCACATATAGCCCGGGAGCACCGCATCCATGCCCGTCGGCTCAATCCCGAAGGCGGCGAAGGTGCGCTTCTGCCGGACCGCCTCTTCGGAAACCACATTGTCGATGCCGAGTTGAATGACCTGATCGGGGGTCAGAAGAGGTTTGGGCAGGGACGACATGACGCTCGCGCCCATTTTTGCAAGGCCGGCGGGTACCGGTAGGACGGGCCGCTTGCGCCGGGTTTCCTCAAGAACCCTGGCGATGATTTCGCGCATGGTTTCGATATCGGGCCCACCCAGTTCATAAATCTTGCCCGGCTTGACCGCACCCTCGACGGCAAGCGCATAAGCGCGTGCGACGTCGGAGACATAAACCGGCTGGAAGCGCGTATCGCCGTGGATCAGCGGCATAATCGGGAAGGTTCGTGCAATGAAGCCAAAAAGGTTGAAGAATCCGTCGTCCTGACCAAACACCAGCGAGGGCCGGATGACGATTGCGTCGGGAAAGGCCTTGAACACTTCGGCTTCCCCGAGGGCCTTGGAGCGCGCGTAGGCCGAAGGCGAATTCTCGTCCGCGCCGATCGCCGACATATGGATCAGCCGCTCTGCCCCTGCCGCCTTGGCGGCCTCGGCGACGTATTTCGCGCCTTGGGTCTGAAGCGCACGGAAACGCTGTTTGCCTTTTTCAAAGAGGATGCCCACGAGGTTGATAACGACATCCGAACCCGCAACGGCGGCCTTGACCGATTCGGGATAGCGCAGATTGGCCTGGACCGGCTGGATCTGCCCGGGAAACCCAAACATCCGGACATGTCCCGCAAGGTCGGGCCGGCGGACGGCCACCCGGATGCGATAACCGCGCCGGGCCAGTTCCTGGGTCAGTTGGGTGCCGATAAAGCCCGATCCGCCAAAGATAGTGACGAGCTTGCCGCCGCGCTTGTCCATTGTGATGTGTCCCGCTTCTTCTCGAGGGCCGAAAACTGCTTTTGCAAGGGGTTTTAGCCGCGCACGGCGGCGCTTTCAATCGCTTTTGGCCCAGAGCCGGCAGGTGGCAACGCGCCAATCGTCGCGGGCGAACCGATGCGCCGCAGCGGTTGACTCTCCAAAGGCAAATGTTCTATTTTTGTTCTCATTATATCATCATAAACAGCAGGAGGAAGCCGGATGGATACACAGACCTATGAGGGAAGCTGTCATTGCGGTGCGGTCGCATTCAGCGTGGAAACCGAGCTCGACAGCCCGGCGATGTGCAATTGCTCACGCTGCCGCCGGCTCAACTGGATCATGCAATCGGTACCGGCTGGCAAGATCCGGTTTATGCACGGAAAAGAAACGCTCAAGACCTACCGGTTCAATACCCGTCATATCGAACACCTGTTCTGCCCTGAATGCGGCATTGAACCCCTGGCGCGTGGAGAGGACGGCAAGGGTAACCAGCTTTACATGATCAACGTCAATTGCCTCGAGGGTGCACGCATCGATCCCCATGCGATCAAGCATTGGGACGGTGCGTCGTTCTAGCCCGCAAATGCTCCCGCAATTCGTCATTTCCGGGTGGGAGGGCGCACCGGCATGATGCCAAATGCGCGTCATTGTCCTGCCGAACCGGAATAGAGGCGCTTTATGTTAGATATATCGCAATCTCAGGTGAGAGCACCGGACACAGGGCTTGATGCGCTTATCGCAAGATACGGTGCCTGGCGCGTCATACGCGCGGCGCTTCGGACTCTCGTTGTAGGCCGCTCCGCCAGGCCTCCGCAGAATCTGCCCGAGACTTTGCGCAAGGATGTCGGTCTGCCACCTTTGGAAGCACGTCAGCCTTATACGCATTGGCGGATTTGAACGCGCCGGGTTGCGCTTTGGCGTGGCTTCCCCCACAAAGAGCGCAACGTTGCATTGCGCTGTTTTGGAGGCTTGGCCATGGGCGCCATTAGTATTGTTATTGTTGTTCTTCTTGCCGCCGCGGCGATTGGCGTCGGGGGGTTTTATCTGCGCCGGCGCTGGCTGCATCCGGTCGACTATGCGCCAGCCTTCGGCACCAGTCCGCAAATCCCCGACGCACGTCCACAGGGCGGCGTGCCGACCCTCAAGATGCCCACGGCGATGGGGTGGCGGGACGGTGCGGTGCCCGACACGGCGCCGGGGCTGAAGGTAACGGCCTTTGCCTCCAAGCTCGAACATCCCCGTTGGGCCTATGTGCTGCCCAATGGTGACGTCCTCGTTGCCGAATCCTCCACACTACCGGCACCGGTTACCGGCGTTTTCAACTATGTCATGAACCGCGTCATGAAGCGTGCCGGTGCGACGCGGCCGAGCGCGAACCGAATCACGCTTTTGCGAGACGCAGATGGCGATGGCGTGCCGGAAATCCGCGAGGCGTTCCTTGAAAACCTCAGCCAACCCTTCGGCATGGCATTGATCGGCAACACGTTCTACGTCGGGAACGCCGACAGTGTCGTCGCCTTCCCCTATGAGGAAGGTCAAACCAGGATCACCGCGCCGGGCAAGAAGCTGATGGATCTCAAGCCCGGCGGGCATTGGACGCGCAACATCATCCCGGGCCCGGATGGTAAGAAACTTTATGTCGCCGTGGGTTCGCTCACCAATATCGCGGACGAAGGGCTCGTGGCGGAAGAAGACCGAGCTTGTATCCATGAACTCGACCTCGAAACCAACACCCACCGCGTCTTCGCTTCCGGTCTGCGCAATCCCGTCGGCATGGCCTGGGACCCGCAAGGCGGCCAGCTCTGGACCGTCGTTAACGAGCGCGACGGGTTGGGTGACGAAACCCCGCCGGACTATCTTACCTCGGTCAAGGATGGAGGGTTCTACGGTTGGCCTTACTGCTATTGGGGCCAGACGGTCGACGACCGCGTCACCCCGCCCAATCCCGAGCTTGTCGCCACCGCACTCCAGCCCGACTACGCGCTCGGTGGGCACACCGCTTCCCTGGGGCTGTGCTGGCTGCCGGAAAACACGCTCAACGGCCTGCCAGCCGGCATGGTGATCGGCCAGCACGGTTCGTGGAACCGATCCAAACTCAGCGGGTACAAGGTCGTGCTCGTCCCGTTTGAGAGTGGCAAGCCGACGGGCAGGCCGATAGATATCCTCACCGGGTTCCTGGCTCCAGACGAAAAAACCTCGAACGGGCGCCCGGTCGGGGTTGCTATAGCCAAAGATGGCGCCCTTCTCGCGGTCGACGATGTCGGTGACGTGGTCTGGCGCGTGACCAACGCCTAGCGGACACGGCCCGAGCGGAGCCGGGACATTACAGGCTCCGCGATTCGCTCGAAATGTCATAACGCTGCAACAGGCGCTAGCGTTTCGGAGCGGGCGTTTCTCCAATCTCTCGGTGGTAGCCATTACCAAGGCTGATGATGGCAAGCTCGAGGTCTAGCAGGTCTTTCAGCGATTACCGCCACCGCGCTCCGGCGCGGCGGTCCTGCCCCGACGGTAAAAGCGCGACCGGCGTGTATAGAGCGATTGACAAACCCCGCCGCGGTCACTAACTACGTGCCGCATTGCCCAGATGGCGGAATTGGTAGACGCGCTAGCTTCAGGTGCTAGTTCCCGTATGGGAGTGGAAGTTCGAGTCTTCTTCTGGGCACCATCTCTCTATTTTCATAGCATCTCACAAAACCTTGAAAATCAGAGACTTAACGCGGTTCAAGTGTTCATGATACACCCCGCGAACCCTTGCAACACCTCTGAAATTGGGTAACGGTTCGGGTATCACCCATTGCCCACCGGCGGCGTTACCCATGGCCCTCTCGGACTTTGCCTGTGTCGACGGCGGATCGCCGTCGAGGCCTGTCGCCTCACCCGGTGCGAAACTCAGGCGCTCAAATGGCTATCGCGAGCAGGTCATCGCATTCAAGCTCGGCACATCGGTCCACACCGTCCGGAAGCAAATCGCGAGCGCGCGGCGGCGGCTCAAAGCTGCAACGACGGTGCAAGCCGTAGCCAAAGCGACGGCTTTGGGCGTTCTTGAGAACTGAGCCGACAAGACCAGTTCACCCTTTGCACCGGCGTGCGGCTGTGGCATCACAGCCTCTGACCATCCGAACCGGCCCGATGGGCAAAAACAAAAATAAGAGAGAGTAATGAGCGTCAGACTGCACAAGGGCGATTTGCCCGACCTTTCGCGTTATGGGCGGCAGGTGGCCGTCGATACCGAGACGATGGGGCTCAATCCTGCCCGCGACAGGCTGTGTGTCGTCCAACTTTCGCCCGGAGACGGCACGGCAGATGTCGTCCAGATCATGCCCGGACAAACCGACGCGCCCAACCTCAAAAAGCTTCTCGGGGACGAAACCGTCACCAAGCTCTTCCATTTCGCGCGATTCGATATGGCCGCGCTCTATAATGCCTTCGGCGTGATGCCCCAGCCGGTTTATTGCACCAAGATCGCTTCGCGGCTGGTGCGGACCTATACTGACCGGCACGGGCTCAAGGACCTCGCGCGTGAGCTTTTGGGCGTCGATATGAGCAAGCAACAGCAGAGCTCGGACTGGGGCGCAGAGACGCTGAGCCAGGCACAGCTCGATTACGCCGCCTCTGACGTTCTCTACCTCCATGACATGCGCCGGCATCTCGACCGCATGCTGGCCCGTGAGGGACGCAAGGAGATGGCGCAAGCGTGCTTCGACTTCCTGCCGACCCGCGCCAGGCTCGATCTGGCCGGCTGGCCGGAGATCGACATTTTCGCCCACAGCTAAAGGCCCACCGCCTTGAGTGCAGCGCAACCGGATATGAGCGAAACGACTTATCGGCAAATTGCCCGGCACAACCGGGCGATCGCGATGTTGCGGGTCGCGGTGCCGATAGCGGGACTCCTGCTCCTTTTCGTGCCGATCGTTCAGTTCGCGCTGAGTTTGATTGACGACACCATCGTGGCCGATGGCGCGACGCTGGATGCGGATACGCTTGTCATCCAGTCCCCGCGCTTTGAAGGGCTCACTTCGGATGGCGCCGTCTATCGCATGGAAGCCGAACGGTCCGAAAGCGATACGGGCAATCTCGACGTCTCTACGCTCTACGAGCTTACCATCGATCTCGACGGTGCGGCGGGCTACTGGGCTAAGGTCACCTTTTCGCGGGCACAATGGACGATGAGCAGGGAATATCTCACTTCGGACGAAACCGTTCATGTCGTGGATTCCACCGGCGCGCGCGGTGTGCTCGAAGGGGCTGAGGCTGACTGGCGGGCACAGATCATTTCGAGCGATGGACCTGTGCGCTTCACCTTTGCGGACGGGTCCGAACTCAATGCGGACACGATGGTTCACGATATTGGCGCGGCAACATGGCATTTTACCGGCCCAAGCGTGCAGATGCAGCCGGTACCCGATACCGGTGCACCCAGGATGGAAGAAGCAGCAGGGGACGTTTGATGCGGCATGTGATCGGACTAATAGCGCTTTGCGCGCTTCTCGCGGGCCCGCCGGTATCGGCCCAGGAAAACCAGCAGCTGATCCCCACGCCGGACGCCGCGCCGGCCCAGCAGAGCGGACCTGCGCGGGATGACCCGCTGGGGGCCGACGTGCTTGCCGAGGACGCGGGAGACACTGTAGAAATCACGGCGGACGATCTCCAGATCACTGAAGACGCCAACTCTGCGCTCTTTACCGGCAATGTGAGAATTGTCCAGGGCGGCATGGAGATGACGGCGGGGCAGGTCGACGTGCTCTATGGCGAAGGTGGACCGTCGGATCTCGTGAAGTTCACCGCCTCCGGCGGGCGCGTGCACATGGTCACCGAGGATCAAACGATCGACGGGGACCAGGCGGTCTACGACTTTGCGAATCGCATTCTCGTCTTCACCGGCAACGTCATCGTCGTCAACGCATCGGGCAGGATCACCAGCGAGGAGTTGATCATCGATACCCGCGCCGGCACGTCCAGTTTCGCCGGCGGTGGAACGGGTTCCGAGGGTGGGCGGGTCACAGGAATTTTCACGCCCGGGAGTTAGGGCCTGTTAACACTATGGATAGGGGTTTGATTTTGCGTAAATCGTTCAATGCCAAGCGTTTCCCGCAGTGCGGGGTGATCCCCCGCTCTGTTCGAAACGCGCCGGCAGTGGGCGATTTATGCAAAACCCTTCGGGAGGGCCATAGTCCGGCCCCTTGTCGCGAAAAATCTCGCTTGCGGACATCAGTCCACCGCGCAACATTTTCCACGAAAGGTTCTCGGACTATGACCCGTCAAACCCCTATCCATAGTGTTAACAGGCCCTAGGACATCCATGCGCAACGAGATGGCGCGCGACTGGCTCGTCGCGAATGGGCTGGCCAAGAGCTTCAAAGGCAGGCAGGTCGTCGGCGACGTTTCGATCGCCGTAAGGCGCGGCGAGGCGGTGGGGCTTTTGGGACCCAACGGCGCTGGCAAGACCACCGTCTTCACCATGATCATGGGACTTGTACCGCCCGACAGGGGCGAGGTGATGCTCGACGGGCACATGATTACGCACCTGCCGCTTTATCAGCGCGGGAAGCTGGGAATCGGCTACCTGCCTCAAGAGGCCTCGATCTTCCGTGGGCTTTCGGTTGAGGATAACGTCCTTGCCGTGCTCGAAGGGCATATCCGGGACAAAAAAGCGCGTTATGCGCGGCTTGATGAACTGCTCGAAGAATTTCATGTCTCTCACCTGCGCAATTCAGACGCGCTGGCGCTTTCGGGCGGCGAGCGGCGTCGGGTCGAGATCGCCCGCGCGCTGGCGGCGAACCCCAAATTCATGCTGCTCGACGAGCCCTTTGCCGGCGTGGATCCGATCGCCGTCGGCGATATCCAGGCACTGGTTCGACAACTGACCCGGCGCGGCATCGGCGTGCTCATCACGGACCATCAGGTGCGCGAGACGTTCCGGCTCGTCGACCGAGCGTATCTTATCCATGACGGACATGTGATGATCCAGGGCACTCCGGAGACCATCATGGCCGATCCGGATGCCCGTCGCGTCTATCTTGGCGAATCCTTCACCCTCTAGCCAGACCGTCCCGGCCGCGTCATAAATCTGTCAGAGATTATTTCTGGCATGAAACTTGTATGGATTGGGAAAACCCACTAGGGTCTGGCGCGTGACAGCGTACAGGGGGTGCGCTGGAAGTTAAGTGGGAAGAAACGAACTATGGCGCTTTCGCCGCGGCTGGAAGTCCGGCAATCGCAAAACCTCACATTGACCCCGCAATTGATGCAGTCGATCCGGCTGCTGCAATTGAGTCACCTTGAACTCAGTGCCTTTGTCGATGCGGAACTGCTGCGCAATCCACTTCTCGACCGCGAGGACGCGGGCGCCGAAGCGGGGGATGCGCTGCCACGCGAACAGGACACCGAAATCAATCCTTATCGTGACGTCGTCGACCATGGTGGCAGGCTCGAAAGTGCAGTTTCGATCGCCAATGGGTTCGATACCGATGTCACCAACGTCTTTCCCGAACAAACCGGGCAAGATTCCCTCTCGCAAGCAAGCATGTGGCCGCAGGGAAAAGGCGGGGATTTTGGTGCCGAGGCGCCCGATCTCGACCAATTCGTCTCTTCCGCGATTAGCCTTGCCGATCACCTCGCCGAGCAGGTTGGGCCACTCGTCAAAGACCCCGCCGAGCGTCTGATCGCGCGCAATCTCATCGACAACCTGGACGAGCGCGGTTACCTCACGGCCAGTTGCGAGCAGATTGCCGAACAGCTCGGCACCGACGCAGCGCAGGTCGAAATCGTACTTGGAAAGGTCCAGGGTTGCGATCCGGTCGGCGTTTTCGCGCGCGACCTTGCCGAATGTCTCGCCATTCAGCTTAAGGACAAGAATCGGCTCGATCCGATGATGGCCGGGCTTTTGAAACATCTCGATCTCGTTGCGAACCATGATTTTGCGCAGCTTTCGCGGGCAATTGGCGCGGATCGGGAAGATATTGCCGATATGCTCGCGGAAATCCGTGAGCTCGATCCACGTCCGGGCCGCGCATTCGACGGCGCACCGATCCAGGCGGTCGTTCCAGATGTTTTCGTCAAACCCGGCAATGGTGGGGGTTGGCAGATCGAGCTCAATTCCGACGTCCTGCCT
Organism: Pelagibacterium halotolerans; assembly: GCF_044811015.1. Lineage (GTDB taxonomy): Bacteria > Pseudomonadota > Alphaproteobacteria > Rhizobiales > Devosiaceae > Pelagibacterium > Pelagibacterium halotolerans_A. Next base: position 2,321,247 of record NZ_CP085243.1, read on the forward strand.
AAGGTGCTGGTGAATCGCGCCTACTATGCCACCGTCTCGAAAAAGACCCGCGATCAGAGCGAAAAAAGCTTCTTGGTCGATTGCCTGCAAACGGCGAACTGGCTCACAAAGAGCCTCGACCAACGCGCCCAGACGATCCTCAAGGTCGCCAGCGAGATCGTTAAGCAGCAAGACGGATTCTTCACCTACGGTATCTCGCATTTGCGGCCGATGACGCTCAAGACGGTCGCAGGTGCCATCGACATGCACGAATCGACGGTCTCCCGGGTTACGGCCAACAAATACATGGCGACACCGCGCGGGCTCTTTGAGATGAAATATTTCTTCACCACGGCGCTCACCTCGTCCTCGGGCGGAGAGGATCATTCGGCCGAGGCGGTGCGTCATCGTATCCGGCAGCTGATCGACGCGGAGAAGCCCAACGCCATCCTTTCGGACGACACGATCGCCGAAATCCTCAAGAAGGAGCAAGGTATTGAAGTGGCCCGCCGTACGGTCGCGAAATACCGCGAGGGCATGAATATTCCCTCCTCGGTGGTGCGCCGGCGTCAAAAAAAGGCGCAAATGGCCTGAATTCCACTCCATCGCACACCCGGTACGGGGAAAAACCCGCCTCGGCCCGGTTCCGGCCAAAAGGTCTATTGACCCCTCCGGCAAATGCCTTCTACACACAACCTTCGAGGCAATTCAGGGAATATGATGGCAGAACGCGCCCATTCTTACGATTACGACCAGTTGCTGGCCTGTGGGCGCGGTGAGTTGTTTGGACCAGGAAACGCGCAACTGCCGCTCCCTCCAATGCTGATGTTCGACCGTATCACGCGGATCGATGACGACGGAGGCCCCTACGGCAAAGGGCAGGTGCGCGCCGAACTCGACGTGACACCGGACTTATGGTTCTTCCAGTGCCATTTCCACGGCGACCCGGTGATGCCGGGATGCCTGGGGCTCGACGCGCTCTGGCAGATGACGGGCTTTTTCCTCGGCTGGGGCGGCTCGCCGGGCCGGGGCCGGGCTTTGGCAGGAGAAATCAAGTTCACCGGCCAGATCACGACCGACGTCAAGCGCGTCGAATATGGCGTCGATATCAAGCGCGTCATGCGCTCGCGGCTGACGCTGGGAATTGCCGACGGCTATGTAAATGCCGACGGCAAGCGCATATATGAAGCCAAGGACATGCGTGTCGGACTGTTCACCGATCCAGGTGCAATGTAAGTCACGTGACGAACCTGCCGAAGAAGCAGGGTTCCACGACCTACGCAAAAGGGAATGAGGCGGATATGAAACGCGTTGTGGTGACCGGTATGGGGATCGTCTCCTCGATCGGGGACAATCTTGAAGAGGTGCTCGCGAGCCTCAAGGAGGCACGTCCAGGCATCTCCACGGCACAGGACTATGTCGATCTGGGCTTCCGCTGCCAGGTGCATGGCGCGCCGAGAATCGACCCGTTCGAGGTACTCGACCGCCGCACGACCCGCTTCATGGCCAAAGGCGCGGCCTGGAACTACCTCGCCATGGAAGAAGCCATCAAGATGGCCGGGCTCGAGGACAACGATATCAAGAATCCGCGCACAGGTATCGTGATGGGATCGGGCGGACCGTCGACCCGCGCGGTCGTCGAAGCCGCGGACATCACCCGTGAGCGCAAGAGCCCCAAGCGCATCGGCCCGCTCGCTGTGCCCAAGGCGATGAGTTCGACCGCCTCGGCGACGCTCGCGACCGCCTACGGCATCCTGGGGGTCAACTATTCGATCTCCTCGGCCTGCGCGACATCCAAGCACTGCATCGGCAATGCATACGAGCAGATTCAGCTGGGTAAGCAGGATATCGTCTTTGCCGGCGGGCATGAGGACCTCGACTGGTCGATGTCCAACCTCTTCGATGCCATGGGCGCGATGAGCTCGGATTTCAACGATACACCCCAAACCGCCTCGCGCGCCTATGACAAGGATCGCGACGGGTTCGTCATCGCCGGCGGCGCCGGGGTTCTGGTGCTCGAGGAGCTTGAGCACGCCAAGGCGCGGGGCGCCAACATCATCGCCGAACTGATCGGCTACGGTGCCACTTCGGATGGTTACGACATGGTCGCGCCCTCGGGCGAAGGTGCGGTACGCTGTATGAAGATGGCGCTTGAGACGGTCACGATGCCAATCGACTATATTAATCCGCACGCCACTTCGACGCCTGTTGGCGACCGGAAAGAAATCGAGGCGCTGCGCGAGGTCTTCGGCAACGAAGACAAATGCCCGCCGCTTTCGGCAACGAAATCCCTGACCGGCCATTCACTAGGCGCCACAGGCGTTCAGGAATGCATCTATTCGCTTTTGATGATGCAGAACCGATTCATCTGCGAAAGCGCCAATATCCAGACGCTCGACCCCGATTTCGAGGACATGCCGATCCTGCGGCAACGCCGTGACAACGTGGATCTGGCCTGCGTGCTCTCGAACAGCTTCGGCTTTGGCGGAACCAACGCGACGCTGGTGTTCAAGCATCCGGAGGCGTGAGGGGCTGTCCTGGATTTGTCGCGTGTCCGTACCGAAAAAGTGGCAACCACTTTTTCTGGACACGCTCTAATGGTACCGCATAACGCGTGTTTCACCGCTCCGCGCCGAATAGATCAATAGCCTGCCCAGGAGGGGCTCACCGATTTCGGTTATCCATTTGATGGCCTCGTTGGCCATCATTGTCCCGACGATCCCGGGCAATACGTTCAGGACACCGACTTCCTCGCAAGGTGGACTGTCCTCAGGACGCGGGTCTACGGGATAAAGCGCTTCAAAACGCGGGAGCGGCTTGCCCGCTGCATCCACCAAAAAGGGCGCCAGTACGGTAAGCGACCCGTCGAACTGCCCCAGCGCACCAATCACCAGCGGAACGCGCGCATTCGCACAGGCCGCGGCCACTGCCTTTTTCGCGGCAAAACTGTCCGTGCCTTCAACCACCAGATCGTGCCCGACGATCATTTCGGCGGCATTGTCAGCGCTGATTTTCATGGTCACGGCGGTAACTGCGACATGCGGGTTGAGCGCCCTGGCATAGGCCTTTGCACGCTCAGCCTTGGATAAGCCTGCATCGGCGGAGCTATAAATCACCTGCCGTTGCAGATTGGAAACGTCGACCGCGTCAGGGTCGAGAATAGTCATGCTGCCAATTCCGGCGCCCGCGAGGTAGGCGATAACCGGGCTGCCCAGCCCCCCTGCCCCAACGACAAGCACGTGCGTGGATTTAAGCTTCTGCTGTCCTGCCCCGCCCATGTCCTTGAGCACGATATGCCGGGCATAGCGCCGGATTTCCTCGGAGCTGAGATTCACTCGCGATCCCCGATAGGCAGGGCGATGAACTTGCGGTCGGGACCTTCAAAGCCGTGCGACCAGACGGAGAGCACGGCGATAGCCGAATCGAGATCATAAGCCTCGAAAGGCATAAACACTCCATAGAGCTTATAGGTGATCACACAGCCGCGTGAGGCCGGGACGCGGGTATCGCGGTGAATTTCACGCGCTTCTGTCTTGGTCGCAAGTGTCAGCGCGTAGCCCATGGGCTCTTCACCGAACCATTCGACACAATCCTCACCCGATGGAGCCTTGAAGATGTCGAGGCCGAGTTGGTATTCGCCTTCGGTTTCAGCCAGGCCCCATTTGGGGATGCCGAAGCTCATACTCAACCTGTCGTCGCCGAGTTCGCCGTCTCCAGAAAGTGCGACGGGGACGGCGGGATGGAAAATGCCCAATTCCGTAGCGGCTTCCGCAGCCGCTGAGCCGGCCTGTCCGCGGGCTTCGCTCAGTGACGCACCGTCGGACTCGATCCGTACCTCGAACGGGGAACCGGCAGCAAAACTGTCCGTATCAAGGTCGATGATGAAAATTTCCGAGACGGGAAATCCCGATCCGTCCTGGATAACGAACTGCTCGAAGGCGAAATAGTGCCCATCTTCGGAAAAGCCCAACGCATCGAACTGATATCGGTCCGCCGCCTGCGCCGGCATCGCCAGCGCCGCAAGGGCCAGTGCCAGGCTAGCTGCCGGTCCCCGTGGACCCAAATCCATCGTTGCCACGCTCGGTCTCCTCAAGTGTTTCGACCTCAACAAACTGCGTATCCGGCACCGCGGCAATCACCATCTGGGCAATCCGGTCGCCACGGCGGATTTCGAAGGGTTCCTTGCCGTGGTTGATGAGGATCACCTTGACCTCGCCGCGATAGTCCGCGTCGATCGTACCGGGCGCGTTGAGCACGGTGACCCCGTGCTTGGCCGCGAGCCCCGAACGGGGGCGTACCTGCGCTTCGAAGCCGGACGGCAAGGCGATGGCGAAACCGCAAGGCACCATCTCGTACCCGCCGGGCGGCAGAACCAGCGCAGTATCTTCATCGATGGCCGCGGCGAGGTCGTATCCCGCCGCGTCCCGGCTGTGGCGCTTGGGCAGGGGCAAGCCCCTGCCGTGCTCCAAAAAGCTTAGCGCAATCATGGTTCCTATTTCTGCACGACCGCGTAGAGTTCGTCGGGCAGTTCCAGCGTGCCCTGCATGAGATCGGCAAACGGAATCTGGTAGCTTGCCGACATACCGTCCTCGGCGCGATCCATGTTGGTGTCGACGATCTCGCCACCTGAAACGTTGAACGTGATGTAGTGCCCTTCGAACATGGCCGCGACCATGGCCATCATTTCGGGGTCTTCTTCCTCGCCCATACCCTGGGAGATTTCCTCGTTGAGCTCGCCGGTCGGCAGGCTGACCCGCACCTGGCCATTGCCGATCGCTGTGATCTCGGGACCGCCGTCTTCCTCATTACCGAGGTCGAGTTCGGCGAAAGTACCCTCTGAAGTTACGACGCAATCGGTCGTGGTATCGCCCGCAATCACTTCGCCGTCGGGGCAAAATTCGTCCCCGCCCTCTTCGGCCTGCTGTTCGATCATCGTGTAGACGTCGTTGGAAACAGACGTCGTCATCGTCGCCCGGCCCTCGGTTTCACTCAAGATATCGAGGTCCATGGAAACGTCCATGCATGCGGCCAGACCCAAGGTCACGACCACGGCGCCGCCCAGCCGGGCAATCGGTGCGAAATTCATCTTTATGCCTCCGTCCACAAGCATTGCGGGCGCAGGGACGCCCAAGTTTAACTCCGGCACTGTGGTCGGAATCGGGGTTGCTGGCAACCCGATCAGTTCACTTATACTTTAGCGAAAATGCGCTGCGACCTTTTGCGCAAGCTTTTGTGCGACTGCAGTCTTGGTCATGGCACCCCAGCGTTCATGCCCATTCGAATCAAAGAAGACGATATCAGTGCCATTGCCGCCGAAAACGCCGTGGTGGGTGCTGACGTCGTTGGCAAGGAGCCAATCGCAGCCCTTGGCGGCGAACTTCCTGGCTGCCCGGGCTTCGAGGTCTCCCGTTTCGGCGGCAAAGCCGATAACGAGATCCGGGCGGCCGGATTCGAGGGTGGAAATGCGCTTCAAGATGTCAGGATTTGGCGCGAAATTGAGCGGCGGAGGATCCTCAAATGCCTCCTTCTTGATTTTCGTCTGAGCGGGATTGGCGACGTGCCAGTCGGCGACCGCCGCGCAAAAGACTGCGACGTCGGCAGGCAGTGCCTTTTCGACGGCCGCGTCCATCTCCCGCGCTGCCGTCACGCGGACGATGTCGCAGCCCTGAGGATTGGCGTATTCGGCAGGGCCGGTGATAAAGCTCACCTTTGCGCCCAGAGCGGCAAGGGCTTCGGCGATGGCGGTGCCCTGCTTACCCGAGGAGGCGTTCGAGATGTAGCGTACCGGGTCGATGGGTTCGCGGGTGGGGCCGGACGTAACGATGACGTAGCGGCCTGCGAGAGGTTTGGGGGCACCCTCGAAATGAGTCTCGATGGCGGCAAGGATCGCTTCGGGTTCGGCCATACGGCCCGGGCCGTATTCGCCGCAGGCCATCTCGCCTTCATCGGGGCCGACGACGATGACCCCGTTCTCGCGCAGGGTTGCCATGTTGCGGCGGGTCGCGGCGGCTTCCCACATGCGGACGTTCATCGCCGGAGCGGTCATGATAGGGGTGTCTGTGGCCAGCAGGCAGGTCGAGGCCAGGTCGTCGGCGAGGCCGTGGGCGAGCTTGGCGAGGAGGTTTGCCGTTGCAGGCGCGGCGACGATCAGATCGGCGGAGCGCGAGAGCTCGATGTGGCCGATCTCGGTTTCCTGGGTGAGGTCGAAAAGCTCGGTCAGGGCGGGCTTGCCGCTTAGTGCGGCGACCGTAAGGGGTGAGACGAACTCGGCGGCGCTTTTGGTGAGGATCGCCTGCACCGTGCCGCCGGCTTTCTGAATCAACCGGATGAGCGTCTGCGCCTTATAGGCGGCGATGCCGCCGGAGATGACCAGAAGGATATGTTTGCCATGGAGCATTTACCGGCCTCCGAAGAGCATGACGGCCATCAGCGCGATCGCCAGCACAACACCCAGGAGCGCGGTCCATTTGAGCGCGACCGTTACCCTGTCGCGCCGCCGGGCGCGGTGCTGATCGGCTTCGATCTGTGCGAGCACACGCTCGGCGCGCGCGGCGAAACCCGGCAGGCGTGTAAACAGGCTCACGGCCTCGCCCAAACCATCGCGGGCGCGGTCGATGTGGCCCAGAGGCCCAACCTGACGGCGGACCCAATCGCCGACTACGGGTTCGGCGGCGGTCCACATGTTAAACTTCGGATCGAGCATGCGCGCGGTTCCCTCGACCAGCACCATGTTCTTTTGCAAGAGCACCAATTCGGGCCGCGCGCTCATATTGAACACCTCGGTGGTCTCGAGCAACTGCCCCAGCACCCGCGCCATGGAAATCTCGTCGGCGCCGCGGCCCACCAGCGGCTCGCCGATGGCGCGCAACGCCTGCGCAAAATCGTCGACCGACTGATCGGCGGGCACGTAGCCGATATCGAAATGCATCTGGGCGATGCGCTTATAGTCGCGGGTGATGAAGCCGTGCAGGATCTGGGCGAGAAAGCGCCGTTCGGGCAACCCGATCCGGCCCATGATCCCGAGATCGACGGCCACGATGGCGCCGGTTTCCGGATCGGCGAAGAGGTTGCCCGGGTGCATATCGGCGTGGAAGAAGCCGTCGCGGATAGCGTGTTTTAAAAAACTCTGAATGAGTGTTATCGCGAGCTTGCTGCCGTCGAGCCCGGCCTTTGCGATCGCTTCGGCGTCGCGGACGGGAATGGCGTCGATCCAGTTGGTGGTGAGGACCGACCGGGCCGTTTGGGCCCAATAGAGTTTCGGTACGCGGAAGCCGTCGTCCTCGACGTTATTGTCCGCCATTTCTGAAATGGCTGCGGCTTCCATGCGCAGGTCCATTTCGAGCGTCGCGGAGCGGCTCAGCGTATCGACGACGCGCTGACCGTTGAAGCGGCGGGTTGAGGGAATGAGCGTCTCGAGCGCGCGGGCGGCGGCGCGCAGGCCCTGTAAGTCGCGATGGAAGCGCTGGACGATGCCGGGGCGCAGGAGCTTTACTGCGACGGTTTCGCTCGTACCGTCCGGAAGGGTCAGCGTCGCCTTATGGACCTGCGCGATGGAAGCGGCGGCTATGGGTTCGGAAATGTCCGAAAGCGCGGCGGCATCTTCGCCCAACGCCTCTTTAAGGAGATTCGGCACGAGCCGCGCGTCGAAGGGCGGCATCGCGTCCTGCAGCTGGGCAAGGTCGGCGGCCACGTCAGGCCCCACGATGTCGCGGCGGGTGGCGAGCAATTGGCCAAACTTGACGTAAGTCGGCCCCAGCCGGTTGAGCGCGTTGGCAAGCCGGGTCACACGGCCGGTTTTCCGCACGTCGCGCTTTTCGATCAGCCGCGCGCATTTGATCGCAAGGCGTGCCGACGGCGGCAAGGGCTGATTTTCAGCCAGCGAGAAGGCGCCCTCGCGGGCGAGGATGAAACCGGCGCGCAAAAGCCGGAGATAAGCAAACATCTAAAGTTTCCAGGCTCCATGCAGCGCGGCGATATTGCCTGAAAAGGCGTCGTGGGTGACCCTTTTGAACCCGGCGTCGGCAATCATCGCCGAGAAGGTTTCGGGGTCGGGGAAATTGCGAATCGAATCAACGAGATAGCGGTAGGGCGCCGCGTCTCCGGTGACCATCCTGCCCATGGGCGGGATGAGAGTGTCGGAGAACAGGTCATAAACCTTGTCGATCACGGGTATGTCGACCTTGGAGAATTCGAGTACCAGAAGCCGGCCGCCGCGCTTTAGGACCCTATGCGCTTCTTGAAGCGCCTTTTCGATGCGCGGTACGTTTCGGATACCGAAAGCGATCGTATAAGCGTTAAAGCTCTTATCCTCGAAGGGCAGGTCTTCGGCATTGGCCTCGACGAACTCGACTTGGGAGGGGTAGCGCCAGGACTTGGCGCGCTCGGCGCCGACGGCGAGCATACCGGCGTTGATGTCGGACACCGTCACTTGCGCGTAGCCATGGCTGGCGTCGAGGATACGCATGGCAATGTCGCCAGTGCCACCGGCCATGTCGAGGACCTTATAGGGCTGATTGCCGAATTTGGGAGGGGCCAGACGGGCGACCATCAGGTCTTTCCAGATCCGGTGCACGCCACCGCTCATCAAGTCGTTCATCAGGTCGTAGCGTTCGGCGACCTTGAAAAAGACCTGGTTGACCATGCCTTGCTTGTCCGCAAGCGGCACGGTGGCGGTGCCGAAATGTGTCGTCTCGTGCGTCTCGGGCATGGCGAGCACTCTTGTCCTTTTAAAAGCAACGTGGTTATGGGCTTGGGCAAACGATAACGCAAGCGCGGGCTGTCTCAAAAGGTTACCGCGTCGCAGGTCCCGAACCATGCCCGAACTTCCAGAAGTCGAAACTGTCCGGCGCGGACTGGCGCCCTTTCTCGAAGGCGCGCGGATCGAAAATGTGACGCTTTACCGTCCCGACCTGCGGTTTCCGTTCCCAGAGGGTTTCGCCGACGCACTCATCGGCCGCACTGTCGTCACTGTCGGGCGGCGCGCGAAATATCTGCTCTTTGGACTTTCGGACGGCGCGCTGTGGCTCGCGCATCTTGGAATGACGGGAGCATTCTGGGTTGACGATACAGCGCTCGATGAGCCGTCGCGGCTTTTCAAAAACGAAGCGGGTGTCAAACACGTCCATTTTGCGGCGCGGCTTGCCCATCCCGAGCGTGGGACGATCACGCTTTATTATGGCGATCCGCGCCGGTTCGGCTTCATGGCGCATTTCGGACCGGACGCGCCCAATCCCTATCTCGACATTTTGGGCCCTGAACCCCTGGGCAATACGCTCAACGCCGATTTTCTCGGGCAAGCCTTCATGGGCAGGAAGAGTCCGGTCAAATCCGTGCTGCTCGACCAGCGGGTGATTGCGGGGCTCGGCAACATTTATGTGTGCGAGGCGCTGCACGTGGCCGGGATCGCGCCCGCGCGCATCGCCAGAACGCTGGCGACAAAAACCGGAAGGCCGCGCCCTGCGCTGCTCGCATTGCCCGGTGCGATAAGGATGGTTCTCGATAGCGCGATTGCCGCGGGTGGCTCGACCTTGCGCGATTTTCGCAATGCCGACGGACAGCCGGGATACTTCCAGCACAGCTTCCTTGTTTATGACCGAGAGGGACAAACCTGTTTGAAGCCTGCGTGCGGCGGCGCGATCAGCCGGATCGTGCAGTCGGGCCGGTCAAGCTTTTTCTGTCCGGTTTGCCAGCGGTGAGACCTCCGTTCTCGTCGTCGTCGATTTATCCGGACGATGCCAAGGACAGGGAATTGGAATGTGACAAAGTGCGTTGACTCTCAGCCATGCCGCTCATATAGAGCAGCCTTCGTCGGCGCCGGGACCCCGTGCGCCTTTCCGGTTGTGCGCCACAAAGGTTGCACGCAAGGCATATTCGCCACGAGGAAGTTTTAAACATGGCAAATACCCCTTCGGCCAAAAAGGCCGTTCGCAAGATCGAAACCCGTACCAAAGTCAACACCGCTCGCCGCTCGCGCGTGCGCACCTTCTTGCGCAAGGTCGAAGAAGCGATCGCTTCGGGCGACCAAGCCGCTGCCGCCGCTGCGCTCAAGGCCGCCGAACCCGAGCTTCAGCGTGCCGCCGGCAAGGGCGTTTTTCATAAGAATCTGGCCAGCCGCAAGATTTCCCGCCTCGCCAAACGCGTCAAAGCTTTGGGGGCGTAATGAAGATGTCTTCTGGGCCGGATAGGCAACTGCCGGCCCGTCGTGCCCTCCGAGTCGCCACTCGATAGAAGAAGTTTTCAGCCCCCGAAAGGGGGCTTTTTCTTGGTTCGAAATTCCGTAACAAATCCGTCACGAGATTGTCATCTTACGCCACGCCGGGGGAGGAATCGCGGCCGTCGAGAAAAAATTTTTGGCGCCTCAAATTTGGGCAGAGAGATGATTCTACAAGGAGTCCCATACCCTTAATTTTTCCTTTCGGAACCCTTCTGGCGAGCTCGCAAAAATGACGTGAGAGTCAAGCCCATTTTTGATGAAATGTGCGGTTGTGCGCGAAAATTTGGCTGTCTAAAATGGCTCCATTGGATGACAACAAAAGCGGCGGACATCCAAGTGAAACGACCGCCGTCCTGCCTAAAGAGGGAAACATGATGCGCGGCTCTGATGGTTCCAGGCAATCGAGCGCAGTCTCGGATGCGACGGCCAAGCATCAGCTTCACGGTCGAGGGCAGGACTACTAGCCAGGTCGTTTCACATATAGTCCAGTAGGCGCATCCAGCGCTGTTTTCTATTTGTTCGTTATTCTGAGCTTCATCAATTCAATTTGATGGAGGATGAGTATTTTTGTCTGCGTTTGGGGCGCATTTGAGGGAAACCACAGACCGCTCAACAATCGGGCGGCGCAACGGGGAAAGAGGCTCGAATATGGAATCGATCGCGTCAGCGGATCGCGACACCTACCAAACCAAAAAAGCACAAGCGGAGGTTAACCCGCACGGGGAAATCGGGGCACAAAGCGGGACGAGAGACATGACGACGGGCGAAACCGAGCAGTTGTGGCTGCGCGTGCGTGCACGGCTGCGGGCGGCGGTCGGCGAGGATATCTTCACCTCATGGTTCGCGCGCCTTGCGCTTGAGGAAATCGTCGGCGATCTGGCGCATCTGTCAGTGCCGACGCGGTTTTTGTGCTCCTGGATTCAATCCAATTACGTCGAAAAAATCCTTGAGGCATTTCGGGCCGAAGACGAGGCGATTTCGCGCCTGCACCTGACTGTCAGGGTAAACGGTCAGGCGCGTCCGCGGCTTGTGGCCGGCAACGACGTTTCTCCCGAGCGCGCGGACACCGCAGCGCCGGACGCAGAAACCCGCCCTGCACCAGCGAGCGCAGCCGGCAATATGCTCGGTGCGGCGGGCGGCGCGCCGGCGGATGCGCTTTCGGGCAGCGCACTCGACCGCAAGCTGACCTTCGAGACCTTCGTTTCGGGCAACGCCAACGAAATGGCGCTCGGGGTCGCCAAACAGGTGGCCTCGGCGGCAGCCAACAATACGGTAACTTTCAACCCGGTCTATATCCATTCGACCGTGGGGTTGGGCAAAACCCATCTCCTCAATGCAATCGCCTGGGCAGCGGGAGCGTCGGACGCAAACCGCAACATCGTTTATCTCACCGCCGACCATTTCATGTACCATTTCATTACGGCGGTGAAGCACCAGTCCGCGCTCGCCTTTAAGGAATGGCTGCGGCGGATCGACCTTCTTTTGATCGACGACATGCAATTCCTGCAGGGGAAGTCGGCCACCGAATTCGGCCACACGCTTTCTTCGCTGATTTCAGGCACCAAGCAGGTTGTCGTCGCCGGCGACGCACCGCCGCGGGACCTTGAAATGCTCGACGACCGCGTGCGCTCGCGGCTCTCGGGCGGACTGGTCATTCCCATTGCGCCCTTCGACATCGAGTTGCGCCGCGCCATTGTGCAAAAGCGCGCTGACCAGGCATCGGGGCGGTTCTCCGGGCTCACCTTTCCGGCGCCCGTCATTGACTTCATCGCGCGATGCATCGTTTCCCATGGCCGCGATCTCGACGGCGCGGTCAACCGGCTGGTGGCGGCCAACCAGTTGACAGGCGAGCCGATCACGGTGGGACTGGCCGAAAAGACGCTGCAGGATCTGATCCGTAGCCGGGAAACGCCACGGGTGCGCATCGAGGATATTCTGCGCATCGTCGCGCGCCACTTTAACGTGCGCAAGACCGACCTTCTCTCTTCGCGCCGCTCGCGCGACGTGGTGCGGCCACGCCAGATAGCCATGTATTTGGCCAAGGCGCTGACCTCGCGCTCCTTGCCCGAGATCGGGCGCCGGTTCGGCGGGCGCGATCATACAACCGTTCTTCATTCGGTCCGCAAGGTCGAGCAGCTCATGGCCGACGATGGGGACCTGACGCAGGAAATCGAGCTTTTGAAGCGGATGCTTGAGGAGTGAGCAACGTCCGCCGCGTCAGTGGCGGCAAAAAGCTCCAGTGGAGCTTTTTGAGAGGCGAACGCCCGGAGAGCTAGCTCGCAGGGCAAAAGCGCGAACGAGACGTCTTCCCCACCAATTCCTGCGGAAAATCCCCCACCCCGGCGCTCTGCGATGGGGTGGGGCCTTGCGTTTTTGGGCCAATGGGGGCAGGGTCTCGGCCCGGCGTTCTGCCGGAATGCAGGCCGAGCCCGGCCTGCGCCGCATCATGGGTTTCCGTAAAGGGGTGTTGATACGCGATGAAGGTCACGCTTGAGCGCAACCACTTGTTGAAGTCGCTTGGCCATGTGCATCGGGTCGTCGAGCGCCGCAATACCTATCCGATCCTCGCGAACGTTTTAATGAGCGCGACCGCCGAGGGACTGGACCTGCGGGCGACGGACCTCGACATCGAGGTGACGGAGACCGTTCCCGCGATGACCGGCACGCCGGGGATAACGACGGTACCGGCACACACGCTTTACGAGATCGTGCGCAAGCTTTCGGACGGCGCGGAGGTGGTGCTCGAAACTGACGGCGCGGACCAGATGCTGATCACCTCGGGGCGCTCGCGCTTTCACCTCGCCTGCCTTAATCCGGATGGGTTTCCGGATCTCAAATCGGGCAGCTTTACGCACACCTTCTCAATCCCCGCTGAAACGCTCAAGGATCTGATCGAGCGTACGCAGTTCGCGATCTCGAACGAGGAGACGCGGTACTATCTCAATGGCATCTTCATCCACACAATCGAGGCGGGTGACGGGATCGTCATGCGCGCTGTAGCGACCGACGGGCACCGTCTGGCGCGGGTCGAGGCGGAAGCGCCGCCGGGTTCGGCGGGGATGCCGGGGATTATCGTGCCGCGTAAAACGGTCTCGGAAGTTTTGAAGCTGCTCGACGGGGTCGAGGGCGATGTGGCGGTCGAACTGTCGGACACCAAAATCCGGTTTACGCTTGGCGGTGTGGTGCTCCTCTCGAAGCTCATCGAGGGCAGTTTCCCTGATTACGAGCGGGTGACGCCGAAGAACAACGACAAACTAATGCGGGTCAACCGCGATAGCCTCGCCAAGGCCGTCGACCGGGTGTCGACGATTGCGTCCGAGCGCGGCGGCAAGGCAGTGAAGCTCTCGCTCTCCGAAGGGATGCTGGAATTGTCGGTGACCAATCCCGATCACGGGACGGCGAATGAAGAAGTCGCCGTCGAGTTCGATGTCGAAGCGTTCGAGATCGGCTTCAACGCGCGGTATTTGCTGGAAATCATCTCGCAAATCCGCACAGAGAACGCGCTGTTCCTCTTCAACGACGCGGGTTCACCCACACTCGTCAAGGAAGACGGGGAAACCCAGGCGCAGTTCGTGCTGATGCCGATGCGGGTTTAGGGCCAGAACGCACTTATTTCGCGCTCACGATGGAGACACAAATGGCCAAATGGCAGGAAGAGAGAGCAGAGCGTACCGGGGGTACGGTCAAGCTCTCCGACGCCCCAGTTGGCCATTTGCGTCCCACCCCGGAGGGGCGCGCCGGATTCGGCCATTCGGTGCGTCAAAGTCCGCCCTCCGTATCCCCGATACGCACGACGCACTTTTCCAGCCGGGCTGGCCAAATCCGGCAGCGTCGTGAGTGCGAAATAAGTGCGTGCTGGCCCTAGGCCCGGCGGGCTTCCGATGCCCCAGCGTTACATTTCAAGACTCAGGCTCACCAGCTTCCGCAATTATGCGAGTGCCGCGCTCGATCTCGGGCCGCAGCATGTGGTGCTGACGGGGGAGAACGGCGCGGGCAAGACGAACCTCATCGAAGCGGTATCGTTGCTCTCGCCGGGACGCGGGCTGCGGCGCGCGCCGTTCGATACGCTGGCGCTTTCGGGTTCGGACGGCCATTGGGCCGTCGCGGCGAGCGTCGAGACCGAATACGGACCCGTCGATATCGGCACTGGCGCAGCGGGGGATGCGGGATCGCGGCGGGTGCGGATCAACGGCACCAATGCGCCTTCGGTGACACAGATGAGCGAATATCTGCGCATTCTGTGGCTCACCCCGGCGATGGACGGGCTCTTTTCCGGGCCGGCATCCGAGCGCCGGCGGTTTTTCGACAGGCTCGTGACGACGCTCATTCCCGGCCATGGCGCGGCGGTGGCCGATTTCGAAAATGCCATGCGCCAGCGCAACCGGTTGCTCGATGAAAACGGCGATCCGGGATGGATCTCCGCCATTGAGGCGCAGATGGCCGAATATGCCTCGGCGGTTCATTTCGCGCGCACGGATTCGCTTGCGCATCTGCAGGCGCTGATGGCTTCCTCAGTTGCCGATACCGGGTTTCCCGAGGCAGTTTTGGACCTCTCGCCGCTTTTGGAGGATGCCGATCCCGGAACGGCGTCTGAGCTCGAAGGCGAATTGGCGCTGCGCTGGCGGGCGTCTCGCGCGCTCGACAGGGCGGCAGGGCGGACGACATTGGGGCCGCACAGGGTCGATTTTTCCGTCACCCACCGGCAAAAGGGCATGCCGGCAGGCCTGTGCTCGACCGGTGAGCAAAAGGCGCTCCTCATCGGGCTCGTGCTGATCCATGCGCGGCTGGTCAAGGAGATGGCCAGAATCACGCCCTTGTTGCTCCTCGACGAGATCGCCGCGCATCTCGACCCCAAGCGCCGCGCGGCGCTTTTCGATGCGCTTGAAAAGCTCGATACGCAGTGCTGGATGACGGGGACCGATCCGGTGCTTTTCGCCGATCTGCGCGCGCGCGCGCAGCACTTTTCCGTCGCAAGCGGTCAATTGCACCAAACCGGTTGAAAATCAGCGATTTTTGCCCACTTATTGACCAGAACTTCCGGCAAATTGCTTTGGGAAAACGAGGGGATCGGATACAACGGAACGGTCCCCAACAAAGGCTGATTCTTAAGCTTCATGAGTGACATTACAAATATCTCTGGCGAACCTGAATACGGTGCGGATTCGATCAAGGTTTTGAAAGGCCTCGACGCGGTGCGCAAGCGCCCGGGGATGTATATCGGGGATACCGACGACGGCACCGGGCTGCACCATATGGTCTACGAGGTCGTCGATAACGCGATCGACGAGGCGCTGGCGGGACACGCGGACATTGTGACCGTCACGCTCAATGCCGACGGCTCGGTGACGGTGACCGACAATGGCCGCGGCATTCCCACCGACATCCATAAGGAAGAAGGGATTTCGGCGGCCGAAGTGATCATGACCCAGCTCCACGCGGGCGGGAAGTTCGACCAGAATTCCTATAAGGTCTCCGGCGGCCTCCATGGCGTGGGCGTTTCGGTGGTGAACGCGCTTTCGGTGTGGCTCAAATTGAAGATCCGCCGCAACGGCAAGGTTTACGAGATCAGCTTCACCCACGGGGTTGCCGACAAGCCGCTCGAAGAGACCGGTACATATGAAGGCCGCTCGGGGACCGAGGTGACCTTCATGCCCTCGACCGATACCTTCACGATGGTCGAGTTCGACTACAAGACGCTTGAACACCGGCTGCGTGAACTCGCCTTCCTCAACTCCGGCGTGCATATCATCCTTAAGGACAAGCGGCATCCCGAAGTCATCGAGACCGACATGCTCTATGAGGGCGGGCTTGAGGCGTTTGTCAAATATCTCGACAAGAATAAATCACCGCTACTTGGCGCGCCCATTGGGCTTTCGGCGGAAAAGGATGGGATCACGGTCGAAGTGGCCATGTGGTGGAACGACAGCTACCACGAAAACGTCCTGTGCTTCACCAACAACATCCCGCAGCGCGACGGCGGCACACACCTAGCGGGCTTGCGCGGTGCACTCACCCGGCAGGTGACGAGCTATGCCGACCGGAGCGGGATACTAAAACGCGAGAAGGTATCGTTGACCGGCGACGACACGCGCGAGGGGTTGACCTGCGTGCTTTCGGTCAAGGTGCCAGACCCCAAATTCTCGTCGCAGACCAAGGACAAGCTGGTGTCTTCCGAAGTCCGGCCGGTGGTCGAGAACGTCGTCAACGACAAGCTGTCCCAATGGTTCGAAGAGCATCCCGCCGAAGCCAAGACCATCGTTACGAAGGTGGCTGAGGCCGCTTCGGCGCGGGAGGCGGCGCGCAAGGCGCGTGAACTGACGCGGCGCAAATCTGCGCTAGAGATTTCCTCGCTGCCCGGCAAGCTCGCGGACTGCCAGGAGCGAGACCCGGCAAAGGCCGAAATCTTTATCGTCGAGGGTGACTCGGCAGGCGGCTCGGCCAAGCAGGGACGCTACCGTGCGACGCAGGCCGTATTGCCGTTGCGCGGGAAGATCTTGAACGTCGAGCGCGCGCGGTTCGACCGGATGATTTCCTCCGACCAGGTCGGCACGCTGATCACTGCGCTGGGGACCGGGATCGGACGCGAGGAGTTCGACCCGGAAAAGCTCCGGTATCACAAGATCATCATTATGACGGACGCCGACGTAGACGGCGCGCATATCCGCACGCTTCTTTTGACGTTCTTTTACCGGCAGATGCCGGAGATCATCGAGCGCGGACATCTCTATATCGCGCAACCGCCGCTCTATAAGGTTACGCGCGGGAAATCCGAGCAGTATTTGAAAGACGAGCGGGCGCGGGAGGATTACCTTCTTTCAGGTGGCGTCGAGGATGCCGTGCTGACGACGCGGGCCGGGAGTTCGCATGCTGGCGCAGATCTTTTGTCCATCGTCGAGCAAGCACGCGACCTCGATCATCTGATCGAGGCACAGAATACAAAATACAATCGGCAAATGATCGAACAGGCCGCCGTTGTGGGCGCGCTAGACCCGCAAGCGATGGAGGATGCCGCCGCCGCGCAGCACCTCGCCGAGCGCGTCGCCAATCGGCTGGACCGTATGTCGGACGAAACCGAGCGCGGCTGGACAGGCGCACTCGACGGCGAAGGGGGCTTTGTCTTCTCGCGCGTGGTGCGCGGGGTGACCGAATCCCATTCCCTCGACGCGGCGCTTTTGGGTTCGGCGGACGCGCGCAAGCTGCGCTCGCTGGCAGGCAAGCTCGACGAGATCTATGGCGGTGTCCCGACACTCACGCGCAAGGATATAAAGACCGAGATCTACGGCCCGCGCTCGCTGTTTGCGACGATCATGGCGGCTGGCGGCAAGGGCGTTTCGATCCAGCGCTACAAGGGGCTGGGCGAAATGAACGCCGAGCAGCTCTGGGAGACCACGATGGACCCCAATGCGCGCACCCTCCTGCAGGTCAAGATCGACCAGACGGACGATGCGGATAACATCTTCACTCAGCTTATGGGTGACCTCGTCGAACCGCGGCGCGACTTCATCCAGGATAACGCGCTGGCCGTTTCGAACCTGGACGTGTGATCGGCGGCTAGAAGATTTGTTGCGAATTTATCAGAGTTGGGGGCGGCGCGCATGCCTGCCCCGAACCCGGCACGCGGTTTGATGACTATCCGCCAAAATCCGATGCAGATGCGCAACACTGAGGGGAGCGCGCATTAATTTGATCGGGCCGCTTGCATCGGGCCGTTTTACCTCACATAAACCGGCCACATTTAGGCTCAATAGCAAGAGCCTCGACTTGGTTTGCCGCGCGGGGACGCGCGTGCATCGCCGGCGATTGAGAGGAAGGGACGCCACGCAATCGCCTTATCTGCCCGGAAAGTGAGCTCTATGGACCTTCGCCTCAATCCCGAAGACCGTATCGACGCCGGTAAAAAAGGCGGCAATGGCGCTGGTGCGTCTGGCAAGGCCGCGCGGGCGGAAAAGCCCCAGAAGGCACAAAAGCCAAAAAAGACGCCCAAGGGACGGCAAGCGAAGACCAAGAAGCGGCGCGGGGGGATCGGCGGTTTTCTTGTAGGCGCTGTCTATTTCTGCTTCACGATGGCGATTCTGGGCGCGATCGTGGTGGGTGGTATCATTTTCTATTACGGTCGCGAGCTCGGCGCGCCCAACACATGGGAAGTGCCGCAGCGGCCACCCAATATCCAGGTACTCGCCTCAAACGGGCAATTGCTTTCGAACCGCGGGCAAACCGGCGGCGAGGCGGTATCCTACCACGAGATTCCTTACTATGTGCCGCTCGCGATCATCGCGAACGAAGACCGGCGCTTTTATTCGCATTTCGGCGTGGACCCGATCGGCCTGGCCTCCGTGGCGATTGAATCGCTGCGCGCCGGCGAGTTGACCCGCGGTGCCTCGACGATCACCCAGCAAGTGGCAAAGAACCTGTTTCTGACCCCCGACCAAACGCTCGGGCGCAAGGTGCAGGAAGCGTTGCTGGCGATCTGGCTCGAGCAGAACTACACCAAGGAACAGATCCTCGAACTCTATATGAACCGGGTCCATTTCGGTTCGGGCGCAACGGGGATAGAGGCAGCCGCGCAGACGTATTTCGGCATTTCCGCGCGCAACCTTTCGCTAGGGCAGGCGGCAATGCTCGCGGGTATCCTGCCTGCCCCCTCGGCCTATAACCCCAAGACCCATCCCGATCGCGCCATCGAGCGGCAGCGGCTGACACTGGCGAACATGGTACGCGAAGGTTTCATTACCCAGCAGGAGGCCGACGCGGCGGCGGTCGATCCATCGCGGACAAGCGTGCCCACGCGGCAGGCGGGGGCGGAATACTACGTCGCGGATTGGGTCGAAACGCTCATGAACGCATATCTGGGCGAAGTCAACGAAGACGTCATCGTCCATACGACCATCGACTGGGATCTTCAAAAGCACGCGGAGTTCGTCATCAAGGAAGCGGTCGCCGAATATGGCACGGACCGCAATTTCGACCAGGCGGCTCTCGTGGCCATGGATACCGAAGGCCGTGTGCGGGCCTTGGTGGGCGGCGTCGACTACACCCAGAGCCAGTACAACCGCGCGGTGACGGCACGGCGGCAGCCGGGGTCGAGCTTCAAGCCGTTCGTCTATCTCGCCGCGCTTCAGCAGGGCTACACGCCCGATACGGTGATGATCGACGAGCCGATCGATTATAATGGCTGGTCGCCGAGCAATTACGACCGGCAGTATCGCGGCCCCATGCTGCTGCGCGACGCGCTCGCCAAATCGATCAACACGATCGCTGCACAGCTCGCCATCGATATCGGCCCGGAAAACGTCATCGAGACCGCCTACCGTATGGGCTTTTCCTCGAATTTCCAGCCGGTGCCGTCGATTGCGCTTGGCACGCAGGAGGTCTCGCTGCTCGAATTGACTGCGGCCTATGCGCCCTTTGCCAATGGCGGGCAGGGCGTCATCGCCAACGTCATCACCCGGATCACGACGACGGATGGGGAAGTGCTCTACGAGGCCGTACCCTCGGGGCCGGGACAGATCCTGACCGACGAGCAGGTGGGAATGATGAACGACATGCTGCAGACGGGTGTACGGGAAGGGACCTCGACCCGCGCGGCGCTACCCGGCTGGCCCATGGGCGGCAAAACGGGAACCACGCAGAGCACGCGCGATGCATGGTTCGTCGGATACACAGCGAGTTGGGTCGGCGGGGTATGGGTTGGCAATGACGACGACACCTCGACCGGCGGGCTGACCGGCGGCTCGGTGCCCGCCGAGATCTGGCGGAAATTCATGGTTCAGGCGCATGAAGGGCTTTCGGTCGCCAATCTGCCGGGTCATTACGTGCCCTTGGCCGAGCGTGTAGCCCAGCCCGCGGAAGGACAGGCTGGCACCCAACCGGACGGGCAGCTCGTTGGACCGGCCAATGACCCTGTCGGCGGCCTGCTCAATTCGATTTTCGGCGGACAATAAGGGCGAAAGCGCCAGGTTGGATGCAGCCCGGTGCGAACCCCTTGTTGGAGGCAATTGATCCGCACCAGAACCTGGCTCCGGACCGCATCCGAGGCCGACGCTAATGGGTTCGTATTGCAACGTTATGACATTACATTGCGTTGCATTGCATACGCTCATGCGCTCCGGCCAGGACACTCCCGAGAATAACCGCGTCGGATCTCGCCGGGCGGAAAAAAGGATAGGCGAGACGATGCAGCTGTTCTTGAGGGTGTTCTTAATCAATCGCCATCAATGACTGACCGTGGACCTTGAGCCAGGCCTTGCCCCTCTCATAGTCCGGCAGCGCGCGGGCGAGGGTGTGCCAATAGGCGGGGGCGTGATTCATCTCGAGGATATGGGCGACCTCGTGGGCGGCGACATAGTCGAGCACGAAGGGCGGCGCCATGATGAGGCGCCAATTGAAGTTAAGCACACGCGCCGATGAGCATGACCCCCAGCGGGTAGACTGGTCACGCATGCGGATCGCGGCGATGGAGACGCCGAGAGTGTTCGCATGGACGGCGCAACGCGCCTCGATATCGGACCGCGCCTCGGTTTTGAACCAGTCAATCAGCCTGCGCCTGAAATGATCCGCACCGCCGGGAACCGAGAGCGTGGGGCCGGCCGGACCCTCACCGGCTTCCACAGTGCCGCGAAGGCTGTCGCGGACGAGGAGTGTGTGCTCAATGCCACGGAGCGGCACATTGGCCCCATCCGCCAGCCGCGCGATGCTGCCACGCTTTTCGAGGCGCTTGGAGAGCCAGCCGCGATTGCGTTCAAGGAAGGCTTGCGCTTCGGCCCAGCGCCCCGAGGCGGGGAAGGTCAGGACCGGTTCGCCCTTGCGCGAAACCGCCAGCCGGTAGTGCCGGGCGCGCGGGTTGACCTTAACGGTGACCGCGACGGCGGTCTCGCCAATCACGAGTTCGGTCAAACTGGGAATTTTCGAGGCGCGCAGAAAACCCAAGCCCATTAGGAGTGTCCCCGAGATTACGATTCGGTTGCGTTCAGTATGGCCCAGCCATAGGCAATCAGGGAAAAGAAAAACGGCGCACGCCAAGGGGGGAGCGTACGCCGTCTTCTTACAGCCCCGGCGGAAAGGTCCGGGGCGAAGGTTCGGCAGGGGCGGGAGGCTCATCCCCTAATATGGCGCCGAACCTCGTGTCTTCGCGTTTTCAATACTGGTGCGGCTGGTCACCGCCGCCATTATCTTCGGGACGATTCTGGCGTTCGCGCATGAAGCGGTCGAACTCCTCACGATCCCGCGCCTTGTGGAGGTTGTCGAGATATTCCTCGAACGCGGCGCGTTCTTCATCGAGCCGGCGGCGCTCCTCTTCGAGGCGCCTCAATTGCTCCTCGCGGTAGTCGTCGAACGCGGCGTTGCCAGTCCGGTCAAAACCGCGATAGTGGCGGCCGTGGCAGCGATGGTGCGCGGCCTTTTTGGCCTTCCAATGCTCGCGTTGGTTATGAACCCAGCTTTCGGCCTTCTCTTTCGAGCCGCCGAAATATTCACCCCAAAGGATATAGGCGAGCATCGCCGCGCCAAGGGGCCAGAAGATGATGAAGCCCAGAACCATCAACGCGATGGTTAGGGGCGACCATTCAGGTTTGATAATTGCAGTGCTCATTGTCCGTCTCTCCAGGTTCGAACACGATTATAACTGGGGTCCCCAAATTCGCGGTCAAGGCGGAAATATGCGAATTCTGGGCCTTGAAATACTGTGGTAGAAGGCCCATAGGCCCGGCTTTCCGGGTATTTGCACGGAAGTAGAGTGGTTTTATGTATCCATTGGCCGATAACGACACCCAAGTGCTGACACACCCTGCGCATCCCTTGCGGCTCGATACGCTCATCCTTCTGCGGTGGCTTGCAGTCGCGGGACAAGCAGCCAGCGTGCTCTTCATTCAGTATGGGCTCGGCTATCCGTTGCCGTTGCTGGGGTGTCTTACGCTGATCGGTCTTTCGGTCCTGCTCAATGTCGGGCTCCTGATCCGGTTCGGTCCGGCGCACCGGCCCGGGCGGCGGCTGGCATTCCTTCAGCTTGCTTATGACTGTCTGCAGGTGGGCGGATTGCTTTATCTGACCGGCGGGCTCGGCAATCCCTTTGCACTCCTGTTGATTGCACCCGTCTCGGTTTCCGCTTCGGTGCTGCCCCAGCGCGAAACGGTCCTGCTGGCGGTGCTTGCTGGCGCAATTGCGACCGCTCTGGCGATGTTCCATCTCCCGTTGCCCTGGGATCCGGCGGCGCCCTTTGTGCCGCCAGCGGTCTATCTCATCGGGATGTGGGTCGCAGTTCTGTGCGGTGTGGCCTTTATCGCGGGGTATACGGGCAAGGTCGCGCACGAAGCGCGGCAATTGGTCGACGCGCTGACGGTGACCGAGCTTGCGCTCTCGCGCCAGCAGCAGCTTTCCGCGCTCGACGGCCTTGCGGCGGCGGCGGCGCACGAATTGGGGACGCCCTTGGCGACGATTGCGCTGGCCGCCAAGGAAATGCGGTCGGACGCGCCGACGCAAGAGATGGCGGAAGATATCGACCTTATCCTCGAACAGGTGGCGCGGTGCCGGGCGATCCTCGGTAAGCTGCGTAGCCTCAAGCCTGGCGGCTCAGACATTTTCGATCACGCATCGCTCTCGGATATCGTCGCCGAGCTCGCCAAGCTGCACGAGCATTCGAGCGCGGGCGCGGGCAAGACGATCGCGCTTTCGAAATCCCAACATGGGGGACCCGAGCCTGTGATCGCGCGCAATGTCGGGCTCTTATATGGACTTGGGAACCTCATTGAAAACGCGGTGCAGTTCGCGCGTGAAAAGGTTTCGATCAGCGCCGGATGGGACGGGTCCCGCGTGGTGATCACGATCACCGACGATGGGCCGGGGTTTCCCACCGATCTTTTGAGCCGGCTGGGCGAACCCTATCTCACGACGCGCTGGCGCGGCGGGGATGCGGATCCGCGTCCCGCCGAGGGCGCGGGCGGGCTGGGACTGGGCGTTTTCATCGCCAAGACACTACTTGAGCGCACCGGCGCGCGGCTGCGATTCTTCAACGCGCGGGCGAACGGGCATGCGTGCGTCGAAATCTCCTGGCCGCGCGCCGTGCTGGTCGAAGAAGCGTACCAATAGGCCGCATGGAGCGGCTTTGACCTTTTGGGTGTTATTCGCCATATAAAGGACGGCGAGAGGATAACAAAATGACCGATTTGACCGACCTTGCAGATGAAGCCCGTACGCTTTTGCTCGTTGACGACGACAAGCCGTTCCTGACGCGGCTCGAGCGGGCCATGGACAAGCGCGGCTTTATCGTATCGATTGCAGACAGTGTCGCGGCGGGGCTGGCGGCGGTCAAATCGAATCCACCAGCCTTCGCCGTCGTCGATCTGCGGCTCGAGGACGGGAACGGGCTAGAGGTGGTTTCCACGCTGCACGAGAAGCGTCCTGACGCCCGCGCGGTGGTTCTGACCGGCTATGGCAATATCGCAACGGCGGTTACGGCCGTGAAACTGGGCGCGATGGACTATCTCGCCAAGCCCGCGGACGCCGACGACATCATCAAGGCGCTGCTTGCGGACGAAGAAATCAAGCCCGAACCGCCGGAGAACCCGATGTCGGCGGACCGCGTGCGCTGGGAGCATATCCAACGCGTTTACGAATTGTGCGACCGCAACGTTTCGGAAACCGCGCGTCGTCTCAACATGCACCGCCGAACGCTGCAACGGATTCTTGCCAAGCGCGCACCGCGCTAGCGCACTCTACACATCTTCGGGAGTTCTCCATGACCGTCACCCTGTCGTTTCACGGTGCCGCGGGCACTGTCACGGGCTCGTGCTACCGGATTACGCACGATGCGGGCACGTTTCTCATCGATTGCGGGCTCTTTCAGGGCAACAAGACGGTCCGGGCGCTCAATGCCAAGCCCTTTCCCTTTTCCCCCGCCGATATCGACTTCGTGCTTTTGACGCATGCGCATATCGACCATGTCGGGCTCATTCCCAAGCTCTACAAAGGCGGCTATCGGGGGCCGCTGCACGCCACGGTGGCGACGCACGGGCTCATCGAATTCCTTCTGCCCGATTCCGCTTCGATCCAGGAGAGCGAGGCCGAACGGGAAAACCGCAAGCGGCGGCGGCGGGGCGAACCTCCTGTCGAGCCGCTCTATATGCTCAAGGATGCCGAGCGGGCGCTCGAGCACCGGATCGAGCACCCTTATTGCGAATGGTTCTCGCCCGGTGAGGGGGTTCGGGTACGGTTCTGGAATGCGGGGCATATTCTGGGCTCGTCATCGATCGAGCTGGAAGTCGCCGATGGCGAAGCACCCGTCAGAATCCTCTTTTCGGGGGATATCGGACCGGACGAGAAAGCGTTCTATCTTGAACCAGAGAGCCCGCACGACCTCGATTATGTCGTCTGCGAATCCACCTATGGCGGGCGCGACCGCGCCGATTATACGCTCGAAGCGCGGCGCGCGGCGCTGGGCACGGAACTGCGCGAAGCGCTCGAAAGGGGCGGCAATGTGGTCATTCCCGCTTTCGCGGTCGAACGCAGCCAGGAGTTGCTGCACGATATCGGGGTCCTGATCAAGGATGGTACGATCAACCCGATAGCGGTTTTCCTCGATTCACCGCTGGCGCGGCGGGTGACAGGCGTCTTTCGGAATTTCGCGGATCAATTCGAGGATACCGAACTCAGCGCCGAGGAGCTTTTTGCCGATAAGCGCTTCAAAATCGTCGAGACGGTGGAGGAATCCAAGGCAATCAATATGATTCGCGGCGGTTCGATCATCATTTCGGCCTCGGGGATGTGCGATGCGGGGCGAGTCAAACACCATCTTCGTAACAACCTGCCACGCCACGACGCCACGGTGTTGTTCGTCGGCTATCAGGCCCAGGGTACGCTGGGACAGGTGATCCAGAGCGGCGCGGACGAGGTGCGTATCCACGGGCGCGAAACGGTGGTACGCGCGACGATCCGCACGATTCAGAACTATTCGGCCCATGCCGATCACGCCGAACTCGTCGCGTGGGTCAAGGCACGGCTGCCCGTGCATGGATCGGTGTTTTTAACCCATGGCGACGACGAGGAACGCAAGGCCTTCGCCGTCGCATTACGGGAGATCGGGCTTTCGTCCGATCAGATCATCCGGCCCGAGCTCGACGATCTCGTTGAGCTGCTCGCCGGCGGCGCGGGCGCGGCGGTGCCGACGAAAGCGCCACGGATCGAGCCGGGTCAGATCGCGCATGATTGGCACAATTCCTACGCGGAGTTCATCATCGAACTGAGCCACAAGCTGCGCGAAGCGCCGAACGACACGGCGCGGCAAGAGGTGATGGACGCAGTGAAGGCGGCGTTGGACGCGGCGCAGTGAAGCCCTCCCTACTCCGCCGCCTGCTGCCCCGATGAGCCGTCCTGAGGGCCCAAGGATGCTTCGGCTTTCGGCCCGGTGAACATCAGCCTTTGCTTGCGCTTTTTGCGGGTGATGCGGACCTGGCGTACGCGGCGGGCATCTGCGCGGGTGATCTCGAGTTCGAACCCCTTGAGCTTGGAAATCACCTCGCCGCGCACGGGTACGCGGCCCATCAGCGCAAACACCAGACCGCCCAGAGTATCGACATCCTCGGCGACTTCGCCGGGGTCGAAATCGGGGCCGACGGTCTCGGCCAGTTCGGAAAGTTCGATGCGGGCGTCGGCAAGGAACATGTCCTCATTAAGCGGCTTGAGCATCGCCACTTCATCCTCGTCGTGCTCGTCCTCGATGTCGCCTACGACCGCTTCGAGAAGGTCTTCGATGGTCACAAGCCCGTCGGTGCCGCCATATTCGTCGATCACCACCGCCATGTGCATACGGGTGGCCTGCATGGACTGCAAGAGGTCGATGACCGGCATCGACGGCGGCACGAAGAGGACTTTGCGGACGAGATCGAGCTTGCCGATCTTCTGTTTGAGCGCGGGTGTGACGAATTTCACCGGACTTGCGGGCATGCCGTTGCCATTTCCAGCGCCATTGGTGCCGTCGGCCGGTTTGTCCGCCTTGACCCGTTCGGTAGTGCGGTTGAGCACGTCCTTGATGTGGACCATGCCGATGACCGAATCGAGGCTGTCCTCGAAAACCGGCATGCGCGAATGTCCCACATCGCGAAAGCGTTCGATGACGTGACCGACGGTGACATTGACCTCAACGGCTTCGATATCGGCGCGGGGAACCATGACGTCCTCGACGCGCATATCGCCCAGGTTCAAAACGTTCTGAAGGATAGCCCGCTCGGACGCGGAAAAGCTGTCCGGCATCTCCGCGTCGTAGTGCGATTCGAGGGCTTCCTGCAGGTCGGTACGCAAAGACCCCCCGCGGCCGGGCAATAGGGTTTTGATCCTGGCCCAGAGTGTGGGCCGCCTGTCAGGGGAAGGTTCGGACTGTTCAGTGTCGCCTGAGAGGCGATGCGGCCGGCGCGCCGCGGCGCTAGATTGATCGTTGTCGGTCATCTTGGGGTGCGGTGACTCGTTTCGGTCAACCGTCAGCACTCCTGGTTCATTGCGCGTTTCGGGCTATGGTGCCCCCCTAGATCAGCTCCGCGCCATCATAGGGGTCGGGGTATCCCAACAGCTTCATAATATCGGTTTCTCTCGCCTCCATGACAAGAGCCTCATTCTCGGAAACGTGATCGAACCCGAGAATGTGAAGCATTCCATGGACGAGAAGGTGGACGAAATGGTCCTCGAAGGGCTTTTCGAGATCGGCCGCTTCGCGCACAAGTGTCTCGTATGCAAGGGAAATATCGCCCAGAAGGCCCATCACCGGACCGTCGGGCGCGATTTGCGGGAAAGAGAGCACATTGGTTGACGCATCCTTGCCGCGCCATTGCCGGTTGAGCTCTTTTTGATGCGCGTCGTCGGTGAGAAGCACGCTCAATTCCGCCGGACCGGCCAGAAGCCGACCGGAGTGTTCGAGCGCGGCCCGCAGAGCGGTCTCGGCGAGCGGTTCGAGGCCCTCGGGCCAGTCGCCACCCTCGACGGCGATGTCGATCTCGAGAGGCGCGCTCAAACGTCGAGCCGTCCTTCGCCGAGCGGATCCTTGCCGGTGGCGCCTTCATAGGCGCGCACGATGCGGGCGACGAGCGCGTGGCGCACGACGTCCTTGTCGGTAAAGCGCGTGATGTGGATACCCTCGATCTCCGAAAGCAGGTGCAGCGCCTCGACGAGGCCGGATTTCTCACCACGCGGCAGGTCGACCTGAGTGGGGTCGCCGGTGATGATCATTTTCGAGTTTTCGCCCAGACGGGTCAGGAACATCTTCATCTGCATGGATGTGGTGTTCTGCGCCTCGTCGAGAATGACCGCGGCGTTGGCGAGGGTACGCCCGCGCATGAAGGCGAGTGGAGCCACCTCGATGGTGCGGTTTTCAAGGCAGCGGTCGACGACCTCGGGCTGCATCATATCGTAGAGCGCGTCATAGAGCGGACGCAGATAAGGGTCGACCTTTTCCTTGAGGTCACCGGGCAAAAAGCCCAAACGCTCACCGGCCTCTACCGCGGGGCGGGTAAGGATAATGCGATTGATCTCGCCGCGCTCGAGAAGCGTTGCTGCATGGGCGACCGCGAGATAGGTCTTGCCCGTACCGGCCGGACCGACGCCGAAAACGAGTTCAAACCGGTCCATGGCGCGGATATAGCCGTCCTGGGCCGGATTGCGCGCGACGATGGTCGCCTTGCGCGTGGCGATCTGGGCCATGCGCACCTTGCCCTTCTTCTCGATGGTGGGCAGCGAAAGCTGGCTGTCCTCGGTCTGGACCATGCGTATCACCCCGTCGACATCGCCGACGGTAACGTGTTTGCCTTCCTCCAGCATATCATAAAGCGACTCGAGCGCCCGGCGCGCCTGATCGACAGCGTTGGCGCCGCCGCGCAACATCACGTGATTGCCGCGCGAATTGGCTTCGACGGCGAGCCGCTGCTCGATCAATGCGAGGTTCTG
The DNA here is from genome assembly GCF_044811015.1 of Pelagibacterium halotolerans. Classification (GTDB taxonomy): domain Bacteria; phylum Pseudomonadota; class Alphaproteobacteria; order Rhizobiales; family Devosiaceae; genus Pelagibacterium; species Pelagibacterium halotolerans_A. Next base: position 2,349,358 of record NZ_CP085243.1, read on the forward strand.
GTCGAATTCACCGTAAAGCTGGGACACAAGCCGGTTGTCTTCGAACGCCAGTTCGAGGTGGGCGGGCGGGGGGGCGTCGCCCTGAGCACGTAAGTTTCGTGTCAAAGTTGGCTGCTCCGGAGGCATCAAATCCGAATCTTTCCGATATCCGATGGTATCAGACCGCTCGCGCCTTGCCTCGGGCAATTGTGCCCGAGAGTGAATTTTTTGCCGTGCCGGTGATTTCGACCGGCAAAATCTGGCCGATCAGGCCCGCATCGGCTTCGATATGGACCGGCTGCAGATAAGGGGAACGTCCTGCGACCTGGCCCGGGTTCCGTCCCGGCTTTTCGATAAGCACAGGAAAGGTCATTCCGACACACCCTGCGTTGAATGCCGTCTGAAGCGCGTTGATTTCCGCCTGCAGGCGTTCGAGACGCTCGGCCTTGATAGGTTCGGGCACTTGGCCGTCCATTTCTGCGCCCGGTGTTCCGGGGCGGGTGGAATATTTGAACGAGAAGGCTGAGGCGTAGCCGACCTTTTTGACGATATCGAGGGTGGCTTCGAAATCCGCTTCGGTTTCACCGGGGAAGCCGACGATGAAGTCGCCCGAAAGAGCCATGTCAGGGCGCGCCTCGCGAATCTTTTCAATCAGTTCGAGGTATTCGGCGGCCGTGTGGCGCCGGTTCATGGCCTTGAGGATACGGTCCGAACCCGACTGGATCGGCAAATGAAGGTATGGCATGAGCTTGTCGAGATCGCGGTGGGCAGCGATCAGCGCATCGTCCATGTCGCGCGGGTGGCTCGTGGTATACCGGATGCGTTCGAGGCCGTCGATTTCGGCGAGCATGTGGCAGAGTTCGCCAAGGCCCACGCTATGGCCGGTCTCATTGAGTCCGTGATAGGCGTTGACGTTCTGGCCTAACAGCGTCACCTCGCGCACGCCGGCATCGGCAAGCGCCTGTGCCTCGGCGACCACCTGCGCAACGGGGCGCGAGACTTCCGCGCCGCGGGTATAGGGCACGACGCAGAACGAGCAGAATTTGTCGCAGCCTTCCTGGACGGTCAGAAACGCCGTCAGCCCGCGCTTGATGGTGGCTTCACGGCGCGGTTGGGGCAGATGGGCGAACTTGTCTTCCTGGGGGAAATCCGTGTCGATCACCCGCTCGCCACCGGCCTTGGCGACGAGCTCGGGGAGCCGGTGGTAGGATTGCGGGCCGAAGACCAGATCGACAGCCGGAGCGCGGCGCATGATCTCTTCGCCTTCGGCCTGGGCGACGCAGCCGGCGACACCGATCAGCATCTTTTTGGCATCGGGACCGCGCTCATCGCGGAAATCGCGGATGCGGCCGAGTTCGGAATAGACCTTTTCGGCGGCCTTTTCGCGGATGTGGCAGGTGTTGAGGAGCACCAAGTCCGCATCGCCCATTTCGGTGGTGGGCGCATAGCCGTGCTCGGACAGCGCGTCGGTCATCCGGTCGCTGTCATAGACGTTCATCTGGCAGCCATAGGTCTTGATGAAGACCTTTTTGGTGTTGGTTTCGCTCATCGCGGGTCGCCATTTTGCTCGTTAAGCGGCCCCTTTACACCCTTATGGGGGGTTATTGCAAAGGCTGGCCGCGATTCAGGGCGACAAGCATGCGCCGAACCTCGCGCTCTGCGGTTTTGGCGATTGTTTTGCGGTCTCCGTCGCCCCTGATGGGATCTCCAAAGGCGATAGTGACGTCCTTGGGGCCCGAGGAGAGGATCGTCTTGAGATTGTCCCCCACCCCCATATCCCCGATCCAGGCGACCTTCGGGCGCTCGTGGCGCGAAAGCGGCAGGCCCGAGAGCGCGGTATAGGCGATGGTCATGGGCTGGACGACGACCTCGCGGCCCGTACCCTCGGCCATTGCCTGACGGGCGGCACCCATCAGCGCGGAGCGGAAAGGCAGGACATGGGTGCCGATATCGGAGGTACCTTCTGCGAAAAGCAGGACATTGCTGCCTTCCTCGATGCGGTCTTTCATTTCGCTTGCGGTGCGGCCCGCGTCCGTGCGGCGGTCCCGGTTGACGAAGACGGTCTTTTGCAGCCGCGCCATGAAGCCGACGACCGGCCAATTGGCGATTTCGGATTTGGCAACGAAACAGACCGGGAATTTCGAAGCGATAGCGGGGATATCGAGCCAGGAGATGTGGTTGGCGACGAGGAGAACCGGGCCGTTTTTGACCGGCGCGCCGACGATCTTGACGCGCAGGCCGAGGCCGAAGGCCATCAGCTTGAAGAACATGCGCGGGAGGATCGTCCAGCCGGGGCGGTTGAAGGCGAGGATCAGCGCCTGAATGGGCAGGCCCACGAGCGTGAACGGCAACACCACGAGGGCGAGGAACAAAAGCCTGAGGATCATGACCTTCGTCTACTCGTCACCATCTTTGGCGATGGGGATGCCATAGAGTTCCAGCCGATGGTCGACGAGCTTATAGCCGAGTTTCTTGGCGATAAGCTCTTGAATCGCCTCGATCTCTTCGTTGCGAAACTCGATGACCTTGCCGGTGCGCACATCGATCAAATGGTCGTGGTGCTCGTCGGGATTCTGCTCGAAGCGCGCGCGGCCATCCTTGAAATCGTGCTTGGTGACGAGGCCGGCTTCCTCGAAAAGGTTGACCGTCCGGTAGACCGTCGAGAGCGAGATTTTCGGGTCGATTGCGGCGGCGCGGCGGTAGAGTTCCTCGACGTCGGGGTGGTCGGTCGCCGCTTCGAGCACGCGGGCGATGATGCGGCGTTGCTCGGTCATGCGCATGTTGCGCGCGACGCATTGCTCCTCGAGCGTGGCCTCGCTGCCCGATTGCGTGCCCATCAAGCATCTCCGAAATATCCGTCGTTGGAATGCGGGTTAGCCGAGATTGGCGCGCATGACAAGGGCGGTGGCGGCCGACCCGTCGGGCTTGGAGTAGTAGCCCTTGCGCGTGGCGATCTCGGCAAAGCCCATGTTTTTATAGAGCTTTATGGCACCCAAATTGGTTTCGTCGACCTCGAGGAACATGGAGCGCACCGGGGTCATGCGCAGATCGGCGAAGGCAGCCGCGAGCAGCGCGCGGCCGATACCTTTGCCCCTGAGCTTTTTATCCACCGCAATCGTCAAGAGCTCGCATTCGTCGCCCGCGATGCGGAGCATGGCGAAGCCGCGGGGCGTGCGGCGGTTATCGAGCGCCACGTAGGACGGGGTCTGAAGCGGATCGGCGAGATAGGCCTCGAAGTCCTCGTGGGGCCAGCCGCGGTAGAAGCCCTGGGCGTGGAGTTTGGCCAGGGTGTCGGCGTGGGCGGGTTCGCCATAGCCGATGAAAAGCCCTGCCGGTGCAGTCCAGTAGCTCATTGGCGCGCGACCTTTCCGCGCGTTTGCGGCTTGGCGTCGGCGGCGCGGATATAATTGGGGACTGGCGGGAAATCGGCCGGATTTGCGGTGGCGGCGAATTTTGTCATCGTGGCGATGTCGATCATGGGGTCGTCCGGGGCGGTGCGGGAGGCGACCTGCAAGGCCTGGTTGAGGTCGACTAGTTCGGGCGCAGAGGCCGGAATTCCGGGGGCCGAGAAGGCCTGACGATAGGCCTCGCCACGCTTGGCATCGACGATGAGATCAATGGGACCATCGTGGGATAGGCTGAGCGCCAGAAGCGAGGAAATGCCGAGGACCGGCACGCCCAAGGCAAGGCCGAGGCCGCGGGCGACGGAAAGCCCGATCCTCAGGCCTGTAAACGAGCCGGGGCCGGTCGTCACCGCGATTTTTTCGATTGTCTGATAGGCCAGCCCGTTCCGGGCGAGGATGGCGACGATGACATCCATGATGATTTCGGCATGCCCGCGCGCGATATCCCGGATCTCGACATCGATTTTTCCGTGCCGATTTACGAGCGCGATCTGGAGGCGCTCGCGGGCGGTATCGATGGCGAGGGTTACGGGCATTGTCATGGAAAAGGCTTTATGCGCAAAACAAGAGCCCCGCAAGCGCGAGGCTCACGGGGCGTCTGTCTTACGGATGTGAGGCCGTTATTCGATAAACTTTCTTCTCGAACCGCTCCAGTCAGATCTGCTGGACCTGCTCGACGCCGGGAACGAAATGGCGCAACAGGTTCTCGATGCCGGACTTGAGGGTCGCGGTCGATGAGGGGCAGCCCGAGCAGGCGCCCTGCATGTGGAGGAAGACCGTGCCTTCCTTATAGCCCTTGAACGTGATGTCGCCGCCATCCATGGCGACGGCGGGGCGGACGCGGGTGGCGAGAAGTTCCTTGATGACTTCTACGGTCTCGGCGTCGCCGTCGTCGAAGAACTCGTCCTCGTCATTGGCCTCTGCCGGCGGCGTGCCCTCTGCAAGGATCGGCTTGCCGCTCATATAATGGTCCATCACCGCGCCCAGGATGGCGGGCTTGATGTGGGCCCAGTCGGTCTCTTCCGCCTTGGTCACCGATACGAAATCGGAGCCGAGAAAGACGCCGGAAACGCCATCGAGGGAGAAGAGCGCGGAGGCGAGCGGAGAAATGCGCGCGGCTTCGGCGTCGCGGAAATCGCGCGGCTCGCCAGCGAGCACTTCACGCCCAGGGAGAAATTTGAGCGTTGCCGGATTGGGGGTGACTTCGGTCTGGATAAACATCGCGTACGGTCCGTTCATGCGCGGGGCGGAAGGCTTTTTAGAACCATTCCAAGTTAGTGCCAAAATAGTCGTTTTGGTGGGGAATGCAAGTCCAGTCATCGGGGATTCAGGGATCAGGTATCAGACGAACCCCATCTGATACCTGATCCCTGACCACTGATGACTGAATCAGCAGAGCGCCGCCAGATCCCCGTCCGAGATCGAGCCGGGGACGATGGTGACGGGGACCCGCAGGGCGTTGGCGCCCCGGGCGGCGATGGAGGAGACGAGCGGACCGGGGCCTTCCGCCGAATCGGCGGCGGCCAGGACAAGGATGGCGATATCGGGATCGTCGGCGAGCTGCCCTTCGATCTCCTCGGCCTTCTTGCCCTCGCGAATCACGCGCTCGACCTTGATCGAGCCGAAAGACGCGATGCGGGCAGCCTGACGGGCCTGCAGCGATTCGAGCGCCTCATAGGCCTCGGTGCGCATGATTTCCTCGACGCCGAGCCAATGCTGGTAGTCGTCGGGCTCGATCACCGAAAGCAGGACGACCGTGCCGCCGGTGCGGCGGACACGCAGGGCGGCAAACGTGACCGCCTTGGCGCATTCCTCGCTGTCGTCCACGATGACGAGGAATTTGCGTTTATATTCATCCGCATAGCGGTCGTTGGTGTCGGGCAAGCGATGATTCCGGTGCCTGTTGCGGGACGCGGCATGCTGCCACAGCGGATTTGAAGGTGGCAAGAGGGTGGATTGAGGGGCGTGCGTCGGGGGGTTGGGCGTTACGCCGAGCGCAGCGATTATGGCTGAATTGGAGTGACTTGCTGACAGTCCGCTTTCCTCCTAGTTTCACAGTCCGGCACTTGGCAGATAAAAAGGTTCAAGTTGGCAATGAACAAAACGCGCCATGACGATGGAAGCGCAGGGGACGTCGACTATGGCGAGATCGGCGGCTCTTATGGACGCTTTCGTCAGCCGGAGCCTGTGATCGCCGCACAGATCCTCGAAGCGTTGGGAAACGCCTGGACCATTCTGAACGTGGGGGCAGGAACAGGGTCTTACGAACCCACTGACCGAGAAGTGACAGCGGTTGAGCCATCGGCGTCGATGAGGGCGCAACGCCCCGCGAACCTTAGCGTTGCGATTGACGCAGTGGCGGAGGATTTGCCTTTCGCAGACGACAGCTTCGACGCCTCGATGGCAACGGTGACAGTCCATCAGTGGTCGGACCTAGAGAAAGGGCTGACCGAGATGCGCCGGGTCACCAGAGGCCCCGTTGTTCTTCTCGTCTGCGATCCCGCTCTGATGGAAGATTACTGGCTCAACGATTACATTCCTGAGGTTCGAGCGATTGAAGCGAGCCGCTTTCCGCCCATTCAGCGCATCGCAACTGCTCTTGGCCAACACGTCGAGGTTAGGTCGGTGCCTGTTCCGCTGCACTGCCGCGATGGCTTCAACGAAGCATATTATGGCCGCCCAGAAGCACTGCTCGACCACGAAGCGCGACTAGCCTGTTCGAGCTGGAGCTTGGTTCCGAGGGCGGCCGTCGAACGCTTCGTCAAGCATTTGTCGAGTGACCTTGCGAGTGGCCGCTGGGACGAAAAATACGGTCACCTCCGTTCCCAGCCGTTCTTTGATGGGCCGTTGCGCCTTGTTGTCGGGAAGCCGGCTTAGCGGACCAGCGTCCGCTCTCAGGTGTACGTCTGTTTGCTTCCCAATGACCGACTTGGGGACGAAATTTGCGGATGAATATAAACGCAAATTCCCCGTAATCGTGGATGACAGCGAGGAATGCGCCAAGGCGGTCACCGCCGATATGTTTCGCGACGCGGCTGTCGCGACAGGCTTGGGGGTATCGGGACGCAATGCTTCTTTGCGGGAAGCACCGCACGGTCCCGGTTGACTTGCGCTCCCGTCTCCATCGTCATCCGCGGGCTTGACCCGCGGACTTAGAGCGCCTTTCGCTCTGATTGATCATTGGCACTTTTCCTCCCCTGTCATCACCCGGCTTGTCCGGGTGATCCAGAGCAGCCCCGGTACCAAGCGCAAATGGTTGCAGAGCTTCCCGCACGCTGGACAGCGCGCTACTGGATCACCCGAATAAATCGGGTGATGACGGGGGAGGGGGCGGGGGGTGCGGCGATCCAATATGAACGCATTGCGGCTCCAGGTGCATCTCCACAAGCACAGTATAGAGGAAAGGCTGCAAGGTCGCCGGGTCAAGCCCGGCGATGACGAGGGGCGGGGGAGTGCCGGCGCAAGAGCCGGGAGCGGCGCGCTGGACGGCCCTTCGCTCACGTTCCAGGCGGGGCGGCTTTCCCATCATGCTACGCCGGGGACAAGCCCGGGATGGCATGCTGGAGGCGCCGCCGCGCTGTGCCCTGAAGCGGATACCAGCGGGTGACCCCGGCGATAACGCGCCGGAGGTAACGGACGCCCGAGCGCCCCTTACCGCACGAACCCCACGATATCCCGGATCTCCGCCATGTTCTTTTCCGCCAGCACCCGTGCCCGATCCGCACCGTCGCGGAGGACGGCCTCGATTTCACCCGGGTCGGCGACGAGGCGCCGCATTTCGGCGGCTTGCGGCCCCAATACCGAGACGGCGAGTTCGGCAAGCGCGGGCTTGAAGACGCCGAAGCCCTGGCCGCCATATTGGGACAGGACCGCGTCGATGGTCGTGTCCGCGAGCGCGGCGTAGATGCCGACGAGATTGGCGGCTTCAGGGCGGGCCTCTAAGCCTTTGGCTTCGGACGGTAAGGGCTCGGGGTCGGTCTTGGCTTTCTTGATCTTCTTGGTGATCGCGTCGGCGTCGTCCATCAGATAGATGGTCGCCATTTCCGAGGACGAATCGGATTTGCTCATCTTTTTCGTCCCGTCGCGCAGGCTCATGACGCGGGTGGCCGGGCCGGTGATGACCGGTTCGGTGATGGGGAAATAGTCCCCATCATGGCCCCTGGCCGCGATCGAGGCGGAAAAATCGTGGTTGAACTTGGCGGCGATGTCGCGGGTCAGTTCAAGGTGCTGCTTCTGGTCCTCGCCCACGGGGACGTGGGTGGTTTTATAAAGGAGGATATCCGCGGCCATGAGCGAGGGATAGGCGAAGAGCCCGAGCGAGACGTTTTCGGAATTCTTGCCCGCCTTGTCCTTGAACTGGGTCATGCGCGCCATCCAGCCCATGCGCGCGACGCAGTTGAATACCCAGGCCAGTTCGGCATGCTCGGCGACCTGGGACTGGTTGAAGATGATCGATTTTTTCGGGTCGAGCCCGGCGGCGAGATAGGCCGCGGCGACCTCGTAGGTGCGGCGCTTGAGGTCCTCGGGCTCCTGCCAGACCGTGATCGCGTGCATGTCGACGACGCAATAAATGCAGTCGAACTCGTCCTGAAGGGGCACGAAGCGCTTGATGGCGCCGAGGTAATTGCCCAGATGCAAATCGCCCGAAGGCTGGATGCCCGAGAATACGCGTTTTGGGAATGGCATGGACGGATGTCCCTGAAAGAAGTCGAATTAAGGCTGGGGCGTTTTGTTTAGTCGCTTAGCCTGTCCGCCGCAAGCGCGCGAGGAGGGTGCCAAGCTTCTGGATGCCGGTTATATGCACGAGCGCGAAGTAAACCACGAGCCCCACCGCGATAAGGGCACCCAGCGCGACGATTTTTTGTAGCGTGCCGGCATTGGCCGCGAGCCAGGGGGCGAGCGGGATGGCGAGGAGCCAGAGGACGAGCGCCATCGCAAGCGCGACACCGAGGATCATGGCGTGGCGCCGGATCTGGCTTGCGGAGAGGCGGAAATGTCCGCGCCGGGCGAGGAGGATGGCGAGGGTTATGGTGTTGACCCAGGCGGAAACGGTGGTCGCAATCGCGATGCCGACGTGCTGGAGCGCGGGGAAGAGCGCAAGCGAGATGGCGATGTTGACCGCGACGGAGACCCCCGCGATGACCGTGGGGGTGACGGTATCCTCGCGGGCGAAAAAGCCCGGCTGGAAGACTTTTATCAAGACGAAAGCGGGCAGGCCGAAGGCAAAGGCGATGAGCGCGTCGGCAGTGGCGCGGGTGGCTTCGGCGTCGAAGGCGCCGCGTTCGAAGAGCACCGAGATGATGGGGGTCGCGAGCGCGGCGAGCGCGGTGGCGGCGGGGAGGCTGAGGAGCATCGAGATCAGCAGCGCATTGTTCTGGCTCGTGTCGGCCTCGGCCCTGCGGCCGCCTTTTAAATGCCGGGAGAGTTCGGGCAGGAGGACGACGGAAATGGCGATGCCGATGATGCCGAGGGGGAGCTGGTAGAGCCGGTCGGCGTAATAAAGGTAGGAAATGGCGCTGTCGGCCTGCGAGGCGATGATGGTGCCCACGAAGATGTTGATCTGGGTGATGCCGCCCGCGAGCATGGCGGGAACGGCGAGGAACCAGAAGCGCTGGACGGATTTATCCACGACCGGCCAGGTGAAGCGCGGCATGAAGCCGGTTTTTGCGAGCGCCCAGATAACGAGCGCCAATTGCACGACGCCCCCGGCCATGACGCCGATGGTGACCCAGATGGCGTCGAAGGCCGGGTCGCTGCTCTGGTAGAGGACGAGGCCGGCGAGGACGATGATCGTGGCGATGTTCAAAAGCACCGGGGCGAAGGCGGCGGCGAGGAAGCGCCCCAGCCCGTTCAGTATGCCGCCATAGGCGGCCATCAGGCTCATGCAGGCGAGATAGGGGAAGCAGATCCGGGTGAGGAGGACCGTCAGTTCGAACTTTTCCGGATCGTTGAGGAAGCCCGGCACGAAGGGGACGAGGAGGGCTTCCATGAAGATTTCCGCGAGAACGGTGACGATCACGAGGAAGACGATGAGCCAGGAGATGATGCGGGTCGCGATCTCGCGCGCAGCCTCCTCGCCTTGCTGTTCGAGCGCGCCGGTAAAAATGGGTACGAAGGCGGTGTTGAAGACGCCTTCGGCAAAGAGCCTGCGGAAGAGATTGGGGAAGCGGAAAGCCGCAAAGAAGGCGTCGGCGACCGGGCCGGTGCCCAGAACGCCCGCCATCAGCATGTCGCGGGCAAAGCCGAAGACGCGGCTTAGCAGCGTCAGCGCGGAGACGGAGAAGAAATTGCGGTAGAGGCTCACGAGTGGATGCCCCGAGCGGGGCACGGTTTCCCTTCTCCCCTTGAGGGAGAGTAAGTCGTGGCCCGAAGGGACAAATCGGTCCGGTGGACCGATTTGAGCGCTGAACGCCGCGAAGCGGTCGGATGAGGGGTGCGCGCCTGAGATAAAACGCGGCTTTTGCGCTGTTTGCGCCGCCGCACACACCCCTCATCCGACCCTCGCTTCGCGAGGCCCACCTTCTCCCTCAAGGGGAGAAGGGAAACCGTGTGCGCGAGGCGTTCGGCGCACAACGCAAACCTCTCCATCACGCCGCGCCCTTTTGCTTTTCAGGCTCGAACACCGCCTCGAGCGCGTCGCGGATGCGTTTCTGGCGGGTTTTGGCTTCGATTTTGCCGCCCGTCAAATCGGTGACGTAGAAGACGTCCACCGCCTTTTCGCCATAGGTGCCGATATGGGCCGAGCCGATGGTGAGGTTGAGGTCCGAAAGCGCGCGGGTCAGGTGGAACAGGAGGCCGGTGCGGTCGAGGCCGGAGATTTCGATCACCGTAAACTTGTCGGAAAGCTTGTTGGAGATGAAGATTTCCGTGGGGACCGAGAAGGGCTGCAGGCGGCGGTTGTAGCGCGAATCGTGGCCGAGATCGTCGGGGAGGTATTTGCGGCCTTCAAGGAGCGCCTTGACCGTTTCTGTGATGCGCGCGGCACGGACCTTTTCGTCCTCGTCGGTTTTGAAGGTGCGGCGCAGGCGGAAGGTATCGAGCGCGTGGCCGTCGCGGGTGTTGAAGATCTGCGCGCCGATGATCGAGGCGTCGGCCATGGTGCAGGCGCCGGCGATGAGCGAAAGGAGCCGGGGGTGGTCCGGGGTATAGAAGCTGACTTCGGTGATCCCCTCGAACGCCTTGATGGCCGTGGTCGCCGCGAAGGCGCCTTTGTTCTCGCCAGCCCGGTCGAGCATTTTGGCGTGGGCGACCTGCAGTTCGGGTTCGGCGCGCAACCAGTAATTGGGGAAGTGGCGCGCGGTATAGGCCTTGAGCTTCGATTTCGGCCAATCGGGCAGCGCGGCGGCCAATTCGTCCTGCGCTTCGGCGATGCGCTGGGACTGGGAGACCTGGGAGTGCCCGCCTGAAAGGAGCGGTTCGGTAGCGTAATAAAGCGCGCGCAGGAGCGAGCCCTTCCATCCCGTCCAGACGCCGGGACCGACCGCGCGGATATCGCAGGCGGTCAGGATCATCAGAAGTGCCAGGCGCTGGGGCGACTGGACGACCTCGGCGAAATTGCGGGCGGTTTCGGGGTCCTGGATGTCGCGCGATTGCGCGATTTCGCTCATGAGCAAGTGATGACGCACGAGCCAGGCGACGGTTTCCGTTTCGGCGGGCGTCAAGCCCAGCCGGGGGCAGAATTTGCGCGCGATGGTTTCGCCGGCGGTCGAATGGTCCTCGGGGCGGCCCTTGGCGATGTCGTGGAGGAAGAGCGTCACATAGAGCAGGCGCACGTCCGAGAGGTGCGGCAGGAGTTCGTGGGTTAGAGGCAGTTCGTCCTTCAAGCCCCCGTTTTCGATTTCGGCCATGACGCCGACGGCGCGGATCAGGTGCTCGTCCACCGTGTAGTGGTGATACATGTTGAACTGCATCAGGGCGACGATCTTGCCGAATTCGGGGACGAATTTGCCCAAAACCCCGGATTCGTTCATGCGGCGCAGGATGCGTTCGACGGATTTGGGTGCGGTGAGGATATCGCGGAAATAGGCGTTGGCACGTTCGTTGGCGCGCAGATCCTTATCGATCAGGCGCATGGAGCGGGTGAGCTCCTTGAGCGCGTCGGGGTGGAACATCACGCCTTCGCGGCCGGCGACCCAGAAGATCTTGATGATATTGACCGGGTCCTTTTCGAAGACGTCCGGCGCCGCGGTGGTGATGCGGCCGTGCTCGAGAACGAAATCGGGCTCGCCGCGGATGGCACGGCGGGTCTTGCGGAACGATCGGAAGACACGGCCGAAGGCGTCGACCTTTTTGGCGTGGGCGAATTCGAGCGAGGTGCAGAAGATGCGGGTCAAATCCCCCACATCCTTGGCGACGAGGAAATAGCGCTTCATGAAGCGCTCGACGCCCAGCATATGCGCGCGGTCCGAATAGCCCAGGCGCTCGGCCATTTCCTGCTGGACCTCGAACGTCAACCGGTCGTCGGCGCGGCGGAGGAGAAAATGGAGGTTGCAGCGGACGGCCCACAAAAAGTCCTCGGCGCGCTGGAAGGTGCGGTACTCGGCGCGGGAGAAGACGCCCTTGTCGATCAATTCATGCGAGGTGCGCACGCGGTAGAAATATTTGCCGATCCAGTAGAGCGTGTTGAGGTCGCGAAGCCCGCCCTTGCCGTCCTTGATGTTGGGTTCGACGACATAGCGGGTGTTGCCCTGGGCCTCGTGGCGGGCGTCGCGCTCGGCCATTTTCGCGGCGATGAATTCCGGGCCGGTCTTTTCGACGATCTCGGTTTCGAACCGGTCGCGCATCTGGTTGAAGAGGCGCTTGTCGCCGGTTAAAAACCGGCTTTCGAGCGTTGCCGTGCGGATGGTCATGTCGGACTTGGCCATCCGGATCGAATCGTCGACCGAGCGGACCGCGTGGCCGACTTTTTGCCCCAGATCCCAGAGCATATAGAGGACGAATTCGGTGACGCTCTCGCCCCAGGGGGTCTGCTTATAGGGCAGGATGAACAAAAGATCGATGTCCGACCCCGGCGCCAGCGTGCCGCGGCCATAGCCGCCGACAGCGGCGATGGCGAGGGCTTCGGCCTCGGATGGGTTTTCGCGCGGGTAGACGTAGCGGGTGGCCCAGATGTGGACGGCGCGGATCACCTCGTCCTGGGCGTGGGCGATGGCCTGGGCGCAGCGGGTGCCCTTGTGGGTGGCGATCAGTTCGGCCTCCGCGTCGGCGCGGGCGGATTTGAGCGCGGATTTGACCTTGTCGAGGAGGACGGCGCGGGCGGCTGGGCTGTCGGGCGCAAGCTCGGCGGTCGCCTCGCGCACATCCCGCACGAGGGTCTCGGCGTCTAGCCCTCCGCGCGCGGGGGCACGCTTTACGTGGGTGTGCGGCTCAGCCTGTGCGGTCAGCATTATGGGCCTTTTTCAGCAAATATATCCATTCGAGCGCTTCGCGCGGGGTCATGTCGTCCGGGGCGACCGCCTCTATCATATCGTGCACGGGGTTATCATCGGGTTGCGATGGCCCGGGGGCCGGCATATGGGCAAAGAGCGGCAGGTCTTCAAGAACCGAACCGGGATCCGATTGCCCGCGCTTTTCCAGAAGCTCCAAAATGGCGCGGGCGCGCTCGACGACGGGGGCCGGAAGCCCGGCGAGGCGGGCGACCTGGATGCCGTAGGAGCGGTCGGCGGCGCCTTTTTGCACCTCGTGGAGGAAAACGACATCGCCTTTATATTCGCGCACGGTCATGGTGTGGTTCGAGACGCGCGACAACGTCTCCTTGAGCGCGGTCAATTCATGATAGTGGGTCGCGAAAAGACCCCGGCAGCGCGTGGTTTCGTGCAGCGCCTCGACGCAGGCCCAGGCGATCGAGAGCCCGTCGAAGGTCGCGGTGCCGCGGCCGATTTCGTCGAGGATCACCAGCGAGCGCTTGGTGGCGCGGTCGAGGATGGCGGCAGTTTCGACCATTTCGACCATGAAGGTCGAATGGCCCTGCGCAATGTCGTCGGAGGCGCCGACGCGGGAGAAGACCCTGTCGATAGCACCGATATGGGCCGCGCGCGCGGGGACGTAGGACCCCATCTGCGCGAGGATGGCAATGAGCGCGTTCTGGCGCAGGAAGGTCGATTTACCGCCCATATTCGGCCCGGTGATGAGCCAGAGCTGACCGGCCTCGGCCGCTTCGGGCGCCGAGAGGTCGCAATCATTGGCAACGAAGCTCTGACCTTCGCGCTCCAAAGTCGCCTCGACGACAGGGTGGCGCCCGCCTTCGATCTCGAAGGCGAGGGACTCATCGACGGTCGGGCGGCAATAGCCGCGTTCGGCGGCCAGCGTCGCGAGCGATGCGGCGACGTCGAGGGCGGCCATGGCGTCGGCGGCGGCCTGCAGCTCTTTGGTTGAAGCCAGCACCGCCTCGCGCAGGCGAGAAAAGATCGCAAGCTCGATCTCGATCGCCATATCCTGCGCGCGGGCAATCTTGCCCTCGAGCTCGGCCAACACGCTTGTCGTGAACCGCATCGCGTTGGCGAGGGTCTGGCGGTGAATGAATTTTTCGCGGTGTTCGTCGAGGAGCTTTTGGCCGTGGCTTGCGGGGACTTCGACGAAAAAGCCCAAGACATTGTTGTGCTTGATCTTGAGCGCCTTGACACCGGTTTCCTCACAAAGCTCGGCCTGGAGCTGCGCGACGACGGTGCGGGATTCGCGGCCCAATTTGCGCTGGGTGTCGAGTTCTGCGTCATAGCCCTCGGCAACAAAGCCGCCGTCACGGATCAAAAGCGGCAGGTCTTCGGCGAGGGCGGAGCCGAGTTCGTCCGCGAGCGCCGAGGGCGATTTGCCCAGCGCCACCGCGATATCGAGGAGCCCTTGCGGTAGTGGATCGAGCCCGCCGACGAGCCCGCCCAATTCCAGCGCGCGGGCGACGCCGGTGCCGATCGCGGCGAGATCGCGCGGGCCGCCGCGTTCGAGCGCGAGGCGGTTCAAGGCGCGGGCGATGTCGGGCGCGGACCGCAATTGAGCGCGGATATCGGTCGTTGTCATCGGGTTGTCGATGAGCGCGGTGACCATATCGAGCCGGGCGTTGACCGCTTCGGGGTCGATGAGCGGCGCAGCGAGGCGGGCCGAGAGAAGCCGGGCGCCGGCGGGGGTCACGGTCTTGTCGATGGCGTGGCGCAGGCTGCCTTTGGCTTCGCCGCGATTGGTCGAAAGCAGTTCGAGCGAATTGCGGGTCGCCAGATCGATCCGCATGTGTTGGGCCGCGTTCTGGGTCCGGGGCGGACGCAGCGCAGGGAAGTGGCCTTTTTGCGTTTCCGCGACATAGCCCACGAGCGCGCCCAAGGCCGCGCGCGCGGCGCGGGAGAAGGCCGTGGGATCGACGCTGCCGTCGGTGAAATGATCGCGCAGGTGCTCGGCGGCGGTTTCGGAATCGAACCGGGCAGGCGGCAGCAGGGTGCAATTGGCGATGAGCGGGGCCGGGATGCCCGCCTCGCGCAGGGCGTCTAAGGTCGTCTGCGTCATCGCCAGCTCGGCGGCGTCGATGCGGCCCAATTCGTCGGCAATAGCGTCGCGGGAAATATCGGTGACAAAGAGGTCGCCGGTCGAGATGTCGGCCCAGGCGAGCGCGAAATCGGCGTCACCGTGGCGGAGCATAGCAAGGGTTGCGAGGAAATTGTGGGCGCGGGCGACGAGGTGGTCGTCTTCGGTGAGCGTTCCGGGCGTGACGAGCCGGACGACGTCGCGCTTGACGACCGATTTCGAGCCGCGCTTCTTGGCTTCGGCAGGATCTTCGACCTGCTCGCAGATGGCGACCTTGTGGCCCAGGCGGATGAGTTTATTGAGATAGTCGTTGGCCGCGTGGATGGGCACGCCGCACATGGGGATGTCCTCGCCCAGATGCTTGCCGCGCTTGGTCAAGGTGATCGAAAGCGCCTGTGCGGCGATTTCGGCATCTTCGAAGAAGAGTTCGTAGAAATCGCCCATGCGGTAGAAGAGCAGATAGCCCGGGTTAACGCCCTTGATCTCGAAATATTGCGCCATCATGGGCGTCACGGTATTCGCCGCGGCAGCGGCGGGTTGTGCGCTATCGATGTCCCTGGACATGATCTGTGGCATCGGGGATGGGGTGGTCCCTACGCGGTGGACGTTTCAAAGGTTGCGAACCTATTGCAGTTTGCGCGCGATTCCAACAGCCGGGGAGCCCGTTCACGCGGCTTTTAAGCCGAATATGAAAAGTGTGTTCGGTACGGCACGGGAACGTTTGCGAGCCGGGTCATGACGAGAACGTCCGTGGTGCCGAAATCGGGATCGATAGCAGCCTCGGCGCTGATATAGGCGCCGAGCGCGAGATAGCCGCGCAGGAGGGGCGGCAAAAGGCGGCGCAAAATGGCTTGGGGCCGGTCCTGCGGGACGATGGGGACAGCCCGGTCGGGATGCGCATGGACGGTCCAACCGGAAGGCGCCGGGGCGGTATTTGCGAGGAAGCCGAGAGCCTTTGCGTGGCGGGTGGGATCGGCGCCGGGGAAGCTCGCGGTGCCGAAATAGACGTCGATGCCCTTATTGCGCGCATAGGCCGCGAGACCGGCCCAGAGCGCGTGCATCGCCGCGCCGCGCCGGTGGGCAGGGGCGATGCAGGTGCGGCCGACCTCGCAGAAGGTTAGCCCCGGATGGCGTGCGAAAAGGGGCGCGACATCGAACTCGGCTTCGGCGTAAAAGTCCGTGCGGGTGGCCGGGGCAGGCAGGAGACGCGCCGTGCCGGCGAGGCTGCCGGTTGTCCGGTCCGCGATGAGGAGGTGGTCGCAGAGAGCGTCGAAGCGGTCGGCATCGGGGAGGCCGAAGACGGTCCGGCGCAAGCTGTGCGCAGCATCGCGGTCGGTTTGGGAGACGGCGAGGCGGACGTCGAAATGACCCGCGCGGACGAGGGGCGGCGGGAGGATGGCACTGGCATCATGCAGAAGGGCCGAGGCCTTCATCCTACCCCTTACCCGATCTCGAACCGGCACCAGTGCCGATAGGGCACGTCCGGTGTCACGATGATCGAGGGGAAGTGGGCATGCGCGAGGGCGCCGGGGAATTTCTGGTCTTCGAGGCAGAGGCCCGAATGCTGACCGTAATAACGCCCGCCGATGCCGGGGACCGGGCAGTCTGTCCAGACCGCGTTATAGAACTGCACGCCCGGACGGTCGGAGAAGAGTTTCAGGGTCAGGTCGCCCTCCGGGGCCGTGACGATGGCGAGGGGGTCGTCGAGATTGCGGGCGGTGGGGAGGACCAGATTGACGTCGTAATTGAGCGGATTGCCCGCCGCGTCGCGGAGCGTGCGGGGTTCGCGCAGGTCATATTGCGTGCCGTAGACCGGCAGAAGCGCGCCGGTGGGCAGAAGGTTCTCATCGACCTCGGAATAGGCGCTCGCCAAGGTCTGAACCTTATGATCGAGGATCGTGTCGGTGGTGCCGAGGTTGAAATATTGGTGCTGGACGAGGCTGATGGGCGTGGGGCGGTCGGGCATGGCCGAGAGCTCGAGCGTGAGCGCATTGCCTTCGAGCCTGTAGACCGCCTCGAAATTGACGTTGCCGGGGAAGCCCATGGCCCCGTCGGGGGAGAAGTGGGTGAACCGGATCGCGTTGGCGGCTTCGTCGGTTTCCATGTCCCAGACCTGGCGCCCGAGCCCCTCGGGGCCGCCGTGGAGGCAGCTGCCGGTCTGGTTTTCCGGCAATGTGTAGGTCTTGCCATCGAGGGTGAACTTGGCGCCAGCGATGCGGTTGGCGACGCGGCCGGCGAGCGAGCCGAAATGGGGGGAATGTTCGGGATAGGGGTCGAAGGTTTCGAACCCCAGCGCGACGGGACGCAAACCGCCGGAGACCGGTACGCGCCAATCGCGCACGGTGACGCCCCAGTTCAAAGCCGAGATCTCGACGCCCGTATCGGAAACGAGCCGCGCCTCGTCGACGCGCTTGCCGTTGAATTCGCCCGCTTGCGTGACCGAAATGGTCATTTTCGTCCCTCCCTCATCGGTAGTGCCCGCATTTCCCCTATCACCATTTCCGCGAAGATGGCGAGCCGAGACTTGACGGATTCGCGGCCGCGCTGCAATGAGTATCGTACCTCAGAACGAGGGAGAGGAGGCTTACAGTGGGCATGGAGCGGTCCGACAGGGTGACGGTGCACGACCTCGCCAAGGCGGCGGGGGTATCGCTGGCGACGGTCGACCGGGTGCTCAATGGGCGCGCCGGGGTACGGCCGGCGACGATCGAAAAGGTCGAGGCCGCGATTGCCGCGATCGGGTACAGGCGGGATTTCACCGCCTCGATGCTGGCGCGGGCGCGCGACATAAGGCTCGTTTTCCTCTTGCCGGACGGGACCAACCAATTCATGGCCAAGCTCGCCGACGCCGTCGAAAGCGCGGGGGCCAATGCGCGGTCCGAACGCGGGCACTTCGCGCTCCAGCGCGTCAAGGCGATGGAGCCGCACGCGCTTGCGGACGCGCTCGATGCGTTGACGCTTCCAGCCTGCGATTGTGCGGTGGTCGTCGCCATCGACAAGCCGGTGGTGCACGCCGCGGTCGCGCGGGCCAATGCGCGCGGGATCAAGGTCGTAACGCTGGTCTCCGACCTGCCCGGATCGGCGCGGCGGGCCTTTGTGGGGGTCGACAATATCGCGGCGGGGCGCACGGCGGCCTCGCTCATGGGACGGTTTTTGCCCGAGGGAAGCGCGGTGGGGCTCGTTGCGGGGTCGATGGGACTGATCGACCACGCCGAGCGCGTCAAGGGGTTCCGGGCGGTTGTCGACGCCGAATTCCCGACGCTGACGGTCAAGGGGCCGATCGAGGGGTATGACGAATTTACCCCGACCTACGAGAAGGCGCTCGCTTTCTTGAAGGAGAACCCGGAACTTGGGGGTATCTACAATGTGGGCGCGGGTAATGCGGGGCTCGTGATGGCGATCAACGAGGCGGGGCGCTCCGATTTGCGGGTCATCGCGCACGAATTGACCGGGCCGACGCGGGCGGCGCTCACCTCCGGGGTGATCGACTGCGTCATCGACCAGGATCCGGACGCGGAAATCCGCGCGGTGTGGGCCGAGGCCAAGCGGCTGGTGCTCGGGCCCGACGCCGCGCCGGCGCCCGGGGAGATCGAGATTAAGGTTTTCCTGCGGGATAATATGCGCTAGGAATTCGAGCTATTCCAAATCCGAGGACAAGCTGCCGGAAAACGGTGCGCGCCTTATGAGGAGTTTTCATTATGATCGATTTTGAGGTACGTGCCTCATGAGTGCTTATCTCGGTCTCGATATCGGGACATCCGGGGTCAAGGCTGTCGTGATCGACGGGGCGGGGATGGTGCTGGGAGAGGCCACAGCGCCGCTTTCGGTGTCGCGGCCCAAGCCGGGATGGTCCGAGCAGAATCCCGCCGATTGGTGGGATGCGGTCCTGAAGGCCGTCGATACGCTGGCCAAGGACCGGCCCGAGGCAATTGCCGCAGTGGCTGGGATCGGGCTTTCGGGGCAGATGCACGGGGCGACGCTGCTTGACGCGGAGAACCAGGTCATCCGTCCGGCGATCCTCTGGAACGATGTGCGCTCGGATGTCGAATGCGCGGAACTCGAGGCGGCGGAACCGCGCAGCCGGGAGATTTCAGGCAATATCGCGATGCCGGGGTTCACGGCGCCCAAGCTTTTGTGGGTCAAAAAGCACGAGCCTGAGCATTTTGCGCGCACCGCAAAGGTGCTGCTGCCCAAGGATTATGTGCGGTTTCTTTTGACCGGCGGGTTCGTTTCGGAGATGTCGGATGCGGCGGGAACGCTGTGGCTCGACGTTCAGAAGCGCGACTGGTCGGACGATCTTTTGCGCGCCACCGGGCTCGAGCGTTCGCACATGCCCGGTCTCGTCGAGGGTTCGGCGGTGTCCGGCACGCTCAAGGACGACCTCAAGTCCCGCTGGGGGATGACCGGTGACGTCGTTATTGCCGGGGGCGGGGGCGACAATGCGGCCTCGGCCTGCGGGATCGGCGCGGTGTCGCCGGGCGAGGGGTTCGTTTCGCTGGGGACCTCCGGCGTGCTGTTCGTTTCGAACGAAAAATTCCGGCCCAATACCGAGGGCGCGGTGCATGCGTTCTGCCACGCCATCCCCGATACCTGGCACCAGATGGGCGTTTTTTTATCGGCGACCGATAGCCTCAACTGGCTCGCCAAGCTTGTCGGGCAGGAGGCGGCGACGCTCACCACGGCGGTGGCCGGGGAATATGCAGGGCCCGGAGAAGAGATATTCCTGCCCTATCTTTCGGGCGAGCGCACGCCGCACAACAACGCGCATGCGCGCGGGTCGTTCGTGGGGCTCTCGCACCTTTCGGACGCGCGGACGATGGCGCAGGCGGTGATGGAAGGCGTGGCGTTTGCCGTCAGGGATTGCCAGCGTGTGCTTTCGGATGCCGGAACGACGATCGAGACGCTGATCGCCGTTGGCGGGGGGTCGCGGTCCGAGCTTTGGCTCGAAATGATCGCGACCAACCTCAAAATGGAAATCGCCGTGCCCGAGGCGGGCGATTTCGGCGGCGCGTTCGGCGCGGCGCGGCTGGGGCTGATCGCGGCGACGGGGGCCGACCCCAAAGCCGTCTGCGAAAACCCCAAAATCGCCAAGACCATTTCACCCAGGGCGGAGCTGATCTCCGCCTATGACGAACAGTACCGGCGCTTTTCCGCGCTTTATCCGGGTATCGAGGAGGCCCGCAAGTAAAATGACCGATTTCTTCAAAGGCATCGAGAAGGTCCGCTACGAAGGGCCCGAGAGCACCAATCCGCTGGCCTTCCGGCACTACAACCCGGACGAAATCGTTCTGGGCAAGCGGATGGAAGACCATCTGCGGTTCGCCGTGGCCTATTGGCACTCATTCGCTTGGGAAGGCGGGGACCCGTTTGGCGGGCGGACGTTCGAGCGGCCCTGGTTCGACGGGGAAATGGATGCGGCGAAACTCAAGGCCGACGTGGCCTTCGAGATGTTTTCGCTTTTGGGCGCACCCTATTTCTGCTTCCACGACGCGGACGTGCGGCCCGAGGGTGAAAGCTTTGCCGAATCGACGAAGCGCTTGAACGCACTCGCCGACATTTTCGAAAAGAAGATGGCCGAGACGGGCGTGAAGTTGCTCTGGGGCACCTCGAACCTCTTTTCGAACCGGCGCTTCATGTCGGGCGCGGCGACCAATCCCGATCCGGACGTCTTCGCCTATGCCGCGGCGACGATCAAATCGAATATGGACGTCACCAAACGGCTCGGCGGCGAGAACTACGTGCTTTGGGGCGGCCGCGAGGGCTATGAAACGCTGCTCAACACCCGCATGGGCCAGGAACTCGACCAGATGGCGCGGATGCTCTCCATGGTGGTCGACTATAAGCACAAGATCGGGTTTACCGGCACGATCCTCATCGAGCCCAAGCCGCAGGAGCCGACCAAGCACCAGTACGACTACGACGTGTCGACGGTCTACGGGTTCTTGAAGAAGTACGGGCTCGAAAACGAGGTGAAGGTCAATATCGAGGTGGGGCACGCCATTCTTGCCGGCCACACCTTCGAGCACGAGATCGCCATGGCGGCGGCGCACGGGATTTTCGGGTCCATCGACATGAACCGCAACGACATGCAGTCGGGCTGGGATACCGATCAGTTCCCCAACAATGTGCCCGAAGTGGCGCTCGCGTATTATCATATTCTCAAGGCGGGCGGGTTCACGACGGGGGGCACCAATTTCGATGCGAAATTGCGCCGCCAGTCGATCGATCCCGAAGACCTGCTTTACGGGCATATCGGGGGGATGGACACCTGCGCGCGGGGATTGAAGGCCGCGGCGGCGATCATCGAGGATGGTGCTTACGATAAATTCCTCGAAGAGCGTTATGCCGATTGGCAGAAGCCCGAAGCGCAGGCGATGCTCAAGGGCGAACGGACGCTCGAGGAGATCGCCGCGCGGGTGGAAGCCGAGAACATCAACCCGCAGCCGCGTTCGGGCCGGCAGGAATATCTCGAAAACCTGATCAACCGGTTCGTTTGAACACAAAGACGAGTCCTTTCACGCGCTGGACAGCGCGTGGCTGGTTTCCGGGGACAAGCCCCGGAATGATGGGTGGGGGGCGATTTGCGGCTGCTTGTCGCTGCTTGCCTCTGCCCCTCCGCGTCGTATCCCCGGGGGCTTGTCCCCGGGGTTCAGTGCCAAGTGCACAGGACTTTATGAGGAGGAGACCCCATGCCCTTGCGCCCCAATCCCATTCTGCCGGGGTTCAACCCGGACCCCTCGATCTGCCGGGTCGGGGATGACTATTTTATCGCGACCTCGACCTTCGAATGGTTTCCGGGCGTGCAGATCCATCATTCGAGAGACCTTGCGAACTGGGAGCTGATCACGCGGCCTTTGACCCGCAAGAGCCAGCTCGACATGCGCGGGAACCCCGACAGTTGCGGGATCTGGGCGCCGTGCCTCAGCCATGACGGGGAGAAATTCTGGCTGGTTTATACCGACGTCAAACGCAAGGACGGCAACTTCAAGGACGCGCATAATTATATCGTCACCGCTACCGATATCATGGGGCCGTGGTCGGACCCCGTTTATGTCAATTCCTCGGGGTTCGACCCGTCGCTTTTTCACGACGATGACGGGAAAAAGTGGTTTCTCAACATGCTCTGGGACCACCGCTCGCGGAACCACCGGTTCGCCGGGATCGCGCTGCAGGAATTCGACCCTGAGGCCGGAAAATTGGTGGGGGAACGCAAGAACATCTTCCGGGGCTCGCCGCTCAAACTCGTCGAAGGGCCGCATCTTTATAAGCGGGAAGGCTGGTATTACCTCCTCACCGCCGAGGGTGGCACCGGGTATGACCACGCCGCGACGCTGGCGCGGTCGCGGTCGATCGGCGGGCCCTACGAGCTCCATCCGGACATGTATGTGGTGACGGCCAAGGACGACCCGCTTCATCCGCTGCAGCGCGCGGGGCATGGCGATATCGTCGAGACGCCTGACGGGGACACCTATATCGTCCACCTCACGGGCCGCCCGACGACGCAGAAGCGGCGCTGCGTATTGGGCCGCGAGACGGCGCTGCAAAAGGCGGTCTGGAAGGACGATGGCTGGCTTTACCTCGAAGCGGGGACGAATTTGCCCCAGACCGAAGTCGAGGTGCCGGGCACCTATGATGACGCCGCGTTCAACGCCGAGCGTCGGTACGCATTTTCCGCCGGACAGCCACTTCCTATCGACTTTCAGTGGCTCAGAACGCCCGAGCCCGAGCGGATTTTCTCGCTCGACGCGGCGCCTGGGAAACTGCGGCTTTACGGGCGCGAATCGATTGCGTCCTGGTTCGAACAGGCATTGGTCGCGCGCCGCCAGCAGCATTTCGACTACGAGGCGGAGACGGAGGTTACGTTTTCACCGCGGGACGAGCGGCAGATGGCGGGGCTCATCGCCTATTACGGGCGGTACGATTTCCACTATCTGGCTCTGACGGCAGAAGAAGACGGCACGCCGCAACTCGAGGTGATCTCCTCAATCGTTTCCCATCCGGAAGGAAGCCTCACCTATTCGGGCGAGCCCGTGCGGGTCGGGCGCGGGCCGGTCAGGATGAAGCTCAGGATAGAGGATTCGAAGCTGCAGTTCTTTTATGCCGAGGGCAGCGAAAGCTGGCGGGAGATCGGGCCCAAGCTCGACGCGTCGATCCTTTCGGATGAGTGCGGCGGGCATGCCGAGCACGGCAGTTTCACCGGCGCGTTTGTCGGGATGGCGGCGCATGACCTCAACGGCAGTGCGCGGGAAGCGGATTTTTCCCATTTCGTTTACCGGCCGGTTTGAGGTGGAAGCGGAGAAGTCCGCTATCTACAGGGCAATGGGGTGAAGCAGTTTCCTGCGGCATTTCTGGACGCACCGCGCCTGCCCCCTTCTCTCTCCGTCGTCCTCGCGCTTGACGCGAGGACCTGCAACACTTCCCATTGTGCAGTAGAAGTCGGGCGCACAGCGCAAGCGCGAAGCCCCCAACGCCTGCTCGGGATGCTTCGAGCTTGCAGGTCCTCGCGTCAAGCGCGAGGATGACGGCGTGGGGGAGGTGTTGGCGCGCAAACCTCTTGCGCAAAGCCGTAAAGCGGACGCATCGCCGGGCAATCGATTCACCCGATTGCCCTGACGCTAGCCAACCCTGAGATTGACCTCGATATTCCCCCGCGTGGCGTGGGAATAAGGGCAGATGATGTGAGCAGCGTCCATCCAGGTCTTGACCTGTTCCGCATCGTGGCCGGGAACGGTGGCGGTGAGGGTGACCTTCAAGCCCAACCCCTGCCCGTCGTCGCGCTTGCCCACCCCGACATCAGCGGACACCCTTGTATCGTCGGGCAGCTTGACGTTGTCCTTGCCGGCGGCCGCGCAGAGCGCGCCGAGATAGCAGGCCGCGTAGCCGGTTGCGAAGAGTTGTTCGGGGTTGGTGCCGTCCCCACCCGGACCGCCCATTTCCTTGGGGCTCGAGGTTTTGACGTCGATCTTGCCATCGTCGGTGCTCGAATGCCCGTCATGGCGTCCGCCGCCGGTGGCGCTTGCGTGTGCGGTATACTGGATTTCCATTATGACCTCCAAAGCCCTGCTGCGTAGAGCCTGTAGAACGCACAGCCCCGCATGGAGGTTCAATGACAAAGGGCGGCCCTGGTGGAGCCGCCCTTTTCTTCGCGAGAGCAGGAACCTCTTACGCGGCCTCGGCGGCCTGGACGTGGAGGTTGACGGCAATATTGCCGCGTGTGGCGTTGGAATAGGGGCAAACGGCGTGGGCGCGCTCAACGATCGATCTGGCGGTTTCGGCGTCAAGACCGGGGATGTGGGCGCTCAAATCGACGGTCAGGCCGAAGCCCTCGCCATCGGTGCGCTTGCCGAAGCCGACGGCAGCCGAAACGGTGGCGTCTTCGGGCAACTTGATCTTGTCCTGGCCGGCGACAAACTTCATCGCGCCCAGAAAACAGGCCGAATAGCCCGAGGCGAAAAGCTGTTCGGGGTTGGTACCCTCGCCGCCCGAGCCGCCCATTTCCTTGGGGGTCGAGAGTTTGACGTCGATCTTGCCATCGTTGGTTCGGGCGTGACCTTCGCGGCCGCCGGTGGATATGGCATGAGCTGTGTAGAGGACCTGCATTGCGGTCTCCTTTCGTGTTTGACCGGCGCCTGACGCGCCGTTTGGGAACAAAGGGACGCTAGCGTGATTTTATATTGTGCGCAATATAATTTTGTGCGATATATTTTTCATGACAGCACAGACTGATACCCGCCGCACATTCCCGCCCGAACAACAGCTTTGCTTTGCGGTTTACGCCGCCGGGCAGGCCTTCACGCGGCTTTACCGGCCGCTTCTGGCGCCGCTCGGGCTCACTTATCCGCAATATCTCGTCATGCTCACGCTCTGGGATGGCGATGGCGTACCGATTTCTGCGATCGGGCATCGGCTGGGGCTCGATACGGGCACGCTGACGCCGCTGTTGAAGCGGCTTGAGGCCAACGGGCTCGTGACACGCACGCGGAGCGCCGAGGACGAGCGGAAGGTGGTGATCGCACTGACGGAGAAGGGGCGGATGCTCGAAAAAGACGCGGCGGGGATTCCCGAGGCGGTGGCCTGCGCGAGCACGCTCGACGTCGGGGGGATTGTGGCGTTGCGGGAGGAGATTCAGGCGCTGACACGGGCGCTCAATGCAGATGCTGCGTGCCGGGTGGGGGAGACGGCTTAGCCTTTGGGGGCCGCTCTGCCCGGCCCTCGCCGCAGGCTCGGGCGTTCGTCGCTCAAAAAGGTCCACCGGACCTTTTTGCCCGCCTTACGGCGGACCGCTCTGCCGGCCCTCCGCTCACGCTCCGGGCGTTCGTCGCTCAAAAAGGTCCACCGGACCTTTTTGCCCGCCTTACGGCGGACCGCTCCTCACCCCCATATACAGATTCTCCATCCGTTGGCCGTCATCTGCCGGAAACCGGTGATCCGCGGGCGGATGTGCGCGCTGGCCGCATTCGCGGCGGGGGCAGATGCGGCAACCCACGCCGATGGGAACGGCGCCGCCGGGGGCGTTCAAATCGATGCCATCGGCATAGATCATCTTGTCCGCATGGGCCGCCGAACACCCCAGCCCGATCGAAAGGTGGCGTTTGGGCGCGTTATAGGCATGACCGCCCTTGGTTTCGGCGCGTGCGATGCAGAAATAGCGCGCGCCATCGGGCATCTGGCTCACCTGGACGTTGATTTGGCCGGGATTCAAAAACGCCGCATAGACATTCCAGCGCGGGCAGGCGCCCGAATGGCGCGGGATATGGATGCCCGAAAGCGAAAAGCGCTTGGAGATATTGCCCGCGATATCGGTCCTCACCAGGTGGAGCGGAATGCCGCTCATGCCCGGGCGCTGGAGCGTCGTCATGCGGTGGCAGACCTGCTCGAAACTCGCGCGGAAGCGCCGGCCGATGCGCTCGATATCGTAACGTGTGTCACGGCAGGCGATAAAGAAGGGCTCATAGGGCATGATGAGCGCGGCGGCGACGTAGGACGCCAAGACATTGCGGGCGAGCCCGACCGAATCGGGCTGGGGCAGGGTGCTCGCTTCAATCAGCGCCATGATTTCAGCCTCCGCGCTCAACAGCGCGGCTTGCTGGGCCATGGCAAAGAGCGCGGATTCGGGCTCGAGGATATCGGCGATGGCGAGGACGCGCCCGCCCTCCTCCATCCGGCGCACGACGCCGGTGGGGAGCGAGGCCAGCCGCACCTCGATGCCGAAGACGTTGAAGAGGTAGGTTCTCAAGCCCTGTTCGAACCCTTCCGCCGCATTATCGATATCGGCGCGCACGCGCGCGGCGGCCGCCTCAAGTGTGGGGAAGTAATTGGCTTCGGATTGAAGGAAATCCGACACCGCCTCGGTCACGAGGTTATACCCCGATTGCGGCGCCTCTTGGTGGGCTTCGGGTCGCTGGAACTGCTTGAGCTGATCGAAGAGTTTCAAGACCGCGCGGCCGACCGCCGGGTGGTTGGCGGCGAGATCGCGGATATCCTGGTTGGTCAAATCACTGTCGGCGAAAATATCGTCGCCGAAAAGCTCCATCAGATCGCCCGCGAGCCGCCCGTCGTCGCTCTCGGCCAACTCTCCCGGCTCGACGCCGAAATAGCCCGCGACGCGGAAGAGGAGCGGCACGGTGATGCGGCGGCGGTTGTGTTCGATCAGATTGAGATAGCTTGCGGAGATCTCCAACGTTTCGGCGAGCTGGGCCTGGCTTAAACCCTTCTGGCGCCGCAAGCGCTTGATCCGCCCGCCGATTTGCGGCTCGGCACCCGCCATTTTCTCCTCCATTTCTTTACCGGATTTACAAAACCGGTGCTGTAAATTTGCAAAGCTTTACAGCTTAACCTCCTGATATTGCGTTTATTCTTGCGTTTTAGCCGCGTGTTGTCAATTCTTTACTCAAGCGAACGCGATGGTGCGTTCCACTGCTTTTGGAGAAGAGACATGCAGGCCCACAGCAACGAGACGGGTCAAACCGAAGACTTCATCACCATTATCGCGCCCTCGATGGCCGAAGTGATGGCGAGCTTCCGCGCACAGGGGCTCGCCGAAAAGCAATACGCCATCGTCCACCGCGCCGGCCGGCACAGCTTTACCGTCGCCCACGGCGAAGAGCCGGCGACGACGCTGTTTAACGGCATGCCGATGATCGCCGCGACGTTCGCGCGGCGGGGATAGGCGGCTCGGCGTTCGCCAAGAACACTCTGTCCTTCTCCCCTTGCGGGAGAAGGTGGCCGCGAAGCGATCGGATGAGGGGTGCCTGCAGCGTTTCCCATAGCCCAACCTCGGTGCTCGATCGCAGCCGCGCACCCCTCATCCGACCTTTCGCTGGCGCGAAAGCCACCTTCTCCCTCAAGGGGAGAAGGGGACATGTGGCAAATGCCCAGTTTCATCATACCCTTGGAGGAGACCACCAATGCTCGATAGACCGAACCCCGAAACCGGCCGTACGGCCTTCCCCACTCCCGAGTGGGCGCCCGATCGCTGGACCAATATCGCCCGGGATTACTCCGCGGACGACGTCAAAAAACTCGCAGGCTCGCTGCCGATCCGGCATTCGCTGGCCGAGAACGGGGCAAAGCGGCTCTGGGAATTGCTGCATACGGAGGACTATGTGCCGACGCTGGGGACCTTCACCGGCAACCAGGCGGTGCAGCAGGTCAAGGCCGGGCTTAAGGCGATCTATCTTTCGGGTTGGCAGGTGGCGGCGGACGCCAACACTTCGGGGAACATGTATCCCGACCAGTCGCTTTATCCCGCCGACTCGGTGCCCGCGATTGTCCGGCGCATCAATAAGGCGCTGCAGCGAGCCGACCAGATCCAGACGATGGAGCGGCTTGAGGGCAAATCCCATGCCGATATCGATTATTTCGTGCCGATCATCGCCGATGCGGAGGCCGGGTTCGGCGGCGCGCTCAACGTCTTTGAACTCATGAAGGCGATGATCGAGGCAGGCGCCGCGGCGGTCCATTTCGAGGATCAGCTCGCCAGCGAAAAGAAATGCGGACATCTGGGCGGCAAGGTGCTGGTGCCCACGCGCACCTTTATCCGCACATTGAACGCGGCGCGGCTCGCCGCCGATGTGATGGGGGTGCCCACGCTCATCATGGCACGGACGGACGCGGAAGCGGCGCAACTCATCACCTCGGATGTCGACGAATACGACGCGCCGTTCATCACCGGGGAGCGGACAGAGGAAGGGTTCTATCGCTTGAAGGGCGGGTTCGATGCCGCGATCGCGCGGGGGCTGGCCTATGCGCCCTATGCGGACTTGATCTGGTGCGAAACCTCGACGCCGAACCTTGCCGACGCGAAGCGGTTCGCCGAGGCGATCCGCAAGGAGCATCCGGATCAGATGCTCGCCTACAACTGCTCGCCCTCGTTCAACTGGGCGAAATATATGGGCGAAGAGGAGATGGCTGCGTTCCAGCGCGAGCTTGGGGCGATGGGGTACAAGTACCAGTTCATCACGCTCGCGGGGTTCCACAACCTCTCTTATACGACCTTCGACCTCGCCCGGCGGTACAAGGACCGCGGCATGGCCGCTTATTCGGAACTTCAACTGGCCGAGTTCGCCGCCGAGGCGCACGGGTTTTCGGCGACGCGGCACCAGAGGGAGGTGGGGACGAGCTATTTCGACGCCGTCGCAACAGCGGTTTCCAAGGGCCAGAGCGCGACCACGGCAATGGCGGGGTCAACCGAGACGGCGCAGTTCCACTGAGGAACGCGAGGACGGCGGGGATAATTTCCCCGCTGTTTTCCACCGGTTCTCCACAGGAAAATGATTCACGTGAAGCATTTTTCCTCGGGCTGATTTCACGTGAATCATCGACGACATCGCGGCACGCCGCGATGTCGTCTTCTTTCCAGCGCAGCTTTGTCGACGAAAAGGGGTTCCCGCTTTTCCGCACGCTGCGTGAGCCCGGACGCGCTGCTCCGGGCTCTTCTTTATGCGGCGGCAGGTATGCGCCGAGCATTCCGAACCGTAATGAAGGCCGCGAGGACGGCGAAAAAGCCTACGCCGATCCCCGAGGCGAAGACGACGATCATCGCCTCACGGATGCTGTCCGCGCTTTGCGCTGCCGCGAGGCCGGCCATGTTGGCGACAAGCCCGGCGATGGCCGCTCCGATGCTGTAGCCTGCGGACTGGATGGTGGGCACTGAGGCCCTGTCGCGCTCGCCGGGGCGGGCGGCTTCCATGATGGTTTGGTTGAGATAGGCCGCAGACGTGCCATAGCCGAAGCCGAGGAGCACCTGCCCGACGATGACGAGCCAGAGCGCATTGCGGGCAACCGCGAGGGTCGCGGCGATGAGGCCAAGCGCCAGCAATACCGGGCCGAGGCGGATGAGGATTTGCCGGCTGCCGACCGAAGCGACGCCGGAGACGAGGATAGCCATCGCGCTCCAGGCGACGGCCATGATCGCCCCGATGGCGCCCGCCAAAGTCGGTCCAAAACCCCAGAGGCTCTGGAGCGTGTAGACGAGATAGACCGCGACGCCCGCCTGCGCGACGGGCATCAGGAGAACGACCCAAAGTCCGGCGCCGACGGTATCGTGGAGGCGGAAGGCGTCCGTGGGGAAGAGTTTTTCCTTTGCGCCAGCGTCGCGGCGGACGATGGCGACCAGACCAATGCCAGCGAACGCCAGGCAAAGCGCCATCAGGAGCGGTTCACGTAGGATAGCGGCGACTGAAATCGCCATGATGGCAGCGCCGATCAGCACGAGCCTCACCAGGGGCAAGCGATCCGCCGAACCGGCTGTGGCGCGGTTGGGAACGATGCGCAAGGTGAGCGCGATGAACGTCGCGCCCAGGGGCAGATTGATCATGAAGGCGGCGCGCCAGGAGACGGTTTCGGTCAGAAACCCAGCGAGCGCGGGCCCGCCGAACGCCGCGAGCGCCCAGATGACCGATTCAGCGCCGAAAACGCGTGGCACGAGCGCCGAGGGGAAAAGCTCGGGGATGAGCGCGTAGCAGATCGCGGCAACGATGCCTTCGCCCAGCCCTTGCAATGCGCGGCCGACGAGCAGTTCGGGCATGCCGCCAGCAGCCGCAGCGAGCACGGACCCGGCAATGAAGACCGTTGCAGCCGCGATCAGCGCCAGGCGCGCGCCGAGCCGGGCCTTGAGGATGGACGCGCCGGCGCCCCCCATGATGGCGAAGACGAGAAAAACCGTGGTTGCCCAGGAGATAAAGGCTACGCCGTCGAGTTCGATTACGGCGGTCGGGATGGACGTCGAAACAAGAAAACCGTTGAAGGCAAGAAGCGCGACGCCGAGGCAGAGCGCAACTGTGGCGCCGAAATAGCGGGGCGAGACGATTGCAGTCCAACCCGTTTCCGAACCTCTGGCCATGACGGTCCCTCCTATTAAACAAGCATATTCTTGTTTAATTAAGAACAACGCGGCGGACAACCGGAAAAAGCAAAGGGCTTCGCAAATCGGCCATTTTCCTATACCAAGCGGGCAAAATCCGCCGGGCCTTGAGACCGACGGAAAGGCCTTGTCCTTCGGAGCGTATTGTTGAGCCAGACCACCGCACCCGCCGGCCATTTGAGCCGGCGTACCTTTGCGATCATTTCGCACCCCGACGCGGGTAAGACGACGCTGACGGAAAAGCTGTTGCTCAATTCCGGCGCGATCCATCTTGCCGGTGAAGTCAAGGAGCGCGGCGAGCGGCGGCGGACGCGGTCGGACTGGATGGAGATCGAGCAGAAGCGCGGGATTTCGATCACCTCCTCGGTGATGACGTTCGAGCATGACGGGCTGACGCTCAACCTGCTCGATACGCCGGGCCACGCGGACTTTTCCGAGGATACATACAGGACGCTGACGGCGGTCGATTCCGCGATCATGGTGATTGACGCGGCCAAGGGCATCGAGGCGCAGACGCGTAAGCTCTTCGAAGTGTGCCGGCTGCGGGATATCCCGATCATCACTTTTATCAATAAGGTCGACCGGGACGCGCGCGATACGCTCGAAATCCTCGACGAGATCATGGAAACGCTCGCGCTCGATACCGCGCCGATGATGTGGCCGCTGGGGTCGGGGGTCGATTTTTCCGGCATGATCGATCTCGAGCGCGGACGGTTCGTCACCGCCGAGGGTAACCCCGACGGCCCCGAGGGCGATGTCGACGCGGTCGTTGCGCGGTTTGCGAATACGCAGAACCACGCGGTTTCCGCCGCGCTCGAGGGGCTCGAGCTGGCGCGGGGCACCCTCCCGGAATTCGATATGGACGCCTATCGCGAGGGGCATCTGACGCCGGTCTATTTCGGCTCGGCGCTCAAATCGATCGGCGTGCGCGAACTGCTCGAAGCGGTTTGCACATTTGCGCCACCGCCACGCGTGCAGCCGGCTCACCCCGCGCCAGTCGATCCGGCCAATGCCAATTGCACCGGGTTCGTTTTCAAGGTCCAGGCCAATATGGACCCCAACCACCGCGACCGCGTCGCCTTCGTACGGCTGGCCTCGGGCACGATGACGCGCGGAATGAAGCTCAAGAATGTCCGCTCGGGCAAGGACCTGCGGGTTGCCAACCCCATGTTCTTTTTCGCCCGCGAGCGCGAATTGGCCGATTCGGCGATTGCCGGGGACGTGGTGGGCATCCCCAATCACGGCACGCTGAGCGTAGGGGATACGCTCACGGACGGGCCCGATGTGACGGTGACGGGGATCCCCAATTTCGCGCCGGAAATTCTCCGCCGTGTGCATTTGTCCGATACATCCAAGACCAAGCAGCTTGCGAAGGCTCTGACCGATCTTGCCGAAGAGGGCGTCGTGCAGGTGTTCAAGCCCTCGATCGGGGCGGGGTATTATGTCGGCGCTGTCGGACCGCTGCAGCTCGAAGTGCTCACGAGCCGCGCCGCGGTCGAATATTCGGTGCCGATCCGGATCGAACCGGCGCAATATGTCACCGCGCGCTGGGTGAAAGTGGGCGACGAGAAGGAATTCGAAAAGTTCGCCGCGCTCCACCGGCTCAACATCGCCGAGGACCGTTATGGCGACCCGGTGTTCCTGGCGCCGAGCCAGTGGGAAATCGACCGCTGCGCCAAGGATTTCCCCTCGCTGACCTTCATGACGACCAAGGATCGCGGGATCGCGGCATAGCACTACAGTTGCGCATTTAAGACGCTCGCAGCGTTCTGAGCACAAGCCGGAGTAATAGAGCGGCCGGATGTCCGGTGCCCTGCGCTCAATCTCTCCCCCGTCATCACCCGGATAAACCGGGTGATGACGGGGGGAGCAAAAAAACCCGCGACAACAAAAATCTAACCCTTTTCCATCACGCGGGCCATACCGATGGAAGCAGGCATGACGGGCTCAAAGCCGTATTTGGCATAGAGATGCTTTGCGTCGCCATCGGCAATGAGCGAAACATAAGCGCCCTCAGGCGCTTCACGTTCAAGATAATCGGTCAGCGCGGCCATGATCGCCTTGCCCAGACCCTTGCCCTGATGGCCGGGATCGACCGCGATATCGGTGATCTGATAGGCCGTTCCGCCATCCCCGATCACCCGCCCCATGCCCACCGGCGCACCGCCGTGCCGGATGACGACGGCGAAAAGTGTGTTTGGGAGGCCCCGTTCCATCGCCTCCCTGCCGCGTGGCGACAACCCGGAGACCGCCCGCAGCATGGCGAAGGTTTCGACATCCGGCACTTCGGCATGAAGCGTATAGCCAGGCGACGGCGACGCGCTTAAGGAGCTACTCATCTCTATGCTCATCGTCCAACGGGCCTCCAAACTCAAGCGTATCCTCCGTCCAGCCGAACGCCGCCAATTCCGCCTTCCGCCATTTGGCATCGTCGGCGACGATGAACTCGTCGAGCTGGGGCGGTTTTATTGCCGTGCCCGCGAGCATGGCGTGCGCCTGCCCGCGATGATGCGTCTGGTGCTGGAAGAGATGAGAAAGCACGTCGTCGAGCCGTTCGACCTGGATGCGGCCGGCGCGCTGGATTTCGATGGCGGTGCCGAGCGCGTCGGCGGTGAGGTTCTGCGTTAGCGCGCAGAGCTCGATGTCACTTTCCCGCTGCGCGGCGTAGAGCGCCTCGGCGGTATCGAACGGCTCCTCATTGTCGAAAGCCTTGAGCCCGAGGACCCCATCCATCATCGCATCGATATAGAACCAATCGACAATGAGGATGTGGTTGAGTGTCGCCTTGAGAGAAGGGAAAAAGCTCACGCGCTTCGCTGCGAACTCGGTCTGCGGCAGGGCCATGACCGCCTGGGCGAGGCGGTAATTGGCCAGCGCGTTGTTGAGCGCAAGCTTGCGGAATGTGCGCATGGGATCTGGGGCGGTCATCCGCTCACCATGTTCAATCGGTAGCTCAGCGCCTCCGCGATATGCGGCCGCGCTACCTTTTCGCTGCCTGCAAGATCCGCGAGCGTGCGGGCGACCTTCAAGACCCGATGATAGGCGCGGGCGGAAAGCTGGAAGGTTTCAGCCGCGCGCAGCAGGAGGTCGCGGCTTTCACTATCCGGGGCGACGACCTGCTCGATGAGCGCGGAACCGGCGCCGGAATTGGTGAAAACGTCGTTGGCACCCAGCGCCGCATAGCGATTGCGCTGGATATCGCGCGCCTTCGCGACACGGTCGGCCACCGCCGCGCTCGATTCTCCGGGTTCGCTGGCGATCATGTCGGCTGCGGAGACCGCGGGGACGTCGATGCGGATATCGATGCGGTCGAGGAAGGGGCCCGAGACGCGGCCCTGATAGTCGGTCGCGCACTTGTCCCCGCGCCGGCAGGTGTGGCCCGGCGTGCCGGCCATGCCGCATTTGCAGGGGTTCATGGCGGCGACGAGCTGAAAACGGGCGGGGTAGGTTACCCGCGCGTTGGCACGGGCGATGACGGTTTCGCCCGATTCGAGCGGCTGGCGCAGACTGTCGAGTGCCTGGGGCTGGAATTCGGGCAGTTCGTCGAGAAAAAGCACGCCGTTATGCGCGAGCGAGACCTCGCCGGGCTTGACCTTGAGGCCGCCGCCAACGAGCGCGGCCATGGAGGCGGAGTGGTGCGGGGCGCGGAAGGGGCGGATGTCGGAAATCTGCCCGCCCTTGATGGCGCCGGCGATGGACTGGATCATCGAGACGTCGAGCAATTCACGCGGACTCAAAGGCGGCAGAATCGAGGGCAGGCGGGCCGCGAGCATGGATTTCCCGGCACCCGGCGGCCCGACCATCAGGAAATTATGTCCGCCCGCGGCTGCGACTTCGAGCGCGCGGCGCGCGGTTTCCTGGCCGCGCAAGTCGGCGAGGTCGGGACCGCTATTGCCGGGCAATGCGGGAACGGGTTGCGGACGCGCGGCAATCTGCCGGCCCGCGAGGTGATTAACGAGCGCCAGGAGCGAGGGCGGGGCGATGATGTCGATCTCCTCGCCCGCCCAGGCGGCTTCGGCACCACAGGGCGCGGGGCAGATGATGCCCATATCCCGGGCGTTCGCGGCGATCGCGGCGGGCAAGATGCCGGTGACAGCGGTGACGCGCCCGTCGAGGGCGAGTTCGCCCAAAACCATGAAGCGCTCGACCATATCGCCGGGGATGGCGCCCATGGCGACCATCAGCCCCAATGCGATGGGGAGGTCGTAATG
The DNA here is from genome assembly GCF_044811015.1 of Pelagibacterium halotolerans. Taxonomy (GTDB): domain Bacteria; phylum Pseudomonadota; class Alphaproteobacteria; order Rhizobiales; family Devosiaceae; genus Pelagibacterium; species Pelagibacterium halotolerans_A. The sequence goes on from NZ_CP085243.1 coordinate 2,383,821, forward strand.
GCTGCCTTCCTTGGGCAAATCCGCTGGCGCGAGGTTGATCGCGATGTGTTTCGCCGGTAGCGCGAGGCCCGAGGCGATGAGCGCGGCGCGGACGCGCTCGCGGCTTTCGCCCACCGCCTTGTCGGGCAATCCGACGATATTGAATTTCGGCGTGCCGGGCGAAATCTGCACCTGCACGTCGACCGGCACCGCCTCGATGCCCTGAAAGGCCACCGTCGTGATCCGCGTGGTCATCCGTTAAGCCCCCAACGCCAACGCACCCAACTTTTATGCCGTAAAAGCTAGCAGCATCGGTTTATGAGGACAAGAACATTTCAGGAACGGAGTGCAGGACGCGGAATCGGTGCTGACGCATATGTGATTGCATTGCGGGAACTGCGCGGCGCGCAGTTCATTGTGCGGGGGATGAACAGGCGGATGACGCCCGCAAGATGAACAGACCGGCCCCAGATTGAGCGGCGGCCCCGATCGGGGTTGCTCCGTCAGGGTTCAAGGAGATCGACGATGACCATCCATGAGGGCGGTCGCGCGGTGCTCGTTGTCGAAGACGAGCCGCTCGTGCGGCTGGATATTGCTCAGGCACTCGCCACTGCCGGCTTTACGGTCATCGAGGCCGGAACCGCCGAGGAAGCGCTCGAAGCGCTGGCCGGGCGCACGGATATCGATCTGATTTTCACCGATATCGAGATGCCGGGACATCTGAGCGGGCTCGACCTCGTCCGGATCGTGCACGCGCGCTGGCCGGATATGCCGGTGCTCGTGACCTCGGGCATGCGCATGCCCGACGCGTCCGATCTCGCGAGGTTCTTTCCCAAGCCCTACGATGCGGCGAAGATCGTGACCGAGGCTCAGGCGCTGGCGGTTTAGCCTTTGCTTCCCTCCTCCCCGTCAGCGCCGGCGTGGCCCATCGGCGACGCCGGCGCTTTTTTACCTCTCATTAACCAGCCTTCTCAGCGCTTCCTTAAAGGAGAATGGGCGACAAAGCGGATTGATCGTCTTTTACTCAAATTGTCGAGTTCATCCGTTCCATGCCGCATGCCGCCGCGCCCCGCCGCCCCGGTTTTTTCACTCTTGCCAAAGCGATGCTGCCCGTTCTGGCGCTCGGCCTCCTGCTTTCGGCCTGCGCGCGCTATTATTCGGGCGACAACGATCCGCATCCGGGGGTTGCGCGTGCGCATTCCATGCCTGTGCAGGGGATCGACGTCTCGCGCCATCAGGGCGTTATCGACTGGCCCGCGGTTGCGCGCGGGGGCATCCGGTTCGCCTATATCAAGGCGACCGATGGCGGAGATCATCTCGACCCGATGTTCCGCACCAACTGGGAGCGGTCGCGCGCGGCGGGTATTCCGCGTGGCGCTTATCATTTCATCTATTGGTGCCGCCCGGCGAGCGAACAGGTCGCGTGGTTCGCCCAGAACGTTCCCGCGGACCCCGATGCGCTGCCTCCGGTGCTCGACCTCGAGTGGAACCACCAGTCCTCGTGCAAACCCGATCTGACCCGGGACGAGGCGTTGGCGATGATTCGCGAAATTCTCGCCGGCATGGAGCGGCATACGGGCAAGGTGCCGGTCATCTATACCGACATCACGTTCCACCGCGATATTCTGGCGGGCGAACCCTTCGACAATCCGATGTGGCTCAGATCGGTCGCCGCCGAGCCCCATGAGCGGTACGAAAACCGCGCCTATGCGTTCTGGCAGTTCACCCAGACCGGCGTGGTCTCGGGGATCAAAGGCGAGGTCGACCGCAACGTCTTTTACGGGTCGCCCGAGGAATGGGCGCAGTTCTTCCTTACCGGATGCGATCCGCGCACGTTCTACGCGCTTGCCGCGCAGGGGCGATGCCGGGCGATCAAATAGGGGATCAGCTCCCCGTCGCAACGCCCAACAACCCGCTCGCCTTGATGCCGTCGAAGACGAACTGAATGGCGAGCGCGGTCAGGAGAATGCCGACGACGCGGGAGACGACCGAAAGCCCGGTGAGGCCCAAAAGCCGCTGGATGGGGATGGCGACCAGAAGCGTGAGCCAAGCGAGAACCAGTACCACGACCAGTGCGCCGATGACGAGCCAATAGTCGAGATCCGATTTCGCACTGGTGGTCAAAAGGATCACCGCGCTGATGGCGCCCGGGCCCGCAAGCAGCGGCATGGCAAGCGGGAACACCGAAATATCCTCGCGCGCATGACCCTCGGCCTCTTCCTCGTCGGTCGTACCGGTCCCGCCCGAATGGCGGGCGAAGACCATATCGATGGCAATCAGGAGCAACAGGACGCCGCCCGCGGTGCGCAGGGCGGGGATCGTGACGCCGAAAATATCGAGAATCGCATGGCCGGCGAAGGCGAAGAACAAGAGGATCGTCGCGGCGATCACCACGCCGCGTGTCGCGAAGGCGAAGCGCTGGGCATTGGTGTTCTTCTGGGTGAGCCCTGCAAAGATGAAGGCGATGTCGGCGACCCCGACGGTGGCAAAGAGCGTCGCGAAGGCGACGAGAAAGGTCGATGTCATCTGCAATTCTTCGTTTGGTCGCATATGCGCTGACGCGGCCCTTCGGGTCGAACCGGAAAAATCTGTCAACTTTTCCCGAAAAACGCTCCGGAAGGGTCCCCGCGACTCAATTGGCCGCAGACTGGCAGGGGTTCGAGGTTAGGGCAAGACTCACCATATGCGTCCGGGCCATCCCGGCCCACCGGCCAAACTATCGAAAACGGTATCGGCCGAAATCAGAACCAGCCCTTTGGTGATGGCAGTCGCGCCTATGAGCCGGTCGAAAGGATCGCGATGCACCCAATCGAGGGTCGCGGCAAGGAGGCTCGCTTCGGGAGACAGTTCAAGCAGCCTCCCGCCCTGCTCGCCAGCCAGTGCAATCAGCCCATCGAGAAACGGCACCATCTCCGGCCATTTGCCAAGGCGCACTTTCTGACCGATCTCAAACAGGCTTATGGCGCTGATGGAAACCGTCTCCGCCTGCTCCATGGCGGTCGTTGCGGCCGGGGACAGGCGCGCATCGGCGGTCAGGGACCAAGCCCATGCGTGGGTATCGAGCAGAACGTGCCTCACACGTCCCCTTCCCAAAGTGCCAGTTCATCCTCGCCCATGGGCGCGAAGAAATCCGGCCCTGTCCCGGTGAGCTTGCCCTTCAAAAGGCCGATCGTGAACGCGCTATGGGCAATCGGAAGGATCCTGGCAACGGGTTTCTTACCCTTGGCAATGACGACCTCTTCACCCGCCAGCGCGGCCTCGATCAGTTTCGAAAGATTGGTTTTTGCCGCGTGGATAGTGACCTGCACTCCGGCCTCCTGTTAGCTAATGTAGCTAATATAGGGAACAAGCCGGTCGCTGACCACCCCCGGAGCTCTAACTTTACAGTTGCGCATTCAAGACCCGCGCGGCGTTCTGGACACAGGCCGGAATAATTGAGGTGCCGGATGTCCGGTACCCTGCGCACACTCTCTCCTCCGTCATCACCCGGTTTGTCCGGGTGATGACGGTGTGGTGGAAACAGGACAGCGCCAAAGTGCAACTGTAGCGCTAAACGCTCTTGTCGATCCCCTCATCGCCGGGCTTGACCGCCTCTTCGGCTGCGCCCTGCGGCTCAGCACTGCGTTTTGGGCCGCCTTTGGAAACCCCGACCATGGCCGGGCGCAGCACGCGTTCGCCGATCGCGTAGCCGGCTTGCATGACCTGGACGACAGTGCCTTCGGGTACGCTCGGATCGGGCACCTCGAACATCGCCTGATGCCGGTGCGGATCGAACTTTTCGCCCTGCGCCTCGATCGGCTTGACCCCGTGCTTTTGCAAAAGCCGTTGCATTTCGCGCTCGGTCATGTCGATCCCTTCGATGAGGGATTTCAATGTGCCTTCGGCATTCTCGCGGTCCTCGGCCGGAACGACCATCAACGCACGCGCCAGATTGTCGGTGGCCACCAGCATGTCGCGGGCAAACCCGGCTATCGCATAGGCGCGGGTATCCCCGACTTCACGCTCAGTGCGCTTGCGCAGATTTTCCATCTCGGCCGCCGTGCGCAGCAGGCGGTCCCGAAGCTCGCCATTTTCCGCTTCGAGCTGGGCGATGCGCTCTTCGGGTGTCGGCTCGGCCTCAACGCCTTCGCTCTTAGGTGCTTCGGCGCCGGTCTCGATCTCGCTTTCAGGCGTCGCGTTTTCGTCACTCATCATAGTGGCGTGTCCCAATTCGGGTTTGGTGATCAAAGGAAATGACTTTTTGTCATCGTGGGATTGTTCGCGAAAAACCGGTTCCCACTTTTTCGCATCCCACTTTGTCCCCGCATATCGGCCAGTGGGCGAAAAATTTCAAGCCCGGGGATGTGCGGGCTAAACGCCGCCCTTCTTGCCGATCAGCCGGGTGAGCACATGCGCGGTATAATCGACGACCGGCACAATGCGTGCATAATTCAATCGCGTCGGGCCGATGACCCCCAGAACGCCTACGACCTTGTCGCTGGCGTCCTTATAGGGCGAGAGCACCACAGAGGAGCCCGAAAGCGAGAAGAGCTTGTTTTCCGAACCGATGAAAATGCGCACCCCCTGTGCGGTTTCGGCGTCGGCCAAAAGCTCCAGGAGCCCCTTCTTGTTCTCGATCTCGTCGAACAATTCGCGCACCCGCGCCAGATCCTCGGACGCCATGGTGTCGTCGATCAAATTCGCGCGGCCCCGCACGATCAGCGTCGGCGCGCTGGTTTCCCTGTCGATCATCGAGGCGAGGCCCTGGTCGACCAGCCGCTGGGCGATTTCGTCGAGTTCGGCGCGCTGTTGTTCGCTCCGCTTGCGGATCGCGTCCTGCGCTTCCTTGAGCGTGCGCCCGGAAATGTAGTGCGCGAGGAAATTGCTCGCCTGGGTCAGGGCGCTTGCGGTCAGCCCCGGCGGCAGGGCGATGATGCGGTTTTCCACTTGCCCGTCCTGCCCAACGAGGATCGCCATGGCGCGTTCGGCGTCGAGCCGGACGAATTCGATATGCTTGAGGACCATGTCGGCTTTCGCCGCGATCACCATGCCCGCGCCGTGGCTCAATCCCGAGAGCATGACGCTCGCTTCGTTGAGGAGATCTTCGACATTCCCCGTGCTGCCGGCGAAATTGCGCGCGATCCGGTCGCGTTCGGCCTCGTCCATGGCGCCGACTTCGAGCATGGCATCGACGAAAAACCGCAAGCCCTGCTGGGTCGGCGCCCGGCCCGCCGAGGTGTGCGGCGCCGCAATAAGTCCCAAATCCTCGAGATCGGCCATCACATTGCGCACCGAAGCCGGCGAAAGCTGGGCGTCGAGCATTTTCGAGATCGCGCGGCTGCCCACGGGCTCGCCCGTTTCGATATAGCGCTCGACGAGGCGCCGGAAAATCTCCTGGCTGCGCGTCGAGAGCGTTTCGAGAAAATCCTGCGATCGGGTCGGAGTGTGCACCATGAGCACCATTTAAGGTGAATCCTGGGGCAAGCCAATAGCCCCGCGCTTGTTCGGGCCCCTGCGAAAGGTTAACCCGGATTTCTCGCACTGGCTGTGCCCTGCGTCGGATTTTGGCGAGTCGCATGCGGGCACGGAGCGAAAAAGCGTATCGGGCATACGGTTTTCTCGCTCCGTGCCTGTAGGCGGCCGCCAAAATCCGACCCGGAGGGCCGCTTGAAAATGGCGACGGGGGCGTCAGAGAGCTTGCACGTATGTCCAATACGCACTGCGCTCTCTTCCTGCCCTGATCGCCATTTTGAAGCGGCGCAGGCCATAGCCAGTGCGAGAAATCCGGGTTAAGAGGCGGTAACCAATCGATCCGGACTAAGACGAACCAAGGGACCTTCAGCATGCGGCCAAGCGGGCGGACACCAGACCAGATGCGGGCAACAACGCTCGAACGCGGCGTCGCGCCGCAGGCCGAAGGCTCCTGCCTTGTCGCCTTCGGACGCACGCGCGTCCTGTGCACCGCGAGCGTCGAGACCGGCGTCCCCTCCTGGCGGCGCGGGCAGGGGCTCGGTTGGGTCACCGCCGAATACGGTATGCTTCCGCGCGCCACCGGCCAGCGCACCCGCCGCGAAGCCGCCGCCGGCAAGCAATCGGGCCGCACCCAGGAAATCCAGCGCCTGATCGGGCGCTCCTTGCGCGCCGTCGTCGACATGGCGGCGCTGGGTGAAAACCAGATCATCCTCGATTGCGACGTGCTCGAAGCCGATGGCGGCACTCGCACCGCCTCGATCACCGGCGCGTTCGTCGCGCTCAGCGAAGCCGTCGGCTGGATGAGACACCGTGAACTTTTGAAGGGCGATCCGATCCGCGACCACGTCGCGGCGATCTCCTGCGGCGTCTATCGCGGTACGCCCGTGCTTGATCTCGACTATCTCGAGGATAGCGAAGCGGAAACCGACGCCAATTTCGTTCTGACAGGCGCGGGCAAATTCGTCGAGGTTCAGGGCACCGCCGAGGGGGAACCCTTTTCCGCCGACGACCTGGCCGCGCTGATCGGCCTTGCGCAGAAGGGCATCGGCGAACTTGTCGACCTGCAGAAGTCGGTTCTGGGGGAAGACTGAATTATGGGCGCTTGGCCGAAACTTGTGCGCGGCGACACCCTCGTTCTCGCCACCCATAACCAGGGCAAACTCTCCGAATTCCGCGATCTTTTGAAAGATTTCGGGCTCCAAATCACCTCGGCGGGCGAACTGGGCCTGCCCGAGCCCGAGGAAACCGGCACGACCTTCGTCGAAAACGCGCGATTGAAGGCTCACGCCGCGGCAAGGGCGACAGGCAAGATCGCGCTTTCGGATGATTCGGGGATTTCCGTTGATGCGCTCGACGGTGCGCCGGGCGTCTATACCGCCGACTGGGCCGGCGTGCCACGCGACTTTTCCCGCGCCATGCAAAGGGTCGAGGACGAACTCCAAAAGCGCGGCGCCACCGCGCCGGAGCAACGCCGCGCCGCCTTCAACGCCACCTTCTGCCTCGCCCATCCCGATGGCAGGGACGTGATTTTCACCGGCATTGCTCCGGGCACGTTGGTCTGGCCGCCGCGCGGGGACAACGGGCATGGCTACGATCCGATGTTCCTCCCTGATGGAGAGACCCGAACCTTCGGGGAGATGAGCGCTGAGGAAAAACACGCATGGGCGCCGGGCAAGCCGGGTCTTTCGCACCGCGCCCGCGCATTTGCGAAATTTGTCGAGGATATTCTTTGACCGCCAATTCGGACTTCGGGGTCTATATCCACTGGCCGTTCTGCGCGGCCAAATGCCCCTATTGCGACTTCAATTCCCACGTCCATCGCGGTGCATTCGACGAAACCTCGTTCGTTAACGCCTACGCCAAGGAGATCGCCGCCACCGCCGCGCGCGCACCGGACCGGCTCGTCCGGTCGATCTTTTTCGGCGGCGGCACGCCCTCGCTGATGCACCCCGCCTCGGTCGAAGCGATCCTCAATGCGGTTGCGAAGCACTGGCAGATTGCCGACGACGCGGAAATCACGCTCGAAGCCAACCCCACCTCGGTTGAGGCCGAGCGGTTCCGCGGCTATCGCGCCGCGGGCGTCAACCGCGTCTCCCTGGGCGTTCAGTCGCTGCGCCCCGAACCGCTGGCGCGGCTGGGACGCCTCCATACGGTGGAGGACGCGGTGGCCGCCGTCCGGCTCGCGCAGGACATCTTCCCGCGCTCGAGCTTCGACATCATCTATGCCCGCCCCGAACAGACCCTGGGGGAATGGGAAGAGGAATTGACCGATGCGCTCGCGCTCTCGGCGGGACACCTCTCGCTCTACCAGCTCACGATCGAGCAAGGCACGCGCTACTATGATCTCTTTCACGCCGGCAAACTGAAAATGCCGTCGGAGGATTTATCCGCCGACATGTTCGAGATGACCCAGGAGCTGACCGCATCCTACGGCCTGCCGGCGTATGAAATTTCCAACCACGCCCGCCCCGGCCAGGAAAGCCGGCACAACCTCACCTATTGGCGCTATGGCGAATATGCCGGCATCGGCCCGGGCGCGCATGGCCGGCTTCTGATCAATGGCGCGCGTCACGCCACCGCAGCGGAGAAAATGCCGTTCGCATGGTGGGAAAAGGTGATGGAAAAGGGTGATGGGCTCGAGGTGGACGACCTTTTGACCTGGGACGAGGAAGGCGACGAATACCTCGTCATGGGCCTGCGCCTGCGCGAGGGCATCGACCCGAGCCGTTACGCGGCGCTGGCGCGGCGCCAGCTTGCCGCCGGTCAGATCGATTATTTGAAGGATATCGGATTTATCGAGACGCTGCCCAATGGAAGGCTGCGCGTCACCGACAAGGGCTGGCCCGTGCTCGACGCGGTGGTGGCGGATTTAGCAGCCTAATTCGAAACCAAACTCGCCCCCACGGGCGGAATCACATTTCCGCCCCCCGAAGGCCGCGCCGTCTGCGCGGGCACGCCGCCGAGCCGTACCGGATCGAGCACCTGCGCCCGGCCCTGCAGGATTTGCTTGATGACGAGCCCATATTCCGCCCGTCCATCGGGCAGGAACCGGAACGGCCCGTCGCGCCCCGTAAACCCCGAAAGCCGCGTCAGAACGCCGTTCGCATAGCGCGGCTGGGTCAGGACGAGCGCGTCGTTGCCAGCCAGAAGTACCGCCGTATAGGCGAGCGTTGCGAAGGGATGCGGCGCGCCGCCGAACCGGGTCTGGTATTCGCGCGCGAGCATCGCCAGCCCGTTGGGGTCGACCGCCGGATAAATCGCGCCAGAGAGGTAGGGCTGGTTGAGGATGGCGTTATCGCCCTCCCAATCCGCCGATCCGATGATGACGATCCGGTCGCGCCGGACCCCTGCCGCTTCGAGCAGGATGCCAAAGCTCGGCGCTGTAGCGCGGTCGGGCAAAAAGAGCGTATCGATCTGTCCGGCCTTCAAAAGCGGCACGAGCGCTTCAATCGCCCGCCGTCCGCTTGCCTCGTCGGCGAACATTTCCACCCCGCGCACGGTAAGGTTCAATTCCCGCGTTGCCGCCTCGAACGCCGCGCGCTGCAACTGCCCATAGGCGTTATCGGGAATGAGCGCGGCAATCGCCTGCGCGCCCTGCGCGCGCGCAAATCCGATGGACCGCATCACCTCGACCTCGGGCATCACGTTCAAAAGATAGACGCCGGGTTCGGCCACCGCCGAGGTGTTGGAAAACCCGATGAGCGGAATGTCCGCACTCTTGGCGACCGCACCGGCCGCCGCAACCGAATCGGCGAGCAGAGGCCCGAGGATGAGGCTCGCCTTCTCGCTCACCGCCGCCTGCGCCGCCGCCCGCGCGCCAGAAGCAGTCCCGCCCGTATCCTTGATGACGAGCTGGATATTACCCCCGGCGATCTCCATCGCCATACGCGATGCCGCAGCCATCGACCCGCCGACCGTGCTTGCGCTGCCGGTCAACGGCAACAGCACCGCCACCCGCACCGGCCCCGACCCCACGATATCCCCGCGCGCCGGCGGCAGCGGTGCGGCGGTTACGGGTGCCCCACTGGAGGGCATTGGCAATCCAGTGTTGGCGGGGAAGCCGAAATCGGCGGTTGGCGAGCACGCGGCAACAACCGCAAGCGCGCAGAACCCAAGAAGGAATCTCAAAGCCCTGCGCATGTGGTCCGCCCTTATGGTGATTCGCCCGATCCGGTGAGGATGCGATTCTATACAAACCTGCCGGCAATGCTAAAAGGCTTTGACCGACCCGCTTGGAGCGCTTTGCGATTTGCTTGACGCAAATCCGCGCTCTAACTTTTTGTCTTGTCGCGTTTCCGAACCGAAAAAGTGGTTTCCATTTTTTCTGGAAACGCTTTAGGAGCCGCCCGTGTCCGACACCGGAAAAGATTACGCCATCGGCGCGCACCGCTACGTCCCCGAGCGACCGGCGCCGGGGCTCTACCTCGTTGCGACGCCGATCGGGAATTTGAGGGATATCACCATTCGCGCATTGGATATCCTCGCGGGCGCGGACCTGATCCTGTGCGAAGACACCCGCCACACCGCCCGGCTCTGCGACGCCTACGGCATCAAGACCCCGCGCACCGCCCTTCACGAGCACAACGAACGCGCCCGCATCGAGGGCATTCTCAAGCGCCTCGAAGAAGGTGCTGTCATCGCGCTCGTTTCGGACGCGGGCACGCCACTCCTTTCCGATCCGGGCTTCCCCCTCGTCCGCGCGGCGCGCGAGGCGCAGCTACCGGTCTTTCCCATTCCCGGCGCCTCGGCGCTGCTTGCGGCATTGACCGGCGCGGGGCTCCCTACGGACGCTTTCTCCTTCATCGGCTTCCTGCCCGCCAAGACCGGCCAGCGCAAGAACGCCCTCGCCCCGCTCGCGATCCGCACCGAGACGCTTGTTTTTTACGAATCGCCCCGCCGTATCGCCGATGCGCTTGCGGACATGACCGAGATCTTCGGCCCAGACCGCCCTGCCGTCGTTGCCATGGAGCTCACGAAACGCTTCGAGCGCTTCGCCTCGGGCACGATCAAGGACCTCGCGCAAGATTTCGCCGCCGACGCGCCCAAAGGGGAAGCCGTCATCCTCGTCGGCGGCGGTGACGGCACCGCGCCGGCACTTGAGGGCGACTGGCAGGAGGACCTCGCCGCGCTCATGTCCGAAAAGCCCCTGCGCGCCGCTGTTGACGAGATCGCGCAAAAATTCGGGCTCCGCCGCAAGGAGGTCTATAATGCCGCCCTTGGCCTCAAAGCCGAAAAATAGCCGACGGCAAGCTGCCGAACGGCGCGGGCGGCGCGGTGAATTCCTCGCCGAGATGTTCCTGCGCGCCAAATTCTACAAGATCCTCTACCGCCGTTACAAAACCCCCTTGGGCGAAATCGATCTCATCGCCCGGCGCGGGCGCACGATCGTCTTTGTCGAGGTCAAGCAGCGGGCGAGCGCGGAGACGTACGGCGAGGCGATGGAGGCGGTCAACACCCGCCGCATCTCCCGCGCCGCAGGCTGGTTCGAAGCCCGCCACCCGCGCTATGCGGGCTTCGATTACCGCTTCGACGTGATTTTTCTTGCGCCGGGCCGCTGGCCGTCCCATCTCTCAAACGCATTCTTTGCCGACTGATTTTCATTATTGTGTCGCGCTTCCGAACCGAAAAAGTCTATCAACTTTTTCTGGAAGCGCTTTAGCCGGAGCCCTTTATGCCCCTTTCCGTTGCCGTCCAGATGGACCCCATCGACGCCATCAACCCGCTTGGCGATTCGAGCTTTGCGCTCATGCTCGAAGCGCAGGCGCGCGGCCATACGCTTTTTTATTATACCCCCTCTTCGCTCGCCCAGCGCGGCGATACCGTCACCGCCCGCGTGCACCGGGTCACGGTCGATGACAAGGAAAAGGGCCTGCATTTCACGCTCGAAGAGTGGAAGAAGACCGATCTGTCCACCTTCGACGTGGTGCTGCTGCGTCAGGACCCGCCGTTCGACATGAACTACATCACGACAACCCACATGCTCGAGCGCATCCACCCCAAAACGCTGGTGGTCAATCACCCCGGCGAAGTGCGCAACGCGCCGGAAAAAATCCTCGTCACCCAATTTCCCGAGTTGATGCCCGATACGCTCATCACCCGTGACCGCGAGGAAATCCGCGCCTTCCGCGAGGAGTTCGGCGACATTATCGTCAAGCCGCTCTTCGGCAATGGCGGCGCGGGGGTTTTCCGCGTTCAGCCGGGCGACGAGAACCTTGCCTCGCTGCTGGAACTGTTCGAAGCCAATTTCCGCGAGCCGTTCATGATCCAGCGCTATCTGCCGGAGGTGAGGAAGGGCGACAAGCGCATCATCCTCGTCGACGGCGAGCCGATCGCAGCGCTTAATCGCATCCCAGCCGAGGGCGAGGCACGCTCGAATATGCACGTGGGCGGGCGTCCCGAGCTTTCGGAATTGACCGACCGCGAGCGCGAAATCTGTGCGGTGATCGGCCCAGAGCTTAAAAGGCGCGACCTGATCTTCGTCGGCATCGACGTGATCGGCGGGTACCTCACCGAAATCAACGTCACCTCCCCAACCGGTATCCGCGAAGTCAAACGCTTCGGCGGGCCGGATATCGCCGTGCTCGTGTGGGACGCGATCGAAAAGCGGCGGTGATGGCGGTGGCTAGTGGTGGTGCACAGAGATTATGACGGGTTGCGCGGCTTCGCCTTTCCTCCGCCGTCATCCTCGCGCTTGACGCGAGGACCCGCAAGCTCTGAGCAGCCCGAGCAGGAGTTGGGAGCTTTGAGCTTGCGCGGTGCGCCCGACTTCTGCCGGGGACGCGGCGGCCCAGCGGGTCCTCGCGTCAAGCGCGAGGATGACGGCGGAGTGGGGGATAGCGACGGTGCCAACCTGTCATAATCACTGTGCAGAACCACTAGAGCCCTTGGAGGTCCAATGCCGCAATGCAGGCGTCGGACGTATAGGGCAATTCCCCGCCGCTTTCGAAGTCGGTGACAACGCGCTCGTCATAGAGTGCGACGATGCCCTCGACGTCTTCGGATGGAATTTCGGCGGCCATGAGCGTTTCCGCGGCCTTTTCGACGAGCATCTGGCTGGCGGCGAAGTAATTGCCGGCCTCGGTCTCGTTCTCGGTCGCGACGCCCAACAGGTGGAGGGCCGAGGAGCACCAGAGGAGCATATCGGCCTCTTGGGGCAGTGTATCCGTGTCCTGCGCAACCGAGGGTCCGGCAAACGCCGTGGCAAGAAGCAGAAAGAGAGCGCCGAAGCGGCGGAGAGGCAGGAGCATGGCCAATCCTTTGTTTATAGCTTTCGTTTATCGCGCTTTCGAACCGAAAAAGTCGACCAACTTTTTCTGAAAGCGCTCCGGTTTTGCCGTTAGGAGGGCCATCCTTACGGAAAATCGTGCCCAAAAGCCATGTTTTGCCGCAAATGACACAAAAAGCGGCGGCATTGCGTTCCCACGCTTGAAGGGGAAAGGGCACCTCCTTATATAGCCAGCCAAGCCCGCCAAACGGGCAAAACGAACCAACGCATCCCCAGAGGGGTCCGGTCCCGCCGCCAGGACGCGATGCCGCAGTTAAAAGGGCGCATCTGAGGCGTAGGGAAAGAAACCAGTACGGGCTCGCTCGAAGAAAGAGGCAGATGAATGGGAAAAGTAATCGGTATCGACCTCGGCACGACGAATTCGTGCGTCGCCGTGATGGACGGCAAAAACCCCAAAGTGATCGAGAATGCCGAAGGCGCGCGGACCACGCCCTCTATGGTTGCATTCTCCAATGATGGCGAACGTCTGGTCGGCCAGCCGGCCAAACGCCAGGCCGTCACCAACCCCGAAGGCACGCTATTTGCCGTCAAGCGCCTGATCGGGCGCCGGTACGACGACAAGACGGTCGAAAAGGACAAGGGCCTCGTCCCCTACAAGATCGTCAAGGGCGACAATGGCGACGCCTGGGTGGAATATGACGGCAAGAAGTCTTCGCCGTCGGAAATCTCGGCGATGATCCTCACCAAGATGAAGGAAACCGCCGAATCCTACCTCGGCGAACCTGTCACGCAGGCCGTCATCACGGTTCCCGCCTACTTCAACGATTCCCAGCGCCAGGCCACCAAGGACGCCGGCAAGATTGCCGGGCTCGAAGTCCTGCGCATCATCAACGAACCGACCGCCGCCGCGCTCGCCTATGGGCTCGAAAAGCGCGAGTCCGGCACGATTGCCGTTTACGACCTTGGCGGTGGCACGTTCGACATCTCGATCCTCGAAATCGGCGACGGCGTGTTCGAGGTGAAGTCCACCAATGGCGACACCTTCCTTGGCGGTGAAGACTTCGACATGCGTCTGGTCGATTACCTCGCCGACGAGTTCAAGAAGGAACAGGGCATCGACCTCAGGGGCGACAAGCTGGCGCTGCAGCGGCTCAAGGAAGCCGCCGAAAAGGCCAAGATCGAGCTTTCGAGCGCCTCGCAGACCGAAGTCAACCTGCCGTTCATCACGGCGGACGCCTCTGGCCCCAAGCACCTGCAATTGAAGCTGTCGCGGTCGAAATTCGAGAGCCTCGTCGAGGATCTCATCAAGCGCACTGTCGAGCCGGTCAAGGCTGCGCTGAAGGATGCCGGCATCCGCGCTGGCGAAATCGACGAAATCGTGCTCGTGGGCGGCATGACCCGCATGCCCAAGGTGCAGGAGACGGTCAAGGAGTTCTTCGGCAAGGAGCCGCATAAGGGTGTGAACCCGGACGAAGTCGTCGCGCTCGGCGCCGCGATCCAGGCCGGCGTCTTGCAGGGCGACGTCAAGGACGTGCTGCTCCTGGACGTAACCCCGCTTTCGCTCGGCATCGAAACGCTGGGCGGCGTGTTTACGCGCCTTATCGACCGCAACACCACGATCCCGACCAAGAAGTCCCAGGTCTTCTCGACCGCCGAGGACAATCAGTCGGCGGTGACCATCCGGGTTTTCCAGGGTGAGCGCGAGATGGCCGCGGACAACAAGATGCTCGGCCAGTTCGACCTCGTGGGCATCCCGTCCGCACCGCGCGGCGTGCCGCAGATCGAGGTGACCTTCGACATCGACGCCAACGGCATCGTCAACGTTTCGGCGAAGGACAAGGGCACCGGCAAGGAGCAGCAGATCCGCATCCAGGCATCGGGCGGTCTTTCGGACGAAGACATCGAAAAGATGGTCAAGGACGCCGAAGCCAATGCCGAGGCCGACAAGAAGCGCCGCGAGCTTGTCGAGGCCAAGAACCAGGCCGAAAGCCTCATCCACTCGACCGAAAAGTCGCTTTCCGAACACGGCGACAAGGTGAGCGAAGAGGTCAAGTCCGAGATCGAGACGGCGATCGCCGATGCGAAATCCGCGCTTGAGGGCGAGGATGCCGAGGCGATTTCGGAAAAGACCAATGCGCTCGCGCAGGCGTCCATGAAGCTCGGCGAAGCCATGTACAAGGCCCAGCAGGACGAAGCCGCGCAATCGGATGCGCAGGCGGACGCCAATGAGGACGACGTCGTCGACGCCGACTTCGAAGAAGTCAAGGATGACGACGACGACGAAAACAAGAAGTCGGCGTAAGAGCCATGATCCGGTCCGTTTCACGTGAATCAGGGCCGGCACAAATAGCGCCCGGGTCGAAAGATCCGGGCGTTCGCACTTGCTCTTTCAGGAAACGCCGCCAATATCTTGGGCAGCAGACCCGGCGGGCCGCCTCAGTTCCGGACGCGCAGAGCGGCCAGATACATAATCACTTGGCACGAGAAATGACCGCGACACAGCTTTTCCCGTTCCGTGCCCCAAAAAAGAGGGGCATATAAATGTCCGCAAAGGCCGATTTCTACGACGTTCTGGGCGTTACGCGCAGTTGTGACGAAAAGGCGCTCAAATCCGCCTATCGCAAGCTCGCCATGCAGTATCACCCGGACCGTAATCCCGGTGACAGCGACGCGGAGCACAAGTTCAAGGAAATCTCCGAAGCCTACGACACGCTCAAGGACCCGCAAAAGCGGGCTGCCTATGACCGGTTCGGCCACGCGGCCTTCAACGGCCATGGCGGCGGGCACAGCGGGTTCGGGCCGGATTTCTCGTCTTCTATGTCCGATATCTTCGAGGATATTTTCGGGGAATTCATGGGTGGCGCGGCGCGGCAACGCCAGCGCGACGCGCGCATGCGCGGATCGGACCTTCGCTACAATCTCGAAATCACGCTCGAGGACGCCTTCACCGGCACGACGGTGGATATCGACGTGCCCTCGATGAGCCAGTGCGAAACCTGCGAGGGCTCGGGCGCCAAGCCGGGGACGGGGTTTTCGACCTGCCGGATGTGCAATGGCCGCGGCAAGGTGCGCGCGGCGCAAGGGTTCTTCACCATCGAACGCGCCTGCCCGCAATGCCAGGGCCGGGGCGAGACGATGGACCAGCCGTGCACGGACTGCTCGGGCCAGGGCCGCAAGCAAACCAGCCGGACGCTTTCGGTCGATATTCCCAAGGGCATCGAAGAGGGTACGCGCATCCGGCTTGGCGGCGAGGGCGAAGCGGGCCTGCGTGGCGGGCCTTCGGGCGACCTCTACATCTTCGTTTCCATCAAGCCGCATCAATTGTTCCAGCGCGACGGCGCGGACCTTTTCGCCAAGGTGCCGATCTCGATGATCACAGCGGCCTTGGGCGGTGAGTTCGAGGTGCCAACGCTCGAAGGCACGCGCGCCAAGGTTAAGGTCAACGAAGGCACGCAACCGGGTCAGCGCGTGCGCCTCAAGGGCAAGGGCATGCCGGTTCTGCGCTCCCAGCAGGTGGGCGATCTTTACGTTCAGCTCGACGTCGAAACGCCCCAGGGGCTGACCAGGCGCCAGCGCGAGTTGCTCGAAGAGTTCGAGCGCGAATCGGACCATTCGACATCGCCGGCGTCCGAAGGGTTCTTCGACAGGCTCAAGAAAATGTTCGAGGCCTAGAGGCTTCGGACACGACTACCGATCAAGCGCCCTCCCGCATACGGAGGGCGTTTTGTTTTGCGAAACATCGCGTTCGCCCCCGCACCCTTGTTCTTGCCCCGTTGCTGCGTTCTTAATGGCGGCGCCCAATCAATTTCAAAGACCTGAGGATTTCCTGCCATGCCCACAGCCCTCACCCTTTCAGGCTCCATCCGCACCGGCTCAATCAACCAAAAGCTACAGATGGCCATGGGGGAACGATTACGCACCGCGGGGGTCGAGGTGAATGCGATAACGCTCAAAGATTTCGACATGCCGATCTTCAACGAAGACCTCGAGCCCGACAACGTGCCCGAGGCCGCAGGCCGGCTGGCCGAACTCTTTCGCACCCACGACATCGTCTTTATCGCATGCCCGGAATATAATGGCGGCGTGCCGCCCCTGATGGTCAACACCATCGCCTGGCTCTCGCGGCAAAAGCCTTCGCCGTTCCGCCACGCGATCTTCGGGATCGGCGGGGTCTCTTCAGGGAAATACGGGACGATCTGGGCGCAGTCGCACCTGCGCGATTCACTTTCAAAAATCGGCGCTCTTGTGGTGCCGACGCTGCTGGGCATCGGCCCGGACGAAAGCGCGATCGGGCCGGAGGGGGAGATTCTCGAAACGGCAATCGAGAAGAAGATGGAGCAGATGGTGAAGGAGCTCACACATTTTTCGCGGGGCGGGATTTAGCAGGGCAATCGCTTGAAGGGACGTCTCCTGCCTGGATGAAGGTATGCTCCGGCTCCGGCTCCGGCGCCTCCACTTCCCCACCGCTGCCCCCGACTTGATCGGGGCCCCATCAGCGTTTGAGGCCCTAACCCATGCCACGCGCACGATTTCCCTTCTCCCCTTGAGGGAGAAGGAAAGCCGTGCCCGGGATAAGGATTAGGGCCTCAAACGGAGATGTGTGAATGTCGTAGGATCAAGTCGGGGGCGGCGAGGGGTGGTGGAGAGGCGTCTCTTCAAGCGATTGCCCTGGGGATTTAGCCCGAAGTCTTGCGCAAACCCGCCAAACATGGCATCGAGCCGCAACACCATTCAGACATCGGGGAGAAAGCCATGGCCGGGACGCTGATCGTCGGGCTGGACGTTTCCACGCGCGGGGAAGCCGAAGACCTCATCGCCAAGCTCGGCGATACGGTGGACGTCTTCAAGATCGGCTATCAGCTCTTTTATGGCGGCGACGGGCTCACCGTGGGACGCGAGCTGATCAAAGCCGGCAAGAAGGTTTTCTTCGATCTCAAGCTTCTCGACATCGACAACACGGTGGCCAAGGGCGTTGCGGCGATTGCCGAAACCGGCGCGCATATGCTCACCGTCCACGCCTATCCCAAGGCCATGGCGGCTGCGGTCGAAGCGGCAAAGGGCAGCGATCTGTGCCTTCTGGGCGTTACCGTCCTCACCTCGATGGACCAGGGCGATCTCGAAGATGCCGGGTACGGCGCTTCGGTTTCCAACCTTGTCGAGCGCCGCGCGGGCCAGGCGCGGGAGGCGGGGATGGGCGGGCTCGTCGCGTCAGCCTTCGAGGCCGGGCGCATCCGTGCAATCGTGGGACCGGACATGGCCATCGTCACGCCGGGCATCCGGCCCGCCGGGTCCGCCGCAGGCGATCAGAAACGCATCATGACGCCGGCGGACGCGCTCAGGGCCGGTGCGAGCCATCTCGTCGTCGCGCGCCCGATCATCGCGGCGCCCGACCCCAAGGCAGCCGCGCGCGGCATCCTCGACGAAATGGCAGCGGTCTGATTTGCCAAACGCACGCGCACTGGCTAAAGACCGGATGAACGAAGGGCGAGGGCAATCATGACGCTTAAGATCGGCATTGTGGGCGCGGGCGGGCGCATGGGGCAGGCCAATATCAAGGCCGTCGCCGCGCATAACGACCTCACCCTCGCCGCGGCCATCGGCCGCGCGGGCACGGGGGCCGTCGGCAAGGATGCGGGCGTTCTTGCCGGGCTCGAACCGTTGGGGGTCACGATTGGTGACGATCTTCCCGCGCTGCTCGAGCGAGTCGATGCGGTTCTCGATTTCACCGCACCGGCGCTGAGTGTCGAGATCGCCGGACGCGCGGCGGAAAAGGGGCTCATCCATATCATCGGGACGACGGGCTGTTCGGCGCAAGACGATGCGGCCATCGCAAAGGCTGCCGAGGCTGGCGCGCGGATCGTTAAATCGGGCAATATGAGCCTCGGGGTCAATCTCCTCGCTGCGCTCGTCAAAAAGGCCGCCGCAGCGCTCGATGAGGATTTCGATATCGAAGTGCTCGAAATGCATCACCGCCACAAGGTCGATGCGCCGTCGGGCACGGCCTTGCTTCTGGGTGAAGCGGCGGCCGAAGGGCGCGGGATCGCCCTTGCTTCTCATTCGGTGCGCGTGCGCGACGGGCATACGGGCCCGCGTGAAAGCGGGTCCATCGGCTTTGCCACGCTCAGGGGCGGTGGGATCATCGGAGAACACTCGGTGCTCTTTTCCTCAATGGCGGAAACCATCACGCTTTCGCATTCGGCGCGCGACCGGTCGCTTTTCGCCGATGGTGCCGTGCGCGCGGCGCTCTGGGCCGCCGACAAGCCCAAGGGTCTCTATTCCATGGCCGACGTGCTCGGCCTTAACGACTAAAAAGGACAATTGCAGACATGACCGGCACGCTGATCCTCGTTCGCCACGGCCAGAGCGAATGGAATTTGAAGAACCTCTTCACCGGCTGGCGCAATCCCGGCCTCACCGAACAGGGCATCGCCGAAGCCCGCGCGGCGGGCAAGGCCCTCAAGGCCAAAGGGTATAAGCCGGACGCCTATTACACCTCGGCGCTCGTGCGCGCCCAGCGCACGCTGGACCTCATCCTTGAGGAAATGGGAATCGAGAACCTCACCATCGTGCGCAACCAGGCTCTCAACGAGCGCGACTATGGCGACCTCGCCGGGCTCAACAAGGACGACGCGCGCGAAAAATGGGGTGAGGAGCAGGTGCATATCTGGCGCCGGTCCTATGACGTGCCGCCGCCGGGCGGCGAGAGCCTCAAGGATACGGCGGCCCGCGTGCTGCCCTATTACGAAGCAGAGATCCTGCCGCGTCTGAAGGCGGGGGAAACCGTTCTCATCGCGGCGCACGGCAACTCGCTACGCGCGCTCGTCATGGTCATCGAAGGGCTGGACGAAGAGGCGATCCTGAAGCGCGAAATCGCCACCGGCGCGCCGATCGTTTATACGATCGATGCGGACGGCAAAAGGGTTTCGACCGAAGAGCTTTTAAGCGCCTGAGACAAGCCCGGCTTCCCAGCCCATGATGGCGCGCTTGCGTACGAGGCCCCAGTGGTAGCCGGTCAGTTTCCCGTCCGAGCCGATGACGCGGTGACACGGAACGACGAAGGAAATCGGGTTGCGCCCCACGGCGCGGCCCACCGCGCGGGCCGCCGAGGGCCGGCCGAGCGATTTGGCGATGGCGCCGTAAGTCGAAGCGCCGCCGGTGGGGATCTTTAAAAGCGTCTCCCAGACCTTCACCTCGAAATCCGAACCGATCATCACGAGCCGCACCGGGCGCTCGGGATCCCATCGGTTGGGATCGAAAATCCGCGCCGCGACCGGGGCGACCGCCGCGTCGTCGCGCCGGTATTCCGCATTGGGCCAGCGGCTAGCAAGATCCTCGAACGCGTAATCCTCCTTGCCCGGATCGGCAAAAGATATCCCCGCCACGCCGTATTGGGTCATCATGATGACGGCAAGACCGAAGGGGGAGGGTGCATAGCCCCAGGTGAATTCGAGGCCTGCACCCCTGGCACGGTAGATGCCCGGCGGAACGGCGTCATAGGTGACGAAGAGGTCGTGAAGGCGTGAGGGGGCGGAAAGCCCGACTTCGTAGGTCGTATCGAGCACGCTCATGTTCTCGCGTAAAAGCTTGCGCGCCTGATTGAGGGCGACGGCCTGGGCGAAGCTCTTGGGCGTCAAGCCGCACCAGCGGCGGAAAAGGTCGACAAGCTGGCGTTCGCTCATCGAAAGCGCGTGGGCAAGTCCGGCGATATCGACCTCCTCCCGGCCAGGGACCGAGAGATATTCGATGGCTTTCGAGATCGTCCCGTAGGCGTCCGGCTGGCGCTCCAATTGGGGCTCGGCGAGGAAAGCAGGTGCAGACATGGGTTCGTAATCGCGTTGCAATTGAGGTCCTGCCTTCACATTAGTGGCCGAAGGTTGGGTGAGCGACCCGATTTTGACGTCTGGTTAGCGTTTGGCCCGGCTCAGCGCCGCGCCGAAGCTTTCAGCAAAGATCGCCTTGTCATCGGGCGTCAGGAATTTCCCGATCTCGGTGTGCCGGCCGCGGGTGACGAGCCGCAAGGCGGTAACCCGATCCTCGCCGTCGCGATCGACGGACAGTTGTACAAAGAAGGGGTTGAACGAACGAAACGTTTCCTTGCCCTTTTTCGTCACGTGCCGAACATCGAGCGCGTCGGGCCAGAGCGTTACTTCCTCATAGGCGTCCGCATCCCTGAGCGAGGCGCTCATCGCCCAATAGAGCGCGAGCACATCGAGCCCCAAAAACCCGACGACCGGCCACGCGCCCATGGCGTAGAAGGTGATACCGGGAATCGAAGCCAGACACGCGGCAAGCGCTATGACCCAGCGAATGGCGCGCTTGTCCATGGCGCGGTGCGGGGTCAAAAGCGCGGCATAAAGCGGTGCGGTACTTGGGGCGTCGCTCACGAGGCAAAGCCGTTTGTCAGATGATCATGGCTTATCTATTGGTATTAAACGCACAAAAATCAATTCAACAAAGAGTTCCCTTCGCCTTGGTCAAAGCCCTCACCAAATCCGAAATCGAAGCCATGTTCGCCGCCTTTGCCGCACACGATCCCGAACCGCAGGGGGAGCTCGAATATGTCAATCTCTTCACCCTGCTGGTCGCGGTCGTCCTTTCGGCGCAGGCGACCGATGTGGGCGTGAACAAGGCTACGCGGCCTTTGTTCAAGATCGCGGACACGCCAGAGAAAATGGTGGCGCTCGGGGAAGAGGGGATCAGGGACTATATCAAGACCATCGGGCTTTACCGCAACAAGGCAAAGAACGTCTACGCGTTGAGCCAGGCGCTCATTGAAAAGCACGACAGCCAGGTCCCCGATAGCCGCGCGGCGCTCGAAGCCTTGCCGGGGGTGGGGCGAAAGACGGCGAATGTCGTACTCAATATCGGGTTCGGCCAGCCCACCATCGCGGTTGATACGCACCTCTTCCGTGTGGGTAACCGCACTATGCTCGCGCCGGGCAAAACGCCGCTCGAGGTGGAGAAAAAGCTCGAAAAGCGGGTGCCGGCGAAATATCTCCTTAACGCGCATCACTGGCTCATCCTGCATGGGCGCTATATCTGCAAGGCGCGCAAACCGGCCTGCGACCGCTGCATCATCGCGAAGTGGTGCCGCTATCCGGCCAAAACCGCGTGAGAGAGTTGAAAGACCCGGCGCGATGCCGTAAGCGGGACGGCCAACGGCCTTTTTTCGTCCAATAATTGCGGAGCGCTGATGACGACCCGGTTCGACGCCCTGACCATCGGCAATGCCATTGTCGACGTGATCGCCCCAGTCGATGACAGATTTTTGATCGACGAGGGCATGCGCAAATCGATCATGCATCTTGTCGATGCCGAGCGATCCGCCGAGCTTTTTGAGAAAATGCCCTCGGTCAAACAGATGATCCCTGGCGGATCGGCGGCCAATACCGCTGCCGGTGTCGCCGCGCTCGGGGGCCGGGCGGCGTTCGTGGGCAAAGTTTCGGACGATGAACTGGGGAAGGTCTTTGCCGCGGACTTTTCCGACAAGGGCATCCATTTCGAAACGCCGTATTTGACCGACGGGACAGCCACCGCGCGCTCGATGATCTTTTTGACCCAAGACGGCGAGCGCACGATGAACACCTATCTGGGTGCCTCCCAGCAGTTGAGCGAAGCGGACATTTTCGAAGAAACCATCGGGTCCGCCGCGATCACCTATATGGAGGGGTATCTCTGGGATCCCCCGCTCGCCAAAAAAGCGTTCGTCCGGGCCGCGCACTACGCGCACAAGGCCGAGCGCGCCGCGGCGATCACACTTTCCGACCCATTCTGCGTCAATCGGTATCGCGAAGAATTCCTCGACCTCATCCGGTCCAAGACGATGGATTACGTCTTCGCCAATATCGAGGAACTAAAGGCACTCTACGAGACCGACGACTTCCAGGCCGCCGTCCTGCAGATCGCGGAAGACGCGGAAGTCGCCGCGATCACCATGGGACCGCGCGGTGCGATGGCGATCGCGCATGGCGAGGTCGTCTCGGTGCCGGCCTTCCCGGTTGAGAGCGTCGTCGACGTCACCGGTGCGGGCGACCTTTTCGCCTCGGGCTTCCTGCTGGCGATGGCGCGCGGGCAGGAGATGAACGAAGCGCTGCGGCTGGGCTGCCTTGCGGCCTCGGAGATCATCTCGCATGTGGGCGCGCGGCCCGTTGCCGATCTCAAGGAGATGGCGCGGGGCGAGGGAATCGCGGTTTAGTGTCCCGTCGCAGTGATTATGAGTGGTTGGCGCACCTGTTTGAGGCCCAGTCCTTGCCACACGCACGGCTTCCCTTCTCCCCTTGAGGGAGAAGGTGGGCCTCGCGAAGCGAGGGTCGGATGAGGGGTGCGCGCCGCAGCAAAGCTCGGCTTTTGTGCTGTTCGCAGCGCCGCAGGCACCCCTCATCCGACCGCTTCGCGGCCACCTTCTCCCTCAAGGGGAGAAGGGAAACCGTGCGTGTGACCCGGCACGGCGCGCCACCGACACCCGCGTGAACCCGTCATAATCTCTGCGACGCGACAAAACAACCGCTAGACCTTCCTCAGCGCCACCTGGTGGATGGCGTGGTCGCGACCTTTTTCAAGAATGAGGTCCGCACGCCCGCGTGTCGGCAGAATATTTTCGCGCAGGTTCGCGAGGTTGATCGACCGCCAGATGTCCTTGGCGGTCGAAACCGCTTCGTCCTCGGTCAGCTCGGCAAAGCGGCGGAAGAAGCTCTTGGGGTCGCGGAAGGCGGTTTGGCGCAGCTTCATGAACCGCTCGACATACCAGTCCTCGAGCACCTCCTCTTCAGCATCGATATAAATCGAAAAATCGATGAAATCCGACGCGAAGACGATGGGCTTGCCGGTTTTGGGCAATTCGCCGGGCTGAAGGATGTTGAGGCCCTCGACGATGAGGATGTCGGGCTTTTCGATCCAGATGCGCTCATCGGGGAGCACGTCGTAAACGAGGTGCGAATAGGTCGGCGCGGAAACCGAAGGTTCCCCCGATTTGATCCGGGCGAGGAAGTTGACGAAGGCAGCCCGGTCGTAGCTTTCGGGAAAGCCCTTGCGCTCCATCAGTCCGCGGTCCTTGAGAACCGCGTTGGGATGGAGGAAGCCATCGGTGGTGACGAGGTCGACCTTGGGCGAGGACGGCCAGCGGCGCAGGAGCGCGCGCAGGATGCGGGCAGTGGTCGATTTGCCGACCGCCACCGAGCCGGCGACGCCTATGACGAAGGGCACCTTGGCGCCGTTATGCCCCAGAAATCGCGTGGAGGCGATGTGCACGGCCTGGACCGCTTCGACATAGAACGAGAGCAGGCGCGTTAGCGGCAGATAGACCTCTTCGGCCTCAGCGAGGCTGATCGGGTCGTTGAGCGCGCGCAGGTGATCGACGTCCTCGGCATCGAGCGTCATGGGCTCGTCGGCGCGCAGCCTCGCCCATTCGGCCATCGAGAAGGTGAGATAGGGGGCGTAGTCGAGCTTATGCGCGCCCATTATTCGGCAGAGCCCCGCGCCGCCTTTTCTTCGAGCCCGGATTGGGCCGTGCGGCGTTCGAGTTCGGTCATGACATCGGACAGGGGGACACCTTCGGCGCGCAGCAGCACGAGCCAGTGATAAATCAAATCGGCGCTTTCCTTGACGAGCTCTGCCTTGTCGTGCGCCATCGCGGCGATGACGGTTTCGACGGCCTCTTCGCCGAGCTTCTGCGCGCATTTGGCGGTGCCGCGCGCGATCAACTTTGCGGTGTACGAGTCCTCGGGCGAAGCGGCGGTGCGCTCGGCCAGCCGCGCATCGAGTGCGTCAAGGGTCATTGGCATCGGATCTCCCCCAAGAAGGACAGAAGTTTTGTTTGTCACGTTTTCGAACCGACCCGAAAGGCCGCGCAAGCGAAAAAGTCTGTCACCTTTTTCTGAAAACGCTCTAATCACGACGCATGGCGATGCCGGCTTCTGCCATATAGGCCTTGGCCTCGCCAATGGTATAGGTGCCGAAGTGGAAAATCGAGGCCGCGAGAACGGCGCTGGCGTGGCCGTCGCGAATGCCCTCGACCAAATGATCGAGCGTGCCGACGCCGCCCGAGGCGATGACGGGGACATCCACCGCGTCGGCGATGGTGCGGGTCAGTTCGATATCGAAACCGGATTTGGTACCGTCGCGGTCCATCGAGGTGACGAGGAGTTCGCCAGCCCCCCGCGCGACCGCCTGGACGGCGAAATCCACCGCATCGATACCGGTGGGCTGGCGGCCGCCATGGGTGAAGATTTCCCACTCGCTCTTGTTATCGCCGCCCACCGCGCGGGTCATGCGCCGCTTGGCGTCGACCGACACGACGATGCACTGATCGCCGAACTTGTCCGCCGCGCGGGCGACGAAATCGAGATCGCGCACCGCGGCGGAATTGATCGAGACCTTGTCGGCGCCCGAGAGGAGCAATTTGCGGATGTCCTCGTTCGTGCGTACGCCACCGCCGACGGTCACGGGCATGAAGCAGTGCTCGGCGGTGCGGGCGACAACGTCGAAGATCGTGTCGCGGCCTTCGTGGGAGGCGGCGATGTCGAGGAAGCACAATTCGTCCGCGCCGGCGGCATCATAGGCGATGGCGGCTTCGACAGGATCGCCGGCATCTTTCAAATCGACGAAGTTGACGCCCTTGACGACACGGCCGTCCTTAACGTCGAGACAGGGAATTATACGCGCCTTCAGTGTCATCGGACGGCCGCTCCATCTTCACCTTTTGCTGTCCTCGCGGCTGCGCCGCTGCGGGCAAGCGGGCCGTCCTTGACGTCGAGACAGGGAATTATCCGGGCTTTGAGTGTCACTGCGCCTCCTTACGCTTCCGGCGCGAATATTGGAAGAGGTGAAGGATGAGCGCACCGAGCCAGGTGAGGATCGCCAGAAATCCCATGGGCAGGGTGACGAGCATGAACCAGCCCATCACGAACATGCCGTAGATCATCGGTCCCCAATCGGTGCCGCCGATCGGGCAGGGGTGGACATCACCCTCGTTGAGGGCGCAGCCATTCGCCTCGGCGATGCGGGCCGCGATATAGGCCGAGCCGGCAGGCGCGAGGGCGAAAAAGAGGATGACCGCGAGGATGATGGCATAGAGCAGCCACGGGAAGCGTCGTTTCGTGGCCGTTCCCCTGGGCGCGGTCATCTACGCCGCGCCCCGCAAAAGCGCGAGTGCTTCACGTGAATCAATGCGCCCATCATAAAGCGCACGGCCGGAAATCGCGCCTTCGAGGATCTGCGCGTCGGCGCGGGTCATGCGCAGGATGTCGTCCATCGACGCGAGGCCTCCCGACGCGATGACGGGGATGGAGGTGGCGTTGGCGAGTTCGAGCGTCGCCTCCCAATTGATGCCCTTCAAAACCCCGTCGCGGTCGATGTCGGTATAAATGATCGCAGAAACGCCAGCGCCTTCGAAACGCTTGGCAAGCTCGATGGCGGAGAGCTCGGACGTCTCGGCCCAGCCCTCGACGGCAACCTTGCCGCCGCGCGCGTCGATGCCCACGGCGACCTGGCCGGGGAAGGCGCGGCAGGCGTTCTTGACGAGTTCCGGATCGCGTACCGCGACCGTACCCAGGATCACGCGGGCGAGGCCCTTGTCGAGCCAGGCGTCGATATGCTCGAGCGTGCGGATGCCGCCGCCCAACTGGACGGGGAAATCCACCGCCTCAAGGATGGCCTCGACCGCCTTGCCGTTGACGCTCTCGCCGGCGAAGGCGCCGTTCAAATCGACCACGTGGAGGTATTCGAACCCCTGGGTTTCGAAGGTCGCGGCCTGCGCGGCCGGGTCGTCGTTGAAAACCGTGGCCTCATTCATATCGCCGAGCTTCAAACGGACGCACTGGCCATCCTTCAAATCGATGGCGGGGAAAAGGATCATGGAGAAATCACCGGCTTGTCGCCGGCGGGACCTTCGGCCTCGTCGATCCGGCGGTAGGAAAAGACCTTGTCGTCATGCACTTCGATCTGGGCGGCATTGTCCGCCGCGTCGGCGACGTGCCCTTGTGCGTCGAGCCAATCGATATGCTGATAGAGCCGCACGGTCAGCCCGTCGACTTCGATGGATTTAATGGTGATGCGCATGGGTTCGGCATCGAACCATTCGGCGGCCACGTCATGGCCGGTACCCACGCCATCCGGACCGTAAAAGGCAATCGCGGCATGGCTCAGGTCCAAAAAACGCGCCTTGTCACGATCGGAAATGGCGTCGCACCAGGCGCGGACGATCGCTTCGGGATCGGTCATCACGGCCTCCAGTTCAGGAAGTTGGCGATAAGGGCCAGACCCAGCGTCTGGCTCTTCTCTGGATGAAACTGCGTGCCAAAGATGTTGTTCCGGCCCACCGCCGCGGTGATCGGGCCGCCATAATCGGCGGTCGCGATCCGGTCCTCGGGGTTTTCGACCGCGAAATGGTAGGAGTGGACGAAATAGGCGTGCAGGCCATCTTCACCCGTTGCGATGCCGTCGAAAAGCGGGTGTTCGCGGGTAAGCGTGAGTGTATTCCAGCCCATATGCGGCACCTTGAGCGTCGGATCGTTGGGCAGGATTTTCTCTACCGCACCGGCGATCCAGTCGAGGCCCGAGGTCTCGATTTTCTCGCGGCCGACGCTCGCGAGCAATTGCATGCCCACACAAATGCCGAGAAACGGGACGCCGCGGCCCAGCACGCGCTCGTCGAGCACGTCGATCATGCCAGAGACCGCCTTCAACCCAGCCATGCAGTCAGCGAAGGCGCCGACGCCGGGCAGGACGATGCGGTCGGCCTTGCGCACGGCGTCAGCGTCGTCGGTGACGACAACATCGATGCCGGAGCCTTCCGCCGCCCGGGCGAAAGCCTTTTGTGCCGATTTGAGATTGCCCGCGCCATAATCGATGATCGCGACCGTGCCGCTCATGCGCGCGCTCCGTATAGTCTTCTGAGCCAGATGGTTTCAGCGCTTTCGAGGCTTGTGGCGCTCACTTCGCCATGGGCCAGCCAGCCGCGCCGCGTGAACCCGTTTTCACGAATCTGCGGCGCGGCGAAGCCGATCCAGAGTGCGAAGACGGTGTAAAGCCCCGCCGCCGTCTCGAAGCCGAGCGCAAGCGCGAGCGGGTCGAAGGCGAGGATGGCAAGGATCCAGGCAAGAAGAACGACCCAGGCGCGATAGAGCAGCGCCCAGACCGGTGTGAGCAGAAACGCTGCCCAGCTAAAGCCCTGCCTCACGGCCTCGATGGCTTCGGGACCGTCGTCGGGTTTGGAATAAATCGCAAAAAGGGTCATCAGCATGATGTCCTTTTTGGCGTGCCCGGCCTTTATCGTCAGAGCACGCCCTTGGTCGAAGGCACCGCGTCTTTGGCGCGCGGATCGATTTCAATGGCCTGCCGCAGCGCGCGGGCCAACGCCTTGAAGAGGCTCTCGGCGATATGATGGTTGTTGTCGCCGTAAAAGCATTCCGCGTGCAGCGTGATCCCGGCATTGGTCGCGAAGGCCTGGAAGAATTCGCGGACCAGCTCGGTATCGAAGGCGCCGATCTTGGGGCTCGTGAACGCCACCCGCCAGACAAGGAATGCCCGGCCCGAAACGTCGAGTGCGACGCGGGAGAGCGTACCGTCCATCGGCAGATCGGATGACGCGTATCGGGCGATGCCCATTTTGTCGCCGAGCGCCTTCTTGACCGCCTGGCCGAGCGCGATGCCGACATCCTCGACCGTGTGGTGATCGTCGATATGAAGGTCGCCCTTGGCTCTGACAGTCATGTCGATGAGGCTGTGGCGGGCGAGCTGGTCGAGCATATGGTCGAAAAAACCGACCCCGGTCGCGATTTCGTGCGTGCCGGTCCCATCGAGATTGAGCTCGACTGCAATATCGGTTTCGTTGGTCTTGCGCTCAAGGCTAGCGGTCCGCATGACCCTATTGCCCTCCGGGGATTGACGAGTGTTCCTCTAACAGGTTGTGCCTGCAACGCAAAGCCCCCTGGCAATTCCAACCGGGCGTTTATCCTGCATACCGCGCTCTGCGTGGC
The DNA here is from genome assembly GCF_044811015.1 of Pelagibacterium halotolerans. Classification (GTDB taxonomy): domain Bacteria; phylum Pseudomonadota; class Alphaproteobacteria; order Rhizobiales; family Devosiaceae; genus Pelagibacterium; species Pelagibacterium halotolerans_A. The sequence continues at coordinate 2,412,450 of NZ_CP085243.1, forward strand.
ACGATAAGCTGGCGCACAGGGGCTCATCGAGATGTGTGAACATCGCGGGGCTTATCCCCGGGGTGACAACGCCGCGGGGCAGCCGCAAATTACCCCCCGGCCGTCATTCCGGGGCTTGTCCCCGGAATCCAGCCACGTGCTGGACAGCGCGCGAAAGGGCTCTTCCCGCGCTGCGCCTCTGGCCGAAGTTTCTGCCCTAAACTTATCCCCGCCTCCAAAACTTCGCTTATTCTGCGTGCACGGACCCGCTTGATGGGCGCAGGCGCAACGAACGTTTGGGCGGGACCGGTCCGGGTCCGATGGGAGTCGTCCCAGCGGAGGCCCAAACGTCACCGTGGCCAGCCACAGCGATCCTGTGGTAACCGCCGAAAGGCGGCGGGGATTGGCCCCAGCCCGAGCGGACGCCAAGCCAAAAATCCCGGACGTATGCGGCGAGGCTCGCTTCGCACTTTAATAATCAGTATGAGGCGCGTCTCGCCGCATACCGTCCACGCTATTTGAACCTGATGGCAGATTGCCGGAGGGCGCTTTGGGCTGGGCAGTTGCAGAAGGTCCGACTGGGCCTTGATCCGGCCTGCCACGCACCCGCATTGCAATCGGCCCGCCACGACTTAAATATGAGCGGCAAACAAGACAGTGTGGAGTATGCCCTTTATGACGACAATCGTTTCGGTGCGCAAAGGCAACAAGGTCGTTGTTGCCGGGGACGGGCAGGTCTCGATGGGCCAGACGGTGATGAAACACAGCGCCAAGAAGGTCCGCCACCTCGCCGGGGGCACCGTTCTTGCCGGGTTCGCCGGCGCGACCGCGGACGCGTTCACGCTTTCAGAGCGCCTCGAGGCCAAGCTCGAGCAATATCCCGGCCAATTGATGCGTGCCTGCGTGGAGCTTGCCAAGGACTGGCGAACCGACCGTTATCTGCGGCGGCTCGAAGCTATGATGATCGTCGTCGACAAGTCCGATACGCTGATCCTGACCGGGACAGGAGACGTGCTTTCGCCCGAGGACGGCATCGCGGCCATCGGTTCGGGCGGCAATTACGCGCTCGCGGCGGCGCGTGCGATGATCGACACCGACAAGGACGCCGAAGAGATCGCCGAGCGGGCGATGAAAATCGCGGCGGATATCTGCGTTTACACCAATTCCGACATCACGGTCGAAAGCCTCGAGACGGCGTGATGGCGCTGCGCGTGCGGCGGCTGTCCGCAGACGATGCCGATGCCTATCGGACCTTGCGGCTGTTCGCTCTCGGCGATGCACCTTATGCGTTTGGCGACTCGATTGAAGAGGCCGAGGCCCGCCCTTGGCAATACTGGCTCGGCCTGTTTTCGGGCGAACGCGCTTTTTTCGGCGCCTTTAACGGGGAAAACCTCGTCGGGAGCGCCAATTTTATGCCCGAGCCGGGGCAGAAGGCCCGACATCGGGGATGGTTGCTCGGCGTTTATGTCGCGCCTGAGGCGCGTGGGACCGGAGCGGCGGACCTCCTGGTTGAAGCCGTCCTGTCACATGCCAGGCAAAAGGGCGCGTTGCAGGTGCATCTTGGTGTGAGCACCGAGAACCTTCCCGCCCAGCGGCTTTATGCGCGGTTCGGTTTTTCCACATATGGCACGCAACCGCGCGCACTGATGGTGGATGGTAAATTTATCGATGAGCACCATATGGTGCGGTTCCTGGACAAGGACGAATAGACAATGAACGACAGAAGCTTTTCCCCCCGCGAGATCGTCTCCGAGCTCGACCGCTACATCATCGGGCAGGGCGACGCCAAGCGTGCGGTTGCGATCGCGCTCCGGAACCGCTGGCGGCGCCAGCAATTGCCCGAGGATATCCGCCGTGAGGTGACGCCCAAGAATATCCTCATGATCGGGCCGACGGGCGTCGGCAAAACCGAGATTTCGCGGCGGCTCGCACGGCTCGCGCAGGCTCCGTTCGTCAAGGTCGAGGCGACCAAGTTCACCGAGGTGGGCTATGTGGGCCGCGATGTCGAGCAGATGATCCGCGATCTCGTCGAGGCCGGTATCGTGCTCTTGAAGGACAAGAAGCGCGCCGAGGTCAAAGCCACCGCGCATATCAACGCCGAAGAGCGCGTGATCGATGCGCTCGTGGGGCAATCGGCTGCGCCCTCGACCCGCGACAGTTTCCGCAAAAAGCTCCGGAATAACGAGCTTGACGACAAGGAGATCGAAATCGAGGTCACCGGCCAGCCCGGCGGCATTCCCATGTTCGAAATCCCCGGCATGCCTGGAGGCGGCGCGGGAATGATCAATCTTTCGGACATGCTCGGCAAGGCTTTGGGCGGCAAGGGCCAGAAGCGTACGGTCAAGGTCAAGGACAGCTACGATATCCTCATCAACGAGGAGGCCGACAAGCTTCTCGACCAGGACAAACTGACAGCCGAAGCCATCGAACTCGTGGAAAACCACGGCATCGTCTTTCTCGACGAGATCGACAAGATTTCGGTGCGCGACGGGCGGGGTGGCGGCGACGTTTCGCGCGAGGGCGTGCAGCGGGACCTCTTGCCACTCATCGAAGGCACGACGGTCGCCACCAAATACGGGCCGGTCAAGACCGACCATATCCTCTTTATCGCTTCGGGTGCGTTTCACGTCTCCAAGCCCTCGGACCTCCTGCCCGAACTGCAGGGCCGCTTGCCGATCCGGGTGGAACTCAAGGCGCTCACCAAGGACGATTTCATCGCCATTCTCTCGGACACCGAATATTCGCTGATCCGGCAGTATGTCGCACTGATGGGAACCGAGGGAGTGACGCTCGAATTCACCCCCGACGCCATCGAGGCGGTTGCCGATATCGCGGCCGCGGTCAATGAAAGCGTTGAGAATATCGGCGCACGGCGGCTTCAGACGGTGCTCGAGCGGCTGGTCGAGGACATCTCCTATGATGCGCCTGACAAGACCGGCACGACAGTCACCATCACCGGCGAGATGGTGCGCGAGACCGTCGGCAAGATGGCCGGCGACGCCGATTTAAGCCGCTACGTGCTCTGAAAGCCCCTATCCCGCGGCGCCGGTATTGGTTTGCGGCGCCGCGGGGAGGTCTGCACGCCGTTGATGAAGGGGGCGGGCTTGCCGACGAGATAACCCTGAATGCCATGACAGGCCTCCGCGGTGAGGAATGCAAGCTGTGCGGGTGTCTCGACACCCTCGGCGATGATGGGCAGATTGAGGCCGCGCCCCAATCCGATCACCGCGCGGATAATCTCCTTGGCGTGCTCGGACTGGTCGATCCGGGCAACAAAGGACCTGTCGATCTTGAGCTTGTCGAAGGGGAAAGCCTGCAGATAGGACAGCGAGGAATAGCCGGTCCCGAAATCGTCCATGGCGATCTTGACGCCGAGATTCTTGATCCGGCGCAAAAGGCTGAGCGCCCGGCCGAAATCGTCGACGAGCGTGCTTTCGGTGATTTCGAGCTCGAGCCGGTCTGGCCTTAGTCCAGTGTCGAGCAGAACCTCGTGGATCAGCCCGGCGAGATCGCCGTGGCGGAACTGGACCGGTGAGAGGTTGATCGCGATGTGCAAGGGCTCGGGCCAGTCGGCGGCCTCGCGGCAGCCCTCACGCAGGACCCATTCCCCGATATCGATAATAAGCCCGGTCTTTTCCGCAAGCGGGATGAAATCGTCGGGCATGACCATGCCAAGGCGTGGCAAATCCCATCGTACCAAGGCCTCATAGCCGGTAATCGTGCCGTCGATTCTGGCCTGGGGCTGGTAGTGAAGCTTTAATTCATTGCGCGCGACGGCGACACGCAGGTCCTGCTGGAGCAGGCGCTGCTCGTGGATACGCTCGTCCATTTCGGGCTTATAGAACCGCATGATGCCGCGGCCTTCGGATTTCGAACGGTAAAGCGCGGCGTCCGCACGGTTGAGCAGGGTCTTGGCGTCGTCCCCGTCGGTGGGGAAGATCGCGGCTCCCATACTCAGCCCAACCACCAGGGAGTGATCGTTGATCACCATTTCGCCCGAGGCGTGGGAATAGATACTTTCGGCGAGCGTGGCGACACCGTGCGGCTGAGAGCCACGGCAGATGAAGGTGAACTCGTCGCCGCCCAGACGGGCGAGGAACTCACCCCCGACAGCCTTACTGAACCTTTTGCCGATTTCCTTGAGCAGCGCGTCCCCTGTCGCATGGCCGAAGACGTCGTTGACATCCTTGAAATGATCGAGATCGACAGCGAGGACCGCGAACTCCTCGCGCCGCACGCGCGCTTCTTCAAGCAGAGTGGTCAATTCGGACGAGAACGCGGCGCGGTTGGGCAATTCGGTCAGCGGATCGTGAAGTGCCAGATAGGCGGCGCGGCGCTCGGCGATCACCTGGTTGGTGATGTCCTGCTGCGTCGTGAGCAGATATTTGCCCTCGAGCGGACTGTCGTTAACCGCGATAACGCGGCCGCCGATCTCGACCTCAGCGGAAAAGGGTTCGCCCCGGCGCAGGGTATCGGTCAGGCGCTTGAAATAGGCCGCCGGATCCTCTTTCCAGTCGGTGAAACGCCCTTCGGCGATCATCTCGTCAAACGAAAGCGGCCTGTCGAGTTCGCCCTCCTTGATGTGGTAGAGTTCGCGGAACATCCGATTAAAGAGGATCGGCCGGCCATCGAGGTGCAAAAGCGCAACGCCAACCGGGAGCTCTTCGACGGCCAGATCGAGCGCTTCGAGGCGCTCTTCGGTGCCCGCAAAGGTCTTGGACCATAGCACCGTGCTTGCCATGGGAAGTCCTCCCCTTGCCTTACGTCACATGGCGACGAACGGTAGCGGGAAAACTTTAACTATCTGTTTGGATTTTCATAAAGAGTGAGCCGAACTCAACTTTGAGCGGTTTGCCCTACTCGCTCCCGAAATAACCGATGGCACGGCCGGCAAAGATGGCCAAGGCCCACAAAAGCATCGAAAGAACGGCCGAGATCCGGGTCACGGCACTCTCGGGGTCAAGATGGCGCCGGGCGAGTACGAAATATCCGGCATTGGCGAAAGCCAGCCCCACGAGCAAGATCTTGGTCCAGAAGACCGGATTGGGCGCGTAGTGCAGCGGCTGGACGATAAAGAGCAGAACGCCGGTCAAAGCCGCGATCCCCAATGCACTGATGGCAAAGGGGCGGAGCGCGTCGACCACCGCGCCCGTCTCCAGCCGGCGTCCGAGGCCCAGAATGCGCAGATCCATGAGAACGGCGGTTGTAAACAGCACCCCGAGCGCAAGGATATGGAGCGCATTGACCACCGGGTAGGTGTAAAGGTCCCGGCGCAGGAAATGCGCCAGGGGCATCTGTTCAATGGCCTCGAGCATCGCCGGTCAGTCCCCGAGCGCCGCGGCGCGTTGCGGATAGACGTCGAACGTGCCCACCTCGGTGATCACACGGACCGCCTTCATGTGCGGTTCGTTTTCGTCCAGCGCTCGATGGCCGATTACGGTGATCGTGTCGCCGATTGCAGCAGCGGATTCATCGAACCCCGCGGCAAGCGTGGGCGCAAGCGGGGCAAGATCGACATGCCAGATGGTCTCCCCATCGTCGATCTCCACGGTCACGTGCGGATGGCCGATATACATATCGGTCAAAGCGCCCGTTAATTCGAACCATGCATCGGTGCTGGTCCAGGCCCAGCCATGATGCGCCATGGCGGGTGTTGCCACTATCAAGGGCAGTCCGGCCAGAATGGCGAGAGCCCTTCTGCGCGAGAGAAAAGACATGGCACGCCTCCTTTCCCATGCCTATCTTTGGGCCGGAAGGATCGGAAATCTTTGTGACCGGGCGATGGCGAGAAGTGTTCACGCTTTCTTGCGCAATGCCCGGCGGATGATTTCGTCCTTAAGAGCGGTCATATCTTCAGGGGCAAGATTGGCGATCTCGGCGGCCAGACGGTTGGTCAATTCGGTCGCCTGGGGCGGCAGTCCGGCTGTATCGATCGTGATCCTGGGATCGGATATTTCCGCAAGCCGCTGGATTTCCTCGGCTTCGTCCCAGATGACGTTGAAATAAGCGATGATCCGCTGAACCATGAACCAGGTGGGCTTGCCGCGCTTTCCGTGCTCAAGGGCTGAAAGATAGGCGCTCGACACATTGAGCGCCTTGGCCATGTCCTTAAGCGCAATGCCGCGGTCGGCGCGCATCTTGCGCAATTTGGCTCCCAAAGGCGTCAAAACCAATCCTCCCGCTTGCGCTTGAGCCGGACGTAGAGCGCGCCCTCCCCCCCATGGCTCTGGTGAGCGCGGTCGACCCCGGCAATGAACGGAGCGAGCTCGGGCGCCTTGAGCCAGACCGGCACCATGGAGCGCAGGACGCCTTTCTGCTCGATCTGGAGATAGCCGGTCTTTTTGAGCCCCTTGCCGGTGATCACGAGAATGGTCCTGTCACCGCGCGCGGCGCGCGCCGGGATGAAGCGATGGAGCGCCGCCTGGGCTTCATCCTGTGTCAGCCCATGCAAGTCGAGCGTCGCATCGATAGGCAGATGGCCGCGTTCGAGGCGTTTTTTGAGCCCGGGCTCGATGGGCTTGTCGACCGGAGGGCGGGCGGCGGAGATGACCGGACGGGCCGATGGCATCGGCGCTGGCGCGATCCGTGGAGCGGCGTCCCTGTCCGCCTTCTCCGATTTGCCCCGCGCGTTGAGCGCGGCGTCGAGCTCATCGAGCAGGGTCTTGGGATCGGAGGTCTTGCGGTGGGGGATGGGGTTGACGGTCTTGCCGACCGCGCGCCAGAGATGCCAGTCGCGCAAGGGTCCCGCCGTTCTGCGTTTGTCGGAACCCTTCTTACTCATGGCCACGCTCCGATACGTCCGGACGGATCGGGCGTTACTGAAGATCGTTGGTGGCGACCAGCTTCCAGTTGGGATCGCGCGAGCGGGTGTTGCGCACGAAGGTCCATTCGTCCGCGATCGAAACCACCTGGCCCGGCGTACCCTCGACAACCTCGCCGTCCCGGTCGCGGGTGACGGACACCACTTCGGCGTCGATCCTCAAGGTCACCACCGCGTTGCGCTTGTCCATGCCGACTTCGGCGAAATCGATATTGGAAAGCCCCACGAAGGTGAAATCGACGGTTTGCCCGGCGGCCTCGCGCTCGGAAATGGCCGCTTCGAAGCTGTCGTAGACGTCCTTGTCCAGGAGCGATTTGAGCGTCTTGCGGTCGCCCGCGGCAAAGGCCGTGACGATCATCTCATAGGCGGATTTGGCGCCCTCGATGAAGGACTTGGGCGAGAACCCGGCATCTGCCGCGGCAATCTCGTTGAGGCCTTTGATGATGTCCTCTCGGCCATTGCCGAATTTTTCGATCTCGGCCTCGCGTTTTCTCTCGAAGCGCTCGGTTTCCGCGTCATCGGCCTGGGGCTTGCGGTTGGGAAGCTGCACGACGGTCTCGTCATTGTCCGGCCGTGTGCGGGAGACGCGCTCATAGCGGGCCGAAGGTGGACGCTCATTGCCGGTGCGCGTACCGAGGACGGAGCGCAGCCGCAACAGGACGACAATGGCCACCACGATAACGATGATGGTCGGGAAATCGAGAAATTCGCCCATAAGTGTCTCGCATCCTCAAGCGTTAAGCGTTGGAATTTTCCGGCAGCCGGCCGGCCCAATAGGACATTGAGTGACCTATATATAAGCTATCGCGCCGTGCAAACCACCTTGGGGCGCAGAAAGCTCAACGAATGGTGATAACCAAAACGCTGCTCAAGACACCTCATTCATACAATAATACGCGTTTATGCGCGGAATTTGGAGGCCTCGGGGTTGAAATCACGCATTTCTGTGCGCAGTTGAGTCCGCAACGATAGCTTGCATACCACGCAAAGGACAATTCGCGATGGGCCGCCTGATCCTTCTGGCCATCCTTTTGATGCCGTTCATCGAGATTGCCGTCTTCATCTGGGTCGGTGGACAGATCGGCATTCTGGCAACGTTGGCCGCGATCGTGGGCACCGCGGCCGCGGGCATTGCCCTTTTGCGCATGCAGGGGATCGGGCTTATTCTCGATTGCCAGCAAATGATGGCGCGCGGGGAAGTCCCGGCGCGGCAGTTTGGCGAGGCGATGCTGCTGGCGCTGGCAGGTGTCCTGCTGCTGATCCCGGGTTTTGTGACCGACGCGATCGGTTTCATCCTGTTCATCCCGGCGGTACGCGCGGCGATCTTTACGGCGCTGAGCCGCAACATGGTCGTGGTCACGACCTACCGGCCGGCGAACTATCCGGGGACCGACGGACCCAAATCGATCGATCTCGATCACGATTCCTACCGGTAGCCTCGCCGGAGGCGGCAGATAGAGGGCCTCCTCGCGCCTTGTGACCTTCGGCCAAAAGTGATAGCCACCTGACCAAACCGGCTCACAAGGATCATGCGCGACGCCTTTTCCGGGCGGCGCGCAACACAAAAGAGGAAACTGAACACCCATGGCAGAGGAAACCAAGGACAAGCCCGATACCGGCGCGGCGGGGCAGACCCCGGATGCGGCCAGCACGCCGTCTTTCGCAATTGTCGGGCAGTACATTCGGGATCTGAGCTTTGAAAACCCGAACGCTCCGGGCTCGCTGGTCGCCGCCGCGCAAAAGCCGGGGTCGAACGTCAACATCAACGTTCAGGTCAAAAAGCAATCCGACGAGGTTTATGCCTCGGAGATCGGGATCAACGTCAAGACCGAACATGACGGTAAGCTCGTTTATGCGGTCGAACTGGTTTATGGCGGGCTTTTCCGTGTCAAGAACGTACCGGAAAACCAGCTTGGCGCGCTCCTCATGGTCGAAGCCCCCCGGCTCATCTTCCCGTTTGCCCGCCAGGTGCTCGCCCAGACCATTCAGCAGGGCGGCTTCGCGCCCCTGATGCTCGAACCTGTCGATTTCCTTTCGCTCTACCGCCGCAACCTTCAGGCCGCCACCGAGCGCCAGAAACAGCAGGCAGGCGAAGAGGCCGGGGCAGAGGCCAAGCCGACGGTCAACTGACCTGAAATACGGCAATGAAAAAACGTCCGGAGCCGCGGTTCCGGGCGTTTTTTGTCAGCTCTCGTATTGCGTCCAGATCGCCTTGTCGCCCAGTTCCTTTTCCAGGAACGCTGCGTGAGCGGCCAGCTCGGCTTGCGTCAAACGCGGGGGCAGTGGCTGTGGGCGCTGCGCGGCGCGCGGGCGGGCGTCGGGTTCGGCGCCATAGGTCCGGGCTTCCTCGGACAGGGCGAGGGCCACCTGACGGCCGCCGATCAGTTCGAGATAGACCTCGGCGAGAATTTCGGAGTCCAGGAGAGCGCCGTGGAGTGTGCGGCGCGAATTGTCGATGCCGTAATGCTTGCAGAGCGCGTCGAGGCTCACCCTGGCACCCGGATGCTTTTCGCGCGCGAGCATCACCGTATCGATCACGGGGTTGGTTAGCGCCGGACGCTGCACCCATTCGAGCTCGGCGTTCAAAAACCCCATGTCGAAAGGCGCGTTATGGATGATCAGCGTCGCGTCGCCGATAAAGGCGATGAAGTCTTCGACGACATCGGCGAAGACGGGTTTATCGCGCAGGAACTCATCCGAAAGCCCATGTACCCGGAAGGCCTCCTCGGGCATGTCCCGCTCGGGATTGATATAGACGTGGTGGTTTTTGCCCGTGGGCACGTGATTGATCAGTTCCACGCAGCCGATTTCCACGAGCCGGTCGCCCTGCCGCGGGCTGAGCCCCGTGGTTTCGGTATCGAGGACGATTTCCCGATTGCTAGCCTGCATTTCTCACACTCACTGTGCCCTGCCTCTTTTTTCCCGCAGTGTTGCGATGATGTGGCGCAGCTGGTTGGCGCTGTCGGCCTTCGTGCCCGAGGTGTCGATAACATAATCCGCCCGCGCGGCCTTGTCCTCCTGACGCATCTGGCGGGCGAGGATCATGTCGAGCTTTTGTTCGCTCATGCCGGGCCGGCCGAGGGCCCGCCGGCGCTGCAGTTCGGGCTTGCACACGGTCACGATAACCGCATCGAGCGCGTAGCGCGACCCGGTTTCGAAAAGCAGTGGAATTTCGACAACGGCGATATCGGCGCCGCCATCTTCGGCCGCATCGAAAAAAGCCTCGGTCTTGCCGCGCACGAGGGGGTGGATGAGCTCTTCGAGATCGACGATACGCTTTGGATCGTCCGCGAGCGCGGCGCTCAATGCCGCGCGGTCGACCCGCCCGCCGGCGGTGACGCCGGGAAACATGGTTTCCATTGCCGCCACGGCGTCCTTTTCGTAGAGTTCGTGGACGGCCGTGTCGGCCGAATACGTCGGCAGGCCGAGCGCTTCGCACTGGGAGAGAATTGTCGATTTTCCGGTCGCGATCGATCCGGTGAGCGCCACACGCAGCATCGTCATAACCCCATCGCCGCGACAATCCGCGCGCGCAGCTCTTCGGTCACCTCGGGCGCCTTGCCGAACCATGCGGCAAAGCCGGGGGCGGCCTGATGGAGGAGCATGCCCAGCCCGTCGACCGTCACGTGCCCCCGCGCGCGCGCCGCCGCCAGCAGCGGAGTGACAAGCGGTGTGTAGACGATATCGTTGACCACCGCGCCTTGCCCCAGCGCGTCGAATGGCAGGCCGTCAAAACGTGTGCCGCCCATGCCGACCGACGTAGTGTTAACCAGAAGCCCCGCTTCCGGCGCGAAATCGGCAAAATGCTCGAGCGCACCGAGGTCGACCGACGCACCGAAATCCCGCGCCAGCGCCTTGGCGCGATCGGGCGTGCGATTGAGGACGACGATCTTTTCTGCCTTGCGCGCGACGAGCGCGGCGAGTACGGCCCGTGCAGCACCGCCAGCGCCCAGGACGATCGCGGTCTTGAGATTTTTGTCCCAGCCCGGTGCGCCGGCGTCGAGATTGGCGAGGAAACCGAGATAGTCGGTATTGCTGCCGTGAATTTCTTCACCCCGGCGCACGAGCGTATTGACCGCGCCGATGGTCCCGGCGAGCGGATCGATCCGGTCGCAATGGGCCATAACCGCTTCCTTGTGCGGGATGGTGACATTGCCGCCGACAAACTCGGCCGCGCGCAGCCGGGCAATGAAATCCCCCAGATCCGCCGGGGCGACGTCAAAGGCGGTGTAAGACCCGGCAAGACAATAGCGCTCGAGCCAATAGCCATGAATAAGCGGCGATTTCGAGTGTGCGATCGGATGGCCGATGACGAAGGCAGCCGGGGAGGGGAAAGACGACGATGTCATGATGCGCCCGGTTTGAGAGTCTCGGGTGCAAACTGGGCCAGCGCAGCCATCAGTGGCAAGAGCGGCAGGCCCAGAATGGTGAAATAATCCCCGGAAATGGACGCAAACAGCCGCACCGAGGGTCCCTCGAGCCGATAGCCGCCCACCGAGGAGAATACTCTCTCACCTTCGAGATCCAGCACCGCATTGAGCTCGGCCTCCGAAAAGTCCTTGATCACGAGCGTCGCGGTCTCGACATGCCGCCAGAGCGGTACCCCGTCCCTCGCGAGCGCAATCCCCGCGTGGAGCTGGTGCGGCCGGCCCGCCATCGCGCGCAATTGCGCGGCGGCGTCGGCCCGCGAAGCCGGCTTGTGGACGTCGAGATCCCCGCATTCGAGCGTCTGGTCGGCACCGATCACCACGGCGCCGGGATTGTCCTTGCTGACGGCTTGCGCCTTGGCGAGCGCGAGGGCTTCGGCAATCGCGGCTTTGCCCGCTCCGGCGGCCTTTGCCTCATCCTCGATTGCGCGCTCGTCAATGGCCGCGGGGTGTGCGGAAAAGACCACCCCCGCGTTTTCCAGAAGCGTTTTCCGCGTTGCGCTTTGCGAGGCGAGGATCAGCATTATCAAGCCTTTCGGGCACTCCGGCGCCGGGATTATTCACAGGATCGTCCCCACAGCCTGTTAAGATGCGATTTGGTACCGTGCGGGACGGAATTTGTCCCCGCTGGCTCGATTTTGGTTAACAGATCGTTATCTGTGGAGCCAGACGGCTGGGTGTGGCTAATTATGGGGAAAACCGGTCAGTGAGCCGAACCTGCCCGTTAAGCTTTCGTTAACACTTTCCCACAGCCGGCATCATGGTTAACGCGAGATTAACCCGCGCCGGCGCACGAACATCCCCGGGACCGGTGCGCAGCAATCCCCAGCACGGACTTGGGCGGGTTTGCCGCAGCGCGCCATCCGACATCGCGGTTGTGGGCAGAGAAGAATTCCTGCAAAACACAGCTATAAAGAAGAAACAGATTCTATTTAGACTCTTTAATAAGAGCCCAGAGCGCCTTCACCCATGCCTTCGATCCCGACCGGAAAACCTCTGCTCGATACCGCGTTGGGTATGCGTCAGAACACGCCCCCCATCTGGATCATGCGTCAGGCCGGCCGCTACCTGCCCGAATACCGTGCCGTACGCGAAAAGGCCGGAAGCTTTCTCGACCTGTGCTTTACCCCCGAATATGCAACGGAGGTCACCCTCCAGCCCCTGCGGCGTTTCGATCTCGACGCCGCCATTCTTTTTTCCGACATCCTCGTCATTCCGCATGCATTGGGACAAACCGTACGCTTTGCCGCTGGCGAAGGCCCGATACTTGAGCCCCTGGATGCAAAGGCAATCGCAAACCTGACGCCGGAAAAGGCTCTGGAAGAACTCGCGCCTGTTTTCGAGGCCCTGGACCGCATCAAATCCGCGCTTGATGCAAGCAAGACGCTGATCGGGTTCTGCGGTGCGCCGTGGACGGTGGCAACCTACATGTTGGGCGGAAGGGGCTCCCCGGACCAGGCCGCCGCGCGGCTTTTTGCGCTGCATGCGCCGGAAGCTTTCGCCGCGCTCATGGATATTCTCGTCGAGGTTTCCGCGCGGTATCTCGTCGCGCAGTTCAAGGCGGGCGCGGATATTGTCCAGATTTTTGAAAGCTGGGCGCTCAATCTCGATGAGGACGCATTTGCCCAATATGTCATTGGGCCCAATGCGCGCATCGTCGAACGGGTTCGCAAGGAAATCCCCGATGCACCGGTTATCGGATTTCCCCGTGGTGCTGCCGGTTTGATCTCTCGCTATGCGGCGGCAACGGAGGTCAATGTCGTGGGACTCGATTTTTCGATGCCGGTTGCCTTCGCCAACAAGATGCTGCCCGAAACTCTTGCTGTGCAGGGCAATCTCGATCCCTTGCGCGTGGTTGCGGGCGGCAGGCAGATGGAAGCGCGCGCGCGGGCCATCGTTGACGGGTTCAAAAATCGCCCGCATATATTCAATCTCGGGCACGGGATCACGCCGCAAACGCCCATCGAGAATGTCGAAGCCCTCATCAAGACGATAAAACAATAAACGGATCAGCGTCGTGAACTGGTATCCCTGGGTCCTGTCCTTTCACGTCATCTCCATCATTGCGTGGATGGCCGGCTCGCTTTATCTGCCCAGGCTGTTCGTTTATCACGCGGATGCGGAAACCGGCTCGGTGCAGTCGGAAACCTTCAAGATCATGGAACGCCGGCTTTTAAGGGGCATAACGACGCCCGCAATGATCGCAAGCTGGGTGTTCGGGCTGATCCTGGCCTTCGGGTTCGGTGTTGTCGATTTCTCGAGAGGCTGGATGTGGGTCAAAGCGGCCTTTGTCATCGCGCTTTCGGGTTTTCACGGCGTCCTCACGCGGCATCAGAAAGCGTTCGCGGCCGACAAGAACGACAAGCCGGCGCGCTACTTCCGGATGATCAACGAAATACCGACGGTCCTGATGATCGTCATTGTCATCACGGTGATCGTGAAACCGTTCTGATCGAGGTGATATGGTCCGCCGATTTCCGGTTCCGCTTGCAATCGGACGCGAAATCGGTTTATGCAAAATTGCAAAGACCGTGCGTCCGTCGCGGCATGGGCCTTTCTCGAACGTGCCCGTTCTTTTCCTTCACATATCCTTCCCGTTTATATCTATCTCCCGAAAAGGCAGATCATGGAATTCATGAAGCTTAGGGACTTAAAGGCCAAATCCCCGGCCGAACTGCAGTCCTTTGCTGAAGACCTCGAAGTTGAAAACGCAAACACCCTGCGCAAGCAGGAGCTGATGTTCGCCATCTTGAAGCAATTGGCGACGCGCGACGTCGATATCACGGGCGAGGGCGTGGTCGAGGTTTTGCCGGATGGCTTCGGGTTCCTGCGCTCGCCAGACGCCAATTACTTGCCCGGACCGGACGACATCTATGTCAGTCCCTCGCAGATCCGGCGGTTTGGCCTGCGGACCGGCGATACGGTCGAAGGCGAAATTCGTTCGCCCAAGGAAGGCGAGCGTTATTTCGCGCTTTTGAAGGTCAATACGATCAATTTCGAAGAGCCCGAAAAGGTTCGTCACAAGATCAATTTCGATAATCTGACGCCGCTTTATCCTGACGAACGGCTGCGGATGGAACTCGAGGATCCGACGACGAAGGACCGTTCGGCGCGCATCATCGACCTCGTTGCACCGCTTGGAAAGGGTCAGCGCGCGCTGATCGTCGCGCCCCCGCGCACGGGTAAAACGGTATTGTTGCAGAATATTGCACAGTCGATCGCGACCAATCACCCCGAATGCTATCTTATCGTGCTTCTGATCGATGAGCGGCCCGAGGAAGTCACCGACATGCAGCGCTCGGTCAAGGGCGAGGTGATCTCCTCGACTTTCGACGAACCGGCTTCCCGCCACGTTCAAGTGGCTGAAATGGTTATCGAAAAAGCCAAACGCCTGGTCGAGCACAAGCGCGATGTCGTGATCCTGCTCGATTCGATTACCCGCCTTGGCCGCGCCTACAACACGGTGGTGCCGTCTTCGGGCAAGGTTCTGACCGGCGGTGTCGATGCCAATGCCCTGCAGCGGCCCAAGCGCTTCTTCGGCGCGGCGCGCAATATCGAGGACGGCGGCTCGCTGACGATCATCTCGACGGCGCTGATCGATACCGGCTCGCGCATGGACGAAGTGATCTTCGAAGAGTTCAAGGGCACCGGCAACTCCGAAATCGTTCTTGATCGCAAGGTTTCCGACAAGCGCGTCTTCCCCGCGATCGACGTCACCAAGTCCGGTACCCGCAAGGAAGAGCTGTTGGTCGAACCCGATATCTTGAGGAAGATGTATGTGCTGCGGCGCATCCTTAATCCGATGGGTACGGTCGACGCGATGGAATTCCTTTTGGACAAGCTGCGCCAGACAAAAACGAATTCGGAATTCTTCGAGTCGATGAATACCTAGAGCATTTTGGTTCCGATGGGCTCGGAACGAATGTTCTAAGTCTTTGTTTTGTTGTGTTTCGCTTACGCGGACCTACGGCTCCTGGATACGCTCCAGGTTTGGTGCGACCTCGCGTTCATCGGTCAAGGTCATGGCTCAATCAACGATCGCAGCGCTGTCTTCGGGTTCCTTGCCGTCGGGCGTTGCGATCATCCGTCTGTCCGGTCCGAAAGCTCTTCGGGCCGTCCAGACGCTATGCGGGGACATACCGGCACCCCGCAAGCTCGGATTGAGAACGTTGAGGGATCCCGAAACGGGCGATCCCCTCGATCAGGGCCTCGTGGCAACCTTTCCGGCACCGCATTCGTTCACAGGCGAGGATTGTGCCGAGCTACAGGTCCATGGCTCGCCGGCCGGTGTAAAGGCGATTCTCGGCGCTCTGACGGCGATGGAGGGCATAGCACTTGCCGGACCGGGCGACTTCACCCGGCGGGCTTTCGAGAACGGAAAGCTCGACCTTACGGCCATCGAAGGGTTGGGCGACCTCATCGCAGCGGAAACCGAAAGTCAGCGCAAGCAGGCGTTGGCACGGCTTTCCGGCGCACTTGCCGAAAAGATCACGCTTTGGCGCGACGCGCTCATAGACGCGCGTGCCGAGATCGAGGCGCATCTCGATTTTGCCGATGAGGACGACGTTCCGCAGGATTTACCCAGAGATTTCGGCCCACGGCTTGCCCGGCTCGCCAGCGATATCGAATCGGTGCTGGCCGGCTATGCTGATGGCCGCATCGTTCGCGAGGGCTTCCGCATTGTCCTCGCCGGACCGCCGAATGCGGGAAAATCCAGCCTTCTCAATGCCCTGGCGGGGTCCGACCTTGCCATCGTTACGGACGAAGCGGGTACGACGCGCGATACCAAAGACGTGGCCATCGATCTTGGTGGCCAATTGGTGATCGTCACCGACACCGCGGGCCTGCGGGAGACGACCAGCAAGGCCGAGGCCGCGGGTATTGCCCGCACGGGGCGGGCACTGGATCTCGCCGACCTTGTGCTGTGGCTCGAAGCGCCGGACGTCGCGCCCATGCCCTTACCCGAATCGCAATCGGCCCTTTGGCGCCTGGCGACGAAGGCCGACCTTCAAAACGATCCAAGTCCGGATACCTTCGCCATTTCGGTCGTCTCTGGCACAGGCCTCAAAACCTTGATTTCCAGGCTTAAAAGCCATATCGAGACCCGGCTTAGCGGTGCGGAAACCGGGCTTGTGAGCCATTTGCGGGACCGGCAGGCGCTCGAGACGGCCCGGGACCATATTCATCGTGCGATCGCGCTTGCCGACAGAGCGGAATTGTGTGCCGAGGAATTGCGGTTGACGTCCGATGCGCTGGCGCGTCTCGTCGGGCTGATCGATACGGAAGCCGTTCTGGACCGGCTGTTTGCGGGATTTTGCATCGGCAAGTGATTCACGTGAAACAGCGATTGGCGGTTGCAAGAGACCGTGATTCACGTGAAACACGATGACGACAATGAAACCATCGTGGCCACTACGCTGAGAAGTGTCGCCAATAAACGGATTCACGTGAAACAGAGTTAGACGAAGATGAGCGATTTCGGTGTCATTGTAGTGGGGGGCGGACACGCGGGCTGCGAAGCGGCGGCGGCGTCCGCGCGCCTGGGCGTACCGACAGCGCTCATTACCCACAAGCGCGCAACCATCGGCGAGATGAGCTGCAACCCGGCCATTGGTGGGCTGGGGAAGGGGCATCTGGTCCGGGAAATCGATGCGCTCGACGGCGTCATGGGCCGCATTGCCGATGCCGCGGGCATTCAATTCCGGGTTCTCAACCGCCGCAAGGGACCCGCCGTGCGCGGACCGCGCGCGCAGGCGGACCGGAAGCTCTATCGCGAGGCGATGCAGGCTGAACTGGCCGGGACGCCGAACCTCGAAATCATCGAGGGTGAGGTCGACGATCTTGTCACCGCTGGCGGGGTGGTGACCGGCGTGGTGCTTCTCGACGGACGCAGGTTCGGGACAAAGGCCGTGGTGCTGACGACCGGAACCTTCCTGCGTGGCCTCATTCACCGCGGCGAAGAAACAATTCCGGCGGGCCGGGCCGGGGAAAAGCCGGTTTTGGGCCTCTCTGAACGGCTCGAAGGGCTGGGGCTCAAGCTGGGACGGCTCAAGACGGGCACGCCACCACGGCTCGACGCAGGGTCGATTGACTTCAGCGTGCTCGCCGCGCAGCAGGGAGACGATCCGCCGGAGCCGTTCTCGGCGCTGACCGAAACGATCGGCAATCCCCAGATTACGTGCTTTGAGACACGCACGACCCCGGAGGCACACCGGATCATCTCCGACAACCTCTCGCGCTCGGCGATGTATTCGGGGCGGATCCAGAGCCGTGGTCCGCGTTATTGCCCGTCGATCGAGGACAAGATCGTGCGGTTCTCCGACAAGGAGAGCCATCTGGTCTTTCTGGAGCCTGAGGGCCTCGACGATCCGACGATCTATCCGAACGGACTTTCGACTTCGCTGCCCGAGGACGTACAACTTCACTTCCTGCAGTCCATGCCCGGGCTCGAGGCCGTCACTATCAAGCGGCCTGGCTATGCCATCGAATACGATCATGTCGATCCGCGCGCGCTCTCGCCGGCGCTGATGCTGCGCGCGCTCCCGGGGCTTTATCTCGCCGGGCAGATCAATGGGACGACGGGCTATGAGGAAGCCGCGGCCCAGGGGTTGCTTGCCGGGGCGAATGCGGCGTTGGCGGCCAAGGGCGCCGAACCCCTCATCCTGTCGCGCACCAATTCCTATCTGGGAGTCATGATCGACGACCTCGTGACCCGGGGGGTAACGGAGCCCTACCGGATGTTTACCTCCCGCGCCGAGTTCCGCTTGCAGCTGCGTTCGGACAATGCCGATCAGCGGCTGACCGATCTCGGTATCGCGGCGGGGCTCGTCGGCGCGCGGCGCGTTGCGCATCACCGCGCGCGCATGGCGCGGCTCGAGGCGGGAACGGCGCTCCTCAAATCGCTTTCAGTGACACCGACCGAGGCGCGCAAGGCGGGCGTGAAGGTCAATGCGGATGGAGTGCGGCGCACGGCGTTCGAGCTTATGAGTTATCCAAATACGGAAAGACAAGATATTACAGCGCTTTGGCCCGAAATCGAGGGAATCGATCCCGCGACCTACGCGCAACTTGCGATCGATGCGCAATATGCCGTCTATCTCGACCGGCAACAGGCCGATGTCGAGGCCGTAAAGCGCGACGAGGGCCGGGCCATTCCCGATTGGCTCGATTATGCCGCGTTGCCCGGTCTGTCCAACGAGATGAAGCAGAAGCTCATCGCCGCCCGGCCGCAGACCATTGCGCAGGCCCAGCGCATTGAAGGCGTGACGCCCGCGGCGCTGACGCTGATCCTGGCCGTGATCCGGCGCGGCCGTATGGAGCGCAAAGCCAGTTGAGCGCGCCGTCCGATACGATTCGCTCATTGGAGCCCTACAGCACCCGGTTCGGCCGCGAGCTCCAAGAGGTTCATGCCGATCTCCTGGGGCTTCAAGATATGGTGGAAAAGTGGCAGCGTGTGCAGAATCTCGTTTCACGTGAAACAGTGCGCGCGATCTGGACCCGCCACATCCTCGATTCGCTGCAGCTTCTGCCGCTGATGGGGCAGTCCGCTTCGGCGCCCGTCCATATTCTCGATATTGGATCCGGTGGCGGGTTTCCTGCGATTCCCCTGGCAATAGCGCTCAAAAGCAGCGGCGCGCGCATCGATCTGATTGAATCAAATGGCCGCAAATGCGCGTTTCTGAATGCGGCGATCCGGGAATTCGCGTTGCCGGGAACGCGGGTTCATAACGCGCGTATCGAAGGTGTTGCGCCGGAAAAGCTTGGCGAAATCAATGTCATAACATCGCGTGCCCTGGCACCTTTGCCGCTTTTGCTGGACTATGCGCTGCCCTTTTTTGGCCCGAGTACAAGAGCCTATTTCCATAAAGGCCGGGAATTTCGTGAAGAACTGCAACAAGCGGATTCTTCTTTTGCCTTCGACGTGGTACATCATAAGAGCCTGATCGATCCTGACGGGGTCATTCTGGAGCTGACGCACCTGCAGGCGCTCTGATCGGGATATGGACTATGGTGCCGCAACCTTCCCTATTGGGTAATTGGCGCTAACATATTGAAACCAAACGGGTTTCGGAGGCCACATGCATCCGCGTATCCTCACGCTCGCCAATCAGAAGGGCGGCGTTGGCAAGACAACAACGGCGATCAATCTCGCGACGGCGCTTGCGGCGATTGGCGAGCGGGTTCTGATCATCGATCTGGACCCGCAAGGGAACGCTTCGACCGGTCTGGGGCTCGGGCGGGCGCAACGCGAGCGTTCGAGCTACGATCTGCTGCTCAACGAGTGCACGGTTGTCGAGGCCGCGGCGCGGACGGCCGTGCCCAATGTTGCGATCGTGCCGTCGACAATGGACCTGCTGGGTGTCGAGTTGACGATTGCCGCCGAGCGCGACAGGGCGTTCCGGCTCAAGGAAGCGCTCAAGCCGGCGCATGAGATCACCATCGACGGCAAGCCGATCAGCTATGTGCTTATCGACTGCCCACCCTCGCTGAACCTGTTGACGATCAACGCGTTGACAGCGGCCGATGCGGTTCTTGTGCCGCTGCAATGCGAGTTTTTCGCGCTCGAGGGGTTGAGTCAGCTTCTGCAGACGATCGAGCAGATTCGGTCGACGCTCAATCCAAGGCTATCGATCCAGGGCGTCGTGATGACCATGTACGACAAGCGCAACAATCTTTCAGAACAGGTTCTCGCGGATGTACGCGACCATATGGGGACGTTGGTGTATGACACCGTCATTCCGCGCAATGTGCGGTTGAGCGAGGCGCCGTCCTACGGCAAGCCGGCGCTTTTGTACGATTTGAAGTGCGCAGGCAGTCAAGCCTATCTGCGGCTCGCGACCGAGGTGATCAAACGCGAGCGGCAGTTGAGGGCGGCGTGATGGAGACCAAAATGAACGACAAACCTGCCCGTCTGGGCCGCGGCCTTGCCGCTTTGATTGGTGACATGGGGCCTGTCGAGGCTCCCCGGCAGCTCGATACGGGCTCCGGCGTCCGCCGCCTTCCGGTTGAATTCGTCGTCGCCAACCGCGCCAATCCGCGTAAGGATTTCGACGACGAGCTGCTTGAGGATCTGACCAATTCGATCCGCGAAAAGGGCGTGATGCAGCCGCTGTTGGTGCGCCCAAGCGCGGACGATCCGGACCGGTTCGAGATCATCGCCGGGGAGCGGCGCTGGCGGGCCGCGCAGAAGGCCGGGCTGCACGAAGTGCCGGTGCTTGTGCGCGAGGTCGACGACAAGGAGGCGCTCGAACTCGCGATCATCGAAAACGTCCAGCGCGCCGATCTCAATGCGCTCGAAGAAGCCCAGGGCTATGGGCAGTTGATGGATCAATTCGGCTACACACAGAACGATCTCGCACAGGTGATCGGCAAGTCGCGCTCGCATGTGGCCAATACGCTGCGGCTGTTGCGGTTGCCGTCGGAAGTCCAGCACATGATCGAGAGCGGGGAATTGACCGCAGGGCATGCGCGGACGCTCATCACCTCGGACGATCCGCTCTCGCTGGCGCGGCGCATCGTTTCGGCGGGGCTATCGGTCCGCGAGGCTGAGGCGTTGCATCAGAAAGACACGGAGGCGAAGAAGCGTCCGGGCGGGGATGGCAGCGCGCGAGCCAAGGAAAAGGATGCCGATACGCTGGCGCTCGAGCGGCAATTGTCCAATGCGCTGGGGCTTTCAGTGACGCTCGACCATAAGGAGCGGGGTGGGAAGCTGGAGATCCGGTATAAGACGCTTGAGCAGCTCGATGCGGTGTGTTCGCGGCTGATGGGGTGAAACGCCTGTTTGTTCAATGGGTTGGTGTGGGCCTGGCGCGGTTGTGCCGGGCCCATTTTTGTGGGTGTTTCACGTGAAGCGTTACGAGTGCTGTTGTAAAAATTGTATATAATACAATGGGTTATGGAGTTCTGGGACCATCGATGTGCTGGGGAGTCTTCGGCGCACTGGAGAGCGCGGTGCCGGATTGCCAGTGTGAATCCGGTTGCGATCCCGGAGGCTGCAGCCTGTTAGCGCCGCGCTGCGGCCATGCAGACGGCGAGCATGGCCTGGCGGGCCGTGGCCTGGGCGAGGGCGGGGGTTTTCCGCGATTGGGAGACGGCGAGGCTGAGCCGCGCGCAGGCGTTGGCGAGCGCGTCGTCATTCCAGATGCGGAGTTGCTGCTCGACCGCAGATTTGCGGGAGAAATGGATACGCGGGGTCGTTCTGGCCACGACGTCGCCCGGCGAGGCGCCTTCATCGATGAGCGCGCGCATCGCGCGCAGGCGCGAGAAGTGGTTGAGCGTGACCGCGAGGATGCGTTGGGTATCGGTGCCAGCCGCTGCGGCGCGTGTTAGTGCCGTGTCGAAGTTCTTTGCGTGGCCGCTGGCGATGGCGTCGACGACCGCGTCGAGGGCGAGGGCGGCGTTGTCGCCGCAGAGCGCGGTGACGTCGTCGCGGGTGAGGCTTCCGCTTTCGCCGGCGTAAAGGATGAGCTTTTCGATCTCGCCGCGCGTCACTTGCCGGTCGTTGCCGAGCATGTCGCGCAGGAAGGGAATAAGATCGGGTTCGGTGGTGATGTTCGCAGCGGAAAAGCTCTCGCGGATCAGCTTGTCGAGGGATTGGCCGGTATCGGCATAGCAGGGCACGGCACGGGCGTCGCGGCGTTGCTCGGCGAGTTTTCGCAAGGAATCAGAAGGCTTTAGGTCCCCCGCCTCAACAACGAAGAGGGCGTCCGCCTTCTCGTCGAGCAGTTCGGTGAGGGTGGCTGAAAGCTTGTTGGTGGCGGCGCGGATGCGGATGGTCTTGCCCGAACCGAAGAGCGATGGCGTACGTGCCTCGATGCCCAGGCGCTGGGTATCGGCATCGATCTCGGTCATATGAAGCGTCGTGAGGCTTTCGGGGTCCGGCGGGTCGCCGGCAAAAGCTTTGACGAGGCGGCTGGCATTTTCCGAAACAAGGCCGCTATCGGGCCCATAGACGAGGATAAACCCTTGATTAATCGCGGGTTTTGAAAGAAAGGCCTCGATGTCCCGGCCCTTGAGAGCGGTCATTGTCCGGCCAATTCGGCGAGAAGGGCGAGCCGGATGGATTGCGCGACGGCATGGACGGCCTGCTCTTCGGCATTCGCCTCGGCCTGGTCGTCAGCGAAGGTCTGGCCGGTGCGCTGATAGCCGGAAACTGCGGTGCGCTTGCCGGTGGAGACGACCGTGCCGTTCTCTTGGACGGTCCAGGTGGCGGCGGCGACAACCTGCCGGTCGGAAAGGGGGCTCGTTGCGGAGGAGAGGCCGACGCGGGTTTCGCTGATCCTGATGGACACCGAGAGCGTCGGCGCGGCGGGGTCGGAGGCGCGGCCCAGCTCGCGGGCGAGGTCCTGGTAGACGATCTGCTCGAGCCGGGAGGTGGGGGCGGCATAGCGCAGGGCAAGGGCGGATTGGGTTTGCTCCGCACTGGAATAGACGGGGCCCAAGCTGCAGGCGGAAAGGAGCGGGGTGGCGAGTGCGGCGGCGAGGAGGACGGCGATGCGAAGGGGCGGAAACGTACGTACCGCCAAGCCGCCCTGGCGGCGATCACTAAGGACCTTTTTCCCGGTGCCGGTGCGTGAACTCAACGTGGCGAGCATACTCGGCCCAGGATGACAGTTGGGGCGATGCCGTGCATTGCCGGCATCGGTACGCACTGAAGCGCGGAGCGCGATACGCTCCCGTAATCCGTTCCGAGCGGATTGCGCTTCAGCGGTCCCGCTACGCCACCACATTGACGATCCTGTTGGGCACGACGATGACCTTTTTGGGCGCTTTGCCGTCCAGGATACGTGCGACCGCGTCGAGCGCAAGGGCGGCTTCTTCGACCTGAGGGCCGGCGGCATCCTTGGCGACGGAGATCTCACCGCGGCGCTTGCCGTTGACCTGGACGGCCAAAACCACTGTATCGTCAATAAGATAGCGCGGATCGGCCTTCGGCCAGGGCGTATCGCAGACCATTTTTTCATGTCCGAGAACGGCCCAACAGCTTTCGGCCAGATGCGGCATCATCGGGGCGATGGCCTGGACGAGAAACTCGATCGCGGTCCGCAGGGCCTTGATCGCGGTCAATGATGGCGACTGCGCGATGGCGGGGAGGAATTTCGAGATCGCGTTGGTCAACTCGTAGATCTGCGCAACCGCGCGGTTGAAGCGCAGGCCATTGAGGTCGCGGGTGATCTGGTCGATGGTTTTGTGCGCTGTCTTGAGCATGTCGGTCGAGGCCGGGTCGTCGTCGAGTGTCTCGGCCTGGATGTCGAGCACGGCTTTCGCTTCGTTGACGAGCCGCCAGACGCGCTGGACGTAGCGCCAGGCACCCTCGATGCCGGCTTCGGTCCATTGCACGTCGCGTTCGGGGGGCGAATCCGAGAGGACGAACCAGCGCACCGTGTCGGCGCCATAGGCAGCGATCATGTCCTCGGGGTCGATGACGTTGAGCTTGGATTTGCTCATCTTTTCGACCGAACCGATCGTCGCCGGTTTCCCTGTGGCGATGTGGCGCGCAACGCGCTCTTCGCCCACCATCTCGATTGCGACCTCGGAGGGCGAGAGCCACTGGCCGAGCTCGTCCTTATAGGTCTCGTGGGTCACCATCCCTTGGGTGAAGAGCCCCTTGAAGGGTTCGTCGATATCGAGGTGCCCGGTCTTTTTCATCGCGCGGGTGAAAAAGCGCGAATAAAGAAGGTGCAAGATCGCGTGCTCGATGCCACCGATATACTGATCGACCGGCAGCCAGGCATTGGCGAGCGCCGGCACGGTAGGGGTCTCGGCGTTGGGCGCGGTAAAGCGCGCGAAATACCAGGACGAATCGACGAAAGTGTCCATCGTGTCGGTTTCGCGCCTGGCGTCGGCACCACATTCGGGGCAGGTGGTGTGCCGGAAGGTCGGATGCCGGTCGAGCGGATTGCCGGGGGTATCGAATTCGACATCCTCGGGCAGGCGCACGGGCAACTGGTCCTTGGGGACAGGCACGATACCGCAATGGTCGCAATGGATCACCGGGATCGGGCAGCCCCAGTAGCGCTGGCGCGAAATACCCCAGTCGCGCAGGCGGTAATTGGTCTGGCGCACGCCCTGGGGTTTGCCGTCGACGAGGCGGGTTTCGAGCGTTTCGGCGATCTTTGCCTTGGCGTCCTCAACCTCGAGCCCGTCGAGGAAGCCGGAATTGAAGACCTTGCCGGGGCCGGTATAGGCATCGTCGCTGATTTTGAACGTCTCGGGGTCCGCGCCTTCAGGCAGGATGACCGGGATGACGGGCAAGCCATAGGTGTTGGCGAAATCAAGGTCGCGCTGGTCGTGGCCGGGGCAGCCGAAGATGGCGCCGGTGCCGTAGTCCATCAGGACGAAATTGGCGACATAAACGGGCAGTGTTGCGCCCTCGATCAGGGGATGCTTGACTTCGAGCGGTGTCTTGAAGCCTTTTTTCTCAGCGGTTTCAATGGTTTCGGCGGCGGTGCCCATGCGGCGGCACTCGGCGATGAAATCGACCAGCGCCGGGTCGGATTTCGCCAGTTCGCCCGCGAGCGGGTGGTCGGCGGACAGCGCGATGAAGGAGGCGCCGAAGAGCGTATCGGGGCGGGTGGTGAAGACCTCGATGGTTTTGGCCGGGCTCTTCTCGGTCGCGACCTCGAAGAGCATGCGCAGGCCTTCGGAGCGCCCGATCCAGTTCTGCTGCATCAGGCGGACTTTTTCCGGCCAGTTGTCGAGCCCGTCTATGGCTTCGAGCAAGTCTTGCGCAAAATCGGAGATCTTGAAGAACCACTGGGTCAACTCGCGCTGCTCGACAAGCGCGCCCGAGCGCCAACCGCGGCCATCGATCACCTGCTCGTTGGCCAAGACGGTCTGGTCGACGGGGTCCCAGTTGACCTTGGAGGTCTTGCGGGTAACGAGTCCGGCCTCGAGGAAATCGAGGAACAGCATCTGCTGGCGGTGGTAATAGGCCTCGTCGCAGGTGGCGAATTCGCGGCTCCAGTCGATGGAAACGCCCATACTCTGGAGCTGTTTGCGCATGGCGGCGATATTGGCGTAGGTCCATTCGCGCGGATGGACCTTGTTGGCCATCGCCGCGTTTTCCGCCGGCATGCCGAAGGCGTCCCAGCCCATGGGGTGGAGGACCGTTTTGCCCTTGGCGCGCTGGAAGCGCGCGACGACGTCGCCCATGGCGTAATTACGGACGTGACCGACATGGATGCGGCCCGAGGGGTAGGGGAACATCTCGAGCACGTAATAGGGATCGGCGGGAATGTCGCTTGAAACCGTGAAGGTCTCGTGCTCGTCCCAGGTCTTCTGCCAGAAGGGTTCTTTCTCGCGCGGATTGTAGCGCTCGAAATCGTTTGCGGTCACTTTTAAGCCCGAACTCTGCTGTTGGTTGAAGTGCGGTCGCGCGTTCGCGGCGAAAAGGCGCTATCCCCCTTTGTCCGACCACGCTCCCAATGGTAGTTACCCAACACCAGAAAAGCACCCAAAGGTCAACCGTTCCATGAGTGAAGCGAAGCCCTTCCAAACCCCCGCCGCCCAACGGCTTACCGATATCCGGCAGCGCATCGAGAAGGCCGCCGGGCGCATCGCGGGGCTGGCGGTACCCAGGCTTATCGCGGTTTCCAAGACGTTCGGGCCCGAGGCGATCGCGCCGGTGCTCGAAGCCGGACAGCGGGATTTCGGCGAGAACCGGGTGCAGGAGGCGATGGCCAAATGGCCGGCGCTGAGGGAAAAATACCCGGATGTGACGCTGCATCTGATCGGGCCCTTGCAAACCAACAAGGCGAAGGACGCGGTGGCGTTGTTCGATGTGATCCACTCGGTGGACCGGGATAAACTCGCAAAAGTCCTTGCCAAGGAGATGATGGCGCAGGGGCGAAACCTGCCATGCTTCGTGCAGGTCAATATCGGGGGCGAGGCGCAGAAGGCGGGGGTTGCGGTTTCCCAAACCGTCGATTTCGTCAGGCGCTGCAGGGACGAACACGGGCTCGATATCGTGGGGCTGATGTGTATCCCGCCGGTCGATGCGGCGCCGGGCCCCTTTTTCGCGCAGCTCAAGCAATTGGCGCGGGAGGCGGGGGTTTCCGGGCTCTCGATGGGGATGAGCGCGGACTTCGAAACGGCGGTTCTGATGGGGGCGACGCATGTGCGGGTGGGTTCGGCCCTGTTCGGCGCGCGCGATAGCCATTGAAACAATTTCCGGGTTTCATACGTATTGATAGATATAACGACGATGTGATTGGCTCAGCCCCGACTGTGAGCTAGACTGGTTCCGCGCCGAAAGTGTTTTGAGTTCAAGGGCTTTGAGGGATGATCAAGCGCCATTTGTTGATCGTTGACGACGACAAGGAGCTGCGCGAGAGCCTGCGCGACCAGCTCGCGCCTTATCGCGAGTTCGAGGTTGCAGTGGCCGAAACCGCAGCCGAGGCGCGCGAAGCGGCGTCCCGGCATGTCGACCTGATGCTGCTCGATGTAGGGCTCCCCGACATGGACGGGCGCGAAGCGCTCAAGCTGATGCGGGAGAACGGGTTCCGTGCGCCGGTCATCATGCTGACCGGACAGGATAGCGACGCGGACGAAATCCTGGGGCTCGAAAGCGGGGCGAACGACTATGTCACCAAGCCGTTCCGGTTTTCGGTGCTGTTGGCCCGCATCCGTGCGGCACTCCGGCAGCACGACCAGAGCGAGGATGTTGTCTTCACCATCGGACCCTATACGTTCCAGCCGGCGGCGAAGCTCCTTGAGAATGGCGACGGGCAGAAGATTCGGCTCACCGACAAGGAAACCGCGATCCTGAAATTTCTCTACCGGCAGGGTGCCAAGACGATTTCGCGCGATGTGCTTCTGGCCGAGGTCTGGGGATATAACAACCGGGTGACGACGCATACGCTCGAAACCCATATCTACCGCCTGCGGCAGAAGATCGAGCGCGACCCCTCGCATGCACGGCTGCTGATTACCGAAGAAGGCGGGTACCGGCTGGTGCCGTAAGCCTTTGCGGCGGCTGAAAAATATGTCACCTATAGGCCATTCCGAGTGCCGCTGGGGGCGGGGATGGGTGACGACGAGGCGGTGACCGCCTTCCGCAAATTCGAGATTTTCGGCGCGTTCGACGACGAGCAGTTGAAGCTTCTCGCCTTCGTGAGCGAGGAGCGGGCGCTTGGACGCGGGGAAACGCTCTACGAGGCAGGAGAGAAGGCCGACGGGGCATATGTGCTCGTCACCGGAACGCTCGAGGGGTTTGACGGGGGCGCTCAAAGTACCGATGAGCGGGCGGTTTATCCGATCATTCCGCCGGCGTTGATCGGGGAAATGGGGCTGATGCTCACGCGGCCGCGCGCGACGACGATCCGGGCACGGTCTTCGGCGCGGCTGTTGTTCATCCCGCGCGAGCCGTTTTTGAAGCTGTTACGGAACGATCCGGAACTGGCCGAGAGCGTCTCGGCGATCCTGCGTGAAGAGCTGGCGCGCTATCTCGAGCGGATCGCGCAGGTGGCACCGAAATTTACCGAATAGGGGTTGTGGCATTCTTCCCTTCTCCCCTTGAGGGCCTGTTGCGCAGTTTACGGGAAGGTTGATGCGGCAGGCGCAACGGCGACGGAGGCGGTTTTCGGTTTGCCTGATTGGGCGGTTTCGGCTGTTTTGTTGCGGTTTTGCCGGATGGCGGACGCAGCTATGGCGTGATCGCCGCCCAACGTCGCATGTTGAAGGCGATGGCGGCGAGGAGCACCTGGGCGGTTGCCTTGGCGAGACCGCGATAGCGAATGCGGGTCAAGCGCATGCGGTTCTTCCATGTGGCAAAAGTTGTTTCCACCGCCGCCCGGCGTCTTGCGACGAGGCGGTTGAAGCGCTTCAGCCTTGGTGACAGTTTGGGATGGTGCTTGTTGGGCCGTCTCGCCAGCCGTGCCTTGACGCCACGTGCCTTGAGCGCTGCTTCGCGGGCATGGGTGTGGTAGGCCGCATCCGCCCATACCGCCTTCTCGTCGCCGCGGATCAGCCGGTCGGCCGGCGTGGTGTCGTTGACATTGGCCGGTGTGGTGATCACTGCGCGCACCAGGCCGGAGCCCTCGTCGACGCCCACATGGGCCTTGTAGCCGTAGACCGAGCCGCCCTTGCCCTGGCGCTTGGCGAAGCGGGCATCCGCGTCGACGGCCGGGCGCCCGTCGCCTGGCCGCGCCGAGGCGGACGCGATCAGCGTCGCATCCAGCATCGTGCCGCGCTTCAGGATCAGCCCGGCCTTCTCCAACTGCCGGTCGAGTTCTCCGAAAAGCCGCTCCACATGCCCGCCGGCGGACAGTTCGTTGCGGAAACGGCACAGCACCGTGTGGTCGGGAACGCCTTCCTCCAGCGATAGGCCACAGAAGCGCCGGAACGACAGCCGGTCGCAAAGCGCCTCCTCCAGTTCCCGGTCGGAAAGCCCATAGAGCGATTGCAGGATTAGCGCCTTGAACAACACCAGCGGCGGCCAGGCCGCCCGGCCCGGTCCGCTGTCGCGCAAGGGCGCCAAAAACTTCTCGAACCGGTACCACTTCACCAGCCCCGAAAGCCGATCCAGCGCCGTCGACCCGGCCGTCGCGCCGACGACCCCGTCCGCAAACCCAAGCTGACCTGTCCGCTTCACCGCCATGACGATCTCCCAAATCAGATACAAGCAGTGAATCACAATTCGCAAATTGTGCAACAGGCCCCTTGAGGGAGAAGGTGGGCCTCGCGAAGCGAGGGTCGAATGAGGGGTGTGCGCGGCAGCAAAGCTCGGCTTTTGTGCTGTTCGCAACGCCGCAGGCACCCCTTGCATGTTGTTTTTGCCGCGTTTGTGAAACTGTTGCGGTGGCTCCCGGCGGATGGCCATCCGCCGGAAGCCGGACGAGCGGGACCGAGCACCCCTTGGATTTGGGATCCGCGGATGAGATGGGTCCGTTCGTCCTTCGCGCTGGTCCTGAACAGATGAATGGGAGCGAGTCCCGCATGCAAGGCAGGGAAATGCCCGAACCCAACGCGATACCGCCAGTGTATGTCGGTATTGACGTATGTAAAGACTGGCTGGACGTGTACCTGCATCCTTCCGGCCAAAGCCTGCGCGTGAGCAATGATCGCGTCGGGCACAAGCGGATCAAACGTGTTCTGAGCGGCCAGCCGGTGGCACGGGTCGTGATGGAGGCGACCGGAAAGTACCATCGTGCCGTACAGCGCAGCCTGCACGCCGCGGGCCTGCCCGTTTGTCTCGTCAATCCCCTGCGGGCCCGGCTGTTTGCCGAGGCGAGCGGCACGCTGGCCAAAACCGACGCGCTTGACGCCCGGATGGTGGCGCGGATGGGCGCCGCGCTCGATCCCGGCGTCACCGCGCCGTGTCCGATCGCTCTGGAGCATTTGCGCGAACTGGTGGGTGCGCGCACCGCGGCAACCGCCGAACACACCGCGCTCGTCAATCGGTTGTCCTGCACCACCACGGCGTTTCTGCGCACCGAGCTGCGCCGCCGCATCGCCAGTTGCCGCACCCATATATGCAGGCTCGACGCCGAAATCGAGGCGCGGATCGCCGCCGATGAGGTCCTGGCACACAAACGGGCCATCCTCCTCTCGATCCCCGGCATCGGGCCGGTCGTCGCAACCGCCCTGCTGACCGGCATGGATGAACTCGGCACGTGTTCGGCCAAGCAGGCCGCCAGCCTTGCAGGGCTCGCTCCGCTCGCACGCGACAGTGGCGCAGCCCAAGCTCCGCGCTTCATTCGCGGCGGGCGCCGGCATGTGCGAAACGCGCTCTACATGGCCGCCCTCTCCGCCAGCCGCCACGCACCCGGCCTCGCCATCTTCGCCAAACGCCTCAAGGCAGCCGGAAAACGGCCCAAGGTCGTCCTCGTCGCAGTCATGCGAAAACTCATCGTGCTCGCAAATACCCTGATCGCCCAAAACCGGAAATGGCACCCAATCGCGCCTTGACACAAAACACAGATGCTCATCCGACCGCTTCGCGGCCACCTTCTCCCTCAAGGGGAGAAGGGAAATCGTGCTTGTGACCCGACCGGTGCGCCACCGACACCCGCGTAAACCTGTCAAATCCCTGTGTAGAATCGCTAGCTAAAATCCACGATGATCGGCACGTGGTCGGAGGGCTTGTCGGACCAGCCGCGGGCGGGGCGGAGGATACGGCAGGCGCTCGAATGGGCGGCGATGTCTTTTGTCGCCCAGATGTGGTCGAGGCGCCGGCCGCGGTCGGAGGCGGACCAGTCCTTGGCGCGGTAGCTCCACCAGGAATATATCTTTTCTTCAATCGGGATATGCCGGCGCACGAGGTCAACCCAGTTGCGGCGGTCAAGGAGTGCGTTGAGCGCTTCGGTTTCGACCGGCGTGTGGGAGACGACGTTCAGGAGCTGCTTGTGGCTCCAGACGTCGTTTTCGTGCGGGGCGATGTTGAAATCCCCGCAGATGATCTGGCGCTCATCGAAAACGAGATCGTCGAACCAGTCGGCCATTTCGGCAAGGAAATCGAGCTTGTGGCGGAATTTGGGGTTCTTGTCGGGGTCCGGCTCGTCGCCGCCGGCAGGGATATAGAAATTGTGCACGGTCACCGGGCCGCGCCCGAAATCGAGCTTGGCGGAGACGTGCCGCGAATCGGGAATCTCGCAGAAGCCGCGCGCGGCGATCTCGCTTAAGGGGACTTTCGAGAGGATGGCGACGCCGTGATAACCCTTTTGCCCGTGGACGGCCTGGTGGGCATAGCCGGCTTCGGCGAACGGCTTGGCGGGGAACTGGTCATTGGTGCATTTGATCTCCTGCAGGCACAGGACGTCCGGCGCGTATCGGGAAAGGAAGTCGAGGACGATCGGCAGGCGCAGGCGCACCGAATTGATGTTCCAGGTGGCAAGAGAGGGCATGAACGACTCGAAAAAGGGATGAAGACGTGCGGTCTTTATCCCTTTGCAGTCCGGGTGTGTAAAGGGTGCCGGCGTTCGTTCACAGGGCAATCGGGTGAAGCCAGCCTCTCCACCACCCCCTCGCCGCCCCCGACTTGATCGGGGGGCCATCAGCGCTTTGGCGAGTCGGGATCGTTGTGCGATGCACGGCGCTGCCACCGACCCTTGCCGCGCCGAATGGTGAGAGTATCGGGTGCATTGGGCGGGCAACGGGATCCTCAGAGTCTCACTATCCGGCACGCACCCGGTTCCAGGCAGCGCTTTGCATCGCACGTCCAATTCGGGCGTGCAAACGCTGATGGGCCCCCGATCAAGTCGGGGGCGGCGAGGGGTCATGGAGGCGCCAGAGCATACCGCCATCCGGGCAGATAGAACATCCCATCAAGCGATTGACCGGCGTTCGTTCAGCGCTGCAGCTGGGAGTAGGTGGGGTCGATATAGAAATAGTGGTCGGGGATCTCGATGTTCTTCTGGGTGTCGTAGATCGAGAATGTGGTTTCCACCCCCGAAGGCTCGATGAGGCTCCATTGGACAAGGTCTAGGGTTTCGCGGTCGAAAATCAGCGAGACCTGCACCGTGCCGATGGGCGTGTCGTCGATGAGCGAGACGACGACGTGGGTGTCGCTCATCACGACGTCGGTCAGGTTGGAATTGATGAGGCTCACCTGGTCGCCAAGGACCTGACGGAGCGGGACGTGCTCCTGGTTATAGGCGTATTGGGTGCGCGCCTCGCGGTCGATGACGTAAAAACCCCGGCCCTGGGAAATGATTTCCTCGCGGCTGGGGGGCCCATAGCGGAAGCGGATGTGGTTGGGGCGCTTGAGCCAGAACACGCCCTCGGTGCGTCCGCCCTGGCTGTCGATCTGGACGAAGCGGCCGGCCAGGGTGCGGATCTCGGTGTTGTGCCGGGATATCTCCTGGAGCATGTACTCTTCGTCGAGCGTGAGCTGCCGGGTTTGCGCGGTGGCCGCCGTTGCGGCGGCGAGGAGGAGGATAATCGCGAGCGCGGCTTTATAGATGCGGTTCATTACGGCCAAGACTTTCGAGCGAATGGTTTTTACCCCTTGGGAATTGGGGTAGAGGGCAAATGCGGCGACAGGAAGGATTGCGCGGCACGAACGGCGGCAACTATCCACCCCTCCTCAATATCCGTCCGCGTTATCGCCCACCAGCACCTCGCGTTTGCCCGCGTGGTTGGCCGGGGAGATGATGCCTTCCTGTTCCATGCGCTCAATGAGCGTTGCGGCCTTGTTGTAGCCCACCGACAGGCGGCGCTGGATGTAGCTTGTCGAGGCCTTCTTGTCGGTCAGAACGATGTTGACGGCCTTGTCGTAGAGTTCGTCGCCCGATCCGGCGAACTGGCCATCCTCGTCGAGCGCGTTGCCGTCGCCTTCGTCTTCGACCGTAATCGATTCGAGATATTCGGGCGTGCCCTGGCTCTTTAGGTGCGAGACGATCGATTCGACCTCGCTGTCATCGACGAAGGCGCCGTGCAGACGCTTGATGCGACCGCCGCCGGCCATATAGAGCATGTCGCCATTGCCGAGGAGCTGTTCGGCGCCCTGCTCGCCAAGGATCGTGCGGCTGTCGATTTTCGAGGTCACCTGGAAGGAGACGCGGGTGGGGAAGTTGGCCTTGACCGTGCCGGTGATGACGTCGACCGAGGGGCGTTGCGTCGCCATGATCAGGTGGATGCCGGCGGCGCGGGCCATCTGGGCGAGGCGCTGGATGGCGCCTTCGATGTCCTTGCCCGCGACCATCATCAAATCGGCCATCTCGTCGACGATGACGACGATATAGGGGAGCGGTTCGAGGTCGAATTCTTCCGATTCGAAGATCGCCTCGCCGGTTTCGCGGTCGAAGCCGGTCTGGACGGTGCGGGTGATGACCTCGCCCTTTTTCTGCGCTTCGCTGACGCGCTGGTTGAAGCCGTCGATGTTGCGGACGCCGACCTTGCTCATCTTCTTGTAGCGGTCTTCCATCTCGCGGACGGCCCACTTCAAGGCCACCACGGCCTTTTGCGGGTCGGTGACGACAGGGGTCAGAAGATGCGGGATGCCGTCATAGACCGACAATTCAAGCATTTTCGGGTCGATCATGATGAGCCGGCATTCTTCGGGCGTCATCTTATAAAGGAGCGAGAGGATCATGGTGTTGATCCCCACGGATTTGCCCGAGCCGGTGGTGCCGGCGATGAGCAAGTGCGGCATACGCGCCAGGTCGACGATGATCGGCTCGCCGCCAATGGTTTTGCCGAGGCAGATCGGCAGCTTGGCCTTGGCCTTTTCGTAGTCGACCGAATCGAGGAGTTCGCGCAGGAACACCGTCTCGCGGGTCGCGTTGGGCAGTTCGATGCCGATGGCGTTGCGGCCGGGGACGACGGCGACGCGGGCGGCGATGGCCGACATCGAGCGGGCGATGTCGTCGGCGAGCGAAATGACGCGGGACGATTTGATGCCGGGGGCGGGTTCGAGCTCGTAGAGCGTCACGACCGGGCCGGGGCGGACATTGATGATGTCGCCCTTGACGCCGAAATCCTCGAGGACACCTTCGAGCCGCTTGGCGTTCTCTTCAAGCGCTTCGGGGCGATGCTCGGGGTTGAGCTGGTTGGCCTTGGGAGCCGCCAGGAGATCGAGCGGGGGCAGGTCGAAGCCGTCATCGACGAGGAACGAGCCCTGGGCTTCGCGCATGGTGCGGCGCGAGGGCGCCGGGCGCGGCGCGGGGGCCGCAACGCGCGGGGAGGCGCCGTTCTGCTCGACGATCAGCCGGGCGATGTCGTCGTCGTTTTCGGCGCGGGCTGGGGGCGCCGGCTCGTAATCGGTGTAATCGAGATCGTCGTCCGGCTCATCCCATTCGGGTTGGGCCGCGCCGAGGCTCGGCTCGCGGCGATAGTCGGTGCCCGGGGCCGGAATCGAGCGGTCGAGCTGGGGCTCGAAATCGGCGCTTTGCCAGGGACGGGCCGGGAGATCGGCTTGTTTGCGCCGGGCCATCAGGCGCTTGATGAAGCCCAAAAGCATGTAGCCCCAATGAGCGATCGATCCGATGACGACGGCGAAGGGGCTGTCGCCATCGGCGTCGCTGTCGTCTTCGGGTTCTGCGGCGCGCTGCGTCTGCGCGCGGTTGGCGCGGGGCTTTTGCGCCGCGCGGGGGGCGGGCATCGAATCGTGCGTGCGCGCGGGGCGGGCGGACAGCCAGATCAGCGCGACGGTCGGGGGCAGGAGAATGAGCGCATAGAGAATGGCGCCCCAGCCTTCAGGCGGGCTGCCCAGGACGAGGCTATAAAGCGCGGAAAAGCCCGTGCCCGCGAAACCGCCCAACCCGAGCGGCAGCGGCCAGCTCTGGGGGGCAGGGAAGCCCGAGAGGACGCCGGTGGCGAGAACGGTGCCAAGCACCCATCCGGTGATCCTGAGCCCGAGGAAATTGGGGACTCGGCGCCCGATGAGCGAAAAGGCCCATACGACGGGCGGAATGACGAGGACGGGCGCCGCGAGGCCGACGAGCTGGAAGACGACATCGGCGATGGCGGCGCCGGAAAAGCCGAGCCAGTTTTCCGCAGGCTTGTCGGTGGCGTACGAAAAGCTCGGATCGTCGACATGCCAGGAGGCGAGCGAGACGAGCACGATGGCACAAACGGCCAGAAGGACGAGCCCGATCAGACGCACGGGAATTGCGATCCGCAGCACCTCGCGGGTGCCGTGGGTGTCGTCCAGGTGCGGGGAGGGATGCAAACTCATCGAAATGGCCGGCTCGTTACGCAAATACTCTATCGAGCGGAGCCTAAGCCGGCATGGTTAATCTAGAATTAGCGGGCGGGGGAAATTTGCGGGGTTAGTGTGGTGCCCGATCTACCGCCTAAACCAGCTTACGCTGGCACCCCCACCGCTAACCCCTCCCCTTGACGGGGAGGGACCAAGGGTGGGGTGGAGCAAAGAGTGCAAACGCCGATGTTTCGTGCGGTCCTGATGGCGAGGAACCCAAAAGCAAAGCCCCGCATGGATGCGGGGCCCTGGCTATTCCATCTCTCCCAGAGGGGATGCAGCCCATATCGTTTGCGAGTGGGAAGGCCTCAAGATGTGGGGTCAAGAGGGATATGGGCTGCATGCCGCCTGGGAGCGGGATGGCGCGGAGACCGCGCCATCGGAGTTCGGTGGTCCTGATCGGATCAGGAGAATTCGGGGTAGGCTTCGACGCCGATTTCGGCCTTGTCGAGTCCCAGCGCCTCGTCGTCCTCGGAGGGGCGCAGGCCGACCGTGGCCTTGAGGATCGCCCAGACAATGAGGCTCACCACGAAGACGAAGATGCCGACGATGATGATCGAAATCAGCTGGTTGACATAGCTGCCGTCCGGATTGGTCAGCGGCACAATGAGCGTGCCCCAAATGCCGGCGAAGAGGTGGACCGGGATGGCGCCCACAACGTCGTCGATCTTGAGCCGGTCGAGCAGCGGCACGGCGAAGACCACGATCACGCCGCCGACGGCGCCGATAAGGGTGGCGGTGCCGATACCAGGGGTGAGCGGTTCGGCCGTGATCGAAACCAGGCCGGCCAGAGCCCCGTTGAGGACGAAGGTCAGATCGACCTTCTTGTAGATGATCGCCGTGAGAATCAGTGCCGCAAGCGCGCCACCGGCGGCAGCGGTATTGGTGTTGACCATGATGCGGCCGACATCGGCGACGTCACCCACCGAGCCCATGGCGAGCTGGGAGGCGCCGTTGAAGCCGAACCAGCCCATCCACAGGATGAAGGTGCCGAGCGCGGCAAGCGGCATGTTGGAGCCGGGCATGGCGTTGACCGTGCCGTCGGCATTGTACTTGCCCTTGCGCGCGCCCAAGAGAAGAACACCCGCGAGCGCGGCCCAGCCACCGACCGAATGCACGACAGTCGAACCGGCGAAATCGAGGAAGCCCAATTGGCTGTCGAGGAAGCCGCCGCCCCACTTCCAGGACGCCTGGATCGGATAGATGAAGGCGGTCAGGACGAAGGTGAAGACCAGGAACGGCAAAAGCTTGATGCGTTCCGCCAGCGTGCCCGAAACGATCGAGGCGGTGGTGGCGCAGAACATCACCTGGAAGAAGAAGTCCGAGCTGGTCGCCGCATAGGAGAAATCGTCCGCGCCGTCCGCGGTGACGCCCACCGCTTCGAGAACGCCGATGCCGAAAGCCCCGAGGAAGCCGCCGGTCTCGTCAGCGCCGATCGACCAGTTGCCGAGCGGATACATGAGGTTGTAGCCCACGATGTAGTAGGCGACAGCAGCGATCGAAAAGAGCGCAATGTTCTTCAAAAGCTGCATTGAGACGTTCTTGGTGCGGACAAGGCCTGCCTCGAGCATCGCAAAGCCCGCGGCCATCCACATGACGAGTACGCCGCCAAAGATCATAAGGAACGAATTGAGGATGAAAACGACGTCGGCGGATACGCCTTCGGAAACCGTTTCCACGACCTCTTCGGTGGCCGCTGCGTCCTGGCCCAGCGCCGGCAGCGCGACGAGCAGGGACGCGAGCGCCGCCGTGCCGAGAAGTTTGGTTGTTCTGTTGGTCATAATGTTTCCCCTAAAAGTACGCCGGGCGATCAGAGCGCGTCCGTGCCGGTTTCGCCGGTACGGATGCGGATCGCCTGTTCGAGGTCGAGGATGAAGATCTTGCCGTCGCCGATCCGGCCGGTCTGTGCGGCGTCCTTGATCGCGGCGGCGACCGCGTCGACCTGTGCGGCGTCCACGGCGATCTCAACCTTCAATTTGGGCAGGAAGTGAACGGCGTATTCGGTCCCGCGATAGATCTCGGAATGACCCTTCTGACGCCCGTATCCCTTAACTTCGGTCACGGTCATGCCGTGCACGTCCAGCGAGTTCAATGCCTGACGCACTTCCTCAAGCCGTGACGGCTTTATGATTGCAGTAAGCAGTTTCATGGGTGCTCCTTTCCGATTCCGCACCTGACACGGGGTTTCTGGACTCAAAACTCGTGCCAAACCGTCCGAAATCCTCATAAGTCTTTGAAACAACGGGTATATGTCGGGATGCCCTTGCCTTGCCCAAGTCCTGACACATTCCTGAATGCACAAAAATTGTGCACGAAGATTCCTATCTTTAACAAGGGGTGAACAAATTTGCGGCGCTTGGGATGGTGCCCGACGCGCCTGCGGCCAAATGCGGCTTGCCCGTCCGGGCGGGGAGGTGCACTCTTGGAACCTCATCTCAGAGCCCGTCCGGCCCCGAAGGGCCGGACAAGCGAATTATCGGTTGGGCTCTCATGCGTGGACGGAACACGGCGAGGCGCTGACGGGAATGGCTGAAAAAACGGCACAGGGGACCCGGAGGGGTCATGATATCATCATCGTGGGCGGGGGACCGGCGGGGCTGACGCTGGCGGTCGCGCTGGTGCGCTCGGTGCCGGGGATCGACGTTGCGCTCGTCGACCGCCGCCCGCTTTCCGTGCCCAGGGACGCGCGGGCCTCGGCGATTGCCGCGGGAGTACGGCGGGTGTTCGAGGCGATCGACGTATGGCCGGGTATGGCGGACGCGGCCAATCCGATCCGGGCGATGAAGATCACCGATTCGGGGACGGGTGATATCGCGCGGCCCTTGTTCTTAAGCTTTGAGGGCGAGGTGGGGCCGGGCGAGGCGTTCGCGCATATGGTGCCCAATACCGCGAGCGCCGTGGCGCTGCTCGCAGCCGCCGAGGGACAGGTGACGCTTTATGCGCCGGTGGCGATATCAGGGTTTTCAGGACATGGCGCGCGGGCGGAGCTGACGCTCGAGGACGGACGCGTGCTGACAGCGCCTTTGGCGGTGGCGGCGGATGGGGGCAACTCGGCACTGCGCGGGATGGCGAAGATCGGGGTCTTCTCCCATGACTACAAGCAGTCGGGGATCGTCACGACCATCGGACATGAAATGCCGCATGAGGATACGGCCTACGAGCATTTCCGGCCCGCCGGGCCATTCGCGTCGCTGCCGCTGAAGGGCAATTTCTCATCGCTCGTCTGGACCGAAACACCCGACCGCGCGCAGGCGCTGGTTGCGATGGACGCTGCGGCGCTTGCGGGGGAAATCGAGGCGGCGATGGGCGCGAGCCTTGGGGCGGTCCATGTCGCCGATACGGTGCAGGCGTTTCCGCTGGGGTTGAAACTGGCGCGACAGTTCGTAGGCGCGCGGGTCGCGCTTATCGGGGATGCGGCGCATGTGATTCACCCGATTGCGGGGCAGGGGCTCAATCTGGGGTTGAAGGACGTGGCAGTGCTCGCCGAGGTGCTGGTCGATGCCATGCGGCTGGGGGAAGACCACGGCGCGGCGGATGTTCTGGCGCGCTACGAGCGGTTCAGGCGGTTCGATACCGCGTTGATGGCGGGGATGACCGACGGGCTCAACCGGCTGTTTTCCAATGACCTGGCGCCGGTGCGCGCGTTGCGGGATTTCGGGCTGTCGGTGGTCGACCGGCTCGGGCCGGTCAAGGAGGGGCTCATCCATCATGCCGCGGGGGCGGATGGCGCGAAGCTTTTGCGCGGCGTGGCACTCTAGGGTCCAGACCCCAGCCCGCATTTCGTTGGCACGGTCCTTCGGGTCTCACACTGGCTATGCCCTGCGCCGGTCCAAAAGGCGAGAGGGCAGGAAGAGCGCGCAGTGCGTATGGATATATGTACAAGCTCTCTGACGCACTCTGTCGCCATATTCGACCTCGCCAAAATCCGACGCAGGGCGCAAGGCGTGCGAGACCCGAAGGACCGTGCCAACGAAATGCAGGCTAGCGCAGCCTATCGATCTCGTCTTCCTCCACCACCCGTGCGGCGTCCTCGACCAACAGGGGTACACCCCTGACGATGGGGAAGGCGCGGCGGGCGACGGTGGAGATGAGTTCGGTCTTGTCCTCGGAGAGGACCAGCCGTGTTTTGGTGATCGGGCAGACCAGCATTTCGAGGGTTCGGGGGTCGAGTTGGTGACGCGGGTCTGCCGGCATGGCGGTTATTGCAGCACGGCGCCCTGGCGGGCGCGCGCCATTTCCATTTCGGCGAGCGCGATCAGGGTTTCGGCGCGCTCGAACTGGGTAGGGGCCTCCAGAAGCGCCTGCTTTTCCTTAGGCCCGTAAGGGCTGAGCATGGCGGCGAGGTTGACCAGTTCGCCCGTTCCTGTCTGTTCGACTTCTTCCCAATCGACCTCGATATCGGAAAATTCGGCGTATTCACGCAAGACAGCGAGGAGCCGGTCGCGGTCGATGCGGTCGACGCCGAGTTCGGGGTCGAAATCGTCGGCAAAGCGGGCGGTGGAGATTTTGGCTTGCCGGTAGGGGGTCGCGGTGGTCAGCTCCTCGACCAGATCGAAGCGGCAGAGGCCTTCAAGCACGATGAAATAGCGGTTTTCCGCCTGTTCTTCGAAATGAATGATGCGGCCGACGCAGCCGACCTCCTCGATGCCGACAGGGCCGCGCGGGGCTTCCTCGTCGGTGTGTTCGGTGGGCTGGATGAGCCCGATCAGGCGGTTGCCGGCGATTGCGTCGTCGATCATCTCGACGAAGCGCGGCTCGAAAATGTTGAGCGGGCGCTGCGCGCCAGGCAGCAGAAGGGCCTTGGAAAGCGGAAAGAGCGCCAGAAGGTCGGGCAGATCGGATATCGAACGGGGGTGGCGCATGAACAATCCTCGGTGGTCCGGCGTACGGCCAGTTTAGAGCATTTTTTGTTTCATCGCGTTTTTCGAACCGAAAAAGCCTATCAACTTTTCGCTTACACGGACCTACGGTTCCTGAAAACGCTCTGGTGAAGCGGGGCGCTAGCGGAAAAGCAGGCCCGAGAGCATGCGGCGGCCCTTGACCGTGGCGGGATCCTTTGGACCCCAGGCTTCGAACAGTTCGAGGAGCTTCAGCCGCGCGCCGTCTTCGCGCCATTCGCGGTCG
This sequence comes from Pelagibacterium halotolerans, assembly GCF_044811015.1. Classification (GTDB taxonomy): domain Bacteria; phylum Pseudomonadota; class Alphaproteobacteria; order Rhizobiales; family Devosiaceae; genus Pelagibacterium; species Pelagibacterium halotolerans_A. Next base: position 2,452,441 of record NZ_CP085243.1, read on the forward strand.
CGCCGCATGATCTCGATGAGCGCCTCGGCGGCCTTGAGCTTTTCGCCGCGGGCGTTGAGGATCATCGCCAGATCGAAACGGGCGTCGTGATCGTCGGGGTTTTCGTAAAGCCGGGCCTCGAGCGGGACGGGATCTCCGAGTTTTTCGGCTTCCTCGGCGAGCGCTATGGCCTTTGCGAGAGCCCCGGCGTCAGCGTTCGCGGCGTCATCGGGCAGCATGGCCAGGGTCTGTTTGGCGGCGTCGATATCGCCGGTTTTGAACTGGACGGTCGCAATACCGACGAGCGCAGCCTGATTGTCCGGCATGTGCTGGAGGACGAGGGCGTAAATCTGGTAGGCGCGTTCGTAATCCTCGGCCTCGAGCGCCTGCCTGGCGCCTTCGAGCGCGGCTTCGATCTGGGCTTCGCCTTCGGACTGGTTTTTGACCCCGGACCGCGCCGCGCCGTCGATGAGTTTTTGACAGAACTTGACGATCTCGGATTCGGGGATGGCGCCCATGAACCCGTCAACCGGACGGCCACCGACAAAGCCGAAGACGGTGGGGATGGACTGAACGCCGATCTGGCCGGCGAGCGCCTGGTTCTCATCGACATTAATCTTGACGAGCCTGACCTTGCCCTTAAGCGCGGTGACGACTCGTTCGAGCGCCGGGGTCAGCGTCTTGCACGGACCGCACCAGGGGGCCCAGAAGTCGACGAGGACCGGCCCGGTGCGCGATGCGTCGATGACGTCGGCCTGAAAGCTTGCGGTCGACGATTCGACGATCAGTGCGGTTTGGGCGCCGGGATTGGCGTTCGCGTTCATCGTGAGGTCCATGGTCCGCCTGTCCTTTTGTTACGCAGTCGCGCCAAAGCGTTTCGCCAGACCCTTACACCATGGCCATGGGCTGTGCAAAGCGGTGCGGAACCGGGCGCATTAACCGAAGTTCGGTGCGCTTATCAAAACGCATAAAATATGGGTTGCAATTGGTCGCACGGTTGGGCATATAGGCGCCCATCGCGTCGCTGCCAAGGGCGCGCGACCATTATGGAGTGCGGGCGTAGCTCAGGGGTAGAGCACAACCTTGCCAAGGTTGGGGTCGTGAGTTCGAATCTCATCGCCCGCTCCAGTTTTCCGAGGCGCAAGCGCTCGGTTCAGAGGGTCCGCAAGGGCCCTTTTTGTTTGCGCGAAATTCCAGGTTGAGTGGGCCGGATAGCCAGACGGACCGGAAGCGCGTACACTCGGGCGCAAGACATATCCTCCAAACCCGCCAGCCAGAAAAAAGCGGGATCGGGGACGAGGTCTTGGACGTTTGGTCCGGGTTAGCTTTGCCGATGAGAAAGAGGGCCCGCTCTTTTGCTTACCGCGTTGGAGAAATTCCCGTTTCGGCGGGATTGAAGCGGGTGTTCGGGCTTTTCGGTTTGGTGTTGAAAAACGCTCACGGAGGAGAGAGATGTTCAAAGACTGGAAAGCGCACGCAGGCGCGATCGGAATGGCCATGGCGATGTTCGCGCCGGGTACGGCGATGGGACAGGAGGTTTCGGGCGACCCGGCGGCGGGCGAGCGGGTTTTCGCCCGATGCATGGCCTGCCACAAGGTGGGGCCGGGTGCGGCCAATGCGATCGGGCCCATGCTCAATGGCATCGTGGACCGGCCCGCGGGCAGCCTTCCGGATTTCAACTATTCGGACGCGATGAAGACTTCCGATCTTGTCTGGGACGTCGAGACGCTGATGGTGTTCCTCGAATCCCCCCAGCAATTCCTGCCGGGCACCCGAATGGCGTTTCCCGGGCTGCCCGACGAAGAGGACCGGGCGAATGTCATTGCGTATCTCGCGCAGTTCGATGCGGAGGGCAATCCGGTCGAGCCGTAGCGCGGATCTGCGGGCCCGGAGGCGGTTCCGCCTCCGGATCCGGTTGGACGGAGCTGAGTTGACACCCGTCCAAACCAATGAGATTATTGGTTAATCTAAAGTTCTTTCCATTCCGCTCGGGTGGGTAGGGAAGAATTGAGACGTTTCTTTCGCGTTTTCGCGTGCAAAGACCTTCGGGTCGAAAAGCAAAAGCTGCATTTCGTTTGCGTGCAGCATGCCCGACAGCGCCGGGTTTTTGCGCTGAATTAAAAATTGCGTCGAGTCTGTTCCAAGCATTCAGGTCACCGGGAGGGGTGATGCGCGGAGCGTGGCCATGCATACGACCACATCGCGACATCCGGGTGTCGCCCGCATTCCGCTCTCCGGAAACAAGGTGAGGGCACGATGGTTGTTGCATGGGTGATGGTTCTTGTCGTCGTGGGATCGATCGCGTTCCACCTTCTGAGCCCGTGGTGGTTCCCGCCATTGGCCTCGAATTGGGGCTATATCGACGATACGACGATCCTGACCTTCTGGATCACGGGGATCGTCTTTGCCGCCGTCATCCTTTTCATGGCCTATTGCCTCTTCCGCTTCCGCCATCGCGAGGGGGGCAAGGCGCGCTATGAGCCGGAGAACAAGCGGCTGGAAACCTGGCTCGTGACGCTGACGGCGGCGGGCGTGATCGCGATGCTCACGCCGGGGCTCTTCGTCTGGGCGCAATATGTCTCGGTGCCCGAGGACGCCATGGAAGTCGAGGTCATCGGCCAGCAATGGCTGTGGAACTACAGACTGCCCGGCGCGGACGGGCAGTTGGGGCGCGCGGACAACCGGTTCGTTACCTTCGACAATCCTTTGGGGATCGATCCGGACGATCCGGCAGGGCAGGACGATTATATGATCGTTGGCGGGGAATTGGTTCTGCCCACCGAGCGGCCGGTGCGTTTCGCGCTGCGTTCGGTCGATGTGCTGCACAATTTCTACGTGCCGGAACTCCGCGCGAAGATGGACATGATCCCCGGCTCGGTCACCTATTTCTGGGCCACGCTCACCGAACCGGGAACCTATGAGGTTTTGTGCGCCGAGCTCTGCGGTACTGGGCATTCGTATATGCGCGGCGGCTTCCGGGCCGTTACCCAGGAAGAGTACGACGAATGGCTGGGCGGCCAGATGACGTTCGCGGAGTTTTCGTCGTAAGCCGCTCCGAAACGGAGCAGCAAGGAGGAGGTAAATGGCCGATATCCATGATGCGAGCGCGTCGGCGCCGGCCGCCGAGCTCGGGGAAATGGAACTCTACCATCCGAAAAGCTGGTGGACGAAATACGTCTTCTCCCAGGATGCCAAGGTGATCGCGATCCAATATGCGGTGACCGCCTTTGCGATCGGGTTCGTGGCGCTTGTGCTTTCCTGGCTGATCAGGCTGCAGCTGGGGTTTCCCGGCACGTTCAATTTCATCAGTCCGGAAGCCTATTACCAGTTCATCACCATGCACGGGATGATCATGGTGGTGTACCTCTTGACGGCGCTGTTTCTGGGCGGGTTCGGCAATTATCTCATCCCGCTGATGGTCGGCGCGCGGGACATGGTGTTCCCCTACGCCAACATGCTCAGCTACTGGATCTATCTCCTCGCGGTCCTCGTGCTCGTCGCGAGCTTCTTCGTGCCGGGCGGGCCGACGGGGGCGGGGTGGACGCTCTATCCGCCGCAGGCCATCATGTCCAATACGCCAGGGCAGCAGGGCGGTATCATCCTGATGCTGGTTTCGCTCGCGCTCTTTATCGTCGGCTTCACGATGGGCGGGCTCAATTATACCGTCACGGTTTTGCAGGCGCGCACGCGCGGGATGACGCTGATGCGGATGCCCCTGACGGTGTGGGGGATTTTCGTTGCCACCGTCATGGCGCTTCTGGCGTTCCCCGCGCTCTTCGTTGCCGCGGTGATGATGCTTTTCGACAAAGTGCTGGGGACGAGTTTCTTCATGCCCACGCTCGTCGAATTCGGCCAGCAATTGAGCTATGGCGGGGGCAGCCCGATCCTCTTCCAGCACCTTTTCTGGTTTTTCGGGCATCCGGAGGTCTATATCGTCGCGCTGCCGGCGTTCGGGATCGTGTCGGACCTGATTTCCACCCATGCGCGGCGCAACATCTTCGGCTACCGGATGATGGTCTGGGCCATCGTCATCATCGGGGCGCTGAGTTTCGTCGTGTGGGCGCACCATATGTATGTGAGCGGGATGAACCCCTATTTCGGGTTCTTCTTTGCCACGACGACGCTCATCATCGCGGTGCCGACGGCGATCAAGGTCTATAACTGGGTTCTGACGCTCTGGCGGGGAGACATTCATTTCACGACGCCCATGCTGTTCGCGCTGGGGTTCATCGTCACCTTCGTCAATGGCGGACTATCCGGGCTGTTCCTGGGCAATGTGGTCGTCGACGTGCCGCTGTCGGACACGATGTTCGTCGTCGCGCATTTCCATATGGTGATGGGGGTGGCGCCGATCCTCGTCATTTTCGGGGCGATCTACCACTGGTATCCCAAGGTGACCGGTCGCATGCTGTCCGAGGGGTTGGGCAAGTTCCACTTCTGGGTGACCTTCCTGGGCGCCTATCTTATCTTCTTCCCGATGCATTATGTGGGGCTGACCGGGGCACCGCGGCGGTATTTCGAGACCACCGATATCGCGGTCGTCCCCGAATCGGCGATGGGGCTCAACGCGTTCATCTCGGTGATGGCGTTCATCGTGGGGTTCGCGCAGCTCGTTTTCATCTTCAACCTCGTCTGGAGCCTCAAGAACGGCAAGGAGGCGGGCGGTAATCCGTGGCGGGCCACCTCGCTCGAATGGCAGACACCCAAGACGCCGCCCGAGCACGGCAATTGGGGCAAGGAGCTGCCGGTCGTCTACCGCTGGGCCTATGATTATTCCGTGCCCGGCGCGGCCGAGGATTTCATTCCGCAGAACCAGCCCGCGGTCGCCGGGCGGGAGGCGACGACGTGATCGCCATCCTGGCCTTTCTCGCCGTCATTGCCCTCTTGGCGCTCTGGTGGATCTCGCGGCAGGGGCTGATGGCCAAGCCGTGGCTTGAAACCGACAGCGTGGCGACGCTCGCCGGGCCGGGAGACCCCAAGCTGCCGGCGGCGCAGATCGGCCTGGGGATCTTCATGGCGGTGGTGGGGGCGCTGTTTGCGCTCCTCGTTTCAGCCTATGTGCTGCGCGCCCAGCTTGGCGACTGGCGCGGGTTTCCGCTGCCCGGGATCGTCTGGGCCAATACGCTGCCGCTTCTCGCCGCTAGCCTCGCGCTCGAATGGGCGCGTGCCGGAGCGCGGCGCGGGGATATGGCGCGCGCGCAGGCCGGGGTGATCGGCGGGGCGGGCGCGGCGGCGGTCTTTATCGCCGGGCAGCTCTGGGCGTGGTCGATCCTCGTCTCGAACGGTTATGCGATCACTTCGGGGCCGGCGGGGAGCTTTTTCTATCTGATGACGGCGGCGCACGGGGTGCATGTGATTGGCGGGATTGTGGCTTTGGCGCGGCCGATCACGAAGATCCGGCGCAGGGACGAGATCGCCGCAATCCGGCTGAGCATCGATCTTGCGGCAACGTACTGGCTTTTCATGCTGCTCGTCTGGGTGGTTCTGCTGCTTGTGCTTTCGGGCTGGGCGGCTGCGTTCCTGGCGCTGTGCGGGCAGATCATAGCGGGGAGTGGCGTAAGATGAGTGAGACAACGACCGGTCGGCCCCAGCCGACCCTCGAGCCCGGCTTTAGGGGTGCGGTCAAGGATTGGTCCTCCGATCAGCGCTCGTTCAAGACCGCGTCCTGGGGCAAGGCGATGATGTGGATCTTCCTTGTTTCGGACACCTTCGTCTTCGGGTCGTTTCTTATCGGCTATATGACGGCGCGGTTGTCGACGACGACGCCCTGGCCCAACCCGTCCGAAGTGTTCGCGCTCGAGATTTTCGGTGCGCATGTGCCGCTCTTGCTGATCGCGATCATGACGTTCGTTCTGATCACCTCGAGCGGCACGATGGCGATGGCGGTCAATTTCGCCTATGCGCGGGACAAGGTGAAAACCACCGTGCTGCTGCTCGTCACTGCGCTCTTCGGCGCGACCTTCGTGGGGATGCAGGCCTTCGAATGGACCAAGCTGATCTCCGAGGGTGTACGTCCCTGGGGCAATCCGTTCGGAGCCGAGCAGTTCGGCGCGAGCTTTTTCATGATCACCGGGTTTCACGGCACGCACGTGACCTTTGGGGTGATCTTTTTATTGATTATGGCGCGCAAGGCCTGGCGGGGCGATTTCGACACCGTCCGGCCTGGCTTCTTTACGGCGCGCAAGGGCCGCTACGAGATGATCGAGATCATGGGCCTTTACTGGCACTTCGTCGATCTCGTTTGGGTTTTCATTTTCGCCTTTTTCTACCTGTGGTGAGCCACTCCAACCATGAGCAATGACAGGCCCCAAAATGGTACAAGCTGAAGCAGACATGGACACGCATGCCTCCAATCAATCCCACGCCGAAGGCCAGCAACACCCGATCCGGCTCTATATCACCGTCTGGATCTGGCTCTTCATCCTTTCGGTGGGCTCGTACATGGTCGATATCCTGCACGTCCAGGGCTATCTGCGCTGGGGGCTGGTGGCGACGCTGATGATGCTCAAGGCGGGGCTCATCGTTGCGGTGTTCATGCATGTCGCATGGGAGCGGCTGGCGCTCACCTACGTCATCCTGGTCCCACCGCTGCTCCTGATGGTTTTCGTCGCCATCATGGCGCTCGAGGGTAGCTACACCGAGTGGATGCGGCTTATCTTCATGTAGCCGCCCGCCGCGTACGGACGGTTCTGTCGGGCGGTGGGACGACCATCTTGCGGTAGAGGTGCCAGGAAGCGTGTCCGAGCGCGGGCATGATGATGACGAGGCCCAAAAACAGCGTCGCCATGCCGACGGCGATGAGGATGGCGATCAGCACCCCCCAGACGAGGATGGGCCAGGTGTTGAGCGATGTCGCCTTGATCGAGGTTTCGATGGCGGTACCGGCACCGACGTGCCGGTCGAGCATCAGGGGGAAGCTCACCACCGAAATCGAGAGCACCGCGAGCGCGAACGCCGCGCCGGCGAGATTGCCCACGACGATCAACGTCCAGCCTTCGCCGGTGGTGAGAATGCGCCAGAGCATGGCGGTGAGCGAGGCCGGGGGTTCGGGGCCGAGAAGCGTGGTGAAGAGGATTTGGGCCACGATCAGCCAGGCGATGAACAGCACGCACAGGACGAGACCCACGCCCAGCATGGCGGGCAAAGCCGGCGAGCGCAGCGCCTCGAAGCCGTATTTCCATGAGGTGTCGAGCCCGAGTTCGGCCCTGCGGCTGATTTCGTAGAAAATGAGCGCGACGAATGGGCCGATGAGCGCAAAGCCGGAGGCCAGCGGGTAGAGCAGGGGCAAAACGTTCTGGCCCGAGACCCAGAGCCCGACGACGATCATCACGACCGGATAGATCATTGCCGCAAAGGCGTAGTGCGAAGGGTGTTCCCAGAAATCCTCGAAGCCGTGACGCAGGGCGTCCATGACGTCGACGACGGTGATGTCGCGGATTTTGAGATTGGCGGCATCGTCCCCGATGGCAGTCGAAGCGCGGGCCTGGGCCATAATCGTTCCTCCCTGACGTGGCCGAAGCCGTCAGTTGCAGGAAACGCCAGGCAGCCGGCCCGGCATTGCAACCGCGGCCTATCGGGAGCGAGCATAACCCGATTTGGGTCTGTGCGGCCAGTCTTTGGTATCAGCGGTCCGGCTTGGTCGAAGGTGCGATTGTTCTTTTGAGGCTTTTCGGCTAGCAAACATTTTACCGCCCCGCCCGGGAGCGGTTGCGTCGTTTCTCCAGCCGCCTGGTCTTCGATATGGATTTCGCCACGCTCGCCATCGTGTTCGCCGCCATCGGCGCGGGGTCGATTTCCAAGGGCGCGACGGGGATGGGGATGCCGCTCATTGCCATTCCGTTTCTTGCGTCGGTTTTCGGGTTGCAGCACGCGGTGGCGGTGCTGGTGGTGCCGACGCTGGTTACCAATATCTGGCAGATCTGGCACTTCCGCGCCTATCGGCGGGACATCCGGATGCGGTTTCTGGCGCCGATGCTGCCGGCGGTGGTGGTCGGGGTGGCGATTGGAACATGGCTCCTGGATAGCATGCCCGAACGCGGGTTGACGCTGGCGCTGGGGCTGTTGCTCGTGGGATATGTCGTCTTCCGGCTGGCGCGGCCGAGTTTCATCGTCGAGGGCAGGGGTGCGTTTTACGGTGCGGTGCCAGCGGGGCTCGGGGCGGGCGTCCTGCACGGGGCGACGGGGATTTCCGCGCCGATCGGGGTGACGTTCATCCACGCCATGCGCTTCGAGCGGGGTCCGCACGTCTATGCGGTGTCGGCGATGTTTTTGACCCTTGTGTGCACGCAGGGTCCGGCGCTCTGGGTCGCGGGGATCATGCGGCCCGAATGGCTTTTGCAAGGGACGCTGGCCTTGGTGCCGATCACCTTGTGCATGCCGATTGGGCAGTGGCTGGCCTCGAAGCTGAGCCCGCAGGCGTTCGACAGGCTGATCCTGGCATTCCTGGGGGTGATCGGGCTCAAGATGGCGGTGGGAGTTTAGGGCACGCCGCGTAGAGCCACATACAAAAAGGGCGGCCTTTCAGCCGCCCTTCGTTTTGCTTTGCAGTCCAGCGCCCTAAGCCGCCACGAGGTTCCGCAGCACATAGTGCAGGATGCCGCCGTTCCTGTAGTATTCGAGCTCGTCGAGCGTATCGATGCGCAGGAGGACCGGGACGGTTTTGGTCTCGCCGTTGGCGTAGGTGATCTCGACGTCGAGCGTCTGGCGCGGCTCGAGTTCGGTGAGGCCCTTGATCGAGATGGTTTCATCCCCTGTGATGCCGAGGGATTGCCAGCTCGTGCCCTCCTCGAACATCAGCGGCAGGACGCCCATGCCCACGAGGTTGGAGCGGTGGATGCGCTCGAAGCTTTGGGCGATGACGGCGCGGACGCCCAATAGGCGCGTGCCCTTGGCCGCCCAGTCGCGCGAGGAGCCGGTGCCGTATTCCTTGCCCGCGAAGACGACGAGCGGGGTGCCCTGGGCCTTATACTCCATCGCCGCGTCGTAGATCGGCACGGTTTCGCCCTTGGGATCCTTGGTGAAACCGCCTTCGGTGCCCGGCACCATCTGGTTCTTGATACGGATGTTGGCGAAGGTGCCGCGCATCATCACTTCGTGGTTGCCACGGCGGGCGCCGTAGGAGTTGAAATCGACGGGCTTCACTTGCCGGTCGACGAGATATTGGCCCGCCGGGGTCGAGGGCTTGAACGAACCGGCCGGGGAGATGTGGTCGGTCGTGATCGAGTCGAGGAAGAGCGAGAGGATTTTCGCGCCCTCGATGTCGGTGATGGGCTCGGGTTCGGTGCCCATGCCTTCGAAATAGGGCGGGTTCTGGACGTAGGTCGAGGACGAATTCCACTTATAGGTTTCGCCGCCTTCGACCTTGATCTCCTGCCAGCGCTTGTCGCCCTTGAAGACGTCGCCATAGCGGCGCTTGAACATGTCGGTGGAGATCGCCGTGCGCAGCACTTCGGCAACCTCGCTCGAGCTCGGCCAAACGTCTTTGAGATAGACCGGCCTGCCGTCCGAGCCCGTTCCGAGCGGCTCGGTGGTGATGTCGCTGGTCATCGAACCCAAAAGCGCATAGGCCACCACGAGCGGGGGCGAAGCGAGGTAGTTGGCGCGGACGTCTGGGTTCACCCGGCCCTCGAAATTGCGGTTGCCCGAGAGCACCGAGACCGCGACGAGGTCGTTCTCGTTGATGGTGCGCGAGATGTTCTCGTCGAGCGGGCCCGAATTGCCGATACAGGTCGTGCAGCCATAGCCGACGGTGTTGAAGCCCATGGCGTCGAGCTCTTCCTGGAGCCCGGACTTTTCGAGATATTCGGTCACCACCTGGCTGCCGGGGGCGAGCGAGGTCTTGACCCAGGGTTTGACCTTCAAACCCAGTTCGCGGGCTTTCTTGGCGACCAGGCCGGCAGCGATCAGAACCGAAGGGTTGGACGTGTTGGTGCACGAGGTGATCGCGGCGATCACCACGTCGCCATCGGCGATGCGGTAGTCAGCGCCGTTGACCGGGTAGCCGTGATTGTCGTGATCCTCGGGGGTGTCGTGGGCGCCGGTAGCGCCTTCATCGACATAGCGGGATTCACCGCGCGAATCGGGGACGGCACCGTTCTTGCGGCCGCCGGTGATCTCGTCGAGCGCCTTGGCGAAGGCGGTGGCGGCGTCGGTCAGGGCGACGCGGTCCTGCGGGCGCTTGGGGCCGGCGAGCGAGGGCACGACGGTCGAAAGGTCGAGCTCGAGGGTGTCGGTGAAGACCGGGTCCTCGTCATTGTCGGCGCGGAACATGCCCTGCGCCTTGGCGTAGGCCTCGACAAGCGCAACGCGGTCGGGCTCGCGGCCGGTTTCCTTCAAATAGGTGATGGTTTCGCTATCGATGGGGAAGAAGCCGCAGGTGGCGCCATATTCGGGCGCCATGTTGGCGATGGTCGCCTTGTCTTCGAGCGAGAGCGAGGAGAGCCCCGCGCCATAAAATTCGACGAATTTGCCGACGACGCCCTTTTTGCGGAGCATTTCGGTGACGTAGAGCACGAGGTCGGTCGCGGTGGTGCCTTCGGGCATCTCGCCGTTGAATTTAAAGCCGATCACCTCGGGGATGAGCATGGAAATGGGCTGGCCGAGCATGGCGGCTTCCGCCTCGATGCCGCCGACGCCCCAGCCGAGGACGGCAAGGCCGTTGACCATTGTGGTGTGGCTGTCGGTGCCCACAAGCGTATCGGGATAGGCGATCTCTTCGCCGTCGACGGTCTTGGTCCAGACGGTCTGGGCGAGGTATTCGAGGTTCACCTGGTGGCAGATGCCGGTGCCGGGGGGGACGACGCGGAAGTTTTCAAACGCGGACTGGCCCCAGCGCAGGAATTCATAGCGCTCGCCATTGCGCTCGTATTCGCGGGCGACGTTCTGCTCGAAGGCCGTGGGAGAGCCGAAATAATCCACCATCACCGAGTGGTCGATGACGAGGTCGACGGGGACCTGCGGGTTGATCTTCTGGGGGTCGGCGCCGAGCGTCCGGGTCGCGTCGCGCATGGCGGCGAGGTCGACGACGGCGGGGACACCGGTAAAGTCCTGCATCAGCACGCGCGCGGGGCGGTAGGAAATCTCGTGGCCGGCCTTACCCTTGTCGTCGAGCCAGTTCTTGACCGCGGTGATGTCGTCTTTATTGACAGTGCGGTTGTCTTCGAAGCGCAGCAGGTTTTCGAGCACCACTTTGAGGGATTTCGGCAGGCGGGCGATGCCATCGAGCCCGTTCTTTTCGGCCTCGGCGAGCGAGAAAATCGTATAGGCCTTGTTGCCCACATTGAGCGTGGTCTTGGCTTTGAAGCTGTCGGGATGATCTGTCACGGGTCCGCCTATCGGGTTGTGAGGTGAATTCTTTGCTTTGTCGCGTTTCAGAACCAAAGAGCCGGTATCCACTTCGTTCTGGAAACGCTCCAATCCCCCCGCGTGTGCGGCCACCGGGCGCCACCGGGGTGGTTGCTCCCTCTATAATGAATCGCGTTCGGACTTGCCAGAGCCGAACCCGGTCCCATAGGAAGGTTCCTATGAGCCCGACCGTTCCATCTTCTCCGCTCAAATTAACCGTTTCGGACCTTGCCATCGCGCGGGGCGGGGTGGACGTTGTCGCGGGGTTTTCGGTGGATGTTTCGGGGGGTGAAGCGCTCGTCCTGCGCGGGCCCAACGGGTCGGGCAAGAGCACGACGCTTCTGGCTCTTGCTGGGCATCTGGCGAAAAAGACCGGTGTAATTCAATGGGTTGGACTTGATCCCGAGATGCGGGAACAGGCGCAGATGCACTTCTTGGGGCATTTGTCGGCGGTGCAGAAGGGACTGACGGTGCGCGAAAATCTCACCTTCTGGACGCGGGTCGGCGGGGGTGAGACCAGGGCGGTGGACGATGCACTGGACGCCGCCGGGCTTGGTGGTCTCGCGTCGGTATCGGCGGCCGTCCTCTCGGCCGGGCAAACCCGGCGTCTCGCATTGGCAAGGCTGATCGCGGCGAAAAAACCGGTGTGGCTCCTGGATGAGCCGACCGGTGCGCTCGATGCCGAGGGAAGCGATTGGGTCAATACGCTGATCGGTGCACATCTGGATGCGGGCGGGATGGCGATCATTGCAACGCATCTGCCGTTGGGGATCGAGGCGGATGCGCGGGCGCGGACCGTGACGCTTGAGAGGCATCTCCATTGAGCGCGTTCCTTGCCGTTATCGCGCGCGACCTCAAGCTGAGCCTGCGGCTCGGTGGAGATGTACTGACGCTGTTGCTGTTCTTTTTGAGCATCGGCGTCGTCGTGCCCTTTGCAGTGGGACCGGACCGGGTGCTTTTGTCGGCGATTGCGCCGGCGATGATCTGGGTCGCGGCGCTTCTGGCACAGCTTTTGAGCCATGACCGGCTGTTCCGGTCCGATTTCGAGGACGGCTCGCTCATTGCCTTCCGGCATGGGTCACTTTCGCTTGAAGCCGTTGTCTTTGCCAAGCTCGTGGCGCATTGGCTGCTTTCAGGCTTGCCGCTGATCGCCGCCACCCCGGTTCTGGCGCTTTTGTTCGGCATGGACGGGGCGATGCTGGGCGCGGCGCTTTTGGGGCTTTTGCTCGGCACGCCGGCGCTGGCGGCTTTCGTGGCGCTCTCGGCGGCGGTGACGGTGGGACTGAAACGCGGCGGACTTGTCGCACCCGTCCTTATCTTGCCGCTGACGCTGCCTGTGCTAATTTTCGGGGCCGGTACGATGAGCCGGTCGGCGTTTGCAGCGGCGGACCAGGCGATGCTGTTCCTTGCGGCGTTGAGTTTGTTGAGTGTGGCGCTCGTCCCCTTCGCGGCGGCGCTGGCGCTCAAGATATCTGGAGAATAGGCCCTGATGAGCGGGATCGATAACCCGGCGACCAATGTGGGGTGGTTCACGCGGATCGCGCATCCGGGGCTGTTTTTGAAATGGTCCCGGCATCTGGTGATCCCGCTGGCCGTTTTGACTGCGGTGCTGTTCGCCATCGGGCTCTATTACGGGTTCGCCGCCTCGCCGGGTGAGCGCTATATGGGCGATACCGTGCGCATCATGTATGTGCACGTGCCGACGGCGTGGCTGAGCCAGTTCTGCTATGCGGTGATGTTCATTTCCGCCATCGGCACGCTCGTTTGGCGGCATCCGATGGCCGATGTGAGCCAGAAGGCCGCCGCGCCGCTGGGGGCCGTGTTCACGGCGGTGGCGCTTTTTACCGGTTCGATGTGGGGGCGGCCGACCTGGGGGACGTTCTGGGAATGGGACGGGCGGATGACCTCGACGCTCGTGCTTCTGTTCATCTATCTGGGGATCATCGCGCTCTGGCGGGCGTTCGACGATCAACTCAAAGCCGCGCGGATCGTTGCGGTCTTTACGCTTGTCGGGGCGGTCAACATTCCGGTCATCAAGTTCTCGGTCGATTGGTGGCAGACGCTGCACCAGCCAGCGTCGGTGTTCCGGGTCGAGGGGCCCTCGATCGACGCGGCAATCCTCGTGCCGCTGTTCATCATGACGTTTTCGTTTTCGTTCCTGTTCCTGACCCTGCATCTTGTGCGCATGCGCACCGAGATCGGCAAGCGGCGGGTTCACGCGCTCGAGCGCGCGGCGGCGCGAGCGGCGGGAGGCGCGCAATGATCGCACTTGGAGCCCATTGGGAATTCATCGTCGCGGCTTATCTGGGAACGGCATTGGTCGTTGCTGCACTCATCGGCTGGACGGCCTTTGACGCACGGCGGACGCGGGCGCGGATCGCGCAACTCGAAGCGGCACGGCCGAAGCGGGGCGCGCAATGAGCCGCAAGGCGCGTCTGGTTCTGGCGCTCGCCCCGCTTTTCGTGCTGGTCGCTCTGGTCGGAATTTTCGCAACGCAGATGGGGCGGGATACCTCGCTGGTGCCTTCGGCATTGATCAACAAGCCGGTGCCCGAATTCGACCTGCCGCCAGTCGAGGGGCTGGATTTGCCCGGATTCGCGACGGCGGATCTTTCGGGCAATGGGGTCACGGTGGTCAATGTCTTTGCGAGCTGGTGCGTGCCGTGCCGCGCCGAGCATCCCTATCTGATGGAATTGGCTGAACGCGGGGAGGTCGCGCTTTACGGGATGAATTACGATGACCCGGCGGAAAGCGCACGCGCGTTCCTCTCCGAGCTCGGTAACCCCTACGACCGTGTCGGCGCCGACCGCGACCGGCGGGTCGGGATCGATTGGGGCGTTTATGGCGTGCCCGAGACGTTCGTGGTCAATAATGAGGGTGTGATCGTCTTCAAGCATACCGGGCCACTGGATGAGCGGAGCTATCGCGAGCGGCTGCTGCCGGCGATCGCGGCGGCGCGGGGGTAGACTACTTTTGGATGTTTGCTATAGAATATCCATACATGCAGGAAAGGGATATCCCCATGCCGCTCTATGTTCGAGACGATGAAGTGGACGCGCTTGCGGTTGAACTGCAAAAGCTTACGAAAGCACGGAACAAGACCGAGGCCGTGAGGCAAGCGCTCAAGCACGAGATCGGCCGTGCCAAGGCCGACATACCGCTGCGGGAGCGGCTCGAAGCGGCGAAGGCCATCGTGCGGAACATTGGGCCGACCGACCCGGATTTCGACATGAAGGCTTATACCGATGAGATGTGGGGCGGGAATTAGTGTTCATCGATGCCTCTGTCATTGTCGCTATTCTTTTGGGAGAATCCGACGCTGCCGCCTTCGAAACCCGCCTTGAGGAGGCTGGTGGTCCCTTCTTCATTTCGCCGCTTGTTCGATATGAGGCGACGGTTTCGATTGCACGCGCCAAAGCGATCGCAGGAAATCCTGATCGCGCAGCCAGTGCTGAAATAATGGTGGAAGTCCGTAGGGGCGTCGAAACGCTAATTGATACGTTGCAGGCGCGCGAAATTGCGATTTCGAGCGATATCGGACGATTGGCACTCGATGCCGCAGCACTCTACGGCAAGGCGGTGGGTCATCGCGCGCGCCTCAATTTCGGGGACTGCTACAGCTATGCCTGCGCGAAGGCGTATAGGCTTGAGCTTTTGTATAAGGGTGACGATTTCGCTCACACCGATCTGGCTTAGTGGTATCGCACAGAGATTATGACGGGTTGGCGCACTTGTTTGAGGCATGGCCTTTCCGTTCGCACGGCTTTCGTTCTCCCCTTGAGGGAGAAGGTGGGCCTCGCGAAGCGAGGGTCGGATGAGGGGTGCGCGTCGCAGCAAAGCTCGGCTTTTGTGCGGTTCGAGGTGCCGCAGGCACCCCTCATCCGACTGCTTCGCGGCCACCTTCTCCCCTTGAGGGAGAAGGAAAGCCGTGCTTGTGACCCGACCGGTACGCCACCGACACCCGCGTAAACCTGTCAAATCCCCTGCGCAGAGGGACTAGACGCTCATGTTTCCGTCTGCGCCGCCTCAACTGCGGCTTTTGCCGGGCTTTCGACTTCCTTGGGATCGGGCGCGTATCTGGTGAGGAGCGGGACTTGCGCCATGGCGAAGACCATGGTGATGGGCATGATGCCCCAGACCTTGAAGGCGACCCAGAAATCGTCGGAGAAATTGCGCCAGACGATCTCGTTGAGCGCGGCGAGGACGAAGAAGAAGAGGCCCCAGCGCAGGGTCATCAGATACCAGCCGCGGTCTTTGAGATGATAGACCTCGCCAAAAACGTAGCGCAGCAGCGATTGGCCGAACATAAGCCCGCCCAGAAGCACCGAACCGAAGAGCACATTGGTGATGGTGGGCTTTAGCTTGATGAACGTGCTGTCCTGGAAATAGAGCGTCAGCGAGCCGAAGATCAGGACGACGACGCCGGTTACCAGTGGCATGACGGGCACGCGCTTCATGATCAGTTTCGAGAGCACCAGCGAAATCAGCATGGCGACCATGAAGACCGCCGTGGCGAGGATGATGCCCTGGGAGAACCACGCCTGAAGCGCCGGGAACGCGCCGAGGATATTTTCGGCCTGCGCGTTGACGATGAAGAAGACGACAAGCGGGCCGAGCTCGAGCGCAAGTTTGGTGATCTGGGGCTTTAAGGTTTCCCAATCGGCTTCGGTCTGCCTGGTGTGGCTCTCTACCATCGTTTGTTTGGTTCCTATTGTTCGGCGAGGCCCGATATGGCCCGCGCGAAATCGTCTGCCTGGAACGGTTCGAGATCGCCGATGGCTTCGCCCACGCCGATGAAATGGATCGGCAGGCCGAACTTCCGCGCGATGGCAACGAGAATGCCGCCGCGCGCCGTGCCGTCGAGCTTGGTCATCACGAGGCCGGTGACACCGGCTTTCTGGCCAAAGATCTCAACCTGATTGAGTGCATTTTGACCCGTAGTGGCGTCGAGTGTCAAAAGCGTGGCGTGGGGCGCGGTTTCGTCGCGCTTTTTGATGACGCGGATCACCTTTTCGAGTTCATCCATCAATTCGGTGCGGTTCTGGAGCCGCCCGGCGGTATCGATGATGACGATGTCGGTGCCTTCGTCCTGCGCCTTTTTGACCGCATCGAAGGCGAGGCCCGAGGCGTCGGCACCGGTGGGGCGGGTCACCACCTCGACATCGTTGCGCTGGCCCCAGACCTGGAGTTGCTCGACGGCCGCCGCGCGGAAGGTGTCGCCGGCGGCCAGAAGCACGGACTTGCCCTCGGCCTTGTATTTGGCGGTCAGCTTGCCGATTGTCGTGGTCTTGCCCGAGCCGTTGACCCCGACCATGAGGATGACGAAGGGTTTTTTGGTGGTGTCGATTTCGAGCGGGGTCGCGACGGGAGCGAGCACGGACTGGACTTCTAAAGCCAGCGCGGCGCGGACCTCCTCGGGGGCGACGTCCTTGTCGAACTTTTCCGCGCGCAGTTTTTCCGTGATCGCCATCGCGGTGTCGATGCCGAGGTCGGCGGCGATCAGCGTATCCTCGAGATCCTGCAGCGTCGCATCGTCGAGCTTGCGCTTGGTGAAGATCGCGCCGATGGAATTGGTGAGATTGTCCGAGGAGCGTTTGAGGCCGTCCGAGAGGCGGCGGAACCAGCTTTTCTTTTCCGGCTCGGCGGGGGCGGGCGCCGCATCCGGGGTGACCGGGATGGGTTCGGCTTTCGCCTCGGCAGGCGTTTCAACCTCGGGCTCGTCGGCGGGGGCTTCGGGGTCGGCGGGCAGCCGGTCCTCGATCGCATCGGGC
Source organism: Pelagibacterium halotolerans (assembly GCF_044811015.1). GTDB lineage: Bacteria > Pseudomonadota > Alphaproteobacteria > Rhizobiales > Devosiaceae > Pelagibacterium > Pelagibacterium halotolerans_A. The sequence continues at coordinate 2,469,534 of NZ_CP085243.1, forward strand.
TTATCGAGCGGGTTCCAGATGTCGCCGGGGACGGGCGGCTCGTGCTCGGGCGGGTTGGGGTGACCGGCCTTGACCCATTCGGCCTGCATCTCGGGCGGGGCGGCATCGCGGGGGTCGGTCTCCTCGCTTTGCCGCTTGGCCTCGCGCTGCTCGCGCAGGGCGTCGAGCGTTTCGGTTTCGCCGCGTGGCTCATGGGTGGCGCGTTCGAGGGCGTCTTCAGCCTCGGATTTGCGCTTATCGGGCGAGACACCGAAGAGACGGCCCCAGATGCTTTTCTTGCCCGTCTCGCTCATGCCGCTGCCTTTTCGCGCTTTGCCACCAGCGTCTCGGCGGTGGCGCTTTCGATCTCCAGCCTGACGATCTCGCCGGGCTGGCCGACGGGCGTTTCGACCATGACGAACTGCTCGGTGCGCCCGAGGCCCTCGCGCTCGACGAGCACGGTTTCGGTGAGGCCGACGCGGGAGGCGCAGAGCTTGGCGAGCTGCGCATCGCCGGTGGCGCGCAAGCGGGCGGCGCGGGTCTTGGCGACGCGCTTTGCCACCTGCGGCATCTTCGCCGCCGGAGTGCCTTCGCGCGGGGAGAAGGGGAAGACGTGGAGATAGGTCAGGTCGGCCTCGGTGACGAAACTCAGGGTGTTTTCGAACATGGCGTCGGTTTCGGTGGGGAAGCCGGCGATGATATCGGCGCCGAAGACCATGTCGGGGCGCAAGCTCCGCAGCTTTTGGACGATACCGAGCGCGTCGGCGCGCAGGTGGCGGCGCTTCATGCGCTTTAGGATCATGTCGTCGCCCGACTGCAGCGAGAGATGCAGGTGCGGCATCAGGCGCGGGTCGGTGACCGCTTCGTAAAGCGCGGGATCGGCCTCGATGGAGTCGATTGAGGAGATGCGCAGGCGCGGCAGATCGGGGACGTGCTTCAAGATCGACTGGGTAAGCTTGCCCAGCGTCGGGGCGCCGGGGAGATCGCCGCCATAGGAGGTGATATCGACACCGGTCAAGACGACTTCGCGGTAGCCGTTCTCTACCAGCCGCTTGATCTGGTCGACGACGACGCCCATAGGCACCGAGCGCGAGGGGCCGCGGCCATAGGGGATGATGCAGAAGGTGCAGCGGTGATCGCAGCCGTTCTGGACCTGCACGAAGGCCCGCGCGCGGCCATCGAGCCCGTCGATCAGATGCCCGGCGGTCTCGGTCACGCTCATGATGTCGTTGACCTGAACCTTGTCGTTCAAGGGCACGCCGAAGGCGATGGGCTGATAGCTTTCGGCCTTCAATTTATCGTTGTTGCCGATGACGAGGTCGACCTCGGCCATGTCGCCGAAATCGCGCGCGCCCGTCTGCGCGGCGCAGCCGGTGACGATGATCTTCTTGCCCGGGTGTTCGCGATGGGCTTTGCGGATCGACTGCTTGGCCTGGCGGACGGCCTCGGCGGTCACCGCGCAGGTGTTGACGATGATGGCGTCGGACAAGCCCGACTTTGCGGCCTCGGCCTTCATCACTTCGGATTCATAGGCGTTCAATCGGCAGCCGAAGGTGATGGTTTCGATGCTCATGCGGCGGTCTCCCCCAGAAGGCCGGGGGCGATGATGCCCTCGCCATCGAGCGTCCATGGGCCGGTCATGAGGATATGATCGTCGGTTTCGCGCCAATCCATCCCAAGCGGGCCGCCGGGAAGTTCGATTGTGACCTTGCGGCCCGTGAGCCCTTTGCGCGCGGCGGCGACCGCGGTGGCGCAGGCGGCGGTGCCGCAGGCCTTGGTGAGTCCGGCGCCGCGTTCCCAGACGACCACCTCTATATAGTCGGGCGCCATCACCTGGGCGATGGTGATGTTGGCGCGCTCGGGGAAAATGGGGTGGTTTTCGAGGAGCGGTCCGAAACGCCCGAGGTCATGCGCTGCGAGGTCCTCGACCCAGAAGATCGCGTGGGGGTTGCCGACATTGACGACCGATGGGGTGTGCAGGACCGGGGCGTCGATGGGGCCGATCTGGAGTTCGATGCCGGTGGTGTCGGCGAAGGGCTCGGCGAGCGGGATCTGGTCCCAGGCGAACTTCGGGACGCCCATATCGGCGGTGACGCGGTCGCCGTCGATCGTTGCTACCAGAATGCCTGCATTGGTGCGGATGGTGACGGCGTCCTTGCCGGTTTCCCCCGCGATGAGCCCGGCGATGCAGCGCGTGGCGTTGCCGCAGGCGTCGACCTCGCCGCCTTCGGCGTTATAGATGCGCATGAAGAGATCGACGCCGTCGATGGTGTCTGGTTCCATGACGATGAGCTGATCGCAGCCGATGCCTGTGGCGCGGTCTGAGATGGCGCGGACCTGCTCGCGGGTGAGCTTTATGGCGCGCGCGCGGGCGTCGAGGACGACGAAATCGTTCCCGAGGCCGTTCATCTTGAGATAGGGTAGCGGCGCGGTCATGGTGGCTTTCGCGATACTCGTTTACATGTCTATCCGGCCTATATGGCGCAAAAGCGTTGCGATTTCCACCACCCGGCGATGCATGTGGCAATTGACTCCCGCGCACGGCGCTCCTATAAGCCGCCTCGACCTTCTGTCAGGAATTGATGGATTTCGAGTCACTGGGTTGCCCGAGAGGCAATCGGTCAACATCCGCCAGCGCGTTGCGCCCGCGGGTGCGTTTTGCATTTGGCCGTGCTTCTCGGTGGTCGCGCTCACGAACCGAAAAAGTGGTGCCCACTTTTTCTGAGAGCGCTCCGAACCCATATTCGACCCTCTACCCCCGACACGAGACAAACGAGCGAACGCCATATGTTTGAAAGCCTTTCCGATCGCCTTGGCGCCATATTCAACGGCCTGACGGGCCGTGGTGCGCTGAGCGAAGCCGATGTCGAGGCCGCGCTGCGGGAGGTCCGCCGCGCGCTCATCGAGGCCGACGTGTCGCTCGAAGTGGTGCGGGCGTTTACCGAGCAGGTACGCGCGCGGGCCGTGGGGGCCGAAGTCACGCGCTCGGTCAAGCCCGGCCAGCAGGTGGTCAAGATCGTCCATGACGAGCTTGTCGCCGTGCTGGGGGAAGAGGCGACGCCGATTTCTTTGAATGCGCCCGCGCCGGTGCCGTTCCTGATGGTCGGTCTGCAGGGTTCGGGTAAGACCACGACGACCGGCAAAATCGCCAAGCGGCTCAAGGACAAGGAGAACAAGCGCGTTCTTCTCGCCTCGCTCGACACGCGGCGCCCCGCGGCGATGGAACAGCTGGCGACGCTCGGGACGCAGATCGGGGTGGATACGCTGCCGATCGTTCCGGGGCAGTCCGCCGTCGATATCGCCAGGCGCGCGCTCACCGAAGCGAAACGCGGCGGGTATGACGTCGTCATGCTCGATACGGCGGGCCGGACGCATATCGATGAAGAATTGATGGCGGAGACGGCCGAGATCAAAAAGGTCTCGGACCCGCATGAAATCCTGCTCGTTGCCGACAGTTTGACCGGTCAGGACGCGGTCAATCTCGCGCGGTCGTTCGATGAGCGCGTGGATATTACCGGTATCGTTCTGACCCGCGTGGATGGCGATGGGCGTGGCGGTGCGGCGCTCTCGATGCGGGCGGCGACCGGCAAGCCGATCAAATTGATCGGTGTCGGGGAAAAGATGGACGCGCTTGAGGATTTCCATCCCAAGCGCATCGCCGACCGGATCCTTGGGATGGGCGACATCGTCTCGCTCGTCGAAAAGGCGGCGGCGAACGTCACCGCCGAAGACGCCGAGAAGATGGCCAAGAAGATGAAGAAGGGTCAGTTCGACCTGGACGATCTCAAAGGCCAGCTCCAGCAGATGAAGAAGATGGGCGGCATGGCCGCGCTCATGAACCTGATGCCGGGCATGGGCGCGATGAAGAAGAACCTGCCCGACGGACGAATGGACGACAAGATTTTCGACCGGCAGGTCGCGATCATCCAGTCCATGACGAAAAAAGAGCGCGCCAAGCCCGAGCTTCTGAACGCTTCGCGGCGCAAGCGCATCGCCAGGGGCGCGGGTGTCGAGGTTTCCGAGATCAACAAGCTCATCAAGATGCACCGCCAGATGGCGGACATGATGAAAAAGGTCTCGAAAAACGGTGCCGGCGGGCTTGCCGGCATGTTTGGCGGGGTGGGCAAGAAGATGCTTTCGGGCGGCGGTATGCCCGATATGGATCCGGCCCAGATCGAGGACATGGCCAAGAAAATGGGCGCCGACCCCTCGAAACTTCCCGACGATTTCTCGAAACTCGCCAAGCAAAGCGGTGGGCCGTCGCTCCCCGGGCTCGGCGGCAATCAGAAATTCCCCGGCTTGCCGGGGCTGCCCGGACTTCCGGGCAAAAAGAAATAGACCAATCCAACTTACGACAGCTGAGAAAGACCAAAAGCACATGGCCATTAAAATTCGTCTCGCCCGCGGCGGCTCCAAGAAGCGCCCCTACTACCACATCGTCGTCGCCGACGCGCGTTCGCCGCGCGACGGGCGGGTGATCGAGCGCATCGGCGCCTATAACCCGATGCTGCCCAAGGAGCGCGAAGACCGCGTGACCTTCGACGTCGAGCGCGCCAAGCACTGGCTCGAAGTGGGTGCCCAGCCGACCGACCGCGTCGAGCGGTTCTTCGATGCCGCAGGGCTTTTGAAGCGCACGCCCAAGACCAACCCCAATAAGGGCAAGCCCGGCGCCAAGGCGCTTGAGCGCCTCGAGGAAAAGAAGGCCGCTGAAGAGGCTGCCAAGGAAGCCGCCGCGGCTCCGGCTGAGGAAGCCCCTGCTGAAGAGGCTCCTGCCGCTGAGGAAGCGCAGGCCGAGTAAGGGCTTTTTGAGGTGGTCTTGCACGCTGGGGCGTGTGGGACTATCTTAATGGAGTGGCCGCCGGGCTTTTGCCCGACGACCTGAGCTTTAGATCAGAAACGAGACCCGGAAGTGCAGTTGCCAGCTGGTCCGGGTCTTTTTCATTCTAAAGCTGACGGTAATGGGTATGAACCACATTATCGTCCCTCCATTGAACGGCGAGGCTGTCGCCACAGCCGGGAGAGCCTATCTCTCCCGGTCACGCCTGCTGGCAAGACGCTGCTGCTTGTGCCGCTCACGCTCACCATAAACATTGACGCATCTTGATGGCTACAGCATAACCGCGCGCGGAGACATCCACGCATGTGCGTGGACGAAGTGATCTGTATGACAAGCAATCGCATCCTTCTCGGCAAAATCGGCGCGGCCCACGGGATCAAGGGCGAGGTGCGCGTGATGTCCTATACCGAAGACCCGCTCGCCATTGCCGACTACGACCCGCTCGAGACCGACAAGCCGGGGCTTTCGATCTCCATCACCAAGGCGCGCGTGAGCAAGAACCTGGTGATTGCAAGCGTGAAGGGCGTAACCGACCGGAACGCGGCCGAAAAGCTCAATGGCGTTTCGCTTTACGTCTCCCGCGACCGGCTTGAGGCGCCGGGGGAGGATGAGTTCTATCATGCCGATCTCATCGGGCTTGCGGTGCGGCTTGAGGACGGGTCGGAGCTGGGGACCGTCACGGCTGTGACCAATTTCGGTGCGGACGATCTTCTGGACGTGCGGCTTACGGGCACGCGGCGGTCCGTGTTCTTGCCGTTTACCCGGGCGGTGGTGCCCGAGGTGAAGCTTGCCGAGGGCTATGTTGTGGCCATTCCACCCGAGGGGTGGCTCGAGGAGACGCCGCGCGATCCCGAAGACGTCGATCCGGATGACGCGCAATGAGCTGGCGCGCGTCGGTTATCACGCTTTTTCCCGATATTTTTCCCGGTCCGCTCGGCGCTTCGGTGATCGGGCGCGGGCTCGCAACGGGGGCGTGGTCGCTCGATACGCATTTTCTGCGCGATTATGCGCACGACAAGCATCGCACGGTTGACGATACACCCGCCGGTGGTGGGGCGGGGATGGTTCTCAAGCCCGATATTCTCGCCGCGGCCATTGACGATGTCGCACCGGAAGACGATCCGCGCCCGAAGCTGGTGATGAGCCCGCGCGGGGTGCCGCTTACGCAGGCGCGCGTACGTGCGCTCGCGCAAGGGCCGGGTGCGGTGATCGTTTGCGGGCGGTTCGAGGGGATCGACCAGCGGGTCATCGATGCGCGGGGGCTCGAAGAGGTTTCTATCGGGGATTACGTACTCGCGGGCGGCGAAGTGGCCGCCATGGTGCTGCTCGAAGCGGTGGCGCGGCTCCTGCCGGGCGTGCTGGGCGCGCAAGAAAGCCACGAGGATGAGAGTTTCGAGGCTGGGCTTCTGGAGTATCCGCAGTATACCCGGCCGCAGGTATTCGAGGGCCGCGAGATTCCTGCCGTGCTGACATCGGGCGATCATGGCAAGGTCGAGAAATGGCGGCGGGCGCAGGCCGAGGCGCTGACACAGGCGCGGCGGCCCGATCTCTGGTCGAAATATAAGGGTGAAAAGCCCTAGACTCGGGGGCTTTTCCGGTTTATATGCGCCGCTTGACGAAAGTTCCGTCCAACCAAGACCGGGCACCTCAAGGTGCCCCAGTGAAAAGATCAGAACGGATAGATACGATGAACATCATCCAGCAGCTCGAAAAAGAGCAGCTCGACGCGCTTGTTGCCAAGCGTTCGATCCCCGAATTTTCCCATGGCGACACCGTCAAGGTGTGGGTGAAGATCCGCGAAGGCGAAAAAGAACGTCTTCAGGCCTATGAAGGCGTCGTGATCGCGCGCTCGGGCAGCGGCATCATGGAAAGCTTCACGGTGCGCAAGATCTCCTATGGTGAAGGCGTGGAACGTGTGTTCCCGGTCCACTCGCCGATGATCGACCGCATCGAAGTTCTCAAGCGCGGCAAGGTCCGGCGCGCGAAGCTCTACTACCTGCGCGATCGCCGCGGTAAGTCGGCCCGTATCTTTGAATCGACCAATGCGCGCACCAAGCGCATCGAGGCCGACGAGCGTCAGGCCGCCGCCGAAGCCCGCGCCGCCCGCGAGGCTGAGAAGGTCGCCGCCGCCGAGGCCCTTGCCGCCGAAAAGGCAGCCGAGGAAGCCGCCGCTGCAGAGGCTGCCGCCGCCGAAGCCGCACAGGCCGAAGCCGAGGCGCCCGCCGAAGAGAACAAGGGCGAATAAGCCGCCTTTCGTTTGGCTTTACAGAATTTGCGAAAACCCGGTTGCCTTTGGCTGCCGGGTTTTTTGATGCACCGAGGGGAATAAAAACGCTCCCCGCGGTGTCTTACGTCCCATGGCCGGGCATTCCGTCTCGTGCCATCATGCAAAACGAGGGAGAATTCGCATGCTGAGGAAATCGATTTCGTGCGTCGCGCTTGCCGCTGGCGCTCTTTTTGCCGCAACCGGGCTGGCCTTTGCCGCACCCGACGTCACCACCATCGAAACGGATCTGGGCCCTGTCCTTGCCGATGCCGAGGGCATGGTGCTCTATACTTTCCGCAATGACGAAGAGGGCGTTTCGAACTGCTACGACCAGTGCGCCGTCAACTGGCCGCCCTTCTATGCGGAGGAAGGCGCCATGGCCGAGGGGGCCTATACCCTGGTCGAACGCAATGACGGCACGGTGATGTGGGCCAAGGACGGCATGCCGCTCTACTACTGGATCAACGACACCGAACCGGGAATGACGTCCGGCGATGGGGTCGGCGGTGTCTGGGACGTGGCGCGGCCTTGATATAGGCTGGCCGAACATGGTTTTCGCGCGGGGGATGCCAATATGCCCTGCGCGGAACCCGGCCGAAGAGGGAGCGGGAATTGCGGGCTGAGCTCATGACCCATTTGCCCGCCTTAAGGCGCTATGCCTATGGGCTTACGGGTGATCGGGACGCGGCCGAGGATTTGTTCCAGGCCTCGGTGGCGCGCGCGCTCGAGCAGCAGCGGTCGTGGCGCGGGGTCAATCTCAGGGGTTGGCTTTTCACCATCATGACCAATCTCAACCGCAACACTCTCCGCAGCGGACGGCGCGCCCCCCAAAGCGTCCCGCTCGAGGGCGCACCGGCGGTCGCGGCGGACGGGGACGGCATAGACGGTGTGCCCGATCCCCTCTTGCAAAGGCGGCTGCTCGCGGCGCTCGAAACGCTTTCGCCGGATATGCGCGCGGTGCTGCTTCTCATCGTCCTCGAAGGCTACAGCTACGGAGAGGTTGCAGGCATCCTCGAGATCCCCATGGGAACAGTGATGTCGCGGCTTTCGCGGGCGCGGCGGGGGCTGGCTGCGGCGCTCAGGCAGGACAATATCGTTTCGATGACACAGCGATAACCACGATGACGGACAGGGATCAAATCGGGATTACAGAAGACGATCTGCACGCCTATCTCGACGGGCAGCTCGATCCTGCGCGCCGTCTTGCAGTCGAACGGCACCTTGAATCCCATCCCGCCATGTTGGCCGACCTGGAAGCCTGGCGCGCCAACGACGCTGCGCTGCGCGAGGTATTCGCGCCGTTCGCGACGGTACAGGGCGTGGACATGCCCGAGCCCCGGCGCGCTGCCCGGCGCTTATTGCCGGGCGCACTGATGGCGGCGGGCCTTGCGTTGGCGTTCGTTCTGGGTGGGGGGGCCGGCTATTTTCTCAACGACGCGTTGCGGGCGGAGGCGCCGCAGGCCGGGCTGAGTCTCGCCGATGGCGGGTGGCTTGCGCGCGAGGCCAGCGACGTCTTTTTGACCTATGTGCGCGAGGTGCGCCATCCGGTCGAAGTGGGGGCGGACGAGCAGGATCATCTTGTTGCCTGGCTGGGTAACCGGATCGACAAGCCGTTTACCGCGCCGCATCTGGAAGCGCTGGGGTTCACGCTTGTGGGCGGGCGGCTCTTGCCCATTGGCGGGGTGCCCGGCGCGATGCTGATGTACGAGAACGCGCAAGGGGAACGCGCGACGGTACTTCTGGCGCGCAATATCGGCGCGCGCGACACGGCGTTCCAGTTCTCTCAAGGTGACGGTGTCAACACATTCCGCTGGGTGGACGGTCCCTTGGCCTATGCGATCTCGGGTTTTATCGAGCGCCCACAGCTCGAGGCGCTCTCCCGGGCGGTTTACGATCATTTCGAAAGCACCTAGCCTGCACCTCCAATCTGCAGGACTGTCAGTGCCCAACGCCAAGTTTGAAACCATCCATGAGAGCCTCGGGCCGGATTTCTTCGATCCGGTCGAAGCCGCCGACTTTCCCAAGGCCATCCTGCGCTACCGCAATCAGCGCTGGGCCGAACGTGTGGGGCTTTCCGATCTTAGAGACGATGAATGGGTCGCCCGGTTCGGGCGGTTCGAGCCTTTTCCCGAAAGCTTCAGGACCCCGTTGGCGTTGCGCTATCACGGGCATCAGTTCCAGGTTTACAATCCCGATCTGGGCGACGGGCGGGGGTTCTTGTTCGCGCAGTTGCGCGATCTTGAGGACAACCGGCTGCTCGATCTTGGAACCAAAGGCTCGGGACAGACCCCGTGGTCGCGCGGCGGGGACGGGCGGTTGACGCTCAAAGGCGGCGTGCGCGAGGTGCTCGCGACCGAAATGCTCGAAGCGCTGGGGGTCGATACGTCGAAAAGCTTTTCGCTGATCGAAACCGGCGAATCCCTGATGCGCAACGACGAACCGTCCCCGACACGGTCCTCGGTGCTCGTGCGGCTGTCGCATTCCCATATCCGGATCGGGACGTTCCAGCGGCTCGCGTTTCTCGAGGAGACCGAGACTATAAGGCGGCTCGTCGACCATGCGGTTGCGCACTACTACCCGCATCTTGGCGATCTTGTGCAAGATGAGAAGGTGCCCGCTTTTCTGGGCGCAGTCGCCGAGGCGGTGGCGAAAACCGGTGCGCGTATGATCGCGGCGGGGTTTGTCCACGGTGTGCTCAATTCGGACAATATCAACATCACCGGCGAGGCCTTCGACTATGGCCCATGGCGGTTTCTCGACCGGTACGAAGCGGGATTTACCGCGGCCTATTTCGACCAGAGCGGGCTTTACGCCTTCGGACGGCAGCCCGACGCACTTGCGTGGAACCTGACGCGGCTTGCCGAGTGCTTGGTTCCTTTAAGCGAAATCGCCAAGCTCGAATCCGCGCTCAACCGGTTCTGGCCGGCCTTTCAGAGCGGGCTTGCGGCGGCGGTTCTCGACCGGCTGGCGCTTGTCCCGCAAGGCGAAAAGGCGGATCTGGAGGTCACGGCGGCATTCTTCAAATTCCTCGGGGCAGTCAATCCGCCGTTCGAGCGGGTTTTTTTCGATCTGCGCGGCGGGGTCGACGCGGATCGGCTGACGGCGAGCCCGGCCGCTTCAGCCTATGCCGCGCCGGAATTTCAGCCGGTGAGAACCGCGCTTTCAGGTTACGAGGCGCGGTCCGGCGCCCGCGCGCATCCCTATTTCGACCGCGCCGGTCCCCGCACCATGGTGATCGCGGAAATGGAGGCGCTCTGGGCGAGAATCGCGGAGGCGGACGACTGGTCAGCGTTCGCGGCGATGCTTGAAGAGATCGGGGAATTGAGGGCGGCTTACGCGCAATAGGTATTTTCTTAACCCCAAGCCTGTCAGTTTCACCGCGAATTGACTGGCTCGTGCACAATCGATTGCTTAGAACATTGCCATGATCGCGACCCGCCCCTTTAGCCCGCATTTCTCTCGCTCCTTGCGCCCTGCGTCGGATTTTGGCGAGTCGGATACGGGTGCGGAGCGAAAAAGCGTATTCGACATACGGTTTTCTCGCGCCGTGCCTGGAGGCGGCCGCCAAAATCCGACCCGGAGGGCCGGTCGAAAATGGCGACAGGGGGCGTCAGAGAGCTTGCACGTATGTCCAATACGCGCTGCGCTCTCTTCCTGCCCTGATCGCCATTTTGGACCGGCGCAGGGCGCAAGGAGCGAGAGAAATGCGGGCTAGAGCGCTCCTTGCAGCGTTATGGTTTGTCTTGGCCGCTCCGGCGGCTATGGCTTCGGAGATGAAATTGCGGTCAAGCCCGATCGCGGTCGTCGAGCTTTTTACAAGCCAGGGCTGTTCCTCGTGCCCGCCGGCCGATGCGCTTCTGGCGCGGCTGGGCGCGCGCGAAGACCTTATCGTGCTCGCTTATCACGTCGACTATTGGAATTATGTGGGCTGGGAAGACACGTTTGCGAGCCCGGCCAACACCGAATTGCAGCGCGCCTATGCCCAGAGTTGGGGCAAGAGCCGCGTCTATACCCCGCAAATGGTGATCAACGGCGCCCATGGACTGCCCGGCACCCACGAGGCCGAGGTTCGGGCGTTGCTCGGACAATCCTCCTTGCCGATCACTATCGATCTGGTCGTCAGTGAGAATGACGGCGAAGTCATCACGGCTTCGGCGGAGCCGCACGCGACGGGCAAAAATGCCATTATCTGGCTCGTCACCTACAGGGCCGCCGCGACCGTCGATATCGAACGGGGCGAGAACGGGGGGCGGGCGCTGAGCTATTCCTATATCGTTACCGGACGGCAGCCTATTGGCATGTGGTCGGGTGAAACGGGCATGGAAATCACCATTCCTTGCGACGAGGTGCTCGGCACCGAAAACGACGGTGCGGTCATCCTGATTCAGGAAAAGAACGGGGAGTTGCCCGGGGCCGTGCTCGGCGCGGCGGCGTTCGAGGAGATGTGATCTCCGTCCCAGCGCTGAATAAAAAAGCCCTCCGCCCGGCGCGGGGGCGAAGGGCATTGGCAATTGGAGGTCATGCTTCCAAAAAATGGAAACCCTCTCGAAAGGAGAGGGGGGCCGACCAACCAGGGTCAAGGTTTGGGGGCTCGGTGATCCTGGCGGCCGGCTACTGGAGGCAATGATCGGACGCTAGACGCGCAATGGGGCGCGAGAGCGGACAGATTGTGGCTCAATTTCGAAAATTTGGCGGAGATTTTGGGCCGGCTCGCTCACAGGGTTGCGCTCGGCAACGAACGCGGCAATCATGGTCTGTGACATTGTCATGACAGCGAGGGGCACGGGCTTGAATGAATTTGTGAGCGCAGGTGGTCTTGCCGGATATGATGGCACAAGGACCGGACACCCCAGTCGCGGTACTGGGGTTGTGAGTTTCGACCGGCGCGAACTGGCGCTCATCCTCAACGTTTACGGCAAAAAGGTTTCCGCCGGAGAATGGCGGGACTACGCAGTCGACATGCTGCGCGAACGGGCGCTGTTTTCGATCTACCAGCGCGCCTCCGAGCGCCCGCTCTATGTGGTGGAAAAGAACCCCAGGCTGGCGCGCAAGCAGGGCCAGTACATGGTTTTCGGCACGGACGGGCGGGTTCTAAAGCGCGGGCATGACCTCGCGAACGTCCTCAAGGTGCTCGACCCGCATCTTTACGTCGTGCGCTGAGAGGCGCGGCACCAGGACATGCAAAAAGGCCGCGGAGAGTATCCGCGGCCTTTTTTTGTTGTCTGGATGGCCCTGCGAGCACAGTGCTCCGGGCGTTCACCCCTCTGGAAGCTCCAATTGAGCTTACAGCCGAGACGGGGTTCACTACTCGCGGTTGCCGAAGAGCCGCAGCAGCATCAGGAAGAGGTTGATGAAGTCGAGATAGAGGCGCAGCGCGCCCATAAGGGCGAGCTTGCCGAGGCTTTCGTGGCCCATGCCCTCGACATAGGCTTCCTTGATCTTCTGCGTGTCATAGGCGGTCAGGCCCACGAAGATCAGCACGCCGATCGCCGAGATGGCGAAATCGAGCATGCTGCTCTGGAGGAAGATATTGACCACCATCGCGATGATCAGGCCAATCAGGCCCATCATCAGGAACGAGCCCATACCGGTGAGGTCGCGCTTGGTGGTGTAGCCGTAAAGGCTCATCGTGCCGAACGTGGCGGCGGTGATGAAGAACACCTTGGCGATCGAGGCGTCGGTATAGACCAGGAAGATCGAGGAGAGCGAAAGCCCCATGGCGGCGGCGAAGCCCCAGAATACGCCCTGGGCGGCGCTAAAGGAGAGCTTGTTGATCCCGAAGCTCAAGACCAGCACGAAAGCGAGCGGCGAGAGCGCCACGACCCACATCAGCGGGCTGCCATAAAGCAGCGCGCCCCACTGGGTGACGAGCGTGCCGTCGGCAAGCTGACCGGCGGCGGTTGCCTGGCTGTCGGCGATCGCGAGCTGGTTGGCAAAGAAAGCGATGACGCCGGTCACCACGAGACCGATGCCCATATAGTTGTAGACGCGCAGCATGTGCGCGCGCAGGCCCTCGTCTATGGCGGCGGCCGTGCCTACGCGACCGGCGTTGACGGTCTGACGGTCGTATTGTGCCATTTTCGTTCCATCCTCGTGAAATGTATCGTTCCGGCGGGACATATCCCACACCCGTTGGGTGACAATATGGAGACGGAGGGCTGAAATTACAAGCGAAACCGGCCTGGTGCACATGCGGTCAGCGTTTTGATACATCGAAAGGCTAAAGCTGTGTTACGCTTTGATTCGGAAGGCGTCCGCGGGCTGCCGGTTGGCGCGCGGAGAGTGCCAACAGGTTTCTTGTGGGGGGTGCGTTATGCCCAGGCTTTTTACCGGCCTTGAAATTCCTTCCGATATCGGTTTTGCGCTCTCCTTGAAGCGCGGCGGGGTTCCCGGGGCCCGCTGGATCGATCCGGCCAATTATCACATCACCCTGCGCTATATCGGAGACGTCGATCACCGCACTGCCGAGGAGGTGGACGACGTGTTGGGACGATTCGCTTATGCCGAGCCTTTCACCCTTACAATCGATCATCTTGGGGTGTTCGGGGGCAACAAGCCCCGGGCGCTCTATGCGGGGCTCGCCCCGAGCGAGGCACTTTCTCGCCTGCAGGCGAGCCAGGAGCGCATGCTGCAACGGGCGGGACTCGTGCCGGACGGGCGCAAATTCGTTCCGCACGTGACGCTCGCGCGTCTGAGGGACACGCAACCCGAGGAACTCGCTCATCATCTTTCACAGGCGGGCCGGTTTCCGCCCCTAAGCTTCACGGTCGATCACTTCGTTCTGTTTTCGAGCAAGGAGTCGGTCGGCGGCGGGCCTTATGTGGTCGAGCAGGATTATCCGCTGGCGGCGTGAAAGAACCCGTTCAGCGTGCATTCAGCCGTCAGCGATTACATCCTGGTTTCACTGGTGATCCGGACTAAGCCCAATTGGTGCCAAATTTGTTTCTCTTTATAACAAGTTGACCGGGTTTGGGCGATCTTTGCTCCCTTGAGCGTGTCCAGAAAAAGCGGGGACCGCTTTTTCGGTTCGGACGCGCGACAAAGCAAAGACTCTGGTAACCATAACGGTGCACACTCTCGCACCGGCAAAGACATTGTTTCGTATTGAGTAGAAGGAAGGGTTTGGCGATGACGTCAAGGATCGGCCGTTCATTGGGCCGCATTTTGGCTGGGGCGCTTGCCGCCACGAGTGTCGGCCTCTATGCCGGCGGGGCAATGGCGGCGGAAAATCTGGGGGTATTCGACTATTGGACTGCGTGGACCGATGATGCCGATAACGGCAAGATCTGCTACGTTTCCTCCACGCCGCGCTCCAGCGAGCCCACCAATGTGAACCGGGGGGCCATTCATTTTATCGTGACCATAAGGCCGACCAACCGCAACGAGGTTGCCACCATGGTGGGTTATCCGCTCCACCAGACCAATCCCAACGCATCGGCGAGCGTCGACGGACGGTCCTACCCGATGGTGACGCAGGGCGAATCGGCATGGCTGGCCTCGATCGAGGACGAGCCGGGATTTGTCGAGGCGATGAAGGCAGGGGCGACGCTTGTCGTTCGGGCGACCTCGCAGCGGGGCACCAACACGGTGGATACCTATTCGCTCGTCGGCGTCACTGCGGCGCTCAATCGGGCCGCCGAGGAATGTCCGCAATAGGCGGGCCGCTTGCCTTGGGATGGAGAGTTTGGCAAAGGTCGGAGGTTTCCGGCCTTTGTTTCATTTGAGTGATTGGTGACCCATGTCCTTCCTCCGCGCGCTTTTGGTCCTTCCGATGATGTTCGGCGCCGGGCTGGCGCCGGTCGCAGCCGCCGCGCAGTCGGTGCGGGTGCTGGGGGATCATAACGCCTGGTCGGCCTATGCGACGACCGAAAGCGCGGGGCAGATCTGTTTCGTCCTGTCCAAGCCGACGGCTACCGAGCCGGTGCCCGAGGGGTTCACCGAGGGGTATTTCTATATCACCCACCGGCCCAATGCCGGTGTCCGGTCGGAAATCAACCTTGTGGCCGGGTATGATTTTGCGCCCGATAGCCAAGCCGTGATGCGGGTCGGGGGTGAGGAATTTCCGATGTTCACGCAAGCCGACGCGGCGTGGCTTGCAGACCCCTCGCAATCGGATACGGCAGCCCGCGCGATCCGGGCCGGTTCGACCATGACGATCGTGGGCACGAGTCTGCGGGGCATCAAGGTGACGCAAACCTTCTCGCTTTCGGGCGCGACGGCGGCTTCGCGCGAGATCGATAGCGCGTGTTAGAGCGTGTCCAGAAAAAGTGGTTACCACTCTTTCGGTTCGGACACGCGACATCCTCTAGCGGCTTTGCGCGGACGCTCCAATATGGTATGGACGCGCCGCGCTTGACGCTTGGCGAAGCGGCGCGCACTGTCCAAATTCCAAAACAGCACTGGAGCGAGAGGCCCGATGAGCCTTGCGCTGAACATCGATCATTCCTCCGCGCCCCGCCCTGCCCCGAGCGGGCGGACGCCCATCGTCGGGCTTTCGAAGGCCGAGATCGCGGGCAAGCTCGGCGAGATGGGGCTTTCCGAGCGCGACCAGCGTATGCGCGCAAGCCAGCTCTGGAACTGGGTCTATGTCAATGGCGTCACCGATTTCGACCGGATGGCGAATATCTCGAAGGGGCTGAGAGCCGAGCTTGCCGCGGCCTTCGATGTGTCGCGGCCCGAAATCGTCTCCGAGCAGGTCTCCAACGACGGTACGCGCAAATGGCTTTTCCGCTTCCGCGACCCCGAGCATCCCAATATGCCGCCGGTCGAGGTCGAAACCGTTTATATCCCGGAATCCGACCGAGGGACGCTCTGCGTTTCCTCGCAGGTCGGATGCACGCTCACCTGTTCGTTCTGCCATACGGGCACGCAGAAGCTGGTGCGTAACCTTACGGCGGGGGAAATTCTCGCCCAGGTGATGATGGCGCGCGAGCGGCTGGGGGATTTTCCCGGCGGCGTACGGCCCACCGATGGGCTGGTGCCGGCGGGGGAAAGCCGGGCGATCACCAATATCGTCATGATGGGGATGGGCGAGCCGCTCTATAATTACGACAACGTCAAAAAGGCGCTGCTGATCGCCTCGGACGGGGCGGGGCTTTCGATCTCCAAGCGCCGGATCACGCTTTCGACCTCGGGGGTGGTGCCCAAGATCGGCCCGACGGGCGACGAGATCGGCGTGATGCTCGCGATTTCGCTCCACGCGGTCAGGGACGATCTGCGCGACGTGCTCGTGCCGATCAACAAGAAATGGCCGCTTAAAGAGCTGCTCGAGGCGTGCCGGACCTATCCGGGCGTTTCGAACGCCAAGCGCATCACGTTCGAATATGTGATGCTCAAGGACATCAACGATTCCGACGCGGACGCCAAGGAACTGGTGCGGCTCTTGGCAAAAATCCCCGCCAAGATCAATCTCATCCCGTTCAACCCGTGGCCGGGGTCGAACTATCAGTGCTCGGACTGGGACCGGATCGAGAGCTTTGCCGATATCGTCAACCGCGCGGGCTATGCCTCCCCGGTGCGGACGCCCCGCGGGCGCGATATCCTCGCGGCCTGCGGGCAACTGAAAAGCGAGACCGAGCGGCTCAAGAAGAAAGACCGCGACGCGTTTATGCTGTGATGGCGTGGGTTTCGGCGAAAACTAACGCTGCTGTTCGGCTTCAAGCTCCTGTTCGGCGTGAAACCGTGTCACCCATTCTTGGTTGGTGCTATCGGCCAGCTTTTTGACGCCGGGCGATACACCGTCCGCTGCAGTGCGGTCGAGGCCCAATCGGTCAAGGATGTCGCTCAATGTTCCAATGGGGTCGGCGGAAAGGCCGTCATATGTAATACGAACCGGTTTGACTCGTTCCTGCGTGAACCAGTCGTTCCAGTCTCGATCATATGCGGTCATGGTTTCAACGCAGGATCGGAGTTCCTCGCCGTCATAGAGCGGCTCGCGATGAGGTGCGAGACGCTCCAGTTCGGAGCCGTCCGGTGCCACATGCCATAGTCCGGTTTGCTGCGCCTTGAGGTAGGATACGGCTTGCTTGACCTTGTCAGCGCGCGTCAGATGCACAAACAGCGTTCTCCCGAAGGTGCGTTCGATCCGTTCGCAGTCGGTCAGATTGCCAGGGTGGAGAACAACCAGATTTTGGCAGAAGAACCTGAAGCTGTGCATCTGCATTCGCAGCCCGAACACGTCGGTTCCATCGCGTCCTTTGCGCTGCGCGGTCTTAAAGACCGCTTTGAGGATTTCGGGCTCTTTAGCTGTCTCATCGGGCGCGATGCCCAAATCATCCATCCACTCCTGGAGTGAATTCCCGAAAAAATAGGATTCCGGCTGTCCTGCAATGCCAGTCGCTGCGAGCATATGGCACAGCAATGTGCTGCCGCTACGCGGGGAGGTGCAGATCATGTAGGAATCATATTTCATAGTGCTGACTGCAATAGGCGTCTTATGTGATGGTCGGATGGCAGCTGGCAGAAGCCCACGTAACGCATATAGGCATGATCGGGCTATCCCGCATATTCAGGCTAATGCCGCGCCTGCGCGGTCAGGATCGTCGCTGCGAAAGCCGCAAAGACCGCGGCGAAGCTCCAGTTCAAGGCCTTCTGCACGGTTTCGCTTTTCATCAGCGTGTCGGTGAGCCAGCGCGCGCCGAGGACGATGGCGATGACGATGGGCAGCGAGACGATGACGAATTCGAGGCCGAGGAAGACGAGCTTGGCGCTGGCCGCCGGATCGCCGGGGGAGACGAATTGCGGCAGGAAGGTCACGAAAAACAGCGCTACCTTGGGATTGGTGAGGTTGATGCCCAGCCCGGTCAAATAGCTGGCTTTGAGCGAGGGCACTTTTGCGCCCGGCTTGGAAAGCCGCAAGCCAGCGCCCGAGCGGACGGCCTGGATGGCAAGCCAGATGAGATAGCCGGCGCCCAGGATCTTGAGCGCCATGAAGGCGGCGGGTGCGGCGATGATCAGGAGCGATATGCCGAAGGCGGCAAGCATGGTGTGGACCGCGATGCCCGTCAGCGCGCCGAGCACCGTCGCAAAGCCGTGTTTGGTGCCGAAATTGACCGTGCGCGAGATAAAGAGCGCCATGTCGGGCCCCGGGGTGATCGCAAGCACGATGGCCGCGAGCGCGAAAGCGAGGATGATGGTCAGGTCGGGCAGGAATTCCGGCATCGTCAGGTCTCCTCAAAGGGCACCGCTATGTTGATCGAAATTTGGCGCGCGTCCACCCGAAAACGGCGGTCTTTTCGCTCCGTGTTGCCAGCGCACGTCCGATCTGCTTAGTGTCGCGCGACAAAATTGTAATTTTGACTCTCTACCGCGGACGCCGCGCCGCATGAGCACAACGAAAAGCGTACATAATGAGCAAAGACATCAAAAAGGTCGTGCTGGGCTATTCGGGTGGCCTCGACACGTCCGTCATCCTCAAATGGCTGCGCAATACCTATAATTGCGAAGTCGTCACCTTTACCGCCGATCTGGGGCAGGGGGACGAACTCGAAGAAGCGCGCCGCAAGGCCGAACTCGTCGGGATCAAGGAGATCTATATCGAGGATCTGCGCGAAGAGTTCGTGCGCGATTTCGTCTTCCCGATGTTCCGCGCCAACGCGGTCTATGAAGGCGTTTATCTGCTCGGTACGTCCATCGCGCGGCCGCTGATTGCCAAGCGTATGGTCGAGATCGCTGAGCAGACCGGTGCGGATGCCATCGCACACGGCGCTACGGGCAAGGGTAACGACCAGGTGCGGTTCGAACTCTGCGCCTATGCGCTTAATCCTTCGATCCGGGTCATCGCCCCCTGGCGCGAATGGGACCTGCAGAGCCGGACGCGGCTCATCGAATACGCTGAGCAGAACCAGATTCCCGTGCCCAAGGACAAGCGCGGCGAGGCGCCGTTCTCGGTGGATGCGAACCTCCTGCACACCTCGTCCGAGGGCAAGGTGCTCGAGGATCCGGCGGTCGAGGCGCCCGACTATGTCTACCAGCGCACCGTCGATCCCGAGAAGGCGCCGGACACGCCCGAATACATCACCATCGGGTTCGAGAAGGGCGACGGGGTTTCGGTCAATGGCGAAAAGCTCTCGCCCGCCGCGTTCCTCGAAAAGCTCAACGCACTGGGCGGCAAGCACGGTATCGGGCGGCTCGATCTGGTCGAGAACCGGTTTGTCGGCATGAAGAGCCGCGGGATTTACGAAACGCCGGGCGGGACGATCCTTCTGGCGGCGCATCGGGGGATCGAATCGATCACGCTCGACCGTGGCGCGGCGCATTTGAAGGACGAAATCATGCCGCGCTATGCCGAACTCATTTATAACGGGTTCTGGTACGCGCCCGAACGCGAGATGCTGCAGGCGCTGATCGACAAGAGCCAGGAGTTCGTCACCGGCGAGGTTCGGATGAAGCTCTATAAGGGGTCCGCGCAGGTGGTGGGGCGCTCCTCGCCCTATTCGCTTTATTCGGAAGACCTCGTGACCTTCGAGGAGGGCACGGGCACCTACGACCATCACGACGCCGAAGGGTTCATCAAGCTCAACGGGCTGCGTTTGAAGACCTACGGCGCGCGCAAGCTCAGGACCGGAGCGTAAACGATTTCGCCGCCACCGCATAAAAGAAAGAAAAGCCCGGGAAACCGGGCTTTTTTATGTGTTTGCACTTTAAAACCCTGTTAAGTGCCCCGCCGCTACACTTTGCCGCAGCGACCAGAAGGGGGGTCCGGATCGCCTGAGTGGCGGGTTTGCGGGGCTTGCACTTTCGTCCGGTTGCGGGTGGTGCAAACACGGGGAATTTTGCGATCATGATGCAGGCGGAGACCGTCTCACCGCGCTCGGGCGAAGCGCTGTTGCTCGATGCGGCATTGCAGACGATTCCTTTCGGGTTCTGCGTCTGGAGCGGCGATTTCACGCTGGTTCTGTGGAACCAGCATTATCTCGACATTTACGGGTTTCCACGCTCGAAGATCCGGCGCGGCATGAGCCTTTATGAGGTGGTCGAGCTCTCGTGCGCGCTGGGTAATCATCCCGGCCTCGACCCGCGGGAATTTTACGAAGCCTATACCGCCGAACTGCTTTCGAATCGTTCGGGGCTGCGCGCGATCAGCCATGAACAGGCGGAGGGCAACCGCACGCTCGAGACCGCGCATGTCTATGCGGTGGGGCTTGGCTGGGTGGTGACGCACGAGGATGTCACCGACGAGATCGCGCGCTCGGACATGATGGCCGAGCGCAAGGCCGAACTCGAACGCCAATACGCGCTGATCGACGCGGCGATCAATAATATCAGCCACGGCGTCTCGATGTTCGACAGCAAGTTCAAGCTGGTCACCTGCAACAAGGCGTTCAAGGAAATGTACGGGCTGCCCGACCACCTCGCGGCGCCCGGGACATCCTTTGAAAAGGTGCTCGACCACCGGATTGACACCGGTCTGCATGCACCCACCGACCGCGAGGCCTATTACGCCGAGCGCAAGGCGATCATGAAGGGCGGGGCCTTTGTGCGCGAGGTCGTCAAGATGGCCAATGGCACCTATCTGACCTTGCGCCACCAGCCGCTCAAGGGTGGCGGGATGGTGACCACGCATGAGGACATCACCGAACAGCTCGCCGCCGAGGCGCGCATGCGCCATATGGCGACCCACGACGCGCTCACGGACTTGCCCAACCGCACGCTGTTCCGCGAATTGCTGGAAAAGGCGCTTGCAGGTACGGCGGACAAGAGCGCGTTCGCGCTCTTGTCGATCAACCTCGACTTCTTCAAATCGATCAACGACAGTTACGGGCACGCAACGGGCGATCAGGTGCTCTGCCAGGTCGCCGACCGTTTGCGCCGCGTTGTCGGGGGGCAGGGCGACGCAGCGCGGCTGGGCGGAGACGAATTCGCGGTGCTGACGCGCGCGCTCGAGGAACCCCGCGCGGCGGCGGATCTCGCGCGCACCATCGTCAAGGCCCTTTCCGAACCCTTCAGGTTCGGCCGCAAGGCAGTTGCGCTTTCCGCGTCCATCGGAATCGCCGTGGCACCGGGAGACGGGCGGTCCGCCGACACGCTGATGAGCAATGCCGACCTTGCGCTTTTGCGCGCCAAACGGGAAGGCCGGTCGACCTATCACTTCTTCGAAACGGGTATGGATGCGAGCCTGCAGCGGCGCCGGACCCTGGAAGCGGGGCTGCGCGACGCGATTGCGGTGCGGGCGCTCGATCTCGCATTCCAGCCGCTCGTCGATCTTGCCTCGGGCCGTATCGTGACGGGCGAAGCGCTGTTGCGCTGGACGCATCCCGAGCTCGGGCCGGTGCCGCCTTCGGAATTCATTTCCATCGCGGAGGAAACCGGCCTGATCGGGGATATCGGCGCATGGGTCATCGGCGAGGCCGCGCAGCGTGCTGCGGAGTGGCCCGGGGACGTCCATGTCGCGGTGAATCTCTCGCCTCTGCAGTTCAGGCGTCCGATGCTCGTCGACGTGGTCCGCAACGCATTGCGGAGTTCGGGGCTTGCGCCGGGGCGGCTCGAGCTCGAGATCACCGAGTCGCTTTTGCTCGAGGACAGCCAGACCAATCTCGATATTCTCCATACGCTCAAGGACATGGGTGTCCGGATCGCGATGGACGATTTCGGGACGGGGTATTCCGCGCTCTCCTATCTGCGTGCGTTCCCGTTCGACAAGATCAAGATCGACCGCTCGTTCATGACCGACATCGCCACGAAATCCGATAGCCGGGCGATCCTCAAGGCGATGATCGGGCTGGGCACGAGCCTCGGGATGACGACGGTGGCCGAAGGGGTGGAAACCGAAGCCCAGCTTGCCGTGGTGCGGGCGGAAGGCTGCACGCAGGTGCAAGGTTATGTTTTTTCCAAGCCGGTCGATGCGGCGTGTTTCGCCACGATGCTCGACGGGGGCATCGGGCAGATGGACAGAAAGACGGGCTGACCGGTCAGCATACCAGCATCCCGCGCATGGCACGGTTGCGCCGTTTTTCCTTGTTTGACCCGCCTCTCTGGGGTATGGGCTGGCGCAACGCCCAATTCCGAAATCTTTGGCGCACCCCAAATGCCCCGTCGGTCCATCCTGCGAGAGGGGCCCTGCTTTGGGCGCGCCGCAACGCATAGCGGCCCTTTTTATGACCCTGCGCAATATCGCGATCATCGCCCACGTCGACCATGGCAAGACGACGCTTATCGACGTCCTGCTGCGCCAGTCCGGCACCTTCCGGGAGAACCAGCGCGTCGACGAACGCGTGATGGATTCCAACGACCTCGAAAAAGAACGCGGCATCACCATTCTCGCCAAGGTGACGTCGCTCAACTGGAAAGACACCCGCATCAACATCGTCGATACGCCGGGCCACGCCGATTTCGGCGGCGAAGTCGAGCGTATCCTTTCGATGGTCGATGGCGCGGTAATCCTTGTGGACGCCGCCGAAGGCCCGATGCCGCAGACCAAGTTCGTGCTCTCCAAAGCGCTGGCGCTGGGGCTTCGGCCCATCGTTGCGATCAACAAGATCGACAAGCCCGAAGAGCGGCACAACGAGGTGCTCGACGAGATTTTCGATCTGTTCGTCTCGCTCGACGCGACCCCCGAACAGCTCGACTTTCCGGTGCTTTACGGTTCAGCCAAACAGGGCTGGATGGCCGACGAGCCGGAAGGGCCGAAAGACAGTGTCGGGCCGCTGCTCGACAAGGTGGTTGAACACTTCTCCGAGCCGGCGGTCGAAGAGGGGCCGTTCCGTATGCTGGTCACGACCATCGAGCGCAATCCGTTCCTCGGGCGCATTCTGACGGGCCGGATCGTTTCGGGATCGGTCAAGCCCGGCGAATCCGTCCATGCGCTGGGGCGTGACGGCAAGACGGTCGAAAAGGGCCGCATCTCGAAGGTTCTCGGTTTCCGCGGGCTTGAGCGCGAGCCTATCGAAGAGGGCAAGGCGGGCGATATCGTTGCGCTGGCGGGGCTTGAAACCGCGACGGTGGCCAACACCATCGCGGTGCCGTCCGTCACCGATCCGCTCGAAGCCAAGCCCATCGATCCGCCGACGATCTCGGTCACCTTCCGCATCAATGATGGCCCCCTGGCAGGCCGTGAAGGCGACAAGGTGCAGTCGCGCGTCATCCGCGAGCGGTTGATGCGCGAGGCCGAAGGCAATATCGCGATCCGGATCACGCCGGGGGACGACAACGATTCCTTCGATGTCGCGGGCCGGGGCGAGCTCCAGCTCGGGGTTCTGATCGAGACCATGCGGCGCGAGGGGTTCGAACTCTGCCTCGGGCGCCCCAAGGTGTTGTTCCGCGAGGAAAACGGGCAGAAACTCGAGCCTATCGAGGAGGTCATCATCGATGTCGACGATGAATACGCCTCGACGGTTGTCCAGAAGCTCACCGAACGGCGCGGCGATCTCGTCGAGATGCGCCCCTCGGGCACCGGACGCACCCGCGTGCGGCTGCATGTGCCCACGCGCGGGCTTATCGGCTATCAGGCTGAATTGCTGTCGGATACGCGCGGCACGGCGGTCTTCAACCGCGTGTTCCACGAATACGCGACGTTCAAGGGCCCGCTGCCCACGCGCCGCACGGGCGTTTTGATTTCCAACGGTACGGGAACCTCGGTCGCCTATGCGCTGTTTAACCTCGAAGACCGCGGGCCGATGCTGATCGAAGCGGGTGTCGACGTCTATGAAGGCATGATCGTGGGCGAGCACAACCGCGAGAACGATCTCGAGGTGAACGTGCTTAAAGGCAAGCAATTGACCAATATCCGCACGACTTCCAAGGACGAAGCTGTGCGGCTGACGCCGCCCAAGCGGCTGAGCCTCGAGCAGGCGCTCAGCTACATCGCGGATGATGAGTACGTGGAAGTCACGCCGCAATCGGTGCGCTTGCGCAAGATTCATCTCGATCCGCACGACCGCAAGCGGGCCATGCGGGCGGCGCAGGCCGAGGCAGGCTAACAAAAAGCCAAATGTGATCGTCAGGACGCTCACCCCGGTGGTCACGTCCTGCCGGCCACGCTATAGTGGTTTTGTCCTACGCGAAAATCCGCAGGCTTTTTGAACGGAGCCGGACGCATGAGCGATACATCCACCGAAAAACGCACGAAAACGATCACCAAGCCGGAAAAGCCGCGGCTGCATAAGGTGATCCTGGTCAATGACGATTTCACACCGCGCGAATTCGTCGTGACGGTTCTAAAGAAGGTCTTCGGGCTTTCCGAGGACGAGGCCTATGCGCGGATGATGACCGCGCATACCCAAGGGGTCTGCACCATAGCGGTCTATACCCGCGAGGTCGCCGAAACCAAGGCCGAAGACGCGATTGAAGCCGGCCAGCGCGCGGGCTTTCCCCTGATGGTCACCACCGAACCAGAGGAATAGGGCGCGTTGGGCCTTGCCCAGCTGACGAAGCCGAATAGTGTCGGGAGCGGCGCGAATGCGGTGGAAGAGTCCTTTTGCGCGCGGGATAGCGTGTGGCTGGATTCAAGGAACGAGTCCTGGAATGAGAGCGGTAGGGACGGGACGATGTCCACCCCACGCCCGATGACTATCCATACCAGGGGCCCCTGACGACCTCGGTCTCCACACTCTCCTCACCCAGCAGCGCTTCGAACAGGCCGAGATCGCTGCCCCTGTAGTGGTAGGGATAGACCACCGTGGGCGCGAAGGCGCCGACGCCTGCGGCGGCTTGGGCTTCGTCCATCGTATAGGGCAGGTTCATGGGTACGAAGGCGATGTCGATATTCTCGAGCGCCCGCATTTCGGGGATATCCTCGGTGTCTCCGGCGATATAGACCCGCTTGCCGTCGATTGTGAGGATATAGCCGTTGTCCCGGCCTTCGGGGTGGTATTGGAGGCGGTCTTCGGTGGTGTTGTAGGCCGGGATCGCGTCGATGCCGACCGCGCCGAAGCTGGTGCTCTCGCCGTTTCCAATCGCCTCGGCCTGCGCGGCGAGCGCTTCGGGCAGCATGTCGAAAACCGCAGGGTTGGCGACGATGTGGGTTTCGGGGCCGGCAAGCGCCGTGAGCGTGTCGGGATCGTAATGGTCGCCGTGCTCGTGGGTGATGAGGACGAGGTCGGGTGTTGGATGGTCCTCGTAAAGGGCCGCGCCACCCACAGGATCGGCATAGATCACCGCCGAGGGCGCGGCGAGGACGAGCGAGGCGTGGGAGATCGGGTAGACGGTCAACCTACCGTTGTCGGTCTGATATTCGTCGCCCATTGCATCCTGCGCAAATGCCATGCGCGGCATGATGGTGGAAAGGCCCAGCCCGGCCAGCGTCGTTGCACCCAGCCCAAGCGTGGTGCGTCTGGACATTGTCATGGAAATCCCTCCGTGCGAAAGCGATTGAGCGCGCCAAGAATGGCCCTCCGGCGCGATGGCGCAACGTCCGGCTTGCCCGTTCGATGCGTGCGGCGCGATCACCTTTGCGTTAGCGGGCGGGCAGCGGCGGTGTGAAAGGCCTCGATTTCGCCCGCTTGTCGCTGTTAACCCGGACTTCTCGCACTGGCTACGCTCTGCGTCGGATTTTGGCGAGTCGGATACGGGTGCGGCGCGAAAAAGCGTATCGGGCATACGGTTTTCTCGCGCCGTGCCCGGAGGCGGCCGCCAACATCCGACCCGAAGGGCTGGTTGAAAGTGGCGACAGTGTGCGCCGGAGAGCTTGCACGTATGTCCAATACGCACGGCGCTCTCCGCCTACCCTGACGCCACTTTGAACCAGCGCAGGGCATAGCCAGTGTGAGAAGTCCGGGTTAAGCTGCCGTCAACTTTCCCCTCTTTGGAGCCCGATGGACGCCCATGCCCAATCTCACCCCCGCCCTGAGGATCGGCCAGACGCTTTCGGGGCTCGAAACCACGACACGCTTTGCCCTGGCCGTTCTGGCGCTGGCGAGCGGTGTTTATACCTATCTTGGCGTGCGCGGACTTCTGGACGGCGACGCCAATTTCGTCTTTTTCGCCGCGATCATCTATTCGGCTGCGGTCTCGGTGGGGATCTATGTTTTCTGGAGTTATATGATGCGGCTTTTGCCGCTCATGACCGAGGTGGGCCAGCGGCTCGTCCTTGCCGCGGTGATGGCCTTGGGGTCGGTGATGATCATCGCCATGAGTTCCTGGCTCAATGCCGCCGCGCTGGCCGGTTCGGCGGCGCTCGAGCAGCATATGGCGGTGACGCTCGAAGACTATGCGGGCGATCTCGATGCGGCACACGCCAATGCGCTGTCCGCGCAATCGCTCATGCCGGACGTCCAGCGCGCCGCCGAGCGGTTCTCCGTGCTCGCCGAACAGGAACGTGAAGCCGGGGCGCTGACGGGATCGTCAGGTTCGGGGTCGGTGGTGCAGCTTCTCTCGCAGATGTCGGCACAGCTCCAGGCGCTGACCGGTTCGATCACGGCGTCGCAGGAGCGGGTGAGCGCGCTTTTCGAGACCGGATCGGAACACCTTTCGACGATGCGCGAACTCGTTTCGGGACCGGGGGAGGTGCAACCGCGCGCTGACCGGTTCGCCGCCGAGATCGTGCAACTGACCGGGGTGATTGCGGCGCTGCAGGAAACCTCGGTGGCGCCATCGGTGCGCCGGGCGGCGGAGGATCTCTCGCTCGGGTTCATCGCGCCGGTGGCCGATGGGCAGAGCGAGAACCTCGTTATCCGCCAGGATCTCGCCATGGCCAATATCCGCGACGCGGTGGCGGCGCAATCGACCGCCCTGGCGGATGCGGCCGATGCGATCCTTAATGAGGAACCCGTCGCGCCCCGGCGCTTCGTGCCGCTCTCGACGGCCGAAGCGGTGCTGCGCTATGCGGGCGACTTCATTCCCTCCTGGGCCGGCGCGATCTCGATCGATCTTTTGCCGGTCGTGCTCGTCCTCATCATGGCGGTCGCCCATAGCGCCATGCGGCGCGATACGGCGCTGCGCGAAGACGCTGAGACGATGACCGCCGGGGAGATGATGCGCGCGGTCGCGCTCCATAACCAGATGCTGGCGACACGGTCCCAGGCGGAGCCCGAACCCGATACGGATGCGGAAATCGCCGAAGGGGCCACCGAACCCGAGGACCGGGCATCGGAGGACGGGGAGGAAAGCGACGATACGGTCACTGCGCTGCCGTCGCGCGGCCAGCGGCGCGGGGACGGCCCGCAACGTCCATGAGCGCCACCGGTCCCCAGCGCGCTGCCAAAGGGCTCCTCGCGCGGCTGGCCGCGATCGAGGATGGCGATATCCTGCGCTTTGCCTTTTTCGCCATGCTCCTGGGCACGGGGTCGGTGCTTGCGATCGACTATATGGCGCTCAATGCCGATGCGCCGGTTCCCGATCCGGCCAATATCGCCAATCCCGTGCTGCCGGCGGTCGACCGGCCCGAGATCGATCCGTCCGACCCTGCGTTCCGCCCGCATGAAACGATCACGACGCCCGAAGCGATGCTCAAGGCGCCGCTCGAGATGGAACTGGGACCCGATGGCGTTCTCGCGCTGACCGGAACCATCGCGCCGGGTGCGGCGGAACGGTTTGCCGCCGAGATCGAGCGGAGGGGCGGGTATATCGAAACGGTCGCGCTCAACTCCCCCGGCGGGTCGCTCGACGACGCGCTCGCGATTGCCGAGGCCATCCGGGCGGAGGGTTACGGCACGTCGGTGCCCGCAGGTGCGCTGTGCGCGTCCTCGTGTCCGCTGATCCTCGCGGCGGGCGGCACGCGTTCGGTGGATATCGGCGCATCCGTGGGTGTGCATCAGATCTATGCGGCGTCGGCCACAGAGGTCGCGGAGATCGGTCCGGCGCAGGCGATGTCGGATGCCCAGACGTTGACGGCGCGGATCACGCGGCATCTGGCTGCGACGGGGGCCGATCCGGCACTCTGGGTTCACGCCATGGAGACCCCGCCGGACAGGCTTTACTATTTCACCCGCGAGGAGCTCGAGCGCTACAGGCTGACTGAGGCCGCTGTCGTCAACTGATCGCTTTGGGGCGGGCAAGTCCCAGCGCCGAGCGGGCCGAAAGGCGAACGCAATTGCCGCCGGCGTGCCGGGCTTCCTCAAGCGCCCAGTCGGCGCGCAGGATCATGTCCGAAAGCGCGTCGCCACGCTCTTTTTCGGTAATGCCGAAGCTCGCGGTGACGAAAACGCCGGGGGAGTTTTCCGCCTCGGCGATCTTGCGCCGGAGGGCCTCAGCGGTCTTACGCGCGCCGAGCAGGTTGGTTTCGGGCATGAGAATGGCGAACTGGGCCGGGCCCAGCCGGCCGATGCACAGCTCCGGCGGATCGAGCGCGTGGAGCAGCCCGGCGAAGGGGAGGATGCGTGTACTCCGCGCAT
The DNA here is from genome assembly GCF_044811015.1 of Pelagibacterium halotolerans. Classification (GTDB taxonomy): domain Bacteria; phylum Pseudomonadota; class Alphaproteobacteria; order Rhizobiales; family Devosiaceae; genus Pelagibacterium; species Pelagibacterium halotolerans_A. The sequence goes on from NZ_CP085243.1 coordinate 2,497,882, forward strand.
CGTTCTCGATATTGACGTCGAGAGCGGCCAGGATCAGCGCAGCCTCGCTGGCGCCACCGTTGCCGAGTTGCCGCAACAGCGCGTCGCCGTGGTTCATGAAGCCGTTGCGGTTGAGAAAACCGGTGGCGCTGTCGCGCTCGGATTGGCGGATCAGCCGCGCCGCGGTCTCGCGCGCGAGCATTATGAGGATCAGCATCCCCACCATAAGAACGAGGATCGCGCCGGAGGATTGCGAGATCATCGCATAGACGGTCCGCGCGTAATCTTGCGCTTCGCTCCCGACACCGCCCACCATATTGGCGATGATCGATTTGCCGATGAAGACCACGGCGGCAAGGAGTAAAAGCACCATAAGGCACCAGTCGAGCACGGCGCGGCATTTTGAGCGCCAGACATGGCTCAGGGCCAAAAGGCTCACCAGCGCATAAGGCAGCTGATAGAGGACCTGGCGGACGGGATCGTTGCGCGGCATATCGAGGGTTAGTGCGTAAAGCATTGCCGAAGCGACGAAAATAACGCTCAGGCTCGCCCAGTCCTGGGCGGTGTTGTAATAGCGCGAAAGCGCCACGGTGACGCCGAGCATGGCTGCGAGGAAGGCCGTGGCGGTGGTCATGCGCGCGAGGGTGACGAAAATATCCGCGCTGATAATGAACTCGGCGGCAACGCTCAGCCCACCGAGCAGGAAGGCGAGCGCCATCCAGCGCGCGGCGGTATTTTGAGCGTCGAAACGGGCAACGGCGAAAAAGCCCGCGGCCATGACGAGCGCGAGCGTGAGGTTGATCGAAAAGATGAACAGCGCACCGCTCATAAAAGACCGTCGTTGGAGCGTGTCCAGGAAAAGTGGTTCCCACGTTTTCGGTTCGGACACGCGATAAAACACATGCTGGGGCCGAAGGCCCGGGGCCGGACGACGTTAGAAAAATCGTCCATAAGAATGGGTTAAAATCATCTAAAAGGCTTGCCAACCCCGGTCAATCGCGGCGTGAACCGGTAGCGGGCATCCGGCGTTGTTTCCTGAGTGTATATAAACTGAGGATAGAACCGCGATGGCTCGAATCTTAAGGGACGAAGAGGCGATTCGGCAGTGGACGGAGGCGCGCGGCGGGGCGCCGGTGATGATGGATGTGCCCGAGCCGGGCGGCGGCACCAGCCAGCTTTTACAGCTTACTTTCGGCCAGCATGCGCTCAACGCCGATCATAACGAAGGCGCCGACCGGCCCGTGCCGGGGTTCGAGCTTGCCGAATGGGGCGACTGGATCGACGCGCTGCGGCGGCAGGACCTGGTGCTTGTGGTGGATGACGATATGGATGAGGGCCGGCAGATCGATTATCGCTTCATGTCCTCGAGCGAAGCCCAGACGCTCGATCTCAACGGAGGGGATTAATCCCGTTCGTCGTCTATGGCGTACATCTCTTCGTCTGAAAGCCCGAAATGGTGGCCGATCTCGTGCACCAATACATGGGTGACGATAGCGTCGAGCGTGTCGGTGTGTTCGGCCCAATAGTCGAGAATGGGGCGGCGGTAGAGCCAGACGCGATTGGGCATCTGCCCGGTAAAGGCAGTGGCGCCGTTGTCGGTCATACCGATGCCTTCGAACAGACCCAGGAGGTCGAAGGGGCTTTCGATGCCCATCTCTTCGAGCACGGCGTCGTCAGGAAACTCCGCGACCCGGCACTCGACTTCCGCTGCGAGCGAGCGGAAAGGCTCGGGCAGGGCTTTTAGCGCCTTTGCGGCCAGGGCCTCGATGTCGTCGAGAGAGGGCGCCTCGCGGCGCCCCCAGAATTCTGGATCCTGCGGATCGCCCGCGGGGCTCACCCGCGCGGCCACTCGCGGATGTCGACGAAGTGCCCGCGGATCGCCGCGGCGGCGGCCATGATCGGGGAGACGAGGTGCGTGCGGCCTTTAAAGCCCTGGCGGCCCTCGAAATTGCGGTTCGAGGTCGAGGCGCAACGCTCACCCGGCGCGAGCTTGTCGGCGTTCATCGCCAGGCACATCGAGCAGCCGGGCTCGCGCCAGTCGAAGCCCGCTTCGATGAAAATCTTGTCGAGTCCCTCGGCCTCGGCCTGCGCCTTGACCAGCCCTGAGCCGGGAACGACCATGGCGTTGACCCGCTCGTGGACCTTGTGGCCCTTGACGATGGCGGCGGCGGCGCGCAAATCCTCGATGCGGCCATTGGTGCACGAGCCGAGGAACACGCGGTCGAGTTCGATATCGGTGATCTTGGTGCCCGGGACGAGGCCCATATATTCGAGGGCACGCTTTTTCGAGGCGCGGCGGTTGGCGTCCGGGATCGCGTCGGGGTCGGGGACGACGCCGGTCACCGAGACGACGTCCTCGGGCGAGGAGCCCCAGCTTACGATCGGGGGCAGGTTCGCCGCGTCGAGCCGCACTTCCTTGTCGAAATGGGCGTCGGGGTCCGAATAGAGCGTCTTCCAATAGTCGAGCGCCATGTCGTAGGCCGTGCCCTTGGGCGCGCGTGGGCGGTCCTTGACGTATTGGAAGGTCTTTTCGTCCGGCGCGATCAGGCCGGCGCGGGCGCCGCCCTCGATGGTCATGTTGCAGACCGTCATACGGCCTTCCATCGAGAGTTCGCGGATTGCCTCGCCGGCAAATTCGATGACGTGGCCGTTGCCGCCGGCGGTGCCGATCTCGCCGATGATGGCGAGGATGATGTCCTTTGCGGTGACGCCCTCGGGCAATTTGCCGTCGACGGTCACCCGCATGTTCCTGGCCTTGGACTGGATCAGCGTCTGGGTTGCCAGAACGTGCTCGACTTCGGAGGTGCCGATGCCGTGGGCGAGCGCGCCGAAGGCGCCGTGGGTCGAGGTGTGGCTGTCGCCGCACACAATGGTCATGCCCGGCAGCGTGAAGCCCTGCTCAGGGCCCACGATGTGGACGATGCCCTGGCGCATATCGAGTTCGTTATAATATTCGACGCCGAAATCCGCGGCGTTCTTGGCCAGCGTATCGACCTGGATTTTCGATTCCGGGTCGTCGATGCCATGGCTGCGGTCGGTCGTCGGGACGTTGTGGTCGACAACGGCGAGCGTGCGCTCGGGGGCGCGAACCTTGCGGCCGGCAAGGCGAAGACCTTCGAACGCCTGGGGGCTCGTCACTTCGTGAACGAGGTGACGATCGATATAAATAAGCGAGGTGCCATCCTCATTGTTGGCAACCAAGTGATCGTCCCAGATCTTGTCGTAAAGCGTCTTGCTCATGTCTCGTCGCGTTTCCCGTAAAGCCGGTAAAGTGAAGCCGGGCACGTTCTACGCCTGTGCCCGGCCATAGGTCAAGTAAACCGAGGGTGTGGAGTGCATGACAGAGGCGCCGGGATGCCCATTCACAAACGGGCATCTCATCGATCGCGTCTGGTGATCCATACTCTGAATAGTGCCACGAACAGCACAAGGCGAGAAACGATCTTGCCGCAATCGCCATCGCACGGTCTCGCATCTGGACGCGGGCTTACGTGTCCTCACCCCGGCGCGGCAGATCTGATGGCCCTGTGCTGGGCGGTGACTCAATGAAAAAACCAGGGTTTACAAAAGTAATACTATATGCAAATTTTAGCACCGCGACCGGAGAGGGAGGCTCGGCCGGCGCACAGAGGAGGAATATGCATGAGACTTGTCAAACAGCTCGGTCTGAGCGTGAGTACGCTTGTCATCATGGGCTCGACTGCCATGGCGCAAAGCGGCCTTGAAGGTATGACCATCGGCTTCTCGCAGATCGGATCGGAGTCCGGCTGGCGCGCCGCCGAAACGTCGGTCACGCGTCAACAGGCTGAAGAATGGGGCGTCAACCTGCAGTTTTCCGACGCCCAGCAGCGTCAGGAAAACCAGATCCGCGCCATACGCAGCTTTATCGCCCAGGGTGTTGACGCCATTCTCCTGGCGCCCGTCGTCGCGACCGGCTGGGAAGAAGTTCTCTCTGAAGCCAAGGATGCCGAAATCCCCGTGGTGCTGCTCGACCGTGGTATTGAAGCCCCCGAAGATCTCTATCTCACCTCCGTTGCCTCGGATCAGGTGCTGGAAGGCCGGGTTGCCGGCGAATGGCTGGTCGGGGAAGTGGACGGTGAGGATTGCCGCGTCGTCGAACTGCAGGGCACCGTGGGCTCGTCCCCGGCCATCAACCGCAAGCAGGGCTTCGAAGAGGCCATCGCTGGCGCCGACAACATCGAGATCGTGCGCAGCCAGACTGGCGACTTTACGCGCGCCCAGGGCAAGCAGGTGATGGAAGGCTTCTTGCGCGCCGAAAATGGCGGCCAGGACATCTGCGCTCTTTATGCCCACAATGACGACATGGCCGTTGGCGCCATCCAGGCCATCAGCGAAGCCGGACTGAACCCGGGCGAAGACATTCTCGTTGTCTCGATCGATGCCGTGCCGGATATCTTCACCGCTATCGCCGCGGGCGACGCCAACGCTACGGTTGAGCTGACCCCGAACATGGCCGGCCCTGCATTCGAAGCGTTGGATGCGTATCTCAACGATGGTGTCGAACCCGAAAAGTTCATCATCACCGAATCCAAGCTATACACCGCCGAAGACGATCCCGAAGGCGAGGCGGAACGCCGCCGCGATCTCGGCTACTAGCGCCGAATGGCCACCGGGTACCCGGTGGCGTCGTAACCCGGGGGCGCGGCTGCAGGACGGTCGCTCCCCCACCAGGGGCCTCAAGCCCATTTGCTCCAGCGGCGATGAGAGACGTTCCATGCCCGAGCCGGTCCTTAAAGCCGACCATATCGAAAAGTCGTTTCTCGACAACAAGGTGCTCGACGATGTCGGCATCGAGCTGTTTCCCGGCGAAATTCACGCTTTGCTGGGCGAGAACGGCGCTGGAAAATCGACGCTCATCAAAATCCTCACCGGCGCCTACACTCACGACGCCGGGACGATCACGGTCGATGGAACCCCCGTTCATCCGCGCGATACCAAGCACGCTCAGGAGATGGGCATCGGCACGGTTTATCAGGAGGTCAATCTCCTGCCCAACATGAGTGTCGCGGAGAACCTCTATATCGGCCGCCAGCCTATGAAATTAGGTTTCCTCGACAACCGGAGGATGGAGCGCGCCGCGCGCGAACTTCTCGCCAGCTATCAGCTCAAGATCGACGTCGGCGCGCAACTCGACACGTTTTCCGTTGCCGTGCAGCAGATCGTCGCTATCGCCCGCGCAGTCGACATCTCCGGCAAGGTCTTGATCCTGGACGAGCCGACGGCCAGCCTCGATCAGCATGAGGTCGACATTCTTTTCTCCATCCTCCGCCAGCTCAAGTCGGACGGGATGGCCATTGTCTTCATCACCCATTTCCTCGACCAGGTCTATGAGATCGCCGACCGCGTGACGGTTTTGCGCAACGGCCGCCGGGTCGGCTCGCGTCCCATAGCCGATCTTCCCCGCATGGATCTCGTCACGATGATGCTCGGGGAAGCTCTTGAACATGACGAGGCCATGCGCATCGGCGTCGGCAGACAGCCCGGCGAACTCTACGCTGCGTTCAGGAATTATGCCCTCGCCGGGAAGGCTGCCCCTTTCGATCTCGACCTGCATAAGGGCGAAATCGTCGGCGTGGCCGGTCTCTTGGGGTCAGGCAGAACCGAAATGGCACGCTTATTGTTCGGCATCGACCGGCCCGATAGCGGCGAGCTCGCCGTGGCCGGGCAAAACGCCACACTGCGCGAGCCGCGCGATGCGGTGGCACTGGGTTTTGCCTTTGCGCCCGAAGATCGCAAGGTCGACGGTATCGTCGGCGATCTCACAATACGCGAAAACATCGTGCTGGCCCTCCAGGCACACAGAGGCTGGACACGTCCCATCGGCCGCAGCGAACAGATCGAACTGGCCGAGCATTTCGTCAAGGCACTCGATATTCGGACCACGGGCATCGAGCAACCGGTCAAATTCCTCTCCGGCGGCAATCAGCAAAAGGTCGTTCTGGCGCGGTGGCTCGCCACCAATCCCAAACTTCTGATCCTCGATGAGCCCACGCGCGGAATCGATGTCGGCGCCCACGCCGAAATCATTCGCATGATCAACCGGCTTTGCGATGACGGCATGAGCCTCTTCGTCATTTCGTCTGAACTCGACGAGATCGTCGCCTACTCCTCGCGCGTGCTGGTTCTGCGCGACAGGGCCATCGCCGGGGAACTGCGTGGCGAAGAGATTACGACCGGCGCCATTATGGAAATGATCGCCCACGAGCCGGAGGCCAAAAACGCATGACCCGCCCCCTGCTTTCGATCGTCAAGCCGCAATTCATTGCGCTTGCCCTGATCCTGTTGCTCAACTGGATTCTGTTTCCAGGCTTTTTCAACCTCTTCATCCGTGACGGCCGCGTCTACGGGTCGCTCATCGACGTGCTCAACCGCGGGGCGCCGGTCGCCATTCTTGCCATTGGCATGACCGCAGTGATCGCCACGCGCGGTATCGACCTGTCCGTGGGCGCGGTCATGGCTATCGCAGGTGCCGTTGCGGCCACAATGGTGCAAGGCGATGGCAATGCGTTGGCGGTTGTTCTTCTTGCCGCCCTGGGCGTGGGGCTGCTGTGCGGGCTATGGAACGGCGTGCTCGTCGCGGTGCTCGACCTGCAGCCCATCATTGCCACCCTCATTCTCATGGTGGCAGGGCGTGGCATCGCCCAAACCATTACCGAAGGGTTTATCGTCACCTTCAACGACCCGGGGCTGATCTTCATCGGGTCGGGGTCAATCCTGGGCTTGCCGACGCCGATTCTCATCATGCTCGCGCTGGCCGCGGTTGCCACGCTCGTCTTCCGTCTCACGGCGCTGGGGCTGTTCATCGAATCCATTGGCGTCAATCGCTCTGCCTCCTCTTATGCAGGCCTGCGGGCCCGAGCCCTCTTGATCGGTGTCTACGCCTTTGCCGGCTTCTGCGCCGCAACCTCGGGCATCATCGCCGCCGCCGACATCCGGGGCGCGGATGCCAATAATGTGGGGCTCTGGCTCGAACTCGACGCCATTCTCGCTGTGGTGATAGGCGGAACTTCGCTGATGGGGGGACGGTTTTCCATTCCCATGTCGGTCGTCGGCGCCCTCATCATCCAGGCCATGAATACCGGTATCCTCGTTTCGGGCTTCCCGCCCGAATTCAATCTCCTGGTGAAAGCGGCGCTGATCATCGTCATCCTCGTGGTCCAGTCGCCGCTGGCCAACCGCATATGGCAATTCGCGGTATCGGCCCGGCGCCGCCCGCCGCATGTTTCTTCCGCAGCTTCCACAAACCGCGCCGGAGGCACGTCGAAATGAACCCGCGTTACTGGCCCCTCATCGCAACCGTCACGATATTCGTCGTCGCCTATGCGCTCGCCGTCATGCAGTTCCCGGCGCTGTTCTCCACCCGCGTTCTGGGCAACCTTCTGACCGACAACGCTTTCCTGGGGATTACCGCTGTTGGTATGACGTTCGTTATTCTTTCGGGCGGCATCGATCTTTCGGTCGGCTCGGTGATCGCCTTTTCCGGCGTTCTCGTCGCCGTGCTGGTCAGCCAGTTCGGACTGCATCCCCTGCCTGCCTTTGCCATTACCCTGGTTATCTGTACCTGCTTTGGCGGCACGATGGGGGCCATGATTCACTATCTCGAAGTGCCTGCCTTCATCGTCACCCTGGCCGGCATGTTTCTCGCGCGCGGGGTCACCTTTCTGCTCACCCAGGATTCCATCCCCATCGATCATGCCTTTTACGACTGGATCCGCCAGTTCTATTACGTCATGCCCGGTGGCGGGCGCCTGACCTTCAATGGCGGCCTGATGCTGGTTGTCTTCGTTATCGGCATCATCGTTGCTCACCGCACACGGTTCGGTTCGTATGTCTATGCCCTGGGCGGCAACGCCCAATCGGCGGCCCTGCTCGGTGTGCCCGTGGCCCGCACGACCATAGGCATTTACGCGGTGTCGAGCTTTCTGGCCGGGCTCGCGGGTATCGTATATTCGCTCTATACCTCGTCGGGTTACCCCCTTGCCGCCGTTGGCGTCGAACTGGAAACCATAGCCGCCGTCGTTATCGGTGGAACGCTGCTTTCGGGTGGTTTCGGCTTTGTGTTCGGCTCGCTCGTCGGGGTTTCGATTCAGGGGATGATCCAGACCTACATCGTCTTCGACGGTACGTTGTCGAGCTGGTGGACCAAGATCGTCATCGGCGGCCTGCTGTTCGGCTTCATCGTCATGCAACGATTCATCATCGCGGCCTCACGCCGTGATTGGCGCAAAAAGATAGCACCCCCGGCGCCCGCTCAATGAAACAGAGTGCGATCCGATCGTTTGTTATGTCCCCGCGGGCGTAAGGCATACCCAACCGCGCCGCTTGCCGGTTTTCGCGCATCGGCAATCGTAGGCCCGTGACAAAACAAAGATTTAGCGCCCGATTCTGATTTCATCAAAACCGGCAGGTCTAGGGCGTGCCCCTATCCATAACTGATGACACGCCCTAGTGCAGCTTGCGCGACACCTCTTCACCCAGCATCTGGTCATTGGCGATGCCGAACGATGAATGAAGCTGGACCAGTTTCCAGTCTCCGTTCTCGCGGTGGAATACGCCGCTCCAGCGCGGGGTGACCGTCTTGTGGTCGGGCAGAAGCTCGATCTCAGGCATGGCGAACGCCCATCCGTAATCGCCGTCGCTATAGGCTTCGCAATCCTTGATGCTGATTGAGCACATGTCCTTCATGGCCATGGCTTCGCGCTTCATGAAGTCGTGCGCGGCCTTGCCATGCAACATCTCCTCGGGATCCGAGCCGACGAGACAGAGGTCGGGGTCGGAGCTCATATGCGTATCGAGATAACGCGCGTCGCCATGGGCGACGGCGGCGAACCAGTCTTCTACGACGTGACGAAGTCCTTCATCCTTGTGCATTTCCTCCTCCTTCCATTGGCGACGGTCTTCCAACCGCACCAACAGGTTGTGGTCCGCGGGCCGAATTGGCGCGCAGACCGGTAGAAGAAGGCTAGGACTGGCCCCCGAGAGTGTCAAATCAAGTTCGCGCGCCTCAAGAGGGTGCGCACCCGATTATTTTTCGGCTTTTGCCCGCTCAATGGAGTCCAGGATCACCGTACGCGCGTCCTCGATGCCGCCGATCCGGTCGATCTTGGCCCATTTGCCCGGCTCGAGGTCCTTGTAATGGGTGAAGAAGTGCTTGACGCGCTCGACCTGGATTTCCGGCAGATCGCTGACGTCCTGGATCGCGTCATACATGCGGGTGAGCTTTGAGACCGGCACGGCGAGGATCTTTTCATCCTGCCCGCCATCGTCTTCCATAAAGAGCACGCCGACGGGCCGCGAGCGCACGATGGCGCCGGGGACGAGCGGGCGGGAGTTCAGCACGATGACGTCGAGCGGGTCGCCATCGCCGCACAGAGTATGGGGCACGAAGCCGTAATTGCCCGGGTAGCGCATGGGCGTATAGAGGAAGCGGTCGACGAACAGCGCGCCCGAATCCTTGTCGATCTCATATTTGATCGGCTCGCCGCCCAGCGGCACTTCGATGATGACGTTGAGGTCCTCGGGCGGGTTCTTGCCGACCGCGATGGCGTCGATATTCATGTGGTCTTCAATCCATGTGAGTTCGGGAGGAGGGATTGGATCGGGCGCTTTGTGCCTAGCAGCGCGCGACAATGCAAGTCATATTGACGTGGGAGGCCGCTTGAAGCCAACATCTCCACGCTTAGAGCGATCCCATGAAGTGATGTTCCATCTGCCCGGATGGACGTGTGCTCCGACGCTTCCACCTCCTCCTCGCCGCCCCCGACTTGATCGGGGGCCCATCAGCGCTTTGCCGAGCCGGAATCGTCGTACGACACACGGCAACGCCACCGACCCTTGCCGTGCCGAATGGTGAGGGCATCGGGTGCATTGGGCCGGCAACGCGCCCCTCGCGGCCTCACTATCCGGCACGCACCCGGTTCCCGGCAACGCATTGCACAGCACATCCAATTCGGGCGAGCAAACGCCGATGGGCCCCCGATCAAGTCGGGGGCGGCGAGGGGGAGGTGGGTGCGCCGGAACACATCCGTATGTAGGCAGAGAGAGATCGGACAGCAGTCGGTTGAACCCTTGGCACCGGATATGGGCGAAGCAATTATATCAGCGTTTCCGTCAAGTCGCGCCAATGTGGGTTGTCATGCTCGATCAACTGAATTTTCCAGGTGCGGTTCCAGCGTTTGATACGCCTTTCCCTAGTGTAGGCGGCGTCGACGGTGCCGTGCACCTCGTACCAGACAAGCCGCATCAGGTCATGTTCACGCGAAAAGCTTTTAACCGCCTTCGATCTATGCTCGAAAATTCTACGGGCAAGATCACCGGTCATGCCCGTATAAAGCGTTCCGTACTGCTTGTTGGTCAGGATGTAGACAAAGAACTGCCGGTCCCCGAGCATTTCTTTTCCTCTTGTCGCGCCATCGCCTGTAAATCCTCCTCGCTGTCCCGGCCTCACCCCTTGGCCAGGTCCGAGAGCAACCCGGCGGCTACCGAGAGTCGCGAGATCGTCAGCTCGCCCTCGATCAGATCGCCCACGGTCTCCGCCGTCCGGGCGATGGCGGCCTTGCGGGGCGCTTCCCAGGCTGCGAGTTGGGCTTCGACCGTCTTGCCGTCGGTCGTCAGCACGTCCGAGGTGACGTCGCGCAGGGCGCGCGTCAAATTGGCCATGGCGCGGTCGAGGGCCATGCGGTCGAAGCGTTCGGTGGCCTCGATTGCCGCGCCCTGTTCGGTGATGCGGCCCAAACGGAACATTTCGATCACCGCGAAGAAGACCTTCGCGGTGTCCGCGACGGGGCGGTTGCACCGGTTTGCGACGTAGACGACGTCGGAGGCGAGCGTCAGGACCGAGAGCGCGGCGATCCTGCGGGCGAGATCGGGCGGGGTGCCGGCGGCCTCGAAAGCCCGCTCCTGCTCGGCAATGGCGTTCGCGAGGAAGGGCGAGACGAGCTCGGGGAGCGCGGCGCGGATTTCGGCGACGCCCTTGCCATAGCGCGCGACCATGTCCGAAAGCCCGGTGTCGAATTTCTCGTTGCGCAGGAACCAGAGCGCCTGGGAGACCTGTAGGCGCTGGATTTCCGCATATAGCGCCAGCTGTGCAGCGCCCGAAATCTGGTTGTCGAGCGCCTCGACCGCTGCGTTGAGGTTCTGAAGATCGTATGCATCGCGCGCCGCGGCATAGGCGAAGGCCACTGCGCCCGCATCCGTCGAGGTCATGGTGACGAGCCGCGAGACGAAGGCCGGGCCGCCGCGGTTGATCATGGCGTTGGAGAGGACCGTCGCGATCACCTCGCGGCGCAGGCGGTGGGTTTCGATCTCTCTGGGATAGCGCTCTTTGAGTGTTTGCGGGAAATAGCGGAAGAGTTCCTTGGCAAGATACGGGTCGTCGGGGATCGAGGAGGCGAGGAGGTCCGCAAAGAGTGTATTTTTTGCGTAGGCCAGGAGCACGGAAAGCTCGGGGCGCGTGAGTGTCTGACCCGCCGCCTGACGTTCCGCGAGCGCGTTGGCGTCCGGCAGGTATTCGACCGCGCGGTCGAGCGCGCCTTCAGCTTCGAGCCCGTCCATCAGGTCGATCAGGTCGGGCAATTGCCGGCGCCCGGCGCGCTCGGTCAACGAGAGTGCAAGGGTTTGGAGGTAGTTGTTGCGCAGGCAGAGCCCGGCGACCTCTTCGGTCATTTCGACGAGGAAGGCGTTGCGGTCCTCCATTGCGAGCTGCCCGGAGCGCACGAGGCCCGAGAGCGCGATCTTGATGTTGACCTCAAGGTCGGAGGAATTCACACCGGCCGAATTGTCGATGGCGTCTGTGTTGATACGGCCACCATTGAGCGCGTATTCGATGCGCCCCAATTGTGTGATGCCCAGATTGGCGCCTTCGCCGATCACCTTGGCCCTGACCTGCTTGCCGGTGATGCGGATCGCATCATTGGCGCGGTCGCCCGCCTGTGCGTCGGTTTCGCTCGAGGCGCGGATATAGGTACCGATGCCGCCGAACCAGAGGAGATCAACCGACGCTTTCAGGATCGCGTTCATCACCTCGGAGGGCGTGGCTTTGGCGCCCAGCCCCAGAAGGTCCTGGGCCTGGGGGGACAGTTCGATCGCTTTGAGCGTGCGGGGATAAATGCCACCGCCTTCCGAGAGCTTGGACGTGTCGTAATCCTGCCAGCTCGAGCGGCCCATCCCGAAAAGGCGTTTGCGCTCGGCGAAACTCACCGCCGGGTCCGGATCGGGGTCGATGAAGATGTCGCGGTGGTCGAAGGCGGCGATGAGTTTGATCTTCTCACTCAAGAGCATGCCGTTGCCAAAGACGTCGCCGGACATGTCGCCGACGCCGGCGACCGTGAACTCTTCGGTCTGGATGTCGTGGTCCATCTCGCGGAAGTGCCGCTTGACCGCTTCCCAGCCGCCGCGGGCGGTGATGCCCATCTTTTTATGATCGTACCCCGCAGAGCCGCCCGAGGCGAAGGCGTCGCCGAGCCAGTAGTCGCGGGAGACGGAAATCGCGTTGGCGGTATCCGAAAAGCTCGCCGTGCCCTTGTCGGCGGCGACGACGAGGTAGGGGTCATCGTTATCGCGGCGATGTACCATCGTAGGGGGCACGATGGTGTCATCGTCGAGATTGTCGGTGACATCCAGAAGCGCGCCGATGAAAATCTTGTAGCAGGCGGTGCCTTCGGCAAAAAACGTTTCGCGGTCCGGGTTTACGGGCATCCTGCGCGGCACGAAGCCGCCCTTGGCGCCCACGGGCACGATCACCGCGTTCTTGACCATCTGCGCCTTGACCAGCCCCAGGATCTCGGTGCGGAAGTCCTCAGGCCGGTCCGACCAGCGAATGCCGCCACGCGCGATGGGGCCGCCGCGCATGTGGACGCCCTCAACCCGCGGAGAATAAACGAAAATCTCGCGGAAAGGCCGCGGGCGCGGCATGCCTTCGACGGCGCTCGCGTCGAACTTGATGGCGAGAGCCGGGCGGTCGTCCTGATAGAGGTTGGTACGCAAGGAGACCGCGACAAGATTCAAGAGCCGGCGGATGATCCGGTCCTCGTCGATTGAGGTCACCGCCTCAAGGTGCGTCGCGATATCCTGTTGCAACGCCTCGATCTTTTCTTCACGGGCGGGGTCGTCATGGGGCGTGTGCAGCGTATGGAAAAGCGTCACGAGCGCGCTTGCGAGCAGCGGCTGATTGGCGAGTGCGGTCCAGATATAGCGCTGGGAATAGGCGATACCGACTTGTTTGAGATAATGCGCGAGCGCGCGCAGGATGGTGATATCCGCGTGGCCCATTTCGGTGAGGGCGGTCAGCCGATTGAAGCCGTCATTCTCGATTTCGCCCAATGAGGCCGCGACGATGGCCGCCTCGAGCCGGGGGGCGAGCTTGGGCACGTCGAGCGTTCGTCCATCGGCTGGCACGACCGTCATATCGTGGAGATAGCGCGCTTTCGCCCCGTCGGGGGTGATCAGATAGGTGCGCTCGTCGATGACGCGGAAGCCGAAATTCTCCAGGAGCGGTACGCGGTCCGAAAGGGGAATGGGGTGCTCGCGATGGTAGAATTTGAGCGTCAGCGTCCCGGGTTCGATGCTGCCGGCCGCGAGGTGGACGGCGAGGGTCTTTTGGGGTCCGAGGCTTCTGAGAATGCCGATGTCAGCAAGCGCATCGACATGGGAGTAGGTGTGCTGGTAGTCGGCGGAAAACGCGTTCGCGTAGCTTGCGACCATTGCGGGATCTTCGGCTTCGCCCAGCATGCGGTCGGCAAAGGACCGGGTGATTTCGTTGACCTCGGCTTCGAGGTCGTCACGCTCGGGGCGCGGGGTGGGTCCGCCATTGCGCCCGATGATGAAGTGCACGCGCGCCAGGTCGCCTTCGGGGAAATCCGGGGTAAAGGCCGAGACGCGGCCGTCATAGCGCTCGGCAAGATAGGCTCCGATCTTGCTGCGCACGCTTGAATCGAAGCGGTCGCGCGGGAGGTAGACGAGGATCGAGACGAAATTGTCGAACCTGTCGATGCGCGGGAGGACGCGGACGCGCGGGCGGTCGGGGAGGGTGGCAATCACCGAGGCGAATTCGAAAAGCTCGTCGACCGAGATCTGGAACATCTCCGCGCGCGGGTAATTGTCGAGCGCGTTCATCAGTGCCTTGCCCGCGTGCCCGCGCGGGTCCAGCCCCGAACGCTGCATCACTTCGGTCACCTTGCGGCGGATAAGGGGGACCTCAGTGTGCGGGGTCGCGATCGACATGGAAGTGAAAAGCCCCAGAACGCGCAGTTCGCCAACCGTCTCGCCTGCCGCATCGAAGATCTTGATACCGACATAGTCCATATGCACGCGGCGGTGGACGAGGGCCCGCTTGTTGGCCTTGGTGACCATAAGCGGTTCGTCGCTGGCAAGAAACGCGGCGTGCTGGTCGGTGGTATGGACGTAGTTGGCACCCTGGCGCAGATAAACATAATCGGGGTCGCGCAGGATGCCCAATCCACTGCCTTCGACCGGCGCGAGCTGGCCGTTTTCGCCGGTGAGGCGATATTCGCGCATGCCGAGGAAGGTGAAATTGTGATCCGCGAGCCAGGCGAGGAAATGCATCGCCTCGGCAAGTTCCGGTTCGCGCATGTGGGGCGGATGCTCGCGGTATTCGACGACCACAGTGCGTAGCCTTTCGAGCATGTCGCGCCAGTCGATCACGGCGCGGCGCACATGGGTCATTGTCTCCTCGAGCTCGGCGCGGATGGCATCGAGCGTGTCGGCATTTGCGGGCGGGTCGATATGAACCTGAAGCACCGATTCGTTGCGCGATTCCGGGGTGGGCTTGTCCAGGATGTTCCAAGGGCTTTGGCTGGTATCGACCGGCACGACGGGGTGCGTCATGAAACGGATGACACCGCCGGCGGCGCGGATGGCGGCGAGCGCCGAATCGACGATAAACGGCGTGTCGGCGGAATAGATATCGACAACGATCACGCCATGCGCGCCGGGGGCGTCCGGGGTCCAGATGCGGATGTCGGCGGTGCCGGGCTTGCGCTCGCCGATATGGCTTGCCGTGCGGCTCAACAGGACTTCGAGGGTATCGACGTCGTAGATCAGGAGATCGTTTTCATCCGCCGATTTGAGCGCTCTTGAGATGAAGGTGGCGTCCCGGGGGGTTTTCGAAGCCAGCGTCGCAAGCCGGTCCTCCCAGGCGCTCATCAGGGTTTCGATAGTACGCGTCATTGAATTTTCGCCCTCGGCTGCGATCGGTACTCAGCGTTGCGGCCAGCGTAGGGCCTGTTAACACGAATGGATAGGGGTTTGACGGGTCATAGTCCGAGCACCTTTCGTGGAAAATGCGCCGCCGTAGGCTGATGCCTGCAAGGCGGATTTTTCGCGACAAGGGGCCGGACTATGCCCCGCCCGGAGGGTTTTGCATAAATCAAACCCCTATCCATTCGTGTTAACAGGCCCTGAACCCGGCCCCGTGCAATGTCCAATATCATGCTTAAGATTCAATGACATACGACTTTATACCAGTCAGCAATACTGACACTTTTACGGTACGAAAAAGCCGGCCCCGACCGGGCCGGCTTTCCAAAGTGCCTTCGTTTGATGATCAGTGCAGCACCGCGAGCAACAAGAGCGCGATGATGTTGGTGATCTTGATCATCGGGTTGACTGCGGGACCTGCCGTGTCCTTGTAAGGATCGCCGACGGTATCGCCGGTCACCGAGGCTTTGTGGGCTTCCGAGCCCTTATGGTGCACCTGGCCAGTGGAATCGGTGAACCCGTCTTCGAAGCTCTTTTTGGCATTATCCCAGGCGCCGCCGCCCGCGGTCATCGAAATGGCGACGAAGAGGCCGGTAACGATGACGCCCAGGAGCATGGCACCCAACGCCGCAAAGGCTGCGGCCTTGCCTGCGATCAGAAGGATCACGAGGAAGACGACGATCGGCGAGAGCACCGGCAGCAGCGAGGGCACGATCATTTCCCGGATCGCGGCCTTGGTCAGCATGTCGACCGCGCGGCCGTAGTCGGGCTTTTCCGTGCCCTCCATGATGCCCGGCTTCTCCTTGAATTGGCGGCGCACCTCGACGACGACCGACTGCGCCGCGCGTCCGACTGCGGTCATACTCATGCCGCCGAAGAGGAAAGGCAGAAGCCCGCCAAAGAGCAGCCCGACGACGACATAGGGGTCGGCGAGCGAGAAGCTGACCTGGCCGACACCGAAATAGAAGTCGCCCTCGGTGGCCTCGCCGATGAAGAAGGAAAGATCCTGCGTGTAGGCGGCAAAGAGCACCAGTGCGCCAAGGCCCGCCGAGCCGATGGCGTAGCCTTTGGTCACGGCCTTGGTGGTATTGCCGACGGCATCGAGCGCGTCGGTATTTTTGCGTACCTCGTCGGGCAGGCCAGCCATTTCGGCAATGCCACCAGCGTTGTCGGTCACCGGCCCGAAGGCATCGAGCGCGACGATCATCCCGGCGAGCGCCAGCATGGTGACGACCGCGACGCCGATGCCGAAGAGCCCGGCGAGCGAATAGGTCGCGATGATCCCGGCGATGATGACGAGCGCGGGCAGGGCGGTGGATTCGAGCGAGACCGCGAGGCCCTGGATGACGTTGGTGCCGTGCCCGGTGATCGAAGCCTCGGCGATCGAATTGACCGGACGGCGGCCCGTGCCGGTGTAGTATTCGGTAATCCAGATGATAAGACCTGTGATCACCAGCCCCGCGACGCCGCAGAAATAGAGTGAGAGCGGGGTGAAGGTCGTGGTGCCGACGGTGATCGGCATCATGATGTCGCCGAACATCAGCCAGACCACCGGCAAGAGGGCGGCGAGCGAGAGCACGCCGGTGCCGATGACGCCTTTGTAGAGCGCACCCATGATGTTGCTGCTGGCGCCGAGTTTAACGAAATACGTGCCGATGATCGAGGTGATCACACATGCGCCGCCAATAGCGAGCGGGAGCACCATGCCGACGAGTTTTAGCTCTGCGGGCAGGATGATCGCGGCAAGCACCATGGTGGCAACTATGGTTACGACATAGGTCTCGAAGAGATCCGCCGCCATACCTGCGCAGTCACCGACATTATCGCCCACATTGTCCGCTATGGTCGCAGGGTTGCGCGGGTCGTCCTCAGGGATGCCCGCTTCGACCTTGCCCACCATGTCGCCGCCCACATCGGCGCCCTTGGTGAAGATGCCGCCGCCCAGGCGGGCGAAGATGGAAATCAGCGAAGCGCCGAAGCCGAGCGCGACAAGCGCGTCGATGACGATGCGGTCGGTGGTGTCATAGCCGGCTACGGCGGTGAGGTAGAAGTAGTAGAGCGTGACGCCCAAAAGCCCCAGACCGGCAACGAGCAGGCCAGTCACCGCGCCGGATTTGAACGCGAGATCCAGCCCGCCGCCGAGCGATTTCGTTGCCGCCTGGGCGACGCGGACATTGGCACGGACCGAAACGTTCATGCCGATGAAGCCCGCCGCGCCCGAGAGGACCGCACCGATCAGAAAGCCGATGGCGGCATAGGCGCCGAGCAGAAAAAAGGCGACGATGAAGATGACGACACCGACGATGGCGATGGTCGTATATTGGCGTTTGAGGTAGGCGCTCGCGCCTTCACGGACGGCGGCGGAAATCTCCTGCATGCGGGCTGAGCCAGCATCTGCAGCGAGAACCGTGCGTGTCGTGACGATACCGTAGATGATTGAAAGCACACCGCTTGCAACGATGAGCCAAAGGGCTAGAGACATAGTGTATTCCCCTCAACATTGGTCAGCTATACTGCCCTGGTTACATGCGCACAAAAGCGTCCCCGCTCCCCTTACGCGTGTAATCTCCCCCCAAGGATGTTGAGAGGATAGGCAGATCATCGAGAGGCAAGCAAATGGAATTTATCGACTTTCCGTATTCGGCGTCGATAAGACAATGTTGTTGACGTAATATTTAAGCTGAACTTGAGGCGGTGTTTCTCAGCGCTTTGTCCCAATTGCGTCGAGCGCTACCGCGAGCGCGATGGGATCACCTGCGACGCCGATCGTCTTGAGCCGCGCGGTTGCGCCAGCTTCGATCTCAAGCGTGGATTTGGCGACGCCGAGCGCTTTGGCGAGGAGGGCGATGGCGGCCTTGTTGGCGCGGCCCTTGTCGGGTACGGCGCGGGTCCTGAGTTTGAGAACCGAGGTGCCGTCGGCGCGTTCCTCGATACCTTCGACGGCATCCAGGGACGCATTGGGCGTCACCCGCACGAAAACGAGCACGCCGTTTTTGGTCGGTTTGTACCAGTCCGGCACGTCAGCCGAAGCGGATCTGCGTCATCAACGGGTAGAGGATTACGAGCCGGATGAAGTAGATCACCAGGAACAGGATGATGGGGGAGATATCGAGGCCGCCGAAATTGGGCACGAACTGGCGGATGGGGCGCAGGAGCGGATCGGTGATCTGATAAAGCGCGTTGGCGACCATGGCCACGAACTGGTTGGACATGTTCAGGATGTTGAACGCCAAAAGCCAGCTTACGATGACCTGCCCGATGATGATGAAGATGATCAGGTTCAAGACCAGATCGACAAATTGCAGCAGGCCAAAGAGCATGATCGTAAATCCTTCTTGTCGGCATTCCGACGATATCTAGTCGTTCCCCCGCCCATGGGCAAGACCCGCAAGGGGCCAAGAAAAAAGGCCCGCCTCAGATTACGCGAGGCTGGGCCCAATAGGTCATCCGGTACGCAACACACAAAGATCCGGACAGACCCTATAATGCATGGAGCGTGCCAATTAAGGGTTAATCCAGATTGTGTGGGATCGTCTTGATTTGCATCAAAATGTAGGGAGCGGCGTGGTTAACCGGGCGTTACCGCGTTGCAGGATGCAATGTCCGGGATTTGCAAAATGCGAGGCGAGGGATTCTGTAGGGCCGATACCGCCTCCCATCCTCCCCGCTAGGCTACGGCGTTCACACATCTCCGTTTGTCGCGCCACTCCTTGAACCGTACACGGTTTCCCTTCTCCCCTTGAGGGAGAAGGTGGGCTTTCGCGTTAGCGAAAGGTCGGATGAGGGGTGCGCGGCTGCGGCAAGCGTGGACTCTGTGCTATTTGCAAGGCCGCAGGCACCCCTCATCCGACCGCTTCGCGGCCACCTTCTCCCTCAAGGGGCCTGTTGCACAATTTGCGAATTGTGATTCACTGCTTGTATCTGATTTGGGAGATCGTCATGGCGGTGAAGCGGACAGGTCAGCTTGGGTTTGCGGACGGGGTCGTCGGCGCGACGGCCGGGTCGACGGCGCTGGATCGGCTTTCGGGGCTGGTGAAGTGGTACCGGTTCGAGAAGTTTTTGGCGCCCTTGCGCGACAGCGGACCGGGCCGGGCGGCCTGGCCGCCGCTGGTGTTGTTCAAGGCGCTAATCCTGCAATCGCTCTATGGGCTTTCCGACCGGGAACTGGAGGAGGCGCTTTGCGACCGGCTGTCGTTCCGGCGCTTCTGTGGCCTATCGCTGGAGGAAGGCGTTCCCGACCACACGGTGCTGTGCCGTTTCCGCAACGAACTGTCCGCCGGCGGGCATGTGGAGCGGCTTTTCGGAGAACTCGACCGGCAGTTGGAGAAGGCCGGGCTGATCCTGAAGCGCGGCACGATGCTGGATGCGACGCTGATCGCGTCCGCCTCGGCGCGGCCAGGCGACGGGCGCCCGGCCGTCGACGCGGATGCCCGCTTCGCCAAGCGCCAGGGCAAGGGCGGCTCGGTCTACGGCTACAAGGCCCATGTGGGCGTCGACGAGGGCTCCGGCCTGGTGCGCGCAGTGATCACCACACCGGCCAATGTCAACGACACCACGCCGGCCGACCGGCTGATCCGCGGCGACGAGAAGGCGGTATGGGCGGATGCGGCCTACCACACCCATGCCCGCGAAGCAGCGCTCAAGGCACGTGGCGTCAAGGCACGGCTGGCGAGACGGCCCAACAAGCACCATCCCAAACTGTCACCAAGGCTGAAGCGCTTCAACCGCCTCGTCGCAAGACGCCGGGCGGCGGTGGAAACAACTTTTGCCACATGGAAGAACCGCATGCGCTTGACCCGCATTCGCTATCGCGGTCTCGCCAAGGCAACCGCCCAGGTGCTCCTCGCCGCCATCGCCTTCAACATGCGACGTTGGGCGGCGATCACGCCATAGCTGCGTCCGCCATCCGGCAAAACCGCAACAAAACAGCCGAAACCGCCCAATCAGGCAAACCGAAAACCGCCTCCGTCGCCGTTGCGCCTGCCGCATCAACCTTCCCGTAAACTGCGCAACAGGCCCTCAAGGGGAGAAGGGAAACCGGGCACGGTTCAAGCCCTGCGGTCTCAAACGGAGATGTGTGAATCTCTTTGCCCTTGTGGGGTGGGGGGTGAAACCCCAAACCCTAAATATGAATCGGCCCGTCATTGGCTCCGAGCGCGGCTTCGCGGACGGCTTCGCTCATGGTCGGATGCGCATGGCAGGTGCGGGCGAGATCTTCGGCCGAGCCGCCGAATTCCATCAGCACGGCCGCCTCGTGGATCATCTCGCCGGCGTTCTTGCCCACGATGTGGCAGCCCAGGACGCGATCCGTCGCCTTGTCGGCAAGGATCTTGACGAAGCCCTGGGTCGCCAGCATGGCCTTGGCGCGCCCATTGGCGGTGAAGGGGAATTTCGAGGCCTTGTAGGCGATGCCGTCGGCCTTCAATTCCTCCTCGGTTTTGCCGACCGAGGCGACTTCGGGGCTCGTATAGACCACTGAGGGGATGACGCCGTAATTGACGTGCCCGGCCTGGCCCGCGAGGATTTCGGCGACCGCGATGCCCTCATCCTCGGCTTTATGCGCGAGCATGGGACCGGCGATGACGTCGCCGATGGCGTAGATGCCCTCGACATTGGTCTTGTAGTGCCCGTCGGTCACAACCCGTCCGCGCTCGTCGAGCGCCACGCCGGCTTGATCGAGGCCCAGCCCCTCGGTGAAGGGTTTGCGGCCGATGGAGACGAGCGCGATGTCGGTTTGAAGCGTTTCCGCCTCGCCGCCCTGGGCGGGTTCGAGCGTGGCGGTAAGGCCATCGCCGGACTTTTCGATGCCGGTCACTTTCGTCGAGAGCTTGAATTCGATGCCCTGCTTGGCGAGCATACGCTGGAACTGCTTGGAAACCTCGCCGTCCATGCCGGGCAGGATGCGGTCGAGGAACTCGACGACGGTCACCTTGGCGCCCAGACGCGCCCAGACCGAGCCGAGCTCGAGCCCGATGACGCCGGCGCCGATCACGAGGAGGTTTTCGGGGACCTTTTTCAGTTTAAGCGCGCCGGTCGAGCTGACGATCTTGTCCTCGTCGATCGCGATGCCGGGAAGATCGGTGGAAACCGAGCCGGTGGCGATAACGATGTTTTTGGTCTCGATCTCCTGGGTTGCCCCATCCTCGGCGGTGACGATAACCTTGCCGGCAGCAGGAATCGCGCCGGTGCCGCGGAAGGCGGTGATCTTGTTCTTTTTGAAGAGATATTCGATACCGCCGGTGTTGGACGCAACGGTGTCGTCCTTGTGCGCCATCATGGCCGAAAGGTTCAGTTTGGGTTCGGCGATGTCGATCCCGAGCTGGGGGAAGAGGTGCGTGGCTTCCTCGAACATTTCGGAAGCGTGCAGCAGCGCCTTGGAGGGGATGCAGCCGATATTGAGGCAAGTGCCGCCGAAGGTTGCCCATTTCTCGACGACGGCGACCTTCATCCCGAGCTGCGCCGCGCGGACGGCGCAGACATAGCCCCCCGGGCCGGTTCCGATGATGGTGACGTCAAAACTCTCGGCCATGGCGAAATTTCCTTAAGCTGGGTTTTTGTTTGGTCGCGCTTTCGAACCGGAAAAGCGGTTCCCACTTTTCCTAAAAACGCTCTAGTTGGGCCGCGCTATGGCAACGCGGACGGCAAGTGCAATGAAGGTCAATCCGGTGACGCGGTTGAACCAGCGCCCCAGGCGGAAGAACCCGGCCCGGACCCGGGGCAGGGCGAAAAAGATGGAGACGAGCGCGAACCAGACGAAGAGCTCGATGCTCATGGTGACGACGTAACCGGCCTTGATCGTCGCCGGTGTCGCGGCGCTCACCAATGTGGTGAACAGCGCAACGAAGAACAGGACGGCCTTGGGATTGAGGAGGTTGGTGAGAAACCCCAGGGTAAACGCCGCGCCCCAGTGCATATCCGGTCGCGTAAGGGCATCGGCGATCTCGGGTTCGCGGGGCGGGTCGTCACGGAGCGCGGATACCGCGAGCCAGATCAGATAGGCGGCGCCCACGATCTTGACGATGGTGAAGGCCATGAGCGATTGCGAGATCAAAAGCCCCAGCCCCAGAATGGTGTAGGTTCCGTGCACGAGGATTGCGGTGGCGATGCCCGCGCTCGTGAAGAGCGCTGTGCGCCGGCCATGCGCGATCGACTGGCGCAGCACCATGGCGAAATCGGCGCCCGGGATGACGGCGTTGATGCCGAAGGCGACAAGAAGTGCGAAAAACTCGAATCCGTATTCGGCAGTCATAGCAAAAGCCCCAAAACCATCATGGCGAGCCCGCCGCTGGCAACGATCCAGGTGAGCGTGCGGATATAGGCGACGCCGGCAAGATAGAGCGGGATATAAAGAATGCGAAAACCGAAATAAACGCCCGCGCCCCATTGGGTGAGCCAGTTCGACGTGCCCAGCAATCCGGCTGCAAGCGCGAGACCGACGAAGGCGGGGTAGGTCTCGAGGAAATTATCGAGCATGCGTTTGGCGCGCGCGGCGTAGGGGCCGAGCGGCTTTTGTGCGTCGCGCGGGCTGACATTGTACGCGTGTCCGAGGTCGAGTGTGAGCCAGACCGCCTGAATGGTGATCTGGACGAACAGCAGGACGACGGACCAGACGAGGAGTGTGAGTTCGAGGGGCATGACGGGGCGGACGCAAAAAAGGGGAGGATCGCTGCGACGATCCTCCCCGTGTCTTTAAAGATCGAGCACCAGCCGTTGCGGGTCCTCGAGGCTTTCCTTGACGCGGACGAGGAAGGTGACCGCTTCCTTGCCGTCGACGATGCGGTGGTCGTAGCTCAAGGCCAGATACATCATCGGGCGGATGACGATCTGGCCGTCGACGACCATCGGGCGCTCCTGGATCTTGTGCATGCCGAGGATACCCGACTGGGGCGCGTTGAGGATCGGGGTACTCATCAACGAGCCATAGACGCCGCCATTGGAGATGGTGAAGGTGCCGCCCTGCATGTCGGCCATCGAGAGCTGGCCGTCGCGGGCGGCTTTGCCCAGCCGGCCGATTTCCTTTTCGATCTCGGCGATGGTCATCTGGTCGGCATCGCGCACGACGGGGACGACGAGGCCCTTCTCGGTGCCGACCGCCACGCCGATATGCGCGAAGTTCTTATAGATGATGTCGGTGCCGTCGATCTCGGCGTTGACCGCCGGGATTTCCTTTAAGGCATGGGTCACGGCCTTGGTGAAAAAGCCCATGAAGCCGAGCTTCACGCCGTGCTTTTTCTCAAAGAGATCCTTGTACTGGCTCCGCAGGTCCATCACCGGCTTCATGTCCACCTCGTTAAAGGTGGTAAGCATGGCGGCGGTGCTTTGAGCATCCTTCAGCCGCTTGGCGATGGTCTGGCGTAGGCGGGTCATCTTGACCCGTTCCTCGCGCGGGGCGTCCTCGGCTGGAGACGGGGCACGGGCGGCGGCCGGGGCGGGTGCGGCCTTGGCCTCTCCGCCTGTCTTTTCGAGCGCCTTGAGGACGTCTTCCTTGAGCACCTGACCGCGTTTGCCCGAACCCTCGACCGCATCCGCGGAGACGCCCTTTTCCTCC
The DNA here is from genome assembly GCF_044811015.1 of Pelagibacterium halotolerans. Taxonomy (GTDB): domain Bacteria; phylum Pseudomonadota; class Alphaproteobacteria; order Rhizobiales; family Devosiaceae; genus Pelagibacterium; species Pelagibacterium halotolerans_A. Next base: position 2,521,646 of record NZ_CP085243.1, read on the forward strand.
ATCATCTTGGCGGCGGAGGGGGCCGCGGGCATGTCGCTCTTGGCGGCGGGTTGCGCTGCGGCGGCGGGAGCCGGTTCGGGCTTCTTTTCGGCAGCGGCGGGCTTTTCCTCCGCCTTTTTGGCGGGGGCGCCCTCGCCTGCGGCGATGGCGGCGATCAGGGCGCCGACTTCGACGGTGTCGCCTTCGTTGACGTTGACGGCTTCGAGCGTACCGGCCACCGGGGCGGGAACCTCGATGGTCACCTTGTCGGTTTCAAGCTCGACGATGGGTTCATCGGCGGCGACCGTGTCGCCAACCTTCTTGAACCATTGGCCGATGGTGGCTTCGGTGACGCTTTCGCCAAGTGTCGGGACGCGGACTTCGGTGGACATCGTTCTTAAGGTTTCCCTATTGATGTGAGGCGCTTTTCAAGCGGATTTCGGTCGATCTTTGTTTTAGTCGAAGGCTTCGTCGAGGAAGGCCTGGAGCTGGGCGATATGGGTGCGCATCAGCCCCGTGGCCGTGGACGCCGAGGCCGGGCGGCCGACATAGCGCGGACGCCCGCCGGGCTTGCCCATCTGTTCGAGCACCCATTCGATATAGGGCTGGACAAACGCCCAGGCGCCCATGTTTTTGGGTTCTTCCTGGCACCAGACGATCTCGGCATTGGGGAAGCGGGTCAGCTCGTCGATCAGGGCCTTGGCCGGGAACGGATAGAGCTGCTCGAGACGCATCAGATAGACGTCGTTGATGCCGCGCTTCTCGCGGTCTTCGAGAAGGTCGTAATAGACCTTGCCGGTGCAGATGACGACGCGGCGGATTTCGCTGTCGCTCTTGAGGTTGATCTCGGTCTTGGGCGTGCCCGGGGCCTCGGCATCGTCCCAGAGGAGACGATGGAAGAAGCTGTCGGCGCCCATTTCGGCAAGGCCGGAGACCGCCCGCTTGTGACGCAGGAGCGACTTGGGCGTCATGATAATGAGCGGTTTGCGGAAGTCGCGCTTCAACTGTCGGCGCAGGGCGTGGAAATAATTCGCCGGCGTCGTGCAGTTGAGGACTTGCATGTTGTCTTCCGCGCACAGTTGCAGGAAGCGCTCGGGGCGGGCCGAGGAGTGCTCGGGGCCCTGACCTTCATAGCCGTGCGGCAGCAGCATGACGAGGCCGCTCATCCGGAGCCATTTGCGCTCGCCCGCGGCGATGAACTGGTCGATGACGACCTGCGCGCCGTTGACGAAATCGCCGAACTGGGCTTCCCAGATCGTCAATGCGTTCGGTTCCGCGAGCGAATAGCCGTATTCGAAACCCAAGACCGCTTCTTCCGAGAGCATCGAATTGATGACCTCGTAGCGGGCCTGGTTCTCGCTTACATTGTTGAGCGGGGTGTAGGTCTCCTCATTCTCCTGGTCGTAGAGCACAGAGTGGCGCTGAGAGAAGGTGCCGCGTTCGACGTCCTGTCCGGAAAGCCGGACCGGGTGACCTTCGGCGACCAGCGAGGCAAAGGCGAGCGCTTCGGCGGTCGCCCAGTCGACGCCCTCGCCCGAAGCGATGATCTTCCTGCGGTTGTCGAGGAAACGCTGGATGGTGCGGTGGACGTTGAAGCCCTCGGGCACAGCGCAGAGCTTTTCGCCCAGCGCCTTGAGTGTGTCGTGCTCGACACCGGTGATGCCGCGGCGCGGACCGTCGACCTCGGCGAGCTTGATGTTCTTCCACGCACCGTCGAGCCAGTCGGCCTTGTTAGGGCGGTAGTCCTGTCCGGCCTCGTATTCGGCTTCGAGGTGGGCGCGCCAGTCGGCCTTGATCTTGTCGGACTCTTCGGCGCTGAGGACGCCTTGGGAAACGAGCTTTTCCGAATAGATCTCATAGGTCGTCTTGTGCGCGCGGATGGCCTTGTACATCAGCGGCTGGGTGAAGCTCGGCTCGTCGCCTTCGTTGTGGCCGAAGCGACGGTAGCAGAACATGTCGATGACGACGGGTTTGCCGAACTTCTGGCGGTACTCGACAGCGATCTTGGCGGCAAAGACAACCGCTTCGGGGTCGTCGCCGTTCACATGGAAGACCGGGGCCTCGATCATCTTGGCGACGTCGGTGGGGTAGGGCGACGAGCGCGAGAAGTGCGGGCTCGTCGTAAACCCGATCTGGTTGTTGATGACGAAATGGATCGAACCGCCCGTACGGTGGCCCTTCAATCCCGACAGTCCGAAGCATTCGGCGACGACGCCCTGACCGGCGAAGGCCGCGTCGCCGTGCAGAAGCAGCGGCAGTACGGTGGTGCGGTCGGTGTCGCGGGTGTTGAAGACGAAGCGGCCGTCGACAGCAGAGTTCTGGTCCTGCTTGGCGCGAGCCTTGCCCAGCACCACAGGGTCGACGATTTCAAGGTGCGAGGGGTTCGCGGTGAGCGAGAGGTGCACCTTGTTGCCGTCGAACTCGCGGTCCGAGGAGGCGCCCAGGTGGTATTTCACATCGCCCGAACCCTCGACGTCGTCGGGGTAGAAGGCACCGCCCTTGAATTCGTGAAAGAGCGCGCGATGGGGCTTGCCCATCACCTGGGTAAGGACATTGAGCCGGCCGCGGTGGGCCATGCCAAGGACGATGTCCTTGACCCCCAGCGCGCCGCCGCGCTTGATGATCTGTTCGAGCGCCGGAATCACGGCTTCGGCGCCGTCGAGGCCGAACCGCTTGGTGCCGGTATATTTGACGTCGAGGAATTTTTCGAAGCCCTCGGCCTCGGCGAGCTTGGAGAGGATTGCCTTCTTGCCGTTGGCGGTGAAGGTGATTTCCTTATCCGGGCCCTCGATGCGTTCCTGGAGCCAGGATTTGGCCTCGGGGTCGGAGATGTGCATGAACTCGACGCCCATGGTGCCGCAATAGGTACGGCGGAGGATGTCGAGCATTTGCGGGATCGTCGCGTATTCGAGCCCGAGATAGAAGTCGATGAAGATTTCGCGGTCGTAATCGGCTTCGGTGAAGCCGTAATTGGCCGGATCGAGTTCGGGGGCGTCTTCCTGCACTTCGAGCCCGAGCGGGTCGAGCTTGGCGTGCAAATGGCCGCGCATGCGATAGGCGCGGATCATCATGATGGCGTGGATCGAATCCCGGGTCGCCTGCATCACGGATTCGGTGGAAACGGGTGCGCCGGCGGCCTTGGCCTTTTCGGTCGCGGCCTTTTGCGCCTTGACCGCGATCTCGCCCCAGTCGCCGTCGAGCGCGGAAACGAGTTCGCCGTTGGTGACCCGCGGCCAGTCGGTGCGGCGCCAGCTCGGGCCCGAAGCGTTCTTTTTCACATCGTCGGGGCTGTCCGAGAGGTTGGTGAAGAAGTCGGCCCAGCTTGGGTCCACGCCCTTGGGATCGGTCTTAAAGCGGGCGTAGAGGTCCTCGATATAGTCGGCGTTGCCGCCATAGAGGAATGAGGTGAGGAGGAACGCTTCGTTCTGGTCCTGTCGTGCCATTTTTGCTCTCGGGCGGGGGTGCGGTCCCCGTTTTTTGCTGTCAAACCGGCATCCGCGCTGCCAGATGCCGATTGTGGTGCGAACCGTTGCCGGTTTTGTTCGTCCCCGTTTCGGGCGAGAGTGCGGCACAGCTACCGCCCGAAACGCGTTAATCGCCTAGTTTGCCCCGCCGCCCTTTGGGTTTGGTTAACCCTGGAGCCTTCTTTTCGACTGACGTCGAAACGGCTCCAGGTTTTTTTGTTTGTCCCGCTTCCGAACCGAAAAAGTGGTATCCACTTTTTCTGGAAGCGCTCCTAAACCCAAAGGTGGCGCCGGTCGGGGCAAAAGTGAAGGGTCAGCCCTTCAATACTTCCACAAGGGTCGCCCCGATCCGCGCGGGGGATTTCGACACCTTGATGCCAGCGGCTTCCATTGCCGCGATCTTGTCCTCTGCGCCGCCCTTGCCGCCGGAGATGACGGCGCCGGCGTGGCCCATGGTGCGGCCCTTGGGGGCGGTCAGGCCCGCGATGAAGCCGGCCATCGGCTTCTTGCGGCCCTTTTTCGCCTCGTCGATCAGGAACTGGGCGGCGTCTTCTTCCGCCGAGCCGCCGATCTCGCCGATCATGATGATGGATTCGGTGGCGTCGTCGGCAAGGAACATTTCGAGCACGTCGATGAACTCGGTGCCCTTGACCGGATCGCCACCGATGCCGACGGCGGTCGTCTGGCCGAGCTTTTCGTTGGTGGTCTGGAACACGGCTTCATAGGTCAGTGTGCCCGAACGCGAGACGATGCCCACCGAGCCCTTGGAGAAGATATTGCCCGGCATGATGCCGATCTTGCATTCCTCGGGCGTCAGGACGCCGGGGCAGTTGGGGCCGATCAGGCGCGATTTCGACTTTTCGAGCGCGGCCTTGACCTTGACCATGTCGGCGACGGGCACGCCCTCGGTGATGCAGACGATCAGCTCGATCTCCGCTTCGATGGCTTCAAGAATCGCGGCTGCGGCGCCAGCGGGCGGCACGTAGACCACCGAGGCGTTGGCGCCGGTCTTTTCCTTGCCCTCGGCGACCGAGGCGAAGACGGGTAATTCGGTGCCGTCGACGCCCGAGGACCAGGTTTCACCGCCCTTTTTGGGGTGAATACCGCCGACCATCTTGGTGCCGTAATAGGCGAGCGCCTGCTCGGTGTGGAAAGTGCCGGTCTTGCCGGTCAGGCCCTGGACGAGGACCCGTGTGTCTTTGTTGACGAGAATGGACATTGGATGCGGTTGCTCCGGAATTCCTTTGTGTGGCGAGACGGCGGCTTATTTGCCGTCCACTGCAGCGACGATCTTCTGGGCGGCATCGTCGAGATCGTCGGCGGAAATGACGTTCAATCCGCTCTCATCGATGATCTTCTTGCCCTCGGCGACGCGCGTGCCCTCAAGCCGCACGACGAGCGGGACGTTCAAGCCCACCTCCTTGACCGCGGCGATGACGCCCTCGGCGATCACGTCGCAGCGCATGATGCCGCCGAAGATGTTGACGAGGATGCCTTTGACGTTGGGGTCGGCTGTGATGATCTTGAAGGCCGCTGTGACCTTTTCCTTCGACGCGCCGCCGCCGACGTCAAGGAAGTTCGCCGGTTCGGCGCCATAGAGCTTGATGATGTCCATCGTCGCCATGGCAAGGCCTGCACCGTTGACCATGCAGCCGATATTGCCTTCGAGGGCAACATAGGCGAGGTCCCATTTACTGGCCTCGATTTCCTTTTCGTCCTCTTCGGAGAGGTCGCGCAACTCGACGATTTCGGGGTGCCGGAAAAGCGCGTTGCCGTCGAAGGAGACCTTGGCGTCAAGGACGCGAACATCACCGTTTTCCATGACGATGAAGGGGTTGATCTCCAAAAGGCTCATGTCCTTTTCGACGAAGGCTTTATAAAGGAGCTTGAAGACGTCCTTGGCCTGGTCGGCGGTCTTGCCCGAAAGCTCCAGCGCGGAAGCGAGCGTGTCGGCGTCCGCGTCCGTCACGCCGGTGTCGGGGTCGATCGGCAGGGTGAGGATCTTTTCGGGGGTTTCCTCGGCCACCGTTTCGATATCCATGCCGCCCTCGGTCGAGGCGACGAAGGCGACCCGGCCGGTCGAGCGGTCGACCAGGAGCGAGAGGTAAAGCTCGCGCGCGATGTCGGCGCCGTCTTCGATATAGAGGCGGTTGACCTGCTTGCCAGCCTCGCCGGTCTGCTTGGTCACCAGCGTATTGCCGAGCATTTCTTTTGCGTTGGCGACGACCTCTTCAACAGATTTGGCCAGCCGCACGCCGCCCTTGGCGTCGGGGCCGAGTTCCTTGAACTTGCCCTTGCCACGGCCGCCGGCATGGATCTGAGATTTGACCACATAGAGCGGTCCGGGGAGCGATTTGGCGGCGGCTTCGGCCTCGTCGGCCGAAAGGATCGCCACGCCCTGCGCGACGGGAGCGCCAAAGGACTTCAAAAGTTCCTTGGCCTGGTATTCGTGGATGTTCATTCTGTCTTGCCCTCGGGTGGGTTGGGGCGTTTCCGCCGGGGCGGAAACGCGACCGGCGGAATGGGTTTACGCGAGCTTCGGCGCGATCTTCGTGCAGGCCTCGACAAGGCCTTCGACGGCGGCGACGGAGGTGTCGAACATTTTCTTTTCCGCGCCGTTCAATTCGATTTCGACGACTTTTTCAGCACCACCGGCGCCGATCACGACCGGCACGCCGACATAGCGGTCCTTGACCCCGAATTCGCCCGAGAGATAGGCGGCGGCGGGAAGGATGCGCTTTTTGTCCTTCAAATAGCTTTCGGCCATTTCAATCGCCGAGGCGGCAGGCGCATAGAAGGCTGAGCCGGTTTTCAGCAGCCCGACGATCTCGGCGCCGCCATCGCGGGTGCGTTGGATGATCTCGTCGAGCTTTTCTTTGCTCATCCAGCCCATTTTGACCATATCGGGAAGCGGGATACCCGCGACGGTCGAATAGCGCGCGAGCGGCACCATGGTATCGCCGTGTCCGCCCATGACGAAGGCGGTGACGTCCTGGACCGAGACGTTCAATTCGTCGGCGATGAAGTGGCGGAAGCGGGCCGAGTCGAGCACGCCGGCCATGCCGACGACCTTGTTGGTGGGCAGCCCGGAGAATTTCTGGAGCGCCCAGACCATCGCGTCGAGCGGGTTGGTGATGCAGATGACGAAGGCGTCGGGGGCGTATTTGGAAATGCCAGCGCCGACCTGCTCCATCACCTTGAGATTGATTTCGAGAAGGTCGTCGCGGCTCATGCCGGGCTTGCGCGGAACGCCGGCGGTGACGATCACCACGTCAGCGCCTTCGATGTCCTTATATTCGGACGTGCCCTTGAGGCTGGCATTGTAGCCTTCCACCGGGCCGGACTGGGCGAGGTCGAGCGCCTTGCCCTGGGGGACACCGTCGACGATGTCGAACAAAATGACGTCGCCGAGTTCCTTGAGCGCGACCAAATGCGCCAGTGTTCCCCCGATCTGACCGGCACCGATCAGGGCGATTTTCTTCCGCGCCATGAGCAAGTTTCCCTATAGGTAAAGTTGGTTGTTCGTCGCGCTCTCCATAGCCCTTGTGACAAACGGACGCAAGTGAACCCTTCGTATAACCGGCTCGGAATATGCTGTTTTCGATGCAGCGTGGATCTGGCGGTTCCAAAAAAGGTCTGCATTGCTGTCAATTTCCCCGTCAGGGAAAGTAACATTTCAGGAGGAAGCCACCTGCCGCAGCGGCTGGGCAATGTATTCGGCAGACCGCATCTCCTCGAGGCGGGAGAGGCAACGGGCGAATTCGAAGCGGGTTTTGTCGTCCTGGGCGAGATCTTCGAGCGGGGCTTCGAAGCTGGCGGCGAGCTTGACGCCGCGGTCGTAGAGCGTGTCGACAAGAAGGATGAAGCGCTTGGCGGCGTCGGATTTGAGCTTCGAGAATACCGGAACGTGGTCGATGACCAGGGTGTGGAAGGCTTTGGCGAGCTTGAGATAATCCCGCGCGCCCAGGGGCCGTTCGCACAGATCGGCGAAGGAGAAGCGCGCGACGCCCATGGCTTGGGCGGGCACGGTGATGTGGCGTCCTAGGCTTTCAACCTGCATGGGCTGGGGTTCGGCACCGCCCGTCAAATGGGCAAAGAGCGCATCCATCGCTTCATCGATCTCGGGGCCGGTACCGATCCGATAGACGTCCTGGGCGTCAAGGCGTTCGCGGCGATAGTCGGTTTCGGAAGCGAGGTTGAAGACGTCCGTATGGGTCTTCAAAAGATCGATAAACGGGGTGAAAAGCTGGCGGTTGAGGCCGTTCCAATAGAGCCGCTCGGGCGGGATGTTGGAGGTCGCGACGACGACGACACCATCGGCGAAGAGGATTTCGAAGAGCCGCTTCAAAAGCATCGCGTCGGTGATGTCGGAGACAACGAACTCGTCAAAGCACAAGAGCCGCACCGCGCGGGTGATCGGCCGGGCGATGGCGGGGATGGGATCGCGGGCGCCCTTGGTGCCTGGGTTTTCGCTGCGGAATTTCGCGATCCCCTCATGCACCTCGTTCATGAACTCGTGGAAATGAACGCGCCGCTTGGCCTCGACCTGCACGGACGAAAAGAACAGATCCATGAGCATGGTCTTGCCGCGCCCGACATCGCCCCAGATGTAGAGGCCCTTGGGCGCGACGCGCTTGCGCTTAAAGAGCGCCGCGATCACCGAGCCCGATTGCGCCTCAAGTGCCTCAAGCCCACGTGCGACGGCGTCGAGCCGCGCGGCAGCCTCCTGCTGCGCGGGGTCGCGGCGGACCTCGCCGGCAACCACCATATCGGCGTAGCGATCGAGGACGGAGGTGTCCCCGGCGTCTCCGGATGCCAAAATGAATTCTAACCCGTCATCGTGATCGATTGACCACCGGCGAGCGTGCCCACGAGGCGGTTGTCGGGGGACTTGAAGACGGTGCCGATCAATTCGTTGGCGTCGTTGTAGAACTGGATCTGGCTGCCCAGAAGCTGCCAGGAGGTGATGCCCGCAAGCGTCTCCTGCGTACAGCCAGGGGTCGAGGCGCGGTAGCGGCCGGTCGAGCCCTTGGCGGTATAGGTGAGGTTCAAGCGGCATTGCTCGACGCCCGCGGTGACGGTCCAGCCGCCGAGGAGTTTTTCCATGGTCAGCGGCCCGGAGAGGTCGCGTCCGCCGGTCGAAGCGCCCGAAACGTCGTTGAGCGTGGTGAAGTCGCCTGACGCGGTGGTTTGGGTCGAGGGATCGTAGAGCCCGCTATTGGTCGTGCCGCCGATCGGGGGGAGATCGGAGCTCTGGACCGCGCCGGTCTGGACGGGGGTGATGGGCGCGGGTTGAGGCAGCGCGGTCGAGGTCGGACCGGCGCCGCCGAAGCGCTGGCTCGAGCAGGCGCCGAGCGTGGTGCTTGCGAGCAGAACAGCGGCAAGGGCGAGGGCGGTATTACGTTTGACGATCATTTTGTGCGCTCCATGCCGGCGGCGACCGGACATATTCTGGCTAAATCGATAATGGATCGCCGCACTTAACCGGCAGCGAGAGGTAAAGGCAAGATTAACGTCTCTTGTTTTGTGGGCCAAGGCTTTGGGGGTTACCCCGTATCTATCACGTATCGGATGGCATCTTTTTGTCGCTCACGCTCTTTTCATCGCGCTTCGGACGGCTTATCGACGGCGCTAAGAGGCTGACCCGCCAAGCCGGCCCGTCGGACTTTTGGGTCAGCCTCTAAAGCGCAACGAAAGATGAAAACCACATGATCCTCGCGCCATTGCTGATCCTGAGCGCGCTCGGCTGGGCCGGAGCGGAAATCGCCATGCTTGCGACGGGCGGGGTGGGCGCCGTCCCGGGCACTGTCGCGACGCTTGCGCTTTTTCTTCTCGGCGCGGGCATTTTCGCCGCGCGCAGCGAGCCGGATATGGTGCGGGCGGGGCGTGTGGGGATCGTCATGACCGCCTTTGCGGCGCTTTCCTATGGCATGGTGATGATCATCGTCCTGACCTCGGGCACATTGGGGGCCATCGCTGCGGGCGAGATCGGGTATGGCGATGTGGTCTTGACGCCGTTTTACCTTCTGGCGCTGGTTTTTCTTGAAGCCGGGCTCATTGGATTTGCGGTGCACTTCGCCAAAGCCGCGTCGGCACCGCGGTGGCTGGCGCGGGGTTTTGCGGCGCTGGCGATCGCCCATGCGGTGCGGCTGTTTATCCCCGGGGTCTTCTGGTGGCACGCGGCGGCCAATATCGCCCTGGCGCTGATGCTCGCCTATCTCGGCCTCAGGGCGCTCGACCGCGTCAGGCGCCAGAGCGTTCTCAGGAAACGTTGACAGACTTTTCCGGTTCGAGAACGCGACAAAACAAAGAGTTGGAGCATGATGGCGATTCAGCGGATCGCCATCATGCTCCAGGGAGCCCGTTTATCTTCCTTGCAAGCGCGATATCGTTTTCGGTGACGCCACCCTTGGAATGCGTCGAGAGCGCTATATCGACAGTATTGTAGCTGTTGGACCAGTCCGGGTGGTGGCCGGCCTTCTCGGCCAGAAGCGCGACCTGGGTCATGAAGCTGAAGGCTTCGACGAAGGTCTTGAATTTAAAGCTTTTTGTGATCGCGGGGCCTGAAGCCTCGGTCCAGCCCGGGCAATCCTTCAATGCCAGGGTCAGCGTTTCTGCGTCGAGGACGCCGGATGTGGTCTCGCTCATGGCCGTATCTCCTTTATCGCTTGCCGACGCGGGAACGCCGGCGTACGGGCCCGCGTTTCATAAAATGGGCCGCGGGGCATTCATTTCCTCTTTACCAAAGCACAATTTTGCAGGGATTTGGGAGGCTTGCGCGGTTCAAACTTAACTCAATTACAGGAAGACTCTGGTCAAATGCTCCTGGGGCAAAAGGCGCTCCGACCGGCCAGATCGATACTTGCATGATGTTTCACGGAATGCGCAAATCACTGCCAGCGCTCGACTATGTTTCCATCGTCGCGTCGCTTTACAAGGACCGGCGGGGGATGCTGCTGGGGACGCTGGCCAGCGCCGTCGGTGCTGCCGCGTGCGCGTTCAAGGCCGGGTCGCCGGTCCTTTATGTCCACGCCGCGCTGCTTCTCGCTCTGGTCGTCGCGCGCGACTACAATATCCGGGCCTTCTACAAGGCCGATATCGCACCCGACGATGTCGATGCCGCCGAATATTGGGAAGGCAGGGCCGTCTTTTTCGGCTATTTCGCCGCACTGGCCTATGGCAGCTGGTGCTTTTCCTCTGCGGTTTTCGTCGACGATGTCTTTGCCGAGCTGGTGAGCATCACGGTTACGGTTGCTGCCATGGTGGGGATCGTCACGCGCAATTTCGGCTCGGACAAGCTCATGACCGTGCAGGTGCTGGGCATGGGCGGGCCGATGGTGCTGGGGCTTCTGCTTTCAGGGGACATCTATCAGGCCATCCTCGCCTCGCTGTTCCTGCCCATGCTCATCAGTTTCCGGTCCCTTGGCGCGGACGTCCGCAACCACTTGCTCTCGGCGGTGCATGAGCGCGTTGCGGCGAAAAAGCTCGCCGACCAGCTCGATACCGCGCTTGCCACCATGCAGCACGGGCTATGCATGATCGACGAGAACGGGGTGATCGCGCTGGTTAACGGCCGTGCCGAGCAGACCTTTGCCTCGATTGCCGAGGGCGCCTGGGTGGGGCGTACGGTAGCGGAGCTTCTGAGCGAGGCGATTTCCCGCCGGGCGTTACCGCATGCCACGGCAGACCGGTTGCTGCGCATGATCGAGCGGCAGATGGGCGGCAAGGTGATCATGAAGCTGTCCGACGATTTCCACTGTGAGGTGACGATTTCCTCGCGCGGAGACCGCACGGTGCTGCTGCTTGAAAACGTCACCGAGCGCGTCCGGACGCAGGAGCGCATCAATTATATGGCGCGTTACGACCGTCTGACGGGGCTGCCCAACCGCGTGCAGTTCACCGAACTCGTCGAAGCGGATCTCGCGCGTCGCCGCAGCCTGAACCGGCACGAGCCGGCCATGCTGATGATCGTCGATCTCGACGATTTCAAGCACGTCAACGATTCCCTCGGGCATCTGGCGGGCGACAAGGTCCTTGCGGAAACGGCCAGACGCATCGGCTCCGTGATTGGGCGCAAGAGCCATATCGCACGCTTTGGCGGCGATGAATTCGTTATCTACCGATCGGTCAACACCAGCGGGACGAGCGGTGCCACTGAAGCCGAAGAGATCCTCTCGGCGCTCTCGCGGCCGTTTGTGCTCGACGGAGAGAATGTCGACCTCAAGGCAAGCATCGGCTTCGTCCGGCTTATCGAGGATGCATCGGATCTCGACGAGCTGATCAGCCGCGCCGATCTGGCGCTTTACAAGGCCAAGGCGCGTGGCAAGGGGCAGTGGCAAGAGTTCCACGACGCGCTGGACGTCGAGTTCCGCTACCGCCAGCGGCTCAAGGCCGACCTGCGCGAAGCGATTGCGAGCGAACAGATCAAGCTCGTTTATCAGCCCATGGTCTCGCTCAAGGACCGTTCGGTGGTGTGCTGCGAGGCGCTGGCGCGCTGGACGCATCCGGAACTCGGGCCGATCCCGCCCATGGTGTTCATCGAGCTCGCCGAGGAGACCGGCATCGTCGATGAGATCACCCGCCATGTTCTGACCACGGCGACGGCGGAATGCGCGAACTGGCCCGAGACGATTTCGGTTTCGGTCAATGTTTCGGCGCGGGACCTGTTGTCCGATATGCTTGCCAAGGATGTCTCGCGCGCGCTCAAGGCGAGCGCGTTGCCGCCTTCGCGGCTCGAGATCGAAGTGACCGAAACCGCGCTTATCGAAGACAGGGAAATGGCATCACGGCGGCTTCGGGCGCTTGCCGATCAGGGCATAGGCATTGCATTGGACGATTTCGGCACGGGGTATTCGTCGCTCTCCTATCTGCACGAAATGCCGTTCTCCAAGCTCAAGATCGACCGTTCGTTCGTCGCCGATATCACCACCGACGCGCGTTCAGCGCAGCTCATGGCCAATGTGGCGCGGCTGGGCAAGGATCTCGACCTGACGCTCACCGCAGAGGGCGTGGAAACCGAAGAGCAACTCGCGCTTTTGAGCGCCCACACGCAGGTCGACCAGGTCCAGGGCTTCCTCTTTGGCATGCCGCTGCCGGCGGGTGAAATCCGATCGCTTATCGGCTCCATAGGGGCCACGCCGAATGCCGCACCGCAATTACGGTTAACGCGCGGCTAAACTCCTATTTTCCCAAGCAAATTTTTATCTCTGCGCGGCCATACGCGGGGGGCGACGGGCACCGCCATTTCCGTAAATGCAAAAATGCCGTTCAAATTTGGTTAAAAATCGATTAATATCGCCCCTATCAGTCACGGGGACGATAAGTAATGCGTACACAGCAGACTGCGGACCGCAGGCAGGTGACGACGTCTCGTTTTGCGACGACACTTATGGATATCCTCGATCGCGTCGAATACCGCCGCGTGCGGCTCGACGAGGAGCTCGATCCCGTCTATCGGCTGCGCTACGATGCGTATCGACGCGAGGATTTCATTCCCGCCAACAACGAGCATGTTGCGCGCGACGATCTCGATCTCGTGCCTAACGCTATGTGCTATGGTGTTTATATCGACGGCCAGCTCGTGAGTTCGCTGCGGCTTCATCACCTTACTGCCGAGCACCGGTATTCCCCTTCGATGACGGCCTATGCCGATATCTTGCATCCCAAGCTCGATGCCGGCATGCATTTCGTCGATCCTTCGCGGTTCACCGCCGACCGGGATGCCGCGCTCGCCTATCCGGCGCTGCCCTTTTTGACGATCCGGCTCGCGGCGATGGCGTGCGAATATTTCAAGCCCGATTATTGCCTCTCCTCGATCCGCGAGGAGCACGCGGCGTTCTACAAGCGTGTGTTCGGCTCGGTCGAATGGGAAGGCGTGCGGTATCTGGGCGGTGGGCTCAAATTCCCCGTTCGGCTCTATGCGGCAAAATACAGCGAAATCCGCGACCGTGTCGCCGACCGGTTTCCGTTCTTCATGTCAACGCCCGAGGAGCGCGATGCGCTGTTCGCGCCGGGTTCGGAAGCCAATTACGTTGCGGCGATCCACCCGACCGCGCGCAAGGCAGCGATCGCCGAGCACCGGTTCGCACCCACCGAGGCGGCGGAGTAGGGCGAGGCGGGGTTCGCCCGTCTAATGCCAGTGCGGGATGGGCTCGCTGAGCGTCTGGAGGTTCTCGGGCATCTCGCCTTCGATGCGGCGGAGCAGGAGCCGCGTCAGTTCGGTGCCGGCGAAATAGACGTCCTCTTCGAGGCTGTCGACGTCCGGGAAGACCGTGGGCAGGATGTCGGTTGTCTGCTTTGAGATCAGGTCGAACTCGCGCCCGATCCGGAGGCCGCCTTCGTAAAGGCCGCTGATCAGTGCAATGGCCCGGGTTTCGCTGTCGCAGATGATGCCGTCGGGCCGCTCGGGGGACGCAGCGAGCGCGATGCCGAACGCGCGCAATTCGGCGCTGCGGCCGCGTGCGGCGCGCGTATCCATCAGCGTTCCGGAAATCCCCGCGCGGGTCACTTCGCCTTTAAATGTCGTGACGATGTTGTGGTAGTTCGTCGTGGAATCGTCGCCGATCGCGAGCATCAGCTTGCGCCGGCCCTTCGAGACGAGCCGCTCGACGGCGAGCCGGGCGAAGGCCTCCGAATGGAAGTCGTGATAGGCGTGAGGGGTGAAGAACTCCGTGCGCCCGTGGGTGACGAAGGGGAAATCGGCGTCCATCATCAATTGCACGCGGGGGTCCCGCGGAGCGGTGTGGGTGATGATGACGCCGTCGGCTGTGCGATTGTCGAGAATGTAGCGGATCGAGTCCACCGAGGCCGTGCGCTCGAATTCCGGGGTTACGGTCAGATGATAGCGTGTCCCCTTTATGGCGTGCCCGACTCCCTGGATCATGTTCTGCGCGAAATCGATCGAATCGGGGGCGCCGTCGAGCACCAGCGCGATGACATTGGTCTTGCCGGTCCTTAGCCGCACGCCGGCGCGGTCGGGTACATAGCCGACGGCACGCGCGGCCTCCTCCACCTTGCGCCGGGTTTCCTCCTTGAGGCTCGCACCGCCGCGCAGTGAAAGCGAAACGGTCGACAGGCTCAGTCCCGTAATCTCGGCGATGGTGCGTAGCGTCGCACGGCTTTTCGATTTATTCTCGGTTTTGGCGGCGTCCCGCGTATCTCGCATGAATGACCCTTGCTCCCTGGTCCTTTTATCTACACGTGGAAGGGCTGTCGTCAAACTGGTAAATTTATAACGATGCATCGTTGACGAAGAAGCCTCCGCAGTAGCAACATTTTCATTAACATCATGAAATTAATCATGAAATTGTCACTTCAGCTGTGCTATGGCAAGTGTTTTGAGATTTCTATTGCAACGTTGCAATTATTCTGATTTGCTGGCGGTGACGCTGGAGAGGGATTCAGCGCACTTGGAGGAGGAACCGATGCTCAAAAAGAGCCTGGCGGCCAGTGTCGCCGTTCTGGGCATGGCCGGGATGGCCCTGCCTGCCCACGCGGAAGTGTCGATCATGTATGCGGACTGGCTGAGTTCGCTGGTCGAGCCCGGAATTGCGGATTTCGAAGCGGCGACGGGGGAAACCGTCAACGCGATCAAATTGCCTGGCGAGGGTTATGTCGAACGCGTGGCGCTCGATCTCGCCGCCGGTACGGCGGCCGATGTCATCCAACTCGATAGCTTCGTGGTTTCCGAGCTGGCCTCGGCGGGCTATCTGATGCCGCTCGGCGAGATGGGCAGCGGCTGGGATCAGTACCAGCACTATATGCCCGCGCTTCTGGATGTCGTTGCCTATGACGGCGAAGTCTATGCGCTTCCCACCGACACCGACGTGCGCATGCTCTGGTACGACAAGTCGGTCTTTGAAGCCGCTGGCATCGAAATGCCCTGGGAGCCGCAGAGCTGGGATGATGTGCTTGAAACCGCCCGGACCATCAAGGCGGAAACGGGTATCGACAACGCCTTCCTTCTTCCCGCCGGCACCAAGCAGGGTGAAGCGGCGACCATGCAGGGCTTCTATATGGCGCTTTTGGGCGCCGATACGCCCGAGGATGACCGCAACCGGCTGCGCAACTGGGCCGAGGGCAAGTGGATCGGCGACAGCCCGGCGATCCGGCGGACGCTTGAGCTTTATCACGATGTTTACGCCGAGGACGAACTGGCGACCGCTTCGATCAACTATGCGACCGATATCGGCGCCGCGGTGCGCGAGGCCATGGCCAACGACCAGATCGGCATTCTCGCCAGCGGGTCGTGGGAATTCACCTGCCTTTGGGACTGCAATGGCGGTCCGGCACTGCCCAGTGCGGACGAGCGCAACGCATTGATCGGCTGGACGCCGTGGCCGGGTTCGGGCCTGCCGGACACCAAGGCAACGACCAATATCTCGGGCGGCTGGGCGATTGGCGTCAACGAGAACGCTCAGGATCCCGAGCTTGCCTTCCAGCTTCTGACGACGATCTTCGATGCGGGCAATTTTGGCGACTGGACGGTCGAGAACCGCCGCATGGCGGTGCGCACCGACATTGCGGAATCCGAGGCTTATGCGTCCGACCCTTACCTTGCCGAAGCCACGCAGCTTGCCGCCGATACGACCGGCCGCGATACCTATCCCGGTTATCAGGTCGTCTCCGCGCTCGTTCAGCAGATGACGGCGGACATCCTTGACGGGGTGAGCGTCGAAGATGCGATCAGCGAATATCACGCCTCGCTGGTGGACGAGTTCGGGGAAGAAAACGTCATAACCTACGAATAGTCCTCCCTGACTGGATGCGCGGGGAGCTCCACCCGCGCATCCGCTTCTTGTTTCAGATTTTCCCGGGCCCCGCCATGAAGCACCAGCTCCACCCCTGGCTGGCATCCAATCTCTGGCTGCTTGTCGCACTCGCCATCCCGGCGGTTCTTCTGATCGGCGCGCTCTTGTATTTCACAGGCTGGGCGCTGGCGTTCAGCTTCACCGATCTCGAACTGGTGGGGCGCAAGGCGATCAACTGGAGCTGGGTGGGGTTCGACAATTACGAGCGGCTCTTCACCCGGCGCGGATTTCTCGAATCACTCTGGACCACCACCATCTTCTCGTTCTTTTCGGCCATTGTCGGCCAGTCGGTGCTTGGCTTCCTGCTCGCGGCGACGCTGAGGACCCAGCGCTCGGTGCTGCGCGGGGTGATCGAAGCGACGATCATGCTCGGCTGGCTGGTGCCAGACATCGTCGCGGCGTTCCTGTGGTCGGCGACCACGGCGCAAACCGGGCTCATCAACAATCTCATCATCGTGCCCCTGGGGTTCGAGCCGGTCAATTTCATCAACGAATTCGCGCTGCCGGTCGTCATCATCGCCAATATCTGGAAGGGTATGGCGTGGTCGTATCTCTTGTTCTCCGCCGCGCTCGACTCGGTGTCCCGCGAGGTTGTGGAGGCAGCGAAGGTCGACGGCGCGACGGCGTTCCAGCGGGTGTGGCGGGTCATCCTGCCGATCATCCGGCCGCATATCGCGACCAATATGCTCTTCATCACGATCTGGACCTTCACCTATTTCCCGCTCATTTACGCGCTTACGGGCGGCGGTCCGGGGCGGCAGACCGAGGTGCTCGCGATCTTCCTTTATAAGCAGGCCTTTACGGTCGGGAAGCTCGGCTATGGCAGCGCGATTTCAGTGGCGATGCTGGTGATCGTCGGGGTGCTGTCCCTTTTCTATCTGCGTCTTTTGAGGGAGCCCAAATAATGGCCCAGCAAGTGATGGACCAGGACCGGCCCTCGCGATTGACGGCGCTCGCGCTCGCCTTTCTCGCGCTCATCTGGGTCAGCCCGTTCTTCTGGCTTTTGACCAACGCCATCGACCCTGCGGCGACGGGGCAGCTCGCCGTGCCGCAAACGGTCGGGATCGACAATTTCGTCCAGGCGGTGAGCGGGTCGGCGGGCCGCCAGTTCATCAACTCGATGATGATCGCCGCGGGCACGGCGACGCTTACGGTCCTCGTCGCGATCTCGGCGGCCTATCCGCTTTCGCGCATGCGGATCCCAGGGCGCAATGCCTTTTTGTGGGCGCTGGTTCTGTTGCGCATGCTGCCGGCGACCGGCGTCATCGTGCCGATGTATTTCGCCGCGCAGGCTGCCGGGCTTTTGAACATGATGGGCATCATTCTCGCGCTCACCATTTTGAACCTCCCCTTCACGCTCCTCTTGCTCAAGAATTTCTTCGATACGGTGCCCATCGAGCTCGAGGAGGCGGCCTATGTCGAGGGCGCATCGCTCTGGGAAATCCTCATCAAGATCGTCCTGCCGCTCTCGAAAGCGGGGATCGCGGTGGTGTGGTTCTTTTCCTTCACCGGCGCGTGGAACGAATTCCTCCTGCCGCTGATCTTCTCGCGCACCGAGGCGGGGTTCCCCATGTCGATTGGGCTCTATAGCGCGTTCGGCCGGCAGGGCTCGATCGATTACGGGTTCCTGGCGGCTTTTTCCATCATTTACGCAGCGCCGGCGGTCGGCGTCTATTTCCTGTTGCGGCGAAACATGAACACAGGGTTCGCCGGTGTCGGAGTTAAAGGATGACGTATACCAATCCCCTCACCCACAAGCTCGGGCTCTTGACCGACGACCTCAAGGAGGAAGCGAAGCTTTTGCGGCTTTGCGCGGACCTTGAGACCAAGATTCTCTCGCCCGTGCCCGGGGAGATTGCCTGGCACTACAACGAGACGGGGCTTTCGGCGCCCGAGGCGCTCGAGGCGGATTGGTGCGGCTGGCCGGCCTTCACCCAGCGCACGGTCTGGAGCCAGCATCAGGGGCATACATGGTTTGCGGCGGAAATCGAGGTACCGAAGGAGGCTGAGGGCAAGACGTTCCTTTTGCGGTTTTCCTCGCAATGGCAGGAGCGGCCCGGTTCGACCGACCCGCAATGCCTCGCCTATATCGACGGCGCCATCGCGCAGGCGATCGATGGCAACCACACTGAACTCGTCGTCGCGCGCAACGCGGTGCCGGGGGAAAAGCACGTCGTCCACGTCAACGCCTTCACCTTCTTCGACCGCCCGCTGGCGGGGTTCAAGGTCGCGTTCTTCACGCGCAGCGAGCGGGTGGAAAAGCTCTACTATGACCTTATCACCCCGCTCGAAGTCGCTATCCGCCTGCCACAGACCGACGGGCGGCGGCACGCAATCCTCAATTGTGTCGACCGGGCGCTACGCGCGCTCGACCGGCGCGGTGCAAGCGTCTCGGGGCTCGATGAAGCCGAGGCGATCGCTTCGGAAATCTACGGGCTCACCGACACCGAGGTGCAGCCGACGATCACGGCGGTGGGGCATACGCATATCGACGTGGCGTGGCTCTGGCGGGTCACGCACACCCGTGACAAGACCGGGCGCAGCTTTGCGACGGTTTTGAACCTCATGGCCGAATTCCCCGGCTTTATCTTCATGTACAACCAGGCGGTGCTCTTCCACTTTCTCAAATCCGACTATCCGGAGATCTGGGAGGGCGTGAAGCGGGCCGTCGCGCGGGGGCAGTTCGAGATCGAAGGGGCGATGTGGGTCGAGCCGGACGCCAATATCGTTTCGGGCGAATCCATGGTGCGGCAGATCATGCATGGCATGCGGTTCCACCGCGAGGAGTTCGGGGTCACCCCGCGCTGCGTCTGGCTGCCCGACACCTTCGGGTATTCGGCGAACATGCCGCAGATTCTCAGCCGCTCGGGGCTCGAATATTTCATCACCTCGAAACTCAGTTGGAACGATACCGACCGGCACCCCTACGACACTTTCTTCTGGCGCGGCATCGACGGGTCGGAGACCAAGGCGCAGTTGATCACCGCGCAAGCGTTCGAGTCCGAGCAGATTTTCACGACCTATAATTCGGATTTGTCGGTCACCGAGGTCATGGGCGCGTGGAAGCGGTACGAGCCCAAGGCGGTCAATGACGATCTTGTGCTCTGCTATGGCTATGGCGATGGCGGCGGCGGGCCGACCCGCGCGATGATCGAGCGCGGCATGCGCTTGGAGCGCGGTATTCCCGGCGCGCCCAAGGTGAAGCTCGAGGGGCTGGGGAACTTCCTCGACCGGCTGGGGCCGAAAATGGATGCGGAGAAAGACCGTTTCCCGCGCTGGAACGGCGAATTGTACCTGCAATATCACCGGGGCACGCTCACCAACATTGCGGCCAACAAAGCGAACAACCGCCGCGCCGAGCGCGAGATGCGCGAGCTCGAATTTCTCTCGGCGATGGCGAGCGTGCTCGCGGGCGCGGATTATCCACGTGCGACGCTCGACGAGTTTTGGCGCACGGTGCTCATCAACCAGTTCCACGACATCCTGCCGGGCACCTCGATCCCCGAGGTCTATGCGGATTCGGACGCCGAATATGAGGAGCTGTTCGCAACGCTCGCGTCGCAGAACGGCCCGCTCTTGACGGCGGCGCGCGTTGCGACGGGGATCAGCCAGGGCGGCGCGCGGCTCGTGAATTTCACGAGCCAGGACCGGACAGGCGAGCTTGCTGGGTTCGCTGCACCTGCTTTGGCCGGCAAGGCGTTACGGCAGGGCGATGAGGCTCTGGCGTTCCAGGAGATCGCCCGTGCCGATGGGGCGACCGAGCAGGCCGTGCCGGTGACGGTGCCGTCTCTGGGATGGGCCAGCGCAGCGGTTGCCGAAGGCGGCGCGGCGCAGAGCTCAAGCCTGTCGGTGTCGCCGACGCATCTGGAAAACAGCCTCATCCGCGTAAGCTTCGATCAGAAGGGCGAAATCACCTCGGTCTTCGACAAGGCGGGCAACCGAGAGCTGATTGCGCCGGGTGAAACGGCCAATCGGCTGGTGGCTTACGAAGACAAGTCGATGAACTGGGATGCCTGGGATATCGACTGGTATTTCGAGGAGCAGTTCTGGCCACTCGCGGACGGGGTTGCGGACATTACGGTGGTTGAAACCGGACCGTATCGGGCCGCTCTGCGGATCGCGCGGACATATCAATCCTCAAAATTCGTCCAGATCGTCTCGATCACCGAGGGCGCGCGGCAGGTCGAATTCGATACCTTCATCGACTGGCACGAGCAGGCAACGGTGGTCAAAGCGCTGTTCCCGTTCGATCTCAACGTCTCGGAGATCCGTTCGGAGATCCAGTTCGGCCACGTCACGCGCGCCACGCACCGCAATACGTCCTGGGATCAAGCGCGGTTCGAAGCCTCGATGCACCGCTGGGTGGACATGAGCGAGGCCGATTTCGGCGCGGCGCTGCTCAATGACTGTAAATATGGCTATGACGCCCACGAGCAGCTTATCCGCCTGACGCTGGTGCGCGGGTCGACCCATCCGCACCCCGAGGCCGATCAGGGCGAGCACCGGCTGCGTTATGCGCTTTACGTGCATGAGGGCGTATCGGACCTCGAAACGGTCCACCGCGCCGCCGAGCGGTTCAACAATCCCGTCCGGCTCATCGGCGATCTTTCAATTTCCGATGGGCCGGCGGGCGAGCCGTTCAGCCTGGCACGATGCGACGCGGCCAATGTGACCATCGAAACGGTCAAGCTCGCCGAGGCGAGCGACGCGCTGGTGCTCCGGGTTTTCGAAACCGCGAACAAGCGCGCCGAAGCGACGGTGACGTTCGGGGTGCCGGTCAAGTCCGCGAAGCTGGTCAATCTGATGGAACAGGGCGGCGAGGCGGTTCCGGTTACCGACAACGCGATCGCGCTGAAGCTCCGGCCGTTCGAAATCGCAACCGTGATGATCGAAACCTAGGGAGGTCGCCATGTCCAATGTGACGCTCAAGAATGTGCGCAAATCCTATGGCGCGATGGAGGTCATCCACGGGATCGATCTTGATATCCGTTCGGGTGAGTTCGTGGTCTTCGTCGGACCGTCGGGGTGCGGGAAATCGACGCTTCTGCGCATGATCGCCGGGCTCGAAGCCATCTCGGGCGGCGACATAGGGATCGGTGGCAAGATCGTCAACACCGTACCCTCGCCCCAGCGCGGCATCGCGATGGTATTCCAGTCCTACGCGCTTTATCCACATATGACTGTCTACGAGAACATGGCTTTCGGGCTGCGGCTTTCCAAGGCACCGCAGGCGGAGATCGACCGGCGCGTCAACGAGGCGGCGCGCATCCTGCAGATCGAAAGCTATCTTTCGCGCATGCCCAAGGCGCTTTCAGGTGGTCAGCGCCAGCGCGTCGCCATCGGACGGGCCATTGTGCGCGACCCGAAGGTGTTCCTGTTCGATGAGCCTTTGTCGAACCTCGACGCAGCATTGCGCGCGCAAACCCGGGTCGAGATCGCCAAGCTCCATGAAACGCTCGATGCGACGATGATTTACGTTACGCACGATCAGGTCGAGGCGATGACCTTGGCCGATAAGATCGTGGTGCTCAACGCGGGCGTGATCGAACAGGTCGGCTCCCCGCTCGAGCTCTACCGCGCTCCGGCGAACACCTTCGTTGCCGAGTTCATCGGCGGCAACAAGATGAACCTTCTGCCGGTCAAGGGCGACGCGTCGGGCGTGGCTTTGCCCAATGGCAAGATAGTGCCGTTCGTCGGGAGCGATCTATCGCGCGCGGTGACGCTGGGGGTCCGGCCCGAGCATCTTGAGCGTGTTGGCGCGGACAGCGCCCAGCTGTCCGGCGCGGTGGAGGTGATCGAGCAATTGGGCGAATTCGCCATCGTCCATTTCCGCACGCCCCAGGGCGACGAGATGACGATCAAGCTCGGCGGCGCGCCCGACATCGCGCTGCATGAGGATATTCACGTGGCGGTGGATCCTTCGCTGGGACATGTGTTCGATGACGCGGGCCGCGCGCTGCGGGCGCCGGCGGGGTAGAGCGAGGGGAATTCAGCAACAAGCGGAAGCCTTTAGCGCAAACTTATCCCCGCCCCCGAAACCGCGCTTATGATGTTCGTTACGGACCCGCTTGATGGGCGCAGGCGCAACGCACGTTTGGGCGGGACCGGTCCGGGTCCGATGGGAGTCGTCCCAGCGGAGGTCCGAACGTCACCAGAGCCAGTCGCGGCAGCACCGCGGCATACCGGGGAAACCCGGAGGGGATTGGCCCTAGCCTGTTGCGGACGCCAAGCCAAAAATCCCGGGCGTATGCGGCGAGGCTCGCCTCGCATTTATATAATCAGTATGAGGCGCGTCTCGCCGCATACCGTCCACGCTATTTGACACCGGGGCTCGAGGGTCGCCGGATGAACAGGCATGCCTGAAGCGCAAGAAAAAGGCCCACGCGGGGCGGGCCTTTTCCGAATTTTACCGCTTGCCTGTCTGCAGCCAGGCGATGTCTTCGGGGGTCAATTCGATCTCGAGGGCTTCGAGGCTCGAATCGAGTTCCCAGAGGGTGCGCGGGCCGATCAATGGCACCACCGGGAAGGGCTGGTAGAAGCAATAGGCGAGTGCGATGTGGATCGGGTGCTTGCCGAGCTTTTCCGCCATCTCGATGGCCCGGTCGCGGCGGCCGAAATTGTCTTCCGTGTACCAGGTCTCGACCAATTCGGCGTTGTCGGTCTTGTCACGGCCCGCGCGCTCGGTGAAGAACCCGCGACCCTGGCTCGACCAGGCGAAGTTGGGGATCTGCCGATCGGTGAGCCATGTGCGCCATTCGGCATCGGATGAGGCGACGCAGCCCGGCCAGAGCGGCTTTTGCATCTCGGCGAGCGAGAAATTGTTGGAAAGCACGCCTGGCGCGGTCTTGCCGTTCTTTTTGGCGTACGCAATCGCTTCGTCGAAGCGCTCGCGCGTCCAGTTCGAGCCTCCGAAGGGACCACGGATGCGGCCTTTTTTCACCTCGGCGTCCATGGCGTCGACGAATTCGCCCACCGGGATGTCGAGATTGTCGCGGTGCATGAAGTAGACGTCGACATAATCGGTCTTCAACCGGTCGAGCGTCACATCGAGCTGTTTGGCGATGACGTCGGGATAGCAGAGCGGGGAATGCGCGCCCTTGCCGATGATGACGATATCCTCGCGCAGCCCCCGCGAGGTGTGCCAGTCGCCGAGAAGCGTTTCGGTGACGCCGCCGCCATAAATGAAGCCGGTATCAAATGCGTTGCCGCCCTTTTCGTAAAAGGCGTCGAGCAGGATCGAAACGCTCGAAAAGCTGCGGAAATCCTCAAAGCCGATGGCGACCCTGGAGATTTCGCGGGCGAGGCCGGGAATGGTGTGGCGCTTGATGGCGTCGGACCGTTTCTCGAGCGGCTCGCCCTTGAGCGTCATGGTGCGGCGAGCAGGCTTTTCGATCTCGTATTCGAGCCCGATTGCGGCGCGCCATTTGTCCATGACGCGCAGATTGTTAAGGCTGTCGGCGCGGGTCATGCCGGGATAGGCGAATTCCGTGCGGCCCGCCCGGATCGCTTCGCCGGCGGCATCGACCTCGAAGGAATAGAGCCAGCGGTCTTCCTTGACCTCGACGGTCTCGCGGCTGCCATTGGGGCGAACGATCTCGATCAGCCCCGTACCGCCTTCATGGCCCGAGGCGAACCAGAAGTCCTTGACCTCGATGCGGCCCGTGGTGCCGAGGATGCGGAGAATGTTGTCCTGGTTGAGCGAAACCGAGCAGGAGACTTCCGCGACGATCCCGTTTTCGAATTTGAGGACTGCGGACGCCCATTCATCGACGCCGGATTGGCCCAGATGGCCCGAGCCAGAGACTTCGACGGGTTCGGAAACCTCCCTGCCGTCGACCGAGCCGGCGATCAGGCGCGCCATCGAAACCGGGTAGCCGCCGACATCGAGGATGCCGCCGCCGGCGAGGTCGTTGGCGTAAAGCCGGTGTTCGGGGTCGAATTTGGGCATGGCGAAGCCGAAGCTCGACTTGATCATGCGCACTTCGCCAATGGCGCCGGATTTAACGAGGTCGACGATTTTTTGCGTCTGCGGGTGCAGCCGGTACATATAGGCTTCGCCCATGAAGGTCCCCGCCTTGAGCGCGGCATGGAACATGGCGTCGGCTTCGAAAGCGGTGAGCCCGATGGGCTTTTCACACAGAACGTGCTTGCCGGCTTCCGCGGCGCGAATGCCCCATTGGGCGTGGTAGGGGTGCGGCACGGAGATATAGATCGCGTCGATCTCGGGATCGTCGAGGAGCGCCTGATAGCCCTCGACGACACGCACGCCGGGGAACGCTTCGGCGAGCCCGGCGCGACCAGGATTGCGCGTGGCAATCGCAGCCAGTTCGCCGGTTTCCGAATGGAGGACGCCGCCGGCGAAGGCTTTGGCGATAGTGCCGGGTCCGAGGATGCCCCAACGGATCTTCGGTGCTTGGGTCATTTCTATACGTCTTTCCTAAAGCAAGAGGGTTCGGGTGTGTCGATTATCGGACCAGGGCGGCCTGCAAACGGCGGCATTCTGCGCTTCCGGTGCTCACGTACTTAAGTACGCTCCGCTCCGGTTCTCGAAAACCACCGTTTTCGGCGCCCCCTGATCCGATTCTCAACACACCCCTATTTCAGCCGCACCCCGGCGCTATCGAAAAGATAGGCGCGGGCGGACGGAATGGTGACCGTGATCTCCTCACGGCCGAGTTCGGCGCGGGATTCCTCGCGCTCGATGATCAGTTGTTCGGTGGCGGTGTTGGCGTAGATATAGCTCGTCGCGCCAAGGTGTTCGGCAACGTCGATCTTGAGGCTGAGCTTCGAACCTTCGGCATTTTCATCCCCGAAATGCTCGGGGCGCACGCCGAGGGTGATGTCGTCACCGGGTTTGAGTGGGCCGGTCACAGGGACGGTCAGTTGAGCCTTGCCCTGGTTGACCAGTTCGAGGGTCGCGGTGTCCGCGCCGGTTTCAATGACCTTGGCGGCCATGAAGTTCATGCGCGGGGAGCCGACGAAGCCGGCGACGAACTGGTTGGCCGGGTCGTCGTAAAGATCGAGCGGAGCGCCGATCTGCTCGATCCGGCCGTCGCGCAAGACAACGATCTTATCGGCAAGCGTCATCGCCTCGATCTGGTCGTGGGTGACGTAGATCATCGTGGTGCCGAGTTCGGCGTGGAGCCTTGCGATTTCGACGCGCATCTGAACGCGCAACTCGGCATCGAGGTTCGAGAGCGGTTCGTCGAAGAGGAACACCTGCGGCTCGCGCACGATGGCCCGCCCGATGGCGACGCGCTGGCGCTGGCCGCCCGAGAGCTGG
Source organism: Pelagibacterium halotolerans (assembly GCF_044811015.1). Lineage (GTDB taxonomy): Bacteria > Pseudomonadota > Alphaproteobacteria > Rhizobiales > Devosiaceae > Pelagibacterium > Pelagibacterium halotolerans_A. The sequence continues at coordinate 2,547,181 of NZ_CP085243.1, forward strand.
CGCGGACGGCGGTCGAGCAGAGATTCGATCTGGAGGATTTCCGCCGCGCGGTCGACGCGGCGTTTGGTATCCGCCTTATCGTTGCCGGTCATGCGCAGCCCGAAGGAGAGGTTCTGCTCGACCGTCATGTGCGGGTAGAGCGCGTAGGACTGGAACACCATGGCGATGCCGCGATCGGCCGGCTCGACGTCGTTGACCGTCGTGCCGCCGATGGCGATCTCACCCTCGGTGATATCCTCGAGCCCGGCGATCATTCTGAGGAGCGTCGACTTTCCGCAGCCCGAGGGCCCCACGAAGACGACGAACTCGCCATCGGTAACGTCCAGATCCGCGCCGTGGATCACTTCGACCGAGCCGAAGCGCTTCTTGACGTCTTTAAGCGTAACGCCTGCCATTGGCACCCTCCCTTATTTGATGGCGCCGGCGGCGATGCCGGCCACGAAATGGCGTTGGAGAAGAACGAAGACGACGAGCATGGGGGCGGTGAGGATCACCGCGCCGGTCATGATGCCGCCCCAGGAGACCCGCGTCACCCCAATGAGCGAACCCAATGCAACCGGCGCGGTCATCATGTCGGGGCGGTTGTTGATGAGCAAGGGCCAGAGATAGTTGTTCCAGCTTGCAAGGAACAGGATGATGCACAGCGCCGCAATCGTCGGGCGCGCCATGGGCAGGGCGACGCGCAGGAAGATCTGCCATTCCTTCACCCCTTCGACCCGCGCGGCGTCGAAGAGCTCGCCCGGCATCATGGAGAAGGATTGGCGCATGAAGAGCACGCCGAGCGCGTTGAAAAGCGGCGGGACGATCAGCGCGAACCACGTATTGGCGAGCCCGAAGGTGCGGGCGACCATGATGAATTGCGGAATCACGACGACGAAATAGGGCAGGGTCAGTGTCCCGAGGATGATGCCGAGCACGACACCCTTGCCCACGAATTGGTAACGCGCGAGCGCCCAGCCGGCCATGGAGGTCAGGAGCACGGAGGTGGCCGTATAAACGAGCGCGACGACAACAGAGACGAAGACCGTTCGCAAAAAGCCGGTATCCTCTTCGAGCAGCACGAAATTGTTCCAGAACTGGTCGGACGGGATGAGGTTGATTGCGGGGGAGAAAATGCCGTTCTCGGGCATGGTGGAAAAGATCACCATCATCCAGATGGGGAAGAGCCAGATGAGCGCAAGTGGCACCAGAACGGCATGAAGCGCGATGGTGCGGTAGAGCGTCGAGGTGGATTTCGATCTCATTTGGGATCCCTCCCGAGCCAGAGATTGAGCACGGAGATGACGACCGCCAGCGCGGCGATGGTGTAGGCGACCGCCGAGGCGTAGCCGAAGTTCAAGACCGTGAAGCCTTGCCGGTAGAGGAAGAGCCCCAGCGTTTCGGTCGCGCCGCCCGGCCCGCCGCGATTGGTGATGAGGAATGGTTCGGCGAAAAGCTGCATGGTGCCGATCACTGACAGGACGACGCAGACGAGGATGATGGGTCTTAAGAGAGGCAGGGTGATGAAGAAGAACTGCTTGGTCTTGGAGACCTTGTCGAGCGTTGCGGCCTCGTAGACGTCCTCGGGGATCGATTGCAGCCCTGAAAGGATGATGATGGCGTTATAGCCGACCCAGCGCCAAGTGACAGCCATGATGATCAGGGCCATCGCGGCGGTGGGGTTGGAAAACCAGGAGACCGGCGGAATACCGAGAGCGCCAATGAGCTTGTTTATGACGCCGAAATCGGTGTTGAACATCAGCCGGAACACTGCGGCGTAAGCCACTTCGCCCACAACGACCGGCGCGAAGAAGGCAAAGCGCATGATGCCCCGGGCGCGCAGGAGGTGCGAATTGAGCAGCACCGCCAGGAGCGTCGCGAGCGCAATCATCACCGGCACCTGAATGAGGAGGATGACGAGTGTATTTTTTAGCGCGTTGGCAAAGGCCGGGTCGATGACCAGCCTGCCCCAGTTGATCGTTGGGTTGAACGTCCAGGGTTGGGCGCGGGTCGAGAGGAAGGAGAGGTAGAACGAATAGATGATCGGCCAGATCCAGAACCCGGCGAAGATCAAGAGATACGGCGCCAGGAATCCGTAAGCCGTCCGCGAACGTACGCGCATCGTTTTGTCCTCCTCCTGCAAAATCCGGCGCGCAGATGCCCCCTCACCCGCGCGCCGAAAAAGCGAGTTTTAGTTCGCGATCGGCAACCCGGTTACCAACGCGATCTGGTTGGCTGCGTCTTCGAGTGCGGCCTGGGCGCTCTCGTACCCACCATTGAGATATTGCGTCTGGACCGACCGCATCACCCCATCGGCGTCGCCGAAGAAGGGCGTACCGCGGCTGGGGACGACGTTTTCGAGCGTGCCGAGGATATCAACCCACACGGCCTGATCGCCCCAGAAGGGCAGAGGTTCGTTGACATAGGGGTCGTCGAGTGCCGAGAGCAGCGAGGGCACGAGGCCGTATTCGCGCAGCATGGTCACCTGACCCTCGTTGGTGCCGAGGGTATAGTTGACATAGGCCCACGCGGCTTCCGGATTGTCCGATGCCGAGGTTATGGCGAGCGAGGAACCGCCCAGGTTCGCGGCGTGCGGACCGTCTTCGGTCATCGAAGGCATGACGTAGACGCCCCAGAGGCCATTCTGATCTTCGGGCGCGGTCGAGCGGATCGTTCCTTCGTACCAGCCGCCATAAAGCTGGGACGCTACGGTGCCGGCATTGTTGGACTGGATCTTTTCGTTCCAGTCGGCCGCTGTGATCAGACCGCCATTGACCATCTCGCCGACCTTTTCGAGTGCGGCGACGCAGCCGGGCTGGGCGACGGTGATGGCCGAGCCGTCCTGCGCGAAGTAGCCGCAGCCCTGCTCGTTGGCGAGCATGCGGAACCATTCGGTGTCGCCGTTCAAATCCGCCTGCGCCATGACGACACCGGGGTTGGCTTCCATCACCGCTTGACCGGCTGCGATGAAGTCGTCCCAGGTCGAGATCGAAGCGGGGTCGACGCCGGCGTTCTCATAGAAATCGCGGCGATAGAACATGACGACCGGGCCGGAATCCCAAGGCATAGCATAGGCGGCGTCGCCGACTTCGAGCTCGGTGCGTTTGAAATCCGGGAAGCCCGAAGCGATCTCGTCGGTGTAGCCGAGGGTTTTGAGATCGACGAAGCAGTCGGGGAACTGAGCCCAGAAGATCTCGGCTTCGTGGTTTTCAATCGAAACGATATCGGGCAGGCCCGAGCCGCCGGCGGCGCAGCCGGCGAGGAGGCGGTCGAAGACCTGCTGGTTGCCCAAATCCTCCACGGTGACGGAGACGTCCGGATATTGGGCGTTGAAGCCTTCAATCACGGATTCGAGCGAGGACGCCGCGATATTCCAGCTCCAGATGGTCAATTCGCCCGATTGGGCGTTCGCACCGGTCGCCGTCATGGCAACGCCAAGCGCCAACCCGGCGCAGATCACTTTCGTGCGCATTCAAAATCCTCCCTTTTTCATTTGCCCGGATGCCGGGCCAAACCTAAACTAGCAGTTCAGGGATCGGCGTCTCGCAGGATGGGAAGGGGGAGTCGTTGGATCGTAAGATAAGTGGCAAGCGGTATTGGAATCCGCGTCTGAGTACGGTTGAGAAAGTGCCCAACCGCCTGATCGTCAGCCACGAACAGCCTGGGATTATGGCAACCGCGCACTGGCACGCGCAGGTCGAAATCAATTACGTCTTTTCGGGCACCGTCGATTATCAGATGCAGGGGCATATGACGCATCTGGCGCCCGGCGATCTGTGCTTGTTCTGGGGCGGACTGCCGCACCGGGTGGTCGATACGAGCGACGATGCGTTCTTCATCGCCATTCATCTTCCGCTTCTGTACTTTTTCCGCCTGCGGCTGCCCGAGGACATCCAGCAGCGGCTGATGACTGGGGCGACGCTTTTAACGCGCCAGCACGATCCGGGTGACGACGCCAATTTCGCGCGCTGGTCGGACTATCTGCGCTCGGAAGATTCTGCACGGGTCGAGCACGCGATTAGCGAGGTGCTCTTGCGTATCGAACGCATCCAGTTCGAGCGCTATTGCCTGCTTGAGGCCGAGGGGGCCACCGATTCTGTCCCGCTGGAAGCGCCCGACAGGCAGAGCTTCCACAATATCGGTCGGATCTGCTCGTTCGTGGCGGCGAATTTCCGGCATGACATCGACTCCAACGCCATCGCATCCTCGGCTGACATCCATCCCAAATACGCCATGAGCGTGTTCAAGAAATCCACCGGCATGACGCTCAACGAATATGTGAGCCTGTTGCGGCTTTCCTATGCCCAGGCGCTTTTGCATTCTGAAGAAATAAGCGTGTTGCAGGTGGCGATGGATAGCGGCTTCGGTTCGCTCTCGGCTTTCAATACGAGCTTCCGGAAGCTCGCAGGCATGAGCCCGAGCGATTTCCGCCGTGCACTGAGGACTCGCCTGCCGCTAGGGGACGATCCGTTGCCCGAGGGGCTGGGCACGGCCCATTGATGTGGGCTGGTTGCAGGTGAAGGCCGGGCGAGAAAAGTGGTGCCGCTTGCGTGACTCGAACACGCGACCCCATCATTACGAATGATGTGCTCTACCAACTGAGCTAAAGCGGCCCAATAGGGCTGCTGGCAGGACGGAAAAGCCAGCCAGCGCGATTGCCCGCGTCTTTTACTGATGCGGGCGGTTTTGCGCAAGGGCCGAGATCGGGCTTGCGTGCACTTTCTTTGCTCCGGCTATGCGGTGGATGCTGAGGGTGAAAGGCTTTGTCGTTCGGCGGGGAGTGCCTCGATGGATTCTTCGGTATCGGCCGATTCGGCGCCCTCTTCAGATGCGCGGGATTCGAGCGCGCGGGCGGTCCGGGTGGTGACGGGGACTTTCCACTCGAATGCGTCGAGCCGTCCGGTGACGGGGGATGCAGGTGCCCATTCGTCGCTCGTGACGCCATCGGCGGTCCAGATGGGGTCGCGGGGGGCGTTGACGGCGCGGGCGAGCCATTCGCGGGCCCTGCCCTGATCGCCCGACTGGCCTTCCTCGATTTCGGCCATCAATAGACAGATCTGCTGGGTCGGTTCAGCGGAGGCGAAGGGGGCGAGCGTGTTGCGGGCGAGCGTCCATTCGTAAGCGTCGATGGCGGCGCGGGCGAGCACTATGGCGGCGGTGCGGTCTTCGCGGGGGGCTTCAACGAGCGCTCGGATGCGCTTCAGGCGCTCGACCGCTGAGGCGCCGGGTTTGACATGGGCATAGAGTGTGGCGATGTGCGGATGGCCCGTCGCCCGCCAGATGCGGCGCAGAAGGCCCGAAGCGCGGCGCGTGTCGCCGCGGTTGATGTAGATGCGGCCTGCAATCAAAGCGGCGGGCGGGAAATCGGGGATCGATTTGAGCGCCGAAAGTGCGTGCTCGAGTGCAGCGTCGGGCTCGGTCTCTTCGAGCGTGCCGGCGAGGGCAGTCTGGAGAACGCCCTGGCGGCGCTTCTTGTCGGCGCGCTGGGCGCGGGTATGGGCAGGAAGCGAGCCGGACATGTCGAGTGCTTCGGCCCATGCGCCTTTGGCAGCGAGGTTCTCGAACACTGCCTGACTGGCCCAATCGAGCGAAGGCGCAAGCACGAGGGCCTTGCGCGCGAAGGTGAGCGCGGCATTGGGGCGGTTCTGCGCGATGGCCTGCTCGTGCAGGCCTGCGAGGGCGGCGACGGCGGTTTTGGGGTTGGAAATCAGCGCCCGGTAGTGCTCGCGGGCGGCGGCGAGGTCCCCCAGCGCCAGTTCGGCACGGGCTTCGAGCAGTTGTGCTGCAGCGTTTTCGGGGAGTTTTGAGCGGGCATCGCGGGCGAGGCTGCGGGCTTTGGTCAATTCGCCGGCCTGAAGTGCGATCAGGCCGTCAGAGAGCGCTTCGACGCCAGCCTCGTGGCGGCGGTGGGCGGCGTGGCGCGCGAGGGTTCGGGGCGCTTCGAGGATACGGCGGACGATGGCCCAGGCGAGAATCGTGAGCACCATGAAGGCAATCACGACGCCGATGGCCGTGCCGAGACCTGGTTCGAGGCGGTAGCTGCCGAAATCGATCAGCACCGTGCCGGGCATGGCAATGAGCCAGGCGATGCCGAGTGCGAGAATGAGGCTCAGGGTGAGGTAGACGACGAGACGGGTCATTGCACGGCCTCTCCGTTGCCGTTGCCGGCGTTGCGCGCGGCGTCGAGCAGGGTCCGTGCTGCGAGTGCGGCATTGACCTTGTCGATAAGCGGGGTGGCTTTGCTCTGCATGGGCTCAGGCAGGGCCGTAAGCGCATTTCGTGTACCCGCCAGATCGCCGTCTTCAAGGGCCGTCTCGGCACGAGCCAAAAGCGCGTCGGCGCCGTTGCCGGAGATTTCACCCGCCGGGCGCAACGCTATCGCCGCTTGCGCCTGGCTCATCAGCGTTTCGAGAAATCCGGCGTCCGGATCGAGCGGCCTTGCGGCAAGAAGTTCTGGCATCAGGGCGCGGAATTCGTGGATCATGGCGTCGGTCGAGGCGATCCCGGTTGCACTGGCGGCACGGAGCGGCGCGGGGATGTCGAGATCGGGCAGGATGGCTTCGAGGTTCGCCAGGGCTGCCGCAAACGGCTCCCCGGCGGCGATCCGGCGCTCAAGGGCCGCGATGGTGCCGGGGATTTGGGCGAAGCGGTCGCGCTCGGCAGTGATTTCGGCGACTTCGGGCTGGTCGGCGAGCGCGGCTTCGAGTTCGGCGATGCGGCTGTCGAGACTTTGGAGATCGCTGGTCGCGGTATCGAGCGTCGGGGCGATCGTGCCCAAATCGTTCTCGACGGCGCCGATACGGTCTTGAAGCGTCGCGATATCGGCGCCGATCTGGGTTGCGTCGCGGCCGGAGGTTCCGGCGCTTACGGCGCTGAGAGCATTGGCGAGTTCGTCCACACGGGCAGTGAGGGCGTCGATGTCGGATTGGGCCGTCGCAGGCGGCGTGTCGCCGAGTGCGGAAATCTCGGTTTCGAGGGTCTGAAGGCGAGTATCGAGATCGCCAAGCTGGGTATTGATTTGGGCACCGCTGCCCGAAATCTCGGAAAATGCGGCTTCGAGATCGGAGATTCTGGATTCGAGCGCTGCCGTGGGGTCGATCTGCGGCTGTGTCGTGGGCCAGAACCCCGTTGCAGCCAGCCCATAAGCGAATGCGAGGCCGAGCGCGGCGCCGCCCAAACCGGTCACAACCAGCGCACCGGTACCGACGGCCGCTGGGCGCGGGGGTTCGGGGGTGGCCGAACCGGTTTTGGGCTTTTGTTCGCCGGCCGCCGCCTGCGCATCATCGATTTTATGCGCGCTGGCGCCGGCTGGCTTGGACGTATCTGATGCTTGGCTGGGGGAGGCCGCCGACGGTTTTCCCTTGTCGGTAGACGGTGTTTCGGCGCGCGTTCTGGTATTGTCCGTATCCTCGGACTGGCGTGCCTTCGCGTCGATGATCGGAGGTTTGACCGGGCCGGTTTTTTTGTCCGCCATTTAGAAAGAGCCTCTTGCAAGCATTACGAACGGGGCCTTGAAGCTTCGGTTCCAACGGTATCGGAATCGAAGCTCCGACTCTTTGTTAGTCGCGTATTCGCTGACGCGGCCCTTCGGGTCGAACCGCAAAAGTGGTTTCCACTTTTTCTGAAAACGCTCTGGCATCATGACCTGATTTGCTCGCGGGCAAAAGCCAGGGCGAGGGTTTCCATCGCCTCGCGATTGGGCTCGTCCGCAAGTGAGATGCGGAGGAAATGATTTGCTACCAGGGGTTCGGCGCAGCTTTCGGACATGCACAGGGCTTCGAGCCGGGCGCGGATCGGCGCAAAATCCTTGCCCCTGCACAAGGATGCGAACACTTGGGCAGTGCGGCGGGAATAAAAGAGTGCGCCGGTGATGGCGCCATCCATCAGGTGCTTCAGGATGCCCGGCGGAAAAGCCGTGGCAGGCACCATTTCGTAGAGCACATGGGTTTCCACCGCTATGCCGGACGCTGCCAGGAGCCCGGCGAGGTCACCGCTTTGGTGGTGGGCGGCGGGATAGAAGATCGGACCATCCAGCCTGTCGTTCGCGATGAGCCGGGCGAGGTCGCGCAGCGTACCGTGGGCGCTCCGGATGTCGGAAAAGCCGGCTCGTCCCGCTTCGAGTGCGGTTTGGTCGCCGACCGTATAGAATGGGCGGGCATTCAGTTTTTCGAACCCGGCGTGGCGCGCGAGGAAGCGGATGGCGTTTGCGCTGGTGGCAGCGGTGGCGGCAAAGGTGGAAAGATCGGGCAGTTCGGCTCCGCTTGGCCGTGCTTCGAGCATAGGGGCGATTGCGCAGTCGATCTCGAGCGCGCGCAGATGCGCGGCAGTTCGGTCGGCATCGGGCTGGGGACGGGTGATGAGCAGGACCGGGGCCATGGGCTCTCCCTTGCCGGCTAGGCGCGCTTGAGCGTTTCGAGAAAATCGGTTCCAGCCTCGGACTTTAGCTTTTCCCCAAGTGTGTGGCCAAGGGCTTCGGCATCGTCGGCGTTGCCGGAGATTTCGTCCTCGAATGCCTCTTTCCCGTCGGGCGAGAGGATTTGGCCAAAAAGCGTTAGCCGACCGCCTTCAAATGCGGAGAGGGCGGCGATAGGGGTCTTGCATGAGCCGTCGAGGGTATCGAGGAAGGCGCGTTCGGCGTGGATGCGCACCGCGGTTTCCGTGTGATTGAGCGCGGCGACGAGTTCGGTCGTGCGGGTGTCGTTTTCGCGGGTTTCCACGCAGATGGCGCCTTGCGCGGGGGCGGGCGGGAAATCCTTGGTGTCGAGCACGAGCGTCGCGCGGTGGGCTTCGCCGAGCCGATTGAGGCCCGCGAGCGCGAGGAGCGTGGCGTCGGCGACCCCGTCGGCAAGCTTTTTGAGCCGGGTCGCGACATTGCCGCGGAAATCGACGATTCGGAAATCGGGGCGGAAGCGCTTAAACTGGGCGCCGCGGCGGAGCGATGAGGTTCCGATCCTAGCGCCTTCGGGCAGGTGGTCGGGACTTTTGGCGATCAGGGAAATGAAGGCGTCGCGGGGGTCTTCGCGTTCGAGGAAGGCCGAGAGCACCATACCGTTCGGCAGATGTGTCGGCATGTCCTTGGACGAATGCACGGCAAGATCGATGTCGCCGTCAAAAAGCGCCTTCTCGATCTCCTTGGTGAAAAGCCCCTTGCCGCCGACTTCGGATAGTGGGCGGTCCTGGATGATGTCGCCGCTCGTCTTGATGACCTTGATCGCGATGGTATCGCGCTCTAGTCCGTGAGCGGCGGCGAGCTTTTTGCGGACCTCTTCGGCTTGGGCGATGGCGAGGGGGGAACCGCGGGTGCCGATGGTGACAGATTGCAAAGTGACCTCGTCCTACTTAAGAGATAAACGCGTAACGCATTAACGCAACAACGGGATTTTCTGATCCCCTTTAGACACCACCCGAGCGCCCAAGGCCAGAGTCAGAACGCCGCAATGGACAGCCCCGCCCTCATCCTCGGCATCGAAACGAGCTGTGACGAGACAGCCGCGGCGGTGGTGCGGCGCGATGCCGGCGGGTCGGGGGCGATCGTCTCGAATATCGTGCGCTCGCAGATCGCGGAGCACAAGGATTTCGGCGGTGTCGTACCGGAACTCGCGGCGCGTAGCCATATTCTCCATCTCGATATGATTATCCAAGCCGCTCTCGATGAGGCGGGAATAGGTTTTGACGAACTCTCGGCGATTGCTGCCACTGCGGGGCCGGGGCTGATCGGGGGCGTGCTTGTGGGGTTGACGACCGCCAAAGCGCTTTCGAGCGCCACGGGTAAGCCTTTGATTGCAGTCAATCATCTGGAGGCGCATGCGTTGACGGCGCGGTTGACGGATGGGGTGGATTTTCCCTATCTGATGCTGCTGGTTTCGGGCGGGCATTCGCAATTCGTGCTGGTCAAGGGCGTCGGGGATTATGAGCGTTGGGGCACGACGATTGATGATGCGCTGGGGGAAGCCTTTGATAAGGCTGCGAAATTGCTCGATCTCGGGTATCCTGGTGGACCTGCTGTAGAAGCTGCTGCTGCATCTGGTGACGGGACACGGTTCGCGCTGCCGCGCCCGCTTTTGAAAGAAGACCGGCTGGATTTCTCGTTTTCGGGGTTGAAGACGGCTTTGCGGCTTGCTGCCGAGTCCGTGGCGCCGGTGAGTTCGGAGGACATCGCGGATCTTTGTGCGAGCTTTCAGGTAGCGGTGACCGATATCGTGGCGGCGCGGTCGGCCAAGGCGCTGGAGCGGTTTTCCGCCCGGTTTCCAAGGGCTCCGGCGCGGTTTGTGGTGGCCGGCGGGGTGGCGGCGAACAAGGCGATCGGGGCGGCGTTGAGGGATGTCGCGGATGCGGCGGGAGCAATGCTGATCGTGCCGCCGCCGGCGCTTTGTACCGACAACGGGGCGATGGTGGCCTGGGCAGGGGCGGAGCGGTTCGCGCTCGGGGTGAGGGACGATTTCTCCGTCATCGCGCGGCCACGATGGCCGCTCGATGAAACAATCGTGGAGGCGCGCGCGTGAGCCGGGTGCATGTGGTCGGAGCGGGTGCGTGGGGGACGGCGCTGGCGCAGGCTGCGGCTTTTGCGGGTCATGAGGTGGCGCTCTTCGGGCGCGATCCCGATTCAGCGCGCGAAGTGACGATGACGCATCGATTGACGCGCTATCTGGGCGATATCGATCTGGCTCCGTCGCTGGTCGCGCATTCGGATTATTCCGCATTCGACGGTGCCGATCTCGTGCTTATGGTCGTCCCCGCGCAAGCGACGCGCGCGACGCTTGAAGCGATCGGGCCGGACCGGCTGGCGGGGGTGCCCGTGATCTTGTGCGCAAAGGGATTCGAGGCGGACACAAACTTGCGGCAGAGTCAGATTTTGGCCGAGGTCGCGCCGGAGGCCGAGCCTTTTGTGCTATCGGGGCCGAGTTTTGCCCATGACGTGGCGAGCGGGCGGCCGACGGCGGTGACGCTGGCCGGGCGCACGATCGAACGGGCGGAGACGGTCGCATCGCTTCTGGCGAGCGGGAGCTTCCGGCCCTATGCGAGCGGCGATCTTGTCGGGGTTGAGCTGTGCGGCGGGCTCAAGAATGTCTATGCGCTTGGGTCCGGGGCCATCGAGGGTGCGGGGCTGGGGCTTTCGGCGCGCTCGGCGTTTCTGGCGCGGGCCTTTGCCGAACTCGGTCGGCTGATTGGGGCGATGGGCGGGCAGGAGGCAACGCTTGGAGGACTGGCGGGGATCGGCGATCTCGCCTTGAGCTGCACGTCGGATGCTTCGCGGAATTACCGGTTCGGCGTTGCGCTTGGGGGTGGCGCGAGCGTTGCCGAGATCCGGGCGCGCGGGATCGGGCTTGCCGAGGGGGTTTATACAGCGCCAGTCGCCGAGGCGCTTGCGAAAGAATTCGGTATCGACGCGCCGCTTGTTCACGCGGTCAATCTGGCGCTTTCGGGAGCGCAGGATATCTCGTCGATCGTCCATATGCTCATGACCCGTCCGCTCAAACGTGAAGGATAATCCAATGTTGTTTGCCGTCAGTGCCCTCGACAAGCCCGATGCACTGGAATTGCGCATGGCGACGCGTCCGGCGCACCTGAAATTCTGGGAAGATAATGACGCCGCACTGGTTCTGGCCGGTCCTTATCTCGATGCGGACGAGAAGCCCTGCGGATCGATGCTCGTCATTCGTGCCGAGAACATCGACACCGCCAAGCTATTGATGGGCAAGGACCCTTACGCGGAGGCGGGGTTGTTTCAATCGATCGATATCCGGCCCTGGAACTGGGCCCTTAAACGTCCGGAGGATATCTGAATTGGCGTACTGGCTTTTTAAGTCCGAGCCCGAGACCTGGGGCTGGCATCATCAGGTGGCAAAAGGCGCGCCCGAGGAATGGAACGGGGTGCGCAACTATCAGGCGCGCAACAATATGCGCGAAATGAAGAAGGGCGAATTGGGGTTCTTCTACCATTCGGTTAAGGAAAAGGCCGTGGTCGGGATCGTGCGCGTGGCCAACGAGGTGCATCCGGATTCAACGACAGATGATCCGCGTTGGGAGTGCGTGGATGTCGAAGCGGTCAAGCCGTTTGAAAGACCCGTGACACTCGACGAGATCAAGGCGCATCCGGAGCTTTCGGACATGGTGCTGGTCAACAATTCGCGGCTTTCGGTGCAGCCGGTTTCCGAAGCCGAATGGAAGATCATCTGCCAGATGGGCGGGGTTGAGGCGTAGCCTGCATTTCTCACACTCCCTGTGCCCTGCGCCGATCCAAAATGGCGAGAGGGCACGAAGAGAGCGCAGCGCGTATTGGAGACATACGTGCAAGCTCTCTGACGCCCCCTGTCGCCATATTCGCTGACGCGGACCTTCGGTTCGACCGGCCCTTCGGGTCGGATTTTGGCGGCCGCCTCCGGGCACAGGCCGAGAAACCGTATGTTGAATACGCTTTCCCGTCCCGCCCCCGTATGCGACTCGCCAAAATCCGACGCAGGGCGCAGGGAGTGTGAGAAATGCAGGCTAGGACCTTCTGACTCCTTGAAAAAATCCCTCGGCAGAGCCGTGCGCTGCGTTACAATGCCGCAGGCGCGAATCACTGGCGTGCGTGGGGTGCGCCGGCGCCTCTGTTGAGGGGAAGTCCTATGGGAATAACGCATTTTGACGTCAATTGGCTCGCCGTCGTCCTGGCGATGGTGGCTTCAATGGCCTTGGGCGCAGCGTGGTACTCGGTTTTATCCAAGCAATGGCTGGCGGCAACGGGAAAGACCATCGAAGATATCCAGGCAGGCTCCGGCGGATCGGTGACGCCGTTTATCTGGGCTGCCGGGTGCCAATTGATCATGGCCTATTTTCTGGCGCTTTTGACGCCTGCCATCATGGGTGGGATGAGCGTTTACAATGCGGTTTTGATCGGCGTGCATATGTGGTTCGGCTTCATGCTGACCGCGATGGTGCTCAATCACCGTTATGAGGGGCAAAAATGGTCGCTCGCCTTTATCAATGGCGGGTATCTGCTCGGGGTTATGATCGTACAAGGAATTGTGCTGGGGCTGCTGGGATAAGCGACGCATTCACGGTCAAAAAAAGGCGACCCTAGTGGCCGCCTCTGAGGCACGTCCTTGCCGTTCGCACTGCTTCCCTTCTCCCTCAAGGGGAGAAGGGGAACCGTGCGCGTGGCCGGTCGGTGCGCTACGATCGCCGTGTGAACCCGTCCCATTCTCTGTGCGGGGCCATCAGTGCCGGAAATGCCGCATACCGGTAAAGACCATGGCGAGACCGGCCTTGTTTGCCGCCGCTATGACGTCCTCGTCGCGGATCGAGCCGCCGGGCTGGATGACGGCGGTGGCGCCGGCTTCGATCAGGGCTTCGAGACCATCAGCGAAGGGGAAGAAGGCGTCCGAGGCGACAACCGAACCTTCGGTCAAAGCGCCCTTGAGCTTTGCGGCCTTTGCGGCGTCTTTGGATTTGCGGTGCGCGATGCGGGCCGAATCGACCCGACTCATCTGGCCTGCGCCGATGCCGACGGTCGCACCGTCCTTGACGTAGACGATGGCGTTGGATTTGACGTGCTTGGCGACTTTCGCCGCGATCAGGAGATCGCGCATTTCCGCCTCAGTCGGCTGGCGCTCGGTGACGACCTTTAACTCGCAATCTTCGGCATTCTTGTTGTCGCGGGTCTGGACCAGAAGCCCGCCAGCGACCGATTTGACGGTCAGTCCATCGGATCTGGGGTCGGGCAAGGCATCGGTCAGGAGCAGACGCAGGTTCTTCTTGGCTTCGATGATGGCGATGGCTTCGTCGGACGCGCCCGGCGCGATGATCACCTCGGTGAAGAGTTTGACGATCTCGGTGGCGACCTCTTCGTCGAGCGGGCGATTGAGTGCGACAATGCCGCCGAAGGCGGAGACGGGGTCGCACACAAGTGCGGCCTTGTACGCTTCGAGAAGCGTCTTGCCTTCGCCCACGCCGCAAGGGTTGGCGTGCTTGATGATGGCGACGGCCGCGGATTTTTTCGGGTCGAATTCGGCAACGAGTTCGAAGGCGGCGTCGGTGTCGTTGATGTTGTTGTAGGAAAGCTGCTTGCCCTGGACCTGGGTGGCGGTGGCGACACCGGGGCGGTCCGAGCCATCGGTATAGAACGCCGCCCATTGATGGGGGTTTTCGCCATAGCGCATTTCCTGGCGGAGCTTGCCGGGAAAGCTGCGCCATGTGAGGTCGGGCATTTCGAGGGTTTGGGCAAACCAGTTGGAGATTGCCGCATCATAGGCGGCGGTGCGCGAGAAGGCCTTTGCGGCGAGCTTCTGACGGGCAGGATAGGGGACTTCGCCCTTGTCCTTCAATTCATCGAGGACGAAGGCGTAGTCTTCGGGGTCGACGATGACGGTGACGTCACCGTGGTTCTTGGCCGCGGCGCGGATCATGGCAGGGCCGCCGATATCGATGTTTTCGATAATTGTGTCGTAGTCGGCACCCGATTTCACGGTCTTGGCGAAAGGGTACAGATTGACCACGACGAGGTCGATCGGGGAGATGTCGTGGATCCGCATGGCGCTCTTGTGCGCCTCATTCGAGCGGATACCCAGAAGGCCGCCATGGACCTTGGGGTGGAGCGTCTTGACGCGTCCGTCCATGATCTCGGGGAAGCCGGTGACCTCGGAAATGTCGATGACGGGCAGGCCGGCATCGGCGAGCGCCTTGCGCGTGCCGCCGGTCGAGACGATTTCCACGCCGAGCCGGGAGAGGCTCGAGGCGAAGTCGACAATGCCGGTCTTGTCGGAGACCGACAGCAATGCCCGTTTGATCTTAACCCGCATTTTTCACACTCCTTGTGCCCTGCGTCGGATTTTGGCGAGTTGGATACGGGTGCGGAGCGAAAAAGCATAGTACACCTATGCTTTTCTCGCGCCGTGCCCGGAGGCGACCGCCAAAGTCCGACCCGAAGGGCCGGTCGAAAATGGCGACAGGGGGCGTCAGAGAGCTTGCGCGTATGTCCAATACGCTCTGCGCTCTCTTCCTGCCCTGATCGCCATTTTCGACCGGCGCAGGGCACAAGGAGTGTGAAAAATGCGGGTTAGGGTTCGCGGCAGGCGCCATGCTCATCACGTCCTGAATAGCAATTTCTAGGGGAGGATGCGCGCTCGCTAGCACGGAATGAGCAAAAGGGGAACCGGGTCGGCTTTTACTGCCGGGTGAACACCCAGGCGATTTCGGCGTCGGGATGGGCGGGGCCGGAGAGCACGATCTGGCGGGTCTTGACCAGCCCGAAATGTGCAGAATGACGAACGCTTTCCTCGATATCGGCATAGGCGCCTTCCCAGAGGAAGGTCCAGGGGCTGCCGGACTTGAAGGCGAGCCGGATGAGGTCCTCGCCGTCGGCGCGTTCGAGGGTAACGTCCGGGGCGAGGTGGAAGCGGATGATGAAGTCACCCCGGCGGTTGCGGTTCTTGGGGCCAGTAACGAAGCGGTCCTGGCCCACGAGCGTATGGCCGCCGCCTAAAAGTGTGAGCGAGCGGATGATGTCGAGGCCGTAGCGGTTGCGATAGGCGGTCGAGCGCATCTCGATAGCGTTGTCCTCAGGCGAGACGGTCATGTCCGTCGCGCCGCGTGGGCGCAATATGCCGCCGAGCAGGCAGCCGCCAGAAATCGAAGCGTTCGAGAGATCGTCGATTGTCGGAGCCGAATGGGCCGAGGTGTGGCGGAAGAGATTGCGGCTTTCGGGGAGCTGCGCGGGGGCAGGGCCGCAATTGCCCACGATCAGGGCGCCATGGCTCGAAAATTCGAAGCTCAGAGCGCCCGCATGAGCGTTGCCGGCGAATTCGGGCGGTGGAACGAGACCGCTATCGGCGACGAGCTTCCCGGTCCCATCGACCAGGATGCCATAGCCGTCGCAGGTCCCTGTGCCGTTGCCACGGCTGCCGGACTGCGCGGCAATCGAAAGAATGAGTTCGACGGGAGCCTGGCCGCATCCGTTCATGTAAACGGGCTCGCGGGAACCGAGAACAAGCCGGTTGAGGGCCCCCTGCATCGTTTCGACCCTGGCGCCAATCGCGGCGGACAGTTCGTGCCGGCGCTGGCTGATGAGCTGGCTCACGGGAATGAGTTCAGTCAGAATCTGGATTTGCGCGAAGGGATTGCGTGAACGGTGCAAACCGTCGGCACCCAGCTGGGCGGAAAGGCAGGCTTCGAGCCGGGCGACGAATTTTTCGGTGTCCGGATTGTCCTCGGAGCTGCTCAGCGCCGCGCCGGCCATGGCGATCTGCGCCATCAGCCGCGCCAGTGGATCGGCCGCAAGCGGTGCGCGGACGACGAGCGACTGGAGCTGGATGGCCAGGGACCGGTTGATAGTGCGGATTTGCTCGGGATTGGCGCCCTCGGTTATCAGCGCGTAATTCTTGAGCCAGTTGAGCACCCGCCGGGCCGTCGCAAAGAGCGACCAGGTCCCGCGCTCGAATCTGCCATGTCGGCCGATCCAGTCCATTACGAGCGTGCGGGCAAAGCGGCGCTGGCCGGGATCACGCAGGTCGCGGAAATGCCGCAGCCAGCCAAAGCTGTGGAGATCGGCCAGCCAGTCCTCGGCATCGGTTTCGATCGCAAAGGGGGAGACGCCACCGGTATCGATGAAGCGCGTGCCCAGAAGGTATTTGCCTTCCATCATTTCGACGATGGTCTGGGCGTCGGCGGAACGGAAGTCAGTGAGGCGTTCGGTGAAAGTACGCGCGGAACTGCCGGACCAGGTCCAGGCGAAAAGCGGGTTCGTCACAACCCGGTCCGCAACGGAGAGCGCCATCCGCCGCAGAGCAAAACGCATAACTTCCAACACGCCTTTGGCCCCATAGATACTCGCAATTATGAGTTTATCATCAAAGCGGCGTTAACCACACCCAAAAGCGCTTTGGCTGTCCGCTGAATTGCGGAGCTGGTCCAAGCCTTTGTTTTAGCGCATGTTTTAAGCGAAAAAGTCTGTCAACTTTTCCAAAAAAAGCGGGCGTAGCGGGGCTTCAACCGAAAACTCGGGCTCAAGCGATCGTGAATCGGGCGATGAAGAAGCCGTCGAGCGTACCTGCGGCAGTGCCGGGCGCGGCGAGGCCGGGGTGGGTGCGGACGGTACCGTCTTCGCGAATCGGCGTTGTCCAGCCATCGAGCTCGGCAGGGGAGACGGGGGCGAGGGTAAGGCCAGGATGGGACGTGAGTACCCATTTGACCTGATCCTCACCCTCTTCGGGTTCGAGTGAGCACACGCAATAGATGAGCGTGCCACCGGGCGCGAGGAGGGTAAGCGCGCGGGCAATAAGGTCGCGCTGGAGCGCGACGCGGTCTTTTATGCCCTCGGGGCCACGGTTGACGAGGACGTCGGGGTGGCGGCGGAAGGTGCCGGTGGCCGAGCATGGAGCGTCGAGGAGGATGGCATCGAATGAACGTCCGGGCGCGTAGGTGAGCGCATCGGCGACGACAGTTTCGGCTTTGAGGTTCAGGCGTTCGAGGTTTTGTGCGAGGCGCCCGGCGCGGGCGGCGTCGATATCGAGCGCGGTGACGTCGGCGCCGGCGGCGGCCAGCTGTGCGGTCTTGCCGCCGGGTGCGGCGCAGAGGTCGAGAACGCGCATGCCCGGCCCGGCACCGATGAGCCGCGCGGGAATTGCGGCGGCCGCGTCCTGCACCCACCACTGGCCTTCGGCAAAGCCGGGGAGGTCTGCGACAGCGGCGTCGCGGGTCTCGATGCGAACGGTGGTCCCGAGAACGGGTGTGGCGCCGAGGGCTTCGACGAGCGCGGGATCGAGGGTTTTGAGGGTGAGGTCGAGCGGTGCGCCCGCGAGGAGAGCGTTCGCGAAGGCATAGAGCGCCTCATCGCCATAGGCTTTGCGCCATTTGCCCGCGAGCCAATCGGGGAAAAGCTCTGTTTCGGGCAGCGTGCGGAAGGTTTCGGCCTCGCGCTGGAGGGTGCGTAGGGCACCGTTCACGAGCTTGTCGAAGCGGCCGGCGCGCTTATCGGCGCGAGCGGATTCGACGGCGAGGTGGATGGCCGAATGGGCGGGGACCGCGTCGATATAAAAGAGCTGGGCGATGGCTATGCGCAGGACGGCTTCGAGGATGCCGGCGCGGGCGGGTACGCCTTTTTTCAGAAGCGTGTCGAGGATCGCCGTGATGTGGCCGTGGCGGCGGAGCGCCGTGGTCGCGAGGCGGTTGGCGAGGGCGCGGTCGCGCGGGTCGGGGAGGCGGTCGGAGGCTATGGGCGTAAAGGGGGCGCCACGGAGGACGGTGTTGAGGGCGAAGGCGGCTTCGAGCCGGGGCTGGAGGCCGGGGGTGGGTTTGGTCGACATTGGCCCTCGTTGTGCGCGTCCGCACCCAAACAGACGTGCGTCGGTTGCCCAACGCACGTCTGTTTGGGTTTTTTTGTTGCAGGTTCTTGTCGCAAAACCGCTGGACACTTTTGCGGAACCTGCTTGGCCCCCGCTTATCCCCAGGGTCCCCGGTGCTCCCCCGCATCACGCGGGCGGGTGCCGGGGGTACGCCAGTTGGGGGTCGTGCGCGGGCGGTCGGGGTCGACATATACCTGCGTGCGTTCGGATGCGCCACCACCGCCACCGGAGATTTCGCCAGCCATCGCTTCGAGCGCGGCGATGCGGTTGGCCGGGTTGGGGTGGGTTGCGAACAGGTTGTCCATGCGCTGGCCCGAAAGCGGGTTGGCGATATACATATGCGCCATCGCCGGCGCGCGCTCGGCTGCCATATTGGGGGTACGCCGGGCCATGCGGGTGATTTTGCCGAGCGCCGAGGCGAGGGCGAGGGGATCGCCGCAGATCTGCGCGCCGTCCTTGTCGGCTTGGTATTCGCGGGTGCGCGAGACGGCCATCTGGACGAGCATGGCGGCGATGGGCGCGAGAATGACCATCGCGATGGTGCCGATAAAGCCGACCGGCGAATCATTGTTGCGGCCGCCGAAGAAAAGGCCGAACTGCGCCAGCATGGAAATGGCACCGGCCAGCGTCGCGGTGATGGTCATCGTCAGGCTGTCGCGGTTTTTGATGTGGGCGAGTTCATGGGCGATCACCGCGCCGACTTCGTCCATCGAAAGATTTTGCACGAGCCCGCGGGTGACCGCCACGACACCTTTTTCCGGGCTGCGGCCCGTGGCAAAGGCGTTGGGCTGGGGCGAATCCATCAGATAGAGCTTCGGCGTCGGGATGCCGGCGTTCTCGGCCAGGCGG
The DNA here is from genome assembly GCF_044811015.1 of Pelagibacterium halotolerans. Lineage (GTDB taxonomy): Bacteria > Pseudomonadota > Alphaproteobacteria > Rhizobiales > Devosiaceae > Pelagibacterium > Pelagibacterium halotolerans_A. The sequence continues at coordinate 2,566,329 of NZ_CP085243.1, forward strand.
GCGGTCAAATCGTAGAGCTCGGGAGCGGAGCGCGGGTCGAGTTCGCGGGCGCCCTGCATGGAGAGCACCATCTTGTCGGAATTCCAGTAGGCAAAGGCGTTCATGCCGAGGGCGACGATAAACGCGATCGTCATGCCGCCGGTGCCACCGACGAGATATCCCACGCCCATAAAGAGCGCGGTCATACCGGCGATCAGAATGGTGGTGCGCAGAAAGTTCATCATCGTCTCGCTATGGTGCTGTCTGGTCGCTATAGTTATGGGAATGCGCGAACCGTCAAACAAGGTTCGCGCGCCTTAACTCTTTGTCATCTTGATAGCCAGGCGATCACAATGAACGACACCGCCAAACCCAAGCGCCCCGACCCCGAAACCGCCCGCCGGGCGCTCGCGGAAGCCAGAGCGCGCAAGGCGGAGATCGACGCCAGGACCGAAGCCGCGCCGCGCGAGGTTGACGGGCGCGGCGGGCTCGACCCGGCGCGATATGGCGACTGGGAGGTCAAGGGGATTTCGAGCGATTTTTAGGGTCCCGGGCCTTAAAGTCCCAACGCCGCCGCGAGGCCGATTTCCACCATGTCCACCAGCGAGGTCTGACGCGCGTCGGCGTCGATTTCCTCGCCGGTAATGAGGCAATCGGTCATGGTGCAGACCGTGAGCGCGCGGGCGCCATGACGGGCGGCGAGGGTGTAAAGGCTGGCGGCTTCCATTTCGACGCCCAAAACGCCGTGCGCCATCAGCTTGGCGTAGGTTTCAGCACCCGAGGGGTGGTAGAAGATGTCCGAGGAGAGGAGGCCGCCCACATGGGCGGTGAGGCCTTTGGTCTCTGCTACCTTGGCGGCGGCGCGCAGGAGGCCGAAATCGGCTATTGGGGCGTAATTGTAGGCGCCGAACGCGTCCTTGACGATGGTGGAATCGGTGGACGCCGCCTGGCCGATGACGACGTCGCGGACCTTCACTTTTGTGTTGAGCCCGCCGCATGTGCCCACGCGAACGAGGGTCTTGACCTCGTAGACGTTCAAAAGCTCGTGGACGTAGATGGCGGTCGAGGGCTGTCCCATGCCGGTGGCCTGCACCGAGACGGGCTTGCCCTTATAGGTGCCGGTGAACCCGAGGCAGTTGCGGACGGTGTTCACGCATTTTGCGTCTTCGAAAAAGGTCTCGGCGATCCATTTGGCGCGCAGGGGGTCGCCGGGGAGAAGGACGGCCTCGGCGTAGTCGCCGGGCTTTGCGTTGTTATGGGGCGTCATTTTTTATCCATTGGTCAAATTTCACCGAGATTAGCGGTGGCGGGGTGGCGAGGCAACAGAGTCTTGTCCGAGGATAGATTGCATGCACTTTCGCCCGCTGACCGCTTGGCTTTCGGCGTCGGTTGGATTAGAGAGCGCAGCAGACACTTCAATCTGCGGCTTTTCCGGGACGTGCCGGAAATGTCCCTTGGGGAGCTTTGGCGAAAAGAGACATGGATAAGTTCACGACCCTGACCGGTGTGGCGGCCCCGTTGCCGATCATCAATATCGACACCGACATGATCATCCCCAAGCAGTACCTCAAGACGATCAAGCGTACCGGGCTGGGGTCGGCGCTCTTTTCGGAAATGCGGTACAATGAGGACGGTTCGGAAAAAGAGGATTTCGTCCTCAACAAGCCGGGCTACCGGGACGCCAAGATCATCATTGCGGGGGACAATTTCGGCTGCGGGTCTTCGCGCGAGCATGCGCCCTGGGCGCTTCTGGATTTCGGCATCCGCTGCGTCATTTCCACGAGCTTTGCCGATATTTTCTACAACAACTGCTTTAAAAACGGCATCCTGCCCATCGTCGTAACCCCCGAGCAGCTCGAATTGCTGCTCGATGACGCCGATCGCGGGTCCAATGCGACATTGACGGTCGATCTCGAGGCCCAGACGATTTCGGGGCCGGACGGCGGGTCGATCCATTTCGACATCGATCCCTCGCGCAAGCACGTTCTTCTCGAAGGCCTCGACGATATCGCCATGACGCTCAAGGACGACAAGGCGATCACGGGCTTCGAGACGAAGATGGCCGAAAGCCGGCCCTGGGTTTAGCTTTGGTCACACGCGTTTCCACCGGTTCCCCATTCGAAAAGACCTTCGGCTATTCGCGCGCCGTGCGCGATGGGGAGATGGTCTATGTCTCCGGCACCACCGGGTACGATTACGAAACCATGACGATGCCCGAGGGCGCTGGCGCGCAGGCAAAAAATGCGCTCGCCACGATCGCTAAGGCGCTTGAAGACGCAGGAGCCGCGATCGAGGACGTGGTGCGCGTGGTTTATTACGTCACCGATACTGCGTTCGTCGACGATGTCGTCGCGGCGGTCGGTCCGGTCTTTGCCGACGTCCGGCCGGCGGCGTCGATGGTCGTTTGCGGGCTCATCAAACCCGAGATGAAGGTTGAGATCGAAGTGACCGCGCGGATCGGTGCCGCGTCTTCGCAATAGAATTTCAAAAGCAAACCCGAAACGGATCGATATGGCCCAGCATAATCTTTTCCTCCTCCCCGGCGACGGCATCGGCACCGAGATCATGGCCGAGGTCGAAAAGCTCATCGCGCATTTGAACGCGAGCGGGAAGACCGATTTCGCTTACGAAACCGGGCTCGTCGGCGGTGCCGCCTATGACGCGCACGGGGTCGCGATTTCGGATGCGGATATGGAAAAGGCGCTGGCCGCCGATGCTGTGATCTTCGGCGCAGTGGGCGGGCCCAAATGGGACGACGTGCCCTATGAGCACCGGCCCGAGGCGGGGCTTTTGCGGTTGCGCAAGGATCTGGGGCTCTTCGCCAATCTGCGGCCGGCGATCTGCTATTCGGCGCTTGCGGATGCGTCTTCGTTGAAGCGCGAGCTGGTCGAGGGGCTGGATATCCTCATCGTGCGGGAGTTGACCGGCGGGGTCTATTTCGGCGAGCCCAAGGAAATCACCGAGCTGGGCAACGGCCAGAAGCGCGCCGTCGATACGCAGGTCTATGAGAGCTACGAGATCGACCGGATCGCGCGAGTCGCATTCGATCTGGCGCGCACGCGCGGCAAGAAGGTGCACTCGGCGGACAAGAAGAACGTCATGAAGTCCGGCGTCTTGTGGGACGAGGTGGTAAAAGAGGCGGCCAAGGATTACCCGGATATTGATTTGCATCATATCCTCGCGGACAACGCCGCGATGCAGCTTGTGCGCAATCCCAAGCAGTTCGACGTGATGGTCACCGACAACCTTTTCGGTGATATCCTTTCGGATGCCGCGGCGATGCTGACAGGCTCGCTCGGCATGCTGCCCTCGGCCTCGCTCGGCGCGCCTGATGCAGAGACCGGTAAGCGCAAGGCGATGTACGAGCCGGTGCACGGTTCCGCGCCCGATATCGCGGGGCAGGGGGTCGCCAATCCGATTGCCATGTTCGCCTCGGTCTCGATGGCGCTGCGCTATTCCTTCGAGATGGTCGAGCTTGCAACCGCGCTCGACAATGCGATCTCGGATGTGCTGGCAGACGGGCTCCGGACCGGCGACATCATGCAGACCGGTTGCCGGAAAGTGACGACCTCGGAAATGGCTGACGCGATCATCGCCAAGCTCGTTTGATTTCAGTCAAGGCTCCAACCTCCGGTGCCACCATAATGGGGCTCCGGAGTTGGGCTTATGAGCGTGGGTCTCTTCATTGCTGTAGGAATTGTTCTTGTTGCTGCGGGAGGCCTCCCGTGGCTGGCCGTGCTCGCCAATGCGGAAATCCGCCGATTGAGGGCTTCAGTTCTTGGCGCCCGGAAAGAGCCGCCTTCAGCGAGGGTACCCGCGCAGCTCGCCACGCTGGCCGAACGGTTCGGTCCGATACCGGAAGGGGCGGTGGCGCTTTGCCTGCGCCAGACGGGTGAGATGCGGCTTTCGCCCACCGGGGACTGGCTGCCATTTCGTGCCGAAGCGGTTTTCTCCCTCGATGCCGTCGCGTTCGTGTGGGATGCCTGGGTGCGCATGATGCCCGGGGTCAGGGTACGGGTGATGGATGCCTATGATGGGACCCGAGGCATTCTGTGCGTGCGGCTTTTCGGGATCGTGCCGGTGGTCGTTGCGCGGGGGGCGGATATCGATCGGGCCGAGGTGCAGCGCTACATTGCGGAATTGGCGTGGAACCCGGTCGCCTTCAACCGTAACGGCGCACTGGCGATCGCTGGTCAAGGGGCGAACGAATATGCCGTTCATTATTCGGGTGATCCGTCGACCCGTGTCGATTTGCGGCTGGCCGAGGACGGTACGATTGCCGAAACTTATACCGATGCCCGCCCGATGCGGGCAGGGGGCGAAACGGTAGAGCGGCCCTGGGCTGGTGATTTTTCCGGCTGGGGAACCGTTGGAGCGTTCGCGATGCCGCGCCGCGGGCGGGTGTCGTGGCTCCTCCCGGGGGGAGAATATGAATACTGGCGCGGGGATATCCGGCAGGCGGTCTTTCTCGACGCCGACGGGAACGCCCTCTCGCCTTGAGCGTTGACAATCCGCCTGCTCTGGGGTCGAGTGCGGCGCGCCTATATCAAAACAGCCTTGCCCGATTCCGATGAAGCTTTCCCAAGTTGCCCTTGCCGTTTTCGCAGGCCTGATCCTGCCTCAGGCCGCCTCGGCGCAGGAGGACCGGGTGCTCGATGAGATTCGGGGCGGGGTGTTCTTTCACAACGCCTATATCGGCTTCCTGCCCACGGGTGACAGTTGGGACCTCTCGCGGCTCGAGGACGTGAAGGTTTCGGCACTTTTCAATTTGCCCGAGCATCCCGTCGTCGAATTCATCGGCTCGCCGCGTCTCGAGGTGGGCGGCACGGTCAATCTCGCGGGCTGGGAAAATCTCGTTCACGCCAATCTCAACTGGCAGTTCGGTTTATTCGATACGCCGTTCTATATCGAATTGGGTTTCGGTGCCGCGCTGACGGATGCGGCGCTCGACGGCGCGGCGACGCCGGGGCGCAATATGGGCTGTCCGCTCAATTTCTACGACGCCGGAGGCATCGGGGCGCATGTCAATGAAAACGTCACGGTGACGCTACGCTACGAGCATATCTCCAATCTGAGCCTGTGCGACCGCAATGACGGGCTTTCAAATCTCGGGCTGATGGTTGGGTTCAAGTTCTAGCCCGCCGTTGATCTTGGGCCCGATTGCGTCTATGAGATGGGCGCGAATTATGGGGAGCGTGCCATGCGCCGTCCGGCCATGACATCGATGAGCAGGAAATCACGCGGCGTGATAAGCGCCGCGGGCGGCACGCTTTTTTCCAAAACCACCACCAAAACCGCCTAAAGCGTCTCCCCGGGCCTACGCCTCCCGACGGGGAGGCGGCGATAAACGCGGCCCTCGGACGGAATGGTCCGAAGCGGGAGGTGGGGTCAAAAGGATCAGCAAAATAATGGGTTACAAGGTTGCAGTCGTCGGGGCCACGGGCAATGTGGGCCGCGAGATGTTTGAAATCCTCGCCGAGCGGAATTTTCCGGTCTCTGAAGTGGTGGCCCTGGCGTCCTCGCGGTCGGTTGGGCGCGAGGTGAGCTTCGGGGACAAGATTCTGAAGTGCAAGAACCTCGAGGATTTCGATTTTGCCGGAACCGATTTCGTCTTGATGAGCGCGGGCGGGGATATCTCGAAGGCCTGGGCGCCCAAGATCGGCGCGGCCGGTGCGATCGTGATCGATAATTCCTCGGCCTGGCGCTATCACGAGGATGTGCCGCTGGTCGTCCCGGAGGTGAACCCGCAGGCGCTCGATGCGTATTTCAAGAAGAACGACCGCAAGAACATCATCGCCAACCCGAACTGCTCGACCGCGCAACTTGTGGTGGCTCTAAAGCCGCTGCACGATCTGGCGAAGATTACGCGTATCGTGGTTTCGACCTATCAGTCGGTTTCCGGCGGAGGCAAGGACGCGATGGACGAATTGTGGAACCAGACCAAGGGCATTTTCGTCAACGATACGCCGACGCCCAACAAGTTCCCCAAGCAGATCGCCTTCAACGTCATTCCCCATATCGATGTCTTTATGGAGGATGGTTACACCAAGGAAGAGTGGAAGGTGCTCGCCGAGACCAAGAAGATGCTCGATCCCAAGATCAAGGTGACTTGCACGGCGGTGCGCGTTCCGGTCTTTGTCGGGCATGCCGAGGCGGTCAATATCGAATTCGAGAACCCCATCACGCCGGACGAGGCGCGTGACGCGCTGCGCGAGGCGCCGGGGATCGCCGTCGTCGACAAGCGCGAGCCGGGCGGCTACATCACGCCGGTCGAGGCCAAGGGCGACGACAACACTTTCGTCTCGCGCATCCGCGAGGACGTGACGGTGGAAAACGGGCTCGCCATGTGGGTGGTTTCGGACAATCTACGCAAAGGCGCGGCGCTCAATACCATCCAGATCGCTGAAGCGATCATTGAGCGCGGGTTGGTTTCGCCGAAGGCCGGCGCGTGATGCGCCGAGTGGCGCTTGTCTACCTTTTCATGTCGTCACTCGGGTTGGCCGGGTGACGACATGAGCGCAGCCTCTAAACGTCTGGCCGCGTAAAATCTCCACTTTCGCCGTTCATCACCCAGAGTTCGCCAGTCGAGATGTCGAACCAGGCGCCGTGCAGGGAGAGTTTGCCCTCGTCAACGCGGGATTTGACGAAGGGGAAGCCCATCAGGTTGCCGATAGACTGGCGGATGGAGATGCGTTCGAGTGCCGTCTGGCGCTCGGAGGCGGTCAGGAGGTCGTTGGCTTCGACGCGCTCGGCGACGGGCTTGACCATGTCGAGCCATTTGCCGATGAACGCGCCTTCGGGGGCGTTGCCGCCGGCAGTCGCGAGCGCGCCCTGGATGCCGCCACAGCGGCCATGGCCCATCACGACGATATGGGCAATCTTCAAATGCACGATTGCGAATTCTATGGCCGCGGAGGTTCCGTGATAGGCAGCGTCCGGTCCGAAGGGCGGGACGAGGTTGGCGACGTTGCGGACGACGAAAAGCTCGCCCGGGCCGCAGTCGAAGACGGTTTCGGGTGCGGCGCGGCTGTCGCAGCAGGCGATGACGAGGGTTGTGGGTTTTTGCCCTTTCTCGGCAAGGTCGCGATAGCGTCCGCTTTCGGTCGCGTAGCGTCCGGCCATGAAGTTCTTGTAGCCATCCAGCAAAAACTTTGGAAAGCCCTGCATCTGCTTACCCTTCTTCTTCATACTGTCCGCCTTGCAACTAGCCCTTGAGAGAGAAGAAGCGCAAGAGGTAACCTCGGTTTCGTGATTCCCTCCGCGTATCCAAGGAGTTCTCTCATATGGTGATTTACCGGTTCTTGAGCGGCGACGACGATTCGGCGTTCTGCCATAAGGTGACCAAGGCACTTTCAGAAGGCTGGCTGCTCTATGGCGAGCCGCACTACGTCTTCGACGCGGTGGCCGGGAAGATGCGGTGCGGGCAGGCGGTGACCAAGGAGGTCTCCGACCAAGTCTACGATCCTGACAAGAAACTCACCGAGTACGAATAGGCGTCAGGTCTTCGGGCCGTTCCATTTCATGCGCATATAGACACTGCCGTTCCGAAGTTCGTCGAGCATCTGCGCAATGCGCTTTTCGCGCGTTTCGAGGCGCTTGGCGCGGGCGATCCAGCCGAGATAGTCGTTGCGCTGATAGGCGGGGCGCGCGGCGTAGGATGCACGCAGGCCCGCCTTATCGAGTCTGGCGGCGACATCCGCCGGCATCGGGTTGAGGGGGCGGGTGAGGTTCGCGGTATCGGGGGAGGTGTTCATCAAGGCCTCCCTCAAGCGGGCGTAAAGACCACCGATTCGGCACTGCGGGTGGCGGGGCCGTGGTAGACCGCTTCGAGGTTGTTGCCGTCGGGGTCGAGGATATACGCCGCGTAGTAGCCGGGGTGATAGGGGCGCTCGCCAGGCGTGCCGTTGTCGGTGCCGCCATTGGCGATGCCGGCGGCATGGAAGCGCGCGACGGTGTCCTTGTCGTCGGCCTGGAAGGCGAGGTGGCAGCGGCTTGTGTCGTCAGTTGCCGTGTCGACGAAAAGCTCGTCGGCGACGAAGAAGGTGTCCGTTTCGAAGGTGATGTCGCGGCCGACGGCGTTGAGGATCGCGCGGTAGAAGGTGCGGCTTTTTTCGAGATCGGATACGCGAAGGTGCAGGTGGTCGATGAGACGGCCTCGGTGAAACTCCATGATGAAATCCTCCGTCCGGCTTTACCCATTTATATAGCTATGCTAACAGTTAGCTTAGCTAATGAAAAGAGGGATTGGTGACCCAGTTGCATAAATCGCGGGCGTTGCAGTTGTTGCATCGGGTCGTTCTGCCGCTCGACCGTGCGCTGCAGGCGGCGGACAGGCAGACCGGATGCAGCGCCGCGCAGCTTCAGGCGCTTTCGGTGATCCACTATCTCAAGGCCAATACGATCGGGCGGCTGGCCGCGCACGAGAAAATCAGTGTGCCGACGGCCTCACGGCTTTTCGAAGGGCTGGTGCAGCGGGGCTTGGCACGGCGGGTCGAGGGGCGGGACCGGCGAACGAGCGTGCTTGAGGTGACCGATGAGGGGCTCGAGGCGGTAGAGATCGCGTGCGCGGCACGCGAGGCGATTCTCGAGAACCTCTTCAAGGGGCTTAGTGAGGAGGAATGGCGCGGGTTGAGGGCAACGGCCGGTGCTCTGGCGCGGGAACTGGGGGTGGGGCCCGAGGCGATTCACGCGGACGACTAAGGACACTCTCAAGAATTACTGCATCGCCTCGCTTGTCTTTTTCTCGCCCGATCCAACGCAGTAATTCTTGAGAGTGTCCTAAAGCATCCCCTCAAGCGCCACATACTGGATCAGCGCGACCGTCTTGGCGTCGACGATGGCACCGTTGCGCGTCATGGCGAGGGCGTCGGCAAAGGGGATGGTGACCACCTCGATGTCTTCGCCTTCATGGCTAAGCCCGCCGCCGGCGGAGACGCGGGACGTGGCATCGTACATGCCGATGAAGCAGTGGACCTTTTCGCTCAGTGAGCCGGGGCTGACATAGAGGTCGAAGGCGTGGATGAGCGATTTGGGCGCGATGCCGGTTTCCTCGATGGCTTCCTTTTTCGCGCAGTCTTCGGGCGTATCGCCATCGAGCAGGCCGGCGCAGGCTTCGAGCAGGCATGGACTATCGCCGGCGACATAGGCGCCCATGCGGAATTGGCGCACCAGGGTCAGTTCCCGGACCTCCGAATCAACCAGCAAAACCGCCGCGGCATTGCCGTGGTCATAGACCTCGCGCAGGAGATCTTGCTCGGTGCCGCCGGCGTGCCGGTAGCGGATCGTGTACTCTGTGAGCGTGCCCCAGCCGGCATGGCGGATTTTTTTCGCGATCGTTCTGGCACTGTCCGTCATCGCGGCCTCTCTTTACGCGGTAGGTAAACTTAGCTGACATTTTCTCACATTTGCCGCGACTTAGCCTCTCTTGTCCAGTGCCTGCAACAAATATGACTATAGTAATCAATATTTTAACGGACGAAAAACGACGCGTTTTCAGACCAAAGACCTATCGCGCGCCCTTTGACGAATGGGGAAAGCAGGGCTAGAAGTTGGCGCAATGCTAATTTGCCGGATCAACCGGCCCATCCCTCCCCGGCCAATCGAGGGCAAGTCGAGGACACGCATGGCTTCTCAGTTCAGACCGACCTCCCCACACCTTTCCGTCTGGCGCTTCACGCTCACCATGACGCTCTCGATCCTGCACCGCATTCTGGGGATCGGGCTTTATATCGGGACGCTGCTTTTCATCCTCTGGCTGGGCGCGGCGGCGCTTGGGCAGGATCAGCTTGCAGCGGTCAACGGGTTTTTTGGGCACTGGCTCATTCAGGCCGGGCTCTTTATCTACACCTGGACGCTGTTCCAGCACATGGCCGGCGGCATCAAGCACTTCATCTGGGATACTGGCGCGGGGTTCGATCCGGCGGCGCGCGAGATGATTTCGGTTGCGACCCTCGTCTTTTCCGCGCTGGCCACCTTGGTGTGCTGGGCGCTCTTTGTCTGGTTCTAGGGGGATAAAATGAGCGCACACGGGAAAAAGGGAACTGGCACCTTCATCCAACAACGGGTGACGGCGTTTCTCAATATCTTCCTTGTCGGATTTTTGATCTGGCTCGTCGTCTCTCTCGCCGGCGCCGATCGCGCGCAGATGGCGGCGACCTTTTCGAACCCCGTCGTCTTCATCCTGACGCTCGTTCTCTTTGCCTCGGTGCTTGTTCATATGCGCATCGGCATGGGCGAGGTGATCGAGGATTATATCCATACCCCGTCGCTGCATCGGCTGTGCCTGGGGCTCAATACCGCTTTTGCCGTGATCGTGGGGGCCATTGGCGTCCTCTCGGTGCTCGTTTTGGCCTTCGGAGGTTAGACCCAATCTATGGCTTCACAAGCTTATCCGATCATCGATCACGCCTATGATGTCGTCGTCGTGGGCGCGGGTGGCGCGGGGCTTCGCGCGACCCTGGGCATGGCCGAGCAGGGGTTCAAGACCGCCTGCGTGACCAAGGTGTTCCCCACCCGCTCGCATACAGTCGCGGCACAGGGCGGCATTGCCGCGTCGCTCTCGAACATGGGCCCGGACAGCTGGCAGTGGCACATGTACGACACCGTAAAGGGGTCGGACTGGCTGGGCGACAACGACGCGATGGAATATCTCGCGCGTGAGGCGCCGCAAGCGGTTTACGAGCTCGAGCACTACGGCGTGCCGTTCAGCCGTACCGAAGAGGGCAAGATCTACCAGCGGCCCTTCGGCGGCCACATGCAGAATTATGGCGATGGCCCGCCTGTGCAGCGGACCTGCGCGGCGGCTGACCGTACGGGTCACGCGATCCTCCATACGCTTTATGGGCAATCGCTTCGGCATAATGCCGAGTTCTTCGTCGAATATTTCGCGCTCGACCTTCTGATGAGTGAGGATGGCGTCTGCCAGGGCGTCATCGCCTGGAAGCTCGATGACGGGACCATCCACCGGTTCCGCGCCAAGATGGTGGTGCTTGCGACCGGCGGGTATGGCCGGGCCTATTTCTCGGCGACCTCGGCGCACACCTGCACAGGCGACGGCAACGGCATGGTGGCACGGGCGGGGCTGCCGCTTCAGGACATGGAGTTCGTTCAGTTCCACCCGACGGGCATTTACGGCTCGGGGTGCCTGATTACTGAAGGTGCGCGCGGGGAAGGCGGGTATCTCGTCAATTCCGAGGGCGAGCGGTTCATGGAGCGCTATGCGCCCAACGCCAAGGACCTCGCTTCGCGCGATGTGGTTTCGCGCTGCATGACGATGGAAATCCGCGAGGGGCGCGGGGTGGGCCCGAAAAAGGACCACATCTTCCTCCATCTCGATCATCTCGATCCCGCCGTTCTGCACGAGCGGCTGCCGGGAATTTCCGAAAGTGCGAAGATTTTCGCCGGCGTCGATCTGACCCGCGATCCGATCCCTGTCATCCCGACCGTCCACTACAATATGGGCGGTATCCCGACCAATTATCATGGCGAAGTGCTCGATCCGTCGCGCGGCGGGCCCGATGCGACCGTGCCCGGGCTGATGGCCGTGGGCGAAGCGGGCTGCGCTTCGGTGCACGGGGCGAACCGGCTGGGCTCGAATTCGCTTATCGATCTCGTGGTCTTCGGGCGCGCCGCCGCTATCCGGGCGGGCGAAGTCGTCGATCGCGAGGCGCCGATCCCAGAGGTCAACCAGGCGTCTGAAGACAAGATCGTGGCCCGGTTCGACCGTTTGCGGTACGCCGATGGCGGAACGCCGACGGCGAAGCTGCGGGACAAGATGCAGCGCGCCATGCAGGAAGACGCCGCGGTGTTCCGCACCCAGGAAACCTTGGAAAACGGCTGCAAGCGGATTTCGGAAATCTGGGGTGAGCTTAAGGACATCAAGGTCTTCGACCGGTCGCTCATTTGGAACTCGGACCTCGTCGAAACGCTCGAACTCGAGAACCTGATGGCGAACGCGGTCACGACAGTCTACTCGGCGGAGGCACGCAAGGAGAGCCGTGGAGCGCATGCGCGTGAGGATTTCTCCGACCGCGATGACGAGAATTGGCGCAAGCATACGCTTTCTTGGGTCGACGAGGCCGGTAAGGTGACGCTCGACTACCGGCCGGTGCATGTCGATCCTTTGACCGACGGCATCGATCTTAAAAAGATCGCGCCCAAGGCGCGGGTTTACTAAAGGAGCGGCATGGTGGCGCTCACGGCGACGGGATATTCGGGCACGCCTTTGCCCAAGAAGCTTGGCCTCAAGGATGGCCAGCGGGTCCTGTTCGTCGGGTTGCCCGATGTACTCGGGGCGTTGGCTGACAGTTGCCAGTTTCTGGCGGTCGATCGGGAGGGTAGCCTTTCGGGGCTGGCGCTCGGGGACACCCGTTACGACGTCGTCCATGCGTTCACGGCTTCGCGCGGCGAGTTGGCAGGGGGCATGGATACGCTTCAGGACGCGATCGTTCCTGACGGGATGATCTGGGTCTCCTGGCCGAAAAAGGCCGCAAAGATCGAAACCGACGTTACAGAGGACGTGGTGCGGGCCGAGGCCCTGGCGCGCGATCTCGTGGACGTCAAAGTCTGCGCCGTCGACGCGGTGTGGTCGGGCCTCAAACTCGTAATCCGCAAAGAAAAGCGGCATTTGCACTAGGAACCTGGCAATGGCAGAACTTATTCTCGACAAGCGCTCCCGGCCCAAGAAAGGCAAGGTCTGGCCCAAGCCCGAAGGTGCGACGCGGCTGCGGGAATATCAGGTCTACCGGTACGATCCGGACACCGAGGCCAATCCCAGGATCGATACCTATTTCGTCGATCTGGACGATTGTGGGCCGATGATCCTCGACGGGCTTTTGTGGATCAAAAATAATGTCGATCCGACGCTGACGCTGCGGCGGTCCTGCCGCGAGGGCATTTGCGGGTCATGCGCGATGAATATCGACGGGGCTAATACGCTCGCCTGCACCATGGGAATGGACGAGGTCTCGAACGGGCCGGTCAAGATCTATCCTCTGCCGCACATGCCGGTGGTCAAGGATTTGGTGCCTGACCTTTCGACCTTTTACGAGCAGCACAAATCGGTCGAGCCATGGCTGCAGACCAAGTCGCCGACGCCGGACACCGAATGGCTGCAAAGCCGGGAGGACCGGGCCAAGCTCGACGGGCTTTACGAATGTATCCTCTGCGCGTGCTGCTCGACTTCCTGCCCGTCCTATTGGTGGAACGGGGAAAAATATCTCGGCCCGGCCGTGTTGTTGCAAGCCTATCGCTGGCTCATCGACAGCCGCGACGAGGCGACGAGCGAACGGCTTGACTATCTCGAAGATCCGTTCCGGCTCTATCGCTGCCACACGATCATGAACTGCGCCAAGGTGTGCCCGAAGGGGCTCAACCCGGCCAAGGCGATTGCCGAGATCAAGAAGATGATGGTCGAGCGCAAGGTCGCTTAAGCGCCAATTTTGGTTTACATTCAAAGGGGTCCGCTGCTTTGCCGCGGGCCCTTTTTCTTTGGTGGAGGTGTGCGATGACCGATTACAAGACCATTCTTTACGTCGAAAAGGAATCGATCGCGCGCATTCTGATTACGGCGCTCCGGGCACACGGGTTCACTCCGCGCGATATCGCCTATGGCGGACTGCCGGGCATCCGGACGGGGCTTTCCGAGGGCATCGCGATCGACGTGCCGGAAGACCAAGCGTCGGACGCACGGCCGCTGGCCGAAGCATTGCTGGCGGATATGGATCGCTGAGCTTGATCCCTTACGGGAATGGCGGGCATGGCACATCTGCCCTGTGGCACGGCGCACACAGTCGAAAATTTGTGCGCACGACGTGACCGCGCCTGGCTTGAGCCCGAAACGGCCCCCGCATACGTTCGCTTTGGATTGAGTGGAGTTGTTGCGGCCATGTTCGACAATTTATCGCGCCTTTTCCGGCAAACCTCGGCGATGCCCGAGCCGTCGCACGAGCCAGAACTGGCGGTTGCGGCGATTCTTGTGCATTTGGCAGCGGTGGACGGGCAGGCGCGGCCTGAAGAGTTCAAGATGATCTCGGGCATTTTGCAGGATCATTACGGGCTCAGCGACGGTGAGGTGAGAAAGCTGATCGACGAGGCCAAGCGGCAGGATCGGGAATCGGTGGATTTTTACAAATTCACCCATGAGCTCACCAGGCTGGAGCCCGATGAGAAGATCGCGATCATCCGCATGATGTGGCAGGTGGTTTTCGCCGACAACACAAATCACGAGCTTGAGGACAATATGGTCTGGCGCGTGGCCGAGCTGATCGGGGTATCCTCGCGGGATCGGACGATCCTGAGGGCGCAGACCAAACGGGCCGGTACGCCGGAGGGGGATTATCCCGAGGACTGAAGGGATCGACAAAAAGGCCGCGCCAGGCAGCGCGGCCTATTTGCGTGTCCGATGGGCCGCTTACTGCGGGTCGTAGGTCACCGTTCCGGCATCGTATGCCGCCCGGCAGTCGGTGGCATCGGCAAGTTCGTTGTGTGCAAAGAGCTCAGGCGCGCCGCCGCGGCCCTGGAAGCGGGGATCGTCGCAGACCCCGTCAAAGGCCATATCCGAGGAATCGTCGCCGAAGTTGATGCGAACATCGTCGCCGTCTTCGCTGATGAGCGTAACGGTGCCCTCGTTATAGGCCGCTTCGCAATCGCTCGCGTCGGCCATTAGATGGCTGTCGAGGGCGGTGTCGAACATGCCCGGGCCTTCGAAGCGCGGGTCGTCGCATTCTCCGTCATTGGCATATTCGCCCGAATCATCGCCGAAATTGATGCGGACATCGCCGGTATCGACGGGAGCAAGGGTAACGGTGCCGTCCTGGTACGCCGTCGAGCAGTCGGTGGCGTCGGCCATCAGGTGGTCGTCGAGCGCGACACCGGTGCCCGAGCCCTCGAAGCGTGGATCATCGCACTCGCCATCATTGGCCCAGTTGCCCGAATCGTCGCCGAAGTCGATGTCGTCGATGACGATCGGATCAGTTGCGCGCTGATCGCCGATATAGACGATGCTGCCAGCCTCGTAAGCGGCCTGGCAGTCGGAGGCGTCGGCCATCACGTGGCTGCCCATGGCAACGCCCATGCCGTCGCCCTCAAAGCGTGAATCGTCGCATTCGCCGTCATTGGCCCATTGGCCGGAATCGTCGCCGAAATCGATCTCTCCGACGGCCATGTCGCCATCGTCGGCGCTGGCCTCCTCGGCAAGGGTCACGGTGCCGGCGTTATAGGCGGTCTCGCAGTCGGACGCGTCAGCCATGTAGTGGCTATCAAGCGCCACGCCCACGCCTTCGCCTTCGAAGCGCGGATCGTCGCATTCGCCATCGTTGGCCCATTCGCCCGAATCGTCACCGAAATCGATCTCGCCGACCATTTCGGTATCTTCGCCCAGATAGGTGACCTCGCCGGCTTCGAAGGCCGTGCGGCAGTCGGTGGCGTCCGCCATCACGTGGCTGTCGAGCATGCCGCCAAAGCGTGGATCGTCGCATTCCCCGTCATTGGCCCAGGCGCCCGAATCGTCCCCGAAATCGACATCGCCGGTCATTGGTGTGGGGGGCTCGGCCGGCGCGGCTTCGGTGCTCCCGGCCTCACCGACAAAGGTTACCGTCCCGGCCTGATAAGCGGCCTGGCAGTCAGCGGCGTCGCGGCCCTGATCGACCGGGCTTGTGACGCTGGCCGCGCCTTCGCCTTCAAAGCGGGGGTCGTCGCATTCGCCGTCGTTTGCCCAGGTGCTGGTGTTGTCGCCGAAGTCGATATCGTCCTGCGCCCATGCCGGGCCCGAAAGTGTCAGGGCGAGAG
This sequence comes from Pelagibacterium halotolerans, assembly GCF_044811015.1. Lineage (GTDB taxonomy): Bacteria > Pseudomonadota > Alphaproteobacteria > Rhizobiales > Devosiaceae > Pelagibacterium > Pelagibacterium halotolerans_A. The sequence continues at coordinate 2,582,094 of NZ_CP085243.1, forward strand.
CAAGGATGGCGCCGCCCAGTATGGTTCTCGTGGTTTTCATGATCTCGTCCCTCAGTCCGGCGATGCCGCCACGGTTGATTTTTCCGGCGTGCCCCTTTTTCGCCGAAGCAGTTATGAGTGAACAGCATTCGGCGCTAAATTACCAGTGCGGGACGCCAAATTTGGGTGTCTCATCCGCGCGGATGCGCCTTGCGGTAAACGTCGAGCAAATGTTCGGTGTCCGCGTGGGTATAAATCTGCGTTGTCGAGAGCGACGCGTGGCCTAAAAGCTCCTGGATGGACCGCAGATCGCCGCCCTTGCCCAGAAGGTGCGTGGCGAAGGAATGGCGCAGCGCATGGGGGGTTGCCGAGGGCGGCAGGCCGAGCGCGGAGCGGAGCTGTTCGGCGCGGTATTGCACGATACGCGGCGAGAGGGGCCCGCCGCGGGCGCCGCGGAAGATCGGCTGGCTGGGATCGAGCGCGAAGGGACAGAGCTTGAGATAGGCGGATATGGCCTTGCGAACCGGCGCGATGAGCGGGACGAGGCGCACCTTGTTGCCCTTGCCGGTGACGCGCAGGCTTTGCGTATCGAGGTCGGGCCGCGTTATCGCCAGCGCTTCGGAAATGCGGAGGCCTGCGCCGTAGCACAGCGCGAGGACGGCGGCGTCGCGGGCGGCGATCCAGGGGCGGTCTTCAAGCTCGTGGGTCGTGTCTATTGTCGCCTTGGCTTCGGAGACCGTGAGCGCCTTGGGCAGGGTTTGCGGGCGCTTGGGTGTCCTTATGACCGAGAGGGCTTCGAGCGCCATGATTCCCTTGCGCTCAAGGAAAGTGAAGAAGGATTTGAGCCCGGACAGGCCGCGCGCCAGGGAGCGCGAGCCGGTGCCGCCGGCGCGGCGCGCGGCGAAGAAGGCTCTGAGGTCGGCGGCGCGGACTTCCTTTAAATCCGCCATGTCCACGGTGCCGCCGATATGACCCGAGAGGAAGGCAAGGAACTGGTCGAGGTCACGCATGTAGGCCTCGACGGTTCTGGGCGAGAGGCGGCGGAGGGCGGTCAGCTCGCGTCGCCACTCGGTGATATGAGCGCGGAGAGAATCGGAGATGGCGAAGCCGGTGTCGGTCATGGGGAAAGGGTAGGCGCAAGAGGTTTAGGAATTGGCAAAGGCATGGCAAAATGGCCGACGGCGCGCGCGCCTCGGGTGCTATTGAGCGTGGACGGTATGCGGCGAGACGCGCCTCATACTGATTATATAGATGCGAGGCACGCCTCGCCGCATACGTCCGGGGTTTTTGGCTTGGCGTCCGCTCGGGCTGGGGCCAATCCCCGCCAGGTTTCCCCGGTGACCACAGGATCGCTGTGGCTGGCCACGGTGACGTTTGGGCCTCCGCTGGGACGACTCCCATCGGACCCGGACCGGTCCCGCCCAAACGTTCGTTGCGCCTGCGCCCATCAAAAGCGGGTCCGTGGGAAGCATCATACTTGACGTTTCGGGAGCGGGGATAAGTTTTGCGGTTTTGCTGTTTTTCCAATGTGCTACGGCGAACATAGCAGCCTGCCGGTATGCTCTCGCCTCCCATCTTTCTCCAGGGCAATCGGATGAAGCCAACCTCTCCACCACCACCTCGCCGCCCCCGACTTGATCGGGGGCCCATCAGCGCTTTGGCGACCCGGGATCGTCGTGTGATGCACGGCAGCGCCACCGCCCCTTGCCGTGCCGAATGGTGAGGGCGTCGGGTGCATTGGACGGGCAACGGATCCTTACAGTCTCACCATCCGGCATGCTCCCGGTTCCAGGTAGCGCTCTGCATCGCACACCCAATTCGGGCGCTCAAACGCTGATGGGCCCCCGATCAAGTCGGGGGCAGCGGTGGGGAAGTGGAGGCGCCAGAGCCAGAGCCCGCTTCCATCCGGGCAGATAGCACGTCCCTTCAAGCGATCGCCCCCGGGCGCGATGTGTCTGGCAGTTGCGCCGGCGCACAGAATCGCGTCCTTTTGCCGGTTCATTGTTCGGGAAATGCCAGTGTCCCAGCTCGGTCCCATCGTTTCGGTCATGGTCGCGGTCGCCGTGGACAAACCCTATTCCTATCGGGTGCCCGAGGGAATGGAGGTCAAGCGCGGGTCGATCGTCGTCGTGCCTCTGGGGCCGCGGCCGACGCTCGGGGTGGTCTGGGGCGTGCCCGAGGACAATTTCGCGCATAACCGGCTAAAGGACATCGCGCACGTCTTCGATGTGCCGCCACTTTCCGAAGAGCTTCTGCAACTCGTCGACTGGGTGGCGCGGTATACGCTGGCGCAGCCGGGGATGGTGTTGCGCGGGGCCTTGCGGAGCCGCGAGGGGCTCGACCCGCCGCGACCGGTGATCGCGTACCGGCGCGCGGGGCCGGAACCCGAACGGCTGACCGATGCACGCAAGCGCGTGCTCGATACGATGGACGATGCGATGCCTTGGGCCAAGGCGGCGCTCGTTGGTGCGTCGGGGGTGTCGCCCTCGGTGATCGAGGGGTTGGTCAGGACCGGGACGCTCGAGCAGATCGAACTGCCACCCCCGCCGCCGGTGATGCCGCCCGAGCCGGATTTCGCGCCTGCACAATTGTCGGAGGACCAGCAGCGGGCGCTCGATGAGATCCGGGCGCATGACAGTGGCGGGTTCTCGGTCGCGCTGCTCGACGGCATCACGGGGTCGGGGAAGACGGAGGTCTTTTTCGAATCGGTTGCCGATTGCCTGCGTGAGGGCCGGCAGGTCGGTGTCATTTTGCCGGAAATCGCACTGACCCATACGTTTCTCGACCGGTTCGAACGGCGCTTCGGTCAAAGGGCCGCCGAATGGCATTCGGACATGACCCCGATGCAGCGCGCGCGGGTGTGGCGCGGGGTTTTGACCGGCGAGGTGCGGGCTGTGATCGGCGCGCGCTCGGCGCTCTTCCTGCCGTTCCGGGAATTGGGGCTGTTCGTTCTCGACGAGGAGCATGACGGGGCCTTCAAGCAGGCCGACCGGGTGAATTATCACGGGCGTGACATGGCGGTGGTGCGCGCATCGCTCGCCAAGGCGCGGGTGATCCTCTCTTCGGCAACGCCGTCGGTCGAATCGCGGAATAATGCCAATCAGGGGCGCTATGCGCTTGTCCGGCTCGAAAGCCGGTTTGCAGAAGCGAGCCTGCCCGACATCACGGCGCTCGACATGCGCGAGGAGGGGCCGGAAAAGGGGCAGTGGATCGCGCCGCGGCTGGCGCGGGCGGTGTTCGACGCGCTCGACAGGGGCGAGCAGGCGCTGTTGTTCCTCAATCGCCGGGGCTATGCGCCTTTGACGCTGTGCCGGGCGTGCGGGCACCAGTATCAGTGCCCCGATTGTTCGACATGGCTCGTCGAGCACCGGTTCCGGGGCGTTCTGATGTGCCACCATTGCGGGCACGAGGAGCGGGCGCCGGAGGTCTGCGGGTCGTGCGGGGCTGTGGATTCGCTTGTCGCGGTCGGGCCGGGGATCGAGCGGATCGCCGAGGAGGTGGCGGACCGGTTTCCTGGCGCGCGGCCGGTGGTGCTTTCGTCCGATATGGGCTCGATGAGCCAGATCCGCGACCGGTTCGCCGAGATCGCGCGGGGGGAATACAATCTCATTATCGGAACGCAATTGGTGGCCAAGGGGCACCACTTCGAGAAGCTCTCGCTCGTGGGGGTGATCGATGCGGATCTGGGGCTGGCGCATGGCGATCCGCGCGCGGCGGAGAAAACCTTCCAGATCCTGACGCAGGTGACGGGGCGTGCGGGGCGGGCGTCCAAAACCGGCAAGGCGTTCCTCCAGACCTATCATCCCGAGCATCCGGTGATGCAGACCATGGTCAAGGGCGACCGCGAGGCGTTTTATGCGCATGAATTGAAGGTGCGCGAACAGGGCGGGTTGCCGCCCTTTGGACGGCTGGCGGCGCTTATCGTTTCGGGCACCGATCACGACGAGACCTTTGCCTATGCCAAGAGGCTGATGGCGGCGGCGCCGCTTTCGGAGAACGTGCGGCGGTTCGGGCCAGCCGACGCGCCGGTGGCCATGGTGCGCGGGCGGCACCGCGTGCGGATTTTGACGCAGAGTCCCAAGGACTTCGACCTTTCGGGCTATGTGCGATTCTGGCTCGACAACGCCGATCCACCAAGGGGGAGTTTGCGGGTTCAGGTCGATATCGATCCGATGAGTTTTTACTGAGCCTTTCAAGGCCCTCGCCCGTTCGTTGACAGTTGCGACATTTATGCCGCCTCAATTTGGCCGCGATGCGCTTGCGCGGCCCGGTGGGGCATGGTAAGGCCACGCGGAAATTGAGGGTTGTCCGTTCCCGGGCGGCCTTATGGGAAGCTATCATTTTGAAATTTTCGTCCCGTGTCGCGCTTACTGCTGTGCGCGATACCGGAGGTAAACAGCGGGGTTGGACGGCTTGAGCGCTACACACTCTGTTTTGTTCCAGATCGCGCGGCCGTATGCGACGGCGCTTTTCGATCTGGCTAGCGAAGCGAAGGGAATCGAGGATACCGAGAAAAGCCTCGACGCGATCGCGGCCCTCATCGTTTCCTCTGACGACTTCGCCAAGTTCCTCGAAAGTCCGACGATCACCGCCGACAAGAAGGGTGAAGTGCTCGAGGCTATCCTTGCCAAGGCCAAGACGTCCGAGCTTGTCGCCAACACGCTGCGGCTGGTCGCCAAGAACGGCCGGCTCTTTGCGGTTCCGGCGATCATTTCGGTTTACAAGGACCTTGCCGCGGTGGCGCGTAACGAGGTGAGCGCGGATGTCGTTTCCGCCGCCACCCTGTCCGATGCGCAGACCAAAGAGCTGGCCAAGGTTCTCAAGGACAAGATCGGCAAGACCGTATCTTTGAAAACGCGTGTCGATGAGAGCCTGATCGGCGGTCTGATCGTCAAGGTCGGCTCGAAAATGATCGACACCTCACTCAAGACAAAACTTTCGGCCATGAAGATCGCCATGAAAGGGGTCAGCTAATGGACATCAAGGCTGCGGAAATTTCCGCGATCCTCAAAGACCAGATCAAGGATTTCGGCAAGGAAGCGAGCGTTTCCGAAGTCGGGCAGGTGCTTTCGGTCGGTGACGGTATCGCGCGCGTTTATGGCCTCGACAACGTGCAGGCGGGTGAGCTCGTCGAGTTCCCCGGCGGCATCAAGGGCATGGCGCTGAACCTCGAATCCGACAATGTCGGTGTCGTGATCTTCGGTTCGGACCGCGAGATCAAGGAAGGCGATACGGTCAAGCGCACCGGGTCCATCGTTGACACTCCGGTCGGCAAGGGCCTTCTGGGCCGCGTCGTCGACGGCCTCGGCAATCCGATCGACGGCAAGGGCCCGATCGAATACACCGAGCGCAGCCGCGTGGACGTCAAGGCGCCGGGCATTCTGCCGCGCAAGTCGGTGCACGAGCCGATGTCGACCGGGCTTAAAGCCATCGACGCGCTCATCCCCATCGGCCGTGGTCAGCGCGAGCTCGTCATTGGCGACCGCCAGACCGGCAAAACCGCCATCCTGCTCGATACCTTCCTCAACCAGAAGCCCGCGCACGACGCCGGCAACGAGAACGAAAAGCTCTACTGCGTTTATGTCGCTGTGGGCCAGAAGCGTTCGACCGTGGCCCAGTTCGTCAAGACGCTCGAGGACAATGGCGCGCTCGAATATTCGATCGTCGTCGCTGCGACCGCTTCGGACCCCGCGCCGATGCAGTTCCTGGCGCCGTTTACCGCGTGCGCGATCGGCGAATATTTCCGCGACAACGGCATGCATGCGGTGATCGGGTATGACGACCTTTCCAAGCAGGCCGTCGCCTATCGCCAGATGAGCCTGCTGCTGCGCCGTCCTCCCGGGCGTGAAGCCTATCCGGGCGACGTGTTCTATCTCCACTCGCGCCTCCTCGAACGCGCCGCGAAGCTCAACGAGAACCACGGCGCGGGTTCGCTGACGGCGCTGCCGGTCATCGAAACGCAGGCCAATGACGTGTCGGCGTATATCCCGACCAACGTGATCTCGATCACCGACGGCCAGATCTTCCTTGAGACCAACCTCTTCTTCCAGGGCATTCGTCCGGCGGTAAACGTCGGCCTGTCGGTTTCGCGCGTGGGCTCCTCGGCCCAGATCAAGGCGATGAAGCAGGTGGCCGGCTCGATCAAGGGTGAATTGTCGCAGTACCGCGAAATGGCGGCGTTCGCGCAGTTCGGCTCGGACCTCGACGCGGCGACGCAGCGGCTTCTCAATCGCGGTGCGCGGTTGACCGAGCTTTTGAAGCAGCCGCAGTTTTCGCCTTTGAAGACCGAAGAACAGGTCGCGGTGATCTTTGCGGGCGTGAATGGTTATCTCGACGATCTGCCGGTTACCGGCGTGCAGGCGTTCGAGAAGGCACTGCTTGGCACCTTGCGGAGCAAGCATGCCGATCTGCTCGAAGCGATCGCGACCGAGAAGGCCCTTTCGGACAGCATCAAGGATCAGCTCAAGGCTGCCCTCGATGCGTTCAAGAAAACCTACGCGGCCTAACCCCGACCCGGCTGGCAAGGAGCTTCTGGCGCAATGCCCTCTTTGAAAGACCTCAAGAACCGGATCACCTCGGTCAAATCGACCCAGAAGATCACCAAGGCGATGCAGATGGTCGCCGCGGCGAAGCTGAAGCGCGCGCAGGACGCCGCCGAGGCCGCGCGACCCTATGCCGAGCGTATGGAGAAGGTTCTGTCCGGCTTGGCGCTCGCCTATAAGGGCCGTCCGGATGCACCCAAGCTCCTCGCCGGGACCGGCAAGGACGATACGCACCTTCTCGTGGTCGCCACGGGCGAGCGCGGACTTGCGGGCGGCTTCAACTCCTCGATCGCGCGGATGGCGCGCGAGCATACCGAAAAGCTTCTGGCTCAGGGCAAGACGGTCAAGATCCTGTGCGTGGGGCGCAAGGGTGCGGATATCCTCAAGCGCCAGTTCTCCAAGAACATGCTGGAGACGATCTCGCTCAGAGAGGTCAGGCAGCTCGGCTACGATACAGCGCAGGGGATCGGCCAGAAGCTACTCGATATGTATGAGGCGGACGAATTCGACGTTGCCACGTTGTTTTTCGCCACCTTCAAGTCGGTGATCAGCCAGGTGCCGACTGCGATCCAGCTCATCCCGGCCAAGTTCGACGAGCAAGAGGGTGAAGAGGCGATCCATTCGGGCGCGGCGATTTACGAATACGAGCCGGACGAGGAAACCATCCTCGCCGACCTTTTGCCGCGCAATGTGAGCGTCCAGGTGTTCCGGGCGCTTCTGGAGAACAACGCCTCGTTCTTCGGCGCGCAGATGTCGGCAATGGACAACGCCACGCGCAATGCCGGTGAGATGATCAACAAGCTGACGCTTTCGTACAACCGCCAGCGCCAGGCACAGATCACCAAAGAACTGATCGAAATCATTTCGGGCGCCGAAGCGCTCTAGAGGTAAGGAAAGACTCATGGCAGACAGCAAAATCGGCCGCGTCTCTCAGGTAATGGGCGCCGTTGTGGACGTCACCTTCGATGACCACCTGCCGGCCATTCTGAACGCGCTTGAAACCGACAACAACGGCAACCGTCTGGTGCTCGAAGTTGCCCAGCACCTGGGCGAGAATACCGTGCGTACCATCGCCATGGACACGACTGAGGGCCTTGCCCGCGGCGCCGAGGTGAAGGACACTGGCGAGGCGATCACGGTGCCTGTGGGCGACGAGACGCTGGGGCGCATCATGAACGTCATCGGCGAGCCCATCGACGAGGCCGGCCCGATCGGCACCAAGGCGCGCCGCGAAATTCACCAGCCTGCCCCTGCTTTCGTCGATCAGGCGACCGAGGCGCAAATCCTCGTGACTGGCATCAAGGTCATCGATCTTCTCGCGCCCTATGCGCGTGGCGGCAAGATCGGGCTGTTCGGCGGCGCCGGTGTGGGCAAGACGGTTTTGATCCAGGAGTTGATCAACAACGTCGCCAAGGGACACGGCGGTTACTCGGTGTTCGCCGGTGTGGGCGAGCGGACCCGCGAAGGCAACGACCTTTATTACGAAATGATCGAATCGGGGGTGAACAAGGACCCCAAGGAGAACAACGGTTCGACCGAGGGCTCGAAGTGCTCGCTGGTGTTCGGCCAGATGAACGAGCCTCCGGGAGCGCGTGCCCGCGTGGCGCTGACCGGGCTTTCGATCGCCGAGGATTTCCGCGACAAAGGCCAGGACGTCCTGTTCTTTATCGATAATATCTTCCGCTTCACGCAGGCGGGTTCGGAAGTGTCGGCGCTTCTGGGCCGTATTCCTTCGGCGGTGGGCTATCAGCCGACGCTCGCCACCGACATGGGTGCGCTGCAGGAACGCATCACCACCACCAACAAGGGCTCGATCACCTCGGTGCAGGCCATTTACGTCCCGGCGGACGATCTGACCGACCCGGCGCCGGCAACCTCGTTCGCGCACCTTGACGCGACCACGACGCTCAACCGCGCGATTTCCGAAAAGGGCATCTATCCGGCGGTCGATCCGCTCGATTCGACGTCGCGCATGCTCGATCCTTCGATCATCGGCGAGGAACACTACAAGGTCGCCCGTGACGTGCAGGAAGTGTTGCAGCGCTATAAGTCGCTCCAGGACATCATCGCGATTCTGGGCATGGACGAGCTTTCCGAGGAGGACAAGCTCATCGTGGCCCGCGCCCGCAAGATCGAGCGTTTCATGAGCCAGCCGTTCCACGTGGCCGAGGCGTTTACCAATACGCCGGGCATCTATGTCGAGCTCGAAGACACCATCAAGGCCTTCAAGGGCCTGGTGGCCGGTGAGTACGACCACCTGCCCGAGCAGGCCTTCTACATGGTCGGCACCATCGACGACGCGGTCAAAAAGGCCCAGAAGCTGGCCGCAGAAGCCGCTTAAGAAGGATCTCAACCATGGCCGATGGCGTCAAAATCGAAATCGTTTCGCCCGAATATCTCGTGCTTTCGGCCGAGGTGCGGTCGGTTATCGTGCCGGGCGCTGAGGGGTACCTGACGGTCATGGGCGAGCATGCGCCGCTGATGACCACGCTTAAACCGGGTTTCGTTACTGTGACCGAGACCGATGGGACGACCGCAAGCTATTTTGTGGGCGGCGGGTTCGCCGATATTTCGGGGGCAGGGCTCACGGTTCTCGCGGAAGACGCCAGGCCCGCAAGCGAGTTTGGACGGACAGAGATCGAGGCGAAGATCGCTCAAGCGCAGGATGCGCTGTCGACGGCTGAGGATATCGACGCCAGGAGTGCTGCGCAGAACCGGCTCGATACCTGGAAAAATCTTCTGGCGGAAAGCGCCAGTCTCGGCGCGTCTGCGCATTGATCCGGAACGGCATTGTGGTTTGAGAAGGGGCGCCTGAGAGGCGCCCTTTTTTTGTCGCTGTAGGCTATTCGTTAGGACTTCGGCTTACGCCGAATGCCCTGACCGGCCTCCGGCCCTCCGCTCACGGCTACCGGATTCACGCATTTCCGGTTGTGATCGCAGAGCTTGAACCGGGCACGGTTTCCCTTCTCCCCTTGAGGGAGAAGGTGGCCGCTAAGCGGTCGGATGAGGGGTGCGCGCCGCGGCAAAGCTCGGATTTTGTGCAGTTTGCAAGGCCGCAGGCACCCCTCATCCGACCTTTCGCTGACGCGAAAGCCCACCTTCTCCCTCAAGGGGAGAAGGGAAACCGTGCTCACGGTTCAAGCATGGAAGCGACAAAAGGAAATGCGTGAATCCGGTAGCCTTGACGGGGGTGGGGCCAAGGGGCGCAATGCCAAAGAGCGAAACGCCCTGCCCATAAGGGGCAGGATGATATGGTGACAGGGCGCAGGGCGTGTGAGAGCCGAAGGGCTGTGTCAACGAAATGCAGATCAAACGTCTACCCGCCTTGCCGGGCTTAACGCAACGTTAGCGGTCGTGAAACTTTGATTTAATCAATTGTCCCTACTTTCCTCCCGAGTGTACCCAAGGAAGGGGGATAACCGATGACGATCGGTGAAAACCAAGAACAGGTTGAAACCGGCGCCGTTCACGAAGGCGCGGAAGAAAAGAAGAAGGGCTCCTTCTTCGGTCGTATCAAGATGACGACGATGATCGCGGCGATGGTGATTTCCGCCGTGATGCTTTCAGTCGGCGTCGTGGTTCTTGCGGTGTTCATTAACCTGAACGCCGATACCGAGAACCGTGTCGCCGCTGCAGAGAACAGCAATATCCGGACCGCCGCGACCGTTCTGAGCGGGATGGGCGGAATCCAGGTCGAATGGAGCGAAGAGGGGAATATCGCCAAAATCGGCACCTGGGTCATGCCGCGCTTCTACAATAACGATACCGTGGATTCGATTGCGCGCGTGACCGGCGAAAACGCTGCCGTCTTCGCATGGAATGCGGAAACCGGCCAGTTCGAAGAGGCTTCGTCTTCCCACGTCGATGCTGATGGTGAACGCGTGGCACAGGCCCCGATCACGTCGGATAATGCCGCATTCGAGCGGCTGTTGGCCGGTGAGGCGGTTTATACCGAAACCCACTTCGGCGGGATGGAATATTATACCGTCTATCAGCCGATCACCTATCTTTCGGGTGAAGACGTTCTGGGCCTTTTGCAGGTCAATATCGACAAGGAGCACATCAACGCTCTCGTTGGCGAGACGATGAACCTCCTGCTCATTGTGGGACTCGCCACGGCGCTGGCTGTCGGCGCGCTGGCGATATTCGCTTCGCGGGCGATTTCACGGCCGATTCCGAAGCTTTCGGACGTGATGGGCAAGATTGCCAATAATGAGCTCGACACCGAAGTGCCCTATGTGGGCAACAGCAATGAAATCGGTGAGATGGCACGTGCCGTCGAGGTCTTCCGCGACAACGCCGCGCGCATCGCGCAGATGAGTGAGGACGAAATCGCCGCCAGCGAAGCCCGGCGCAAGGAACGTCAGGCGATGATGACCGAGCTGCGCGACTCCTTTGGCGAAGTTGTTAATGCCGCGGTCGCGGGCGACTTCTCACAGCGGGTCGAGGCGAATTTCGCCGATGCCGAGCTCAATGCGTTGGCGGGCGGGGTCAACGACCTCGTCGAGACCGTCGAACGGGGGCTGGGCGAGACCGTTACTGTGCTTGGTGCTCTCGCGCAGACGGACCTCACCCGCCGGGTCGAGGGCGAATATCAGGGCGCATTCGCCAAGCTCAAGGACGATACCAACGCGGTGGCCGAGAAGCTCGTCGATATCATCACAGAGTTGCGCACGACCTCGCGGGCACTCAAGACCGCGACGAGCGAGATCCTTTCAGGCGCAAACGACCTGTCTGAACGCACCACGCGCCAGGCAGCTACCATCGAGGAAACCTCCGGTGCGATGGAGCAGCTTGCCGGCACGGTTCTGGACAACGCCAACCGGGCTCAGGAAGCCAGCGCGACGGCACAGCAGGTCACCGGCGCCGCCGAAGAAGGCGGCCGGGTGATGGAAGAGGCAACCGCAGCCATGGAGCGGATCACGACCTCCTCGGCCAAGGTTTCGGACATCATCAAGATGATCGACGACATCGCGTTCCAGACCAATCTTCTGGCGCTCAACGCTTCGGTTGAAGCCGCGCGCGCCGGGGAAGCGGGCAAGGGCTTTGCCGTGGTCGCGGTCGAAGTGCGCCGGCTGGCCCAATCGGCTGCGGAAGCCTCGGGCGAGGTCAAGGCACTGATCGAAGACAGCACGACGGAGGTCGATGGCGGCTCCAAGCTCGTCGCGCAGGCGGCCGAAAAGCTCACTGCGATGCTCGAGGCGGCCCGGGCCAACACAGCGATCATGGAAGAGATCGCAAGCCAGAGCCGAGAACAGGCCTCGTCCATCGAGGAAGTCAACGCCGCGGTGCGTCAGCTCGACGAGATGACCCAGCACAATGCGGCGCTGGTGGAAGAAACCAACGCGGCAATCGAGCAGACCGAGGCCCAGGCCTCCGCGCTCGACCGGATCGTGGAGATCTTCCGGCTCGATGCGAGTGCGACGATCACGGCAGCGCCCGTGGCGCCCACGGCCCAGCCGAAGCCCGCGGCAGCCAAGGCCGCTGCCAGGACCTATCTCACCGACGGCAACGCGGCGATCGATCCGGACTGGAACGAGTTCTAAACAAGAACCGTCACCTAGAGAACGAAAGGCCGCGCCTTTGGGCGCGGCTTTTTTTACGCGTGCGCGTTCGGTCCTGATTTCTGCGCAAAATGGATAATTCGACCATTCGTTAAGTAATGCCGTCTATTTTCTCATTTGAACGTACTTAATGTGCGGCACCCAGAAGGACGCCGGGGTCATGCATTGGATAGACAGGAGAGAGCTGTCCATGCCCAGCCAGCGCCTTGCGCGTTTAGCGGCCATTATGGCCGGTATTGTATTCAACCCTCTTGCGCCGGCATATGCGGCTCAAGAGCACGAATTCACCCAGGAACGTCTCGAACTCGGCCGAACCGAACTTGCCGCCATCGTGCGCGAGCCGGTCGGCCTTGACGCGATCAGGGCGCAGAACGCGCGGACCGGGTCGTTGCCGACGCTGGTGACCAGCCGCTCATTGCCGAAACGATGTCGAACGCCGCTTCGCAGTATTTCGCTTCGGTCCAGGGCGGTCCCGAGGGCGTTTATGCCGAGATGGTCGTCATGGACGCGGTCGGCCTCAGCGTCGCGCCAAGCATGGTCACTTCGGACTATTGGCAGGGCGACGAAGCCAACGCAATCCATGTCGGGTGAAATCGAATATGACAAGTCGAGTCAGGTCTTTCAGTGCCAGGTGAGCCTGCCAGTCGTCGACCCGGATACCGGTGTGCCGACTGGAGCGAGTTCTAACCTGCATCTTCCGCCTGAACGGTTTAGGAGCGCGCTGCGGGAGCGTCCCTTTTCCTTTGTCTGGAGACGCGTCCTTAACCGGGGATGGGCACTATGGGGCAGGGTTCGGCTGAGGGGGCAAATCCATGACCACACGCCGGGAATTTCTTTGGCTTTCTGGTGCTACACTGCTGGGGTGCACCGCTCTACCGGCGGTAGCGCAGACGCCGCCCGAGCTCAATGAGAGCATCGTCGCTTCGCAATTGCGTGCGCTCGCCAATTCACAGTTGCGCCGGATATCGCACGTACCCCTGATCCTCGACGCGGTCAAATTGCAGAACCGTAAAACCGGTGCGTATAGCCGCGATCTTATCGAACGGCTCAACGGCGACTGGCGGCGCGAAGTTTACAATATGAACCGCCGGACATTGATCCCAGCCGTGATGGAAACGCCGGCTTCGTACTTTCTCGCGCGGGCGAAAGAGCTGTCGGGCGGGCTCTATACCGAACTCATCCTTCTGGACGCGCGTGGGCTCACGGTTGCGCTGTCCGAGCTTTCGGCGCTCTACTGGCATGGCGAACGGGCGCGGTGGCGGGAACCCTACGAGGGTGGCTTGCACGGACTTTGGATCGGGCCCTACGAACTCAACAAGGCGACCGGCGTGTGGCAGCGGCAGGTGTCGATTACAGTGAGCGACCCGAGCAGCCTTTATCCGCTCGGGGTCCTGTGTGCGGGGGTTGCCGTCGAGAAACTTTAGGCCGCCTCTGCTTCGGCGGCGCGGGTCCCTTCGGAGATCCGGAAGATGTCGACGATACGGTCGAGCTCACCGGCCTGAGCCTCGGTCTGTTCGATGGCCGCATTGGTCTCCTCGACCAGCGCGGCGTTGTGCTGGGTCATTTCGTCGAGCTGCCGGACGGCGGTGTTGACTTCGGTGATGGCCGAGGCCTGCTCCTGGCTCTGGCGGGCAATCTGCTCCATCAGTCTGGTGTTCGCCCGTGCGGCTTCGCGCATGGTTTCAAGCTTGGTCACGGCATCGCCGACCAGCTTCGAGCCGATATCGACTTCACCCGTGCTGCGCTCGATCAGCGTCTTGACTTCTGCTGAAGCTTCGGCCGCGGATTGGGCCAGGCGGCGAACTTCGACGGCAACCACAGCGAAACCCTTGCCGGCTTCGCCCGCGCGGGCCGCCTCGACCGAGGCGTTGAGTGCCAGAAGGTTGGTCTGGAAGGCGATATCGTCGATCATGCCGATCACTTCGGAGACCCGCGCCGACGATTCGGTGATGCGCGCCATGGCGTTGCTGGCTTCGCCCATCACGCGACTGCTCTCTTCGGCAGTACGCGCGTTTTTTTCGGCATCCGTGCTCGCAGTTCGGGCCTGTTCGGCGTTGTTGCGTACGGTGGTTGCCAATTGTTCCATGGCCGCGGAGGTTTCCTCAAGCGTCGCGGCTTGCCGAGTCGTGCGTTCGGACAGATCATTGGCGCCCGAGAGGATTTCGCCGGTTGCGGTCCTGACCGTCCGGGAGGTTTCGCGCAGACGCTTGACGATGTCCGTGAGCGTGTCCGCGACGGCATTTGTATCGTCCCGCAGTTTGCCGAAGGCGCCGCGGTAATCGCCGTTCATGCGGACCGTCAGGTTGGTTTGGGCGAGTGCAGCGAGGACCTCGCCGGCTTCGGAAAGGCCTGAGTCCACCGTATCGACAAGCGTATCGAAATTCTTTGCGATCCGGTCGATATCGGCTTCGGCGAAGCTCGTTCCGATCCGCTTGGTGAAGTCGCCCTCGAGCGTGGCGGCGACGACACCATCGAAGGCGGACTGGAAGCTCTCCATGGTTTCAGCGCGTGCCAGACGACGGCGCGCTTCCTCCTGTTCGGCGGCCGCCATTTCGGCCACGCGAATGCCGTTCTCCTTGAAGACCTGCACGGCGGCGGCCATCTGGCCGATCTCATCGCGCCGGCCGGCGAAGGGCACCTCCGCTTGCAGGTTGCCCTCGGCGAGAGCGTTCATCGATCGGGTGATGCGGGCGATGGGTGTGGTGACGCGGTGGACGACGACCCAAGCGGCGAATGCGGCCAGCGCGATGCCGGAAAGGAGCAAGCCCGTATTGGTCAGCATGGTCAGCCGCGCGTGCGCGGCGGAGGCATCGGCGAGACTTTCCGCTTCCACCGTGGTCTCGGCGGCAAGCGCCAGCAGAGTGTCGATGCCGGTGGTCGCTTCGGCGATCCAGGTGTCGGCGTCGAGGGAAAAGGGGGTGCCGTTGGTACCCTCCGCATAGACTTGCGCACGGATATTTTCGAAATCGCCGAAGAAGACCCGGCGGACCTCGTCGGCGGCAGCGATGAGCCCAGCGGGTGCATCGTCCTTTTCGAGATAGGCCTCCACGCCCGCCCAGGCTTGTTCGACGCGGCCGCGATACGTGGCGAGGGTCCGCAAGGTTTCCGTATCGAGCGGGGCGGCACCGGCGATCGTTGCGCCGATAAGAGCGCGTTCGCGTCCGGCGAATTCGCTCATGACCCAGACCATGTCCTTGAGATTTTCGGCGAGCAACACCCGGGTCTCCATCGTCTCGGGGAGAAACTGGGCGGCGAGGCGCAGACGCTGCGAGGCCATGATCAGATCGGTGAATGTCGGCACCCATTGCGCGCCAAGGCCGGCGGGCCGGGCGTCCGCCGCGACGGCGAGCGCTGCGTCCGCCTGCTGGCGCAGGGCGACAACCGTTGTGTATGCGGCATCGATCTCATCGAGAATGGTATCGCGGTTTTTGAAATCGGGCCCGGCCGCGATGCGCAGGCGGGCGCGTTCGAACGCTTCATCGGCCCGCTGTCGGCGCGTGTCGATGGCTTCGCGCATGGCCGTAGGAACGCTGCCAGGCATGGCAAGAGCGGAATTGGTTATGCCGCGCTCGACCGCCCAATTGCCTGCAGCGGTCAAGAGCAGGTCGGAGGTCTGGCCACTTTCGCTGATGCCGCCAGCCACGGCGATACGCTGCCAGCCGCTCACGACCTCGCGGGCCGAGAATGCGATCACGGCGATACAGAGTATCGAGACCAGTAGGATCAGGATCGATCGTACGCTCAACGTGACATTGTTCATCGGTGCTCCCCTCCGGCATCCGCAGGTCATGCGGTGCCTGCGCAGTCAATCGCAAATCATAGAAGCGCGGGGGTACGGTTAATGCCGTCTTTATGTGCGTGCGGGGCTGTGCATTTTCATGCGTGTTTAGGATAATATCTTCGCGTTCTGGATAGTTTGGCCTATGCCTCGATCGCCGCTGCGACTGCCGCCTTCGCGTGCAGTTCGGTCGTGTCGTAGACGGGCAAGGGGCTGTCGTCGTCGGAAATGAGCATACCGATTTCGGTGCAGCCCAGGATCACGGCTTCGGCGCCGCGCGCGGCGAGGCCCTCGATGGCGCGGACATAGATTGCACGCGATGCGTCCGTGACGATGCCACGGCAGAGCTCTTCATAGATGATGGCGTTGAGGTTGGTGCGGTCGACGTCGGGGACGAGCGGTTCGAGTCCCATTTCGCGCAGGCGGTCGGTATAGAAATCCATTTCCATGGAAAAGCGCGTGCCGAGGAAACCGACGCGGGTTGCGCCGTCGTCGAGCAGGGCCTTGGCGGTCGGTTCGGCGATGTGGAGGAACTTTGCCGTGATCGCGGCCTCGATCTGGGGCGCGCAGATGTGCATGGTGTTGGTGGCAAGCACGATAATCTCGGCACCCGCCCGCTCCAGCCGTCCCGCGCTTGCGGCGAGGATATCGCCGGCCTTGTTCCAATCTCCTGAATTCTGGAGCGCGGCAATCGGGGCGAAATCGACCGATTCCATCAAGATGGGTGCGGAGTGGAGGCCGCCCATGCGCGCGGCGGTCTCGCGGTTGATCGCGGCATAGTAGTGCGCGGTCGATTCCCAGCTCATGCCGCCGATGATGCCGATGGTCTTCATTGTATCCGCTCTCCGAGTTCCAGTCTTGGGCGTAGCCTAATGGCGGAAATCGTGTTGGCAATCCCTGGTCGTGACGATGGCTTGACACATTAGGATGTGCATCCTAGTGTCTGCATTAGGATGAGCGTCCTAATTCGATCCGAGAGGCGATGATGAGCGGCAAGGCGACACGGGCGCAGATTGTCAAAGAGGCAGATCGGCTTTTTTACGAGCAGGGTTTCGAGCACACCTCGTTTTCGGACATCGCGGATGTGGTGGGGATCTCGCGCGGGAACTTTTATTATCACTTCAAGACCAAGGACGAGATTCTGGACGCGGTGATCGCGTTGCGCGTGGCCAACACGCAAAAAATGCTCCAGACCTGGGAACAGGAAGGCGCGCACCCGGCCGACCGTATCCGCAGCTTCATCCGAATCCTCGTGACCAACCGGACCAAAATCATGCGTTATGGCTGTCCGGTGGGGACGCTATGTGCGGAGCTCGCGAAGCTCGACCATGCGATGCAGGACAATGCAGCGGGGCTTTTTACGCTTTTCCGGACTTGGCTCGTCCGGCAATTCGAAGCGTTGGGCAGACCTGAGGACGCTGACCGGCTTGCGATGCATCTGCTTGCGCGCAGCCAGGGTATCGCGGCCTTGGCCAATGCATTTCATGACGAGGATTTCATCGAGCGGGAGGTCGAGGCGATGTGCGGCTGGCTGGCGGGATATACGCAGCCGGAAGCTTACGATGCGGCTCCCGGGCAACATTAGGGTGTGTTTACACTCGGGTCAGGGCGGCCTGCAAATGGCCGTTTTCGGCTCGCCCTGACCCGAGTGTAAACACACCCTAGAAGGAGACACCATGTTTGTCGTGTTTTTGAAATTTTCCGCCAACAAGGATCGGGCGGGCGCGTTTATGGATGGTCATAATGCATGGCTCAAGCGCGGGTTTGACGATGGCGTCTTCGTGCTTGCGGGAAGCCTGCAGCCGCGGCTGGGCGGGGGGATTCTGGCGCACGGCACGTCGCGCGCAGAGCTTGAGGCCAGGGTTTCTGAAGACCCTTTCGTCGCCGAAGGGATCGTCAGCGCGGAGATCGTCGAACTCGCGCCAGCGAAGGTGGATCCACGGCTCGACTTCCTCGCGGTGTGACGCATGCGAAGCGGCGCCTGCCTTATTTCAGGCGCTTGCGAAACATCACCATGCGTTGGGTTTCCTCAAAGCCCCATTGTCCGTGTCGCGCGATAGACACTGCGTTTTCGATGAGGGCGTCCGAGCCAAGTTCAGCAAGACCCTTGTCGCGGGCCCAATTCTCGATGGCTTTGACAAGGCGGTGGGCGATGCCCGCGCCGCGATACTCAGGGGTGACGTAGATGCCTTCGAGCCAGCCGACCGGAGCGGTGTCGCAGCCGTCGCCCCGGGGGCGGATGGTGGCTTCGGCAAAGGCGACGAGGGTGTCGCCGTCAAATGCGCCGATGGCGGTGGCTTTGGGGTCACCCGGATCGTAGTCATCGAGTTCGCGCACGAGCTTTTCGGTCGCACATTCCGGCCAGAGCGCGTGACGCAGGGTAAGCCATTGCGCCTTGTCGGCGGCAAGGAGCGGGCGGAGTTCAACCATCGGCCAATTGCATGGGGAGTGATGCGAAGGCTTCGACGACCTTTAAATAGGCGTCGCGTTTAAAGGGGACGATCAGGTCGGGCAATGCGCCGAGGGTTTCCCAGCGCCATGCGTCGAATTCGGGGTCGCAATCGCCATCACCAGGGGTGTCGAGATCGATCTCGGTTTCGTCACCCTCAAACAGGAAGGCGAACCATTTCTGGCGCTGGCCGCGATATTTGCCCTTGAGCGCGATGCCGAGGACGTCGTCGGGAAGGTCGTAATAGATCCAGTCCTCAGCTTCCTTGATAAGCCGGATGGTGCGGATCGAGGTTTCCTCATAAAGCTCGCGATAGGCTGCGGGAAGCGGCTCCTCGCCCTCGTCGATGCCCCCCTGAGGCATTTGCCACGGTGCCGCGACTTCGGACTGATCGACACCCTCCTCAGGGATGCGCTTCGCGATGAACACCTTGCCTTCCTTATTGAACAGCGCGATGCCCACGCAGTCGCGGTAGGGCATGGCGTTGCGGTCGGGCTTCGAGGCTGTCATTTCGGCTAATCCGGTTTGGTCGCAAGAGCACTGACGGGTACGATCAGCATGGAGTCTTCGTCAAGGCTTTGCGCCCATTGGCTGAGCGTGCGGATGGAGACGGGAAGCGCTGAAATCGTCGCGATCGCCCAACCGCGCTCGGCCGCCTGAGCTTCGAGCGCCTCGAGCTTTTCGAGAATGGCGGTGCGCGAGGGGTTTTCGTCGAGCACCATATCGACACGGGCGAAGGGGACGCCGTTCTGCGCGGCGAGTTGTGGGGCGACCGAACGGGCCGAGGTGCCGTTGTCGAGATAACCCAACCCCCTGAGGCCGAGCTCTTCCATTATGGGGCCAAAGTCGGCTGCCGATGCTGTGAAGCGCGCGCCCATATGGTTGATGAGCCCGGTATAACCGCCTATACGCGAGAGCAACCAATAGAGTTTTTCGAGGTTTTCGCGCGGAGGATGCTCGACCAGAAGCGTATGTGGGCCGGGGTCGTTCTGGGGGTAGTCGAAGGGCTCGAGCGGGATTTCGAGCATCAATTCGTGGCCCGCGGCACGGGCCTGGGCAGTCAGGTCCACGAGGCCCTGTCCGTAGGGCGCGAAGGCGAGGGTCACCGTACCGGGGAGCATTTCTATGGCATCCCGGGTCGAGGTTTCGTTGAGCCCGAGCCCGGTCATAACCACAGCGATCAATGCCCGTCCGCCGGCGGCGTTGGGGCTCAACGATGGACGGGCATACGCCTCGAAAGGCGTGAGGCCATCGGCCCCTGTGCGCGGCAGAAGGCCGAGCTGGGTGGTTTCCACAAGCGCGGGTAGCGCGCCAAATTCGGTGGCGGCGCGGTCCGCGCTCGTTGTTATGGTGCCGTCTTCCCCAAGCGTGATGATCGAGGGGCCATCGGGGCTGGTTCCGGGCAGACCGGTGGCCGGGGCAGCATCGGCGGGCGCATCGCTTGGCCCTTGGGCTCCGACTTCAATCGCGACGGGGTTGGGCTGGCCCTGGTTGGAAACCGGGGCTTCGGCGATGGGCCGGCCACCCGCGGGATCGTTGACCACGATCACCCAACCGGTCACAAAGAGTGCGGCCAATCCCAGGCAGGCAAGGCCGATACGCGCCCACGGCCATCTGCGCCAGCCGCCATGACCGGGTTGAGCGCTTGCGCGCTTGCGCCTTTTGTTGCCAAGGGGAGCGCTCAGCTCGTCGGTCATTGCCCCAAAATCGCTACGGCCGGTTCGCGGGTGCGGCGGCGCGTCCGAATCAACGCGCCGCCGACGCCATCTATAGCATTAAGGACGCTCACGAGAATAACTGCATCGCCTCGCTTGGTCTTTTCGTCCCTGGCGGCGTCGCGATCAGCCGGAAATATCTCGATATTCCCGGCTGATCGCTCCTGGCCAGAACCGAAAATCCCGGCCGACGCAGTTATTCTCGATCGTGTCCTAATCACCAGCCTGCGTCTGGGCGAAGGTCACCTCCGGGTTGGGCGGGAACTTCTCGTTGGTTTCTTCACCCAGGATGAGGTCGATGGCGTATTGAAGCTGGTTGTCCTCGGCGCGGTCGACGGGCACATAGACCGAGGAGCCCACAGTGGCTTCCTCTTCGGCTTCGCCGTCGATATGTCCGGCCAGACCCGCCTCACCGATAATCTCGTCGTGGCCCTGGAATTCCTCGGGCACGTCCTGGAAGATCTCGATGTCGGGGCGAATGCCGAGGGCCTGGATCGAGCGATTGTTCGGCGTGTAATAGCGTGCGGTGGTCAGGCGCATGGCGCCATCTACGCCTAAGGGGATAATCGATTGCACCGACCCTTTGCCGAACGAGCGCGTGCCAACGAGTGTGGCACGACCGTGGTCCTGTAGCGCGCCGGCGACGATTTCGGCCGCCGAGGCGGAACCGCCGTTGATCAGGACGATGACCGGAACGTCCTCGAGCATCGCGTCGAGGTCGTCGGGCCGTGCGTCGTAGCGGGCGCTCTGGGAATCGATCCGGCCGCGGGTCAAAACGATGCTGCCTTGCGAGAGGAAGGCATCGGAGACGAAATGCGCCTGGTCGACAAGCCCGCCGGGATTATTGCGCAGATCGAGAATAATGCCCTTGGGCGGGTTGCCGTCATTTTCAGCGAAGATTTCGCGTACGGCATCCTCAAGGCCTGAATAGGCCTGGCCGGAGAAGCGCGACAAGCGGATGATGGGAACATCCCGCTCGTTGCTCCAGCGCACGGCAGCGACTTCGATGATGTCGCGGGTAAGCGTCATCTCTATAAGGTCGTCGGCGCCTTCGCGGGAGACGAGGATATTGATATCGGTGCCCACTTCCCCGCGCATCAACTCGACCGCTTCGTCGAGCGTCATGCCCATAACCTGCTTGCCATCGATTTCGACGATCAGGTCGTTGGCAAGGATGCCCGCGCGCGAGGCGGGGCTGTCATCATAGGGGGTGACCACCTTGACCAGGCCATCCTCCATGGTGACTTCGATACCGAGGCCGCCGAAGGTACCCGAGGTATCTTCCTGCACGTCGGCGAAGCTTTCTGGGCTCAGATAGGCAGAATGCGGATCGAGCGAAGTCAGCATGCCGTCAATGGCCGCGCGAATAAGCTCGATGTCGTCGGGGGCTTCAACGTATTCGGCGCGGATGCGGTCGAAAACGAGCCCGAACAGTTCGAGTTGGCGGTAGAGTTCCTGCTCGTCGGCCTGGGAGCGGGCCGTGCCCTCGGTCTGGGCGTCCTGGGCCGATGCCGCTATGGGCGAGAACGCCCAAACGAAGGCCAGGCTCAGGGCGATCACGCGGCGGGGAAGAGATGCCATCAGCTAGTTCCACTTTCTGCTATCAAGGGTTCGGCACGCCACCAGCCTTCCGGATCGATGGGAATGCCGCCCTCTCTGAGTTCAACATAGAGCGTGGGGCCGGTCAGGTCAGGGTTGGCCGCAAGGAGATGTTCGATCGGGTTTTCGCCCAAGATTCCGAGGGGTTGTCCCATCCTGACGAATTGCCCCTCGTCGACGTCTATGCGGTCCAAACCGGCCATAACGATCATATAGTTCTGTCCGGCATTGAGTATGATGATTTGGCCATAATTGAGGAAGGGCCCTTTGTAGACCACCCAGCCATCGGCGGGGGTAACGACCTCGGCATCGGGCTCGGCGGCAATGGCGATGCCGTGGGACGTGCCCCCATAGCCATCGGCGGCACCATAGGGCAGAAAGCTCTCGCCGGCGACCGGCTGGGCGAGGAATCCGCGAGCGGAAACAAGGGGAACGGCCGGTTCGGTACGAGCGTCGTCCGAGAAGGCGACGCGGAGGGTTTCTTCATCGAGGGCGGGTACGGTCTGGCCCGCACTGGCGGCGCGGGTGGCGGCGTCGGCGGCAGTGACAGCGGCGATGCGGGTCTCGAGGCCGGCGATCAATTGTTCGAGAGAGGTCGCGCGATCAGCGAGCGCCTGGGCTTCGGCCTGCTCGACCAGAAGGTCTTCGGAGAGCCATTCCATGCCCTGGGTCCGGGCCCGGATGATGGTGGAAATACGCAGCCGCTCCTCGCGCAGGGTCTGGAGGTTGGCAGAAAGCTCGTCAGCTTCGGCTTCGACATCACTCTTTAGCGCCTGGAGGGCTTCGAGGTCTTCGGTCACCTCGGCGGCGCTTTGCTGGAGCTGGGGCAGAACGGCGCTCAGGAGCATGGCCGCGCGGGCCGACCCCAAGGCATCGGATGGATTGACGATCATGGCTGGGGGCGGGTTGGCCGAAATGCGCTGGAGGGAGGCCAGCAGGCCCGAGATCGAGCGGTCATGTCCATCGAGCCGGCCGCGGATGGAGCGTTCCTCGGCAAAGAGCGCCTCAAGACGCTCTTCGATAAGGCGTACGTCCTCGGCGGCAAGATCGACGCGTCGGCCAGCGGCGACCAGTTCGGCGCTCAGCTGGGCGGCATCGCCGTCGAGCGCTTCGATTTCAGCACGGATTTCTGCAATGCGCTCGGCGTTGAGGTCGATCTCGGCCTGGACGTCCCGGAGGCTCATATTGGCGCTTTGGGCGGCCTCGTCGAGATCACGATTGGCGATGTCTTCCGGGCTCGGCAAGATATCATCCGCAGCAACCGGCGGTTCAGCGGTTTCGTCCTGCGCGGAAATGGTCAGGGGGAGCGCGGTCGCGGCAAACAGGACACTGCCCGCGAGCAGGCATCTCCCTGCCGCCCATTTCGGGCCAAGGCCAACAGGGTCACTCCTATGCCGCCGTGTACGTATAATCGCGAAACCTCCGAATCAGCGCACACAATACCAGAGCACACGGCGATTTTGTGCACTTTGAAGGGTGGGTGCGATGGTTTGCATAAAGCTCTCAATCGCCCCGGTGATAGGGGTGGCCGGCGAGAATGGTGGTCGCGCGATAAAGCTGTTCGGCGGCCATGATGCGGACGATCTGGTGCGGCCAGGTCATGGGGGAAAACGAAAGCGTGAGGTCGGCCCTTTGCCGAATCTCCGCGTCGAGACCGTCGGCGCCGCCGATGACAAGCATAAGGTCAGCGCGGCCCATATCGCGCCAGGAGACAATTTTTCCAGCGAAATCCTCGCTCGAAAGTGACTTGCCGCGTTCGTCGAGCGCGATAAGGACCGACTTTTCGGGGATGCCGGCAAGGAGGGCACGGGCCTCTTCCGCCTTGCGGGCATTGGCGCTCGAGGCCCGGGATTCGGTAAGCTCGGTCACGGCGAAGCCGGTGAGCCCGAGCGGCTTTCCGGTTGCCGCTGCACGGTCGAGATAGCGCGACACGAGCCCCCGTTCGGGCCCATCCTTCATGCGCCCGACGGCAACAAGAGCGATACGCATCCCGGCTTTACGTCGGGATCAGTGCGCGTCTGCGCCGAATTCCGCCGCCCACATCTTTTCGATGTTGTAGAACTCGCGGACTTCGGGGCGGAAAATGTGCACGATTACATCCGACGCATCCACGAGCACCCAATCGGCGGCCGGCAGGCCTTCGATGCGGGGTTTCTCGTAGCCGGCGTCCTTTAGCGCCTTCACCAACTGGTCGGCGATGGCGGCGACATGACGCGCGGACCGGCCCGAGGTCACGACCATATGGTCGGACAGGGACGATTTTCCGGTGATGTCGATGGCAATCGTATCTTCGGCCTTGGCGTCCTCAAGAGTGTTGAGAACAAGATCACTCAGCGGGATCTTAACGGCCTTTTGAGCATTCGCGGCGTGGGCCGCTGTGGTGCTGGGCGTTGGCGCCATTAAAGCGAACCCTCCGCCCGGTGCGAAGAACCATGGGTCATGAAGACGGTTTTCTCTTCCTTTGCTCTTTGCTCTCGCAGCCCGATTGTCGAACCGCTTTCATCAATATGCGCCTCGACCCACGATTTGCCAAGGGTTGCAGCGCAAATCGAGTGCAGCATTAGTTGATGTCGGATTTGCGACGGTTGCCGTTTTGTCTGATTTCCGTCGAAGACAGCGAGCTCATGAGCCCGTTCAAAAAAACCCATGCCGGGGCCTTGAGGTGGGGCAGGAGCCTCGCGTCGGTCTCGTCGATCCGGGCGGAAGCGTAGCGGATCGACGCGCGGGAGAAGGGCGCGCGGCGGGTCGAGCCGGGGCGGACATAGACGGCGATGGGGAGGAGCTCGAAGATCTCTTCCCAACGGTCCCAGCGGTGGAAACTCGAAAGCGAATCGGCGCCCATGATCCAGACGAATTTCCGGTCCGGCATGGTGGCGGTTAGGAATTTGAGCGTGTCGTAGGTGTAGCGGAAGCCGTGCTCTGCCTCAAAGCCGGTGATCGAAACGCGGGGGTGATCTACGAGCTCGCGGGCGGCCAGGACGCGCTCTTTGAGCGGTGCGAGTTCTGAATTATCTTTCAGGGGGTTGCCTGGTGTCACCAGCCACCAGAGCGCGTCGAGTCCGAGGCGTTTCATGCTCTCGCGCGACACCAGCCGGTGTCCGTCATGGGCCGGGTTGAAGCTGCCGCCGAACAGCCCGATGGTCATGCCGGGAGCCGAGGGCGGCAGTTCGGTGATGCCGGGGATACGCGAAGACACCGTGCTCAAGGACGGGTCTGCCCGTTGCCGCGCACGAGGTATTTGAAGCTCGTTAGTTGCTCGACGCCGACGGGGCCGCGGGCGTGCATCTTGCCCGTGGCGATGCCGATTTCCCCGCCAAAGCCGAACTCGCCGCCATCGGCGAACTGGGTCGAGGCGTTGTGCATCAGGATCGCGGAATCGACCTCATTGAAGAATTTTTCCACTGCCGCGGGGTCCTCGGCGATGATCGCTTCGGTGTGGTGCGAGGAGTAGGTTTCGATGTGCACAATGGCAGCATCGAGGGAATCGACGACTTTCACCGAAATGATCGCGTCTTCGTATTCGGTGCGCCAGTCTTCCTCGGTCGCGGCCTTGGAATCCGGGCGTTTGGCGCGGATGGTCTCGTCGGCGCGGATCTCGCAGCCCTTCTCGGCGAGCGCGTCGAGGATGGGGTCCACGTGGGTGTCGATGACATCACGATGAATCAGGAGCGTTTCGGCGGCGCCGCAAATGCCGGTGCGGCGCATTTTGGCGTTGGCGATGATGCTCACGGCCTTGCCAAGATCGGCGCTCTTGTCGACGTAGATGTGCACGATGCCTTCGAGGTGCGCGAAGACGGGGACGCGGGCTTCGGCCTGGACGCGGCCGACGAGGCCTTTGCCGCCGCGCGGGACGATGACGTCGATATTGCCATCGAGCCCCTTGAGCATTTCGCCCACGGCGGCGCGGTCGGTGGTGGGGACGATCTGGATGGCATCCTCGGGCAGGCCGGCGGATTTGAGGCCCTCAACGAGGCAGGCGTGGATGGCGCGGGAGGAATGGTAGCTGTCCGAGCCGCCGCGCAGGATCACGGCGTTGCCGGCTTTAAGGCATAGCGCGCCAGCGTCGGCGGTGACGTTGGGGCGGGATTCGAAGATGACGCCGATGACACCCAAGGGCGTGCGGACGCGGGAGATCGAGAGGCCGTTGGGGCGCTCCCATTGGGCGATGACCGTGCCGACCGGATCGGGGAGACCGGCGACGGTTTCGAGGGCTTCGATAATGCCGTCGAGCCGGGCATCGGTGAGCTTCAATCTGTCCTGGAAGGCAGCGCTCATCCCGTTGGCCTTGGCCGCTTTAAGGTCGCGCGCGTTGGCCGCGAGGATTGTTTCGCGGTCGGCGTCTATGGCTTTGGCGGCGGCGCTGAGCGCGGTGTTTTTCTTGTTCGTCGCGGTATGGGCAAGCACCGACGCAGCGGCGCGCGCCTTGCGGCCGATCTCGGCCATGATTTCGGCGACAGGACGATCTTCTGCTGTGGCACTCATGTTTCCACCATTAGTTTTGCCGCACGGATCTGCCACCGGCCCGGTTTCCCTTCTCCCCTTGAGGGGAAGGTGGCCGCGAAGCGGTCGGATGAGAGGGGTACGCCTCTCAGATGAACTCGGCCTATGTGCTGTTCGCAATGCCGCAGGCACCCCTCATCCGACCTTTCGCTTCGCGAAAGCCCACCGTCTCCCTCAAGGGGAGAAGGGCAACCGTGCGCTGGGCTACTCGGAGCATACCGATCCACTACGCAGTCAAAAGCACAAGATTGTCCCTGTGCACAAGCTCGGTTCGCGTGTCGGGGCCGAGAAGGTCTCTGATGAGGTCCGATTTCTGACCCTTGACCCGGTCGGCCATCTCGCGGTCGAGCCCGGCGAGGCCGCGGGCGACCTCGCGGCCTTCGAGGTCGAGGATGGAAACGGTATCGCCCCGGCCGAAATCGCCGCGCACTTTGACGACGCCGATAGGCAGGAGCGAACGGCCGGACTTGAGTGCGCGCACGGCACCGTCGTCGATGGTGATGTGCCCCGCGATATCGAGCGTACCCATGATCCAGCGCTTGCGTGCTGCTGTGGTTGTGGGCGCTGGCAGAAAAAGCGTGTGGCGTCCGCCGGTCATCAGCGCCCTAAGGGGGTGATCGCGGGTGCCCAGCGCGATGAGCATGGCGGTGCCGGCCTTTGTGGCGATCTTGCCGGCTTCGAGCTTGGTGGTCATGCCGCCGCGTGAGAGGTGGCTTGCCGCGCCGCCAGCCATGGCCTCGATCTCGGCGGTGATCTCGGCAACCTGTGGGATATGGGCGGCGTTCGGATCGCGCACGGGTGGAGCCGTATAGAGCCCGTCGACATCCGAGAGCAACACGAGCGCGTCGGCCTCGATCATGGTGGCGACGCGGGCGGAGAGCCGGTCATTGTCGCCATAGCGGATTTCGGCGGTGGCGACGGAATCGTTCTCGTTGATGATCGGGACCGCGCCAAGGCCCAAAAGCGTGTTGACCGTGGTGCGGGCATTGAGGAAGTAGCGCCGCTCCTCGGTGATGTTGGGGGTGAGGAGAATCTGTCCGGTGACGATGCCGTGATGCGCGAGGTGCCCGGACCAGGCCTGCGAAAGCGCGATCTGCCCTGCGCTCGCGGCAGCCTGGCTCTGTTCGAGCGAAAGCGTTTTGCCCGCCAGTCCCAGAAGACGGCGGCCCAGCGCGATCGCGCCGGAGGATACGATGACGATCTCGCGGCCTTCGGCCTTGAGCGTGGCGATGTCCTCGGCAAGCGCGGCGAGCCAGTCCTTGCGCAGCTTGCCGGTGGTGCCATCGACAAGCAGTGCAGAGCCGATCTTGATCGTGAGGCGCTTATAGCCGGCGAGGGCGTTCTGCGTGTCGGCAGCGGCGGCGTCCATCAGGGTTCCCATTTTTCCGCGGGCTCGGCGTTTGCGTCGCGGGTGGCATTGTCCGCGTTGTGATCGAGGATTTCGAGGACGCCATAGAGCACCTTCTCGACGTTCTCGCCGGTGGCGCCGGAGATGGTCAGTACCTCGCCGCCCGAGGCCTTTTCGAGCGCGGCTTTCTTTTCGGCGAGTTCTTCGGGCGGCACGGCGTCGATCTTGTTGAGCGCGAGGATTTCTTCCTTGGTTTCGAGGTCGTGGCCGTAGGCCTCGAGCTCGTGCCGGACAGTGCGGTAGGCGGAAACGATATCCTCTGCGGTGGCGTCGACAAGGTGAATGAGCGCGCCGCAGCGTTCGACGTGGCCTAAAAATCTGTCGCCCAGTCCCGCGCCTTCGGAGGCGCCTTCAATGAGGCCGGGGATATCGGCGAGGACGAATTCGCGCGCGCCGATCCGCACCACGCCGAGACCCGGATGGAGGGTTGTGAAGGGGTAGTCCGCAATCTTGGGCTTTGCCGCGGTGACCGCGGAAAGGAAGGTCGATTTGCCGGCGTTGGGCAAGCCGACAAGGCCTGCGTCCGCGATCAGCTTCAACCGCAGCCAGATCCATTTCTCGGTGCCTTCCTGGCCGGGATTGGCGCGGCGGGGGGCCTGGTTGGTCGAGGATTTGAAATGCGCGTTGCCGAAACCGCCATTGCCACCGCGCAAAAGCACTGCGCGCTGACCGACTTCGGTGAAGTCGGCGATGAGCGTTTCGTTATCCTCTTCAAGGATTTGCGTTCCGACGGGAACCTTGAGCACGACGTCCTTGCCGTCCGGGCCGGTGCGGTTAGAGCCCATGCCGTGCGTGCCGGTGCCGGCCTTGAAGTGCTGCTGATAGCGGTAGTCGATGAGCGTATTGAGCCCGTCGACGCATTCGACGATCACATCGCCGCCGCGCCCGCCATCGCCGCCATTGGGGCCACCGAACTCGACATATTTCTCGCGCCGGAACGAGATCGCGCCGCCGCCGCCATTGCCGGAACGCACATAGACCTTGGCCTGGTCGAGGAATTTCATGTGTGACTCACTCGTGTCATTGCACAGCGGTTATGGCGGGTTGGCACGACCCCACCGCCGTCATCCTTGTGTCAAGTGCGGATGACGGCGGTGGGGCCAGAGCCAGAGAACACCTTCATCCGGGTAGATAGAACGTCCCATCAAGCGATTGCCCTGACGGCGGTGGGGGATATGCTATGCCAACTGGTCAAAATCATTGTGCAGTACCACTACCTTATTCGCCGCTGCGGGCAACGGATATCCGCGCGCGCTCACGCGCTGCAAGCGCGGCGTGAAACGCCTCGCGGGTGATGAGCGTTTCGATATGGTCGATCTCGGTGCCCTGGGCAAGGCAGATTCGTTTGCCGATGCCGGTTGTAACGAAGCCGAACTTCTCCTGGATCGCGAGAGACGCCTTGTTGAAATGAAAGACGCCGGAAATCAGCCGGTTGGCCCCCGAATTGTCGAAATACCAGGAGATGACGGCTTCGACCGCCTCGGTCATATAGCCTTTGCCCCAATAGGGTTCGCCCAACCAGTAGCCGATCTCGGCATCATGGCCCTCCCGGTGCGTGCCGCAGAAGCCGATCAGGCCGGCGCGCTCGGTGTAGATCCCGAAGGTCACGGACTCCGGGCTCCACTCCTTGCGCTGGCGCAACAGCCAGTCCACCGCCATGTTCATGGTGTAGGGGTAGGGCACGCGGGCGAGGTTCTTGGTCACCTCGTAATTGTTCAAAAGCGCGGCGATGCGCGGCGCGTCGCGCAGGCGCGGCCGGTGCAACACGAGGCGGTTTGTGACGATTTCGGGCTGCGCGCGCATCGGTCAGGGTCAGTTAACACTTATGGATAGGAGTTTGACGGGTCATAATCCAAGAACCTTTCGTGGAAAATTTCGCGCCGTAGGCCGGCGCCTGCAAGCGGGATTTTTCGCGACAAGGGGCCGGACTATGACCCGCCCGAAGGGTTTTGCATAAATCGTCCACTGCCGGCGCGTTTCCCCTTGCCAAGGGGAGCCCCTTGGCTGCGGGGAAACCCTTGGCATTGAACGACTTATGCAAATCAACCCCCCTATCCATAAGTGTTAACCGGCCCTTTTTGCCTCGTAGCGGTAGTCTGTCATCTCGACGCCTTTGTGCGGGCCGCAATTGCCGATGGCCTGGCGCACAAGGGTGAACCCGGCTTTTTCGAGCACGGTGCGCGACCCGCGATTGGTTGCGATCACGCGGGCAAAGACGACAGGTTCGACGTCCACGATTGCCGCGATCGCGCCGCGTACGGCCTCGGTGGCGTAGCCGTGGCCCCAGAAGGGCTCGCCAAGCCAATAGCCCAATTCGGGCGGTTGTCCGTCAACGAACGAAAAGCCGATGACTCCGATCAGCGTTCCGGCCTCGGCGAGCGTTATGGCGTAGATGCGCTCGTTCGGGTCGGAAACGACGTTCGTGATGAAATCGACCGCATCCGTCTCGCTATAGGGATAGGGAACCCGGGCAAGGACGGCGTGCAGTTTCTCATTGTTGGCCAGCCGCGCGATGTCGGGCGCATCGGCAAGGACCGGCGTGCGCAAAACAAGGCGCCTGGTTATGATCGGCTGGGTTTTCGGTCTCTCGTCCATAGTGCGCAACCGTGTTGGCATGAAAAAGGGGAGCCGGTGACCGGCTCCCCTGCAACTGTATCGGAGCGAAGCGCCGGGGAGAAGGTCTCCGGCAGCATCCGCTAGATGATCTGCCGTTATTCGGCGGCTTTCGCCGGCTCGACGGAGACGAAGCTCTTGCCGCCAGACTTGGTCTGGAAGGTCACCTTGCCATCGACGAGCGCGAAAATCGTGTGGTCCTTGCCCAGGCCAACATTGGTGCCCGGGTGCCACTTGGTGCCGCGCTGGCGCACGATGATGTTGCCGGCGACGACGGCTTCGCCACCGAACTTCTTGACGCCGAGACGGCGGCCGGCTGTATCGCGACCGTTGCGGGACGAACCGCCTGCTTTTTTATGTGCCATTTCTCAAGTCCTCTCGAATTCTTGTCTCTGCCGAGCGATTACTGATCGGCCTTGGCGCGCGGGGGCTTGCCGGCAATCAGATCCTTGGCCTGACCGATCCAGTCGTCGCGCTCGATGCGGCCCTTGAAGTTGAGTTCGCCGTCGATGCGTTCGATCTCGTCCTTGGACCATTCGGCGATCTGGGTAAGGCTCGTGACGCCCAGGGCAGCGAGCTTCTTTTCGAGCGCGGGGCCGACGCCGCCGATGAGCTTGATGTCGTCCTTGAACTCGGCGGCCGGAGCTTCAGCAGCCTTGGGTGCGGCCTTTTCCTCGGCCTTGGCCGGGGCTTCTTCAGCCTTTTTGGGCGCGGCCTTCTTCGGCGCAGCCTTCTTGCCCGAGGGCTTGGCGCCGCCGGTCAGGATTTCAGTGATGCGAACGAGCGTCAGTTCCTGGCGGTGGCCGTTCTTGCGGCGGTAGCCCTGGCGGCGCTTCTTTTTGAAAACGATGACCTTCTTGTCGCGGAACTGCTCGACGACCTCACCGGCCACAAGCGCGCCGTCAACCAGCGGCGAGCCGACGGTGACGTCGGCGTCTGCGCCGACCATCAGGACGTTTTCGAAGGTGACGGTGTCACCGGCTTCACCGGCGAGCTTTTCGACGCGGACGAGGTCGTTGGCCGCGACCTTGTACTGCTTGCCACCGGTCTTGATGACTGCGAACATATTCTTTCCTTTCCCGGGATTGTCCCGGGCCTTTTGCTTTTCTCGCGCCTTATGGCGCCGCGGGGTGCCCCGATTTCAAATCCCGCGGGCTTCTTTCACATGCCGGACGATGCATCCGGCGGGCGGCCTCTGACTGCGATTTTCCAATAACAGACACGCGCACGGAACGGGTCCATGCGCGAGATGGCGTGGTTATGGTGGCAATCGGGCCGTGAGTCAAGCGTTTCGGCGTCGCGCTCGCGTTACGCTCAGACGTCCTTGTACCAGTCATGCACCTGGATCGTGGTCTCGCTGTCCGCCGGCAGCATCGCCTGGAGCGTTTCGGGGGCGAAGCCGGGTTTGTCGAACGGGAAACGGTAGTGGAAGGGATAGGCGAATTTGGGTTTGACCCGTTCGATGCATTCGACGACCTGGTCCGGGGTCATCGTATAGGGCAGATTCATGGGGAAGAAGGCGACGTCGACTTCGCCCAGACCCCGCATGTCCTCGGTGGGCTCGGTGTCGGAGGCGAGGTAGACTTTCGCTCCGGCGAAATCGAAGAGATAGCCGTTGCCGACGCCTTTTTCGTGGTATTTCAACCGGTCGGGTGTGGTGTTGTACATGGGGATGGCCCGGATGCCGATGTCTGCGATCTCGGCAGTGTCGCCATTGGCCATCAGCCGGGTCTTGCCCGCGATGTCGGCGGGGAGCTGATCGTAGACGACCTGCGGCGCGATGAGCCGGGCGGTTTCGCCCACCAGCGCATCGAGGGTGTGGAGGTCGAAATGGTCCTGGTGGTGATGGGTGAGGACGATGAGATCCGGTTCGGAGAAATGTTTGTAGCGGTCCACGGATCCGACGGGATCGCAGATGACCGTTTTGCCGTTCCATTCAAAAACCAGCGTCGCATGGTGAATGGGGATGATGGTCAGCGGTCCGGCATCGGTCTCGATCGTATCTCGGTCATACATCGGCGTCCTCCTCAACGGTTTCCCCCATTATGCCTGGGCGGTGGATTTCGTTCCATTGTTCGAGAGTCCAGTCGGGGGCGTCGGCGGAAATCTGAGCGGTTGGGAGGTAGGCCCAGGCCGTTATGGCCTCGCCGCGAACAGCAATTGTGACCGGCGCGCGAATATAGTCGTCGCCCTCATAGGCGTCCAGAAGCGCCATTTCGGTTTCGCCGAGACCATAGAGGACCAGACCGGGGGCCGCGGTGCCAGGAACAGGGATGATCGCGGGGAAGGTGTGGCCGGGATAATAGACCGTCCGGAAATCCGGGGCACGCGCGGGGGCCGTTTCGGTCTCGTGGAGGCGGCGGTTGACGACGGCGGCCAGCACATGCGGATCGCGCAGGGTGCCGTAGACGAAAAGCGGCAGTGCAGGTGGCGTTGGGGTCATTTGAAAAACTTTACCAAGCGTTGGTCTCGCATTCAAACAAGGTGTTGCGGGGGCAATCGGGCTATGTCATAAGGCGCCCACCCAAGCGACCGTTCGGGGCGCGCAGCCGCGTGCCTTGACGCCCAAGACGGAGAGGTGCCGGAGTGGTCGAACGGGGCGGTCTCGAAAACCGTTGAGCGCGCGAGCGTTCCGAGGGTTCGAATCCCTCCCTCTCCGCCATCTCATAAGCCATTGAAATTGCTAGGGAATAATCCGAATCAAAATCGGATTCTGTCACAGCAGCCCGTCACAGAGACGGGAGTGTTTGTGCCTTGCATAGATCCATTTCATCTTTGGTCCACCGGCGAGGTCCGGTCTTCTGGTTCCGGAAATCGGTGCCCGTGGACCTGATCGATCGCCTCGGCAATTCGGACATCCGCCGATCGTTGCGCACGTGCAACAAGCGGGTGGCCCGGCAGAGAGCGTGGACATTGATCTTGGTGATCGAAGAGGCATTTGCGGTATTGCGGGACGCGCGGCTTTCGCCGGGCGTCCGGGCTGCCTTTGATGCCATCCTCGATCGTGTCATGGACGATTTCGATCGTGATCAACAGGCTTGGGCCGAGCGCGCGAAATACCGCATGCTCATCGACAGCCTCGGCACGGCGGGCAACGACAACGCCGGAGTGGATGTGGTGGCCGAGGAAGTGACGGTGCCTGCATCGGCCGCGACGGTTGTTCTCCAAGCGGCGCCGGCTGCCCCGCAGCCCATAGTGGTGTCCGGCAGTTCGGGCAGTCTTGAAGACATCATCACGCAGGCCGTGCGGGCCGCGCAGATCGATCCGAAGGCACGGAGGCCGCTGAGTGCGTTCGTTTCTGCCTATCTCCGGCACAAGCACGAAAAGACGCAGTCGAAAACACTTGAGGATATCGCGACCAAGATTCGCATTTTCATCACCGCCATGGGCGATCTCGAGGCGCACGCCTATACAAGGGAACATCTGCTCGACTACCGCGACCTCGTCGACGAAATGCCGAAGGACGCGATCAAATTCCTCAAGACCGACGATCTCCGGAAGGCGATTGCGCTCAACGCCAAGCGCGCTGTTCTCCTGCCGACGATTGGACCGGTGACGGTGGACCGGAAATATATGTCGGCCGTTCATGGCCTCTTCGGTTACCTGGTCCAGCTTGGCATTCTCAAATTCAATCCCGCGTCGGGCGTGCATTCAAGGCAGATTTCCGACGATGGCGAAGATTTGCTCGACGCGGAGAAGCGGTTGCCCTTCTCGAAAGACCAGGTGCGTCAGCTTATAGCGCGAAGCGACCGGGAGCGCCGCACTTCGGCCGACTACTGGTGGCCGCGGGTCGCTCCGTTCACGGGCTTGCGCATCGGCGAGTTCGCGCAGCTGACAGCGGCGGACATCCGCGAGCATCATGGCCGATTGTGCATCGACCTTCTCCACACGCCTGACGGAGATCCGGATAATGCCAAGCGCCGCGCTCAGCTGTATCTCAAGAGCGATGCGGCCCACCGGGTGGTTCCCCTCCCTCGAATCGTTCTGACTGGCGGGTTCACGGATCTTGTGGAGCGGCGGCGCGAGCGCGACGGTCCACTGGCACGGCTATTCCCGAACGAAACGCCCAACCACCACGGCGCCTATGGCCAGAACCTTTCCAAGCGCGTGGGCCGCGATATCGACGAGATTTCGACCGACCCACGCCTGGTTGCACACTCCGCGCGTCACTTCTTCGCGGCGTGCTGCGATGAGGCCGGTGTGCCCTTGAATTTGCGGAACAGGTTGATGGGGCATGAGCCGGACAGCGACACGAAGAAGAGTTTGCGTCGCGGCAGGCATGTCAGCGCGCGGTACGGCTCGCCTATTCTGTCCGCCAACGAGATGGCCTGGATCGACCGCCTGGAGTTCTGACGGCTTCAGCTTCGTTCCCGATAGCGAGCCCGGGGCCGGATGATCTCTCCGCTTTCCACCTGTTCGATCGCGTGAGCGATCCAGCCCGCCAGTCTTCCAACCGCAAAGATCGTGAATGCGGCTTCATCAGGAAGGCCGTAGACCATACTCATCGTGGCCAATGCGGCATCGATGTTCGGTGAGAGGCCAAACCGGCGGGACAATGTCCGCAGCGCGACCGCAGGCGGTGTATCCGGCGCGAGGCGGTCCAGAATGTGGCGCGCCCTAGGGTCGCCAGCCGGATAGAGAGGATGCCCAAAGCCGAAGCCATAGGGTGAGCGGTCCGCATGCTCTGTCAGGAAGGCCTGCTGGTTTCCGTCCAATGCCGCCTGAAGCGCCGCCCGTGCCACCGATGCCACCCCACCATGGCGCGGACCGCTGAGGGTCGCCAGGCCGCTCAGCAACGCCGCCGGAAGGCTGGTGCCTGTCGACGCGGAGATGCGCACGGCGAAGGTCGACGGGTTCAGCTCATGATCGCTCAGGAGGACCAATGCCCGGCGCAGATCGTCGCAGCCTTGCGGTTCCTGCGCCCAGGCCCGGCCGAGACGCAGATGTATCGGACCGGTTGCATTCCGGCCAAGCAAAGCGTTCGTCACACCGGACATCAATCTGCCGCCCTCCCGCGCGATTTCTTCGGGCGTGAGCTGCTGCATCGGGGACGCTCCAGTGACCGTTTGCGCCAGAAACTCCAGGGCCCTGCCGATCGGGTCCGGCAGCGTACTTGCAATATCAATCGCGGGACATGCGACCGTTTCAGTGTTCCATAAAAGCGCGGCCATGTCCTCGAGCGTCAGCGTGTTCGCACAATCATCGACCGGCCTACCGCGTAGCCAGAGCATGCCCTCCCGCACCTCCGATATCGCGGTGACCAGCACAGGATCTCCCCAGCGGATCGCCTGCTCTGCGACCTCGGCGCGCGCTCTTGGACGATGGTTCTGTTGCAGCAGTGTCTCGACGTCCGCCCTTGCATAGAGGCTGCGCCGTGCATCCGCGGCATCCGCCTGGGCGCGCACGAGCTTGCGGCTGACATAGGCATAAAGCGTCTGTGGCTTGACCCCGAGCAGGGCGCAGGCAGTGCCAGTGTCGATCCAGTCCGATGAATTCATATTGATTATATTGATCAAGATTTACAGCCGGTCAATCGGGGGATTTCATGCGTGCATCGAGGTATGGAGGTCACAATGGCATACGATTTCGCCCATCAGATCGATGACGCCCTCGGCGGCGATCTGCCCGCTGATGTCACGGTGACGGAAACATCGGCGGGCGAGCTGCCATCGTGTTTCTTGGTTTCGGACCTGGCTGTCGCCGCGTTTCGCGCCGCAGCGGGCGAACTGGCTGCCCTTGAGGGTGCGCTCAATGTCACGATCGATCGTCGCTTGGCTTTGATGTGGTTCGGCATGACCCTGCGGCCATCGGGATGGGAGCTACCGTCGGCTTGGGACCCGATTGCCGGCGATTATCGGGCGGCAGATGGTTGGATCCGGTTGCATACCAATGCGCCGCGTCACCGCGAAGCCGCGATGTCGGTGCTGGACTGCCGGCCGGAGAGGGTTGCGGTCGCAGAAGCCGTTATCGGTTGGCGAAAGGCGGCGCTCGAAGACGCGATCGTGGCAGCCGGCGGTGCGGCGGCGGCGATGCACAGCCTGTCCGCATGGGCCGCCCATCCGCAAGGGCGGGCCGTGGCGGCGGAACCGCTGATCGCGTGGGAGGCGACCGGACAGGGGCGCGCGTCAATTGCCCTGCGCGGATTGCGGGTTCTCGACCTGACCCGGGTGCTGGCTGGGCCGGTCGCGACGCGCTTTCTGGCCGGTTTCGGCGCCGATGTTCTGCGGGTCGATCCGCCCTTGTGGAGCGAGCCCGGTGTCGAACCGGAAGTCACCCTCGGCAAGCGCCGTGCCGGACTCGATCTATGCAAAGCAGAGGATCGCAGGACCTTCGAGGACCTGCTGTCCCACGCCGATGTTCTCGTTCATGGCTACCGCCCCGGCGCACTGGAGGGGCTGGGCTACGGCCGGGAGCAACGGTTGCGGATCGCGCCCAATCTGATCGAAGTGAGCCTCGATGCCTATGGCTGGACCGGCCCCTGGTCCGGGCGGCGAGGGTTTGACAGTCTGGTGCAGATGAGCTGTGGCATTGCCGAGGAAGGTATGGCGCGCTCGGGTTCCGATCGCCCTGTCCCGCTTCCGGTGCAGGCGCTTGATCATGGAACCGGCTATTTGATGGCTGCCGCCGTTTTGCGCGCCGTGCGGCGGCGGCGAATGACGGGTGGCAGTTTTTCGGCCCGGCTGTCGCTCGCCCGTACGGCGGCGATGCTGACCGCGGCCGGTGCGCGCGACTTTCGGGGAGCGGCGCCGGAGGAAACCGAAGCGGACCTCGCACCGGAAATCGAGGCGACTGGCTGGGGGCCTGCGCGGCGGCTGACCTTTCCAGTTCGCATCGACGGTGCGGGTCCGCAATGGCCGTCTCCGGCGGGGGTGTTGCGTATCGATCCGCCACGCTGGAGGGCATCACCATGACTGGCTCAAAGTCACCGAGGCCCTGAGCGCCACCGGGAGCGTCGTGTCGGGATGCAGTTCCAGCATTGTGGCCATCGTCCGCGCGCCTTCTCGCATGGACCTCGGCGGGGGCGCCGGCGGCGATCAGCAGCGTGCTGCGATGAGGCCGGTGTGCACTTGAATTTGCGGACAGGTTGATGGGGCATGAGCCGGAGAACGGCGACACGAAGAAGAGCTTGCGTCGCGGCAGGCATGTCAGCGCGCGGTACGGCTCGCCTATTCTGTCCGCCAACGAGATGGCCTGGATCGACCGCCTGGAGTTCTGACGGCGTTGACCGGTTCGGCATGCCCGGATGACGTATTGCTCGAAGTCTGTCCGGTCAATTTGCCCGGAACCGATACCCTTCCCGGCGCGACTTTGTGGCTTGCCAGGATCTGTTCCACCCCCGGGAGGGCGCAAAAGCGTCGAGTAGCGGGGAATTCCGATGGGCGATCACGTGGTGGATGGTTTGGGTGTTGTGGTCACACGGGAAGAGACGACGGTCGCGCTCTACCGGAAAAGGCTGAAGACGTTGCAGAAGCGCGCTGCCCGGCAATTTGGGAGAACGCCGACCCTGTTCGATACCATCGAGTGCTTTGCGCTGTCCCACGAGGCGTTCGCGCCGGCGACCATCCGCCAGTATGCTGCGGCGCTGGCCTGGGCCATCGAGGAGGCGCTGGAAAGGGGAGGGCTGGATGACGCGGGGGCGGCTGCTTGCCGGGAGCGGCTGGCACAGCGCCCGGTACCCCGCTCGCGTCGTGCACCGCCGCGGACGTCGGCCAGGAAGCGCAAGGCGATTGGGCGGCCGGAGCTTCACACAGTCTGCACGGCTCTTCGGCAGCGCGGACGTCCCGGAGACGTGCTGCTGCTCAGGCTTCTGGTGAACGGTATTACGTTCGGCCTGAGGCCCTGCGAGTTCGGAGGACTTTTGGATCAGACTCTTAGCGGGCCCCCTTGCGGGTCAGCAGCGTCTGGATGGTCCGCAGCGTGATCTCGAGGTCGAGATCGAGCGAGATGTTCTTGAGGTAATAGAGGTCGTAGCCGAGCTTTTCGAGTTCTTCCTCGCTGGTGCCGGCATAGCCATAGGTCACTTGCGCCCAGCCCGTAATGCCGGGCAGGACGAGATACCGGTTTGTGTAGACCGCGGTCAGCCGCTCGCATTCGCGGGCGATTTCGAGTGAGACCGGGCGCGGGCCGATCCAGCTCATTTCGCCGCGCCAGATGTTGATCAATTGCGGCAATTCATCGATCCGGAACCGGCGCAGGAACCGGCACCCGGGCAGGATGCGGTTGTCTTCGCTGTTGGTTGCGCCGCCATGGGTGCCTTTGCGCATGGTGCGGAATTTGAGCATGCGGAAATTCCGTCCGCCATAGCCGCGCCGGGTCTGGACGAAAATGCTCGGGCCGCCATCGATCAGCCGGATATAGAGCCAGACCAGCGCGCCGAGGGGGGCGACGGCGGGCAGGGTCAAAACGATCAGCAACAGATCGAGCAGCCGCTTGGCCTTGGCGTAGTAGATCTGGCTTGGCGCATAGGCGAGATGGGTGAGATCGAAATGTTCGATATTGACGCGGCCCTGCTTTTCTTCAAGCGCGCTGATCCAGGGGCTGACCTCGGCGCCACGCATATAGGCGCGGGTCAGGAACGCCGTCCATTCGGCGCTGTGGTGGGTCGCCCCGTCGATGAGGATGCGGTCGAAATCGGTGATGTCGGCCGCCTTGTCCTTGATTACGCTCACCGTGCCGCCCAATAGCGCGCAAGCTTTTTCAACGCCGGGGAAATCGAGAATAGCAATGCGCTCATGGCGCGCGTGCCGAAGACGGGCGGCGGCGAGGACCATGCCGGTGATCGCGAACGGGGCAGCCAATAGAAGGCCTGTATAGCTCACCGGGATACGGAGTGCGGAAAGCGCGACGACACCGAAATTATAGACGACCAGCGTGATGAAAGCCGAAGCGGTGAACGGGAAATCCTTGCGCCGAAGCATTGCGAGGATGCCCGCAACCACGAACGGCATTGCAAAGAGCATGGCGCAGACGATGGCAAGGTTATGCCAGTCGCTCCGGTTCGCGCGCAGGATGACGCTCGCATAGACCGCGCACTGTACCGCGCCCGAGAGGGCGGCGGGGATCAGCAGGCGCTGAAGGTCGGCAACGAACCGGTGCCGGCGGACGCTCGCGCCGCGCTCGACGACATTGAGCAGGTCAAGCCGGTGGATTTCCGGCCCGTTCTTACGTCGCCCGGCGCTGGCGCGTGCAGGTTTTTGCCGATCGCGCATCGACTGAGCAGAAGGTGCCCCCAGGGGCTTGTGCTCCGGTGTGCTCAACGATCGGCTTCCTTCGCCAAGGTCAATTGTGTGCCGTTCCTGTTCGATAGGCCGGGGAGAATACGAGCGCAAGCTATTTTGCTGCTTCCCAAGCCTTAAGCACGTTTTGCAGTGCCCCTATTACCTTTCAAGGCTTTCGGCAGCTGTCGGTTCCCGCATCTTTGCCGCATGGGAACGTTTTGTGCTGGAGGGCCTTGGAAAGCGCGTCTATCGCAACCCTGGATTCACAATTCCGCGCTCGCCTGGGCTCGATCAGGTCGGCATGGCGTTTAAGCCGGATTTTCGGACGAAATCTGTCGCCGATTCATCCGACGGAAATCTCTATCGTGCCATTGTGTGCAGGTCGGCAATGACGCCGGCGACCAGGCCCGGCGTCCGCATAAGCGGTCGCCACCGGGACAGCCTTCCCGGCAGCGACCTGGCCAATCCAACCCCTGAAGCACCAGAGGTCAGTATGGTTATCTGTGTTCTGGACGCCCACCCGGGCGCCGTCAACGTGTCTCATCATCCCCGCGTGGT
Source organism: Pelagibacterium halotolerans (assembly GCF_044811015.1). Lineage (GTDB taxonomy): Bacteria > Pseudomonadota > Alphaproteobacteria > Rhizobiales > Devosiaceae > Pelagibacterium > Pelagibacterium halotolerans_A. The sequence goes on from NZ_CP085243.1 coordinate 2,622,017, forward strand.
TCATGTGGCCGGTTGAGGAGAATATCCCGATGAAAATCCTGAGCTTGATCAAGGACGGCCATGGCCGTCTGCATGCAGAGCTTTGCGCGTCGCCAGACCTCAAGCGAAGAGCGATTGCCGCCGAGACGGGCAGCGCCGTGTTGATCTGGTGCGGCCTTGCCGCGCCGGGGCAGCGGTCTGCAGAGGTGATCTCGGAACTGCGCGCTATCCTCGACGCCAGTCCGCAAGGGGCGGAAGGTCTCGCTGCTGGTGCGCGGCTGGTGATACGCCGTGCGTACTGGTTGACCGTCATGCGTCCTCGCCTTTTTGCGGCGATGAGCAGGGTGCGCCGGTTGCTCCGACGGGCTTTCGGCACGCCTGCCCACAAGGCCAGTTCGGGTCTGCGATCGCAGCCCATGCCATAACGGACACTCGAGCAGGATGGCGTTTCGTTGAATCGCTGTCTTGCTCTATCCTTTGGTGTCGAGGGATTTTTTGCTTTGGCTGGATCTGTTCCAGCCCCCGGGAGGGCGCAAAAGCGTCGAGTAACGGGGAATTTTGACGGGCGAGCGAACGAATGCGTTGGCGATCTCGCCATCGACGACGGCGGTGCAGGGCTCTTGCGTAATGGCATGGCCTGGTCGCGATTATCCCAAAAGCGCATGGCTTGGCCGAAGCGCGAAAAATTCGATAGGCGGTGGCTTGGGCAAGTTTGATTAGGCCCTAAGGAAGTTGCCGTCACCTGATTTGCCTATAAGCGGCGCGTCGTGGTTGTCGTGCGCAACATGCGCCCTGGCATGAGGCTGACGGCGTTATCGGATTCGAATTTTTTGAGAGATAATTGCTTGCGGGTCGGCACCGGGTTCACGCGCGTACGGATTGAAGGAGCAAACAGACTCGCGCCTGTCGGTCTGGTTGTTGCCGCGCTCGGGCTTTGCCTGCTGTCGGCGGATGCGTGGGCGTATCCGGTTCCTGTCCTGGACGACGATTTCAACGTCGTGTTTTCTGACACGCAAGACGCCGTGCCAACGGAAGTGGGAAGGGGACCGGCGCCGCAGCCCCGGAGCGCTCCGGCTGCACCGTCTTGCATTGAGATCAACGCGATTGCCTTGACGGGCGCGGAGATATTTTCCCGCGAGCGGCTGCTGCCGGAGTTCGAGGCGGGCTGCTACGCGCTTGCGGACTTATTCGCATTCGTCGGTGCGATCACCAACGCCTATGTCGAAGCCGGCTACGTGACCTCGAGCGCGTTTCTGCCCGAGCAGGATCTGACGACCGGCACGCTTGAGATCGTCGTTGTCGAAGGCCGTGTCGAGGCGGTGGAGCTCATTGAGAACGGGCAGGTGCGATCGATCGGCCGGACGGTGATGCCCTATGCGATCGGGCATGTCCTCAATCTGCGGACCTTCGAGCAGGGGCTCGATCAGATCAACCGGTTAGCGTCCAAGGATGCGACCATCAGCTTCCGGCCCGGGTCCCGCCCAGGCTGGAGCGTCGTCGAGGTTGCCATCGCATCGAAGCCGGGCTGGACGGTCGGGTCGCACATCTCCAATGCCGGGACCGGGGCGAGCGGCCAGTGGCACAATACGACAACGGTCACATTCGAAGACAGCTTGGGGCTTTTCGAGACGCTCTCATTTGCTCACAAGCGCAACCTCGAGACCGATGGCGGCCGCCAGCGGGCGTTCGAATATGTCGGCGAACTGACCCTGCCGCTGGGGGACTGGACGTTCGGCTGGTCGAGCAAGGCGACGCAGTATCTCTCGTTTCTCGATGCGAACGGGCAGATCCTCACAACCAACGGCGATACGCTGACCCACACGGCCTACCTCGACTGGCTCGTTCATCGCAACCAGACCGCCAAGACCAATATCCGCGCGAGGTTCTCCTCGGAGACAACGGCAAATTACCTCGAGGATGTCCTGATCGGCGTATCGAGCCACACGGTTTCGGTGGGCACGCTGGAGATTTCCCATTCCGACAGCCTGTTTGGAGGCCACGCGTTCGCCAGGGCGGGCGTGCACCGGGGGCTGCCATGGTTCGGGGCCGAAGACAATGGCGGGCCATTCGCCCTTTTCACCAAGCTCGACGGCGAGGTGCAGCATACGCTCCCGCTTACGGAGGGACTGACGTTCAGCACCAGCCTCTCGGGGCAATGGAGCCACGATCAGCTCTATGCCTCTGAGCAATTCAGCATCTCCGACATTCCCGGCTTTTCGACCTTCAACCATGCGGGTCTGAGCGGGGAAAACGGCGCCAGGGTCCGCGGCGAGCTCGCCTATACGCTGCCCTCGGCGGGCGCGGGTGTGGACACGGCTCTGGGCCGGCTGACCGCTTTCGCCGCGTTGGAAAGCGGCTGGACCTTTCCCGGCCCCTCCAACGGCGATTTGACCACCAATATCGGCGGCGCGGCCGTCGGGCTGCGCGTGAGCGGGGGCGCTTTGTCCGGTTCGATGAGCTGGCAGGTTCCTCTGTGGGGTCCGGACGGGTTCGACCGGTCGGGCGATTTCCGGCTCGAGGCCGGCATAACCCTTTCATATTTCTAGCATTTCAAGACGATTTGGATATCGAGATGACAATGACACCATCGCTGATCCCGTCCCGGAGCCATATTGGCAGGCTGTCCCGTGCAACGATTGCGGTGGTGACCTCTGCGAGCTTCGTGTTCCAGTCGGTGGCTCCCGCCTTCGCGCAGGCGCTGACGGTCGCGCCGGGATCGGGCAATGGCACCGAAGTGTCCCAGGCGGCGAATGGCGTCCCGGTCGTCAACATCGCCGGGCCGAACGCCGGCGGCCTGTCGCAGAACGTCTTTTCCGATTTCAACGTCGGATCCTCAGGCCTCGTCCTCAACAACAGCACCGAACTCGGCCAGTCCGTGCTCGGCGGCGTGGTTCTGGGCAATGGCAATTTGGGTGGCACACCCGCGAAAATCATCCTCAACGAGGTGACGAGCACCAATCCCTCGACGCTCGGGGGCGCGATGGAGGTGTTCGGGTCGAGCGCCGCGGTCGTCGTTGCCAATCCCAATGGCATCACCTGCGATGGATGCGGGTTCATCAACACGCCGCGCGCGACGCTGACCACCGGCACGCCGGTCCTTGAGGGGGACCAATTGACGGGCTTTGAAGTCACCGGCGGCACGGTGACCATCGGTGCGGGTGGCGCCGACGCGCGGTCGACCGACTATTTCGATATCGTCAGCCGCGCGGCCGTCCTCAACGGGGCCGTTCATGGCCAGGACGTTGGCGTTTTCGCCGGGCAGAACGATTTCGACTACGCCGCGCGCCAGATCACCGCCGTGCGGCCCTCCGATGGCAGCCCGGCGCCCGCGGTCGCGATCGATTCCTCCGCGTTGGGCGGCATGTATGCCAACCGGATCAGGCTCGAGAGCACCGAAGCGGGCGTCGGCGTCAATGCGCCGGCCGGCCTCGTTGCCGGCATGGGCGGCATGCGCATCAGCGCCGACGGAAGGCTCGTTGTCGGCTCGGCGTCTTCGCAGGGCACCATTAACGCTACATCGCATTCCGATGCGGTGCGCATGACAGGCGTGGTCCATGCGGGCGGCGATCTCGGCGTGCTCGCCGGAGGCGGCATCGACCTCGACGGAAGCGTGCTCGGCGCGTTCGGCGACATCGCGCTGGGCGGGAGCGCCATATCGCTCTCGGACGCGTCCGTCATCTCAGGCGTCGACAGCAGCGGCAAGAGGCATGACGGGGTCGGTCGGATTACCCTCACTGCGGACAGGGCGTTTGCAGCGGACGCCGACAGCACGATCCTGGCGGGAGACGCCGTCACCGTCAACGCCAGCACAATCACACATGACGGGCGAACGGTTGCCGGCGGCGACGTCGCCATGAACGCGCGCTCGGGGTTCACTGGCGGCGATGGCCAGGTCCTGTCCGCCGGTGGCAACGCCGCGCTCAACGCGGGCGGGGCGATGGCCCTCAATGGAACGGTCCGGGCGGACGCCAGGCTCGCCATAGAAGGCGACACAATCGAGAATGACGCCAATCTTTCGGCCAACACCCTGACGCTGTCTTCGGAAGGGCTGATGACCCTGGGCGGCATCAGCCTTGCCGGTTCGACCCTTTCGATGGAAAGCGGAGACGCCCTCACGCTCGCGGGAACGGCGCGCGCCGGGGAGACGGCGACGCTCGCCGCGCAATCGGTGCGCCTCGCGCAGGACGCGCGGCTGAGCGCAGGCGGCGCGGTGACGCTCGAGGCCCAAGGCGCGCTCGACATCGGCACCGGCGCGCTTGCCGCCGCGGGCGTCGCATCGGACGGCACCGTGGGCACCGAGGGCGCGTTGCGGCTCGCCGGAGCGACCATCGCGGCCCGCGACGCCAGACTGATCGCGGCCGGAGACCTGACACTTTCCGCCGCCGACGCGCTCACGCTCCAAGGCGGCGCGGCCACGGCCGGGGGGCGCCTCGACATTGCTGCGGGCGCCCTGACGAACAGTGCCGCGCTCGCGAGCGCGGGCGACCTCGCCATCGCGGCGGACAGCATGGCCAATTCCGGCGCGATCGAGGTGGCGGGCAACCTGTCCGTGTCGAGCCGCGCCGCGCTCGATCAATCCGGTACCCTGCGGGCCAATGGCGATGTCACCCTCGACGCCGGAAGTACGCTCGGCCAGTCCGGCACGATCGAGGCGCTGGGCGATATGTCTCTGACGAGCGGTGCGGCCCTCGCTCACTCCGGCACACTGCGCGGCAATGGCGATATCGCAATCGATGCGGATGGCGCGCTCGGCCAATCCGGTACGATCGAAGCGGCGGGCAATCTTTCCCTGTCGGGCAGCACCGCCGTCACACATTCCGGCACGACGCGTGCCGACGGCAATGTCGCCATAAACGCGGGAGACATGCTCGACACGTCCGGCGCCATCGAAGCGGCGGGGAATCTTTCGCTGTCGAGCCTTGAGGCCATCGCCCAGTCCGGCACGGTGCGGGCCAATGGCAGTGTCACTCTCGATGCCGGCAGCACGCTCGGCCAGTCCGGCACGATCGAGGCGCTGGGCAATGTCGCGCTTTCGAGCGGCGCGGCCCTCGCTCACTCGGGCACGCTGCGCGGCAATGGCGATGTCACGCTCGACACAGACGGCGCGCTCGGCCAATCCGGCACGATCGTGGCGGCGGGCGGCCTTTCCCTGTCCAGCGATGCCGCCATCACCCACTCCGGCACGGCGCGCGCCAACGGCGATGTCGCCATACACGCGGGAGACGCGCTCGACACGTCCGGCGCCATCGAAGCGGCGGGGAACCTGTCCGCGTCGAGCCTTGGAGCCATCACCCAGTCCGGCACAATGCGGGCCAATGGCAATCTCACCCTCGACGCCGGCAGCACGCTCCACCAGTCCGGCGCAGTGGAAGCTTTGGGCAACATCGCCCTTGCGAGCGCCACGCTTACCGACCACTCCGGGACGCTGCGCGGCAATGGCGATGTCGCCATCGATGCGGGCGGCGCGCTCGCTCAATCCGGCGATATCGCGGCAGCCGGAGACCTGTCCTTGTCGAGCAGTGCTGCCATCACGCACTCTGGCACCACGCGCGCTAACGGCAATGTCGCCCTCGACGCCGGCGGCGCGCTCGACCAGTCCGGCGAGATCGCAGCGGCAGGCAATCTTGCCGTGTCGAGCATCGAGGCCATCACTCAGTCCGGCGCGATGCGCGCCAATGGTAATGTCGCCCTCGACGCCGGAGATGCGTTAGACCAGTCTGGTACGATCGAAGCCCTGGGGAATATCTCTCTTTCGAGCGACGCAGCCCTCGATCACTCCGGGACGCTGCGCGGTAATAGCAATGTCGCCATCGATGCCGGTGGCGCGTTTGGCCAATCCGGTACGATCGCGGCGGCCGGAGACCTGTCCTTGTCGAGCAGTGCTGCCATCACGCACTCTGGTACCGCGCGCGCCAACGGCAATGTCGCCCTCGACGCCGGCGGTGCGCTCGACCAGTCCGGCGAGATCGCAGCAGCGGGCAGTCTTTCCGTCTCAAGTGTCGAAACCATCGCCCAGTCCGGCACGATGCGCGCCAATGGTACGGTCGCCGTTGACGCTGAAGGCAGGCTCGACCAGTCCGGCACGATCGAAGCCTTGGGGGATATTTCTCTTTCGAGCGGCGCGGTTCTCGCTCACACCGGCACGACGCGCGGCAATGGGACCATTACCCTCGATGCGGACGGCGCGCTCAGCCAATCCGGCGATATCGAAGCTCTCGGCGACCTGTCCCTCTCGAGCGGTGCCACCATCACCCAATCGGGCGCGATGCATGCCAATGGCGCGGCTACCGTCGCGGCTACCGGTGCGCTCATTCAATCCGGAACGATGGAAGCCCTGGGCGGTCTTTCGCTGTCGAGCGGTGCTGCACTCACCCAGTCCGGCACGCTGCGCGCCAATGGCAATATTGCGCTTGATACCGGTGCCGCGCTCGGCCAATCCGGCACGATCGAAGGCGGAGGGGGCGTCGCGATTACCGCGCTCGGGGGCATGACGAATGCTGCCGGCGCGCGCGTCGTATCGGGCGCCGACCTCACGGTCTCGGCCCAAAGCCTTCAGAACGACGGTGCTTTCGGTGCAGGCCGGGACCTCGGGCTCTCGATTTCCGGGAATATCGGCAATACCGATCTCCTCGTCGCCAAGCGCCATATGGGCATCGCGCTCGATGGCACGCTCAACAATACCGGCACGATCTTCGCCGCGCACGACCTTTCCATTGCGGGTCTTGCCCATGCCCGAGCGGCGGCGGTGATCAATGAGAACGCGCTCATCGAGGCCAATCAGGGCAACCTCTCGATTGCGACGAATTCGCTGGTCAACCGCACGACGGGAATCACGTTCGAGACCAACTACGAGAGTGCGGTCGAGGAAGACAGGGTCAAAGGTACGTGTGGGCGTACGTCCGGTTTCGGTCCTTTGCTGTGTGACGAAACCACCACTACGACCCAAACCGAAACCTGGACCGATGGTACGAGCGGAACGGTCAACGCCGCCAGAATTCTGTCCGGCGGCAACATGGTCCTTTCGGGCGGCGCGATCGAGAACACCTATTCGCTGATTGCCGCCAACGGCAATCTGGCGCTCTCGGGCACAAGCCTCACCAATACCGCGCACGATCTCGTCGAAAAAACGAGGGTCACCACGGACGTTACCGACCTGCGGTGGGTATGCACCAGTTGGTTCTTTGTTTGCACGCACAAGTCGCCAATCGTCACCCATTCCCCCACCGAGGTCACCACCGCAACGGCGACCATCGGCAGTGTGCACGCAACCATCCAGGCTGGAGGCACGCTTTCGGGCAATTTCACCGGGCGGATCGACAACACCACCATCCGCGAGGGCGGGCAGGTTGGGCTTTCCTCGGGCGTAGGCGTCGCCGGGCCGAATGCGGCATCCGGAAGCGGCACCGGTGCAACGGCGGCAACCGGGGTCGGTTCTGCAGCGACGGCGGTAACAGGGACCGGCGCCAGTGCGACGGCGGTAGCCGGGACTGGCTCCAGCGCAACGGCAGTGGAGGGGGCCGGCGCTGGCGCAACGGCGGCAACCGTGAACTTCGGCTCCGGAGTGGGTGGCACGGTTTCTGTGCCCGGCGCGCCGAGTATCGATCTCACCAATGTTCTGGGCGGATCGAGCCTCACCCAGACGACGCCCGACCCCCAGTCGCCCTACCTCGTCGAGACGCGCCCGGAGTTCATCGACGTCTCGAATTTCTACAATTCGGACTATTTCTTCTCTTCGATGCCGGATTACCGGCCCGACCAGTTCCTCAAGCGGCTGGGCGATGCCTATGTCGAAACCCGGCTGATCCAGGACCAGATCTTCGCGCTCACCGGGCGTCGGCTGCTCGACGGGTACGGAGCGGATACCGCCCAGATCGCCGCGCTCTACGATAATGCGCTGGGGGTGGCCACAGAGCTCAACCTTTCGACCGGCGTGACGCTGTCGGCCGAGCAGGTCGCCGCACTCACCGATGACATCGTCTGGCCTGAATGGCGGGAAGTCGATGGGGTGAGGGTGCTCGTCCCGCGCGTCTATCTCGCCTCGGGCAGCCGCAACGCGCGCGGCGGCGCGGCGATCGTGGGCGGCAATGTGCTCCTCGCCAGCTCCAGCCTTGCCAATAGCGGCGTCATCGCAAGCGAGGGGCTGACCGGGCTTGTCGTGGCGGACGGCCTCGACAATATCGGCGGGCTGATCGGCGGCACTGTGGTCGATCTTAACGTCGGCGGCACGCTGGCCAATCTCTCGGGCGAGATCGCCGGCACCAATGTGACCATCGACGCGGGCGCGCTCGTCAACCAGACCTTGGTCACCCGCGATGAATTTGCCGGCGGCTTTGTCGACCGGGCGAACGCGCAAGCGGCGATCACGGCGCTCGGCAATCTCGATATCGGGGTTGCAGGCGACGTGGCCGTGCTCGGGGGCACCCTGAAGGCGGGCGGGGACCTGTCGCTCGATGCGGGCGGCGATGTGACGGTTGCGGCCAACCAGCTGGAAAGCTCATCCGCGACGCGTTTTGCGGGCGGCTCGGCGTCCTCCTATACGCTGACCAACCAGCTTGCCGGCATAAGCGCCGGTGGCGATCTCGCGGTGTCCTCCGGCGGTGACATGGCGTTCGAAGGCGCCGAACTCACCGCGGGCGGGGACGCGGCCCTCACCGCAACGGGCGATCTCACCATTGCCTCGGTGCAGGATGTCGCGCAGAGCCAGATGGAGGCCTCGTTCGGTTCGGCGGGCCTCTTCAACACACGTATCGAGATGAGCGAAAGTGCCCGGACTGAAACCAGTGTCGGCTCAAACCTCGATGCCTTTGGCGACCTGTCCGTCACCGCCGGTGGCGATATGGCGGTCACCGGCTCTACGCTGGCCGCCGGCGACACCCTGGCCGTCACGACCGGCGGCGATCTGACGGTTGCAGGCCAGCTCGACAGCGACGAGTCCAGCCAATCGAGCGGGAGCAGCGGGTTCCTTTATTCAGAGTCCAGCGCTCAAAGCACACTCGATCAGACCTATAACGGATCGCTGCTGATCGCCGGTCGCGATGCCCGCCTCGATATCGGCGGCGACGCGGCGATCAACGGTTCCACCGTCACGACCGGCAATGATCTCGACATTACTGCCACCAACGTCACATTGGGCACGGGCCAGACTTTCGATAGCCAAAGCGCATCGAGTGCGTCGAGCGGCCTGTTCTTCGAACTGGGCAATGGCGGCTTCGGCTTTGGCTTCCGGGACAACGAGGATACCGTCAACCAGTCGGCAACGACGAGCATTGCGTCGGCGCTGAGCGCCGGTGGCGATCTCTCGGTTGCCGCCGATGAGAACGTGACCTCCGAGGGCGCCTATCTTGGGGCTCGCGACGATCTGCGGCTCTTAGCGGGAGAGGACATCTCTCTTGAGGCGATCACCGATACCTGGCAAAGCGACGAGAGCCACCGGCAGACCGAATTCGGGATCCGCATCGGCGCGTCCGAAACGGTCTCGGGGAACATCACCACCCTCGCCCAGCTTCCGCAAAACCTCAATGCCGGGCAGGGTAGCGGGCTCAACAAGGCCGTGACTGCCGCGTCCGCGGCGCTCGAAGCCATCGATGCGGCCAATGCGTTGCAGAACGGCAATCTGGCGTCGGTCGAGGCCAGCATCGGCTTCAGCCATGAGGCATCCAGTTCCAGCCAGTCCATCAGCGTCGCCAATGGCGGCACGCTCTCGGCGGGCGGCAATATCACGCTCGATGCCGGGCATGACATCACCACCGAGGGCACCCGGATCGAGGCGGGAGAGGATATCAACCTCCATGCCGGCAACGACATCACGCTGGGCGCGGCGCAGAACACGGCCAGTTCCAGCACCAGCACCAGCTCTGCCGGGTTCGGGCTCTCCGCTTCGGTGGGCATGGGTCTTCATGGCCCGTCGGCCAGCATCGGCGTCAACGCCTCCGCGCAAGGCAGCAACGGCGCCGACCAGAGCCTGAGCCACACCAATACCCAGATTGTGGCCGGGGGCGGGGTGAGCATCGTTTCGGGCAACGACACCACGCTCTCCGGAGCGCAGGTCGCAGGCGAGACCGTCACCGCCGATATTGGCGGCGACCTCACCATCGAAAGCCTGCAGGACACCTCCAGCAGCAATTCGAGCGCGTCGGGCGGGTCCATCGGCCTCACGCTCGACCCGCTCTCGGGCGGCGTCGGCGGTTCGCTCTCGCTCAATGGCAGCACCGGCAACGGCACATCGGCCTGGGTTGCCGAGCAATCGGGCATCTTTGCCGGGGATGCCGTCGATATCACCGTGGGCGGCAATACCGATCTCGTTGGCGGTGCCATCGTGTCGGAAAGCGACGCCCTCACACTCGACACCGGCACGCTGACGGTCTCGGACCTGTCCGATCACGATACGGCGGAAAGCGTCGAGGGTGGGCTCAGTCTCAGCGGGGGGCTCAACCAGCCCGGCACGCCGGGATGGAGCGTTGAGGGTTCGGCGTCGGGCCACGACAAGGAGCAGGAAACCCGCGCCACCATCGGCGAAGGCGAGATCGTCATCCGCGATACGGACGCCCAGGAGGCGCTGGAGGACGCGGGTGTCACGGAAACCGTCGCCAACATCAACCGCGATCCCGACCTTGCCCAGGAGATCACAAAGGACGAGGAGAGCTATATCGGCCTCTATGCCAGCGATACCAGCGTGGCGGCGGCGGTCGAGGCGGGTGGCGCGGTTGTCGAGGCCATCGAACAGCACTTCGCGCAATACGCAGCCGACAACCAGCTCTCGCCGGACGAGCAGACGGCAATGCTGGCGCTGGCGGAATATTACGACGATCCGTCGGTTCTCAATCAGCTTGGCGCGTGCGTTGCGGGCCAGCAGGCGCATTCCGGGTTCGATCCGTTCGCCCTGATCGTGCCTCGGGCCTATGCGGCCAGCGTGTGTACCGTATCCCTGCCCTCGGGCGATGTGATCGCCTTGAGTTCGGAGCTTGTGGTTACCTGCCAGCAGACGTTCGACGATGTAGGGGTGTTCGTAAAGGGCACGCTCTCCAGGGCGGCGGGCCCTCTTGCCGGGGTCGTGGCGTACTTCGCCTCGACTGAGCCGCTCGGCGGGGCCGGGCAGGATACGACCTACCAACTTCCCGACGGGACGACGCTCCATGTGAGCGGCTACGCCAACGATCTTTCGCTCGGGGTGACCATCACCGACCCGGACGGCGTTGCGGTTCGGGTGCACATGATGGAGAGTGGGGATGGCTATGTGCTCACCGGCGCCTCGATCCAGGGCCAGCCGGTCTCCACGGCTTTCCTGCCGGCGTTCTCGGCCGATCTTGGCAGGCTGACGGGGAAACCCGTGGTCGTAAGCCAGAATGCCAATGGCAATAACAACCTGCCGACCCACCCGCAACAAGATCAGGATCAGAACCGACAGGGGGGAAACGATCCCGAAGGTGGTGGGCCGGATCCGTGGCGCGCGCTGGAACTACTTGAGCTGTTGAACGGTCAGGGAGGGCAGTCAGATGGTCATGGTAACATCGGCGGCGGTAACGTATCCCCTGACCAGGCACTGGACGCAGCAGAGCGATGGCTTGGTGCTGACTATCGAGAAATTGCTCCGGGTGTGTATCGATCAGCCGATGGAACCCGACAGTTTAGAATGACATCGGGAGATTTGACTGATTTGCGACAAGGGGCGCATGTTCATTTTGAGTCGATAGGAGCCGATGGGCGGTTAATCGTGGAAAATTCACATGTGGGGATAATCAGTCCATGAGTTCGCGGAAGATTTTAGTTTCCAAAATTGATTCGGAATTGATTCCTGATGAATTTGGTTCACCAAATAGATCGGGCATCATCGGAGTGTGGGTCGAAGAGGAGGGTGGCGGATATCTATTGTATAGATTATCTATGGAAGGATTGGTGGCAGGAGATACTTGGCACGGAAGTTTGGATGAGGTTGAGGAACAAATTCAGTATGAACTTGGAATTTCACGCTTGAATTGGATCGAGGTGAATGAGGACCCCGTGACTTACTGCATGAATTACTTTCGGTAGTTTTACTTAGGGTCCAAACCCAATTAAGCTATTGAATAGGTGCTGCAAATCAGAGTCGCTGGCCTGATCTGAAGCTGCAGGACACCTCCAGCCAATCCTCGTCCTCTCTGGGCGGCTCGGTTGGGCTGAGTTTTGGTGCGGGCGGCGTCGGCGGTTCGCTTTCGCTCAATGGCAGCACCGGCAACGGCACATCGGCCTGGGTTGCCGAGCAATCGGGCATCTTTGCCGGGGATGCCGTCGATATCACCGTGGGCGGCAATACCGATCTCGTTGGCGGTGCCATCGTGTCGGAAAGCGACGACCTCACACTCGACACCGGCACGCTGACGGTCTCGGACCTGTCCGATCACGATACGGCGGAAAGCGTCGAGGGTGGGCTCAGTCTCAGCGGGGGGCTCAACCAGCCCGGCACGCCGGGATGGAGCGTTGAGGGTTCGGCGTCGGGCCACGACAAGGAGCAGGAAACCCGCGCCACCATCGGCGAAGGCGAGATCGTCATCCGCGATACGGACGCCCAGGAGGCGCTCGAGGACGCGGGTGTTACCGAAACCGTCGCCAACATCAACCGCGATCCCGACCTCGCCCAGGAGATCACAAAGGACGAGGAGAGCTATATCGGCCTCTATGCCAGCGATACCAGCGTGGCGGCGGCGGTCGAGGCGGGTGGCGCGGTTGTCGAGGCCATCGAACAGCACTTCGCGCAATACGCCGCCGACAACCAGCTCTCGCCGGACGAGCAGACGGCAATGCTGGCGCTGGCGGAATATTACGACGATCCGTCGGTTCTCAATCAGCTTGGCGCGTGCGTTGCGGGCCAGCAGGCGCATTCCGGGTTCGATCCGTTCGCCCTGATCGTGCCGCGGGCCTATGCGGCAAGCGTTTGCACTGTCTCCCTGCCTTCGGGGGATGTGATCGCCCTGAGTTCGGAGCTTGTGGTCACCTGCCAGCAGACGTTCGACGTTGTTGGGGCGTTCGTGAAGGGCACGCTCTCCAAGGCGGCGGGCCCTCTTGCCGGGATCGTGAGCTATTTCGCCGAGACCCAGCCGGCTGGCGGGATCGGGCACGATACGACCTATCAATTACCCGACGGGACGACGCTCCATGTGAGCGGCTATTCCGACGATCTTTCGCTCGGGGTCACCATCACCGATCCGGACGGCGTTGCGGTTCGGGTGCACATGATGGAGAGTGGGGATGGCTATGTGCTCACCGGCGCTTCGATCCAGGGCCAGCCGGTCTCCACGGCTTTCCTGCCGGCGTTCTCGGCTGATCTCGAACAGCTGACGGGGAAACCCGTGGTCGTGAGCCAGAATGCGCATGATGATGGTGGGGCGGATGACGGGCACAACGCCGAATCTGAGAGCGCACGGCCGTCCAACGATGGCCCGCCAGTACCCGACGCAACACCTGGACGTGAAACTAGGCTCAGGACTCGTTAATCAGAGCCAGAAGATGACGGTTGCGGCGATGCAGATGGCTGAAAAGAAGGTGTGAGCGCATCGATCGTAGCGGGTAGCGATGCGCCGCCAGTCCTTGAGCTTGCCGAACATGTTCTCAATTCTATGGCGCTGGCGATAGAGCGCTTTGTCGTAGTCGATCGGCTGCTTGCGGCTTTTGGTCGGCGGAATGCATGGCTCGATGCCCCTGTCAGCGAGAGCTTGGCGGAACCAATTGCTGTCGTAACCCTTGTCGCCAAGCAGGCTGTCGGCGGACGGCAGCACGTCGAGCAAGAGCCTGGCGCCCTTGTGGTCGCTCATCTGGCCTTCGCTCAAAAGCAGTATCAGCGGCCGGCCCTCGGCGTCGCAAACGGCGTGCAGCTTGGAGTTCAGCCCGCCTTTCGTCCGCCCGATACGACGGGGAACATCCCCTTTTTAAGAAGGCTCGCCGCGGTGCGGTGGGCCTTCAGATGCGTGGCGTCGATCATGATGCGCTCGGGTTGCGGCCCTTCGCCGGCCAGCGCTGCAAAGATCCTGTCGAACACGCCCAGCCGGCTCCAGCGAATGAAGCGATTGTAGAGCGTCTTGTGCGGGCCATACCCGCTTGGTGCGTCCTTCCACTGCAGGCCGTTCCTGATCACGTAGATGATGCCGCTAACCACCCGCCGGTCGTCAACCCGCGGAATGCCGTGGGAAAGCGGGAAATACGGTGATATCCGCGCCATCTGGCGCTCGCTCAACAGAAACAAATCACTCATCAGGACCTCCTTCATCGGAGACCCTGAATCACATCTCACATCAAATTAATAGGTCCTGAGCCTAAGGGCCGAACTGCGCAATGGGAGAAGCCTGGGGGGATGAACGAAGCTAACGAAGATTTCGATAACTTGAACCCCGAGAACGTTCGTATTCTTCCTAATGGTGGACGAGTTGGAACACTACCTGACGGTCGCACGGTCGTTGTTCGACCAAATAGCACAGATGGCCGACCAACGGTAGAAATTCAGAATGGAAGAAACAAAATAAAGATAAGATACGGATAAATGAAAAAATACATACCTACGCTACAGAATCATACGAAGGGAGGCGTGTTTTCCCTGGAGTGCATTATTGACAGAATTGTAATGCTTGATATACATCTGATTGATTCTTTTAAAAATAAAAAGTGTATTTCATTCGATTCATATATATCATACAGGAAAATTGATGAAGGGGATGCAATGATGATTTTGGATGAAATATCAAAAACATCACGAATTGGTTGTTCTTTTTATATTGTTGATAACTCAGATTATATCGATTGGATAGTAAATCAGAGTTATGGTGTTCGGGATCCTGCGTCTATGGTGCACTATTTGATATCAACTTATGATGATATAATTGAAGTTGTTACAGTGAATCCGCCATTAATTTCCGGATGATAGAATAATTTATATTTAAACTACAATTCTGGGCGAATGAAGAAATTCGTTTATCACTCTCCCGGCAAGAGGTCACGGTTCTGTACGTTCGGAGCTTGCGGTCGCTGCCGACAGGCCTTCGACGATATCTGGGCACTCGTGAAGGGCATGTTCTCCAAGGCGACGGGTCCTCTTGCAGCAGCAGTGGCCTATTTCGCCGAGACTCAGCCTGCCGCGGGCACGATACGACCTATAATTTGCCCGATGGAACGACGATCCATGCAGCGGCTATGCCGCTGGGAGATTATGAGCGTGATGTTCTGATTCATTGGGCTGCCGAAAAAGGGGGCTTGGTATACCAGTTGATCGATGCACCTACTAACCCGGAGGCGGTCACCGAGCTTAGGCGTCGCATCCGTGAGGGGCGCTCAAGCAGTTGATGTGAAGGTATCGCGGACTGCATGCGTCCGCCTCCTTCTTTGTCTCTCCTGATCAAGGCCAGCGTGGTTTTTTCCGGCGCGGGTGTTTTTGAATCCGCATGGCAGTGCCGGCATCAGCCCGCTCTCGGGCGGCGTCGGCGGTTCGCTTTCGGTCAATGGCAGCACCGGCAACGGCACATCGGCCTGGGTTGCCGAGCAGTCGGGCATCTTTGCCGGGGATGCCGTCGATATCACCGTGGGCGGCAATACCGATCTCGATGGCGGTGCCATCGTGTCGGAAAGCGACGACCTCACACTCGACACCGGCACGCTGACCTTCTCGGACCTGTCCGATCACGATACGGCGGAAAGCGTCGAGGGTGGGCTCAGTCTCAGCGGGGGGCTCAACCAGCCCGGCACACCGGGCTGGAGCGTCGACGGTTCGGCGTCGGGCCACGACAAGGAGCAGGAAACCCGCGCCACCATCGGCGAAGGCGAGATCGTCATCCGCGATACGGACGCCCAGGAGGCGCTCGAGGACGCGGGTGTCACGGAAGCCGTCGCCAACATCAACCGCGATCCCGACCTTGCCCAGGAGATCACAAAGGACGAGGAGAGCTATATCGGCCTCTATGCCAGCGATACCAGCGTGGCGGCGGCGGTCGAGGCGGGTGGCGCGGTTGTCGAGGCCATCGAACAGCACTTCGCGCAATACGCCGCCGACAACCAGCTCTCGCCGGACGAGCAGACGGCAATGCTGGCGCTGGCGGAATATTACGACGATCCGTCGGTTCTCGATCAGCTTGAAGCGTGTTCCGGGGGCCAGCAGGCGCATTCCGGGTTCGATCTGTTTTCGCTGATTGTGCCTCGGGCCTATGCGGCAAGCGTTTGCACTGTCTCCCTGCCTTCGGGGGATGTGATCGCCCTGAGTTCGGAGCTTGTGGTCACCTGCCAGCAGACGTTCGACGTTGTTGGGGCGTTCGTAAAGGGCACGCTCTCCAAGGCGGCGGGCCCTCTTGCCGGGGTCGTGGCGTACTTCGCCTCGACTGAGCCGCTCGGCGGGGCCGGGCAGGATACGACCTACCAACTTCCCGACGGGACGACGCTCCATGTCAGCGGCTATTCCGACGATCTTTCGCTCGGGGTGACCATCACCGACCCGGACGGCGTTGCGGTTCGGGTGCACATGATGGAGAGTGGGGATGGCTATGTGCTCACCGGCGCTTCGATCCAAGGGCAACCGGTCTCCACGGCTTTCCTGCCTTCGTTCTCGGCTGATCTTGGCAGGCTGACGGGGAAACCCGTGGTCGTAAGCCAGAATGCCAACGCGGTTCTGAACGAAAGTGGGGAGGATTCAGAGGCTGACGGCGCATCCGGTGGGGTGCAGATTGCAGATACCGCAGGAACGCCGGATGGACCGGATTGGGAGCCGGATGAGCCAGTTGGACAAAACGATGCTACTTTCGGACGCAATCCGAACCAAGAGCACCACACATGGCGTCATGTTGACGAGCTTGGTTTGGACCGGGCTAGCGTAAGAAATGCTATCACAAATGATCTTCCGAACGACCTTCCTGCAGGTAATAACATTCGTTTTGTGACGGTAAACGGAGTTCGGTTGCAGTATAATGTATTCAGATTCTCTGATGGATCGCTTAACGTTGGAAGAATTAATGCGATACGATGAAATTAGACGACTAAATGAAACTGAAATAATGATATTATCATCATTTAATAAAGTTCCAATGTGCAATTTTTCATATGATACAGATCAACTTATTTCTTTAATAAACAGTGATATGGGGTCGATACGTTCATTGCATTTGCGTGATGATGATTTAGTGTATGCGTTCGCGCAGTGCCAGTTTCATGACGAAGACCGTATGGCGGTCGTGGTGACGTTGCTTTTGGATAAGAATGGGCGGTTCGGGGAATTGGATTTCTGGAGGGTGGATGATAATCCCGTGCGAAAGTTTCCCTCCTCGCCAACGGATCTGGCGGATTTCAAGTTGATATCCAACAACCAATAATACACGCTATGCAACGCTGATGCGGGCGATTCAGGACGCTATGGTGAGCCTCAAAAGGCTGGGCACAAGTAAAAGAGGGGTACAGGAGCACGGATTCGAGGCCCGGGCTATGCAGCCTTCCAACGTGCGGCTCAGAACACGGCCAGTTCCAGCACCAGCACCAGCTCTGCCGGGTTCGGGCTCTCCGCTTCGGTGGGCATGGGTCTTCATGGCCCGTCGGCCAGCATCGGCGTCAACGCCTCCGCGCAAGGCAGCAGCGGCGCCGACCAGAGCCTGAGCCACACCAATACCCAGATTGTGGCCGGGGGCGGGGTGAGCATCGTCTCGGGCAACGACACCACGCTCTCCGGAGCGCAGGTCGCAGGCGAGACCGTCACCGCCGATATTGGCGGCGACCTCACCATCGAAAGCCTGCAGGACACCTCCAGCAGCAATTCGAGCTCATCGGGCGGGTCCATCGGCCTCACGCTCGACCCGCTCTCGGGCGGCGTCGGCGGTTCGCTCTCGCTCAATGGCAGCACCGGCAACGGCACATCGGCCTGGGTTGCCGAGCAATCGGGCATCTTTGCCGGGGATGCCGTCGATATCACCGTGGGCGGCAATACCGATCTCGTTGGCGGTGCCATCGTGTCGGAAAGCGACGCCCTCACACTCGACACCGGCACGCTGACGGTCTCGGACCTGTCCGATCACGATACGGCGGAAAGCGTCGAGGGTGGGCTCAGTCTCAGCGGGGGGCTCAACCAGCCCGGCACGCCGGGATGGAGCGTTGAGGGTTCGGCGTCGGGCCACGACAAGGAGCAGGAAACCCGCGCCACCATCGGCGAAGGCGAGATCGTCATCCGCGATACGGACGCCCAGGAGGCGCTCGAGGACGCGGGTGTTACGGAAACCGTCGCCAACATCAACCGCGATCCCGACCTCGCCCAGGAGATCACAAAGGACGAGGAGAGCTATATCGGCCTCTATGCCAGCGATACCAGCGTGGCGGCGGCCGGCGAAATTGCCAATGCGGCAATCACATATATTGACGAACTTGTTGCGGCTGGCGGGCTTGCCGATGAACAAGGCGCGCGGGTCAACGCGGTTCTGTCTCGCCTTGAGGAGATCGACCCGGATTCCCTGGCGCTTTGCAGCACCTCGGTTGCACAGGGCTTCAACCTCTTTCATCTGTTCATCGCGCCCGCCTACGCTCTTGACGGCTGCGAAGTGCGCTTCAGAGACAGCCTGAGCGCTGACCTCAGCGTTGAGGAATATGCGGCAGCGCGGGCAGCCATCGTTGCAGGCGCCAAAGAGGCTATCGAGACCACTTTACCCCGCATCCAACATCTTGCGGATCTCGAAGCGTCCGGGGACTTGACCTACGCCCAGGAAATAGAGCTCGCCGAAAAGCGCGGATATCTCCAGCAGCAGATGGCGTATTTTGAGCTGTGCAACGATGCGCCTGGTGCCTTGCGGGCATCGGGACTGGTTCCGGATACGCAGGAGTTTGCAAGTTACATTGCGGCTGCCGAGGCCTATCGGCAGGGCGGAGATGCGCTTGCCGCTCACTTCGAAATGTTCGGACCGGATCAACAGCAGGCCATGGATGCGGTTCGCAGGGACAACCCCGAACTGTTCTATGCACTCTATCACATGCAGTTCGGTGCGCCGGAAACCCTCGACGCCATGTTCATGCTCAACGGTGTTGGGCAGGCCGATAATCTGAGTCAGGCCGAGCGAGATCATGCGCTCACGACAGCGGCAACCCTGCTTTCAGAAGAACTGTTTCAGACCGGCCTTGCAGGGCTCAACGGCGTTGGCGGGGGCAAGGCCGGGCAGATTCTCGCGGCCTTCAACCTCGCGAGCAAAGACCTTTCCGACGCGGATCGGCTCGTCATCGCGGGCGAGATGGCGGCTTACGCCAACGCGCATGCTGACAACGTCGAGGCTTCGGTTTCGACGGCGCGTATTGTCGTCGGTGCCATCTTTGGCGCGGCAGTCGCGGCGGAGGCGGCGCCTGCCGTTCTGGCCTGCTTTGCCGATCTGGTGTGCGCTAACGAAGCGGCCATCACCATCGGTGAAATCGCGGCAGGCGATGCGCTCGGGACGACGACGCTGGCAATTGTACCCGCAGCGGGAACGCTCACTCTCCGTAAGGGCGACGAGATCATCGGGTTTATGGATCAGTTTACGGGGCAGGCAAAAAGCCTCAACGAGGTTATCCTTGAGCTTCCGAAGGGGCAACGTCCCGATCCTGCGAGTTACATGACGCAGGCGCAGATTGACGAGCATCTGGCGTTGTTCGAGGATGGGGCGGTAAGGTTTTTCATACCACGTCCGGACGGGACGATTGGACCGGAAGATGCGTTTGTGTTTCCCAAATCTTATTTGGACAAGCTGTACAAGGAAACAGGGGGCAATATGCGCACGGTAGAAGAAAACCTTGGGCTACCGATCGGCTATCTGGATGGTGCTCAATCCGCGATCATTGATAATCCATTTGTTCAAATGCCTTCTGGAAGAGAGCCCGGAGCAAGTGAATTGTGGATTCCTGGAGGGTATACATCAGGGGGCGTTCCAGAAGCTGTGCTTCCGGGAAGATTTGTGGAAACAGATGTTGCCGTGATGACGCCGGGGGAGATGTTTGATGAACTATGATTTGCCGGAAGGATTTTTCTTAGAAAAAAAAGTAAACCGTCATTTTCATGTTAGGTATTGGGTTCACCAGCATTTTGATGCCGAATTTAAGATAATATTGCCTGGGAACTTGATGGGCAGATTTTGCAGAGATGTCGAGTTTAGACAAAAAACTATAAAAAAATATGGCATAGCGGTCAATTTCGGGTGGCCGGAAAAAAACACGCCTGCTCCTGGCGTCGATATATCGAAAGCAATCGTTCCTGATAATTGGGAGTGATGCGGGCTTGCAATCGTTCCCGCAGCGGGAACGCTCACTCTCCGTAAGGGCGACGAGATCATCGGGTTTATGGATCAGTTTACGGGGCAGGCAAAAAGCCTCAACGAGGTTATCCTTGAGCTTCCGAAGGGGCAACGCCCCGATCCTGCGAGTTACATGACGCAGGCGCAGATTGACGAGCATCTGGCGTTGTTCGAGGATGGTGTAACAAAAATCAAAGGTAGTGCACCCACAGGCACAGAGGGGCCACCGGGCGGAACGTTTGTAATGCCAAAAGCCGAAGCTGACAGAATCATTCGAGAGTCTGGAGGAGATGTTCACAGGCTTGAAGATCTTCTGGGTTTGGAGCACGGAACTTTAGGGGCGGGCCCTGTCCGCGTTGATATTGCAAATCCGTCAGGTCTACGAGTGCCGTCCGGGAACGAGCTGGGAGCAAATTCTCAGTGGATTCCTGGAGGGCGTACATCGGGTGGAATACCGGAGGCTGCGATTAGTCCTGTCCCACCGGGGCAATATCAAGTGGTCCCGATCTACGACTGAGGTGTTTCAAATGATAAAGAAGGTATTCGAAGGGTATGGTTGCGAGATCGTTCAGAGGGGTAGTTCACTGTTTATCCGCTATGATTCAGGCGAAAGCGCAGGCAGTAGAATAGTCGAGCACGAAATCGATTCTGATGAAGCAACCAAAGCAATGAAAAGCGAGCAAGATGCCTATGACGTGATACTGTCTGCGCAAAACAGAGCACGGCATCGTCCAAAATAATTCCTTGCACTCGTTCATGAATTAAACCGACAAGCATAAACGTAAGCGACGCGGATCGACTCGTTATCGCGGGCGAGATGGCGGCTTACGCCAACGCGCATGCTGACAACGTCGAGGCTTCGGTTTCGACGGCGCGTATTGTCGTCGGTGCCATCTTTGGCGCGGCAGTCGCGGC
Organism: Pelagibacterium halotolerans; assembly: GCF_044811015.1. Taxonomy (GTDB): domain Bacteria; phylum Pseudomonadota; class Alphaproteobacteria; order Rhizobiales; family Devosiaceae; genus Pelagibacterium; species Pelagibacterium halotolerans_A. The sequence goes on from NZ_CP085243.1 coordinate 2,643,145, forward strand.
GGAGGCGGCGCCTGCCGTTCTGGCCTGCTTTGCCGATCTGGTGTGCGCTAACGAAGCGGCCATCACCATCGGTGAAATCGCGGCAGGCGATGCGCTCGGGACGACGACGCTGGCAATTGTACCCGCAGCGGGAACGCTCACTCTCCGTAAGGGCGACGAGATCATCGGGTTTATGGATCAGTTTACGGGGCAGGCAAAAAGCCGAGGATGGGGCAGTAAGGTTCACTTCTCGGAGTGTGGTCGACACGCATGGAACAGCTGGGAATTCGGAAGCCTTCGTTATGCCGAAGTCGGAGTTTGATCGCATAGTAGCAGAGGCGGACGGCAATCTTCGGGTTGTTGAGCAACGTTTGGGGCTTGATGCCGGTTATCTCAGCAGTGGCGATACGATGGCTGTACATATTCAGCGTCAGCATATGCCGGACCTTCATGTGCCATCAGGTAATGAAGGGGGAGCGAATAGCCAGTGGTTACCTGGAGGTCACACATCTGGTGGTGTTCCTGAGGCCGTTGTTGATCTTACCAAAGCTCCGTTCACTGAAATCCAGTATTGAGGGTTCGCATGACTAAAAAACCATACTCAAAAGTCGGGGACACGTATTATCCTAATTATCACGAGCAGTACGTTTCCGGCAAAGAAGTAAAGGGGCGAGCATGGGCGGAAAATAAAAAATTCTACTATGAGTACGACGCGGGGCATTTTGCCACAAAAATTAGAACCGTGGAAATTTCGAGAGAGGATTTTGAGGCACTTAAGGAGGGTAGGTTGTCGGATAAAGACCTAACGTTGAAATACGGGTGAGCAATTAGGGATGTCGCGGCAGGCGATGCGTCGGGACGACGACGCCGGCAATTGTACCCGCAGCGGGAACGCTCACTCTTCGCAAGGGCGACCAGATCATTGGATTTATGGATCAGACCGAATTCGGGATCCGCATCGGCGCGTCCGAAACGGTCTCGGGGAACATCACCACCCTCGCCCAGCTTCCGCAAAACCTCAATGCCGGGCAGGGTAGCGGGCTCAACAAGGCCGTGACTGCCGCGTCCGCGGCGCTCGAAGCCATCGATGCGGCCAATGCGTTGCAGAACGGCAATCTGGCGTCGGTCGAGGCCAGCATCGGCTTCAGCCATGAGGCATCCAGTTCCAGCCAGTCCATCAGCGTCGCCAATGGCGGCACGCTCTCGGCGGGCGGCAATATCACGCTCGATGCCGGGCATGACATCACCACCGAGGGCACCCGGATCGAGGCGGGAGAGGATATCAACCTCCATGCCGGCAACGACATCACGCTGGGCGCGGCGCAGAACACGGCCAGTTCCAGCACCAGCACCAGCTCTGCCGGGTTCGGGCTCTCCGCTTCGGTGGGCATGGGTCTTCATGGCCCGTCGGCCAGCATCGGCGTCAACGCCTCCGCGCAAGGCAGCAACGGCGCCGACCAGAGCCTGAGCCACACCAATACCCAGATTGTGGCCGGGGGCGGGGTGAGCATCGTTTCGTGCCTCGCCGCAGGACTGGAGGTGTTGGCATTGCCCGACATCGCCCGGCGGGATCTCCGGTCACCGAGGCGGTGGAGCGGATGCGCAATCTTATCAGAAACCGTCCGGACGCGTTTGCGTAAACCAGCCCGCATTTCGTTGGCGCGGCCCTTCGGGTCTCACACGCCTTGCGCCCTGCGTTGGTTTTGTGGCTTGCCAGGATCTGTTCCAGAACCCCCGGGGAGGACGCAAAAGCGTCGAGTAGCGGGGAATTCCGATGGGCGATCACGTGGTGGATGGTTTGGGTGTTGTGGTCACACGGGAAGAGACGACGGTCGCGCTCTACCGGAAAAGGCTGAAGACGTTGCAGAAGCGCGCTGCCCGGCAATTTGGGAGAACGCCGACCCTGTTCGATACCATCGAGTGCTTTGCGCTGTCCCACGAGGCGTTCGCGCCGGCGACCATCCGCCAGTATGCTGCCGCACTGGCCTGGGCCATCGAGGAGGCGCTGGAAAGGGGAGGGCTGGATGACGAGGGGGCGGCTGCTTGCCGGGAGCGGCTGGCACAGCGCCCGGCACCCCGCTCGCGTCGTGCGCCGCCGCGGACGTCGGCCAGGAAGCGCAAGGCGATTGGGCGGCCGGAGCTTCACACAGTCTGCACGGCTCTTCGGCAGCGCGGACGTCCCGGAGACGTGCTGCTGCTCAGGCTTCTGGTGAACGGTATTACGTTCGGCCTGAGGCCCTGTGAGTTCGGGAAGTCCGACATTCAGAGCCAGTTGCTGATTGTCTGGAATGCCAAAGCCACCAACGGCCGTGCGTTATCGGAAACGCGCGAGTTCGACCTCGAGGGTCTGGCCGATGGCCAGGTCGATAGCTTGCGCACGTTGATCGCCGACCTGGAAGTTGCCGCCCGAGGCGATATTCCCCGGCTCATCGACCGTCTCGGCGCTCGCCTGAGGCGCATCTGCAAGCGCCTCGGGGTTGCGCCGTTTTCGCTTTACGCCGTCCGGCATCAAGCCATCGCGAATGCCAAAGCCAGTGGCTCGGCGGAGGAGGTCGCCGCGTTCGCCGGGCACGCATCGGTCCACACGGCCCGGAAATTTTACGCCCCCAAAGGAAAGGCCTGGGCCATATCCAAGACGGCTAAGCCAACGCCGGACATGGTGGCGCGGGTGCGTGTACCTTGCGCTGCGGGCGAAGTCCCTCGGCTCAAGATCTGATGGTTGTGGCCTGCCCGTGGTCGTCTCGATTTATACAGATCCAGAGCCTGTGTTTCCTCTGTAGCTACCTCTTTTGTCCTGCTCATGGCGGCGGGCAACGACGGATCGGGCAAAAGCGTCTTGACCATCAATCTCGCCTTGACGGTGCACATGATGCGATGCCGCACGGCCACTTTCGACACCGACAGGCACGCAATCGGGCGTTAGCGGGCCCCCTTGCGGGTCAGAAGCGTCTGGATGGTCCGCAGCGTAATCTCGAGGTCGAGATCGAGCGAGATGTTCTTGAGGTAGTAGAGGTCGTAGCCGAGCTTTTCGAGTTCTTCCTCGCTGGTGCCGGCATACCCATAAGTCACTTGCGCCCAGCCCGTGATGCCAGGCAGGACGAGGTAGCGGTTTGTGTAGACCGCGGTCAAGGTTATGCCAGTCGCTCCGGTTCGCGCGCAGGATGACGCTCGCATAGACCGCGCACTGAACCGCGCCCGAAAGGGCGGCTGGGATCAGCAGGCGCTGAAGGTCGGTGAGGAACCGGTGCCGGCGGATGCTGGCGCCGCGTTCGACGACATTGAGAAGGTCAAGCCGGTGGATTTCCGGCCCGTTCTTGCGTCGCCCGGCGCTGGCGCGTGCAGGTTTTTGCCGATCGGGCATCGACTGAGCAGAAGGCACCCCAGGGGCTCGCGCTCCGGTGTGCTCAACGATCGGCTTCCTTCGCCAAGGTCAATTGTGTGCCGTTCCTGTTCGAAAGGCCGGGGAGGACGAGGGCGCAAGCTATTTTGCTGCTTCCCGGGCCTTTGGCACGTTTTGCAGTGCCCCTGTTACCTTTCAAGGCTTTCGGCAGCTGTCGGGTCCCGTATCTTTGCCACATGGGAACGTTTTGTGCTGGAGGACCTTGGAAAGCGCGTCTATGGCAACCCTGGATTCACAGTTCCGCGCTTACCTGGACAAGATCAGGGCGGTATGCCGGTTGGCGGCGTATTTCAGCCGGGTTCTCGGACGAAATCTGTCGCCGATTCATCCGACGGAAATCTCTGCTGTGCCATTGTGTGCAGGTCGGCAATGACGCCGGCGACCAGGCCCGGCGTCCGCAGAAGCGGTCGCCACCGGGACAGCCTTCCCGGCAGCGACCTGGCCAATCCAACCCCTGAAGCACCAGAGGTCAGAATGGTTATCTGTGTTCTGGACGCCCACCCGGGCGCCGTCAACGTGTCTCGTCATCACCGCGTCGTTCATGTGGCAGGTTGAGGAGAATATCCCAATGAAAATCCTGAGCTTGATCAAGGACGGCCATGGCCGTCTGCATGCAGAGCATTGCGCGTCGCCAGACCTCAAGCGAAGAGCGATTGCCGCCGAGACGGGCAGCGCCGTGTTGATCTGGTGCGGCCTTGCCGCGCCGGGGCAGCGGTCTGCAGAGGTGATCTCGGAACTGCGCGCTATCCTCGACGCCAGTCCGCAAGGGGCGGAAGGTCTCGCTGCTGGTGCGCGGCTGGTGATACGCCGTGCGTACTGGTTGACCGTCATGCGTCCTCGCCTTTTTGCGGCGATGAGCAGGGTGCGCCGGTTGCTCCGACGGGCTTTCGGCACGCCTGCCCACAAGGCCAGTTCGGGTCTGCGATCGCAGCCCATGCCATAACGGACACTCGAGCAGGATGGCGTTTCGTTGAATCGCTGTCTTGCTCTATCCTTTGGTGTCGAGGGATTTTTTGCTTTGGCTGGATCTGTTCCAGCTCCCAGGAGGGCGCAAAAGCGTCGAGTAACGGGGCAATCTGACGAGTGCGCGCGGATGCGTTGGATGTAGTGGTCACACGGGAAGAGACAAAGGTCACACTGTACCGGAACCGGCAGACGACGCCATATGCGCGGGCACGGCAGCCGGTCCATCATCTTTGAGGTCCGGTGGTCCCTCACATGCGCGGTTATCATGCCGCCACGACACATGGAAATCTCCGTTACCCGGGCGCTGCACTATAGGATGCGCCTTTGCGTCGCCGCGGGAATATGGCAAACGCAAAGCTGGAAATACGCTTCTCTAACCGGGGCGCGGAAATGAGCAGTTGGCTGTGAGGTTCAAACCGGTGAAGATCCTGCACGTTTACAAGACCTATGTGCCCGAGGACTTCACCGGCGTTCCCCGCGTTATTCATGCAATCGCCGAAGGTTTGGCGGACCATGGCGTTGAGAGCCGCGTTCTGGCCCTTTACGGTGAACGCCCGTCGGACGGGCCGTTCCAGGTTGGCCGGCACAGTGTCTACCCGGTGCGTCGTGATTTTGAAATTGCGTCATCGGGGTTTTCAATCAGTGCATTCGGCGAATTCCGGCGACTATCGTCCGATGCTGATATCGTGCACTACCATTTTCCATGGCCTATGGGGGACATGCTCTATTTGACCCTCGGGCGGCATCGCCCGGCGCTCATAACGTATCACTCCGACATCGTGAAACAGCGGCGGTTGTTGAGGATCTACGAACCGATGATGCATAGATTCCTCGGGGGAGCGGATGCGATTGTGGCGACGTCTCCCAACTATCTTTCATCAAGTGCGGTGCTGGATCGGTACAAGGACAAAGTTCATGTCATTCCGATCGGGTTGCCCAAGCGGGCTCGTCTCGACGAGGATTTGGTTAAGCATTGGCGCCAGCGAGTTGGAGAAGGCTTCTATCTCTTCGTTGGCGCGCTTCGATACTACAAAGGCATTGGCACACTGATCGAGGCGGCTCGCCAGTCCGGGCTTCCTGTCGTTGTTGCAGGCAGCAACGACAGGGAGGAGCTTGACATCGGGCAACTGCCAAAGAATGTCGCCTATGTCGGGGAAGTGTCGGAGGCCGATAAAGAGGCTTTGCTGGACCTCTGCGCCGCGTTCGTATTTCCTTCGCACCTGCGATCTGAGGCGTTTGGCGTTGCTTTGCTTGAGGCCGCGCGAGCGGGAAAGCCTATGATATCGTGCGAATTGGGAACCGGCACGAGCTTTGTGAACGCGTCAGGTGAAACCGGTATTGTCATCGCGCCAGCGGATTCGGGGCAGCTGTCGCACGCGATGGTTCAACTCGATGCCGATAAGGACCTGAGGGATGCTATGGGCAGAGAGGCGAGGCTGCGGTTTGAACGGTTGTTTCGCGCCGACACCATGAGCCAAGGATATCTCAAGCTATATCATGCACTGGCATCGCTTCCTCGATGACCGCTTTCATGCCTGCAATGAAGCGGTCCCGCGAAAAGAGTTGGGCACGTTCTTCGCATGCCATACGCATGGAAGCAGCCTTTTCCGGAGTCATGTCCTTGATGGCTTTGACAAGGTCAGCCGTGGTGAATGCCGGATCCAGAAGCACGCCTGTTTGGTCAGGGATGATCGTTTCAAGCAATCCACCTTCCGCAACACCGATCACCGGCTTGCCGGCTGCCATGGATTCAACGGGCGACATGCCGAAGTCTTCGTCGCGCGGTAGATACACGGTGGCGATAGCATTGCCGACAAGGTTGAGAAGCTCCTTGTCGGTGACCCAACCAAGGAAGGTGATGTTGGGCGCATCGGCGGCCATCTTTTGCAGTTTTCCGAGGTCCTCTCCGCCCGAGGCGATTATGAGGCGTTTGTCGGGCATCTCTTTGAACGATTCGACAATGCGCTCGACGCGCTTTAAGGGCGTGAGGCGGGCCGTTGAAAGGTAGTAGTCACCTTGCCCGCGCCATGTGAAGTGGTCGGTATCGACCGGTGGCGGCACAACGATACTGTCCCTCCCCAGATAATGGCGGATGCGCGTCCGTGTATTCTCTGAATTGGTGAGGATAAGATCCATGCGCGAGATAGCCTCGAGATATTGCGGTTCGAACCACAGCATCAGCGCGCGCGCGGCCACACGTTTTGGCCAGCCGTGCCGGCCCAGAAAATGTTCGCGCTGATCGTAAAGAAAACGCGGGGGCGTGTGGCAATAGAAGATGTTGACGCCCTCCCCCTTTGGGGCCGCAAGCGGTGCGGCGACACCGGAAAAGATACGAGTGGCAAAACGTCTAGCAAATCGTCGATTGCGTTGAAAAAGTAGAGACAACGCTGGAAGACGCAGCCCAAAACCGCGAAGCACGGATGCGAGATCGAGCGAAACGGTCTTTGGGGGGAAAGCTTCGAAGGCGTATGAATCAGCGGACCGGTAGCCGAGAACAAGCGTCGATCCATCAAGAGCCTCGGCGAGCGTTAAAATAAGGCGCTCGCCACCACCGCGAATTGCGAAATAATCGTGGTAAAGCACAACGTTGCTAAACAATTTTCGATCCCGGAAAGCTCTTCAGAACAGAAAGGCGAAACAGTTCCCAAATTTCAACCATGCAGCGGCGCACTACCAATAAGGTCATTTACGCGCGTTGCCGGTACCCGGTTTGAGAGCCCACTAGAATGCTTGCGCATCAGGGCAGTCAGCATTCCCTCCAACCTGTGCCCAAGGCGAGAGTAGCGGTGCTGGGCGCGCCAATTCTCCGCCTGCTGAATGATTTCCCGATAGGATGTGGAATCGCTTGAAATCTGCTGTTTCAGGTTTTCCAGCCCGTTGGCAATATCCTCGGCAGAGCACCCCGGAAGATGGAATACAGCCGGTGATACATCGTCAAAAATGGGTAGTGGCGTTACAGCAATTGGTTTACCGGTGGCGAGGCCGTAGCGAACCGCACCGCTAGCGGATTCCCCTGTCGTTTGATAGGGAAAAACGATGACGTCTGATTCAGCCAAACGGGCCAAGCTTTCTTCGTCCTTGAGGAAAGACGTTTCCAGTTCAACTATGTCCTGCAGCCGTTTCCGGGCGACCAGCGCCTTTGCCTGATCGATTAGATGACGTGATGCAGGATCAGGATACTCCGCATTGACCAGCTTTAGTTTTACATGGTGCTGCCGATCACGGAGAAGCGATACAGCTTCAATTAGCTCGATGAGACCTTTATTGGGCAAGAAAAAGCCGTAGGATCCAATTATGAATTCTCTTTCATTGCTTGTTTTGTCCGACGTCTCGACCAGCTCATGATCCAGAATGCCATGCGGGAAGAGGGTGACGTTTTCAACCAACCCTAATGCTTTGAGCCGATTCAAATCAGGAATGGTATGAACGAGAATACGCGCGCAGCGCGACAATGGTTCGCGTAGCAGTTCAAGCCGCCTTCTTCTGTTCCAATCAGAGTCGCCTACGGGATCAGCTGTAGCATGTAAGGTGACAACAACGATACGCCCCTCACGGGTCAGCGTGTCCAGAAGATCCCCAAGTTGCACAAAATCAAAAAAACTATAGTTTACCTGTATGACCGTAACGTCCGAGCCGAGACGCTGTATCTCTGAACGTAGGTGCCCCAATTCATTTTCACCGCCAACTGACCAGCAGCGATTTACATTATCCCGATCGACGCCAGTTACCTCCTGGTTATCAGGCGCCAAGATGTCGACGACCAAAGATGTGTTGCTTATCAGATGTTCCGAATAGGTAGCAATTCCGCAACGCGTGTTCCAGGTTGTGACCCAGCCCACTTTCGGTGGTACGGCTGTCGGCTCGGTGGCGCAATCGCGAGCGAAAGCAACGCTACGTTCGGCTACGTCCCGCCAACGGAATTGTTCCAGAAGACTTTGGCGACCAGCACGGGACCGCTTCTTACGCTCGGACACTCCGACTTCAAAGACTTCTCGCATCTTGGCTGCAAGATCCTCAACGCGCGGGCGCGCCCATGCCGAGGAAAAGACGCCGAAATGAGATTCCGCGCGTTCAAAATCGTAGTCCACCAGCCATGCAGTCTGCTGGTTGCAGAAATCCAGTTGCCCACTCCAGTTGGTCGTAACAACGGCCAGCCCAGAAAGCATGGCTTCGGCCAAAGGCAAGCCGAAGCCTTCCGCCTTGCTTGGTGCAACCAAAGCTTGGCTTTGCAGATAAAGCGCTTTCAATTGTGCATCAGAAAGGTCGTCTTCGATGATGACGACTTCGGGATAGTCCTCTCTGTCCGCCCTAGCCGCAGTCAGCCATTTCTGGACCTCGTTATGGGGATTGGGAAATGTCTTGATCACCAGTGCCACATCGTCATTAGCGGTGAAGGCACGGCCATAAGCCTCAAGCATTTCCTGTACGCCTTTTCTTGGGAAACAAGAAGAGACGTGTAGGAATCGAAAGACACCATTCGTCGATAGTTGGAATGCCGGGTCGGGGCTTACGCTTTCCCAATGATCGACGCCAAGAGATGCAACACCGAGGCGGCAAGTCACGCCATGGTCGATCATGACCTTTTCGACATGGCGGGACATGCAGGTCATACCGTCCAGATAGGCGCTGAAACTGTCTGCCCAGTCCTGAGGGAAACCCGATTCCTCCCATCCGTAGCTGTGAAGCAGCGCAGTGGTGCCTGCAATATCGGCAACGCGGGGTGGATAGAGGTTCCGACTGACCACATGCGCCATATCGGGCGCTATCGAGTTGGAAGCGTCGTGAAGCCTTGCCAGATCCGGATTGGCGTCAAGAAAAGCAGGATTGGGCGGAAAATCTCCCGGCCCTTCCGTGGAATGAAGCGCAACATTGTGTCCAAGGCCGTCGAGCGCACGGGCAAATTCCCTGTTCAGCAGCGCCAGGCTGTAGCTGCTGTCGAAAGGCCCCTCGATCCGCCACTTGAGCGTGGACGGCAGAGCATTGGTGCGCGGCCGACGGCGCACTTCTGCTTCGTTCGCGGCGATTGCATCCGCTAGCGCCAGAACGTCCTTCTCTGAAGGCCCTGACTTGTCACGCGGCAAAGCCGCAACTTCGTCAATGAGCGCTGCCGTCAGGGCTTGGGGTCTGGGAGGCGGGGCAGATACCGCTTCCGCATGGAGACGCTCCATCGCCCGAAGGGCAATTTCCGCACTCATTTCCCAGGTGAAGCCGCGAGCGCGCTTCGGACCCCATTGTGCCAGATCAGCACGAAGCGCTTCGTCCGTGAGGACGGCCTCCATCTTCTCCATGATCGCGTTTACGTTATAAGGATCGAACAGGATATCCTGCCGTTCTATGACCTCTCGGAGGCTGGTTTCTCCAGAGGAGATCACGGGTGCGCCGCAGGCCATAGCCTCAAGTGGTGGAAATCCGAAACCTTCGAACCAGGACGGGAAAACGAACGCCGAGCATGAGGTATAGAGCCCGATTAGTTCCCGGTCGGTCATGTGACCGAGGGGCACAACTGATCCACGCGGCAAGCCGTTCTCTGAACGCCATTTATCGCCAACAGCCCATATATGATGATCATCCAAGCACCCGAGAACGGCAACCTGATAGGTCTCTCGCATTGGCGACGGCAACCTGGAGAAAGCCTCGATTAGACGCTCCACATTCTTCCGGGGCTCCGCACCGCCGGCGGTCAGGATAAACGGCCGGACAAGTCCGAACTTGGCGCGGAGTGCCGCTTCCGCTTCGGAGCCAATCGCATGGGGACGGAACTTGGGGTCTATACCAGCAAGTATGGATACAACCCGCTTCTCATTAAACTGTAGCCGCTCGATCCCGTCTTTCCGGGTATGCTCAGAAATAGCGAGTAACAAATCGGCTCTTTGGAGGCGCTCAACGCTCGTTCTATACCATTCTTCAGCAAGGACGTTCGACAGGTATTGCTTCGGAAAAGCAAGTGGGATCAAATCATATAATATCGCAGCTGTTGGAGGCGAGTACTGCGAAGTTTTTAGGTTGATAGCCACGTCCTCGCTAAACCCCTCGATGGCACTCGGCACCAGCAAGACATCAGGATTTAGTCCAGCCAGAAAGGTTTCCCGCACCGCCTCGCTTGCAGATCGCCTCCACCGGTTAGCCGAATTCTCCCACGCGGTGGGGCCTATCCCGCGCCACACGACAACATCGTCAGAAGGAACATGGCTTGTAAGCTCCTGGCGCAGGGAATCGATTGTGTGGGCTTGGAGATTGCTGACGGCGAGGATTATCTCATGTTGGCCCTTTTTTGCCAAAAACCCCTTGAGGAGTCCCATCGTATACCGGCCAATTCCACGCTTGGCGCTGCCCGTTTGTGCAGCTTGCATATCAATGACGATGCGCATCAGTGGGTCTGTCCTCCTTTCGCCAACGCTCCTTTTAGGTTTGCATGGATCTGTCGAGCGCGTGGCGAAAGGCTTGGCAATACTTGTTCCCCTTCTTGCTGGTTGACGGTTGTGGGGATAGGCGGGAAAACTATGCGACGCAGCCGCATCTCAACAGGTGCCGGTAAGCGGCGTACTAGCCACTTGGCTCCTGCCTTGAGTGATGGATGAGCCCAGACGAAACGTCCACATTTCGATATGCATGCTTTCGCAATCCTACGCGGCCGCGACCCTGGTTTCAGCGTTATCCAAGCCCACGCGCCGCGGATAGCCCAATGTGGCCAGTCCAGGGCGCGAGAGGCGATGCGCAGTGGGGCGGTAAGGCGCCAAGACTTGCTGGCTCTGAGCGCTGCAATTTCCGCCGCGCGAGCCTCTGCCAGCTGCCAGTGGTGATGGTTGGACTGATGAACTTCATGCAGTTCTCTGCGGGAAGCCTCCAAAGCGGCTTCAGCCGTAATTCTGGCGCGTCGTTCGCGGGCAAGCTGAGTCTCGCTCGCAGCCCTCCGGTCGTGCTCCTTGGTGAGACGTGCATCCAAAGCAGCACGTTCCTCTTCGATATGGTTGCTCATTTCGTTGATGCGTCGATTGAGCGTATTAATGGTATAGGCTTCTTGTCTTTCCACCCGCAGCACAAGATCGCCTCGCCGCTGTATCTCATCCAGCAGGCGCTTATTGTACTTGCTGCGTTTGGGCCGATCGGGTTCGGCGGCCCAGCGGCGCTCAAGAACGCGCTCTACTGCATCAGGATCGCAACCGCCCGCCTTCAACCATTCGATGACTTGTTCTTCAAGCGGAGTAAAAAAATCCCTGTCCGTATCGCCGAAAGGCGCCTGCGGCGATGCACAATCGGAAACATCGATCCCATTGATCCCTTGTGCCTCAAGATTTTCGACCGTCTGCCTCGCGTATGAGGGGTCCGTCGACAGTTGATCGATATTGATCTCGATATCGGCTGCCGTCTCGGCCTCGATCATGGCGAGCATGAACAGCATGAAATCGATGAGGTAGCTGTGCTCGGGTTGGAGCCGGCGCGCTTTGTAGAACTCAAACTGCGCGCTAAGATCGCTCTCAGGACAGGGAATAAAGCCAATATGCGCCTTGAGAAATTCAACCGGTTCCGGCGGGAGCACAGCATTTAGTATCATTTGCTGCGCAGTTGCAAAATATTCGGTCACCTTCAGTGACCACCACTGATCCCACGGATTGCGCCAAAGGTGGATATGCACGCCTCCAAGGCGCCCCTTCAGAGCGGCAATCCGTAACGGCGTGCGGCATTCCTGAATGACCGTTCGCCGGGACGTCGCTTCGATCAAGGCCTGAAGATAGGCGGCAGTCTTGTCAATTGCGCTTCTACCAAAATAATCTGCATAAACTACGTCAGATTCAAGTATATCTTTCCATACGTTATGAATATCATATAATTCTTTAAAATAGCCACAACCTATTTCTGGGTGCCTATTCACCTTCATTGAATCATTAGAGACTAGTAAAAAATCGTTCAGCGACTCGGGATTATCCTTCGCCGAGAAAGCGATTTCATGGATTGGCTCCTGAAAGCATGTGTAGGGCGCTTCGCCATTGATCCTTGCGCGACGAAAAACATGAAAGAGGTAGGTGCTGCCGCTCCTATGCAGCGAATGAATAAAAATTGGCTCTGGTCTCGTCATGAGACCACCTCAAGGTCAAAAGCAGCATCGAGATGCGTCGTGCCGATGAACTGCGGGTAATCTGCATTGATGACATCGAAAACGATTTTATTGTCGGCTTTGTGATAGCAACCAGCCAGATGCGTGTCGTCGCGATGTACGCCGTAGGAAATCGCATAGGAGCCGTCGCCAAGTGAGCAGGTGAAACGCAGTCGCGATACAATGACCTGTCCCTTGCTTGCGTGCTCTATGACCTGACCAGTGCGCCAAAGATTGCTCCCCCAGATGATATGTCCCGTTCGATCAGTAATTCGGTGACCAAGTACGAGCTGTTCGAGATTGTCCAAAGCGCGGATGACAGTGCGGATTTCGACCACTTCTCCGGTTTTTACCATCTGAATCGGCGTTTCCTCGCCGGGTCGATAGAGATCGATTGACTCCACTCTGGCTCGAAAATCTCCGAACTCGGTGTAGCTCCAACCGTTTTTTTGGCGCCGTTGTTCTATGGAAAGCTTTGCGTTCTCCTTTTCGGCGATCAGCGCGTTGTAATAGTCCACGACTTCGTCGGGGGGGCCGTCGCGCAGAACCTTTCCTTGGTCGAGGAGGATGACCCGTTCGCACAGGGCGCGCACGTCTCCCATGCTGTGGGTGACGAAGAGGATCGCCGTGCCCTCCTCCTTGAACTGGCGGATGCGGTCGAAGCTCTTATGCTGGAAATAACTGTCGCCGACGGACAGAACCTCGTCGACGATGAGCACCTCCGGCCGCACGGCGGTCGCCAGCGAGAAGGCGAGGCGAGCCTGCATGCCGGAGGAATAGACGCGCAGGGGCTCGTCGAAATATTCGTCAAGCTCGGCGAAGTCCTCGATCTCGGGCATGAGGCGGGTGAGTTCCTCCTGGGAGAACCCCATCAGGCCGCCCGCCTGGTAGACGTTTTGCCGGCCAGTGAATTCGGGGTTGAAGCCGAGCCCCAGCTCCAGGATGGCGCTGATGCGCCCGGCGACCGAGATGCGGCCGGTCGTCGGGCGCACCGTGCCGGTGATCAGCTTGAGCAGCGTGCTCTTGCCAGCGCCGTTCTGCCCGATGAGCGCCAGCGCCTCGCCGCGGTTCAGGGTGAAACCGATGTCGCGCACGGCCCATGCTTCGCTGACCGGACGCACTTTGGCGCCGAACCAGGAGGCAAAGCGGGCCATATTGGACGAATAGGCCGCATAGCACTTGCCGACACCCTCAACATGAAGCACGATCGGTTTCATAGCGCATCCACTAGTTCCGGGCTCGCCCGCTTGAAAACCATGAAGGACAGGACAAGCAGCACGGCCGACAGGGCCACTGGGACGACCAGAGGCGCAAGATCCGGCCAGCGATCAAACACCATCGCCTCGTGATAGATCTCCACCAGTGGAATCATGGGATTGAGGCTGAGCACCCAGCGCAGATGATCCGGCACAACCGAGACTGGATAGACGATCGGCGTAAGCCAGAACCAAAGTTGTAGGACGACACCCACCGCCTGGCCGATGTCGCGTACGAAAACATTGAAGATTCCTAGCAGCATGCCGAGGCCGAAGGCGAAGACGGAGACCAACAGGATGCCGAGCGGTAGCGCGAACCAAGCCATACCCGGCACCTTGCCCAGAAACAGGAAGACCACGGCGATCGCCACGAGTAGCAGCGCATGGTTGAGCAGAGCGCTTCCCCACACGATCACCGGAAGACAAATTCTCGGGAAGGCGATCTTCTTGAGCGTCGCGGAATATTCGATGAAGACCGTCATGCTGCGGCTCACGATCTCGCTGAACAGCGTCCAGGCGGCCATTCCCGCCAAGAGGTACATCGGATAAGCCGCCTTGTCGTCGATACCGCCGAGCTTGGCCCCCAGAACTTCTGCCAGGATCAGGGCAAAGATTGCGGCCTGGGCGAGGGGATGCAGGATCGACCAGAACAGACCAAGCTTAGATCGCGCATAGCGACCGCGAAGCTCTCCAACAATCGAAGCAAGTATGAAATGTCGAAAGCGCCAAAGCGCACTAAGCATGGCAGTCAAACTCCGGTCAGTGTTTTTTCACGCGTTCCCGGCAGTCTGCCAGGAGATCAGCCAGCGTTTGTTCGAACTCGTACTGAGGTGACCATCCCAGCAAATTTTGTGCCTTTTGTGCGTTACCAACCAAGCGTGGTACATCACTCGGTCGCAAGCGCGCAGGATCTTGGGCTACCTGAATTTCGGTCGAGCTGATAGACAGGAGTATATCAAGTACCTCGGAAATTCGGCGAGCCTTTCCTGAAGCAACATTTAGAATCGTACCCGGAGGAATGATGTCTGAATGCAACACCGCTAGTGCGTAGGCAGAGGCAACATCACGGACGTCTAGAAAGTCACGCTCGGCATTGAGATCGCCAACATTTAAGGTGGGGTCCACAAGGCCTGCCTCTATCCTTGCAATTTGCGCCGCAAAGGCTGGCGCGACGAAATCTTCCGATTGTTCCGGACCAACGTGGTTGAATGGGCGCATGCGAATGCATTTGAGACCGCGATGTGTTAGTGCGCCAAGTGCGATGTCTGCAGCGGCTTTGGTTGCACCGTAGGCGTCCATAGGAGCCAGGACGCAGTTTTCATCAAGTGCTTGGCCCGTTTTAGCGCTCTCGCCATAGACGAGACCAGACCCCGCGTTGACGAGGCAGCAATCGGGAGCAATGGCAAGAATCGCATGAGCGACGTTGAGCGTGCCTTGCAGATTAACTATCCAAGCTATTTCCGGATCACTGGCGGCGATCGACGGTGCCGCGATGCCTGCAAGGTGCAAAACGTGGGTCGGGCGATGGCGCCTTATAATGCGATCAACTTGATTGCGGTTGGTGACGTCAAGTGTCACGTCGGACGCCGTGCCCGCTTTTGACGTAAGAACAAGTTCGATGCCGGGCCCGTGCACAAGTCGCATAGCCTTCGCCACATGTGAACCCACAAGTCCCTTTGCGCCCGTTACAAGCACTCGCATTTGCTTTACCACGCCTACAGGTGCGTAAGGTGTTTTAATCGTTGCAGGTCGGCTTCCACCATTTCGGCAACCATCTCCTCGAGCGAGGTTTCCGGAGCCCAGTCAAGCTCTTGGCGCGCCTTTTCGGGATTTCCCAAAAGAACGTCGACCTCAGCTGGACGCATGTATCGCTCGTCTACGGCAACATAATCTTCAAAATTCAGCCCAACATGGCCAAACGCAATCGCGCAGAAATCCCGGACGGAAGTTGTTCGCCCCGTCGCGATAACAAAATCGTCGGGAGTGTCCTGCTGTAACATTAGCCACATGGCTTTAACGTAGTCGCGAGCATGTCCCCAATCCCGCTTGGCGTCGAGATTGCCGAGAGCAAGTTTGTTCTGCATCCCGAGCTTAATTCTGGCAACGCCGTCCGTGATCTTACGGGTAACGAATTCGATGCCTCGTAAAGGCGATTCGTGATTGAACAAGATGCCGCTAGACGCGTGCATGCCGAAGCTCTCGCGATAGTTTACAGTCATCCAATGAGCATAGAGCTTGGCCGCGGCATAAGGCGAACGCGGATAGAAAGGCGTTTTTTCCGACTGAATGGGCTCCTGAATCAGCCCGAACATTTCGGATGAGGAAGCTTGGTAGAAGCGGGCTTCTGGGCATACCAGACGCACCGTTTCCAGCATGTTGGCCGCGCCAAGCCCTGTGACTGACCCGGTGAGCAAAGGCTGCTGCCACGAGGACCTGACGAAAGACTGGGCGGCAAGGTTGTAGACCTCATCCGGCTCGACTTCTCTCACGATTCGAATGAGGCCTGACAGGTCTGTAAGGTTGCCGTCGTGCAGACTAATTTTGCCGTCGATATCAAGCCACTTCAGACGGGCGTCGACAACATCGGCAGAGGCGCTGCGGCGCAACAGGCCATGCACCTCATAGCCCTTATTCAGCAGCAACTGCGATAGATAGGCCCCGTCCTGTCCCGTCACACCGGTGATCAGGGCAACCTTTTTCGTCATGCGAATTGTCCTATAGCTATTTATGCTCGTCCGTAGACATCGTCGAAACGGACGATATCGTCTTCACCCAGATACTCGCCGCTCTGCACCTCGATGAGCACGAGTGGTAGGATACCCGGGTTTTCCATACGGTGTTTATGTCCGCAAGGTATATATGTGGATTGATTTACCGACAGCAGGATCTCTTCGCTACCATTCACGACCTTTGCTGTTCCGGAAACGACGACCCAGTGCTCCGCCCGGTGGTGATGCGCCTGAAGAGATAAGCGCGCACCTGGTTTGACCTCGATGCGCTTGATCTTGAAGCGGTCACCTTCTTCGAGCACCGTGTATGTGCCCCATGGGCGATGTGCTGTCCGATGGAGCTTTGCTGCTTCATGGCCCTCCGATTTGAGGCGGTTGTAGACAGCCTTGACCTGCTGTGCCTGGTTTCGATGAGTGACCAGCAATGCGTCCGGCGTGTCGACGACGAGGAGATCGTCCACCCCTACCAAGGCAACCATGCGATCCTCTGCATGCACGAAACAGTCGCGTACACCCTCAAGAATTACTTCTCCCGTAGCACGGTTCCCCGATTCGTCGGCACTGACCAGATCCGCCACGGCCGCCCAAGAGCCAATATCCGACCAACCGCATGAAAGAGGCACAAATGCGACGCTTTCGGCCTTCTCCATCACTGCATAGTCGATGGACGTGGCAGGCGTCTGCGCAAAAATGTTGCGGTCGACCTCCAAAGTTTCGCTCTCACCATTCGTGCCCCGCTTTGCGGCGCCGAGTGCGCCGCGCGCGCCTTCGACGATTTCGGGGCAGTGTTTTTCCATCGCCTTGATCATGGCGCCGGCGGAAAATACGAACATGCCCGAGTTCCAGAAATGTCTGCCGCTCGCGAGATAGGACTCGGCGACTGCCCGATCCGGCTTCTCGACGAACCGCTGCACTTTGTTGCCTTCCGCCTCGATGTAGCCGAAGCCCGTCTCCGGACGGTCGGGCGCAATGCCGAAAGTGACGATATCTTCCGCTCCGGCCAGTTCGCGCGCTTTTAAAACGGCATCTGTGAAAGCCGCTTCGTCCGCGATCAGATGGTCAGCCGGCAGGATGAGGAGGATCGCCTTCTCTCCATGAACGTCCGCAACATGAAGAGCGGCCAATGCCACGGCCGCAGCCGTATCGCGTCCTTCCGGTTCCAACAGAAATGTACTTCGGCACGCAGGTGCGCTGGCCTCTTCATAAGCGTCGCGTGTTAAAAACAGGAACTCGCGGTTGGTGACGGTAACGATGTCTTTGACATCGTCCAGGTTGGCTGCGCGTGCATAAGTCTTGCCGATCAGCGTGCCGCCACTGGGCAACTCCAGGAATGGCTTGGGATGGGCTTCACGCGACAGCGGCCATAGCCGCGAACCTGCCCCGCCGCTGATAATTACTGGAACGAATGTCATACCCTCTCCGTCTTTCCCGTCTCGTGTACGGCCAGGTTCATGCCCCAAGTGAGTAGGTCGCCGGCACGCGCCTCGGTTTCCGCTTCGACATAGCAGCGCAATTCCGGCGCGTTTCCCGAAGCGCGATAGTGGACAACATCGCCTGTCCTTAAGTGAACGCGTACACCATCGGTCGAATCAACGCTGCTAACGTCGCCGATTTCAGCGAAGGCTGCGCGGAGTGCACTGTCTCCGTCAAGCAAACGCTTGAGAAAGAGACCGCTTCGTTCGCCTGGCACATTCTGCAACCGGTCCGCTAGAGCGATGCGGAAGCGGAAGTCCGCAGCAATAGCGGAAAGGGGCCTACCTTTGGTCGCGATTTCGCAAAGGCATGCCAGAATGGGCAGAAAACTGTCGCGCGTCGGCAAAGCGCTGAGATGGCGGCCATCGCGTTCAAAATCAGTGCCCAGCATCACGCCACCATTGGCCTCGAAGCCGACGACCCGCCGGGCACTCTTGCGGCGCATGTCCTCCATCCCCCCTATGACGTGAGGAGAACCCACTTTTGTGCGTAAGACGTTTTGGAAGTGTCCACACGTTTCCAACGCAGAATTGGCCGTTACCGGAGCGACGATTGTGTCGGCGCCCAACCAAGCCGCAGCGATTGCACCGACAAGATCGCCACGTACAAACCGTCCGCGCTCGTCTGCAACAAGTGGACGGTCGGCGTCGCCATCAGTCGAGACTATGGCGTCAAATCTTTCCTCGGAGCTCCATTGCTTGAGGAGCGCGATGTCTTCTTCCCGTAGTGCCTCGGTGTCGACGGGTATAAAGCTTTCGGAACGTCCCAGAGCCACAGCTTCTGCCCCCAGCGCCTCCAGCACCTCGACGATGAGGTCGCGCGCCACCGACGAGTGCTGATATACGCCGACTCTCAGCCCCGAAAGGACGTTCGGCGGCAGAAAGCCGAGATAGCGCTCCTTAAACGCCGTCGATACAGTCAAGTCCGGTTCGCTCAAACTGATGGTTTCGGGCGCAGATAACCTGCGAGATAGGTCGGCATGCGCCGCTACAATCGCGGCTTCGTCCCGTTTGTCGATTTCACCGTCGGCCCGATAGAACTTGAGGCCGTTCCGGTCATCGGGAATATGGCTTCCTGTCACCATAATCGCCGGCGCGTTTTGTGCCATCGCAAATGCGGCAAGCGCAGGGGTTGGCAAGGCGCCACAATCGACCGGCTTCAATCCGCTATCGGCAATTGCCGCATAGCAGAGCGCTGCGATATCCGGGCTTGATCGTCTCAGATCCTGGCCAATGAGTACCGGCTTACCCGTTTCGATGTCGCCCCTGGTCGCCAGCACATCAAGGAATGCTCGTGACCAGGCGTATGCCGGCAAGCCATTCAGTTCCTCGGCCAGCCCTCGCAGGCCGCTGGTCCCAAATTTTAACGATGAGCTTGCCATGAGACCTTGTCGTTTTCGAATATCGCAATTTGGAGCGTTTTGTCCGGATAAAGCATGCGGCTGACAATGCCAAGACAAAGATCATGGCGTGTGGAACATTGGACATGGTTTCTGACCGTCGCTGGCAAGAAGCCGGTTCGGTCAATCGTGAAATGGCCAGGGCCCGGTGAATGTGACTATCGGCATCTATAGCGGGAACGCCTGAATGCAGCCAGGGGCGGTAGGTGGCAATGATTGCGAGACGATCGTCAATGACTGCAAGAGAGGTTTCGAGGACGGCGAAGCCATTCGCTGACAGCGCGCCGCGGTGGGCACCTTCGAGCAGGGTATCGAGGCCAATTACAAAATCGACGCTTTTGAGCACGGCTTGGGGGTTTCCGAATATATGCCCGGCGCAATCGGCGACCGCGAAATGCGTCGACTGCTGGCTGCCGTTTTGGCAGAAACCAGGAGGCAGAGAGGGGTGTGATGAGCAAGCCATCAAACCAATATGGAGAGGGCGCGCAGTCCGGAGAAAGGCCTGCGCGATGGAATGTGCGAGAGACGCGCCTCCGGCTCCCGCGGGCGGTTGTTCAGGAGCTTAAGCGCGTTGCCGACGCCAGGGACATGACGATGAATGCCCTGGTTGCGACTTACATTGACGCGGGGTTGAAGGCGGATGGCCGCCGCGGCGTCCACGAGTTGGCGGACTGGTTTGCCGACTATCTCCGTCGCAAGGGCGGTTCCGGTGGCGCGTCCCATTCAGTTGGGTCCGACGAAGACTTTACTTGACCGAGGAGCCTCGGCGTTTGGCGATTTAGGCTTCCGTTGCGACGAGACGAAGCTCCTTGATCAAGATCGTGTCCGGCATTTACGTCAGACTACCCGTCGTTGCCCTGATCCCCCTTCGGCGTTTTGTTGGCGCTGGTGCGTTTGCGGGTGCGCGTTTTGCCGGTCCTGCGCTGCACGGTGTCGATGAGGGTCCGGACATGGCTGGCGAGAGTGTTGGAGAGGCGGGTGTTGCCCGGGCCGTGGGCCTGGGTGGCGTTTCCGCGCCACAGGAGCGCGGTCGCCAGCGAGGCGCCGGTCGCGTCGCGGAGGGAATAGAGCCCGTCATATTCGCCGCGGGTGCGGTATCCGGGGACGTGGTCGTAGTGCCCGTCCGCGAGGCAATTGTGCATGGCGGCGCCCTCGGCGCGGATGGCGGCGACGGTGTCGAGGCGGTGCCAGGTGAGGGGGCCGATGGTGCAGATGACGGTGGTGCCGTCAGAGCCCGCCAGGACGGGATGGCGGCGCTGGACGCGTTCGTGCCAGCGGCGCGCGTGGTCGACGGCCTGGGGCCAGGGGATCCGGTCGAGTTTGCGCAGCAGACGCGGGTCGTCCTCGGGGAGGGCGGCGAGCCAGCGGTGGATGGCGTGCGCGGCCCGCTCGTCGGCGAACCAGACGGCCTCATGGAGAGGCAGATTGCGCCGCCGCGCCATGGCGACGGCGTTGCGGGACGCGGCAATTTGCGGGGCGTAGAGTGCGTCCCAGATCTCCTCGGTGCCGGCGGGCGGCGCGATGTCCTCGGCGATCGCGCGCGCGATCCGGCCGGGGTCGGTGATGCGGATAGAGGTGAAGAGCGCATAGGCGCCGATGGCGCGCTTGGCCCACCAGGCGCGGGTGCGCGGATCGGTGAGCCCGACGCCGTCGGCGGCGATGGCGCGGAACAGAAAAGCGCGGTTGATGTAGATCATCTTTTTTTGGGACTCGGCATGGCTGCGCCGGTGCCGTTCCCCGGAATGGCCGGGGCGCGGCATGGCGGGGGATCGACAGGGGTGGAGCGGACAGGAACCGCAAGCGGTCCCTTCCGCGTGTGTCAGTGGCGGGTCGGAGCGGTCCGGTCCGGCGGGGTGGACACGGTCACGCCGCGGCGTTCGGCTGTGGCGATGATCTCAACGACGACCTGCCGATGGAGCACCTTGCGCTCCGCGAGCTGCGCCGCCAGCGCCGCGATGACATGACGATCCGCGATCACCATGGCCCGGACCGCGTCCATGAGCCGCCCAAGCTGCGCTTCGACCCAGGCGTAGAGGGGAAGCGCACCGTCGTGCGGCAGCATGGCGGCCGCTTGCGGCGTCACGGCAAGCTGATCGTAGAGCCCCCATTGGGTCCGCGCCTTGACGAGGAGTTCGGTCGCCGTAGCCAGGTCGCTGGCCGCGCCGGCGGTCGGGCCGTCGCCGAGCAGGGCGTCGGTGGCGCGGCCGGCAAGCGCGATTTTGACCATGGTCTCGACGGTCTCGACCGCCAGGCCGCCTTCGGGCAGTTCGGTCTGGGTGGTGCCGGCGCTCATGCCCTCGGCGATCACCGAGACCGCGGTCACGGGCGTTCCCAGCCGATGCGCGATGACGGCGTGGCCGGCCTCGTGCAGGGCGACGGTCCTGAGGCTGGGGGTGCCTTGGGCCGGGCCCGGCGCCAGCGCGGCGGCGAGATCGCCGGCCGCGAGGGCGCGTCCGGCCTTGCGGGCCCGGGCCTCTGCCGAGCGCACCGCGGCCTCGATCGCGGCGGGCGATTGGCCGATGGCCAATGCCGCGATGGCGGTGATCGCGTCCCCGGAGAGGCGGGCGCCGAGATAATAGCGCAGCACCGCAATTGCCTCTTCTGTGGTCGCAGGGGGCAGGACGGAGATACGGGTTTCCAGCCGGCCGGGGCGGACGAGGGCGGCGTCGAGCAGAGAAAAATGGTTGCATGCGCCCAGCAGCAGAATGCGTTTGCCCGAACGCCTGACGCGGTCGATCTGCATCAGCACGCCGTCGACCACGGGGATCCACCATTCGCGGGCCCGCTGGGAGAGGGTGGCGCGGTCGGGCAGCGACTGCAGCTCGTCGATGAAGCCGATGGCGCAGTCCTCGGCCAGAAGGCCGTCGAAGAACTGCACGCAGGCCTGGGTGACATCGCCGAGATGGCCCTCGCGGCTGGCAAGCCAGTCGGCCATGGAGGTGCGGACAAGACGCCAGCCTGTGGTTCTGGCGAGCGAGGAGGCGAGCAGGGTTTTCCCGGTCCCCGGCGGGCCTTCGAGGACGGCGAAGCGCAGGGCGGAGGCGGCAATCGTACCGGCATCGCAGCGGGCGATCTCGGCGGCAAGATCGTCGGCCCATGCCCGCACCGGGCCGGTCAGGGGCAGGGTATCGAGGGGCGGGATATCTGCGAGGTCCACTGGAACGGCCTGCCGGTTCTCCTGCAGGCGGCGGATGCGCATTACGCAATCTGGGCCCGACGATTTTTTGCGGATGGCGGCCATGACCTCAGGTAGGCCGAGACCCACGAGATGGGTCTGCGCCAGCCCGCGCGCGCGATCCCCGGTGACCGCGGCGATGGTGTTGCGCACCAGCTTGACGTCCAGTTCCTCAATGGTGACGCGATGATCGACCGCCGCGCGAAACCCGTCCCCCACCAGCGCGTCCGGATCGGCGGAAATGGCGATGGCCGTTTGCCCTTTGGCAAGACCATCGAGCAGGCTGGCGCTCTTGTCCCGGATCTTGCGGGTGGAGCCGCTTTCGGGTGCAAAGCTCTCAATCGCCACATGCCGGAAGTCCTGTTCGAGCGCCTGCTCGAGGATTGCGCACCATGCGGGGGCGGGAACGTGGATGAGCACGGCAATGGCCGGGGTGGCGGGATCGGACAGCTGTGCCATCACATCCTTGCCGAGCGCGGTCTTGACGATGAGCTTGGGCAGCACGGCGGCGGCGTGCGGACGCTCGGCATCGGGATCGGCGGGGGGAACCAGAAGTTCGGACATAGAGAATCTCCTCGCTGCCCCGGTGCAGGGCAGCGCTTGAACTGACGAAAAGGAAAATGAACCGGGTGCCGGGGCACCCGGGGGCTTCAGCGCAGGGGCAGACGGGCCGGCGGGCTCGAGGCGGCCTCGAGGTCGTCGCACACCAGGCGGTCGAGCCAGGCGAGCACCATGGCGCAGGCGGGCTCGCCGGCATCGGCGTGGCGGCGCAACCCATCGCGGACGGGCGCCGGAACGCCCTCGCGGCGGACGCGGCCCATGACCCCGAAGCGGATCGCGAGCGCGATCAGCGGCGCGGGGTCGGCAAGAAGTGCATCCTCGGGATACTGGGCGGGATTGTCGGCCTGCGCGGGGCGGGAAACCCCGGCATGGATGGCAAAAGGCGTCGTGCTGATGTCCATTGTCATCGCCTCCCGCCTATGCCCGCGCCGCGCGCTGCGCGGTCTTGCGCGCGAACCGGATCGCCACCGGCGTCTCCGCAAGGGACGGGGTCTCCGGATACGCGTCCGGCTCCGCCGCGATCGCGTCCGGCCCGCACGGCTTCCGTTCGTCTTGTCCGCCGGGCCTGTGACCGGCCTCGACCAGATCGGCGAAGGCGGCCTGCACGTGTGCGGAAAAGCGGTGCCGCAGATACGCCATGCCCTGCGCGGCGCCCGCGCAGCCGAGCAGGCCGTCGATCTCGCCAAGGCCGATGACGAGATCGCGGGTGTCGGAGCCGTCGCAATCGACGAGCGCGACATTGACCGCCCGGACCAGCACTTGCCGGCGGTCGGCATGCAGCACATCGCGCAGGACCAGGCCGGCAGCGACGAGCTTGTCCTCGACCCGGCCCAGCAGCGCCTTGCCGTAGCTCAGGGTCGTGCGCTTGAGTTCGAGCACATGGGCGGTTCCGGAGTCGTGCACCGCGATAATATCCGGCTTGTAGTGCTCGGGCGCATAGGCGCGCGGGTCGATGCGGATGGCGGAGAGGCGGTCGCGGTTGTTGCTGCGCGCGGCGGCAAGCGCCGCCTCGACCAGCGGCAGGCGGAAGTCCGCCGGCATCAGCGTGAAGGCGCCGTCGGCTTCGAGCACGGCGCGCAGGCCCGCTTCGAGCAGCGCGCCTTCGACCGTGACCGCGGCGCGGGCGAACCCGGCGAGCGCGCCGAAGCGCCCGAAGGTGGGGTCGATCCGGGCGGGATCCACCGTGATCCCGGCAACGGCCTCACGGGCGAGGGTATCGAGCGTGCCGCCGAGACCGGCAAAGCGCTCGGGCAGGGACGGACATGAAGACATAGTCAAAACGTTGGACATGCGGAATGCCTTTCAAAAAAGCGGCATGCCAGGGAAGGGCGCGACGATCCGGAACGGACGTGACCGATCCGGCCCAGTGGCGCCGGAGCGCTACGGCGGGAGAAAGACCGCAAAGCCGCGGGCCGTCACCGCCGGTGGGACCGGACGATACGGCAGAGTCGTCCCGTGTGACCGTTCGCTTTCCCTGGCGAGCCTAAAGGAAAAAGACGGTCAGAAGCGGTGCGATGCCACCGGAACGGCGCGTACGAAACCGCCGCCCGTCACGGCGTGACGGTTGGGGATAGGCAGGGCGCATGTCGTAAAGGGGGATTCCCGCAAGGCGCGGGGCTTGGTAAGGCTGTTCATAGCCGTAGTCCTCTCGCACAGGAGTACGGTCAGGTCCTCGTCGGTGTTCCACCACCTTCGGGGACCGCCCCAAAAACATCTCGGGACGGCTTTGACCGGCCCGCGGGTGATTCCGCGGTGCCGACTGGAGGTAGGGCCGGACCCCGCCGCCGGCAAGGGCGGGGATAGTGCAAACGCTGCAAATGGTTAATGGGGTGCTGTGGCGGTGCCGGCTTGCCAGCCGCCTGACGTGTAGCCCACCGAAAGGGGCTGGGCTGACCGGGCGGAGGAAGCACCGGTTTCCCCATGCGCAGCAGACGAAGCCCCACTTGACATCTTCAGATGCGGAGCCTCCCCATCCGTGGACCCGTGGACCCGTGGACCCGTGGACCCGTGGACCCGTGGACCCGTGGACTACGCTGAGGTTTCCGCCGTTTGATCCTTCAAAAGGCGCCACGCCGGGACGCCGAGGGCCTTGGCCAATCGCGAGATGTTGTCGATCGAGACGTTCCGCACCCCGCGCTCGATATCGCTCACATAGGTCCGGTTGAGCCCGGATTCGAAGGCGAGGGTTTCCTGGCTCATGGAGTTCTGTGCCCGCAACAGCCGGATGTTGCGGGCCAGGATGTCTCTCAATGCGTCGGGATGATTGCGCTTCACGCGGCGCATTGAGCCGCAATGTCGCATTTAAGACGACCGGATTTAAGTTACATTAATCCGACGACTTTAAGTTACCTCGCGCGACGGGGGCGGCGATCGGGCTGACCTCGTCGGGACGCAAACCAAGCGAGGAAAGACAGACCCCATGACCACGGATCTCCAGACCCAAACCGATCCCCTGGCCGCCATCGTGGCCGACCGGAGATCGCTGCTGCGTCTACCGGGCGTTGTTGCGGGCGCCGCCGGCGCGGTGTTGCCGATCTTGAGCGCGACCGCCTTCGGCATGACGGAAAGCTCCACCCTGATGCAGGCCGCCGTGCTGCCGGTCGTGGCGGGGCTGGCGCTTCTGGCGCCCGGTATCGGGCCTTTGCGTCCCTATGCGCGTCTGATCGACGTTCTGGCCGTCGTCACGGGCGTGTTGCTCATGGTCTATGTCGGATATCTCTACGCCGACGCGCACAGCCAGATCGCCAATATGCCGGGGGCGGGCGCTTTGGGGCAGACGATTGCGATCACGCCCGCGTCCGGTATCGCGGCCCTTGCGATCGCGACGGTCCTGATGGCGGCCGCCGCCTTCGCCGGGCGGAAGCGCTGACCATGGCGACGATATCGGGAGGGTTTGCGATGCGGTGTTTGTCCGTAGCCTTTGCCGCCGCCGCCATGCTGTGCGGTGTGTCCGGTCCCGCCACCGCCGGTGATCTGTTCGTCCCGGCGGTGAGCTTTCCCGCGTCCAGGACCAGTGTTCCGGACCGGGCCATCGATGTCCTCGGGTTGGTGCCGGGCCTGTCGGTCGAAGAGGCGCGGGCCGCGCTTGCGGCGATCCATGACCCCGGCGCCATCACCGAACACACCACGGCCTTCACCATCGGTGCCCGCGGTGTCTCGGTGCAGACCGAAGAGTTCCTCGGCACCATGGAAGCCGGCAGGTCAGACGACCGGATCGAAATCTTCTTTGCCGGCCCCGCCGCCGAAAACCAGAGTTTTGCCGTCGAACGCGTGGTCCGCTATCCCCAGGTGCTGACCGCGCCGACCGTCGCGGCCATCGCCGAGGCGCTTATCGCCAAATACGGCACCCCGTCCTACAACTCCCGCGACTTCCGCGAGACGGTCTCTCCGGAGATGGTCTGGAGCTTTGCCGGCGAGGCGCAGATATCGTGCATGGGCTTTGGCGGATATGGCAGCGGCCAAGGTTGCCCCGTCGCCTGGACCCTGCTCGAATACGCGCCGCACCGGCTCGACGCGATCGCCAGGGAGCCGCTCGGCTTCGATCTCGTGATCGTCGCAAAGCTCGAAACCCATCGGGAGGACCGGACCAAGGTCGCCGGCTTCACGGTCACGGTCTCCGATCTCTTGCGACGCAAGCGGGCCGCCGCGGCCGACACCGCGGCGATGGTCGCCGAGCTCGAGCGTGTGCACGCAGAGGCCTCCAACCCGGTGTCGGCGCCCGCGCTGTAGCAGATCGGCGTGTTTTGCGGGTAGGCTCGGCGCCGCGCGCACCATGGCCTGCGATCCGGCGGCATCGATACGGTCGGGCGACCGCGCGGATATGATCGGGGCGGGA
This sequence comes from Pelagibacterium halotolerans, assembly GCF_044811015.1. Lineage (GTDB taxonomy): Bacteria > Pseudomonadota > Alphaproteobacteria > Rhizobiales > Devosiaceae > Pelagibacterium > Pelagibacterium halotolerans_A. The sequence continues at coordinate 2,670,010 of NZ_CP085243.1, forward strand.
TGAAAGGACAGATGCGGAGGTGTTGAACGGTGCCGAGGCCATGTCTTCCGCTTTGATGCGGGCGCTGAACCGGGTGCCCGCGTTTATGGCGCCTGCCGAAGAGGACTGGTGGATATTCGGAAGCGCAGCGGCGGCGCTCCATGGCGTGGTGATCGGTCCCGTCCGCGATATCGATATCCTGGTGTCGGAGGCCGATGCCGTGCGGATGATGGAACGGCATGCGCTCGTCAACCTGGCCGACGGCGGCACCATGCGCTTCAGCTCCGACATCATCCTGCGTCCCGGCTTTGGCGATATGCCGGTGGAGGTTCTTTCCGGATTCAGCGTGAAAGGGTCACCCGTGTGCTGGACGCCGGTCCAACCGGCGATCCGTGTGGACATCGGTCTCGACACCGGTTCGGTGTTCGTGCCGTCCCGCGCAGAGCTTGCGCAGATCGCAAGGCTCTGTGGACGGCCAAGAGATCTCCAGAGGGCGGAAGTGCTGGAGAGATAGCACAGCCTTGCTGATCCGCCATAAAGCGACGGGACGCGTTGAGGGGCGCATGCCGTTTCCTGCGGTAGGCGTGCTCGTTGCCGAATCTCAGGCTAAGAGCGATTGCCGCCGAGACGGGCAGTTCCGGTTGATCTGGTGCGGCCTTGGCGCAACGGGGCGGCGGCGTGCCGGTGTGATCGCGGAGTTGCGTGATATCCTCGACGCCAGCCTGTAACGGGCGAAAGGCTCCGCCCTTGGTCGGCGTGCAGTCCCACGCCGTGATTACTGGCTGACCGTCATGCATACTCGCCTTGTGGCGGCGACAGCGTACGTCTTGCAGGGTGATCAGGTGAGTTAATGCGTGACATTTCGTGTGAATGCTAAATCTGGGCGTTCCCAATTGATTCGATTGTAAGGTTGTGATGACGTCAGCGCGTGCGGCAGCAATTCTTTAGATCGTTGTTTTTCTTGATTATTTTACGGATTTGGGCGATCCGCTCCAACAAGCCAAGGTGATCTATCCGCTGGAAGAGATACTGCTTTTGTCCCTGCTTGCGGTGGTGGCCGGGGCCAAGACCTTCACCGGTATCGCCGAGTTCGGCAAAACAAGCTCGATCTGTTGCGGCGCCTGCGACCCTTCAAACACGGAACGCCCGGTCATGACCGGTTGGGCGAGCTGTTCGCCGCAACGACTGGGATCCCAGCCGATGTGATCGCCATCGACGGCAAGACCATGTACTCGAGTTCCGATGAATGAATGCCAGCGATGCTCTACTTGCCGACGTGCCGGTGACGCGATACTGTCACAGCTGACTGTCACAGTGCGCATCGAAGCGACAATAATGATAGATGGGTCAATGGTTTATCGGGAAAACGGGTTCGAATCCCTCCTCCCGGCCCGTGCACGGCGAGGTCCATGCCCCATTTGGGCAGGTCGCTGGCATGCGCCTTGGTCTCCGCCTGAGATGTCCGGGGTTTCCTTTGCGGCATGGGCATGCGAGTCTGGCGCATGCGCACGGGAATATCGTTCATCGTTTCGCTGATCGATCGGTCCCGCCTGACGGCGCTGATCAGGGATCGCAACACCCCGTAAAAGCATGTCTGATGCGCCGAGTTTTGCTTCTGTCCGCCGACGGCATGGGCGCCGTCGAGATCATGCGCCGAACCGGCAAGTCGAAGACCTGCGTGTGGTGCTGGCAGGTGCGCTTCGCTGCGGAGGGCTGTGACAGGTTGCTGCGCGACAAGACGCGGACCTCGCGCATTGCGCCGCTCGGACCCGAAGTCGCCGAGCGCGTGCTGGCGCTCACCCTTGCCGATCTGCCGGGCGAGACGATGCACTGGACGGCCGACGGGATGGCCGCGTCGCCGGCGTCAGCGCGGTGCGGTGCGTCTGGAAGTCGCATGGCCTCGCTCCCCGCCGCTGGCGGCAGTTCAAACTCTCCAGCGATCCGAAATTCGCCGGCAAACTGCGCGACGCCGTCGGCCTATACGTTGATCCACCGGCCCACGCCATCGTGCTGTCGCTCGACGAGAAGAGCCAGATCCAGGCGCTCGACCGCACCCGGCCCGGCCTGCCGATGAAGAAGGGCAGGCTCGGCACCGCGACGCACGGATTACAAGCGCCACGGCACCACTACCCTGTTTGCAGCCCCAAACATCCTCGATGGCACCGCCATCGGCCGAAACATGCTGCGCTATCGCCATCAGGAGTTCATCCGCTTTCTCGATGCCATCAACGCCGAGGTTCCCGCCGGCAAGGCCGTCCACGTCATCCTCAACAAGTATGCCGGCCACCCGTGCCGGGTCGCCCCGTCCAGGTCGGCGCGGGTTCTCAGTCTTTGTACACGCAGGATTGCGAACGCCTATCCGGCTAACGTCATTCTCCCAATGTCTGGAGCCAGAGTGGCAAGCACCGATGCAAGCGACAAGCGGTTCTTTGCCCTCATGCAATAAGCGAAAACCCACTTCCGGAATTTTAAAAGCGGGAGTTGACCTCCTTCCCGATTTTCCCGAGCGGCGCCGGTGCAGCGCCTTTTGGATGAGGCAAGATACGTAGCGGAAGCGATTTTGCTTTTCCGGACGTTTGGCACCAATGTCGGTTCCAGAGCGACCATTGTGGGCACCCGAACCGATCTCGCGCGAATAGGACGGGCCCAGCGTAGTGGGTTAGCTCAAGGTAACATCGGCGCCAAGATCGGGGGCCAGCGTGTCGCGGCGATCGGCGTGCCGGTAGCGGAGAAAACGTCGCCACCCGACGCGAAGGTCATCGTGCCCTCGGGGTACGTCGCCGAACGTATGCCGCCAGCCGATATCGCTGCGGAGCGGAAAAAGGTTCACAGGGAACGCACCAGCGATCGTCATGACATGTTTCAATAAATGGAAGTGAAACTACGTATTCGCAAAATTGCCTTATTCGATCTGGAAAATATGTATTTCTGTGTCGCATAATTAGGGACTTTTTTATTAAAAGGTAAAGCAGATGCGTGTTTACATAACCGATGCCGTTTCGGGTCGAACGGATACTGTGGATACGGCAGGCAATTGGATTGTCGATGTCAGTGCTGCCTCGCGCATTACCATGCATTCACCGGCTGACGATGTGGTGCGCTACGAGCGCGTGGGCGACGACCTCAGGCTTGTTCTCGAGAACGGCGAGGTGATCCTTCTTAAGAATTATTTCCGCGATGACGCCGATGGCTGGCCAGCGCTTGAGTTTGAAGAAGGCAGCATGGCTGGCCATTTCCTCGATCAGGTCGCATTCGAAAATGCCGGGGAGGGCGCTTCAGGGCCGGCTGTTGCAGGCGGCCTCGGACTCTTGGCGTTGGGTGGCGTGGCCATGACGCGGTCGAGCGCTGGAACGATAGCGGGCAGCGCGTCGGGCGCAGGCTCGGTCGGCGGTACTCCCGTGCCACAGCCGGAGACGGTGTCCCCTGAAACGCCAAAACCGGAGACGACGCCCCCGGACGAGCCGATGCCTGAGACCGCGCTGCCTGATGCGCCCAGGAACGCTGCACTCAGTCCGGCCTCGGATTCCGGGGTGAGCAATGCCGATGCCGTAACCAACGTGACCACCCCGAGGATTATCGGTCCGGCCGGCTCCGTGGCGCCCGGCGCAACAGTAACGCTTTATGATGCGGACGGGACGGTACTCGGGGTTGCCGAGGCGGCGCCCGACGGCAGTTGGTCGATTGTTACGTCCGCGTTGGCTGACGGTGTTCATGACCTGACGGTGACGGCAACCATTGATGGGCGGGTATCCATGCCGTCCCCGTCGTTGAGCGTGACCATCGATACGACGGCGCCAGATGCGCCCTCGATGGCTGACGGCGGGCTTGCAGGAAACGCCGAAGCCGGATCGACGGTGCAGATCCTTGCCATAAACCCCGATGGGACAAGCGGCTCTCTCATTGCGACCGCGCTGGCGAATGGTACGGGAAATGCCGAAGGCGAAAGCGCGTGGAGCGCCACCGCGAAAATGCCCCTGCCTTTCGGCACCCAGATACGGATAATTGCGACGGATGCCGCCGGTAATGAATCGGCGCCGACGGACAGTTTCGTGGCCTTTGAAGACAACGCCACGGCGCTCAGCATGACCCTCGAGCCCAATGGCGAAGCGCATATCTATGGAGAAAACTATCGCACATCGCTTTCACCTGCATCGTTCCGCGACGTGCCGACTGGGATTTTTGTCGAGAAAGGCGATGTCTTAAAAATATACCTATCGGAAGGGCAGGACGTTAAGGCTATAATTGGTTCTGTATCCGCATATAAAAATAATGCGAATATAAATACGTCGGTTACCAGTCTTGGTCCGGGTTTAAATGAAATTCTCGTTCAGGATGATGGGCTTTTATACTTAAGTAACGACTCGATGGACAAGGAGGCGCATGTAACCATTTCGGTGCCAAATAATACCGAGCGCGCCATCGCATTCACTCTTGGTACGGACACCTACGCCGACTGGGTCGAGATGCTCGCGGCACATCCGGATGCGCGCGCCGTCGAACTCAGGAGCGAGCACGCGCTGATGACCGTGACGTACGAGCAGGCAAAGCTCCACATCGACAATCCGGTCAAGACACTTCAGACGATCGACCGAATCATTGAACTGGAAAATTCGCTTGCCGGGATTTCCGATACGGGAAGCGGTATCACCGACGGTTCCGGGGTTGTCCATCAATTTGTCGAATCCCAGCATGGTGACTGGATGTATGCTACGAATGGCTATACCGGCTATGTCACGAACGCGATTAAAGCGCTTTTGAACGATCAAAAGCTGGCGCATGAAGGGTGGGGGCCGTGGCATGAACTGGGACATCAGCATCAGCAGTCCGCATGGATGACGAGCAACGCCGTCGAGGTTACCGTCAATATTTACAGCACGTATGTTGAGTATATGATGGGGAATAAAGCAAGGCTGGGGAAAACGGCGACAGATGTTTACGGAAATTCTGATGATACAAATAAAACATGGGATGATATAGGGGTTTTTGATAAAGTAGAACTTTATAATCAGCTTCACTGGGCGTTTGGAACGGATTTTTACCGCCTGCTGCATCACGAATACCGTTTACTCTCGGCCGACCAAGCTCCATCTACGGATTCAGAGAAGAAATCTCTCTTTATTTTGACTGCGAGCAAGATATCGGGATACGATCTTATCCCGTTTTTCGAAGCTTGGCGCTTCATGGAAATAGACGATGGTTTGCGCCAAGACATCAGCGCCCTCGGCCTGAAAACGGTCCCGTTCGATCTTTCGGAGTTTCGATACGTCGACGGCGATCAGGTTTTCAAGGCAATGGGAAACCTTGCGGGTCTTGAGGGAACCTATGCGCCCCCGCAGGCCACTGCGCATCACGGCTTCATTGTCCGTCAGGATGAACCCGTCGATGTGCGGAAACTGGTCTCCTTCGACGAAAACGTCATAAAATCCGCAACGCTCCTCGACAATAGCGCCGATGGTGAACCCGGTGAAACCACGATCAAGGTCCTAATAGAAGATTTGCACGGCAACAAGAATATCATTCCGGTATACGGTGTTGTCGTTCCGTCCGACTATGAATCGGCGGCCCCGGAAAGCATCGTCGCCAGGGCGCAAGACTATATGAGTGGCACGGAGCGTGACATCGATACGCTTTCACTTCACATGAAATTGCTTGGCGCCATTCTCGACGACGATCACGATTTCGCCGGGATGGCGGCGTTCCGTGCGATTCAAGACGGCTATATCAGCATTATCGACAACATCGACGACGGGCTCGACGCGCTCGGAACCGGCGATATGGCGGCGAGCGACGGGCGGGTTTCCTTATCGATCGACCGCGATTTATTCGATGAAGCCGTTGATTCTGGGTCGTTTCTGGTCAAAACTTACATTAATAATAAATATCAAGGGGAAGTTCTGGTTCGGCAGGGCGGGGATGATGTCATCCAATACTATGATGGCCGGATTGATCAAGGCTCAGATTCTGCCATTTTCTATGTAGAGCGCAATACATCGCCTGCAGACAATGTGAAATTCGTGGTTGTCAGGACAATAGATGGAGACAACCGAACATTTGAAATTTCCGGTTCGGTCGCGGAGTTCGGGTCGGATACCGCACTTTCCCTTCATGCGGACACATATACGACCGATGATGTCGCCAGCAGCTACGGCGCGATAGAGGGCTTGTTTAGCAATGCGTCACAGGAACCGCCAAAGGGTGGTGACGAGCCCCCTTTGGATGCTTTCGCCCTCGAATATGCTTATGCGCTTCCAGAGAGCATGAAATGGGGGCTCGATATGGGTGTGGACGCGATGCGCGCGGCGATCGATTAAAGTCTGTTCCGGCTGTTTTTGGGTCAGGCGTTTGGGATTGAAGAGGCACGCCGGGTGCGTTGTCGCACGTCATGGATTGCTTCTTCACAGGCGATCGCATGAAAGAGCGCCATGCTTTCGGTATGGCGCTCTTTCATGTCGTTTGACTGTCAATCGGTGATCGGCAATCGTCTGAATCGGGAGGAAATTACATCGCTCCCCAGATCTTGGCGTATGCTTCGCGGTAACCGCTGTCAGGATCGAAATTGTTGCTCTCGCCCATGGCTTCCAGGCCCTCGCGTGTCACAACGGCGGGCGCTGTAATGTAGCCCGAACAGGCTTCCCCCGAGATTGCACGGTTTAGTTCATCGACCAACTGCCAGCCTTGAAGGTTTAGAGGCTCGGCGACCGTAATCGATTGGTACTGGCCGGTGCGGATGCGCTGGAAAGCCGATTCCGAACCATCTCCGGCAGCGACTGCTTTCGGCGATCCGTCGCCGGGCACACCGGCCGCGGCAAGCGCGGGCCCCATGAAGTCGAAATAGATGTCATTGATCGCCAAGCTGTGGGTCCACGCATCGCCGTATTTCTGGAGCAGTGTTGTGGTCAGCGGCCCCATACGGTTAGACGTATCCGCGATCGGGGTGTCGACATATTCGAGAACCGTGCCGCCCATGGCCTCGATGGTTTCCTTGATGCGGTCGGCCTTGTCGATTGCGATCTGGTAGGTGGAATCGGTGAAGATCACCACGCCGGGCGTCCCATTTGCATCGGCGACAGCCCACTTGGCCGCCTCTTCGGACACAGCCATTGGATCTGTCGAGACGTTGGCGAAAATACCGCCGGGCGCATCGCAGCCGATCTTGGGACCCGAATGCCACGATACCATCGGGATTTCGGCACTCACCACGGCCTCGAGAGCCGCCTGCTGCTCGACCGCGTCGAAACCATTGATGACGATGCCATCGGGGTTGAGTGCCACGGCTTGGCCGAGAGCGGCTGTGCGCCCTTGAATTGAACCGGCGCCGTCAAGAACGCGAACGGTCCATCCAATCGTGTCCGCAGCTTCCTCGACGCCATTGGTGACACCGAGAATGCCGCCGTTTTTGAGATCGCCGGCGACAACGACAATGGTTTTGCCTTCCGCCGCCGCTGGCCCGGTCGTCGGACCATCCCAAGCTGTTTGCGCCCCGGCCGGTAGTCCCAATCCCGCGAGCATGGTTCCCGCAAGCAAGGTTTTCATAAACGTACGCTTCAGCATGGTTTCCTCCCTAAGTGCTGATGTTTTCTTATCTTTTCGCTGAGCCTTTGCGACGCTGCGCATAGCCTGCAATGCCGATGGCGATGAGCAGCGTTACGCCATTGAACATCGGCTCGACCCAGAACGAGCCGCCGAATTGCTGGATTCCGGATATGCCGACAGCAAGGATCGTCACGCCGACGATCGTGCCCCATACATTGACGCGGCCCGGCTTGATCGTGGTTGAACCAAGGAAGGCGCCAACCAGTGCCGGCAGGAGAAATTCGAGGCCTACGCTTGCCTGGCCGATCCGCAGCTTGGAGGCGAGCAGAACGCCGGCCAGCGCCGTCAGCAGACCTGAGGAGACGAAGGCGCCGACAACGAACTTGCGGGTCGGAATACCATTCAGGGCTGCTGCCGTCTGGTTGGCGCCGATGGCGTAGAGGTAGCGCCCAATCGGCGTGTATTCGAGGATGAGCCAAAGCGCGATGGTAATGCCGAGCAGATAGAACCCGGTAATCGGCAATCCGAAAAGGAACGTGCCGTTGAGCGCGTAGAAGCCGTCCGGCAGAACGCCCACCACCTGGCGTCCGCCCGTATGCCAGAGCGCCAGCGCATAGAGCACCGTTCCGGTGCCCAGGGTCGCGATAAAGGCGTCGATCTTGGCGATTTCGACCAGGATTCCATTGAGAAACCCAACGAACCCGCCGAGGACAAGGACGATGAGCACCGCCACGGGCCACGGCAGCCCGTACCAGACCTGCAACGATATCGCGAGGATATGCCAAAGCACGATCCCGTATCCCACCGTGAGATCGATCCGGCCGGCGACCATGGGGATCATCGCAGCCAGCGACAGAAGCGCGATAATGGACTTGTCCGAAATGACGGCGCGCAAATTCAGGGCCGTGGGAAAGGTTGTCGGCAGCAGGACCGAAAACAGGGCGATCAATGCGAACATCAGGATCAGAAGTCCGTAAACCGGCGCCAGACGGATCAGTCGTGCGCCCAATCCCAGATTGGCGAGTTCGTCCTTGGTGGGTTCAAGCGCGTTGGAATCGACCGAATTCATGAGATGTATCCTCGATTATGCAGCTTCACCGGCCGAAGCGGCCTGGATCAGGGATTCTGTTGACAGCATGACGCCGGAAAGTTCAGCCACCACCTGGCCCCGGCTGAAGACGATCGCCCGGTGGCAAATGTTGGCGATTTCCTCGAAGTCGGTCGATACGACCAGCACGCCCATGCCAGAGGCCATGGCCTCATAGAGCAGATGATAAATCTCGGCCTTGGCACCGACATCGACACCGGCGGTCGGGTCTTCGGCGATCAAAAACGCACGGTTGGTATCCAGCCAGCGGCCGACGACCACTTTTTGCTGATTGCCGCCAGAAAGGGCCTCGACGGGCAATGTCGGATCGTTCGGTGAGAGGCCGACACGTTTGCCCAGTGCGCGCGCGCGTTTGTCCTCCGAAGCGGCGGACGTGAACGAGAGCAGACTGCGGCCGGTCACTTCCGGATTGATGAATGCGTTTTCCCGGATACTGAGGGAGGGGGCTATCGATTCTACAACGCGATCGCCGGCGATGAAGCCGATGCCCGATTGCATTGCGCCGCGCGGCGAACCGAGATCGGGTTGCCTTCCGTTCAGCGATACCTCGCCCTCGGAGGACGTCAGGCCATAAAGGCTGCGGCCGATCTCTTCGTGACCCGCGCCGCGCAAGCCCACGAGCCCGACCATTTCGCCGCGCTGAACGGCGAAATCGACCGGTCCGGCGGTTTCGGTGCGGAGCCCGCGAACGGACAAAACCTCGGGGCCTTCATGCGCGTCGGGACGCTCGATCGCGCGGGTCTTGCGCCCCACAATCAGGCTGACCAGATCCTCCGAGCTGGTATGGCCGATATCGCGCATACCCACCATCTTCCCATCGCGCAGCACCGCGACCCTGTCGGCGATGCGGAAAATTTCGTCGAGACGGTGCGAGACATAGATCATGCCGACGCCCTTTTCGCGCAGCGGGCGCAGGGCGGCGAACAGTCGTTCGACCTCGTCAGCGGGAAGACTGGCCGTCGGTTCGTCAAGAACGAGAAAGTCGCATTCGACGATCAGGGCCCGTGCGATTGCTACCAATGACTTTTCGGTGCGCGACAGATGGGAAACACGGGTCGTGGGCGCGAAATCGGCATCAACCAGCGCCAAGGCCCGGCGCGCAACGTCTTCGCATGCGCGCCAGTCGATGCGGCTGCCCTTACGGGCGTATCCAACCGCCAGTGCGATATTCTCGGCAACGCTCATCCATTCGATCAGACCGAGATCCTGGTGAATGAACGCGACGGCCTGCTTCTCGTTCACATTGCCGGGCACATGCCGGTAGGGAACGCCATCCACGGTGACCTGGCCGCTATCGGGAGTATGGATACCACCCAGCACCTTGATCAGTGTCGACTTGCCGGCGCCGTTTTCGCCAAGCAGGGCGACGATCTCGCCGCGTCCGACTTTCAGCGAAACGCCGGACAGGGCATGCGTGCCGCCAAAGCCTTTGACGATGCTGTCGAAGAATAGCCCTTCGGCTGGTTTCATGCCGTTTCCTCCCGATGTTGCCGGATGCATGAGTTACCGGTAACGTTTGGATAATCAATCGGGACCAGTTTTGAGTCAAGAAAAAAGTTATCGATAACATTTTGGGTTATCGGCGGAAGCGTAACCTCATGGAAGTGCGGGACAATGGGCCGATCGACGAAGACAGGACTTGAGGATATCGCCCGGGCCGTGGGCGTTTCCAAAATGACGGTCAGCCGCGTGCTACGCGGATCATCCGGCTTCTCGGAAGAAACGCGTGAGCGCGTTCTCTCCGAGGTCGAGAAACGGGGCTATCTTCCAAACCGGATTGCGGCGGCGTTCGGGGCTGGCGCGACATCGACGCTTGTGGGGGTCTGCGTGCCGCGCTTTGCCTCGTCGCTATTCGGCTCCACGCTGGAATCGATCAATGCGACCCTGACGCGGCTCGGCTACCAGACAATGATCGGCAGTCACGATCAGATGCCCGAGGAGGAGGAAGTGTGGCTGAAAGGGCTGGCGTCGTGGCGCCCTGCGGGCGTTATTCTTGTCGGGCGCCGGCATACCTCGGACACATTGTCCCTGCTGCGCGACCTGACGGTACCGATTGTCGAAATGTGGGATTTGAATACGCAGCCCATCGATGTCTCGATAGGCTTCTCCCATTTCGATGACGGGTACAGGATGGGGAAGTACCTCTTATCGAGGGGCCGCGAGAAATTCGGCTATGTGGGCGCGATGGCCAACCGGACGACCATGGGGCGCAATCGGTGTGAGGGATTCGAAGCGGCCCTGCAGGATGCCGGCACGGCTCTTGCGGCAAGGGAAATCCTGGAAGATCACCCTGGGTTCTACGCCGGCTATTACGGCACGGAGACGCTGTTAAGCCGCGAGCAGAAGCTTGACTCCATTTATTACCATGACGATGAGATGGCCATCGGTGGCATGGCCTGGCTCGCCTCACAAGGCGTGCGCGTGCCCGACGATATCGGCGTTGCCGGATGGGGAGGCATGGAGGCGGCTTCGATCCAGCCGCGCCGCCTGACCACCATAACGGTGCCGACGACCCTGATCGGAAAGACCGCAGCTGAATTGCTCGTCGGGCGGATGCGCGGCGAGCCGGTTCGCGATGTCACGGTGATCCCCACACATCTGGTTCCAGGCGAAACCGGATAGTCGCTAGCCCGCATTTCTCACACTCCTTGTGCCCTGCGCCGCTTCAAAATGGCGAGAGGGCAGGAAGAAAGCGCAGTGCGATGCGGGACATCGTGCAAGCTTTCTGACGCACCCTGTCGCCATTTTCAAGCGGCCCTCCGGGTCGGATTTTGGCGGCCACCTCCGGGCACGGCACGGAAAACCGTATGGACATACGCTTTCCCGCTCCGCGCCCGTATCCGACTCGCCAAAACCCGACGCAGGGCGCAAGGAGTGTGAGAAATGCGGGCTAATTCACGGAGCCTGCACGCCCCTCCGGTTCAAGGTGATCATATAAACGCTTGTCGTTGCCGTGATAAACAGCTGGTGTTTGGCTCGGCCGCCAAAGCAGACATTGGAGACCAGCTCCGGCACAAGAATCCTGCCCAGCCTTTCGCCCTCTGGCGAAATGCAATGAACGCCATCGGCCGCGGAGGACCAGAGGTTGCCGTCGCTATCCATGCGGAACCCATCCGAGCAGCCTTTGTCGATCTTGTGGAAGGCGCGCCCATTGGAAAGCTTTCCCCCGGCGTCGCAATCGTAGACCCGGATATACTGTTCGTCGCTCGAAAACATACGCCCGGTGTCGGCGACGTAGAGCCTGGACTCATCCGGGGAGAACGCAAGCCCGTTGGGGCAGTTCATATCGTCGATCACCATGTCAATGGCGCCGGTTTCCGGCGTCACACGATAGACGGCGCACGGATTTTCCTGGCTTGCGCGATAGCCCTCATAGTCGGTCACGATCCCGTAATGCGGATCGCTGAACCAGATGGTCCCGTCGGATTTCACCACGACGTCGTTGGGTGAATTCAGCGGCTTTCCGCCATAGCTGTCGGCGAGAACCGTGATCGAGCCGTCATACTCTGTCCGCGTTACGCGCCGCGTGCCGTGCTCGCAGCTGATCAGCCGGCCTTGACGGTCCCGCGTGTGGCCATTGGCGTAGTTCGAGGGCTGCCGAAAGACCGAAACGCCCTCGCCCGGTATCCAGCGCATGATCCGGTTGTTCGGGATGTCTGAGAATAGCAGGCAATTCGCATCTCCGAACCAGACCGGTCCCTCGACCCAGTCGAACCCGGTCGCAATCTGCTTAACCGGAGCGTTTCCGAGAACGAATTGGTTGAATGCCGGGTCAGTAGCCTCAAACCAGGACATTGCTTCTCCCTTTTCCAAAGGCATCGAATATGTTATCGATACCATTAATTGTGATCAACGGACCGGTCAATAGAACAGGCGTGTAACTATGCACTACAAGATCGAAACAGCCGAGCTCACTCATGCCGGCGCGATGGCGATGCTAAACGCAGCCATTGAAATGGCAACTCGGCTTGGTCAACCACAATGCATTGTTATCGTCGACGCCAGCGGAGAGGTGCGGGCGGAATTGCGGATGACCGGCGCGAAATTCCTGTCGCGCAAATCGGCCCGGGCCAAGGCGATGACGGCTGCCTCAAACGGCCTGCCGTCAGCGGATGTCCCCGAGCAGGTCGGCGTTGCGATCGGACTGGCGACGTCCGGGGACGTTACAGGTCTTCCCGGTGGACTTCCCATCTGGGTCGACGGTCAGCTGCTTGGCGGCATCGGTGTCGGGTCGGGGACCGGCGAACAGGATATTGCGGTTGCGAAAGCGGCGCTTGCGGTCATTGGAGCTGACCGTTGAAAATCACCCTGCTCGGCACCGGCCTCATGGGCGCGCCAATGGCGCGGCGTCTGGCGTCCGCCGGTCACGAACTGACCGTCTGGAACCGCAACCAACAGCGCGCAGAGGCTCTTGCCGATATCGCAACGGTTGCCAGCACACCCGTGGCAGCCGCGAACGGGGCCGAAATCGTCATCGCGATGCTCATCGATGGACCTGTAACAAAGGATATATTGCTGAAATCCGGCGTGATTGAAACAACATCGCCCGGAGCATTGGTTATCGATATGGGGTCGGTGGACCCCGATTGCGATCGGGAAATCGCGGCGCATGTTCGCGCGGCGGGGCGAGGTTTTCTCGACGCTCCGGTCTCCGGTGGCGTGACGGGCGCGGAGAAGGGTACGCTGGCGATCCTCGTCGGGGGGAATACGGAGGATTTCGAGACCGCACAGCCCGTATTCGCCGCCTTGGGGCGTGCCACGCTTCTCGGGCCCGTCGGGACAGGGCAGGTCGCAAAGCTTGCCAACCAGCTGATTGTGGCGACCACGATTGGTGCTGTGGCCGAAGCCTTCCGGCTCGCCCAGGCTGCCGGGTGCGATTTGGTCAACCTGCGCGATGCATTGCGGGGCGGTTTTGCCGATAGCCGCATCCTCGAGTTGCATGGCCTGCGCATGGTTGAGGGCAATTTTACGCCCGGAGGACGGAGCGTCGCCCAGCTGAAGGATTTGCGTAACGTATTGAGCGTTGCAGAGCAGCTCAGCCAAGATTTGCCCCTCGCACGCTGCGCTACCGAAGGCTTTGCCGACCTTGTAGACAATTACGACGGAGGAGAATTGGATCACGCCGCATATTTTCTCTGGCTGCAAATGCGACAAGAGCAATAAGAGCCCGTCTTGAAAGTCGGTCGGGTCGGTCCGGCGGGTCTCGTTTGTTCAGGAAAGGTAGAAAATCGGAGCCAATATGGCTGATATTGTCCCCGATTTTCTACCTTTCCTGAACAAAAATCCCTCGCCGGCCCTCAGCCGCCGACTTTCAAGACGGGCTCTAAGCGCGTATCCCTTCGATCCTCAAGTAAAAGCGATCTGCACCTTCATCGCCTGCGTACGGTCGTTGGCGAGTTCGAACCCGCCAACCGCATCGCCAAGTCCGACGGTCCGGGTGATCAGCGGTTTGGCGTCGATCAGGCCCTTTTGCATCAGGCTGACCCCGGTTGCGAACTCCGCATGAAAGCGGAACGAGCCCCTGAGCGTCAGTTCCTTGGCAGTGATGGCCATCATCGGCAGGCTCATATCGCCGCCTAATCCCAACTGGACGATTGTTCCGCCAGGCCGCATGGCGGCAATCCCGGCGGTGAGCGCAGGAGCCGCGCCCGAACATTCATAAAGAATGTCGAACGTGCCCTTGTCGGAGGCGAAAAGGTTCAAGCCGTCGGCGCTCTTGCTCATATTCACGGTTTCGTCGGCACCCGCTGCCCGGGCAAACTCCAATGTGAAATCGCTCAAATCGGTTGCGACAATCCTGTCCGCGCCAGCCCGCCGCGCCGCAAGGATCGACAATACGCCGATCGGGCCGCAACCCGTAACCAGAACCGATTTGCCGAGCAGGGATCCCGCCTGCCGGGTGGCATGGAGCGTAACCGCCAGCGGTTCCGCCATTGCGGCCTCACACGGTGTGAGACCGTCGGCTGGAACGCATTGGTCCGCACCGGCAACCAGCACCTGGCGGAACGCGCCCTGAATATGCGGGAACGGCATGGCGGAACCGTAAAAGCGCATGTTCAGACACTGGTTGTGCATGCCCTCACGGCAGAAGCGGCAATTATGGCAGGGCCGCGAAGGCGATACGGCCACCAACTGGCCTTCGCGCAAATGGGTGACTCCCTCACCGAGCTTGGTGATATGCCCTGCGACTTCGTGACCGAGGATCATGGGTTCGCGCAGGCGCACCGTGCCGAAGCCACCATGGTTGTAATAATGCAGGTCGGACCCGCAAATGCCACCGGTGGCAAGGGCGATCTGCACTTCATTTCGGCCGGGTTCGCTTACATCGCGCTCTTCGATCCGCAGATCCTTTTGCGCGTGAATAACGATCGCCTTCATCCTAAGCCTCACAGAACAGGGGTAAGAAGCGGTTTGCCGGCGAAATGCGCTGTCAGGTTATCGCGCACCAACTGACCCATCGCCTTGCGCGTCTCGAATGTCCCCGAGGCATGGTGTGGCTGCAAGAGGACATTGTCCAGTTCCAGGAAACGGGGGTTTAACGCGGGCTCGCCCTCGAACACGTCGAGCGCGGCCGATCCCAGCGCGCGACTTTCCAGTGCATCGAGCAGCGCATTTTCGTCGATGTTCGAGGCGCGCGATATATTGACGATCATGCCGCCGGGGCCGACCGCTTCGATCACCTCGCGCGAGACGATGTGCCGCGTGGCAGCCGATGCGGCAAGCGTGACGAAGAAGAAATCGGCATGGCGCGCCAGGTCCACGGGATCGGCGATATAGGTCCATCCGTCCGCTGCGTAGTCCTTGGGGGCGATGTCGGAATAAGCGATCTCGAGATCAAAACCCGAAAGCCGCTTGGCCACCTCGAAGCCGATCCTGCCGAGTCCCAGAACGCCAGCCTTCTTGCCCCAGACGCGGCTCCGCAGCGGATAGAGCCCCTTGTTCGCCCACGAGCCGTCCCGCACCCAGGATTCGGCGCCGATCATGCCGCGCGACTGCGCCAACATCATCGCAACCCCGAGATCGGCCACGTCATTGGTGAGAACGTCGGGCGTGTTGGTGACGCGGATGCCGCGTTCGCGGCAGGCGTCGAGATCGACCGCATCGAAGCCCACGCCATAAACGGAGATCACCTCGAGATTGGGGCACGCTTCGATCATCGCGCGGTTGGCTCCGAGTTCCCCGCGCGTAGCGATGCCCCGAACCCGCGCGCCGACACCGGCCAGAAAGGCCGGCTTGTCTGCCGCTTCGAAATAGCGGTGTACGCTGAATGCGGCATCAAGGGGAATCTGGTCCCATTCGGGGTAGGGGCCGATCTGGAGAATATCGGGTTTCTGCATTTCGAGGCGTGCCTATTGACAATAATTGTTATCGATAACATAAACACACTCAAGTGCGGATGTCGAGACGGAAAAGGGCGGGATTATGAGTACGAAACTGTTCGATCTGACCGGTAAGCGGGCGCTGATCACCGGATCCTCGCAAGGGATCGGTTTCGCGTTGGCGCGCGGCCTGGCGGCGGCGGGAGCCAAGATCGTCATCAATGGTCGTGACGCCACGAAGATGGAAGCCGCCGCCAAAGTGCTGCGCGGGGAGAACGGCGTGGTTCACACTCTTGGTTTCGATGTCACCGATCACGATGCGGTCCGTTCCGCGATCGACGGGTTCGAGGTGGAAAACGGCGCGATCGATATCCTCGTCAACAATGCCGGCATGCAGCACCGGGCGCCGCTCGAGGATTTTCCCGCCGATGCCTTCGAACGCCTTTTGCAGACCAACATCGCCAGCGTGTTCCATGTCGGGCAGGCCGTGGCGCGGCACATGATCGGGCGGGGCGCCGGCAAGATCGTTAATATCTGCTCTGTGCAGACGGCGCTCGCGCGGCCAGGCATTGCGCCTTATACGGCAACCAAGGGCGCGGTCGCCAACCTGACCAAGGGAATGGCGACCGACTGGGCCAAACATGGCCTCCAATGCAACGGCCTCGCGCCGGGCTATTTCGACACGCCGCTCAATGCGGCGCTCGTCAACGATCCCGAATTCAGCGCCTGGCTTTCGAAAAGGACGCCAGCGGGACGTTGGGGCAAGGTCGAGGAACTCGTCGGCGCCTGTATCTTTCTGTCCTCGGAAGCCTCGTCCTTTATCAACGGGACGACGATTTTCGTGGATGGCGGCATTACGGCGTCGCTCTAGCGGGATTCGAAAAAGTGGACACCGGTTTTTCGATAAAATCCCGCGAAAACAAAAGACCAGCAGCGCGCTATGTCGTCATGGGTGTTTCGGGCTGCGGCAAGACCTCGATTGGCACCGCCTTTGCCGGCGAAATAGGCGCCCCATTCATTGATGGCGACGACCTGCATCCGGCGGCAAACGTGGCGAAGATGGCGCGCGGCGAAGCGCTCGACGATAGCGACCGTTATCCCTGGCTCGCCCGGGTCGCGGACACATTGCGGGCCGCCGAGGGGCCGGTCGTGATCGGTTGCTCGGCGCTGAAACGCCGGTATCGCGACTGGATCAGGGAGGGCGCGGGCGCGCCGGTCACATTTCTGCACTTGACCGGCTCGCGCGAGGTCATTGCCGAACGCATGGCGGCGCGGCAGGGTCACTTCATGCCGGTAACGCTTCTTGACAGCCAGTTCTCGGACCTGGAGCCTCCTGGCCCGGACGAGGCAGCGGTGACGGTGGACATCGAGCAGCCGTTCGAACGAATCGTGGCGGAACTGCTGACGAGAGCGTGTCCAAAAAAAGTGGATACCACTTTTTCGGTTCGGATACGCGACAAAACAAAGATTTGAGGGTGTCGGGCTGAATAGCATTCAGCCCGACACCCTCAAGGACAGGAAAGGACAGGACGTGAGCGAACGGGTGGCGCTGATTGGCGCGGGAGCGATGGGCGGTGCCATCGGAACCCGCCTGGTCGAAACGGGAAATATTCTGAGTGTCTTCGACCTGGACAGCGAGAAGGTTGCCGCGCTGGTAGCCAAGGGCGCGCTTGCTGCCGAATCCGCCGCTGCGGCGGCCGCAGCCTCGGACTTCGTGATCACCAGTCTGAACGCGCCGAAAATCGTCGAGATTGCGGTCTTTGGGGACCACGGAGCGGCGGAAGGTGCGAAGCCGGGAACGCTCATCATCGATATGTCCTCCATCGATCCCGATGCAACCAGGGCTCTTGCCGCAAAGGCCGCCGCAAAGGGGTTGCGTTGGGTCGACAGCCCCCTCTCCGGCGGGGCGCCGAAGGCCCTCGTCGGCGAACTCACGCTGATGGCGGGCGGCACGCCCGAAGCCGTCGCCGATGCGCACAAGGTGCTCAGGCATGTCGCATCCAATTACACACATATGGGGCCGTCCGGGGCGGGGCAGACGACGAAGCTGATCAACCAGGTCCTCTGCGGACTTGGCTTTCTCGCGGTCGCTGAAGCGACGCAGCTTGCATTGGATGCGGGCGTCGATGTGGAGAAGGTTCCGCAGGCGCTGCGGGGCGGACGCGCGGACAGCGCAATCTTGCAAGAATATATGCCGCGCTTTGCGGCAAAGGATTATCGCCGCACCGGCCGTATCGACAACATGGTCAAGGATCTGAACGGCGCGCAGGATCTGGCTCGGCGGACCAATACCGCCATGCCGCTGACTGCCGTATGCGCCGAAGTCCACAGAATGCTGACCGCCGCCGGTCTGGGTGGCGAAGACCAAGCCGCCTTGATGGAATTTTTCAAGGGACCAGGGGCCTGTTAACACTTATGGATAGGGGTTTGATTTTGCATAAATCGTTCAATGTCAAGGGTTTCCCCGCAGCCAAGGGGCGCCCCTTCGCAAGGGGAAACGCGCCGGCAGTGGACGATTTATGCAAAACCCTGCGGGCGGGTCATAGTCCGGCCCCTTGTCGCGAAAAATCCCGCTCGTGGACATTTGTCCACCACGCGCAATTTTCCACGAAAGGTGCTCGGACTATGGCCCGTCAAACCCCTATCCATAAGTGTTAACAGGTCCCAGGGAGCCCCTCAAATGATCACCCGATTTGCCCTCTTTGAAGGACGCGTTCGCGACGGCCGCACGGACGCTTTTCGCGCCGCGGTGCTGGAGCGGCTTGTACCGCTATGGACCGGGTTCCCGGGCAACACCGATGTCGCTGTGACCTTCAGCGATGAGTGCGACGACGGGGCGCCGGAATTCCCCCTGATCCTGGCGATTTCCTACCCCGACAGAGCAACGATGGACGCCGCGCTTATGAGCCCGGTTCGGGCCAAGTCAAAAGCGGAAACCGAGGCAATCTGCGCCGAATTGTTCGATGGGCGTATTCACCATCACGTCACCCAGGCGAACCGTTATCCCGCATAGGAAACGGTTCCAACGGTTTCCTATGACTGATGTTCACTGTGAAACTCCGTGATTGCATTTGCGACCAGATTTGCCAATATTGACTGATATCGATAACACACGAGCTTCAGGATATGGTGCGCACCCCGAGAATGAAAGACGTGGCCGAAGCGGCGGGGGTTTCTCCCATGACGGTTTCACGCGCCTTCAAAAGGGATGCGAGCGTCAGCGCCGAAACCAGAGAAAAGATCCTTAAGGCCGCGGATGAGCTTGGCTATGTCTTCGATGCGACGGCTTCGAACCTGCGTTCGCAACGCACCGGTTTTGTCGCCGCCATCATCCCGTCGATCAACAATGCCAATTTCGCCGATACCGTAAGGGCGTTGTCCGCTTGCCTTTCGGAACATGATCTCCAGATCTTGCTGGGCTATACGGACTATCAGATCGAAGAAGAGGAGCGCCTGATCAGCCAGATGCTCCGCCGGCGCCCCGAGGCCATCGTCCTGACAGGCGGGAAGCACACCGAAAGGGCGCGCGATCTGCTGAGTAATGCCGGTATCCCGGTCATTGAGACCTGGGATCTGCCCGAGCGGCCCATCGGGCATGTGGTGGGCTTTTCCAACGCCGCCGCGATGAAGGATATGGTCGACCGGCTGGTTGCCGATGGCTATCGCCGCATCGGCTTTATCGGCGGGGACGATAAAGGAGATACACGCGGGGCGGATCGCCGGCGCGGCGTGGTCAGCGCGCTTGGTGCGCACGGGCTCGATACCACGCGGCTGATCGCTGCCGGCGCCCCTCCTATTTCCATGCGCGAAGGCGCACGGGCGATGGCCAGAATGCTGGAACATTATCCCGACACAGAAGTCGTGATCTGTGTTTCGGACCTGTCGGCCTATGGCGCCTTGACCGAATGTCAGCGGCGCGGCCTCCGGGTGCCCGATGACATCGCCATAGTGGGCTTCGGGAACTATGAGATTTCCGATGTGTCGGTGCCAACAATCTCTACCATTGATGCATGTTCAGCCGAAATTGGTCGCGTGACGGCGGAACTGATCGCCGAGCTCGTGGACGGAGCCAAGCCTGCAGGGAAGGCTCGCGTCATCCCGGTCCACCCGAAACTGCTGCTTCGGGAGTCGAGCGCAAGGCGGTAATGGGTGATCAGCGCCGATGCATAATACCGCGTGTTTCCCTTGCCGGTTTGTCGCACGGAACACGTCTGTATTGCTCTTCACACGCAGGTGCCCGTGCCGCTAAAAGGTGGTAACCCGGGCACAGAGGACAGACGATGTACAAAGCACCCGACGATCTTTTTCAAATGCTTGCCGATTTGAACATCGAGGTGGAAACGACCTCCCATCCGCCGCTTTTTACCGTCGAAGAGTCCCAGAAGCTCCGAGGGCAGATCGCCGGGGGGCATACCAAGAACCTCTTCGTCAAGGACAAGAAAGATCGCTATTTCCTTCTCACGCTCGAGGAAACGGCGACTGTCGATCTTAAGCAGGTCCATCATGTCATTGGCGCGGCCTCGCGTGTTTCTTTCGGCAAGCCGGAAAAGCTTCTCGAATATCTTGGCGTTACGCCGGGCGCGGTGACGGTGTTTGGGGCGATCAACGATACCGAGGGCAAAGTGAGTGTGGTTGTGGACAAGGCGCTGCTTGAGCACGATGTCATCAACGCTCATCCGCTGACGAACGCGGCGACGACGTCCATCCGGCGGGACGACCTTTTGACGTTCCTCGACGCCGTGGGTCATTCGCCGGCTATTCTCGACCTGTCCTCGCAAGCTGCAGAGTGACACTGGCCGAGGACCCAGTTTCAACGGGCAAGGCAGGGCTCTGAGGCGATATCAAATTGCCGCTACATGTTCATATAGACCGGGCCCTCGCCGCCTTGGGGCGGCACCCAGTTTATGTTCTGGTTCGGGTCCTTGATGTCGCAGGTCTTGCAGTGGACGCAGTTCTGGGCGTTGATCACGTAGCGCGGCTCGCCTTCCTCTTCGACCCATTCGTAAACGCCGGCCGGGCAATACCGGGCCGAGGGGCCGTCATAGACGTCGTGCTCGGAGGATTGCTGCAGCGCAGGATCGGACACGTGCAGATGAACCGGCTGATCCTCGTCGTGATTGGTATTCGATAGATAGACGGACGACAGCCTGTCGAAGGTCAGAACGCCGTCCGGCTTGGGGTATTCGATCTTGCTGTGCCCGGATGCCGGTTCGAGGGCAGCCGCGTCGGTTTTGCCGTGTTTGAGCGTGCCGAAAAGCGAAACGCCGAAAAGCTGGTTTGTCCACATGTCGAGCCCGCCCAGGCCGACCCCCAGTATGGTACCGAATCGACTCCAGAGCGGCTTAACGTTGCGGACCTTCCTTAAGTCCGCCCCGATCGGGCCGTCGCGCCAGCCCTCTTCGATCGTGGCCGGTTCGTCGTTTGCCCGGCCATCGGCGATGGCTTCGGCGATCTTTTCGGCCGCCAGCATGCCAGAGAGGATGGCGTTATGACTGCCCTTGATGCGTGGCACGTTGACCAAGCCCGCCGAACAGCCGATCAGCGCGCCGCCGGGGAAAGAGAGCTTGGGCACCGACTGGTAGCCGCCTTCGCTGATGGCGCGCGCGCCATAGGAGAGGCGCTTTCCGCCCTCGAAGGTCTTCCGGATGGCCGGGTGCGTCTTGAACCGCTGGAATTCTTCGAATGGGAAGAGGTAGGGGTTTTTGTAATTGAGATGGACGACGAAGCCCACGGCGACGGTGTTGTCGTCCAGATGATAGAGGAACGAGCCGCCGCCGGTCTTCATGTCAAGCGGCCAGCCGAAGGAGTGCTGCACGAGACCGGGTTTGTGGTGCTCGGGTTGCACCTCCCAGATTTCCTTGAACCCGATTCCGAACTTTTGCGGTTCGCGATCCTTGTCGAGACCGAAACGGGCGATGAGCTGCTTGGCGAGCGAACCGCGCACGCCTTCCCCGATAAGCACATATTTGCCTAAGAGCGCCATGCCGCGGGTATAGCCCGGCCCGGGCTGCCCGTCCTTGCCGACACCCATGTCTCCGGTTGCGACCCCGATCACCGCGCCGGCGTCGTTATAAAGCACTTCGCTTGCTGCGAAGCCGGGATAAATCTCGACGCCGAGTTCTTCGGCCTTTGTGGCCAGCCAGCGGCAGACATTGCCGAGCGAGACGATGTAGTTGCCCGCGTTGTTCATAAGCGGCGGCATCAGAAAATGCGGAACCCGGAAGGATGCCGACTTGCCGAGAACAAGGAACTGATCGTCGGTGACCGGCACTTTGAAGGGGTGATCGTCCTCGTCCCGCCATCCGGGCAGGAGCCGGTCGATCCCGACCGGATCCATGACGGCGCCCGAGACGATATGCGCACCGACTTCCGCGCCTTTTTCAAGAACGACGACCGAGAGCCCGGGATCGACCTGTTTGAGCCGGATCGCCGCAGACAAGCCCGCCGGCCCGGCCCCGACGATCACAACGTCGAACTCCATGCTTTCGCGTTCGGGCAGATCCATTTCGTCTCCATCGTGAGTGCGTAGTTAAGGGGTTAGACCTTAGAGAATTTCTGCTTTTGCCGAAAATACTCTAGCGAGGCGCTTCACGTTAATCGACAGCTCATCATGAGAAACGCCCCACTCGTTTTTGGCCGTGGCCCCTTTACCTTCGTCCAAATCGCCAGGCTGACGCCTGTCAATCTGGACGAAGCGGGGCACTAGGGCCTGACCCTAGGCTTCGACCTCGACTTTGCCCAACGGCGTCGAACAACAGGCAAGGATGTATCCATCCTCAATTTCCTCATCGAGAATCCCCCCGTTGTGGTTCATCTCGACCTCACCCGACAGCTTGAGCGTCTTGCAGGTGCCGCATAGGCCGGACTCGCAGGCTGCCGGAATGCGCACACCTGCCGCGCGGGCCGCTTGCAATACTGTCTGCCCGGCCAGACACTCGCCCTCGACTTCCGAGAGTGCGAAGGTGATCGGATATGTCTCGCCTTCGGTCTTCTCGCTTTCCTCCACGATCGCGAGCCGCGCCTCTTCGGCGTCCGAGGGCACTTCGTCCGGTACCTTGCCGAAACTCTCCTGATGGTAATAGGTCATGTCGAAGCCGGCGTCGCGCAGCAGGTCGCGCACAAGCTTCATGAACGGCTCCGGGCCGCAGCAGAACACTTCGCGTTCGTGCACGTCCGGAACCAGAAGATTGAGGCGCGCCGCATCGATACGGCCCATATGGCCGGACCAGTTCCTGTTCCGCGACCGCTCCTGCACGATGAAGTTCAGTTGCAGGCCCGGCATGTAGTAGCTGAGCAGTTCGAGTTCCTGACGGAAGATCAGGTCCTCGGGGGTCCGGGCGCAGTTGATGAAGGCGATGTCGGTATTGGGCGCGCAGTCGCAGAACCAGCGCGTCATGGACATCATCGGCGTGATGCCGGACCCTGCCGAAATGAAGAGGTATTTGGAGGCGGGGTGCTCGTAGTGGGTAAAGTTCCCCGCCGGCCCGTACGCCCTGATCAGGCTGCCGGGCTCGAGGTTTTCGAACATCCAGCGCGTGCCGATGCTGTCCGGCTGCGCTTTCACCGTCACGGACATCAGGAACGGGCGCGAGGGGGAGGACGATATGGTATAGGTGCGAAGGAGCGGTTCATCCTCGCAGGGAAGTTCCAGCGTAATGAACTGGCCCGGCTTGTACCGGAACCAGGTTTGCGCGTCGGACCGGAACGTAAAAGTCTTTACCTCCGGCGCCTCGTCGGAAATTCTGACCACCTCCAGAACCTGAAGGCGATCGCTCCACGGCTCCATCTCATCGAGATGCCGGTACAGACCTGTATCGGTCGTTGTATTCAAACCGTCCACTTTAAGCGATTTCCTTCAGATGTACGCTTGAGCTTTTGCCCGACAGACGCGGCTCCATGAATGCCGCGTACCATTCGACGAACTGCATGACGCCGCCCTCATGAACCTCCGAATAGGGTCCGGGCTCGTATGCCGGCGAAAGAATGCCCCGGGCGTTCTCTTCGACGATCTGGCGGTCCTGATCGTTGGTGTGGTTCCAGACGTGGGTCAGGTTTTCGACGTCGTAATCGACCCCTTCGACAGCGTTCTTGTGCACCAGCCACTTGGTCGTGACCGCGGTCTCGGTGGCGCTGATCGGGGTCACCCGGAAGGTCACCGCATGATCCTTGAGGACATGGTTCCAGGTCGAGGGGTAGTTGAAGAGCATCAAGGCGCCGATGCGGTCGGTATCGATGTCGGTGAGGTTGCGCCGGACGGCAGGCTGCCCGTTCATCGTATAGCTTACCGCGTTGTGCAGGAGCGGTGCCCGGATTGCCCGGAACTGTCCGCTCTCGTGCATATGGAAACGGGCGGGTAGCCCGGCAGCCTCGCACTTCTCCCAATGCGCGGTCATTTCCGGATCATCGGCCCCGCCGCTCACGCCGGTGACGTTGGGCGCCTCGGGATAGGTCTTGCAGAGCTCGGGATGATTGGCGGCGCAATGATAGCATTCGCGGTTGTTCTCCCATACGAGCTTCCAGTTACCCTGCTCGATGATGGTCGCCTCATGGGCCACTTTGGCATCACTAAGATTGTGCGGAGCGAAATAGGGCTCCATCAGGTCCCGGAATGCCTGGAAGTCGGCGGGTTCGTTCGAAAGACAGATGAAGATGTATCCGGCGACATTCTCGCAAGCGACGGGCTTGAGCGAATGGGCGGCGGGATCGAAATCGTCGGCCATCTGGCGCGCAAACACCAGTTTTCCGTCCAGATCGTATGTCCATTGGTGGTATGGGCAGACCAGCTTGGCGGACGTGCCCTTGGCTTGCGTGCACACGCGGCTGCCACGGTGGCGGCAGGAATTGTGAAACGCCCTGATCTCACCGCTGCGGTCGCGGACGATGACGACAGGGTATGCTCCGATCTGCACGGTGAAATAGTTGCCGGGCCTCGGGATTTCACAATTATGGCCCACGAACAGCCATTCGCGGTACCACACCAGTTCCATATCGATCTTGAAGAAGTCAGGATCGGTATAGAACGGTTGCGGCAGAGAGTACCCGTACTTTCGTGTACGGATCAGATCGAGCATTTCGCTACGAGCATCCATGTTCTGTCCCCTCCGTGGACGTGCAAAAGAATGCGCCATCATCCATTTGTCGTGCCGCTCCCACGACATTTGTCATGGGTCGTCCGTGACCACAACCGATTAGGCTTTTATCCAAAGGCCGATCCTTCCCCGACACCGCCGCTTGACTCCATGGACACTCAAAACGCTTGTGTTCACAAAGACCTATCAGCTTCTGCAAACGCGCGCTTGCTCCGGGATGCGCGGAAATTCTTCCCTTTGAACACGGCAATATTAGCAGCACCGAAAGCGACACGATTACATTTTTGCGACATCAGCGTGGAGTAAAACGCCAATTGTTTTCGCCGCGCGAACGGACGGTCCCGGCGGGGCGAAAAACGTCAGGCCGGCACGGTCTCGCGACCGTCGTTGACCATCAGGTTCATAGGGCTACCGGCCAGCCTCACGACTGGTATGCGACCGCCGTTTCGCTCAGGCGGTAGAGGTCGCTGCCAAGCGCGATTTCCGCGTTTGGAAAAAGTGTACGGTTGACCTTGCGGACTTCGTGCGGGGAGCAGCCATAGGCGTCGCGATACGCCTTGGAGAAATGCGACGCCGAGGAAAATCCGCTCGCAAACGCGACCTCCACGATGGGCGTCGAGGTCTGCTGCAGAAGAAGGCGCGCGCGCTCGAGCCGCAATTTCATATAATAACGCGCCGGCGAGTTGCGCAGCGCATTGCGGAACAACCTTTCGACCTGCCGGCGCGTGAGCCCCAGATCGGCCATCAGTTCGTCAACCGAGACCGGTTCGGCGAGGGTTTCCTGCATCCGTTCGATCAGCTTGGTCAGAGCCGGGTGATGTTCCTCGACCCGCGGCGAGAACGGAAGCCGCTGGCGGTCGTCCGAATTGCGCATGCGGTCGACAATAGCCCGCTCGCAAACGCCGGTGACAACGTCCTCTCCGAAATCCCGGCGGATGATATGCAGCATCATGTCGAAAGCGGCGGCACCCCCCGCGCAGGTGTGGATATTGCCGTCGATGGCGAACAGCCCCGTCCGCACCGAAGTGCTTCCAAACCGCTCGACGAAGCTGGGGACGTTCTCCCAATGGATGACGCATTTCTTGTCGTTGAGAAGCCTGGCCTGCGCCAGCACATGCGCCCCGGTACACAGGCCGGCAATCGCAATTTTGTTCTGCCGGCATTCGCGCAGCCACGATTCAAGCGTCTTGCTGGAATGGTTCTGGATATTGAGCCCCCCGCAGACGACAACCATTGAGGGCCGGCCCTGGCGCGAGGCGGCTTGACGTTCGGCGGCGACAGAGCTTTCGGTCCGGATCGGAACGCCGGAGCTTGCGCAGACTTCGCCTCCATCGTGCGAGGCCAGCCGCCACCTATAGGCCTCAAAGCCGAGGACCATGTTCGCCAGACGGAGCGCTTCAATAGCGGAGGAAAACGCCAAAAGCGTAAATTCCGGCAGCAGGTAAAAAACAAACAATTGCTTTTTGGAGGCCACGGAGTCCATTTGAGCTACCACTTGTGAGGTTGCCGACAGCTACTGCAGTGCCCAGTCAATTGCTGGATCGTAAAGGCGTACTCCTGGGCAGTAGATGTCAAATAGGAGGAATGCGACATAGGGGCGGACTTTTCGAGACAGCGCCTTGCCGGGTCGCAGATATGTCTGGCCCCGCATTTCGTTGGCACGGCCCTTCGGGTCTCGCACTCCTCGCGCCCTGCGCCGCTTCAAAATGGCGATCAGGACACAGGGAGTGTGAGACCCGAAGGGCCGTGCCAACGAAATGCGTCTAGAGTAAGACGACGTTTCGTTCAATCGCCATCTTGCTCTAAGCTTTGTTGTCGCGGGATTAGGCCTCCGTCCCTGCTGGAACGGAGGCCCTGAAGGCCGTTTTATCGGAAATCAGCTTCTGGGCTTGAGGTTCTCGGGGTCGTAGAGCGGTTTATAGCCTACGCCCGCGACTTCGACCGGATAGGTCTCCCCGAAGTATTCGACAGTGAGTTTTCGCCCTTCCTGGCAATAGGACCAGGGAAGGTACGCCAAGGCGATGTTCTTGCCGATCGTTGGCCCGTAGACCACCGAAGTGGTGTAGGAGCGCCGGCCCAACTCATCGACAAGGGTTTCACCCGTCTCGGGATCGAGCACCGGCATGATGCCGACCGGATAGCGTGCGACACCGTTGCTATCGATGTTGTCGGTCATCACGAGCGTGCAGAGCATGGCAGGCTGATGGTCGCGCGCGCGATATTCGAGGTGCTTGGCCTTGCCCCGGAAGTCGGCCTCTTTGACCTTCGGGCGCGCCAGATCCGCTTCGAGCAGGTTGTAATGGGTGAGCAGATCGGCGTTCTGCAGCCTCAGGCTCTTTTCCAGACGGCGCGAGTTTGCATAGGTTTCGACGCCGACCGCGATCACGCCCGTCGAGCGCAATGCATCCCAGACGGCAAGGCCGTCTTCATAGGCCATGTGTAATTCCCAGCCCTGTTCGCCCACATAGGAAATGCGGAAGGCCGTGACGTCCTTGCCCGCAATCTTGACGGGCCGGATGGCCGCGAAGGGGAAGTTTTCGACCGACAGCATGTCGGGATCCTCGACGACCTTTTGCAGGTTGATCCGCGCGTTCGGCCCCCAGATGCCGATGGTGACGTATTTCTCGGCAACGTCGGTGATGGTGACGTCGAAGCCCTTGTCCTGGGCGACGCGGCGCATGTAGTTGAGGTCGCGCGGGCCGGCATCCGCCCCGTTGACGAGGCGGCAGCGATCGGCCATGCGGATCACGGTAAAGTCGGCCCGCACATTGCCCTCATCGTCGAGGAAGTGGGTGTAAATCCCCTTGCCGATATTGGCGTCCCCACCAATTTTCGCGGCGCAGAGCCATTCAAGCAGCGCCACGTGATCGGGGCCTTCGATATCGGTAATGTGGAAGTGCGAGAGATTGATGATGCCGCAATTCTCGCTCAGTTCCAGGTGCTCGGCGTTGGAGACGCGCCAGAAATGGCGGTTGTCCCATTCGTTCTCCCGCACCGGTATGCGGTCGCCGAACTTTTCAAGAAGGTGCTCGTTGGCGGCATAGCCATGGGCGCGCTCCCAGCCGCCCAGCTCCATGAAATAGCCGCCAAGCTCTTTCTCGCGTTCATAGAAAGGCGACTTGCGGATGCCCCGGCCGCCGGCGAAAGGCTCGCGCGGGTGGACCGGCGGATTGTAGATCTTGGACGCCGTTTCGATGCAGCGCTCCTCGATATAATTTGCCTCGAGCTGGAACGGATTGAACCGGGCGTAGTCGATGCTGGCGTGGTCGATTGCGGTGCGGCCGTCCGTCATCCAATCGGCCACGAGCTTGCCCATGCCCGGGCCGTCCTTGACCCAGATGCCTACGGCGTACCACAAGCCTCGCACCTTCTGGCTTTCGCCGATGGAGGGGCCGCCGTCGGTGGTCGTCTGCAAGAGGCCATTGAAGGAATGGCCTTCGTTGTAGCCCAACTCGCCCAGGATCGGGGTCAATTCGATGGCCCGCTCCAGGGGGTCGAGGACCTGTTCCATTTCAAGATCGCGCTGGGAGGGGGAAAGGCGGGCCTGTTCCTTCTCGAGCAGGTCGCGCGGGTGCACGAGGCGCGGGTTGTGCTCCTCGTAATAGCCCCATTCGATCTGACCGCCTTCGGTGGTCTTGGGGTCGCCGGTGTCGCGCATATAGGCGGAGTTGCCCTGGTCGCGCAGCAGCGGCCAGCCGATGTCCTTGCCGGTGCCCTCGAATTCGTTGTACGGCCCGAAGAAGGTCAGCGGATGATCGACCGGGAAGACAGGAAGGTCCTCGCCCGCCATTTCGGCGATGAGGCGCCCCCAGAGGCCGGTGCAGACAACGACATAGTCGGCCATAATTGTGCCGCGGGAGGTCTCAACGCCCGCAATGCGCCCGTCCTCGATAATCAGCTTTGTCGCGGAGGTGTTGGCGAAGACCTGCAGCTTGCCATCGGCGACGCCCTGATCGACGAGCTTGCCGGCCACGGTCTGCGAACGCGGAATGACGAGGCCGGCATCGGGGTCCCAAAGCCCGCCCTGAACCAGACTTTCCTCGATCAGCGGGAATTTTTCCTTGATCTCGGCCGGGTCCATCAGCCGCGCCCGGCTGCCGAAGGCCTTGCCCGAAGCGACCTTGCGTTTGAGTTCGTCCATGCGCGCGTCGTCATCCACCCGCGCGACCTCGATACCGCCGATGCGCGAGTAGTGGCCCATCTTTTCGAAGAAATCGATGGAATAGAGCGTGGTCCACGTCGTCAGGTAGTCGTGGCTGGTCGCATAGCAGAAATCCGAGGCGTGCGCCGTCGATCCGATGTCGGTCGGAATGCCGGACTTGTCGATGCCGACGATATTGTCCCAGCCGCGCGCGATCAGGTGGTGGGCGACGGACGCCCCCACGATACCGCCGAGCCCGACGATGACGACCCTCGCCTTATCCGGAAACGCAGACATTGTTATTCCTCCTGGTGTCAGTGGCGAGATCATAGTGGAAGGCATCCGCGGCACGCTTGCATGCCTGCGACATGCGGGTCGCAAAGATGTCCGAATGCGGCGCGCGGCGCGGCGCCGCATTTGCCGCAACGCAGGCGCCGGAAGGCGAGGTCCAAAGCAGGGAGGCGCTCATAGCCGCCCCTACCACAGCGCCGGCGCAGGGAACCCCTTGCGCTGGTACGCCGCGACCAGTGCATTGTGCATCAGGCTCATGATGGTCATGGGCCCCACGCCACCGGGCACGGGTGTTATCGCTCCGGCCTGTTTCGCGGCGCGGTCGAATTCGACGTCGCCCACAAGCGTCTTCTTGCCGTCGCGCAGCAATCGGCTTGTGCCGACATCGATAACGGTCGCGCCGGGTTTGACCCAGTCGCCCTTGATCATCTCGGCCTGCCCGACGGCGGCCACGACAATGTCGGCCTGCCGGACCCTGGAGGCGAGGTCGCGCGTGCGCGAATGGGCAATCGTCACGGTGGCGTTTTCGGCGAGCAGCAATTGCGCCATGGGTTTGCCCACAAGAATGGAGCGGCCGACGACGATGGCTTCGGCGCCGGAAAGCGTTTCACGCGCCGATTTGATGAGCATGAGGCATCCCAGCGGCGTGCAGGATACCAGCCCTGGCAATCCGGAGGCCAGGAGGCCCGCATTTATGGGGTGCAACCCATCCACATCCTTGGCGGGTTCGATCGCCGAGATGACCGAAGACGCGTCCAGATGCCCCGGAAGAGGAAGTTGCACGAGGATGCCGTCCACCGCTTCATCCGCATTGAGATCGGCAATGAGCCCAAGAAGCTCCTCCTGGGTTGCCGTTTCCGGGAGCACGTGCTCGAAGCTCTCCATGCCCAGCTGTTTGGCCATTTTTGCCTTGGAGCGTACATAAACCTCGCTCGCCGGGTCGGCGCCGACCAGAACGACGGCAAGGCCGGGCCGCCGTCCCGTTTTCTCGACGAAAGGTGCTAGAGCGCCGGTGATCCGCTCACCCAGGCTTGCCGCATAGGCCTTGCCGTCGATGATCCTTGCACTCATCGGTCTGTCTCCTGAACGCGCGACGTTTCTGTCACGTGGGGATTTTGGGGCAGGGATGATCCGCGGAGCTAGGGCGTGAACACCACGGTGCGGTGCTTGTTAAGCATGACGCGGCCTTCGAGGTGATACTTCACGGCCCGGGCCAGCACGCGCGACTCGATATCCCGGCCGCTCGCCACGAAATCCTCCGAGGTGTAGGCGTGGCTGACGCGCTCGGTTTCCTGCTCGATGATCGGCCCCTCATCGAGGTCGGGCGTGACGTAGTGCGCCGTCGCCCCGATCAGCTTCACCCCGCGTTCATGCGCTTGATGATAGGGCTTGGCGCCCTTGAAGCTCGGCAGGAACGAATGGTGGATGTTGATCACCATGCCGAAGAGGCGGCTGGACAAGTCGTTGGAAAGCACTTGCATGTAACGGGCCAGGACGACCAGTTCCGCGCCGGTGTCACGGACCAGATCGAGCAGCCTCGCTTCCTGCTCGGGCTTGTTCTCCTTGGTGACTTTCCAGTGGTAGTATGGAATGGCTTCATGATCGGCGATGGAGCGGGCGTCTTCGTGGTTCGAGACGATCGCGACGACCTCCGCGTTCAGCCAGCCGGCTTTGATCTGGTAGAGAAGATGCAGCATGGCATGGTCGAACTTCGAGACCATGATGATGATCTTGGGCCGCCGGGACAAGTCCTCGACCTTGACCTTCATATCGAAGCGGTCGACGGACGGCTTGAGGGCGAGCTCCAGCGTGTCCCGGCTCACCTCGCTTGGCGTGCTGAACGAGATGCGCAAAAAGAACTGGTTGGTCTGGCGGTCCCAGAACTGGTTCGATTCCACGATGTTCGCCCCCCGCGAGGCCAGTGCCGTGGTGACCGCCGCGACGATACCCGGCTGGTCGTCGCAGGCCAGTTTCAGGATGTAAGAATTCTCGCTCATAGGTCGCCCCCATTCCCTCTCGTGACGTGTGCCGATCAAAGCTGGCGTTCCAACTCGGGGAGCAGCTCGAAGATGTCTCCGACCAGTCCGTAATCGGCGAGCTGGAAGATCGGCGCTTCGGCATCCTTGTTGATCGCGACGATCACCTTGGCATCCTTCATGCCAGCCACATGCTGGATGGCGCCGGAAATGCCGCAGGCGATGTAGAGATCGGGTGCAACGATCTTGCCGGTCTGTCCGACCTGCCAATCGTTGGGCGCATAGCCCGCATCGACCGCCGCGCGGGATGCGCCAACGGCGGCGCCCAATTTGTCGGCGAGGGGCAGGATGATTTCGCGGAATTTTTCTTCCGACCCCAGCGCCCGGCCGCCGGAGATGACGATGCGTGCCGAACTCAATTCGGGGCGTTCACTGACCGAGAACCTGTTTTCGACAAAGCGTGACAGTCCGGAATCTGCGGCTTGAGCGACCTCCTCGATCGCGGCGCCGGCATCCTGGCTGGCCGCAGGAGCGAAGCCGGCGGTCCGTACCGTAATCACCTTCGTCGTATCCGTCGTTTGGACGGTCTGGACGGCATTGCCCGCGTAAATGGGCCGCTTGAAGGTATCGGGGGCGACGACCTCGATGATCTCGGAGATCTGCATCACGTCGAGCAAGGCAGCGACGCGCGGCAGGACGTTCTTTCCGGTGGTGGTCGCCGGTGCGATGATGGTGTCGTAGTTTCCGGCGAGCGACACCAACAGGTCGGCCGTGGGTTCGGCGAGCCGGTGCGTAAGCGCTTCGCTTTCAGCGAGCAGCACCTTGCGCACGCCGGCAAGCCGGGCAGCCGCTTCTGCCACACCCTTGGCAGCGTTACCCGCGACGAGGATATCGATCTCCGCGCCGATCTTGGCCGCAGCGGTCAGGGTGCGAGCGGTCTGATCGGAGAGTGCAGTGTTGTCGTGTTCAGCGAAAAGAAGAATGGCCATGACTTGGATCTCCAACCAATATTAAAGGACGCCCGCCTCGTTTCGGAGCTTGTCGACGAGTTCGCCGACGCTGCCCACCGTGATGCCGCCTTTGCGGGCGGCGGGTTCCTCGGTGCCGAGCACCTTGAGCCTTGGCGCCACCTCGACGCCGTAATCGCTGGGGCTCTTTTCCTCGAGCGGCTTTTTCTTGGCTTTCATGATGTTGGGAAGGGAAGCGAAGCGCGGCGTGTTGAGGCGCAGATCGACGGTGACCACCGTGGGCAATCTCACCTCGACGACCTCAAGCCCGCCATCGACCTCGCGGGTAACTTTTGCGCTGCCGTTCTCGATTTCGACGTTGGAGGCGAATGTCGCCTGTGACCAGCCCAAGAGCGCCGAAAGCATCTGGCCGGTCTGGTTACAATCGTCATCGATCGCCTGCTTGCCCAGAAAGACCAGTTGCGGCGCCTCGGCTTCGACCACGCCTTTAAGGAGCTTTGCGACCGCCAACGGCTCAACGGCGCCATCAACCGCGATCAGGATGGCGCGGTCGGCGCCCATTGCGAGAGCGGTTCGCAGTACGTCTTGCGCCTGCGCCGGCCCAATGGTGACGACGACGATTTCCTCAGCCTTGCCGGCTTCCTTGAGGCGGATCGCCTCTTCCACGGCGATTTCGTCGAAGGGGTTCATCGACATCTTGACGTTTGCAAGATCGACGCCCGATCCGTCTGGTTTGACACGGATTTTGACGTTGAAATCGACAACGCGTTTTACTGGCACCAAGACTTTCATCTTCCACTCCTTTTCAGCATCGACCGGTGTCGCAACCGGTCGATGTGCCGGACTCCCAAGACCATCAGAAGTACGATGCAACGCCGCAGCCTCGCCCCCGACGCGCTCCCTAACCCCAGTAAGAAAACTGGGTCTCCCGCGGATGACCGGAAATATTGCGACAGTTTAGCGGGGTGAAAAGAACGATTGCGTCAAACGCAGATTATCGCTACGACATTTTCATAAGAGAAGTCGTCATCGGGAGAAGGGCGATGGAAATCTCTCGGGGTGATGCGTCTTCACGTTCGCAAGCGAACCTGGCAGGCGGATCGAAATCGCGGTCGCAAGAACCGCGGCTTTCGGTCGGGTTTATACTGGCCAAGCGCTTTACCTTGTGCGCCTTCGCCAATTTTGTCGACGTGCTGCGGCTGGCCGCGGACGAGGGCGATAGAAGCCGACAGATCATGTGCCGCTGGACGGTTCTCTCGGACACCATGAACGCCGTGCCGTCGAGTTGCGGGGTCACCGTGCAGCCGAACGAAAGGCTGGGCGATCCCACCAAGTTCGACTACATCGTCGTCATCGGTGGCCTCGTCGACGAAATCGACAATTTCAGCCCGGCATATACGCAGTATCTTCGCAATGCCGCTGCTGCAGGTGTGCCACTGGTCGGGGTTTGTACCGGCGTCTTCAATCTGCACACAGCCGGTCTGCTCGATGGATACAAATGCTGCGTGAGCTGGTTCCATCACCATGATTTTCTGGAACAGTTCGACGGTCTCGATCCGGTTTCCGATCAGATATTCGTTGTAGATCGGAACCGCCTCACCTGCTCGGGGGGCGCGAGTTCGGCCCACCTTGCGGCCTATCTGGTCGAAAAGCACGTCGGGCGCTCGCAGGCGAGCAAGAGCCTGCACATCATGATCATCGACGACGCCCTGCGCGCCGAAAAGCCGCAGCCTGGCGTGCCGATCGATCTCAGGACCAAGGACCCCATGGTACAACGGGCGCTGCTCATCATGCAGCAGAACATCGATACCCCGCTATCGGTGGCTGCCATTGCAAGCAGGATGGGCAAGAGCAAGCGCCAGCTGGAGCGGCATTTCCGGTCGGCGCTCAACACCTCCCCACAGGCCGCTTTTCTCGACGTCAGGCTGACGCTAGCGCGGCATCTGGTCGAGGCCAGCGAGAAATCCATAGCCACCATCGCGGTGGATTGCGGCTTTTGCGACTCGTCTCACCTGAGCCGCATGTTCCGGCGCCGGTTCGGCTGCACGCCGCATGAGATCCGGGTCGCCGCCGGCAAAAAGCTCGACGCCCTCGAGGTACTTCCCGGTTCCATTCACGTTCTTCCGACGCCGGAATTGCGGTACGCCTGACACAGCATTCGAGCGAATATTCCCGCTCCGGCCTCTCCTGCGCACCTGAACGCATCCCGCGATTCCCGTCCGGATGGCGGTGTCGTTCCGCTGCGACGCCTTTGACGCAAATATCCTGTCCAGTGAGCGGCATCGTCGCGATGATGCCGGCAATCCATAAGATAAGGGGGGAAAGCGATGTCTCGCTTCTCTTTTGCGTCGCTGCTCGCCAATTCACTCACCGGGCACAAGAACTGGAAGCCGCAATGGCCGGATGCCGAGCCGAAGGCGGAGTACGACGCGATCATCGTCGGCGCCGGCGCTCACGGCCTGGGCGCGGCGTATTACCTGGCGAAGGAACACGGCATCCGCAACGTCGCGGTGATCGAGAAGGGCTGGCTGGGCGGCGGTAATACTGGCCGTAACACGACGATCATCCGGTCCAACTATCTCTATGACGAGAGCGCCAGGCTCTACGACCACGCTGTCAAGCTCTGGGAGGAGATGTCCCAGGAGCTCAACTACAACGTCATGTTCTCCCAGCGTGGCGTGATGATGCTGGCGCATAACGTTCATGACGTGCAGAGCTTCAAGCGCCACATCCACGCCAACCGCCTCAACGGCGTCGACAACGAATGGCTGACGCCCGAAGAGGCCAAGGAAATCTGCCCGCCGCTCAATATTGCGCCCGATGCGCGCTATCCGGTGATGGGCGCGGCCCTGCAGCGGCGCGGCGGCACGGCCCGGCACGACGCGGTGGCCTGGGGGTACGCCCGTGCCGCGGCGGCGCTTGGCGTGGATATCATCCAGAACTGCCCCGTCATCGCAATCCGCCGCGACACTTCGGGTAAGGTCATCGGGGTCGATACCGGCAAGGGCTTCATCAAGGCAAAGAAAGTTGCGGTTTCGGCTGCGGGCAGCACGTCGGTGGTGATGGATACGGCGGGCGTGCGCCTGCCGCTCGAGAGCTATCCGCTGCAGGCACTGGTCTCCGAGCCGGTCAAGCCGATCTTCCCTTGCGTTGTTATGTCGAACACGGTGCACGCCTACATTTCGCAGTCGGACAAGGGCGAACTCGTCATCGGCTCGGGCACCGACCAGTACGTCTCCTACAGCCAGCGTGGCGGGTTGCCGCTCATCGAGCACACGGTTGCGGCGATCTGCGAAGTGTTCCCGATCTTCACGCGCATGCGCATGCTGCGCAAATGGGGTGGCATCGTCGATGTAACGCCCGACCGCTCGGCGATCATCGGCAAGACGCCGGTGCCCGGGCTTTATGTCAACTGCGGCTGGGGCACGGGCGGCTTCAAGGCCACGCCAGGGGCGGCGCATGTCTTTGCCTACACCATCGCGCGCGACGAACCGCATCCGATCAACGCTCCGTTCACGCTCGAACGGTTCAAGACCGGCCGGCTGATCGACGAAGCGGCGGCCGCCGCCGTCGCGCATTAGGGAGGATTACACGCCATGCTTTTGATCCATTGCCCCCATTGCGGCGGCGAATATCCCGAGGTCGAGTTCATGTATGCCGGCGAGGCGCACATTGCGCGTCCGGAGGATCCCTCGCAGCTCACCGACGACGAGTGGCGCGATTACCTCTACATCCGTTCGAACCCGCGCGGCCTGCATTTCGAGCGCTGGCGGCACATCCACGGCTGCGCGCGCTTTTTCAACGCCGCGCGCGATACCGTCACCGACAAATTCAAAATGACCTACAAGATCGGGCAACCGCGCCCGAGTGAGGCAGAACTCGAGGACGCCCGGTCATGAGCACGTATCGTCTATCCGGGAAGGGCCGCGTCGATTACGACAAGCCCGTCCGCTTCACCTTCAACGGCACCAGCTACACGGGCTATGAGGGCGACACGCTGGCCTCGGCGCTTCTGGCCAACGGCGTTCACCTCGTTGGCCGGTCGTTCAAATACCACCGGCCGCGCGGCTTCCTGTCGGCTGGCTCGGAAGAGCCGAATGCGCTGGTGGGGGTCGAGCACGGCCCTGCCCGCTGCGAACCCAACACGCGCGCCACGGTTCTCGAGATCTATGACGGGCTCAAAACGACCAGCCAGAACCACTGGCCATCGCTCGAGCGCGATATCGGCGCGATCAACGACGCGCTCTACATGGCGTTCCCGGCAGGGTTCTACTACAAGACTTTCATGTGGCCGAAGTCCTTCTGGAACAAGGTCTACGAGCCATTTATCCGTGGGGCCGCAGGCCTGGGCGTGTCGCCTAAGGAACCGGATCCGGACACCTATGCCAGCCGTTTCGCCCATTGCGACGTCCTGATCGTTGGCGCCGGTCCGACCGGTTTGGCGGCGGCGTTGGCAGCCGGCCGCAGTGGGGCAAAGGTCATCATCGTCGATGAGCATTGCGAGCTTGGCGGTTCGCTGCTTTCGGAAACCGATGCCGGCATAGACGGTCAGTCCGGATGGAACTGGCTTGAAGCGACCGTTGAGGCGTTGCAGGCACTCGATAACGTGACGTTGCTGCCGCGCACGACCGCTATCGGTTACTATCACCAGAATTTCGTCGGCCTTTGCCAGCGGCTGACCGACCACCTTGCCGACGTCCCCGAAGGCGCGCCGCGCGAGCGGATGTGGAAGGTGCGGGCGAAACAGGTTGTTCTCGCCCAGGGCGCCATCGAAAAGCCGCTGGTCTTCGACGGCAACGACCGTCCGGGCGTGATGCTTGCCGGCGCGGCGCGAACCTATCTCAACCGCTATGGCGTCAAGGTCGGCGACCGTCCGGTGGTCGTTACCTCTCACGACAGCGCCTGGCTGACGGCTTTCGACCTCGCGCAGGCGGGCGTCAAGGTGGCGGCGATCATCGATATTCGACACAGCGTGTCCGAGCACTTGCTCTCGCAGGCGCAGTCGTTGGGCATCGAGACCCTCACTGGCTGGTCCGTGGCCGGCACCAAGGGTCGCCTCCGCGTCAATTCCGTCCGGGCTATACCGATCGGCGGTAGCAGCGGGTCTGCCCGCGAGATTGCGTGCGATGCCCTATTGATGTGTGGCGGCTGGAATCCGAGCGTTCATCTGTTTTCCCACACAAAGGGTAAGCTCGAGTGGAACGAGAGTGAGCAGACGTTTCTTCCGGGCGAGCACACTGAAAACGCCCGCTGCGCGGGTGCGGGCAATGGGGCCTTTGGGCTCGGCAATGCGCTTGCGCAAGGGGCGCAGGCGGGCGCCGAGGCTGCGGGAGATGCCGGTTTCGAGGCGGTTGCAGAGAGCTACGAGGTTACGGGCGAGTTCGATTTGACTGGCATTAGCAGCCGCGAGTTGCCCACCGACAGGAACCCTGGAAAAGCCAAGGCTTTCGTCGATTTCCAGAACGACGTGACCGCCAAGGATATCCGCCTCGCCGTCCGCGAGGGCTTCAAGTCGATCGAGCACGTCAAGCGCTATACGACCACAGGCATGGCGACCGATCAGGGCAAGACCTCCAACATCAACGGGCTTGCCATCGCAGCGGATGCAGTCAAGCGTCCGGCTCCGGCTGTCGGCCTCACCACGTTCCGTCCGCCTTATACGCCGACGACGTTCGGCACGTTCGCCGGTTACAGCCGGGGGCGGTTGTTCGAAGTGACGCGCAAGACTTCGATCGATAGCTGGGCCGAGGAGCAGGGCGCGGCCTTCGAGCCGGTGTCGCTCTGGCGCCGGGCGTGGTATTTCCCGAAGGCTGGCGAGGATATGCACGCCGCTGTCGCACGCGAATGCGCGGCGGTGCGCAAGTCGCTCGGCATCTTCGATGCGTCGACGCTGGGCAAGATTGAAATCGTCGGCCCGGACGCCGCCGAGTTCATGAACCGCATGTACACCAATCCCTGGACCAAGCTGGCGCCGGGCCGCTGCCGCTATGGCTTGCTGCTCGGGGAAGACGGGTTCATCCGCGACGATGGTGTCATCGGACGGCTCTCGCAGGACCGCTTCCACGTCACCACGACGACCGGTGGCGCGGCGCGTGTGCTCCAGATGATGGAGGACTATCTCCAGACCGAATGGCCCGACCTCAAGGTCTGGCTGACGTCGACGACGGAGCAGTGGGCTGTGATCGCGCTCAACGGTCCCAACGCCCGCAGGCTGATCGAACCTCTCGTGGAGGGGATCGACCTGTCCGAGGAGGCCTTCCCGCATATGTCGGTGGCCGAGGGACGCATTTGCGGTGTGCCGACACGGCTCTTCCGGATGAGTTTTACCGGGGAGCGCGGCTACGAAATCAACGTGCCGGCACGCTATGGCCGGGCGGTTTGGGAAAAGCTCTTTGCGGACGGTCAGGCCTACGACATCACGCCGTATGGCACCGAGACGATGCACGTTTTGCGCGCCGAGAAGGGCTACATCATTGTCGGGCAGGATACCGACGGCACGCTGACGCCTCAGGATGCGGGGCTGAGCTGGGCCATTGGCAAGAAGAAGCCCGATTTCGTGGGCAAACGCTCGCTCACGCGTCCCGATATGCTCAAGACGGACCGCAAGCAGCTCGTCGGGCTCCTGACCGAAGATCCCAAAGTGGTTCTCGAGGAAGGGGCGCAGATCGTCTTCGATCCCAACCAAAGCCTGCCGATGACGATGGTCGGGCATGTCACGTCCTCGTACTGGAGCGCAAGCCTTGGCCGGTCGATCGCTCTCGCCGTTGTCGAGGGTGGGCAGGCGCGCATGGGCGAGACCGTCCATATCCCGATGCCGGACAGTACGCTGCGGGCGACGATCACCGGAACGGTGTTCTACGACCCCGAGAACGCGCGCCTGAGCGCATAGGAGAAGCGATCATGCATTACCACCACCCTCTGGAGGGGCAGGAGCTTACGGTCCTGAAGGCGTCTCCATTCACGATCCGCCCTGTGCCCGATTGCGCGCGGTTCAGCCTGCGGATCGACCCGGATCGGCGCGATGCGGCCTCGGCGGTGTTCGGATTGGAACTGCCAGGCGCCATTGGCGGGCTGACCTCTTCGGGCGAAAAGACGGCAATCTGCCTGGGGCCTGACGAATGGTATCTCCTGGCGCCGGCGGCCGAAAAGGAGGTCGTCGAGAAGAGTTTCGGCGATCTCTATGGGCGTGAGATTCATAGCCTCACCGACATCAGTCACCGCGAGGTCGGCATTGCGGTCGAGGGTCGCGAGGCGGCGCTTGCCTTGCAATCGGCGATCGCGTTCGACGTGGAAGCCATGCCGGTTGGCAGCGGCCGGCGGACGCTTTTCGACAAGGCCCAGATCGTCCTGCTGCGCGAGGCGGAGGACCGCTTCCGTATCGAGGTCTGGCACTCGTTTTCCGAGCACGTCTGGCACCTGTTGCAAGCCGCCGGCCGCGAGATCGAACTGGGCATCTGACTCGAGCGGTTTCAGGAAAAGCGGGCACCACTTTTCCGGTTCGAAAGCGCGACAAACAAATGAGTTTTGGGAGGAGACCATCGTGACATTGAGCCAGTCCCATATGGCATTGACGGATTCGGTCATAGCCGCGGCAATCGCGCGCGAGCTTGGCCGTCAAAAGGACCAGATCGAACTGATCGCTTCGGAAAACATCGTTTCCGAAGACGTGCTGCGGGCGCAAGGGTCGGTGCTGACCAACAAATACGCCGAGGGGTATCCGGGACGGCGGTATTACGGCGGTTGCGAATTCGTCGATGAGGTCGAAACCGTCGCCATCGCGCGCGCCAAGGAACTCTTCGGTGCTGCCTATGCCAATGTGCAGCCCCATTCGGGAGCGCAAGCCAACCAGGCCGTCTTCTTCAGCCTGCTCCAGCCCGGCGACCGTATCATGGGCATGTCGCTGGCCCATGGCGGCCATCTCACGCACGG
Source organism: Pelagibacterium halotolerans (assembly GCF_044811015.1). Lineage (GTDB taxonomy): Bacteria > Pseudomonadota > Alphaproteobacteria > Rhizobiales > Devosiaceae > Pelagibacterium > Pelagibacterium halotolerans_A. The sequence goes on from NZ_CP085243.1 coordinate 2,710,343, forward strand.
TTCGCCCGTCACCATGTCGGGCAAGTGGTTCGAGGTGGTGAGCTATAGCGTTCGTGAAAGCGATCAGCTGATCGACTACGACGCGCTGCGTGCGCAAGCGCTGGAAACGCGGCCCAAGCTCATTATCGCCGGTGCCTCGGCCTATCCGCGCGAGATCGACTTTGCAGCCTTCCGCAAGGTCGCCGACGAGGTGGGGGCCTATCTCATGGTCGATATGGCCCATTATGCCGGGCTGATCGCGGCGGGTGTCTATCCCGATCCGATTCCGCACGCGCATGTCGTCACCACGACGACGCACAAGACGTTGCGCGGGCCGCGCGGCGGCATGATCCTCACCAATGACGAGGCGCTGGCCAAGAAGATCAACTCGGCCGTGTTCCCGGGCAATCAGGGCGGCCCCCTGATGCACGTGATCGCCGCCAAGGCCGTCGCCTTCGGCGAAGCGCTCCGGCCCGACTTCAAGACCTACGCCCGGAACGTTCTCGCCAATGCGCGTGCGCTCAGCGACACGCTGATTGCGGGGGGTTTGGACATCGTATCGGGCGGAACGGACAGCCATATGGTGCTCGTCGACCTGCGGCCGAAAGGGGTCACGGGGCGCGATGCAGAGCACGCTTTGGAACGCGCGGGGCTGACCTGCAACAAGAACGCCATTCCCTTCGACCCGGAAAAACCCGCCGTAACCTCCGGCGTGCGCCTCGGGACCTCCGCAGGAACCACGCGCGGCTTTGGCGAAGCCGAATTCCGCCGCGTCGGGGAATTGATCCTGCGGGTCATCGATGCGCTGGCGGACAGCGGAGGGGAGGGCAATCCGGTTGTCGAGAGCGAAGTGCTCGCCGAAGTTCAGAAACTTTGTCGCACATTTCCGATCTATAGTTGATCGGGTCCTAAGCAGGCATTCATGGGTTACCCCACGAATGCCTGCTTGGTTTTTCTTTAGTTTGTCGCAGGTTCTTGTCGCAAAACCGCTACGCACTTTTGCGGAACCTGCTTAGGGCGCAGGCGCACATGGGGTGCGCCCACCGGTTAGGCTTCCGCGACGGGGCATGCCATGTTCCTCAGTGTATTCGACGTTTTCAAGATCGGCATCGGACCGTCCTCGTCCCACACCATGGGGCCGATGACGGCGGCAACGCTCTTTCTCGATGTGCTGCGCCAATCGCCGGCCAGCCAGAATGCCGTTCGCCTGCGTGCGACGCTCTACGGCTCCCTCGCGTTCACTGGCAAGGGGCATGGAACCGACCGCGCGGTGGCGCTCGGGTTGCTCGGCTGGCAGCCTGCGGAACTCGACATGGATGTGGCCGAACGTCAGCTCGAGCAATTGCACGAAACCCATACGTTGCATCCCGACGGTTTGCCGCAGCTCGCCTTCGACCCTGCCGAAGATATTGTTTTCGACTACGGCCCGCCTCTCCCCGGGCATGCGAACGGGCTGGTCTATGCGGCTCTGGATGCGCTTGGCGCGGTGCTGGTCTCGGAAACCTATTATTCGATTGGCGGCGGTTTCGTCGTGACCGCCCAGGAGCGCGAACAGCTCAAGGCCGCCGCCGCGCCGGACGTCACCGAATGGCCGTACCCGTTCAATAATGCCGCGGAAATGCTGCGTATGGCGCGCGAGAGCGGCCTCACCATTGCCGCGATGAAGCGCGCGAACGAAGCGATGTTGCGCGCGCCGGAAGAGGTGGAAGCCGGTGTCGCGCGGCTCTGGTCCGTCATGGATGGCTGTATCGAGCGCGGCCTCGCACAGGAAGGCGAGCTCCCTGGTGGCCTTCACGTCCGGCGGCGGGCGAAAAGCATTCACAATGCGCTGGTGGCCGAACGGCACACCAATTCGAGCCAGCCGCACGCCGCTTCGGACTGGCTGAGCGTTTACGCCATGGCGGTTAACGAGGAAAACGCGGCCGGGGGCAAGGTCGTAACCTCGCCCACCAACGGCGCCGCCGGCGTGGTCCCCGCCGTGCTGCGCTATTATCTCGATCACTGCCATGGCGCCGACCCCGAGAAAGTCTCCGACTTCCTTTTGACCGCTGCGGCGATTGGCGGGTTGATCAAACACAACGCCTCGATTTCCGGCGCGGAAGCGGGATGTCAGGGTGAGGTCGGGTCTGCCGCGGCTATGGCGGCTGCCGGGCTCTGCGCGGTCCTCGGCGGGACGCCCGCGCAAATCGAGAACGCTGCCGAAATCGCTCTTGAGCACCATCTGGGAATGACCTGCGATCCGGTCGCGGGGCTGGTGCAGGTGCCGTGCATCGAACGGAACGGTATCGGCGCCACCAAGGCGGTTGCCGCGGCGTCTTTGTCGCTGCGCGGCGACGGCTCGCACTTCATGCCGCTGGACAATTGCATCGAGGCGATGCGGCAGACCGGGGAAGACATGAACACCAAATTCAAGGAAACGAGCCAGGGCGGGCTGGCCGTCAATCTGCCCGAATGCTGAATGGCATTTTTGCGACGCACAAATTCGCGCACATGTTGGCGCCTCTAACCTCGGTTGTGCTTTGCTCGAACTATTGACTGCTAGACTGGAACAGGTGTGTCCCGGGCAATTGGCGGCAAAACAGGAGGAGAAGCGATGAGCAAGAACCGTGGTGTTGTCTATCTTGGGCCGGGCAAGGTCGAAGTTCAGGACATTGACGATCCCAAATTCGAAGCGCCCGATGGCCGGCGCATCGAGCACGCAGTCATTCTCAAGGTCATTTCGACCAATATCTGCGGATCGGACCAGCACATGGTGCGGGGCCGCACCACCGCGCCGGAAGGGCTTGTGCTTGGCCACGAGATCACTGGCGAAGTGGTCGAAAAGGGTGCCGATGTCGAGATGCTCGATATCGGTGATGTGGTTTCCGTCCCCTTCAACGTCGCGTGCGGGCGCTGCCGTACCTGCCGCGAGCAAGACACGGGCGTATGCTTGACGGTCAATCCCTCCCGCGCCGGCGGCGCGTACGGATATGTGGACATGGGTGGCTGGATCGGTGGGCAGGCGCGCTACGTCACGGTGCCCTACGCCGACTTCAACCTCTTGAAATTCCCCGATCGCGACAGGGCGCTCTCCAAGATTCGCGACCTGACTATGCTTTCGGACATCCTGCCCACCGGCTTTCACGGTGCGGTCAAGGCGGGGGTCGGGGTCGGATCGGTCGTCTATGTGGCCGGAGCCGGTCCCGTCGGGCTCGCCGCCGCGGCCTCCGCGCGCATCCTTGGCGCTGCCGTGGTCATGATTGGCGATTTCAACAAGGACAGGCTGGCGCATGCCGCCAAGGTCGGGTTCGAGCCCATCGATCTGTCCAGGAGCGATAGGCTCGGCGACCTGATCGCCGATGTCGTGGGCACGAACGAGGTCGACAGCGCCATCGACGCGGTGGGTTTCGAGGCTGTGGGCCATTCCGGCGGCGAGCAGCCGGCGGTCGTGCTCAACCAGATGATGGAGATCACGCGCGCGGCAGGTTCGGTTGGCATTCCGGGTCTCTATGTGACCGAGGATCCCGGCGCGGTCGACAACGCCGCCAAGCAAGGCAGCCTGTCGCTGCGTTTCGGGTTGGGGTGGGCGAAGGCCCAGTCGTTCCATACGGGACAGACGCCGGTGTTGAAATACAACCGGCAGCTGATGCAGGCCATTCTGCACGACCGGCTACCCATCGCGGACATCGTCAACGCCCGGATCATCTCGCTCGAAGACGCCGTGCAAGGCTATGAGACCTTCGATCAGGGCGCTGCGGTCAAGTTCGTCCTCGACCCTCACGGTGATCTCGCCGCATAAGGGTCTCGTGAACTGATGTAAGGACACTCGCCACAATAACTGCGTCGCCTCGCTTGGTCTTTTTGTCCCTGGCGGCGTCGCGACCGAGCCGGAAATGTCTCGATATTCCCGGCTCATCGCTCCTGGCCAGGACCAAAAATCCCGGCGCGATCCGACGCACTTATTGTTGCTCGTGCCCTAACGCGGTTCACCCAGTTTCGGACAGGGGGTTGGCTCATCGAGCCAGCCCCCTTTTTGCGTGCGAAGCCGCGCGGCGTCGGTCCCGGTCGAAACTGAAATAAATTTCAAGTTACGGAATAAATATCATTTTTGTTGACTCCGCTTTTGGCGTCGGTTAGGTGTGTGAATGCAATAAATACTGAATGCTGAAATTTCTTGCATAATGGGCCGATTGGAGTGAGGATCGGCCCCAAGGGCAAGGCCCAAAAGGAGGAGTATTATGAAAAGGTTCGTGTTACCCGGGGTCGCGGCCTCGGTGGTTGTCGCCGTGTCATTGGGCACGGCAGGGAGCGCCTCGGCGCAGAGCGCATTTCAGTGCGAGCCGGGCGAGACCTACATCATGAACGTGATGGTGTCCGGGCATCCCTACTGGGTGCCGGTCTATCAAGGCTTCAAGCAAGCTGCGGAGGCTATGGGCTGCGAGACGGTGTTCTCCGGGACGCCCGACTATGACATCACCAAGCAGATCGCGTCGTTCGAGCAGGATCTGGTGAAGGCGCCGGCGGGTATTCTGCTGCACCCCATGCAGTCCGATCCGTTCATCGAGCCGATCAACCGCGCCATCGAAAACGGCGTCGAGATCGTGACTTTCGCTGCCGACTCTCCGAAGTCGAACCGTACGGCCTATATCACTTCGGACAATGTGGCTGAGGCCACATTCGCCGCCGAGGAGATCGTTGCCCAGGTGGGGGAAAGCGGGCAGTACGCCGTGCTCGAAAATCCCGGCCAGAGCAATCACGATCTGCGCGTCACGGCCCTGATCGATTACATGGAAGCGAACTATCCGGATATGGAGCTGGTCGGCCGTCAGGCAACCAACCAGGACAGTAATGCCGCCTATCGGGCAACGGCCTCCATCCTTCAGGCCAATCCCGAGCTCGACGCCTTGTGGATTCCCGAGGCCGGTTCGGCCGAAGGCGCCGTCGCCGCCGTTCTTGAAGCGGATGCGGATGTCCTGATCATGCATGCGGACGTTACGCCCACCACGCTCGAGCATATCAAGGCGGGCAATATCCATATGGCGCTCAACCCCAATCAGGGCATGCAGGGCTTTATGGGCTTCATGACGGCTTTCCTCGCCGCGCATCCGGACATGATCGATCCGTTCAACGACTATCAGATCTCCGGCTACAACCCGATGCAGATCCCGTTCATCGACAACGGCTTTGCGGTCATTACGCAGGAAAACGCCGACGCCTTCGATCTGAACGCGTACATGGAAGGCCGCGACCCGAGCTAAGGGCCGCACTTTCAAACAACGCTGTCCGCGCGCTCCAGTCTTTGTGCGCGGGCAGTTCTCCCCCAAACCGAAGGCAAGGCAGCGGGCACGGCCATGGAAACCGACCTGATCCTGAAAATTTCCAAGCTCAGCAAGTCCTTCGGGCCCATCCGGGCGCTCGACGCAGTCGATTTCGAGCTGCGCAAGGGGGAGATCCACGCCATCGCTGGCGAGAACGGTGCTGGCAAGTCCACGCTGATGAACATCATCGACGGCATCCTGCAGCCCGACAGCGGCGAGATCCATTTCGACGGGCAGAAGGTCTCCATCGCTTCCCCTGCCACGGCACAGCGGCTGGGCATAGGCTTCGTGCATCAGGAGATCGCCCTGTGCCCGGATGTCTCGGTGGCCGAAAACATCTTCATGGCCGCAACCAATCTGAGCAAAACCCTATTGATGGACTACGGAGATCTCGAGGCGCGCGCCGGAACCGTGCTGCGTACCCTCGGCGATATCCCGCCCACCCGTCTCGTGCGCGATCTTTCGATCTCCCAGCAACAGCTCGTCGAGATCGCCAAGGCGCTCACGCTCGATTGCCGCGTCCTGATCCTTGATGAGCCCACCGCGGCGCTGACCGAGAAGGAAGCGCAAATTCTCTTCGGCATCATGCGCGATCTGGCCGATAAGGGCATTTCCATCATCTACATCTCCCACCGTATGGTGGAGATCTTCGACAATTGCGACCGCGTGTCGGTCTTTCGCGACGGCCGCTACATCACCACGCGTGACGTTATGGACATCACGCCCGAAGACGTGGTCGCGGCCATGGTCGGGCGCGTTATCGAAAACCTCTATCCCGAAAAGCAGCAGGCCCACGAGAAATCCGACGCGGTCATCCTCGAGGTCGAAAACCTCACCGAGGCCACGCGCTTCCGCAACGTCTCGTTCGCGCTCAGGCGTGGCGAGATTCTCGGTCTCGCTGGGCTCATCGGGGCGGGCCGAAGCGAGATCGTCAAGGGGATCTGCCGGCTGGAAGGCCAGGTGACCGGCGAGGTCCGGCTCAACGGGCAGGCGCTTGAGCTCAGGCATTATCAGGACAGCATCGACAATGGCATCGTCTACCTCTCCGAGGACCGTAAAGGCGAGGGCGTGTTTCTCGACATGTCGATTGCGGCAAATGTCTCGGCGCTCGATGTGAGCCAGGTTGCCTCGCGGCTGGGGGTGATCAATGAACATCGCGAGGCCGAACAGGCCATGAGGCTGGGGCGTGAGCTCAATCTCAAATGCGGCCATGTCGGGCAACCGGCTTCGGCGCTGTCGGGAGGCAATCAGCAGAAGGTCGCGCTCGCAAAGATGCTTTCGGTCGCGCCCAAGGTGATCTTCCTCGACGAACCCACCCGCGGCGTCGATGTGGGCGCCAAGGCGGAGATCCATCGCATCCTGCGCAATCTCGCCCGAGAGGGTGTCGGCATTCTGGTGATCTCTTCGGAACTGCCCGAACTCATCGGGGTATGCGACCGCGTGCTCGTGGTGCGCGAAGGCGAAATCGCCGGCGAAGTCAGCGGCGCCGATATGACGGAGGAGAACATCATGTATCTGGCGTCCATCGAACAAGAACAAGCCAAGACGGCATGAGGGTCGAAATGGGAGCAGAAAACGCACTTAGCCCGGCAGGCGCACAGCCCGAGCCCGGAAACATCGGACGATTGATCAGAAAGGTCCTCAAGATGCGGGAGACCGGGCTGATCGCGATCATCCTGGCCTTGTTCATCGTGATGTCCTTCGCGTCGCCCTATTTTCTGACCTGGGTGAACATTCGCGCCATGACTATGGCGTTCGCCGTGGAGGGGATCGTGGTGGTCGGCATGACCATCCTGCTGATTTCGGGTGGCATCGACCTTTCAGTGGGCTCGGTAACCGCGCTCGCCATGGTGATCGCGGGCCTGTTGTTCCTTTCGGGCATGGACCCCTGGAGCGCGTCGGCCATTTCCATCCTGGCGTGCACTGGTATCGGCGCGGCGATGGGGTTTTTCGTCACCAAGGTGGGCCTGCATCACTTCATCGTCTCGCTGGCGGTCATGGTGATTGCGCGCGGGGCCTGCCTCCTGGGCACGGGCGGGCGTCCGCTCGGGCTCTTCACGCTGCCCCCGGAATTCAAGTTCATCGGCCAGGGGGCCATTGGCGTGATCCCTGTGGTCATCGTCATCTTCTTTGTGGTGGTTATCGCCTTCGACTTCATGCTTCGGCGCACCACGCTCTTTCGCAAGGTGTTCTATACCGGCAGCAACGAGAAGGCCGCGGCCTATTCGGGCATCCGGACCAAGAAGGTTGTCTTCCTCACCACCACGCTATGCTCGGCACTGTGCGGCGTCGCCGGTGTCATCTATATGGCCCGGTTCGGTTCGGCCCAGCCGACTTTCGGCATCGGTATGGAACTCAACGTCATCGCCGCGGCGGTGATCGGTGGCGCCAGCCTTTCGGGCGGTTCGGGCACCATTTTCGGTGCTATTCTGGGCGCGGTCCTGCTGTCTGTCGTATCCTCCTCGCTCGCCCTTCTGGACGTGTCGGTCTATTGGCAAGATATCATTCGCGGCTCCATTCTGCTCGCGGCGGTTTCCATAGACCATTACATCAACAAGCGGCGCGGCTGAGCATTTCCTCTGAACACTGGTGAAACGAAGATGGCTGTACGAAGAGACGATTTCGAGCTGATCCGGCAAATCCACACGGTTCTGGTCCTGCATTTCATCGAAGGCAGGAAGCAATCGGAGATCGCCGAAACGCTCAATCTCTCCACCTCGAAGGTGAACCGCCTGATTACCCAGGGGCGCAGTCTCGGGATGGTCAAAATCGCCATCGAAAGCCCGTATCAGGGACTGGTCGATCTCGAGAACGCGCTGATTCAATCCAGCGGGCTCGGCAGCGCCATTGTCGCCCCCACGGTTTCGGGCAATCCGGACACAACCCTTCAGCAGGTCGGCCGCGCTGCGGCCAATCATCTCCTCGAAACCATCCGGGATGGGGACGTGATCGCGATCACGGGCGGCAAGGCCGTCAGCGCGGTTGCCGAGCATCTTGAGCCGGAGCGCGGGTTCGACGTAACCGTCGTGCCTCTGACCGGCGGCGTTCAGGGCAAGTTCTATACAGACGTCAACCATCTCGCCACGCGCATCGCCGAGCGCCTTGGTGGCAAGGCCATGCTTTTGCATGCGCCGCTATTTGCCGAGAGCCGCGAGCAGCGCGACATGCTCATGCAGATGGGATCGATCAAAGAGGTGTTCGATCTGGCGCGCAGCGCGGCGGTCGCGCTGGTGGGTGTGGGGTCCATCACCGCGCCCGGTTCGAGCTATTACGACCTGCATCCCGCGCCCAATCCCGGACGCGAGCACTTGGTGAAAAGCGGCGTAGCTGCGGAATTCCTGGCCCACCTCGTCAAGCGGGACGGGACGCTGGCCGACTACCCGCTCAATTCCCGCCTTGTTGCGCTCGATCCGTCCGAACTCTGCACCTGCCCCCGCGTCATCGGTGTCGCCGCGGGCGCAGAGAAGGTGGAGCCCATCGAGGCCGTACTCAACGGCCGCAGGCTCAATTCGCTCATCGTCGACGAACAGACCGCCACGGCGGTTCTTAAAAAGATTGGAAGCTCTCAACATGTTGCATGAAATGCTCACCCGTCCCATTGGCGCCTCCGGTATCACCGCTTCCGCCGTCGGCCTGGGGACATGGGCTATCGGCGGCTGGATGTGGGGCGGCACCGACGAGGCGCAGTCCATCGACGCGATCAAGGCTTCGCTCGACGAGGGCGTCTCGCTCATCGACACCGCGCCTGCCTACGGCCAGGGTGTTGCCGAGGAGATCGTGGGCAAAGCGATAAAAGGACAGCGCGACCGGGTGGTGCTCGCCACCAAATGCGGGCTCGTCTGGCATACGCAGAAGGGCAATCATTTCTTCGATGTGGGCGACATGCCGGTGCATCGTTACCTCGGCAAGGATGCGATCATTTATGAGGTCGAACAGAGCCTTAAACGGCTGGGGACGGACTATATCGATCTCTACATCACGCACTGGCAGGACCCCACCACCCCGATCGCCGAAACGATGGAGACGCTTGAGCGGTTGAAGGCGGATGGGAAAATCCGCGCCATCGGCGCCAGCAATATCTCGCGCGACGATCTCGATGCGTATCTGGCTGCCGGTCAGCTGGATGCGATCCAGGAGGAGTATTCGATGGTCGTCCGTGGTCTCGAGGAGACGCTTCTGCCCCAATGCATGGCGCATGAGGTCTCGGTCCTCAGCTACTCGTCTTTGGCCCTGGGACTGCTGTCGGGCAAGATCGGTCCGGACCGCGTGTTCACCGGCGACGATCTGCGCAAGGACAATCCCCGCTTCTCCATCGCCAACCGCGAGAAGGTCGCGTGCCTGATGCAGGCGATCGATCCTGTGGCCGAGGCCCACGGTGCCACGCGGGCGCAAATCGTGATCGCCTGGACCCTGCAGCAGCCGGGCATCACGTTCTCGCTTTGCGGCGCACGAAACGCCACGCAGGCCAAGGAAAATGCCGGGGCGGGACGCATCCGCCTCACCGAACCGGAAATCAACGCCATCAGCGAGGCCGCCAAGACGCATCTGACCGATCTCGACGCCTGAGCCCAATCGAAAACGAACCTGAGGACCACGGACGCCGCACACATTGGCGGTGAACGGTAGAGCTATGCCTGAATCTAGGGACGACATTGTAGAGAGTGCCCGCCGGACCGGCGACTTCGACGTGATCGTCGTCGGCGGCGGGATTAACGGTATAGGGGTCTTCCGTGATCTCGCGCTGCAGGGGCTTCGCGTCCTTCTGGTCGAGCGGAACGATTTCTGCTCGGGCTGCAGCGCCGCGCCGTCCCGCATGATCCACGGCGGCTTGCGCTATCTCGAAAATGGCGAGTTCGGGCTGGTCCGGGAGTCCCTGCGCGAGCGCGATGCGCTCTTGCTCAACGCGCCTCATATGGTGCGGCCGCTGCCCACCACGATTCCGATTGCGTCGCGATTCTCCGGATTGCTCAATGCCGCGGTCAGCTTTTTCGGCGGCAAGAGCCGTCCCGCGCAGCGCGGCGCGCTGCCCGTCAAGATCGGTCTGGCGCTTTATGATTGGGTCACACGCAAACGCAGGCTCATGCCAACGCACGAATTTCGCGGTGCGGAGGCAACCTTTGCCAGATGGCCGGGTCTCACACCGCATTTACGCTTTTCGGCAACCTACTACGATGCCTGGATCAGTCATCCGGAGCGGCTAGGCCTTGAACTTGTTCTCGACGCCGCGCGCGAGAACCGTTCGGCGGTTGCGCTCAATTACGCCGAGATTGCCCGCGTGGGCGACGGGTTCGAGATCACCGATACGATCTCCGGCGAGCGCTTTGCGGCCACGGCGCGGATCGTCGTCAACGCCACGGGGGCCTGGATCGACGATACCGGCCGCGCGCTCTCCGGCGCGGAGCTGCCCGAACGGTTGGTTTCGGGGACCAAAGGCTCGCACCTTATCCTCGACAATCCCGTGCTCCATGATGCGCTGGGCGGTCATATGATCTTTTTCGAGAATGCGGATGGCCGCGTCTGCATCGTCTTTCCCTATCTGGGAAAGGTGTTGGCCGGCTCGACCGATATCCGGGTCGATGCGCCGACGCGGGTCCGGTGCGAGGACGACGAATGCGACTATATCCTGACCTCGCTCGGGCGGATCTTCCCCGGTATTCCGCTCGATCCGGGGCAGGTGGTCTTCAGCTATAGCGGCATCCGCCCGCTACCCATGAGCGATCACGACTTCACTGGCCGTATCTCACGGGGGCACTCCACCGTGCGGGTCGAAGGCACGCCGCCGCAGCTTTGCATGGTGGGCGGAAAGTGGACGACCTTCCGGGCGTTTGCCGAGCAAACCGCCGACGCGGTGCTTGCCGAACTGGGCGTGGCGCGAGTGCACGACACGCTGGCGCTGCCAATCGGCGGTGGAGGGGGCATGCCGGAGGATCCGGGGGTTCTGGAACGCGACCTTGCCGGGACGTTCGGCATTTCGGCGGTGCGGGCCGCCCATCTCGTCAATGCCTACGGGACCCGCGCGCGCGCCGTGCTGGCCTTTTGCATACCGCGCCCGGACGACGTTTCTCTCGACGGGGCGACCGAGATCACGGCGGCGGAGATCGCTTTTTTGGTCCAGCACGAGCGCGCGTTGCGGCTCGGCGACCTGGTGCTGCGCCGCACGGATCTCGCGATCACCGGCGTCCTCAACGCCAATCACATTACGCGGATTGGCGAGGTTGCGGCAGCCGAACTCGGCTGGACTGGCGACCGCCTGGCGCGCGAGGTGGCCGATCTCACAGCCGAGCTCGAAACCTATTACGGCGTCAGCCCGGCAATGCTCGAAGACCGAACCCATTCAAGGAGTACCGAATGCGCATAAGCACCAAGGCCCGTATGAACCGGATGTTCAACAATGGCGGCTGCCTCGATGTCGCCATCGACCATGGCGTCTGCAACGAACCGAGCTTTCTTGTCGGGCTCGAAGACATGGCGGGCGTCGTGGATACACTGATCGGGGCGCGACCGGATGCCATCCAGATGGCCTACGGTCAGGCTGACCTTCTGCAAAGCCGCCCGGAGCGGGACAAGCCGGCGCTGGTCATGCGGATCGATATGGGCAATCCCTATAACGACCGCCGCCACCGGGTGATGTGGTCCTTACTCCAGAATGCCGATGAACCGATCATCGGGGCGCTGGAAATGGATGCCGCATGTGTGGTGGTCAACCTTTTCATGCTGCCCGACGAGCCGGACCTGTTCCGGCAGTGTGTCGCGAACATCAGCCGCGTGCGCGCCGCCTGCCATAAATACGGCATGCCGCTGATGATCGAGCCGCTCGTCATGCTCCCCAACGAGGTGCGCGGTGGCTATCAGGTCGATGGCGACGCCGACAAGATCGTGACGCTCGTGCGGCTCGCGAGCGAAATGGGCGCCGACATCATCAAGGCCGACCCCACCGACGATCCCGACGACTTCCATCGCGTGATCGAGGCGGCGCGGGTACCCGTTCTGGTACGCGGCGGCGGCAAGGAGGATCTCAAGGTGGTCCTGGCAAAATCCGCCAAACTCATGGGACAGGGCGCAAAAGGCATGGTCTATGGCCGCAATATCTATCAGCATGACAACCCCAAAGCCGTGGTCAACGCATTGATGGCGATCATCCATCAGGGCGCCGGCGGCGAAGAAGCCTGGGACGTATACAATCGTGGCTGACAACAAGACCTATCTATTGGGGCTCGATGCGGGCAATACCGTCATCAAGGCGGTGCTGTTCGACCTCGAAGGACGGCAATGCGCCATGCATGCGCTCGACGGGCAGTCCTCGACGCCCGAGCCGGGTCATGTGGAGCGCGATCTGGGGGAGCTGTGGGCGAACGCCCGACAGGCGATCCGCGGTTGCATCGAAAGCGCGGGAATCGACGCGCGCCAGATCGCCGGGATCGGCTGTGCCGGTCATGGCAACGGGCTTTATCTCGTCGACAGGTCGGGTGACCCGCTGCTTGGCATCCAATCCCTCGACAGCCGGGCCGCGGCGCTGGCGGCGCAGATGAAGCGCGAGAACGGCCAGCGTTTCCACGCCATCTGCCGGCAAATGCCGTGGCTATCGCAGACGCCGACGCTTCTGGCATGGGTCAAGCGTTATGCGCCCGAACTCTATGCGCAGACCGGCACCGTATTGCTGTGCAAGGATTTCATCACCTTCAAGCTTACCGGCGAACGGGTCAGCGACATTTCGGACATGTCGGGGTGCGGCCTGTTGCAGTTGCCTGAAGCCCGATACGACGAGGAATTGCTCGCCCTTTATGGTCTTGAGGACGCGCGGGCGCTTCTGCCGCGTCTTGTCGACCCCAGCGAGATCGTCGGCGCGGTCACGCCCGAAGCCGCCGAAGCCACCGGCCTGGCCGTGGGCACGCCGGTGATCGGGGGATATTTCGACGTGATCGCCAGCGCGATGGGGTCCGGTGTCGTGGCCGCTGGAGACGCATCGATCATCGCGGGCACGTGGTCGATCAACCAGGTCTTCTCCGGGGTGCCGGTCAACGATCCGGATGTGTTTATGGTTTCTGCATTCGGGCCGGGCCGCTTTGTCAATATCGAATCGAGTGCCACGTCAGCGGCCAATCTCGAATGGTATGTCCGCGAATTCGTCGAACGCGGCGGGCATACGGACGATCCGTTCGGGTTCTGCAACGACCGCATCGCGGCGATATCGCCGCGTGCGGACGATCCGCTCTTTCACCCCTATCTTTACGGTTCGGGCGAGGGGGCGGAATACCGCGCGGGCTTTTATGGTCTTGCCGGCTGGCATGGCGAAGGCCACGTGCTGCGCGCCCTGTTCGAAGGCGTGATGTTCGAACACCGGCGCCATCTCGAGGTTTTGGCCGGTGCCGGATTGCCGGTGACGAAAGCGGTCATGTCGGGTGGAGGCGCGCGCAGCGCGCACTGGCCGCAAATCTTTGCGGACGGGCTGGGCCTTCCGGTCGCGACCGCCCAGGCGCGCGAAACCGGCGCGCTGGGGGCAGCCATCGGCGCGGGCGTCGGTACAGGACAGTTCGGCGACTACGAAACCGCGATAGCGGCAATGACACGTCCGCGCGACCATTTCGATCCCGATCCGGCCATGCGTGCCCATTACGACCGACGCTATGGGCTTTACCGCAAGCTCTGCGAGCGGATGGGGGACATCTGGTCCGAACTTTCCGCAAACGCCTGAGAGGGACTGTATGGAACAGGCTCACCATCTCGAAGGGGATTACGATTACATCATAGTCGGCGCCGGAACGGCCGGTTGCGTGCTCGCCAACCGGTTGACCGAGGACCCACAGAAGCGCGTGTTGCTGCTTGAGGCGGGTGGCAGCGACAACTACCACTGGGTTCATATCCCGGTGGGGTATCTCTATTGCATCGGCAATCCGCGCACCGACTGGATGATGAAGACGGCGAGCGAACCCGGTCTCAATGGCCGGTCGCTCGTTTATCCGCGTGGCAAGGTTCTGGGCGGCTGCACTTCGGTCAACGGCATGATCTACATGCGCGGACAAGCCGCCGACTACGATCATTGGCGCCAGCTCGGCAACGCCGGCTGGGGTTGGGACGACGTTCTGCCCTATTTCCTCAAATCCGAAGACCATCACGCAGGCGAGGGTGCCTGGCATCGCAAGGGCGGCGAATGGAAGGTGCAACGGCAGCGCCTCTCCTGGGATATTCTCAAGGCGGTCCAGCAGGGCGCCATGGAATTCGGCGTCATGCCGCGCGACGATTTCAACGACGGCAATAATGAGGGGTCCGGCTTTTTCGAGGTCAACCAGAACGGTGGTGTGCGTTGGAACACGGCGAAGGCGTTTCTGCGTCCTGCCATGCGGCGCCCTAATCTGCGTGTCATCACCCATGCTCTGACCGATCGGCTTACGTTCGATGGCAAACGCGTTACCGGGGTCCGTTTCCGGCACAAAGGGCAGGTGGTCGAGGCGCGGGCGAGGGGCGACGTCCTGCTCGCCGCAGGAGCGATCAATTCGCCGAAGATTCTCGAGCTCTCCGGCGTTGGCCGGCCTGAAGTTCTCGCCGGTCTCGGCGTTCCCGTCGTCCACGAGAGCCCCGGTGTAGGGGAAAATCTGCAGGACCATCTGCAGATCCGGACAGTCTACAAGGTGGGTAACGCCAAAACGCTCAACACGGCGGCCAACTCGCTGTTCGGCAAGGCGAGGATGGCGGTCGAATATGGGCTATTTCGGAGTGGGCCGCTATCGATGGCGCCGAGCCAGTTCGGCATGTTCACCAAATCCGACCCGTCGCTGGAAACGCCCGATCTCGAATATCACGTGCAGCCGCTTTCGACCGATCGGCTCGGCGATCCGCTGCATCCTTTCCCGGCCATCACCGTGTCGGTCTGTAACCTCCGTCCGCAGAGCGTTGGCAGTAGCCATGCCCTGACGCCCGATCCCGAGCAGCAGCCGGACATCCGGCTCAACTACCTCTCGGCGGAAGCCGACCGGCAGGTCGCGGTACGGGCGGTTGAACAGGCCCGCCGCATCATGACCGCCAAGACGCTGGCGCCCCATGCCCCCGAGGAAATCCTGCCCGGGCCTGCGGTGGCCTCGGAAGCCGATCTCCTGCGGGAAATCGGCAATATCGCCACGACGATCTTTCATCCGGTCGGGACCTGCAAGATGGGACAGGACGCCAACGCCGTTGTCGGGAGCGATTTACGCGTGCACGGACTTGACGGGCTGCGTGTGATCGATGCCTCGATCATGCCGCGGATCGTTTCGGGAAATACCGCTTCTCCGGTCGTCATGATCGCGGAAAAGGCCGCCGACATGATCAAGTCCGCCTGAAAGCACTCTGGCCCGCATTTCGCGTGCGCTGCCTCTCGTGTCAGCTCAAGAGCATCCTGCGCACCATCTGGCGGTTGAGGGCGGGTATGGCGTTGAAAATGCGCAGAGCGGCGAGGGTGGTGGTGCGCTTGAGGCGGTTTGCGGTCAGCACGCCTTTACGGCTCGATTCACTGAAATCAATGATTTTCCGGCCAGCGGCATGGCGAGAGGCGTGGTAGCCGTCCAAGGTACCGTCCGCAAGACGTTGGGCCCATTCGGCAGCGTCGGAGATGCCCAGGTTCATGCCCCGGCCACCGACGGGTGAGTGTGTGTGCGCAGCATCGCCGGCGAGAAAGACACGGCCCCGGCTGTAGCGCTCGACCTGACGAATGCCGATGGTGAACTGCCCGCTGCGGTTGAGGCGGGAGACGTCGACCGTGCCGGGCATGGTGGCAAGCGCGTCGGGTGCGTTGGCGACAAGCCTGTAACGGTGAGCTTCCATGGGGATGACGAACACCGCCTCGCCGTTCTTGCGCAGATAGACGCTGAAAAAGCCGACCCGCGGCCAATCATCGACCTCGATGTCGGCGATCGACCAGGTTTCGGGGAGATCGAAACCCTCAAAGGTGAGGCCGAGTTGGGTCCGGGCCGTGCTGCGGGCGCCGTCGGCGGCCAGGACATAATCATATTCGGCGCTTTCGCCGTCGATCCGGACGCGGACGTGGGTTTCGTTCTGTTCGAGGCGCTCGAGCGACTTGCCATAGCGCACAGATACATTCCGGTTGGCGAGAGCGTCGCGCAGGATCGTCTCGGTTCGGTCCTGGGGTAGGCTCAGAAGCCTTACGTGCGGGTCCGGATCTGCATCCATATGCAGGGAAACTATCTTTTTGCGCTCGAAAAAGATTTCGACCTCGGCCACTTCGAGCGCCGCTTCGCGGATGACCTTATCGACGCCCGAGGCGGCGAAGATTGCCATGCTTGACGGGAGGATGCCGACCGCGCGCGAGAGTGGGGAGGGCGCATCGCGTTTTTCGATGATATCGGCGGCAATGCCCCGCCGCGCGAGCTCGAGTGCCGCAGTCATGCCCGTAGGGCCTGCGCCGACGATCAGGATTTTGGGTGTCATGGGTTCGGTCTATCCCCCTTGTTTCGTGCAGGGTAGGTCAGATATTGGTACTTGTCGGTACCATTATGCTATGAATTGGTACCAATGGGTACCAATGTCAAGAGGCACACATATGTCTGCGAGAAAGGGAAAATCGGAACGAGAGGCGGTTCTTCTCGATACCGCTGCGACGCTTTTCCTCGAAAACGGGTTCGACGCGACGACACTGGCGATGGTCATTTCGCGGACGGGCGGGTCGCGGCGGGATATCTATGCTTTGTTCGGGGACAAGGAGGCGATGTTCGTGCGGGCCATGCGGCGCCTTTTCGACCGCATGCTCGCTCCGCTCGGCTCGCTGGCCGACGTCGATGCTCCACCTGAAATTGTGCTCCCGGCCCTCGGCAAGCGGTTCGTCGCCATTATTACGGCGCCCGAAATGCTCTTGAGCTACCGGCTGATTCTCGCCGAGACCGGTCGCTTTCCCGAACTGGGCACGGCCTTTTACGAGCTCGGGCCGGGGCGCGCCTACCCATCGGTCGCCGCGTATCTGCGAAGGGAAACCGAGCGTGGCCGACTGCGGATGGACGATCCGGAACGGGCTGCAATCGCGTTCCTCGAAATGGTCAAGGGCAATTTGCAGCAGCGGATCATGTTTTTCCCCGGAGCCCGGCCCGACGCGGGGGAGATCGATGCGCATGTTGCGGTCGCGGTGCGCATTTTCCTCGAGGGGGTATCGCCCCGGTGAGGGCATCCTGCTTCTTCGGCCGGGCTCGAAGCGGTCATACACCTTGAGCGGCAAAGCTGTTATAGGTGGCGCCAATCAAAAGGACAGTTGCGGAGGATCCCAGTCATGCGCCCCACCGAGATCGAATCGCTGATCGACCAGATGACACTAAAAGAGCAGGTCAGCCTGCTTTCAGGAGAGGATTTCTGGTCAGTTGCGGCTATCGAGCGGCTGGGGATCGGCAAGTTACGAGTGACTGACGGGCCCAATGGCGCGCGCGGCGGCGGGTCGTTGATCGGCGGGGTGAAATCGGCGAGTTTCCCGGTGGGGATTGCGCTGGGGGCGACGTGGAACACCGATCTTGTGGAGCAGATCGGCGGCGCGCTCGCCGACGAGGTTAAGTCCAAGGGCGCGCATATGCTGCTTGCTCCCACGGTTAACATTCACCGCTCGGTGACCAACGGACGGAATTTCGAGTGCTATTCGGAAGATCCTATCCTCGCGGCGGAGCTGGCGGTGGCCTATATCCGCGGGCTGCAAGACAAGGGCATAGGCGCGACGATCAAGCATTTCGCAGGTAATGAATCCGAGATCGAGCGGACGACGATTTCTTCGCAGATCGACGAGCGGAGCCTGCGGGAGGTCTATCTCGTTCCGTTCGAGTGGGCGGTCAAGAAGGCCACGACCTGGGGCGTGATGACGGCTTACAACAAGCTCAACGGCACCTTTGCGTCCGAACATCCCTGGCTGCTCGAAGAGGTTTTACGCAAGCAGTGGGGTTATTCGGGTCTGGTGATGTCGGATTGGTTCGGGTCGCATTCGACAGCGGAAACGGTCAATGCCGGGCTCGACCTCGAAATGCCCGGACCTACGCGCGACCGGGGCGAAAAGCTCGTGGCTGCGGTCGAGGCCGGGGAGGTCTCGCGGGAGACGATCAGGGATCGCGTGCGCGCCATTCTCACCGTGATGGACCGGACGGGTGCGCTCAAGGATCAACGTCCGCACGAGGAAAAGGCAGACAACCGCCCCGAACATCGCGCGCTCATCCGCCGCGCTGGCGCTGAGGCAATGGTGCTCTTGAAGAACGACGGCGTGCTGCCGCTTCCGGGCAAAGGCAAGATTGCCGTCATCGGGCCGAATGCCAAGACCGCGCAAATCATGGGTGGGGGGAGCGCGCAGCTCAATCCACACTATGCGATCAGCCCGTGGGAAGGGCTCGTTGCCGCGGCCGGCGAGGGGCGGCTTGCCTATGCTGCCGGGTGCACCAACCATCGGTTCGAGCCGACCGCCAAGGGTGGCTTCACGGTCCAGTATTTCGCCAATCGGGACCTTTCGGGCGATCCGGTCTTCACCGAAACGGTTGAAGAAGCGCAGGCCTTCTGGATCGGGCGGGTTGCCGATGGCAAGGTCGATCCGCTGAGCTTTTCGGCACGGATTTCGGGAACGTTCACGCCGGAGCTTTCCGGCACATACCAGGTCGGCGTCTATAGTGCAGGTTTTGCCAAGGTCTATGTCGACGGCACACTGGTGGCAGATGCGTGGACCAATTGGCAGAAGGGCCGCACCTATTTCGAGGAAGGGTGTGACGAGGTTATCGGCGAAGCCACGCTGGAGGCGGGTAAGGCGCATGAGGTCGTGGTCGAATTTGCGACCAAGGATTTTGCCAGTCTCGGGCTTGCGGCGTTCCATCTGGGGATCGGGCTGCCGCTCGGCCAAGAAGCCATCGAAGAGGCCGCGCGCACGGCAAGCGATGCCGATGTAGCGCTCGTGTTCATCGGCCGTAACGGACAGTGGGATACGGAAGGCTCGGACCTTGAATCGATCACGCTGCCGGGGCGCCAGAACGATCTCGTTGCCGCCGTCGCAAAGGCCAATCCCAGAACCGTCGTCGTCCTCCAGACCGGCGGGCCGGTCGAGATGCCGTGGATCGACGATGTCGCGGGGGTCATCGAAGCCTGGTATCCGGGCCAGGAGGCGGGCAACGCGATTGCCGATGTGCTCTTTGGCCACACCGATCCGGGCGGACGGCTGCCGCAGAGCTTCCCGGTCAAGTGGAGCGACAACCCTGCCCACAGCCAGGACCCGAAAGTCTATCCCGGGCAGGACGGGGAAGTGCGCTACGACGAGGGCGTCTTCGTCGGTTACCGGCACTACGACAAGCACGGGATTGCGCCCTTGTTCCCGTTCGGGTTCGGGCTGAGCTACACCGATTTTTCGCTGACCGATTTCGGTGTCGAGGACGGACGATTCGAGGCCGAGGGTGTGGTGGATGTTTCGGTGCGGGTCACCAATACCGGGCATCGGGCTGGTTCGTGCGTCGTGCAGCTTTATGTGAGCGACCACGAGGCGACGCTGCCGCGGCCCGAGAAGGAATTGAAAGCGTTCGGCAAGACGGTGTTGGGCCCAGGCGCGAGCGACGTCCTGTCGCTGCGGCTCGATGCGCGCGCCTTCGCGTTTTTCGATCCCGATGGTGGCAACTGGGTCGTGGAGCCTGGGGTGTTCAGCTTGAAGCTCGGCACGTCGTCTGCGGACTTGCCGCTTGAAGCGAAGATCGAGCGGGCGACGGGGCTGACGCTCCCGGCTTAGGGCTCGCCTCGGCTAGTCGACTTTCACATATTGCCGCCAGTTGTGGACTTCCTTGAAGCCGAGAACTTCACGGATCTTGCGGTTGGAAATTGGCGCTTCAAAGGTGTCCATTGCGCGCGTTATGGGCGTATTGGGTGCCCATTTGGCAAGAAATTGCGTTGTGGGTTCGGTGGCGGTGATCTCGTCGTTGACCGCGTTGAAGACCTGGAAGCCGAGTCCGTCCTTGCCGATGCACAGATCGACGATCTGGCCGAGGTCGCGCGCGTCGATATAGCTCCAGGCGTTGCGCTTGCGCGAGGCGGGGTTGGCGATGAAGCCCGGGAAGCGTTCGTATTCGTGCGGCTCGATGACGTTGCCGATCCTGAGCGCGTAGATGTCGGCCTTGTAGCGCATGGCGAAGGCGCGGGCGGTCTTTTCGTTGCAGACTTTCGAGAGCCCGTAGGAATCCATCGGATCGACGTCGTAATCCTCGTCGAGCGGGAACTGGGCGAAGTCCTTGTCGCCTTCGGCAAAGCACACACCATAGGTGGTTTCGCTCGAGGCGATGACGACTTTTTTGACCCCGAGCTTGGTGGCCGCTTCGATGACGTTGTAGGTCGAGGTAACGTTTTCGGTGAAGGTTGCGTTATCGGGCTTGATCAGGATGCGCGGGATGGCCGCGAAATGGACGACCGCGTCGATGGGTGCCGGGCCGTTGCCGGTCGTCAATCCATCGAAATCGAAATGCATCGAGAGCGCGTTGAAGACCTGGCCGGAATCGGTCAAATCTACCTGGATCGTCGTGACGCCGGGATGATCGAGCGGGACGAGGTCGAGATTGAGCACCTCATAGCCCCGCTCTACAAGGTACGGTACCACATGCCGCCCCGCCTTGCCGCTGCCGCCGGTGAAGATGATGCGCTTTGGCATGAGTGTGTCCTCCCTTGATCTGACTAATATGTTTGTATCGGGCAATCGTTGGTGCGGGCAAGAGGCATTGCATGGCGGAAACGATGACGCCTCTTGGTCATTTTTAGCAGCATTTGACAATCGAAAGCGCTTTCGGTAGCGTTGATCGTATTCCGAAAGCGCTTTCGAAGACAAAAAGCGAGAAGTGTTTCGGGCTGGGAGGATGTTTATGAATACGACGGAGCGCGGCGCGGCGCGGCGCAATGAGCCTGTATCGCTGGCACGGCTTGCTGCGCATCTGGGGCTTTCCGAGGGCACGATTTCGCGCGCGCTCAACAACTACCCCGACATCGCCGTCAAGACACGTGAGCGGGTTATCGCTGCAGCCAAAGAGCTCGGTTACCGGCCTTCGTCCACGGCGCGGCGGCTTGCGCGCGGTGTGATCGAAACTGTCGGGTTCGTTCTGCCGGCACGCGAGGGGCACGTCACTGATCCGTTCCTGGCCGAAATGATCGACGGAATGGCGGGCGAACTTGCCGCGCATGACTGGGATTTGATCGTTGCGGCGGTGCCCGAGGGTCATAGCGAGGTCGATGTCGCCGAACGCCTGATCCGCGCAGGCAAGGTGGGTGGTTTCGTCGTCACCCGCACACGGCGGCACGATCCGCGGGTGGATTATTTCTTAGAGCAGGGCGTGCCTTTCGTCGTTCACGGGCGCACGGAGGATCCTTCGGGCTATGCCTGGCTCGATGTCGACAATGAAAAGGCGTTCGTCGACGCGGTGCACTATCTCTACAATTTGGGGCACCGGCATATCGCCTATCTTGGCGGGGACCTTGATTTCAACTTCGCGTCTCTGCGCCGCAAGGGTTACGAGCGGGCGATGAGCGAGGTCGGGCTCGAGATTCTGCCCGGTTACCGCGTCGACGGCGTCGCCGACGCGGTCATGGCAAAAACGGCCATGGCCCAGATGATGACGCTGCCCACCCCGCCGACGGCGGTGATATGCATTACCGACGCGGTTGCACTCGGGGCGATGCGGGCGGTCTGGCGCGCGGGCCTCAAGCCCGGGCACGACGTTTCGGTGATCGGTTATGACGGCCTGCCTATTGGCGAAGCCGCCGATCCTCCGCTCACCACGATGAGCCAATCGAGCCATGAAGCGGGCTGCGAAGTCGCCCGCATGATCCGGGCGCTGATCGACGGCGCCGATCCAACCGATTTCCAGGTTCTGTGGGAAGCCAAGCTGACGCAACGCGCGTCAGCCAATCCCCCGGCACATCTCATGGAAAGATCATCGAAGGGAGGAAACGAATGATCAGGAAAACCACAGGTATTCTAACGCTCGCGACGGCGGGGCTGATGCTCTCGACGTCGCTGGCAAACGCACAGCTTCAGTTCTGGACGACCGAGGAACAGCCCGACCGGCTAGCCAGGCAGGAACAGCTTGCCGCCGATTTCGAGGCGGAAACGGGTATTGGGGTCGAAGTCATCCCGGTGACCGAAAGCGAGCTGGGGACGCGGGCAACCGCGGCGTTCGCGGCGGGGAACCTGCCCGATGTCATCTATCACCCGCAGCAATATGCGCTGCCCTGGGCCGAGGCGGGGATTTTGGACGTCGAGGCGGCCAATGAAGTTGTTGAAGAGCTCGGACGCGATACCTTTGCGCCCGGCGCGCTCGCTTTTGCCGATTTCGACGGGGAAACCGCCGCGGTGCCGGTCGACGGCTGGACGCAGATGGTGGTCTATCGCACCGACCTCTTTGAGGAAGCCGGCCTCGAACCCCCCACGAGCTACGAGGCGATCGCCACAGCGATCGAAGCGCTACACAATCCGCCCGAGCTGTACGGGTTCGTCGCCGCGACCAAGGTGGACGAAGCGTATATGAGCCAGATGCTCGAGCACGTCTTCCTCGCCAATGGCGTCAGCCCGGTTCATGCGGATGGCTCGACCGGGTTTGATCCCGAGCCTACGATTGAGGCACTTGAATTTTATAAGACGTTGGCCGAAGCCTCGCCGCCGGGCGATCTTTACTGGCAACAGTCGCGCCAGCTCTATTTCACGGGTAATGCGGCGATGATCATCTGGTCGCCGTTTATCCTCGACGAGCTTGCGGGCCTGCGCGACAGCGATCCGCCAGCGATCAATGACGATCCGACATCGACCGAACTGGCGAGCAAAACCGGAGTTACGACCACGATTTCGGGGCCGTCGAACCCGGACGGCTCGGCCTGGGCGGATATCCGGTATTTCGGCATCACCATGGATGCCGATACCGACGATGCCGCGGCGTTTGTCGAATATTCGATGAGCGAGGGCTATGAGAACACGCTTTCGATTGCGCCCGAGGGGAAGTTCCCGGTCCGTCGCGGGACACCGGAAGACCCGACTGCCTTCGTCGACCTTTGGGCGACTTTGCCGGTCGGCGTCGATCGCAAGGCGCCGCTGGCCGATCTCTATCCCGAAGAGGTGATCGGGGACATTGTCGCCGGGCTCGAAACCGCCGGGCGTTGGGGAGCAACGGAGAACCAGCTCGCGCTGGCTTCGCGGATCATCAATTCGCAGATGATCAACCGCTATGTCCGGGAATTCATCGACGGCGAACGCGATGCCGCGGCGACGGTCGAGGCGATGAATGCCGAACTGGCCAATATCGAATAGGGGTCTCCTCCCCCATGGGACCGGACCGCGTTTCGCTGACGCGCGGCCCGGCCCGCCACAGGTTTATTCGAGGGAAGCGATACGATGACCGGATCCGACATGGTCCCGGCCCAGCCCGATCCCGAGCGCGCGACGAAGCCAAAACGCAAGGTGGGGCCGATGGCCCGCGCCGAGGCGCGGTTGGCACTCGGCATGCTGATGCCGACATTCGTTATCGTCTTTGCGATCGTTCTGTTTCCGCTTGCGGCCAATTTCTGGATTTCGGTCAAGCCGGTAGCACTCGCCGATCTGCGGCCCGCCGCGCCGATCGTTTCGGAGCGCACGAGTGGCGACGACGATGTCGCGGGCGCGCAGTTCACCATCGAATACCGCCTGCGCAATTCCTCGCAGGACAACGTGATTACCAATGTGACGCTGGCCGACACGCTGCCCGAGACCATCGCAGTAGACCAGATCGATGAGCGCTGCACGATCGACGGGCGCGCGGTTTTTTGCGAACTGGGCGATTTCGCGCCGGGTTATCGTGAAACCATCGAATTTATCGCCACGCCCGTCGAAGGATTGACGGGCGAAGAGATCGATCCGCGCGCGAGCGCGCCCGTGATGGACGGCGACGCACCCAATGTATTGACGAGCGGCGAATTCACCTTTGGAAACTTCGTGCGAATCTTCGATTCCCGTGCGTTCTGGGGCGTTTTGTGGGTGACCATCGCCTATACCGTCTTCGGGACGGCTGGCGCGCTGGTGCTTGGGCTGTTTGCCGCGCAGCTTCTCAACACCGAATTTTTCGGCCGGTCCTGGCTGCGGGGGCTGTTTTTATTCCCTTATGTCGCGCCGGTGATCGCCGTGACCTTTACCTGGGTTGTGCTGCTCGATCCGTTCTCGGGCACCTTCAATGCGATCCTGCAGCGGATGAACATCACCGACGCGGGGATCAATTTCTTCGGCCAGCGCGCGGTCGAGATGAACCTGTTCGGGCTGACGGTCGACTTTCCCTTGGCGCTGGCCTCGGTCATCGCCTTTGAGGCCTGGCGGTATTTCCCGCTTTCGTTCCTTTTCATCCTTGCGCGGATGCAGTCGATCTCCTCGGACATGTACGAGGCCGCCGAGGTCGACGGGGCCTCGCCGTTTCAGGTCTTCTGGCATATCTCGTTGCCGCAGCTCCTGGGCATTCTCTCGACGCTGTTCCTTTTGCGGTTCATCTGGACGTTCAACAAGTTCGACGACATCTTCCTTTTGACCGGCGGCGCCGCTGGCACGCGCACGCTGACCGTCGAGGTCTATGAGCAGGGGTTTGCGCTCTCCAATCTCGGCGCGGGGGCGGCGGTGGCTGTTGTCGTCTTCCTGTTTCTCGTTGCGTTCGCGACGGCCTATTTCCGCTTCATTCACCGGGAGGAGGGCTGAACCATGCGTATCGGCACGGGATTTGTGCTGGCCCTGCTGGTCGGGGCGCTCTGGGGTGTTATCGCGGTGGTGACCTCGGGGATCGCGATCACGC
Source organism: Pelagibacterium halotolerans (assembly GCF_044811015.1). Lineage (GTDB taxonomy): Bacteria > Pseudomonadota > Alphaproteobacteria > Rhizobiales > Devosiaceae > Pelagibacterium > Pelagibacterium halotolerans_A. The sequence goes on from NZ_CP085243.1 coordinate 2,735,373, forward strand.
TGATGACCGGGCTTGCGGCGACGCCGGTGGTTCTTGCCGGGGCGATTGCAGGGGCCGCGAGCGCAGGGGTGATCGTGACGCGCGACCCGGATTTGAGGACGCAGGCTGTTTCGCTCGGAGCCTTCCTCGCGGCGGTTGTCGGGCTGCTTGCTACGTCATTCGCCGCGCCCTTTTCGCAAACCCTCGGGGTTGCGCCGGTCATCCAGGCGGTCGCGATCGCGCTTGTGTGCGGGGCGGTGACGCTCGGGAACCTCGCCTGCCTTTCGGGTATCGAGGCGGGGAACCTGAACCGCTACCGGATCGAAGTGCTGCTAGCGCGGGTCTTTAAGGGGGTCGGGTTCGTCTTTTTCACCGTGATGGTGGTGCTGCCCTTCTACGTCATGGTGATGACGAGTCTCAAAAACCAGCAGCAGCTCATCTTCAACCCGCTCGATCTTTCCGTCGACCTTTCCAAGGGCCTGGGGTTGTTCGAGAGCTACTACCAGCTCTTCACGCAATACAATTTCGGCCGGTTCATGCTGATCTCGGCGATTGTTTCGGTCTCAGCGGTCATCATTACGCTCTTGTTTTCGATCCCCGGCGCCTATGCGGTTGCACGGCTGCGGTTTCCCGGGCGGTCGGTGATGACCCAATCGATCCTATTGATCTATATGGTCCCGGCCATCGTGCTGGTGATCCCGCTTTATGCGGTCTTCTCCCAGCTTGGGCTGAGAGATACCATCCTGGGACTTTTGATCGTCTATCCGGCAACCACGGTGCCCGTAGCGCTTTATATGCTCCAGGGCTATTTCCGGGGCCTGCCGCCCGAGCTCGAGGAGGCGGGGCTGATGGACGGGCTCAACCGGTTCGGGGTGATCCGCAAGATCACTTTGCCCCTGTCGCTGCCGGCGCTCGCCTCGGTTGCGCTCTATGTTTTCATGATCGCCTGGAACGAGTTCCTGTTCGCGTTCATGTTCCTCGACGATCCCTCGATCTTCACGCTTCCGCGCGGCGTCGTCGCGCTCGATTCGGCCGAGGTGCCGCGCCAACACCTGATGGCGGGCGCCGTGGTCGCGACCGTTCCGATCCTCGTCATCTTCCTCTGGTTCGAAAAATTCCTCGTGCAGGGGCTCACGGCGGGCAGTGTCAAAGGTTAGTGCAATGATGAATACACCAAGCGCCGAACGCGCAGACGAACTCGACGCGCGGGCCCGCGAAATCCTCACCCAGAACGATCGGGGCGGATATACCGTGCCGACCAAGGGGCTTTATCCCTTTCAGTGGAACTGGGATTCCGCGCTCGTGGCGCTGGGGTTTGCGACCTTCGATACGGAACGCGCCTGGACCGAGATCGAGACACTGTTCAAGGCGCAATGGGACGACGGCATGGTGCCCCATATCGTCTTCTGGCAGGACGATGCGGGGTATTTCCCTGGGCACGATCAGTGGGGCAGCGAAACGTCCCCGCCGACTTCGGGGATCACCCAACCGCCCGTTGCCGCGACCATCGTGCGCGCGCTTTTCGAACGCGATCCCGATGTCGCCCGCGCCGCAAATCTGGTCGAAAAGCTCGCGCGCTGGCATGTCTGGTTCGCGCGGGCGCGGGATCCCCAAGGGCGTGGCCTTGTCGCGATCACGCACCCCTGGGAGAGCGGACGGGACAATCTTCCCGATTGGGACGCACCGCTTTCCTATGTCGATACATCTCGGGTTGGCGACTATCAGCGCCGCGATACCCAGCATGTCCATGCCGACCAGCGCCCGCTCAAAGCCGAGTACGACAAGTATATGGCGCTGGTGCAGTTCGGGCGTGAGGCGAAGTGGGATATCGATACGATTGCCCAAGGCAATCCATTCTGGGTGGCCGATATCGGGGTCAACGCCATTCTTTTGCGTGCGGAACGCGACCTTGCGGCGCTTGCGGCGGCGGTGGGAGAAACGGACATCGCGGAAAGCGCACGAGTTCGGGCAGCGCGGATGGAGGCTGGCATCGAAGCGCTCTGGAGCGAGGAGTTGAACGGCTATGTCTCGCTCGACTTGCGGCACGATGCGAAGGCCACGACGCTTTCGGCCGGAACGCTGCTGGCGCTTTATGGCGGGGTGGGTGCCGGCCGTGCAGAACAGTTGACAGCAACGCTTGCGCGCTGGGCGGAGCGTGTGACCTATCTCGTGCCGAGCTACGATCCGGAGGAAAGCCGGTTCGATCCCATCCGCTATTGGCGCGGGCCGGTCTGGGCTGTGGTCAACTGGATGATCGCTAGCGGGCTGGCCGATGCGGGAAAGGGCGATCTTGCCGAGGTCGTGCGCCGCGACACGGGGCGGCTAATCGCCAAATCGGGGTTCTATGAAAGTTTCGATCCGTTGACCGGTGCGGGATGCGGCGGTGGGGATTTTTCCTGGACGGCGGCAATGTGGCTCGCCTGGGCGTCACCGAATATGCCTGGTGCGCACGAGGAGGGATAGATAATGGGCAGGATCGAACTTCAAGGCGTCCGCAAATCCTTCGGGGCGCTCGAGATCATCAAAGGGATCGATCTGACGGTCGGCGAGGGCGAGTTCGTCATTTTCGTCGGACCCTCGGGGTGCGGGAAGTCGACGCTCTTGCGGCTTATCTCGGGGCTCGAGGAGGCGACCGACGGCAAGATTGTGATCGATGGCGAGGACGTCACGGGCAAGCCTCCGGCCGAGCGCGCGCTTTCGATGGTGTTCCAATCCTACGCGCTTTATCCACACAAGACCGTGCGCGAGAATATGGGCTTCGGACTTCAGGTCGCACGTGCGCCCAAGGCGGAGATCGAGCAGAAGGTCGCGGCTGCAGCCGCGACGCTGCAACTGACCGATTTCCTCGATCGCCACCCACGTGAGCTTTCGGGTGGCCAGCGACAGCGTGTGGCCATCGGGCGATCCATTGTGCGCGAGCCGAAAGCCTTTTTGTTCGATGAGCCGCTTTCCAACCTCGATGCGGCGCTGAGGGTGGAAATGCGGCTTGAGATCGCTAAGCTGCATCGGAGGCTCCAGGCGACCATGGTCTATGTGACCCACGATCAGATCGAGGCGATGACGCTGGCCGACAGGATCGTTGTCTTGCAGGCGGGGCAGATCGAGCAGATTGGTTCGCCGATCGATCTTTACCAAAAGCCGGCCAATCTCTTTGTGGCGCAGTTTATTGGATCGCCGAAGATGAACGTCGTGCCCTGCGCGGGAGGAGCGGGCACCGTGCGCTTTGCCGGCGGTGGCGAGATCACGTTGCCCCATGCGCGCGAAGCGGTTGCGCATTTCGGCGTCCGGCCCGAGCATATCGCGCTGACCCCCGCGGGCGAGGGCGTGGTCGAGGGAATGATCGACGTCATCGAGCATCTGGGCTCGGATACGTTCGTTTATGTCGAGGTGCCGGAACTGGGGCTTTTTACGGTGCGGATCGTCGGGCACACGCGGTTCGAACCCGGAGAGACCGTGGGGCTGCGCTTCGATTTGGACGAAGTACACATCTTCGATCGGGACGGGCAAGCGATTGGGCGTTAGCGCACCCTTGCGGGTCAGAAGCGTCTGGATGGTCCGCGATGTGACCTTGAGGTCGAGCGAGATGTTTTTGAGGGAATAGGGGTTGTAGCCGAGCTTTTCGAGGCTTTCCTCGTTGCCGGTCGCCCCGCTATGGGTGAGCTCGGACGTCACCATTGGCGAAAACCGGCCAGAGGCGCCAGTGGGACTGCACCTCGATCCGGCGTCGGACGCAGTGTGGTGCAACAGCGACGGGATCACGAGCGACAATACACCGACGCTCACCGGTGCGGCGGGGTCGACCGAGGCAGGAGCAACGGTGATGGTTTACGATGCGAACGGAACGACTGTCCTGGGGGCCGGTGTCGCGGCGTCTGACGGGAGTTGGTCGGTAACCACGAATGTTCTGTCGGACGAAACGCACGATCTGACGGTGAAAGCGGCCGATGTGGCTGGCAATTTGTCTGTTGCCGGCGATGCGGTGACGATCGTTTAAGAGTGCGCTGTCGGCTCGGCGTCAAAGGCGGGCTTCATTCTCACGCATTCAGAAGGGCGCTGGCGGCGACGCGATACATGGCGTTCGCGCCGTGGGCAACAGCATTGTACTGTCTGCCGAAAACCATCTCACGGCCATAGCGGTCTGACCCGAATATATTGCTGCCATCATAGAAAGCCCGGTCATCGCGATGGCCGGGCTTTGCTTTTGCGCAAATGAAGTAAATTGCTATTTATTGCCGATAAAAAGCAAAATTTGTGCGTCAAAATAGCACATTTGGGGTATGTTATTCGCATATAAGCATGAAAAATAGGAAGAGGGGGCAATCGCTGGTGTGTGGGTGATTCTGCCGCCGGCGGATTTATATCGGTCTGACGCGTTTCCAGAAGCGTTTCGACCAGCGGACATCCGGTTGGTCCGGACTCGCTGGATCGCACACGCGAAACACGGTCAGGACAGACCTTCGGCTCTCCCGCTGCGATGGAATTCGGATCGGGATATGCGTTTGGAAATGGAGATAGAGTAGTGAGTATACGGAATGGTGAAGCGGCCCCTGATCGGGGACGCAGCGTTGATCTGGACCGCGCCCATGGAGCGGCGCTGAGTGCGGCCAATGGCGCGGTGGAAGCCGCACAGGGCCGCGAACGCGGCTCGGCATTCTCTGTGCGCGTCGATCGTGACGCCAATGGCGATCATGCGCTCAACAGCAGCGAAATCGATGCGGGCCGGTCGCTGGCGTTCAGCGGCACGGCGGAGGCCGGTCAGGATATCGTGGTGAGCTACACCAATGGCGGGCCTGTCCAGTATTACGGCATCGTCACGGCGGACGCGGACGGCAAGTGGACATTGCCGTTCGATACGGAGATGGCGGACCAGAACGTCCACTTCACCTTCGAGCCCGCGGGCGAAGCGGAGGTGAATGTCGATGTCGCCGTCGATACCCAGGCGCCGGAGTTTACCAGTGGGGTTTCAGTGCCGCTCGGGCCTGTGATCGTGAACATGGAAACCGGAAAAGAGTCATTTGTCCCGATCTATTCCGGCCATGTCGAGGGAGCGGAGACGGTCGAGCTTGTGGTTGACGGCAAGGTGTTCGCGTCCGACGTGGTCGGCCCTGATGGCGAATGGATGATCCGTGGCCCGGAAGATGTGCTTGGGGATGGCGAAACGCCTGTGACCGAGTTCGTGGCGATAGACGCCCATGGCAACAAAACGGTCTACGATGACGAGGCCGTGATGGCCAACATCCTTGGCGATGACTCGGCAACGGCCGAACCCCGTGTTGTCCCTTATGATGCCGAAAGCGGCCATGACGCGGCCTCTCCGGCAGCCGACGCCGCTGATGGCGGTAACGGCAACGGTGCCGGGAACGGCCATGACGCTGCCGACAACGCCCCCGCTGCCTCATCGCTCTCGGTGCATGTGGATGGCGATGTCAATGACGACAATGCGCTCAACGCCAGGGAGATCGGCGCCGACAGGACGCTGTCGTTCACCGGGACAGCGGAGCCCGGCCAGGACGTCACCGTCAGCCACTTCGAGAACGGTCATGTCGTGACCGACCAGACAGTCCCCGTGGGTGCGGACGGCACCTGGACCTATACCTATGGCTCCGGGGTCGCGGACCAGACCCTGCAGTTCGTCTTCGAGCAGGAGAATGGCAAGGCGCTGGACGCCAAGGTCGTCATCGATACTGTCGCGCCGGAGATCTCGGATACCTCGTTTGCCAAGGATACCGGGCGAAGCGATACTGATCGGCTGACCAACGACGCGACCCCGACCTTCTCGGGCAAGGTCGATGAGAAGGCGACGGTCAAGGCGTTGATCGACGGAGATGCGATCGGGGTTGGCACGTCGGATGCCGATGGCGGCTGGACGATCGGTCCGGTGGCAAAGATCGCCGATGGCGAACACGCGCTGCAGTATGTGGCGACGGACCCCTACGGCAATGCGAGCGATGCCTATGACGCCAAGCCGTTGACCATCGACACGGTCAACGACGACACGATCGCCATCTCCTCGGTCAACCGGTCGCGCGTTGCGCATACGACGGGCAAGGTCGATGGCGAGGAGACGACACAGGTGCGTCTTGTCGTCGATGGCCGGACCGCCGAGGCGGTGACGGTCGATGTGACGAACGGCACGTGGTCGGGAAATGTGGACACGCATGTGCTGCGTGCGGGCCATAAGCTCGAGGCGGTCGGGATCGACGATGCGGGCAACCTCACCGAGGTGGCCACACGCATCTTCTCCAACGCACCGCCCCCCCCGCCCCCGCCCCCGCCGCCGGCGCCGACTTGGCCTGTGTGGACGCCTCCAAATACGCCGCGCAGATGGGGTTCATTCGGTCCGATGAATGGCAGCCCACTCTCGCTCGACCTGAACGATAACGGCGAAATCGATACCGCGTCCATCAAGGAAGGCGTCAAGTTCGATCTCTGGAATGACGGGGTGGAGGACCGGATCAGCTGGCTCTCTGACGGCGATGGCTTGCTCGTGCTCGACAAGAACGGCAACGGATCCATCGACAACGGCTCCGAGCTGTTCGGCCCGACCGAGCGCTATGCCGACGGGTCGTTGATCAACGAGGGTTATATCGAGATCTCGGCCTACGACCTCAACGGCGACAAGGTGATCGATCAGAACGACTCGATCTTCGAGGATCTCCAGGTCTGGGTCGACGGCAACATGAACGCCGTGACCGATGAGGGTGAACTGCTCGACATCGCGGATCTGGGCATCGTGTCGATTTCCATCGACCCGACCGACCTCGACTACACAGACGCTGAGGGTGTCTACCACAAAAACACCTCCACGGTTGAGCTCGAGGACGGCAGCACCATGGTGATGGAAGACGTCTTCTTCGAAGTCGAGGACGATGCACCGGCCAACGACACCGCTTCAGCTGATGTCGGCGACGCGATGTTCGACGTCTATGCGGCGGACAACGGCAATGTCCTGCCGGTCGAGGATCAGGCCGCGGCCATAGTGGTCTGATCCGGGGATACAGCCCCCGCTAATCATAGCCGGCCCGGTCATCGAAATGGCCGTGCCGGCTTTGTGTGTGCCGAGGGGTCAAGGAAAGTCCTTGTGGCGTTGTCTTCCCCCAATCCGACAGTCTGCCAAGCACGGCTCCAGGCCGCTTTGCGGGGGTGCAAGACGTCATAAGCTTCGTCTGAGTAAGTATACTCTTCTATATTTAAGTAATCTCTCCGGGTTTTCAGTCCCTCCTTGATCGGTATTTTGTCGTATCGCGCGTTGTACGGTCCCGTAACCAATTGCGCAACAAGGTATCGCAATGATCGAGCCTTTGGCTCTCATTGGATTTATCTTCGAGAGGATTGAACGATGCTTCATATAGCGACAATCACTACGGAAAACGGTGTGCGGAATGTGCCGCAGGCGCTGGCGGGATCCCGTGCTACCGTCGATATGGCGGGCGCAGCGCGTGTGCAGCTCGATGTCCCGGCCGCGGACGTGGCGGGCTATGTCCGTCAGGGCAATGATCTCGTGATCCATCTCAAGAACGGTGAGGTGATCGTTCTTTCCGACTATTTCGCCGCTGGCGCCCAGAATGTGCCTGCGCTCGAGACCATCGACAGCGTGGGCAACTATGTCCCGGTCGATTTCGGAGCCTCGGCGGCTACCGACGGTGTTCTGACACCGTCTATCGGCGCGTCTGGCGCCGCGGCGGCGGAAACCGCCGGGTTGGCGGGTACGCTCGGCGGCGTCGGCATGGCCGGAATCGCGGGGCTCGGCGCACTGGCACTCGGCGGTGTCGCCGCAGTAGCGGCCGGCGGCGGCAGCGGCAGCGGCGACAATGGCGGCGATAATGGCGGCGGCACTGGTGCATATGTGCCCAAGCCGGACATCGGCCAATATAGCGCCGATACAATGTCGGGGACCGGGACGCCCGGGGATACGATCACCATCAAGAACGAGAAAACCGGCGCGGTGCTTGGCACGACGACCGTGCGGCCCGACGGGACGTGGTCGCTCAGCCTCGATCCCAAACCGGCCGATGGCGATCAGGTCTCGGTGACCGGGACGGATGAGGACGGCAACGTCTCGCAGGCGTCAAGCGTCACGATCGGCGAGAGCCGTCCGGCTGCGCCCGAGGTCACACACTTCAGCCCCGACGAAATTTCCGGAACCGGAACGCCGGGGGATACCGTCACTGTCACCGATCCGGAGACGGGGAAGGATCTTGGCTCGGCGACGGTTAATCCGGACGGGACGTGGTCGATCAAGCCCGATCCCAAGCCCGATCCTGGCGATCAGGTCACGGTGAGCGGGACCGATTCGAACGGCAACGATTCGCAAAGCTCCGGTGTCACCATCGGCGAAAACCGTCCAGCGGCGCCGGAGGTCAGCGCGTTTACCCCGGACGAGATTTCCGGGACGGGCACGCCGGGCGATACCGTTACAATCACCGATCAGTCTACGGGGCAGGTGCTCGGCTCGACGGAGGTTAATCCGGATGGGACATGGACGATCAAGCCCGATCCCAGGCCGGCCCCTGGCGCTCAGATCACGGTGAGCGGGACCGACGCGGACGGCAACAGTTCGCAGAGCACCGGTGTCACCATCGGCGAGGATCGTCCGGCGACGCCGGAAATCACCCAGGCGGGTCCGGACGAGATTTTCGGGACGGGCACGCCAGGCAATACCATCACGGTTACAGACGACAGCACGGGGCAGACGATTGGCTCGGCGACGGTTGGGTCGGACGGCAAATGGTCGCTTGCACCCAATCCCAGGCCGGACGATGGGGATCATATCTCAGCGGTCGCGACCGACGCGAACGACAACGATTCGCAAAGCGCCGGGGCCACGTTTGCCTACGTCGACACCACGCCGCCGGAGGCTCCGGCCAACCTGATGCTGGACGCCAGTTCGGATACAGGGTCGAGCGACAGCGACGGGATCACCAAGGATACCGCGCCGACGATCAAGGGCACGGCGGAGGCCGGGGCGACAGTTACGGTTTATCACACCGACGGGACCGAAGTGGGGACCGCGGTCGCGGCGGACGATGGGAGCTGGTCGATGACGGGCACGTTATCCGAGGGTCCGCACAGTCTCACCGCGAAGGCGGTGGACGCGGCGGGCAATATCTCGGCTGCTTCGAATGCGCTCGCTGTCACCATCGACACGACAGCGCCGGAGGCGCCGCACGCGGCGCTCCTCAACAGCACCACAGTCTCGGGCACCGCGGAGGCATTCGCCAGGATGACCATCGATTATAATGGCGATGGCGCGGTCGATGCGGCGGTGGCGGCAGATAGCGAGGGGAAGTGGAGCTTCACCGGGCTCACGCTTGCAAATGGCACCGAGGTCAAGGTCTGGGCGACCGACGCGGCGGGGAATGTATCCGAGGCCGATACCGAAACCGTTGATACCACGACCCCAACGGTGCGCATCCTGCATCCTGACATGACGTATACCGTCACGGAGATCAGTGGGGATACAGGAATAGCCCATTCCGCCGTGATCGGCGATTTCGATGGCGATGGGGACAACGACATCCATGTCGGGATGAATGGGAGCACTCAGAACGTCCTCTGGCTCAATGACGGCAAAGGGGGGTTCACGGAAAAAGGGAATATCAGTGGCGATAATGGATACGCCTACAAAGCCGTTGCGGGCGATGTGAACCACGACGGCAAGATCGATCTCTATGTTCCGAGCAATACCAGCAGCACTTCCTACCCGAATATCCTCTGGGTCCAAAAGCGCGACGGCACGATGGACAACCAGAAAATAACCAACGATGTTGGAAAAAGCTACGGCGCGGTGATGGCCGATATCGACGGTGATGGCAGTCTCGATATCTATGTTGCGAACGAAGGCGCGAACAAGTTGTGGATCAATGACGGAAGTGGCCATTATTCGGACCAATCGATTTCCGGAGACAACGGAAGTAGTCGGGGCGCGGCAGTGGGAGATTTCAATCATGATGGATACATGGATATCTATGTAGCAAATGATTCTGGCCAACAAAATGTGATATGGATCAATAACAAATTCAATAAGTTCCTCGAAACAAAGAAGCTTGAAAGCGATCTTTCATATAGCATGGACGCTGTCGCTGGCGATTTTAATGGTGACGGATTCGATGATATATATGTTGTAAATAGAAGTAATCAGAAGAACGTTCTATGGCTCCAGAACAAAGATGATCCTGGGAAATTCATACGCAAGGAGTTGAATGGCGACGAGGGGGATAGCTATGCCGTCGAGGCGGCCGATATCGACGGCGACGGCGATCTTGATCTCTATGTCGCGAATTATGGCGGCACAAACCGGCTGTGGATCAATAACGGCGAAGGAGAGTTTAGTAGCCACGACATTAATACGGACGACGGCTGGACGTACGACGTGGCCATCGGCGACGTGAACGGGGACGGCTGGCTGGATCTCTATGCCGCGAACTATTATCAAAACATCCTCTGGGTCAATGACGGCCTCAAGGTCACCGCTGGCGAGAGCGTCAGCGTCAAAAGCAGCACGCAAGGCACTGTCTATCTCGTCAACGACAAGGTGGAGGTGCAAACCCTGAGCGATATCACCGATGCGGATGGCGGGCTCTGGAACGAGGTTGCCATCACCGCCGAGGATACTGCCACGGCGCTCGATACGACCGGGCTCGAGGCCGGGGACTATTACGCCTATGCCGTGAATACGGGCTCGACCCTCTCGCTCGTTTCGGAGATGAGCGTTCACGTCGACACCGTATAGCTCTCGGGCGCGCAGGATCGTCCGGCAGGCATGGCGCGTTTCCTCCCCGCGCCATCGCCTGGCCTACCCCTCCGCTCTTCTGAGGCAATCGCATACGGTTCCGGTTTCACCTGATAGCCCCGCACACGCCCTACGGGATTCACACGTTTCCGTTTGAGGCACCCATCCTTGCCCAGTTCAAACCCTGCAGTCTCGAAAGGAAATGTGCGAACGTCGTGGGCACACGCCTGAGGCGGGGTGGGATATGACGAACCCCGTGCAGGGCGCGTCCACGGGTACCTTATTCGCCTATTAGGCGCAAAAGTAGGAAACAACGGAAATCGGCAGCGCGCAGGGCACCGTGGCGCCAGCGGATTTGTATCGGACGGAGAGTTTCCGCAATGTCTCGGATTGCGAAAATTCTCCGGGTTTTTTGATTTGCGACGCTTTGGAAGCGGAAAGCACACCAGTGTTGGAGAACGAATAGTGAAAATACAAATTGTCGATGCGGCCACGGGGCAGATGCGCACTGTGGGGCCGGACCTTGCCAACGGCGCCGTGCTGGATGTGGGCGATGCTGCGCGGGTGGCTTTCGATTTTCCCGCCGATGCGGTGGCGATCTACGAGCGCGTCGGGGATGCCCTCGTCGTGGTGCTGACGAGCGGGGAAACGGTTCTTCTGGAAGACTTTTTCCGTGAGGACGCGGACGGCCGTCCGGTTCTCGAGGTTGCCGGGGATGCCGGCGGCGCACCGGTCGAGGTGGTGTTCGACACTGCCGGGCAGGGCGTGCTTGCGCCGGCCTTCGTCGAGGGCGGGGCCGATGCCGTCGGTACGGCCGGAATGGGCACCGAGGCCATGGCGGGCCTCGCGCTCGGCGGCCTTGCGGTCGTCGGGGCGGGCGCGGCGCTGGCTGGCGGCGGGGGCTCGTCGGATGGCGGCAGTCCGCCGGACACTACGCCTCCGGCGGCACCGGCCGGGCTGACGCTGGATGTGGGTTCGGACACGGGGCCAAGCGATAGCGACGGGATCACGAGCGATACGACGCCGACGCTTACCGGTGCGGCGGGATCGGTCGAAGCCGGGGCGACGGTGACGATCTACGATACGGACGGTATGACGGTTGTCGGGACGGGGGTCGCGGAGGCCGACGGGAGCTGGTCGATAACCACCAGCGCTCTGGCCGAGGGCGTGCACACGCTGACCGCGAAGGCGACGGATGCCGCGGGCAATGTCTCGGCGGCGTCGGATGCGCTGAGCGTGACCGTCGACACCACGGCGCCGGGGGTGCCGGAGGTGGCGGCGTTCCTCGAGCCGTTTTTCAAGAGCGATACTATCGAAGGAGATACCGCGGGCGCCCACCGCGACGTCGCGATGGGCGATGTCGACGGCAATGGGCACCTCGATATCTATGTCGCGAACGAAGACGGGCAGAACCAGTTGTGGCTCGGCCTCGGTGGCGGCAAGTTCAAGCTTGTTGAGATTGAGGGAGATACCGGAGCCAGCGCTGGCGCCGTGATCGCCGATATCAATGGTGACAATCATCTCGATATCTACGTTGCCAACCGGGACGGACAGAACAGGCTCTGGTACGGCGACGGCAAGGGCAGCTTCACCAAGGGGGATATCGAAAACGATATCGCGGGGAGCAATGGCGCCACTGTGGGCGACGTCGACGGCAACGGTTTGCTCGACATTTATGTCGCGAACGAAGGGCAGAATCTGCTGTGGCTCAACTATGGAGAAACCGGCTTCGCCCCGGGCCCGGTCGGACAGCCCAATTCGTTCAGCAACGATGCGGCGATGGCCGATGTCGATGGCGATGGCGACCTCGATATCTATGTCGCCAATGCCGGGAAGGACCTTCTGTTGCTCGGCGACGGCAAGGGCGGTTTCAGCGAGTCCACTGCCTTTGACGATACCGCTCCCCTGCCCAGTTCCAGCGTGGTCCTGCGCGACGTCAACGGTGACAACGCGGTCGACGCCTTTGTCACGAACCGGGCCGGGCAGAACCATCTGTTGCTTGGCGATGGCAAGGGCGGCTTCAAGGAGACGGTCGATATCGGCGGGCCGACCGGGGCCAGCACCGACGCTGCGATCGACGACGTGAACGGCGACGGCTTTCTCGACATCTATGTGGCAAACAATGACAGCCGGGACGAGCTGTGGCTCGGCGACGGCAAGGGCGGGTTTACGCTCGATCCGGCCGACTGGGGCAACGTAATCATGTGGGAGCAAGGGGCCAGCAATGCCGCTGCGTTGGGAGATGTCGACGGCGATGGCGATATCGATATCTATGTCGCGCAGGATAATCACCAGAACAGGCTTTGGCTCAATCGTGGAGGGGAGTTTGAAGCTCCCGAGAGCATCGAGGTCCTGGATTCCGAGGCGGGCACGGTTTATCTGGTGAAGGACGGTGTGAGCGTGACTTCGGAAGGCGATATTATCGCGGCGCCGGACAGCCAGTGGAACAGTGTCACGCTGACGGCGGCAAATACCAACGCGTCGCTTTCGGTGGAAGGGCTCGATGGGGGCCACTATCATCTCTATGCGGCGGACATGGCAGGCAATCTGTCGGCCGTTGGCCAGGACATAACGGTCATCGTTATCGTTGGGCTCTGAAGACGCTTTCGGGTCCGGAGGCGAAGCGGTTCGCGCCGCCCCCGGACGCACCCCCCGTGTTTCCAAACACCGAAAACGGCCTCCACCCGGTCGTATCGTCGACCGGGCGGAAGGTGGGCCTGTCAGGCCTTGTGGGAAGCTATGGGGATGCAGAGGTCGGCCTCTGCGTATTTTATTCGCTCAAGCCTTTTGTTCCTGAAAGCGCTCTCGCGCGTGCTCCGGTGGGGTGCCTAACGTAGAATAGCATTAATTGCCCCGGCATAGACCATCGCGAGTATCTGGAGATCCTGTCCCGATCGTGTCGGGGCGGGATCTCTTATTTTGCTTTTATATCTCAAATTAGTGAAAAAATCAAAGCGCATAAATTTCATAAGTATTGTTGCTTATAAATATTTCCACGTAGACTGTTCTTTATGACGTCGTAACCAGTTCAGCCTCACGCTGTCGTCGATGATTGATGCATTTCGCTCTCATCGGGTTAGCTTTGCGAGGATTGAACGATGCTTCATATAGCTGCAGTCACTATGGAAAACGGCGTGCAGAACGTGCCGCAGGCGCTGATGGGCGCGCGGGCGACCGTCGATACCGCGGACGCGGCGCATGTGCAGCTCGATGTCGCGGCCGGGGATGTGGCGGGCTATGTCCGCCAGGGCGACGATCTGGTGATTCACCTCAGGAACGGCGAGGTGATCGTACTGTCGGACTATTTCGACGACGGTGACCAGAACGTGCCATCCCTCGAGACGCTCAACGGCGCGGGCGACTATGTGCCCGTCGATTTCGGTACCTCGGCGGCTGTGGAGGGCGTCCTGACGCCGTCCGTCGGCGTGGCGGCGGGAGCAGCGGCAGCCGCCGGTGCCGCCGGCGCGTTGGGCGGGCTGGGCATGGCCGGAGTGGCCGGGCTCGGGGCGCTGGCGGTCGGCGGCGTGGTCGCGGTGGCCGGCGGCAGCGGCAACAATAATGGCGGCACCGGCGCGCATGTGGCTGCGCCCGAAGTGGGGCAGTACGGCTCGGACACGGTTTCGGGGACCGGGACGCCCGGGGATACGGTCACGGTCACCAATCAGACGACGGGCGAGGTGATCGGGACCGGGACGGTGGATCCGGACGGCAAATGGTCGGTTACCCTCGATCCCAGGCCCAATGATGGCGATCAGGTCTCGGTGAGCGAGAAGGATCCGGACGGCAACACGTCCGGCACCACCGATGTCACCATCGGGCAGAGCCGGCCCGAGGCGCCCGAGGTCGGCCAGTTCGGCCCGGACGGCTTCTCGGGCACCGGGACGCCGGGGGATACCATCACGGTGACCAACGAAACGACGGGGCAGGTGATCGGCGAGACGACGGTCGGCGCGGACGGCACGTGGTCGCTCACGCCCGACCCCAGGCCGGGCGCGGGCGACAAGATCACCGTGGTCGAGAGCGACCCGCACGGCAACGATTCGCAAGGCTCGGACGTCACCATCGGCGAGAACCGCCCCACGGCGCCCGAGATCGGTCAGTTCGGCCCGGACGGCTTCTCGGGCACCGGGACGCCGGGGGATACCATCACGGTGACCAACGAAACGACGGGACAGGTGATCGGCGAGACGACGGTGGGCGCGGACGGCACTTGGTCGGTGACGCCCGACCCCAGGCCGGGCGATGGCGATCATATCTCGGTGACCGAGACCGATGCCAGCGGCAACAGCTCGCAGGGCGCGGACGTCACCATTGGCGAGAACCGCCCTGTGGCGCCGGAGGTGACCGAGACGGGCCCCGACACCTTTTCGGGGACCGGCACGCCGGGCGATACGGTTACGGTGACCGACGATACCACGGGGCAGGACCTCGGTTCGGCGACGGTGGGGCCGGACGGCACATGGTCGATCACGCCCGATCCCAAGCCGGGCAAGGGCGATCGGGTGACCGTGACCCAGACCGACAAGAACGGCAATGATTCCCAGGGGGCAGGCGTCACGGTGGGCAGTTCGACCGCCGACACCACGGCGCCGGACGCGCCGGTCGGCCTGACGCTGGATCCGGGCTCGGATACGGGATCGAGCGACAGCGACAGGGTCACCAAGGACACCACGCCCACGATCAAGGGCGCGGCGGGATCGGCGGAGGCCGGGGCGACGGTCACGGTTTACGATACCGACGGAACGACGGTGCTGGGGACTGCTGTCGCGGGGGATGATGGCAGCTGGTCGGTGACGGCGGGCACGCTCAATGAAGGCCAACACAGTCTGACGGCGAAGGCGGCCGATGCGGCGGGCAATGTCTCGACCGCGTCAGGCCCGCTCGCGGTGACCATCGACACCACGGCGCCGGCGGCGGCACAGGTGGCCACGGCGAATGCCGGCACGGTCTCGGGCACGGCCGAGGCGTCCGCAACGGTCACCATCGACTATACCGGTGACGGTGAGGCCGATGCGACCGCGGCGGCGGATGGCGACGGGAAGTGGAGCTTTGATGGGCTCACACTGGCCGATGGTATCGAAGTCAAGGTCTGGGCCACCGATGTGGCCGGGAATATCTCCGAGGTGGCGACTGAAGCCGTGGATGCAAAGGTGCCGGTAGCAAGGATTGTGAATGCGACCCCGACGTTTCACGAAACGCATATCAGCGGGGATGCCAACGCTAGCGGCGACGCGGTGATGGCTGATATCGATGGCGATGGTGATCTCGATATTTTTGCTGCAACCGGAGGATCCTCAGCCTGGGGTGGCCAAACAAACCATCTCTGGATCAACGACGGAAAAGGGAGCTTCACGAAAAGCCCAAATCTTCCAGCCGATACCGACTTCAGCAAGGGGGTGGCTATAGGTGACGTCGATGGTAACGGGAAACTGGATATATACGTTGCAAATTACGGCGGTCAAAATAGTCTGTGGATTCAGCATCTAGATGGAACGTTCGAAGAACGACATATTTATACAGATGGAGGAGATAGTCAAAGTGCTGTGATGTTCGATGCAGACGGGGATGATGACCTGGATATCTATGTCGTAAATTTCAATAATCAACAAAACCATTTATGGATAAATGACGGAAAAGGGAATTTCACGGTAAAAATCGATATTCCTAAAGATAACCACAGTAGCTGGGATGCTGCGGCGGGCGACATCGATAAGGATGGAGATATGGATCTCTATGTCGTAAATCATAGTACGCCGAATCAAATATGGCGCAATGACGGCAATGACGGTAGTGGGCTGCCAACGTTCACGGGCATCGGCATTGACGGTGAAACAACCGGGGGGCGTCAAGCGTCGATCGGTGACGTGAGCCGAGATGGGCGCCCCGATATCTTTGTCGCTGACGGCTCGGTGCAGAAACTCTGGATTCAACAGGAAGGCGGTACGTTCGCAAACCACCCTCTTGGCAATAATGCCGTTAGTGACGCTAGCGACGCCGTTATGGCCGATATCGACGGAGATGGTAATCTCGATATCTATATAGTGGACCTAACCAGACAGAACCGTATTTTGATCAATGAAGGCGGGGGAGCTTTCAGGCCCACGGGTATCACCGATGATACCGGTGGCTGGCACGCTGCTATAGGCGATGTCGATGGTGACGGTCATCCTGACATCTATGTCACGACCTATTCCTCTGGCCAACCGACGCTCTGGATCAACGACGGTATTGCGATTTCTGCCGGCACCGAGGTTGACGTCAAAAGCACGGAAAAAGGCACAGTCTATCTCGTCAACGACAAGGTGACAGTGAACACTCTGAGCGACATCACCAACGCCCCCGACAATCTCCAGAACGCGGTCGAGATCACGGACGAGACACAAGCCGTCGCGCTCGATACGAGCGGCCTCGATGGCAATGGTGATACCTATCACGCTTATGCCGTGGATCTGGATGGCAATCTTTCGCCCATCTCGGAGATGAACCTCATCATCACCTGAGACCCGATGTCCCTGCCCCCCGGGGCTTCTCCTCCCGGCCCCGGGGCGCAGCGGATGCAGAGACCGCGGCGAGATGCCGTGTTGTGCCCGGACTTCCCAGGCGAGGTCCTGTGACCAGAACGGTCCACACTCCCAACCACCGACAACGACCATACCGGAAGGCCGTGTCCTTATTCGCCTATAAGCAGACGAGAGGAGTAGGCAGTGAGCAGTTTGCCATGGCTCTGGCGGATTCGCGATTCGATTGACGGTCTGATTCAGAAACGGGGGAAGAGTAATGAAGGCAGATATCGCAGGCGCATCGCCGGGTCAGGTCCCTACCAAAGAGTCAGGTTTTGCCGACGGGGCCGCCCTGCACATGGGCGATGCCTTCCCGGTGACGTTCGACTTTCCTGTCGATGTGGCGGCCACCGTTGCCCGGTGCCCGGCCGGTTTCGGGGCAGGGTGACGTGCTTCATCCCCGCCCAGTCGGACGGCCCGGTTCTCTCTCAAATAACCGAGTGACGAATGCGAACAGCTATCGAAAGCAGGTTTCTCCTTGAAGAATACTATGAAACGCCTTGATGACGACCGGCCTGGAGCCTTTCCGATTTTGAATCGATCGAAATCGGGCTCCAAGCCTCTGTTTTGCCACGCTTCCGAACCGGAAAAGGCTGTCAACTTTTCGTTTGCGCGGACCCTCGGTTCCCGGAAACGCTCCGGAGCCGATCGCGCCGTCATGATGACGGCACTGCTTCTTGTGCTGTCGGGGTGCTCGACGGTGCAAACGACCGGGCAAACGTCTTCGCTCACGCGAGGAGCGGCCGGTATCGACGTTGCCTCCGCGTCCGTGCAAAGCGATGCGCGCGGTTCGGCCGTGCAGCGCAATTTTGCGCCCGTGGCCGGCCCGGCGAATACGCTGTCTGGCGCGGTCGCCGCTGCACTCAATTACAATGCTGCCGTCCGGGAGGCGTCGACCCGTTCCGAGCTTTCGGACATCGAGGTCGATATTGCGCGGTCCGGCTATCTGCCGGTCGTGCAGGGCGCCGCCGAAGTCGGGCAGGATGGCGTTCCGGACTGGCAGGTGACGCTCAGGCAGCCCCTGTTCGACTGGGGCCGTACGGGCGCGCAGGTCGATCAGGCACAGGCCACCAACAGTGCCGCCGGTTTCGAACTGATGGCCGCCCGCGAGCAAGCGGCCTTCGAGGCGGCTCAGGCCTATATCGGCGTCAAACGCAGTGAGGCGCTGGTCGAGGCCGCCCGCGAAAACCTTGCAGCTTACCGTCGTCTTACCCAGTTGGCCAAGGACCGTGTCCAGGGTGGCATCGGCGACAATAGTGAGGTTGAGCTCGCGGGCGTGCACGAAGGCGAAGCGCAGGCCGCGCTCGAGGACGCTCTTGGCGTGCTGCGCAACGCGCGTATCATGTTCGAAGCTCGTATGGGCTACACGCCTCAAAACCTCGCCCCCATTCCCAATCTGCCGCTTGCCCTGGGCGACATTGCCGATATTCGTGCCGCGGCAATGCGTTCGCCAGCCGTCGCGGCGGCGATGGCCAGGGGCGAGGCTGCCAATCACGCGATTGAGGCGGAACGCGCCAACCTGCTGCCGACCTTGAGTCTGGAAGGTTTCGCGCGCACGGAAACGCCGTTGTTCGGGGATCGCTCGGTAAACACCGGTGTGGGCATAAAGCTGACTTCGCCCACATTGGCCGGCTTCAGCAATTTCCAACGCGTCGAGGCAGCGGATCTCGCCGCCAACGAAGTCCGGTGGACGGCGGAAAAAAGCATACGCGACGCCATGCAGCAAGTTCAGGCCTATCAGGCGCAGGCGCCGGGTTTGCGCAATCGCGCAAACATCCTCGAAGAGCAGCTTGAGCGGGCTATGGCGTTGCGGGTCCTCTATGAGGATCAGTTCAAGTTCGGCGATCGCGGCGTATCCGACCTCTCGGCCGTTCTGGCGGACGTCTATCGCGTCGACGTCAGCATTATCAACGCACGGCACGACATCTTTGAGCTGCAATACGCGGCTGCGGGGTCGCTCGGTCTTTTGCAAGAGAGCCTCGCCGCCGTCGAGGGCCCGCGTCACCCGTGAGGGTGCGGATGAATTTCAAGGATATCATAGAACATGACCAACGTGCATATGGCGGCTGAGGCAGAGGCTCCGGTTTCGGGCACTGGAACGCGCCCGCCGCAGCATTTCGACCCGATACTTGCCGGACTCCTTGCGATGTGCCGGCTCTACGACCGGTCCGCATCCGCCGCCGAACTGACGGCGGGCCTTCCGCTCAAGGATGGCAAGCTGACACCGGCCCTGTTGCGCCGCGCTGCGGCGCGTGCCGCGCTGGACGTGCGTGTCGCCCAGCGCGCGATCGATGCGATCGATGAAGACCTGCTTCCGGCGCTGGTTATTCAGGACGACGGTTCCACCGTTATACTTGTGCGCCGCGAGGACGATGATTGCATCGTTCTGCTACCGGACCACGAAACGCGCGAGGTCCGAAAGCCGCTCGAGACACTCAAGGCGCGCCATAGCGGTATGGTTGCGTTTGCTGCGCCTCTCGAACGCAAGGACGGACGCGCCGGTGCATTCGCCGCCGAGCCCAAGGGGCACTGGTTCTGGAGCGAGGTGGTCCGGCTCTGGCCAGTCTTTCTGGAAGTCATGTTTGCATCCGCGCTCGCCAATGTCCTGGCGGTGGTTACCTCGCTGTTCGCCATGCAGGTTTACGATCGCGTTGTTCCCAATCTTGCCTTTGCGACGCTGTGGGTGCTGGCGGCGGGTGTTGGGCTCGCCATCATCATAGAGGCGATGGTCCGCATGGTCCGTGCTCACCTCATGGAGGTTGCCGGCAAGCAGCTCGATCTGAAGCTGTCTTCACGCATATTCGAAAGAGCACTCGGAATGCGCTTGCAGGCACGGCCGAAATCCACCGGTGCCTTTGCCAATCAGGTGCGTGAATTCGACGCCGTGCGTGAGTTCTTTACCTCGACGACGATCGGCGCGTTGAGCGACATTCCCTTCGTTTTCGTGTTCATCGGCATTATTGCGATGATCGGTGGACCGGTTGCCTTCGTGTTGATCGGCGCCGTTCCTCTTATTGTTGTTCCCGGCCTGCTCGCGCAATGGCCCATGTCGAGACTCTCGCGCCGAAATCTGCGGGAGGGCGCGGTCCGGAACGGTCTGCTGATGGAAGCCCTTTCGGGGGTCGAGACCGTCAAGGCGAGTGCCGCCGAGGGGCGGTTTCAACGGCTTTGGGAAGAGTATAGCGGGCTTCTCGCGCGTAATGGCATCGGCATGCGGGTGATATCGGGTGCCTTGACCTATTCGGCGGCGGCGGTTCAGCAGGCCTCCTATGTTCTCGTGATGGTGGTGGGTGTCTATCAGATCGCTGCCGGCCAGATGACGGTTGGGGCGCTTCTGGCTTGCGCTATTCTGTCGTCGCGTACGATCGCGCCCCTCACGCAGATGGCGGGGATTTTTGGGCGCTTGCAGCATATGCGCTCCGCGCTTGCGGGCATCGATACACTTATGGCCGCTCCCGTCGACCGGCCCGCGGACCGCGAATTCGTCCACCGTCCAAATCTCGTCGGGCATTATGTATTTGAGAACGTTGCATTCGCCTACGACGCGGATAGCAACCCCGCGCTTCAGGTCCCTTCTCTGACATTACAAGCAGGAACCGGAACCGCGCTTATGGGTGGCAATGGCTCGGGCAAGTCGACACTGCTCAAGCTTATGGCTGGGCTCTATGAGCCATCGCAGGGCCAGTTCTTGCTCGATGGGACCGACATTCGCCAGATCGACCCGGCCGACCTGCGCAAAGCGATAGGGTATCTGCCTCAGGACGTCCGGCTTTTCTTCGGCACGCTGCGCGACAATCTCAGGCTGGGCCTGGAACACTCCACGGATGAGGAACTGCTCGAAGCGCTGGCATTCGTCGGCGCCGACAGGCTCGTTCAGGAACATCCGCTTGGATTGGACCGTATGATCGGGGAAGGCGGCGCGGGCGTGTCTGGCGGACAACGGCAATCCATCGGAATGGCACGCATCTGGTTGCGCGATCCTCGCATCGTGATTCTGGACGAGCCAACTGCGGCAATGGACCGTGCGCTCGAGATCGAATTCATAAGCAAGCTCAAGCAGTGGGCGGCCGGACGTACGCTTATCGTTGCGACGCACCGCCAACCTGTGCTCGCCCTGGCGAGCCGGGCGATGGTTCTGAATAGCGGTCGGATAATGGTGGATGGCCCGGTTGAGAGCGTAATGGCGGTGTTGTCGGGCAAGGCCCGTCCGCAGGTTGCGTCGCCCAACACGCCGCCCGTGGCGTCAGCGTCGGAGGGGAACAAGTGATGTCGGACAATGCTGCAACTGTCGCCGATCATGTCGGCGCATTCGAAACGCGCAAGCGGGGCGTGTCTCGCCCTTTGCTGTGGGTGACCGGGTTTGCTCTGGTCGTCTTCGTCGCATGGGCCGCGAACGCACCGCTTGGCGAGACCACGCGCGGGATCGGCAAGGTTGTGCCGCTCAGCCGGAGCCAGGTGATCCAGAGTCTCGAGGGCGGCATCCTCGAATCGCTGCTCGTGCAGGAAGGCGAAGAAGTGGCCGTAGGCCAGACGCTCGCGGTCATCGACGCTACAAGGTTCAGGGCGGCGGTCGAGGATCTGCAAGGCCAGGTTATCGCGCACAAGGCGACGCTTAGCCGGCTCAATGCCGAGCTTGCCGGAGCCGATCAGGTGGAGTTCGACGCCGAGGTTTTGCAGGATGCCGAGGTCGTTCGGACGCAAACCGCATTGTTCGAGTCACGGCGGCAAGGTTTTATCGAGGAGGTCGCTTCGCTCGAAGAGCGTATTGCCTTGGCGCAGCAGGAGCTTGACCTTGTGCTCCCGCTGGTGGAACGCGGAGCGGCGAGTGCCGTACAGAGAATTCAGTTGGAACGGACCATCGCCGATCTTAGAGGGCGGCTCGTGGAGGTTCGAAACACCTATTTCGAAGATATCAATACCGAGATCGTCAGACAAAGCGCCGAGCTGGACAGTCTCACTCAGCAGCTTGCCGAAAAGGCGGATGCTTTAAGCCGCACGGCGCTCAAATCCCCTGTCCGGGGGATCGTCAAGAATCTCAAAGTGACTACACGGGGCGGCGTGGTGAGCCCGGGCGAAACCATTATGGAAATCGTGCCTCTCGATGATCAGCTCTATGTCGAGGCCGAAATCCGTCCTCAGGACGTCGCCTTTCTGCATACCGGTCAACCCGCGACGGTGAAGATCACCGCTTATGACTATACGATTTACGGCATGCTCGCCGGTGAACTCGTCTTTATCAGTGCCGATACCATTCGCGATGAGACCCGTAGAGATGCCGAACCCTACTATCGTGTGCGTGTCCTGACCGACAAGGCCGCCCTGCAGGGGCCGGATGGCGCGCTGCCGATCAAGCCGGGCATGGTGGCCGAGGTCGACATTCAGACCGGCAGCAAGACGGTGCTCGAGTACCTTCTCAAGCCGATCCTGCGTGGCCAGGAGGCGTTTCATGAACGCTAACCGCCGGCGTTTTCTCAAGCAGGGGGCAGCCGTTTCCGCATTCTTTGCTGCGGGGTGCTTGCCGGCTGCAGCCAACTCTCACGACGAACGCGCGGTCTTCGAGATGGGATGCGATGTGGTGCGCGGGGTTATGAACGAGCATGTGATGTCAGGATACGTTCCGGGCCTGACCTGGGCTGTCGATTGGGAGGACCACACGCGCGTCGAAGCGGCCGGCGCCATGGCGTTTGGCGGTGCACCGATGCATCCCGATTCCATTTTCCGGATCGCTTCAGTCAGTAAGCCGATTACAGCCGCAGCAGCCATGGTTCTTGTCGACGATGGCAAGATCGATCTGGACGATCCGGTCGACCGATACCTGCCCGAACTTGCGAACCGCCGTGTGCTGCGCAGCGTTGACGGGCCGCTTGATGACACAGTGCCGGCGCGCCGCGCCATCACCTTGCGCGACCTGCTTACATTCCGTTTCGGTCTGGGGGCCTTGGCCTCTTTGCCTGAGAGCGCGCCAATCCGAATGGCGATGGCCGAACGCGATCTCGAGCCCGGTGAAGAGATATTCCCCGGCACGTCGGACGAATATATGCGACGCATGAGTGACTTGCCGCTCGCTTATCAGCCGGGCGAGGTGTGGCTCTATCATACCGGGTCGGAAGTTGCAGGGGTGCTTGTCGAGCGGGTCGCCGGCAAGCCATTGGGCGCATTCATGAACGAGCGCATTTTCTCTCCGCTCGGCATGAAGGGCACAGGTTTCTATGTCACCCCGGCGAATATCGGAAGGCTTGTGACAGCCTATATGCCTGACGCGAGCATTCTCAAGCCGACCGTCTTCGATGCACCGATTGCTGGGCGTTTCTCGAAGCCGCCGCTTTTTGAGTCTGGCGGCGGCGGGTTGGTGTCGACGGCCGGTGACTGTCTTGCCTTTTATAGCCTTCTAGCAAATGAAGGTGGTTTGGGCGGTGTGCGTGTTCTCTCTCGACAGGCAGTTGCGGCGATGACATCCAATCAGCTTACGCCGGAACAGATGCGCGCTGTGGAGGCGCGTTCGCTCCTGGGAGGTGACGGCTGGGGGCTCGGCGTGTCGGTTCAGGAAGACGGCAGTTTTGGCTGGATCGGCAGTTACGGGACGGTTGCCTTTTGCGATCCGGCCCAAAGGCTCACTGCCATTCTCATGACACAGCGCCTGATGGATCTGGAAAGCTCCGATCTTCCGCCAACGATGCGCGATTTCTACGCGGCGAGCACGGCCTTCACGATGTGATGTGCAAACCCACTGTAATATAAAACATCATTCGACAATCCCTCCCGGCGACTTCATGGGTGGAGTTGCTGGTCTGCCGGTGTCGGATGTCTCCCTCCATGCTGCGGTTTACAGCATTGTTCTGCCTGTTGTGGATCAGGCTGCAGCACAGTGGTCTGATCTGCACGTTCACCACGATCATAGCCAGCCCGGTCATCGTGATGGCCGGGTTTTGACTTACATACCCGGATGAAATTACCCTTTTTTGCCTTTAGGCAGCAAAATTGTGCGCTAAAACGACGCATTTGGGGTATGTTATTCGCATATAAGAAAGAAATGTAGGAAAGAGCGGGCAATCGTTGGTGGGCAGGCGTTTCTGTCACCGACGGATTTATACCGGTCTGACGCGTTTCCAGGAACAGTGGACGTCCTTTTGTCTGGCCCCATGAGACCGCACAAACACAACGCGACATGACGGACCTATGTGCCCCCGTTTCGATGGTTCGGAGCGGGATAGGCTTTTTAGAAATGGAGATAGAGTGATGAAAGTACGTATCGTTGACAGTGCTGCGGTTCAGGCGGGTACCGATGGTCTGGCGTTCAGCGGCACGGCGCAAGCCGGTCAGGAGATCGTCGTGAGCTATTTCGATGGTAGCGCTGTGCAGTATTACGGCATCGTCACCGCCGACGCGGACGGGAGCTGGACGCTTCCGGTGTCGTCGGAGTTGGTAAGCCAGAATGCCCAGCTCACTTTCGAATCCGCGGGCGGTGAGGCGGTGACGGTCGATGTGGCTGCCAGTATCGCGGCGCAGGAGATTGTCGATGCGCCTGTTTCCGAGGAGATGGCTTCAGTGGTTTCGGGTCAAATCGCTGAAGTTGCGGTCGCGGTTCCTGCCGACGGCGAGGCGGCGGGATCGGTCGAGACCGGTGCGGCCGACGCCTCCGCGAGCGAACCTGCCGTGACCACCGAGCTCGTTACGACGACCAAGCTTGTTTCGGCGGTTGCCGATAACAACCGCGGCGATAATGGAAAGGCCGCTGCCCCCGCGTTTTCGGTGCATGTGGACGGCGATGCCAATGGCGACAATGCGCTCAACGCCAGCGAGCTCGATGCTGCCGGGCAGTCGCTGTCGTTCACCGGAACGGGGGAGCCGGGTGAGACGGTTTATGTCAGTTACTTCAAAGATGGTTCTGTTCAGAGTCTTGGTCATGCCACCGTCGATGCGGATGGAAACTGGACCTTTGAATA
Organism: Pelagibacterium halotolerans; assembly: GCF_044811015.1. Taxonomy (GTDB): domain Bacteria; phylum Pseudomonadota; class Alphaproteobacteria; order Rhizobiales; family Devosiaceae; genus Pelagibacterium; species Pelagibacterium halotolerans_A. Next base: position 2,760,587 of record NZ_CP085243.1, read on the forward strand.
TGACAAGTCCGGTCTTGAGGACCAGAACATCCAGTTCGTCTTCGAGCAGGGCGATAGGACGATCGATGTCGATGTCGTAATTGACACCGTCGCACCGGTGATCTCGGATACGTCCTTGTCCACGGATACCGGTGTGAGCAACACTGACCGGCTGACCAACGATGCGACCCCGACCTTCGCGGGTCACCTCGACGAGCAGGCGACAGTCGAAGTGCTTATCGACGGCAAGGTTGTCGGATCGGGGCTCTCGGACGCCAGTGGCGCCTGGGCGGTCGATACGTCGACGCTCGCCGATGGCGAGCATACGGTCCAGTTTGTCGCAACGGACATCTATGGCAACAAGGGCGCGATCCATGACGCCGCGTCGGTGACCATCGACACCGTCAATAACGACACGATTAGTCTGGATTCGGTTAATCGGGCGCTCGTTGCGCGTACGACAGGCAGGGTTTCGGGCGGCGAGACGGTGCAAGTGCGCCTTGTTGTCGACGGTCGGACCGATGAGGCGGTGACTGTCGACGTGAATGAGGACGGTACGTGGTCCGGGAATGTGAATACGCATGTTCGGCAGGGGCACACGCTCGAAGTGACTGGGGTCGACGCTGCGGGCAACGCCACCGAAGTGGCCACCCGCACCTTCGACAACAGCGATCCGCTCGCGATCGACATGAACGGGAACGGTCGCATCGACACCATTTCCATGGATGAAGGAACGCGGTTCGATCTCGACAATGACGGTTTCCTCAACCAGGTCAGCTGGCTGGCGAAGGGCGACGGGCTTCTCGTGCTTGACAAGAACGACAACGGTGCCATCGACAATGGCAGCGAGCTGTTCGGCCCGACCGGGCGCCATGCCGATGGGTCGCTGGTCAACGATGGGTATGCAGAGCTCTCGGCCTACGACCTCAACGGCGATAAGGTGATCGATCAGAACGATTCGATCTTCGACGACCTGCAGGTCTGGGTCGACGGCAACATGAACGCCGTGACCGACGCAGGCGAGTTGGTGGGTGTCGCGGATCTGGGCATCGTGTCGATCTCCCTCGACCGGGCCGGTCTCGATTACACCGACGCGGCTGGTGTCTACCACAAGGACGCGTCCCGCATTCAGTTCGAAGATGGGCGCACACGGGTCATGGAAGATGTTCTGTTCGAAGACATCGATGACGCGATAGGCAGCGACAATGCTTCGGCCGGTGCCGGCGAGACGATGTATGACGTCTATGTCGCGGACAATAGCACAGTTCTGCCTGCCGAAGATCCGGCTATGGCCATCGTAGTCTGATCCGAAGATATCGCCACAATCATAGAGAGCCCGGCCATCGCGGTGGCCGGGCTTTGTTCTGCCTCTGTGGACGAAATTGCCAATTTTTGGCCTTAATAAGCAAAATTGTGCGCAGGATAGATAAATATTGAGAATCTTATTCGCATATAAGCATGAAAAATAGGAAGAGGGGGCAATCGCTGGCGTGTGGGTGATTCTGCCGTCGGCGGATTTATATCGGTCCGACGCGTTTCCAGAAGCGTTTCGACCAGCGGACATCCGGTTGGTCCGGACCTGCGGGCGCGAAACGCGATGAGGACAGACCTTCGGCCCTCCCGCTGCGATGGAATTCGGATCGGGATATGCGTTTGGAAATGGAGATAGAGTAGTGAGTATACGGAATGGTGAAGCGGCCCCTGATCGGGAGCGCAATGTTGATCTCGGTCTCTCCCATGGGGCGGCACTGACTGCCGGTGATGCCGCACAGGGCCGCGAGCGCGGCTCGGCATTCTCTGTGCGCGTCGATCGTGACGCCAATGGCGATCATGCGCTCAACAGCAGCGAAATCGGCACGGACCGGTCGCTGGCGTTCGGCGGCACGGCGGAGGCCGGTCAGGATATCGTGGTGAGCTACACCAATGGCGGGCCTGTCCAGTATTACGGCGTTGTCACGGCGGACGCGGACGGCAGGTGGACATTGCCGTTCGGGTCGGAGATGGCGGACCAGAACGTCCACTTCACCTTCGCGCCCGCGGGCGAAGCGGAGGTGAACGTCGATGTCGCCGTCGATGCCCAGGCGCCGGAGTTTGCCCGTGGGGTTTTTTCGACCAGGGATATGTTTTACATCCGCGATCCCGAAATCGGCGTCGTCGGAATGGCCTCGCAGCATTCCGGTTATGTCGAAGGCGCGGAGCGGGTCGAGCTTCTGATAGACGGCAAGGTGTTTGGGTCCTCCGCGGTCGACCCGGATGGCTACTGGATCATCAATCTGCACGACTGGGTTGCGCCTGAAGGCGACGGTGGCCCGTCCGGCGCCCCGCTCGATCCACTCCCACCCGCCGAGTGGGCTCCGCATACGGTCCAGTACAGGGCGATAGACGCCCATGGCAATTCGACGATCTATAGCGACGAGACAGTGTCGACTAAGATCGATCTTGTCGATAGCGACACCGACAACGCCCGTGGCGCGGTCCCTCAGGCGGTCGTCAAAGCCGCTCACGGTGGTAACGACGCCGACAACGCCCCCGATGCCGGCAAGGCTGAGGCCTCGGCGTTCTCGGTGCGTGTGGATGGCGATGCCAATGGCGATCATGCGCTCAACAGCAGCGAGATCCATGTGAGCCGGTCGCTGGCGTTCAGCGGCACGGCGGAGGCCGGTCAGGACATCGCCGTGAGCTACGCCCGTGACGGATCCGTCCAGTATTACGGCGCTGTCACGGCGGATGGGGATGGAAACTGGACGCTGCCGTTCGCGGCCGGGATGGCGGATCAGAACATCCGGGTCACCTTCGAGCCCGAGGGCGAAGCGCCGGTGAGCGTCGATGTCGTCATCGATACCACGGCGCCGGAGATCGCCGATGCGACCTATGCCGAGGGTGCATTTTCCGGCCATGTCGACGAAACGGCGACAGTCGACCTCGTGATTGACGGATCCACATTCGGGACTCTCTCAACCGAGCCTGATGGTAGCTGGACGAGCGGTGTGATAGCGGATTTCGCGGCCAGCGATCACGTGGTTCAATACGTTGTGACGGACGCCCATGGCAACCAGAGGACCTATGACGGCCCGGCGGTGACGACCGCAGACGGCTATGGTGGCAATCATGGCAACGGCGGAAAGCAAGCGCTCTCGGCGTTCTCGGTGCATGTGGATGGCGATGCCAATGGCGACAATGCGCTCAATGCCAGCGAGATCGATGCCGACAAGTCGCTGTCGTTCTCCGGAACGGCGGATGCCGGCGAGACGGTATATGTCAGTTACTTCAAGGGCGGCGCTGTTCAGGGTCTCGGTTCCGCCATCGCCGATGCAGACGGAAACTGGACGTTTGCGTACAACAAGACCGGGCTTGAGGATCAGAAGATCCGGTTCGTCTTCGAGCATAACAATACGCCATTCGACCTCGATGTCGTCATCGATACAACCGCACCGGTGATCTCGGACACCTCCTTTTCCACGGACACCGGTGTGAGCGATACCGACCGGCTGACCAACGACTTCACCCCAACCTTTTCGGGTCATATCGACGAGCAGGCGACGGTCAAGGCGCTGATCGGCGGTAAGGCGGCCGGGTTGGGACAGTCCACCGATGGCACCTGGACGGTCGGTCCGGTGGCGGCGCTGGGCGATGGCGAGTATGCGGTCCAGTATGTGGCGACGGATGTCTATGGCAATACGAGCCAAGTCTATGACGCCAAGCCGTTGACCATAGATACCTTCAATGGCGATACGGTCGCCATCTCCTCGGTCAACCGGTCGCGCGTTGCGCATGCGACGGGCAAGGTCGATGGCGAGGAGACGATGCAGGTGCGGCTTGTCGTCGATGGCCGGACCGCCGAGGCGGTGACGGTCGATGTGACGAACGGCACGTGGTCCGGGGATATCGATACGCACACGTTGCGTGCGGGCCATAAGCTCGAGGCGACCGGGGTCGACGATGCGGGCAACTCCACCGAGGTTGCCACACGTATCTTCTCCAACGCGCCTCCTCCTCCTCCGCCGGCTCCGGTGTCCGATCCGTGGCCAACTCCCGGCGCCAATGGGGACACGTTCGTGCATGATGGGCAGATATATACGTGGTGGTATGACTTGGGTGCCCAGAAAACGGTACCTTGGAAAGGCGTATGGACTTCGGTGCCTTATGACCCGTCGCCATGGGTACATCCCGTTGCCCCTCCCCCTGGCAGCTCCCCCCTCTCGCTCGACCTGAACGAGAACGGGCGCATCGACACGGCGTCTATCAAGAAAGGCATCCTGTTCGATCTCGACAACGATGGAACCCTCAACCAGATCAGCTGGCTGTCCGGCGGCGATGGGCTTCTCGTGCTCGACAAGAATGGCAACGGGTCCATCGACAACGGCTCCGAACTGTTCGGGCCGACGGAACGCTATTCGGACGGCTCCCGGATCAACGAGGGCTATATCGAGCTCTCGGCCTACGACCTCAACGGCGACAAGGTGATCGATCAGAACGACTCGATCTTCGAGGATCTCCAGGTCTGGGTCGACGGCAACATGAACGCCGTGACCGATGAGGGCGAACTTCTCGACATCGCGGATCTGGGCGTCGTGTCGATTTCCATCGACCCGACCGACCTCGACTACACCGACGCTGAAGGCGTCTACCACAAGAACACCTCCACGGTTCAGCTCGAGGACGGAAAGACCATGGTGATGGAAGACGTCTTCTTCGAAGACAAAGAGAGCGATTCGGCGCTTGCCGGCGACGATACCGTTCAGATTTCAGGCATGGATTATGCCGGGTCCGAAATCGTCGGCGATGTCACCTACGACTTCTACGTTGCGGACAACGCCAATGGTCCGCGCATGGAAGACGAGATCGGCGCTATCGTGGCCTGATCCCTGCATCCTGCCAGCCCGGCCATAATCGCGGCCGGGCTGGGCAGCATGTTGCCGGGTGCCCGGTGATGACCTGCGGCGTGTGCAGCGATGTTTTCGCATCGGAAAATAATCCCCGTACATTATTCGCCTATAAGTATTCTCCAGTATAGAAGTTTGTTTCTGCGGGGAGTTTTGGGTTCAGAGGGAATAAGTATTTCCATGTAGAGAGCATTTCACGGCGCTGTAACCAGAAAAACAGACTATCGCGACGGTCGAGCCCTTGGCTCTCGTCGGATTTACCTTAGAGGAAAGACCAATGTTTCATGTAGCCAAAGTCACCATGGAGAATGGCGAGGTCAAGGTGCCGCAGGCGCTGGCGGGAACCCGTGCCGCAGTCGATGCCGCCGACACGGCGCTGATCCAGCTCGACGTGGCGGTGAGCGACGTCGCGGGCTATGTCCGGCGCGGCGACGATCTGGTGATCCAGCTCAAGAGCGGCGAGGTGATCGTTCTTGCGGACTATTTCGACGACGGTAACCGGGATGTTCCGGTGCTCGACCTGCTCACGAGCAATGGCGAGTATGTGCCGATCGAATTCGGGACCTCGGCGGCCGCGGACGGCGTGCTGACGCCGGCCGTCGGCGTGGCCGGGGTCGGAGCGGCGGGGGCTGCCGGTGCGGCGGGCGCGTTCGGCGGCCTGGGCGCGGCCGGGCTGGCCGGTCTCGGCGCGCTGGCACTCGGCGGCGTCGTGGCGGTGGCTGGCGGCAGCGGCGGCGGTAATGGCAATGGCAATGGCGGCGGGGGCAGCGATAGCTATGTGTCCCAGCCCGAGATCACGCTTTATGGCCCGGAGGGCATGTCGGGAACCGGCAAGCCGGGCGACACGATCACGATCCACAATGAAACGACGGGCCAGGATATGGGCTCGGTAACCATCCCCGACGACGGCAACTGGTCGATCACCTTCGACCCGAGACCCGGCCCGAACGATCATCTCACCGTGACCGAGACCAGCCCTGAGGGCGGGACGTCCGAGCCGGTCGACCTGACGCCCGGCACGGCGCGTCCCGAAGCGCCCGATATCGACCAGTACGGCCCCGACAAGATTTCCGGCACGGGCAAGCCCGGCCATACCGTCAAGGTGACCGACGAAACGACCGGCAAGGTGATCGGCGAGACGACGGTCAAACCCGACGGCACATGGTCGATCACGCCCGATCCCAAGCCGTCCAATGGCGATCAGGTGGTCGCGGTCCAGAGCGATCCGAACGGTTACGATTCCCCGGGCACCGAGGTGACCATCGGCGCGAACCGGCCGCCGGCGCCGGAGATCGACCAGTACGGTCCGGACAGCTTCTCGGGCACCGGTACGCCGGGCGATACGGTGACCCTGGTCGATGAGTCGACCGGCCAGCAGCTCGGCCAGGTCGAGGTCGGCCCGGACGGCAAATGGTCGATCGAGCCCAACCCCAAGCCGGGCAATGGCGATCAGGTCACCGCTGTCGAGACCGACAAGAACGGCAACGATTCTCAGGGCTCGGACGTCACCATCGGTGCCAACCGCCCCGATGCACCGACCATCGACCAGTACGGCCCGGACGCCATCACCGGCACCGGCACGCCGGGCAATTCGGTGACAGTGACCGATGAGACCACCGGTCAGGTGATCGGCAAGGGGACTGTCGGCGAGGATGGCACGTGGTCGATCACGCCCGATCCCAAGCCGTCCAATGGCGATCAGGTCACCGCGGTCCAGAGCGATGCGAACGGCAACGATTCCCTGGGCGCGGACGTCACCATCGGCACCAACCGCCCCGATGCGCCGGACGCGCACCAGGAGGGGACGACGCTCATGGGCACCGGCACGCCGGGCGACAGCATCACCATCGTCGACAAGGACACCGGCCAGGTCGTGGGCAAGACGACGGTGGGCGACGACGGCAAGTGGAGCACGACGCTCTCCCCCGCACCGGCCAACAATGCCGGCCTCTCGGTCACCCAGACCGACAAGAACGGCAACGATTCCCAGCCCGATACGGTAACCTGGGACGCCGTCGCGCCCGCCAGCGCCACGATTGCGGCGTCCGACGGGGCGGCGATCACCGGGCTTGCCGAACCCGGCACGACGGTCACGATCGAATGGGCCGGCGGGAAGGAGACCGTGCAGGTCACCGGCGATACCTTCAACTACACCTTCCCCTCCAAGCTGCCCGATGGCACTGCGGTGACGGTGACGCTCAAGGATGCGGCGGGCAATGTCTCCGAGCCGGTCACGGTGGTGACCGATACCGACGGCAGCGGCTCGGGCATCGGTGCTGCCGCCATGCCGGCGGCGCCCTCGATCAGCGCCAGCAATGGCACCGTGGTTTCGGGCTCGGCCCCCATCGGCACGACGGTGATGCTCGACCTCGATGGCGACGGCACTTCGGATGCGAGCGTCGCCACCAAGGCAGACGGCACCTGGAGCTACACGCCATCGACGCCTTTGGCCGACGGCACGGCAGTGACGGCGTGGACGCAGGACAGCGACGCCACGCCGCAGGTCTCATCGAAACAGACCATGACGGTGGATGCGCACGTTCCCGATACGCCGGTGTTCTTCCTCTCGCACGGGATCTCCGCCATCGGCACGGGCACGCCGGGCTCGGAGATCAGCGTCGACTCGACCGGCGACGGCGTCGCGGACTTCACCACGACCGTGGGTGCCGACGGCACCTGGGAGGTGAAGAATATAATCCCGCGCCCCCAGGATAAGGAAGGCGATCCGGTGCACGTCTGGGCGACCGACCCCGAGACCGGCGCGATGTCGGGCCGGGTCGAGCAGGTCGTGGATGCGACGGCGCCGGGCAATCCGGACATCACCGCGGCGGGGGCCAGCATGGTCACGGGCACGGTGGACGAGGCCTTCGCCACGATGCTGCTCGACCAGAACGGCGACGGCGTGATCGACGTGACCACGACCGCGGACAGCGCGGGCAACTGGAGCTTCACCGGCCTCTCGCTCGCCAACGGCACCGAGATCGCCGTGCGCTCAATGGACGGGTCGGAGAACAAGTCGCTGGAGGTGAAGGCGACGGTGGATACGACAGTGCCAACGGTAACGATCGAGAATTCCGAGTTGAACGATGACTTCACGATCAATCTTGGTGACAGCGTCGACGTTAGAAGCAGCGAGAAAGGCACCGTCTATCTCGTCAACGATCAGGTGACGGTGAACTCGCTGAACGATATCACCAGCGCCAAGGATAGTTGGCAGAACGCGGTCCAGATCACCGACGAGACACAATCATTCGTGCTCGATACGGACGGTCTCGAGGGCGGCAACGCGACCTATCACGCCTATGCCGTAGATCTGGACGATAATCTCTCGCCCATCTCGGAGATGGCCCTCACCATCGTCTGAGGCTGGGTCTCTCTGCCCCGGGGCTTCTCCTCCCGGCCTCGGACGCAGCGCATGCGGGGGCCGCGGCGCATGCCGCGTTCCCTCCCCTCATCCCGGCCTTCGTCTTGCGGCGACCGAGGGCTCAAGGGTGGCCGCGCAAGCGGCCGGATGAGGGCGGCACACGCTCCCCTCGCATGCGACACCCCTCCCTCCCGGCAACGCTCCTTTGCCGGGAGGGGCAAGGGGTTGGCGGTGGTGGCATGGGACGGTTTTCGACGTGATGGAAATCCGTATTTCTCCGGCTCTTGGCGCTGTCGGTTCTGGCAGTGCACGCCCCCTCACTCAGGCATTATCGCTCTTGCACCACGCTCTACCCTCCCTCCGGCACTCCTCTACCGGTTCTCGTGCTGCGCCATCCCATACCCCACCGTCATCCTCGCGCTTGACGCGAGGACCCGCAACGCCACCGCAGCCCCGGCAGAAGTCGGACGCGCCACGCCCAACCGCGCGCGCCTCAACCCCTGCGCGGAGCGCTTCGAGCTTGCGGGTCCTCGCGTCAAGCGCGAGGATGACGGCATGTGGGGGAGCGCCGGTGCGCAAACCTCTGGTGGCAGTGCCAAGCGTAAACGCAGGAAGCGGGCGCGCCGCAGGGCAATCTCACTTCAAGCGATTGCCCTGTGACGGCGTGGGGGATGGCGCAGCGCAAGAGCCGATAGCGAAAACTTATCCCCGCCCCCGAAACCTCGCCTATGATCCCTCCCACGGATCCGCTTTGATGGGCGCAAGCGCAACGAACGTTTGGGCGGAACCGGTCCGGGTCCGATGGAGGTCGCTCCAGCGGAGGCCCAAAGGGTGCTCACTCGCGCCAGGCGCCACGTCCCCCGATGCGTCGGGCAAGGTCCAGCGCGTCACACCCTCGAAAGAGGGAGGGGATCGTCCCCGGCGGGGTACCCATAAGCCAAAAACCCCGGATGCATGCGGCGAGGCGAGCCTCGCTTTTACGACCAAACGGAATGAGGCCCGTCTCGCCGCATGCCGTCCACTTCCCAAAGCCCGAGGCCCATGGCCGTCGGAGGATTTCGCATGCGCGCTAGCCCGCATTTCGTTGGCGGGCCCCTTCGCTCACGCTCCAGGCGTTCGTCCTTCAAATCATGCCACCGGCATGATTTGCCCTTCGGGACAGTCCTCACCCCTTCATAAAATCGGATACTGAACCGCTCCGATCCCCCCCTGTCTTCAAAACCACACCGCCAGGAAAGGTAAAGCCATGTATTCATACAGCAGGACCAAAGACATCTATCAGGACGTCAACGGCTACACTGCGTATTCCGGAGATGTTTACATTTCCCCGGACGTCTCGCAGGCGGGTCGTGCGCTTTCGACGCAGCAAGGCGGCGCTCCCAATTACGGGTACGTCTCCGGCGCACCCGAAACCGTCTATGGGACGCCCGGCAACGACAGCCTCACTGGGGGTGCTGGCGACGATGTCATCATCGGGTATGCCGGGGACGATCTGCTCGATGGTATCGCCGGGAACGACACCCTTTATGGCGGCGGGGGGAGCGACCACCTCATCGGAGGCGAAGGCCGCGATATCCTTTATGGCGGAGCCGAGAGCGACATTCTGGAAGGCGGAGACGGCGACGACCGTCTTTATGGGGGCGAGGACAGGTTGGACGAAATGCCCGGCAACGATCGCCTGCTCGGCGGGGCCGGGAACGACTCTCTTTACGGCGAGGGCGGAAACGATGTCCTCTTGGGTGGGACGGGCAACGACATCCTCGAGGGCCATAGCGGCGACGACCTTCTGGAAGGCGGTGAAGGCAACGACTTCGTGAGGGGGGACGACGGAAACGATGTCCTCGTTGGCGGCGCGGGCTTCGACGTCCTTTCCGGCGGCAGGGGGAGCGACATCTACCAACTCCCGACGGGCAGCGACGATCAGGCGGTGATCCTGGATTTCACAATCGGTGAGGACAGGCTACGCGGGAACAAGTCCGATGTTTCGATAATGGGCGGGGACGGCGACCTGTTCATATACTCCGGAGACGGCGGCGTCGCGATGCTGAGTGGCATTACGGCGGAGCAGTATTACACGAACGAAGCGCTATTCTGGGGGTGAGGCGCGGGGGTTCCGTCGCGTCTGGATCAACAACAAGTCTGAAACTTCATGGGACGAAGTGATCATGTATGAATATGATAGAAATAGAAACGTCTATCAGGATTTCGGCAGTTATATCGCCTATGACGAGGGGATTTACATCCATCCCGAAATTTCACAGAGAAGCGGTTTTTCTCAATCCTCGCAGTTTCCCTCTCCGGTTTATAACGCCCTGTCCGGCTACACCCATCCCGCCGTCGGAACCGTAAACGACGACGTTCTTTATGGCGATCATCAGGCCAATGTCATATTCGGGTATGCCGGAAACGATGTGATCTACGGGTTTCACGGAAACGACACCTTGCACGGCGATATCGGTGACGACCGAGTCTTCGGCGGCGCGGACAATGACACGCTTTACGGCGGCGTCGGGGATGACACGTTGCGGGGTGGGGCCGGCAACGACCGGCTGTATGCAGGTGACGGCAATCTCTACGCGTTTGGCGGGAACGATTACCTGTTCGGCGACGACGGGCACGATTACATTTGCGGCGATGCCGGCAACGACACACTCTCGGGCGGGGCGGGCGACGACGTGCTCGAGGGTATGGGCGGCAACGACAGTCTTTATGCCGGTGAGGGCAACGATACGCTCAGCGGCGGGAATGGCGACGATGTTCTGGTGGCCCATGCCGGTTTCGACGTGCTCACCGGCGGCGCGGGCCGGGATGTTTTCTATCCATCCCAATATTCCGGGAGCAAGACGCTCATCACCGACTTCACCATCGGCGAGGATATCATCCGCGGGGACATTGCGGAGAATACCGTGGTGGATAGTCTCGAGGGGTTGGTGTTTTACACATCCACTGGCGGGTACGCGGTGCTGCGCGGCATCACAGAGGATCAGTATTACGCCAATCCGGGACTTTTCTGGGGGTGAGGGGATCGGCAGGCGCGATCCAATACGAACGGGATCGCGCCTTCGACCTTACACGTTGGAGCCGCGAATACGCTTGTGATCCGGCATCGTCAGGTCGTCGTGCGCGCCCAGTATGCCCATAAGCCCTTCAAGGGAGGATTCGGAAATCACCTTGGTGTTGCATCTGACGCTGTAGGTCAGATTGAAATGCCGATCCCCCTCCATGGGGACGGGGTGCAAATCCTCGGGCAGCAGAGGTACGGCGGAAACCGGAACCAGCGTCGCCCCCACGCCTTTTTGCGCCAGCACGATCCGGCTCGAATAGTCGTCCGCATGGACGGCCACATGCAGCCGCATCCCCCGGTCGGCCAGCATAGCGCGTATGACCTCGCCATGGGACGACAACGGGGAGGAAATCACGGCGGGAAAGACCGGCAAACTGGCGTCCCACTTTCGCGTGGCAACCCAGACATGGGGTACCTCGAAAGTCGTATCGGCATGGTCGCGAGACGCAGATACGGGGAAAATAATGCCGTCCAGGCCGCCGGCGTTGAACAAGCTGTGTAAGGAAGCTGAATCGATGACATAAATCGAAAACTTCTGGATCAGATCGCCAAGCCGGTCGGCGGAGCTGACGAAATGCAGGCCAAGGCTCGCACAGATGCCCAGGCGGGCCTTGGTCTCAGCGCTATCGGACACCCGGCGGCTGAGCATCTCGCGCGCCTCCGAAATCGCGCGCACGAAATCCACGACCGCACCCTCGCGAACCACCATCTGATTGCCCTTGCGTGCGATGATGGAAACGCCAAGGAGCCGTTCGAAACGTGCAATATGCTGGGAAACGGCCGGCTGCGTCATACCCAGACGTTTGGCGGCTTCGCCGATGCTGCGCGTATTGATCGCTTCCTGCACGCATCTAAGCGTGCCTAACGACATCCGATCGAAATTGGGATGCACGATTCTCCCATCCATAACTGCCTACGAATGAGCTGATAACGACACCAATTGCGCTTATATGCAATTAAGGGGAAACACGCTTGGGACTCAATCAGATGCTTGCTGAAATCCCGGTCGTGGTATCGGCGTGCAGCCATTCGAACACGAACAGCGTCCCGCGCATTCGACTGCCCTCCGCCCGCCAGGGGCGTGCCCGGAGCGTAACCCATTTGCCGGTGTCGTCTGGTGTCATGAACAGCTCGTTCTCGAGGTCGACCGCTTCGCCCTCGAGGCAGCTCTTGTGCGCGGCACGCCAGGATTCGGGTATTGGGGTGATAATCGAATCCAGGTGCCGCCCAAGCACGTCGTCGGCGGAAAGACCGGTCTCTGCCAGCCAAAGGCGGCTCCCTGCCTGAACGCGGAATTCGCTATCGAGCACGATGAAGCACAGCGGAATTTCGTTGGCCATGGCGCGCAGCGCTTCATTTTCGTGCGCGAGCTTTTTGATGAGACGGTCGCAATGACCCGTCATGACACTCAGGCAGAAATAGCCCAGTGCTATGGTCAACCCGAACGCGGCCAGGGGCAGGGCGATATCCGCGCCGGGTGGTTCGGACGGCAGAATGCCCAGGGATGCGCCCAGGACAAGCCCAGCGGCGGTCAGCATTGCCGCCGCGAGTGTCAGCAGAGGGATAGCCGGACCCGGCGCGAATCCCGCGAATAACGGTGCAGCCGCAAGAAGCAGAAGAAAGGAATAGCTGCCCGCATCGCTCACGATAGCAAGACCGGTTATCGTTCCGATCCAAATCAATATGCAAAGAACACCGGGCCAGAGCAGATTTTCCGTCGCCTTCGCCCACTGCCCCGCCGCGGCGAGGCCCACCACACCCAGAACGACCAATGCTTTGGCCGAAGGCAGGTCCTCGACGAAAACGAAAATGACGAAGCTTACGGCGACAAGAAGCATAACGCAGATGCGGATGAATACAACGAACGCATTCGTGCGCCATCGTGAAAGCGAGTTGAATTGCAAGGGTCAGCTCTCTGGCGGCGATTGTGTAAATCCAGGGACGATCGGATGCCCGACGCGCGCCGTCTGCGCTATCATTGTCCCGGCCGAAACCGATCGGGGCATCATGTGACCAGGCTTCGTGGCGATTCGAGCGGGCGGTGCACAATGAGCACGCGCCCATCCTCGAACCGTTGCGCACGTTCTTCGACAGGGATCGTCCGGCCATCGGCATGGCGCATGAACACGAGGCGTGCCGGGGCAAACGGCCCGCCTTCGGCCAAAGCCTCGTAGCCAGCGCGCGCGGCGGCCACGTCGCTCCCGGCCAGTCTGGAGATCAGTACGTCGATATCGCAGTCGCGGCCTTGCTCAAGCCCGAGCAGCTTCCACCAAGCCGAGGAGTAGCAGGCCCGGAAGTCCGCCGGCGACCAGCGAATCGTGGGTATGTCCGCCAGCGCGATCAGCGCCCGGTCCTCGGCGCCTTTGCGCGCGAGCATACGGTACTCCCTGTAGCGCCGTAGAGCTGCGTCCGCGGCGGGCCAGCCCATTACCAATGCCAGCGTCAATCCGGCGCCAACGCTGAATAAAATATAGACAGGCGCTTGCCAGAGCACGGTGAACATCGATGTGTCCGCAAGACGCGCCTCTTGCGCCGCGGCAATGTTCACGCGGTCGGCAATGACATTGGCCAATGCGAGACTGCTGGTGGCCACGGCACTCAAGAGGATCACGGTGAGCATGCCCCACGGCCATGAGAACCGTATTTTCTTCATCGGTGTTCTCCCGGTGCCGGCTCCTGAAACGTCGTCGAAGTATTGGTGGGAACTCATCCGGTCAGATTGCGACCTCCCCACGTATAAAGGCACGATAGTGATCGAATGCCCGCCGTAGACCGCCTATGAGCAGTGCCGTGAGCCGCCCCTTGGGCGCTGGCGTCGCTCCTCCGGCACGGTGATCCCGCCAGGCCACCCAGCGCGCGCTGTCGCCATAAATGAAATCGACGATATCGCGCCGTTCTTCCGTGCTTACTTGCGCGAAGGAGAAGCCGACAATGGTCCGCTCCTCTATTTGCCGGCGAGAGGATACGTACATCGTGAGTTCTCGCACGCCTCCTCCGCGTAACGGCAGGAGCGCATATGCCTCATGACCGAGCGCCAGCCCCTTTGCCTCAGGGGCTTCGATGGGGGCCGCAAATCCAGTGACGGAAATGTCAAAAATCGGGACGGCAGGGAATGCCCCGGTTGCGGTGGCGATACGCACCTTTGCTTCGATAGGTATGCGTGGAAAGTCCCGCCGCTGCACCCTCTCGAACATCACACCGATCGCGCACAGGAGCAGGACCAGATGCAAGCTGTTCCAGAACAGTAAAACGACCATCCCGTTAAAGCGGGCCGGATCAACGCCAATATGGAGGATGCCGACGATCTCGGCGATCAGCACAAGGTAGAACAGCAGATAGATCGGTCGTGCCAAAGGTGTGACGAAATCGGCGTCAGCCCGTTCGTTTTTGGGCGTGGTGACGAAGGATGGCCCGCATGGGTTGCGGAAGACTTCGATGATTGCCCTCGCGCAATGGACGCATTGGACCACTTCGTAGAGCTCCGAGGTGAAAGGGGGTCGCGCGCGTCCGTAAAGGGCCATGGAGATGGCTATGCTCCCCCAAACATGAGGCGTGCCATACGCAAGCAACGCCAACGCACCCGCGTCGATCACTTTGATGCCGGTCAGAAGGGAGAAGACCGGACACAGGATGAAGGCGAGCCGGGAAAAGGGGAAAAACCAGAAGGCGCAAGCGTTGAAGTAGCCCAGCCTCTGTCCGGGTGAGAGTCCCTTCAACAACAGCGGATTTTTAAGAAGGAGAATCTGGATCATTCCTTGCGCCCAGCGCATCCGCTGAACGATGAAGCCCGCAAAACTCTCGGCGGCAAGTCCGGCGACCATGGGACGCGGTATGTAGGCTGAATTGTAACCCTTGGCGTGGAGCTCCAGGGAGGTTTCGGCATCCTCAGTAACAGTGAGCCCGAATATGCCCCCTGCCTCTAAAAGATACTTGCGGCGCAAGAGGGCTGCAGAGCCGCAAAAGAACGAGGCGTTGAAGGCGTGAAGCCCGTTCTGTATGGCATAGTAGAATATCTCGTTCTCTCCGGGCATGGCGCCGAAGGTGTCCAGATTGCGCTCGATGGGATCGGGATTGATGAAAAAATGCGGCGTTTGGACGAGGAAGAGCTTATCGTCGCGTTTGAACCACGGCACGGTACGCTTGAGGATGTCGCGCGTCGGGACGTGGTCGGCGTCCAGAATGAGCACCAGTTCGCCCTCGGTACGGGCAAGAGCGGCGTTGAGATTGCCTGCCTTCGCGCGCTCATTTTCCTCCCGCGTGAAATAGGTTACCCCTGTTCGCTTGCACAGGGCCGTGAGCGCCATGAAGCGTGCGCGTGCCCTGGCGGCGATCACTGGATCGCTGTGTCGCCGTCGGGCTGCGGTTCCGCCGTCGTCGAGAAGATAGACCTTGAGCTTGTCGGCGGGGTAATCGATACTAAGCGCCGCCAGAAGCGTGACCTCAAGGAGTGCTTCATCCTCGGTGTAGGTGGGCACTAAAACGTCGACCTTGGGGAATTTGTTGGTATCAAGAACCGGGGGAGGCGCCTTTCTCGGTGGCGTTTCGACGATGATGAATACGGACATCAGGGCGATGAGGTAGGCATAGACTTCAGCCGCCAGCAGAATCAGCGCTATCGGCATTCCAACCGGATCGGACCAGGGCAACGTTTCCGTCGTCCGCCAGATGAGATAACGCGACGAAGAAAAAACGCCCACAACGACCACCGCGACCTTCAGCACCTGCCCCAGGGGCTGCTGGCCAAGGATAAGCCAGAAGGCAAGGCAACTCAGGCCAGCCAGCCAACATTGAGCGGCAAATTCTGCCGGTAGCGCTGCAAGAGTAACGGTGGCAATGAGCACAGAAAGTGCGATAAAGGGGCGTAAAATACTTGTATCGAAGGTTAAAAGTCGGGGCACGGATGGTTCCTTGACAAAATAACCTACGCGTTCGATTTCGTTCCTGTCTGGGCTTATGAACAAATCGGACAATTGTTATAGAAGTCGGTGGAGGGTATGCCCTCCACCGACCCTATTCCGACCCATTTCCAATGGAACCCAGGGAGGCAGGGGGGTGTGCTCCCCAAGTGAGGCCGGATATCTTATGCGGTTGAACACCGATAACTAGAAACGCTTGTTCTCAGAGCGCCTTATTCCCATGTGCCTGGCAGCTATTGGTCCACCTCAACAACCCATTAGACTTGCCAATCTCGTCAGACCGAAACGATGAGCGAGCGCCCCCAGGTCGACAGATGAAACAAAGCTGACAGCAAGCCCCGTTTTATGATGGCGGGTAACAACGGCGGGCATGTGCTCCACCTGGACTGACGTGCCAACACGAAACCGAGCCGTTGTCGCAAGTGAGGCGCCCGAAAGCGACAGATCGACGATCGTGCATTCAAACGTCCCGCCGCCGCCAGTCAGGAGCATGTGGCCCATGGATCTCCCGCCAGGCTGAAGGGCGGCTTGCTTGATCCGCCTTTCTTCAAAGGGCGCATCATGACCCCGCATATGAACTGCCCCAATATCCGCCATGGCCGCCTCAAGCCTTTCCGCGCTCATAATGCGAGACAAAGAACAAAAGCCCCTCCTGTATTGCGAATGGTGCAGCACCATCCATGAAGACCTGTGTTTCTTCCCGTTGGACCTTCACTACCTTTCCTGCAGCCCCCCTCACGCTGCTGCCGGTCCGGCTCTATCCGCAAGGGAAGGTTGATGCCGATGCCTGGAACTTTTCACGCGTGTCGATCAAGTTCTCGACCTCTGTACAAATCACTCTTCTTACGCTCACGCGAAATAAACAGAGTGAATGCCTTATATGCAAATAAGACAATGATATTTGAGAGGCGGAACCCAATGTCAGAGAAGGATGTATCTGCAAGTTATTTGCTAATAAGCATTTTTAAAATGAGTTTTAGGCGGATTTTCCCAGCCCCGGAACGGGCACACGAAAGCTCGCAAAATGCTATCGCAACTATCCATGCAGACAATGCAGCTGTGGCGACGCATGGCGTCGATGAACAGTCACTTTGCAGAGCATCAAGGCGATCTGCGCCTTTCGTTGATCCTCAACTCCCTATTGGCGGTGATCGTTGCCGTTATGCTGGGCGCTTACGTGCCCCCAATATGGGCGCCGGTAGTGCTCGCGCTCAACTTCATGCGCATCGCGGCGGATACGACATTGTCCTCGCGCATCGGCCTGACGGACCTCCTGCGCATACACGCGGGCTTCGCATTCGTCAGCGGTTTGGCATGGTCCTATCCCGCGCTTCACATTCCGCTTGAAGGCAGTATTCCGGGTCTGTTTTTGGCATTCATGGTTGCCTGCGTTGCCGCAACCGAGGCGGTACGGACCTCGATATACGCGCCGGGCGTGCTTGCTTTTGCTCTTGCAATCCAGGTCCATTTCACAATGCATTTGGCGTGGCGCGCCGACGATTTCTCCAAGATGGCAGTGATCGTGGCGATCGGATCGTCGATATTGCTTTTTTATGCCGCGATCCGGGGAGAGCGCCAATTTCGCAAAGCGCTCTCGAACAGTGAGGAGACCCTGGCCAGCGCGCGCATCGCCAGGATCTTCGATGAGGCTTTGCGCAACTCGCCATTGTCTATGTATGTGCTCGACCGCAATCTCGTCGTGCGTACCATCAACCCCGCTTTCACGCGGGTGTTTGGTTATTCCGCCGAAGAAGCTATCGGTAGGACGGCAAGCGACTTTTTGCCCCACCCCGATTTCAAGGCTCAAGCCGACCGCAGCCTCCGGTGCATGTTCGAGCAGCGCACGGCCCAGTCGAACCGGGCCGAACTCGTCGGCGTGCGAAAGGACGGAACACACTTTCATTATCGCGCATTCAGGACCTTCATCCCCGACGCCAACGACGCGGCGCAAGACGTTATCGTGGTGCAGGTCGAAGACATAGAGGAACTCTGGCGCAAGGATCAGGAATTGCGGTGGCTGGTCGCGCGTTATGAGGTGGCTTCAGCAGCGGCAGGCGTCGGTGATTTCGTGTGGGAACCACAGAGTGGCGACGACGATTGGAGTCCGGCGCTCTACACGATCCTCGGGTATGAGAAAACCACTGTAGAACCCTCGGAAACGGCTTTTCTGGCCCGGGTTCACGCCGATGACCTGCCTATGGTCGAGGCGACCCGGGATATGTTGCGCGAACAGCCCAGGCTGTCAGAACCCCATTGGAGCACCTACCGGCTGGCTTTGCCCGGGGGGCAAATCAGGCATGTGCGCCAGGTTCTGGATAATTTTTCGGTCGCAGAGGGAGGGGCGATCGCCGTTATTGGCGCGGTAACCGATATCACGCTGGAAATCGAGACCGCCGACCGGCTCAAGGCCGAGCAGGAACACGCCGCGCGCGCACTGGCGCGGGCTGAATTGGTCATCGAGGCGGCCAAAATCGGCGTTTTCGAATACGATCCGCGAACAGACAAGATGTGGCGCGATGATCGGATGCACGAAATCTATGGAGTCGATCCCGCATCGTTCCCCAACGATGTCGAGGCGTGGTCCGCCCTCATACACCCTGACGATCTGGCACATGTCATGGAGGTTCTGGACGCATTCAGGGAGGTTACCAACAACACGAAGTTCGTATCCGTTCGCCATCGGCTCGTGCGTCCCTCAGGCGAGGTCCGCTATGTCTATATGAATATCAAGGGTCTCTTCGACGACAAAAGCGGCGATTACTATATTTGCGGCTCGGTTTGGGACGAAACCGAGCAAATCCAGCACGCCGAAGCGCTCCGTGCCGCCAAGGAAATGGCGCAGATCACAATCGAATCAGCCAATGACGGTATTTTACGTACTGATGCGCACGGGATTGTAACCCTGTGCAATGCGCAAGCCGAAAGTCTGCTGGGTGTCACAGCCGAGGACATTACCGGCAAATCCCTCTCGACCATCATCGAGCCTTTGGGCAAGGAAGCGGTCGAGAATATCCTCAACCCAATGCGGCAGGTTCTTGCCGTAGGCAAGACCTATCGGGCTGAAAAGGCGTTCCGGCTTTGCAGCGGCAGCGGCAGGTTCGTTTATATTGCGCCGTCCATAGCGCCCCTGCACAGACAGGCGGACAAGACTGCCGGCGCAGTGGCCGTCTTGCACGATCAGACGCGCATTGCCCTCATGACCGAGGAGCTCAATCGGCGCGCCAATACCGATCATCTGACCGGATTGCTGAACCGGCGCGCCTTTGAGGAAGCCCTGGATGCGCAGCTACACGAGCACAACGGGCAGTCCGGCTATCTGCTGTGCATCGATCTCGATCATTTCAAGACTATCAATGATTTGTGCGGGCATGCCGCCGGTGACCGGCTTTTGCGAGAGGTGAGCCAGTTATTTTGCGCCGGTACGCGCGAGGTCGATAAGGTTGCGCGTCTGGGGGGCGATGAGTTTGCCATTCTGCTCGATTGCGACGCGGAGAGCGTCGCCGTACGAATGGCCGAAAGCATCGTATCGGCGGTAGGTTCATACCGGCTCCGCCATGATGGTCAATCGTATCGGGTGGGGGTGAGCGTGGGCGTGTGCGCGCTTGCGTCCGGCATGACGATTTCCCAAGCGCTCGCGGCGGCAGATGCGGCATGCTATTCGGCCAAGTATATGGGACGTGGCCGCTATGAAATCTATCGGCACGACAACAGCACCATCGAAAATATCAAGATGGGACATAACTGGTTCCAGCGCCTCGAAAATGCGCTTGAGAACAATCATTTCAGTATCTTCTTGCAAAAGATCGTCGATGGCGACCGCAAGGCGGTCGGCTTCGAAGCTCTGCTGCGTCTTGCCGATGAAGGGCAGTTCCTTTCCCCGCATGCGTTCATGCCTCAGGCCCGTGCACATGGACTTCTGCCCAAGATCGACAAATGGGTCGCCGAAAACACGATCGCGACGATAGCTGGTGAAATGGAGAAGGGCTGCCCGTTCGAAGACTGTTATATCTCGGTGAATCTCAACGCATCCTCGCTGGCCGATCCGAAATTCAACTCCTGGCTCATACGCAAGATCGAGGAAAACGTTCAGATATGTCCGCATCTTTGGATCGAAGTCACCGAAACCGACGAGTATACCGCCGGTATCGCAGAGCTGGATGCGCTCAATCGGCTGCGCCGGCTGGGCGTCAGGCTGTATCTCGACGATTTCGGGACCGGGTATAACTCCTTTGGTGTGCTCAAACACATCACCGTGGACGGGATCAAGATCGACCGCACCGTTACGCGTGGGGTCGATGGCGATCCGGTCGATCAGGCCCTGGTGTCCGCGTCGTTGTTCATCGCCAAGACGCATCGACTTGAACTGGTCGCCGAGGGCGTGGAGGACGAACAAACCTTCGCCCGCCTGAAGGCGCTCGGGGTGAGCAAGTTCCAGGGTTTCCTGTTTCACGAGCCAGCGCCCGCCTGGAAGGCGATCGCAACAATGCGGGCAAGCTTCCCTGCAGCGCGTGGCAAGGTCGGTTAGGCGGTTTGACCACAAGTCGCGGTGGCGTCCCGGCTGCGTATTGCGGCAGTTCGCTCGGCGGTCGCCTCAAGGGTTCTCAGTGTCGGGTATCCACGCGCACTGACCGGTCCTGGGTAGGGACAGCGGTAGATATGGTAAGAAACACTTATCGTAGAGGTTATTCAATATAATTAGACATTATCGCAGTGCCTCGCCTATGACGCACGGTAGCAATACCTCACAGCGTACGATCGGAGACCAGGATGAATGAGATGACCCAAGACAAGCAGTCGGCCTGTCCGGTCAGCGGTGGACACCGTGGGCCGAGGAACCGCGACTGGTGGCCCGGGCAACTCGACGTCTCGCCCTTGCACCGGCACACGGCCAAATCTGACCCGATGGGCAAGGATTTCGACTATGCGGAAGAATTCAAAACCCTCGATCTCGATGCCGTCATCGCCGACCTTGAAGCGCTAATGACCGATTCGAAAGATTGGTGGCCGGCGGATTTCGGTCATTACGGCGGGTTGATGATCCGCATGGCGTGGCATAGCGCGGGCACCTATCGCATTACCGATGGACGCGGCGGTGCCGGGCAAGGGCAGCAGCGGTTTGCCCCGCTCAATTCCTGGCCGGACAATGCCAATCTCGACAAGGCGCGGCGGCTGCTCTGGCCGATCAAGCAGAAATACGGGCGCAAGATCTCCTGGGCGGACCTGATGGTTCTGGCCGGGAACGTCGCGCTCGAATCGATGGGGTTCAAAACCTTTGGGTTTGCCGGCGGACGGGCCGATGTGTGGGAGCCCGAGGAACTCTATTGGGGGCCTGAGGGCACGTGGCTCGGTGACGCGCGCTATTCGGGCGAGCGCCAGCTCGAGGAGCCGCTCGCGGCGGTGCAGATGGGGCTCATTTACGTCAATCCCGAAGGGCCGAACGGCGAGCCCGATCCGGTCAAGGCGGCCAAGGACATCCGCGAAACCTTCTATCGCATGGCGATGAACGATGAAGAGACCGTGGCGCTGATTGCGGGGGGGCATACCTTCGGCAAGACGCACGGTGCGGGTGACCCGTCGCTCGTTGGCCCCGATCCCGAAGGCGCGGCGATTGAAGACCAGGGTCTCGGCTGGAAGAGCGGGCATGGTACGGGCATGGGCCCGGATGCCATCACCGGCGGGCCAGAGGTGACCTGGACGCAGACTCCGACCCAGTGGGGCAACCTCTTTTTCAAGAACCTCTTTGAAAACGAGTGGGAACTCGAAAAGAGCCCGGCCGGCGCGTATCAATGGGTCGCCAAGAACCATGAAGCCGACATTCCCGGCCCGAGCCCGGATGCGCCCAAGCGCAAGCCGACCATGCTCACGACGGATCTGTCGCTAAAGATGGACCCCGAATACGGGAAGATTTCGCGCCGGTTCTATGAGAACCCGGATCAGTTTGCGGACGCCTTCGCCCGCGCCTGGTTCAAGCTCACGCATCGCGATATGGGCCCCAAGGTCCGGTATCTGGGTAAGCTCGTACCACACGAAGACTTGATCTGGCAGGACCCGGTCCCCGCCGTCGACCATGAATTGATCGACGACAAAGACATTGCCGAACTCAAGTCGAAGGTTTTGGCGTCCGGACTTTCGGTTTCCGAACTGGTTTCGACCGCTTGGGCCTCAGCTTCGACCTTCCGTGGGTCAGACAAGCGCGGTGGCGCCAATGGTGCGCGCATCCGGCTTGCGCCGCAGAAGGACTGGGAGGTCAATGAGCCCGAGACGCTTCAAAAGGTGCTCGGCACGCTCGAAGAGATCCGGGCGGCGTTCAATGGTATCCAATCGGGCGGCAAGAAGGTTTCGCTGGCCGATCTGATCGTGCTCGCAGGTTGCGCAGCGGTGGAAAAAGCCGCGCGGGACGCAGGGGTCGAGATCACCGTGCCCTTTACGCCGGGCCGCACCGATGCGACCGAGGCGCAGACCGATGTCGAATCGTTCCGTGTGCTTGAGCCACGGGCCGACGCTTTCCGCAATTATCTGAGCGGGCGGCAGTTGATGGCGCCTGAGGAAGCCATGATCGACAAGGCGGAACTCCTGACGCTGACAGCGCCGGAGATGACGGCGTTGCTTGGCGGCATGCGGGTTTTGGGTACGAACTATCAGGGCACCGATTACGGCGTTTTGACCAGCCGTCCGGGCGTCTTGACCAATGACTTCTTTGTCAACCTCTTGACCATGGACACCGCATGGCAGCCAGCATCGGATGGCACATATGAAGGACGCGACCGGACGACCAACGATCTCAAGTGGCGTGCGACGCGTGTCGATCTGATCTTCGGTTCGCACTCGCAACTGCGTGCGCTCGCGGAGGTCTATGCTTGCGCGGATTCGCAGGAGAAGTTCGTGCGCGACTTCGTTGCCGCCTGGACCAAGGTAATGGAAGCGGATCGCTTCGATCTGCATGCGGCGAAAAAAACCGCTGCCTAACCGCCTCACGGATACCAACGCGATGGCCGGGGCCTGTTCTCCGGCCATTTTCGTGTTGTGCCGGGAAGTGCCGGCCCGTCGCTTGCCGCGCAACAGAATCCGCTTGCTGCAACTACCGATTCCGGAATACGCGTTCCGTCAGAATCACATCCGGAACAAAGGCTATCTCGAATGCTGCGCGTTGGGCTCTTGGGTGCCGGCCGTATCGGTCAGGTGCACGCGAAAAATATCCACCTCGATCCGCGCAGCACGCTCGCTGCGGTGTCGGACTTCCTCCCCGAGGCGGCGAACGCCTTGGCCGGGCGGTATGATGCGGCCGTGCGGAGCACCGACGAGATCATTGCCGACGATGCCATCGACGCGGTTCTGATCGCCAGCCCGACCGATACCCATGCCGATCTGATCGAGAAGGCCGTTGCCGCAGGCAAGGCGGTGCTGTGCGAAAAACCGATCGATCTGAGCCTCGCGCGCGCGCTTGCATGTCAGGCCGCGACGCGGGACGCGAAGCGGCCGGTTATGCTGGGGTTCAACCGGCGGTTCGACCCAAACTTCGCCGCGCTCAAGGCGGCGTTTGGCGCAGGCGAGATCGGTAAGGGCGAGCTTCTGGCCGTGACCTCATTCGATCCCGCGCCGCCGCCTCCAAGCTATGTCAAAGTGTCCGGCGGGCTCTTCCGGGATATGGCGATCCACGATTTCGACATTGCGTGCTGGCTGTTCGGCGCAGTGCCAGAGCGGGTTTCGGCTATGGGGTCGAGCCTTGTCGATCCCGAGATCGGCGCCTTGGGCGACGTCGATACGGCAGTGACGACGCTTTATTTTGCGGATGGGCGGATTGCGGTCATCAAGAACAGCCGCCGGGCAGCCTACGGTTACGACCAGCGGATCGAGCTTCTGGGCTCAGACGGGCTGCTCTCGGTGGGCAACGTCAATGAAACGACGGTTTCGCGTGCCTCGGCGGCGGGTGTGACGGGCGCCAAGCCGGAACACTTCTTCCTTGAGCGCTATGCGCGGGCTTATGTCGCCGAGTGGGCGAGCTTTGTCGCTGCCGCGTTTGGCGAGGCCGAGGTACCGGTTTCGGTCGCCGATGGCGTCAATGCGCTGGCGATTGCGGAAGCGGCGACAGCTTCGGTCAAATCCGGCGCGGCGGTCGAGGTGTCGGTTTAGCGCTCACGCCTCCATCGCGCGGCGTAGATTGCCGCCGGCGGCTTCGAGACACGCCTGGGCGGCGTTCCGGTCAAGGGATTTCGCGAGCATCAGAATCGCGAGTTTGATAGAGCCGCCGGTGGCCTCGAGGCTTGCCCGGGCCGCATCGTGGTCGGCGTCGGCGATCCGGGCGACGATCCGTACGGCGCGTTCACGCAGCTTGGCGTTGGTGGCGCGCATTTCGACCATCAGGCCCTTGTAGACGAAGCCGAGCTTCATCATGACGCCGGTCGAGATGCAGTTGAGCGCTGCCTTTTGGGCCGTCCCGGCCTTCATGCGGGTGGAGCCGGCGAGGAATTCGGCGCCGGTGTCGAGCAGCACCGGCAGTTCGCAAACTTCGCCGATGCGGCCTTCGGGATTGTTGTAGATCCCGACCGTCAACGCGCCTTTCTTCCGAGCGTGCGCCAGACCGGTCACGGCGAAGGGCGTGCTGCCCGAGGCGGCGAGTCCGAAAACGACGTCTTTGTTGTTTACGCCGATTGTTTCGAGCGCTTCAATGGCCTGTTCTTCGCTGTCCTCAGCGCCTTCGGCAGCCTGCGCGAACGCGCCGTTGCCGCCGGCCATCAGGGAAATGGCACGCTCGTAAGGCCAGGAGAAGGTGGGCGGGAGTTCGGACGCGTCCTGGGTGGCGATGCGGCCTGAAGTCCCCGCGCCCAGATAGATGAGGCGACCGCCGGATTCGAGGCGTTCTGCGGCGCGGTCGATCACTTCGGCGATGGCCGCGCGGGCGTTCTGGACGGCTGCGATGGCGGCGAACTGGCCTTCGACGATGCCCTCGACGATTTCGGTCGATGACCAATCCTCGATGGTGGCGTAGCGGGGCGAGGCGGTTTCGGTGGTCGTCATTGGGGTGTGTCCTGGGTGGTCTGCGCGCGTTGGCGAGCGATGTTTGCCGCGGCGAGGGGCGCGTCGATCGTGGGGAAAGTGATATCGAAATCCGCTAGCGCGTCGCGTAGCGCGGGTTTTATGGAATTGTGGAGCGCGAGGACGCCGCCGATATAGGCAATGGGCAGTGGCTGGGTGCGGTCCACAAGCGCGCGTCCGAGACGGGCGAGTTCATGTGCGGCGTCCGCGAGAATGGCTACCGCAACCGGATCGCCCCTCTCCGCGGCGCGGGCGACAGGCAGGGCGAGGGCCCCGATCTTGCCACGATCTCCCGCATACACATAGGCCCGAACCGCGTCCCAGCTTTGGCCGTCAATGGCATCGAACAGTTCGTTTGCGAGGATGCTGGCATCCGCGGGGCCGCCTGTTTCGTCTATGCGGCGGTAAATGGCGTTGAGCGCCCGTAGGGCAATCCATGCGCCGGACCCGGCGTCATCGATGAGAATGCCGCGCCCGCCGACGCGTACCGTCTTGCCGTCTTCGGCGATGTGGAGGCCGATCGAGCCGGTTCCGGCGGAAACGAGATGGCCGGTCCCCGGCGCGAAGACCGCGCGGAAGGCGAGCTCCATATCGTCTGCCGTATCGATCATGTTCGCAGCCAGCCCGAATGCGGCGCCGATGATCTCCTTGGCGTCGGGGTAGGTTATGGGACCGAGGCCGGTAATCCCGGCAAAGGCTCCGTGCACTGGCGCGTCCCCATGAGCTTGGGCGATCTCGGCAATCGCGGCGGTGAAGTCGGCGCGGGCTGCCGGATTGAACAGGTGCCCGGTCGCTCCACGAGCCTTGCCGCGCGCGACGACCGTGCCCTTTGCAACCACCACTGCCCATCGCGTTGCCGTGCCGCCGATATCGATGCCGAGATAATGCGCGCTCATGCGGACATCCGTTGCGCGAAGGACCGTGTAATCTCGCGCGGATTGGTGATCATGGTCCCCACGACAACCGCGTGGGCGCCAGCGTCGATGGCCGTGCGGGCAAGCTCGGGGGTATTGTAGCGTCCTTCGGCGACGACAGGGACGGAAACGCGCTTGGCGAGCGCTTCAACGAGCGTGAGGTCGGGCTTTGAGGGTTTAGGTTCAGTGTATTCGGTATAGCCCGAGAGGGTGGTGGCGATGTAGTCGGCGCCCATTTGCTCGGCGGCGAGGCCTTCGTCCAGCGTCGAAATATCGGCGAAGACCGGCAAGCCGAGTTCGCTTCTTATCCGATTGACCAGTGTTTCATGGGGTTCGCCGTCGCGCGGGCGGGGCGTGCAGTCGAGTGCGACAATATCGGCACCCGCCTCGGCGAGCGCAACGGCGCTTTCGAAGTTGGGGGTGATGTAGACAGGGAACCGGCCGGAAAAAACCTTGTTGATGCCGACGACCGGCAGGCCCACCGCCGCGACCGCCGTGACATCTTCTGGACCATTGGCCCGGATGGCACAGGCGCCACCTTGCGCAGCCGCGAGGGCCATCGCGCGCATGAACATCGGGCCGTGCAGCGGATTGTCCGCGCGCGCCTGGCAGGAGACGATCAACCCGCCTTCTTTGAGGAGCCCGGTCATTATTTGAGTGCCCCTGAGGTCATGCCGTTGATGAACTGGCGCGAGAGGATGATGTAGACCACCGTGATCGGCGCGGCGGCGAGGGTCAGCCCCGCGAACATTACGCCCCAATTGGTGGTGTATTCGCCCATGAACGAAGTGAGGCCCTGCGGCAGCGTCTTGAACGCATCGTTCTGGATGAAGACGAGCGGGAAGAAGAAGTCGTTCCAGATCGGCACGAGATTGTGGATCGCGGAGATGATCATGGCGGGCCGGGTCAGGGGTAGCATGACCGACCACATGATGCGCAATTCGCTCGCCCCGTCCATGCGCGCGGCGTCCTCAAGCTCGCGTGGCAAAGAGCGGATGAAGCCGGTCATGATGAAGACTGTCGAGGGCAGGCCCATCGCGACATAGACGGCGACCAGTGCCCAATAGGAATTCAGGATGCCGAGGTCGCGGAAGAGGATGAAGAGCGGGATGATCGCGAGTTTGAGGGGCAAGGTCAGCCCGGCAATGAAGAACAGCAGCAAAAAGCTCGCGCCGAAGAATTCGTATCGCGCGATGGCGTAGGCGGCCATGGTGCCGAGGACGAGGATCAGGAGGAGCGAGAGGCCGGTGACGAAGACGGAGTTGAAGAGGTAGCGGACGAAATTGGTCTGGGTCCAGACGTCGATATAGTTCGAGAGGTTCGCGAAGTCGGGGATTGCGAACGGGTTGTTGAAGATCTCCATATTGGATTTGAAGCCCGAGAAGACCATGATCACGACCGGAAAGAGCATCAGGATCGTATTGGCGATCAGAATGATCTGGAGAAGCCCGTCGCGGCCGAGCGTGCTCAATATCCCCTTGTTGTCGTAGGTCATCGCCTTGGCGGATGTCGCGGTCATAGCTGGATCTCCCGCTTGCGCAGCCGCACGGTCCAGAAGGCGGCGACGACGGCGATGAAGAGGAAGGTGATGACGGCGAGTGCCGAGCCGCGGCCGAAATCCTGAACGCCGGCGGACTGGTTGCCGAAGGCGGTTCTATAGAAATAGAGCCCGAGAACGTCGGTCGAACCGAAAGGTGAACCGTCCAAGCCCACCATGATGTAGGGCAATTCGAACCAGTTGAACGAGCCGATGAAGAGGAGGATGAAGACCACCGTCGCGCTGGGGGCGACGAGCGGCCAGACGATTTTTTTGATCACCACCCATTCGCTGTCGGTCTCCATGCGCGCGGCGTCGAGGATTTCACCCGGGATGCGCTGCATGCCGGCGAGGAAGACGAGGGTGGGAAAGCCGACCCAGGCCCAGGCGTTGACGAAGATGAGCGATCCAAGCGCGGTTGAGGATTGCCCCAGCCAGGGCTGGGCGAGAGCGTCGAGGCCCATTCCGCGGAAGATCTGGTTCACCGGGCCAAAGAGCGGGTGGAAGAAGAGCTTCCAGAGAAAGCCGATGATGACGGTCGAGAGCACAACCGGCAGGAACACCGCGACGCGGTGGAAGGCGGCGCCGGGCAATTCACGCCAGAGGGCGTAGGCGAGGATGAAGCCGAAGCCGTTCTGGATGACCATCAGCGAGAAGAAGACGATGACGTTGTGGATGAAGGCGTTGCGCGTCCAGGTCGCAAACGGCTCGGTGAAGAGCACTTGGTGGAAATTTCCGAACCCGACGAAGTCGCCGCGCTGAAGGCCGTGCCAATCGTAAAAAGCGTAGGCGAGGGCCGAGAGGATCGGGTAGGCGACAAAGGTCACCATGACCGCGAGCGGCGGCACGATGAGCGCAGTAATCCAAAGACCTCGTCCGGTGAGGCGCAATCGCGGCATGGGTGTTCCTCGATCAAGACCGGTCCGGGCGTGGAGTCCGGACCGGGTTTGCGTTTAGTCCTGGAACGGCTCGTAATAGGTCGCGATGCCTTCGGTTACCGCCTGGGCTGCGGCTTCGGGCGTCGTTTCGCCTGCGAGCATGCGCTGGACTTCGGCCTGCAGCAGCACCGACCCCGAGGGTTCCTCATACCGGAAGTGCACGAGCATGATGTAGGGGATCGAATTCTCGTTGAGCTGCGCCACCTCCTGGAGCAAGGGGCGTTCGAATTCGACGCCCGGGATCGGCGAGATGTTGCCCAGTTCGTTGGCGAACATATTGCCGAATTCGGGCGTGGTCAGGAAGCTCAGGAAGGTCTGGACGGCCTCGGGGTGTTCGGTGTCGGCATTGCCGGCATAGCCACCGTCGAAGAAGAGCCCGACAAGGTGCTCGTCGCCTTCTTCGGCCACGGGCGCCGGGAAGACACCGAGGTTGAGATCGGGGTTCTGGCCCATGAAGTTGGCAATCTCGAACGAACCGCCCGCGAACATGCCCGCCATCCCTGAGGTGAAGAGCTGCTGGGAAGATGCGTAGTCGAGCCCGACGAAGCCATCGGGGAAGTACTGTGAGGCCTCTTGCACGGCCACAAGCGCCTCGACGAAGCGCGGATCGGTGAAGTCGGTCTCGCCGGCAACGAGGTCGTTATAGAAATCCTTGCCGATGATCGAGGAGCCGAGCGCGGAGACGATGGTTTCGTTCTGCCAGGCGGTCGCCGTGCCGTTGGCGAAGGGGAACATGCCGGCGTCTTCGATGGCCTGACTGACGGCCATCAGATCCTCCCAGGTCGAGGGTTCCTCAAGCCCGAGCTGGTCGAAGATGTCCTTATTGTAGATCACCAGCATGGTTTGCGACGCGAAGGGAACGGCATAGATCTGGCCGTCCGAGCTCAGGGTCTCCGCCGCCAGCGCAGCGTCGGGCAGGGTGTCGAGGCCCGGCACCGTTTCTTCGGTCAGCGGCATCAGATAGCCGCCGGCGGCGACGGTTTCGAAGGCGCCGTGGGCGCGCACCATCATCACGTCCGGGCCGGAATCGCCGGCCAGAGCGGTCGAGAGGATGGTGTTGTAGTTCTGCGCTTCGAAGGCTTCGAAATTGACGTTGATATCGGGGTGCTGCTCTTCGAACGCGGCGATGATGTCCTCATAGACCGCGCGGTCTTCCTGACGCCAGCTCCAGAAGCTGATGTCCTGGGCGAAGGCCGGAGCGGCGACCGCGAGCGCGGTGAGACCGAATGTGGCCCTTAGCATGAGTTTGGTCATTTTCCTCTCCTTTGTAGGGGTCGTCTTTCGTAAGCGCGGGCTAGAGACGGGCTCCGCTCGTGCTGTCGAAATAGTGCAGCGCCTCGGCCCGCGGCATGACGGTGATGCGGGCGTTGGCGGGGTAGTAGGTCTTGGGGGTGGCCCTGACGCTCACGAGCGTGCCGTCGGCGAGGCGCGCGTAAACGTAAGCGTCATTGCCAAGGTATTCGGTGTAAACCACATCGGCGCCGAAGCCTTCGGGCGCGTCGCCCTCCGCGATCTCCAGCGCGTCCGGGCGCATGCCGACGGTCACGGTTTCGCCCGCGCCATTGGGCGCGTTTGCGGCGATGCTCCCGCCGTTCGGAATCGATAGCCGGCCATCTGCGTTACGTGCCTCAAGGAGCGTCATCCTGGGCGAGCCGATGAAGGTCGCAACGAAGGTGTTGGCGGGGCTTTCGTAGAGCTCGTGGGGTGTGCCGACCTGCTCGATGCGGCCCTCGTTCATCACCACGATCTTGTCGGCGAGGGTCATCGCTTCAATCTGGTCGTGCGTGACGTAAATCATGGTGCCGCCGATATCCTGATGGAGCTTGGCGATCTCGAGCCGAACCTCCGAGCGCAGCGCGGCGTCGAGGTTGGATAGCGGCTCGTCGAGGAGGAAGACCTGGGGTTTACGCACGAGCGCGCGGGCGATGGCGACGCGCTGGCGCTGGCCGCCCGAGAGTTCGCGCGGCTTGCGCTTCAAGAGCGGTTCGAGCTGCAGCATTTTTGCCGCCTCGTCGATGCGCTTGTCGATCTCGGGCTTGTCGAGGCCCATCAGCCGCACGCCGAAGGCCATGTTCTCGTAGACGTCCATATGCGGGTAGAGCGCGTAGGACTGGAAGACCATCGAGATGCCGCGCTTGGAGGGCGGAACGGTGTTCATGGTCTTGCCGTTGAGTTCGAAACTGCCCTCGGTGATCGGGTCGAGACCGGCAATCAGGCGCAAGAGCGTGGACTTGCCGCAACCCGAGGGGCCGACGAAGACGACGAACTCCCTGTCGCCGATTTCGAGGTCGATCCCGTGCAGGACTTCGGTGTCCTTGAACCGCTTCTTGACGCCGCTCAGCGAAAGCCTGGCCATCCTCTCCCGTCACTCCCCCGGTAAAGTCCATTTAGAGACCAATATAAGACCACTATACCTTTGCGTAATCCAAGCGGTCTGTAAACCCGTTCTTCGCGATTTATGCTGCTGCTGGCTCTCAGGCGGCGATTTTTCCGCCGCGCATCGGGGCGGACACGCCGGTCGTCGTGGGGAAGCTGATCGGCAGGCCGCGCAGGACGCGCACGGCGAGGAAGGCGAAGCACTCCGCTTCGATGGCATCGCCGCGCCAGCCAACCGCCTCGGCGGGAAGCACCTCGACACGCGCGCGCTCGGGCAGCATGGACATGATTGCCGGGTTGCGCCGGCCGCCGCCGCAAACGATCAGCCTTTCGGGCCGATGCGGCAGAAGGTCAAGGCCCTTGCCGACCGCCGATGTGGTGAAGGCGGTGAGAAGCGCAGCGCCGTCTTCGGGCGAACACCCTTCGGCCATTGACGCTGAAAAGTCGAAGCGGTCGAGGGATTTGGGGTAGGGGGCAGCAAGGTAGGGGTGTTCGAGCAGCTTTGCGAGGCGGGCTTGGTCGACAGTGCCTTTAAGCGCGAGCGTGCCATCCTTGTCCATCTCGCCAAGGCCGAGCCCGCGCACGAAATCGTTGATCGGGGCGTTGGCGGGGCCGGTGTCGAAGGCGATGACGCGGTCTTTGCCGTCGGTCCATGTGATGTTCGCGACGCCGCCGAGGTTGAGGATCGCCGTATCTCCGCGCGCGCCGAGATCGCGCAGCAATGCCGCGTGATAGGCCGCCGAGAGTGGTGCGCCCTGGCCGCCGGCGCGGACATCGGCGGTGCGGAAGTCGTAGGCCACTTTGGTGCCGAGGATATCGGCCATTGCCTGGCCGTTGCCGAGCTGCCGCGTATCGCCGATCCGGCCGGCGGTGGGTGCGCGGTGGAGCACGGTCTGGCCGTGGAAGCCGACAATGCCGATATCCGATAGCGTAAGGCCCGACGAAAGCACGAGATCGCGTACGGCGTGCGCTTGGGCGACCGATATCGCCTCCTCGGCACGGGCGAAAATTTCGGGTTCGGGACCCTCGAAATTCCAGGCGCGGGCCGCGTCGAGCGTTTCGGTGAGCAGTGCGCGGATGGCGTCGGGGTAGGGCGCGAGCGTCCAGGCGCCGAACTTGGAGACGGTTTCTCCGTCGGTCCTGAGAATGGCGACGTCGATATTGCCGTCAAGGACGGTCCCGGTCATCAGCCCAACGGCCCAGATCGGCTCCATGGTGGTCTCCCTCCTGCCGCGCCTTACGCGGCGTTGATGATATCGCCCACGGCGCGGCGCAACTGGGCGATGCCGCTGTCGGAATGCCGCGTTGGATGGATGCGGTTGGTCAGGAGCGACCAGGCGCGTCCGTTGGCAAAATCGATCCAGAGCCCGGTGCCGGTGAAGCCGGTATGGCCGATGGTTTCCGGATGCGCGTTATCGCCGCCCGGCCAGCCGATATAGGGGCGTTCCCAGCCATGAGTGCGCTTGTCCGAAAGCTGCGTGCGGATGAGTGCGATTGTGTGTTCAGATGCGTTGGTGCCTGTGAGCAGGCCGTGTGCGAAATCGAGGATGCTGTCGATGGTGCCGAAAAGGCCGGCATGGCCTGAGCCTTCGAGGGCATGACAGTTGTCATCGTGGACGGTGCCTGAAAGGACTTCGTGGCGCCATGTGCAGTCTTCGGTTGCGGCGCTCTCGTCAGTGGGAGCGGACCAGGCAAAACCCTTGCCGGGATCGAGGTCTCGGATGCGTCGGACGCGGTTCAGCCGTTCGAGGGCTAGCCCCAAAAGGATGAAATTGATGTCCGAATAGACCGCTGGCCCGGTGCGCCATTCGCGCTGCAGGACGAAGGCGCGCAAGAGGTCCGGATCGCGGCCATAGGTGTAGATCGGCTCGACGGCGGGGAAGGGCGTCAGGTGGCCGAGGCATTGGCGGAAGGTTACCTTCCGCTCCCAGGCGTCGGGCGTATATTGCCGGAAATCGGGCAGCGCGGTTGTGAGCGGCGCGTCGAGGTCGATATCGCCGCGCTCGGCCGCTTCGAGGATGCGCGTGGTTGTGAAGATCACCTTGGTGAGGGAGGCGAGATCGAACCAGGTCTCGCGGGTCATGGGGCGCTCTATGGGAATCGTCTGCGCCTTGCCGAACACCTCGACAGCGCGATTGCCTTGGGCATCGACAATGCCCACCACCCCGCCCGGAATGCGGCCATTTTCGATGGCGCGTTTGACGGGCGCGAAAGCCTGAGGTGCGTTCATCATTTATGCCGCCTCGTAGAGATGACACGCGACTTCGAGCGGGCTGTCCGGTTCGCCCCCGGCGGGCCGCGAGAGCTTGGGGCGGACGGAATGACATACGTCCATCACGTGCGGGCAGCGCGTATGGAACGCACACCCGGCGGGCGGGTTGGAGGGGTCGGGGAGTTCGCCCCTCAAGACGATCCGCCCGGTGCGCGGCACGTTGGGGCGCGGAATCGCGGAGAGGAGCGCCTGCGTATAGGGGTGTTTCGGGTTGGTCATCAGCTCTTCGGACGGGCCGATTTCGACGATGCGCCCGAGATACATCACCGCGATTCTGTCGCTCACATGGCGGATGACCGAGAGGTCGTGGCTGATGAAGATGATCGAGAGCGCGAGGCGCTTTTGCAGGTCCGCGATCAGGTTGATGATCTGGGACTGAATCGAGACGTCGAGCGCGGAAACGGCTTCGTCGGCGACGAGCAGCTTGGGGTCGAGCGCGAGCGCACGGGCAATCGCGATGCGCTGGCGCTGGCCGCCGGAAAATTCGTGCGGGTAACGCTTTGCCGCGTCGGCAGGGAGGCCGACGAGGTCGAGCAGTTCGGCAACGCGCGCGGCGCGCTCGGCGCGTGTGCCGATGCGGTGTACCTTAAGCGGCTCGCCGATGATGCCGCCGACGGTGTGGCGCGGGTTGAGCGCGCCAAAGGGGTCCTGGAAGATGATCTGCAGGTCCTTGCGCACGGGCTTGAGTTGGCCCCGGCTCAGCCCCATCAGATCCTTGCCGTCAAAATGGATTTCGCCTTCGCTCGGCTCGATCAGGCGCAGGAGCGCGCGGCCGAGCGTGGATTTTCCACACCCGGATTCCCCCACGACGCCGAGCACTTCGCCGGACTCAATCGAAAAAGAAACGTCGGATACCGCCTTGACGGTCGATCCGCCTGCGCCTGGGTAGGTCTTGGAGAGATTGCGGATGTCCAACAGGGTCATGGCGCGGGGTTCCAGCAGCGTGTGAGGTGCGTACCGCCTTCGAGCACGGGCATGATCTCGGTGCACTTTTCGATGCGTGCGGGACAGCGCGGGTTGAAGGTGCAGCCGGTGGGGCGTTTGCCCGGCGGCGGCACGGTGCCACCGATGGCGGGCAGTTCGACGCCGGGCGGGTTGGAGGCGGGGATGGTGCGCAGGAGCGCTTCGGTATAGCGGTGGTGCGGATGGGCGAAGAGGTCGTTTGCGGGCGCTTCCTCGACAATGCGGCCACCATACATCACGGCTACCCGGTCGCAATATTGCGAGACGACACCGAGGTCGTGGGTGATGAGCAAAACCGCCATGCCGGTTTCCCGGCGCAGATCGTCGATGAGCTCGAGGATTTGCGCCTGCACGGTCACGTCGAGCGCGGTGGTGGGCTCGTCGGCGACGAGGAGCTTGGGGTCACACGCAAGCGCGATGGCGATCATCACACGCTGGCGCTGGCCGCCCGAGAGTTGGTGCGGATAGCGCCCAAGCGCGGTGCGCGGGGAGGGGATGCCGACGCGGGCGAGGAGCTCGACGGCGCGTTCGTTGGCCTTTGCCTTGGTCACGTCACGATGCAGCCGCACCGCCTCGGCGATCTGGTCGCCGATGGTGAAGACCGGGTTGAGCGACGTCATCGGCTCCTGAAAGATCATGGCGATATCGTCGCCACGCACCGCCTCGAGCGCTTTTTCGCTCAGGGACAGCAGGTCCTTGCCCTCAAAGCGGATGGCACCTTTGGAAATGCGCATGGGCGGCTCGGCGATCAGGCGCATGATCGAGAGCGCGGTCACCGACTTGCCGCAGCCCGATTCCCCCACGAGCCCGAGCATTTCCCCCGGCGCAATCGAAAGCGAAACCCCTTCGATGATCGCATGGCCGGAGACCTCGATTTCGAGGTCCTCGATGCTCAATAGCGGTTCTGCGGTTGCGGACACTCACTCCCCCTCACTTATGTGGAAACGGCTTCTGCCATGCCCGGATCGGGGCCGGTGCAGGTTTCGCTTGCCTCGAAAAAACTAATACCATAGCGTACCAAAAGTCCATACTGGTCTTTAACTGGACCTATAGGATGCCGCCCGGCCATGTGCCGGCGCCAAAGGGAACACGAATGCTGCGGACCCCGCGCCAGCGCTGTTCGCAAGCTACGACTTGGAGGAACGCATGTCTTTGAAATCCATCGGCCTGGGGCTTCTGGCCTCGACGGTCATTGCGGGCAGCGCCTATGCGGCGACGCTCGACATCGCCATCGACTCTTCGCCCGCGGGGCTCGATCCGCATCTGATCACCGCGTTCAATTCGGTGGTGATCGTTCAGGGCAATATTTATGAGGCACTGACGGCCATCGACCGCGATCTCAATGTCGTCCCCGGCCTTGCCGAAAGCTGGGAGGTTTCGGAGGACGGGCTTACCTATACTTTCCATCTGCGCGAGGGCGTCACCTTCCATGATGGTTCGGAGATGACCGCCGAGGACGTTGCCGCCTCGATCCGCCGCGTGCAGTCCGAGGCCGTCGCCTCGCCGCTCGCGAGCCGGGTATCGCCGATCATCGGGATCGAGGTTGTCGACCCGCAGACCGTGACCTTCACGCTCGACGCGCCATTCGCGCCGATCCTCTCCTCGCTCTCCTCCATCGCCATCGTGCCGGCGGAAATGGAAGAGGATGTGGATAGCCTGCAGCAGACGCCGGTCGGCACGGGTCCGTTCCAGTTCGAGGACTGGCAGCCCAATGGCTATATCGCGCTTTCGGCGTTCGAGGATTACCGCGAAGACGGCAAGCCGATGCTCGATGGCGTACGGTTCAATTTCGTGCCGGAGTCCGCGACCCGTCAGGTCGGCGTCGTTTCGGGCGATTACGGGCTTCTGCCGGGCATCGACCCGGCAACCGCGCTGCAGCTTCAAGGGCAGCCCGGCGTAACGGTGCAGGAAACGCGTGACCTTTCCTATACGCTCGTGGGCATGAACGTCGCCCGCGAACCCTTCGACAACCCCGCCGTGCGTGAGGCATTCAACCTTGCGCTCGACCGGCAGGAGATCATCGACGGCGCGCTCTTTGGCGCTGGCGTTCCGGCCGGACCGCTGTCACCAGCGCTGACAAGCTGGGCGCTCGATCCCTCGGAATTCTCCTGCTACGCGGCAGACCCTGAAGCCGCGCGGGCGATGCTCGAGGAGGCGGGGGTCGACCTTCCCGTTCAGCTCACGATGAACGTTCTGCCCCGTCAGGACGCGCGCGATATCGCGCAGATCGTGCAGCAGCAGGCGGCGGAAGCCGGGTTCGAGATCGAACTGATCAACCAGGAGATCGGCCAGTTCGTGCAGGATTGGCGGAATTCGAATTTCGATCTCTTCGTTTCGGCCAATGGCGGCAGCCCCGATCCGGACGAATATTTCTACCGGACCTTCTATGGCGGGGGTTCGACCAACGTCTTCGGGTATGCGGACGATGAGATCGACGCTTGGCTCGACGAAGGCCGGTCGGAAACCGATCAGGCGGCGCGCAAGGCGATCTACGATCAGGTACAGCGCAAGCTCGCCTGCGAGGGGCCCATCGCGCATATCGCCTATGGCAGCCTCTTCACCGCCGTCAACGACGCGGTCGAAGGCTTCGAGATCTATGCCAATGGGCGCCTGACCAGCCTCGTTGATGTCGAGATCGCCGAATAGTTACTGCATGGAGGTCGTGATTTGTTCCTCCCCCAGCCGTCGTCATCGCCGGGCTCGACCCGGCGACCGTGTAGCGCTTCCCCACGTATAGCGGTTTGGGGAGGCTTCGAGGTCCGCGGGTCAAGCCCACGGATGACGACGGAGAGGAGTGGGCAAACAGGTATGATCTCCATGCGGACGTTTTAGGGAAACCCGATGTCCTCGCGCTTTCTCGTCACCCGGCTGATCGATCTGGCGATCGTTTTGTTCGGCGTCTCGGTTGTCGTTTTTCTGATGATCCGGCTCATCCCCGGGGATGCCGTTGCGATCATGCTGGGTGCCAATACCGAGATCACGCCCGAGCGGATCGCCGAACTCGAGCGCCGGGTGGGGCTCGATCAGCCTATTCTTGTGCAGTATTTCAACTGGTTCACCGGGCTCTTTCGGGGTGACCTCGGGACCTCGATCTGGACCGGACGTCCCGTCGCGGGCGAGATCGCCGCCAATATCTGGCCGACCTTCGAACTGACGTTTCTTTCGGTCCTCGTCGGCGCGGGGTTTTCGATCCCGCTCGGGGCGTTCATGGCGCAGGCACGCGGGCGGGGCGCGGAGGTTGCGGTGCGAATCGGGGCGATTGCCGGGCTTACGATTCCTTCGTTCTGGCTCGGGATCGTGTCGATCTTTCTTTTGTCCAAGCTCCTGCCCGGCTTTTCCGCGCTCGGCTATGTGCCGTTCACCCAAGACCCGCTCGGCAATCTCCAACGCATGATCCTGCCGGTCATCGCCTTGAGCCTGCCCATGCTCGCCAATCTCTCGCGGCTGGTGCGCTCGGCCATGCTCGATGCGCTGGGGCAGGATTATATCCGCACAGCGAAAGCCAAGGGCGCGAGCAAAAGGCGGCTGGTTTACCGCCACGCGATGCGCAACGCGCTGATCCCATTTATCACCAGCGTTGGGGTGGCGACGGGGTATCTTCTGGGCGGGGCCATCGTCGTCGAGCAGGTCTTTGCCATTCCGGGGCTCGGGCGGCTGGTGCTCGGCGCTATTGCAGAGCGGAACTATCCCCTCGTGCAGGCGACAATACTCGTGATGACCTCGGCCTTCGTCATCGTCAATTTCCTCGTCGACCTGCTCTATGCGGTCATCGATCCGCGGGTGTCGCGCCAATGATGGAGTTCGTCCGCAAGAACAAGCTTCTGACTTTCGCGCTCGGCTTCGTCGCGGTCCAGGTGCTTCTCGCCATCTTCGCGCCAGTCGCGGCGTTCCACGATCCATACGCCCAGGTGATGGTCGAGCGCATGAAGGGGCCGAACCTCACCAACTGGCTCGGCACCGATCAGCTCGGTCGCGATGTGCTCGCGCGCATCCTGTTCGGCTATCAGGTTTCGCTCATGACCTGCGTGACCGCCGTGGGGCTCGCGCTCATTGCAGGCGGGACGCTGGGAATGCTCGCCGCGTTCTATGGTGGCTGGCTCGACCGGGTGTTGATGCGGGTGATGGATGTACTCTTCGCCTTCCCCATCATGCTGCTGGCCATCGGCGTCATTGCCGTGCTTGGCCCCAATGTCTGGAGTGCGGCGATTGCGATTGCCATCGTCTATACGCCGATTTTCGCGCGGCTCTTGCGCGGGCCGGCGCTCGTGATCTGCGAGAGCGAATATGTGATGGGCGCGCGCGCCATCGGGGCGTCGGATGCGCGGATCGTCTTTTTGCACCTTCTGCCCAACCTCTCTTCAGTCATTCTCGTGCAGACGAGCCTCTTGCTTTCGGCTGCGATCCTTGTAGAGGCATCGCTGTCGTTTCTGGGGCTCGGGGCGCAGCCGCCGGTACCGTCGCTGGGGTTGATGCTGTCGGAGGGGCGCAATTTCCTCCTGCTCTCACCCTGGCCGGCGATCTTTGCGGGGTTTGCGATCCTCTTTTTGTCCTTCGGCTTCAACCTTCTGGGCGATGCGCTACGGGATACGCTCGATCCGCGCCTCAAGACTGCGTCATAATAACGGGAGAACACCGATGTCGATTGCCGAACACGAGACCGGGGATGCCGCCCATCCCGATGTGCTCGCGACTATCGTCAAGCAACTCGCCGGTTATGAAGCGTCATCGAGCCATCTCTACCACCAGCTCGCCAAGACGCTGCGAGCGCTCATCGAAACCGGCGCACTCAGAGGCAACGACGCGTTGCCGTCCGAGCGTGACATCGCCAAGGCGACGGGGCTTTCGCGCATCACGGTCCGCAACGCCATCGACGATCTGCACCGGGAGGGGCTGATCTCCAAGCGCCGGGGGGCGGGCACGTATGTCTCTCCGCAGATCGACCAGCCGCTCTCGCTGCTGATGGGCTTTACCGCCGATATGAAACGCAGGGGGGCATCCTCTGCATCGATCGTTTTAGAGAAAACCGTGAGCCTCCCGGATGCGGACGAAATGCTCAAGCTGGGCCTTTCACCGTCCGATCATGTAGTGCGGCTGTCGCGTGTGCGTACGTCCGACGGCGAGCCGTTGGCGGTCGAGAACGCGGTGGTGCCGATGTCGGCGGTCAGCCCGGATGCCATCGGGGAATCGCTTTACGAGGCGCTCAAGGGTACCGGCAATTCGCCAGTGCGCGCGCTTCAGCGCCTCCGTGCGGCGGTTGCGGACGCGCGGGAGGCGGAGCTTTTGGACGTCAAGGTCGGCAGCCCCATCCTCCATATCGAGCGGCGGTCGTTTCTTGCGAACGGGCGGCCGATCGAGGTGACGAAATCGTCCTATCGCGGGGATCGGTACGATTTTATCGCTGAGCTCAAGATCGAGTAGCTGGAGCGCTTCCAGCAAAAGTGGAAGCCACTTTTTGCGGTTCTGAAACGCGACGCAACAAGAACTTAGAGCCTGAAAAGCCTCTAAGTCGTCCCGTCGCCCGCGCCTGCTGTCGCAGCTTCCAGCTCCGCATCCGGGATATCGTCGAAGGACGCGTAGTTGAGATTATAGAGCTTGGAATAAAGCCCCTTCCGCTCCATGAGCTCGTCGTGGTTGCCCACCTCGATCACCTGGCCGTTCTGCAAGACGATGATCCGGTCCGCGCCGCGGATGGTGGCTAGCCGGTGGGCGATGACGAGGCCAGTGCGGCCTTCGAGGAGTTTGACCAGTGCCCTCTGGATCAGCATCTCCGTGTAGCTGTCGATATTGGCGGTGGCCTCGTCGAGGACGAGGATTTTTGCGTCCGCGACGAGCGCGCGGGCGAAGCTGAGCAATTGCCGCTGGCCGAGCGAGAGATTGCCGCCGCGTTCGCCCAATTCGCTATCGTAGCCTTCGGGCAGCTTCATGATGAAGTCGTGTGCGCCGACGGTCTTGGCGGCGGCGATGACGTCCTCGCGCGTCGCCTCGGTCTTGCGGTAGCGGATGTTCTCGAAAACCGTGCCGGTAAAGAGGAAGGGTTCCTGCAGCACCATGGCGATGTGGTGGCCGAGCGAATCCTGAGTGACGTCCCTCACGTCCTCGCCGCCCACGAGCACCTGGCCTTCCTGCACATCGTAGAAGCGGTGAATGAGCGCCATGGAGCTCGATTTGCCCGAGCCCGTTGGCCCAACGAGTGCAACTGTCTCGCCGGGGTTGACCTTGAAATTGACGTCCTTGAGCACGGGATGTTTGGGATCGTAGCCGAAGGTGACGTGCTTGAATTCGACTGAACCATCCATATCGGCGGGGAGATCCTTGGCGCCGGGCTTGTCGGTGATGTCGACACGCACGTCCATTACCTCGGTGATGCGCTGGCCGGCGGCCATGGCGCGCTGCATGACCGAATACTGCAGCGTGAGCGAGCGGATGGGGTCGAAGAAGCGCTGAATGTAGAAGAGGAAGGCAACCATCACCCCGATATCGAGGCGTTCGTTGAGCACCATAGAGCCGCCCACGACGATCAGGATCGCCATGGCCAGACCGGTCAAGGAATCGACGATGGGCACCATCACCTGCGCATACTTCGAAGCCGTCAGATGCGCGCGGAGGTTGGCGTTGGCCTTGTCGTTATAGAGCATGAAATTGACGCTCTGGCGGTCCATCGACTGCACGGCCTTGACCCCGTGGATCGCCTCTGCAAGCGCGCCATTGGTCACCGAATTGGTTTCGTGCGCCGCCATGAAGGCTTTCCGCGCGCGGGGGAGCCAGAAGATGCGGACGATGAAGAGCACGGGCATGACCGAAAGCGTCAGCAGTCCGAGTGAGAAATCGAGCCAGAGCATCACGACGATAATGCCGATCAGAAGCGCCATGTCGCCGACCGAGATCACCGAGGTCTCGAGAAATTCCTGCATGGAATTGACGTCGCCCTGGAGCCGGCTCATCAGCCGCCCGACCTCGGTCTTGTCCATGAACGAGAGCGAGACGCGCTGGAGATGCGCGAACATGGCGCGCCGCATGTCGAAGAGGACGTTCTCGGCGGCTTTGCCGACGACGGATTCCTGGGTGAAGCTCGCCGCGTAGTTGACGAGGATGGTGACGGCAAAGGCAATGCACGCCCAAACGAGCGCGGTGCGGTCGAGGCTGCCGCGCTCGACGGCATTGTCGATGGCGTAGCGGACGATTAGCGGGATGACGAGCTGCGTGCCGGTGAAGACCAGCACGGCGATGACGGCGACGAGCATCTGCACCTTGTAGGGCCGCACGAAGGCCCAGATGCGCGAGACGATCTTTCCGTCGAACGCCTTGCCGAACATCTCCTCTTCGATGCGGTAGGAGCCGACGGTGGCGCGCGGCGGCCGGCGGCCGGCATCGGCAGGGTCGTGCCGTTCGTTATAGGTCTCGGTCGCCATCAGTTCTCTCCCCCGCGATATCCAGCATCTCGTCGCCCGGGCGTATCTGCAAATCGTAGAGCGCCTTGTAGCGTCCGCCTTTTTCCAGAAGTTCCTCGTGTGTGCCGCGTTCGACGATCCTGCCATCTTCGACAAAAAGGATCTGATCGGCGTGCATCAGCGAGGAAAGCCGGTGGGCGATAATGATGGTGACGCGGTCTTTCGCGTATTGCCGCATTGCCGCGCGGATGCGCTGCTCGGTTGCCGCGTCGATGGCGGCGGTCGAATCGTCGAAGACCATGATGTCGGGCCGCAGCATCAGCGTGCGTGCAATCGAAAGTCTTTGGCGCTGGCCGCCCGAGAGCGACACGCCGCGCTCGCCCACGATGGTGCCATAACCCTGTGGCAGGCCGAGCACGTAGTTGTGCAATTGCGCGGAGTCGCTTGCGCGCTCGATGCGGTTTTCCCGTGCCCACGGGTCGCCATAGGCGATGTTGTTCTCGATGGTGGTCGTAAACAGGAACGCGTCCTGCTGGACCACCGCAACCGAACGGCGGAGAGAGGCGAGGGTGACGTCGCGGATATCCTGGCCGTCTATGGTGACTTTGCCTTCGGTCACGTCGTAAAAGCGCGGGATCAGGTGCGCGATTGTCGATTTTCCGCTGCCGGGCGGGCCGACAATGGCCAGCGTTTCGCCGCGCCGCGCCTCGAACGACAGCGCGTTGAGCACGGGCTTGTCCTCGGAGCCGGGATAGGCAAAGCCGACATTCTCGAATTTGAGCGTGCCTTCTGTGATCGCCAAAGGTTTGGCGCCGGGCTTGTCCGTGATCGCGATGTCGAGGTCCAAAAGCGCGAAGAGGCGCGTACCGCAGGTCGAGGCGCGGGCGAAGGAATTGACCATCATGCCCAGTTGCCGCACCGGCATTTGCAGGATGGTCATGAAGGTCAGAAAGGTCGCGAGCGTACCGACGGTGATCTCGCCGTCGATCACCTTGCCGCCGCCGACCCAGAGCACCAGGCCCATCGCCGCGAAAAAGGAAAAGGTCATCAGCGAGGTCGAGCGCACGCGGATGCCGACGCGTTCATGGGCGAGTTCGAGCGCGTATTTCGAACATTTATCGAATTTGCTCATCTCATAGGCCTGTGCCGCGAACGCGCGGACGACGCGGATGCCGCCGAGATTTTCGTCCATCACGCGGGTCAATACGGCGAGACGTTCCTGAAGTTCGCGCCATGTCACGCGCAGCTTCATCTGCGCGGTCGCGGAGCGCCAGGCGACGAAGGGCGCGAAGCTCAGGGCGAGCAGGCCGAGGACAATGTCGGTCGAAATCAGAAGGTAGGCGCCGACGCCGATCAGCACACTCAAGAGGAAAACGCGGACGAGGCCGGTCGAAAAGAACATCCGTACGCCTTCGAGGTCGAGCAGGCCAACCGTGATCAGGTCACCCGAATGGACCTGGTCGTGAAAGGAGAAGTTGAGCCGCTGGATCTTTTCGTAGACCGCGAGACGCAATTCGTAACCGGTGTGGTGCCCCACGGATTCCGCATAATAGTTCTGCAATAGCGTGAAGATGCCGCGCGCGACCGAAACGCCGAACAGCGTCAGCGCGGTGACGAGCAGCGCGGTTTCCGCCGCCTCGCCCGCGGTGCCGCCGCCCACCACGGTCTGGGTTTGATCGACGGCGATGCCCAGAAGTTGGGGGATGAGCAGTTGCAGAGAGGCCGCAATAAAGGTCGAGACGATCGCAATACCGACCTGGACCGGATGGCGGAAGGCCATCCGGGTCACTCTGAGGATCGTCGAAAGTCCACGGCCCCAACCGGCGGCGTGTACGTGCGTCAATCCCCGTTCGGCGGAATAGGTTTTCAAGAAGGCGGCGTCACGGCGCTTTGCCGCGCCGCCCGTAGCGTCGCTGCTCAACGGTCTATCCAGTACGTTTTTGCCCGCCCCGGCCCCGGCGGAAGAAGGTAACGACTCAGCGGGGAAGTCACTCGCACAAACATTTTAGTCCCATGTCGGAAAACGACGCAAGCAGACCAATTGCGAAAATTGATCCGACACCTTCCTCATTTCCATGGACGTAACCGCGATACCGGCACGCATCCGGTCAATGCACGGAGGGTTCAGCGGTTGCGGTCGATGACGCGGGGTGAGAGGCTAAACCAGCCCGAACATCTTGTCCTGCTTCTGACGCAGGGTGAAGAGCTTGGTTGTGGTATCCGGCGTCGCGTTGGCGGTGGTGAAGAGTTCGCCCTTTTTGACCGGCGCCGTCGTCCGGCCGCCTTCGAGCAGGCCCACCGGAATCGCATTGGCCTTGCGCGCATCCCCGATGGTCATCGCGAACGAGCGGTAACACGTTTCCCCGATGGCATCGAGCGGGGTGCCGGCGGGCAGGTCACGCTTGGCAACGGCGCAGACTTCGGCGACTGGGTTGGCGAGCGGCA
Organism: Pelagibacterium halotolerans; assembly: GCF_044811015.1. Lineage (GTDB taxonomy): Bacteria > Pseudomonadota > Alphaproteobacteria > Rhizobiales > Devosiaceae > Pelagibacterium > Pelagibacterium halotolerans_A. The sequence goes on from NZ_CP085243.1 coordinate 2,804,659, forward strand.
CCATGTCGGGCTTGCCGTAAAGCATGATCCTTGCCGCGGTGAGCGGAACTTCGAGGCTGGTGAGGTGATAGGGACGGAAGAAGCCGTAATAGGGTCCGACCCCCACATGCAGGTCGTCCATACGCTCGATGATGCGCGGATGGTGGGCCTTGGCGATAACGAAGACGCCGGGGGCGACGCCCTTGCCAATGGTGTAGTCGACGACGCCTGATTTTTCGAGTACACCCCCATCGGCCTTTGGGATGAGCACTTTAGCCAACGCATCGCGGTCGGCCTTTGGCCCGTGCATGCCCGGAATGTCGGGGACGAGGCCGGTCGCGTTGGCGATGGCGGTCATCTCGACCATGGTTTTGGACCCGTCGACGAACTCGACCAGCATGCGCGGGTTCATGTTCCGCCGCTCGGCCTCTTCGCGGTAATCGTCGGGCACGGCGTCGTAATTGAGGGGATTGTTCTTGCCCTTCCCGGCAGAAACGATCTCGAGCCCCAGCGCGGAGACGAATTCAATCAGTTCCATGCAGGAGGAAGGCTCGTCCCCCGCGCCAACCGAATAGATGACGCCCAGCCGGTCGGCTTCCTTCTTGAGATAGGGGCCGATGGTGATATCCGCCTCGACGTTCATCATGACGAGGTGCTTGCCGTGTTCCATCCCCAGAAGGTCGAAATCCGCGCCGACGCCGGGCTTGCCCGTGGCATCGATGATGACATCCACCTCTGGCGCGGTGACCATAAGCTCGGTATCCGAGGTTACCGCAATCCGGCCCATATCGATGGCGGCGCTCATTGCCTTGCGGCTATCGACCTCATGTCCCATATCAGCGCCTTCGCCATACGCGATATCCATGGCCGCGAGGGCGGTCTGGGGGCGGCGGGTGGCGATAGCGGCGATCTCGATGCCATCCATTAGCATCACCTGGGTGACGAGATCGGTGCCCATTTCTCCCGAACCGATAATGCCGAGCCTTATCGGTTTGCCGCTCTCCGCCCTTGCCTTGAGATCGCGGGCGATGCCGGTTTTAGAGATTGCGGTCACGTTCTGTCTCGCTTGATGCATTTGCGCCGCCTACCTAGTCCATTTTCCGCCCAAAGCAAAACCCTTAGCGCTGTGGCTTGAAAGGCGATTCCGGATCAGGGACTATCGGGTCGCAAAAAAAGCTGGAAAGGGCAGTTTATGAGCGAAACCGACGAGGTGCTGATTTCGGTTACCGGCGCAGCCGGGATTATAACGCTCAACCGCCCCAAAGCGATCAACGCGCTTACCGTTCAAATGGTCGAAGGTATCCTTGCCGCCCTTTCAGGCTGGGCTGCGGACGATGGGGTCCGTCTCGTCGTGATCGAAGGGGCGGGGGAAAAGGGACTTTGTGCCGGTGGTGACGTGCGCGCCGTGCGCGAGGACGTGCTTGCGGGGCGGACCGAAGCGGCGCTTTCGTTCTTCGCGCGCGAATATGAGATGAACCGCATGATCGCGCGGTATGAGAAGCCGATAGTGGCGTTTCAAACCGGCATCGTCATGGGTGGTGGGATCGGGGTTTCGTCCCATGCGAGGTTCCGGATCGCCACAGCGTCGAGCAAGTTCGCCATGCCCGAAGGTGCGATCGGCCTTTTCCCCGATATCGGCGTCAACGCCATCCTCGCCGAAGCGACCGAGCCGCGCGCGCTGGCATTCCTTTTGAGCGGGATGACGGTGGGGGCCGCCGACGCCATCGCGCTGGGGCTCGCCGATACCATGGTCGATGAGGACCGGCTTGCCGACATTCGCACGCGAATCATCGATGCGGCGAAGGCCTGGGAGCCCGATACGCAGATCGCGGCCGTCATCCAGTCCGAATCGCTTGAGGCCGGTTCCCCCGAGTTCTGCGCCAAGGCCGATGCGCTGGCGGCGTGTTTCGGCTGCGAAACGGTTTCCGGGATCATCGATCAGCTCCGCCTTCACGCCGACGGGGGCGATGTGGGTGCGCATGCTTTGGTCGCGAAACTGGAAGCGCATTCCCCCACCAGCCTTGCGGTTGCGCTCATGTCGCATCGCCGGGCGCGCACCGACCGCACCATCGAGGCGGTCTTGGAGCGCGATCTGGCTCTTGCCCGTTGGATTGCGGTGCGGCCCGACTTTGCCGAAGGCGTGCGGGCGGTGATCGTGGACAAGGATCGCACCCCAAAGTGGCAACCGTCGGATCCCCGGGCGGTTGACTACGGAGAAATCGCTGCGCTTCTGGATTGATCCGGCAAAGTGAGTAATTGGCGCGTACGGGTTGCTATGGTTAGGAATTCTTAAACGCTTGATTGACAAACTGCGGCAACCAAACGGGGGTATCAGGGAGCCTTCCATCCATGCCGAAATCACAAGCTCAGTCTGTGGTGCTGCCGCGGATTGTCGATCTTGATGCGTTGGACGAGATTCGTGAGACCCTGCTCGGCGCGCTCCAGGCCGGTCCTGTCGAGATCGATGCGGAAGCAGTCGACCGGGTCTCCACTAACGCGCTTTTCATGCTTTTAAGCGCGGCGGGATCCGCCAAGCAGGCCAGTTTCGCCTTCACCATTGCCAAGGCCAGCGATGTTATGCGCGCCTCGATCGAGAAGCTCGGGCTCGACGAACACTTTGCGCCCGTCTTGAAAGGATAGACCCAGGGCATGTCATCAATTATGGATAGGGGTTTGATTTTGCATAAATCGTTCAATGTCAAGGGTTTCCCCGCAGCCAAGGGGCGCCCCTTCGCAAGGGGAAACGCGCCGGCAGTGGACGATTTATGCAAAACCCTCCGGGCGGGTCATGGTCCGGCCCCTTGTCGCGAAAAATCCCACTCGTGGACATTTGTCCACCACGCGCAATTTTCCACGAAAGTTGCTCGGACCATGACCCGTCAAACCCCTATCCATAATTGATGACAGGCCCTACCATGCGCGTGCTTACTGTTGATGATTCCCGCACCATCCTCGCGATGCTTCACCACACCCTGACCAATGCGGGGTTCGAGGTGTTGCAGGCGGAAAACGGGCAGCTTGGGCTCGATGTCCTCGCCCGTGAAGATGTCGATGTGGTCATCACCGACATCAATATGCCTGTGATGGACGGTATCGAATTCATCAAGAACGTCCGCTCGACCGGCAAGCACCAGAGCCTGCCTATCCTGATCCTCACCACCGAAACCAGTCAGGACAAGCGCGACCAGGGCCGCGCCGCGGGTGGGACCGGGTGGATCGTCAAGCCGTTCGATCCTGAAAAGCTCATCAGCGTGATCAACAAGGTCGTGCACTAAAGGCCGGAAACCAAATGAACCCATCCCTCCGCGCAGGCGTCCCAAATGAGTGATCTCGACGAATTCAAGGCGACATATTTTGACGAATGCTCGGAATTGCTGCTCGAGCTTGAGGAGCAATTCGCCGCAATTGAAGAGGGAGACCGGGAGGCGGACCGGCTCAATGCGGTCTTCCGGGCAATCCATTCGATCAAAGGTGGCGGTGGCGCGTTCGGGTTCGATGATCTCGTCAAGTTCGCGCACAGCTTCGAAACGCTGCTCGATTATGTTCGTGATGGCCGGGTCGAGCTCACTGACGAGGTGGTGACGCTATGTATCCGGTCGGTCGATATCGTAGCGGATTTCGTCAATGCCGCCCGCGATGGCGAGGTGCTGCCGGCCGAATATGGCGCAAGCGAAAAGGCCAGTTTCGACGCGCTGGCCCGGGGCGAAGCTGCTGAGACCGACGCCGTTGCCGATGACGATGACTTGGTGGACGAATTCGATATCGAATTTACTCCGGTCGCGGTCGAACTGGGCGCTGACAAGCCGCTTTCGGACCTGCCGGTTTCACCCGACGGCGCGTCCGATTGGGTGATCACCTTTACTCCCTTCCCGACGCTTTACGAGCGCGCCAACGATCCGCTGCTTCTGTTCCGTGAATTGTCCCTTCTGGGATCGATCGAGGTGACCGCGGAGGTCAAGGGGTTGCCGGCGCTCGATGCGTTCGATCCGTTCGGAGTCTATTGCAGTTGGAGAATCGCGCTCAATTCGGACAAGGCGACCGAAGAGGCGATCCGGGAAGTTTTTGAGTTCGTCGATGGCGATTGTGAAATCACCGTCGAAAAGCGGGCTGGCGCGCCAGTTGCCGCCGTCGTTGAGTCTGACGATATGCCGAGCTTTGCCGATCTTGCGGAGGAGGCCAAGGCCGAGCGCAAATTCGTGCCGACCGGAGAACCTGACGATGGGTTGGAGCCCGCCGCTCCGGCAACCAGTGCTGCCGCCCCTGTTACCCCGGCGCCCACGACAGTGCGGCCTGCGACGCCCGCAGGTGCTGGCGCCATGTCAGCTTCGGCTTCCGGCGAGGACTCCAATGGCGGGCGGGCGATCGGAATGCAGTCGATCCGCGTCGATCTCGACAAGGTCGACCGCGTCGTCAATATGGTCGGCGAACTGGTGATCACCCAGTCCATGCTGACCCAGCAGATGGACGACGCGATTCGTGACCGCTATCAGGAACTCGTCCGCGGCATCGAGGTGCTCGCGCAAACGACCCGCGGTCTGCAGGACGCCGTGATGGCGATCCGCGCACAACCGGTCAAATCGGTCTTTTCGCGCATGCCGCGTCTCGTGCGCGAGCTTGCCGCCAAGACGGGCAAGAAGATCAAGCTCGAAACGATTGGCGAGAACACCGAAATCGACAAGACGGTGATCGAGCAGCTTTCAGATCCGCTCACGCATATGGTGCGCAATTCGGCGGACCACGGCATCGAGGGGTTGGACAAACGCCTTGCGGCGGGTAAGCCGGAAACGGGCACGATCCGGCTTTCGGCCGAGCAGGCTGGCGGCAATATTCTCATTATCGTTGAGGACGACGGGCAGGGGATCAACCGCGAACGCGTGCTCGAGATCGGGCGCGAGCGCGGCATCGTCGGAGCCGACCAGCAACTGACCGACGAACAGATCGACAACCTTATCTTTGCGCCGGGCTTTTCGACAGCTTCGGAAGTTTCCGACATTTCCGGGCGTGGCGTTGGGATGGACGTGGTGCTGTCCAACATCAAAAAGATCGGCGGCTCGGTACATGTCCGTTCATGGCCGGGCAAGGGGACGCGGATGACGCTGCGGTTGCCCCTTACGCTTGCGGTGCTCGACGTGATGCTCGTCAAGGTCGCCGGTTCGCCTTACGTCATTCCGCTGTCCTCGATCGTCGAGACGATCCAGAATTCGCGCGCGGATTTCGGGCATATGCCCTCGGGCGGCAAGGTGCTGCAGGTGCGCGGGGAGTATGTGCAGGTGGTGGACCTCGCCCGGCGTTTCGAGGTGCCAACGGACCAGGACGAGGACAACCGGTTCGTGGTCTTGTGCGAAGCCGAGGGCAATTCAAAGATCGCGCTGGTTGTCGACGACATCATCGGCCAGCAGCAGGTCGTCATCAAATCGCTCGAGGAAAACTTCGAGCGTATCGATGGCATCGCGGGCGGCACAATTCTGGGCGACGGTAACGTTGCGTTGATTGTTGATGTGCAAAGCTTGAAGACAGGACATGCCCATCAGAACGCGGCCTAGGGGCCCGGGCGCGGAAATATACGCGAACGGGCAGGCGCTTTAAGGAGGTTTTTGCGATGGAAGCGCTCGATATGCGCGAGGACTACCAGGACAATTCGGCGGCAGCGAGCCAGAACTCGCTGCAGCTCATCGCGTTTTCGATCGATGAGCAGATCTACGGCGTGGAGATTACCACGGTCCGTGAGATCCGCGCTTGGAACGGTGCCACGCCTTTGCCCAATACGCGCGAATATGTGCGCGGCGTCATCAATCTGCGCGGCACCATCGTGCCGATCTTCGACCTGCGGGCCCGGTTTGGCGACGGTAAGACCAACCCGACCAAGAATCACGTCGTCGTCGTGATGAGTGTCGGGGACAAGTGGATCGGCATCCTCGTGGACGCGGTCTCGGATATTCTGACGGTCTCCAAGGACGACATCCACGCGGTGCCCGAGGGCAATGCCAACGATACAGAGCTTTTGAACGGTATCGTCACCCACGATAGTCGTATGGTCGGGCTTATCGATTTGCACGCTGTCGTCGCCGGCGCCAAGGAAGACGTCTAGGCTTCAGGCTCCCTAACCGGAACGATTCAGCCCCCGCCGCGTAACAACGCGACGGGGGTTTTCTGTTGCCGCATGCAAAAAGGGCGCCGGAAGAGGCGCCTTTTGGGAGGTCATGCAGTGGGTGGGCAGATCAGAAGAATTCGACCTCGCCGGAATTGGTGCGGGCGGCGATACCCGAAAGTGCGTCGTCTCGCAATTCGTCCAGCGTGAGTGTCGACCAGACGTCTTCGCTTGCCGCCTTGTCGGTGTGCTCCTGCAACTCGGCAAGCTTGCGCGCAGCTTCCGCCATATTGCGGCAGCGCTGCTCGATTCGGTCTTGCATCTGAAGCGCGACGACGATCTGACGAATGGCGGTGGAGCGGGCGGTGTTGCAGTCGATGGTGGTATCCCCCAGCGTCAAGAGACTGGCGGTGATGCCATCGACCATCTCCGCGGTTTGGCGCGCGGTTTCTTCCAGTTCCCTGGCCAGTTTTGGCAGCCCCATGCAACTCTCCCCTGAATACGCGTGCCCGGATATTAACTTTGCAATTCTAAATCGTTACTTGCCGCAAGCCGCATCCCCTACCCCATCCCCCGTTAAGGTTAGCAGATCGTAAAGGCGAGGCGTTGCCAAGCCCAACGTCCCGTCACACGGCGCATTGACGTTCACCGGCTTCATACCGGCAGCGCATTAACACAAAGAAAATGAGTTTAAGATCAACTTGGCATTCGAGCGATTAACGTAAACGGCGCGAATTAGGGTCCAAACCCTAAAAGAATGAGACAGGGAACCTAGGTTTATGGCAGTTGCCTCACTGCCCGCGGATTTCTCCCGCGGGGTCGTCACTACCGTTCATCAGGGCGATTGCCTCGTTTCCGGACAAGATGATGTTACGTTTTCCACCGTGCTGGGGTCATGCATCAGTGCCTGCGTGCGCGATCGCGAGGCACAGATCGGGGGCATGAATCACTTCCTGCTCGCGACCCAGTCGGGATCGGCGCGCGATACGTATGGGGAATCGGCCCGCTATGGCGCATTCGCCATGGAGCAGCTCATCAATATGGTTCTCTCCAAGGGCACCGGCAAAAAAACCAATCTCGAATTCAAGGTGTTCGGCGGCGGTAATATTCATGCGGGCATGAACGATGTGGGGCTCAAGAATATCGATTTCGTCCGCAACTTCCTGCTCAATGAAGGTTATACGATCGCGAGCGAAGACATGGGCGGAACCTATGCCCGCCGGGTGATGTTCAAGCCCAATTCTGGCCGTGCCTTCGTCAAGCGTCTCGACAGCACCGACAATGCGCGCCTGGTGCGCGAAGAACTTGCAATCGCGAGCCGCCAGAAGGTCAAGCCGGTCGAAGACGATATCGAGCTCTTCTGAGGATATTAACGGGCCCTAGCAATTCCTTACCGATGGTGGTGCGCGCTCACAAAGCGTTAACCATAACCATCCTAGGGTGGCGCCATGTTCGCGCCGATACGTCTGGCGCGCCGGGGCCGTTGAATGGCCCGGACGCGCCTTGCTTTTTTTGCCGTCCTCATTTGGCTCGCCGTGGAGGCGGGCGCCGTCGCATTCTGGGCGATTTTCGGCCCGAATGCGTGGGGATTTGCTGGCATCTGCGGCGCAACGCTATTGGGCGTTGGGATAACCCTCTGGCTCGCTGCTGCAGCCGAAGCGAGACACCGCAACGGCCTTTCCGCACTCGGGGAGGCGGTCGGCTCGGGACCAATCGGCAAGACGCGGGAACTCGACCATGTCCGGGCGATCGCCGCCAATCTCTGCGCGCGGCTGGAGCGGGCGCTTGTCTATAAGGCCGGTTTCGAGATGCTCGAACGGTTTGCGCTCATTACCGATGCGGACGGCAAGGTGATCAAGGCGAGCGCCGGGCTGACGCGGGCGGTCGGCGAAGTCACCGACTCGCGGGCGCTTGTCGGCCCATCCCTTGTGCTGGGCGATGCGCCGTCGGAAGCCGGTGTGGCGCTTCTCGACCGCACGTACCGGGCGCGCAGCATACCGCTTTCGGGCGGACGTTGGCTTGTCGAACTCGACCGTCCCGGCGCCGTGATCGCGGACGATGACCTTGCAGCCTTTACCGATGCGCTCACCGGCGGGCAGACGAGCTTCCGGTTCGGTCCCGACCGGCTCAGGGCCAATCCCGATCTCGAACCCTTCAACGCAGCACTTGCCGCGCTCGAGGGCAGCGCTATCGCTATTCGAGCGCTTATCGAAACCGAGGGCAGGGCCGAGATCGCGCCCGCCAATACCGGGTTGGCCGGCGAAGTCAGAGCGCTTGCCGCGGCGCTTTCCGAGATCGCGGGCGAGCGCGATATGGAAGCGCAACTGCGGGTGCGCGAGCAGCGAAAGCTTGCCGAGGTCGGGCGGCTCGTCGAACTCTGCGCAACGCGCGCAGATGCACTCATGCGATCCGCCGACGCAGCCCGCGCATCGGCGGAAGCCGCGCGCGATGCGCTTGCAAAATCCGGCACTGCCGTGGCCGTGGTTGCGGAAAAGGGTGGCAAGACCCGCGCCGTCTCGGAAAAAGCCGGCACCGCCGCGCGCGCGGGCGTCGAGCGCCTCGCCCAGGCCCAGGCGGTCACCGAGCAGATCGATACGCTGATGGGCGGGATCGAGGACATCTCGTTCCGCACCAATCTTCTGGCTCTCAACGCGGCGGTCGAGGCCGCGCGCGCAGGGGAGAAGGGGGCGGGTTTTGCCGTGGTCGCCGCCGAAGTGCGCGAGCTTGCGCAGGCGAGCGCCCAGGCGAGCAAGGAGATCCGCGCGCTCATCAAGAAAGGGCTCGAGGGCGCGCAAGCCGATACGGCCCAAGCCGAGGCGCTGGCGCGGCTGCTCGACGATATCGACGGACATTTACTGAATTTAAGTGATGAAACGCAGATGATCGGAACCGCGCTGGGCGCAGGCACCGAGGCGGTCGAGGCGGCATACACCGAAATCTCCGCGCTCAAAGGCCATGCAGAGGACCAGCGCGAGATGCTGGTGCGTGCCGGCGGGACCACAATGGCAGATGCGCGGGACGACGCTATCCCCGCGCGGAGGGAGACGGAGCGGGGATGGACAACGGCGAGATCGCGCTGAGCGAGAGGGAGTTTTCGCGCATCCGGGCGCGGGTTTACAAGATCGCGGGGATTTCGCTTTCGGATGCCAAACGCACGCTGGTGGTTTCGCGGCTTTCCAAGATTTTGCGGCGGTTGGGGCTCAAGAGCTTCGACAGCTATGTCGATTATCTGGAAACCTCCGGCTCGGATGCGGACAATCAGGAATTCGTCAACGCGCTGACGACCAATCTCACCCGGTTCTATCGCGAGGACCACCATTTCGATCACCTCGTCACCCATATTCGCAGCGTAGTCGCGCGCAAACCGCGGCTCAATGGGCGCGGGCAGCCGCGGTTGCGGATCTGGTCGGCGGGGTGCTCCACCGGACAAGAGCCCTATACCATCGGGATGTGCCTTCTCGATGCCATTCCGGAGCTCAAGCGCTGGGACTTCAAGATTCTGGCCACCGATATCGATTCCGACGTCGTGGCCAAGGCGGCGACCGGGATTTATCCAGCCGGCGAGCTTGCGGGGCTATCGGCCCAGCGGGCGGCGCTGTTCGATCGTGGCACCGACGGGACGGTGCGCATTCCCGCGCCGGTGAAGGCGCTGATGACGTTCAAGGTGCTCAACCTCATGGCACCTCTGCCTTTCAAGGGGCCGTTCGACGCGATTTTCTGCCGGAACGTCGCAATCTATTTTGACAAGCCCACGCAGGGGCAGATGTTCGACAAGCTCGGCAAGGTGCTCGCGCCGGACGGCTTTCTCTATATCGGGCATTCGGAAAACCTGCAGGCGGTCTCCAACGGCTTCAAGCTGGTCGGCAAGACCATCTATCAGCTCAAGGCCAATTCCAGTGCAAAGGACGCAGCATGATCAGGGTTTTGGTAGTCGACGATTCGGCGTTGATCCGGGAAGTCTTGAGCAAGACGCTCGCACAGGACGGTGATATCCAGGTGGTCGGCACCGCGCAGGATCCGCTCGACGCGCGCGACAAGATCAAGGCGCTCAACCCCGACGTCGTGACCCTGGATATCGAAATGCCCAACATGAATGGGCTGGCGTTTCTGCAAAAGATCATGCGGCTGCGGCCCATGCCGGTGGTTATGGTTTCGACGCTGACCAAGAAGGGCGCGAGCGAGACTATGCTGGCGCTGGAACTGGGCGCGGTGGATTTCGTCGCAAAGCCCGGCGCCGAGCTTGACGGCGGTATAGAGGTATTCGGTGCCACCTTGCGCGAAAAGGTCCGGCAAGCTGCCGCGAGCGATGTGCGGGCGCACACCACAGTGCGGGCCAGTGCGCCGGATATGCCGATCAAGACCGCCGCGGCACCCCCGGGTGCGCTCATCGCCATCGGCGCGTCGACGGGCGGCGTCGAGGCCATCCGGCAGGTGCTGTCCGCAATCCCGAAGGATTGTCCGCCCATCGTTATTGCCCAGCACATGCCCAAGGGGTTCACCACGCGGTTTGCTGCGCGGCTCAATGAATTGGTGCCGGCCACTGTCGTTGAGGCGAGTGACCGCCTCGTGCTCGAGTCGGGAAAGGCCTATGTTGCGCCGGGCGATCATCATCTGCGGGTTGAAAAGACCTCCGGCCAACTCAAATGCCGGGTCACCCAGGATGAGGCGATGTCGGGACATCGGCCCAGCGTCGACGTGCTTTTTGCCTCGGTTGCCAAGGTCGTCGGTCCGATGGCCGTTGGGGCGATCTTGACCGGCATGGGGCGGGACGGCGCCAATGGTCTCAAGGCGATGCGCGAGGCTGGTGCCTTTACCGTCGGGCAGGCCAAGGGGTCGGCGCTCATTTATGGGATGCCCAAGGCAGCCGCCGAGATCGGTGCGGTGGCCGAGGAAGCGTCGCTCGAAAAGATCGCGGGCCGGCTCGTCCAAGCCCTTATGCGCCTCAAGTCAGCAGCTTAAATCACTGTGGTTGAGACTATGGTAACCGTTCTTGCCTAATCTCGCCATTTAAGACCACCCCCGGAGGGACGCCGGGTTCATCAGCTGGGGAACCAATGCCAAAGGCCAGTGCAGTCAGCGTTTTGATCGTGGATGACCAGCAGTCGATGCGGGGCATCTGTAAATATATTCTCACGCAATTGGGCTTTAAGGACATCATCGAGGCCAAGTCGGGCCGCGACGCCTTGACCAAGCTCGAAAAGACCAATGTCGACCTGATCATTTCGGATTGGAATATGGAGGATGTGGATGGGCTGACCCTTTTAAAGGTCATCCGCAAGCATCCGCGCACGCAAGGCATGCCCTTCATCATGGCAACCGGCCGTTCGGACAAGGAACAGGTCAAGGAAGCCATCGAGTGCGGGGTCAACAACTACATCATCAAGCCGTTCGACGCGGCGACGATGAAGAAACGCATTGAAGCGGTGATCGGCGCGCTGTCGTAAGGCGGTTTCGGCAAGAATTTGCATTGGCCGCTGTCCTTCGGGGCGGCGGTTTTTGCTTTTGCGGCTAGTGGCTCTGCACGATGGTTTTGCCGGAGTGTGAGGAGAACGCGCCCAAACTTATCCCCGCCCCCGAAACGTCAAGTATGATGCTTTCCACGGACCCGCTTGATGGGCGCAGGCGCAACGAACGTTTGGGCGGGACCGGTCCGGGTCCGATGGGAGTCGTCCCAGCGGAGGCCCGAACGTCACCGTGGCCAGCCACAGCGATCCTGTGGTCACCGGGGAAACCTGGCGGGGATTGGCCCCAGCCCGAGCGGACGCCAAGCCAAAAAACCCGGACGTATGCGGCGAGGCGTGCCTCGCATCTATAATCAGTATGAGGCGCGTCTCGCCGCATACCGTCCACGCTATTTGACACCGGGGCTCGAGGGTCGCCGGACTTATTGGCATGCCGTCCGGAACGCGGGGGAGCGCTTTAGGAACACTTTACGCATTTGCCCTAAAACTAAAGTTGAATCGAGGGCAGTCTCTGCACCATCGGTACGGATGCGATCGAGCGGTGCCGTAAAGTGAGCGCCAGAATCCGTTGTCGGGGCGCCAGGAGGCTACGCTCATATCGGTTGAGGAGGACCCGGCAGAATGCCGGGAAAAGGGGGCATTCCCGTGCGCATATCGTCCGGCTTCAAGCTGCCGCAGCTTCGCATCGCGCAGAAGCTGCCGATCGCCTTTTTGTTGTCAGCACTTATCGTCAGTCTCGGGGTGGGCGTCGTGTCGTACCTCATCGGTTCCCAGACTGTGAGCGCGCTCACCGGCCGACAGCTCGAGACAATTTCGATCGAGCGTACGCGCGGGGTCGAGAATTTCCTGGGCGTGCTGCGCGACGACGTTTCCGCACTGGCCGGCTCGGATGCGACAGCGACGGCGGTGCGTGACTACGGCATCGCCTGGAACCAACTCGCCGACCCCACGGCCATCCTCCAGGAGGCCTTCATCGCCAACAATCCGAATGCGCCCGAAGAGCGCTATTTGATGGATTCGGCCGACATGCGGGAGAACTACAACTTCACCCATGGCCGCTATCACCCCGGCATGCGCAGCCATGCGCTTACACGCGGGTATGGCGATATCGCGATCGTCAATGCCGATGGCCATATCGTTTATACGGTCGCCAAACGCGACGATTTCGCGACGAGCGTGACTGACGGCGTGGCTGCCGATACGGCTGTTGCCGAGGTTTATGCGCGCGCCATGGCCGATCTCGAAGCCGGGCAGGTGGCCTTTTCCGACCTTGCCGCCTATCCGGCCAATGGCGGAGCGGCGGCCGTTTATGCCGGAGCGCCTGTTTTCGACAACCGTGGTAAGAAGGTGGGCGCGGTCGTCGCCGAGATCCCTGGCGCGCTGTTCAGCGCGCAGATGGAGCGCCGCACGGGCCTGGGCGAGACCGGCGAAAGCTTCATCGTTGGCCGCGACGCGCTCATGCGGACCGATTCGCCGTTCACCGAAAGCGCCGATCCGCTTGTGACCGAATTCACCGACCCGGTTGTGGCCGAAGCGCTTGAGGCGGGTTCGGCGCAGGGCATTTCGACCGATTATCGCGGCATGGATATGCTGGTCGAAGCCAATGCGGTCGACTTTCCAGGTCTCGAGTGGGTCGTCGTCACGGCCATGAGTGCCGAGGAGGCCTTTGCGCCGGTCACTGACATGCGCAATATGATGTTGGGAATCGGCGCGGTGCTGCTTGTCGCCGTAGGTGCGGTTGGGCTTATTTTCTCGCGTACGCTCTCCAAGCCCGTCACGCGGGTGACCGACACGATGGAGCGGCTCGCCGCAGGCGATCTTGATATCGAGGTCAGGGATGCGGGTCGACGCGACGAGATTGGCGCCATGGCGCGCGCGGTCGAAGTCTTCCGTACGAACGCGCAGAAGGTCGTCCGAATGAGCGAGGACGAAGTTGCGCGCGAAGAAGCGGCACGCCGCGAACGGGCGGAGATGATGCAGGATCTGCAACGCTCTTTCGGTGCGGTTGTCGATGCGGCGATCGCCGGGGATTTCTCCCAGCGTGTCGATGCATCCTTCCCGGACGAGGAACTCAACCGGCTCGCAGCAAGCGTCAATACGCTTGTCGAAACCGTCGAAACGGGCCTTTCGGACACCGGCGAAGTGCTTTCGGCGCTGGCGCAGGCGGATCTTACGCACCGGATGGATGGAGACTATCAAGGCGCATTCGCGCAATTGCGCGACGACACCAATGCGGTCGCTGAAAAAATCGCCGAGATCGTCTCGCAATTGCGCACGACATCGGGCGCGCTCAAGGCCGCAACGGGTGAAATTCTCTCGGGAGCAAACGATCTGTCCGAGCGCACCACGCGTCAGGCGGCAACCATTGAGGAAACATCGGCCTCGATGGAGCAGCTCTCCACAACCGTGCTGCAGAATGCCGAGCGGGCGCAGAATGCCCGGTCCTCCGCGCAAGATGCGCAACAGACCGCCGAAAGCGGTGGCAAGGTGATGGAGAATGCCAACGAGGCCATGGAGCGGATCACCGCGTCCTCGTCGCGCATTTCCGACATCATCGGGATGATCGACGATATCGCATTCCAGACCAATCTGTTGGCACTCAACGCTTCAGTGGAGGCTGCACGGGCCGGCGAGGCGGGCAAGGGCTTTGCGGTCGTCGCGGTCGAAGTGCGACGGCTGGCACAGTCAGCTGCCCAGGCGTCATCGGAGGTTAAGGCGTTGATCGAACAGAGTGTCACCGAGGTCCAAGGTGGTACGCGGCTGGTCGCGCAAGCGGGCGAAAGCCTCGGCAATATCGTCACCGCCGTGCGGTCGATGAACGCGCTCATGAACGAGATCGCCGACGAAAGCCGCGATCAGGCTCATTCAATCGAGGAGTTGAGCGCTGCCGTCCGCCAGCTCGACGAGATGACCCAGCACAACGCTGCGTTGGTCGAGGAGACCAACGCAGCCATCGAGCAGACCGAAGCCCAGGCGCGCGACCTCGACAGGATCGTCGACATTTTCACGATCGAGGGTGCAGCGCCGGAGGCTGAAGCAGGCGGCATCAAGGGATTGCAGAACAAGGTTGTCCGGGCCGCCCAATCCTATCTTACGCGCGGCAATGCGGCCGTCGATGCCGAATGGGCGGAGTTCTGACGCGCGACGATTTTCGCAGCTGCGAAAAAAGAAGTTAACAACAGTCCACTTTGGGCTTTGGTGGTCGTAATGTGATTGCTTTAGTCAAATTTGTTTGCCATAAATAGTACAAAGTGACCCTTGGATGCTGGCCACTCATCCAAAGTCACGACGATTCCTTTTTGGACATTCGGCGTGTTTGCGGCATGAACGAACACTCTCCAAATATTCCGACCCGCGTCGGCAGGGGCGGCTCGCAATCGGACTTGCGGCGGTATAACGAGCGGGTGGTCCTTTCCGCGTTGCGCCGTTATCCGGGGCTGTTTAATGCCGAATTGTCGCGGCGCACCGGGCTTGCGGCACAGACGATATCGGTCATCCTGCGTTCACTCGAAGAGCAGCGGCTCATCCGCCGGGGCGATGTTTTGCGGGGGCGTCGCGGACAGCCGGCGACGCCGATCTACCTCAATCCGCAAGGCGCCTACGCATTCGGCTGCTTGCTGGGCTGGCGGCAGTTCGACCTTGTGTTGTGCGATCTCGAGGGCAAGGTCGTCGTCGAGGAAAGCTGGCGATATGCTTATCCCGACCCCGAAGAGATGATCGGGCAGATTGCCCAGAGCGTCGGTCGGCTCCTGGAGCGGCTGCCATCCAATGCACGCAACAGGGCGTTGCGCCTCGGTCTTGCGCTGCCATCGGCAGGTGTCGGCGATGAGGGGGTCAAGGGTGTGCCACGGGCCGTCGCTGCCGCGTGGCGAGAGCGTAATGTTGCCGATGAGTTGAGCCTGCGGCTGGAAATGCCCGTTCGAGAGATCGGCGACGGTGCAGCAGCATGCAGCGCGGAAAATCGTCAGGTGATGGCGGCGTACTATAGCGATTTCGGCTATCTCCATCTTGGGCACACTATGAGTGGCGGCGTCGTTCTCGGTGGAAGGCTGTTTACAGGCCGGGGCGGCAAGGCCCCGGATCTGGGCGCTATGGTGGTTTGCACACATGCGGGACCGCGTGCCCGGGCAACGGATATCGCCGGATCGGGCGAACTCGAAGCGCAGCTTGAAGCCGCCGGTCAGCAGATCCCTGTGAGCGTCGGGCCGGACTGGGATTGGCAAACCGCCGGCGCGCCGGTTGAGCGCTGGTCGGAAGCTGCCGGACGCGCACTGGCGCAGGTCATTCATAACGCTCAGTCCGTCCTCGACTGCGGAACCTTCGTTATAGATGGGACTTTACCGCCATCGCTCATTGATGCCGTCATCGTCCAGACCCGGATGGCGATGGGCGAACAGCCAGCGCCACCAAGCGGGTCCGTTCAGCTTCTCCAGGGCCGGTTGGGCGCCTCGGCCGCTGCAATGGGCGCCGCCGACCTCGTGCTGTTCGAAACCTTCTTTGCTCTTCTCGAACCACAGAGCTAATTCCTGACATCCGTTCTGAGGGAACGCTTGGCAAGCTGTGTCTTGCAAGTCATAAGGGCGCGGTTGCCGCCGGTGTTCTTGTGCAAAGGAAACGTCTCAATGAAGCGGATCGGACTTGTTGCCCATGACGAGATGAAGGACGAAATGGTCGCCTTCGCCCGTACGCACCGGGAGCGGCTGGGCAATTTCACGCTTTTTGGAACGGGCACGACGGGGGGACGCGTTGCCGAAGGGACCGGACTTTCGGTAACATTGCTCAAAAGCGGCCCGCGGGGCGGGGATGCGCAACTCGGCGCCATGATCTGCGAAGGCGAACTCGACGCGCTTTTTTTCTTTATCGATCCGTTGACCGCGCTTCCTCATGATGTCGATGTCAAGGCGCTCGTGCGGTTGGCAACGCTCTATGATATCCCGCTGGCGGTCAATCGCTCCACAGCAGAAGCGGTGTTGGCGTCACTTTGATGGCGCTTCTGTGTTGACCGGACGCCCCGCTTGTGAACAGATGCCGCGGATTTTTCGGCCAATACGCCGAAATCGGCAGGGTCCAGAGATTTGAAACGGAGTTTTGGGGCACGGTGTCATTCGACGCGGTAATCGAGGTCCGCAACGTCTCGAAGCATTTTGGCGGCCTTTCGGCTGTCAACAATTGCTCGCTCGAAGTCGAGCGTGGTTCGATCACGGGGTTGATCGGACCGAACGGGGCGGGCAAGTCCACGCTTTTCAACATGGTGGCGGGCAATTTCGCGCCTACGAGCGGGCAAATCATTTTCAACGGTCAGGACATAACCGGCATGCGGCCTCATGCGCTGTTCAAGCTCGGTATGCTCCGGACGTTCCAGATCGCCCATGAATTCTCGAATATGACGGCGCTCGAGAACCTGATGATGGTGCCGCCCGAGCAGCCGGGCGAGCATCTCAATGCGTTGTGGTTCCAGCCGGCGCGCGTGACCAAGCGTGAGACAGAAGTGCGGCAGAAGGCGCTTGAGGTTATCGATTTCCTCAAGCTCGGCCACGTGCGCAACGAGCTTGCTGGTAACCTTTCGGGTGGTCAAAAAAAACTCCTCGAGCTTGGGCGCACCATGATGGTCGACGCGCAGGTCGTGCTGCTCGATGAGGTGGCTGCAGGCGTCAACAAGACTCTCTTGAACGATCTGGCGGGCAATATCGAGCGTATGAACAAGGAATTGGGCTATACCTTTTTCGTCATCGAGCACGACATGGATCTGATCGCAAGGCTTTGCGATCCGGTTATCGTGATGGCGCAGGGCGAGGTCATCGCCAAGGGTACGATGGAAGAGTTGCGCGCCAATCCGGCGATCGTCGAAGCGTATTTCGGCGGGCCGGTGGAGGCCATTCAATGAGCCTCGTCGAACTTCGGGACGTCACTGCCGGCTATGGCGGCGCGCCAATCCTTAACGGGGTCAATATCGAAATCGACGCCAGCGATATCGGCGTCATTGTTGGCCCTAACGGCGCAGGCAAGTCCACCACGCTCAAGGCCATATTCGGGCTTCTGACCGTGACGAGCGGCACGGTGACGTTCGCGGACAAGGACATCACCAATTCGGACGCAGACCGGCTGGTGCCTTTAGGGTTGTCCTTCGTCCCGCAAGAGCACAACGTTTTCACCTCGATGAGTGTGCACGAGAACCTCGAAATGGGCGCATTCATCCGGCGCGACGACATTTCCGACACGCTTGACGAAGTCTACCAGATGTTCCCGGATCTGAAGGCCAAGCGGCGCCAGCATGCCGGCGAACTTTCGGGTGGGCAGCGGCAGATGGTGGCGATGGGGCGTGCCTTGATGAGCAAGCCCAAGCTTTTGATGCTCGATGAGCCGTCAGCGGGACTAAGCCCGCGCTATATGATGGAAATTTTCGAGCAGGTGGTCAAAATCAATGCGTCGGGCGTGGGGATATTGATGGTGGAGCAGAATGCGCGCCAGGCGCTCGGCTTTGCCACCAAGGGGTTCGTTCTCGCCAACGGGCAAAACCGGTTCACCGGCACCGGGCAGCAATTGCTGGACGATCCGGACGTCGCCAAAAGTTTTCTTGGGGGGTAGCGGCGATGAACGACTTTATTTTCTTTTTCAATCAGGTGGTCATTGGCGGGGCCGTGCTCGGCTCGATCTATGCGCTGGGCGCGATCGGGATCACGCTGATCTTCGGCATTCTGCGGTTTGCGCATTTTGCGCACGGTGACATGATGACGATGGGGGCGTTTTTCGCCTTCGTGCTCGCGGGCCTTTTTGCCGGAATGGGGATCGTCACACCGGTGCCGACCGGCTTTCTCGTTCTCCCTATCGCCATGGTGATTGCAGCGGCGGTTGCCGTGGGGATCGACAAGGGGTTTTATGCGCCGCTCAGGGCGCGCGGCGCGCGGCCCGTGACACTTCTGATCGCCTCGATCGGTGTAACGATGATGATCCAGGGCCTGATCCGGCTCTTTTTCGGCGTCGAGACGCGCACGTTCTTTGAGACCGAACCCAAGCGGCTCTTTCGGATCGAGCTGCCGTTCGAAGGGGTGACGCGGCCGATTTCCTTTACCGAGCCGCAGGTTTATCTGATCGTTCTGACGCTCATCGCTGTCATAGCGCTGCATTTCTTCCTGACGCGATCCCGGCTGGGCAAGGGCATGCGGGCGATGGCCGACAATCCGGACCTCGCGCAGGTCTCGGGCATCAACACGCGCCTTGTTGTGCGTGTAACCTGGATCATTGCCGGTGCACTCGCCTGCATGGCCGGAACCATGCTGGCGCTCGATGTGACCCTCAAGCCCGATCTTGCGTTCAACATCATCCTGCCGATCTTTGCCGCCGCGATTGTGGGTGGTCTCGGCCAAGCTTACGGCGCGATTGCGGGAGGCTTCCTGATCGGGTTCGCTGAAACACTCGCCGTCTTCAACTGGTCGGTGCTCCTGCGGCCGTTCCGGGACAACCTGCCTGAATGGTTTGAAATTCCCGGATCGCTGTCGCTTGTGCAATCCGAATACAAGCTCACCGTGGCCTTTATCATTCTGGTCGTCGTTCTGCTCATCCGGCCTACGGGTATTTTCAAAGGAGCCTCGACATGACCAAGCGTTATATCGTGGCCTTTGTCGGGCTTTTCGTCCTCATCCTGGGCGTTGGTATGCTGATGGGGGCGCCGTTCACCGTGCGCCTCATGGTGGAGGCTTTTGCGTTCGCGCTAATCGCCATGGGCCTCAATATCCAGTGGGGTTTCGGGGGGCTCTTCAATTTCGGCATTCTGGGAATGCTGATGGTGGGGGGCTTCGCCGTCACGTTCATTTCCTATCCGGTCAATCCTGATTTCTGGGCATCTGCGGGGCCAGTGATGCTGGGGCGGACCCTGGTCGCGGCGGCAATCGGTGCGGTGCTGATCGTCATGGCGCATCGGGTTCAGCGGTTCGGTGTGACCGGCAAATGGCGCGCGACGATTATCGTACTTGCCTGGTTCATTGCCTATGTCATTTTCCGCAGCCAGATGGACCCTGCGGCCAATCTGATCGTTTCAGAAGCTGGCTGGGTCGGCGGGTTGGGCCTGCCCGTGGTTCTCGGTTGGGTCTTTGGCGGTGCTCTCGCTGCCATCGTCGCGTTCTTTGTGGGCAAGGTCAGCCTTGGGCTGCGCACGGACTATCTGGCGATCGCAACGATCGGCATTGCGGAAATCCTGCGGGCGGTAATCAAGAACCTCGAATGGCTCACACGTGGCACGCTGACCGTTTCGCCCATTCCCTGGCCGGTTCCCGACCCGCTGGCCTACCAAGCCATGGGTGCGGCGCCGACCGAAAGTTTCATTTATGCCCGCGCGGGATATCTGGCGCTCGTCATCGCCGTTGTCGTCTTGGCGCTCTGGCTCATCCACCGCGCCTATATGGGACCGTGGGGCCGCATGATGCGGGCGATCCGGGACAATCACATCGCAGCCGCGTCGATGGGTAAGGACGTGACGGGCCGGCAGCTCGAGATCTTCGTTTTCGGATCGGTGCTGATGGGGATCGGCGGGGCGATCCTCGTATCGTTCGTCCAGATCTTCGATCCCTCGAGCTATCAGCCGATACACCACACGTTCCTCATCTGGGTGATGCTGATCGTTGGTGGTTCGGGTAATAATTTCGGAGCGCTTTTTGGCGGGCTCTTCATTTACATTATCTGGATTCTGTCCGAACCGCTGGCGCAGGCGCTCTTTGTCGTGGCGAGCGGGTTTTCCGAGGACATGGGCTGGGGCGCCATTCCCGATATCCAGGCCCGGTCGGTGCAGATGCGCGTGTTCGTATTAGGGCTCGTGATCTCGATTGCGCTGAGGTTCGCGCCGCGCGGGTTGTTGCCGGAGGTCATCAAGCGCCACGACTGAAAGCGGTTCGAGAAACTGGGCGCTACCATCCCGGTCCGGACGTGAAGGGCCGCGCAAGCGAAATGGCGCAAAGGCAGAACCGCTAAATCGTGCCGCTGCCGCCCCTGCTGCGTTTTGTCACCGTGAAGGCAACGGCCTCCTCGGTGTCGGCGACAGCGCATACGTGCCCGTTCTGGTTACAGAAATGCGGGATATCGATCTTTGCGACCGGGTCGGTTGCAAGGATTATCACGGTTGCATCAGGGGCTGCGTTATCGAGCCATTTTTCGAGCTTGAGTACGGGTAACGGACAGCGCAGGCCGCGCGCGTCGATTTGAGCGGTCATAAAAGGGGTGCGGTTTGGTTTACGTCATGGAAGTTATAATCAGTCCTTAGCACAAAGACGAAAAAAGGACGTCCTCGATCAAGGATTTTTTCATCAGAACGCCCTAGCTTGGGCAAACTTTACTGGAGTATTCCCCGTTCCGAATGCGTCGGTGCGGGAATTTTTTGGTCGAGCAATTGCTTTGGCGGCACATTGCGGCGGGTGCTTGGTGGGGCAATTCTAACATGGGGACGCGGGAATGAGGGGTTCCGCTACCGTCCGGCTTGAAGCGGATACGCTGCTCGATGACCGGCTGCGCCACCTGGCGAATATGCCAGGGCGCTATTATCTCGAAAAATGGCGCGACAAGAGCGGCCGGAAAGTGTCGTCCTTTGCGTGCCGGATTCAGCGCATCTCGCCGCAGACTGTCACGCTTTCCGCGCCGGTCTCGGGAGATGTCGGTGACTGGGTCGTCATGCATTTCGACGAGTTCGGCATCTTGCGCGGCAAGATCGTGCGTCCTTTGGGGTTCGGTTTCGTCATCTCGCTGAAAATGAGCGACGCCCAGCGCGCCAGGCTTGCCGCGAAGGTGCTTTGGGCCGAGCGGCGGCGCAATTTCGAAGTCTCCGAAATGCGGCGTCACAAGCGGATTGTTCCACGCAATCCCGAGTCGGTCCTCATCCTTGCCGATGGCAGTCGGGTTGGTTGTTTCGTCATCGATATGTCGGCATCAGGGGTGGCCGTCTCGGCGGATATCCATGCCGAAATCGGTCTTCCACTGGCGGTGGGCTCGGTCGTCGGGCGCGTGGTGCGCCAGCTCGATCCCGGTTTCGCGGTCGAATTCGTCGAGCCGGTCGTGATCGAAGAGCTTGAAGCCCGGATCATTCGTCCGCAAAGCGTGGAACGCGAGGTGGGCTAGGATGCGAGCAGTACGACCCAATGGGCGCCATAGGCTGAATTGGGATCGTAGACCACGGCAAAGCCAGCACGGCCCGCCGACGGCGTTGCAAGGGCATTCGCGTCAGCGGGACTAGACCGCCATCCCGAGAAGGTTTCGGCGAAATTTAGATAACCTGCGCTCAACCGCATCACGGTAACGCCCGCGGGCGTGGCCGGAGGCGTTCCCGAACGCGCATAGGCTTCCGCCACTTGCCGCGCTTGTGCGTCGAGGGTGGCGTCGCCGGCGAGCGCCGGGACACCGCGGATCGTGCGGTACTGGTTGACGATGTTGAGCGCTGCGGCCCGGTCCATTTGTGCGCCGGGCTGATCAATGGCCGCAGTGAGTCCCTGCGGCAGACCAATCGTGGCGCCGCCGGGCGAGCAGGCGGCCAGCGCACCGGCGATCAGCAGGACGGTGGCAAAAAGGGGCGCGCGAAAGGGAGGTTTGGCGATCGGCATTGTCCGGTCCGTTTGATTTCGGTTGCCGGCTGATAGCGGCGTAAAGCCGCAAAATTGCGGCAGCTTTCCTAATCGAACCCTAATGTCCACAGGGGCGCGTTAACCATGCGAAGCGGTGCGCGTGGATTTCGTTAACAGCACGTTTACACTTGGCACGCCGATTGCCACTTTACGGGTAGAGCGCGTGTGTTTCCGTATCAAAATGGGACTGCGCCTCGAAGTGAGACAGGGTCAGTCGCATGCGTAACGGCGAGAGTGAAAAGCGTATCATTTCGGCACACAATCTGCCGATGGCCGTCGAGCGGTCCGCGCAACGACCGCCTATCGTGCGCATTGTGACGCAATCGGCCTTCACTGCACAGCTGATCGCGACACGCGACGCCATGCCCATTCAGCGTGCGCGCCGCCGCGCGAGCGACGGGGAGGCAAGTTCGGCTTATCGGCGCACCGATACGCTCGACGTCAAACGCTTGCCCATGGGGTACCGGAAAACACTCAGCGCTTAACTCTCCAACCCGCCGAATTGCACATCGCGAGCCGCCGCGCGGATCGAGACGGTGAAACCTGCAATCACGTCGATGAGCGCCATCACCATCAGGATGAAGAAGGCCGATGTGCCGCAGAAGGGCACGAGCAGGAATTCGACAAGGCAGATGATGAAGACCGCGGTCGAGAGCATATGATCGATGACCGATGCGCTGCCAAACCGCGTGGCTTTGAGGATTTCGCCGAAGAGCAGGACGAGTGAGACGATGATGAAGATGTCGGCGCTCGAAACCTGCCAGGTCGCGCCCGAAACAAGCGGGAGCGTGAAGAGGTCGTTTGCCCAGCCGGCTCCGTCTCCGAGGGCGAACAGTCCGATCAGGTTGTAGACGACCAAAGGCAGGGCGAGAAGCGGCGGGATGAACATCCGGTCGTTCCCTTTTTGTGCAACGGGCGATGTCAGAATGCCCTAAGCGGGAGAAAATCGCCAGCACCAAAATCAGGTGCCGGCGTTTGGATATTATTTCGCCGATGGCAGCGGGCCGACCATCTTTTCGGGGCGCACTTCGGCGTCGAATTCCTCGCCGGTCAAAAGCCCCAGATTGATCGCTTCCTCGCGCAGGGTGGTGCCGTTCTTATGCGCGGTTTTGGCGATCTTGGCGGCGTTGTCGTAGCCGATCTTGCGGTTCAAAGCCGTCACCAGCATCAGGGAGTTTTCAAGATGCTCCTTGATGCGCGGGCGGTTGGGTTCGAGCCCGATGGCGCAGTTGTCGTTGAACGAGGTTGCGGCGTCGGCGAGGAGCCGGACCGACTGGATGAAGTTGTAGGCGATGACGGGCTTGAAGACGTTGAGCTCGAAATTGCCCTGGCTTGCGGCGAAACCGATGGTGGCGTCGTTGCCCATCACCTGGGCGACGACCATGGTCATGGCTTCGGACTGGGTCGGGTTGACCTTGCCTGGCATGATTGATGAGCCGGGCTCGTTTTCGGGGATGGTGATTTCGCCAAGGCCCGAGCGGGGGCCGGAAGCGAGCCAGCGGACGTCGTTGGCGACTTTCATGAAAGCCGCAGCAAGTTGCTTGAGCGCGCCGGAGGCGCCGACGAAGGCATCGTGCCCGGCGAGGACGGCGAACTTGTTGGGCGCGGTGACGAAATCGTGTCCGGCGAGCCTGGAGATTTCCTCGGCCACGGTTCTGGCGTAGTCGGGATGTGTATTGAGCCCGGTGCCGACGGCGGTGCCGCCGAGTGCGAGTTCACGGAGCTGCGGGAGCGTGGCTTCGACGGCGGCGAGCGCGTGGTCGATCTGGGCGACCCAACCGGAGATTTCCTGCCCGAGCGTCAGCGGCGTCGCGTCCTGAAGGTGCGTGCGGCCGATCTTGACCACGTCCATGAATTCCCCGGACTTGGCGTCGAGCGTGTCGCGCAGGTGCTTGACCTTGGGGAAGAGCGTTTCAACGACGATGGTCACCGCCGCGATATGCATGGCGGTGGGGTAAGTATCGTTCGACGACTGGCTCATATTGACGTGGTCATTGGGGTGGACGGGCTTTTTCGATCCCATCTCGCCCCCCGCCAATTCGATGGCGCGGTTGGAGATCACCTCGTTGACGTTCATGTTGGATTGAGTGCCCGAACCGGTCTGCCAGACGACGAGGGGGAAATGATCGTTGAGCTTGCCGGCGATCACCTCGTCGGCCGCGGAAACGATGAGATCGCGCGTCGCCTCGTCCATCAGGCCGAGCTTAGTGTTGGTGATAGCTGCGGCCTTTTTGAGGATGCCGAAGGCGTGGACGATTTCGAGCGGCATCTTTTCGCCGCCGATGTCGAAGTTTTTGAGCGAACGGGCAGTCTGTGCGCCGTAGTACTTGTCGGAGGGAACCTCGATAGGGCCCATCGAGTCGGTTTCGGTCCGTGTCGTCATCATATCCTCCAGGCAAAGGCTATCGGGCAAAATAAAAGGCCAGCCCCGAACGTCAGGACTGGCCGTAAAGCTTTAATTCGAGCGCGGCAATGACGCTTTGGTCTAGTCGTATGCCGTGAGGGGCTTATTCGCCCTTTGGCTCAAGAATCTGACGGCCGCGATACATACCGGTCTTAAGATCGATATGGTGCGGGCGGCGCAGCTCGCCGCTATCCTTGTCTTCCACATAGGCTTTGGCCTTGAGCGCATCCGCCGACCGGCGGAAGCCACGCTTCATCGACGTAACCTTCCTCTTGGGCACTGCCATTTTCGTTACTCCATCTCGGTCGGTTCAGGGCCTCGTGGCAATACGTTCTTGCCGCGCCGGGCACGCCAAACCGTCAATTCGTGTTCGGATCGTGGCGCTCTATAGCGGATCGGCGCAGGTTTGGCTAGCCCCCAAAAACTACAGATCAGGCGGGCCGTCGAAGACGCAGCTCGCATGGCCGGAGAACTGTTGGGCGCGGGTCTGGACAATTTCCGCAACGCGGCGCAGCCCCGCTGTCGGATCGGCCGGGTTGCGCAAATGCGGGTTGGGCAAGGTGACGGCGAGGAGGCTGGCACGCTCCCAGGTGAAGTTTTCCGCCGTAGTACCGAAGGCATGCTGGGAGCCAGCCTCGATCCCGAAGGTTCCGTTCGGACCCCATTCTGCGATATTGAGGTAAATTTCCATGATGCGCTGTTTGGGCAGCACGAGGTCGATGTAAATCGCGAGCGGAATTTCGAGCGCCTTGCGGATCATCGAACGGTCGTTCCACAAAAAGAGATTACGGGCGACTTGCATCGTGATCGTGGAGGCGCCGCGTACGGGACGTCCGGCGAAATAGTCTTCGATCTCCGTCTGGAGTGCACTGATATCCACACCGAAATGGCGGCAAAACTGGCCGTCCTCCGAGAGGATCACGGAGGTCTTGAGTCTGTCGGAAATCTCGTTGATGCCGCGCCATTGCCGGTCGACCTGCTGGAGCGTGAGGTAGCGCGCGAGCATGGGGACCGAGACCGGCGGCACGATCCAGTAAATGGGGACCAGTAGGAGCGGAACAGCGACAAGAATGGCCAGCATCGCCACCGGCCATTTGAACCAGCGCCAGAGTCCGCTCTTGCGTTTAGACTTGTTTGCCACGCGATTTTTCCCAATCGTCGTCATGGGCGTCCTTGTGCCACAGGCGGGCTAAGGTTGTCTTTATGGTGTTGCCGGGAGGTGGCGAACGCATTAGCACTCCGGACATGGATCTTACCGACGCTCTCGCCGCCTGTGCGGTGGATACCGAATCCTTCCTTGCGGCCCGTCTCGATGTCGAGGGCGCTCCCACGCGCCTCGTTCGCGCCATCGCGCATGGGGCGCTTAATGGCGGCAAGCGGTTGCGGCCGTTCCTGGTGCGCGCGAGCGCGGAGGCTTTCGGTGTGGCGCATGCCGATAGCCTCGCGGCTGGGGCGGCGCTCGAGATGGTGCATTGCTATTCGCTGATCCATGACGATCTGCCCGACATGGACAATGACGCGATGCGCCGGGGCAGGCAGACGGTCTGGAAGGCGTTCGATCCCGCGCTTGCGATCCTGGCCGGCGATGCACTTTTGACCGAGGCGTTTGCCGTTCTGGCCGATCCGGTGGCGCACGCGGATGCGGCGATCCGGGTCGAACTGATCGGCGTTCTGGCATCGCGTGCAGGCATGCTCGGCATGGTCGGAGGACAGGTTGCTGACATTGAGGGGGAAACGATACCGCTTGACGAAGCTGGCATCATTGCCATGCAGCGGCGCAAGACCGGGGCGTTGATCGGGGCTGGCGTCGAGATGGGAGCTATTCTCGGGCGGGCGGACACTACCCAGCGCGCTGCACTCATCCGGTATGGCGAAGCGGCGGGGCTGGCGTTCCAGCTTGCTGACGACATTCTCGACGTCACCGCGACGAGCGCCGACTTGGGCAAGACTGCGGGCAAGGACGTTGCGCAGAACAAATCCACCATTGTCGCCCGGCGGGGGCTCAATGGTGCGCGGGACATGCTGATCGATGCCGTCGAAGATGGCGTCGCCGCGCTATCCGGTTTCGGGGCGGAAGCGGATATGCTGCGGGCGCTGATCGTGTATTTCGCGGAGCGGGAGAACTGATGCTGACGCTCAAACCAGACCTGCCATTCGTTCCGGTGATCGAAACCGAACGGTTGCGCCTGCGCGCGCATCGCCCGAGCGATTTCGATCATCTTTATATCATGTGGAGGGATGAACGCGTCTACCGCTACATCACCGGCAAGCCGTCGGGGCTATCGGATACCGAGACCCGGCTGACACGCGCGATAGGACATTGGGCAGCCTATGGTTTTGGCTACTGGGTGGTCGAGGAAAAGGAAGGTAGCGCTTTTGTCGGAACCGTCGGGTTCGGTCAGTTCCGGCGGGAGATCACACCCTCCATCGACGATATGCCTGAAGTCGGCTGGGTACTGTCGCCTCGGGCGCATGGGCGGGGCTATGCGACTGAAGCTGCCCGGGCGGCTATCGCTTGGGGCGATATGCAATTTGGCGCTCGAACTACGTGCTGCATCTTCCATCCGGACCATGCGGCTTCGATCCGTGTGGCCGAGAAGCTCGGTTACACGCGCTGGCGGATAGGACAGTTCAACGGTGAAGCGACGCCGATTTACGTGCGGGTGGCGCCAGCGCCTTGATCATGGGATGCACCTTCGTCTCTCCCCGCCAAGGCTTGACCGGGCCGTCGGGCACGTACCCAAGCGCGCTGTAAAATTCGCGTGCTGTGTTGGTGCTCGTCAATCGTACCGTTTTGACACCGAGCGCCGCGAGGCGGCTTTCAAGTTCGGCAAGAACGGCTTTGCTCACACCCATGAAGCGGACGGATGGGGCCACATAGTTGAGGGTAATTTCGCCGGAATGCCGTGCGCTGCCGACGGCGACGATCGCGCCCCGACGTTCAGCGACAAGAAGGATATTGCTCTCCTCAGCGATCCAGCCGCGCACGATTTCAGGTGTTTTGTTAGCGAGCCAGCCATTCAGGATGTCGTCCCGGTTGCCGTGATCGCGGGTGCACAATTCGCGGATCGAATTCCGCATGACCTCGGCGCACGCAGCAGCGTCGTCGGGCCGGGCTTCGCGGATGGCGATGCCCACTGATTCCTTCATTCCGCCGCCGAAGCGGTGCCGCCTGAGCCGAACCGCTGCTCGATATAATCCGCGACCATTCTCTTGAACTGGTCGGCCACGTCCGCACCTTTGAGTGTCACCACCTTCTTGCCCTCTATGAAGACAGGGGCCGAGGGGGCTTCGCCGGTGCCAGGGAGGGAGATGCCGATATCGGCGTGCTTGCTCTCGCCCGGACCGTTGACGATGCAGCCCATCACTGCGACCGAGAGGGTCTCGACGCCGGGGTATTTCTCGCGCCACTCGGGCATTGAGCTCGAAAGGTGATCCTGGATATCCTTGGCGAGAGTCTGGAACGTCGTCGATGTCGTGCGCCCGCAACCCGGGCATGCCGCGACCACGGGAACGAACTGTCTGAAGCCCATGGTCTGGAGGAGTTCCTGGGCTACCTTGACCTCGAGGGTGCGGTCGCCGCCGGGCTCGGGGGTCAGGGAAATGCGGATCGTGTCGCCGATGCCCTGCTGGAGCAGGATGCCGAGCGCCGCCGAGGAGGCGACGATGCCTTTCGAGCCCATGCCCGCCTCGGTGAGGCCGAGGTGTAGCGCATAATCGCAACGGACCGCCAATTCCTCATAGACCGCAATCAGTTGCTGGACGTCGGAGACCTTGGTCGAGAGGATGATCTTGTCGGGACCCATGCCAAGCTCTTCGGCACGCTCGGCCGAATAGAGGCCGGAGCGGATGATCGCTTCGCGCTGAACATGTGCCGCGCTCCACGGGAGTTCGCGGGTGGCGTTTTCGTCCATGAGCGCGGTCAGGAGTTCCTGATCGAGCGAGCCCCAGTTGACGCCGATGCGAACCGGCTTGTCATAGCGGAGCGCGATGTCGATCATCTGGGAGAATTGCTTGTCGCGCTTGTCCTTGAACCCGACATTGCCCGGATTGATGCGGTATTTCGCAAGCGCCTCCGCGCAAGCGGGGTGGTCGGCGAGGAGTTTGTGGCCGATATAGTGGAAATCACCCACCAGCGGCACATCGATGCCGCGGATCAGCAATTGATCCCGGATATGGGGCACGGCGGCCGCAGCTTCGTCGCGGTCGACGGTGATGCGGACGATTTCTGAGCCGGCACGCGCTAGCGCGGCGACTTGGGAAACGGTCGAGGCGATATCGGCGGTGTCGGTGTTGGTCATCGACTGTACGACGATAGGCGCGCCACCACCCACGGTGACGTTGCCGACTTTGACCCCGACTGTTTTCTTACGCGCGTCCGGCCCGGCCATGGCTTCGTCCTTGATGCAGTATTGTCTTTGGGAAGTGGCGCTTTCCGCTGTTGAAGTCAACCCGGCATCATGACGCTGTTATGGCCATGCAGGTTAAGCCCGACAGGAACGATTTGCCACGCAAACACTTGACCCATGGTATGTTTCCAACGCGAGGGATGTCTCAATGACCCTTTCGACAATCATTTTGATCATTCTGATCCTGTTGCTTATCGGTGCCCTTCCGACATGGGGGTATTCTCGCAGCTGGGGATACGGACCAACAGGTATTCTCGGTGTTATCGTCATCGTTGTTCTGATTCTGATGCTCATGGGTATGATCTGAGCCAGCACGGACGGACGATGCTTGCGTCGGGTGGGCGATAATGGTGTTGTCCCACCGGATCGTCCGGACGTGCGTCGGAACGCCTTGACGCAGGAGGAGAGATGTCGAAGCGTGCAATCGGCGCGATTGTGGCGCTGGCGCTAAGCGCGGCTGCCGCTGCTGCGGAGGACCAGCCTGTGCTTTCGGGCAATATTTTCATTCATGATCCTTCCGTCGTCGTTATCGAGGGGACATTTGCCTCCTTTGCCACGGGTGTGGAGCGCGCGGCCGATGGAGGGACGCCTCGAACGAAATCGTCGCCCGACGGATTGACCTGGACCGAAACCGGCGCGCTGCAAGGCGGGCAACCCGAATGGATCGCCGATGCGCTCGGGCGAATGCCCCCCAATCTCTGGGCGCCGTCGATTTCCGAATATGAGGGCACGCATTATCTTTATTACGCGGCGTCGACGTTCGGATCGAACAACAGCGCCATCGGGCTTATGACCAATGATGCGTTCGACGCGACCGATCCCGCGACGGGGTGGCGGGACCAAGGCATGGTGCTGCGTAGCCATAGATCCGATGCCTATAACGCGATCGATCCGTTCCGTATCGATACCGAGGGCGGCGCGTGGCTGGCGTTCGGCTCGTTCTGGGATGGCATTCACTTGGTAGAGATCGATCCGCGCTCGGGCAAGCGGATCGATGATGCCGAACCCCTATTGATCGCATCGCGCCACGGTGGCGCAATCGAGGCGCCGGCCATCCTTGAGCACGACGGGGGCTACTTCCTTTTCGTTTCGTTCGGGCATTGCTGCCGGGGCGTAGCGAGCGACTACCGCATTATGGTGGGGCGATCGGATGCTGTCACGGGCCCCTACCGCGCAAAGGACGGGGCTGATATGCGCGAAGGCGGCGCCACCGAGGTGCTTGCTTCGGATGGGCGTTACCGAGGACCCGGCGGGCAGGAGGCGTTCATGGGGCCTGACGGCCCCATGCTTGCTTACCACTATTACGACGCGGCAGCTGGCGGACGGCCCAAACTCGGTCTGGCGCCCCTAAGCTGGGATGCTGAGGGGTGGCCCGTGATCGGGCCATTCCCTGAGGCGGAGGGCTAAGCCTCCAGTCTCACCAGAAGATCCTTGGCGTCGATCTGGTCGCCGGGTTTGACCAGGACTTCCGCAACGATACCGTCGGCCTCGGCGTGGAGCGCGGTTTCCATTTTCATTGCTTCTATCGAGAGCAGCACATCGCCTGCGGCCACCTTCTGCCCCGCCTGGACGGCGACCGAAGAGATGACGCCGGGCATCGGTGCGCCGACCTGGTTTGCATCGTTAGGCGCGGCCTTGGGGCGGGCGACGATCTCGCCAGCCTTGAGCCGGTCAGGAACCGTGACGGTGCGCGGTTGGCCGTTCAACTCGAAGAAGACGCGGACCATGCCCTTTTCGTTGGTTTCCGAGCGTCCGAGCAATTGGACGACGAGGGTCTTGCCCTTTTCGATGTCGACCAGCACCTCGCTGCTGGCGGGCAGGCCGTAGAAATAGACCGGCGTCGGCAGCACTTCGGTGGGGCCGTAGGTTTCCTGGGCCTTCGCGAATTCGGCGAAGACCTTGGGATACATGAGATATGAGGCGAGCCGGTAGTCGTCGATCGCATCGAGACCGGTTGCTTCCAGCGCCTTCTTGCGTTCTTCCTCGAGATCGGCGGGCTTGAGATAGGATCCTGGCCGTTCCGTGAGCGGGGCACGGGCCTTTAAGACCTTCTTCTGCAGCTTTTCGGGGAAGCCGCCGGGGGGCTGGCCCAGATCGCCGGCGAAGAAGCCGATCACGGAGTCGGGGAAGGAGATTTCCTTGTCCGGATTTTCGACGTCGGCGCGGGTAAGGTTCGATGAGACCATGGCGAGCGCCATGTCCCCCACAACTTTCGAGGAAGGGGTTACCTTCACGATGTCGCCGAACATCTGGTTGACGTCGGCGTAGGTTTGGGCGACCTCGTGCCAGCGGGTCTCCAACCCCATCGAGCGGGCCTGCTCTTTCAAATTCGTGAACTGGCCGCCGGGCATCTCGTGGAGATAGACTTCCGAGGCCCCGCCTTTGAGATCGCTCTCGAAGGCCGCATATTGGGCGCGTACGGCTTCCCAGTAGAACGAGATTTCACGGATGACCTTGGGATCGAGCCCGCTGTCGCGCTCGGTGCCGCGCAGCGCAGCGACGAGCGATCCGAGTGTGGGCTGGCTGGTGGTGCCCGAAAAGGCATCCATGGCTGCGTCGACGGCATCGACACCCGCGTCGCAGGCTGCGAACACCGTGGCGGCTGCGGCGCCGGAGGTGTCGTGGGTGTGAAAGTGGATCGGCAAGCCGATTTCTTCCTTGAGGGTCGAAATCAGCTTCCGCGCAGCGGCGGGCTTCATGAGCCCGGCCATGTCCTTGATGCCGAGCACATGGGCCCCTGCGGCTTCGAGTTCCTTGGCGAGCCCGACATAATATTTGAGATCGTACTTGGCCCGGTCGGGGTCGAGCATGTCGCCGGTGTAGCAGAGTGTGCCTTCGCAGACCTTTCCGGCTTCATTGACTGCGTCCATCGAGACGCGCATGTTCTCGACCCAGTTCAAACAGTCGAAGACCCGGAAGACGTCGATCCCGCCTTCGGCGGCCTTTTTGACGAAGAACTGGACGACGTTGTCGGGATAGTTGGTGTAGCCGACGCCGTTGGCCCCGCGCAGCAGCATCTGGGTGAGGATGTTCGGTGCACCCTCGCGCACCTTGGCCAGCCGTTCCCACGGGTCTTCGTTGAGGAACCGCATGGCGACATCGAAGGTCGCGCCGCCCCAGCATTCGAGAGAAAAAAGCCCCGGCAGCCCACGCGAATAGGCCTTGGCGATGGCGGCGATGTCGAAGGTACGCATACGGGTCGCCAGGAGCGACTGGTGGCCGTCGCGCATGGTGGTGTCGGTGAAGAGAACGCGGGTTTGTGCCTTCATCCAGTCGGCGAGGGCTTTGGGGCCGTCCTTTTCGAGGATCTGGCGCGAGCCGTCCATGGCATTGGCCGCCGGGTATTCAGGCACCATGGGGGGGGCGTGTTCGCCAGGCTTGGCACGGTCGCGGACTTCGGGATGCCCGTTTACGGTCACGTCCGCGATGTAGGTCAAAAGCTTGGTCGCCCGGTCCTGCCGCTTGGGCATATCGAAGAGTTCGGGCGAGGTATCGATGAAACGTGTGGTGTAGGTGTTGTCGCGAAATTTAGGGTGCGCGATGATGTTTTCGAGGAAGGCGAGGTTGGTCGAGACGCCCCGGATACGGAATTCGCGCAGTGCGCGATCCATGCGGGCGATCGCCTCTTCTGGCGTCGGCGCCCAGCAGGTAACTTTTTCAAGAAGCGGATCGTAAAACCGGGTAATGACCGCCCCTGAATAGGCGGTGCCGCCGTCGAGGCGGACGCCGAAGCCTGTGGCGCCGCGATAGGCGGTGATGCGGCCGTAGTCGGGGATGAAGTTTTCTTCGGGGTCTTCGGTCGTGACACGGCACTGCAGGGCGTGGCCGTGCAGGACAATGTCTTCCTGCTTGGGGATGCCCGATTCCGGTGTGCCGATCACCGCGCCGTCCATCACGTGGATCTGTGCTTTGACGATGTCGATGCCGGTCACCTCTTCGGTCACCGTGTGCTCGACCTGGATGCGCGGGTTGACCTCGATGAAGTAGAATGCGTCGGTATCGGCATCCATCAGGAATTCGACGGTGCCTGCGCAGCGGTAATTGGCTTCGCGACCAAGCTTGAGTGCCGCATCGGTCAGCGCCTTGCGGGTCTTTTCATCGAGATATGGTGCGGGCGCGCGCTCGACGACCTTCTGGTTGCGGCGCTGGACCGAGCAGTCGCGTTCGAACAGGTGCACGAGGTTGCCGTGGTCGTCGCCGAGCAATTGCACCTCGACGTGGCGGGCGCGCTCGACGAGCTTTTCGAGATACATCTCGTCCTTGCCGAATGCGGCCTTGGCCTCGCGCTTGCCCTCTGAGACCTCGTGGCGGAGTTCCTTTGCCGAGTTGATCCGCCGCATGCCGCGTCCGCCGCCGCCCCAGCTTGCCTTGAGCATCAGGGGATAGCCGATATCTTCGGCCATCTTTTCGACTTCATCGAGATCGTCGGGAAGCGGTTCGGTCGCTGGGACGACGGGCACGCCAGCCTTGATCGCCATGTTGCGCGCGGCAACCTTGTTGCCGAGATCGCGCATAGTCTGGCTGCGCGGGCCGATGAAGGTGATGCCGGCATCGGCGCAGGCGTCCGCGAATTCGGGACTTTCCGAGAGCAGGCCATAGCCGGGGTGGATTGCGTCGGCACCGGAAATCCGCGCGATTCGGATATATTCGTCGATCTGCAAATAGGCTTCGACAGGGCCCTTGCCGTGGCCGATCAGATAGGCTTCGTCGGCCTTGAACCGGTGCAGCGCCAGTTTGTCTTCCTCGGCGAAGACCGCGACCGTTTTCAACCCCAGCTCATTGGCGGCGCGGAAGACGCGGATGGCGATTTCCGAACGGTTGGCGACGAGGATTTTCTTGATCGTCATGGGAACCGACCCCTTGGTTCTGTGCCCGGAGGAGGCGCGGGCGCGATGGAGAGCAGTCTATCGATGATTGAAGTCGGCAAAGCCGGTAGAGGCAAGCCGAAAGTCTTCCGAGGCCCAGGGTCAGGCGATCGGTTTGTCGAGATGGGCAGCAAGATGGCTTATATCGTAACCGGCCTGTTTGGCGGAGGAAATGATCTCGCTTGCATCGTGTTGACCGGCCTGGCTCAACGCCCAGAGGGTGGTCGAGCGCGTTCCTGAGCGGCAGAAGCAAAAGACGGGGCCATTGGCAGTATCGAGCACGTCGCGGGTTTGCGCGAGCATTTGCGGGCTCACGCCTTCGCGGCCCATGGGAATTTCGACATAGGTGAGGCCCGCCGCTTTAACGGCCTCCGCGATATCGGCATTGGCGGGTTGATCTGGCGCTTCACCGTCCGGGCGGTTGTTGACCACCGCCACAAAACCGGCGGCCTTGATCTCGGCGACGTCCTCGGGCGTAATCTGGCCCGAAACGCTTACGGCGTCATTGATCTTCCTGATGTCCAATCCGCGCTCCCGTTTCCCCTTGGTGGATACTCCGTTCTTATAAGCGCGAGCCATGGGGTTCTGCAACCGCGATGCTACTTGGACATTCGGCTAGGCCGCACTTGCGATTGGCAGATCGTGCGAGAGGAATGCGACGCATTGGTCGAGCGGCATGGGACGGGCGAGCAGATAGCCCTGGACCGCGGCGCAACCGGCTTGGCGCGCGGCCTCGCGCTGATCCATTGTCTCGATACCCTCGGCCACGACGTCGACGTCAAGCACACGGGCAAGACGCGCAACGGCCTGAACGATGATCGCGTCGACGCGGCTGGTGAGCATATTGGCGATATAGGTGCGATCGATCTTGATGCAATCGAAGGGGAAGTTGCGCAGATAGGCGAGGCTCGCATGGCCGGCACCGAAATCGTCGATGGCGATCCGGATACCGGTTTCGCGCAGGGCGCGCAAATTGATCCGTTCGACGTCGCCAGCGCGCAAGGGCGCGGTTTCGGTCACCTCTACGATCAACTTTTGCGGAGAAACGCCGGCTTCTTTAAGGATTTTCGCGACGCGATCGGCATAGCCCTCCCGGCGCAGTTCGGCAGCCGAGACATTGACCGCGATGGCGGGGACGGCGAGGTCGTCGATATCGCGGCAGGCACGCCGCAGGACCCATTCACCGAGCTTGTCGATCAAATCGCCCTGCTCGGCGATGGGGACGAAGTCCGAGGGCGGAATGAGCCCGCGCACGGGGTGTTTCCAGCGCACAAGCGCTTCAACGGACACGACTTCATCCTTGGCGCCGAAGACCGGCTGGTAGAAAAGCTCGAGCTCATTGAGGAGGATAGCGGTGCGCAACTCGCGCTCGATGAAGCGCTGATGGCGTTCCTCGGCGAGCATTTCGGCCTCGAATGCGATAACCTTGGAGCGGCCAGATCGCTTGCCTTTATAGAGCGCGAGATCGGCTTTCGACATCAGGACGTCGACCGTGGCGCCGTCTTCGGGGGCGACCGCGACGCCAATGGTGGCCGACAGGCGCATGTCGCGTCCGGCATGGGACACCGGGGTATCGAGTCGTGCCAGGATGTGTTCGCCCAACCGGCGCAACGCCGCTTTCGAGTCGATGCCGGGAATAGCGATCGCGAATTCGTCGCCGCCCAGCCGGCCGAAGATCGCATCCGGTGCGGTTTCAGCAATCACTCGGGCAAAGCGCTGTAGCGCGGCGTCGCCGGCAGCGTGACCCAGCCCATCGTTGATCGATTTGAGGTGATCCATGTCGAACTGTAAAAAGGCGAGCGGTGTCTTCGTGCTGCGCCGTACAAGACTCTTGAGCTCAGCGAGGAAATAACCGCGCGTCATCGCGCCGGTAAGGGCGTCGCGATTGATGGCCGCGACGTGCTCGCGCCGCTGGATTTCGGCTTCGGCGAGGGCGTGCTTGAGGCCGCGATAGCCGAACCAGAAGACGCCAAGCAGGACGAGGCAAGGTAGCGCGCCGGCCACGATCAGCCCTACGAGCGAAGGGCGGTTTGAAACAACGGCCTCAAGTGCCGCAATGAGCAAGCCCACGAGCGCCAGGGCCGCAGCGCAGCCCACCAGGGCCATCAGGCGGTATTGAGACAACACGGCTTCGGGCGTGGCGTGGATGGTGGCAGATGTTGGATTGCGCACGTTCTGGACCTTTCATGGGCGTTCTGCCGCAGGCCGACCGGTAAGTGCGCAGCATGACAGTCCCGTGACAGTTCGATGAAAAGGACTTTTGTTCCAGACTGTTAGGTTATCCGGACGTTAACGGTCAGCGTCGACCCATTGCTGCCAGAGGTCTTGCCGGGTTTCGATGAAATGTGCCGCCGTCTCTTCTATGCCCGCTTCGTTTTCCGCCTGCCAGGCGAGAAGTGCGTTCATTTCCGTAACCGGCATGACGGCTCGGCCAAAATAGGCGGCAATCTC
This sequence comes from Pelagibacterium halotolerans, assembly GCF_044811015.1. Classification (GTDB taxonomy): domain Bacteria; phylum Pseudomonadota; class Alphaproteobacteria; order Rhizobiales; family Devosiaceae; genus Pelagibacterium; species Pelagibacterium halotolerans_A. The sequence continues at coordinate 2,840,915 of NZ_CP085243.1, forward strand.
GTTTGCGTCGGTAAACACCCACTCGGCCAGCGCGATCACGACGGTATCCGGAGCGTATGACGAGGGGCCGAAGGGCACGCAGCCGGCGAGCGCCATGCATTGCGCGGCGGCACTGTCGAGCCCGCCCATGCCGAGCGGTTCGAGTTCGAGCCGGTCGATGAGACCGTTGGGTTGCCAATAGTACGATACGACCGGCTCGCCCTGGGTGACGGCATCGGTCAAAAGCCTGTCCAGGGCGAGGCGATCCTCCGGTGTTACGATCTCGAACCGGTCGTCGAGGCCGAAGGCGCCGAGCATTTTTTCCGTGATGAGCGCGCAGGCCCAGTCGGACGGGCAGGATATGAAGCGTGCGGTTTGCGCGCCTTCTTGCGCAAAGACGCGCCAGTGGTCGATGAGATCCCCGGCATTCTGAAGCGCCGGATTGTTGGCCTTGACATAGCCGGGGACGAACCACGCTTCAAGCGGCCCGCCCGAATAGGTGTCGCCCGCGGCACGCAGGCTTTGGGCGCGCAGCGCGCCGTTCCAGATTTCGGGGTAGCGCGAGGCCCAGATTTCGGGTGCGGCGGCGGGCTGGCGGGTGGTCGACATCGATGAGAGGGTCGATTCGGGATCGCCAGGCACGAGGCGCACGGTGCAGCCGAACTCTTCGGTCAGGATATTGGCGTGGATATGGGCGAGGATTGCTGCGGATGGCCAGTTCATCTGTGCGATGGTGAAGGCGTCGGACGCGCAGGCTGAGGCCGGACCGGCGGCGGGTTCGGCTTCGGACGCGGCTTGCGCGGGAGGGGACTGCGGACCGAGCACCTGAACCTGCGCCTGCGCGCCGCCCGAAAGGATGACGAAACCGGCGAATGCGGTTGCAACAGGATTTCGCAGGGCGGCGCTGAGGGCTTTCATGGGCGGCAAATTCGCAAATGCTGGAGGGTTAAGCAACTGACAAGATGGATCAATTGCCAGTTGCGAAAACGGGTGACTTGGCCCGCCCAAATGTGCAATGCTTGCCCCTGACGGGGCCCGGGGCTTGGGTTCCGATCCTGTTGGGGCCCATCGGCACGAAAGACTGGAGCGCGACGTCCATGACGTTAAAGCTCCGGCGAGCCGGTGGGCAAGTACAGACGAACATTGAGGGAAATCATGCGTCATATCAAAAAAGCTTTGACCCTGGCCGTCGCCGCGGGCGTTCTTTCGGCGGCGGCTCCGGCGATCGCCCAAGACGTCAACCTGGGCTTCGTTGGCGGCTTCACCGGGCCGATCGAAAGCCTTACACCACCGATTTTCGCGGGCGCCGAACTGGCCGTTGAACACGTCAATGCACAGGGGGGTATTCTTGACGGCGGCACGCTGTCGATCCTTTCGGCCGATGGTGCGTGCGATGCGACCGCTGCGGCCAACGCCACCGACCGTCTGGTCAATACCGATCAGGTTACCGCAATCGTCGGCGGGTTGTGCACGGGCGAAACGATCGGCGGGGCGAACTCTGCCGGTATTCCGGGCGGCGTTGTCATGATCTCGCCGGCTTCGACCGCGCCAGCGGTCACCACGCTCGAGGACAACGACCTTGTCTTCCGCACGACGCCATCGGATGCCTTCCAGGGCGTGAAGATGGCCGAGCTGTTGCTTGGCAAAGACATCACTGAAGTGGCCGTGACCTATGTCAACAACGACTATGGTTCGGGCTTCGCCGATGCGTTCGCCACAGCTTACGAGGAAGGCGGCGGAACGATCCTCGCAAACCTCGCGCATGAAGACGGCAAGGCCGACTACCGTGCGGAACTGGGCAACCTCGCGTCCTCGGGGGCCGAAACGCTCGTTATCCTCGCCTATGCGAACTCCTCGGGCCAGACGATCCTGCGCCAGGCGCTGGAATCGGGCAACTTCCTCACCTTCGTGGGCGGCGACGGCATGGTCGGCGACGACCTGTTCACTGGCGTCGACGCAGCGGCGGTCGAGGGCATGATCGCGACCCGCGCGGGTGCGTTCGCGGGTGAGTCCGCTAGCGTCTTCACGGAGCTCGCGACCGAAGCCGAACTCGATCCGAATGCGGTTTATGCGCCGCAGGCTTATGACGCGGCCTTCCTTCTTGCGCTCGCCGTCGAGAAGAATGGCTCGGCCGACCGCGAGGGCCTGTCCGCCGCGTTGCGCGAAGTGGCTTCGGCCCCGGGCGAACCGATCCTGCCGGGCGAATGGGAAAAGGCCAAGGCGCTGATCGCCGAAGGCACCGACATCGACTATATCGGTGCCGGTGGCAATCTCGATTTCGACGAAGCCGGTGACGTCGACGGCGTCATTGTCGAGCTCACCGTCGAGGGTGGCTCGTTCACCGAAGTCGGCGTGATCGAGTAAGGCGGCTGCGTTTTTTGAGATTTGGAAGCGCCCGGGGCTATCCTGGGCGCTTCTTTTTTGAGCCAGCGGTGACGCCTTAGAGCCTGACTCAAAAGTCCGACGGGTCGGCTTGGCGGGTCTTTGTTGCCCGGAATTGAAGGAGAATTTTAGCCAATATGTCCAATATTGCCCAAAATTCCCCTTCAATTCCAACCAAAAATCCCTCACCAATCCTCAGCCGCGGACTTTTGGGTCAGGCTCTTAGCGGGCAGCCCAAAGCGCCCTCCGGCAATCTGCCATCAGGTTCAAATAGCGTGGACGGTATGCGGCGAGACGCGCCTCATACTGATTATATAGATGCGAGGCACGCCTCGCCGCATACGTCCGGGATTTTTGGCTTGGCGTCCGCTCGGGCTGGGGCCAATCCCCGCCAGGTTTCCCCGGTGACCACAGGATCGCTGTGGCTGGCCACGGTGACGTTTGGGCCTCCGCTGGGACGACTCCCATCGGACCCGGACCGGTCCCGCCCAAACGTTCGTTGCGCCTGCGCCCATCAAAAGCGGGTCCGTGGAAAGCATCATACTTGACGTTTCGGGGGCGGGGATAAGTTTCCCGCTTTCGCTGTTTTGCCAATGCGTTACAGTAGATGCGATGGCCCTCCGGCTCATGCCGTGTCCAGCTGGAGATCTCACCGGTCCCCCGTGTCAACGGTTTGCTCGGTCCGCGAAGCTGCGCTATCAGGTTTCGGGCAAGCAGCGATGGGGACCGGGCGATCATGTGGCTCAATGGAACACAGGGATATGCCGAAGAAGCGGATACGCTTGTCGTGCGGTATGAGCGCGCTGCCTTTTCCGAGGTTCACCGGCCGATCTTGGATATGATCCCGGCTGCACCGGCGCGGGTTCTGGATATAGGCTCTGGGACGGGCCGGGATGCGGCTGCACTTGCGGCGATGGGGCACCGCGTCGTTGCCGCCGAGCCGACCGATGCCTTTCGTGAAGCCGCAATGGCCTTGCATCCGTCTCCGTCTATTCGCTGGGTCGATGACGGGCTGCCGGAACTCGGTGCCGTCCGAGCGATGGATGAACGGTTCGACCTCATCATGCTTACAGCCGTGTGGATGCATCTCGAGGAGGCCGAACGCCGGCTCGCCATGCCGCAGATCGTTGCGTTGTTGCGGGACGAGGGCATACTGATCATGACGCTGCGTCACGGGGTTGTTCCGCAAGGCCGGCGCATGTTCGCGGTTACCGGTGACGAGACAATTGCGCTTGCGCAAGCGCAGGGGCTTACCCTGAAATATCGTGAGCTGACGGAATCGCCTCCGAACTCGCCGAATTATCGTGCCGGTATTACATGGACGCGGCTGGCGTTTACGAAGCCCTTGCGCGGATAGGGAAGTATAAACTCATGCGTGTGCTCTCGCCTCGTCTCAAAGCCGTTGTGGACGCTCTGCCGCTTGTACCCGGTACGCGCGTGCTTGAAATCGGGTGCGGTCCCGGCGCAATGGCGCGTGAAATGGCGATGCGCGTTGGATCCGAAGGCCATGTGCTTGGCATCGACCGTTCGGCCAAGGCGATTTCCCAAGCGGAGGCTGGATCGCGCCTGGAAATAGGCGCGGGAACGCTCAGGTTCCGGCAAGTTAAGGCGGAGGATTTTGTTCTTCTGGATGGCGAAGCCCCATTCGACATCGTTGTGGCCATACGGGTGGGGGCGTTCGATGGACGGCATCCGCAGGCGGGCGAGAAGGCGCGGCCGCGAATTGCCGCGGCGCTCAAGCCTGGCGGGCGGTTCTTTATAGATGGGGGAGCGCCGCTGCGGGAGATCGTGCTTTAACGCTCTTGACAGGTTAGTGAGGCGCTTCACGTTATTTGATGGCTTATCCTGAGAAGCGCTCACACATTTTTGCCATGACTCCGTTGCCTTCATCCAAATCGCCAGGCCGCCGCCTGCCAATTTGGATGAAGCGGGCACAAGGAGTGTGAGACCCGAAGGGCCGTGCCAACGAAATGCGGGCTAGAACTGCGGTCGCGCGGGCGGCGGTTGTGTGAGGCCGGTTGTGTTGGTGTCGAGGCTGACGAAGCTGCTGTCGCCGGCGGTAAGAGCCTGACCGAAAATTTGGACGACCCGCCAGCCCTCAGCCGCCAAATTTCCGGTCAGGCTCCAGGGTCTCGTCGAAGCCGCCAGCAGCATAGGTTGGGGCGGCGGGCATGCCTGAAGGGCGTGGGCGGGGCAGCGGGACGTTGCGCAGCCGGCCGAGCACCGCGAGGCTGTAAGAGGGTGGGGTGAGATCGTCGGTCAGGTAGCTCAGCTCGCCATCGAGCCCCAGAGGGAATTCTTCCATGCGGGCTTCGTTGTAGTCCGGTGCATTTGCGCCGCAGATCAGCGGGCGCATGTCGACCGGCGCCAGACCAGCGGAGTTGGTGAGCGCAACGATCGACGTCCCGGTACCGCGATAACCGCCGGCAAAGCCGGAAAAGAGCATCTGGGCGGTCATCTCGCCGCGTTCGCGGGCCGAGGAAGCGCCGAGCGTGATCGCCATCAGATGGCGGCCGTTGCGGGCGGCGGTAGCGACGATATTGAGCCCCGAAGCACACACATAGCCCGTTTTCATGCCGTCCGTGCCCAGAAACTTGCTCAGGAGGATGTTGTTGGATTCCATCCTTGCGCCGCCATGGGTCACCGACTCGGTGGAAAAGATCGCATCATACTGCGGATAGCGCGCGCGGATGGTGAGCGCGAGAATGGCGAGATCGCGGGCCGAGGTCACCTGGGCGGGGTCGTGCAGGCCATGGGGATTGACGTAATGGGTTGCGGTCATGCCCATTTCGGCGGCCCGCGCGTTCATCATCTGGACGAAACGCTCTTCGGTTCCGCCGACGGTTTCGGCAATGGCGACGGCGATGTCGTTGGCAGATTTGACGATGAGCGCATAAAGCGCATCTTGCATCGTCATTGCCGTGCCTTCGGGCAGGCCGAGCTTGGAGGGCGGGACCGAAAGGGCGTTGGCCGACGTGATGACGGGCGTCGAGAGTGAGATCTGGCCGGACTGGATCGCCTCGAAGGCCAAAAGCGCGGTCATCAGCTTGGTGAGTGAGGCCGGATGCCAGGGCACGCCAGCCTCGTTCTCGAACAGGACCTCGCCGGTCCGCATGTCGACGAGCAGTTGCGGGATTGCGAAGGCAGGGACAAGGTTCGAAAGGGCAAGCGCGAGCGCAAGGCTCAGCGTAAGCAGGGTGCGCCGGACAAGTTTCACCGGTGACCGTCTCCGTTTATGATGATTTGCGCGCCGTGATGCCGTTGATAGCAAGGCGATTGTGGCAGAACAATGCCGGAGAGTACTTTTGCAGGGCAATCGCTTGAAGGGGTGGGGGTATTCGGCACAAGCCGAAGTCATATGCGATTGCCCTGATGCTTTTCGTGATTCTCCGGATCGCGAAAAACTCTATGTCTTTAGGGCCTGTTAACACTTATGGATGGGGGGTTGACGGGCCCTAGTTTGCCGAAAGCGCTCTATCGCATGTCGGGCATGTTGTTGCGCGCGATCCACGTGTTGAGGAGCGTTTGGCGGCGTTTGGGCATTCTTTCGTCTTTCACTGCGGCATCCACGATGCGTGCGATGGCGAAATTGCGGAAATCGTTGCGTAATGTGCAATGGGCAAGGAGCATCTGTCCATCGTCGCGATAGCCGAGCGCGACCGGCCAGACGTCGCGGGTTGTGACGGCCTCGTTGCGGTCCTTGTAAACGAGATGGATGACACGCTCCTCCCGCAAGGCATGGCGCAGGTTGGCGAGGAAGCTGGCGATTTCGGGGGTGCGGCTGGGGAAGGCGAAGAGCCCGACGGCGTCCATTTCGTGCCGTTTTTCGGGCGGCAGGGCGGCGATCAGTTTGGCCTCTGCATCGCGGGCGGATTGGGCAAGGTCGTCATCGGGACCGTAGATCATGCCGCGCAGGCCGAGGACGAGGGCCTCGAGTTCGGGGGTCGAAAAGGTCAGCGGTGGCAGCCAGTATTCGGCGCGGACCATATAACCGATGCCGGCTTCTCCGTCGATGGCGGCGCCCATGGATTTGAGCGTGTCGATATCGCGGTAGATCGAGCGCTTGGAAACGCCCATTTCCTCGGCGAGGATCCGGGCGCTGACCGGGCGCTTGCGGCGTCTCAAGGCCTGCATCAGTTCAAGCAAACGCTCGGAACGGGCGGACATTTGCGGTTCGCGATCCTGCTGACAAAAACTGGCACAATGCCGCGTCAGCATAGCGCCATTGGACGCATCGGCAAGGAGATGAACGATGACACGGTTGGCAATCCTTTTGACGGAAGGCTTTGCAGATTGGGAGTGCGCGCATGTGATGGCATCGGGGCGGGAATATTTCGGGATGGAGATCGTCGTTGCAACGCCCGGTGGGATGCCCGTTACGTCGTCGGGCGGGCTCAAGGTGACGCCGGATGCGGATTGCGATGCGCTCGATCCTGAAGAGTTCGACGGCATTGCGATTTGCGGCGGTACCATCTGGGAGACCGACGCGGCGCCGGATATTTCGGGTGTGGTGCAGCGGTTTACGGAGGCCGGCAAGCTGGTTGCGGGCATTTGCGCGGGCGTTCTGGCGTTGGCGCGGACCGGGGTGCTCAATGACAAGCCGCATACGGGAAACGATGTCGGACAGCTCAAGTCCGCTCCGGCCTACGAGGGGCACGCGCATTATGTCGATACGCCCCGGGCGATGCGCGCGGAGGGGCTGGTGACGGCGTCCGGTCTGGCACCGGTGACGTTCATGGTGGAGGTGTTCAATGCGCTCGGGTTCGGCGGTGACGATCTTGAGGCTTATCGGGGCATGCTCGCTGCCGAGCATCGGCCCGCGTAAGGGGCTGGTCACTATTGGTAACCTGGGCTAAATTGGGTGCCCGATTGTAAAGTGAGAGTGCCCAATTGTGACCCAGGCCCAACCCCTTGCCACGAAACCGCTCGCCAAGCGGGAGCCCGATCCGGCGGATCACACCACCTGCGCGGTAATGAGCGATATTCTCAACCGGATCGGAGACAAATGGAGTGTGATGATCGTCGGTCGCCTCGGGCACGGGACTAAGCGGTTTTCCGAGCTCAAGCGGGCGGTGGAGGGGATTTCCCAGCGCATGCTGACGCTCACCTTGCGCAATCTCGAGCGCGACGGGCTGGTTGTCCGTACCGTGTATCCGGAAATTCCGCCCCGGGTGGAGTACAAGCTCACGCCCTTGGGCGAGACGCTGCTCGAGCCGATCAACGCGCTCTGGGATTGGGCCAGTGTGCACGGGGAGGACATCGCCCGGGCGCGCGAACGCTATGACGGGCCTTGAGAACCCGAGTTTTAGATCGGGCTCTGAACCGATCAGAAGCCCAGCCGTTCGCGGACGTCCTCGGGCGTCCAACCCAACGCCCGCAGGTCGCGCAGGCTTTGCGATCCTCGGGATTTCGCCAGCTTTTCGTCGTGTGGATCGCGAATGAGGGTGTGGTGGCAATAAACCGGTGAGGGCAATCCCAGAAGCGCCTGCAAGAGCACGTGGATGTCGGTCGACCAGTAGAGGTCCATCCCGCGCGTCACGTGGGTGATGCCTTGCACCGCGTCGTCGAGGGTCACCGACAGGTGGTAGCTCGTGGGTGTGTCTTTTCTGACGATCACCACATCGCCCCAGCGCTCGGGGACGGCCTTGCGCATACGTATGGGATCGGCGGGTGAGGGTTCGGCTTGTGCGATTTCGAGTGCGCAGGCTTCGGCGGTCGCTCCTGCCATATCGAGGCGCCATTGTACCGGCACGCCTGCTGCCAGCAGCCCCTGCCGCTCAGCCATGCTCAAGCGCTTGCAAGTGCCCGGATAGATCGGCGCGCCATCGGGGTCGGTCTGTCCGCCGCTTGCCGCGCGTATGTCGCTACGGGAACAAAAGCAGGGGTAGAGCAATCCCTTCGTTCGCAGGATGTCGGCGGCTGCGGCATAGTCCGCGAAATGCCTGGACTGGCGCCGGACCGGTTCGGGATAGGTGAGCCCGAGCCATGCCAGATCCTCAATGGCGGCGGTGATAAAATCGGGTCGACAGCGCACCGTATCGATGTCTTCGATCCGCAGCAGCGCTATCCCGCCCATCTTGCGCGCCCAGCAATCGGTAAACAGCGCCGAATAGGCGTGGCCGAGATGCAGGTAACCGTTCGGGCTTGGCGCGAAACGAAAAATCGGTTGAGATGCCGCCACTTGCAATCCGCCGGACGAAAACGAGGAAAGTCATTCCCTATCATGACCGTACCCGACACTCCACTGCGCCTCGATACCGAAGAAGCGTTGGCCGTCCATCTTAGCGGCCTTGCGCAAAAGGACGAGCGGCTGGCGCGCGCCATCGCTCGAGCGGGCGCAGTCTCGCTGCGCACCTCACCGCGGGGGTTTGAGGGCATGGCGCGAATCGTCTGCGGGCAGCAACTCTCGGTCGCCAGCGCGCGGGCGATATGGGGCCGCGTCGAGGCATTGGGCGCGGTTCGAGCGGACGCCTATCTGTCGTTCGACGAGCCGACCCTGCGCGCGACCGGGCTTTCGCGGAGCAAATACGAAACGATTCGCGGGGTTGCCGAGGCGGTTTCGGCAGGGGCGCTCGATTTCGACATCATCGACGACCTTCCCGCCGAGGAAGCCATCGCGGCCCTCACCGAGCTCAAGGGTGTGGGGCCATGGACCGCCGAGATTTACCTGCTTTTCTGCGCGGGGCATCCGGATATCTTTCCAGCAGGGGATCTTGCGCTGCAAAAGGCCGTCGCGCATGCCTTCGAACTGCCTGAACTCCCGCCGGCGAAGGCGCTCATCGATATCGTAAGCCCCTGGTCGCCCCATCGCGGCGCAGCGGCACTGATGTTCTGGCGGTATTTTTCCGTCATGAAGAATTCCGGCGCGTGGGATGCGCTTTGAAAAAGGAATACGAATGATCTCCAAACTTTCCGGCCCGATGCTGCAGCCCGTCTCGGGCGATGCCAAACAGCTCGTCGTTCTCCTGCATGGGTACGGCTCGGATGGGCAAGATTTGATCGCGTTGGGCCAATACTGGCGCGATACGGCTCCAGATGCGCTCTTTGTGGCGCCCAATGCGCATGAGCCGGCCGGGTTCATTCCAGGTGGCTATCAATGGTTTCCCGTCGAGGCCGATTCCAACGGTGCCGTGGTGGATCCTGGCGGAACGGGGGCGGCCCGTCCAGTCATCATGCAGTTTCTCGAAGATCTTTGGGAGCAAACCGGCCTCGGTCCAGAGGATACGGTTCTCGTCGGTTTTTCGCAGGGCGCGATGATGGCGCTCGATGTCGGGCTGCGGCTTAAGCGTCCGCTCAGGGGCATTATCGCCTTTTCGGGCATGGTCATTGCACCGGAAAAGCTCGCCGACGAGAAGGGCTCGACGCCCCCGGTGCTGCTCATTCATGGCGATAACGACGAGATCGTCCCGGTCGCGGGCAGTAGGGACGCGCATGCACTCCTGGACGGGCTGAGCGTTCCTGTGCGGCTCCATATCGAGCCGGGCGTGGGGCATATGATCACGCAGCAGGGGCTTGATATCGCCACGGCTTTTCTCAAAGACGCGAGCCGGGAGGCCGGTTCTCGCCCTTTGGAGCGCAACCGGACTGAATTATAATCTTCACAGGGCTGTCATATCGGGCATAGAATATATCCATGGAATCGTTTGAATCCATTGCCCGGAGGGGTCTGTGACAGTCCATGTGTCACCGCAAGCCTGTCCTGCTCTTGTCCTGAACGCCGATTTTAGGCCGCTCAGCTATTATCCCTTGTCTCTTTGGAGCTGGCAGGACGCGATCAAGGCGGTTTGTCTCGAGCGTGTACATATTGTCTCTCACTACGACAAGGTGGTGCGAAGTCCGAGTTTTACGATGCGTTTGCCCAGCGTCGTCTCGCTCAAGGACTATGTTCAGCCCGCCAAATACCCCGCCTTTACCCGCTTCAACGTCTTTCTCCGCGACAAATTCCAGTGCCAATATTGCGGATCCAAGCACGATCTGACCTTCGATCACGTCGTTCCCCGCTCACGCGGCGGCCGCACAACCTGGGACAATGTCGTCGCCGCCTGCTCGCCATGCAATTTGCGCAAGGCGAACCGCATGCCCAAGGATATCGGCATGATCCCCATGCAGGCGCCCTTCCAGCCGACCGTACACGATTTGCATAATAACGGCCGCGCGTTTCCGCCCAACTACCTGCACGATAGCTGGCTCGATTTTCTCTATTGGGACATCGAACTGGAGCCGTGATCAGGCCGCGCGCCGGCGGCTCACCTGACCCCAGATGCTCATTGTGAGCAGGATGACGATCACCGCCGAGATGATGGCGTTGAACCCGGCCAGCGAAACGCCAAACAGTTCGAACTGTACTGCATCGCACGGGACGATCTGGGCGCCGCTCATGTCGCCAAGGCTGTCGAGGCTGACGGCGGCGTCACCGGTGCCGGTACAGGTCTGCGGACCCTCGAAGACACCGTATTCAACACCAGCATGATAGACCGCGACATAGGTGCCCCAAACGAACAGCGCGCCGACAATCGCCGTGAGCGCGATCCGCACCGGCTCAGGCACGCGCTCCCAGGCAAAAACGACGACGGCGAGCAGCGGCAGGCCGATATAGTATGGCCAGCGTTGGGTGAGGCACAATTCGCACGGGTAAAGCCCGCCGATATACTGGAACGACAGCGCGCCCAGAATGGTGAACAGCCCGATGGTGAAGGCGGCGTTGGCGCGGTTGCGGTTGGGGCCTACGGTCTGCGGGGAATGGAGTGTCATGGTGGTGATATCCCAGGGCCTGTTAACACTAATGGATAGGGGTTTGACGGGCCATAGTCCGAGAGCCTTGCGTGGAAAATTGCGCGCCATGGACGCTTGTCCACAAGCGGGATTTTTCGCGACAAGGGGCCGGACTATGACCCGCCCGGAGGGTTTTGCATAAATCGTCCACTGCCGGCGCGTTTCCCGCAGCACGGGGGATAACCCCGCCCTTCGGAAAACACTTGGCATTGAACGATTTATGCAAAATCAAACCCCTATCCATTAGTGTTAACAGGCCCTAAAGCAGCCTGATCGCGACGAACCCGCCGACCAGAAGAACGCCGAAGACCGCAGTAACCAGTCCGAGGCGTCTTTCGATGAAGTCGCGAATCGGCGCTCCAAAGAAGTAAAGCAGCCCCGCCACGAGGAAGAAGCGGGCGCCGCGCGAAAGGATCGAGCCGAGGACGAAGACGGGGAAAAAGAGCCCGGCGAATCCCGACGCGATGGTGAACACTTTGTAGGGAATAGGCGTAAACCCGGCGACAAATACAATCAAAAGTCCGTAATCGGCAAACCACGCCTGAAGCTGGGCGAAGGCGTCTTGATAGTGGTAGAAATCGATGAGCGGACGCGCCAGCGGTTCAAACAAATAGGCGCCGATGAGATAGCCGAAGATGCCCCCGACGACCGAGGCGATCGTGCAAATGAGCGCATTGCTCCAGGCGCTTTCCCTCTTGGCGACGACCATCGGGATCAACATCACGTCGGGGGGGATGGGAAAGAATGCGCTTTCCGCAAAGCTGACGCCGGCAAGCGCGGTGGGGGCGTGGCGTCCGGCAGCAAGGCCCATCACCCAGTCATAAAGGCGGCGTAGCATCGGTTATTCGGTCTCTGGTTCGGCTGCACCGGCCCAGGCCGGCACCCATATCTTGTGTTCAATACGGCGAAGCAGACGACAATGAGGCGCCACCGCCGAAATAATCGATACGCTAGCAGCCAATTCCTGACAATGGGTACACAACAGCGATTGACGCGCGCCTCCGAATACCTATAGTCCGGCGCGTCGCCGCGGGCGTGGCGGAACTGGTAGACGCGCCAGACTCAAAATCTGGTTCTGGAAACAGAGTGTCGGTTCGATTCCGACCGCCCGCACCACCCTTCGCGCTTACGCGCTTCGGGTGGCGAGCCACCCCCGGGCTCATGCGGCTTTTTGTGCTTTTTCGAAGATTGGTGCTGCCGCGTTGGCGATGGCCTCATGATAGGGCGTGCCGAAATCGGGGCCGAGGATGGCATCGAGGCGGTCGTCCTCGAGGCGCATTTCGTAATCCCACAGATAGCGCATTTTGACCAGTTCACGCAGGACCGGCATGACGAGGCCTGCGAGCTTCAGTGTCGTCCAGGGTGTTGAAACGAGCTTGAGCTTGCGTTGGGCCACGCGCTCGACGGCGGCGAAGGTCTCGTCGGGCGAGACGAAATGACCGGCGAAGTGGAAAGTCTCGAAGGCTCCGAATTGATCGCGCTTTTCGGCGAGGATGGCGAAGACCTTGGCGAGATCTGGAAGGTAGGCCCAGGCGTGACGGACGGTGCGCTCGGAACTGAGCGCGACCTTGCCCTTGGCGGCTTCGCGCAGGACCAGCGCGTCGAGGATCGTGCCATCGGTGTCCGGGCCGAAGAAATCGCCGGCGCGAAGGATGATGACCTGGACGGCGCCCGCGCCGCTGGCCTTTTTGAGTTGGTCTTCCATGCGGACGCGGATGGCGCCGCGCGGCGTTTGCGGGTCCTGCCGCAGGCCGGGCGTGACCACTTTGTCTGTTGCCTTGTAGTTGTAGATGTTGCCTGGGAAAAGAAGGGTACGGTTTTCGCCGGAAACCGCTTCGATGACGCGGGCGTTGAGGGCTTCGGCGGCGCCGTTGAACCATTTGTCGTAAGGCAGGTTCAGGCCGTTGAAGACGACGCCGGCGTCAGCGACTGCGGCCCTGATGTCAGCGATTGAATCCGCGTCGCCCTTGATGAATTCGACGCCCGCGACGGGTTTTTTGTTCGACCGGCCGAAGCCGATGACGCGCCAGTTGCGGGCGACGAAGGCCTTGGCGACGGCTTGGCCGATATGGCCGTTGATTCCGAGAATGGCGATGGTCTTGTCTTTGGTGTGGGTCATTGTCCTGCTCCGTTTGTGCGGTTGACACGCCGACAATCATTCATTCACATGAGAATGGAAATTGGTGAAAACTGCAGAGTAACTATTCATCTATGAATAGCGTGTCGGACTGGACCTTGTGGCGGAGTTTGCGGCGGTGGCCGAGCATGGATCGCTGTCGGCGGCGGCGCGCGCTCTGGGGGTGTCGCAGCCGACGATCGGGCGACACATCGAGGCTCTGGAGATCGGGCTGGGGGCGAAGCTCTTTGAACGGTCGCTTTCGGGGTTTACGCCCACGGAGTTGGGGTTGCGGGCTTACGAACCGGTGCGGCAGGCGGCACAGGCTTTGGCTGAGGCCGAGCTTTACGCGGCGGGGTCGAGCATGGTTCTTGGGGGGAGCGTGCGGATTACGGCGTCGGTGGTGACTTCGCACTATACGCTGCCGCCCATGCTACGGCGGTTGCGGGACGAATTTCCCGATATTGCGCTCGAGGTCGTGCCGACGGATTCGCCGGAAAACCTTCTGATGCGGGAGGCGGATATCGCCGTGCGGATGTTCCGGCCGACGCAGCTCGATCTGGTGACCCGCAAGGTTGGGGAAAGCGCGATCGTCGCTTGCGCGCATGAAAGCTATATCGCGACGCGTGGCGCGCCGGCGACGCCCGAGGAGCTTAGGGCGCACGAACTCGTCGGGTTCGACCGATCCGAATTGCTGATTGCGACGGCGCGGGCGCTGGGGTTCGAGCTGTCGCGGAACGATTTTTCGATCCGGTGCGACGACCAGAGCGCGCTTTGGGAGATGGTCAAGGCGGGATTGGGAATCGGGTTCGCGCAAAAGAATATCGTCAGTCAGACGCCGGGGATGGTGGTCATCGACCTGCCGCTGCCTATCCCGCCGCTCGAAGTCTGGCTCACGAGCCACAGGGAACTTTACGGGGCGCGGCGCATTCGGGTTGTTTATGACCGGCTGGCCGAAATGCTCGCCGTCTGGCTGCGGGCGTGACCATTTGCACGAAGCCGCGAATTCGGGCATGTGCTACATCAAAGGCCCAAACGCGACACGGCCAGCGGGAAAGCACAAGTCATGGAAACATTCGTCAATATTGCCCTGATCGCGGCCGTTTTTGCCGTGGCGGTGATCCTGTTCATGGGGCTTTACAACATGTTCAAGGGCGGATCGGGGAATCGCAGTCAGCAATTGATGCGCGCACGCGTCATCATGCAGGCGGTTGCGGTGTTGCTGCTGATGGCGGCGCTTTACTTTTTCGGAGGGCCGGGAGCCGGCTCGTAGACCATGGTCAAGCTCAACAAGATCTATACCCGCACGGGCGACGACGGCACGACGGGACTGGTAGACGGTCCGCGCCGGCGCAAGGACAATCTGCGCGTTGAAGCATTCGGCGCGGTCGACGAGACCAATGCGGCGGTCGGAATGTGCCGGCTCCATACCAAGGATATGGCGCGGGTCGATTCGGCACTCGGGCGCATCCAGAACGATCTCTTCGACCTCGGCTCCGACCTCGCGACGCCGGGGCCTGACGAGGGGCGGAAATATGCGCCCTTGCGGGTCACCGAGAAGCAGGTGGCCTGGCTCGAGGCGCAGATCGACCGGCATATCGAGGCGCTGGAACCGCTGACGTCGTTTGTTCTGCCGGGCGGTTCTCCCTTGGCGGCCAACTGCCATCTGGCGCGCACAATCGCGCGGCGGGCCGAGCGGGTGGTGGTGGCACTTTCCACCGAAGAGACGGTCAACCCCCAGATCCAGCGTTATCTCAACCGGCTTTCGGACCTGCTTTTCGTCTTGGGCAGGCTTGCCAATGCCAACGGAACAAAGGATGTTCTGTGGGAGCCGGGACGCAATACGGGCACTTCGAAAGAAGGGTGACGAGGTCAGGATACCGAACTCAGCCTGTGATCGCGGCGGGCAGCCTCTTCTGATACATCGTGTGGTCACGGCTGATGCCGAGCGATACGAATCCCAGATCCAGGTAGTATCTGTTCAGCCGTTCATTGCCTGCAACGCAGTCCAGCCGGAGAAAGGTATCGCCGTTCATTCGGCACTCATCCTCGATCCAGGCGATGAGCTGCGCGCCGATGCCGCTGGCCTTTCCGTTTCGAACGGCGGTGAGCCTGTGTAGATAGATCGCATCGTCGGAACGCTCGCCCCAGATATGGCTGTCCCATTCGCTTTGTGCATCGTAGAGCGTAAACGTCCCCACGACATCGCTGTCTCGTCGCGCAAGCCAGGTCTTGCCGTGCCGGATCGCTTGGCGGATTTCCTCGTCCTCGCCACCTTCGCGCAGGAAGCGCCATTGGTCGATCTTCCTTGAGTGAAGCCAGTCTGCCGCGTTCTTGAGCAGCGTCGCCACCAACGGGAACTCATGGAGACGCGCAGGGGCAATCGAGAGGTTGTTTTCAGTCATACTGCGCTTCATCGCAGGGTTCGCTCATATACGGGATTGGGGACAGGTCAGCTACCGCTCCACCGGCGGAACATCTCTCAAAATTGCGCTCAGTTCGTCCACCTGGTCACGCGTCCATCTGGATTGTTTGCGCTCCTTGCCGGCCGGATGATGTTTCAGTCCGAGCTTCAGGTGTTCCCGGTAAGCCTTCCGGGGACGAATAGGCCGGGGCGATAGTCCGCCGCCACACGTTGGACATACGTTATGCAACACAGTCTCCACGCAATCGGCGCAATAGGTGCACTCATAGCTGCATATCCGTGCCTCCGTAGAATCCGGTGGGAGATCTCTACCGCACCATTCGCAATTCGGCCGCAGTTCCAGCACTCATCTCTCCATAGCAATTGATCTGCCGTTTGGTAGCGCAGATGATGCAATCCGGCAAAGGGATCAAACACGTAATTGACTGCGTTGGCAGCGCTTTTCAGCGGCGGTTAATCTTTTCGTAAAGGTTTGTTTAGGCGCGGCCTCTATGCTTGGCATACCGCAGAATGCGAGGAGGATCCGCCAGAATGAGCGATGTTACCGCGACCGCGGTTGCGTTAAATCAGGCGCAGACCAAGCATACCGCACAGGTTCTCATGCTCAAAAAGGAGCATGAAATGCAGCAATCGATGATCGACATGCTCGCGCAATCGGTCGAGGCCACCAAGCCGCCGGCTCCTTCGGGGCAGGGTAGAGTGGTCGACAAATCGGCGTGAGGGCGCTGCGATGATCGTTCCGCAGGCGGCTCCGGTTATTCTTCACCGCATGGCTCTTATAGAGGCCAGGGAGCTCTCGACGACGGGGGCGCTGGTTGCGAAATTCCGCGGCGACGCGTTCAATCGCGCGGCGATCGAGCGGCTTAATGCGGTTGATGCGCCGAAGGCCGAGGGGCCGGCCGGGGTGGACAAGACGGCCTAAATCTCCAGCAGCGTTTCGATCACACGCCTGCCGTCCTCGCTGTCCCAATGTGCAGGGCCTTGCAATACGGCCATCTCGCAGCCCTCGTCATCGAGCAGAATCGTCGCGGGCAGGCCGAGTGTCACCGCTTCGTTCCGCAGCCGCTCGAAGACCTTGTACGAAGGATCGGCATAGAGCGCGAGGTGGTCCGCGCCGATCTCATCGAGGAAATCCTGAGCGGCAGTAGGGCCATCTTCGCCCAAATCGAGGCTGATGGCGACGACTTCGAAGTCCTCGCCGCCATATTCGGCCTGGATCGTGTCGAGGTCCGGCATTTCCTCGCGGCAAGGGGCGCACCACGTGGCCCAGAAATTGACCAGGAGCTTTTTGCCCGCAAGATCGGCGATGGTCAGCGCGTTGCCGTCGGCGTCGATGAAGGCGAGGTTGGAGAAATTCCGCCATTCGGTCGACGGCAGGAGCCCCGCGAGTTCGCCGGTCGCTGCCTCGTCGATCGCCTGCGCGGCTTCGGCGCGCGCGGGGCAGGCCGCCGCGATACCCGTGCCGCCATTGCTAACCCATACTGCGACCGCTATAGCTACCGCCGCACCGAAAAGCCCCGTGCCCGCAAGAATCGTGCGGCGTTTGTTTTTGGGTGTGTCGTTCATGGTCATCCATTTTTAAACACGAAGCTAGAGGCGCCGATGAGCAATCGCATGTGGGGAGGACGATTCGCGTCCGGTCCCGACGCCATCATGGAAGAGATCAACGCATCGATCGGCTTCGACAAGCGCCTCTACCAGCAGGACATCGCCGGGTCGATCGCGCATGCGAACATGCTCGGTGCGGTCGGCATTCTGAGCGCGGAAGATAAAGACGCGATCGTCTCCGGTCTAGAGACTGTCCGCGACGAGATCGCGCAGGGCAAGTTCACCTTTTCGCGAGCGCTCGAGGACATTCACATGAATGTCGAAAGCCGGTTGAAGGACCTGATCGGGGATGCGGCGGGGCGGCTCCACACCGCGCGCTCGCGCAACGATCAGGTGGCGACCGATTTCAAGCTCTATGTCCGCGAGTGCGTGGACATGCTCACCGCGCAGATCGAGACGCTGCAGCGGGTGCTTCTGGACAAGGCCGAGGCGCATGCCGGGAGCGTGATGCCGGGGTTCACGCATTTGCAAAGCGCGCAGCCGGTGACGTTCGGGCACCATATGCTTGCCTACGTCGAAATGCTGGCGCGCGATGCGGGGCGTTTCCGCGATGCGCGGGCGCGGCTCAATGAAAGCCCGTTGGGGTCGGCGGCGCTTGCGGGCACGTCGTTTCCCATCGACCGGGAGATGACGGCGCAGGCGCTCGGGTTCGACCGGCCGACGGCCAATTCGCTCGATGCGGTGTCGGACCGTGACTTCGTGCTCGAAACGCTCTCGGCGGCCTCGATTTGCGCCATGCATCTGTCGCGGTTCGCGGAGGAATTGGTCATCTGGTCCTCGGCCCAGTTCGGCTTCGTGACCCTTTCGGACAAGTTTTCGACCGGCTCCTCGATCATGCCTCAAAAGCGCAATCCGGATGCCGCCGAACTGATTCGCGCCAAGATCGGTCGGATTTTCGGAGCATTCTCTTCGCTTTTGATGGTGATGAAGGGGCTACCGCTCGCCTATTCGAAGGACATGCAGGAAGACAAGGAAGTCGCCTTCGACGCGCTGGACAATTTCTCGCTTTGCCTTGCGGCGATGACCGGGATGGCGGGCGATCTTTCGGTCAATACCGACAAGATGGCCGCTGCCGCTGGGGCGGGCTTTTCGACCGCGACCGACCTTGCCGACTGGCTCGTGCGGGTCGCCAACGTGCCGTTCCGCGAGGCGCACCATATCACCGGCCGCGCGGTGGCGGCGGCGGAAGCGAAAGGCTGCGGGCTCGACGCGCTCACCATCGAGGATTTCAAAGAGATCGATGAGCGGATCACCTCGCAGGTCTTCAAGGTTCTGTCGGTCGAAAATTCGGTGAAATCGCGCACCAGCTTCGGGGGCACGGCGCCCGAGAACGTGAAGGCGCAGGTTGCGGCGTGGCGCGAGCGGCTTGGGCCGCAGGATTAGAGTGTGTTGGCGCTTCGTTGAATCGCCAACATGCTCTAAGTCTTTGTTTTGTCGCGTTCTCGAACCGGAAAAGTCTGTCAACTTTTCGCTGACGCGGCCCTTCGGGTCCTGAGAACGCTCTAGATTGAAGGCATAATCGTGGTTCATTATTTCGAATATCGCGGCGGCGCGATGAAGGCCGAGGAGGTCGACCTGACGGCGCTGGCCGAGGCGGTCGGCACGCCGTTTTATTGCTATTCGGGGGCAACCTTCCGGCGGCATATCAGGGTCATGCGTGAGGCGTTCGGGGGGCTCGATACACTTCTGGCGTACGCCATGAAGGCCAACTCCAATCAGGCCATGTTGCGGATTGCCGCGCAGGAAGGCGCGGGGGCGGACGTAGTGTCGCTCGGTGAACTCGAACGTGCGCTGGCGGCGGGCATTGCGCCGGAG
Organism: Pelagibacterium halotolerans; assembly: GCF_044811015.1. GTDB lineage: Bacteria > Pseudomonadota > Alphaproteobacteria > Rhizobiales > Devosiaceae > Pelagibacterium > Pelagibacterium halotolerans_A. The sequence goes on from NZ_CP085243.1 coordinate 2,860,012, forward strand.
AAGATCATTTTCTCGGGTGTTGCCAAGACGCGTGCGGAGATGGTCCGGGCGCTCGAAGTGGGGATTTTGTGCTTTAACGTCGAATCCGAGCCCGAACTCGAGCGGCTCAATCAGATCGCCAGTGAATTGGGGCAAGTCGCGCCGGTCTCGGTGCGGATCAATCCCGATGTCGACGCCAAGACCCACGCGAAGATTTCGACGGGCAAATCCGAAAACAAGTTCGGTATTCCGTTCGCGCGCGCCGAGGCGGTCTATAGCCGCATTGCCGAATGCCCCAATCTTCGGGCAGTCGGTGTCGACATGCACATCGGCAGCCAAATCACCGATCTCGAGCCCTTCGACAACGCGTTTGCAGTTTTGGCCGAACTGGTCGGAACCCTACGCGCCGCCGGGCATGGAATCGAACACGTCGATGTCGGCGGCGGGCTGGGTATCCCGTACCGCAAGAACGCGCCGGCGCCGCCGGATCCGCTCGCTTACGCGGAAATTGTCAAGCAGCGCGTATCTGAGCTCGATTGCCGGCTTATCATCGAACCGGGGCGGTTGATCGCGGGGAACGCGGGCATCCTCGTCACGCGCGTGGAATACGTCAAATACGGACCGGAGAAGAATTTCATCATCGTCGATGCGGGCATGAACGACCTCATCCGTCCCACGCTCTACGAGGCGCATCACGACGTTCTGCCCGTGGCCGTGCCCGAGGACGAGGACAAGGCCATGCGGGCGGACATCGTCGGGCCGGTCTGCGAGACGGGCGACTATCTCGCGCTCGACCGGGTGATGCCGCCTCTGGCCGAGGGCGACCTTCTGGCCGTAATGACCGCGGGTGCCTATGGTGCGGTGATGAGCAGCACCTACAACACGCGCCCGCTGATCGCCGAGGTGCTCGTTGAGGGCGACCGCTACCACGTCATCCGCTCGCGCCAGACGCTCGAAGAGCTGATCGGGGCGGATAGCGTGCCGGAGTGGTTGGTCTAAAGGCCATTGGCCGCGCGACATCGGCTGTCGGTGGCATTGAGTTCGCGGGGGAAGGAAACGCGCTTGAAAAAGGCCGTTGTGCTCGGGGGTTACGGTTTCATCGGTCAGGCGTGTATGCGGGCGTTGCGCGCGGCCGGATACGAGGTGACCGGCGTTGGCCGGTCGCGCGCGGCCGCCGCGCAATGCACCCTCGACGTTTCCTGGGTCTTCGCCGACATTGCAACCGCAACGGTTGACGACTGGAAGCAGATATTTCGGGGTGCTTCCGTCGTCGTGAATGCGTCCGGCGTGCTTCAGGATGGATCGAAGGACAGCTTGTCCGTGATCCATGACGTGGCGGTCGGCAATATGCTCGATGCTCTGGCCGGGTCGGATGTCCGGTTCATTCAGATATCGGCAGCGGGTGCCGGCGCCGGTGCTGCAACCGAATTCTTTCGCTCCAAGGCTAGAGGCGATGCGCGCGTGCAGCGGTCCGAGATCGACTGGATCGTTCTCCGTCCGGTTCTGGTGTTCGGGGCGCAAGCCTATGGCGGTACGGCGCTTCTCCGCGCTGCTGCTGCCATGCCGATGGTCGAACCGGTCGTTTTCGAAAATGCACCGATGCAGGCGATCCATGTCGACGATCTGGCTGCGGCGGTGGTTACCGCAGCAAGTGGAGCGCTCGGAACGCAGTTCGTGGCCGATCTTGCCGAGCGTGACTCCCGTGCCTTTCGTGAGGTGGTGCGGACAGTCAGGGCCTGGCTCGGATATCCGGAATGGCGCTACGCGATCCCGATCCCGCGTGGCCTGGTCGGTCTGGCCGGACGGGTTGCGGATGGACTGGGTTGGCTCGGTTGGCGGTCGGCGCTGAGAACGACGTCGCTGAAGTCCCTTGAAACCGGAATCGTTGGTAATCCGGGCGAATGGATTGAACGGGGCGGTTCTCCGTTTCCTGCGTTCGACGATACACTGCGCGCGATACCGGCCACCAACCAGGAACGCGTTTTTGCGCGTGCGCAATTGATCCTGCCGATCATGATCGCGGTATTGTCCATATTCTGGGTTCTCTCCGGCGCGATCGGCCTTTGGGCGTATGACAGGGCCGTGGCCGTTCTTACCGGTAGCGGAGTTTCGCAGGCGTTGTCCGGTACTGTCGTTTCTGTCGGTGCATTGATCGACATCGCGCTTGGTGTGGCGGTTCTCAAGCGTTCCTGGAGCCGTTATGCGGCGGTCGGGATGGTCCTGGTTTCAGTGGCCTATCTGCTTGGGGCAACGCTGTTCGCGCCCGGGCTGTGGGCCGATCCTCTGGGGCCTTTGCTCAAAGTGCTGCCGTCCATAGTTCTGGCGCTCACCGTCGCCATGCTTATCGAGGTGCGCTAGTGGTTTACGAATTCCTCCGCTTCGCGCATGTCGTCGGCGCCTGCGTCCTGCTTGGAACCGGGGCGGGCATTGCGTTCTTCATGGTGGTCTCGAACCGTAGTCAGGATCCGGCGCTAATTGCGCATACAGCGGGGATCGTGGTTCTGGCGGACACCGTGTTCACGGCCACCGCAGCGCTTTTCCAACCCGTCACGGGGTGGTTGTTGACGCGGGAGCTCGGCTATCCGCTCCTTGAGGGATGGATATTGGCTTCGCTTGGGCTTTACGTGTTCGTCGGCGTGTTCTGGCTGCCGGTTGTCTGGATTCAGCTTCGAATGCGGGACATCGCGATTGACGCGCGGGATCGCAACGCGCCGTTGCCGCTCGCCTATCACAGGCTCTATCGCATCTGGTTTGCTTGCGGATTTCCCGCCTTTGCGGCGGTGCTCGTCATCATCTGGCTGATGCTGACGAAGCCCAATCTGTTTTAAAGCGCCGACCGCGCCAGAGGAATGATTTCGGCCGGGCGCCCGGCGAGCGCGTCATCGACCTTGGAGATGAGCTGGGCGAGCGAAAAGGGCTTGTTGACGACGTCATAGATGAGCGCGTCAAGCCCATGAGCGCGTTCGCGCTGGTCGGCGAAACCGGTCATCAGCATGATGGTCAGATCAGGGTATTGGGCGCCAACCGAAAGGGCGAGCGCGATGCCGTCCATGACGGGCATCTTGATGTCCGAGAGCAGGAGGTCGAATTCGCCCTTGTGCTCGTCGGCCAGTTCCGCTGCGAGACCTCCGTCTTCGGCCTCGAATACTGTGTGGCCGTGCATTTCGAGCGCGCGTACGACGAACGCACGTACATTGTCGTCATCTTCGGCAACCAAGATCCGGGCCATCGTCCCTAACGCCTTTGCTTCTTTCGTTTTCGCGCTGCGTCAGCGCGTTTTTCTCTATCCCGCCGCGTCGGCACGGCCCTGACCTTCCACAAAGGAGAGACGGACCGTCTTGATCCCTTCAGGAGGCGCGGTCAGTTGCGTGTCGATCGGTAGAACGTCACCGGGCAAGATATTGCGCATTTGCGGGGTGACGCCCCATTCGTAGACCACTTCCCCGTCCTCACCGATAAGGCTGACCAGCACCGGCGGAACGAAGGTTACGCGATTCGTGGTGTTCGTTATCTTAGCGGATACGATTAACACGCTGTTTCCATCGCGGGTGGTTCGCAAAGTGTTAATGGATCCGAACTCGAGCCCGATCACATTGGTTCCAAGTCCGAAAGCGGCGTAGAGACTGTTGAGATCGGGAAAGGCACGGACGATTTCCGTGCGCTGGGTAATCACAAATACGCCCAGGAGAACCACCAGCACTGCGAGCGTTATACGCGCGGCACGCCGGATACGGGCGATGGGCAGGGCACGGGTCATGTCGTGCTTGCGCTTGGCGAGCGCGAGCTTGCGTTTGAGCGCCTGATCGGCGCACTGAGCGGCGGGCGGCGCGTCCTCTCCGGGAATGACGCTTTTGCCCAGAACCGGGCCGTCGGTGGCGTTGCCTTGGATTTCGAACGCCTTGTCGGCGAGCGCTTCATCTGCCTCTGAGAAGCGGTTGTCCTGATCCGCGCGGAAGATCAGTTCGTCGTCATCGTGGTCGGGGTCGATTGCGGACCTTTTCGGCGCGGGAAAGCTCGGCGTCGCGGCCCAGGTGGTCTCGCAGCTGGCGCATTTGACCTGACGTCCCAAAGCCCCCAGCGCATCGGGCGCGAGGCGGTAGCGCGTATGGCAATTTGGGCATGTGATGATCACGCGTCTTGCGCCGGCTGCTGGTTTCAGGCAATGGCGCGAGACTATCGGGGATAGGGTTAAAACTCTTGAAACACCGCCCCAATCCCGCCATGGGAACGGGATGATTGCTAGTATGGCGAAATGCAAGTGATTCGGAGAGTGGCGGTTTGATCGCGTTCGAAAATGTCGGGCTGCGCTACGGGCATGGGCCGGAGATCCTGAAGGACCTGACTTTCAAGATTTCACCGGGCTCGTTCCACTTCCTCACCGGGCCGTCGGGGTCGGGTAAGACGTCGCTGTTGCGGCTATTGCTCCTGTCGCTCAAGCCTTCTCGCGGAACAGTCTCGATGTTCGGCGAGGACGTCATGCGGCTCGACCGCGACCGGCTGTTGCAGATGCGGCGGCATATCGGGATCGTCTTCCAGGAATTCCGCCTGCTCGAGCACATGACGACGTTCGAGAACGTCGCGCTGCCTTTGCGCGTGCGCGGGCAGAACGAGGCGAGCTATCGTGCCAATGTCGAGGAATTGCTCGATTGGGTGGGGCTCGGGGACCGGATGGACGCGCACCCAGAGGTGCTTTCGGGCGGGGAAAAACAGCGCGCGGCCATCGCGCGGGCCGTGATCGGCAAGCCGGACATCCTTCTGGCGGACGAGCCGACGGGGAATGTGGATCCCGAACTGTCCGAGCGGCTGCTGCATCTTTTCGCCGAACTCAACAAGATGGGGACGACGGTGATCCTGGCCACGCATGAAGTGGGCCTTCTCGAAAAGTTCGATCACCCGCGCATGCTCCTCAATGACGGGGAGCTGACGATCCATGAGTGAGGGCGGGCTGAGACTCAATTGGCCGCGGCAGAACCCGATCGTTCCTGCCGGATCGGTGGCGGGGCGCACGCTGATGCTGCTGATCGGCATCATGACGTTTCTCTCCTGCGTCACCTTCGGGGGCGTGCTGCTCGTGCAGAAATCGGCGCTCGGGTGGTCGGCGGATGTGGGGCGGGAGCTGACGATCCAGATCCGCCCGCTCGACGGGGAGGTGCTCGATTCCAACGTCCGGCTGGCGATCTCGCTGGCCGAGGCCATTCCGGGGGTGGACAGCGCGCGGGCGCTCACGCTCGAGGAAAGCCAGGCGCTGCTTGAGCCGTGGCTGGGCGAGGGGATCGACCTCACCGACCTTGCGATTCCGCGGCTCGTCGTGGTGCGGTTGTCCGATCCTGCGGCGGTCGATGTCGGGCGGCTCGAAAGCGAGATCGCGGGGATTTCGGGGGCAAGCGTCGAGACGCACGCGGCGTGGCGTATTCAGCTCAACACCATGGCGGGAACCATCGTCGTTTCGGGCGTTCTGAGCCTGGGGCTTATTCTGCTCGCGACCGCGCTGGCGATCGTTTTTGCCACGCGCGGGACCATGGCGACCAATCGCGAGATCGTCGACGTGCTGCATTTCATCGGCGCGTCGAACCGGTTCATCGCCGGCGAGTTCCAGGGGCGGTTCCTCCTGATCGGGCTCAAGGGCGGCGTGGTTGGCGGGCTGGCGGCGATCGTCTTTTTCATCGTCGTGAGCGCCGCTATGAGTGCTGTGATGCCCGAGACGTCGTCGCAGCAATTGGGCGTACTCTTCGGGCAGTTTGCGCTGGGGATCAGCGGGCTTTTGGGGATTGTCGGCGTGGTGCTGGTGATTGCCGGGCTTACCGCTATTACCTCGCGCTTGACGGTACGGCGCTATCTGTCGCAAATCGCTTGAGAGAACCGCTCGGGCCCGGCCCAGGCGGGTTTTCGGTTGGGCTCTTACAGGACAAAGTCGGCGGAGAGGCCGGGACATGATCGTACAGGCCATTCGCTCGACGCTGTTCTATGTCGTCTTTTTTCTCCACACGATCCCGCTCGCGATCATTGTGGGGCTGATGGCGAAGCTGACGCCCGGCCTCAAGGCGCAGGGCTGGGCCATCGGGCAGTACTGGAACAATGCGAATCTCTTTTTCCTTCGCTGGATCGTGGGGATCCGGACTGAGGTGACCGGGGGTGAGAATATCCCCGAGGGCGGCTGTATCATCGCCTCCAAGCACCAATCGGATTGGGATATCTTCGCCATCCTGCCCCATACGGGACACCCTGCCTTCATCGCCAAGAAGGAGCTTCTGGATATCCCTCTGTTCGGCTGGGCGGCCAAATGGATCGATACCATCCCCGTCGACCGCAAGAAGGGCAAGGATGCGCTCCCCGACATGATGGCCAGCGCCGCGGAGCGCCTGGAACGCGGTTGCCGCGTGATCATCTTTCCCGAAGGGACGCGCCGCCCGCCGCTGGCCGAGCCGGCTTACCGCTCGGGCGTCGCCAAGATGTATGAGGCGCTCGGCGTGCCGGTGGTGCCCGTCGCGCTGACATCTGGGCTCTATTGGGGGCGCAACAACCTCGTTCTGTGGCCGGGCAAGGCGCGGGCCCACATCCTGCCGGCGATCGAACCGGGGCTTCCCGCGGCGGAATTCCAGAAGCGATTGATCGAAACGATCGAGGCAGAGACAGACCGGATGATCCTCGAAGATGTACGCAAAGGCATCGCGCGGCCGATCTCGCCGCGCCTCAGGAACCGGATTTCCGAACTCGAGGCGAAGATCGGCGACCATCTTGCCTGATGCTATCCTTGGTAGTTACCCTAATTAAAACCACAATATGTTGACAAAAGCAGATGCGTCCGCTTTTCTGCTCGCGCAGACGCGTTGACTTTTAAATGCATTTGTTCTAATTTTGTTCTTTCAGCCGGGTTGGTTGAGAATGTGTGTGAGTGAAGGCTCGGCCAGTGGACGCGAAGGTTCTGGCCGGCGCGGTTTGGACAAGGCCGTGTGAGGGTGGCCATGATCAATAGGCATGACAACATAGCGAATATGAAGGGCGCCGAGGCGCGGGTGGTGTTGTGGACCGGCCGGTCCGGGCGCCGCTATACGATGACGCGCGAAGCCGAGGATGCCGTGGCGATGGCACCGGCCAAGATCTACCTGCTTTCGGTTGGCGATGTTATTCGCTGGGCGGGAACTGCTGGCGACCTCATCGACGACCATGCCAGCCGGGCGCGGTTCCGCAGCGCTACGGCGCGGGGCGGCGAGATGCTCTCCATGCCCGCGCCCGAGGATGAACTTGCCCGCATGACGCTTGTCTGGGATCTCGAGGGCATGCCGCATTATCCGGGGCGTAACGCCGCTTAGTGCCTCCGCGCTGTGATTTTGGCAAGTTGCGTTGCCTCTCCCCCGCTCCGTCACCGTCGCGCTCGACACGAGGGCCCGCTGCGCAGGCAGGGGGGATGAGTCGGTGCGGGAGGCCTATGTTCAAAGGAAACGACTCCTTCACCACCTGACGCAAAGGCTGCGGGTCCTCGCGTCGAGCGCGAGGATGACGGAGAGGGGCCAGCAGCACCGCGCAACCTAGGCACTGCTTCACGCGAATGCCCCGCAACAGTGTGTGGGGAGGCGCGCCAGCCCAATACCATTAGTGGGGGAGCACAGTGATTATGACGGGTTGGCGCCGTATCTGCCCTCCCACCGCCGTCATCCTCGCGCTTGACGCGAGGACCCGCAACGCTGCCGCGTGCGGAGCAGAAGCCGGGCGCACCACGCAAGCTCAAAGCGCCCAACCCCTGCTCGGGTGGCTTCGAGCCTGCGGGGTTTCGCGTCAAGCGCGAGGATGACGGCGGAGTGGAGGCGAGGTCGTGCAATCCGTCAAACTCTCTGTGCAGAGGGACTAGGCAGAATCACTACCCCGCCTTGCGCTCGGCTTGCAGCATGGTGCTCAATTCAAGCACGGGCCGATCCAGAATCCCCATACGCGTCAGGTGTTCGGCGGTGTTGATCACGTAGTCGCGGTTGGCGCCGGACAGGCCGTTTGCGCTGCGGACCAGTGCGAGTTGCTCGGCGAGGCTCAGCCGACCGGCATATTGCTCATGGGTGGGGTCGACGAGATAGACCAGAGCGGTCACCGTCTCCCCGCTCGCGAGACGAATCGGGCGCAGCGTTTCGCGATAGACCTCGGTCACCTGTTCGCGTTCGCGCAGATAGGCGTGTACCTCGGCCCAGTTCTCCCGCGCAACCTTATAGGCCATGCCCACGCACGAGCCGCCGCGCTCGAGTCCGAACACGAGGCCGGGATTGTCGAGCGTGCCGCGGTGGTGGTGGGAAATGACGCAGAGCCTGCGATGCGCGCCGCGCAGCAAGGCTTTATCTGAGGTTTCGAACGGGAACCCCGGACGCCAGATCAGCGATCCGTAGCCGAAGACCCAAGGCGTAGCGCTGTCGGTGCTCATTTGTCTCCTTATGGCGGCAAAATCCAGGCCCGTCAAAGCACCTTGCCGCGACTGGTGACGTTGCACGGTGGTTTCAACAGGTTCGCCCATCAATCGTCGCCCACCGAGATGCCAACCTCCCGGCAAACCAGTGCTTTTAAAGTGGGAGTGGCCTGTCAAAATTCTGGTGCAGGACCATCGGCGGCAATTTGCCGGATGACGGCCTCAATTGGGCGCGATAAGAGAGGTCCATGAAGCGCTTTATCGTTCTGCTCGTTGCTATTCTCGCTGTCGTCGGGCTTTGGACCGGTGGTTGGTTCTATATTGCCGGTCAGGTCCGCGCCAATATCGCGGCCTATGCGGAGGCCGACGGGGTCACCATGCCGCGTCTCACCTGCGCACGGCTGGAGGTCGGCGGATTCCCGTTCAAGTTCAGCCCCCATTGCACGGAAGCGGAAATCGTCTCGGGCGACTATACGATCCGGCTGGCCGATCTGGCGGCAACCGCGCTCTTTTACAGGCCCAGCCATATGCAGATTTTCGCCAATGGGCCGGCATTGATCGTCGATGCTTTTACCGGCTCCGAGCAGGAGGTGCGCTGGTCGAATTTGCGGGCCAGCCTGCGGCTTGAAGGTGGAGAGATCGAACGGCTATCGATCGTTGGTGATGACCTTGTTTACGCCGACGCACTCTTCGGCGATGTGACCTATGCCGATGCGGGGCACGCGGAGTTCCATGTGCTCGATGCGGCGGTCGAAACGCAAGCGGACATGCTGGGCAATGTCATAGACGTCTATTTTTCGTTCGAAGACGGCAATTCGGCACCGCTCGAAATCGCTGGCGCCACCGGCGATATCGACGCACGGCTCTCGGGCATGCCGCCCATGGCGCTTTGGGGGCATCCGGATTTCATGCGCATCTGGGCCGGTAATGGCGGCGTGGCGACGCTGCGGGACCTTTCGCTCGAAGCCGACGGCATGACGATCGACGCTACGGGCGAAGGCAGTGTCAGCGAGACCGGGCAGATCGATGCCAGCCTGGACCTGGCATCCGAAGGCGTCATCGACCGGATCGACATGCTTCAGAACGATCCGCGCGCACCGCTTTTAACCGGTACGCCCGACGCGGAGGGCGTCTACCGGCAGAGCATTTCAGTGCGCGGGGGCACGGTGTTTGTGGGGCTCATCCCGGTGATGGGGCTGGCGCCGGTGTTCTGAACGCGCCGTCACAGCCGCGCGCCTATTCCCCCGGCTTGCCCGTCCCATGCACACGTCCGAAATCGGGTGCGTCGGTTTCCTGGCCGGCTTCGATAATCGAGCGGCGGATAGCGCGGGTGCGGGTGAAGAGGGCTTCGAGGGCCTCGCCATCGCCCATGCGGACCGCGCGCTGGAGGACGCTCAGGTCTTCGAGGAAGCGGCCAAGCATTTCGAGCACCGCGTCGCGATTGGTGAGGAAGACGTCGCGCCACATGATTGGGTCGGAAGCGGCGATGCGGGTGAAATCGCGGAAGCCCGAGGCGGAGAATTTAATCACTTCGGACTTGGTGTGCTGCTCGAGATCGTCCACCGTGCCCACGATATTGTAGGCGACAAGGTGCGGGACGTGGCTCGTTATGGCGAGCACCAGATCGTGGTGCTCGGCACTCATCGTCTCAACGCTCGAACCCAGCCCTTGCCAGAATTGCGTCAGCGTTTCAATGGCTTGCCTTTCGGTGCCGTCCTCGGGGGTGAGGACACACCAGCGGCCCTCGAAAAGGTCGGAGAAACCGGCGGCAGGACCGGAATGTTCGGTGCCGGCCAGCGGGTGGCCGGGGACCAGATGGACGCCCCGGGGCATGTGCGGCCGGATCACGTTGAGGACATGCGCCTTGACCGACCCGACGTCGGAGAGGATGGCGCCGGGTTTGAGATGGGGTGCGATCTGCTTGATCAGTGTTTCATAGGTGCCCACAGGCGAACACAGGATGACCAGATCGGCATCCTCGACTGCCTCGGCGGCGTCCAGGGTATAGATGTCGCCAAGGTCCAGCGCGCGCGCTTCCTCCAGCGTTTCGGGGCGGCGCGTGGCAATGGCGATGGTGCGGACAAGACCCTTCTCTCTTGCGCCGCGCGCAATCGAAGAGCCGATGAGACCGATGCCGATGAGGGCAAGTTTATTAACCTGCATTTTTCAAACTCCTTGTGCCCTGCGCCGGTCCAAAATGGTGAGAGGGCAGGAAGAGAACGCAGTGCGTATTTGGACATACGTGCAAGCGCTCTGACGCCCTCTGTCGCCATTTTGGACCGGCCCGCCAGATCGAATTTTGGCGGCCGCCTCCGGGCACGGAGCGAAAAACCGTATGCCCGATACGCTTTTTCGCTCCGTACCCGTATGCGACGCGCCAAAATCCGACGCAGGACGTAAGGCGTTTGAAAAATGCGGGTTAATCATCTCTCTTCCATGAATTTGCCAAGGCAGTCGGCGACTGCCTCCATCGCCGCGGCGCTGCCGATCGAGATGCGCAGGCCGTTATCGATCCCGTAGCCGCCCATTTCGCGCACGACAAGGCCGTCTTCGAGCAGCGCGGCATTGGCGGCGGTGGCGGTTTCGGCGTCGCTAAACAGCGCGAGGATGAAATTGCCCTGGCTGGGCAGGACGCGGATGCGGTTCGAATTGAGTTTTTTTGTAAGCCAGTCGCGCCAGAGTGCGTTGTGAGCGCATAGCGCCTTGGTGAATTCGGTGTCACGCGCGGCTGCGACGCCCGCAGCCTGCGCGGGAGTCGAGAGATTGAACGGGCCCCGGATGCGGTTGAGGGCATCGACAACGTGCTCGGGGCCGTAGAGCCAGCCGATCCGCAATCCCGCGAGGCCCATTTTGGAAAAAGTGCGAACCATGACGACGTTTTGCGCACGGCCGACCAGTTCGATGCCGACAGTGTAATCCTCGGCTGTGACGTATTCAGCGTAGGCACTGTCGATGACGAGCAGGACGTCGGAGGGCAGGCCAGCCTGCAGGCGTGCGAGCGCGGCGGCATTGAGATAGCTACCGGTCGGGTTATTGGGATTGGCAAGGAAGACGATTTTCGTCCTTTCCGTCACCGCGCCGATCAGCGCGTCGATATCGGCGCAATAGTCCGTCTCGGGCGCGATGACCGGCGCGCCGCCCGCTGCTTGGGTGACGATGGGGTAGACCATGAAGCCGTATTGGCTCATCACCGCCTCGTCGCCATCCCCGATATAGGTTTGGGCCAGAAGGTGCAGCAACTCGTCCGAGCCGGCACCCGCGACGATCCGCTCTGGATCGAGCCCGTGCACTTCGCCCAGCGCCGCGCGCAATTCGCGCGAGGAGCCCTCAGGGTAGATCTCGAGCTTGTCGGCGAAGGTGCGATACGCCGCGATAGCCTTCGGGCTTGCGCCCAGGGGCGACTCGTTGGCCGAAAGCTTGATGCCGGGCTTGGCACCCGGAGCGGCGGCGCGGCCAGGCACATAGGGCGCAATCTTCAGGATGCCCGGCTGGGGCGTTGGCTTGTCGGACATGGTTTGAACTCAAAGGCTTGGATCGGCGCGGACAATATTGGAGCGCGGAGCGCAAGGCAATTGGCACCCGCCTAATAAATCCGCGCGGTTTGCGGGGAGAGGGCTCGTTCGCCGGCGCGCTGTGCGACGCGTTTGCGGCGGGCGATGGCGGGGAATTGTTCCTTGCGCGCCTTGACGCACAGAATGCCCGCGAAGGTCGAGCCGAACAGCCGCCCCGTACGCTCGAAAAGCCGGGCGGATTTGATGACCGGCGCGCGGTTGATTGGAGGCAGGTAGAGGCAGTCGCGCCATTCGAGCGGGGTGAAGGAATGCTCGCGCAGGAGCACGTCGAGCTGGCCGCGCGAATAGGGGCGTCCGAAGCCGAAAGGGTTGTTGTCCCATTGCGCCCACGGGCCGCGCCGGCGGGGCACCGCAATGACCAGTTCGGCGCCCGACGCGCAGATGCGCCAGAGCTCGCGCATCAGCTCTTCGGCGTCGATGACGTGCTCGATGGCGTGGACGGCAATGACGAGGTCGACCGCGGAGTCGGTCAGGGGCATTTCCATGGGGTCGCATAGGACCGTATGCGATGGGCCTTCGCGCGGCCATGCCGACGCGCCCTGGCGCGCGGGCATGAAGGCGAGAACGCGTTCGGCGCCGGCCAGAGCACCCCGAAGATAGGGCGTGGCGAAACCCAGCCCGAGAATGCGCTTGCCAGTGACATCGCCCGCAAGTGCGCTCATCTGTTCCCGGATCAGGTGCCGCGAGAGCCGGCCCAGCGGGGATTTATAGAAGCGGATCAAGCCATCGACATCGGGGGTCATCGCACCGCCTGTTCGGATATTGCTCCGACTATTTGGGCGCATCCGGCGCGAAGGTCAAATTTCCCGCCTCCGCTTGCCAATGCGGAGTGACGTGCCTAGCCTTCGAGATGGAGTATGGGAGGATATGAAATGCCCGCGCAAATCGCCGTTTTCACAGCCCGTTCGGACAATTTCGGGTATCTGGTCCATGACCGCGAAACCGGACGGACGGCGGCTATCGACGCTCCGGAAGAAAAGGCCATTCTCGATGCGCTTGCCGCGCATGGCTGGACGCTGAGCGATATTCTCGTAACGCATCATCACGGCGACCACACAGAGGCCATCGGCCCTCTCAAGGCACGGTTCGGTGCGCGGGTTGTCGGCCCAAGGGGCGAAGCCGACAAGATCGAGGGCCTCGATGAGCTGGTTTCGGGCGGCGATCGGATAAGCGTGGGGGCGCTCTCATTCGAGGTCATCGACGTGCCCGGACATACTTTGGGGCACATTGCCTATCACGCGCCGGAGGAGAAGGCGCTGTTTTCAGGCGATGCGCTGTTTTCGCTCGGGGTGGGACGGATGTTCGAGGGCACGCCGGAGCCGATGTGGGCGGGGCTCAAACGGCTCAAGGCACTCGACCCGCAAACAGCGGTCTATTGCGGGCATGAATATACGCTCGCCAACGCCAAATTCGCGTTGAGCGTCGACCCTTCCAACGAGTCGCTGATCGCGCGGGCCGAGGAAGCGAAGGGCCAGATCGAAAGCGGGTTGCCAACCATCCCCGCGCGGCTGGGCGACGAGATCGCGGCCAATCCGTTCCTGAGGGCGGATACCGAGGCGCTTGCTGGCCGGATGGGGCTTCAGGGCGCAGACCCGGTGGAAGTCTTCGGGGCTTTAAGAAGGGCCAAGGACCAGTTTTGAGGCACGGCCATGACCCCGTGTCCTTCATCCAAATCGGCAGGCTGACGCCTGTCAATTTGGATGAAGCGGGGCACTAGAGAAACTGATGCTGCCAACGCCGCGTTACCCCGCAAAGCTGATCCGTTTTGCAGCGGTCATCTTGGCATAAAGCGGTCTTGATGTAGGCCGCAAAACCGTTTAGCAACCGGTCTGCTCGGCCCTCACGCCATAACCGCCAGCTTCCAGGGCCTGTTAACACTTATAGACAGGGGTTTGATTTTGCATAAATCGTTCAATGGCAAGTGTTTTCCCGCAGCCAAGGGGCTTCCCTTGGCAAGGGGAAACGCGCCGGCAGTGGACGATTTATGCAAAACCTTCGGGCGAGCCATGGTCTGGCCCCTTGTCGCGGAAAATCCCGCTTGTGGACATTTGTCCACGGCGCGGGATTTTCCACGAAAGGTTCTCGGACCATGGCTCGTCAAACCCCTGTCTATAAGTGTTAACAGGCCCTAGGACGTTCACTATGACCTATGTCGTCACCGACAATTGCATCAAGTGCAAATATACAGACTGCGTCGAGGTCTGTCCGGTGGACTGTTTTTACGAAGGTGAGAACATGCTGGTGATCCATCCCGACGAGTGCATCGACTGCGGGGTGTGTGAGCCTGAATGTCCCGCCGAGGCCATCAAGCCCGATACCGAGGGCGGCCTCGACAAATGGCTCGAGGTCAATGCCAAGTATTCCGAAAGCTGGCCCAATATCACCGAAAAGAAGCCCGAGCCGCCCGACGCGAAGGAATTCGACGGGGTTGAAGGCAAGTTCGAGAAGTACTTCTCCGAGGCGCCCGGCGAAGGCGATTAATTCAAGTGGCCTTGAAACAGAGGCGCGCCGACACGATATGAGGGAAGGTTCGAACCGGCCCGGCAACAGGCCCGGCCGGTACGGTTTTTGATGTAGAATCACGCATTTTGATTTCGTCATGAAACTGTGGTATTGTGTCCACAATCAGTTGTGAGCCTGCTTTTGTCGAACCCGTGTGCCCCGCGAGGGGGCATTTTTTTGTGACAGATGAGTGAGAAACTCAGCGGACCGGAGAAATCGGAGCCGGGCCGGGGTGACTTACGACTGAAACGGCCCCCAAAAGAGGCCGATCGCGTAAGAGAGAATGGTACGCGCACCAGGCGCGGCCATCGAGGCGTCAACAGGAGTAGCCCAATATGGCAACTAAAAAGACCACGCAGCGTGCGGGTTTCAAGACCGGTGAGTACATCGTCTATCCCGCGCACGGTGTCGGCCTGATCCAGTCGATCGAAGAGCAGGAAGTCGCGGGCCTTTCGCTCGAGCTTTTCGTTATCTCCTTCGAGCAGGACAAACTGACGCTGCGCGTGCCCGTTGCCAAAATCAAATCCGTCGGCATGCGCAAGCTGGCCGAGCCTGAAGCCGTCGCCAAGGCTCTGGAGACCGTATCCGGCCGGGCGCGCGTCAAACGCACCATGTGGAGCCGCCGTGCCCAGGAATATGAGGCGAAGATCAATTCGGGCGATCTCAATTCGATTTCCGAGGTTGTGCGCGACCTGTACCGGTCCGAGGACCAGCCCGAGCAATCCTATTCCGAGCGTCAGCTCTTCGAGCAGGCCATGGATCGGATGAGCCGTGAAATCGCTGCAGTCAACAAGCTTACGCTGACCGAAGCGGTCAAGCTCATTACCAAAAACCTCAACAAGAGCCCGCGCCGCGCTGCCGCCAAGGCCGACGAGGCGGGCCCCGAGGAAGCCGCGGCGTAAAACGCTGCTGCTGTCTATTTGAAAAAGCCGGTCCGTTGGGGCCGGCTTTTTTGCGCGTACACCGTTCAGGGCCGCATTAAACCACTTCGACCACCTTGTACGATGCGCCAACCTCTACCGGATCCCCCGGCAGCAGATTGTTGAGCACCAGAAAGAGTTCGCGCCCGCGATTGAGCGCGCTCATCCGCCGTGCCAGAGCATTCGCCGTGTCGCCCGAGCGCGCGGTAACGAGCTCGAGTTTGGCCTTGCGGATCGAGGACAAATCGCTCGTCCGCGTGCGGCGGAAGCTTGCAACGGTGCGTTCCGCATCCCGGCGGAAAGCTGCTGTATCCTCTTTTCCAGCAAAGATGAAGCGGTAGACGTCCTCGCCGATTCGGGCCACGGTGACGTGGAAATACCACTGGTCGGTCTGCGCCCGCCCCGAGGCCATCTCGATGCCGTTGACGGTCTGCGTGGTGACCGTTTCGGGCATCAACCCGGCGATCCAGCCTGAGCGCAGATAATCGGCAAGCGTGACGCCCGGCTGTACCGACGCGCTATCGAACCGCAGCGCCGCGCCATCCCCGGCTACCGCCACAACTGCCGCGTTGGAAATCTGCAGCTCGTAGGCGCTGGGCACCTCGAAGGTGATCTCGCGCGCCGCGTTGACATAGCGTTTGCCTACGATTGCACCCTGCCGCGTATTGTCGCCGAAATCCATTCCGTCGATCGCTTGGAGATAGCCCTCCCGATCGGTGGTCCCGGTCCCTGGCGCTCCATATTCGCGCGCTGCCTCGACGGCGCGCTGGATACGGTCGGGTGTCGAGGGATGCGAGGACAGGAAGTCCGCGCCCATTCCCGGCGTTGAGACGAATTGCGCGAACCGGCCCATCGCGGTGAGGAATCGCGCGGCGGCGTGCGGATCGTACCCGGCGCGCGCCGCGATCTTGATGCCTTCCTTGTCGGCCTCGAGTTCCTGGCGCTGGGAGAACGCGGCAAGCGATTCCGCCGATCGTTGCGCGGTTTCGTTGGGGTCGATCACCCCGCCCAGGATACCGGTCACCACGCGATCGACGATCTCTGAGGTCCGGACCCGGTTCGAGCGCGCCCGCGCGTGCCGCAGGATCACATGCGCGATCTCGTGCGCGATCACGGCGGCGAGTTCGCTCTTGTCGTTGGCGAGCGCGAGAATGCCGCGCGTCACATAGATATATCCGCCCGGCAACGCGAAAGCGTTGACCTCGGAGGAGTCGAGAATTGTGACGGTGAATTGCGTGTCCGGCTGTCCGGCGGCGGCCAGCAGCCGCGACACCATGCGCGCGAGCATCACCTCGGCCTTGCGGTACTCGTATATCCCGCCGTAATTGGCAATGATGCGCGGGTGTTCGCGCAAACCGATGACAGCGTCGTCCGGATCGGTCCCCGCAGGGACGGCCGGCGCCGTGCCTGCGGTCTGCCGCGTCGCGATATCCGAGCCGCTCAAAAGCCCTACGCAACCCGAAAGCGATACGGTGAATAGGGCCGTGCCGCCCAGGAGGAACTGGCGCCGGGATATTGGAAACCCGCTCATCATTGGCCCAAAATCTCGATCTGTTCGGGGTGGGTCACGTCTATCCGGGGTCCGTCATGGCTTTCGATCCAGCCCCGCACCCGGATCAGTCGCCCTTCGAGCGCCAGAGGATCGATATCCGCCGATTGGAAAACGCGCAATCCGCCCTCCTCGATCACAACGGTGAAGTCCTCCTTCCAGTAGCGCCCAAAATTAAGATAGACGCGACTGCCCACCTTGTCGGCGTTGAGAACTCGTCCCTCGACGAGTTCGTAGCCGCCCACGCGGTCCAGCAGGGTGGTGACGTCGGTGGCGTCCTGTAAGGCGTAATAGGTGTCCTGCCAGATCCCGAGACCTTCCGCGCGTCCGATCCGTTCGGCTGCGTAAAGCTCGGCAAGGCAGCTGCGGTTGTCAGGGAACGAATACACCCGCGCCAATCCGTTTGCGAGCATCTCGCCTTGCACCCAGACCGGTCCATCCGAGCCATCGATGAAAAGATGCGCCAGCGCCCGTCCGTGCCGGTCCCTGGTTTCTCCACCATAATAAAGCCTTACGGTTTCGCCCAGGACGAGGTCCGCAAGCGCGGTTTTCGCCTCCTCGCCCAAAGGCCAGGCCTCAAACCCGTCTCGTCCGAGTGGCAATTTGGGCGCCTGCATCCCCACGAGCCGGACGGTCAGCCCGGTATCGAGGTCCACGGTATCCCCATCGGAGATCGAAACGACGCGCGCGCTCGGCCCGGGCGTCAGCGCTGCGCAAATCTGCGCGTGCGCCGGCAATGTCCAGAGCGTGGCGAGGCCGAGAACTATCACAAGTAACCGATCGAGCAAATATCAGGGCCTGTTAACACGAAGGGATAGGGGTTTGACGCGCCATAGTCCGAGCGACTTTCGTGGAAAATTACGCGCCGCAGGCTGTTGCCTGCAAGCGGGATTTTTCGCGACAAGGGGCCGGACCATGACCCACCCGGAGGGGTTTGCATAAATTGTCCACTGCCTGCGCGTTTCCCCTTGCGAAGGGGTGCCCCTGCGCTTGGGGGAAACACTTGGCATTGAACGATTTATGCAAAATCAAACCCCTATCCCTTCGTGTTCACAGGCCCCTAGCCTCTATCCTATAAAAGCGTAAGGCGCACCATTCCATATACGAGCCTGCCGCTCCTTAAACGACGCAGCCATGTCTACTGTGCACGCAATTGCGGCAAAAATCATCCCTGCGGTCACACGAGCGACACGCAATTGTGCCGATTTACGTCAAAGAAAGCGCAGCGGGGAATTTCTAGTGCATATGCCAAGCGTCATTCCGACAACTTGGCCGGACGAAGCAATGCACGCTACAAGGGAACAATACACCTTCGGAACCGAACCATCGGAGAGAAAAAGATGGATATGGTCAAATCGGGCCTATGCGTGCTGGTTTTGACAGGAGCGCTCGCGGCCAGCCCGGCTGTCGCCCAAGTCGCGAGCTTCGATTGCCCAAAAGCCCGCACCGATACCGAATGGGCCATTTGCAACACGCCGCAATTGGGCGCGCTCGACGTTCGAATGGCGGCCAACTATGCGCTCCTCGAAGCTATCGCCCCAGCGGGTTCCTCGCTTTCCGAGAGTTTGAAGTCCAGCCAGGGCGCATGGATCGACGGTACCCGCAACCCGTGCGGTGGCGCCGTCGCCTGTCTTGCAACGGCCTATCGGAACCGGATCGAAGCGCTGACCACGCTCGCCCAATCGTCCCTGACGGTCAAATAAGCGAGAAGGATTTCACAATGCCTGTTTTCCGCTGTCTGACCCTGATCGCACTGACCCTCACCGGCTTCACTGCCCCGGAAATCTTCGCTCAGGATACGATCCCGCTCGTTCCCGATTGCAGCACGGCCGATACCACGACGGCGGACAATCCTGGTTATGCGCAGCTGATCTGCTCGAATTCCGAGTGGGTGGAGAGCGTCAGGGATATCAAATCGCAAGGCGATGCGCTTGCCGCCCAGCTTCCCGATGACTGGCAATCGGCCTTCACTGCCCACCAACTGGCCTTTCCTCAATTCGTCAATAACTGTCCGGCCGGGACCGCCGCCCGCGCGAGCTGTATCGAACGGGTCCTGGCTCAGCGGCTGACCGACATTGCCGATCTCGCCGCGTATTACGATGCCGATATGCCCACCTGCACAAGTGGCGAACTGACGATCGCCGATAGTGGCCTTGGCGACGCGGGCATGTCCAAATCGACCGAGGTTTATACTCTGACCTATACGGGTGACGCATCCTGTCGTCTGCTCGGTTATCCCGCGATCACGGCCACCGATTCAAACGGCGTTACGCAATGGACGGTACCGGTCTATTCGACCACCGGAAGTTACATCACATTCGCGGGCCCGCCGCTGCCCGTAACGCTCTCGGCATCGAACGCGCAGGCATGGTTTGCAGTTTCTGTGTCCTCGGGCTGCGATCCGGCTTCGGGTTCACCAGGCTATACGGTTGCCGTCGCGCCACCGCTTTCCGCAGACGCCATCACATCGCTACCGTTCCCCGACGCCACTTGCGATGCGATAACGGTCTCACCCATAGGCATGCTTTCGATGCGGGAAGCCGCGATCTACTGAATGGCGGGAAAAGAAATGGTGATCCCGGCGCGATTCGAACGCGCGACCCTCAGATTAGGAATCTGATGCTCTATCCTGCTGAGCTACGGGACCACGACCAAAACCAATGCCTCAACATGCCGCAAACGACAACCCCTGCGGACTCTAGCGGTGGACAATTTATCTCGCGTGCGGCGGCGTAGAGACCCTGTCTTTACGCGGACACGTGTCGCGCGTTAAGCAAATCCCCATCGTGCTATCATTGCGCCAGCGCCCAAAGCCGGAGATCTTTCCATGCCCACATCCGCCCTCAACCGGCTTCAACGCGCCATCGCTGAACTTGAAGCCGGCGTTTTGGCCCGCGGCGCCACGTCCAAACCGGCGGATGTCATCGCGCTCAAATCCGAGATCGAAATTTGCATCCGCAAGCTCGATGAACTGCGGCAGAAGCTCTAGCCCGCATTTTGCAGCTTACTCGTCGGTTTCAGACGCCGACGACGGTTTCCAGGCGGGCATTTCGAGGCGCCTTGGTGCGTCGGGAGAGCGATCCTCATAGAGCAGGATAGCATCGCGCGCCGGGCCGCGTCTTTCAGCGAACCCGAGGATTTTGAGGACGCG
Source organism: Pelagibacterium halotolerans (assembly GCF_044811015.1). Lineage (GTDB taxonomy): Bacteria > Pseudomonadota > Alphaproteobacteria > Rhizobiales > Devosiaceae > Pelagibacterium > Pelagibacterium halotolerans_A. Next base: position 2,880,068 of record NZ_CP085243.1, read on the forward strand.
CAGGCGCTCGTGCAGCACGAACGTCAGCCCATCCCCAATCCCGATGCGGGTGCTGGTGTCGCTCACACGCTGACCGTTGACGCGGACGGCTCCGCTCAGGATCAGCTTTTGTGCAAGCGTACGCGACTTCACCACCCGCGCGTGCCAGAGCCATTTGTCCAGCCGCTGACGGGTGGTCGCCGTCATGACTTCTTGAGCGCAGCCAGGGCCGCGAAGGGCGAATCCGGGTCGATCGGCTTTTCGGCGCGCGGCTTGTGGGAGCGATCGCCCTTGGGCTTGCCCTCGGATTCATGCCGCTTGCCGCTGGGCTTCTTGCTTTTGAAGCCCTTGTTCTGTTGCCGCGCCTCGCCTTCGGGCCGCTTGCCGCGCTGTGCGCGGTTGCGATCCGGCCGCCGACCGGCAGGGAACCAGACTTCATCGAATTCGGGTTCCGCCGGTTCTGCGGCTTGGTCCGGGGTTGCGGCTTCCGCCGGTGCGGCGTCGGCTGTGACGGGCTCCGACTCAGGGTTGGCGGGCATCTCGACCGGAGCGGGTTCGGACGCCGCGGGCTCCGTCTGTGCCGACGCTTCAGCTTTTGGCCTGGGTGTGCGCCGGACCTTGTATCCAAGCGATTTGAGGACAGAGGCGAAATCCTCGCCCGCGCAGCCGAGAAGCGACGTCATCTCCACGGTCACCCGGAAGCCATTGGCTTCGGCGGCACCTTCGGGAGGTGGGGTGTTCGACGGGCGGCTTGCGTCGTGCGCGATCAGCGGACGGATGATATCGGCGAGCCGCTCGAGAATGTCGACGCGCACGATCCGGTCGCCGGCGACCTTGAACCCTGCAATTTCGTAGAGCCGTGGGTCGAACGTCGTGTCGATCGGGAACGAGGTGCGGCCCGAAAGGATGATATGGGGCAGTTCCGCGATGCCGGGCTGGCGTACGCCGCCGTTCTTCAGGCCCCACAAGATCAGCGCCAGCTCGCGGGGGGCGGGTTTCAGCGTCATCGGCAGGTAAATGTGATGCGCGCCGAATTTGACACCCATCTTGCGCATCTTGCCGCGGACGTCCTGATCGAGCGCCCGCACGTCGTCAGCGACCTGGGCGCGGGGGATCAGTCCAAGATTTTCCGAAAGCTGGAACGCGATGCCCCGCGCGGTGCCTTCGAGGTCGACGGGCTCGGCGAGGGCGACGATCTGCTCAAGCTGGGTGTTGACGTGATGGCGCAGCCAGAGCGAGAGCCGGTCCTCGACCTTTTCGAGATCGGGGCCCGACAGCGCCTCGTCGGCAAGGATGATGACACGCGGGCTTAGAAGCGTCGGGCCTTCGGCCAGTTCGGCCACGACCTCGCCGCGCCAGCGGATGACGCCATCCGTGGTCAGGACGAACTCCTCATTAGGTGCCCCCGCGAGCCTGTCGGCGCGTTTGGCGATCTCCGGCGCGACTGCGGTATGCGCCGCGGTGCGCAGGCTTTTGGAATCGGCTTCCCCGTCAAGGCGTGAGAGCGTGAACCGGAACCCTTCGATCGTGCCGATGACCTCGCCTTCGATCGTGAGTTCGCCCGTTTCGGTAATTTGTGGTGATACCATATGCTTGTCTCTGAGATGACGCATCAACACGCTGGTCCGCCGGTCGACGAAACGCTGGAGCAGCCTTTCGTGCAGAGCGTCGGAGAGAGCGTCCTCAATCCCTTTGGTTGTTTCGCGCCAGTGTGCGGGGTCTTCCAGCCAGTTTTTTCTATTCGAGATGAATGTCCATGTCCGAATCTGGCGGATTCGGTTGGACAGGGTATCGATGTCCCCAGTGGTATTGTCGCAGAACCGGACCTGCTCGGCAATCCAGTCGGCGTCGATCTTGTTGCCTAAAACGAGGTCGGAATAGACCCTTGCGACGATTTCGCCGTGCGCGGCGGGTGAAATATCGCGATAGTCGGGGATCTGGCAACACTCCCAGGCGAGCCGCACGCGCTCTTCGGACGTCGCAAGGTGCGCGGTATCGCGGCGCATCAGGTGTTCGAGTGCCTTCTGGTCGATGGCCACGGGCACGCGGGTGAGGCTCGCGTGCTCGGGCACCGCTTCGAGACTTTTTTGCAGATCGGCAAGGGATGAGAAATCGAGGTTCGCGTTGCGCCACTGGAGTTGTTTGACCGGTTCGAATTCGTGGGCTTCGAGACGTTCAATCACCTCCTCGGAAAAAGGTTCCGTGCCGCCGGTGATCCCGAAGGTGCCGTCGCGCATGTGCCGTCCGGCGCGGCCAGCGATCTGGCCGATCTCGGACGGCGTTAACGGGCGGAACTGGCGACCGTCATATTTCGAATCGGCGGCAAAGGCGACGTGCGTGACGTCGAGGTTGAGCCCCATGCCGATGGCGTCGGTGGCGACGAGGAAATCGACGTCGCCGTTCTGGAAGAGTTCGACCTGAGCGTTCCGTGTGCGGGGGGAAAGCGCGCCCATCACGACCGCCGCGCCGCCGCGCTCGCGGCGCAAGAGCTCGGCGATGGCGTAGACCTCGTTTGAGGAAAACGCGACGATGGCAGACCGGCGGGGCAGGCGGGAGAGCTTTTTCGAGCCGGCATAGGTCAGTTGCGAAAAGCGGGGACGGAACTGGATATCGGCGTGCGGGAGCAGCCGGCGGAGCACCGGTTCCATGGTCTGCGCACCCAGGAGCAGGGTTTCGGTGCGGCCGCGCCGGTTGAGTATTCTATCGGTGAAGACGTGGCCTCGGTCGAAATCGGTCGCGGTCTGGATTTCGTCGACGGCGAGGAAGTCGACTTCGAGATCGGACGGCATCGCCTCGACGGTGGCGACCCAATAGCGCGCGTTTTTCGGGACGATTCGTTCTTCGCCCGTCACCAGCGCAACCGCTGCTTCACCCACGCGCTCGACGGCGCGGGTATAGACCTCGCGCGCCAGAAGCCGCAACGGCAGGCCGATCAGCCCGCTGCGGTACGCTAGCATCCGCTCGATTGCGTAGTGGGTCTTGCCGGTATTGGTCGGTCCCAGGACCGCCTTTACCGTTTGGGATGGGGTGTGGAGCATCGCTTAGCGCGGTGGTTACGGAAGGGGCGGCCAGTCGTGGGTTGGAACGTGGTGTATCGAATTGGGAATAACAAGGCCTAAACGGGGGGTCCGTTTAACTTATCGAACGAAAAAAGAACAAACGAGAACCGAATCGGCATTTTCGGTCGAATCCGGGTTTGTTCCCTACAGCATCTTGTATGGTGCAAGCCAAGGGTTGCACAAGTGAGGTCAAGTGCACTGTCGGGGCGTGAATTTGGCGTGTTTTTTCCCCCAATTCCGTTCACGTTCGTTAGTAAGTGGTAAATTCGCCCAGAATCGGGACGAATGCTAACGGGGCGTAAACGTAAAAAGAATCAAAGAGTTGATTATGGAAACGGGTTTTTTCAGCGTTTCCGGGACGGTTCAGTGCTCATTTAAACGAAAAAGATTTTGACCGTTCAGAAATGGGACAGTGGCGACTCAGAAGCCGTTAGCGGTCCTGCGTTGTGTTTTGACAGGTTGCGCGCCCTCTCCCTCCACTCCGTCATCCTCGCGCTTGACGCGAGGACCTGCAAGCTCGAAGCGCCCCGAGCAGGGGGTGGGAGCATAGAGCGTGACTTGGCGGGGGTGCGTCCGACTTCTGCCGGGGATGCCGCGCCGCTACGGGTCCTCGCGTCAAGCACGAGGATGACGGAGTGGGGGGCAGGAGTATTCGGTGGGTACGCCCCCGTGGGCTCCCTTTCCGTGTTCCCTAGTCGATATCCACCAGGACCATCGAAAGATCGCCGAAGCTCGTGCCCATCAGGACGCGGTAGGGGATATAGAAATCCGAGCCGTCGAGCGGCATGTACCAGGTCATCATGCGGGTCGAATCGGCGAGGTAGCTGGTGATCTCCGAGCTTGTGAAATGGCCCGAGATCGGGATGTAGCGCATTGTGCACAGCACCACAGGGCCCTGATATCCCGTACGAGTGGAGGTCGCCTCCTGGCTGTCGGCATACCTTAGCGCCATATCGAAGCGTTCGATGCCGGTGAAGATGTCGAACCGGCGGTTGCATAGAGACGAGTCGAGTGCAGGGCCGCGCAGGATAAAGGCCGCGAGCGGATCGTTAACGCCGGTGCGATGGCTGCTGGTGACCGGTATGCGGTCTGGGTTCTCGGCAAGCGGCGGCGAGACGATACCGTCTGAGGCATTGCCACCCGAATAGCGTGTTTCAAGCGAGAAGCGTTCGCCCTGGCTACGGGTTTCAAGATAGAAGCGGCTGGAGGCCAGACCCGTAGAGGTGACCCGCCCGCCCGAATTTACCGATCCTGCCCCCTGGGACACGACCTGGGCAAGGCCGGTCACATCGGCGGAGAGGTCGAGCCGATAGCTTTCGCCTTCCACATCGAGCCGGACATTCATATATGCGACGTTGATACCGCCCAGACTGATGACGTAACGGGCAAGCGCGTGTGCCTCGTTTGCGAATGCTGGTGTGGTGAATCCGATTGCCGTGAGGCCGGCAGCGAGAAGAGAGGAAAAAGCAAGCTGTCTCACACGCGCACTCGTAACTTTCGAATGGGTCAGGTAATGGCCAAATCGCTGGCGGCGAATCGGATTTTTCCCACGTTGCCCGCTTGATCGTGCGGTGTCTAGCGTCCAAACCGGCGGGAGTCGCTTGACGGGTGCGGCGGGTTTCTTTATATCCCCGCCAAACTTTCCGTTTGTACCCAGACTGGTTGACTGGGGCTTATGCCCCGGTCCCGGTCTTTGATTGACAGGATAAAACAAAATGGCACGGCGCTGTGAACTGACCGGCAAGGGCGTTATGACCGGCAACAATGTGAGCCATGCGCTCAACCGCACCCGTCGCCGCTTTCTGCCCAACCTGTGTGATGTGACGCTGATTTCCGAGACGCTCGACCGTCAGGTCAAGCTGCGCATCTCGGCGGCCGCGCTGCGCACGGTCGAGCATCGCGGTGGTCTCGATGCGTTCCTCATGAAGGCCGACGATGCCGAGCTTTCGGCGCGCGCGCTCGGTCTCAAGAAGGAAATCCGTCAGGCCCTGGCCTCTTAAGCCCCCGGGGTTGAACGGAGTGATCCGGCTTTTTCGCGCCGCGCGTTGAGATTCAATGCGCGGCGTTTGGTTTATCCCGCCGACCGAAAGAAAGGGTGGGAGGCCGCACCGGTCATTTGCCGGGGCGCGGCCAGAGAAAGCATCCGGCGGTCATGTTGCCGCTCTGGGTAAGAAAGGAATTCGCGTCATGAGCACGCGTTTTGTTCTGGCCATCGCAGCGATGGCCATCGTGGTTACAGCCTCCAATTATTTCGTCCAGTTTCCAGTCCAGGCGCAGCTTGGGCCGATCAATCTTGCGGACCTTTTGACCTGGGGCGCGTTCACCTATCCGGTGGCGTTTCTCGTCAACGACCTCACCAACCGGCATTTCGGGCCGGAAAAGGCGCGCGTCGTCGTGCTGGTGGGGTTTGTGCTCGCTGTTGCCTTGAGTATGCTGCTTGCCAGCCCACGCATCGCGATCGCTTCGGGTACGGCGTTCCTCATCGCGCAGACGCTCGACATCGCCATCTTCCATCGCCTGCGTCAGGGCCGCTGGTGGCAGGCGCCGCTGATCTCCTCGACCATAGGATCTGCGATCGACACGGTCTTTTTCTTCGGTGTCGCGTTTGCGGCTAGTTTTGCCTTTCTCGACACAGGGCTCGGTCGTGAAGATGCATCGCTCGCCTTCCCCGTACCGTTCCTCTCTGTCGGCGGTGAGGTGCCTCTGTGGGTGTCGCTCGCGGCGGGTGATTTCGTGGTCAAGATGCTCGTCGCGCTCGCACTGCTTGTTCCCTACAAGGTGCTGCGGGGCTGGATCCCCGACCGGGTCGTGATCGCGACGTAGTCAAAAAGGGCGCCTCCGGGGCGCCCTTTTCGGTTCAGTGCTTTTCAAGATAGGCGACGAGAATGTCGAGCGCCGCCTGCAGGTCGGTCTTGTCGATCATTTCGGTGACCGTGTGGATATAGCGCGTGCCGACTACAATCCCGACCGCCTTGGCTCCAGCAGCCGCCTGCTGCGCCGCAGCACCGTCTTGGCCGCCACGAGCGAGGATGGTGCGCTGGTAGGGGATCTTCTTTTCGATCGCCAGATCCTCGATTTCCTCGACGAGCGCGATATCGGCGATGAACGAGGAATCCTTGATGTGGAGGCCGAAGCCTTTCCCTTGCGTGTTGACCGCCTCGTTTTCGGGCACGCCCGGGGTGTCGCAGGCGAGTGAGGTGTCTATGCCGAAGCCGATATCGGGCTTGATCGCGTAAGCTGCAGTGCGGGCGCCCCGCAGGCCGACTTCCTCCTGGGCGGTGAAGGCGACGTGGATCTCGCAATCGTGGTTGCCGCCGTTTTCAACGAGCTTCCGGATCACCTCGATGCCGAGCCAGCAGGCGATGCGGTTGTCGAGGGCTTTTGAGACGATCTTGTCGCCCATTTCGATGAGCGGTTCGTCCATGACGATGAAGTCACCGACCTTGATCTTGTTCCGGGTCTCCTTACCCAGTCCGATATCGACGAAGAAATCCTTGGGCTCGGGGATCTTCTTGCGCTCGTCGGGACCCGAAATGTGGATCGGGCGGCCGCCGGGGTTCATGACACCCTTGTATTCGCCGTCACGGGTGACGACGAGAACGCGGCGCGAGAAGAGGTTGCGCGCGTCGAACCCGCCGACAGGGTCGACATGGATGTAGCCTTTCTCGCTCACATGGGTGACGAGGAAGGCGATTTCGTCCATGTGGCACAGGAGCATAACCTTTTCGGGGTTCTCGCCCTTGCCGTTGCGCTTGCATAGAAGCGAGCCCATGGCGTCGGTCGTCACCTCATCGAACAGGCCCTCGATTTCCTTTTCGATGAGGGCGCGGACCTTGTGCTCGCGGCCTGGCGCGCCCGGCGTTTCGCACAGCGCGCGCAAGAGATCGATGTTCATGAGCTTTCTCCTTGGGTCCGTTTGATGTTCAGGCGGGGTCTGCCGACAGATGCTCGTGGACGATCAGCCAGCGGCCCTCGCGTTTTTCCAATACGCTTGTGCCACGGCCCGCGCCCGAGGCCGGCTGGCCATCGATTTGGGCTGTCCAGTTGAACTTGTAGATGCATGCGGCAGCGGTGTCGCCCCTGGCAATCCATTCAAGTTCGGTCAGCCAATAGGTTTCGTTTTGGAGCTGTGCCCAGGTCGCATCGAATGCGCGGCGGATTTGTTCAAGGCCACGATGGCTTCCATCGGAGAACCAGAAGAAGGCATCCGGCGCGATCAGGTCGGAGACGGCGTCGAACGACATTTGGGCAAGCCGTTGCTCATAGGTTGCGATGAGGTCTTCGGGGGTCATAGGAAACGCAATCGATGGGGTCAGGGCAGGGTGAACTCGTAAAGCAGGGTTCGCTGAAAGCTATTGAAATTATCGTCCGAGACAATGGCAAGACGTGTTTCGCCGCCCGGGTGAGGATAAACGGCCAGACCCTCGAAATTGTCGACGTCGCGGCCCGAAGCCTCGAACAGCACTTCACCGTCCATGACGGCGCCTGCGTGCACGTCTTCGGCGGCGATGCGGCGGATGCGGGTGGTGAAGGAGAGCATGAACAGCCCGCGTTCGAGAACGAGCAGGTCGCCATCGGGCAGGAAGGCGCAGCCTGTGGGGTGGAGGTCGCCGGTGCGGCTCAATGCAAGGTCGCCGCGATCTTCGATACCCAACAGCGTTGCGGCCCAGCCAGAACCGTCGGTTGCGCCCTCTGTAAGGATGAGGGTCGATCCGGCGATAGGGGATGCGGGCGGGGCGATGCAGAGCGCTTCGATGGTCTCGTTGCCGCGCAATTGGCTGAGCCAGGCGGGAATTGCGACAGATCGGGCAGGGGGGACCGGACGGTTTCCGGAAAGCGCGTAGTCCACTACGCGGGTGAGGCGCTCGAAGCCGACGCGGACGGCTGCCGGAGCGCCATCGCGGACAACGACATCGACCGCCTCGGCGTCCTTCTCGCGCCAGCCATAGGGGCGTTCGCCCCTATTGTCCGTCACCGTCGTGATCTCGACGGCGCAGAGGCCGGATGGGGTGCCGGAGGCGTCGTGCTCGAGTTGCCCGGAGAGAAGCCAACCGCTGTCGATGACGGCGACGAAGCGTGCGCCGTTGAAAATGGCAATGTCGGAAATGCCACCGAAATCCTCGGTGGGGCTATTGAGCTCAAGGCCACCCCGGAAGATGAGGCCATCGACGGGTTCACCGATGTGAGCGCCCTGGAAGGTTGAGATGCGCCTGGCATCCACGGTGATGGGGTCGGCGTAGGCCGGCGCGGTGGCGAGCAGAACGAACGCGGCGAGGGCCGGCCCCCTTAGCGCCATCGCCTGCGCGCCTCGCCGGGGGCTTCCTCGTCAAAGAGCGCGGCGAGGTTGTCGGTCATCGCGCCGGCGAGTTCGTCCGCATCGAGAATGGTGACGGCGCGGCGGTAGTAGCGCGTGACATCGTGGCCGATGCCGATGGCGACGAGCTGGATGGGTGAGCGTGTCTCGATGTCCTCGATCACCGAACGAAGGTGGGTTTCAAGGTAGTTGCCGGGATTGACACTCTGGGTGGAGTCGTCGACCGGTGCTCCGTCGGAGATCACCATCAGCATACGCCGGTTTTCCGGGCGGCCTAGCAGGCGCTTGTGGGCCCATTGCAGCGCCTCGCCGTCGATATTTTCCTTCAAGAGGCCCTCGCGCATCATCAGCCCGAGATTGCGCTTGGCGTGCCGCCAAGGCTCATCGGCGCTTTTATAGATGATGTGGCGGATGTCGTTGACGCGGCCGGGATTGGGCGGGCGTCCGGCATCGAGCCAGGCTTCGCGTGACTTGCCGCCTTTCCAGGCGCGGGTGGTGAAGCCAAGGATTTCGACTTTCACACCGCACCGTTCGAGCGTGCGCGCGAGAATGTCCCCGCAGATCGCCGCGATGGTGATCGGGCGACCGCGCATCGAGCCGGAATTGTCGATCAGCAGAGTGACGACAGTATCGCGGAACTCGGTGTCGCGCTCTTCCTTGAACGAGAGCGCCTGCAGGGGATCGGTCACGACGCGGGTCAGGCGCGCGGTATCGAGAATACCCTCTTCGAGGTCGAAGTCCCAGCCGCGATTCTGCTGCGCCATAAGGCGGCGCTGGAGCTTGTTGGCGAGCCGCGCGACGGCACCGGCGAGGTGTTCGAGCTGCTTGTCGAGCAATTGCCGGAGCTGATCGAGTTCTTCGGTCGGGCACAGCTCGGCGGCGGAAACGATCTCGTCGAACTTGGTCGTGAAGATCTTGTAGGCCGGCTCGTTGGAGAGCCGGTGTTCGCCGTCGGCCTGTGGTGGTGGCGCGGGTGTATCCTCTCCGGCCTGAGCGGCTTCTTCGTCACCCTCGGCCATGTCGGCTTCCATACCCTCGACGTCGCCGGCTTCTTCGTGCTCGCCGGGTGCCTCCTCGGTGCCTTCCATTTCGGCGCCGTCTGATTCGCCTTGTTCCTGATCCTCGTCACCGTTGACGGCCTGATTGTTCTGGGCGTCCGCGTCGCCGCCGTCGCCTTCCTCGGGCTCTTCGTAGTCGAGCTCTGAATCGGGGATCAGATCAAGGTCGCGCAGGATGGTGCGCGCGGCGCGGGAGAATTCGGTCTGGTTGTCGAGGTGCTGTGCCAGCGCATCGAGCGAGGTGCTTGTCCGTGCTTCGATTTTTTCGCGCCAGAGATTGACGATCTCGCGGCCAGAGGGAGGTATGTCGATACCCGCGAGCTTTTCGCGCAGCATCAGTCCCAGCGCTTCGGCGAGCGGAGCGTCGCCGAGTTCGGTCACGTTGGCGTAGTTGGCGCGGAAGAGCCGGTCTTCGAGCATTTCGGCAAGATTGGCACCCATACCGGCCATGCGCTTGGCGCCCAGTGATTCTACGCGCGCCTGTTCGAGCGCGTCGAAGACGGCGCGGGCTTCGGGATCCTGCGGCGCCATTTTCCGGTGACAAGCCGGGTCGTGGCTTGCCATGCGCATCGCCATGGCGTCGCCCTGACCGCGCGCTATTGCGATGTCGCGGCTCGTCGGCAGGCGCGGCAGGGCCGCAAGCCGCGCTTTATCCGAGGTGAGGATCGGACGGTCGGCGGTAAAGCTCACCTCGAGATCGGGCTTGCCCGCAACGGTGCGCACGGTCGCGCCCACGGCGGCTTTGAACGCCAAGGTCGAGTCGGGCTTATTGGCTTTTGAGCGCGGCGGGGTGGCCATGGGCAATCATCCGGCACGGCCCGGATGCCTAGGGTCAGGACCTATCAAATTCGCGCTCACGACGCAGCCGGATTTGGCCAGCCCGGCAGGAAAAGCACGCTGCGCGTATCGGGGATACGGGCGAGTGCTTTGACGCACCGGATGGCCAAATCCGGCGCGCCCCTCCGGGGTGGGATGCAAATGGCCAACTGGGGCGTCAGAGAGCTTGACCGTATATCCGATACGCTCTGCGCTCTCTTCCTGCCATTTGGCCATTTGCGTCTCCATCGTGAGTGCGAATTTGATAGGTCCCTGACCCTAGGGGCCGTGCATAGAAATGAGGTTAAGCGGAAATAGCCAGATTGGCTGCGGACTCGGGCAGGTCTTCGCCAAACACGCGTTGATAGAACTCAGCCACCACAGGGCGTTCGAGTTCGTCGCACTTGTTGAGGAAGGTCAGCCGGAAGGCAAAACCGATATCGCCGAAGATTTCCGCGTTTTCCGCCCAGGTGATCACACTCCGCGGGCTCATCACGGTCGACAGGTCGCCGTTGATAAAGGCCGAACGGGTGAGGTCGGCGACGCGCACCATGTTGGAAACGATCTTCTCGCCCTCGGGGTTCTGGTAGGACTTGGCCTTGGCCAGAACGATCCCGGTCTCCTTTTCATGCGGGAGATAGTTGAGCGTCGTCACGATCGACCAGCGGTCCATCTGGCCCTGGTTGATCTGCTGGGTGCCGTGATAGAGCCCCGACGTATCGCCCAGACCGATGGTGTTGGTGGTCGCGAACAGGCGGAAGGCCGGGTGGGGGCGGATGACGCGGTTCTGGTCGAGGAGCGTCAGGCGACCCGAGGCTTCGAGAATACGCTGGATCACGAACATCACATCGGGCCGGCCGGCGTCGTATTCGTCAAAGACGAGCGCGATGTTGTTTTGCACCGCCCAGGGCAGGATGCCGTCGCGGAACTCGGTGACCTGCTTGCCGTCCTTGAGAACGATCGCGTCCTTGCCCACGAGGTCGATACGCGAGACGTGGCTGTCGAGGTTGACGCGCACGAGCGGCCAGTTGAGGCGGGCGGCAACCTGCTCGATGTGGGTGGATTTGCCCGTGCCGTGATAGCCCTGCACCATCACACGACGGTTGAACGCAAAGCCGGCGAGAATCGCAAGCGTGGTGTTGCGGTCGAACAGGTAGTCGGGGTCGAGCTCGGGGACGTGGGGATCGGTTTCCTTATATCCCTTGACCACCAAGTCGCTGTCGATGCCGAACGTGTCACGGACGTTGTAATCGGTATCGGGCAGGTTGGAAAACTCAGTCATATCTTTGCCTCTTGAAAAGGCGCGTCTTTAATCGCGTCGGCAGGAGAAGTGCGCTGACCTATAACAGCATTGTCGCTGTTGGCCTAGACGGTCGTTTGCTGCTTATTTGTGCAGGCCGGCGCGCCTAGACAAGGCCTTTCGCTTTCAAGTGATTGTAGGCCGAAATGATCGCGCGCAGGCGCTCCTCGGAGCGCTTGTCGCCGCCATTGGCATCCGGATGGTGGATTTTGACGAGGCTCTTATAGGCCGATTTGATTTCCTCGCGCGATTTGCGGCCCTCGAGCCCCAGGGTTTCGAGTGCCATGCGGTCCTGGCCGGTGAGCGTGACCTCGCGTTCGGTGTGCGTGCTGCCGGTGGCGCGGGCCTGGTTGCGCTGGAGGCGCGCGAACAGGTTATTGGGGTCGTGCATGCGCTTGCCCGTATAGTCGCGCGTCTTGAACTTGCGCGGCTGCGGGTTCGATGCGCCGAATCGGTTGGATCCGAACGCCCATGTTTCCTTGCTGCCTGGCGCGTTCATCTTCTGGGCATGGTTTGCGATCTCCTCGTCGCTCATGCCGGAGAAGTAGTTGTAGGCCTTGTTGTAGTGGCGCACATGCTCAAGGCAGAAATTGTGAAACTGGCCTTCGGAGGCGGCACCCTTGGGGGCCTTGTAGATCCCGGGGTTGTCGCAGCCATCCCAATCGCAGCCCGGATGCGTCTCGGCCTGTGCCTCGGTGGCGCCGCCGCGGCGGGGCTTGATGCGAATGGATTCGAACAGTTTATTCGTCTCTTTCATCGTCACTTTCTTGTCGTCAGAATACGTGCCAACGCCTTGCGCAAATCGCAGCCCATGAGCATATACCCTTTCGTATCCTTTTGCCCCGGCCTTATTGGCCAAAATCGATCCCGAGGCCTGTTGACATCATCATGAGCGTACGTGACACGATAGAAGCCACGCTGACCGAGCGGTTCTCCCCCACCTTTCTCGAAGTCGAGGACCAATCCGAGCGCCATCGCGGTCATGCCGGCTGGCGCGAGGGCGGCAACACCCATTTCCGTGTCCGTATCGCCAGCGAAAAGCTCGCGGGGCTTAGCCGTGTGGCGCAACATCGTGCCATCAATGAGGCATTGAAGCCGCAATTCGACGCCGGTCTCCACGCGTTGGCGATCGAGGTGGAGAGTTGAGTCCCGGCGTTTTGCGCTATTTCACCGCCACCGTCTGATCGATCGGCGTCACCCGCAGCTGCGTGATCCGGTTGTGGCTCTTCTTGAGCACTTTAAAGCGCAGGTTGTGGAAGGTGAACTGCTGGCCCGGCTCGGGAATGAGCTTGGCTTCGTGAATCACGAGACCAGCCAGCGTTGTTGCTTCCTCATCGGGCAGGTTCCAGTCGAGCGCGCGGTTGAGGTCCCGGATCGGCAAGCTGCCGTCCATAATATAGGAACCATCGGCCTGCTTTGTCAGGCCCTCGATGACGGTATCGTGCTCGTCGGCGATATCGCCCACGATTTCCTCAAGGATGTCCTCGAGCGTCACCAGCCCCTGCACTTCGCCATATTCATCGACGACCAGCGCAAAATGGAGCTTGCGCTTCAAAAAGGCGTTCAACTGAGCCTGGACCGATGTCGTGTCGGGCACGAACCATGGCTTGAAGGCGATGCGCTGGACGTTAACCTTGGAAATATCGCCCTCGGCCTTCTGGATGGCGCGCAGCAGGTCCTTGGCGTGGACGACGCCGACGATATTGTCCTGCTTGTCGCGGTAGAGCGGCACGCGCGTAAAGGGGCTGTCGAGAATGGCGCCAATCAGCTCGTCCGCCGGCATGTCCGCGTCGAGCGCCAGCATACGGGTGCGGTGCACCATGACGTCGGAGACCTCAAGCTCACGCAGGTCGAGAATACCATCGAGCATGTCGCGGTCGTGCTTGACCACCTCGCCTTCGGAATGGAGATAGTCCACGGTGCCGCGCAGCTCTTCATGGGCAGAGATCGCGCTGGCCTTGGAGGTGTCGAGACCGAAGCCGCGCAGGATGAGATTAACAAGTCCCTGGACCGCGTGTGTCACCGGCGCGAACAGGAAAACGATGACGCGGATGACCGGCGCGACGACGAGCGCGAAGCCGTCGGGGCGCAAAAGCGCGAGGGTCTTGGGCAGCACCTCGGAGAAGATGACGACCGCAGCGGTCATGGCGAGCGTCGCATAGGCGATACCGGCTTCCCCGAAAATCTGGATCAGCACGCTCGCGGCGAGGGTCGAGGCGAGAATGTTGACGACATTGTTGCCCAGAAGGATGGCGCCGATCAGGCGTTCCTTTTCCGCCGTCAGCTTTTCGACAACGGTTGCGCGCGGATTGCCCGAGCGCGCAAGCTGATGCATGCGCGCCCGCGATGCAGCCGTCAGCGCGGTTTCCGAGCCCGAAAAGAAAAAGCTCATCGCCAGAAGTGCGATGATGGCACCAAGAGACAACCAGAGGGTTGCGTCCATTATCGTATGTCCTCAAGGAAGGCGTGTACCTGTGCCGGATCGACGTTGCGCTCGATGAACGACTGCCCGATCCCGCGCGTTAAAATGAACGTCAGAGCGCCGCGGGAAACCTTCTTGTCCTGCGCAATCATATCTATCAACTGGGAAGTGGGCGGCAAGTCTCCGGGAATGTCAGCCAATGTAGTGGGCAGGCCCGCGCTTTGCAAATGGGCGATGACGCGGCTCACGTCCTGCCCCGGGCAGAGTCCCAGTTTTTGGGAGAACTGATGCGCGAGCACCATGCCGATGGCGACACCCTCGCCATGCAGAAGACGGTCTGAATAGCCTGTGGCTTTTTCGAGCGCGTGGCCGAAGGTGTGTCCAAGGTTCAAAAGCGCGCGGGCGCCGGTTTCGCGTTCGTCTTCTGCGACCACGCGAGCCTTTGCGGCGCAGGAGCGCGCGATGGCTTCGGCGCGGGCGGGGCCGCCTGAAGCGATATCGTTGAAATTGTCCTCGAGCCAGAAGAAAAATTCCGCATCGTCGATCAGCCCGTATTTGGCGACTTCGGCGTAGCCCGCGCGGAACTGGCGCTCGGGGAGCGTGTCGAGCGCGGACAGGTCGGCGAGGACGAGGCGCGGCTGGTGGAAGGCGCCGACGAGGTTTTTGCCGTATTGCGAATTGATCCCCGTCTTGCCGCCGACCGAAGAATCGACCTGGGCAAGAAGCGAGGTGGGGACCTGCACGAAATCCATGCCGCGCCGGGCGACGGAGGCGGCGAAACCGGCGAGATCGCCGATCACGCCGCCGCCGAGGGCGATGACGATGTCATTGCGCTCAAGTTTCGCCGCAAGAACGGCGTCGACGACATGTTCGAAGTTCGCATAGGACTTGCTCGCTTCGCCCGCAGCTACGGTTATGGTGGTGTGCGCCAGCCCTTGCGCATTGAGCGACGCGATGAGCCGCGGGAGCTGCGCCTCTGCGACGTTCTCGTCGGTGACGATGCCGAAGCGGGCGCCGGGGAAAAGCGTTTTGAGCCGTTCGCCCGCGCTGTCTATGGCATTCCTGCCAATGACGATATCGTACGCGCGGTCTCCCAGCGGGACGGTGACGATGGTCTCGGCGGGATTATCGGTCATGGTCGGCTTTCCGCTTTCAGAAAGGTGTCGAGCGCTTGGAGGATGTCGTCGACGACGGCGTCGTGCGGTACGTCGCGCGAAGTGATGGTGATGTCGGCGAGCGCGTAGGTCGGATAGCGTGCGTCGATCAGGGCCTGCAGCGTTCCGCGCGGGTCGGGTGTTTTGAGCAAGGGTCGGTTCGAGCGGCGCGAGACGCGGGAAAAGAGCAACTCGAACTCCGCCTTGATCCAGATCGAGACCGCCAGCTGCTTTGCGAGCGCGCGGGTCTCAGCGCTCATGAAGGCGCCACCACCGGTCGCGATGATGCCTTTGTGTTCGCGCAGGAGCCGCGCGATGACGCGGGTCTCGCCAGCGCGGAATTCGTCTTCGCCATGGGTGGAGAATATGTCGGGGACCGGCATGCCGGCGGCGGTTTCGATCTCGGCATCGGAGTCGACGAAATCAAGCCCCAGGCGCGCTGCGAGACGGCGGCCGACGGTGGTCTTGCCGGCGCCCATCATCCCCACGAGCAGGATCGGCCGCCCGGCGAGAAGCTCTACGATCTCGTCATTGGCCGATCGCAACATGGCTTGGCGTCCCTTCTCGTCCCATCTTCGGCCCGATCCTTCCGCGTGCCCGCCGTGTTCAAGCGCCGGGAGCCGGCAATGTCAAGCGACCATGCTGCGCGATAAATCTGGAACTTGTTTACCTCAATGGAGTAAGGTCCGGCCATGCCTACACTGTTCCGCCTCCTTATTCTGACCGCCTTTATCGTCGGGCTCGCCTATGCGGGGATGTTCGCGCTCATGGTTTTCGTCGAGCCGCGGGAAAAGGAGGTCGTTGTCCGCGTGCCCACCTCCGCGCTTCTGGCCGAGAGCAACAGGCAATGAGCTCCGAGGACCATATCCTTGAGGCCTTCCTCGAAATGATGAGCGCCGAGCGCGGTGCGGCAGCCAATACGATTGCGAGCTACAGACGGGACATTGAGGACTATCTGGGCGCGCTCGCGGCCAAGGGGCAGCGGGCGCTTGGTGCGCCGCGCGAGGCGGTGGCCGATTACCTCGCCGGGCTCGAAGCACAGGGGCTCGCCGCAAGCTCGCAGGCGCGGCGGTTGAGCGCGATCCGGCAGTTCCACCGGTTTCTCGTTTCGGACGGTCTTCGTGAAGACGACCCGACGCGGATCATCGCAAGCCCCAAGCCGGGCCGGCCGCTGCCCAAGGTGATGAGCGTTGCCGATGTCGACAGGTTGCTTGCGCTTGCCGAAGAGGAAGCGTCCAGGGGCGAGGAAAAGGCGCTTCGGCTCTATGTGTTGCTTGAACTGCTCTACGCCACCGGCTTGCGCGTTTCCGAACTCGTGGCGCTCGAGCGTAAGGCGCTGATGCGGGATGCGAGCTATCTGACGGTCACCGGCAAGGGCGGGAAAGAGCGGATCGTGCCGCTCAACGACCGCGCGCGCGACGCGCTGATGGGGTGGCTCGAAAAGCGCGAGAAGACGCGGTTCATGTTTCCGGCCTCGGGTGCAGAGGGGCATCTGGCGCGGCAGGTGTTCGCGCGAGATTTGAAAGCATTGGCCGCGCGGGCGGGATTATCGGCAGCACTGGTCAGCCCGCATGCGCTCCGGCATGCTTTCGCCAGCCATTTGCTGCAGCATGGCGCGGATTTGCGGGTAGTGCAGATGCTTTTAGGCCACGCGGACATCTCGACAACGCAGATTTACACCCATGTCCTCGATGAACATTTGCGCGACCTTTTGGAAACACGGCATCCATTGAGCGAGAGCAGTTCTTGACAATCCCCCACGATCTAGACACTTTCGCGCCACTTTGGGGGCATAGCGAAAGCCGCCCGCACCGGACGGTCTTCCAGGTCTGGTCTAGCCTTAAGAAAAATGAGAAGGTTGCCCGAAAAACCGGGCAGAGTGCATGCAGTCATATCTCGATTTCGAAAAGCCGGTCGCTGAGCTCGAAGGCAAGATCGCCGAGCTCAAATCCCTTGCGCAGACCGATGACGCAGTCTCGATTTCCGACGAGGTGCTGCGGCTTCAGCAGCGTGCCGACGACGCACTCAAGGATATCTACAGAAAGCTTAGCCCCTGGCAGAAAACGCAGGTCGCGCGGCACCCGCAGCGCCCGCATTTCTCCGATTATTGCAAGGCGATGGTGACCGAGTGGACGCCGCTTGCCGGCGACCGCAAATATGCAGAGGATCCGGCAATTCAGGCCGGGTTCGGGCGGATCGACGGGCACCCCGTCGCCATTCTTGGCCAGGAAAAGGGCAGCGACACCGAAAGTCGATTGAAGCACAATTTCGGCATGGCGCGGCCCGAGGGCTACCGCAAGGCGGTGCGCCTGATGGAGATGGCCGACCGGTTCGGACTCCCCGTTGTTTCGTTTGTCGATACCGCCGGTGCCTATCCGGGTATCGGCGCGGAAGAGCGGGGACAGGCCGAGGCGATTGCGCGCTCGACCGAAAAGTGCCTCGAACTCGGCGTGCCCAATATAGCGCTGGTGATCGGCGAGGGCGGTTCGGGCGGGGCGATTGCGATTGCGACGGCCAACAAGGTCCTCATGCTCGAACACGCGATCTATTCGGTGATCTCGCCCGAGCCCGGCGCGGCGATCCTTTTCCGCGATGCGGGCCGCGCGCAGGATATGGCGGCGGCGCAGAAGATCACGGCGCAAGACCTACTTTCGATGGGCATTATCGACGGCATCATCGATGAGCCGATTGGAGGAGCGCACCGCAAGCCCGATGTCGTGATCGCGGAGGCGAAGAAGCAGATCGTTTCGTTCGTCGATACGTTCGGGAAAGGCTACGGCCCGCTGGAGATCCGCGAACACCGGCGCGAAAAATTCCTGGCCATGGGGACCGCGCTCTCCTAAAATTGAGCGGGATTTTTTTGCAAATTGCGCGGATTTGTGCTTCGGGCGCGCGAAAATCTTACCCCGTCTTAACCATCAAGGCGCGATGGTTGGCTCTTGGGGGCGGGCTACTAGGGCAAGGGCATAAATGGTCGTCTCTATCATCCGCACGGTGCTGGCCGCTTTGGTCGTGGGCGCATTTGTTATCGCGTGTTCGCCGCTTGAAGGCGATGGGCGTCATCTGATTCCGCTCTCGCGTGTCGCCGAATCCAAGCTTGCCTCGATAGGTTCCTCGCCCGGTGCCGCGATGATGGTGCGGATTTTCAAGGAGGAGGCCAAGCTCGAGGTCTGGAAGCAGGCCAGCGACGGCACCTATAAACTCTTCGATACTTACGACATCTGTGCGTGGTCGGGCGAGCTGGGCCCCAAATTCGCCGAAGGCGATCGGCAGGCGCCCGAGGGATTTTATACGATCACGCCGGGGCTGATGAACCCCAATTCGAACTATCATCTCGCGTTCAATCTGGGCTTTCCGAACAAGTTCGACCGTGCCCACGGCCGCACGGGGTCTCATCTGATGGTCCATGGCGCATGCTCTTCGGCCGGGTGCTACGCCATGGAAGACGAGCAGATCACCGAAATTTATGCGCTCGCGCGCGAAGCCTTCGAGGGTGGGCAGCGCAATTTCGAGGTACAGATCTTCCCCTTCCGGATGACGCCTGAAAATCTCGCGCGGCACCAGGAGAGCCCGCACATGGATTTCTGGCAGAATATCAAGGAAGGCTACGACTATTTCGAAGTCGCCAAGCAGCCGCCGGCATGGGATGTGTGCAATGGGCGCTATGTCTTCGTGCAACCGTCAGCCGCCGCCGCCGCGGCCAGTATGGCCGGCTCATGTCCGCCGGTCAGGGCCGATGAGGCGATCGTGACCGCATTCATGGCCAAGCAGCAGGCCGACGCGCGGGCGCTCAATGCTGAAATAACCCGGCTTGCCGAGGCCGAGGCGGCGGCGCTTGCGGCCGAGCAGCGCAGGGCGGAGGCTCAGGCCGCCGCCGAGGCGCGGGGCGACGCGCTCAACGATGCGGTCAATGGTTTCTTCGATACGCTGTTGAGTCCGTTCGGTGGCGGCGAAGAGGCCGTCGAGGATACCGAAACGGCGTCGGGCGAGACTGCCTCGAACGCGGGTTAGCGGAACTCGCACAGTGATTTTGACAGGTTGCACGATCTCTCCTTCACTCCGCCGTCATCCTCGCGTCAAACGTACTGCTGTCCGGTTCATGGCAAAGCCGTGCCTCCCCCACCACCGTGTCACCCCGGGACGTGTTCCCGGGATCCATTGCCAGGTGCACAGGACCTTGTGCGTGCGAACCGGGCGCTGATTACCCGGTTCGTTTGAACACAAGGACGAGTCCTTCCACGCGCTGGACAGCGCGTGGCTGGTTTCCGGGGACAAGCCCCGGCATGACGGCGGGGGGAGGCAAGGCCGTGCAACCTGTCAAAATCACTGTGCAGAACAACTAGCCCGGATGCCTTTTATGGTCATTGTTATCCTGAATGCGCATGCCATATCCACTTCGCGCACAGATTTGAAACGCCCTGTGAAAAGTAAATCTTGATTAACCCTGAAAGCACTAGCTCGGCTGGATCGGTTACTTTTCAAGGGAGACAATAGGTGCAGCAAAGCCGGGTCGACGCGCTGGATGCGCGTCTTGAATTCATGGGAATGGACGCCGCGTCCGTCGAGCGGATTGCTTCACTGCAGCCGCTTGTTGCCGACCATATCGGTGGCGCGCTCGATACGTTCTATAAAAAACTGGTCACCGTGCCAGAAGTGTCACAGTTCTTCTCCGATCCGGCGCATATAGAGCATGCACGGAGCCGTCAGAGCCAGCATTGGGAATCCATCGCCGCTGGCCGGTTCGATGAGGCATACTTCAAGGGCAGTAACGTCATTGGACAGGTGCATGCGCGTATCGGGCTCGAGCCGAAATGGTATATCGGCGGTTATGCTCTCATCGTTGAGGAGCTGATCAAGCGCGTAAGCGCCGCTTATTTCAAGAAGGCCGTATCGGGTAAGCGAAGCTTCGGTTTTGGTGGCGGCTTTACTGAGCATGACATGGAGGACTTTGCCAGCAGCCTGGCGGCTCTCATCAAGGGCGTGCTCCTTGATATGGACATCGCCGTCAGTACGTATTTCGACAAGACTACCGAAGAGTGTCACGACCTCAACCGGCAGATCACCGACGTCGTTGCGGCAGCCGAGAACGGCGATTTTTCAGGCCGTGTCCAGATGAAGGCGCACGATCAGTCTCTTCAGGCTCTCGGAGATAGTATCAATAACCTCATGACGCTCGTCGGAACCGGGATCGCCAAGGCCGGCGATATGCTCTCGGCATTGGCGAATGCCGACCTGTCCGGGCGGATGACGGGCGAGTTCAAGGGCGCCTTCAAGGATCTGCAGGACAACGCCAACGCCGTGGCCGACCGGCTCACCGAGATCGTCGGACAGCTGCGGCAATCATCGGCCTCGCTACGGACGGCGACGGGGGAAATCCTCGCCGGGTCTGGAGATTTGGCCGAGCGGACGACCAAGCAGGCTGCCGCGCTCGAAGAAACCAGCGCGGCCATGGAGCAGCTCTCCGCGACCGTTGCGGAAAACGCAGAGCGGGCAAAATCCGCGAACGCCAAGGCCGGCGACGTCTCGGATGCCGCCGAGCAGAGCGGCCTCGTCATGGATCGCGCCAACAGTGCCATGGACCGCATATCGCAGTCGGCGAGTCAGATCTCCAATATCATCGGCATGATCGACGATATCGCGTTCCAGACCAATCTTCTCGCGCTCAACGCTTCGGTCGAAGCCGCGCGTGCCGGGGAAGCCGGCAAGGGGTTCGCGGTCGTAGCGATCGAGGTGCGCAGGCTGGCCCAGAGTGCGGCGGACGCGTCCGCGGAGGTCAAGGCGCTGATCGAAAAGAGCGCCGACGAGGTCGAGGGCGGCTCGAAGCTCGTTGCCGAGGCGGCGGACAAGGTCGCGCATATGCTCAACGACATCCGGGAAAACCGGACCCTCATCGAACAGATCGCGGCAGCCAATCAGGAGCAGGCAGGCACGATCCGCGAAGTGAGCAGTTCCGTGCGCCAGATCGACGAGATGACGCAGCACAATGCGGCGCTCGTCGAGGAGACAAACAGCGCGATCGCGCAGACCGAGGCGCAAGCCAACGAGCTCGACAGGATCGTGGACGTTTTCAAAACGGAGGCGGATACGCCCTCCGCAAGCGGGACGCAGCCGCCGCGGTCCCCTCGCACGGCGGCCAGACTTTACGGGATCGATGGCAACGCCGCCATCAGCGAGGATTGGCAGGACTTCTAGTCCTTGCCAGCGGTGCGGCCCGGGGGCATACGGGCCGCACCACCCTCCTCATAGCGGCCAGACGAGCATGATCATCGGCACCGCGACTGCCGTGACGATCACTTCGAGCGGCAGGCCCATACGCCAGTAGTCGCCAAACCGGTAGCCGCCAGGACCGAGGATGAGCATGTTGTTCTTATGCCCGATGGGAGTGAGGAACGCGCAGCTCGAACCCACGGCGACTGCCATCAGGAAGGAATCGGGGTTGACCCCCAGGGTCTGCGCGAGCTGCACCGAGATCGGGGCGGCGACGACGGCGGTGGCGGTATTGTTGAGGACGTCCGAAAGCGTCATGGTGACAACAAGGACGAGTGTGACTGCGGCCCAGGCGGGCAGGCCCATGCTTATGTCCGCCAATGCCTGGGCGATGATGAGCGTACCTCCGGTTTCCTCGAGCGCGATGCCGATGGGGATCATCGATCCCAAAAGCACGATCACTGGCCATTCTACGGAGTCGTAGAGGTCCCTCAGTGGCAGAATGTCAAAGAGGACGAAGCCCATTGCGACGGCACCCAGGGCGATGGGCAGCGGAACGAACCCCATGACTGCCGCGGCGATGGCCGCGGCAAACATGCCGATGGCGCCCCAGGCCTTTTCGTGACGGGTGAGCGCGCGCTCCCCGCGCTTCAATGAAAGCGTGCCCGAGCGGTGGGTGAAGGATTGAATCGCTTCGGGGGTACCGAGCAACAACATGACGTCACCAGCCTGCAGCGGCGTCGTCCGGATGCGCTCGCTGATCTTGCGGCCTTCCCGGCTCAACCCGACGAGCGACAGGCCACGGCCGCGCAGGAGATAAACGTCGTTGGCGCGCCTGCCCACGAGGCCGGTATCACGGGGGATGACGACTTCGGCGAGGGTCATTTCGGATGTTACCTCGGCAATCTCGCCGGCCTTGCCTTGATGGCGGAGCCCGAGCGCGCCCGCGAGTGCTTCGATCGCCTCGGCCGACCCGAGGACGATCAGGATATCGCCTTGTGCGATCACCTCGTTGCGGGCGCGGCCTGGCAAGCGCTTGCCTTTGCGTACGAGCCCCAGGATCGCGCAGTCGTGTTCGGTCGCTGGCGCATCGAGATCGCGCATTTTCTGTTCGACCGCCTTGGACCCCTCGGCGACGATGAGTTCGGCAATGAAATCCTCGGGCGCGGGCTCGGTCCCATCGGTCTTGCCGCCGCGCGCGGGGATCAGGCGCCAACCGATAAGCGCAACGTATGCAATGCCGACAATGGCGCATGCCGCGCCGACGGGCGCGAAATCGAACATGGAGTACGAGGCACCCAGAGCTTGATTGCGGTAGGCTGCGATGATGATGTTGGGCGGCGTCCCGATCAGGGTCACGAGACCGCCAAGGATCGTCGCGAACGACAGCGGCATCAATGACAATGCAGGGCTGCGTCCGGCCTTTTTCGCTGCCTGGATATCCACGGGCATGAAAAGCGCGAGGGTTGCAACATTGTTCATGAAGGCTGAAAGCACGCCGGCGATTGTGCCGGTGATCGCGATATGCTGTCCGAGGCTGCGCCCGCTATCCACGGCTACGCGGCCGATTAGGTCGACCGCTCCCGAACGGCTCAGGCCAGCTGAAACGATAAGGACCAGCGCAACGATAATTGTGGCCTCATGGCCAAAGCCGGTATAGGCGGTCTCGGCAGGGATGGCACCGATCACAACGCCGACGATGAGCGCCGAAAACGCGACGATATCGTAACGCCATTTGCCCCAAAGCAGTCCGATCAGAACCAGGGCAATGAGGGTGAAAAGCGCAATCTGTTCGTAAGTCAAATAATCCCCCGGGGCCGCTGGGTGTTTTTCAACGGCTTAGGAGGTTAGCGGGTTCCCGTGACGATTGCGATGGGACGCTTAGTCTTCCACAACTGGAACGTGATCGGTGGGGGCATCCGCATTCTCGAAAAGGTCCGCCCAAAGGCCTTTGCGGAATACCGCGTCCGCTGCAATGGCGTCGGCGCGGGCCTCAGCGGCTTCCCAGGTGCTCAAGGGATCGGCTTTTTCGGTGCCGGCGTTATCGGCGTCCTCGCTGTCTTGCCCGGTCGCGGCCTCGAGACGCTGCTCTTGATCGGTGTCTGGCGACATGAACGCCGTGTCGGCGGGTGTTGCGGGTTTATCGGCCTTGGCCTCGCTCGCGTCTCCAGCGATCAGCGTTGCAGCGAGTTTGGGATTGTCGCGTAAGCCTTCGAGCAGTTTGGCCCGGCCATTCGCATCGCCCGCGCTTTCGCTCGATCCGGCGGGCTCGGTCTCGGTCCGGTTGGCAAGTCGGGACTTGATGCGAGCGGCGACGCGTCGGTAGCTTTCCTGGGCGGCGAGGATAGAGCGCTGTTGGCGGCGCTGGTCGAGCTGGCTTTGGCCATCTTCCTCAGACGGCGTAACCGCAACGTTGCCGCCGAGTTGGGCAGCCTCGTCCATCCGGCTTGCGGCCACCGTTATCGCCAGGCGATCGGTAACCCTGGCGGCGAGCCAGTCGGCGGCGCTGATTGTGATCTGACCGATGGCCATATCAACACTCCTTTGGGTACTGCCCGGCATTCCACGACCGGTATGCCGCAAGCCCCCGAGAGGCGTTCGCCGGTCTCGTGGGCATAACAGCCTCCCCAATCTTGAGCGCAGTACTCTGCCACGGATCGCTGAAACAGTCCTTAGGTCGACGCGCGATATTTAGCTAAATTTGGACCTAAGATTAATAAATAAGAAACCCCGCCGATTGCGCGGCGGGGTTCAAAGACTTCCTTCAACTTCGGCGAAGTCAGTACGCACCGTGGCAATGCTTGAATTTCTTGCCCGATCCGCAGGGGCAGGGGTCGTTGCGACGGGTTTGCGCCATCTGTTCAGGCGTCAACGTACCCTTTGGCCCCACCTTTTCATCCTCAACCTCGTTACGTCCCGTCGTTGGGTCGATATGGGTTTCCTGCAGCTGGCTGGGGTCGGGCGCTTGCGGCGGCGCGGGTTGGCGCACCTGCAGTTCGACATGGCTCATCTGGGTGGTGACGAGTTCGCGCAGATTGTTCAGGAGCTGCGCGAAAAGCTCGAAAGCTTCCTGCTTGTATTCATTGAGTGGGTCGCGCTGGGCGAGGCCGCGCCAGCCAATCACCTTGGACAGGTGGTCGAGGGTGACGAGGTGGTCGCGCCAGAGCCCGTCGATCGATTGCAAGAGGAGCGATTTTTCGACCTGGCGCATGGTGTCCGGGCCGAACCGCGCGGCCTTGGCGGCAGCGTGTTCGTCGGCAGCCCTGGTGAGCCGCTCGGTAAGCGTGTCGACGTCCATTCCTTCTTCGTCCACCCACTCCTTGATGGGCGGGGTGATACCCAGATAGGTTTTGCAGGCCGCTTCGAGCTGTTCGACGTTCCACTGTTCGGGGAAGGATTTGGGCGGGCACGCTTTGGAAACGATCGTGTCCACGACGTCGTGCCGCATCTCCGCGATGGTCTCGGAGACGTTATCGTCATCCATCAGTTCGAGACGCTGTTCGAAGATCACCTTGCGCTGATCGTTCATCACGTCGTCGTATTTGAGGATGTTTTTGCGGATGTCGTAGTTGTGCGCCTCGACGCGGGTCTGGGCGCGCTCGATGGCCTTGGTGACGAGGCTGTCGGAAATCGCCTCACCGTCTTTGAGGCCCAGCGAGGTCAGGATCTTCTCCATGCGCTCGGGGAAGAACCGGCGCATCAGATCGTCCTGCAGCGAGACGAAGAATTTCGAGTGACCGGGGTCGCCCTGACGTCCGGAACGGCCACGCAGCTGGTTGTCGATGCGGCGGGATTCGTGGCGTTCGGTGCCGATCACCATCAGGCCGCCGGCGGCGATGGCTTCAGCCTTTGCCTTTTCGATCTCTGCCTTGAGCTCGGCAGTCTTTTTCTCCAGCGCTTCGCCTTCGAGGCCTTCGGCCTCATTGGCGAGACGCATTTCGAGATTGCCGCCAAGCTGAATGTCGGTGCCGCGGCCCGCCATGTTGGTGGCGATGGTCACCATGCCGGGTACGCCGGCCTGAGCGATGATCTGGGCTTCCTGCTCGTGGTGGCGCGCGTTCAGGATCTGAACGCTCTTGACGCCCTTTTTCTTCAGGTGGTCGGCAACCTGCTCGGAGCGTTCGATGGAGGTCGTGCCCACCAGGACCGGCTGCTTGCGCTCACGGCATTCGACGACGAGATCGGTGATCGCGTCGAATTTTTCCTCGACCGAGCGGTAGATTGCGTCGTCCTCGTCAATGCGGGCCACAGGCAGGTTGGTCGGGATGGTCACCACATCGAGCTTATAGATATCGGCAAATTCGGCAGCTTCGGTCGATGCCGTGCCGGTCATGCCCGACAGCTTGTCGTAGAGCCGGAAATAATTCTGGAAGGTGATCGAGGCCAGCGTCTGGTTCTCGGGCTGGATCTTGACGTTCTCCTTGGCTTCGAGCGCCTGGTGCAGACCCTCCGAGAAGCGTCGGCCAGGCATCATGCGGCCAGTGAATTCGTCGATGATCACCACGTCGTCATTGCGGACGATATAGTCCTTGTCGCGCTGGAAAATCTTGTGGGCCCTGAGCGCGGAATTAAGATGGTGGACGATCGAGACGTTGTCGATGTCGTAAAGCCCGCCCGATTTGATGAGACCGTCGCGGGTCAGAATCTCTTCGAGCTTTTCGATGCCTTGGTCGGTGAAAGTCGCCGAGCGGTGCTTCTCGTCGATGGTATAGTCTTCCTCGGTGAGGATCGGCATATATTTGTCGATGCTCTTATAGAGCTCCGAGCGATCCTGCGAGGGGCCCGAAATGATCAGCGGCGTGCGCGCCTCGTCGATCAGGATCGAGTCCACTTCGTCGACGATCGCGAAATTGTGTCCGCGCTGAACCATCTGGGCGCGGGAATATTTCATGTTGTCGCGCAGATAATCGAAGCCGAATTCATTGTTCGTGCCGTAGGTGATGTCGGCGGCGTAGGCGGCCTTGCGGTCGGCATCGGTGAGCCCGTGAACGATCACCCCGACCTCTAGGCCAAGGAAGCGGTAGATTTTGCCCATCCACTCGGAGTCGCGGCGGGCGAGGTAGTCGTTGACGGTAACGACGTGGACGCCCTTGGATTCGAGCGCATTGAGATAAGCAGCGAGGGTCGCGACCAGCGTCTTGCCTTCACCTGTGCGCATCTCGGTGATGGCGTGTTCATGGAGAACCATGCCGCCGATGAGCTGTACGTCGAAATGCCGCATGCCCAACGCGCGCTTTGCCGCTTCGCGGACCGTCGCGAATGCCGGGACGATTAGGTCGTCCAGCTTCGCGCCGTTGGCAAGTTCCTGGCGGAACTCGGCCGTCTTGTCGCGCAATTGCTCGTCCGAGAGCTTTTCGAGATCGGCTTCTTTTGCGTTAATCGCGGTCACGAGCGGCTGGTAGCGTTTGATCCGCCGGTCGTTGGCAGAACCGAAAAGCTTGCGGGCAAGCGCTGCGATAGCCATGAAATTGTTATCCTTGGGCGATGGTAACTGTCGTGAACTCGGGCTGTCGCGAAAGGCCCGGGAAAGCGCGGGAGCAGATGTAAGAGTGCCCGGTAGGGTTGTCAACGCTGGCAAAATGGGCCACACCTCGCAGCCAACCGCAGACCTTGGCATTTCATAAAGAAACCGGCCATTAACGGGTGTCTGCAAGCTGAACTGCCGAGTGCTTTTGGGGAGCTTGGCGCAACGAGGAGATATTCATGTTTTCATCCATCCTCAAGACCCTCGCCGCTTCGCTTGTCGTCGGTGCCGCGGTTTTGACGCTCCCCGCCGCCGCGCAGGATGCGGCGCCCGCACCCCAGCAGGTGTCGCCCGATACCGTGCTTGCGACCGTTGGAGGCGAGGACATCACTGAGGCCGATCTCAATTTTGCCGCGGAGGATCTGGCGCAGGATCTTCAGCAGATTCCGGCCGGGCAACGCCGCGCTTTTCTCCTCAGCGTTCTGATTGACATGAAGGTGATGGCCAATGCGGCGCGCGAAGAGGGACTCGACCAGAGCGAGATTTTCGCCCGCAGGCTCAATTACCTCGAAGACCGCGCGTTGCGCCGGGCGTACTTTGCGGACGTGATCGAAGCCTCCGTGACACCGGAGGCGGTGCGGCAGGCTTATGACGATGCCGCTTCAGGATTCGAGCCGCAGACCGAAGTCCGCGCTCGCCACATTCTGGTGGGGACCGAGGAAGAGGCCAATCGAATCGCCGAAGAAATTGCCGGCGGCATGGCGTTCGAACAGGCGGCGCTTGCCTATTCGACGGACGGCAGCTCGGCCAATGGTGGCGATCTGGGATATTTCACTGAGGGGATGATGGTCCAACCCTTCGAGGATGCCGCGTTCGCGCTTGAAGTTGGTGAAGTGTCTTCGCCCGTTCAGTCACAGTTCGGCTGGCATCTGATCAAGCTCGAAGATCGCCGCGAAACCGAAATGCCGCCGCTCGAGCAGGTGCAGGGCCAATTGGCTCAGCAGGTTCTCTACCAGACGTTTGAGGACACTGTCGGCGAACTCAAGGCCAATACCGAGATCGAGATTACCGACGAAGAGCTCGCCACTGCCATTGAGGAGCAGGGCGGGTTTTAGACCGCTTCGACTTCTCCCGCTTTATGCGATGCCGTCCGGTTCCGCCGGACGGCATTCTTATTTCGAGGTGGGGGCGGCGCCTGCGGCGAAGGTTTTGATCACCGTTTCGATCTCGGCAGGGCTCGTCTCGATCCTGTCCGTCAGGAGCCGATGCCAGGCAAACGAAACCAGCCACTCGCCCAGCGCGGTACTGTCGAGGTCGGCGCGGACCTCGCCGCGCGCGCGCGCCCTGTCGATAATCCCGGCGAGATAGGCGTGCCGGTCGTCAAGGTATGCCTGGAGTGCGGCCATGGCGTCCGCATTGCTCTGGGCCTCGGCGATGATCGAGCGGAAGACAGTGCCGTTGGCGGGGTCGTTCCAGAAATCCAGAAGATTGGTGAGGAACATGCGGGCATCGCCTTCGAGGGTGCCGGTATCCGGGTCGGGAATGACATGCTTGGAGCGGTGGTAGACGTCGAGCAGCAATGCGGTCCGGTTCGGCCACCAGCGATAGATCGTCGGTTTGCCGGCCCGTGCGCGCCGTGCCACCGCCTCGATGGAAAAGCCCGACAGACCACCCTCAGCCAGGATCGCCGCTGCTGCGTCAAGTATTGCCTTTTCGCTGGCCGGATTGCGCCGCGCGCCGATTGAGGCCCGTCTGGCCCCGACTGGTTGCTCCATCATACGCCCGCTTTCCAGGTCATTGTCTCCTCCAACATGGGTCGTCATCCCCTTGACGAGACCATCCGGGACGCTCGCCATCCTGTTGCGCGCAGTCTAGCGCAATTCACAATTGAACGGAACGGTCCGTATCGCTATATAACGGAACGTACCGTTTCGTTTAAGGAGATCCTCCGATGACTTCGATGTCCCACACCCATGTCGCTTCGGCCGACGGCAATGCGTCCGCGGTATCGGGATCCAGACAGCAGGCGCCGCAACGCGTCCCCTCCCGGGTCCGGCTTTCGCTGATTATGATGCTGGGCGTTTATCCCATCATCACCGCGCTCCTGTACGTGGTCCTGCCGCTTACTGCAGGGTGGGCGATTTGGCAGATTACGCTGGTTGTTGTGCCCATGATGGTGCCGATGATCGTTTTCGGGCTTACGCCCTTCATCCAGAAGACCTTCGGGCGCTTCATCCAAGTGCCGGCAAAACGCTAAGATGCGTATGAAGCGGCGGGTAAGGGGTGTGCATGCCCCTTGCACCGCCCCGGCGAATGAGGCAAACCGGACGCCGTTGCTTTTCGTTCGGATTGCTGTTGATGGCCTCGCCGGTTTCCCCCCTCGCTCCCAAGTCCTATCCCGACCTGCCCGAAATTTCCGGCGTCCGTTTTGCGACGGCGGAGGCGGGCATCAGGTATAAGGGGCGTACGGATGTGCTGCTCGCGGTGTTCGATCCGGGGACGGTCGTTGCGGGGGTATTGACCCGTTCGCTCTGCCCATCCGCTGCGGTCGACTGGTGCCGTGAGGCGCTTTCGGGCGGGGTGGCGCGGGCGCTTGTCGTCAATTCAGGGAACGCCAATGCGTTCACGGGCGTCAAGGGCAAGGACGCGGTTTCGCTGACCGCGAAGATCGCCGCCGAGGCCGTTGGCTGCGAAACCGGCGAAATTTTCCTCGCGTCGACCGGGGTCATCGGCGAGCCGCTCGATGCATCGAGGTTCGAGGGCGTGCTTGCGGACATGGCCAGCCGTCTCGCTCCGGCGCCTTGGATGGAGCCGGCCAAGGCGATCATGACCACCGACACCTTCCCTAAACTCGCTACGGCTAGCTGCGAGATCGATGGGGTGACGGTCCAGATTTCGGGCATCGCCAAGGGCTCGGGCATGATCGCGCCGGACATGGCGACGATGCTGAGCTTCGTTTTCACCGATATGCCGATTGTCGCGCCGGTGCTGCAGGCGCTGCTCGCACGGCACAATCAAACGAGCTTCAATGCGATCACGGTCGATAGCGACACCTCGACCTCCGATACGCTTCTGGCCTTCGCCACCGGTAAGGCCGAAGGCGTCGCGCCGATTGAAAGCCGCGATGATCCGCGTGCCGAGGTGTTTGGCGAAGCGCTCGGGGACGTGCTTTTCGACCTCGCCATTCAGGTCGTGCGCGACGGCGAGGGTGCATCGAAATTCGTCACCGTCACCGTGACCGGCGCGCAGAGCGATGAAAGCGCCGCGAAGATCGCGCGGGCGATTGCCGACTCGCCGCTGGTCAAGACCGCGATTGCGGGCGAGGATGCCAATTGGGGGCGCGTCGTGATGGCGGTGGGCAAGGCCGGGCAGCCGGCGGACCGCGACAGGCTCACGATTTCTTTCGGCGATATCGTCGTGGCGCGGAACGGCGAGCGTGCGCCGGATTATTCCGAGGAGGACGCCAGCGCGTATATGAAGGGCGAGGAGTTGGAGATCGGCGTCGATCTGGGGCTCGGGGAGGGCCGGGCGACGGTTTATACCTGCGACCTCACGCATGGTTATATCGATATCAACGGCAGTTACCGGAGCTGATCATGGTTGTGCCGGTTGCCGACATCGAAGCCGCGACACTGGCGGCCTGGCCAGCGCTCGAGACCGTGCGCGACGGCGCCTGGCAGGCCCGCTTCGCGAATGGCTATACCAAGCGAGCCAATTCCATCCATTGCATGGACCCCGCGGACGACGAGGACGCCGGCGCCCGAATCGACAGGCTCGCCGAGCTCTATACCAAGCACAATCTTCCCCCGGTCTTCCGGGTTACGCCGCTAACGGGCCGGGCCACCTTCTCGCGGTTGGCCGAGCGTGGATGGGAGCTCTACGAACCGAGCCTCGTGCTCGATATGCCGCTTGATGAAACGTCCGGATTCGATGCAGACGTTTCGGTGGTTCGGGTGACCGATGCGGCGTTTCTCGATGCTCAGGTGCAGCTTCAAGGCTACGATCCTGCGACCGCCGAGATGCTCAAGGCCATATTCGCCAAGCTTGACGTTCCCGCGGCGGGTCTCATCCTGCGCAGCGATGACGACACGCCGGTTGCCTCGCTTTTGTGCGCGCAGTCCGAAGGGATCGGCGTGTTCCTCAACGTGGTCACCGATGGCGGGCGCCGTCGGCAGGGGTTCGGACGCCGGCTCATGGCGACGGGGTTGAGCTGGGTTGCCGAAAACGGCGCGCGGCATGCCGCGATCCAGGTGCTCGCGACCAACGCGCCCGCCCTCGCGCTCTATCTGGGTGCCGGCTTCACCTTCCGCTATCCCTATCACTACCGCCGCCTGCCGCAGGGAGCCGCGTGATGAAGACCGTGTTTGTCGTCGCCTGCGCGCTTGTCGACGCGGACCGCCGCGTGCTCATCGCCCAGCGTCCGGAGGGCAAACAGTTGGCGGGGCTTTGGGAATTTCCTGGCGGCAAGGTCGAGGAAGGCGAGACGCCAGAAGCCGCGCTCATCCGCGAGCTGCGTGAGGAATTGGGGGTGGAGACTAAGGAAGCCTGTCTCGCCCCTCTCACCTTTGCCAGCCATACCTATGACGACTTCCATCTCTTCATGCCGCTTTACGTCTGCCGCAAATGGCAGGGCATGGCCGTTGCGCACGAGCATTCGGCGCTCAAATGGGTCAGGCCGCAGCGCCTGCGCGAATACCCCATGCCCGCTGCCGACGAACCGCTGATCGCGCCGTTGTGCGATCTGCTCTGACGCCAAACCTCATGGATCGTATTCAATGACCCCCAAAATCCCCGAGACCCTTCCGCCCGTGGCCAGCCTGACCGACGGCGTGTGGCTCAAGGGCGATTGGCACATGCATTCGCGGCACTCAACGGATTCGACCAACAATCCGGAAGCCAAGATCATCGGTTTCGCCGAAAAGATGGGGTTCGACTATCTTGCGATCACCGACCACGATATTCACGTCTGGGGCGACGTCGCCAACAATACCTGGGCGGATCCGGAGTACCGCTCGGATTCGGTGCTCCTTTTTTACGGTGCGGAGCTGACGGCGCCGCGTGGGCACATAAATATCCTCTCGACCGAACCCTACGACCATCAACGGGTTTTCGATGCCCGCGATGCCCGCGACTGGGATTTGCTCGCGCTCAAAAACGAACTGGGCGTTCACTTCTCGGCCAATCACCCGAGCACCAAGAACCACTACGGCTATTCCTTCGATATCGCGGATTCGGTGGAGATCTGGAACACCAGCGTCTGGCCCAAGAATATTCCCGGCGTGCGAATCTGGGACGACATGCTTTTGTCCGGGCGTATGCTCGGGGCGCGGGGCGGCAGCGACTCCCATCACGGGGTGCCCGATACACCCGAGCAAACCACGCCGCAATCCATCGAAGCGACGGCCAATTATGTCGGCACGCCGACGACATGGATCTTTGCGGTGGAACGGACCAAGGATGCCATTCTAGACGCGCTGGTGCGGGGCCGCGCTTCGGTCAGCGCCAATCCCTGTAACCCGCGCGTCGAGCTTTACGCCGACGTCGATGGAGACGGGGAAATGGACACGATGATGGGAGACAATGTCAAACCCAGCGGCAAGCCGGTCACCTTCGAGGTGCGGCTAGCGGGCGGCGGCATTCCCGGCGCGTGCTACGCGGTGAAAGTCATCAAGAACAGGAACGAGTTCGGCAGCTTCGTAACCGACGCGGAAACCCGCTCAGTGCGTTTCACCGATACGCCGGAGGAAGGCGCGCGGGCCTATTACCGCGTCGAAATCGAAGGCCCGCAGACGCCCTTTCCCGAAGTGCCCAATTCGATGGCGCAGAGTGGCAACACGGTCGCGCTCTCGAACCCGATCTATTTCAACTACGATCCCACGTTCTGATCAGGCCGCCGCGAGCGGCCGCTTGCCGTTCTGCTCCGCGTGGGAAAACCACAGCACGCCCAGAATGACCAATACGGTTCCGATGGCGTGATACCGGGTGAAGGGTTCGCCGAGGATCAGGACCGCGAGCGCGATGGTCACGACCGGTCCGAACGGTCCTGTCGACGACGCGGCCCGTGCGCCGATCCGGCTGATTGCGGTATTGAGCAGGAAGCTTGGCAGCACGGTGCCGAGAATGCCGAGGCACACTCCGTAAACCCAGACTTCGGACGAAATGCCGGCATAGCTCGTTATGCCGTGCTGAACTGTGTTGTGCGCAATGGCGACGATACCGGCGGCGCTCATGCCGATGCAGGTGAACAGCCGTGCCCCGATGTGGTTCATGCTTTTTTTCGCAAGGTGTTGAAAAAGCGCGAAGGTGAGCCCCGAAAGCAGGACCAGTATCGTGCCTTCCACCAGGCCGCTTGGGTTGGCTGCGAGGTTCCATCCGAAAATGACCAGCAAGCCCGCGTAAGACGTCAAAAGGCCGGGAACGGTCCGCCAGTTCATCGTATCGCCGAAAAACATCACGCCGAGCGCCAGCGTGAAGAACGGGTAGGTGAAGAGCACCAGGCGCTCATATTGCGCCGTTACGAAGGAAAGTCCCCAAAAGTCGAACGAGGACGCGACGTAATAGCCGAGTATGCCAATGCTCGCCGCTGCGAATACGGGGCCGGGTTTCAGTTTCGCGCGCATTTGCAGCTCGCGGAACAGAACGAGGGCGGCAATGAGCAGGTAAACCGGGAGCGCGACGATCATGCGCAGCGCCAGGATGGTTTCAGGGCCGATGCCGTTGGCATAGGCGAGCTTGATGAAAATACCCTTGGTCGAAAATAGCGCCGCGCCCGCGATGGCGAGGCCGTAGCCCAGCGTATCGATCCGGGGCGGAGTTATCGTCTGGTCGGCGGTATTGGACATTCGGGAGGAGCCTTTTTGAAACATCCCCGCCGGAACTGGATGCCGCTCAGCCGGTCCCAGCCCGTTAAACGGGGCCGGTGCAGCAAGCGGTTTTACGAAAATCAGATCAAACGCGCGCGCCCCGGCTTTTGGTAAGGCCGAGGAGCCAAAGATTGGCAATAAGAAGGACGCGGGTGCTCATGGCGTCATTGCTACACGCCGATTGCCGGGGGCGCAAGTCATCGCGATCAAGCATCATCCGCTTGCTGCGCTTGGCGGACCGATGCACACATGAACAATCGGCGCGACCGGCGCTTTGAGCCCCAGTACCTGCGCGGTCGCATCCTCGTTGATGCCGGCGATGACGATCGAGGACAGCCCGAGATCGCAGGCGGCAAGATGCATGGTCTGCGCGCAGGCGCCCGCTTCGATCAACCCATAGCGCGTGCCGCGCATGCCCAGCCCAGGCTGGTCGGCAAAATGCGTGGCGAGGGCGCCGAAATCCGCACTGATCGTGATGATGGCTGCGCTGGCGCCGATCCAGGGCTGGTCGTCGATTGCGGCGGACTCCAGCGCAGCACGGATGTCGGAGCGTTCCTCAATCTCGAGCGCGAGCGAAGCAGGATCGACGGCGTAAAGCCCAGTCTCGAGACCGTCGACGGCGCCGGCGGTGAGCGACAGCCGGAGCGGGTTGAGACCGTGGGCCGAGGGAATCGTCCGCTTGTCGGGTGCGCCGGTCTTGCCCTGTGCGGCAAAGAGCAGACGCTCGACGTCGGATCTGGCGATGCGTCCGGCGCCGAATGCGCGTTCGGAGCGGCGGTGCTTGAGGAGGGTCAAAAAATCAGTCATCGAATTTGGTCTTGAGGACGTCTTTGAGGCTCACTGTAGCCGAACCGGGTTTCAAGGGCTTTTGCTGGCTTTCATGCGGAGCCCACCCCGAGAGCCAAAGGATTTCGAGCGTGGCGCGGACGCGGCCATCGGGGTCGGAGAATTTTTCCGCGTAGATTTCGGCTGCGCGCATCAAATGGCGCGGTGTCACGATGCGCCCGTCGCGGCCCGCGAGCGGGTTGGTGACGCCCAACGCACGCAACTCGTCCATGAGCGCGAGCGGGTTGGCGTAGCGTACCACGTGGGTTTCGAGGTCGGTCACCGGTAACGCGAAGCCCGAGCGCTGGAGGAGGCTGCCCGCATCGCGTACGTCGATCATCGGGGCGACACGAGGGGAAACCCCACCGGTCAGTTCGACGTCCGCGGCAAGCCAGGCGTCGCGCAATTCCGTCAGCGTGCGCCCGCCGATGGCGGCGGCCACGAATAACCCGTCGGGTACGAGGTGGCGCCGGACGGAATCGAGAAAGCCGGGCACGTCGTTGACGATCTCGAGGTCGAGAAGAGACACGATGAGATCGTAGTCGTTTCGTGGCAGGGCGAGCGCTTCGGGATCGGCGAGGGGATAGCCGGTATCGGCGACGAGCGTCGAGACCTTCTCGAAGGCGATCTCGCCGTCTTCCGAACGCGTCGTATCGGGCAGAAGGCGGGCGTCCGGTCCCATGACAAGCGCGGTTTTGAACCCGCGCAGGATCGGCGCAAGCCGGTCGGCAAGGTCGGCATGGACCAGATCGGTGACGAAATCGCCCGCGCCACCACGATTGGCCTGCCGCCGGGCAAGTAGCGGACGGTCGAAGACGAGCGGAGCTTGGGTCATTTCGCGATTGGTCCTTGGCCTTGACCATGTCAGTATCGGTCTTATGGAGAGTGGGGCGGAGCTTGTCAAAACCGGTTCAATGCAACGGCTTGGGTCGATCCTGGGCGCGGTTGGCCGTGCCGCGCTCGATCAGCTGTTTCCGCCCATTTGCCTCGCATGCGGCGCTGCAGTTGGAACACCGGACGGTTTGTGCGCGGCCTGTTGGAGCAAGCTCGTGCCGATCTCGCCCCCGCTCTGCCCGATCCTCGGGCTGCCGTTTGCCGCCGATATGGGGGCAGGCGCGGTTTCGGCGCAGGCCATCGCGGACCCGCCGCCGTTCGATCGCGCACGTTCGGCGGTGGCCTATACCGATCTCGCGCGTCAGCTCGTCTCGAAGATGAAATATGGCGACCGGCCCGAGATTGCGATCTTTTGTGGGCGGATGATGGCGGCTGCGGGTTATGAAGTTCTGGACGAGGATGCGGTGCTCGTCCCGGTCCCGCTGCACCCCATGCGGCAGTTTGCGCGGCGGTACAACCAGTCGACCGAACTGGCGCGGGCGATTGCGAGGCTTGCAAAGTGCCCGGTCAATACCGACCTTGTTGTGCGGTACAGGCGCACGAGCCAGCAGGTGGGCCTGAGCGCCCGCGAGCGCGCGCGCAATGTCGAGGGCGCCTTTCGCGTCAATCTCAAGGCGCTTGAGAAGCTCGCCGGCAAACGCGCGGTTCTCGTGGACGACGTCATGACCACCGGCGCAACCGCGCGGGCGCTCGCCAAGGCGCTCAAGCGGGCCGGGATGACCCACGTGGACGTTCTGAGCTTCGCACGCGTTGTGTCCGACGCGGATATGACAGTATAATTGTCCGATTGGATCAGGATCACGCAACAATGAACAAGGTCGAAATCTACACAACCCCGACATGTCCGTACTGCTATGCCGCCAAGGCGCTTCTCACCAAGAAGGGCGTGGCGTTCGAGGAAACGACCGTGCTCGACCCCGCGTTGCGCGAAGCGATGACGCAGCGGGCCCACGGCCGGCGCACCGTGCCACAGATTTTCGTCGGGGAAACGCATGTGGGCGGTTATGACGATCTCGCCGCGCTTGACCGTCAGGGCAAGCTCGATCCGCTCATCGAGGGAACCGCCGCGTGAGCGAAACGGTCCGCATCGCTGTTGCGCAGATGAATTCGGGCGTTACGCCTGAGGCTAATCTCGCTGTGATCGCGCATATTGCGCAGAGCGCGAAGGCGGGGGGCGCAGAATATGTGCTGACGCCGGAAATGAGCGTTTTTTTCGCGGAGAACCGCGACATGCTCGAAGCGCGCGCCGAGCCATTTGAGGACAACAGTGCTGTCGCGCGGCTTTCAGAGATCGCGAGAGAGAACGCGCTTTACCTCCATATCGGTTCGATGGCGGTGGCGCTCGATGACGGCAGGTTCGCCAACCGTTCGCTGCTCTTTGCGCCCGACGGCACGCTGCAAACCTATTACGACAAGATTCACCTGTTCGACGCCAACATCCCCGGTCAGCAAGCCTACCGCGAGAGTGCGACCTATCGGGGTGGTGAAACGGCGGTCATCGCCGAGACCTCGCTTTTTTCGCTTGGCTTCACCATATGTTACGATGTGCGGTTCGCGGCGCTCTATCGCGCGCTGGCGCAAGCCGGGGCTCAGGTTATTGCGGTGCCTGCGGCGTTCACGGTGCCGACAGGCGAGGCGCATTGGGAGATCCTCCTGCGCGCCCGCGCCATCGAGACAGGGTGCTTCATCCTCGCGGCG
Organism: Pelagibacterium halotolerans; assembly: GCF_044811015.1. Lineage (GTDB taxonomy): Bacteria > Pseudomonadota > Alphaproteobacteria > Rhizobiales > Devosiaceae > Pelagibacterium > Pelagibacterium halotolerans_A. The sequence goes on from NZ_CP085243.1 coordinate 2,917,121, forward strand.
GCGCAGGGCGGGGCGCATGAGAATGGCCGGTCGACCTACGGCCATTCAATGGTTGTTGCGCCTTGGGGCGAGGTGATCGCGAAGGCTGATGGCGATGCGGCGGGCCTCATCTTCGCCGATCTGGAGCTTGACCGGATCGCCGCCGCGCGGCAAAGGGTGCCGCAGCTCGAAAACGGCCGGGATTTTACGCTCGGCACCAATATAAAGGCCGCTCAGTAGGCCGAGATGTCAGGGAAGTAAGGACGTGATCCAGTATTCGCTCATTTGCGAAACCAATCACAAGTTCGACGCCTGGTTCCGCAATGCGGAAGCCTATGAGGACCAGGCCAAGAAGGGCATTCTGACCTGCCCGGTGTGCAACTCCACCAAGGTGGAAAAGGCGCTGATGGCGCCCGCATTGTCGCGTTCGGGCGAAAGCGAGAAAGTGTCGCTGTCCGCCGGCCACCCTGATCGGGTCAAAATGCTCGAAGCCATGAGGGCTTTGCGCAACAAGCTCACGGCGGACGCCGATTATGTCGGCGACAAATTCGCCGAGGAAGCGCGCAAGATCCACTATAACGAAGCCGAAGCGCGTGGCATTTATGGCGAGGCCTCGCGTGACGAGGTCGCCTCGCTCATTGAGGACGGCATCGACTTCATGCCGCTCCCGCACGTGCCGGACGAGCATAATTGACGGTTACGCTGCGCACCGATCCCTGTCCGTCGGATGCGGACATGCGCGTGCTTTGGGAGCGTGCGTGGGGAGATCGTGGGCCAAAGAGCTTCGCGCCGATCCTCGAACGCAGTCTCGGGCATGTCGGTGCCTACGATGAGAAACGCCTGATCGGCTTCGTCAACATCGCCTGGGATGGCGGCATTCACGCGTTCATTCTCGATACGTGCGTCGATCCGGATTTTCGCCGGCGGGGGATTGCGACACAACTCGTAAAAGCGGCTGAGACGTTGGCCCGGTCCCGAGGCGCCCACTGGCTGCACGTGGATTTCGAGCCGCATCTCGAAGGGTTTTACCGCGCCTGCGGTTTTCGGCCGACCGGGGCGGGCCTGATCGATTTACGGCGCTAAGCGTCTTTCCCCAACAGCAGCATATAATTCACCGCCATGTCCCGGCTCTTGCCCCACTCATCCTTGAGCGGATTGAACGTCACCCCCGTCTTGTCGATCACCCGCATGCCGCTGCGCTTGGTGATCGACGTAATCTCCTCCGGCGTCACCAGCTTTTCATATTGATGCGTGCCCTTGGGCAGCCAGCGCAGGATGCGCTCGGCGCCGATAATGGCGAGCGCATAGGCGCGGGCGGTGCGGTTGATCGTGGCAACGAACATCAGCCCGCCGGGTCTGACGAGTTTGCAGCAGCTTTCAAGGTAGAGCTGCACGTCCGAGACGTGTTCGACCACCTCCATGTTCAAGACGACATCGAACTGCTCGCCGGCTTCGGCCAACGCTTCAGCGGTCGTCGCGCGGTAGTCGATCTCGAGCCCGGCCTCGTGGGCATGGAGCGCGGCGATCTTGACGTTCTTTTCGCCTGCATCCGCACCTACCACATCGGCTCCAAGCCGCGCCATCGGTTCGCACAGGAGCCCTCCGCCGCATCCGATGTCTAGGAAACGCAAGCCTTTGAACGGATGCATGGCCTTCTCGTCGAGGCCAAAATGGGCGATGACCTTTTCGCGGATATAGGCGAGGCGGACGGGGTTGAACTTGTGGAGCGGCTTGAACTTGCCCGTTGGGTCCCACCACTCCTCGGCCATCTTGTGGAACTTGCCGATTTCCTCGGGATTGATGGTGGTCGTGGTCATGATACGCACCCTGGATTGCAACCTTGTCCCTCACCTGCGCCCGGCAAAGCTGCAAGTCAAGCGCACCGGTGCCGCAGCATATTGCGAAAACCGCAACATTGTCGTACTCACCGCTCCGAAAACCGTACGGTCCGTTACGGCAGTAAGCACATTCTCCAGGACGTCGTAATGGCGCGCATAGTCATGAAGTTCGGCGGCACCTCCGTCGCCAATATCGAACGCATCCGGCACGCGGCGCGCCACGTCAAACGCGAAGTCGACGCGGGCAACGAGGTTGCGGTGGTCGTCTCGGCGATGTCGGGCAAGACCAACGAACTGGTCAACTGGTGCACCGAAGCCGCGCCCATGCACGATACCCGCGAATATGACGCGGTGGTCGCCTCGGGTGAGCAGGTGACTGCGGGCCTGATGGCGATCGTCTTGCAGGATCTCGGTGTCCAGTCGCGCTCCTATGCGGGATGGCAGGTGCCGATCCATACCGACGATACGCACGGCTCGGCGCGCATTACGGGCATCGACCCGGAAAACCTCGACGAGCGCATGAGCGATGGCTGGGTGCCGGTCGTCACCGGCTTTCAGGGGATTTCCGACAAGGGCCGGATCACGACGCTCGGGCGCGGGGGGTCCGACACCTCTGCGGTCGCCGTGGCCGCTGCGGTCAAGGCCGACAGGTGTGATATCTATACCGATGTCGACGGAGTCTATACCACCGACCCGCGCATCGCCCCCCGAGCCCGCCGGCTCGAGCGCGTTTCCTTCGAGGAAATGCTCGAAATGGCCTCGTTGGGTGCCAAGGTGCTGCAGACGCGGTCGGTAGAGTTGGCGATGGCGCAGGGCGTACGGCTCGTTGTGCGGTCGAGTTTTGACGATCCGGAGGCGGAAAACGCGCCGGGTTCGGACTGGGGCGCGACGGGCACCCTGGTCTGTGATGAGGATGAGATCATGGAAAAGCAGATCGTTTCGGGCGTAACGCTGGCCAAGGCGGAGGCTAAGATCACCTTGCGCAAGGTCAAGGATCGGCCCGGCGTCGCCGCCGCCGTGTTCGGGCCGCTCGCGGATGCGCATATCGTCGTCGATATGATCGTTCAGAACATTTCGGACGATGGCGCACACACGGACATCACCTTCACCATCCCCGACAGCGAGTTCGACAAGGCGATGCGGGTGCTCAAATCTGCGCCCGGACTCGAATACGAATCGATTTCCGGCTCCAAGGGCGGCGCCAAGATTTCGGTCGTGGGCGTCGGTATGCGCAGCCATGCGGGCGTCGCGTCCTCGATGTTCAAGGCGCTCGCGGACAAGGGAATCAACATCCAGTTGATCACGACCTCGGAAATCAAGACCTCCGTCCTGATCGATGAAGAGTATGCAGAACTTGCAGTTCGGGCCCTGCATACCTATTACGGATTGGACAAGGCCGAGGACTAGTGTAACCCCGGCCGTAGAGCCCTTCCGATTTTGCTGGACTCAAAATCGGGCTCTACGTTTTGTTTGCCGCGTTTCCGAACCGGAAAAGTCTGTCAACTTTTCCTGGAAACGCTCTGACGATTTCCAGCGGGACGGCGCATGACGCCGGGGTGGGGTTTATGGTCACAGCAATTGGCGGTCCGCGCATTTTGTTGCGCCAGTTGCGCGAAACCATGGCCGAGCCGCTGGCAAGCCAGGAACGCCTCGACAAGATCGTCGATCTCATTGCCGAGAACATGCGGGCCGATGTGTGCTCGTTCTATGTTCTGCGCGATGACGGCGCGCTCGAACTTTTCGCAACACACGGGCTCAAGCGCGACGCGGTTCACTTGACCACACTGCGGCTGGGCGAGGGCCTTGTCGGCCTCATCGCGGCGGAAGCCGAACCTCTGAGCCTTCAGAACGCGCCCGAGCACCCGGCCTTCGCCTATCGCCCGGAAACGGGAGAAGATCCGTTCTTCTCGTTCCTCGGTGTGCCTGTTCTGCGCGCCGGGCAGACGTTGGGGGTGCTGGTCGTCCAGAACCAGGACCGGCGGATTTATGGCGAGGATGAAACCGAAGCGCTTTTGACGACGGCGACCATCCTTGCGGAGATGATCTCGACCGCCGATTTCGACGCGCTCATCACGCCGGGTTCGGATATCGACCTGCGGCGTCCGCGCGTGTTCGAGGGTGTGGGGTTTTCAGAGGGCATCGCCTTGGGGCAGGCGGTGCTGCACGACCCGCGCGTCGTCGTCACCAATTTCGTCGCCGATGATACCGAAGCGGAAAAGGAGCGGCTCAACGAGGCGCTCAAGAAGATGCGCGTCTCGATCGACGATATGTTCAATTCGGGGGACATGCAGATTCCTTCCGATCACCGGGAGATTCTCGAAAGTTATCGCATGTTCGCCCATGACCGGGGTTGGGCGCGGCGTCTCGAGGAGGCGATCGATTCGGGGCTCACCGCCGAGGCCGCGGTCGAGCGCGTGCAGAACGATACCCGCGCGCGCATGTTGCGCCAGACCGATCCTTACCTGCGGGATCGGCTGCACGATCTCGACGACCTTGCCAACCGGCTGCTGCGCATTCTGACCGGCGACGGCGGAGATTCGGGCAAGGATCTCCCGGACAATGCCATCCTCGTCGCGCGCAATATGGGGCCGGCCGAGCTGCTCGAATACGACCGCACCAAGCTGCGTGGGGTGGTGCTTGAAGAAGGTGCCGCGACCGCGCATGTGGCCATCGTTGCGCGCTCGGTCGGGCTTGTTGCCGTCGGGCAGGCGGATTCGATCGTATCGATGTGCGAAAACGGCGACGACATCATCGTCGACGGATTTACAGGGCAGGTGCATGTCCGCCCTTCGCCCGATCTCGAGGCGACGTATATCGACAAGGTGCGGCTTTCGGCCAAGCGGCGCGCGCACTATGCGGCGTTGCGCGACAAGCCGGCGATCACCCTCGACGGCGAGCCGATCACGCTTTTGCACAATTCCGGGCTTTTGGCCGACATGGATGCGCTCAAGGAAACCGGTGCGGATGGGGTGGGCCTCTTCCGTACCGAGCTGCAATTCATGATCGCGTCGAAAATGCCGCGCATCAAGGATCAGGTGGAACTTTACGGAGAAGCCATTCGGCTTGTGGACGGCAAGCCCATCGTCTTCCGCCTGCTCGATATCGGTGGCGACAAGGTCGTGCCCTATATGCGCTCGATGGCCGAGGAAAACCCGGCCATGGGCTGGCGGAGTCTAAGGCTCGCGCTCGACCGGCCCGGCCTGTTGCGCACGCAAGTGCGCGCGCTTTTGCAGGCGGCCGATGGCGGGCCGCTCAACATGCTCGTGCCGATGGTCACCGAGACGGTCGAATTCCTCAAGGTCAAGCGCGTCGTCGAACGCGAGGGCGCCCGGATGGCCAAGCTGGGCATGGCCCTGCCGGACCCGCTCAAGATCGGTGCGATGATCGAGGTGCCCTCGGTTCTGTTCGAGCTCGACGAACTCCTGCCGGAATCCGATTTCGTTTCAATCGGATCGAACGATCTCATCCAGTTCCTGACCGCAGCCGACCGCGCCAATCCCCGCGTGGCGCGCAGCTACGATCCCATCGCCCGGCCGAGGCTGCGGGCGCTCAAGCAAATCGTCGACGCTGCGGCGCGGCATGGCAAGCCGATCACCATGTGCGGCGAGCTCGCGGGCCGTCCGATCGAAGCCTTGGCACTGCTTTCGATCGGTATGACGCGGCTTTCCATGGGCGCCTCCTCGATCGGTCCGATCAAGGAAATGATCCTCGGACTTGATCTCAAGGCGCTTAAAGCCGATATGGAAGCCTTTCTGACGCATGGCGACAGGGCAGTGACGGTGCGCGAGTTCCTGATGGACGTCGCAGAGCGCCAGAAGCTCTCGCTTTAGCGGCTTTTCGAACAGTTTGGGTCTGACGCAATGGCACAACTGCCAAATGACAAGCTTGATGCGCTGGAGCGCCGTTTCGACGCGGTCGAACATGGCATGTCGGCCAATCCCGATCCTGACGCTTACGTCCGGCTTTCCAAGGAATATGCCGAGCTTAATCCGGTGGTCGAGAAGATCCGCGTCTACAAGCAGGCCCTCAAGGATTTGCAGGGCGCCGAGGAACTCTACGAATCGGGCGATTCGGAAATGGCCGATCTCGCCTATGAAGAGATGACGGAACTCAGAGAGAAGATCGAAACACTCGTCGGGGAAATCCGCATTCTCCTCCTCCCCAAGGATGCCGCGGACGAAAAGAACGCCATCCTTGAAGTGCGCGCCGGCACCGGCGGCGATGAGGCGGCGCTGTTCGCCGGTGACCTCTTCCGCATGTATCAACGCTACGCTGAAAGCCAGGGCTGGCGTGTGACGGTCATGGAAGCTTCCGAAGGCGATGCCGGGGGGTATAAGGAAATCATCGCGACGATTTCGGGCAGCGGGGTGTTCGCCAAGCTCAAATACGAATCCGGGGTGCACCGTGTGCAGCGCGTGCCGGACACCGAAGCGAGCGGACGCATCCACACTTCGGCGGCGACCGTGGCGGTGTTGCCCGAGGTTGAGGACATCGATATCGAAATCCGTCCCGAGGACATCCGCATTGACACCATGCGCGCTTCCGGTGCGGGCGGTCAGCATGTCAACACAACTGACTCGGCGGTGCGCATAACGCATATCCCGACCGGGATCGTCGTCACGTCCTCAGAAAAATCCCAACACCAGAACCGCGCGACTGCGATGAAGGTGCTGCGCGCCAAGCTTTACGAAGAACAGGAAACGAAGGCGTCCGCCGAGCGCGCGGAAAGCCGCCGCGACCAGGTCGGCTCGGGCGACCGCTCCGAGCGTATCCGGACCTATAACTTCCCGCAGGGGCGTGTGACGGACCATCGGATCAATCTGACGCTCTACAAGCTTCCGCAGGTGATCGCAGGCGAGGCGCTGGGCGAGATCATCGATGCGCTCATTACCGAAAACCAGGCTGCGCAACTGGCGGCGATGGAAGGCGGGGGATAATGGCCGGGCGCGCGACCATCGGCCAGACCTGGCGCGCAGGGCGGGACACTCTTTCGTCAGCCGGTCTTGAATCGGCGGCTCGCGATGCCCAAGTGTTGATGCGACACGTATTGGGGATCGACCAGACGCGTCTGATCCTTTCAGAACCAGATCCGATATCCGCCGAGGCCGCACAGCGATTTGACGCTCTGATCGCGCGGCGGATGGCGCGTGAGCCGGTCGCCCGTATTCTTGGGCGGCAGGAATTCTACGGGCTCTCGTTCGGGCTCAACGCGGCGACGCTCGTGCCGCGGCCCGAAACCGAAATGCTCGTGGATTTCGGCATCGCGCGGCTTAAGGATAAACCCGGCGCGCGCGTGCTTGACCTGGGTGCCGGCACGGGATGCATCCTTCTGGCGCTTCTGGACACTCTACCCGGTGCCAGCGGGGTCGGTATCGACCTTGCCGGAGATGCCGTCAGGCAAGCTGGGGACAATGCACGGACATTGGGATTGTCCGGGCGGGCCGAGTTTCGCGAAGGTGCGTGGTTTGCACCCGTCTCGGACGACGAACGGTTCGATCTGATCGTGTCGAATCCGCCCTATATCGCGACTGACGTGCTTGGCACGCTGGACAAAGATGTAAGGGATTTCGATCCCACATTGGCGCTCGATGGAGGCGAAGACGGGCTTGCGCCCTATCGCATCCTCGCTGCGCAAGCCGGGCGATTCATGAACCCGGCTGGCGCACTTGCGCTTGAGATCGGATTCGATCAGGGCGCGGCCGTTACCCAGTTGTTGCATGAAGCGGGTTTTGGCGATGTCACAGTCGAACGCGACCTTGCAGGTCATAACCGGATGGTCACCGCACAGTGCACAAATGCAATCCTTGGCGAATAGAGGTGGCAGATTCGCACAGATACGAAATTTTCCCTTGGAATGGGGGAGAGAAGCGGTTAGGTTGCCCTCGCTGACGCAGCGCTTGATGCGCGGCGGTGGTACCCACCCTCACATTGGCGGCAAACGACATAGCCGGCAGGCGATACGGTTCAGGACAAGAACCCATGCGCAAAAACAGGGTGGTGTGATCACACAGCCTTTTTGGGGAAGCCTGAGAGAGCGATCGGCACGGCGCAGGCCTTTTACCGGGTATTGCGGGCTCGATGCCATGCGCTGCCGCAAGAGAAATGCGCGGTGCGCCCCATTGGGACAAAACGTTAGACCCGTACCGCATACCTACACGAAACGTGTTGAAGCGAGCAGATGAGACCAAACCAGCAGAACAACAAGCAGCGTTCGCGCGGCCGGAATAACGGACGTCGCGGGGGCGGCAATAACCCTTTGTCGCGCAATTACGAGAGCAACGGCCCGGACGTCAAAATCCGTGGCAACGCCGCGCACATTGCCGAGAAATACGTCCAGCTTGCCCGTGATGCCACGGCTTCCGGGGACGGGGTGATGGCGGAGAACTATCTCCAGCACGCCGAACATTATTTCCGCATCATTCTGGCTGCGCAGGGCCAGTACCAGCCGCGCACCGAACAGATGACCGACACGACGCCCGAGGACGACGAGGGCACGGGCGAGCAGGTTGCGCGCCAGAGCGAAACTGTCGCGCGCGAGGACGAGCAGGCGTCGCAGGCCAATGGTGCCACGCAGGGCGATGAAGCCGCCGAAGGCGAGCAGCGCCGTCCGCAGCGCCAGCGTCGCCCGCGCCGGGCCAAGGCCGATGAGGCCGCAGCGGCCGAAGGCGCCGAAGCCGAGGCCAAGCCGGCTGCCGCCGAAGAGGCTGCTCCGGTTGCCGGCGGCGAAGACAAGCCCAAGCGCACCCGCCGCCCGCGCAAGAAGGCCACCGAAGAGGCATCTGCCGAAACGAGCGAGCTTCCCGCCTTCCTGACAGCGGGCCGCGAGGCCGCCGCGGAATAAACGCTGCGGTAAACAACCGAATATGAAAAAGGGCCGGGTTTTTCTCCCGGCCCTTTTTCTTTTCCAACCCGTGCCTATATCTCTTTTTGACTTCGATCAGTGCCGCCAAGCGGGCTGAGCGTAAAATCCAACGCTTCGGGCGTTCGCCAATCCTGGGCCGGAAACGGACGGGGGCGACGTGCCAGACAGGGAGAGTTGAAGCGATGAACATTGAAAAATACACCGAGCGCACGCGCGGCTTCATCCAGAGTGCACAGCAATTGGCGCTCGGCCGCGGCCATCAGCAATTCGTGCCGCTCCATATCCTTAAAGTCCTCGTTGATGATCCCGAAGGCATGTCCACGGGGTTGATCGAGCGCGCCGGCGGCAATGCGCAGGCCGTGCGCGCGGGCGTCGAAGAGGGGCTCAAAAAGATCCCTTCGGTCTCCGGCGACAATGGTCAGATCTATCTTTCCCGTGAAGCCGCGCGCATTCTCGAAACCGCCGAAAGCGCCGCGGACAAGGCTGGCGACAGTTTCGTCACCGTCGAGCGGCTACTGCTTGCCATGGTGATCGAAAAGGATACCGATGCAGGCAAGATCCTCGCCTCCGCTGGGGTCACCGCAAACGGGCTCAACGACGCCATTAACGCAATCCGCAAAGGTCGTACCGCCGATTCCGCGAGCGCGGAAAACACCTATGACGCGCTCAAGAAATATGCCCGCGATCTCACCGGCGAAGCCCGCGATGGCAAGCTCGATCCCGTCATCGGCCGCGACGAGGAAATCCGCCGCGCCATCCAGGTGCTTTCACGCCGCACCAAGAACAACCCCGTGCTCATCGGCGAGCCCGGCGTTGGTAAAACCGCAATCGCCGAGGGCCTGGCGCTGCGCATCGTCAATGGCGATGTGCCCGAATCGCTCAAGAACAAGCAGCTCCTCGCCCTCGACCTCGGCGCGATGATCGCCGGCGCGAAATATCGCGGCGAGTTCGAAGAACGGCTCAAATCCGTCCTTTCGGAAATCACTGCCGCCAACGGCCAGATCATCCTCTTCATCGACGAGATGCACACACTGGTGGGGGCCGGCAAGGCCGACGGCGCGATGGACGCTTCGAACTTGCTCAAGCCCGCCTTGGCGCGCGGCGAACTCCACTGCGTGGGCGCAACGACGCTCGACGAGTATAAAAAGCATGTCGAAAAGGACGCCGCGCTCGCCCGCCGCTTCCAGCCGGTCTATGTTGACGAACCTACGGTCGAGGACACGATTTCGATCCTGCGCGGATTGAAGGAGAAATACGAACTCCACCACGGCGTCCGCATTTCCGATTCCGCGCTCGTTTCCGCGGCGACGCTTTCCAACCGCTACATCACCGACCGCTTCCTGCCCGACAAGGCCATCGACCTGATGGACGAGGCCTCGGCGCGGCTGCGTATGGCGGTGGATTCCAAGCCTGAAGCGCTTGATGAGCTTGACCGGCGCATCATTCAGCTCAAGATCGAGCGCGAGGCGCTCAAGAAGGAAGAGGACGACGCGTCCAAATCCCGTCTTGCCAAGCTCGAATCCGAATTGGCGGGTCTTGAAGAAGAATCCGATGCGATGACCCATCGCTGGCTGGCCGAGAAGGAACGGTTGGCAGGTGGCACAAAACTGAAGGAGCAGCTCGACCAGGCGCGCACCGAACTCGAGCTCGCCCAGCGCAAGGGCGATCTCGGGCGTGCGGGCGAGCTGGCCTATGGCGTCATTCCGGACCTCGAAAAGCGCATCGCGGAGGCCGAAGCCGCAGAAAGTGACCGTACGGGCACCGAAATGGTCGAGGAGGTCGTTACCCCCAACCATATCGCCCAGGTCGTTTCGCGCTGGACCGGCGTTCCTGTCGACAAGATGCTCGAGGGCGAGCGCGACAAGCTTTTGCGCATGGAAGAAGCGCTTGGCAAGCGCGTCATCGGCCAGCAAGAGGCCGTCGAAGCGGTGTCCCGCGCGGTTCGGCGCTCGCGCGCCGGGCTGCAGGATCCCAACCGCCCCATCGGTTCGTTCATGTTCCTCGGCCCCACCGGCGTGGGCAAGACCGAGCTCACAAAGGCGCTCGCGCAATTTCTGTTCGATGACGAGACGGCGATGGTCCGGCTCGACATGTCGGAATTCATGGAAAAGCACGCTGTCGCCCGCATGATCGGCGCGCCTCCGGGCTATGTCGGCTATGAGGAAGGCGGGGTTCTGACCGAAGCGGTCCGCCGTCGGCCCTACCAGGTGATCCTCCTCGACGAGATCGAGAAGGCCCACCCGGACGTCTTCAACGTCCTCCTCCAGGTGCTCGACGACGGTCGGCTGACCGACGGGCAGGGCCATACGGTCGACTTCCGCAACACGGTCGTCATCATGACCTCGAACCTGGGCGCCGAATTTCTCGCCGCCCAGCCCGAGGGCGAGCCTGTCGAACTGGTGCGCGGCAAGGTTCTGGACGCCGTCAAGCTGGCCTTCCGGCCGGAGTTCCTGAACCGCGTTGACGAAATCCTCCTGTTCCACCGTCTCGAGCGTGGCCAGATGGGTGCGATCGTCGATATCCAGCTTGGCCGCCTGCAAAAGCTCCTCGACGCCCGGGACATCACCATCGAGGTGACCCCCGCGGCCCGCGAGTGGCTGGCGAATGAAGGCTACGATTCGGCCTACGGCGCCCGGCCTTTGAAGCGCGTCATCCAGCGGTCTGTGCAGGACGCGCTGGCTGAGAAGATGCTGGCGGGCGAGGTGGCTGATGGCTCAGCCGTGCAGGTGGATGCCGGCGAGGAGGGGCTGGTGATTTTACCGGTTGTCACAGGTGAGCCTGTGGACGCTGCGGCGGAATAAACTAAACAAAAGGGTCCCTCTTTTGTGGGACCCTTTTTTGTCGCCGCGCGTGGCGGATGTGCGTCCGCGTTCAAGACGCTCGTATGGGAACGGCATCCTCACGGCACTGCCAACACGTGAGGCCTGCTCTGGCGTTTCCACCTCCCCTCGCTGCAGCAATTCCAACTGGGCGGGGCTTGGCCCCAATTTGGTTTGAGACTACAGGGCTTATCCTAGGCACAGCTTCCCTTCTCCCCTTGAGGGAGAAGGTGGGCCTCGCGCAGCGAGGGTCGGATGAGGGGTGCCTGCGGCATCTCGAACCCCACCAAAGGCCGAGCTTTGCTGCAACGCACTCCTCATCCGACCGCTTCGCGGCCACCTTCTCCCTCAAGGGGCCTGTTGCACAATTTGCGAATTGTGATTCACTGCTTGTATCTGATTTGGGAGATCGTCATGGCGGTGAAGCGGACAGGTCAGCTTGGGTTTGCGGACGGGGTCGTCGGCGCGACGGCCGGGTCGACGGCGCTGGATCGGCTTTCGGGGCTGGTGAAGTGGTACCGGTTCGAGAAGTTTTTGGCGCCCTTGCGCGACAGCGGACCGGGCCGGGCGGCCTGGCCGCCGCTGGTGTTGTTCAAGGCGCTAATCCTGCAATCGCTCTATGGGCTTTCCGACCGGGAACTGGAGGAGGCGCTTTGCGACCGGCTGTCGTTCCGGCGCTTCTGTGGCCTATCGCTGGAGGAAGGCGTTCCCGACCACACGGTGCTGTGCCGTTTCCGCAACGAACTGTCCGCCGGCGGGCATGTGGAGCGGCTTTTCGGAGAACTCGACCGGCAGTTGGAGAAGGCCGGGCTGATCCTGAAGCGCGGCACGATGCTGGATGCGACGCTGATCGCGTCCGCCTCGGCGCGGCCAGGCGACGGGCGCCCGGCCGTCGACGCGGATGCCCGCTTCGCCAAGCGCCAGGGCAAGGGCGGCTCGGTCTACGGCTACAAGGCCCATGTGGGCGTCGACGAGGGCTCCGGCCTGGTGCGCGCAGTGATCACCACACCGGCCAATGTCAACGACACCACGCCGGCCGACCGGCTGATCCGCGGCGACGAGAAGGCGGTATGGGCGGATGCGGCCTACCACACCCATGCCCGCGAAGCAGCGCTCAAGGCACGTGGCGTCAAGGCACGGCTGGCGAGACGGCCCAACAAGCACCATCCCAAACTGTCACCAAGGCTGAAGCGCTTCAACCGCCTCGTCGCAAGACGCCGGGCGGCGGTGGAAACAACTTTTGCCACATGGAAGAACCGCATGCGCTTGACCCGCATTCGCTATCGCGGTCTCGCCAAGGCAACCGCCCAGGTGCTCCTCGCCGCCATCGCCTTCAACATGCGACGTTGGGCGGCGATCACGCCATAGCTGCGTCCGCCATCCGGCAAAACCGCAACAAAACAGCCGAAACCGCCCAATCAGGCAAACCGAAAACCGCCTCCGTCGCCGTTGCGCCTGCCGCATCAACCTTCCCGTAAACTGCGCAACAGGCCCTCAAGGGGAGAAGGGAAATCGTGCGCGTGGCATGGGTTGGTGCCTCAAACGGAGATGTGTGAATCCGGTAGGATCAAGTCGGTGGCAGCGAGCGGAGGTGGAGAGGCTGGCTTCAAACGATTGCCCCGTTCGTCGAACCCCCTGACGTTGCACGTGGCGCGATCATCGGGCTACGATCTTGGCTCAGCCAGGGGGGCTCGGTTATGCCACGATCGATTATCCAGCAAATTTCCGCCTGTGTTGCCATGGCATGCGCCGCCATGCTGTTCGCAGCGCCCACGTCCGCCCAAGACACGCTCACCGTCGGCGTATACGAAAGCCCACCTTTCGTCATGGTTGAGGAGGACGGCTATATGGGCATGGCTGTCAATCTCTGGGAGACCGTCGCCGAGGAGCTTGGCTACGCATACGAATACCAGGCGTTCGATACCGTCGGCGGGCTTGTCGAGGCGGCGGAGGAGGGGCAGGTAGATGTTGCTGTCACCAATCTCACGATCACGGAAAACCGCGCGCACCGGATCGATTTCACGCAACCCTGGTACGATGCGGGGTTGCGGCTCATGGTCGGCACCGACCAGGGTACGGGCTTCTGGGGTATCGTTAACGGCCTTAATGACGCGGGCTATCTCACGGCCTATGCCTGGATTGTGCTCGTGATCGTCGTTGCGACCATCGGGTTCACGCTTTTCGACCGGTACTTCGACCAGGATTTCCCTCGCCGTTGGCGCGATGGGTTCGCCGAAAGCTTTTACACGGTCATGTCCATTGCCACCTCGGGAAAGGCGCCATCGCGCAAGAACCTCTTTGGCTGGGTGGGGCGCATCTGGCAAGCACTCTGGTTGGTGACGGGTATTGCCGTTCTGGCATATGTCACCTCGTCGGTTACGAGCGTCATGACAACGCTGCAGCTTACCGGGCGGATCAACAGTATCGCCGATCTGCCCGGCCATATGGTGGGGGTCGCCGCAGGCAGTACGGCCGAGGATTTTGTCGACACTTCCATCATCTCCGCAACGACATTCAACGGCACCATCGATTCGGTCGATGCGCTTGTTTCCGGTCGGATCGACGCGGTGATCGGCGATACGCCGGTGCTCGAATATTACGCGCATTCGCACCCGGAGCTGCCCGTGAAGGTGGTTGGTCCCATCTTTCGGCCTGAAAAATATGGCTTCGGTATGCCACTCAACAGCGCGCTGCGGCGCCCCGTGTCGGCGGAGATCGTCGGCGCGCTCGAAAGCGGGTTTGTTGGCGAATTGCGTGCGGATTACTTCGGGGACCGGCACTGACTGGCGAGGCGTGGAGGCGCCGGCTCGGTTATTCTGCGTTGCTCTGCGCCATGATCGTCTCGACGGGACACTGCACAGGGCGTAGAATTGGCGGGCCGGGCAACGTTAGCGAGGTGGCAAAATGCGACCGACGACGGCCCTGGACTGGACGGCCTTCGCTCTTGTGATCATAGGTGCTTTGGCCTGGGGCTTTTTCGCGTTCGACATCAACATACTCGACATCGTGCTCGAGGCGATCTGGGATCCACTGGACAATATCGTTTTTGCGTTGATCGCATTGGCGGGCCTTTATCTTCTGGTTCGGGCCTTCGCTCGATCTTAGCCCGGATTTCTCACACTGTCGCCACTTTGAACCAGCGCAGGGCGTAACCAGTGCGGGAAGTTCGGGCCAGGTCCCGGTGGCTCTTCGATCCTACCGTCCGATCCGGTCAAAGACACCTGTCCTCGTCGGCCGGTTCCGAATGTATTGCGCGATCGCGAGAGCGCATGCTTCGGCGCTTGCTTCCCCTGTATCCACTTGAAGATCATATTCTCCATGCGCATGCACGGCCTCCTGCCACCGTGCAACCGGCGCGGGCACCGGCTCTTCCTTCGTCCCAGTGAGATATCGCCCCTCGCGTCCTGCCTGCCCCGCGTTACGCCGATCCATGATCGTTCCGATTGGGCACTTCACCCCCACGAACAGCACGGGCAATCCCTCAAGCCGTTTTGCGCAATCGGCCAGTATCCCGAGCGGTTGGGAATACGCATCGTGATGCCCGAGATCGGCGACCACGTTGAGCCCCAACCGGCTATGCGCGGCAATCGATTCATAGAGCGCCGCATAAAGGACCGAAATCAGCGGTTCGAGGTCAGGCCGTTCGCCGCCGGGACGTAGTCCGATACCGGGACGGCATTTTTCCGGGATGACCCCGGCCCAGGCATCGACGCCGAGATTCATCCAGACACCATCAAAGCTCTTCTGAATGACCCGGGCGATCGATGACTTGCCCGACCGTGGCGCGCCGTTAAGAATGATGATCTGGCCGGGCGTGGCGCGAGGCTGCATCGTAGTGCTCCCTTAAGCTATTGTTTGGATTGGCGCTTTGACCGCCGATTCGTAAACTTATCCCCGCCCCCGAAACGTCAAGTATGATGCTTTCCACGGACCCGCTTTTGATGGGCGCAGGCGCAACGAACGTTTGGGCGGGACCGGTCCGGGTCCGATGGGAGTCGTCCCAGCGGAGGCCCAAACGTCACCGTGGCCAGCCACAGCGATCCTGTGGTCACCGGGGAAACCTGGCGGGGATTGGCCCCAGCCCGAGCGGACGCCAAGCCAAAAATCCCGGGCGTATGCGGCGAGGCTCGTCTCGCACTTTAATAATCAGTATGAGGCGCGTCTCGCCGCATACCGTCCACATTTGCAAACCCCGAAGCCCGAGGGCTGTCGGACATCTCATCACGTCTCATTTTAGGTCCTCGCTGGAATTGCAAAACGCGGCGAGAGCGGCATAGCGGTCGGCTTGTCGAATCGGTACATATGAGGTAGAACAAAAACGGAACATACAAGGTGAGATTGCATCATGCCTGCCAAGCTCGACATCAACTACGTTGAATTCTCCAGTAGCGACATTGGCGCAAGCCAGGCTTTCTTCAAAGCGGCGTTCGGCTGGAGCTTTACCGACTACGGACCCAGCTATCAGGCGATCGATAACGCGGGGCTAGACGGGGGCATCGCGCAGGCCGATGGCGACGCTGTTTCCCCGCTCGTCATTCTTTATGCAGACGATCTCGACGCTGCCGAGGCGGCTGTAACGGCGGCTGGCGGAGAGATAACCAAGCCGCAATTTGACTTCCCCGGCGGACGACGGTTCCATTTCCGCGAGCCGGGCGGCAATCAGCTTGCGGTCTGGAGCGCGGCAAAGGCGGGTTAGTTTGTTGCGGCGATGGTGATGTCGGGCGATGCGTCGCGGGCGACGAGTGACCGGATCTGGGCCACGGTGTTGTCGAACGCCGGTTGATATTGCTGCGGCAGCGCATTGGCACGGGGCAGTTTCACGGCGAGCGGATCGACTGTGTTGCCGTTGATCTTGATCTCATAGTGCAGATGCGGGCCGGTCGAAACGCCGGTCGAGCCAACATAGCCGATCACCTGACCCTGGGTCACTGCCGTTCCGGGGGTGATGCCATCGGCGATCGCCGACATGTGGGCGTAGGCGGTGGCATAACCGTTGGCGTGGCGGATTTCGACATAGCGGCCATAGCCCGAGAACCACTGCGCGCGCTCGACGATGCCGTCGCCGCCTGCATAGATCGGCGTGCCGGTACGCGCCGCCAGGTCGACGCCCGAGTGCAGGCGGTAGTCACCGTAAACGGGGTGCCGGCGGTAGCCATAGCGCGAACGCAACGTGCCTCCCCCTTCGAGCGGCCGGCGCACGAGAAACTGTTTCCCGGTCTCGCCGTCCGAATTGTAAAAATCGACAACCCCGTCATCGGTGCGGAACCGGAAGAGCTCACGTACGGTATTGCCCAGCTTCAGGCTCACATAGAGCAATTCCTGGTTCTCGCTGTCGGCGGTTCCCAAAAGCAGGATGGTGATCGTATCGCCGGGTTGGACGCGGCGTGTAAGGTCGACATCGTAGGCGAACATCGCCGCGATGCGGTCGATCGTGGTATCGTCAAGGTCGTGCTTGCGGCCTGTCTCCCAGATCGAGCGGTAAATCGTGGGCAGGTTGGCGACGTTGACCTCTTCGGTATCCTCCTCGGGGAAGGTGATAGCCGGCGGCTCGATCCCCAGCACATATTGCCCGCTGTCGGTCAGCGCTACGGTCACCCGGTGCGTGGTGTCATTATATATGCTCATGCGGTAGGGGATGAGTGTGTCGCTGCCGCGCTGGGGACCGAATAAAATGCGCAATCGCATCCCGGCCGAGAGCACCGGATCGGGAAAGACGTTGCGCATGGCGCGGGTTACCGCGGCTACCATGGGTTGCGTAAAACCGTTGCGGACAAGTTCATCGGTGAGCGGGGTTTGCTCATGGATGGTGACGATGCGTTCGGTTCGGGTTTGGTTGACCGTTTGGCCCGGCAGGCTCTTGGGCATCACCGTTACGTTCTCGGCCACGCTTGCGGAAATCTCCTCGGGTCCGGACATATCCAGTTCGCGCAGGGCCCCCACGCCGCCCGCCGCGGCGTAGCTCATGAGTGCGGTTTCATCAGCCGTATATGCTCCTTCGACGCTGAGGCGCACGAACTGAGCGGCGAGGGCATCGTTGATGGCACGGTTGGGTACAGCCGTTAGCGGCAGCGATGCGGTGCGCACGGTCACCTCGCCTTCGACGTCGGCACCATAAATGTCGGTATTGACCAGATCGGCTGTATCCGCCCGCATCGGTTCGTTGCGTGCGAGCAGGGCGATGGGGTCATATGCCGGAATGTCGGCGGACAGTGCCGTGGCTGCGGTAGCAAGCGTCGCTTCGATACGGGTAAAGGGTTGGCTGCGGATACGAGCCACCCCGTCGACGGTTTCCCGGATGCTCGCCTCGATGACCTGGCGGTCCGATACAGTTTCGGTGACAGGCTTGAGCCGGCGCGTTTTCGCCACCAGCGATGTGGGATCG